>NZ_OY776414.1:165000-2565000 GCF_963675585.1 uncultured Draconibacterium sp.
TTTGCAGTAGTACTGTCATCAATAATTACATTGGTAAATTTTTATTTGAAAGAAGACCATTCGATACTTAATGCCCAGCATTATGGCTTTATGCACCATATTCGTTTTAGCCTTCAAATCGATTTTTCGTTATTGATATTTGTACAGTTATTATTTGAACAGCGAAAAATATTAAATATCTATCAGAAAACAGGAATTGTACTTGCTGTGGGTATTTTAATCTCATTTTTGGTTTGGCATCAATCGTTAACCGGTATAATTACTTTATTAATAACAATATTCATTGCGCTGGTAATTTGGTTTTTTAAGCATACCTCACCCAAAATAAAAGTAATTGGAGCCTTTGTGTTGGTGCTTAGTGTATTACTGCCAGCAGCTTATTTGTATTATGCCGTTAATCGATATTATACATTCGATTCTATTGATCAAAATCAGTTATCGGAATTGACAGTTGAAGGCAACAAATACAGTCATGATTTAAAGAAAAAGGAAGTTGAAAACGGGCATTATGTGTGGTTATTTGTTTGTGATAAAGAATTAGAGGAAGAATGGAATAAACGGTCGGATTTAAAATACAATACACTCGATACGTTTGGTTATAACGTAAAATACACCTTAATACGCTATTTGGCATCGAAGAATTTACGGAAGGATGCTGCTGGAGTACAAGCTTTAACAGAAAGCGATGTTTCCAACATTGAAAATGGAATAAGCAACTATTTACTGGCCGATATTGGGCTATCGCTTTATCCTCGAATATACGTTAGTATATGGGAGTTAGACTCTTATTATAGAACCGGGAATGCAAACCATAGGTCGCTGGCACAACGAATTGAATATAGCAAGGCAGCGTTTTCAATTATTCAGGATAACTTTTGGTTAGGAGTTGGAACAGGCAACTGGAAAAAGGCGTATCGCGATTTTTATGTAAGCAGTAACTCGCAAATGGCGCCGGAACGTTATGGAAATGTGCACAATCAATATCTGAATTATATGGTTAAATTCGGATTAATTGGTTTACTATTAGTACTGTTTTTTATTTTCTATCCGGTACTTAAATCCAAAGAGTACCGAAATAAATTGTTTCTTTTATTTCTGGTAATTATGTTTATCGGAAACTTTGGTGATGCAAATTTTGAAACACACACCGGTTCAAACTTTTTTGTGTTTTTCTATTGTTTGTTTCTTACTCCAAAATCAACGTAAAAGTTTTTCCCAGTCGTGAATGATTTTCTGTAACGAAAATTTGTGAATGACACTTTGCCGGGCAGTAGCACCCATTTCCATGCGTATTTCAGGATTTTGAATCAGAAACAGGATTTTCTCTGCAAAAGAGTTGATGTCAGGGAAATCAATCAAAAAACCATTCTCCCCCGAAGTAATTATTTCAGGATTGCTGGTGAGGTTAAAAGCTACCGGAACAATTTGTTCGGCCATTGCTTCCACCATTGCGTTGCCGAAACCTTCCCATAACGACGGAAAAACAAAAATGTCAATTGCACTTAAAAAACTTTTTACATCCGACTGAAAGCCAACCAACTTAATAAATTCCCCCAGCCTATTTTTTGATATAAGTGTATTTAATTCTTGTTCGAGCGGCCCACTTCCAGCAATAATTAGCTTAAACTGGATATTTTTTGCGCGCAGTATGTTAGCCAAATCAATCAGATATTTTTGCCCTTTTTGTTCTTCCAACCTTCCAACGTTGCCCAATATAATTTCATCATCCGTTTTAAACGATGTGTTTTTTACTGGTCTGCTATCCCATTCCTCGAAGTTTATCCCGCGATAAATCATGTGAACATTGTTTTCATTTAGCAGAGGTCGAAGCCTGGTGAGGAACGTATTTCGTGTGTTTTTTGAGTTCGGGACAATATGCGTAATAATTTTAGTAAACAAATAGCGGTTGGTGAGACTGTTTTTTACAGGAACAGCCAATCCCCGCATGTAAACAATATTTTTAACTCCGGCTTGTTTTGCCGCCGGTCCGCCTGTTTTTATGTCGTTAGGAGCATTTAAGAACAAGGTATCGATATGTTGTTGCTTAAAAAATGTTTTTAATATTCGGCGCTTTTGGGGACTGATAAAGGAAAGATTGCCAACTTTTAAATCGAAATACTGGAGTTTATTTTCCCGGGCCTTTTTTTCAAGTACTGAATCTGAAGAACATACAAGCCAAACATTGTAACCTGCATTTTTGAAATTTATGGCATATTCAAGATGGGCTTTTTCACCGCCACCCCAAAACTGTGTTGAATTAAAAAAACAAACGTTCTTCATTTTTTCTGTATTTCTGTAAAAGTAATACTTTGCCTGTTTTTTTGTTATTTTGTTTCCAGAATTCAGAAAATATGAAACAACGAATCACATTTATCGGTGCAGGAAACCTGGCGACTCATCTTGCGCTTGAATTAAAAAATGCAGGTTACGAGATTTTGCAGGTGTACAGTCGTACCATTGAATCGGCAAAAATGCTGGCCGGTAAATTAGATGCCGAAGCCATTCAAACTACCAAGCTAATTTCACCCAATGCAGATATTTTTATTGTTGCCTTAAAAGATTCGGCGCTTGACGATGTTTTGTCCGGAATCGATTTTCAGAACAGTATCGTATTACATTGTTCAGGTAGTTTGCCACTCTCGGTATTACACAAGTATTCAAACAATACGGGTGTACTTTATCCTTTGCAGACTTTCTCAAAAGGCCGAAAAGTTGATTTTCGGAAAATACCGGTTTTTGTGGAAGCGAGTAATAATAAAACAGAAGATTTGCTATTTGAATTAGCTAAAAATATTTCGCCAAACGTATTGTTATATAATTCTGAAAAGCGCAAAAGTTTACACATCGCAGCTGTTTTTGCCTGCAACTTTGTAAATCACTTTTACACGCTGGCTGACGATTTTCTTCAACAAAAGGAGATCCCATTTGAAGTGTTGCGGCCTTTAATTGAAGAAACGGCGCAGAAAGTACAGGAGATAAGCCCGGCAAGAGCACAGACAGGTCCTGCAGTTCGGTTTGACGAAAATATCATTAACGATCATTTACATCAATTAAATAATTTTCCGGAGCATCAGAAATTGTACAAGTCAATTTCAAAAAGTATTTTTGAGCATCATCAAGAAAAAAATAAGTAATGCCATTTTTTAAAGAAGAATTAAAAGAAGTAAAAGCCTTTGTTTTTGATGTCGACGGTGTTTTATCGAAAGATACTTCACCATTAAACGAAGACGGCGATCCGGTTCGTACGGCAAATGTAAAAGATGGTTTTGCCATTAGAAGTGCTATAAAAGCTGGTTATCCGGTTGCAATAATTACCGGCGGATTTATAGAACGTGTTCGCCTGAGATACGAAAAATTAGGGGTTGAACATTTTTACGATAAAGCCAGAAATAAAGTAGAATGTTTAAACGACTTTTTGTCGAAGACAGGAATTGATGCAAAAAATGTACTGTTTATGGGCGACGATTTGGTTGATTTTAGAGTGATGCATGAAGTTGGATTACCCACTTGTCCCAAAGATGCTGTTCATGAGATTAAGGAAATTTCGAAATACATTTCTGACAAAAACGGTGGCGAAGGCTGTGTACGCGATGTAATCGAACAGGCTCTTAAATCGCAACACAAGTGGTTTACAGAAGAAATGCTTCATTCAAGAGCTTTTTAATATGAATTGGTTTCCGCAATATAATTTTATCCTGGCATCAAAATCTCCTCGTCGGCAACAACTTTTAAAATCATTAAATATTGATTTTGATGTTATTACGAAAGAAGTTGACGAGATTTATCCCGAAGGTCTTCAACGAGAAGAAATTCCCGTATTTTTAGCTGAGCTAAAATCGAAACCTTTTATTCCCGAATTGTCTGATGAAGATTTACTGATTACGGCCGATACTGTAGTTTGTTTAGGTAACTCTGTTTTGGGTAAACCGCGTGATTACGACGAAGCATTCGCAATGCTTGAAAACTTGAGTGGAAAAGAACACCAGGTTATAACCGGAGTATGTATCTCATCAAATAAAAAAATGAATTCGTTTTATTCGCTTTCCAATGTTCGCTTTAAAAAACTGTTACGCCCCGAAATAGAATATTATATAACCGAGTTTAAACCCTACGATAAAGCAGGAGCATACGGTATTCAGGAGTGGATAGGTACCATTGGAATTACACATATTGAGGGTTCTTTTTACAATGTAATGGGCCTGCCAATTCAAAAGTTGTACGAAGAAATTCAAAAATTTTAATTCCCTTTAAAAAAGGTTTCATTATTTAATGTGTTATTAAACAATACATTAAAAGGTTTTTTTTGGTTAACATATTTCGCATATAATTCGTAAATTGAATAGAAACTTAATTAAATTCAATAATATGAATTATCAGGTAAAGCTATTCATTTTACTTTTTCTTGCCAGTTTATTTGTGGGTGGATGTGCTCAAAAAGATCAACCTGTAGAGGTAGGCTTTTTAATTCATTCATTTGATAGAGAAAGGTGGGAAAACGATCGAAATTATTTCGTTGAAAGTGTTAAGGAACTTGGTGGTACGGTAACCGTAATGGATGCAGAGAACGATGCAGACAAACAACTGGAACAAGCAAAAGAATTACTTGCGAAAGGAGTTGATGTATTAGTTGTAGTACCAGTCGATCAGTTTGCTGCAGCTGCAATTGCAGAAGAAGCTCACAATAAAGATGTAAAGGTAATTTCATATGACCGTTTGATAAAAAATTGCAAACTGGATTATTATGTATCAACTGATAATGTTGAGATTGGAGCTTTGCAGGCAAATTATTTAACCACAATTAAACCTACCGGAAATTACGCTATAATTGGTGGAGCATTACGCGATAACAACAGTCAGCTACTTTATTTAGGGCAGAGGAATGTGCTTCAACCACTGGTTGAAAAGGGTGATATTAATATTATTTATAACGAATTTACGAAATCCTGGGATGAAGACGAAGGCTACGAACACACCAAAAAACTTTTGAGTGGAGGTGAAAAGGTTGATGCAATTTTGGCAGGAAATGACGAATTAGCAATGGGAGTGATTAGAGCCTTGGAAGAAGCCGGAGTGGAGGGTGTTTTGGTTGCCGGAATGGATGCAGATTTGCGTAATCTTCAGGAAATTGTGGCCGGACATCAAACTTGTACCGTGTACAAACCATATGAAAAAATGGCATCAACAGCGGCCGACCTTGCTATGAAGTTGGGGCGATGTGAAGAGTGCGAAAAAACATATCAGACAGTTAGTAATGGTAAAATGTTAGTACCAACTGTATTTCATACCGGTATGATTGTAAATCGTGAAAATTTGAAACTTACAGTTATCTCTGAAGGTTATCAGAGAGAAGAGGAGGTTTATAGGTAGATTAGTTTAAGGTATTTTTAGAAGGGATTTTCGACGAAAGTCCCTTTTTTTTGCCCAAAAATGTTTCGGAACTTTCTTTTTAAGTCAATCTTTCAAAGTCAATTGCATCTTACACTTGACCATTAACTACTTTTTTATACTTTTGCGGAGTTTTATTTAGAACAGGTCTTAATAATTGAAGAAGCATAAAGTAAAAGAAGTCAGGAATTTAACCAGTTCGACCTTTGTTGTTAGGTTGGAGCGAAACGGAATGGTATTTCAAACCGGACAGTTTGTTCTTGTTGGAACAAAAGGGGCTGTTGAAAGGCGCGAATATTCCATTTACAGTGGCGAAAACGACGATTTTCTGGAAGTGCTGGTGCGTGAAGTGGAAGGTGGAAAGGTATCTGCAAAACTGAAAAAGCTGAAAGCAGAAGATACGCTTGATGTGGATGGCCCTTTCGGATTTTTTAAATTCGATCCGGAAACATTTCAAAATCAGAAGTTTCTATTTATAGCCACCGGAACCGGAATTAGTCCGTTCCATGGTTTTGTAAAAACCTATCCTGAACTGAATTACCAATTGATACATGGTGTACGTTTTGCCGAAGAAGCCTACGATCATGCTGACTTTGATGAAAAAAGAATTGTTTTGTGTACTTCCGGAGATAAGCAGGGAGGTTTTAAGGGAAGGCTTACTGCATTTATACAGGAACAGGAAATTGACAATGAAACCAACTGTTTTTTGTGTGGTAACAGTGAAATGATTTATGAAGTGTTTGATATTTTAACTGCGAAGGGAGTTTCAACGTCAAACATTTATTCAGAAGTATATTTTTAAATAAAATGTGGGCAGGTACGAGAGTAATATCTGTTCAGTTTAAATGAATTATTTTTAGGATTTAGAGATTTGAAGTTTAAGTCTTCCGACTTCCGACTTCAGTCTTCCAACTTTTTTGGGTATGAAATATCACGTAATAACCTTAGGGTGTCAAATGAATTTATCGGATAGTGAACGAGTAATTTCTGTGCTTGATGAAGCCGGGTACGAGTGGACCGATAATGAGGATGAAGCAGGATTAATTGGGATTTTGGCATGTTCGGTACGTCAAAAGGCTATCGATAAAGTGTATTCACGCATTCATAAATGGAACAAGTGGAAAAACAATAAAAACCTGATCACTTTTATTTCGGGATGTATGCTTCCCGACGATCATGAGAAATTTTTGAAGTTGTTCGACATTACTTTTCAAATGAAAGATTTGCCGACACTTCCTGAATTAATCAGTCAGTACGGTATTACTACGCCAACACACCTTAAAAGTGGAATTGATCCGCACAACGAAAATATAGAGGAGTTTTGGAATGTTGCTCCCAATTATCAATCCGATTTTGAAGCGTTTATTCCAATCCAAAATGGATGCGATAAGTTTTGTACATATTGTGCTGTTCCATACACACGTGGTCGTGAGGTTTCGCGCCCGTCGAAAGATATTTTGGCCGAAGTAGCATTGTTGGTGGCACAGGGATTTAAATCGATTACTTTACTTGGTCAAAACGTAAATTCGTACGGTCTGGATAAAAAAGGAGAAGAGATTACTTTTCCACAGTTATTGCGCGAAATTGGCGAGTTGGGTAACCGAATGAAAAAGGAATTCTGGTTGTATTTTACTTCGCCGCATCCGCGCGATATGACCGATGAAGTTATTGAGGTAATTGCCCAGTATCCTGTTTTGGGAAAACAAATTCATTTGCCCATGCAAAGCGGCGACGATAAAGTGTTAATGCGAATGAACCGCAAGCACAACATGGAAAAATACCGTCACATTGTACAAACCATTCGAACACTAATTCCCGAAGCCACTTTATTTACTGATGTAATTGTTGGTTTTACCGGCGAAACCGAAGAACAATTTGCTAATACGCAAAAGGCATTTCACGAGTTTAAGTTTAACATGTCGTACACTGCCATTTATTCTCCACGTCCGGGAGCAACCAGTCACCGTTGGGTCGACGATATTCCGCAAGATGAAAAGAAACGCAGGTTGCATGCCCTAACCGAAGACTTGCGTGAACACAGTCTTCCATACAACCAGGCATTAATCGGAAAAACGATGCGTGTTTTGGTGCGCGGAACAGATCGAAAAGAAGGACATTTATCGTCGCATACCGAAGGAAAACTAATTGTACGTTTTGCTTCAACCGATGAAAGTTTGGTGGGGCAGTTTGTTGATTTAAAAATAACCGCAGCAACCGATTTCTCAATGGAAGGCGAGTTAGTTACAGTAAAAACTGTAAGTTTAACTTAGCTAAGCAAGAATATTTTCAAGGCCCGAATCGCGGATAAACAAACAAGTTGTTTGCGATTCGTTTACCATTCTTTCCATAAAACTGAAATCGGGATTTGGGACCAGCCCAAAAATATTTAAATCGGCAGATGGAGCGTTTGCAACAAATTCATTAAATAGCCCTATATGTATTGTTATTTCTGTTTTGGGCAACCTCGCCTGATCTACTAAATCCGCCATAAACTTATGCGCTTGTTTTTCTTGTTCTTCGTTATCCACAACAGTTACAAGATGTATTTTGGCTCCCCAGTTTTTCTTTAGTTTATAAGCAACCAAAATTGAAAGATCAAGGTTTCCTATATCCCATGATATTTTCCACTCGGGAGCCCGGTTTCTTATCCAAATATTGATAACCTGTCGTTGTCCCAAGCCTGATTTTGGGTGTTGAGAGTAAATCAAAACTCCCAATTCAAGCCGGGCAGTTTCTTCAATAATTTCTTTAAATTCAATGCTGTATGCATCTCTGTCAATTAAATTTAGAAAAACAATATTTGGTTTGAAAAAAGAACCGCGATAAGCCTGGTTGGCAAAATTTACGCCTTCAGCAAAATTTTCAGTGCGAATAACTGCCCATGATGAAAATACACCACTTCTTTGAAAGGCCTGAGAAAGTTCATTAACTTGTGTCGCTAGTTTGTCTCCATTTTCTTTTCCTCCAATACCCAGAAGTTTAATTGATCCTTTAGGGTATGCTACATTTTTCAGAAATGAGAATACCCCTTTAATGGATTTTGCATCGCTTACCGGTATTAAAAGATTTGGTTTCCAGGCACGCTCTTGCCGATGCGTAATTTGTGAGGTATGTTTGGCGGCCCACTCGGCAAACGAAACAAACAATCCACTTCGAACATCTTCAAATGGGGTAATTAATTTTCGTTGCGAAAGGATACCGTATACCAGAATAACCACTGCAACCGAAATTAAACTAATTGTTGGATTAATTATAAACATGGCCAGAACTGAAGAAAGCAAACCTATCCAGGGAATCCATTTTGGGACAGGGAACAGGGGCCGAAAACTAATTAATCCAAGATTCTGCTCGATAATTACCACAACGTTTAGCATCGCATAAGTAATTAGAAAAAACATGGTTACAAGTGGTGCAATGGCGTTGAGGTCGCGCAAAAGCATACTTATAAAAACCATTCCTCCGGTTACAAGCATCGCATTTCGTGGCTGCCCCGATTTGTCGGTATGCCCTAACCAGTTACTAGCCGGTAAAACACCATGTTGCCCCATGGCATATAGTATCCGCGACGAACCAACCATTGACGCTAAGGCAGAAGAAAAAGTGGCTCCGAGTACTCCTGCAATTACCAGCGGAGGGAAGAATGATTTATCAATAATAACATTGTAATTTTTTAGTAATTCATCGGTAGTTGCCGAGCGGGCAATCCAGTAAGCAAGTCCCATATACACTAAAAAACTTACTCCAATTGCCCATAATGTACCAATAGGAATACTTTTCCCAGGATCTTTTAATTCGCCCGACATGTTTGCTCCTGCCATAATTCCGGTGGCGGCCGGAAAAAAGACTGCGAATACGATCCAGAAACTACTTCCGGTAAAATCATTTTCAACCGATCCCTGAAATGTACCCCAGCTAAGCGCATCAACAGTAGTAGTTTGCATTGATCCCGAATAAGCTGCCATTACGATTACGGCCAGAGATAAGAAAATTACAGCCATAATAAAATATTGCGTTCGAATGGCCAGATCGGCACTTTTGTATGCAATTCCGTAGAGAACAAGAAATACAATAAAATCGATGGCAAATGGAGAATGAGTAGGAAAAATAGAAAGCCAGCCTTCGCGAAAACCAAAAATATACATGGTAACTGCAAGCCCTTGCGAAACATACCGCGGTATCCCTAAACTTCCTCCAACTTCAAGTCCAAGCGATTGCGATATAATGGCGTATGCTCCTCCTGCGCCAATACGAATATTGGTTGTTATTGATGACATGGAAAGAGCAGTGGAAAGTGTAATTAAAAACGAAACAATAATAATAAGCCATGCTCCAAGCAGTCCTGCATTTCCGACTACCCAACCCAGCCTCAAATACATGATTACACCAAGTATGGTTAACAAGGTGGGAGTAAATACACCTCCAAAAGTTCCGAACTTTTTAATTTGCTGCGCTTCGTTCATTTTAAGATTGTGATACTCTAATTTAATGAATTTCAGCGTATAATTAAAGTGCTTGTATTTAGTTTAAAAGCATCTTTTTTAACTAAATACAAGCACCTACAAAATAGAATGTTTTTAACTGCAGTTTTATTACACTTACCTAAACCTTGTCGGGTTTGTACGAAAATACCTCGCCAATTGGCGTGTCGAAAACCTGTGCAATTTTAAAGGCCAGTTCGAGCGAAGGCGAATATTTACCTTTTTCGATGGCGACAATGGTTTGGCGTGAAACTCCAACCTTGTCGGCTAAATCCTTTTGGGTCATTTCGTCGGCATTAAAGCGTAGTTTCCTTATGTTGCTATGTATGTAGTTTTTACTCATTTTAAACTCCTCTTCGGTAATAATAAATTTGCGATCCGTTGTCAATTATTTCAGATAATAATCCACTAATCAGGAAGATCACAAAAATCCAAAATACAGGCATTCCAAAGGCCAGGGCAATTATTGATAGCATAAAACCTATCACAAAAATATAATGTGAATTGCGAAGGGCTTTTAGTTTTATCAGTTTGTCACGTTCATCCTCTATCGGAATTTCTTCGCCACGCGTTGCAATGGCATTAATGATGTGAAAAATGATATAGATAATAATTCGTGCTACAATTGAGATACCTATAAAAACCAGGAAGATAAATCCCCAGGCCTGAAAATCCTGCGTTAAATCAAATTCTCCGGCCATGTGTTTTTGGTAAACCAAAAGTGCAATAATTGCTGTTGTAAACAAACCGCTAAAAATGTTTACGATGTTTTCTTTTTCTCTGTACGACATAATTTAATTGTTTTCATGGTGAATACTGTTGTTAACTATATTTGATACAAAGTAAAATATATTTTACATCATGTCAAAATATTTTCACTTAAAAATGTCAAATATTTTTGACATCGCTCTGAATGTATTGAAAATTCAGGGATTCTGAAATCAAAAAAATGAAGACTGAAATAAATTATGTGATTGTATTTTTTGAGATTGAACTTCTAATTCGTGTATTGGCCTTGTTGTTTGCCATAAAGCTTTTTGAAGAACTTTTGGTAACCTGTTCTTTCGCAATTATTACAATTGTTTAATCATCTCGAATTGTTTGCCTTGCAATGGGATGGAATTGCGCTGCAAAAATTCATTCATTGAAATACAATCGGTTTCAGTATTGATAATTTTTATTGAATGATGCTGATTTTTCTTAATCGATTCGGAAAGTAAATTGGTGGCAATACCCAATTGACGGTATTTTTTATGAACTGCAATTTGCGTAATATCTCCCGATTTTGGTTCAAAAATACAATAGCCAACCAGTTGGTTTTTATGGAAAGTTCCCAAAAAAAGGAAATCGTTTATTTTTCGTTGAACTGCCTGCAAACTGTTTTGCCACGAAGGAGTAAAATCTAAAAAAGATGTTGCTTGATGAATGGCTTCCAAAGTGGTTGTTTGCATCGAAAATTCGGACGATAATTCAAGCGGCTGAATGTTAATTTGCTCTCGATCCTGAATATAATAATTGAATTCGCGACAAATCTCAAATCCCATTCTTTTGTACAATTCAACAGCCGTTTTATTGTGTTGCAACACTTCGAGCAAATATTGTTTTACTCCGGCTTTTTTAAGAACCGGTATTGAATGTAAAAAAACTTTTGAAGCCAGTCCCTGTCCGCGAAATTCTTTGATTGTTCCGGTTCCGGTGTCGTATGCTGTTTTTATTCCTTCGTGTTCGTCGATCCCATTAAAAGTAAACGAAATAATTTTGTTGTTTTTAAATGCAGCGAACGACAATTCAGGTACAAATCCACGCCTTTGCAGCATGGTTTGCAATTCGGTTTTATTCAGCTGCATTTCATAATCCTGAAAAGCTTCGTTAAATGCCTGGAAAAGTGTGTCGAAATTTATGTCTTTTAATGAATGTATTGTTTCCATGTTTAAATATCTGATGCTAAATACTGATGTTTTACCTTGTTTAGATTTTAGTAGAGACAACATAAAATGCTTTGGATTTTTTGCCCAGTAAAATGCTTTTCGAGATATGAAGGGCATTCTTTTGAAGCAGAATTTCAATGCTCTTTTGCGAAATTTTTTCTTTTGTGGCATCCGTTGATGGTTTGCCAAATGTTTTAATGTATCGCATCGCCAATTTCATCCTGCTAAAAAATCCGATGTCATATATCGAAAAAGAAGTAATGATAAGCAAACCTCCTTTTTTTAGTACGCGTTTGCTTTCCTGGATTACTTTTTCTGCATTTCCGATTACGTGAATCAGGTTGCCCATAAAAACGGTATCAAAACTTTCATCCTCAAATTCCAGTTTCATGGCATTGGCTTGTGCAAATTCAACATTTTTCAGTTGTGCTCGTTTTTGTTTTGCCATTGCAATCATCTCTTCCGAATAGTCTGTGGCAATCACTTTTTGTGCTCTGTTTTGCAATGCTTCGGTAAATAAGCCTGTACCACACCCCAATTCCAAAACACGCCCAAGATTTTGTTCTTTTAGTACTTCCTGTGCTGTTAACGAAAGTATTTCTTTACCTACTACCGCCTGCTGTTTTTCTTCAAAGTCGTTGGCGAACCGGCTCCAGTAAATTTCTTTGTCTTGTGGTTTCATAATTGGTTTTAATTGTAGTAGTTGTTTTGTATTGGAAACACAATCCGTGTTTCACGATAGATACTATAAGGTCGTCTGGATTGATGAAAAACCAGCTTTGTTTTGTTGAATCTTTATTGGTTTTTGCATATAAAGTTAATAGTTTCTAAAAAACTACTGATTAATTGTAAGTTGTGTGTAATTCGGTTTAAGTTTAATCGCAATACCCGATGCTCCAATACGCTCTGAAAAATAATTAGGACCACTCCAGCTAAAATGGATGATAGCATCGGCTCCCAGTTTTGCAGCTTTCCTTTTAAGGTGTTCAATAAGTTCATCGTGGTTACCTGAAATTTCGGTCCCAACCATGCTGATTATTTCGTAATCCTGATTGACTGATTTGTTATAAATAACGATCTCTTCGGGATTGGTTTTTGTGTATTCACTGTGTTTTGCCTGCGGGTAGTTTGCATTGTAGCAACTTGTTAACAAACATAGCGACAGCAGTAGAAAAATTATTATTGTTTTCATGACTTTGTTGTTTTTGGCTTTTTTTCTACTGTTTAGTTCGCATCAACTCGTATTATAACGTGTCCTTTTTTATGACCGGTGTCGACATAAGTATGTGCTTCAACCATTTGATGAAATGAGTATTGTTTGTCAATCACCGTTTTTAGTTTCCCTGCTTCGATCAGATTTTTTAAATAATTCAGATTTTCCACCGTGTAGCTTGCTACTCCTCCAATCACTTTTTTGTTGCTGGTAAGTGAAGCTTTTATGCCTTCTAACATTCTGGATAGTTCCAGATGAACAGCAGATAAATACTGGCCATTGTCGTTCAGTGCTTCCAAACATTCCTGAATAGAACTTTTCCCAACGGTATCAAAAATTACGTCATATTTGTCGTTGTACATCGAAATGCTCTCGCACGTATAATCAATAACTCTATCGGCACCAATCGATTTAATCATGTCGATACCAGAGGTGCTGCACACTCCTGTTACCTGCGCGCCCATCGATTTGGCAATTTGAACCGCAAAAGTACCAATGCCACCGGCTGCACCATGAATAAGAATTTTTTGCCCGGGCTGAACTTTCCCTTTTTTCAGGAAGTACAATGCTGCAAGCCCACAATGTGGAACAGCTGCGGCCTCTTCAAAACTCATGTTCGAAGGTTTATGCGTCATTTCTGCGGTTTCGGCCAGACAAATGTATTCTGCATGTGCACCAAAATTGGCTCCTGCCGAGGCAAAAACTTCATCGCCAACTTTAAAACGAGTCACGCTAGTCCCGGTTTTTTCAACTGTTCCGGCCAGTTCAACACCAAGAATTTTTTTTCGTGGCCCTTTAAAACCCATTGCTAGTTTTACCGGAAAATTAAATATCGAAGGAAACACAGCTCCACGAATCCGTGCATCGGCACCATTTACTGTTGTTGCATGAATTTTAATTAAAACTTCGTTGTTTTTTGGTACGGGTTTATCCACTTCCACCATTTTTAGAACTTCCGGTGTTCCATATTTTGTACAAATTATTGCTTTCATGACTCTTTGGTTTTTGAAGGAATGAATGGAGTAATGAGCAGGCCGGTGGCGATTCCGATCATCAGCGACGCCACAAACCAGAGTGCAGAAGTTTTTAAAAGGATAAATCCAACTCCCAAACCGATGAGTGTTGTGCCTCCAATTATGAGAGAATTTGTGTCAATCCGTTTTTTGTTTGTTTTCATGATTTTGTTTTCTGAGCTTATAATTTACTGAAAAAGTTTTACTAAGTGTTTATTATTCTTTGTGTTATACCTTAGAAAGAGTAACCAATGGTTAGACCAAAATCCAAACCGGAGGAATTCTTGTACATTTTAGCCCACGAATTTCCGTCTTCCGGCACGGAATCCTGCCATTTAAATTCAGCTCCAATTGGCGGACCATAACCCAACCAATAACTCATTGTAAATCCCGATTCCCACACATACGTTTGTCCCAGGCCAACACCGGTAAAAAAAGCATCGTATTTAAAGTTGGCATCCTTGTGGATTCCATCCAGATTCATATACCTGACATTAAAATCCACAAACGTGTTTCTGTATGCGGATTCGAATAGCCATAGGGATTTGGCGTTGCTAACCGCTTGCAGATAAAATTTGTAATGCAGTCCGAAACCGTATTCTTTCTCCTCAGAAATGAATGGAAATGAACCGCCACCCTGCACAAACAGGGCATGATGTTCTGATAAACGTAATTCATAGGCAATGCCGTATCTCTCGAATCCTAATCCGGCAATGTTGAATTGGAACGAATAAGGTAAAAACAAGCTGTCACTACCTTTTTCGATAGCAATCCCGATGCAGGCCGATGTAATACTTTGGGTACACGACATTATTGGGTGTCTCATTTCAGGAGTCCATTGTACCAAATTACCGTAGTACTGCGGGCCGTCCCATTTGTATTCGTGTCCTTCAAAGTACTCCTCAAAAACCAGTTTGTTATTTTTGTATATCAGTATCGAATGAACTTCGTTGTGTTTCCCTTTTGAAATCGCATTCACTGCATCAATCAAAATGCTTGTATCAATACCTGCTTCGGTGGCAACTCCGGTAAGCAGTCCATCATTCATCATTTCAGGTACCTGGTAGTGGAAGTCAATTTTATGCAGAAGTCCCTGGCAGCTGGTATCCGTTAGCAGAAAAAGGATCAGTACGAATACGTTGATTTTAATTGTTAGTAGTTTCATTTTGTTCTGTTTTTGTGAATTTTCGTTGGTGTAAAGGTCCGGAAAATCATGATGCACTTTTTCATTTATTCAGAATGCATCCAATTTCCCGTTTTCAGAAACAGCTACTTTAACATCTCTGCTATTACCGGACGAGTGGATTGAATTCTTGCATAATCCAGTTTAAGTCCCAGTGGCTCATACACTTTTCCAAAGTAGTCGTATATTCCTTTTACGGCTTCAAAAGGCACCAAAACTGATTCAACAGCAGTTGAGCCTGCGTTGTTTCGAATTGTTTTATCGGCACCATTTGCCAACAGTGTTTTAACAACTTTGGTACGGCAGAAAAAAGCAGCAGTGTGCAGCGCGGTAGATCCGTCGTTGTTGGTAACACTTAAATCGGCTCCGGCATTTATTAGTTCCAAAGCAATTTCGGTTTGGTTAAATACACAGGCAGTCATTAATGGACTTGATCCTCCTGCAGGTTCTTTCTCGTTAAGGTCAGCACCCGATTTTATTAATTGTTTGATGGCTTCGAGCTTGCCGGATATTACGGCGGCGTGCATACTTTGGGTGTTTTGAGTTACTGAGCTTTCCAGTTCTGTGTTTGTGTTTTGTTCTTTGCCGGTAGTTTCGGGATATACTCTGAATGCAGCCCCTATAATTAAAACTACCATAACTGTTGTTGCAATTGTTTTCATATTTACTTGTTTTTGTTTTGTTAATCGCCACGAATAAATAAGCATATTCGATAAGGCAAATGTGCTGAGTGTAAGTATCAAATATTTAAGCATTACAGGAATTGCAAAATCCATTAGAAACAGGGCAACAACTCCTAAAACGATTGTATGAATAATATAAACTGAATACGAATTCCGGTTGAGTTCGTTCGTTAAAGCATTGGTTTTGTTAAAGCTGTAACGAAATGCGTAAACCATAACATATAAAAAGCTAAGCTGCGAAAGCAGTGCAGTAAGGTAATAAACCACACGGTCGGCGAACTCAGAAATATAATAGAAGTTACGGCTTGGATCGATTAAATTAAAAAAGATATTTAAGGCTACTGCGGTAAAAATACCAAGGGCAATTGTAAGAACCACATTTGCAATTATGTACAGTTTTTTGTTTTTAGCAGTGCTTTCAAAAACCTTGTGTTTGTAACAAAGTGTGCCCAGCAGAAACGCCATAAAATACAGCAGCAATCTTTCTCGCTGAAAGTGCAGAAGCGCAGAATCGAACCAGCCTTTTAATCCCAGTGAAGAGATTGCAACACTATAAATAACTCCGAGCACAAAAGTGAGAATCACACCGGTTTTTAAGGAAATATTAAACGATAGGATTCTGGTTTTTGATAAAGCCAGGTAGATAATCTGGAAGAGAAAAAGTACCGGTAAAAACCACAGCCAGTTTTGGGCAGGATTATTGGCATAAAAACTTAAATCCGTTCCGGTTCTCTGAAAAAAATGAAAGTAAGTAACCCATTCTTCCTGCTGTAAACCTCTTGAAAAAAGGAAGATAAATTTATAGGCCGGAATTAATGTGAATACTGCAATTATCCATGGCAGATAAATTCGTTTAAATTTTGACTTAATAAATTCAAGCGCCGATTTGCTTTTTGCCGAAATCGGAACAAAATATCCGGAGATAAAAAAGATCGTAAACATTACAAAAAGGTCTAAATACATACGTATCAAACCAATTGATTCGTTTTTTACAGGATCGTTTACGATCCAACTGTTGTTTAGTACCGATTCGTAAACCAATCCGGAATGCAGAACTACTACCAAAAAAATGAGAAAAGTTCTAAGGTTGTCTAAAAAATTAATTCGAGTTTTCATTGTCTTCTATTTTTTGAATTTTTCGATAGTGTAAAGGTCTTTCAAAGCGCGATGCAGGTACAATCAACTATGCGGAGGAATAAATCAAGTTTGCTGAAGCGCTTTAAATTATGATGCATGCATATAAATTATGACGCAAACCGTGAATTTTAAGCGAAAAAAAGGGAAGTAAAACTTATTTCGTATTTTTAAAAAAAATTACCGTTTTAGTACAGTCAATTCACAACTATGCCAAATTCGCGCTCGGATAAAAACGACTTTATTGAGAAAATAACCCTGATAATCGAAGAAAACATTTCGAACGAACAGTTTGGTGTTTCGGAGTTGGCTGATGCGATAGGGATGAGTCGGTCGAATTTACTTCGAAAGGTTAAAAAACATACCGATCTTTCGGTGAGTCAGTTTATTCGGAATATCCGGCTGACCCTGGCAAAGGAGCTTTTGGAAGATACCTCGTATACTGTTTCCGAGATTTCGTACAAAGTGGGTTTTGGAAGTCCATCGTATTTTATTAAATGTTTTGGCGATTTATATGGTTACCCGCCAGGAGAGACCACCAAAATGGAGCAGGAAGAAGTTGCAACAGAAGTTCCGGAAATTAAATCGGTTAAGACGAAGGGCTGGTTGAAATGGACTTTAATCGGCTTGCTTGTAATCGTTTTTGGCTATTTGATTTCAATATCGGGTGTGTTCGAAAGTGAAACATCGACGGCAGCTAAAACGAAACCGGCTAAAAAGTCGATTGCTGTTTTACCTTTTATAAATGATAGCAACGACTCATCAAATGTATATTTCATAAATGGATTGATGGAATCCACGCTTAATAACCTTCAGAAAATAGAAGATCTGCGGGTGATCAGTCGGACTTCGGTGGAGAAATACCGGAGGAATTTAATAACGACTCCCGAAATTGCAAAAGAATTGGATGTGACTTACCTGATTGAAGGCAGCGGGCAAAAAATCGGGAATCAGATTTTACTGAACATTCAACTGATTGAAGCGGCCACTGATAATCATTTGTGGAGCAAGCAGTACAAAAATAGCACGGAAGATGTTTTTTCTTTACAAGCCGAAGTGGCTAAAAATATTGCTGAGGAGATTCAGGTGATTATTACTCCGGAGGAAGTGCATCGGATTGAGAAAAAACCGACAAACGATTTGGTTGCCTACGATTTGTTTTTGCAGGGGCTCGACCTTTTAAACAAACCGACTCCTGAAAATCTGGAAAAATCAATTCCGCTTTTTTCGAAAGCCATTCAGCAGGATCAGGAGTTTGCACGTGCATATGCCGCCATTGCTATTGCTTATTATCTTTTAGACGAAGGAAAAGCCGAAAAGGAATTCTCCGATTCCATAAATTATTATTCGGACCAGGCCATGTTTTACGATTCGAAATTGCCACAAAGTTTAATTGCGAAAGCCCTTTTTTATATGGAACATTACGAGTATGAGTTGGCTGTTCCGTATTTCGAAAAATCACTGGAGGTAAGTCCAAACAACGATCTTGTTTTAGTCTTTTTAGTTGATTTATACGTCAATCATTTACCCAATTCGGAAAAATACCTTGAATATGCCTTAAAAGGGCTTGAAGTTGATATTGTTGCTGCTTACGATTCGGCAACCGCAAGTTACAGCTATTTACACATCAGTAATGCTTTTATTCAAGCAGGTTTTGTTGATGAAGCTGAAAAGTACATTGACAGATCACTCGAATATTTTCCGGGTAATTTGTACTCGGAATACCTGAAGGCTTATATTTTGTATGCAAAGAATAAGGATTTAAATGAATTAAAAGACTTGTTACTGGCCACCTTTGATAAAGATAAAAGCCGGCTTGATATCCTTCAGGAAGTGGCAAAAGCTTATTATTATCTAGGCGATTATCAAACTTCGTATATATATTATAAAAAGTTTACGGAGTTACGAGAGGCCTATAATCTTGAAATATACAATTCAGAGAATGCAAAAATAGCCTATGTTTTTGATCGGGTGGGAGAGAAAGAGTTGTCGGAAAAATACCTCGAAAAATTTAAGTCGGATGCAGATAATATGCAGTCGATTTACAAACATTACAACCTGGCCATTTATTATTCTTTCAAAGGAGAAACCGAAAAAGCCATTGACCACTTAAAACTATTTTCAGAAGAAGACAATTTTCATTTTTGGACAATTCTATTTACGCCCATTGAACCACTGGTCGAGAACGTGAAAAAGCATCCTGATTATAAAAAGGTATTTTCCCTGCTCGAAAAAAAATTCAGGCAAAATCATAAACGCATTGAAGCTTCTTTAAATGCTAAAGGACTTCTGTAAAATCAGCATCTAGCTGTTTTCTCCTTTTAATTGCAAAAACCATAAAAGAGATGCAATTCCTGAAGGAAGTATTCCTGTTGTATGCGTAGCTCCGGCGAGTGGAAGCAGGGTGACTACATTAGTACTTGATCCCGACGTAATAAAATCGGCATATAAATTCGAAGTTACAATTGGCGGTACAAAGTCATCTGCCGTTCCGTGCAAAAGTAAAGTTGGAGTCGATGTAAAATAGGCTTGCACACTGTTTTCCTCCAACATGTCTTTAATTCCTGAGAATTTAGCATCTGTTGTCCAGTTACTGATGTAATCAGCCGTAAAAAAGTCGGGCATCGAAGTCGTCAGCTGCGCATTTATCTCGTCGCCTGATTTAGTTCCATCATACAACGTTGGAATAAGTCCGGCGTACGGATCCTGAAGTACATCATTAATAGATGTATTCAGTTCCAGATTGATGTAGCTGTTAAATATGTAGCCTAAAAAGTAAGGCATCGGGTAAGTTGTTAATCCGGTAACGTATTCGTTAATGGTAGTTAAATCATAAGGCCCGGCACCGCAAGCACTCGCCTTCAAATCAAACTCTGACGAGAATTGCGATTCTATTGCCTTTTGCAAACACATGGTTGCCCATCCGCCTTGCGAGTAACCCGAAATGTATAAATCCTGTGTTGAGCTGATTGAGTTTTCTTCGGCTACCATTTCTTCAACCGCACGCAGCATATCCATAACCGTTTGTATAGTCGATTCCTTGTGAAGGTATGGATGAAACATATCATCGGCTTCACCAAAACCAAGGTAATCGGGTAAGGTGATTATAAATCCGGTTGAGCCCATCATTTCCAGAATCTGAAATAGTTTGTTGTTGGTGTCAACAGTTGGTGCAGCACTGTGCAAGGTATTTGTTCCGTTCTGATAACTCAAAATGGGATAACTTCCATCCTGATCAGGCAAACATACAATTCCTGAAGCCGTTTTGGCTTCTCCGTTAAATTCAGTGTTATAAATAATTTTGTACACTTTAACTCCCGATTCAATGTGCGTTAAAATTTCTTCCAATTGAGCGCTTTGTTCGGGATACAATATCGAAGCTAAAGTTAGATATGCAGAAATGTCAGCCTTACTGTACGATGTCACCAGTTTCGACTCAACAAAATAGGTGTTTTCACTTGGAACTTCTACATCGTCCATGCTATTGTCGCACGAAACTGAAACAAACAGAACAAGGAAAAAATAGAGTGTGTAACGTAATAGTTTTGTATTCATGGCTTGTGGTATTTCGATTTAATAAGTCAAATTTAGTGTAAATTATTGTACTTGTACACTTCTACAAACGAAAGCTTAAATTGTTTGAGCCCAATAAAAATTACCCGATTTTACAAAACTTATTAAAATGTATAATCGAATTTATTAAATTTAGTGGCAGAATTGATCAGAACAGTACAGGTGTTTTGTGTTTTCTGATTATTAATTTCCACTAAATGAGTTCATTATGAAGAGGATACTATTCCTTTCTTTTTTAGTTCTTTCCGTTGTGTTGAGTAAAGGTCAGAGTACAAAAATTATGTTGATTACAGGAGGACATGCTTTTGATACGCTCCAGTTTTTTCAAATGTTTGATGCTTTACCCGAAATTGAATATGAACACTTTGAACAGCCAAATGCAAATGCCGAAATTGCAAACGGAAAGGCTGACGATTTTGATGTGCTGGTTTTTTACGATATGTGGGATAATATTTCTCAATCTGAAAAGATGGCTTATCTGAGATTAACCAAACAGGGAAAACCTTTACTTTTTTTACATCATGCTTTGGTCTCGTATCAGAACTGGCCTGAATTTGAACAAATAATTGGGGGGAAATATGTGCAAGAGGGGAAAAGAATTTCCGAAGATGAAGTTTCGACTTACGAACACGATGTCTGGGTTTACTGTACCATAGAGAATTATACCCCGGTAACTTCAGGTTTTAGCGAATTACGGTTTTTTGATGAAGTGTATGGAAATTTTCGGATATCGGAAGATGTAAAACCATTGCTACGAACCAGGCATCCAAAAAGTTCGGATTTTGTGGCCTGGCAACATGTTTATAATCAATCGAATGTAGTTTACATTCAATCGGGGCACGACCGCCGTACCTACGAGTCGGCGGATTACAGAAAGTTAATTTTACAGGCAATTAAATTTTTGGACAATACAAATGAATAAAACAGGGAAAGTGTGTTTTCTCTATATTTTATAACTAAACTTTAAACCAATACAACTGATTATGAAAGGAGTAAATGAAAAACGACTGTTTGTGGCTGCATGCCTGGCACTTTTGGTAACCGCTATTACTTTTGCCATCAGGGCAAGAATTACAAGTGTATTTATTGACGATTATGGGCTGGCGAGTGAAGATGTCGGACGTGCAATGGCTCCGGCTTTCTGGGGATTTGCAGTAGCTATGTTTGCCGGCGGATATTTTATCGACATCGTTAAAACCAAATCGATTATCTGGGCAGCTTTTTTTATGCATTTTATCGGTATTGTATTATTGCTGATGGCCAAAGATTACACCTCGTTATTTATTGCCAATGTATTTCTTGGTTTGGGTAACGGAAGTGTTGAAGCGGCTTGTAATCCATTGGTTACAGCTTTATTTCCCGATAAAAAAACAAAAATGTTAAACCGTTTCCATGTTTGGTTTCCTGGAGGAATTGTAGTTGGTAGTTTGTTAGCGGCTGCAATAATGGATTCTTTAAATTTACCCTGGCAGGTTCTGGTTGCCATGTTATTTATTCCACTGGCTATTTATGGTTTCTTATTCTTTGGACAGGAAATTCCGGAAACGGAACGCGTGTCAACCGGTGTGTCGTACAAAGAGATGATGCGTAATGTGGGAGCGCCTGTAACCATTACACTTACTGTAATTTTTATGATTTTAGTAGCTAACGTTGGTTCCATATCCGATGCCGTTACATCAAATTATATAACACCAATAATTATTATTTTAGTAATTGCCGTTGCAATTATTGTTGAAGGAAGATTGGTAAACAAGATTACCTTATTATTCCCTCTGATTTTCGGATGTATGTTATTATCAGCCTCAACCGAATTAGGGACTACAACCTGGATTGAAAAACTGCTGGACAACAAGGGGATACACCCAATGATGATTTTGGCTGTTGTAACAGGTTTAATGGCAGTTGGCCGTTTCTTTGCAGGTAGCCTGGTTCATCGCCTTAATCCTCCAGGTGTTTTAATTGGATCAGCAATTTTCTCTGTGGCGGGTTTATGGTTGCTAAGTATTTCAACCGGAGCAGTAATGACCGTTGTTTCTGCAGCTGTTTTTGCGGTTGGAGTTTGCTATTTCTGGCCTACCATGATTGGAGTAGCATCGGAATATGTGCCAAAGAGCGGAGCCTTGGGTATGTCTATTCTTGGTGGTGCAGGATTTGTAGCAACGGCTATGGTATTGCCCATAATGGGAAAATCGATACAAGATGCAGGTCCGGTGGAAACGATTAAAGGAATGTCGGTTTTACCAATGATTCTGGTGCTTGCATTTATTTTTCTTTATATCCTGGTTAAAAATAAAAAGCACGCTTAACTATATAAAACCGGCCACAAAAGAAGAACCGCATTTGAAACTCTATAGAATGCGGTTTTTTTATGAATGGGGTGAGGCAATCCTTTATTCGAGTGAGAAAAGATGAGTGAATTATTAATGGGATGGAATTTTATTCGGTTTTGCGTGGTGACATTTTGCTACGAAATAGCCGCTGAACGGAAAAAAGCCAACCTTTTTTAAGTATATCGCCTTACTGTTTCGACAAAAAAACTGAGAGCATATAAGGACATTGCTGATTTTGATTGTTGCAGCTCAAAAAGCCATGAAATTATAGTGCAAGTTTATCCGATATTTCTTTACTTTGACTTGATAGGTTGTTCAAACCTATTGTGTGTTTGGGGGTTAACATTTAAGGGCAGTTGCTGAACTGCCCTTTCTTAACCCCGCAACACATAAACTAAATTTGGCACAATTCTTTGTTCTTACCTTTGGTAAGATATACTTAAAAAGCAGCTGTTGAGCTGCTTTTTTTGATTCTAAAGAGCAAGACGAATTCAACAATAAAAAGCTTTAAATCCGCTTTTTGATGAATACACAGATCACTTCCCTTATATTTTATATATGGTTTGCTTTGGCAAATCTTTTGAATGAAAAAAAAACATCTAATTTTTTAAATCGGCTTAGGTAATTTAGAATGAATTACTATATTTGCACTCGCTAAAACAAAAACGGGTGTAGCTCAGTTGGTAGAGCACTGGTCTCCAAAACCAGGTGTCGGGAGTTCGAGTCTCTCCTCCCGTGCGAAAGCAAAGATTAAAGCGAGGTTTTACGAAAGTGAAACCTCGCTTTGTTTTTAGATCGATTTACTTCGTTATTTTAGTTTCCATCTTTATTATTTCTTATTCTTTTATCGTATTTTCAAGGCCAAAATAAAACCAATGTTAGTCGACGTTTTTATTCCTTGTTTTATCGATCAGTTTTATCCCGAAACAGCTGCAAATTTTGTTGCTGTTTTAAAAAAAACGGGATGCGATGTACATTATAACCCCGAGCAAACTTGTTGCGGGCAACCTGCCTATAATAGCGGGTACTGGAAGGAAGCAAAAACCATAGCGACTAAATTTTTAGACGATTTTGGACATGCCGGAATTGTAGTTGCGCCTTCGGCTTCCTGCATCGGATTTATCCGAAATTACTACCACAAACTATTCGAACACGAAACAGAACTATTAGAAAAAACACAAACAATTCGGAAACGCGTGTTTGAGTTTTCTGATTTTTTGGTGAACCATTTAAAAACAATTGATTTAGGAGCCGAATTTAACCACAAAGTTACTTTTCACGATTCGTGTGCCGGTCTGCGCGAGTACGGCATAAAAGAAGAGCCGCGAAAACTATTAAAAGCAGTTAAAGGAATTGAGTTGCTTGAAATGGAAAAATTGGATACCTGCTGTGGTTTTGGCGGAACCTTTGCTGCTAAATTTCATCATATTTCAACGGCAATGACCGAGCAAAAAGTGGAGCACGCGCTTAAAACAGGAGCCGAGTACATTGTATCAACTGAAGCCTCGTGTTTAATGAATATGGAAGCCTACATTAAAAAACAGAAATTACCCATTAAAACCATTCATCTGGTTGATATTCTTGCCGGGTAAATTGCTAAATTGAGAAACTGTAAAACTGCAGGTTTTTTTTCGTGTTTTATAATTGACATTTTGAGGGTTCACATCTTTATATTAGGCAAAATGAGGAAATGATCGAGATACTGAATCAAGTTCAGGATGACGTTCGGTTAAATTTTGTGAGATAAGTTTTCTCGTCATACTGAATTTATTTCAGCATCTTTTCAAAAACAACAGCAGACATATAAGATGATGTATCCGAGATATGAGTTTTAACCTGACACGGGAGGCTTGTAACTTTCTGCTAAAACATCTGCATTCCATGCAGTCTCTTGTAACGGCCGTCGAGTGTCATTAATTCCTCGTGGGTACCTTGTTCAACTATTTTACCTTCGTCTAACACACAAATAAGGTCGGCATTTTTAATGGTTGATAAACGGTGCGCAATTACCAGCGATGTTCGGTTCTTCATTAGGTTTTCCAAAGCTTCCTGCACCAGTTTTTCCGATTCAGTATCCAAAGCCGAAGTGGCTTCGTCGAGAATTAAAATGGGCGGATTTCGTAAAATAGCACGGGCGATTGACAAACGTTGTTTTTGGCCCCCCGAAAGTTTATCGCCACGGTCTCCAATTTTTGTATTGTAACCATTCTCCGAAGCCAGAATAAAATCGTGTGCATTGGCAATTTTGGCCGCCTTTTCAACCTGTTCGGGTGTAGCGTCGTCAACACCAAAGGCAATGTTGTTGTAAATGGTATCGTTAAATAATATGGGTTCCTGGTTTACATTTCCAATCAGATTACGCAGCGATTTTATTTTCAAATCGCGAATATCAGTCCCGTCTACTTCAATATTGCCTTCCGAAATGTCCCAAAAACGTGGCAGTAAATCAACCATTGTTGTTTTGCCACTTCCCGATGAACCCACCAACGCAATGGTTTTTCCTTTTTTAATATCAAGCGAAATATCAGAAAGAACCACATTTGACCCGTAAGCGAATGTTACATTTTTGTATGAAATTTCGTTTTTAAAAGCATCAATGTCTTTCGCATTTGCTTTGTCTTTTATGGTAATTTCAGCATTTAGCACGTGGTCAATCCGCTGCATGGATGCAAGTCCTTTTTCGATGCTGTAAAGTGCGGTTGAAAATGCTTTTGCAGGATTAATTATTCCGTAGAAAAATACCATGTATCCAATAAATTCGGCTGCCGAAAGCGATGAATCTTCACCTGTTAAAATAATACGACCACCGTACCAAAGTACAACCACAATTACAATGGTTCCTAAAAATTCGCTGGCCGGGTGCGCCAAATGGCGACGCCACATCAGGCGGTTCATAATCAGGCGGTAATTGTGGTTTTCAGTCTGAAAACGACGAATGGCTTTTTCTTCAGCATTAAACGATTTTATGATTCGCAATCCTGATAAATCTTCTTCAATTATCGATAAAATTTCGCCTAGTTTATTCTGCCCTTTTGATGATACTTTTTTCAGGCTTCGTCCGATTCGTCCAATAATTAGTCCGGTTACCGGAAGCATTAAAAAAACAAACAGGGTTAGCGACCAGCTCATGTAAATCATTGCTCCCAAAAACACGATTATCAGAATCGGATTCTTGATCATCATATCCAGCGAGTTGGCTATTGAGTTTTCAACTTCCTGCACATCGTTGGTGGTACGGGCCATAATATCGCCTTTGCGCTCTTCGGAGAAATACCCCAGAGGCAAACCAATTATCTTTTTATAAATAAGAGCTCGTATATCGAAAACAACTCCGTTTCTGAGTGAAATCAAAACAAAACTTGCCAGGTAAGTAAAGCCAACTTTTAAAAGCGTTGCAATAATCAGTATAATACCAATTAAAACCAACGCCCGCTGTTGACCGTGCACCACAATAAAATGGCTGATGTAATAATTAATATTTTGGGTAATTGAATCCAGACTCATGGCAAACTCTGTTTTCTGGGTTACCAGTTCTTCTGTTTGAAAAAGTATGTTTAAAGCCGGAATTAGCATGGCAAAAGAAAATACGCCAAACAGAGCTCCCAAAATGTTGTATACAAGGTTCATGATGATTTTTCCTTTGTAAGGAGGAATAAATCGTTTCATGAGTATCAAGAATTCTTTCATATTGAAGAAGACCGAAGACTGCAGACTGCAGACCGAAGTCAGAAGCCGGCGTCTTCTTTTTTTATTTTGATTTATATATTAATTTGAAAGGAATAAGAATTTTACTCATTCCTCACTACTAATATCTACTTGTCGTACTTTAAAATATTCCGGTATAGTTCTGAGGCGTAATTTGTTTTAACTCCTCTTTTACTGCATCACTAACGTCGAGCGTATCCACAAAATTGTGAATGGCCTCTTTATTAATCACCTCATTTTTACGAGTCAGGTCTTTTAGTGCTTCGTAAGGATTAGGGAAAAATTCGCGACGTAAAATGGTTTGAATTGCTTCGGCAACTACTGCCCAATTGTCTTCCAAATCTTTTGCAATTGCTGCTTCGTTAATCAGAATTTTGTTTAATCCTTTTAAGGTCGATTTCATGGCAATAATTGTATGGCCAAACGGAACACCAATAAAACGTGTAACGGTAGAGTCAGTTAAGTCGCGCTGTAATCGCGAAACCGGTAATTTAGACGATAATTGCTCGAAACCGGCATTGGCGATGCTAATGTTACCTTCCGAGTTTTCAAAATCGATCGGATTTACTTTGTGTGGCATGGTTGACGAACCAACTTCACCTTTTTTAATTTTTTGCTTGAAATAACCCATCGAAATGTAAGTCCAGATGTCGCGGTCCAAATCAAGAATAATATTATTGATACGTTTTAGTGCATCGAAAATAGCACTGTGATTGTCGTAATGCGAAATTTGTGTGGTAAACTGCGAACGGTTTAAACCAAGGTTTTCTTTGCAGAATTTATTGGCAAACTCTTCCCAGTTAATGTTGGGATAAGCTACATAGTGCGCATTAAAATTACCGGTGGCACCACCAAATTTGGCATCAATGGCAATCGATTTTAATTGCACCAACTGCACCATAATTCGCTCGATAAAAACTTTAAACTCTTTACCCAATTTGGTAGGAGATGCAGGTTGTCCGTGTGTTTTTGCCAACATCGGAATATCTTTCCACTCGTTTGCCAGCGTCAGTAATTTTTCAATTAACTGCTGCAAAAGCGGGTGGTATTCAAACTCCAAAGCTTCCTGAATCGATTTTGGAATTGCCGTATTATTGGCATCCTGCGATGTAAGCGCAAAATGAATAAACTCTTTGTATTTGCTCAGGTCAAGCTTGTCAAACGCTTCTTTTATAAAATATTCAACGGCTTTCACATCGTGGTTGGTTACACTTTCAATTTCTTTGATACGAGTTGCATCGGCCAGCGAAAAATCTTTGTGTATGGTACGAAGCTTATCCAGTTTGTCTTTTGAGATGCCGGCAAGTTGTGGCAGGGGAATTTCGCAAAGTGCAATAAAGTATTCGATTTCAGTAAATACCCTGTATTTTATCAAGGCAAATTCACTAAAATATTTTCCAAGACCTTCAACTTTGTCACTGTATCTTCCGTCAACCGGAGAAATTGCTGTTAATGTATTCAACTCCATTTTTTATTTTGATTTGTTTGAAAGCAAGAATTATTCCTTCAAAATCTCACTCTTCAAGTCTGATAATCTGTTCACTAAATTAATAAAGCGCAAATTTAACAAATTAACTTTAGTACCATTGAAGTGGGCCTACGATTTTAAGATTCATTAACCCTGCATGGCAGCGAGGAACAGGAACCGGTGTATAACGAAGATATTTTTAAGTTTTGGACATTATTTGTAATTTGGATTTTGTAATTTGGATTTTATAAAATCACTGTAAAGACATGAAATTAAAAAGATTCTGGATTCTACTGTTTGTTGTTGCCGCGCTGGCAGCATTTGCTCAGGAAACTAAAAAAACAGTAGTATACAAGCTTAATATCAAACAGGAAATCTCGCCGGCTACCCGCAGGCAGGTCAGTCAGGCTTTTGATGCGGCCGACTCGCTAAAGGCTGATGTGTTTCTTATTCACATGAATACCTACGGAGGAACCGTGGTTGATGCGGACTCGATTCGTACACGAATTTTGCAAAGTAAAATACCCGTTTACGTATTTATCGATAACAATGCGGCATCAGCCGGAGCATTGATTTCGATTGCCTGCGATGGAATTTATATGCGTCCCGGAGGAAGTATTGGTGCTGCTACCGTTGTAAACCAAACCGGACAGGCCATGCCTGACAAATACCAGAGTTACATGCGTTCTACCATGCGTGCAACAGCCGAAGCACACGGAAAAGATACCATTGTAACCGCTGAAAATGATACGATTTACAAATGGTTTCGCGATCCGCAAATTGCAGAAGCAATGGTTGATCAGCGAATTTTTATCGAAGGTATTTCTGATACCGGCAAGGTATTGACTTTTACACCCCTGGAAGCCATGGAAAATGGTTTTTGTGAAGGAACAGCCGAAACGGTTGATGAGGTTTTGCACCAGGTTGGTGTTGACGATTATGAACTGATTGAATACGCACCCAGCTTTATTGAAAAGATCATTGGATTTTTAGTTCATCCAATGATTTCGGGTTTGCTGATTATGGCCATTGTGGGCGGAATTTATTTCGAAATGCAATCGCCGGGAATTGGTTTCCCACTTGGAATTGCAATTTTGGCTGCCATACTTTATTTCGCTCCGCTTTACCTCGAAGGTTTGGCGGCAAACTGGGAGATTGTACTTTTTGTGGTGGGCGTTATTTTAATAGCAGTAGAAATATTTGCGATTCCCGGTTTTGGAGTGGCCGGAATACTGGGCGTTTCATTTATGTTTATTGGTTTGGTGCTGAGTCTTATCGACAATGTAAACTTTGATTTTGACGGAGTTCATATGGATGGAGTAGGAGTAGCAATTACCACTGTAGTTTTGGGGATTTTTGGCGGATTTGTTCTTTCGCTTTATCTGGGGAAAAGAGTGTTTAGTGCCAATTCGGGGCCATTTAAAAACATGTCGTTGCATACAGTACAAAAAGTAAATGAAGGTTATGTAAGTGTCGATACACGTTTGTTTCAACTGATTGGTAAAACAGGAGTTACACAAACCGTACTTCGTCCGGGCGGTAAAATTAGTATTGAAGGAGAGGTATTTGATGCCGTTTCGGAAAGCGGTTTTATCGAAAAAGGTGAGAAAGTGGTTGTAACCCGAATGGAATCGGTTCAGTTGTTTGTTGATTTGGCAGAAGAGTCCGCAGTTTGATTTTAAGGCGAAGTAGTATAAAATAAAAAATCCGATCCTGTTTCAGTTGAAAGAATTAGGATCGGATTTTTTTTACTGTCTAAAACATCCAGTCCCAGGGCGGAAGTAATGTCGCTTCAGTTTCGTAAATTTTTAAAACTTCAGGTGTTACAAATTTTTTGTGGATCACAATTCGAAACATAAATTCATCGAACCATTCATCGGTAAAGGTTAAATATCCTTTGTGCCCGGCTTCAGTTCCCCAGCTGTTTTCAAACTGCCATTTGGTGGTATTTCCGTTTTTGTCTAAATCTACCGCAATAAGTGCCATTCCGTGCGACGAACCACTGGCACCGGTTTGAATGCGTTCGGCCTTGTTCATTCCAAACGTTACACCGTAAACCGATTCATAATCAAAATTATCAACGTCGAGTATTCCGTATTTTCGGTCGAGTTGCTGGCCAACGTCGCACGATGCATAAATGGCTTCGTTGTTTTTTATCGATTCAACAGCCATTGCTTTTATCGCGCGGTTGGCAAGATTTACATAGTGCCAGTTCACTCCTTCTTCCACATTGCGGTAATTGTCTATTTCGTAATGTACATTAAACGGTCGTGTTGGATCGTTCATCAGCATTACATAATCTTTTACCTGAACATCGCCCAACACCTGTTCTTTAAACTGCATTGGAGTATATGTTTGGTAGTCCGAAACGGTTTTGTTTTTGTCTTCGTACCGCCAGGTAAATTCAGTAGGTGGAACGCCAAGGTTTAGCACAAGCATACGATACACTTCCTTCATCATTTCGGTACGTTTCGCTTGCAATTCTTTGGGTTTGGCTCCATTTGCTGCAGCTTCGCGCAAACGAATGCCATCTTCTTTTAATTTCAGGTTAATAAATTTTACCATGTCACGGGTGTTGTCGCTCGAATGTGTCTCGGTCATTGCTTCCTTCGGAATCATGCCGTATTTATCAACCAGATTTGCAAAGCTGCTCCACATTCCTCCATCGTCGATGGGCGATCGCAGGTACCACTGAACGTAACGATCATCAATCGGTTTGTCAGCGGTTTCAATCATATTGTTTAAGTAGAGGTTTGCCTTTTCAAACAAATCCCAGAAATAAAGGTAGTTTTGAGAGAACTCAAATGAATTCAGATTAAATACTTCCATTGCTTTTGGGCGGAAAAGATTTAATGAAGTAAACAACCAGCATCGACCCGATTTTTGTTGGTTGGTAATTCCTTTTACATCAACCCAGTACGTAAAATTATGATCGTCTTCGTTGATGTTTTCAAGGTTTTTGGCCAAATTATTAATGTCGTTGTTCGACAAAGCATTTTGCATTCCTTTGGTATAGGCATCCATTTTTAACGAATTCCTGATTTCTCCAATGGCATCTTTGTCGAGTTGTTGTGCCGAAAGCCCAAAAGCAAAAAGAAGCGCAAAAAGGGCCAAACTTAATTTTTTCATATATCGCATTTTTTTATCAGAAGCGTAAAAATAGTATAAAATGGATGCCACTAAACTGAGTAATGACAGGATATGAATGATTCTGCCTATTTTAGGTCGTCGATGTTCTTATTACGCACAAAGAATATATCTTTCCAATAACTCTGTTTTTTATCGGTTCTGAACCAGGTATTCGATGTGTTCAACGCCGCTTCCGCAGCAACCGCCAAGAACTTTCACACCCCATTTTTTATTGAGTTCCAACATTTGATCTCCCCATTCCTGAATGTTATCAACATGAAGACAGTCGGCATTTTCCAAATCGCAGTGGTCGAGTGATGAGGAATTGGCATTAAATGCAATCAATCGATGGAAGATGGATTTGTCTTGTTTTTCAGGAAGTAAAAACGAGGGGTGAGCACAATTTACCGCATAACCAAGTGGAGGTTTCGGTACTGAAGAATCGATTGTCTTTATGGCTTCGGCCAGTGTTGTGCCGTCCAGTATTTTTCCCTGGCGTGAAATTACAAAACTAATAATATAAGGCGTGTTAGTTTGTGCTGCTGCCCTGGCAATTCCAAGCGCTTCGCTTAAAGCCGGAATTGTTTCGCAAATCAGAAAATCGACGCCACCTTTTACCAGCTCGTTTATTTGCCAAGTGTGAAATTCCTGTGCTTCTTCAGCAGATAAAGCTTCTTCGGGAGTGTAACAATCGTTTTTACATCCGAACAATCCTCCAATTTTAATTTGTTGCGAAAAGTTTGGAAACTCATCTCTTATAGTTTGCATAAAATGGCAGGCATCCACGTTAATGGAAGAACGAACCTGGCTTGCTTTCACTCTTTCTGAATTGGTTCGCCAGGTTGGTGTTGTTAAAAAAATGGGAAGCCCGGCTTTTTCTGCAATCTGAATATAACTTTTGTAAATTCCAGAAAGAAATACTTTTTGTTCCTTGTAAATTAGAGGTGCGTTGGCAAGTGTTGGATGAAGTTTTATGTTTGATCTCCGAATGATCTCGTTTACAGAACCTTCGGCAAGTATAAATTTGTTTTGTAGTATGTTTTGCACAGTTGCTATTTTTTGGAGCTGCTAAGTTATAAATACTGGCAATTTATCGCCGATTTGAAATAGAAAGAAATCGCTGCTGATTTTGGATCACATTTAAATGCCGGTGGAGGAATTATTAATTCACCTGGATAAAACATTTTTCTCGCTACGCTGCGACTAGCTTTTTTCTTCAGCAAAAAAAGTCAGCACGAAGAAGGCATTTCTGAGCCCGCCGCTGACATGAAAATTACTAAAATTTAGCGAACTCCGCTAAAAGAAAAGAACTCCACTGACACTCCATTCTTCCGGTCAGTGTCAAACAGCTTTTCTTTTTTAACGCTGCATTCCCAAAATTTCTTAACGCATTTTCCTGAAGGCGGACTTACGACCTGCTAACCATGCAATATATTATAACATCCGTTCGCGAGTCGGCCTTTTTTGATCAAGAGCTGAATCAAAACAAAGCCTTACTGAGAGCGGGAAGCTCCGAATGCATGAGGAGATCACCCGTCCGAAGTTAGGCTTTGTAAGGATGAAGTACGATGATCAAAAGTAGCCTTGATCTTTGTGCATACTATTTGGATTAAGCCAAATAGTATGGCCTCCGGCAGGAAAGAAAGCACCACTTTTAAACAATCTATTCGATGATTAATTTATATTTCTGGCCAGAATAGTAGCGAACATAATTGCATAAAAAATTGAAATCCATCAGATTTACCGGTGATCCCTGATTTTTACGAGAATGGTGGTTGAATAGGGGCAAAAAAAAATCCTGTCACCGACAGGATTTTTTTCAACATGTAATATATAACTATGCTAGTTTTACATTCACGGCATTAAGACCTTTTTTACCTTCTTCTAAATCGAAAGTAACTTCGTCATTTTCCTGGATTTCGTCTTTACATCCACTGATGTGTACGAAATACTCTTTTGTTGATTCTGCGTCTTTAATGAAACCAAATCCTTTGGTGTCATTGAAGAACTTTACTGTTCCTTTATTCATGATATTTTTAAAAAATTAATGGGCGCAAAGTACAACTAATTATTGGAAAAATACCAATTAACATACACTTATCTCTGTTTTTCATAACATTGTACTGATATTTAGTATTTTATTTGACTTTTAATGAGTTAAAAGTTCAACAATAATGGAATATTTGAAAATTGAGATTACAATTTTATGGTTTCACATTGTACTTTGAATCACTTTTTTGCAATAGGAATCCAAATTTCTTCTTCCGATTCGGGATCGTTGTTTTTGTATTTTTCGCCCAAATTCTTTTATTTTCTCTTAACCTCCTGCAGTTCTTTGTTTTTTTTGCTCCAGGCCAGGCAGGCGGCATAAGTTGTTTCTGCATATGGTATCAGATCCTTAAAATCTGTTAGCAGGCGGTCTTCCACCAGGTCGTGTAATTCTCCACCTTTTTGGCTTGCAATAAATTTAAGTTTGTTAACCAACTTCTCGAGTTCTTTAATTTCTTCGCTCATACTTCTAATTTTATTGCTTGCGAAAGAAGCAAAGCGAATGCCAAAATCATAAATTTCTGATTTTTACAGGAATGAGTTTTTTTATCCTACATATATGTTGGTAATCGTCGTTAATTATCTACAAAAATGTGGGGATTGTTTCATTGCTATTCTTTATTGTCTGTTAATGTCCTTATCATCAGAGGCGACAAGATGCTGAAACAAGTTCAGCATGACGACCAAAAAAGGTTCTGACTTTCTACGAATAGTCATTTTCGGTTTTTACCAAACGGTAAAACATCAGTTCCTCCGTGTCGTTGGGCAGTGTGATGTATTTTTCGAAACGGAGGCCAATTTTCTCCAGTAATTTGCGCGAATTCTTATTGGCAGGAAGTGTAATCGCATTAATTTCTACCAGAGAGAACAGTTCAAAGCCCGCCGTTTTTATTTTATCCGCAGCTTCAAAAGCATATCCTTTTCCTTCGAATTCGGGTAAAAAGGCAAAACCAATGTCGATTCCTTCCAGGCCCACCCGGTCATTTAGTCCGCAAGTACCCAATTTTACATCATCGCTTTTTCGAATTACCATGTAATTGCCAAAACCCAGTCGTTTAAGTTGCGGGTACATTTTCTCTTTTATGTATTTACATGCCTCTTCAACCGATTTCACATTCCGATCGCCAATAAATTTTAACCACGACTCGCTGTTTAATAGCTTAAAAATAAATTCGGCATCATCTACCATGCACGGTCTAATAAATAAACGTTCGGTTTCGAATGTTTTGTAGCGTACTCCGTCAATCTGCATCTTCGTATTTTTTTGTAAATAAACGAAATTTTGACCATTGAAAGGTATGAATTCATGCTTCAAACTGACGCCTTTTTAAAAAAGGAAAGGCCTGCCGGAGCAAGCCTTTTCTTTTTTTATCAGAATTGGTCTTATTTCGAGTTGATGTAAATTCCCTGTAAATCTTTTGCCTTTACAACCGGAACCAGTTTAAAGGTAAAGTTGAAATTTTTATCTAAAAGCCGGTATTTTTCAATCGGGCGTGCGTTTATTGACCACGAATCGTTTCCTCCAATTCCGGCCATTGCACCACTTATGTTTACAGTTAGTTTATCTGCTTTTTGCAGTTCGGTAGGATGCTGTGCGACACGAATATTTTCGGCAGTGTAGGGCCAAACCGAAGTTTGTACCGGATTCTCGCCAAGTACCATTAGACCACTTTTTGCCGCATCGGTTAAAGCAAGCCAACGCACGCAGGTAAAATTACTGCTTTCCTGCGGTTTGGTGTAGTTGTAGTAAAAATCGTCAACTGTGCCCGAGAAGACATCAACTTCGGCAGCGTAGTTACGATCCCAGTAATTTTCGAAAGGGCCTTTGCCGTAAAAGCTCATTTCCTGCAGCCCGGTTGATACGCCCATTTCCATACCAATGCGAATTGGTTCAGGCATATTTTCAGGTATCGTCAAATCAAAATTTACTTTTACAATTCCATCAGGAGCAAAGGTATAACTTAACTTAAGCACTAATCCTTCATAAGTAAGTTCTGCAATTATACTTGATGCGGCAGCATTTACTTCCAGGTTTTTAACGACCAGTTTTTCAGGAAGGTGTTCCCAAACTCCGATCAGGTTCTGAGCACGCCAGCCACGTTCGTCGTTATCGGTTAATGGCCGCCAGAAATTTGGTGTTAAAGCTGCGTTTATAAGTTTTGAATTTCCACTTTCGTAAATGCTAATTAAACCGGAAGCTTTGTTTACAAGAACTTTAAATCCTTTTCCGGTTACTTCAATGTTAGTATCCGTTTCGTTGAATTGTGGCTTGGCCAGTTTGTTGGTTTTGCTGGCTAACTCCGGTGTTTCAAGCGGTAATTTGAATTGTTGTTTTGCCAACTCGTGCCCGGCTTTTGCCCAGCTTTTATCCTCTTTTAATTGAATGCTCAAATGCACCCAATATTCCGAATTTGCTTTTGCATTTATTACCGGTAAAGGTATTTGTACAACCTTCGATTCGCCCGGATTTAAACTAAATCCGTTGATTGTTCCCGATTTAATCTGAGTTCCATTCTCACTGAGAGTCCATATAAAATCAAACTCGTTAGCATTACTAAAGTTGAAACGGTTTAAGAGCCGGATCAATCCATTTTCCAGATCAACCGCGGTAAATTGGATGGGTTGCATTACATATTTGGCCTCCCAGGTTTGTGGTTTTGGCGTGCGGTCGGATGCAATTACCCCGTTCATACAAAAATTATTGTCGTTGGGTTTGTCTCCAAAGTCGCCACCGTAGGCAAAAAATTCATTTCCGTTTTCGTCTTTCTTTGTAACGCCCTGGTCAATCCAGTCCCAAATAAAACCACCAATTAAATTCGGGTAAGCATACATTAAATCCCAGTATTCCTGAAAATTTCCAAGCGAATTTCCCATGGCATGTGCATATTCGCATTCCATAATCGGGCGACTTATATATGGACTTTTAGCGAGTTTCTCCAGATCTTCGAGGTTGGCGTACATACGGCTGATTACATCAACATATGCAGGATCGGTAGGATTTGCAGTACGTCCCAGCTCACGATACTCAGGCGAACCATAAGCCTTATAATCGTTGTGTTCCGGACTTCCCTGTGCTCCTTCGTAATGAACAAAGCGCGTTGGATCGAAATCTTTAACAAATCCGGCAGCACTGGCGTGGTTTGGGCCACAGCCCGACTCGTTACCCAACGACCAGGAAATGATTGAGGGGTGGTTTTTATCGCGTTTAACCATTCGGACTACACGATCGGTAAACGCCATGTGCCATTCCGACTGGTTGCTTAAATAGCCCATTAACCCATGTGTTTCAATGTTCGCTTCGTCCATTACGTAAATGCCATATTTGTCGCATAAATCGTAAAAATACGGGTCGTTGGGGTAGTGGCTGGTTCGTACTGCATTAAAATTGAATTGTTTCATCAGCTGTACGTCTTGTTCCATTTCGTTTCGAGTTACTGATTTTCCACGCAAATGACTGTGGTCGTGGCGGTTTACTCCGTAAAGTTTTATCGATTTTCCGTTTACCAGCAGTTGTCCGTTTTTAATTTCCACTTCGCGGAATCCAACTTTCGCCGAGCGTGCTTCCACTGTGTTTCCTTCCGCATCTTTTAAGCATAAAACCAAAGTATAAAGCACCGGTTTTTCTGCCGACCATTTTTCGGGAGAGCTAATTTTCTCTTCCATAATTCCGAAATACACATTGTCGCGCTGAGGATAAGCTTCGTAAATGATGGAATGTACGTCTTTGGTAATTGGCTTAGGCAAAACTTTTTCGTTGTTTGGCGAATAGAGTTCCGCTTCAAGGGTCCAGTCTTTTGTATCTACATCAGCTCCCCGGGTTATGGTTGGACGAATTTGTAGCAGTGCATTCTGGTAGTTGTCATCCAAACGGGTTCGAACAAAAAAGTCTTCGATGGCCACTTTCGGTTGAGCCAAAAGCATTACTTCACGATGAATTCCACTCATTCGCCAATGGTCCTGATCTTCGAGGTAACTTCCGTCGCTCCAGCGGAAAACCTGGACTGTCAACTTGTTTTCGCCGGTTTTTACAAAGTTTGTAATATCGAATTCGGCCGGCAAACGACTGTCCTGACTGTAGCCAACTTTTTTGCCATTCACATAAACGTACATTGCCGAGCTAACTCCGCCAAAATGCAGAATAATTTTTTGCTTGTTCCAATCGGCGGGAATTGTGAATGTTTTTGCATAGGATCCTACCGGATTATCGCGATCAATAAAAGGAGGCTGTGGAATATTTTTTACAATAACATCGGCATAAAACCGGCTGTAAATTTCACTATTCGAAAGTCCTTCCGGAACGTCGTAGTTCGCCTTGTACCAGGCTATTGGATCTTCCATGTCTTCGAGCGATAATTGCGGCCCAAACGGATATCCCGAATTACGGTAAATTGGAGTGCCGTAACCGTGCATTTCCCAATTCGATGGTACCTCAATATCATCCCATGTAGAAACATCAGCATCGAAAAAATTAAGTGGGCGGTCTTCCGATTTTTCAACAAAATTAAACTTCCACGTTCCGTTCAGGGAGATCATCCTCGATTCCTCACGATTGCCGTTAAGCGCCTGTTCTCCTGATTTGAATGAATAAGAAGTGGCTCGCGCCGGCATTTTATTTTTAGCAATAAATGTTGGATCTTCCCATTCGTTATTCTGAGCCAATGCAACCGTGGCAAATAGAAACAGGAAAATAAATATTAGATTTTTCATAGATATTGATTTTTATAGTATTGTTTTTAAAATGACGATAGATTTTGTTTTTATACCTACTAAGCAAATGGTGAAGTTTATAAAAACGAAAGACCCAAATTTATAAATTGAGTACAAATAAAACAGCTGTTCTTAATGAAAAGAACAGCTGTTAATAGAGAAATGGTATTTAAATAGGTTTACTCTATAATATGTAATGGTTTTTAGTACGAATCTGCAGACGGAACTTTCAAACTTTCGTCGTATTCCAGCGTTGGATCGAAACACCAAAGATCGTCGTAATAGTAACTTGAACTGCGGCCTGTTGCAATATAACCTTGCGAGTTAATTACAAAACCAACTGCATTGGTCCTTGCTGAACCTTCAAATGATGTTCTTTCTTCCCATAAATCTGTTTGTGGATCGTACGCCCAAATATTTGTAAGCATCGATCCAACGCTTCCGGTTGCCAAATAACCAATGCCGTCAATCGTGTATCCAACTCCGTCGATACGTGCAATTGTAGTGTAATCGTCGTCGTAACTTAAATCGTCGTCGCTATCCGAAATCTCACGTTTTTCTGTCCACAAACCTGTTGACGGATCGTATTCAAAAATATCGTCTAAATAAACGCCGTTATCAATTCCTGAAACAATATAAGCTTTCCCGTCGATTACAAACGATGCTGCATCACGTCTTTTTGGTCCCGAAAAACTTACGATCATTTCCCATGAGTCAGAAGCCGGATCGTAGGAGTAAAAATCTTTTAAATGATTGCCGTCGTATCCGCAACCCACATATCCTTTGTTATTAATGGCAAAACTGCTTGCTCCGTAGCGGGCGCTCCCCATAAAATCGGCTACTTGTTTCCAGCTGTCAGTGGTCGGGTCGTATTCCCAGAAATCGTTTAACTCGTCATCGCCATCGTAACCGGTACCTACATAACCTTTGCCGTTTGCTGTAAAAGCAACAGCTCCGTTTCGGGCAACTCCGGGAAAGTCAGCAATTGCCGACCAGTTATTCGTTGTGGCATCGTATTTCGAAAAATCAGATAAACGGTCGTCACCATCGTAACCTGTTCCAATGTATGCGATATCGTTAATTACAAAACAAACCGCATCACTTCGTCCGTCGGAAACCGTGTATGCCTTTCTCCACCAATCGCCCTCTGTAATATCGTCATCGTCATCGCTTCCGCACGAAACAAGTATAAAGGTGCTTAGCAAAAGGAATAAAAGGAATTTAGTATTCTTCATCATCATGACTTTTTTATTTAAAAAATGGTTTAAAATTCTTTTTTTCTCACGCAAACCTAAGTTACCAATGGTTGATAAAAAAGGAATTTGGACTAAGCGCTGATAAGTATAGATGAAACCGTGATCTTTATCTTTTTATCGCGATAAATGTCGGATTTATCGATGTTTTGTAGTTAAAAAGTTCTAAAAGCGCGACATATCGTGGGTTTGTCTGTTTCAATGGGCAATTAGTATATAATCTTTTTTCACCAGCTTTTTCTTTTCTTCTTTTGAGCCGAAAACAGAAAAGAAGATGAAGAGTAAAACAATTATTTATTTGTTAGGACTTTTAATGTTGTTATCGTGCGAAAGTGAGGAAGATCTGTTGATTTCGCTGGGTGATAATTTTATAAATTCAGAAACTACCGTAGCGCTTGTAGATACCTTGTCGGTTGAGCTTTCTACTTTTAAACTCGATTCGGTTGCTACATCGGGCACAGGTTATATGCTGGTTGGAAAATACAGCGATTTGTACCTGGGCGAAGTACGTGCAACCGGGTATTTACAAATTGATTATCCGACCACTGTTGATGTGGATGATGACGAAATATTTGATTCAATTTGTATTGAATTACCTTACAGCGGTATGGCGTATGGCGATACTCTGGCATACCAAACAATTAGTTTGCACCGTGTTTTAGCCGACATTGAACCCGCGGATGAGGACGAAAGTAACTTGTACAACACAACATCGTTCCCTTATGACGAGGAAGCCCTGGCTGTTAAAACATTTCGGGCAAAACCCAACAAATACGAAAATTTGGAAATTCGTTTGGCGGATGAACTTGGGACAGAGTTTCTGGATCTTTTAAAAGATGAGAACGATGGAATTGATGGCTCGAGTGATTTTATCGAGTATTTTAAAGGACTGGCATTTAAAGGAAGTGAGAATAATACTGCTCTTTTGTCTTTTACCGCCGACACTACCTTAAAAATAGTTTTATACACACATTTAATAGGTGAAGAGAAAACAGATCATACTTTTACTTTTCCGCTAAGCTCCAGCTGCGAACAATTTAATTCCATTTCGAATGATGTGTCCGGATTACCTGTTGAAAATGTAATCACTCAGCGCGAAGAAATAAGTTCGGATTACCTGAGTAAAATGGCTTATTTACAGGCCGGTATGGGATACATTCCCCGGGTTGATTTTCCATCGTTGGGAAAAATACTCGAGGTTGATCATAAAAACTACCTCTACAAAGCGGTGTTGGTAATGCGGCCTGTAATAAACAAAGAAGATGATGTGGCATTGCCCGAAAACTTAATTCTGTATACAACCGACAAACATAATAACGTTGTTTCTGAGCTAAGCGATGATGATGGGAATACGGTGTATGGCAATTACTATTACGACGAGTATTATAACGAAAATACATACTATTCGTTTGATGTAACCGATTTTTTATACGATGAACTGGCTGACAATTATGTTGATCCGGATAACGGTCTCCTAATAATGTTTGGTACTACCGAATTTAAAGGTTCGTTAAGCAGGATTGTTTTTGATGGCCGCGAAGGAACAAGTTATCGCCCTTACCTGAATTTGTATTATGTATTTTATGATTAGTCAATTCAGTCAAAGCCTTCTTTTTATTTTCATAAACAGTAGTAAATATATGATCGATCAAATAAAATTACAAACAAAGCAAATAATTGTATTTCTTTTGGTTTTGGCCGGAGGTAGTTCTCAGGGGCAAAATACGGTATCTCCGTATTCAATTTTTGGCCCCGGCGAAATTCAGAACAAAGGTTTTGGAACCAACAAAGGCATGGGAGGAGCAGGAATTGCTCTTGAATCGGGGAATTATTTAAACAACCTGAATCCTGCATCGTACGCGGGAATGGACAGTTTGCGTTTAATTGTGGAATTAGGGCTTGAAGGAAAAGCTTACGGTATAAATACAAGCAAAGACAGTTATACCGGTTTTAATGCTAATTTGGCCTACCTGGCACTCGGGTTTAAATACACACCCTGGCTGGCTGGTTCGTTTGGTGTGGTTCCGTTTTCGAGTATTGGCTACTCCATCGACCGCATAAATTATGTGGAGGGATTAAATCAGCCATATACTTCTAATTATGTGGGAAGTGGCGGAATCAGTCAGTTTTATTTTTCGAATGCAGCGCGTTTGGGAAAACATTTGTCGCTGGGTGCCACTGTTTCGTATATGTTTGGCTCGCTTATTCAGGAAGAAAACCTTGAACAGACTGACGTTGTTCCTGATATAATGATTGAAAGAAAGGATTACTTGCGAAGTATGTATTTTGATTTTGGTTTGCAGTACAAATTCAGCACGCAATGCCAAACGTATTCCATGGGAGTAACGTATGCTTTCGAGCAAAGCTTAAACTCCAACCACATTGTTAATTTGTACAACAGTAGCAGCACACTTTTGCAGGGTTACAGCGAAAAAACCGATTATTTGGTTGTGCCTCAAATTATAGGAGCCGGTTTTGGTGTAAAAGGGAAACGATACAGTCTGGCTCTTGATTACACCTTTCAGGGATGGGCAGGAATTAGTTATCCTATTCAGTACAATGAATTTGTTGACTCGCACAAATTTGCCATGGGAATGGAACTTAATCCCTGGGATCATCGGGCAATAAACTCGTTCTATAAAAACTGGACGTATCGTTTTGGTGTAAATTACGAATCGTCGTACTTAACTTTTGGAAATTCAACCATTAAAGACCGAAGTGTTACACTTGGCCTGGGAATTCCATTATACGGAGCATTATCGAAAATTGATTTTTCGGTAACCGGCGGTATAAACGGAACTGTTTCGAATAAACTGATTCAGGAAAAATACCTTATGTTTAATCTTGGAGTTAGTTTAAACGAGATTGCATTTATAAAACGTAAGATTGACTAGGGGAGAAACAAAGATTTGTGCATGTGTGATTTGCCCCGGTTTATGGAATTGGTTTTCAGAAAATAAAAACTGATTTGTCACTAAAAAAGGTAATTACGTTTTATACATAATTGCCTTTTCTTGTGGTTATAATCATTGGTGTCCGATAAACATGAAACAGATTCCTCTCCCATAGCTCCCCAAAACCGTAACACATTGTCATTCTGAGAGTCTCCCCGTTTTTTTGAATAGGCAAAATGAGAAAATGACAGAGATGCTGAAACAAGTTCAGCATGACGTTTCAGGGAAATTACAGTATAAGTTAAGAACGTCACCCTGAATTTATTTCAGGGTCTACTTGTCAAATGGCTAATAGTTTATAATAAAAGATGCTGAATCCGTCAGCTGACGGACAGGATGAGGTGAAAGTAAAAATTATGATTTAATACGATTATTCATAAATCTAAAATCAGATACGAAGTTCTTCCATTTTTTCATTAAAAATATGACGGTAACTTTCTCCAATTGGTATGTGTTTGTCGTGTATCATCACCTGCGTTTTATTAATCGAATTAATGTGGTCGAGCCCAACAATATACGATTTATGGATGCGTGAGAATTTATCGGCAGGTAAATTTTGCTGCAGCTTTTTTAATGAATTTAATGTAATAACCGGTTTGTCTTTTTGCGAGGTGTATATTTTTATATAGTCTTTTAAACCTTCGATGTATAAAATTTCATTTACACGAATGAGCAGCGTTTTGTAATCGGTTTTTACCAAAACGGTTTTGTTTTGCTGAGCGACTTGTTCCGATTTTTCGAATGCAGAAATTTCCCTTTTTGTAGCAAGCGAATTGTTTTCGTAAGCTTTGTTTGCTGTTCGCAAAAAACGATCGAAAGTAACAGGTTTAAGTAAAAAATCGATGGCATTTAAATTATAGGCTTCAACTGCCAGTTCCGGAGTATCTGAAATAAAAACAACCATGGGTTTGTGTTCGAGGCTTTTTACAAAATCAATTCCGGATACACGCTGTAATTCTGTATCCACAAAAATGATGTCGATTTTACGGCTTTGTAAAATTTCGTAAGCATCGAAAACAGAGGAGCAAAAAGAAATCAAATTAAAATAAGGCACCAGGTTCAAATATTCTTTGATCTGATTTTGTGCATGTGGCTTTTCAATTAATATACAATTCATTCTTGGGCTGGTTTTCTATGTTTCTTGTTTTCTACAGAATGTTTAAAGAGCTTCTGCAATTTATGAACTAATACAGATGAAAGTTAATTTACCATACCGAAAAAAACTTAAGATGTCTTAACGGGTGTTAAAGTTGCGCCTCAAAACGTATTATTTCGGTTTAAAAAGTAGGGTGAAGTTTATAACGAAATCGAAATTCAGCACAAAAATGGTAGCACTGTTTTTGTTGAAACTAGTTGTCAAAATCGAAAATTAACAAAAAAGTTAAGGGTTAAATCCTGGGCTTTCACTAAAGTTGTTTCTCTGAAATCGTTGTTGTGAATGTTAAAATCACGCACGTAAATATCCAGGTAGTTTTCGGTGTTAAAGGCATTTAAAATGGAAATGCCGGGTTTTATATTTACTTTTTTTATGTTAAAGTTATAATTGAGCGAAAAGTCCACCCTAAAATAATCGGGAAGTCGCTTGTACGTTCGAATGGTGTTGAAATTGTCATCCTTCTCGCTCGATTCAATGTACGGATGCCCTGTTGTATACAGAGTTAGTGACGAAAAATTCCACTTGTTGTAGGTGTAAATATTCGTCCATTTTAGTTCGTGGGTTTGGTCGAAACTTGCCGGAATATTTTCGCCATCGTTAATTTCGCTGAAATTTCGGGTTGCCTTGCTATACGAGTAAGCCAGCCAGCTGGTAAAATTGGTGTTTTCGTATTTTGCCAGAAAATCAATTCCATATGCTGTTCCGTTACCCGAAATAAATTTACTTGAAATCGGATTTTCGGGTGGTGCAACTGGTGGAGTGCCATCGTCCTGACGATCGCGGTTTGCAAAAAACAAATACTCCTGCAAGCCGTCAACTGTTTTGTAATAGGCCTCTACATCAAAAAAGAGCCGTTTGGTTTCAAAACTGGTACCAATAATATAGTGGTTCGACGATACAACAGGATGATCGGCCCCGTCGGCCAGTACCCAAAAATCACGGTTGTAACCATAATCCTGTTCACTAGCCGATTTGTTTAAAAACTGGAAATAGCGACCGGTTGCCATTTTAAATTTTAGCTGGTCGGAAACTTTAAAGTTGGCGGCAAGCCGTGGTTCAAAATAGATTTTTTTAGTGGGTTCGTATAAATTTAAACGCACCCCCGGTTTTATAACAAGTCTATCGCTTACAGTAATTTCATCTTGTAAAAATGTGTTAAACAAAAAGGCCGAACTTTTTAAACTGTTGTACACGAAGTCTTTATCGGCATCCTTGTAAAACGAAAACTCGTTGTATTTGGTCGCGATTCCAAATTTTAACTGGTGGTTCTGATTCAAAAAGTAAGTGTTTTGCAACGAAATAAAATAATCAATCAGCTTGTTTTCCTCGTTGGTAATTTGGTCTTCAGGAGTTGTAGTTGCATTGGCACTATCTTCAAAACTGGTGTAATTTGAATAGTTGTTGTAGTAACCCGAATGCCCCAATTGCAGATGCGTAAAATACTTTGTTCCGAATTGTTTTTTCCACGAAAATCCCAGTCCGTAATTGCCCCACTCGTTGTTGTCTTCCGTATTTATTTGTACAAAATTTTTGTCCGAATTATTGGTGCTGCTTAAATTGTCTTTGGCACCGTACACACTAAACGAAAAATTCTCGGTCTCGTTTGGCGACCAGGTAAGTTTTGTATTAAAATCACCAAAATAGAATTTGGGTTGAATAACGTTGTCAGCTTCCGGAAAACGTTGGGTTTGCCCAAATTTATCGGCAAGAATGGCGTCAGCCAGCCAGCTCGAATACACATCGGCATACGAGCGCCGAGCCGCGGCAACTAAAGTTAGTTTTTTCGATAATGGAAGTTCGGCAGTAAGGTTGGCACTGATCATATTTATGCCTCCATAAAATTGTGGTTCGGTTTTATTTCCCGACTTTCCGGTAATGTCTATTATTCCCGAAACACGTTCTCCGTAACGCGAATCAAAACCACCCCGGTACACCTGAATGTCTTTCACAACATTCGGATTGAGTGCGGAAAATACTCCAAAAAAGTGATCGAGATTATAGAGAGTAAAACCATCGTAAATAACCAGGTTTTGGTCGGCCGAACTACCTCGAATATTTAGCTGCGAAGAGTTCTCACGGGCACTAATTCCGGGTAAAAACTGCAAGGACCGGAATATATCCGTTTCTCCATAGTTTGGCAGGTCGGAAAAACGGTGTGGATTATAGGTAAAATGTCCTGCGTCATCGGCAACTTTTAGCATCTCCAAACTATTCCCCTGAATGTTTATGGTTTCTATGTTTTGCGATTTCCGAATCAGTTTAAGCTGCAAGGGATGCATAAGTTGAGTGATGTTAACAATTGTATCGAGGGTTTTGTACCCCAGGTATCTGATTTGAAAATAAGCTTCTTCCGATTCTTGTACTTCCATGCTAAATGTTCCGTCAACAGTGGAAGGAATAAAGCGGTTTTTGTCCCATATAAAAACCGAGGCGTATGGAAGACGCTCGCCGGTGGCCAGGTCAGAAATTGTTCCTGAAATTCGTTTTGTTGCCCTTTGTTGCTGCTGTTTTTCGACAGGAGGAATACGAATTAGCCAGGTATTGTATTTGTATTCGGCAACGTATTTAGTACCCGATAAAATGGTATTTAGTATTGAACTAATTTCACCGGAATTGATGCTGGCCGATGTTTTGAATTGATCGAGACTAGTGTTGTCAAAAGCAATTCTGATATTGGTTTCTTTGGCTACTTCGGCAAGTGCCTGCGAAACGCTGGTGTTATTAAAATTAAACTGAAAATGCTGGGAAAAACCAGCATAAGGACTTGTGATTAAAACAATAAAAAGAAGAACGCAAAAACGCCATTTATTGATTTTCGGATATTTTAATTTTAGTGTTTTCAATCTCATAACTTAAGCCCATCGGAATACAAATAACATCTAATGCTTCGTTTAAGTTTTCGTTTGAAAAATCGATGGTTGCTTTGCGTTTTTTGTCGCCTTCAAAGCTAACCGAAACATTAAATTGCCGTTCCAACTCCGCGAAAATAGCATCAAGTTGGCTTTCTTCAAAATGGCAAACTCCATCTTTCCACATTGCTGTGTTTTCGATCGACTCCGATTTTGACTTTGTAAGTTCTGTTTTGTTTAATTCCACCTTTTCTCCGGGCGTTATAATTTGCTCACTGTTTTTGGACGAAACCTTTACTCTGCCCGAGATACAGCTTACCCAGAATTCTTCGCCACGCGAGAAAACATTTAATTGAGTACCTAAAACTTCAACTGTTCCGTTTTTTGTTTTAATTATGAATTGGTCACCTTTTTTAACATTGAAATAAGCTTCGCCTTTTAATTTTAGTTGCCTTTCTTTATTAAAACGTTTTTTATTCCAGGTCATTTGCGATCCTGCATTTAAAATTACATCCGATCCGTCGGGAAGCGTTAATTCGGTTTGTTGTGCAAAATCGGTTTTTGTATGCACCATTTCCCAGGTAGCCGGTAAAAATCTGAATCCGATTAGTATAATAATTACTGCAGCAGCAACCTGAAGATAGCGTTTTATTGCAAAAGTTCGGGTAGGTGTGGTCTCCTCAATTTTAGTAAGCAGCATATCCAATGCTTCTTTTTGAGTTCTGCCTTCAGGAGGAACGAGCCCACTTGCCATTTGCAGGATTTTCTCCTCCGAATTCATTTGTCTGAATTCTTCCTGCGACATGTTATTTTCGGAATTGTTCTTCATCCTGTTAAATTTTATATTCAATCGTTTCTTTAAGTTCACTTAGTGCATTTTTCATGCGCTTTTCAACGGCTTTAACGCTTAGCTCAAGGTTCTCTGCAATTTGTTTGTAGGTTAAACCATCAATTCTGTTCATTAAAAAAACTGTTCGGTTTTTCTCATTCAGTTTTTCAATTGCACCTTGCAATTTGGCTTCAAATTCTTTTAGCTCCAGTTCAAACTCAGGCGAACTGTTGTTAAACTCATGTTTGTAATTATTTGCGAACTCAAACACAACCTGCTGATGTTCGAATCGGTTTTTGCACAAGTTGCCGGCAATGGTATAAAGAAGGGCTTTTACTGTTTTGGGCCTTATCTCTTCGCGTTTCTCCCAGATTTTTACGAATGTATCCTGCACCACATCTTCGGCTACCTCCATGTCACCCGTTTTGTAATAAACATAGTTTTTTACAGGCTGGTACATTTCGTTAAACAGTTCAACAAATTCGCTTTTCTTTAAAACCGGCATAGAAACAGTTATTTTCTGTAATTGATGCGAAATTAATCAATTTACACTACATATACAGCCGGTGGAAAGTATACCCTACTTTTACAAAAAAGGCCCGCATTGTTTGCGAGCCCGGTAAAAATGTTGTTTAATTTATTATTCGTTCGAAACAGGTTTTATTTCGATCATTTTAACGCCAAAAATTAATGTTTGGAAGGAACCAATGTAGCCGTAGCCCGATGCTCCATACGCTAAATCCGAGGATATGATAAACTCGGCTTCCATATTTGTGTTCATCAGCGAAAGTGCTTCGTTAAAACCTGATATTAGTGACTGTTCGCCATAGACAAACTCCCATACTCCATCTGTTGACCAATCGTCAGAATCGTCAAACATGGAGCCATCGCTTAAATAACCTTCGTAATTTATTGAAACGGTGTCGCCAATTTTTGCAAAATCTCCTTCTCCCGCTTCATGAATAATGTAGTACACACCGCTTGCAGTTGTATCTACATCGTAACCATCAGCAATTAAAGTCTGAATTAATTCGTTCAGCTCAACCATCTCATCGTTGTAGGTTCTTATTTCTGAATTGTCTTTAATACATGAGGTGAAAAATAGAACTGACAACAAAACTCCAAAAGAAAGTGATTTAATATTTTTCATGATGTAATTACAAAAGTTGTTTATGATTTGCTTTTATTCAACCTTGGTTTTTCAAATAAATAATACAGTTTATGGCGGAATTACCCTAAAACATTCGATGTCGGAACCGTACTGGCTGTGAAATAAGCTGAACAATTATTTATTCAGCCGATTTTTTTATTCCTTTCATTTTTACCGAAAATACCGTGGTTTTGTATCGAGGGAAAACACCGTTTCCGTCGCCGTACCCCAAACTGGATGGAATAATAAGGTCGTAGTAAGAACCGGTATTCATTAATGCCAGACCATCATTCATGCCTTCAATTAATTGCATCTGAGGATCGAGGTACATAAAATTCCAAATGCTGTCTTGTCGTTCAAATGAGGAGTCAAAAGTTGTTCCGTCGATAAAATAACCCAGGTACTGAATGGATAAGGAGTCGCCGGCTTCGGGGAATTCTCCTTCGCCTTGTTTGTGCACTATGTAATATGTACCCAGACTGGTTTGTTCAACGGTATAATTTTCCTCCAGCTTTTCCAGTAGCTCGTTCAATTCGATCAGCTCGTCGGCCTCGGTTCTAATTCCGCTGTCGTCGTCGTTAAAACAAGCTGTAAATAGAAGTGAGAAAGAGAAAATGGTAAGAAGTAAGGTGGCTTTAATTTTCATGACAATGTAATTTTAGTTTTCTATGGCAAGCGATAAAAACGGTTTGTAGGTTTCCTTTTGCCTGTTCAGACAAACAACAGAAACAGAACTGTTCCATGGCTTTAAATATCTAATTGTTTCGGGTAACAAATTTAGCTTTTTTATAAAAAAAACCAATCCACTTCAACAAGCGGATTGGTTAGCCTAAACTGTTTCCGGTTTTCTACCATTAAAACCTCAAAATAATTACAACTTAAGAATCATAATCGATAGTAATACCGACAATGGATTGATTACCCTACTTCTTTCGTATTTTTTTTTGAAAATATTTTACTGAGTGTGCAGAATGAAAAAATCCCGGCGTCCACTCCGGGATTTAATCTGTTTTTTTTGATGTCGTGTTTATTGACACATAACTGGGTTTGTGCTTGCAAGTAAGTTGAATTATTTTACATCCTGAACTTTTCAATGATTAAATTTTTGGTAAAAAATACTTAGTTTTTACTTCATGTTTTCTGAGTGCACAAAATAGTTTGGCAAAGGTGAAGGAACTGTTTAACAGCTCCGTAAAAACATAATATTGCTTTTTGTGTTCATTACAGTACAATGAGAAAATGGTTTATTGTATTGTTCATTTTTATGACAGTACCTGAATGCAAAAGTCAAAACTCTGAAAATATGACGCACACAAACAAATTAATACATTCTACATCGCCTTATTTGTTGCAACATGCCCACAATCCGGTTAACTGGAATGAATGGAGTGATGAGATTATTGATCGGGCAAAAAAAGAGAATAAACTTATTTTGGTGAGTATTGGTTATGCCGCCTGTCATTGGTGTCATGTAATGGAACACGAAAGTTTTGAGGATGCTGCAGTGGCACAGGTAATGAACGATAATTATGTGTGTATTAAAGTAGATCGTGAGGAGCGACCAGATGTGGATCATTATTACATGAGCGCTGTTCAGTTAATGGGTCAACAGGGTGGATGGCCGTTAAATGTAATTGCATTACCCGATGGAAAACCGATTTGGGGAGGAACTTATTTCCCAAAAGAAACCTGGATGAAAAACCTGCAAACCGTAGCAGGGTTTTACAAACAGAACGAGGAAAAAACCACCGAGTATGGCAAACAACTTCATGAAGGAATTGAACAGGTTTCGCTGATTGCCGAGGCTGAAGATAAAGTCCCGTTAAATGCAAAATTGCTGGAACGGGGCGTAGAAAGCTGGAAAAAACGCTGGGACATGAAAGAGGGGGGGAACAATGGTTTCCCAAAATTTCCGATGCCGGTGAACCTTGAATTTTTATTGTATTACGGCTTTATAAAAAACGATAACAAAGCTTTGGAGTTTGTACATACCACCCTTGAGAAAATGGCGCGTGGCGGAATTTACGACCAGGTGGCTGGCGGGTTTGCCCGTTATTCGGTTGATGGCATTTGGAAAGTTCCTCATTTCGAGAAAATGTTGTATGACAATGGCCAGTTGTTAAGTATTTATTCAAAAGGATATCAGCAATTTAAAAACGAAGAGTTTAAACGGGTGGTGTACGAAACTGCTACTTTTTTAGAACGCGAACTAATGGATGCTTCGGGCGCATTTTATTCTTCGCTGGATGCGGACAGTGAGGGAGTGGAGGGCAAATTTTATGTGTGGAGCGATTTTGAGTTAATGAAACTCGTGGGGGCTGACTACAAGTTGTTTGCCGACTATTTTAGTGTGAATAAAAACGCGTTGTGGGAACACGGGAACAATATTTTATTGCGCGATTTTAGTGATGAAGAATTTGCCGCCAAAAATAATTTGTCCTTGCACCAGTTGCAGATTAAGGTAAGCAAATGGATTTTTTTGTTGCTTAAAGAACGTGAAAACAGGATTCGGCCGGGGCTCGATGATAAAACATTAACATCGTGGAATGCACTTACTATTCAAGGTTTACTCGATGCTTACAAGGCATTTAAGGATGAACATTTTTTGCTGCTGGCCATAAAAAATGCCACTTTTATTAAAGAGAATCAATTGCTTGAGAATGGCAAACTCTTTCACAACTGGAAAGCAGGAACACGTTCCATTGACGGATTTTTGGAAGATTATGCTTTGTTGATTCAGGCTTATATTTCGATGTTTGAAATCACAGGTGATGACGCCTGGCTGGCCCTGGCCTCCAAAATAACGGACTACACTATTCTCCATTTTTACGATGAAGTGAGTGGGCTTTTTTATTTCTCGGAGAAAGTTTCACAATCGGTGCTTAGCAATCATTTTCAGAAGGAAGATAATGTTATTCCGGCGGCTAATTCGGTAATGGCAAATAATCTGTTTCGTTTGTATTTAATAAACGGAATAAGCGATTATAAAACCATGATTGAAAAAATGTTGCATCACATAACGCCTCATTTTAGTAGATATCCGATGGCGTATGCCAATTGGGGAACTTTGATGCTAAAACAAACCGAGCCTTATTTTGAAGTGGCAGTTTGTGGCATTAATTCCAATATTCTATTAAATAAGCTACAACTTGCCTATCAACCCAATATTTTGTGGGCACATGCAAATTCCGAAAGCACGATTCCCTTGCTGGAAAATCGATTTCAGATTGGTGACGATTTGATTTATATCTGTCGCGAAGGAGTTTGTCAACTTCCATTAACATCGCCGGAAGAGGCACTTCTTCTATTAAAAAAGAAATGAAAGAAGTAGAATTTGTGATAATCGGGCAGGGACTGGCCGGAACGATGCTGGCTTTTGAGCTGCTTGAAAACGGTATTGATTTTAAAATTGTTTCTTCGCCACTAAAAAGCAAAGCTTCGCTGGTTGCGGCTGGTATGATTAATCCGCTGGTGTTTAAACGACTTACCAAAAGTTGGATGGTTGACAACTTGCTTCCTGAAATGCAGAAAAGATACAGGGAAATTGAAGAACGCCTGGAGCAGACTTTTCTGTTTGATAAAACAATTCTGAAACCACTTTCGGCACAGGAAGCAGAGCTTTGGCACGAAAGAAAAGGCAATCCTGAGTTTGCAGCGTTTATTGGTGAAATTGGAGAGAAGAGCCCTGTGGAATTTATAAGCAGCGCTGCGGCCTTTGCTTGTGTAAACGGGAGCGGTTATTTAAACCTTGGTGGATTTTTAAATGCGGCTGAAAGTTATTTCAGGGAACGGAATTTAATTCTGGATGCCGATTTTTTAATTGAAAAAGCAGAGGCAAATGCACACGCATACAAAGTGGCTGATTTTTGGGCACAAAAGGTTGTTTTTTGCGAAGGTTATCACCTCAATCAAAATTCGTTATTCGATTTTGTAAAACTCAATCCGGTAAAAGGGGAGGTGTTGCAAATTTTTGCTCCCGACCTTTCGGAAGATTATATTTTGAATAAAAAGGTGTTTGTGTTGCCGCTTGGTAATCATCGGTTTAAAGTAGGATCGACGTACGAATGGAAGGATTTGACTGAACAGACTACAGAATCCGGGAAAATATCGATTCTTGAACGTTTGGATCAGTTGATTACTGCAAAATATACCGTTGAAAAACAGTGGGCCGGAGTTCGACCAACCGTAATCGACCGACGACCTGTTTTGGGGCGACACCCCGAGTTCTCAAATATTTTTGTTTTTAATGGTTTGGGTACCAAAGGAGTAATGTTAGCGCCTTATTTTGCAAAAACGATGTTGCAGTTTTTAAACGATTCGCACTATTCGCTATCCGACGAAATTAATGTGCAGCGTTTTTACAAAAAATAAACTCCAAAGACCTTGTATTCTTTGGAGTTTTATTTGTGTTGTATCCTTTCCGAAGTAAATGTTACTTCAGATTACCTTTATCAATAATTATTTTACCGTCCAGAGTAACAGTACTAACCGGCATAAAAAAGTTTAATCCCGAGATGGAATTATTTACGCCACCTGCCCACAAGTTGTTGCCAAGCCCAATTGTAACAGAGCCGGCCGGTATATAAGAAAGAAATTTACTTCCCTTCGGAATTTTTACATTTGGATTAATTCCAAAATCGATTAACGAAAATTTTCCAATTAGTTCATCCTGGGCATCGTAGTATTCTTTTAATTTATCCAGCCCCGAATCAGCTTTCATTGAAACCAGTTTCCCGTCTTTAAAATCCAATTCCAGGTTTTTTATTGTTTCCCCCATAAAGGTTTGATGATCGAATACAAGTTTGCCATTTGCTGTGTTTTCTACCGGTGCAAAATACACTTCTCCGGCAGGTAAATACACGTTTCTGCCAACAAATCCACTTTTGAAATCTTCTTCAGAAATTACTCCGTCACTAATTATGGGTTTACAATCGTTAATTTTTACCGTGAAGTTGGTGCCGTTTGTATGGGTAATTTTTAATTCATTGGCTCCAACCAGTTCCGCTTCCAGTTTTTTACCTGTTTCATTTAGTAAATTGTAATCGATGTTAACACCCGACCAGAATAACTCTGTTAATTTATCAAGTGTAATACCAAATTCTTCCGCCAGTGCTTTTGTCGGATAAAGGCCATTCCCAAGTGAGATTGCTTTAATTTGTTTTTGCCGGTACAAATCGGCGTTTGGTTTGCCCGCTTTGTTCCGGGTTGCAAAACGTTCAGGAGGCACATCAGCAAGTAATCCGGGAGTTTCGCCGGAACTCACCGAAATTTGCGCTGTCATCATGTTTATTAGTCCTTTATTTAACAACGACAACTGTGTGTCGTACTTTTCAGGAACATCAAAAAACATTCTTTTGGTCATTCGTTCACTGTCTATTGTCAGTAAAGGAAAAGCACCCTTTTTGCGAACATTTACAGCTAAGTTCTCCAAAAGTTCGAGGTCGCGGACACTTCCGTTTATTAATACAATTTCGTTTTCTTCAATACCCGCACACTGATTTACCAGCGTTGATGCCAGCTTTTCAAGATCTTCTTTGCCATTATTCTGCCCGAAAGCCACTGAAAGGCAAAGGAGAAATACAAATGTGAAAATGAGTTTCTTCATACTGTTCGATTTTTGTTATTAGAAATTGAAATACTTTTCTGTTTGGAAAACAACTCCTATCGGTTTTGGGGAGTTTTCTAATAATTAAAACTCGTTGGAAAGGATTAGCTTCTGTGCTATTGCATGTTTCTATTGTATTGGTTTAACTTCCATTATTTTGTTTTGTATTTGTTGTATACAATGAATAGTGCAAAACTGCGGAGGAGCAAATTGGGACCGTATCTCTGTTTTGTTAGCAAAAGCAATTTCCCGTATTGCGAGGCCCGATAAAGCAAAACAGTAGGGGAGTGACATAAATGTCGTTTTTGTGCGTGTGTGTTAAAGTGCTAACATTTTTGTCCTGATTGAAAGTTTATTTAAGTTACGCATAAATTGATAAAATAGCAATATGGAACGTGGCACGAACGGTTCAGCTTTTTGTTGAAAAAATATTTTACCGCTTTTTTAAGGCTGATTTGGTTCTGTTTTATAAGATTTGATCAAGATCGTATTTGATTTTCAGATGTTTGAATGAAAATGGTTTTGATGGTTACCAAAAACGGAATAAAAATAAGGCAGCCGAAACCACCGGATGCGTAAATCTTTCTTCTTTTTAATTTTGCGGTATTTAATAAATTAATCATTTTTAAAGAGTGATAAAACTAAACAACAAGAACTAGTATGAATATAGCGGTAGGAAACGACCATGCAGGTTACGAAATGAAGTTGATTATTTTGGAGTGGCTTGAACAAGAGGGGTATCAGGTGACAAATTTTGGAACTGATACTCCGGAATCGGTGGATTATCCCGATTATGTTCATCCGGTGGCCAGTGCAGTAGAAAAGGGAGAATTCAAATATGGTATTTTGGTCTGCGGAAGCGGGCAGGGTGTTTCGTTTACCGCCAACAAACATCAGGGAATTAGGGCCGCCTTGTGTTGGAAACCTGAAATATCGGTGTTGGCACGTCAGCACAACAATGCCAATATTTTATGTCTTCCAGGCCGTTTTATCAGTCCTGAAGAAAGCATTGAAATTTTAAAGCAATTTTTAAATACCCCATTTGAAGGAGGACGTCATCAGAACCGCATCAGTAAAGTGTCAATTTGTTCTGCCTGTGCCATATAAGTATACCGATGGTTTTACCGCCATCTGTAAATTTGAATAATCGAAATTAACATAAGTCGAAATTATTCAGTATCTTGCTACCCTCAATTAACCATTTCAAAACCAGTGAATACAGATGCCATTTTACCACTTAACTCCCATTTACTCCATCAGTTTTCTACTAAAAGAGCCTGATCTACGCGATACTACTTCTGAAATAAACTGCTATTTGATTAATTAATAATGAATCATTCAATTACATTGAAGACAGCTGTTGTTGGCTTTTTACTGGCAGTATCGGTTGTTTGCGGAATCGTTCCACAGATCTTCGCTCTTGCTCCGTACAGCGAAAGCGATTCTTTGAAAACAGCATACGAATTACGTATCTCGAATGCCGTGGATAGCCTTGGAAAGTTAAATGCAAATTACGATTATGCCCGGTATTTGGATGAACAAGATGAGGTTGACGAGTCAATTCACCTGCTGAAACAGGCCTTAAAAACAGCCCAAAATAGCGAATACCATAAGGAAGTTGCTATGGTGGCAAACTATTTGGCAGGTGTTTACATTATGCGCGGTGATGTTGAAAAGTCGACAACTACATATTTGGAGGCCTTACAAAGTGCTGAAATTACAGGGAATAACACTGAAATTGCTAAAATTAGTATGAATTTGGCCGGCAATTACAATTTTTATGGCGATTACACCAATGCAATAAAGTACGGTTTGTATGCCCTCGAAACAAAGGAAAGTTCGGAAGACTGGGTTCGCATTTGCTACCATTACATGGCAATGAGCAATATTTTTAAAGAAACCGGCAATCTGGAGAAACGCGAAGAGTACAACCTTTTAGCATATAAAATGAAAGATGTGGAAGGGTGCGCATCAAATACCGATATTGCCAAAATTTACAACGGACTGGGTGGAATTGCCGAAGAAAGACTGGAACACGAGAAAGCGCTTGCCTACTACGATACGTTAATGGTTTTTAGTAAAGAAGTTGGTTTCGATCAGGGAATTGGCACTGCTTTTACTAATAGCTCACTAATATACATGGAGTTAAACGAATACGAAAAAGCATTGGAGATGGTTTTGGAAGCCGAAAAATATTCGGATGGAACTCCCTACGATACCGTTTTTAGCAACAATTGCAAAACCGAAATATATATGGCTTTGGGTGAATCTCAAAAAGCTTTGGATTTAGCCTTGGAAAACATTTCGAAAGAAGAAATATCCTATTATTCGGCAGAGCGTTTGAAAAGTTTGCGCTTTTTATACGAACTAAATTTTCAATTAAAAAACTACGATGAGGCCTACAACTGGAACGATTCGTTACAGGCTTACGAGGAATATTTGCGCGATGAAGATGTTCGTTCAACGATGGAAGATTTAGAGACCAAATACCAGACAGAAAAAAAAGAGCAGCAAATTGAATTGCTGACCACCGAAAACCTGTTGCGAAAAAGAGTGATGCAGGCGGCAATTGTAATCGTAATAATTCTTGTTTTGCTGGTTGTATTGATTACTTACATTCTACAAATTAGAAAGAAACAGGCGAAATACATTCAAGGCGAATTGCAACAACAAGTGCTTCGTTCGCAAATGAATCCGCATTTTATTTTTAATGTTTTGGGCTCCATTCAAAATTATATGCTCAGCAACGATTCGAAAAAAGCGGCCGGTTATTTATCAAAATTTGCCTCTTTAACCAGAGCTACGCTTGAATATTCGTCGGAAGATACAATTGCGTTGAGCGACGAGATTTCAATGCTCCAGAATTACATGGAACTGGAACAAATGCGAAAACCGGGTGTGTTCGAATTCCGAATGGAATATGACGAAGAACTCGAAGTGGATTTTATCCAGATTCCTCCAATGATGATTCAGCCTTTCATCGAAAATGCAATTAAACATGGATTTAAAAACATTGATTACAAGGGTGATTTGGTAATTTCGTTTGCCGATAAAATGGAATTTATTGAAGTGCTTATTCAAGACAATGGGACAGGAATTCAGAGAGAAATTGATTCGGGCAAACAGCACCGCTCAATGGCGATGGATATTTTCGAAAAGAGAAGAAAACTGATCCAACATAAATTCAACAAAGATTTTAATTTTGAGCTTATAAATTTAACACAGAGTAACTCGGAGGAAACAGGTGTTCGGGTAACTCTTACTATTCCGGTACTTAACAATGATTAAAACAGTTATTATTGATGATGAGCCTGCAATGCAGCAAGTAAACAGTCAGTTGCTGGCAGAGTATTTTCCTGATGTTGAGCAGGTTGGGATTGCCGATTCAATTCAGACCGGAGTTGAATTAATTTTGAAAGAGAACCCTGATTTGGTATTACTTGATATTGAATTAAAGGATGGCACCGGTTTTCAGTTGTTGCAAAAATTAAAACCTTACCGGTTTAAAGTGGTTTTTATTACCGGTTTTCACTCGTTTGCCATAAAAGCAATAAAATTTAGCGCGCTCGATTACATTGTTAAACCTGTAAATGAAGCCGAATTTCAGCAAGCCATTCAGCGTGCAATCGACTTGATCCATAGTTCAGTGAATACCGATGCCCAGTTAAACGTTCTGATGAACTCGTTGCAGAAAGAAACAATGAGTAAAAAGCTTGTGTTGCGCACTGCCGAATCGCTTCACGTGGTGGATGTAAGTGACATTTATTTCTGTAAAAGCGATAACAGTTACACGACCTTTTATTTTAGCGACGACGAAAAAATTCTGGTATCGAAGAGTTTAAAAGACTATGAAAATCTGTTGACAGATTATGGTTTCTACAGGGCACACCAGTCGTACCTGGTAAATTTAAATCACATTAAAAAGGTGGATAAAACCGATGGTGGATTTATAATCATGAAAAACAAAAAGGAAATTCCGGTATCGCTGCGGCAAATGAAGAAATTGATCTTACTTCTGAGCAATTTGTAATTCACATCCGCTTAAAATTCTTCTTTATCCCATACTATTTCAAAGCTAAACCGAACGCTTTCAAACTTTGTCGGTTTTGTTAACATCAAATGTGCGTACTTCGAAATGAATTTTCAAAGAAACGTTAGAAATGCTGCACACACCCAAAGAAAAACTGGTACTGTCAACCCGCGATTTTTACCATTTAATAGAAATTGAAAATATAATTTACTGCAAAAGCGACAACAGTTATACAACCTTTTACCTCAACGGAGGTGAAGAAATTAAAGTTTCTGTTTCGATGAAAAATGTAGAACAAAAACTGGATAGCTCTACTTTTATCCGGCCGCATCAATCCTACCTGGTTAATATTCATCACATAAAAAGTATTCAGAAAAGCAGTGGTGGCGATTTGCTGCTCGACAACGGCAAAACCATTACGGTAAGTACCCGAAAGAAAAGTGAAATCTTACACTTACTGGGAGATATCAAGCGGATTCAAGTTTAAACGTTGCGTATTCATATTCTGTACTCATGACTGTAATCCTTTTCCATAATTTTGAATAAACATAAAAATCATACTACCATGAAACGAGGTATTTTATTTATTGCCCCTATTCTTTTTCTCTTTTTTACACTAAGCAGCGAAGCCCAGGTGAAAAATGTTGAGAACGAGGTTGAAAAGCAGGGAACCAAACGCATAAACCATAAAATTGATACCGGAATTGACAAAGGGTTTGATGCTATCGAAGACGGTATTGGAAGTTTGTTCGGCAAAAAGAAAAAGAAAAACAATAAGGAGGCAGAACAAGTGGAAACCACACTGGAAAACACTTCTGAAGCTTCGGAACAACAAAGTGCAGGGCAGCAAACGGCTCAGTCTCCGGCTATGAATGTGCAATGGAGTAAATTTGATTTTGTTCCGGGCGACGAAGTTATTTTTGAAGATGCGCCAAGTGCCGACGAAGAAAATGGAGAATTCCCGAGCCGGTGGGATTTGGTGAGTGGGCAGGTTGAAATAGCGAATGTGAATGGCGAAAATGTAATGATGTTTATTGATGGTACCCCCGAGATTGTACCCTACCTGAAAAATTCGAAGGACGATTATTTACCTGAAGTTTTTACAATAGAATTCGATTTCTACAAGCCAGTTGAGGGGAACAGAATATCTGTTTATTTATACGATGACAAAAACCAGGAAAAGGTTGATCATGACATGTACATGGATATTAGCTCGGGTGGTGTTTCTGAAAAATTGAGTGATGTAACAGGAGATTTTCCGGGAATAGATTACAAAAACAGTGATGCTGCACGTTGGATTCATGTTTCGATAGCGTTTACAAAAGGCAAACTAAAAGTTTACATGGATGATACACGTGTAATAAATATTCCGCATTACGAAGGAAATCCAACTGGACTTAGCTTGCAGGCATACTGGGCCGACCTGGGTGAAGAAAAACCATACTATTTTAAAAATATTCGTATTGCCAAAGGCGGTGTAAAATACTACGACCGTGTTTTATCGGACGGAAAAATTATTGTAAACGGAATTCGTTTCGATGTAAATAAAGCCTCCATAAAACCTGAAAGTAATGGTGCAATCAATGAAATTTATGAGTTAATGCAAAAACAACCCGAATTGAACTTTAGTGTTGAAGGGCACACCGACAGCGATGGCGACGACGCATTCAATCAATCGCTTTCAGAAGCACGTGCAAAAGCGATTAAAGATCGATTGATAAACATGGGTATTTCATCCAAGCGATTAAAGTCAGCAGGATGGGGAGAAAGCAAACCAATTGCCGATAATGGTACAGCGGAAGGAAAAGCAAATAACCGTAGGGTAGAGTTTGTGAAATTTGAAGGTAGCGCAGATGCTGCAATTGAAGGAAGTGCCAGTTCCGGGAATTCAGTTTTCGATAAAATGGACAGAAAAGCAATAAATGTAAATCTCGAAAAACTACCAGAATCGTTTAACGTTCCAATATCAAATCAATCGGGAATGGTAAATGACGTGGGAACCATAATAATGTATGCAACCGGCAAAGGCAATTTGGGTAAAATGGAAATTCTGGATGTGGATAAAAGCGATAACTACAAAATTACAGTGCGGTATGTAACATACAATTCAAATGGTTCGGTGCACAGTCAGTCTGACCATCTTGAAATTGAAGGAACTTTTAATTGCGATTTGGATGAAGGAAAATCGGAAGATGTGGACCGTGCTGATGCTGATTTCCAACTGGGACGCCAGGATAAAACAACTACAACTTTATACCAAATCGACGAATCATTACTTCGCGTATTTCCAAATTAATATAAGAAAAACCGGGCGCTTTTGCCTTCAAACATTTAATATCAAAAACAAAAATCATGAAAAAGACTTTTTTTTTACTTACGATTCTATTGGCAACTTTTACTGTAACACTTAATTCATGCAGTAAAGACAAAGACGACGATCCAATCACTTTGGAAGCCGATTATCTTTTAAAAATGGATGGAAGTACAGTAGCCAGCGGAACAACTGACGAAGTGGGGATGGTTGGAAATGCCATTTCATTTTCGCTTGGTGAAGATTTTGGAGTTTTAATAACAGGAGTTCCTACATCAACTGGTGGTGTTGCAACCATTGGAGATGCAACTTCAGCCTGTTCTGTTTCGATAACAGGAGTTAATCTGCTCGAAAACGGAAGCGATGAATTGTACTTTTCAATTAGCGGAACTGTGACACGCAGCACCGGAAGTAAAATAAGCTTCGAAGGAACCTGTACAGATTTAACCAGTAGCGTTGTGCATACTTTTAGTGGCACCGTTGAATCTGATGTATATAAAGTAATTTAATTAATACCAATTAAAAGTTAATCCCCAAACAACACTAACCGTTTTAAGATTATGAAAAAACAACAATCAACTTTTGGAACGCTGCTTTTTGCATGCGTATTTTTTGTAGCAGGCTTTTTGGCCTACCAACACCTTACCAAACCTATTGCCGAAGAAGCCGAAGCATCAAAAAGCTGGCCACAGGTGCAGGGTGTTATTTCCTTCTCTGAATTAAATAAAACACGAGACAGCGATGGAAACGATATGTATTCGGCTAGTGTGCAGTACTCGTATTCGGTAGATGGAAAAGAATATAGTGGCTCGAATATTCGCACGGTTGATGGTCAGACCAGTGTTAAAGGAAGTGTAAAAAAGACTTTGAAAAAATACGAAACCGGCACTTCAGTTTCTGTATATTACGATCCTGAATTTCCAAATACAGCAGTGCTTGAACCCGGCACCGGATTTCTTTTTGGAATGTTGCTAAAATTACCATTGTTGTTCTGCATTGTTTCTGTTTTGATGGTATTGAAACTTTTCAAACGAATGTTATTTGGCAGATAAGCACGAAAAAAACTATATTGAAAAACAAAAATAAACAACGGCATTTTGATGGCATTAATTCTGAAATGCATTTAATGTTTATCGCTTTGCCCAAATAAAAAAACTATGAATTCACACGAAGTAGATTACAAAATCGGAGGTCACGATATTCAATATGTTGAAATAGAGTTAGACCCGCAGGAAACGGTAATTGCCGAAGCCGGAGCCATGTTGTACATGAAAGATGGCATCGAGTTTCAGGCAAAAATGGGCGATGGCTCTGAGCCTGAAAAAGGCTTGTTTGGTAAATTACTTTCTGCAGCTTCCCGAAAAATTTCTGGCGAATCGATTTTTATCACGCATTTTACACACCGCGGATTTGGGAAAAGCCATGTCGCATTTGCTGCACCTTATCCGGGAACTATCGTACCAATTGAATTGGCACAAATGGGCGGTTCGGTAATTGTGCAACGCGACGCTTTTTTATGTGCTGCTTTGGGAACAAAAATCAGTATGCACTTTAACCGCAAACTTGGAGCCGGATTTTTTGGCGGCGAAGGTTTTATTCTTCAAAAACTTCAAGGCGATGGCAGAGCTTTTATACATGCCGGCGGAACAGTAATAGAACATGAGCTGAAAGGTGATATGCTTCGGGTTGATACCGGTTGTGTGGTTGGTTTCCAGGAAGGAATTGATTTTAGTATTGAACAGGCCGGCAGCTTAAAATCGATGGTTTTTGGTGGCGAAGGTTTGTTTTTGGCAACGCTGCGCGGAACCGGAAAAGTGTGGCTTCAGTCCATGCCGATCAGTAAATTAATCAGTCAGTTGTCGGTGGGCGGCTCAAATAGCCGGAAAGAAGATACCGGTGGCTTATTAAACAGTTTACTGGAAGGATAAATCAGAATAAATATTGTTTTTCGAAGTAACTGCAAGACTGTAAAATCGGGCAGAATGGAATACCCATGCCTTGTTTTGCGAAAAAAGAACACAAAAATAAAAACACATTAATTATTAATTTTTAAATAGTATTGAAATGAAAACTCTTTTAAAATCACTTTTAGCATTCGTCCTGTTTTTTGTAGTTGCCCAATCTCAGGCACAAATTAGTGTAGGTGGCGGTTTATGGTACGGTAGCGATATTAGCAGTATCGGTATTAGTGTAAACGGAAAATATGCATTTAACGAAAAATGGAGTGCAGCACCTGCCTTTACCTATTTTTTGGAAAAGGACTATGTAAAATGGTCGGCACTGGATTTTGATGCAAATTATGCAATAACCGATATTGAGAATGTTGGCTCGCTTTACGGCATTGGTGGACTAAGTGTTACTTTCTGGAAAGTAGATTTTGGGGATACATTCGGCATGGGTGACTATGGAATTGATTTGGATGCTTCAGGATCTGATGTGGGCGTAAATCTTGGTCTGGGATTAAATGTAATGGCGTCAGAGAAACTGGCAATTGCCCCCGAAATAAAATATACCATCAGCGATGGTGGCTATTTACGAATCGGTGCCAAAATATTATTCGGATTGTAAAAAAATACTCAATCAATTACGAAGAGAAGGTGCCTGGCTTGGCAGCCTCTTCGTAATATCTATTTTAATCAATGGCTATGAAAAATCTTATTCTCATTTTATTGGTTACCCTGGGTTTAAACTTACAAGCGCAGGAAGCAAAACGATACGCCCTTAAATCGGGTTACATAAAATACGAACTATCGGGGAGCACCAAAGGAACAAAAGAACTTTGGTGGGACGATTACGGCAGAAAAACGTGCGAAGTGGAGAAATCAACCACTACCACAAAAATGTTTGGTATTAAAAACACGGAAGAAAAAAATACAAGCACTGTTCTTATCAAAGACAAATACTGGGTGGCCGATTATATCCAGAATTCCGGATCAACCGGAACTGTTCCTTACTACAACGAAGGTCAGGAATTTGTAAACGAAATGACCGAGGAGGAACAAAAAGAATTTGCCGATGAGATTTTAGCTCAAATGGGAGGTAAAAAGGAAGGTACCGAAAATTTAAACGGTTACAGTTGCGATGTTATTAAAGTAATGGGAATTAAATCGTGGATACACAAAGGCCTTGTACTTAAAACCGAAGGGAAAATACTGGGAGTTGAAACCAATGAAATGTTTGTTGAGTTTAAACCAAATTCAAATGTTTCAGCCTCCAGATTTAATCCTCCTTCTGGTGTTAAGTTTGAGGATTTAAGCAGTGTTACTGGTGGTTTTATGGGAGCACTGGGGGCTTTCGATGAGGAAATGGATGAAGAGGAAAACGAGGAAACAATCGCGATTGATTATTCGTTCGATAAGTTTAAGAAAATAGTAAATGCGTGCAACATTGAAGGCTATCGTTGTGTGGCTGTAAATTCGTTTGAAGGAATGCACTCAGCTTCGTTTATGAAAGGAATGAACAGTGTAATGGTTATTGCCCAGTCGGATAAAAACATGGACAAAGACGAGGATCTGAACTCTTTTGATTCATTCAGACACAATGGCCACACTTGTCATTTTGGTGAAGAGGAAGAAGAGAATGGATCGGCATTAATTGTAGAATATCCATCGGATGACATGATTGTTACGATTATGGCAATACCCGGAAAAAGTAAAGATGAATTGTTGAAAATAGACGATAAGTTACAGTTTTAAATGCCTCTGAAATACCTTTAATTGCGGGCTGATTCTAAATTAGCCTGCTTTTTTTTGTATTTGAAAACAAAACAAAAGACCATTTGTTTTACTTTTGTTAAACGTTAAAATGTACAATCAACAAATAAAAACAAAAAACAGTCATGAGAAAATTGTTAACTCTATTGCTACTATTCCCGTTAATTAGCTTTGCGCAAACAGAAGCTCCAAAAGATACACTTTGGACAACTACGGGAACTGCCACTCTGAACTTTTCGCAGGTTTCGTTAAGCAACTGGGCTGCCGGTGGAAAAAGCTCGATGTCGGGTGTGATGATTTTTAATTTAGCAGCCAATTATAAAAAAGATAAACTGAGTTGGGACAACACCTTCGATTTTCGTTACGGCTTTTTAAAAGAAGAAGATGTTGATTTGCGGAAATCGGACGATAACATAGACATCAGTTCAAAATTAGGATATCAGGCAAAAGGTAACTGGAATTACGCAGGAATGCTAAATTTTAAATCGCAGTTTGCGCCTGGTTACAATTATCCCGATACCGACAACGCCATTTCAAAGTTTATGGCCCCCGGTTATTTAACACTTGGTTTAGGTATGGATTATAAAACCGATAATTTTTCTGCTTTACTGGCTCCCGTTTCGGGCAAATTTACGTTTGTTACCGACGATGCTCTTTCAGAAGCCGGTGCATTTGGAGTTGATCCGGGAAGTAAAACACGCAGCGAATTGGGAGCAACGGTTAAGTTTGAGTACAAAACCGATATCATGAAAAATGTGGCATTTAATACCAAACTCGATTTGTTCTCGAATTACCTGGATAAACCCGGTAACATTGATGTGGACTGGACGGCTAAAATCAATATGAAAGTAAATGATTATTTGTCGGCAAATGTTGTTACACAATTGATTTACGACGACGATATTGATATTATTGATCCCGACACCGGCGAAGGTTCACCAAAAATTCAGTTTATGGAAATGTTTGGCGTTGGCTTAACATTTAAATTTTAGAAGTACAAAAGCATAAATAATTTCTGAACCGTTTCTTTGAAAAAAGGAGTGGTTCTTTTTTTACGCATTCGCTTATTCTTTTCAAAATTGAAAATACCTTATTTGCTGACTCACAAGTAAATAAAGTTGGATTTTAATATTTATAGTAAAATTACATCGTTACACTAAAAAATAATTAGACATGTAAACGATTTAAAATTGCTGCCGCAGGCCTTCATCCCGATTCAATCGGGACGAAGCAAAAAGTTCACGGCTGCTTTTGATCCTTACCTCCGTTTTCATAATACCCAAATTCGGATGGGTGATCTCCTCGTATACTCGGAGCTTCCCGCTCTCATTAAGGTTTTATTTTAACTCCAGACAATGAACAAAAGAGGCCGTTCCACTGATGAAAGGACAGCAATCCAAAGACTTTGTTCGAAGCTTCGGCCTCGTCCGGTGAGCAGGAAAACAAGTGGTGTAGGCGTTAAAAAATTACTGCTGTTTGAGGAGGAACGACGAGTTTCAGGAATTTTAGCATACATCACGTAGCTTTTCCTAGTGAAGCGGGCGCAGCCTTGGTTTTTCTGTTTACTCTTTGGGCCAAGCCAAAGAGTAAAATCAGCCTGATAAGGCAAAGTTGCATAATTCTAAGGTTGCAAGGAAGAACGATTGGACCAATTATATTCATTTTTCTTCTTGATTCTGATTTCAGGGAAACATGAATGTTTTTTACGAAAGCAAGGTTCCAAGTGTAATCAATAAAATTCCAACCAATATTCCAACAAGGTAAGCGCCTTTCTTTTTAAGGTTTTGTTCGCGAAAAATAAGCCCACCTATTACAAATGCTATTAAAACGCTTCCTCTTCGCAGAGCCGAAATAACGGAAATAAGTGAATCTTCGTAGCTGAGTGCATAAAAATAAAGGTAGTCGGCAATAATCAGAAAAAGTCCGATCAGTGGAATTGTCCAGCGCCATTCAAATCGAATGTTCTTTCTTTTTCTGATTTTTTCATTCAGTAAAACAAAAGGAAGTAAAATTACCACCTGGTAAACCGAAAACCATGCTTGCACTGCCACCCGATCAATTCTTCGGATAATAAATTTGTCGTACAGACCGCTGCAGGCGCCCAGCAAAGTACCGGCAATTATAAAATAAATCCATTTGTTGCGCTTAAACTCAATGCCTTCAAGCTTTCCGGCGGTAGAGAAAAGGTAAAAGAAAGCAAGTGTGATGACAATACCTCCCCATTGATAAAGGTTTAGCCTTTCATGAAAAATTAAAAGTGCGCCTATTAATGTCCAAAGTGGGCCGGTTGCCCGAATGGGAGCTACAATGGTTATTGGCAGGTGTTTTAATGCAAAAAACGCAAGTACCCAACTCGAAACAACAATGGAGGATTTAATGAGTACCTGAACATGTTCCAGCGGAGAAATTTGCGGAACAAACAGTCCGGTGCCTGTTAAAAGACCGGGCGATTTTACCGACAAAATAATAAATGGAGAAAAGAAGGTTGCACTGGCCACTGTCGAAAAAAACAACACTGGCATAACCGCGTTGTTGTTTAACGATTGTTTTTTGAAAATATCATAGATACCCAAAAACAGCGCTGATGCTAATCCTAATATTGCCCACATAATTTTTCTTAAGCGCGCAAATATAATCGATCGTAGTGTAAGTAATATTTCCTAAAGGTTATCAAATTCAACTATATCTATTCCCAATCGTTATTATCGATGAAGGTGCGAAAACCAAAAGAGATATTTATTGTTAGAAATAGGTACAAAACAGATTATGGAAAAAATTAAACAAAAGCGGCTTGCTCTTATTTTTCTGGTGTTAGGCGCCATTGGCGGTTTTTTATACTGGAAATTTGTGGGTTGTACCAGTGGTACATGTGCCATTAAATCGGTGTGGTACTGGAGTACACTTTGGGGAGCTGCTGTTGGCTATTTGATAGGAGATTTTATTTCGGATATCATTAAGAAAATCAGAACGAAAAAGGAAGTACAACAATGATGGCAAAGTTTAATAATGTAATTAATTCATCGCGCCCGGTATTGGTTGATTTTTATGCCGATTGGTGTGGCCCGTGCAAACAAATGCCTGCCATTTTAAAACAGGTAAAAGATGAATTAAAAGAGCAGGTGCGAATTATTAAAGTGGATGTGGACAGAAATCCGCTAATTGCCACAAAATACCAAATAAGAAGTATTCCAACGCTAATGCTTTTTAAAGAAGGAGAGCTGATCTGGACAGGAATGGGAGTGCGGTCGGCCAACGAAATTAAAAGGCTGGTAAAACAACAAATTGCTTCAACTTAACTTATTATGGAAGACCTTCAGAACAAATTCTACTCCTCCATTTCTACCTTTTATTCCGAAATATTTCCGTATAATCCAATGCAGCTGAATTTTGTGCAGGCCTGCGTTGGAAAACTACACAATAAACATATTCTCGACATTGGTTGCGCTACCGGAGAACTGGCATTTCAACTGGCAAAAGCAGGATCGAATGTTATTGGTATCGATTTAAATGAAGACCTGTTAGCTAGTGTTGTCGGGTCAAGCGGAATCCAATCCGCTGATTCCTCTGCACGCGAACCGGAATTCGCGTTGCCTAATCCTAAATTCCAAAAGCGGAACATGCTTGAATTAAAACAAGATTTTCAAGGCGGGGAATTTGATGCAGTGTTGTGTTTTGGAAATACGCTTGTGCATTTAAATTCGGACGAAGAGGTTCTTGAAATGTTCGAAGGTGTGAAAACAGTAGTAAAACCCGGAGGGCAATTTTTAATTCAACTATTGAACTACGATTATATTGTTGGAGAACAACGAAGTGAATTACCCCTGATTGATACGGAGAATATACGTTTTGTGCGGAAATACAAGTTCCCCGAAGATGGGGAACACATTCTTTTTCAAACCGATCTGGAAATAAAAGCGGAAAACAAAACGGTATCGAACGAAACCACTTTACTGGCACTAAAAAGTGCTAAGTTGACAGAACTTCTGGAAAGTGTCGGATTTAAAAACATTCAGCTTTTCGCCAACTTTAAACAGGAAGCTTTTGGTGGGAATCACATTCCATTGGTTGTAAGTTGCCAGAATTAGCTCAATTATGGGTCTTGCGGATTCTAATCCGCCATTTGTCCTTTTCTCTTAAGAAAAAAATCGCGGATTGGAATCCGCCAAACCCAAAAGAATTTGATGACACATCTACTTTCTCTTTTTTCTATAAACCAGCCACCAGATAAAAAAACCGCTTAGTAGCACCAGTAAAATACAAATGCCGGCAATGGGTACAAAAAGAATATAAAACATACCCAGCAGGTTTTCAAAAATTCTTCCGGTGTGAATTTCGAGCGATACGTTCCAAAGTGACATGGGAGCTGCCTTGCGCAATTCGTCCGGCATTTCCGGAAAAGTAAGTTTGTTTGTATCGGTATTCATTTCAATTGCACCACGGCTGTAATCGAACCACCAGCTTTTCCCGCCGGTTTGTACAAAACCAGCAACGGCATCAACGCCAATGGGGCGTGTCATTCCTTCGGGAGCCTGGCAGGCTTGTCCACTAAAAAAATCGCTCACCATTCCGTTCCTGATGTTCCACAAATACATGCCGCTAAACGATCCAACCATCAACTGGTTTTCGCCGACCGGTTCCAGAAGGTTACATCCCATTACGCTAACAGGAGGTTGCGACGGTGCCGGAACCAGTTTTTTTGTAAGCGTTTCATCTGCAAAATAAAATCCATCGGAAGTGGAAAACAGGTAGCGCCGGTTGCTGCTGTCCCAGTAAATGCGTCGTAATTTATCGAACCAGGGATTTGGGCTGTCGAGATGCGTACCCGGAATAATGCCAACTTGTTTACTGGCAATGGCAATTAAGAGTGGCGGGCGCAGGTGCATCCCCGAAAAGGTATTGATCACTAAAAAAAGTACAAATACATAACCTGCCACATTGTGCCAGTGCAGGTTTTTCTTTTTGAAAGAAACTGTATTTGTAACCGGTTTATTTTGTTTCTTTTTGCGCCTGATCCATTTGGGTAGAAAAAAATGGAGCAAACCTGTAACCGAGAGTAAAATAGTGACCAGCCCCAGTAAATCAACCAGTAGCTTGCCGGTTAAGCCAAACAATTCGCCACTGTGTAATTCCCAAAATGTATTAAAAAGTCCGGTTTCCCTTTTGTAATCAACAGGTTCGGGTAGCTGAATTTTTTCAAACTCAATTCCGTCGGAACTTTGTAAAAGGTAATGCCGGGTTAAAACCAGTAGCTGATTGTCTTTTAGTTCAATGTCTGTAATTCGTTCTTTTTCTACCGGAATATTTACTTTTTCCCAACGACCATTTGCAAGCGATCGTTTAAATAATCCCATGTGGGTTCCGGCAAATAGGGTGGACTTGAATTGTTTTACCGAATAAATCTTCCGGTTATCAATCCCCTTGGGAAAACCCTGGTTAAAATCTTCAAAAGTTTTAAGCTTGTCGTTTGATTTCCAAATGCCAATGTTGCCATAAATGAAACAGGCATCGCTTGTATTAAAAGAACCACGCACTCCTGCTAGATTCCAGTTGGAGTAGGTGTAATTTTCAGGGAGCAGGTTTCGTGAAATGTTAATTGACGAAAACGTTTGACGGTGGTTCATAACAATTCCCGAAGCGGCAAACAGAATGGCGATAACAGCAATAATAACTGCCAACCATTTATGAAATTTTTTGAAAAACTTTATGGCCCTGCTTTTTTTCATAATCTTCCGAGCTTATTCCGGTTCAAAGAAACTCAAACATAAAAAAATCCTTTGTAACAATTGATACAAACGACGGTATCTATTGTGCTAAACAAAATCACCGGTTGACTCAAATTACAAATTCGAAGTCAACCGGTGATTTATGCAGTGAATTACTCTATCTATTTTATAAAGTCGGGAGTTACCGAAAGCATGATATACGCCCATGCCTGCGTGGCAGAACTGTCGCCGCCTTTTAGCAGCTCCATCGAACTTCCGGCAAACAGGGTAGACAAGCCAATCGAGATTTTTGCCTGTGGTTGAACCAACCACGAAGCAGCCAAATCTAACTCGGTTCCCAGGTAATTATCGGCACTTTCCGAAATGTTGGCCGCACTGGCAAAATAATGAAGGTGTGCATCAAAACCTGCTTTGTTTTTGCTGTAACCATATTTTAAATACACGTCGTTTAACCCAACTGAACCACCGTGGTTGCCAACATAAAAATAATCCATAAATCCGTTGAATTTGTGGTTGGTACCATAAAGTGGAGTAAACGATTTAAAATCAGTTTCGTCGTAATCGGTTCCCGAAAGGTATTCGTAACCCAGTGTAAATTTTTTAAGCGAAGCTTCCAGTAAAAAGTTGAGTGCACTTATTTCGCGACCTGATGCATGTTCGCCTGTTTGATAATACAGGTTTGAAGCCAGTTTTACCGACTCAATGGCTGTGGTTACACGTCCTCCAATGGTTTGACTGTATTTTGTTTTTTGCTCGTTCTCCGTATTCACCGGAACACCATTGTTCAGCATGAGCAAACTTAAACCCAGGTTATCCCATTTGTTGTTAAACCATACAAACTGAAGGTCTTTGTATGCATCGGGTCCATCGTAGTTGCTATCGGTCAGGTCGCTGTTTTCGTTGTGGGCAATACCAAAATGTAGTTTAAATTCTTTTTCAATTTTAAATAGGGCAATGTCATGCGAGCGTGCCTGGTGCGCCCAACCCACATTACCGAAAATACGCGAATCGTCGTACACAAGTTCCTGGCGTCCGGCTTTTAACGAAAAATCGGGAGTAAAAAGCACTTCGGCCCATGCCTGGTGGATAGAAACGGCATAATCCTGATTTTGTACCAGCTGCGCCTGGTTTCCCCACTGACGCACATCCTGCAATACCAAACCGGTTTTAATCCATTCGTTTGTAAAGCCAAAATTTAAACGGGTGCGCTGTGCCGTAATGGTTGAAACATCCTGGTTTTCGCCGGCCAGTGTTTTGTATCCGTGGCTAAATTCGGTTCTTGGTCTGAATTCTCCGGAAAGAGTAAATTGAGCCTTTGCCAATTGGGCAAAACAAGTTGCCAATACAATCAAACTGATGTATTTTAATGTCTTCATTATTTTCATTGTTAAGGTGAAAGAAATTCAGCAGGTGACTGAATAAAACATTGGAAAATCATCTGCTGAATGGTTGACTGAAAATTTTATTCGTTGGTAGAATAGATTTTATCGTAATTTTTTTCCCGCTCTTTTGCTTCTTTTTCCCATTCAGGAAGAACGGTTTTTATAAATTCTTTTTTGTCATTATTAAGTTTATCCATATCTAAACCAATAAACTCCTGGGCTTTTTCTTTTGTTGCGATGTTGGGATAAGGCACTTCTTCGTTGTAGCCCAATTCGGCTAATAAACGAGCCAGTTTAATCCGGGTTTCCTGGGCAATTGTTATACCGCTGGAAATTACACGTCCGATTTCAACAGGCGAATGGAAAGAACCACCATGACTTGCTGCAGCATAATCCCAACGCCACTGTGCGTGCCTTATTCCCATTAAAATGTCTTTCATCTGGTCTTCAGTGGCGCCAACATCCCACGCCTTTTTAGCTTCAACATGCGCACGTACAACCAGTTCCTCCAGTTTGTCGCGGTTCTCAATAATTTTATCCTGACGCTCGTATACATTTGCCATTAAAGTTCCGGCTTCTTCCCGGTGACAAACCTGACACGAATTGGCAATGTTGTTAAGTGGCGATTGCATTTTATGATCTGTAAATTTTTGTCCGCCTTCGCTTTTGTAAGGCATGTGGCAATCGGCACAAGATACGCCGCGTTGTGCATGAATTCCGGTCATATAGACTTCGTAACCCGGATGCTGTGCTTTTAACATGGGCGCCTTGCTAAGTGCATGTGTCCAATCCGAAAATTCTATGTTGTCGTAGTATTCTTCCATGGCTTCGGCCGAGTAACCGTTATCCCAGGGGAAAGTAAGATAGTTTGCACCTTCAACCGTTTTTTTATTGAAATAGTATTCAACATGGCATTGAGCACAAACCAGGCTGCGCATTTCCTGATGACTGGCTTTTGTAATGTCTTTCCCTTGTCGTTCAAAGGCTTCAACCAACGCTGGGCGAGAGATTCGAAGATTCATGGTTTTGGCATCGTGGCAGTCGGCACAGCCTATTGGATTCACAACTTCAGGGCCCAGTTCCGCCCATTTTCCGGTGTAAAATTGAGCTACTCCGCGTTCATTCATCAATCGTGGAACATCCGGACTTTTGCAAGTCATACAGGTAGACGGCATCGGGCCATCGGTTTTGGATTTTGGTGCTCCGGTACGCAAAGTGTTCTGAACGTCACTAACAGCATAATAATGTCCTCGTCCCTGGTTGTAATCTTTTGAGAAACCATATCCAGCCCACAGAACAACAAGGCGTGGATCCACTTCAAGCATATCAATCATAACATTTCCATTGTACTTACTCTGGAATGTTGTATCGGCAGTGCCGTAATAAGACTGAAATTCGCGGGGGTAATTTTCTCCCCATACCTCATTCCGTGGGTCAAACTGGTTAAGTTCATTTTTGGGAACATTAACATAAGCTGCTTCGGTTCTTCGTTCTAAAATGGATGAAGCCAAAAGCCCCAGTAAAAACACAACAATTACAGTTGCAATAAAAATTCCCCAGTTTAAAAAAAGTTTTTTTCCTGATTTTGTAGTCATAGTATTCGGTATTTAATTTTTGTTTACATATTTTTTAATCCAATCGGGTACAGGACTTTCAGGTAGTGGTACCTGTGCATTGGGTACACTCGAAAGGCTGTTAACTCTTCCATGAGGTATCTCACGGTGGCATTCCCAACAGGGACGGTCTTGCATGTGTGCTTTGTGCGAATCAACCGATGAAGCCAGTTTTGGATCAGTAATTTGTTTTTCATGGCATCGTATACAATTGTTGTGTACTACCTGCTGCCCGGCTTCGTGAATAAAAATTACCTGAGGCTCCAAACGAAGTGTAAACATGGTCGCATGACGCAAACCATCTTTTGCTTTGAAATAGTATTTATTAAAAACATTGTTGTGTGGAACATGACAGTCGTTGCAGTGTGCAACTTCACGGTGAGAACTGTGTTGCCAGGTGGCATATTGTGGTGCCATAATGTGACAGTTGGTGCATGTTTCCGGATTGTCGGACAAGTAGGAATGTGTTTTTGAAATGTAAAAGATGAAGAGGATGAGCCCGACAAGAATGCTCGTTATTATGAGTACCGGGAATCTCCATTTTAAAGGAGGTAGTAGTTTGTTCAGCATAATTAAAATCGGTTTTATTCAAATGTTAAATACAACACAAATTACCTTCTTTTTTACGTATGATTTTGTAACAGTTGTTACAAAATGTGCATAATTTGATGAGCAAAAATCTTTGTTTGTAATGGCTTTAAATAATAGGGGCCAGCAGTGTGGTTTAAGTTGAATAAACCGGTGTTAATGAGGAGGATGAAACAATGGTTTATTGAAATAAATTCTAAAACATGATATTTCTAATTGCATCTTATTGCCATTTTAATACTTTTGTTCGCTTCGAAAAATAAACCAAAATGCAAAAAAATCTATTTTTAGGTGTTGAAGCCATCGGGCAGGGTGCCATCGATGGTGGAATTTCGGGTGTTTATGCTTATCCGGGGACACCTTCAACCGAAATAACGGAATTTATACAAGAAAGTGAATTGGCGGCTGAGTTGGGAATTCGCAGCAAATGGTCGTCGAATGAAAAAACGGCTTACGAAGCAGCTTTGGGAATGTCGTATGCAGGAAAACGTACCATGGTTTGTATGAAACATGTGGGATTAAATGTTGCTGCCGATGCCTTTGTTAATTCGGCGATTACAGGAATTAACGGAGGTATGATTTTGACCGTTGCTGACGACCCATCGATGCACTCGTCGCAAAACGAGCAGGACTCACGTTTTTATGCCAAGTTTGCTATGATTCCGGTGTTGGAGCCAAGCAACCAGCAGGAAGCTTACGACATGGTTCGCGAAGGATTTGCCTTGTCAGAAGAGTTGGGGGTGCCGGTAATGGTGCGTATTACAACTCGTTTGGCACACTCGAGAGCCGGTGTTGAGCGCCGTGATGTTTTAAACCCGAATGAATTACAGCTGCCATCCGATCCAAGCCAGTTTGTATTGTTGCCTGCCATTGCGCGCCGCCGCTACAAAGGTTTGCTCGAAAAACAAAAGGACTTTGAGAAAGCCGCTAAAAAATCGAAATACAATTCAATTACAAAAGGTTCCGACAGAAGTTTTGGAATTATAGCCTGTGGAATTGCCTACAACTATTTGCAGGAAAATTATCCAAACGGCGATTGTCCATACACTGTAATGAAGCTGACTCAGTATCCGATTCCGGAGAAAATGCTGGCTAAAATAGAAAAACATTGCGAAGAGGTTTTGATTCTGGAAGAAGGAGCACCCGTTGTTGAAGAAGCTGTAAAAGCAGCCTTCAAAAAAGACATAAAAGTATCGGGACGACTGAGTGGAGCACTTCCGCGCGACGGAGAACTTAATGCCGATTTGGTTGCCAAAGCTTTGGGAAAAGAAGTTTTGGAAGGAGCTGAAATTCCGGATGTTTTAGTTAATCGTCCGCCGGCACTTTGCCAGGGATGCGGACACCAGGATATGTACAAAGCGCTGAATGAAGCTTTGGATACGTTTTCGAAGGGCCGCGTATTTTCTGATATTGGTTGTTACACTTTGGGAGCCTTGCCACCTTACAAAAGTATTTATTCGTGTGTCGACATGGGAGCTTCAATTACCATGGCAAAAGGTGCTTCCGATGCAGGTTTAATTCCGGCTGTAGCTGTAATCGGCGATTCCACATTTACGCACTCAGGAATGACAGGTTTGCTGGATGCTGTGAACGACGGTTCAAATATTGTGGTGGTAATTTCCGACAATGAATCAGTGTCAATGACCGGAGGACAGGATTCTTCAGCTTTGGGAAAAGTGGAAAGTATTTGCCAGGGAGTGGGAGTGGATCCAAAACATATACGGGTGTTGGTGCCTCTGAAAAAATACCACGAACAAATGGTGGAAACCTTTAACGAAGAGCTGGCATACAATGGTGTGTCGGTAATTGTATTCCGCCGCGAGTGCATTCAGGCGGCAGCAAAACGTATGCGAAAGGCAAAAAAAATAAAAGACAATCCTAAAAAACAATATAGCTAAATCCTAAAGGAAGTAATTGACCAGGAGTGCAAAAGTAGCTGGTAGGCAAAATGGTTTCCGGCTTCGGGCTTCCAATTAATTTTAATAAAATGAAAACAGATATCGTATTAGCAGGTGTTGGCGGACAAGGAATTTTATCCATTGCATCGATTTTAGGTGAGGCAGCACTGCGCGAAAATTTATATTTAAAACAAGCCGAAACCCACGGAATGAGCCAGCGGGGAGGAGCAGTTGTATCGCATGTTCGTATTTCCGATGATGCAGTTGCGTCTGATTTAATTCCGGCAGGCACAGCAGATATTATTTTGTCGGTTGAACCGATGGAAGCTTTGCGTTACCTGCCATTTTTAAAAGCAGACGGTTACATTGTTACCAACACTACTCCGTTTAAGAACATTCCGAATTATCCAAATGAAGAGGAAATTTTGGCAGAATTGAAAAAGCAACCCCGATGTATTGCCATCGATGCCGATACCATTGCAAGCGAAATTGGTAATCGCCGTGCTTCGAATATGGTCATGTTGGGAGCGGCAACACCTTTTATTCAAATTGCTCCGGAAAAGATTGAAGCCGGTATTCAACGCGTATTTGGTAAAAAAGGGGAAGATGTTGTAAATTTAAATCTTGAAGCATTTAGAGCCGGACGGGAATTTGCTTTGGCGAATAAATAGCAAGCGATTAAAATTCAATAACAAAACCGTTTTTCTGCATAAGGTTGAAAAACGGTTTTTTTTATGGAAAGCTAAACCGTACTAACTTTTAAATAAATTAACGAAAGTTCTTTATTTTCATCGACAAAGGATTACTTGCCAATGTTTTAATAATTTTGCGCGTCTTTGTAAAAATACTATGTCAGAAAAAGTACCACAAAAAAAAGAAAAACCGAAAAGGTCTACGAATAGGAAGCATACACGAATGGCCGTATCGATGGTCTATTTTAGTATGGGGTTGGGTTTTTCGTCGTGGGCAAGTCGTATCCCCGATATTAAAACTGCGCTTTTTTTAAACGATGCCATGTTTGGTAGTATCCTTTTTGCACTTCCGGTGGGGCAATTTTTAATGATGCCTTTTTCCGGGAAACTGGTAAATCGTTATGGAAGTCATAATGTTTTAAAATTTTCGCTACCGGCATACACCATTGCTTTGAGTACAATTGGATTGGTACAGCACGGCTGGCAACTGGGTATTGCCTTGTTTTTGTTTGGCGTTTTCGGAAACATGTGTAATATTTCGGTGAATACACAAGGTGTTGCTGCCGAACAATTGTACGGGCGGCCAATTATGGCTTCGTTTCATGGGGGTTGGAGTTTGGCCGGATTTACCGGAGCGCTTATTGGTTTAATTCTGATCAACTTTAAAGTCAGTCCCTTTTGGCATTTTGTACTGATAATAGCAGTGGTATGGATTATTGTTCGTATTACATATCCGTATTTACTAGACAGTGAGCTGGAAAAAAGAAGAACTCAGGGACGTCGTAAGTTTTTTGTGAAACCTGACAGCATCCTTTTACAACTTGGGGTGATAGGCTTTTTTAGTATGGCCAGCGAAGGTGCTATGTTCGATTGGAGCGGTGTTTACTTTAAGGATGTGGTTGATGCTCCGTCGTCGCTGGTAATTTTGGGTTATACTTCGTTTATGATAATGATGGCAGCAGGAAGATTTTTAGCAGATATTCTGATTTTAAAAATGGGCAGAAAACTGTTGATGCAAATTTCCGGAGCCATGATTTCGGGAGGACTTTTTACGGCAGTTTTATTTCCAGGATTAATAAGCAGTACGCTCGGCTTTATGATGGTCGGTTTGGGTGTTTCAAGTATTGTCCCATCGGTTTATAGCAGTGCCGGGAAACATCCCACCATTCCTACCGGAATTGCTTTGGCTACTGTTTCCAGTGTAAGTTTTCTTGGCTTTTTAATGGGTCCGCCGCTAATCGGATTTATATCTGAGGCGTTTGGATTACGCTATTCATTTGCTGTAATCGGAGTATTCGGAATTGGAATTACTTTAATGGTTGCAAAAGTTAAAGCCCTGGCAAGCGAATAAGTGACAAGTCCTTTTTTCTTTTTCTTTTCTGTCTGTTCAAATCAATTTTTACCTGCGTTATTTGATTCCATTTGGATAAAATTTCGATCCCTGTTTTATCCAAAAACGTTTAACGTAATATTTCTTGTTTGAAATCAGAATAAATAAGATGTCGGAACTTACAAATTACAAGTTCTGAGCAAAAAAAGCTTCTAATTTTATTATTTTTGAGCTTCGTGTTACAGACAGCAACATATTATAACCTTTTAGATTACTACTTTCTTTGCCCGGGGTGTTAATACTCATTCCGGGGCAATCAATTCTTTATTCAATCAAAAAAAAACCGAATTTTATAATGAAAAAACTAACAATTTTAATGGGAATGATTTTCATTCTGAGCAGTGTAACTTTTGCTCAGGAGGAAAATAAAGTAACCGCAAAAAAATCATCCATTCAGTTTTACGGATTTATTCGAAGTGAGTATTATTACGATTCTTACAAAGGACTAAATGCAGCACAAGATAATTTTTATCTTTTCCCTTTATACAAAGGGCTTGACGCTGAAGGAAACCACCTCAATCAACAAGGTATCAGTGGTTTTACAGCTATGGCTACGCGTTTTGGAATGAACATAAGCGGACCAGAAATTTTGGGAGCAAAAACATCGGCTAATATCGAAACCGATTTTGCCGGAATTGTGAATGTGTATCCTGAAGTTCTCCGTTTGCGTAAAGCTTACGTAAAACTCGACTGGGAGAAATCATCGTTATTGGTAGGCCAAACCTGGCACCCTTTGTGGAACGGAAGTGGAGCATTTTTTCCGCAGGTAGGCGGCTTGAACACTGGTAGCCCTTACAATCCGTTTAATCGTTCGCCACAAATCGATTTTGATTATAAATTAGGCAAAAATGTTACTCTGTCACTTACTGCTTTGTACGAACAGCAATACGCTTCGAAAGGATTTTATCCTACTTCAAATACAAACACTTCGAACCTGGCAAAACGTAATGCCGGGATTCCGGAGCTTGTGGCAGGATTGTATTACAACTCTGGAGGTATAAGTTTAGGAGTTGCCGGTCAGTTTAACGCCATTAAACCCATCGACATTACCGAAGGTACCGGTGGTAAATACCAAAGTGATGAGTTGAATACCAGCTATGCAGTTATGACATACGTTGGCTACAAAAAAGATAAATGGTTCTTTTTGTTAAAAGAGATGGTTGGCCAGAATTTGGCAAATATGTTAATGATTGGCGGCTATGGCGTAAAAACATACGATGCGGTAACCGGAGGAATGACTTACACCAATTACACCACAGCCAACACATTGGTTAACATTGTTTACGGTACAACATTTCAAGCGGGATTATTTGCAGGTATTTCCAATAATTACGGAACTACTGATGCTTTGTGTGAGGTGGACGGAGCCGCAAAAACTGCCGGATTAATGCCGACCATGAAACAGACTTACCGTGTAGCACCTTATTTTGCTTACAATTATAAAAATTTACGTTTTGTTGCCGAATATGAAATGGATTCTGCCGACTATGGAACCGGTAATTTCGATTTTTCAGATGGTTTATACGACGATACTGTTAACGCAACCAACCACAGAATTTTATTGATGTTGACGTACAATTTTTAGAGGATGAGGAAAGAATTTTGGCAGGAGGATTTTGAAGTTTTAGGAAAGAATGACCTTAAAAGATTACAGGTAGAACGATTAAATGCGACAATTGAGCATGCTGCTCGTTCTCCTTATTACAAAGCACTTTTTCAACAAAAAAAAATACAGGCAGGCGATATAAAAGATATTGCTCAGATTCGGGATTTACCGTTTACCACAAAACAGGATTTGCGCGAGAATTTTCCATATGGCTTTTTAACACTGCCCAAAAAGGAAATTATTCGGCTGCACAGTTCCAGTGGAACGACCGGTAATCCGACAGTGATTTTTCACAACCGTCACGATTTAAATTCATGGGCCAACTTAATGGCACGGTCGCTGTTTTGTGCCGGAGTTCGCGATACCGATGTTTTTCAGAATATTTGTGGTTATGGCCTTTTTACAGGAGGTTTGGGTTTTCAGTATGGTATTGAAACCCTGGGTGCTTTGAGTATTCCGGCAGGTGCTGGTAATAGTTTACGTCAGATTAAATTGATGCAGGACTACGGAACTACCGCCGCCCACGCCATTCCAAGTTATTTAGGTCGTTTGTACGAAGTTTTTCAATCGGCCGGACTTGATCCGAAAAAAGATACAAAACTAAAAACACTGGTGATTGGAGCCGAGCCGCACACCGATGAACAGCGCAAACGTATTGAAGAAATGTTTGGGGTACGTGCATTTAACTCGTTTGGTTTGTCGGAAATGAATGGCCCGGGTGTGGCTTTTGAATGCGAATACCAGAACGGTTTGCACATATGGGAAGATGCCTATGTGGTTGAAATTGTAAATCCTGATACGCTGGAACCGGTTGCTGACGGAGAATACGGAGAGTTGGTAATGACAACTTTAGACCGTCAGTCGATGCCGCTGATTCGCTACCGCACACGCGATATCACCCGAATTATTCCCGGGGAATGTGAATGTGGCCGGACTCACCGCCGTATTGACCGGATTACCGGACGTTCGGATGACATGTTTATTATAAAAGGCTGCAACGTATTCCCGATGCAAATTGAAGGAGTGTTAATGAAAATCCCGGAAGTGGGTTCCGACTACCTGATTACACTTGTAACGCTAAACGGTACCGATGAAATGGTAGTGGAAGTGGAAGTAAAAAAGGAGTGGTTTAAAGGAGATATTCGTCGCCTGGATAATTTAACCAAAATGATTACGGCCCAAATTCGCGACGAGGTGCTGGCCAAACCCATTGTAAAACTGGTAGAACCCGGTTATATTCCAAAGTCGGAAGGAAAGGCAGTGCGGGTTGTGGATAACCGGACAAATGGAGTGAAGAAAGAAAATATTAGTTGCAGCTGATACAAGAAACAAGGAGTAAATCTTTGTGACAATTGAACTGCAGGCATAAATAAAGAACTTAAACTTAGAATTAAAATGGCATACGAAGTCTCCATATTTCTTGAAAATAAAATTGGCCATTTCGAGAGAATAACCAATGTTTTAAAAGAGACAGAAATTAACATTCGGTCCATGGCGATCAACGACACAGTTAACGGTTGGGGAATTCTCAACTTGCTGGTGGATGATCCTGAAAAAGCATACGAGGCACTTTCTGAGAAAGGAATTTCGGTAGCTCTCAGAAAAGTTATTGCACTCGAAATGAAAGACGAAGCAGGTGGATTGGACGATTTACTAATGCAGGTTGCCCAGGCCAATGTCAATTTCAACAATGCGCTGGGACGCACCATTAAAGAAACAAATACTGCAATTCTTGTGCTGAATGTGGATGATTATGAAGAATCCATTGGCAAGTTAAATGCAAAAGGAATAAAAATTCTGGAAGATCAGAAAGTTTACGGAAACCAATAAAAATCAAATAATATGCTTGGAATACACGATCCCGGGATCTATCTCGGATACCTTTTTTCAATACTTGGATTAATTGCCTGTATTGTGTACGGAATACTAAATTGGAACAAAGGTAGAGAAACTGATATTGACGAAATTCAGAAAGACCTGGAATGGGAGAGTAAGGATGAACAAACCAAAAGTGAAATTTAATAAAGAACGATTATGAATACATTTGTTTTAGGATTGGTAGTTGTTGTTTATTTACTGGCTATCGCTTTTCTCGGATATCGTGGTTACAAGCAAACCAAAAGTGCAAAAGATTATTTACTGGCAGGTCGCGATATTCATCCCTTTGTAATGGCCATGTCGTATGGTGCTACTTTTATTTCAACTTCAGCGATTATCGGATTTGGAGGAATTGCCGGAGTTTATGGAATGGGACTTATCTGGCTGACTGCCTTAAACATCATTGTGGGGGTTTTTATTGCTTTTATCTTTTTTGGGCGCGTAACCCGAAAAATGGGGCATAATTTGGATGCACACACATTCCCTGAATTTTTAGGAAACCGTTTTCAATCCAAGAAAATACAAATAATAAGTGGTGCAATAATATTTATTTCGATGCCGCTTTATGCTGCGGTTGTTTTAATTGGCGGGGCCCGCTTTATCGAAAGTATTTTTGAGATCGATTTCTCGCTGGCACTTACATTTTTCTCAATTATTATTGCGGCTTATGTAATTGCCGGAGGTTTAAAAGGCGTAATGTACACCGATGCGTTGCAGGGATCAATCATGTTTTTGAGTCTCTTCTTTTTGCTGATTGTAACCTATGTAAAACTGGGCGGTGTTTCTGCTGCGCACGAGGCACTTACCAATATGGTTAACCTGGTACCTGAAAGTTTAACGGCCAAAGGACACGAAGGATGGACTGTTTTTCCAAAAATGAATTCGGCCTGGTGGTGGGCGCTAACTACTAATATTATTTTAGGAGTTGGAATTGGTGTACTGGCACAGCCTCAGTTGGTGGTGCGTTTTATGACCGTTAAAAGTAACCGCGAATTAAACCGGGCGGTTCTAATCGGAGGTATATTTATTTTTGTAGCCACCGGATTTATTTTTACAGTGGGTGCTTTAACCAACCTTTTCTTTTACAACGAATCGGGGCAGTTGGCAATCCAGGTTGCACAAGGAAACGTCGATTTAATTATTCCTGAATACATAAGTGCGGCAATGCCCGAATGGTTTGTGTACCTGTTTATGCTTGCACTGCTTTCGGCAGGAATGTCAACTTTAAGTTCTCAATTTCATACCATGGGAACCTCGCTGGGGCGCGATTTTATCGAAAACGTATTCCCGAATAAAAAGATTGATTCCATGATGATCTCGAAAATAGGAATTATTGTGGCCATTCTCATTAGTATAATTATCGGTTACAAATTGCCCGGAAGTATTATTGCGCGCGGAACAGCCATCTTTTTTGGCATTTGTGCAGCCACATTTTTGCCTGTTTATTTTGGTGCCCTATACTGGAAACGGGTAACAAAAACGGCAGCGCTATGGAGTATTCTTACCGGTTTAATTGCAAGTGCATTTTCTCTTGCATTTATGCATGTAAAAGAATCGGAACCACTGGGAATTTGTCAGGCTATTTTTGGCAAACCAACACTGGCCAGCGATTTTCCCTGGATGATTGTCGATCCGATTTTAATTGCAATGCCAATTTCAATTGTTGTTTTGATCGTTGTTTCCTTAACAACTCAAAAAACGTCCGACGAACATCTGGCAGCTTGTTACAAGGGAATAAAATAGCAATTTATAATATGAGTTCTGTTATGCCTTTTTTAAAAGAATACTTTTAAATTTACCTATGGCATTTATTTCTCATCAGTAAAACTAAAATTATGGCATTTGAAATTTCCATTTTTCTCGAAAACAAAATATCCCATTTCGAATCGGTTACCGGGCTTTTGAAAAAAGAATCAATCAACATCCGCTCATTAACCTTAAACAATATGGCGCATGGTTGGGGAGTGTTAAACCTTTTGGTCGATCAACCCGAAAAAGCTTACAAAGTGCTGGCTGAAAAAGGAAACTCGGTTACCATGCACGAAGTAATTGCACTCGAAATGAAAGATGAAACCGGAGGACTGGACGAATTGCTTGTAAAAATTGCACGTTCCGGAATTCACATCGACAGTGCATACACACGATTGATTTCGGAAACGCACATGGCCATTTTATTACTCGAAGTTCCCGATGTACTCGAAGCAATCAGAAGGCTGGAAGTGAATCATGTCCATATTTTAGATGATAAAACCGTTTACGGAAAATAAAAGAAAGAATTCACTCGGATTACCCGGATTACGCGAATAGCATAGATAATACTGTTTGAATTTAGCGTTAATCTGCGAAATCAGCGAGAAGCAAAATTAAATCAACATATACTTATGATTTGGAACGAAAAAATTGAATGTGCCTCGCGTGACGAAATGGCGGCCATTCAAGGCGAAAGACTAATACAAACTGTTCAGCGTATTTACCACAATATTCCCAGTTACCGCTCAAAAATGCAGGAAATTGGCATGTTGCCGGGCGATGTGCGTTCAATTGATGATCTGAAAAAATTACCATTTACAAATAAAACCGATCTGCGCGATAACTATCCCTTCGGAATGTTTACGGTTCCCATGAGTGAAATTGTGCGTGTGCATGCCAGCTCAGGAACAACCGGAAAACCGACAGTTGTGGGTTACACCCGAAACGACCTGAATATGTGGGCCGATGTGGTAACACGTACGCTATGTATGGCTGGAGTTAGCCGCAACGACATTGTTCAGGTAGCGTACGGTTACGGTTTGTTTACCGGAGGATTGGGTATGCATTACGGAACTGAAAACCTCGGAGCTACCGTAATCCCGATTTCGGGGGGAAATACACAAAAACAAATTCAGCTGATGCAGGATTTTGGAACTTCGGTAATTGCTTGTACGCCTTCGTACGCGCTCTTTTTATCCGAAGTGATGAACGATATGGGAATTGATCCGGCAGATTTGAATTTACGTGTTGGTATTTTTGGTGCCGAGCCCTGGAGCGAAAGTATGCGTAAAGAAATTGAGGCGAAACTTAAGTTGAAAGCAATTGATATTTATGGTTTAAGTGAAGTAATTGGGCCGGGTGTTTCGTGCGAGTGCGAACACCAGGTTGGAATGCACATTAACGAAGACCATTTTGTACCTGAAATCATTAATCCGGATACGTTTGAACCCGTTGAGCCTGGCGAAGTGGGAGAGTTGGTATTTTCAACGGTTACCAAAGAAGGTATCCCGATTCTGCGTTACCGCACCCGCGATTTAACACGGCTTATTTACGATGAATGTGAGTGCGGACGTACGTTGGTTCGAATGGAAAAATGCAAAGGACGTTCCGACGATATGTTGATTATTCGTGGTGTAAATGTATTCCCGTCGCAAATTGAAACCGTACTGCTCGAAATGAGTGAGACCGAACCGCATTACTTATTAATTGTTGAGCGCGAAGGTACGCTGGATGTACTGAAGTTGATGGTGGAGGTGCAGGAACAGTTTTTCTCGGATGAAATCCGTCAGTTGGAGGGATTAAAGAAAAAAATCAAACACAATATTCAAAGTTTGTTGGGCATTTCGGTTGATGTAAAACTGGTTGAGCCCAAAACAATTGAGCGCACCGCAGGTAAAGCAAAACGTGTAATTGATAACCGCAAAATTTAAAGCCATGATCATAAAACAAGTATCTGTATTTCTTGAAAATAAATCGGGAAGGTTAAACGAAGTCACAAAAATATTGAGTGACGTTGACATAAATATTTCAGCATTTACAATTGCCGATACATCTGACTTTGGGATTTTGAGGATGATTGTATCCGATCCTGATAGAGCCTGTGAAACTCTAAAACAAAATGAGTTTTCGGTACAAACCACCGAAGTTGTTTTGGCGAAAACACCAAATAAGGCGGGTAGCCTGTCCAAACTTTTGGATATTCTACAGAAAGAGGAAGTGTTTATAGAATACATGTATGCGTTCTCGATGAATGACGACGGAGCAGTGACTGTAATTCGTCCGACCAGAATTGAACGTTGTGTTGAAATGCTCCAAAAACACAAGACGGAACTTGTTCGGGCAAGCGAACTTTATAGCCTATAATTTTAAATTTATCTTCAATACCAGGCAAAACCCGTAATCTAAACTCATAATTTATATCTTTGGGTTTAGTTAATAATTTATATGAAACGGATAGCAATACAGGGAATCGCAGGCTCTTTTCATGAAGATGCGGCCCAAAGATATTTTGAGGATGAGGTTGAGGTAGTTGAATGTAAGTCATTTACCACTGTTTGTGAATTTATCGATGCCGATAAAGTTGATTTTGCTGTAATGGCTATAGAAAACTCAATTGCAGGTAGTTTATTAAACAATTACCAGTTAATTCGCGATTATCATTTACGTATTATAGGTGAGATTTACATCCATATTTCGATGAATTTGCTTGTAAACGATGGTGTGGAAGCAAAAGACATTGGACACATTCATTCGCACCCGATAGCATTGCAGCAATGTATGGAATACATTGAGCAGTTTTATCCGAATGCACAGCTGCATGAAAAGCTGGATACTGCTGCTTCATCGAAGTTGATCGCTGCTGAGAAGTTGACAAATGCCGCTTCAATTGCAAACTTGCGTTCTGCCGATTTATATGGATTAAAAATTCTGGATACCGGAATTGAAACCAACAAAAAAAATTACACACGTTTTCTTATTCTTTCTAAGCATGGAAATCCTACGGTTGGAACAAATAAGGCTTCTGTGTGTTTTGAAGTTGGGCACTTTTATGGCGCCTTGGCAAGGGTGTTAAATACATTTGCCGAAAACGAAATTAACCTGACTAAAATTCAGTCGGTGCCAAAAATTGGAAAGCCCAACGAATATACCTTTCATGTTGATATTGAATGGGATAAACCTGAAAATTACGACAGAGCAATTCATCAGGTTTTAAAAAGTGCTTCCAGTCTTTCAATATTGGGAGAGTACACAAAAGGAAATTTACATAATCAGTAACAATTTAAACTGTTAGAGATGAGCAAAATAGCAATTTTTTATGGCCCTGTTGGCGGTGCAGTAAACCGCGTAGCCGATATGATTAAGGCAAAAATTGGCGAAGATAAAGTTGACCTGGTAGAAGTTAAAGGAGCTACAGCAGACGATCTGAACAAATACGACAAAATTATATTCGGCCTTTCAACCGTTGGAAAAGATACCTGGGATTCGGATTTCTCAACCAACGACTGGGGAAAATTTATGCCCGAAATTTCAAAAGCTGATTACAGCGAAAAAACTGTGGCTGTTTACGGTTTAGGCGACCATGTAACTTATGCACATGCTTTTGTAGATCACATTGGTTTACTGGGCAAAGAGCTGATGAATAACGGTGCGGTACTGGTTGGCCCGGTTGACACTGAAGGTTATGTTTTTGACGAATCGGATGCAGTAGTTGACGGTAAATTTATTGGTCTTCCGCTGGATGAAGATTTCGAACCTGAATTAACGGAAGAACGTGTGGAAGCATGGCTTGAAGTTCTTAAACCTGATTTCGGATTTTAATAGATTAAGTTAAAATATTTCTGTCATTTCGAATGAGAGATACGAACGAGAAATCTGTATTTTGAAACGGATTTCTCCTCATACTTCGTCGAAATAACAATAAGTTTAGAGGCGATTTCAACTCTGAACTTTCAATTCTGAAATTTTTAAAATGAACAATTCTCCTCTCGATAAAAATCTGGTAGAACAGAAAATACAGGAACTACGTATTCCCGATGTGGGTAAAGCTTCTATTCGCGAAATTGTTGCTTTGGTAAATGCCGTTGAAGAAGCAACGGATTTTAAATACGTCCGAATGGAAATGGGGGTGCCGGGTTTACCACCGGCTAAGGTTGGTGTTGATGCTGAAAAAGAGGCACTTGATAAAGGTGTTGCAGCCATTTATCCTATGGTCGACGGCATTAAACCATTAAAAACAGAAGCTTCAAAATTTATAAAAAACTTTTTGAACATTGATTTGGCAGCTGCAGGTTGTATTCCAACAACCGGATCGATGCAGGGAACTTACGCTGCTTTTATGGCTGCCGGACATGTGGATAAAAAGAAAGATACTTTGTTGTTTATCGATCCCGGATTTCCGGTGCAAAAACAACAAATGATGGTACTTGGTTTAAAGTACGATACTTTTGATGTATTTAACTTCCGAGGAGAAAAATTAAGGGCAAAACTGGAAGGTATTCTTGAAAAAGGCAACATCAATTCAATTGTTTATTCGAATCCGAACAACCCTTCATGGATTTGTTTTAACGACGAAGAATTAAAGATAATTGGTGAACTGGCAAGTAAATACGATGTAATTGTAATGGAAGACCTGGCTTATTTTGGCATGGATTTCCGTACCGATTTTTCAAAACCCGGAGAAGCACCTTATCAACCCACAGTTGCCAATTATACCGACAATTATGTGTTGTTTGTATCCAGCTCAAAAATATTCTCGTATGCGGGTCAGCGTATTGGAATTATGGCTATTTCTGATACACTTTTTAAACGGGATTATCCCGATTTGCAGGAGCGTTTTAAGGGGACAACTTTTGGTGCAACCATAACATTACGATTGTTGTACTCACTTTCTTCAGGTACCAGTCACTCGGCACAGTATGCTCTTACGGCCATGTTAAAGGCAGTTAACGAGGGTACATTTAATTTTGTTGAGGGCGTAAAAGACTATGGCGAAAGAGCGAAACAAATGAAAGCACTCTTTTTAAAGAATGGTTTTGATATTGTTTACAAAAAGGATTTGGATGTACCAATTGCCGATGGTTTTTATTTTACCATCAATTATCCGGGAATGACAGGAAACGAACTGGTTGCCAATTTGTTGTTTTATGGTGTAAGTGCCATTGCACTTGATAATACCGGTAGCGACGAAGAAGGAATCAGGGCTTGTGTTTCTTTTGTTCAGCACAATCAGTTTGCAGCGCTCGACGAAAGGTTGAGCTTGTTTAACAAAAACTTTAGTAAATAAATAATTCAGCAGGTGACTGCTTCAATAATTTGAAAGTCACCTGCTGAATACTTCCTTATTATGGACCAAAAGAAAATAATTTCACGTTTTGAGCATACCCTTGAGTTAATTGATGTTTTTAAGCTTAAAAACGAGCCGGCGGTATTACGTAAAGGGGAGTTATTTATCGATTATGGTGAAAAGAACAATAAAATAGGCATACTGATGGATGGCCTTTTATACGCCTCCTATCTTTCTGATAATGGAACCGAATGGGTTTCGCGGTTCTTCTTTCCACCAAATAACTTTATTGTTAGTAGTCACCGTGGTTTTGTGCTGGGAAAGAACTCTTCCGAGTCAATCCGGGCTTACGAAGATTCAAAACTGATTTATATTGAAAAGGATGAGTTTAAGAACTTGCTTGACACGAATCACAAATTTGAACGTACTGTGCGAATTCTGGCAGAAGAAAGTTACATACAAGCAATGGACAGAATCCATTCCTTTCAATCGTTAAACGCCGAACAACGTATTCGCAAATTTTTAGAAGAACATCAAGATCTGGCCCAGAAACTTCAGCGTCAGCACATTGCCTCTTACCTCGGAATTCACCGAAACATTCTTACCCGGATACTGTACAAATTGTAAAATCAGTCTGTTAAGACAAACTGTTTAAAATTACAACAATTTTATATTGATCTTTCACCTGATCTTATACTGTTCTAGGCTGGTCTTTTGGCTAAGGCAGAATAAAGAGGAGCCTCTTCATTCATTGAATTTTCAACTATTTCAAATAAATAGTCCATAATTCGCAACAATAGTTGCACACTTTTTATGTTGTAAAAAATAGTTTTGTCTTAAGTATAAAATTTCAAAATTTTTTATTGCAATAAAATTGGAATCTGAAAGTAAAAATCACGTTTCGGTTATGAACTTAAACCCCGGAATATAAAAGTCTAAGAACCTGATTTTTATAGGTTTTTTACTTGGCTCAGATTGTTAATTTTGTTAGAAAATCTACTAAATATGGCAAAGTTTAAAGGAGCAGTTGTTGTTGATAAGGAAGGATGCAAAGGATGCAGCCTGTGTGTTGAAGCTTGTCCACAAAAGGTATTGGCACTTCATAAAGAGGTAAACAGCAAAGGATATCATTATTCGTACATGGAAGATGCCGACGCATGTATTGGCTGTGCTAATTGTGGTGTGGTTTGTCCCGATACTTGTATCACAATTTATCGCGTGAAAGCCAGCTAGTTCAAAGATTATAAATTTTCTATTCCTTATTTCTTATTCTGCGGATACAAATAAGAGTGTAAGAACAAATCACAATTTTTTTGAAGAGTATTGATACTGCAAGAATAAATAAAGAGAATAAGAAATAAACAGTAAGAACAACGAACAAGAAACGAAATAACATGGGAGAAGTAAGATTAATGAAAGGAAACGAGGTGCTGGCTGAAGCTGCTATCCGCTGCGGATGCGACGGCTATTTTGGCTATCCCATTACACCTCAGTCGGAAGTTATGGAAACACTTATGGCCCGCCAACCCTGGAACGAAACAGGAATGGTTGTTTTGCAGGCAGAAAGTGAAGTTGCATCAATAAACATGGTTTATGGTGCTGCAGGAAGCGGCAAAAAGGTGATGACCTCTTCTTCCAGTCCGGGCGTAAGTTTAATGGCCGAAGGTATTTCATACATTGCCGGTGCTGAATTGCCTTGTTTATTGGTAAATGTACAACGTGGAGGACCCGGTTTGGGTACCATTCAACCATCGCAGGCAGACTATTTTCAAACCGTAAAAGGAGGTGGCCATGGCGATTATAAACTTATCGTATTGGCTCCGGCTTCCGTTCAGGAAATGAACGACTTTGTTGACCTTGGTTTTGAGCTTGCTTTTAAATACCGGAATCCGGCAATGATTCTTGCCGATGGTGCGATAGGTCAAATGATGGAAAAGGTTGAATTAGCCGATCAGAAGCCGCGCAGAACAAAAGAAGAAATTGAAGAATTGTGTGGCGATTGGGCAACTCTTGGAAAACCAAAATCACGTAAAAAGAACATTGTTACTTCGCTCGAAATGGACTCGGATATTATGGAAGCAAATAATATTCGCTTTCAGGAAAAATACAGAAAGATTGAAGAAGAAGAAGTGCGTTACGAAGCCATTCAGTGCGACGACGCTGATTTTATTCTTGTAGCTTTTGGAACATCATCGCGCGTGTGCCAAAAGGCGGTAGAAATTGCCCGCGAGAAAGGATTAAAAGTGGGTTTGCTGCGTCCGATTACTTTGTTTCCTTTCCCGAATAAGGTGATTGGAGAATTGGCTAGAAAGGCCAAAGGTTTTTTATCGGTAGAAATGAGTGCCGGGCAAATGGTGGAAGATATAAAACTGGCGGTATACGAAGCCGGTAGCAATGCACGAGTAAACCACTTTGGTCGTATGGGAGGAATTATTCCTACACCAACCGAAGTAGTTGCTGCCATAGAAGAGAAGTTTTCGTGGGAATTAAGTTATGGAGTTAAAAGAGGTTACTAAACGGGATATTATGGATATAAATGAAATTATAAAACCGGAAAACCTGGTTTACGATAAATCAGTCTTGTTAAATGACGATGTGATGCATTATTGCCCGGGATGTACCCACGGTGTAGTGCACAAAATACTTGCCGAGTTAATTGATGAAATGGGATTACAGGAAAAAACTGTTGGAATTGCACCGGTGGGTTGTGCTGTATTTGCCTACAATTACATCGACGTTGACTGGCAGGAAGCAGCTCACGGCAGGGCACCAGCAGTAGCTACCGGCGTAGCCCGTTTAAATCCCGATAATTTTGTATTTACCTATCAGGGTGATGGCGATTTGGCTTCCATCGGAACAGCTGAAATTATGCATGCCTGTAACCGTGGCGAAAACATTCTTGTAATTTTTATAAACAATGGAATTTACGGAATGACTGGTGGACAAATGGCGCCAACTACTTTGGAGGGGATGGTTACATCGACAACACCAACCGGTCGGAATGTTGATTTGAATGGTTATCCGATGAGGATTACCAACCTGATCGCACAATTGCCGGGTACATCGTATGTAACCCGTCAGGCTGCTCATACTGCAAACGCTGCCCGTAAACTAAAACGTTCAATGAAAAAAGCAATTCAGAATGTTTTGGATAAAAAAGGAACTTCGTTTGTTGAGGTGGTTTCTACCTGTAATTCGGGTTGGAAAATGACTCCGGTGGCAGCCAATAACTGGATGACAGAAAATATGCTTCCGTATTACCCGCTTGGCGATATGAAAGACAGTGTAAAAGGTGAACATTCGGAAAATTAAAAATTTGAAGCTATGACTGAAGAAATGATAATTGCCGGATTTGGCGGACAAGGAGTACTTTCGATGGGTAAGATTTTAGCTTACTCGGGTATTATGGAAGACAAAGAGGTAACGTGGTTTCCATCGTACGGACCTGAAATGCGCGGGGGGACAGCCAATGTTACTGTTATTATTAGCGATACACGTATTAGTTCGCCCATTTTACAGGAATTCGATACCGCCATTATTCTGAATCAGCAGAGTATGGATAAATTTGAAGATTCGGTAAAACCGGGAGGAACACTTTTATACGATCCGAATGGAATTGTGCATCCGCCTACGCGAAAAGACATTAACATTTACAAGGTGGAAGGAACTAAAACCGCTGTGGAAATGGGAAACCCAAAAGTGTTTAATATGATCGTTTTTGGAAGTTACCTTAAAGTGCGTCCTATACTTACCCTCGACAATGTTGAAAAGGGATTGGAGAAATCACTTCCGGAACGGTATCATAAACTAATTCCGCTAAACCTCGATGCCATTAAAAAAGGACAGGAAATTGTGGAAGATGTACAATTGGTATAGAATCAGCAATTCAAACTATATAAAAGCCTCTTATTGGTCAGTTGACAAATAGGAGGCTTTTTTTACATCCGTACCTTTTAATTTTTGGTTACAGATGATCGGATTATTATTTGTGCCTTTGCGAAATTGAACCGCGCACGGATCAGAAGTAGATAAAACAGTCGACCAACCGTAAATTCCTCTTTACAAACCAGAGTTTGGAGAAAATTTCTTTTTTTCTCCAGACTCTGGTTTATAATAAATTAAAGTTTTATTCCTATTGAAAAATTAATAGACGTTGTACGTGATTTAAAATCTGCGTGCGTTTCATTACCTCCGGTGGCTAATGTGCGCCAAACATTGTAATGCTCGCCACCCAAATACTCTCCCCGAACCATAAAAAAGATCCGACTATCTGAAAAAATGTTGAATTCGGTACCAATTCCGCCAACTACTCCAGCTTGCAATCTGCCTTTTTCAATACAGTTTGTATCTTCTAAAATACCTGTATTTTTTAAGTTCAACATGTTATTAATTATTAATCCAAACATAAAAACAGGAGATATTTTTTGTTCGGGAACAGCGTATCTTATTGCTAATGGTATTACTTTTAAACTAGTATAACTGATGTCAACAGCATCGGCGGTAAATTTATTTTTTTCGAATGAAGCTTCTCCGTACAACGAAATTTTTTCGCTAATTTGAGGATCTGCTACTGTTATAAATGCACCAAAGTTTAATGGTGTTGTTGAAGTAAGATCATCATTTAGATCTTCCATCAATTTTAAATGTTTAAATGATAATTTAGGTATTGAAACACCAGCGATGACTCCGTAGTTAAACAGTAATTTCGATTTGTTTTTGGAATACACAATACAACTTTTGTCATCGCATACTTCATTGTGATAGTCTTTGGTAATTCGAATGAGTTGATTTTGATAAAAAGAAACATCTTCTACCTCGTCGAGTATTTCCGGACAGTCTTTAAAAGTGTTTTTTAAGATACCGACATATTGTTTTGTGTTATAGGCAAACTGGTTCCCGTTTTTATAAACTGGTTTATATTCGTTTGTCATTTCTACTAAGCTCTCATTTTCTTTTTGAATTAGGTAATGTTCACCTTTGCTATCGCAGTAAAAGAAAAGATCAACAATACCATCAATTAAATATTCTAAAAAAATATTTGCGGAGTCATTCGAATGAAGTTTATGGGAAACATAGTATTTACTTCCAGTGAAGCGATACGCCAGAATATCGTTGGCAGAATATTTTTGCGATTCGGAATGGATGTCCTTTTTGAATTCACATTCGAAGGTATTTTTGTTGTTGGACCGGTAATTTATATAACCGTTAATTGAATCGTTCTGATTGGTAATAATATACCCTGGCTTAAAATGCGACTGAGAAAAAGCCTGAGCAGACATAATTAGAACTATAAATGCAACGCAGAATTGTTTCATAAGAGATACAAGTATTTGTGAGTTATTTACTATAATATTCTTGAGTATTACTTGTGTTTATGGAGTAATAATTTACGAATGTTGGCAAATTTAGTTAAATTATGTAAGATACCAATATAGAGGTGGGATATTATTTAATCCTGTAATTCGATTGCAACTACTTTAGTTTCTAAAAATGTATGTGTGAAATTTATTAGTACAAAGAGCGCCAAGGAACAAAGTTTCTGAAATGAAAGCCGGAGTTTTCTTTGTAAAATTCGTGGCTTTGTGGTGATATAATGCTCATCACGAAGTTCTAATGCTTATACCGGGATCTCATTGTATTTGAAGGCATAAAAAAAGCCGCTTCATTAAAAACGAAGCGGCTTTTAGAGTTTATAGAGTAGTTTTTATTCCTCTGATTTTGAATAGTCCATGGCAGCCATTCTTTCGTAAGAATTGTAGCGCCATTTTGCATTCTCTTCAGCAGCTTTGAATAATTCGTCAGCTTCTGCCGGGAATGTTTTCTTCAATGAAGTATAACGAACTTCACCATTCAGGAATTCCTGGAATTTACCCCAGTCAGGTGCTTTCGAATCCAACTGGAATGGGTTTTTGCCTTCGTCTTCCATAAGTGGATTGAAACGGAACAATGACCAGTAACCTGCTTCTACTGCTTTTTTCTCTTCTTCCTGCGATTTACCCATGCTTGCACGCAAACCGTGGCTAATACAAGGAGAATAAGCAATAATCAGTGATGGACCAGGGAAAGCCTCAGCTTCTTTTAATGCTTTGAAATACTGCGACTGGTTTGCTCCCATTGCAACTTGTGCAACATAAACATAACCATAGCTCATCATCATTGCACCGAGGTCTTTTTTACGGATCTTTTTACCCGAAGCGGCAAATTTTGCAACTGCTCCAACCGGAGTAGATTTTGAAGACTGACCACCAGTATTTGAGTAGATCTCAGTATCCATAACCAAAACGTTAATGTCCTGGCCACTTGCCAATACGTGATCTAAACCACCAAAACCAATGTCGTACGCCCAACCGTCGCCACCAAATACCCATGTTGATTTTTTAACCAGGTATTGTTTTAGTTTAACGATTTCTTTTGCATCTGCACTTTCGCTGGTAGTAATTACATCCAACACTTTTTTCGATGCAACCACCGAACCGTCAGCATTGTCTTTTTTCTCAATCCATTCAGCGTAAACCTCTTTTTCGGCATCAGTAGCGCCATTGCTGATGGCAGCTTGCATAATAGCCTCAATACGATCGCGCTGAGCCTGGATACCTTCTGTGAAACCAAAACCATATTCGGCGTTGTCTTCGAACAGTGAGTTTGCCCAGGCTGGTCCGTGACCTGAATCTTTGTGTTTACAATATGGTGTTGCAGGAGCCGAACCACCATAAATTGAAGAACATCCGGTTGCATTGGCTACCATCATACGTTCTCCATACAATTGAGTAATTAATTTTATGTATGGCGTTTCACCACAACCAGCACAAGCTCCCGAGAACTCGAATAATGGTTGAGCAAACTGCGAGTTTTTAACCGATTTGGTTTTGTCAACTACGTTTTCTTTTAAGGCAACTTCGTCAACCATATAATCCCAACGTGCAATCTCGGCCTGTTGTGTACCCAGTGGTTTCATTACCAACGATTTTTCTTTCGATGGACAAACATCAGCACAGTTTCCACAACCTGTACAGTCTAATGCACTTACCTGAATTCTGAAACTTAACCCACCAAATACTTTCGATGGAGTAGCTGTTTTTACTTCAGTTCCTTCAGGTGCTTTTTCAACTTCTTCTTCGGTTAATAAGAATGGGCGAATAGCAGCGTGAGGACAAACGTAAGAACATTGGTTACACTGAATACAGTTATCAGCTTGCCATTCGGGTACGTTTACAGCAACACCACGTTTTTCGTACGCAGCTGTTCCTTGTGGGAAAGTACCATCTTCTGCACCAATAAATGTAGAAACAGGAAGATCGTCGCCACGTTGGCCGTTAATTACGTCAACAACGTTTTTAATGTATTCCGGACGTTTTGCATCTACTACAACTTTGCCAACTTTAATGCTTTTCCATTCAGCAGGAACATCAACCGCAACTACATTTAAACCACCTGCTTCAACCGCAGCATAGTTCATTTTTACAATGTGTTCTCCTTTGTTACCATACGATTTTACAATGGCCGCTTTCATTTGGTCAACTGCCATTTCGTAAGGAATAACACCTGTAATTTTAAAGAAAGCCGACTGCATGATTGTATTGGTACGAGTACCTAAACCTAAATCTTCACCCAACTTGGTTCCGTTGATGATGTAGAATTTGATTTCGTTCTCGGCCATGTACTTTTTCATTGAATCGGGCAAGTTGGCTTTTGTTTCTTCTGCATCCCAAATAGAGTTCAGCAAGAAAGATCCACCTTTTTTCAGACCTTTTAGTACATCGTACATGTGTAAATACGCAGGTACGTGACATGCTACAAAGTCAGGAGTTGTAACCAGGTATGTCGAGCGAATAGCTTTGTCACCAAAACGAAGGTGAGAACAAGTAAAACCACCCGATTTTTTTGAATCGTATTGGAAATATCCCTGACAAGATTTGTCGGTTGCATCACCAATAATTTTAATAGAGTTTTTATTTGCACCAACAGTACCATCAGAACCCAAACCATAGAATTTAGCCTGGTAAGTTCCTTTTGGAGTCATGTCGATTTCTTCTTTTAATGGAAGAGATTTGAATGTAACGTCATCAACGATACCTACAGTGAAATCAGCTTTTGGCTCGCTCAACTCAAGGTTTTCGTAAATAGAAACAATTTGAGATGGAGTAGTGTCTTTTGAACCTAAACCATAACGACCACCTACAATAACAGGAGCGTTTTCTTTTCCGTAGAAATGAGAACGGATATCGAGGAACAATGGCTCGCCACCTGCTCCCGGCTCTTTAGCACGGTCAAGAACAGCAATACGTTTTACCGATGCAGGAAGTGCTTCAACAAAGTGTTTTGCCGAGAAAGGACGGAAAAGGTGTACCGAAACTAAACCTACCTTTTTACCCTGAGCAGTTAAATAATCAATTGTTTCTTTGATGGTTTCAGTAACAGAACCCATTGCAATAATGATGTTTTCTGCATCTGGCGCACCATAATAAGTGAACGGACGGTATTTTCTTCCTGTAATTTTGCTGATTTCATCCATGTAATCGGCAACAATATCAGGCACTGAATCGATAAATTTATTGCCGGCTTCTTTTGCCTGGAAGAAAATATCAGGGTTTTGAGCTGTACCACGAGTTACAGGATTTTCAGGATTGATTGCGCGATTGCGGAATTCCTGAAGAGCTTCCTGGTCAACCAATGGAACAATATCTTCCATTTGAATGGCTTCAATTTTTTGAATTTCGTGCGAAGTGCGGAAACCGTCGAAGAAAGCTAAGAAAGGAACTCTTGATTTAAGAGTAGCAAGGTGAGCAACACCTGCAAGGTCCATTTCTTCCTGTACCGAACCTGCTCCTAACATGGCAAAACCAGTTTGGCGTGCAGCGTAAATATCACTGTGGTCGCCAAAAATTGATAATGCATGACCTGCCAAAGCACGGGCACTTACGTGGAATACGGTTGGAAGTAATTCTCCTGCAATTTTATACATGTTAGGAATCATCAACAACAATCCCTGCGATGCAGTGTAAGTAGAAGTTAATGCTCCCGATTGAAGCGCACCGTGTACTGCACCGGCAGCACCTCCTTCACTTTGCATTTCTGCTAAGCGAACCGGACGTCCAAACATATTTTTCTTGCCAAATGCAGCCCACTCGTCAACATATTCCGCCATCGTTGAAGATGGTGTAATAGGGTAGATACAGGCTACTTCACTAAACATGTAACTCATATACGCGGCTGCGTAATTACCGTCACATGTGATGAATTTTTTTTCTTTTGCCATTTTTATTCGTTTTTGAATTTATTTTGATTTTCGATTGATTGCTAGTATAAAAAGCCAAATAACCACAACGGAATTTTATTCCCTTCTCCGAGTTCAATTACGTCTGAAGCGGCGTAAATATCTTTTGCAGGCTCTAATTTACGTCCGCCAACAAAAAATTTGTATTTCCCATTCACACAAAAATCGGCTTTTGGCGAACTGGCCACTGCACATTTATAACTAACCTGATTGTAAAAAAATGTTTGACGAACCGTACTCTTTTCGTTGTTATTTGGTGCAATTGCGTGTAACAAATTTGTGTTTTGCATATAAACCATGTCCGGCTTTTTAAGTTGGTCATCGCTACCGCCACCGTTGGAATACAACAAGTTTATCAGCTTTGCATTTTTTAAATACTTCAGGTAATTCATTATTGTAGCACGCGATGTTTCAACCGAACTTGCTAATTTACTAACATTTGGTGTAAAAGGCGTTTCGGAAGCTATAATGTGCAACAGCTTTCTGAGTTTTGTTAGGTATTTAAATTCAATCTGATTAATGTAAGGAACATCAATTTCCAGAGCCAGGTTAATGTTCTTCAGTAATTTGTTTATGTAGAAATTCGGATCGTCCATGTAATATGGAAAATAACCGTGTTTCAGGTAATCGTCGAAATAGGCCAGCGGGCGAACCTCAGCAATAACTTCCTGGGCAATTTCCACATGGTTTTTAATAATTTCTTCGAAAGTGTATGTTCTAAAATTACTTCCGGCCTGGTGATTTAAATATTCTCTGAACGAAAGTCCTTCGAGGTGGTAAATGCTTGCTATTCCATCCAGGTCAGGATTTCCTTCGCCAATACGTAATACAGGTGAAGAAGTGAATATTATTTTAATTTCCGGAATTTCGTCGATGCATTTTCGCAGGTCTTCCGACCATTCAGGATATTTCTGTATTTGGTCGAGAACAAGAACTTTTCCTCCACGTTTGGCAAATTCATCAGCAAACGAACTTATTTTGCGTTTTGTGAAATAGAAATTATTTAAATTGAGATAGAGTATTTCGTTGCTTTCCGGAAATTTTTCCTTTATGTAATCGAGCAAAAATGCAGTCTTTCCAACGCCACGGAATCCTTTAATACAAATCAGTCGCGCATCCCAGTCAATACTATCCATCAACTCACGTTTGATGGTATCTTTTGTACTTTTTAGTAATGACCTATGATTTTGTTGAAAAAATTCCAATGTTCGCGTTTTTTAGTAAGAAGATTGAGTATAAGCAGAATTGCTATCTGCACATAACAAATTTAGTAAATTTCTGCTACATCTATTTCTATCTTTTTAAAGTCATCCGAAAAATGATAAATCATTAATGTTGGGTTAAACTAATCCCGAGAATCCCATAAATGCCATTGCCAGAATGCCTGCAGCAATTAAAGCAATAGGAGTGCCTTTTAATCCTTTTGGCACATTTTGTAAATCGAGGTGTTCGCGAATACCCGAGAATATAACCAGTGCAAGTCCAAAACCAATTGCATTTGACGTTGCAAAAATTACTCCTTCCAAAAGATTAAATTCTTTTTGAACGGTTAAAATGGCAACACCTAAAATGGCACAGTTGGTTGTAATAAGTGGTAAAAATATTCCTAGTGCCTGGTAAAGTGGAGGACTTACTTTTTTAAGAATGATCTCAACCATTTGTACCAGGGCTGCAATAATCAGAATAAAAACGATGGTTTGCAGATAAGCCAGCCCAAATGTTTCGAGAATGTAATTTTGAATGAGGTAGGTTACAATGGTTGCCAAAATCATTACGAAGGCAACTGCGCCGGTCATTCCAATTCCTGTAGAAACCTTTTTGGAAACACCCAGAAAAGGGCAGATTCCCAAAAATTGCATTAAAACAATGTTGTTTACTAATATGGCGCCTATTACAATTACTAAATAGTTCATTTCTTATCCTCCTAATTTTTTTTCATCCGGTTGATTAATGCAATTAAATAGCCCAGTACAAGGAATGCACCAGGAGAAAGCACAAACACCAGCGTAACATAGTTTTCGGGGTAAATGGTCATGTCGAAAAATTTTCCGCTGCCCAGTATTTCACGAATACCACCCAGTAAAGTCAGTGCAAAACTGAATCCCAGTCCAATTCCCAGTCCGTCAATACCCGAAGAAATTACATTGTTTTTCGATGCAAATGCTTCAGCTCGTCCCAATACAATACAGTTTACTACAATAAGCGGGATAAATAATCCGAGGCTTTTAAACAAGGATGGCAAATAGGCTTGCATGGCAAGCTGAACCACGGTTACAAAAGCTGCTATAATTACAATAAAACTAGGAATACGTACTTTATCCGGAATAAAACCTTTTACCATTGAAATTACCATATTCGACATAAACAACACGAACGTTGTTGCCAGACCCATTCCGAGGCCGTTAATTGCCGATGAGGTAACTCCTAAAGTAGGACACATTCCTAAAAGCAGAACAAATACCGGGTTTTCTTTTAAAAATCCTTTAGAAAAATTTTTCCACTGATTCATATCTCAATATTTTTAGTTTCCGGCTGTTCCGGAAGTTGCGTCGTTTTTACTGTAAGTAGTATAAGCGCGATTTAGCGCATCCAAAAAGGCACGGGAAGTTATGGTTGACGCAGTTATTGCATCAATTTCGCCACCATCTTTTGTTACCTTAAACTTGGTAGTTGAAGGATTTTTTCCAATAACGTTTTGCTTGCTTTTTGCCGGATCGGGATTTTTAAACCACTCTGCCATTTTCGATCCCAAACCAGGTGTTTCGGCATGTTCCAATACCGAGTATCCTGAAAAGTTACCATCTTTATCGATTCCGGCCATTATTGAAAAGAAACCGCTAAATCCTTTTTTAGTATATGTTTTTATTGCAGTACCTACCAGTTCTCCGCCTTTGTATGCCGGAAAAAATTCGAGACTGTCGCCACCTTCTTCTGCGAGAGTTTTAAACGATTCGCCCAATTCATCAAATTCAGGAAGAACCTGGGTAATCGCTTCAGTTTGTGCTTTTAATTTTGCAGCCTCAATTGGCCCTTTGGTTGCGTCGTAAACAAAACCAAGTATTGCAGCTGCAACTCCGGTTACTACAACCAGTGTAGCCACCATGTTTATAAAATTCGATTCAACTTTTGCCATCGCTATTTTCCTCCGAATCGTTTAGGTTTAATATACATGTTCAGCAAAGGAGTAACGGCATTCATTATTAAAATTGCAAACGAAATTCCTTCAGGGTAAGCGCCAAACATTCGAATACTCACGGTGATCAAACCAATTCCAACACCATAAATCAGTTGTCCTTTTCCGGTCATTGGAGAAGTTACCATGTCGGTAGCCATAAAAATAGCGCCAAGCATTAAACCTCCGGTAAACATATGAATGAGTGGATTAATATACATTTCAGGATCAATTATCCAGAATATACCTGAAACCACCAGTACGGTTAATATGATAGAAACCGGAATTTGCCAGGTAATTACTTTTTTTCCAGATCATATAAAGTCCGCCAAGAATAAGCAGTAGCGCCGAAATCTCGCCAAGCGAACCTCCACTTGTTCCCAGTAACATATCACTAATCTGAGGCAATCCCTGTATTTCCGAAACCGGAATACCGTTGGCAATTCCTTCTTTAATTAATCCGAGTGGTGTTGCAGCTGTAACTGTATCAACTTCTGCGAATCTGCTAACCGGCCACGAGGTCATTTGTACAGGAAATGAAATCAACAGAAATACCCTGCCAACCAAAGCCGGATTAAAAATGTTGCTTCCCAAACCTCCAAACGAAAGTTTACCTACTCCCATGGCAGCAATAGCTCCAATTACAATAATCCACCATGGAATGTTCGACGGAACATTAAAGGCCAGTAAAATTCCTGTAATCAATGCCGATCCATCTGTAATTGTTGGATTTACCTTCATCAGGTATTTCTGTATTACATATTCAATGGCCAGACAGGAAATAATTGCTATTAATCCAACACGCACGGCATCCAGCCCGAACATGTAAATTCCCCACGCCATTGCCGGTATCATTGCATAAACAACCCGAAGCATGATCTTTTGGGTTGAGTCGCTGGAATGAACGTGTGGCGACGGTGAAACTGTTAATAATTTACTCATTATGCTGCTGTTTGTTTTATTCTTGTTTGAAACGTCATGCTGAACTTGTTTCAGCATCTGTTTAAAAAGATCCTGAAACAAGTTCAGGATGACGCCCTTTAGTTTATTCTATTTTTTTCTGGAACGCATTATGGCACCCACTTTCCCTTTTCCAAAACGTATGTAATCGAGTAGTGGACGATTTGACGGGCAGGTGTAACTGCACGAACCACATTCTATACAATCCATTATTCGCTCGTTTTCTGCCCGGTCGAATATTTGTTTTTCTCCAAGTGTCATTAAAAGATAAGGTTCCAGTCCCATTGGACAAACCGATGTACAACGCGAGCAACGTATACAGCTGATGCATTCGCCGCGGTTGGCTTCTTCTTCTTTCATTAAAAGAATTCCGGAAGTACCTTTTGTAACCGGAACATCAAGTGTACGGATGGCACGTCCCATCATTGGTCCACCGCTGATAATTTTTCCGGTGTTCTCGGGCAAACCACCAGCCGCTTCAACCAATTCGGTGGTTGCAGTACCAATCCGAACCATAAAATTCGATGGTTTTTCAACACCTTTACCGGTTACGGTAACTACGCGTTCAACCAATGGTTTATTTTTTTGGATTGCTTCGTAAACTGCAAATGCAGTACCTACGTTACTAACCACTGCACCTACGGCAATTGGTAATCCGCCCGAAGGAACTTCTTTTCCGGTAACGGCATTTATCAGTTGTTTTTCACCTCCCTGCGGATACTGAACTTTTAAAGCCACAACACTTACGCCCTGATACGCTTTGCATTTTTCGTTCAGTAATTTAATCGCGTCGGGTTTGTTGTTTTCAATGCCAATTACGGCTTTATCCACATTCATGGCTTTCATTAAAAGCTGAGTTCCCACCAGAATTTCTTCTGTTTTTTCCAACATCAGACGATGATCGGAAGTGAGGTAAGGTTCGCACTCAACGCCATTAATTAAAAGCACTTCTGCTTTCATTCCTTTTGGCGGAACAAGTTTTACATGTGTTGGAAAAGTTGCACCTCCCAAACCAACAACTCCGGCTTCCTGAATCTTTTTAATGATTTCGGCACCATCATTTGAAACTTCTTTAACCAAATCAAGCGAGCGGTCAATTTCTTCCAGCCACTCGTCACCTTCCACATCGATAAAAATACCTTGTTTCGGATAACCTGAACTGTCGGCCGAGAAATCAACTTTTTTCACTTTTCCTGAAACAGAAGAGTGAATGTTTGTTGAAACAAAACTGCTGCTTTTGGCAATTATCTGTCCTACTTTTACTTCGTCGCCTTTTTTTACTACCGGCGCTGCTGGAGCACCAATGTGCTGAGCTACCGGAATAAATACTGTTTTTGGAAGTGGCAGGACTTCAATCGTTTTATCTTTCGATAATTTATTTTCGGGAGGATGTACTCCGCCAAGTTTGAACGTTTTTAACATCCTGATTTATTTAGCTGTACTACTTTCTTTTTCAACTTCTGGTTTTACTTTCCTGGGTGGAAAGTTTTCCTCAATAATTGCGTTTGTTGGACAAACAGCAACACATTTGCGGCACAATTTACATTTGTCTGAATCGATAAATGCAAGATTGTTTTCAACGGTAATGGCATCAAACGGACATTCTTTCATACATTTTCCGCAACCAATACAAGCCACACTACAGGCTTTTCGAGCCACACCACCTTTTTCCGTGTTGCGGCACGAAACCACTACTTTACGGTTTTTAGGCATTTTTTTACGTAGCTCAATTAAGCCTTTCGGACAAGCATCAACACAGGCTCCACAGGCCACACATTTATCGTCGATAATTTGAGGAACTCCCAATTCAGAGCGAAGATCAATGGCGTCGAAATCGCAGGCTGTTACACAGTCGCCAAAACCCAAACAGCCAAACTGGCAATCGGATTCGCCACTGTACACCGAAGATGCAATAGAGCAAGTTGTAGCTCCATCGAAATTACTGGTTTTAGGACGATTGTCGCAGGTTCCGTTACAACGAATGTAAGCTACTCTCGGATCTTTTTTAACGGCTTCCAAACCAAGTAAGGAAGCAACATTGTTCATGGTATCGTTTCCACCCACGGGGCAGTTTAAATCGCCAAGATTGCTGGCTTTTACACAGGCTTCGGCAAAAGCACGGCAACCGGCAAAACCACAACCTCCGCAATTGGCTCCAGGAAGAGCTTCATCTACCTCGTCGATACGCGGATCTTCATGAACTTTGAATTTCTGTGCCACAAAGTAAAGGATAACAGCTGCGGCTGCTCCAATTACTGCCAGGGTGACAATGGTATATACAACAGTGATGCTCATTATTTAAACAATTTCTTCAAGTTCGAATTTGAACACTTTTTTTAAAAGATGTCGAAAAAAATATAATGTTATATAATAGGGAATTAGCACAAGTAATGATGCAAGGCCCGCGTAGAGTTCGTTGCCGGTAATTTCAAGAGCAACAATCAGCGTTCCCAGTACCAGAAAAAACGGAATAACATATCCCCAGATGACTGCGGCAAAACCTTTCGATTGTTTAAAAACAACATTTACCTGTTGTCCAACCTTGTATTCTCCGCTTACATCGTTTATTTCAATCACTTTATCCTGAAAGTCGGATACGGTGCAGGCACCTTGTGCATGACATGTTGAACATGCCGATTGACTTACGATGTTCACCAGTAACGAAGTGCCTTTTACTTCGGTTACAAAGCCCATATGTTTAATGTCTGATTCCGTAATTGCCTGTTTTTGCTATTTCGAGATTGCAAAACTAGATAAATATTCGAATCTCGATGTGCCAGAAAATCACTTTTTCTGAAAATGGTTCAATTTAGAAGTAGTCTAATTTAGTATATCGAACCTTTGTTTTATTTGTTCGATTCCGACCGTGCTTCTTCTTTTATTGAATCAACATCCCACGCACAATCCGTATCGTGAATGGAGTAGTTCTTTTCGGCTTGTAGGGTATCTGAAACCTGTTCAGAGAAACGACGTGTTTCCTGAATAAATTTACCAGAATCTTCGAGCCAGTGCTTGTATAACTCCTGGGTAATTTGTTCTTCGTGGTGTTTAAATGTACGTGTGGCCCGGTAGGCTTCGTATTTCGAATACCCCAGTTCGGCCAAAGCCTGTTCTCCCAGTTCGCTTGCTGAATCAAACATTTCGCGGCGAACCGATTTTACATTAATAGTGTAGTATTCAAAAGTGTGAAAAATGTCCCTGGCACGTGCCAGTATTTTTACCTCAGGATATTTTTCGCGCACATATTTGGCCACTTTTAAAGCGTTATCGTGTTCGGCCATGCTCAAAATCAGCATTCGGGCATTTTTAATTCCTGCTTTTTCGAGTAACTGAGGGCGGGTAACATCACCGTAGTACAATTTAAATCCGTATTTCCGAAGTGTTTCAACATTGCTCGGATTGCTGTCGAGAATGGTTACTTTAAAACCGTTGGCCAGTAAAATCCGTCCAATTGCCAGACCAAAACGTCCAAAACCTGCCAGAATCACCGGATTTTCTTCCTCTTCAATTTCGTCGTATTCCAGTTTGTTTTGCCAGCGTGCCAGAATAGGGCTTACCATTTTGTCATTAAAGATGAGAAGCAGGGGCGAAATGGCCATTGATAAGGTTACTATTAATAGTAATATCGAAGCTGTTTCTTCGTCGAATAACTGATTTTGTTTCGAGAAAGAGATTAATACAAAACTAAACTCGCTGGATTGTGCCAATAAAAAAGCAAACAAAAATTCATATCCTTTTTTTAGTTTAAATGCCCGACCCAAAATTAAAAGCACTATAAATTTTATCAGAATAAGTAGCACTACAAACTGAATGATAATTAGTGGTTTTGAAACAAAAAGCTGAAAGTTGATGCTGGCGCCCACCGATATAAAAAAGAGGCCAAGTAGTAATCCTTTAAACGGGTCGATGGTGGTTTCAAGTTCGTGCCGGTATTCGCTGTCGGCTAAAACCACGCCGGCAATAAAGGTTCCGAGTGCAGGCGATAGGCCAATTGCATCCATCGCCAGTGCAATTCCAATTACCAGTAAAAGTGCCAGGGCAACAAACACCTCGTGTAATCCGGTTTCGGCAACCAGACGAAAAATGTGTTGCGCCGCAAAACGGCCAATAATAACGATTGTAGTCATGGCACCAATAATAATTAACAATTGCAACCAGCCCGGCAAGGCCGGAACGCCCGTAATGTTATTCAAAGCACTTTCTGATAAGTTGGCAGGAAGGCCGAGTGTTGCGAGTAAAGGAATAACGGCTAAAATGGGGATAACGGCCATATCCTGAAACAAAAGAACCGAAAAGGCAGAACGTCCTGCAATGTTGCGCATTAAACCTTTTTCGCTTAAGGTTTGCAATACGATTGCTGTGGATGAAAGTGCCAGAATGAGTCCAATGGCAATGGCCCGGTGAATCTGGAAATTTAAAAACGAAGCCACCAGTCCAATAATCACAGCTGTAATAATTACCTGCATGCCACCAAGCCCAAAAATCGATCGTCGCATTTTCCAGAGTAAGGCAGGTTCCAGCTCCAATCCAATAATAAACAGCATCAGAACAACACCAAATTCGGCAAAATGCATTACTTCACCGGCTTCGGTTCCAACCAAACCCAAAACAAAAGGGCCAATTAAAATTCCGGCCAGCAAGTAGCCCAATACTGAGCCAAGCCCCAGTTTTTTTGCGATAGGAACAGATATAACCGAAGCTCCCAGATAGATTAAAGCGTTTAAAAAGAAATCCTGATTATGCATGCTGTTCAATTATACTGTTTATGTATTCTATGTTACTGAAGTCTTTTTCCTGGCAGGTTTCATCGCGAAGCGAAAGCATCAACTTATGGTAATCGGAGCTGTGTTTTTTTAAATCGGCTTGCGAAAGTGTGTGCGACCCATGAACCACAAAAGGGGGTAAGTATTTCATCCGACACAAAGTTGCAGACCTGTTAAAAGGTGCGAGAAACTGATTTACCGTAAACTGGTTGCTCCCGGTAGCGCAGTAAATTTCTTTTCTTCCGCCCGTTGAAACCACCGAAAGTGCCCATTTCCCTTGTAAAGCTTTTCCCGCAGCACCGTAAGCAAAACCGTGTTCCAAAACCAAATCCATCCACTCTTTAATAATGGCCGGCGCACTGTACCAGTAAAACGGGTGGTGCCATACAATTACATCGTGTTCGAGCAATAATTTTTGTTCTGCTTTTACATCGATAAAAAAATCGGGATACTTCTCATATAAATTATTGAGCGTAATTCCCTCCATGTCTTTTATCGAATTTATCAGTGCTTTATTTATTCGTGATTTATGAAAAGCAGGATGTGCAAATAGGATGAGTATTTTTTTCATGAACAAATGGCTTTTAAAGTGCAAAAGTTAATCAATGCTGTTAACTACTATGTCTTAAAAGTAATAGTTTTGGAATCGAAAATTACTATTTTTATGTTTCTTTATAAAAATCATAAAACCCAAAAAGTGAAAAAGTTTATTATCCCCGTTACTTTTTTTTTGATGGCTTTGTTCGGCTGTCAATCCGAAAAATCGAAAACCGTTGAAACCGATCTTGGATTTAGCAAATATGTGCAGGCATACACGGCCGGAACAATTTCTAAAAATGCTTCTGTTTCGGTGTATTTGACTCAGCCGGTTAGTGCGTATAACAACGAACCTGTTTTTTCGTTTTCGCCTGAAATAAAAGGTAAAACCGTGTTGGTTGGCGACCGCATATTTGAATTTCGGCCGGAAGAAAGTATGAAGTCAGGGACAAATTATAAGGCAGAATTTCATTTGGGTAAAGTACTAAAAGTTGACAAAGCGTTTGAAAAGATGCCTTTTCAGTTTTCAACCATGCAGCAGGCTTTTTCGCTTACCGTTGAGGGACTAAAAAATTACGAAGGAATGCGCTCTTCGCAAATGCAACTCACCGGTTATGTGTTAACGGCCGATGTTGCCGATGTAATGGAAGTGGAACAAACCTTAACTGCCGAATATTTAAACAAAGAGTTGGCTGTTTCGTGGACACACGATCCGGGGCAGCGCAAACATTTTTTTACGGTTGACAGTATTTCCAGAAATCAAAACGAAACGCAAAATTTAATGTTGGACTGGGATGCGAAGGCTTTAAATGTAGATGATTCGGGAAGTAAACAAATTGAGGTGCCGCCTTTAAATGCATTTAAAATAATCGAAACCAATGTGGTGCAGCAGCCCGAACAATGTATTCAGATTCGTTTTTCCGATCCTTTGTTGAAAGGTCAGGACCTGGAAGGTTTGGTGGTTTTGGATAGTGATGCCGAATTGCGTTTGGAGATAGACGGGAATGTGTTAAAAGCCTGGACTTCGGAACGTGTGTCGGGCGATATAAATCTGACTATTTATAAAGGAATTAAAAGTGAAAATTATGCGAGTTTAAAAGAGTCGGCAAACTTTTTATTGCAGTTTACAAGTGCCGAGCCAAACGTTCGCTTAATTGGTAAAGGTGTGATTGTGCCACAAAGCAAAACTCTGGAAATTCCGTTTGAAGCCATTAGCTTAAATGCAGTTGACCTGCGAATAATTGAAATTTACAGGAATAATATTTTGCAGTTTTTTCAGGAAAACAGAATTGATGGGCGGTCGGAATTGAGAAGAGTGGGGCGTTTGGTATACGAAGGGAAAGTGGATCTGAAATCTTCGGAGCCGGTTAATTACAACCAGTGGAATACGTTTAAAGTTGATTTAGCCGATTTGATAAACATTGAGCAAGGGGCTATTTATCGTGTCGAGTTTCAGTTTAAAAAGGAGTATTCGATGTACAAATGTTCTGCAGACGAAGACGATGGAATGACTGATAATTCCATGATCTCTTCGCCTGAAAATTATAAAACAAGCTGGGACTCTCCGGGTTGGTACAGCAATTACTTTTACCCCGAAGGTTACGACTGGCGCGAACGCGATAATCCATGTCATGTTTCGTACTACAATTCCGACCGTTTTGTAAGCCGGAATATTTTTGCATCGGAGTTGGGTATTACTGCCAAAGAAGGACGAAATCATACCATGCTTTTTGCAGTTTCAAATCTGCTAACTACTGAGCCGCTGGCAGGCGTTGAACTTAAATTGCTGAATTTTCAGAATCGGTTGATTGATGTGGTTCAAACCGATGTGAATGGCTTTGCAAAAGTTGATTTGGAAAAGAAACCGTTTTTGTTGGTGGCCCAGCGTGGTGTGCAGTTTGGGTATTTACGACTCGACGACGGAACTTCGTTGTCTGTAAGTAATTTTAATGTGTCGGGACAAGAAGTTGTAGATGGAATGAAGGGATTTATTTATGGCGAACGCGATGTTTGGCGCCCCGGCGATACTTTGTTTCTGAATTTTATTTTAGATGCCGAATTTGAACTGGAAGAAAATCATCCGGTATTTTTTAGCCTCATCAATCCGAAAAACCAGTTGGTGGAGAAAAGGGTAATTAGTACCAATACAAATGGATTTTATTTGTTGACCAGTAAAACTGAAACGGATGCACCTACAGGAAACTGGCGCGCCGAAGTACAAGTTGGGAATACAGTTTTTTCAAAAAAAATAAAGATAGAAACCATAAAACCCAACCGCCTAAAAATTGAGTTGGATTTGCCGGCCGACAAATTAATCGGACAAAATACGAGTACTTTGCCCATAAAATCATCGTGGTTACATGGTACTCCTGCAAAATCGTTAAAAGCCAAAGTTGAGGTGCTTTTCTCAAAAAGTCAGACGCAATTCGAGAATTTTAAAAATTACACTTTTACCGATCCTGCAACCCGATTTACAAGCAAAGAAGAAACCATATTCGAGGGCAAATTAGATGAGAAAGGCGAAGGAACCATTCCGCTGAAACTTGAAGGATTAAATAATGCTCCGGGCATGTTAAATGTTTGGTTTACTTCAAGGGTGTTCGAAACAGGTGGCGATTTTAGCACCTCAATTACCAAAGCAAAATATTCACCCTTCGAATCGTTTGTGGGAGTGCGGATGCCCGAATCGGAAGATAACTGGTACCAAACCGACACGGATTATCAGCCTGAAATCGTGCTTGTGGACAAATACGGGAAACCGGTTTCGGGGAACGACATTGAAGCCAAATTGTACAAAGTAGATTGGCGTTGGTGGTGGGAGTCAGGTGCCGAAAACCTGGCGCACTATGTTTCGGGGAGTTATTACAAACCGGTAAAAACCTGGTTGGTGACGGATGCTAAACACAAATCGCAGTTAAAATTAAATGTAAAATACAACAACTGGCAAGACAATGGCCGCTATTTCCTTTGGGTAAAAGATCTTAGTTCCGGGCATTCAACCGGTATTACTTTTTACATGTCGGAATGGGGCAGCTGGCGTTCGGATGGAATGGACGAAGGAGCAACTTTGCTAAGTGTGCGAACCGACAAAGAAAAATACAAAGTTGGCGACGATATTGAAGTTACCATTCCGTCGTCGAAAACAGGAAAAGCACTGGTGAGTCTTGAAAACGGAACTGAAGTGCTTGATATGTTTTGGGTAGAAACCAGTGATAAACAAACCAAATTCAAGATAAAAGCGAAAGCTGAAATGGCGCCCAACTTTTACGTGCATGTGAGTTTGATTCAGGCATACGGACAAACAGAAAACGATGCACCTTTGCGTTTGTATGGAATTACGCCGGTAAATGTTGAAAATCCGGAAACAATTTTGAACCCGGAGATTAAAGCACCTGAAGAGATAAAACCAGAAACTTCGTATTCTGTAGAAATATCGGAAGCCAAAAACAAAAAAATGACCTATACACTGGCCATTGTTGACGAAGGTTTGCTGGGATTAACCAATTATTCAACACCAAATCCACATCATACATTTTACAGCCGCGAGGCACTGGGCGTAAAAACCTGGGATTTGTACGATTATGTGGCCGGTGCATATGGCGCCCGTTTGGAAAAGGCATTTGCCGTGGGTGGTGATGGTGAAATGATAGACTCAGACAAAAAGGAAGCGAACCGTTTTAAACCCGTTGTACAATTTGCCGGACCATTTACATTGGAAGCCGGTAAAACGCAAAAACACGAATTTGTAATGCCAAATTACATTGGTGCAGTGCGAATGATGGTTGTTGCCGGAAATAAGGGAGCATACGGAATAAAAGAAAAAAGTGTTCCGGTTCGAAAAGGATTGATGTTGCTTGCAACGGTTCCAAGAATGTTGGCTCCGCTGGAAACATTCGAATTGCCCGTTACTGTTTTTGCAATGAAAGACAATGTGAAAAATGTGTCGGTGCGCGTAAAAACCAATGATGTTATCGAAGTCTCGGGTGAATCAAAAAATAGTCTGCAGTTTACAGAGATGGGTGAGAAAATGACCTACTTTAAGCTGAAAGTAAAAGGGAAAACCGGAATTGGAAAAATAACAGTTGAAGCCGAATCGGGCAATGAAAAAGCCAGTTACGAAGTGGAGCTGGATGTTCGGAATCCGAATTTACCGGTTACAGTTCAGCAGTCGAAATTGGTGAATGGGAATGAGAAATGGAACACGGAATTACAATCACCGGGAGAGGCTGCAACGAATGTGTCCTGGATTGAGGTTTCAGGATTTCCTCCTCTGAATTTGGCGAAACACATTGATGACCTGATTCAATATCCACACGGTTGTGTTGAGCAGCTTACCTCATCGGTTTTTCCACAGTTGTTTTTGGCCGATTTAACCGAAGTAACAGCCGATCAGAAAGCCTCAATAGAAAATAATGTCAGAAAAGCACTGTTGAAATTGCAGTCGTACCAGCTGGCAAGTGGTGGGTTTAGTTATTGGCCGGGATCAAACATGGTTAACGAATGGGGAACAAATTATGCCGGGCATTTTATTATAAATGCTGAAAAGGCCGGTTATTCGCTGCCATTTGGAATGAAAGACAAGTGGCTGAATTATCAGAAATCGGCAGCCCGAAACTGGAAAGAGGTAACTGCTGTTCGTTATCGCAATTACGATTTTTCACAGGCATACCGTTTGTACACGCTTGCTTTGGCCGGTACTCCCGATATTGGTGCGATGAATCGTTTGCGTGAGAAAAAGGAAAAATCGGGTACGGTGGCCTGGCGACTGGCAGCCGCTTATGTTTTGGCCGGAAAAACGGAAGCAGCCAATAAATTAATTGAAGGAATATCAACGGAAGTGGCGGAGTACAACGAGTTCGGTGGCACCTTTGGATCGTCGCTGCGTGACAAAGCCATGATTTTGGAATCGCTGGTTTTAATGGGCGACAAAGAAAATGCATTTGAAATCTTACAAAACATATCGGAAGAAATAAATAAACGCGACTGGTTGAGTACACAAACAGCATCGTGGTGTTTAATTGCTGCCGCCCGCTTCTCTGCTGAGTTTTTTACGGGCGACAACGAAACTAATTTTACTCTTATTGCCAATGGATATAAAACGCAAATGCGTACCAAAATTCCGGTGGTTAAAGTTCCGGTAGCTTCGAAAGGCGATAAAAATTTAAAAGTTGAATTCGAAAACCAGGGAGGCAATGCCACTTTCGTTCGTGTTTTGAGTCGTGGAATTCCAACCGGAGTAGATTCTACTTCTTCGTTGAATAATTTGCTTTTGGAAGTGGTTTATCTCGATGCTGCAGGAGTAAAAATCGATCCTTCAAAAATTAAACAGGGAACAGATTTTAGAATGGAAGTGAAAGTAAAACATCCCGGCAAACGAGTGGATTACGATGAAATGGTTTTATCCACTGTTTTCCCCTCGGGATGGGAAATTATAAATAAAAGAATGGGCGGTTTGCCAACAGATGAGGCGGCATTTGAATACCAGGATATCAGAGACGATAGGATTTATACCTATTTTGATTTGGAAATGAGCAAACAAAAAACCTTTGTTTTTTATTTAAATGCTGCTTACAAAGGAAATTACTATTATGCTCCGGTAAGTTGCGAAGCGATGTACGATAATAGTGTTCGCGTTCAAAAAGCAGGCAGAATGGTTGAAGTGGAGTAGGGAGGATTAATTTTTGGTGATAATGAAAAGCACGATTAGAATGAGTAAAATGAAAAAGCGATTAATAATTGCTCCGGTTATTTTACTGATTCTGTTTCTTTTGAGTGGAATTTTTTTACCCAAACCTTTGTTTCGTTCTGCTTATTCTACCGTTTTGGAAAGCAATAACGGACAACTGCTTGGAGCGCGAATTGCGGCAGATGAGCAATGGCGTTTCCCAGCAGTTGATTCTGTTCCTTTTAAATACGAGCGCTGTGTACTAAACTTCGAAGACAGCTATTTTTACCAACATCCGGGTATAAATTTGTTTTCAATTGCACGTGCTTTTGTTCAGAATATAAAAGCCGGTAGAATTGTTAGTGGCGGCAGTACAATTACGATGCAAGTATGTAGATTGGCCCGTGGACAAAAGTCACGAACTGTTAAAAACAAACTGGTGGAAATGGTTTGGGCTCTTCATTTGGAGTTGCGTATGTCCAAAAGGGAAATTTTAAAATTGTATGCATCCCATGCTCCGTTTGGTGGTAATGTTGTAGGTTTGGATGCTGCAGCATGGCGCTATTTCGGACGCGACAGTCACCAGCTTTCATGGGCCGAATCGGCTACTTTAGCTGTTCTTCCCAATGCTCCGTCGTTAATTTATCCCGGTCGTTTAGATCAGAAACTAAAACTCAAGCGAGATGGCCTTTTAAAAAAGCTACTGCTCAGGAATGAGATTGACAGTTTAACCTACGATTTGGCAGTAATGGAACCTCTTCCCGAAAAAGTGAATGCTTTGCCCAATATGGCCTATCACCTGGTGCAAAAGGCCGTAGCTGAGGAAAAGGGGAAACGAATTCGATCGACTATTGATGTGGTTTTGCAGGAACGAGTAAATGCAATTGTGCAAAAACATCATTCCATACAAAAAGGAAATCACGTGAATAATATGGCCGTAATCGTAGCCGAAATCTCAACTAAAAAAGTGCGAGCTTATGTTGGGAATGTAATCGGTAACGACAGTTTACTGCATGGAAATCTGGTAGATGTAATTCAGGCAGAACGGAGTTCAGGAAGTATTCTTAAGCCGTTTTTGTATTGTAAAATGCTCGACGAGGGAGTGCTGACACCCAAAATGCTTATCCCTGACATTCCCATTCGGTTTGGTGGCTTTACTCCCATGAACTTCGATCGGGAATACAACGGTGCAGTTCCTGCCGAAGAGGCTTTGGCACGATCCCTTAACATTCCGGCAGTTCATTTATTGCGCGAATTTGGTGTGGCACCTTTCCATTCATTTCTAAAAAAAACAGGAATGAGCACTTTGTCGAATCATCCCGATTATTACGGGCTTTCGTTAATATTGGGTGGTGCAGAAGTAAAATTGTGGGATTTGGCCGGTATGTACACTTCTTTAGCAGCAATTTTAAAAACGTATAACGATGAGGATGGTCTGTATAATTCAGATCCGTTTGCTGAACTGGTTTGGAAAGAAAACATCCGGCAGGTGGATGAGAAGTTGGCTTTAAATCAACCAATGATTCGGGCAGCTTCTGTGTATTCTACGCTCGATGCATTGTTAAAAGTAAAACGCCCCGAATCGGAAGCCGGCTGGGAAAATTTTGCTGCATCGAAAAAAATCGCCTGGAAAACAGGTACGAGTTTTGGATTTCGCGATGCCTGGGCAGTTGGTGTCTCATCTGAATATGTAGTTGGTGTTTGGGTTGGCAATGCCGATGGAGAAGGGCGTCCCGGCTTAACAGGTGTTAGCTCAGCCGCTCCTGTTTTATTCGATGTGTTTTCATGTTTACCCACAAGCAACTGGTTTGCAATTCCTGAAGATGAAATGGATGAGATTGAAGTTTGTGCCCAGAGTGGCTATCGTCCGGGTGAAAATTGTAATGAACGTAAAACGGTGCTGGTTCCCGGTGGAAACAAAGTTGGAATTTGTCCCTGGCATAAAACAGTTCATTTAAATGAAGATGGTTTTTACAGGGTTAATGCCAGTTGCTATCCGGTTGCAAAAATGCAGTATCGTAATTATTTTATTCTTCCTCCGGCAATCGAATATTACTACAAACGTAATAATGTTTTTTATTCAACCTTGCCACCTCTTTTACCCGGGTGTATGGAGACGGAGCAACAAATGGAGTTTATTTATCCGCGTGAGTGGAATAAACTTTTTATTCCGGTTGATTTGGACGGAACACCCGGAAAATTAATATTCGATTTGGCACACCGCCAGAATGCAGTTCGTGTATATTGGTATCTCGACGAAAAATATCTGGGGAATACAAATGGCATTCATCAGCTGGAAATCAGACCGGAAGCAGGCTGGCATAAGATTACCGTAAACGATAATTTGGGGAATTCAATCGTGAAAAAATTTATGGTGGTAAACAAACGTGAATTACAGGAGTAAGGCAATATTTCAAATATTGGGTAAAGTCATCTTTATCATGCTCTACAAAACCTATACTTTTTGCATATTTTTTAAACGAAGTCATAAAAGTTTGTAATTTTGCGCCTGACTTAAAAGGTAAACATGACAGACATAAGGCTAAATACCATTCCTGAAGCCATTGCAGCCATTAAAAATGGTGAAATGGTTATTGTGGTAGATGATGAAGACAGAGAAAACGAAGGAGATTTAATTATTGCTTCAGAATTAATTACACCTGAAATTGTAAATTTTATGGCGCTTAAAGCACGCGGGCTAATTTGTGTTGCTTTAACCGAAGAACGCTGTAATGAATTGGATTTGGAAGTAATGGTAGGTAAAAATACCTCGTCGAACGAAACAGCTTTTACAGTTTCGGTTGACGCCATTCATCCTGAAGTTACAACCGGAATTTCTGCCGGTGACCGTGCCATTACCATTCAAATGTTGGTAAACGATAAAACCAGACCCGAACAATTGGGACGTCCAGGTCATATTTTCCCCTTAAAAGCGAAAAGCAGAGGTGTGCTTCGAAGAAGTGGACATACTGAAGCTGCTGTCGATTTAGCGCGTTTGGCCGGATTAAAACCATCTGGTGTGTTGGTTGAAATTATGAATGAAGATGGTACAATGGCGCGTCTTCCTCAGTTGTGCGAATTTGCAGAGGAACATCAGCTTAAAATTGTAACCATTAAAGATCTGATTTCTTTTCTGTTTCAAAGCGAAAGTTTGATTGACAGAGGTGAAGAAGTGATGCTTCCAACTCATTTTGGAGAGTTCAGAATTGTTCCTTTTCGTCAGAAATCAAACGGAGCAGAGCATGTTGCTTTAATAAAAGGCGAATGGAAACCAAACGAGCCGATTCTTACACGCGTTCATTCATCTTGTATGACCGGTGATATTTTTGGTTCTCTTCGTTGCGAGTGTGGCGATCAGTTGCACAAATCGATGGAGATGATTGAGAAAGCCGGAAAAGGTGTAATTGTTTACATGATGCAGGAAGGCCGTGGAATTGGCTTGCTAAATAAAATTGCCGCCTATAAATTGCAGGATGAAGGTCTGGATACCGTAGAAGCCAATCTTCATTTGGGTTTTAAAGCCGATGAGCGCGATTATGGTGTTGGTGCACAAATTCTGTCGAACCTTGGTGTCACAAAAATGAAACTTCTAACCAATAATCCGGTTAAACGGGTTGGTCTTGAAGGATATGGATTGGAAGTTACAGAAATAATCTCGATGGAAGTAGAGCCAAATGAGCACAACCAGCGTTACATGAAAACAAAACGAGACAGAATGGGGCATCATCTAAAAGGCTTTAATTACGACTTGTAAATTTTTATATTCTCAGTATTCTCTTTTTAATAATATTAAAAAGGTGTAGTTGTTTGTTTTGAATTATCATTAGCTTTGCAGCTAAATGTTTATTTATGAAGCGAATAATTCTCCTATTGTCAGCAGTTCTTAGTTGTACTTTTCTGTTTGGGCAGAAAAGCATTTCAAAGCCAAATATCATTTTTATTATTACCGACCAGCAGCGTTCTGATGCATTGGGTTGCATGGGGAATAAAACGGTCATTTCTCCAAATATTGATAAAATTGCGGAAGAAGGAGTAATCTTTGTTAATGGATATTCGGCAGTACCCAGTTGTACTCCGGCACGTGCCGGATTGTTAACCGGAATGTCCCCGTGGCACCATGGAATGTTAGGATACGGAAAATTAGCGCGAAAATACAAATATGAAATGCCTCAAATGATGAGAGAGGCAGGTTACTATACTTTTGGAATTGGTAAAATGCACTGGTTTCCTCAAAAGGCTTTACACGGATTTAATGGCACTTTAACCGATGAGAGCGGGCGTGTGGAGCAGGATGGTTACGTTAGCGATTATCGCGATTGGTTTAAACTAAATGCTCCCGGCGAAGATCCGGATAAAACCGGGATTGGATGGAATGATAATAAATCAGGCGTTTATCAGCTTGACGAAAAATTGCATCCCACATATTGGACAGGGAAAACCGCCGTTGAATTAATTGAAAACTACGATCAGGAAAAACCTCTTTTTTTAAAGGTGTCTTTTGCCCGGCCACATAGCCCTTACGATCCTCCACAGCGTTTTCTCGATATATACGAGGATAGAAAAATACCCGAGCCGGTTATTGGAGAGTGGTCTCATTATTTAGATGGTGTTAAAGGCAACGAAAGTGCCGCTTTTGGAGACTTTGGCACTGAATACGCCATTAAAAGTCGCAGGCATTATTACGCCAACATTACGTTTATTGATGAAATGGTTGGCCAAATTGTTCAGGTATTAAAAGACACGGGAATGTATGAAAATTCCATTATTTGTTTTACTTCCGATCATGGCGATATGTTGGGCGATCATCATCATTGGCGAAAAACATACGCGTATGAAGGTTCTTCAAATATTCCGTTCCTGTTTAAATGGCCCGAAAATACCAATGCAAAACTTAGAAGAGGATCTGTTCTTGAAAATCCTACAGAACTAAGGGATTTTTTACCGACCTTTTTAGATGCTGCCGGTGCAGAAATTCCGGATGAGCTGGACGGAGAGTCTTTGTTGAAACTTGTGAAAAATCCTCAGGCAAGCTGGCGCTCTTACATCGATTTAGAACATGCAACCTGTTACAGCCCCGAAAACTACTGGTGTGCTCTTACTGATGGAAACTGGAAATACATTTGGTTTTTGAGAACAGGAAAGGAACAGCTTTTTAATCTGAAAACTGATCCGGTAGAAATTGTCAACTTATCGGAAAGCAATAAGCCGGAGCTGGAAAAATGGAGGGAAAGAATGGTAGATCACCTAAGTGAAAGAGGTGAAGGTTTTGTAAAGAATGGAAAACTTGTTCGGCGAGAAGAAACCATGTTGTACAGTCCAAATTTTCCGGAAGATAACAGAACAGAAAATGAGCGGGTAAATGACTGGCACAACATTTACAAAGGTATTGACTAAAATAGAAGTCAGCAGAAGATTGTCAATCCTAGAGTTCACCAAAATTTTCGGCATAATTAGGTATGGTCAGATTAGATGCCGATTTCATCGATTGGCGGATGGTATGACTTGTCAGGTAAGCATTTAATAATGAATATTTTGTACTTATTCGTGTAATTTTTTGTAGGACAGTAGTTGTAATCTCAGAATTAGAAAGTGGTAAAAAATGTATTCAAACTTTTGTTAAATAAAGTTTTTAATGCGTAAATTGGTGAAAACTTTAATACGCAAAAAAATGGATGGAAAAACAAAAGCAATTGTAGCTCATATTACCTGGATTGGTTGGGTAATTGCACTCGTACTTAATTCAAGTGAAAAAGATGAAATTACGAGTTTTTATATTCGTCAGCTTCTTGGGCTTTACCTTTTTTCAATAGTTATAACCTTTATTCCTGTAGTAAATATCTTTGGATGGATAATTACTTTGGTTTTTTGGATCATTAGCTTGATAGGTGCCATTAACGAAGAACAAAAAGAAATTCCTTTGGTTGGAAAATTATTCCAGGATTGGTTTAAAGCATTGTAAGAGTAAAAAAAAAGAATAAAAAAAGACAGGTTTAAAGCCTGTCTTTTTTTGTGGTATATTTTAAGTTACGGACGTTCGCCCTCTTTTCGTCGCTGATCGCGGAATTTTTTAAACATGTGCATTCTAAAGTCATTTTCAACCTGGTAAAGTTTTAAAACTTTTTGAGGAGGTAAAATAGTCAGAAACTTTTCATTGTACTTCGAACTAAGTTTTCCTTCCTCTTCCATTGATCCTGCAAATTCGCGGGTAAGTTTTATAATTTCCTTATCGCTTAGTTTTGTTTCCGTGTCGTTGATTTTTTGTTCCAGTTCGCGTCGCATTTTTTGTGCTTCTGATCTTTCTTTTTCCATTTGATTGTAAACCGGCCAAAATTTTTGAGCTTCTTCAGGTGTTAAATCAAGGTTTGTGGTAATAAAAGCAACCTTTTCCGCACGGTATCTTTCCCATCTGTCGTTATGATCCTGATCGCCTGCACATGACTCGAAAGCATACGATTGACCAATAAGAAAGATGCTTAATGTAAATAGGATTATTATTTTTTTCATGATTGTTTTAATTTTTTGTGATTTCAAAAATCTCATAATCTGTAAAATTGGCACTTACGTATAAAACCAGGTCGTCGTTGGTAAATTCATCGCTGGTTTCTGGTTCATCAAGCAAAGCGAAAAAGGAACTTTCGTCCATCCCTTCCAAAATATTTAGTATTTCAGAATCTGAAGTGCCAGTTTCCGTTGAGGAAGCAAGTTCTGTAATCTCGGGTTTTACAAAAGTTTTAATTGGAACATACACCAATAAAAAGATAAGAGCAAAACTTGCTGCCATTCCAAAAAATGGTTTTAGCAGATGTATAATTTTGGTTTTTTGCTCTGGCACTTTTTCCGCCTGTTTTTCCATTTCCATGCGCACTTGCATACGCGCAGAAAAATCATCAAAATAGTTTTTAGGAGTGCGGAAAGGCACTTCTTTTTCCAATTTTGATAACTCAGGTGCTATGTTTTTTAATTCATCCATTTCTGCCATTTTTATAATTGACTATTAAAATCAAAAAAGGTTTAAATTCAAATAGTTAATCTGTATTTTTTAAATATTCTTCCACTTTCTTAGCTGCATGATGATAGGATGCTTTAAGTGCTCCAACCGATGTGTCGAGCACCTTCGCCATATCATCGTATTTCATTTCGTCAAAGTATTTCATATTAAATACGATACGTTGTTTTTCGGGTAAGCGAATGATTGCCTGTTGTAGTTTTATCTGAATTTCGTCGCCGGAAAAATAAGGATCAGACATTAGGTTATCCATTAAATATTCGCTGACATCATTCAGTGCCATCATGTTCTTTTTCTTTTTCGAATTTAAAAAGGTAATTGATTCGTTGGTTGCAATTCGATACAACCAGGTGTACAAACTCGACTCTTCACGAAATTTATCGATACTTCGCCATACTTTTAAAAATGTATTCTGAAGCACATCATCCGTATCGTCGTGGTTCATTACAATTTTTCGAATATGCCAATACAAGCGTTCCTGGTAGGTTGTTACCAACATATGAAAAGCAAGGTCTCTCTTGTTTTCATCTTTTAAATCGGCAATGATATTTTGATCGGTATCCGGCATAAAACTTACAGTAAGACACTGCTTGCCGACAAAGGTTTAATTTTATTTTCAGATTCTAAAATTTAATCCTTCTTCTTTTAGATGATTGTATATTTCAACATCGAACGAATAAAGTTTTGCCGCCCGGTGTGCTACATTAGTCTGCTTTTCGTTCGTATCAATCAACAAATCCATGTTTTGAATTTTCTTCCTGAAATTACGGGTATCCAGACTTTTGCCTAATATAACTTCGTACAATGTTTGTAGTTGTGTTAAGGTAAATTTATCGGGTAACAAATGAAATCCCAGCGGATGATACTGTACCTCTTCCCGTAATTTTTTTAAAGCTCTGTGAATAATCTCTTTTGAGTCGAAAATAAGTTCCGGAAGTTTGTCGATTTCAAACCACTTTACCGATTTTGCAATTGACGAAAGTTCCAGGTTGTGGTATTCGGGATTAATTAAGGCGTAATATGCAACCGTTAAAACCCGGTAGTGCGGCACACGGTCTTTGCTTCCGAAGGTTTGAAATTGTTTTAGAAATATATCTTTTAGCCCGGTGGCTACCTGAAGAATTTTTTTTGCATAATCATCCAAATCTTCATCGGTAGGAAGGTGGGTACCAATTAATCCCCAATATTGATCGGACTTTAAGGCCGGGTTTTTTTCAAAAATCTCTTTTGATTCTTCGTATTCCTGGGTTGTTGTTAGAAACTTCTCCAAAAGGCCCGGATCAGCCTGCCAGAGTAAAACATTTATTTTGTTGTTCTGAAAACCAAAAATCACACAATCGACCGAAATGCTCTTTAGTATCATAAGTTTGCGTATAGATATTACAAATGTATAAAGACTACACAATTTTTCAATAAAAAGTTTTAAGAAATTATGTATAAAGTACAATAAGTCAAAGCGTATTCGTTAAGTTTTATGTTTCCCAAATTTATAACACCGATTTAAAGTCAAAAAAAATTACCTTTGCACCGCAATTTTTAAAAATGTAAGATGGCTTTAAAATGTGGAATTGTGGGTTTGCCAAATGTTGGTAAATCAACTCTTTTTAACTGTTTGTCGAGTGCGAAAGCGCAATCGGCAAATTTTCCTTTTTGTACGATTGAACCCAATGTTGGTGTAATTACCGTTCCCGATGAACGTTTAACCAAGTTGGAAGAGTTGGTTAAACCACAACGAGTATTACCAACCACTGTTGAAATTGTTGATATTGCAGGTCTGGTAAAAGGAGCCAGCAAAGGTGAAGGTTTGGGAAATAAGTTTTTGGGAAATATTCGTGAAACCGATGCAATTATTCATGTGTTGCGTTGTTTCGAAAATGAGAATATCACACATGTTGATGAAACCATTAATCCGGTTCGCGACAAAGAAACCATCGACATTGAACTACAGTTAAAAGATCTTGAAACTGTTGAAAGCCGGATTGCCAAAGTTGAAAAACAAGCACGTACCGGAGGCGACCCTGAAGCCAAACGTTTGTTCCGTATTTTATCGAAGTACAAAGAAGTGCTGCTGGAAGGTAAATCGGCACGTACGGTTGAGGTTGATCCATCGGATGCTAAAACAGTTGCCGGATTGCAGTTGCTTACAAATAAACCAATTTTATATGTTTGTAATGTAGACGAGCCTGCAGTAATTAGCGGAAACGCGCATGTTGAAGCAGTAAAAGAAGCCATAAAAAACGAAAATGCAGAAATGCTGATGATTGCTGCTGCAACTGAAGCCGACATTGCTGAGTTGGACGATTACGAAGAGCGTCAGATGTTTTTAGAGGACCTAGGTTTGAAAGAATCGGGTGTAAATAAACTGATAAAAACAGCATATAAATTACTAAATCTGGAAACCTATTTTACTGCCGGAGTGAAGGAAGTAAGAGCCTGGACTTATCCAAAAGGTTTTAAAGCGCCACAGGCTGCCGGCGTTATTCATTCCGATTTTGAAAAGGGATTTATTCGTGCTGAAGTAATAAAGTATAATGATTTTATTACACTTGGATCGGAGCAGGCATGTAAAGAAGCCGGTAAAATGGCGATCGAAGGAAAAGAATACCTGGTTCAGGATGGAGATATTATGCACTTTAGATTTAACGTGTAGAGAAGCGGAAAGTCTGAAGTTTGAAGATAAAAAAAGGGTTGATCAATTAAATTGGTCAACCCTTTTTTCGTTATAAATAAACAGTCTATTTCTGTTGAGCATCGCTCATATCTTTAATAATACCGTTTTTGTCAACTTTAATTACAACGTCTTTTGCAATTTCAAGGTGGATGATCGATTCTTTAATTTCTGAGATTTTACCATAAATACCACCGGTGGTAACTACTTTGTCGCCCTTTTTCAAACTTTCGCGAAATTGACGCGTTTCTTTTTGACGTTTCATCTGAGGACGAATCATAAAAAAGTAGAAAACTACAATAATCAGCAACAATGGTAAAAAGCTCATTAAAGGATTGCTTTCTGCTCCTTCCTGAGGTTGCATCATCAATAAAATACTATTCAACATGATTATAATTTTTAATATTTAATATCTAAAATTTCGTTTTTAACTTCAGCAAAAATAGCTAAATGTTTTAATTCTGTACTATTTCCGTCAATTTCAATTGATTTGTACTCCTTTCCAACCAGTCCGGATGTATCGAATTCTACTTCAATAACCCCGGTCTCTCCGGGTTTAACCGGAGTTTTGGAAAAATTGGTACTTACACATCCGCAATCGGTATGAATGTTTTCAATTTTGAAATCGGCATTTCCGGTGTTTGTAAATTCAAAGGTATAAAGCACAATCTCGCCGGCTTTAAGCTGGCCAAAATCATGCATCTTTTCATTGAATTTAATACTTGTTTTTTCGCTTGTAAAATCAGTATTACTTGTTTCTTTCCCGGCTTTTTGTCCGCAGGCAAATAGAAGGAGGAATGAAAATGTAATAAGGATGTTGCGCATTATTCTCCAATTAAACCACGACCTTCTTTATTCACCTGATCGGATTGTTTCAGGTCTTTTAGCGTTTTGTCCAGAATCCCATTTATAAAATTCCGGCTTTTTTCGGTGCTGTAAAACTTCGATAGTTCGATGTATTCGTTAAGCGAAACTTTGGTTGGGATGGTTGGGAAATACAGAAATTCGGTAATTGCAAGCTGCATGATTAGAATATCCATAAACGCAATTCGCTCCATGTCCCAGTTTTTGGAATGTACCTGAATTAAATCGCGCAGTTCCTTGTGGTTCAGAATTGATTTACGAATCAGATTTTTGGTAAAATCTCGGTCCTCCTCGTCTTTAAACAAGGGCATCAGACTTTGATCTGAGCCAGACAATTCGTTGAAACGTTTTAAGGTTTTGGTAATCATAGAAATCACAAATTCAACATCGTCGTTCCAGTAGATACTCATTTCTTCCAGGGCAATATATAAATCTTCAGAAACCAGTATTGTTTTGGTAAATAGTTTTTCAATAAATTTACGATCATCAAGATACGAACGGGTATCATCATCCATGTAAGCTTTGTACGATTCCGATTCGATCATCAAAAGGTACAACTCTTTAACAAGTTCAGGATGTTCTTTCCAACTTAATTTTTTTTGTTCCTGATATACACTTAACTGCTTATTAAAACGGAGTTGGCGAATTACCTGGTTGGTAATAAACTTGGTATTCGGATGTAATTCTTCGAAAGTAGGTTGATGTTTGTTCCTTTTAATTTCGATCCTGTTTTCGGCATAATCAGCAATTTCAATTACCAGCGAAAACAGGTAATGATACAGGTCGTATGCTTTGTGGATGCAGAAAAAGAGTTCTTTTTCGGTGTTATTAATAGACTTCTCGTCTGAAGAGTAATAGGCGTATAAAACTTGCAACACCTTTGTACGGATAATCCTTCTGCTAATCATTTCTAATGAACTTCGTGTAATAAATTATGCTGCAAAAGTACATCTTTTTTTGAATTGCAATGCGAAAAAAAAAGCAATTGTAATAAGTTAATGGAATGTGAAATTTAGTGTATTCTCACCAGCGATGGATGAAGATAGGTAGAGATTGATTAAAGATTGACGGAGATTGAAAAGAGATGGATGAAGATTGGCAGAGTAAAAAACAATATCCGCTGGTGGCGTTAAGCTTTCTGCTGCTAAAAACCAAGCATCCTCGCACCCCAAAAACCCGTCCACCGACGAAAAAACCTGTCCGCCAACGGTAAAATGCGCTCCTTGATCGAAAAGTAAACGTCCACCGACGGTAAAACTAGGTCCTCGGTTACATTTATCTTGTTCTCTGGGTTAAGGACGAGATATTTGTAACAAAGGAAGGCTAAATGCAGTCAAATATTATCATTTTGTGGCAAATGTTAAGCATGCGTGCAATTAGTTTTTGTGTTTCTCTGCATATAAATGTTCAGACAGGAATGAAAGAGATTGATGGAGATTGAAAAAAGATTGATGACGATTGAGAATTAAAACAGATCAGTTCTGCTTTCGTTTTCTTTTGGAAATTCATTCTGTAATTCAGAACCCTTTTGTGATTGTTCTGAAAACGGCGACAGCAACTGATTACTGTGACTTTCTTCCTCTTCTTGTTCTTCAACCGGTAACTGCGACTGATTACTGTGACTTTCTTCCTCCTCCTCTTCTTCAGTTTCCCAATCGAATTTCTCGCGGCGGATGAGGTACTTTCGATAATAAAATGCGAGTACCACTCCCGAAACAGCTCCCCACAAATGTCCTTCCCACGAAATGTCCGGATTTATTGGAAACATTCCCCATATCATGCCGCCATAAAGAAAAACAACAACTGTGGATAGAGTGAGCAAGCGCACATCATTTCGAATTATTCCGCTTACAAAATGAAAAGCGGCCATGGCATAAACTACACCGCTGGCTCCTATGTGCCAGGCTTCTCGTCCAACCAGCCAAACACAAATGCCGGCCCAAAAATACATCTGAAAAAATATACGGTACGAAATACGCCGGTAAAAATATACGAGCATAAAGAGCAAAATAAAAAACGGAAGCGAATTGGAAATCAGGTGGTTAAAGTTGGAGTGGATAAATGGAGAAAAGAGAACACCCTGTAAACCATTTATATGACGTGGATAAACGCCAAATTTCACAAAACTTAAATCAGTTGTTTGCTCAATAATTTCAACTATCCAAAACGCAAGCACAAAAACAAGCGAAAACAGAAGGCTGTGGATAAAAATCCGCTTCTCCATTTCCGGATCAAGTTTTTTTGGATTGCTTGGATAGTATTTAAACAGGCTCATAATTTATGTACTTTATTAATTGTTGAAGCCAAGTTACAAATATGTGGCAATAAACAAATCGCAAATATTTAATGAATGGAGCGTTAACGAGAATAATTCCAAATAATGAATAACTATTTGATTTCATGGTTTTCCGTGAATTGTGCAAAAAATATTTATGTCAAATTGCACTAGATAAAAACAAAGGTAATCTCAAATTTTATAATAATAAAAAGCTGAGTTATGAGAAATTACATGTTAATCCTGATAACACTACCACTAAGCTCGTGTGAAAATTCGAATGCCCCAGAAAAGTTAGTAGAACAATACAACAATAGTTTTATTAATGAAAATACAGAGCAGGATGAGTATTTCGCTGTTCAACATGCAATATAAGATAATTTAATATATCAAATACAATGTGGAGCCTGCACCACAGTAATAAACGGGGCGATACCGAAAGGCCATATGAGTAGGAGAATAAAAAAAAACAAAAACATGAGTACTATTCTAGGGAAAGACGAGCAAAAGATTAAAGAGGCGACATTTACAGCAAACCTTATTTTATTTTGGCTAAAGGCTGATTATATGTTAACCAATAAAAGAGTAACAGGTCATACTCCCAACACTCTATTGGGGATAATTCCATTAGGAAAAGCACAAATTGCTCAGCCGTTAAAAACAATTGCATCAGTATCAAGTTCAACCAAATTTTCATTTATGAGATTATTAATTGGTTTGGTACTTGTTATTGCTGGGTTTGCACTTATAACATCATTTGGTATTTTTCTTTTACTTTTTGGTGCCATTAATGTTCTTAACTGTTATACAGCGACTTTTGTGATTACTAATAATGCGGGACAAAGTGTTGGATATGAAATTTCAATTCTCGAAAAATCGAAAGTAGTAGAATTTGTAAATGAAGTAAATACTGTGATTGCAGATTTGTAATCTTCTCTATTTTGGAATTGATTTTCATAATGATTGTTAATGTTTCAGTGGTGCATAGTATATCTTGATCAGTTTTAATTGTATTGAAGGATTTATAAATATTTGAAACGATTAAAATGTGAGTTTTCGAAGGATGAAATTGCTGATGAGGAAATAATAAGAATTTATCGAAATCATTACAGTAACCGGATAATTTTTAAGTAAACCTCCATTCATTTCGTATTTAAAGTTTTAAAGCCCTGAATTGTCAGGGCTTTTTTACCGCACTAGATATCAAATAGAATAATTAAAAGGTTAAGCTAGATGTTTCTTTTGATTTTAATTATGGGAAAAGAGCAGGAGCTATGATATCGAAAAAAAATATTTATTTTAGTAAACATATGTATATTTAACCAGACACTAACCATGAATAGCATTTTAATAGCAGATGACCATCCGTTAATTGTAAAGTCAATATTCAGTTTAATTCGAGAAGTTTTTCCTAAAGTAACCATTTACACTGCTTCCAATTGGAAAGAAGTGCAATTGACCTTTATCGAAAAAATTGATGTTTTTATTCTTGATTTGGAAATGCCATGTGGCGATGCTGCAGATACAATTGAACATATTAATTGCAAATTCCCAAAGGCAAAAGTTCTGATATTAACTTCACATACGCAATCATGGGTTTTTCAGGGTTTGAGTGAGCTCAAAATTGATGCATTTGTTTCAAAACTATCTGAACCATCTGAAATTATTGAGGCTTTGGTTCAACTGAACAAGAATCAGTTGTTTATGTGCACAGAGTTTAAACGTGTTTATTCGTATATCAAAAAGGAAATTACGGGTTTCGAACAATTAACGAAACGCGAAAAGGAAGTTTTAACTCTTATTCTTGATGCGAAATCAACCAAAGAAATTGCATTAGATTTATCTGTTTCTGAAAATACAATTGAAACGCACCGAAAGAATTTGTTTCTTAAATATGAGGTTAAAAATGTGGTTGGCTTAGTAAATAAAGCCATGGGGTACGGAAATTTAAAACGAGTGTTTTAAGACACTTTTTAAGCCGTAATTCTGTACAATAGCGAAATTTGTGTACCACTTTTTTTTCGCGACTTAATCTTCAGATTACCTCCAATCATTTCAGCCCGTTCTTTCATGTTTTTTAATCCAAAACCACTTTTATCGTGCATCCCAATTCCGTTATCTGAAATGTGAATAGTAATTTTATTAACGGAATGTATTGTTTCTATCGTAATATTATTTGCGTTAGAGTGTTTTAGCGCGTTGCTAATTGCTTCTTGCACAATTCGATACATTTCATTTTGATCTTGATCGGGTACCTTTTCCCAGTTGATTTCTGGATCGAAAACAAAATTGAAGTCAATTTTTTCATTGTTTGACCAATATTTTTGTTCTTGAATTAGTCTGGGTAAATCAATTTTTGAATACTGAGGTTTTGCCAGTTGATGAGAAATATTGCGAACATATTTTTGTATACCTTTCAACTCTGTTTTTAACAATAGCTCGTCATCATCCTTAAAAATCCCTTTTTTCGAAGCAACAAAATAACTCAGGGCCGTTAGCCTGCTTCCCAAATCGTCGTGTAGTTCTTTCGCCAGGCGCGTTCGTTCTTTTTCCTGACCCTGTAGGTTTGAGTTTAAAATGCTGCTTTTGCTTTGTTCTAATATACGTTGAATTTCATGATCTTTGCTTTCTTTTTCAGCTTGTAAGCTAACAACCTTCATTTTTTGTCTGTTGCGGAAATATAATCCGGTAACCATTAATATTATAAAAATAGAAAGTGTAATTATCAAACTATTTCTGAATCGCGATTGTGAAATTTCAGAATTGAGTTTTTCTGTTTCAACCTGGCTGTTTAATTTTGCTATTTCAGCTTCTTTTTTTGTCGCTTCAAATTGCTCCTGCAATAGTGCAATTTTGTTGAGTATTCTTGAGTTTTTTAATGAGTCATCCAGTGCTTTATAGTGTTGGTAATAGTTAAGTGATATTTTGTATTTTTTTTGTTTTTCTGTCGCCTGCGCCAACCAATAATAATAATCTGCTGTTAATGATGACGCATCCAGATTTTCAATAGAGCTTAAATTTTGCATCATTATTTTTTCCGCTTTGTCTGGCTGGTTGTAATAAATGTAGATTTCAGCTTGGAGGATTTCTGTTGAGGGATTTCTTTCGTTTTGTAATAAATGTTTGGTTTTTAATATAAAATCATCTCCCAGTTCTTTATGGTAGGGTTTATTAAGTAATGTACTGCATTTCCAGTAATGTAAATAGCTGTTAATTGGAATATAGTAGTTGGTTAATATATTTTTTGATTTAGCAATAGAGACTGCTTTCTTAAAATTAGAATAGGCTTTTTCAAACTCTTTTTCACTAAAATAACACATTCCAAGCCCGTAATATGCATCAATATAAGCCACGTTGATTTCTTTCGAAAATTTTAGCGATGATTGGTAATAGTGAATAGCATTGTAAGTTATACCAATATCTAAGTATAACATACCAATTTTTGAGTCTATTCCCATTAAGGTTTTTTTGTCAGAAGGAGCAGTATAATCTCTGGCTTTTAATTTGTTTTGTAGCGATGTTTCATAATATCCCGCATTAAATTCTACACTACTAAGAAAATCATAGATAAGGTTGAGTTTATAATTTCCATTTTTCTCGCTTCTTTTAATGTTTTCGTGAGAAATTTTGATCGATTCATCAACCATTCCTTTAAAACTTATAAACCACGCATAATATAGATAATAATCAATTACAATTTGTTCGTTTTTTATCTCTTTCAATTCAATGGCAAGCTTATCAAAAGCTTTTTCGCTCTCCTCCAACTTATTTTGATATAAATAAGAAAGGGCAATAAGTAGTTTTGATTTAAATTTAAGATGGGCATTCTCTAGTTCAAGTGATAGCTGAAATGCATTTTGAGAAATCTGAAAAAAACTGTCAGGCTGGTATCTTATTTCATAGGCTCTTGTTAGTTCTGTTTCAATTTTCAGACTGTCAATATTTATTTGTTGTTCTTTTTTTTGAGTAGAATAACATTTAACTGAAAGAAAAAGTACGACTAACACGATTGTAAATGGAGGGTAAATTCTCATTTTGGAAGATTAAGGAGATTTTGGTTTAAGATAGTAGTTCCTTTATTGATATTACAAATTCCAAAATTTCTTCTTCAGTTGTGTCAAACGAAGTCATCCAGCGCACTTCGGGTTTTAAATCGTCCCAAATGTAAAAGAAGAAACGTTTCTGCAAAGGCTCTATAATTTTTCGGGGAACCACAGCAAAAACCCCGTTAGCGACTACCGGTTGTGTAATTTGTATCTCAGGTATTTTTTCAACTTCAGTTTTTAAAAGTTGTGCCATTTTATTGGCGTGCCCTGCCGCTTCTTTCCATAAATCGTTTTCGAAATAGGCCAAAAACTGGGCACCCACAAAACGCATTTTTGAGTACAGCTGCATACTTTGTTTACGTATGTATTTCGTCATTCCGGTAAGCTCCGGATTAAAAAACAGAACTGCTTCACCCATCATCATTCCGTTTTTTGTTCCACCAAACGAAAGAATATCAACTCCGCAGTCAAGGGTAAATTCACGGAAATCCATGTTGAGAGCAACTGCAGCATTGGCAATTCGGGCGCCATCCATGTGTAAAAACATATTGTTACTGTGAGCCAAGTCGGCAAGTGCCTTTATTTCTTCGGGCCGGTAAACGGTGCCCATTTCGGTTACCTGCGAAATAGAAATAACTTTTGGCTGCGAGTGATGTTCGAAATCAAATCCTTTTAAGTGCGGGCGAATTGAATCTGGTGATATTTTTCCATTTTCAGGTTCTATTGGTAAAAGCTTACATCCTGTAAATTTCTCAGGCGCTCCACACTCGTCTTCCTGAATGTGAGCTGTTTCGGCACAGATTATCGAATTAAAACTTTGTGTAACCGTCGATAAACTAAGTACATTGGCTCCGGTGCCGTTAAAAACAAAAAACACCTCGGTGTTCTGTCCAAACTTTTCTTTAAACAGCGAAATGGCTTTTTGCGTGTATTTGTCGTCTCCGTATCCTACAACATGCCCTATATTGGCGGCTTCCATTGATTTAAGAACAGATGGGTGCACTCCTGAGTTGTTGTCGCTGGCAAACCCTTTTTTAATTGTTGTCATTGTTGAATATTGTTAGTCGATTTTCTGTATTCTTTGTAACTTGTGTGCCACTTTAAGTACCTATAAAGAAAGAAAAAATCAAAGTCATTAAAAAATGGAAAATACAATTCCTTTGTCGCAGAAACTTTATTTGTTGGGTGTTCATCCTGAAAAGGGAGGAATAGTATCGTCGTCGTATTCGGCAATGAATTTTTTATTGTCTGGTGCCATGTTACTTGAGCTCTTCAAAAACGGAAATATTAAATTTAAAGACAAACGGGTAGTTCTCATTCATACAAAAACGAACAATGCTACGCATAAGTTTTTGCTCGATAAAATAAGTGCTGCCAAATCGCCCCGGCGAATTTCATCCTGGATTAATCGCTTTAATATGTCGAATAAAAAAATCAGGGAAGGAGTACAAAAAGAATTAAGTGAAAAGCGGATTATTCGGATGCAAGCCAAACAGTTTTTATTTTTTAAATGGGAATCGCCTGCAATTCTGAATAAATCGCTTGTTTATCATTTGATAGATAATGTTAAGGAACAAATTTTTAGAGGTACTTCGGTTGAAGAGGAATTGATATTATTATCGTTTATACGACCTGGAAAATTGCTTTACCGTTTGTATCCCGACCGGCAAAAACGACATGAAGCCGATAAAAAACTGAAAAATCTTTTGGTTGACAATCCGGTGTCAAAATCAGTAGAAGAAGCCATTCAGGCAGCTCAGGTTGTTGCTGCTTCTATTGCTGTAAATACAGCTGTATCGGCAACACATTAAAATGAAAACTACAATTAATATTTTTTGGTTTCGCCGCGATTTGCGTTTAATTGACAATCATGGTTTGTTTAAAGCGCTTCAATCAGGAGTGCCGGTATTGCCTGTATTTATTTTCGATACGGCAATATTGAATAAACTGAATGTAAAAACAGATAGCAGAGTAACATTTATCTATCAACAAATTGTTGAACTGAAAACACAACTGGAGAAACTGGGATCTTCCTTACAAGTTTTTTACTCGACTCCGGAACAGGCTTTTCAAAAGCTTTTGGAGGACTACGATATCGATTCTGTTTTTTCTAACAAAGATTATGAGCCTTACGGAATAGACCGGGACAAAAAGGTTGGCGCACTTTTGCAAAAATCAGGAATTCGTTTTCAGAGTTTTAACGACCATGTTGTTTTTGAGCCAAATACGATTGTAAAAGACAATGGCGAGCCTTATACTGTATATACGCCTTACTCAAAAAAATGGCTGGCAGCCTATGAAAAAAGGTTGGATGTAGCTTATCCTTCGCAAGATTTTCAGGAAAAGTTTTTGCAAACAGTAGTTTTGGGAATGCCTACACTAAAGGATATTGGCTTTTTGGAATCGGATTTAGAGGTGCCGGCATTAAGGATTGACCAAAAGCTGATTGAAGACTATGAGAAATACAGAGACATTCCTTCGCTGCATGGAACATCCAGACTTGGTATTCATCTTCGTTTTGGTACAGTTAGTATTCGCGAACTCACAAAAATAGCCAGCCGCTTGTCGATTACATTTTTAAAAGAACTTATCTGGCGAAATTTTTTTATCGATATTTTATGGCATTTCCCGGAAGTTGAGAATAGTTCGTTTAAACCCCGGTATGATTTTATTGAATGGCGTAATAACGAAGCTGAATTTGATCTTTGGTGCAAGGGTGAAACAGGTTTTCCGATGGTTGATGCAGGAATGCGCGAACTGAATGCGACCGGTTTTATGCACAATAGGGTAAGAATGGTTGTTGCCAGTTTTTTAACCAAACATTTATTGATTGACTGGCGTTGGGGAGAAGCTTATTTTGCAGAAAAGTTACTTGATTATGAGCTGGCTTCGAACAATGGTAACTGGCAATGGGCAGCGGGTTGTGGATGCGATGCTGCTCCGTATTTCAGGGTATTTAATCCCGAAGCACAACAAAAAAAGTTCGATTCGAAAAGTGAATATCTTTTAAAATGGATTCCCGAACTGGGGACTAGTGCCTATCCCAAACCCATTACAGATCATAAAATGGCACGCGAACGGGCACTTTCTACTTATAGAAAGGCACTAAAATAAAAGTGATGGAAAAGCTTAAAAAAACAGTTTTAATGATAACCGGACCTGGTGTTATTTTACTCGAGGCTGTGGCTTTATTTGTGCATTTTTTTACTACGTTAAATGCAAAGCCATGGATTATTGCGGGCTTGTTTGTTTTCTTTCTAGTGTTTATTCCGCTTTATGCATTTGAGTATTTTAAGCAGGAATTCAGGGAGGATACGAGCAAAAAAGTTGAATTCAAAAAGAGAAAGACGCGTACCGAGTGGCGCGGTGGTAATATACATGGGAAAATACCAACCCAGCAAAAACGCCCGGGTAAAATGTTCAATAATTAATTATTGTTCCCTTTCGTTGAGCCAATCAATAATGCGGTCGGTTTTCGGACTTTTTATTGGAGGAACAAAGTCAACAATTTCACCCTTTTCGTCGATTAAAAATTTTTGAAAATTCCAGGCTACTTTGGCATCGAGCACACCATTCTCTTCGCTGTTGGTAAGCCATTTATAAAGAGGGTGAGCATTTTCTCCTTTTATTTCAATTTTTTCCATCATTGTAAAAGTGACTTCGTACTTTTTTGTACAGAAATCGTAGATTACATCATTTTCAGCCGGATCTTGCGAACCAAAATCGTTGCAGGGAAATCCAATAATTTCAAAATCGTCACCTCCGTATTCTTCATAAAGTTCCTGTAGCTTTTTAAACTGAGGAGTTAACATACATTCCGATGCGGTATTAACAATCAGTACTTTTTTCCCTTCGAGTTGTGAAAAATCATAAGGCTCTCCAATGATTGTGGTTGCAGTAAAATAGTACAAGCTTTTAGTTTGTCCCGAAATTTGAGTGGATAAAACCAGCACAAAAAGAATGATTATGATTCTCATTTTACTAAGCGTTTAATTGTCAATACTTTTTAAAAGTACCACAATTGTTGTTAATAAAAAAACCTAGTAAACATAGCATATTTAATTATCTTTGAACGACCGAAAGGTGTTTTAGACTATGGAAAATTTTATTGTATCAGCACGAAAATACAGACCCGATTCGTTTGAGACGGTTGTTGCCCAGGCATCGATTACAGGAACTTTAAAAAATGCCATTAAAAGCAGCCAGCTTGCTCATGCGTATTTGTTTTGCGGGCCCCGCGGAGTTGGGAAAACTACTTGTGCCCGTATTTTTGCCAAAACAATAAACTGTACCAATCTTACTGCTGAAACCGAAGCGTGTAATACCTGCGAATCATGCACATCGTTTAACACCAACCGTTCGTTTAACATTCACGAACTGGATGCGGCTTCAAATAATTCGGTTGACGATATTCGAAACTTAACGGATCAGGTGCGCGTTCCCCCGCAAATGGGAAAATACAGCGTGTATATTATCGATGAGGTTCACATGTTATCGTCGCAGGCTTTTAATGCTTTCCTAAAAACACTGGAAGAGCCGCCAAAGCATGCCATCTTTATTTTGGCAACAACCGAAAAACACAAAATTATTCCAACCATTTTGTCGCGCTGTCAAATTTTCGATTTTAACCGAATTGGAATTTCCGACATTTCGGAACACCTGGAATATGTAGCCAAAAGCGAAGGTGTTGAGGTAGAAAGTGAAGGTTTAAATGTAATAGCGCAAAAAGCCGATGGTGCCATGCGTGATGCACTTTCTATTTTTGATCAGATTGTAAGCTTTTCGGGAAAGAAAATCACATATCAGAATGTAATTGGTAATCTGAATGTGTTGGATTACGATTACTATTTCCGTTTGGTTGACGAATTCTTAAAGAACAATGTAACAGAAGTGTTGCTGATTTTTAATGAAATTTTGAGCCATGGTTTCGACGGACATCATTTTATTACAGGCTTAAGCAGTCATTTCCGCGATATTTTGGTTTGTAAAGATACCGTAACTATTCAGTTGCTGGAAGTAGGTGGCGATATTAAAGAACGATACAAAACGCAGGCATTGGCTGCTGACAGTGCATTTTTGCTCGATGCCTTACAAATAAGCAACGATTGCGACATAAAATACAAAACAAGTCAAAATAAACGCCTGCTCATTGAACTGGCTTTGATTCGGATAGCGCAGCTAACCTTAAAAAAAAAATAGCTGAAGGTGACGATGACATTCTCGAACCTATTTTTTCGGGAATAGAAATAGCCGATGAACCAAGTTCTCCGGTGGTTTCAAAACCGGTAACTCAAGAAAAATCAAAAGAACAAGTAGTTCCTAAAACTCCAAAAATAGAACCAGTGGCAAGGCCAAAACGTATTGTGCGTAAGGTTGGAACCCCATCGGTTAAAATGGCTTTAAAAGGAGAATTTAAAGGCGACGAACAGCAACTGTCGGCAAAAGAACAACATGAAATGTTTTCGAAAGCCGATGAAAATGAGCCTTTTACTGAAGAGCAGTTAATTGAAAAGTGGAAGGAGTTTTTGCCACGCTTGGATGATCGTCCGAGTTTGAAAGCCACATTGGGAACTTTTCCAAAACTGGAAGAGGACTTTTCACTTACTTTGGAAATTGACAGCCGTATTCAGGATGAATTGTTGGCGAATATAAAACCTGAACTGGTTTCGTGGTTGCGAAAGGAATTGCGCAATTCGAATATTAATTTGAAAACGGTAGTCACTGATGTAGTACACGAAAAAGTAGCGTATTCAGATATTGAAAGATACACCGAAATGGCCAATAAAAATCCAAATTTGGCGCTACTCAAACGTACATTAAACCTCGATTTTTAAAGCCTTACTTACTTAATTACTCACTTCCTCACTCACTCATTCACTCACTCACTTTCTAGTCAGGGAGCCAATCTTTTAATTTGCCAATCGTTTTCACTTTTTTCAAATACAATTCTATCGTGTAAACGACTTTCGCGACCTTGCCAAAACTCAAATTTTATAGGTTTAACCAGGTAGCCTCCCCAGTTTTTTGGATATTCCGGATCATTGCCTTTCAGTTCAGCAATAAGTTTATTAAAATTATTGTCGAGAGAATCGCGTGACGGAATAACTGAACTTTGATTGAATAATACTGCGGCAATCTGGCTTTTGTGTGGACGTGAATGGAAATAACTTTTAGATACTTCTTCCGTAGTTTTGATGGCGGTGCCTGTAATTCTTATTTGGCGTTCCAGGTCGGCCCAGAAAAAATGCAAGCCTACCTTTGGATTAAAATCAATGGCTTGTCCTTTGTCGCTGTTGTAATTCGTAAAAAAGGTAAAACCATTTTCTGAAAAATCCTTGAGTAAAACAATTCTCGATTGAGGAAATCCATCTCTTCCTATACTGATAAGCGACATTGCAGTAACATCAGCAATATTTAGAGCGATTGCTTCATTTATCCATGTTTTAAACTGTTTGAAAGGATTTTTATCAATTGTACTCTCATCGAGTTCAGCCTTTTTATAGTCGCGCCGTATGTGATCTAATTGCATACTGTAATTTTGTTAGTGATAACCCACATCACGCTCTTTTGTTTAAAAACAAGCTCTGGTATTTCATTCTTGATAGCTGTATTTTACAACCTAAAATTCCAGGTTGTTTTGATATACATGTGGTGAGTTGTTAATTCATTCAGTTAGAGCGACTAAACTTTTTTATTCAGAATGTTGTTATTTAAAGACAAACAGGTATTAAATAAACAATCAGCTATGAAAAGATTAGTATTCATTTTTGCAATTTTTTTGTCGGTAAGTAGTTTTTCTGCCGACAACGTTAAGAAACTGGAAGTAGGGGAGAAAGCGGTTTTAACCGAGGTTAAAATGAAAGATGTTTCAGGAGATCTTGTTTCTTTAAGTGATGCACTGAAAGAAAATGGTTTGCTTGTATTGTTTTCGTGCAACCAGTGTCCTTTTGTTTTACGTTGGGAAAGCAGATACAATGGGATTAAAGAGTGGGCCGATAAAAACAAGGTGGGAATGATTGTTCTGAATTCGAATTATCAAAAACGAAACAGCGACGATTCGTATGAAGCCATGCAGGCCAAAGCCAAAGAAAAAGCTTACAGGTTTAATTATGTTGTTGATAAAGAGAGTGTTTTGGCCAATGCATTTGGTGGACAAACCACACCACATGCCTTTTTATTTGACGGAGACTTGAAACTTGCTTATAAAGGTGCCATCGACGATAGTTATGAGAGCGCTGAAGGAGTTAAAGAAGCCTATCTGAAAAATGCCATTGCAAATTTAGGCGCTGGCGAACAGGTTGCCGTTACCGAAACGAAACCGGTTGGATGTGGTATAAAAAGAAAAGTGGATTAGATAACTATAGACCTTTTATTAAAAGCTTTTGCCTGGTGGTGAAAGCTTTTTTTATTTCTCAAAAAAGCTAAAGTTTACTTTACCGTATTTTCGTACCTCCTTAAAATTTGGATGAGTTACAAACGTAACTTCTTTTGCATGTTCTACAATCAGCAAACCGTCAGGAGCTAAAATATCGGCATCTAAAATGGCATCAGGAACTGTCATAAAATTGGACAAATCAAACGGAGGATCAGCAAAAATAATGTTATAGGTATCGGGCGATTTTTTTACGTACTTAAAAACATCGGCTTTAAAAACCCGCACATTCTCTACTCCCAGAGTTTTAATAACATCGAGAATAAATTTATAGTGGTTAAACTGATTTTCAACCAGGGTAACTCTTTCGCTCCCACGGCTTAAAAACTCATAGCCCATACTGCCTGTGCCCGAAAAAAGGTCGAGCACATCTTTGTTTGAGAAATCGTAACGGTTTTCAAGAATATTAAACAAACCTTCCTTTGCAATATCAGTTGTTGGTCGGGCTTTGAATGATTTATTCGGTCTGAAAATTCTCCCTTTGTATTTTCCTCCTACAATTCTCATAACTTATAAAAATAATGAAATGTTTTCTGTAATTACCTCGTTCGAAATCTGCTTGTTCGACTCGGGTTCCGCTGGATTAAATAGCGAAGTAGACGCAAAGAATTTTTTTAGGTTTGCATTTGTTTCAGCTAAATAATCCGATTTGCCTGCATAATACATTTGCGTACCTTTTGCCGGAATTTCCAATTGTTTAAGTGTTGTAAGGACAAAATACACCACATCGTTGCTGTGATTTATTTTAAAGCTGTTGGCAAACAAGAGCCTTTCGCCTTTCCCGATAACAACAAATAAATGTCGCATGTTAAAAAGTAAAATCAAACTGTGTCTGTCGGCAACTTCCGGTAACCGATTAATAAGCAGTTTTAATGGATGGTTGATCTCGCACTCACCAATCATTTCCGAAATTACTTCATTAAAACCATCAGGCAGAGGAAATATCAGTTTGGCCTTTGCCTTGTCAACAAGGTTCTCCGCAAATTTTAGTTTGCTTCCATCTTTAAAAAGCAGATGAGCCAGTTCTTCATTGACTTCGTTTTTATGAAGAGATTTGGGAACGAGCGTAAACTTATCGGTGAAAATAGTTACACGAACCTTCTGATACGTTTTTTGCAACAACTCTTCAGACTGAATCCACTCCTTTAATCTTCGGGCCAATAAATTCTCGGTGCTAATTTTTAATGGCGTGTTCTTAAAAACAAGAACTTTATTCGAAGATGGCTGATATACAGAAAAAGAAAATCCATTCAGGCTAACCTGAATGGATAATATATATTCAAATGTATCTTCTATATTAAAAGATTCTTCTACAAATTCATGCATGAGGTTTACTCCCAGTTACCTGCATTGTTTGTTGTCTCTGTTAACGATCCCACACGTAATCCTGGGTATTTATCGTTCGTTCTTCTAGAGTCGTTAAGATTAATAATCAACTGCTCGTCAAGACCTCTAAGAATTACATTGTTGTGCGCTTTTGCCTCAAAAACAGGAACTTTAATTCCCGAACCGGTAGTAATTATTGTTTGTCCTAAATGAAATTCAGTAGGTTCACCCGGAACCGGAACATAACGTAAACTGTTTGCATCATAACTACCACCGAACAAAGCATCAATAACACTTTCACGCACGGTGTCACGAATAATCAATCCCATTTCAATTGCTTTCTTTTCAGAAATTTTAGCTTCAATCATACTATCAGTAAGCTCACCAATTGCTTTTACGTTACGAACAGAGTCAGTACTCACAAAATGAATAAGTGTATCCCAGCTGCCTGTAAATTGTCCGTGAATATCTTTGTAAGCCAGTTGTGCTTTTCTAATATCTTTCAATTTAGCAACGGTAGCTTCGTATCGAACATCTTTTGCCTTGTCAAACTCAATAGGACGTTGAATACTTTGATAGATAAAGTAAGTTAGAACAACTGCTGCGATGAATAGTAAAATTTGAATTACGGTTCTCATTTTTATTTATTTATAAGTTTTTTTTTCGTTTGCCTGCAAATTTAAAAAAAAAAATAAATTAGCTTCCTTTACAGAAAGTTATTTTAGCCTGTATGATCAAAAATCATTTAAAAGTCGTATTAACCGAAAAATTGCCTTTCAAACCAACCAATTGTCAGGCTCATCTAATCAATGTTTTATCTGAGTATATAACATCTCAAGAGCCTGATGAGATAATGTTAATTAAAGGCTACGCAGGTACTGGTAAAACTACCATGATTTTTTCTCTTACACAAGTTTTATTATCGCTCAAAATTCGTTCCGTTTTAATGGCTCCAACCGGAAGAGCTGCAAAAGTGATGTCGGGGTACTCCGGAATACCTGCTTTTACCATTCATAAAAAGATATACAGGCAAAAAACTTCATCGGATGGAATGGGGAAATTTGTATTGAATAAAAACCTCTATAAAAACACCTATTTTATTGTAGATGAGGCTTCAATGATCTCGAATGAACTAAGTGAGAATTCAGTTTTTGGAAGTGGTCGGGTACTCGATGATTTGCTTGAATTTGTATATTCCGGTGAAAACTGTCGTTTGGTTTTGGTTGGCGATACTGCCCAGTTGCCTCCGGTAGGACTGAGTATTAGTCCGGCATTGGAAGCACTTACGCTTGAAAGTTATGGGTTTAGTGTAAAAGAAGTGGAATTAAAGGAGGTGGTTCGTCAGGCCAAAGGTTCGGGTATTTTAACAAATGTCACTGAAATTCGAAATCTGATTGGTGAAGATTTTGGGAATACCGGCTTTTTCCCGATCGATTGTGTAAATTTTGACGATGTGGAGCGAATTTCGGGTGCCGATCTAATTGAGAATTTGTCATCGTGTTACGATAAACATGGTTTTTTTGATACAACAATTGTAACACGTTCGAACAAAAGGGCCAATATTTACAATAAAGGTATCAGAGGTTCCATTCTTTACAAGGAAAATGAGATTGAGCGCGGCGATCTTTTAATGGTAGTAAAGAACAATTATTTCTGGGCTGAAGGTGAAGCTGATTTAGAGCTCGATTTTATTGCCAATGGCGATATTGCAGAAATAATATCAATTTATGGTTACGAAGAGTTGTATGGTTTCCGATTTGCAAATGTGAGTTTACGGTTTGTCGATTATGAAAATGTAGAACTTGATTGTAAAATATTTCTTGAAACCTTAAGCATTGAAACCGCTTCGTTTCCCTATGAGAAAAACACAGAATTATTTTATGCTGTTTCGGAAGATTATGCCGATGAAAGGAACAAAAAGAAACGTTGGGAAAAGATTAAATCGAATCCGTATTTTAATGCGTTGCAGGTGAAATATGCATATGCCTTAACTTGCCATAAAGCACAAGGCGGACAGTGGAAAGCGGTTTTTGTTGACCATGGATATTTAACCGAAGACATGCTCGATACTGAATATTACAGATGGTTGTACACAGCATTTACCCGGCCAACTGAAAAATTGTATCTGGTAAACTTTGACAAGGGGTTTTTTGAAGATGAGTAAAATTCTGAATGTCAAAATTTGATTGTTTTTCCTTCTACCGCGGCCTCTGTTTCGGGAAAGACTTCTTTTGCTTCAGCTACAAAGTCATCTGTGTTTTTAAATCGTGCCGAAAAGTGGCCGATAAGCAATTTTTTTGCATTGGCGAGCCGTGCCATTTCTGCGGCTTGTTTCGCTGTCGAATGCAAAGTTTTTTCTGCTAAATCTTTTAGTTTTTCAAGAAAAGTAGCTTCGTGATAAAGCAAGTCAACACCGTTTATAAATTCTGAAATAGGAGGGTGAAAAGCGGTGTCGGTACAAAAAGCGTAAGACCTTGTTTTTGCAAGGGGTGTGGTTAAATGCTCGTTCGAAATAAGTTGCCCATCCTCAGTGGTGAAATCGGCATCGGCTTTTATATCCTTAATAGCGGCAATAGGGATATTGTATGCTTTAATCAATTCTTTTTTAATGTTGGCAGGTTTTGGTTTTTCTTTAAAAAGAAAGCCCGAAGTTGGGATGCTGTGTTTAACAGGAAAAGAAAATACTTCGATGGTTTTGTTTTCAAAAATTCGTTGTGGTTTTTTGAAATTTAAAGGGTGAAATATGGGCTTAACTGTCATTTCTCCCCTGATATGGTTGAGTTGTGGCTGGATTAAATCCTTCAGTTCTGATGGGGCATAAATGTGAAGGTCGGACTTAATTCTCATTAAGTTCATGGTCGAAATTAATCCGATTAATCCATAAAAGTGATCGCCGTGCAGGTGAGAAATAAATATGTGGCGGATTTTGCTAAAACTAATCTTATTGCGGCGAATCTGGATTTGTGTTCCTTCTCCGCAATCGATCAAAAAACAAAGCCCAGGTACTTCAAGTACCTGGGCTGTTGGATATCTGTTCGAAGTCGGTAATGCTGAATTACTTCCTAGTATGGTTAATTCAAAAGACATATCTGATTTACAGATTTTCTTTCTTTGCCAGTAATTCCTCTGCTTCTTCAGCCGTTTTTGTAATTAACAAAACAGTATGAAGCATCGAAATCTTTACCAGGTTTTCTACATCCGGTTGTAAGCCGCACAGAACAAAAGCTCCAATTGCGTCTTCACAAATTCTGTTGGCTACCAAAACTGCTCTTAATCCCGACGAATCGCAGTAGTTGACACTACTTAGATCAAGAACAATGTTTTTTTCGCCTTCGTTGTTTATAACAACCAGTTCCGATTTCAGATCGGGTGCGTTGTTTGTATCTAATCTATCGGTGTTTACCTTAACCAAGGTATACTTTCCGTTCTTTCGAATTTCGAATGCCATGCTTCAATTTACGAAATTCAGTTTAAATACGCCAACTGATTTATTTATCTTTTTTCTCGTTCTTCTCCATTTGCGACTTTAATGCAGCCAATTCGCTGATGTCGCCAAGAGTTGTTTTCTCGATGTTGTCGGTAACTGTTTTCATCGAACGTTTTGTAGAACGAGTTTGCGTTTTACGTTTTTCGGTGTCTTCAGCACGTTTTACATCTTCGTAAATTCTTGAATGAGAAACGATGATACGTTTTGCCGATTTGTTGAACTCGATTACTTTGAAATCAAGTTTTTCGTCTTGCTTAACAGATGTACCATCTTCTTTTACTAAATGGCGTGGAGTCGCGAAACCTTCAACTCCGTATGGAAGTGCAATAACAGCACCTTTGTCCATCAATTCAACCACAGTTCCTTCGTGGATAGAATCTGAAGTAAAGATAGTTTCGAAAACATCCCATGGGTTTTCTTCCAATTGTTTGTGTCCTAAACTTAAACGACGGTTTTCTTTGTCGATGTCAAGAACTACAACTTCGATTGGCTCGCCAATTGCAGTAAATTCTGATGGGTGTTTGATTTTTTTCGTCCAGCTCAGGTCTGAAATGTGAATTAAACCGTCAACTCCTTCAGCAATTTCTACAAATACTCCGAAGTTAGTGAAGTTACGAACTTTTGCAGTGTGCTTAGTTCCAACACCAAATTCAGTATCGATATTTGCCCATGGATCTTCTTTCAATTGTTTGATACCCAACGACATTTTGCGCTCGTCGCGGTCTAAAGTAAGAATTGAAGCTTCTACTTCGTCGCCTACGCTCAAGAAATCCTGTGCGCTGCGTAAGTGCTGGCTCCAGCTCATTTCTGAAACGTGGATCAAACCTTCAACTCCGGTTGCAATTTCAACAAATGCACCGTAGTCGGCAATAACAACAACTTTACCTTTAACTTTATCACCAACTTTCAACTCAGCATCAAGGTTATCCCATGGGTGAGGAGTCAATTGTTTCAAGCCAAGAGCAATACGTTTTTTGTCATCATCGAAATCAAGAATTACAACATTCAATTTCTGATCTAATTCTACAATTTCGCTTGGGTGAGAAATACGTCCCCAGGAAAGGTCAGTAATGTGGATCAATCCGTCAACACCACCAAGGTCCATGAATACACCGTAAGAAGTAACGTTCTTAACAGTTCCTTCAAGAACTTGTCCTTTTTCAAGTTTACCAATAATTTCTTTTTTCTGTTGTTCCAGTTCAGCCTCAATAAGTGCTTTGTGCGAAACAACAACGTTACGGTATTCGTGGTTAATTTTAACAACTTTGAATTCCATTGTTTTACCAACAAATACATCGTAATCGCGAATAGGCTTAACATCAATTTGCGAACCTGGCAAGAATGCTTCAATACCAAATACGTCTACAATCATACCACCTTTAGTACGACATTTGATGTATCCTTTGATGATTTCGTCGTTTTCAAGCGATTCGTTAACACGCTCCCAAGAACGAGTAGCACGTGCTTTTTTGTGCGAAAGGATCATCTGTCCTTTTTTATCCTCCAGACTTTCAATGTAAACATCTACTGCGTCGCCTACTTTTAATTCAGGGTTGTAGCGGAACTCGTTTAAACTAACAATACCATCTGATTTGTAACCGATGTCAACAACTACTTCGCGTTTGTTTAACGAAATAACTTTTCCTTCAAGTACTTCTTTTTCAGATACAGTGTTTAATGTACCGTTGTAAAGGTCTTCCAGATTTCCTCTTTCTTTTTCAGAATAAGCATCTGTACCCGATTCAAGGCTTGCCCAGTCAAATTCAGCTTCTTCAGCTTTTGTTTCAACTGCTTCTTCTTTAACTTCTGCTACTGGAGCTTCAGCTTTTTCTTCTGCTACAACTTCTTCAGCCGGAGCTTCAGTAGTTTCTGCAACTACTTCTTGTTTTTCATCCTGAACTGGTGTTTCTACCACCTCTTGTTCAAGATTTTCTTTTTTCTCTTCTGTCATGTAATTCAATTTAAATTAATGAGTTAGACTTTATATTTGTTTTAAAATGCGCGCGCAAAATTATAACTTAATTCAAATAAAACAAAGGATTTACTGTATTTTATTGAATGTTAGTGGGATTGAAGTAATTTAATAACATTTTAGCGCCACCCGGGAGCAAGTTTTGTTTAACGCGATTAATTGCAGACTATCTATTTTCTATTAATTTTGAGGCTTGAAAACAATTTCAATACGTTATCTCTGTTAGTAAGAGATCGATCCGGTTTGCCCGGACACCAATAAAAACTAAAACCCGGTAAAAACATTTACTATGAAAGGAATTATTTTAGCAGGAGGATCAGGAACACGTTTGTATCCTATAACACGTTCAATTTCAAAACAAATTATTCCGGTTTACGATAAACCTATGATTTATTATCCGCTTTCGGTATTAATGCTGGCGGGTATTCGCGAAATCCTGATTATTTCGACGCCAACCGATATTGGTTTGTACGAAAATTTACTGGGTGATGGATCGCAACTTGGTTTACGACTGGAATACAAAATACAACCATCGCCCGACGGACTTGCACAGGCATTTATTTTAGGTGAAGAATTTATCGGCGATGACAATGTTTGTATGGTTTTAGGCGATAACATTTTTTATGGATATAAATTTCGCGGAATTCTTGAAAAGGCTGCCGCTTTGGAAGACGGAGCAGTTGTGTTTGGGTATTACGTAAACGATCCGGAACGCTATGGAGTAGTCGAGTTTAACGAAGCAGGAAAAGTAATCAGCATTGAAGAAAAACCGGAAGTTCCGAAATCAAACTATGCTGTTACAGGGCTTTATTTTTACTCGAATGACGTGGTTGAAAAGGCAAAAAACTTAAAACCATCAAAGCGAGGTGAGCTGGAAATTACGGATTTGAATCGTTTGTATCTGGAAGAAAACAGGCTACGAGTTAAATTATTGAGTCGTGGTTTTGCCTGGTTGGATACAGGTACGCACGACAGTTTGTTGCAGGCTTCCAATTTTATTGCCACCATTGAGCAGCGCCAGGGATTAAAAGTTTCGTGTATCGAAGAAATTGCTTTTAAAAAGGGATTTATTTCAAAAGAGCAATTGCTTGCGTTGGCCGAGCCTTTGAGCAAAAACCAATACGGGCAATATCTTGTAAACACGGCAAACAAACAAATATTTACTTTTTAATTTTGTTTTATAAGATTATAGTGAATTAGGGGGGAACAACAGCCTTTAAAACACAGTTATATTAAGCTATTTTGTTAATTAAATGAAGGTTATTGAAACGGGATTGCCCGGGTTACTTGTAATAGAACCCCGGGTTTTTGAAGACGACAGAGGTTATTTTTTTGAAACATACCAAAATCAAAGGTATCAGGAAGCCGGTATTGTTAATCCATTTATTCAGGACAATGAATCGAAATCGGTGGTAGGAGTAGTACGTGGATTGCATTATCAGTTGGGTGAATTTTCGCAGGCCAAGCTGGTAAGGGTTGTTTTAGGAAAAGTATTCGATGTTGCAGTTGATTTACGGAAAGGATCGCCCACTTTTGGAAAATGGTTTGGCCTCGAATTGGATGAGTATAATAAAAAACAGTTATATGTTCCCCGTGGATTTGCTCATGGCTTTTCGGTATTGAGCGAAACCGCTATTTTTGCCTACAAATGCGATAACGTTTATCATCGCGAAGCTGAACGTTCTATAAATCCGTTCGATCCAAAGCTAGGAATCGACTGGAAATTAAATGGTAAGCAGCAAATTGTTTCGGAGAAAGATAAAAATGCTCCGCTATTTGATGGGGCTGAGATGAATTTTAACTTTTAGAATGAAAATACTGGTAACCGGTGCCTACGGTCAATTGGGAAATGAAATAAATGAATTAAAGGTAAATTATCCTGACTGGAATTTTATTTTTACCGATGTTGATTCATTGGATATTACCGACGAAAGTGCCGTTGAAAAAAGTTTTGTGCAAAATAATTTCGATTTTGCAATTAATTGTGCTGCTTATACTGCTGTTGACAAAGCTGAAACAGACGGAGAAACCGCCGCTAAAGTGAATACGCTGGCACCCGAATTAATGGGACGATATTCAGCACAGTTTAATACAAAATTAATTCAGGTATCTACCGATTATGTTTTTGCCGGCAATTCATATCTTCCTTATTCTGAGGATCACCCGGTAAATCCTCAGGGAGTTTACGGAAAAACAAAATTGGAAGGCGAAATCCGTTGTATTCATGAAAATCCGCAAGCCATAATAATTCGAACATCGTGGTTGTATTCAAGCTTTGGGAATAATTTTGTTAAAACCATGTTGCGTCTGGCAAAAGAACGAGGTGAGCTCGGAGTGGTTTTCGATCAGGTAGGTACACCAACTTATGCTGCTGATTTGGCTGCTTCAATTCTAAAAATCATTGAAAATTCAGTAAAAGATTCGAGTAATTTTGTTCCCGGAATATACCATTACTCAAACGAAGGAGTGGCAAGTTGGTACGATTTTGCAAAAGCAATTTTTGAAATCTCGGGTGTAACTTGCAAAGTAAATCCTGTTTTATCCGATCAATTTCCAACACCTGCCAAACGTCCGCATTTTAGTGTTTTGAATAAATCAAAAATTCGAAATACATTTGGTATTGAAATTCCTTACTGGAAAGAGAGTTTAAAAATTTGTTTAGATAGATTAGAAAAATAATAAAAGATGGAAAATCAAGAATTACAAGAAGTAAGGGCGAAAGCACAAGAGTGGCTTTCCGAAACTTACGATGAACAAACAAGAGCGCAGGTTCAGGCACTTTTGGATAACGAAGATACTACAGAGTTGGTTGACTCTTTTTACCGAAGTTTGGAATTTGGTACCGGTGGTTTACGCGGAATTATGGGCGTAGGAACCAACCGAATGAATATATATACCGTGGGTGCAGCTACCCAGGGTTTAAGTAATTATTTAAAAAAGAACTTTGCCGATCTTGATGAGATCAAGGTTGCCATTGGTTACGACTGTCGTAACAACAGCCGTTTGTTTTCCGATACCAGTGCTAAAATTTTTGCCGCAAACGGAATTAAAGCCTATATTTTCGACGATCTTCGTCCAACGCCCGAGCTCTCTTATGCCATTCGCGAATTGGGCTGCCAGAGTGGTATTATTCTAACTGCCTCGCACAATCCTAAAGAGTACAACGGTTACAAAGCTTATTGGGAAGACGGATCTCAAATTGTGGGACCACACGATGTGAATATCGTAAACGAGGTGGCTAAAATTAAACCGGAAGACATTAAGTTTGACGGGCCGGATGAGTTGATTGAAATTTTAGGCGAAGAAATGGACAACAAATTTTTAGCCGAGGTTAAAAAAGTTTCTATTTCTCCCGATGTGGTTGAACGTCACAAAGACATTAAAATAGTTTATACGCCAATTCACGGAACAGGTGTGAAATTAATTCCTGCTGCATTACGCGAATTTGGTTTTACAAACATTATTAATATTCCTGAGCAGGATGTGGTTAGCGGCGATTTTCCAACCGTTGTTTCTCCAAACCCGGAAGAAACTGCTGCAATGGAAATGGCAACTAAAAAAGCTGCCGAAATTGATGCCGATGTTGTTATGGCTTCCGATCCCGATGCCGACAGAATTGGGGTAGCAGTAAAAAATGACAAAGGCGAATATGTAATTGTAAACGGTAATCAAACTGCTTTGCTGTTTATTTATTACATCATTGTAAAAATGAAGGAAGCTGGCAAATTGAAAGGCAACGAGTTTATCGTAAAAACCATCGTTTCAACTGAAATGATTGCTGAAATTGCCCGTAAAAACGACATCGAGTTTTTTGATGTATACACCGGATTTAAATTTATCGCCGAAATCATTCGTGATTTGGAAGGCCAGAAAAAATACATCGGTGGTGGTGAAGAAAGTTTTGGTTTTATGCCATCTGATTTTGTTCGCGATAAAGACGCCGTTTCGTCGTGTGCTTTAATGGCTGAAATTGCTGCCTGGGCCATCGACCAGGGAAAATCATTGTACCAGCTATTACAGGATATTTATCTGGAGTACGGTTTCTCGCGCGAAAAAATGAAATACGTTGTTCGTAAAGGAAAAACCGGTGCCGAAGAAATTCAGCAAATTATGGCAGATTTCCGCCAGACTCCTCCAAGCGAATTAGGTGGCTCAAAAATGGAATGGGTAAAAGATTACTCTACATTAATTGCTAAAAACCTGATTACCGGCGAAGAGAAAAAAATCGACCAGAAAATAACTTCAAATGTGCTTCAGTTTTTTACGCAGGACGGAACAAAAATTTCTGTTCGTCCATCGGGAACTGAACCAAAAATTAAATTCTATTTTGAAGTGGCAGGCGAGCTAAAATCGCGTGACGATTTTGATGCAGCAGAGCAAAAAGCTGATGCTAAAATCGATGCCATTATGGAAGAACTTGGACTTTAATTGTAAAACCTAAATCAATAAAAAGATGAAAATCAAATTTTTAACCTTTGCACTGCTTTTTGTTGCAGTGTTTGCTTTTGCACAAGAAGAAGAATCGGTACAAATGGTACCTGGAATGACAGAAATCTGGGATCCTGAAGTGGCCATTATTACTCCCGGAGAAAAACCAAGTGACGCCCCGAGTGATGCTATTGTATTGTTTGATGGCGTTGATATTAACCGCGAATGGACCAACCAGGATGGCGGTCCGGTTGAGTGGGAAGTTGCAGATGGCTGTGTTACTGTAAAAAGAGGAACGGGTATTATTAAAACAAAACGCGTTTTTGAAGATTTCCAGTTGCACATTGAGTGGAGATCTCCCGCCGAAGTGATTGGTGAAAGCCAGGGACGCGGAAACAGTGGCGTTTTTCTGCAGGGACGTTACGAAGTGCAGGTGTTGGATAATTACAACAACCGGACTTACCGAAATGGTCAGGCAGGAAGTTTGTACAAACAATATCCGCCGCTTGTGAATGCTTGTAAAGGTCCGGGCGAGTGGCAAGTGTACGATATTATTTATACTGCACCTCGTTTTAACGACGACGGCATTACTTTCTTTACTCCACCAACAGTTACTGTGTTGCACAATGGAGTTTTGGTGCAAAACCATTCAAAATTACGTGGCCCTACAGAATACATTGGTATTCCTGAGTACACCGTAAAAAAACATGGTCCCGACGGAATTCAGTTGCAAGACCACGGCAATCCTGTGAGTTACCGTAACATTTGGATTCGCGAATTGTAATCAATAAAAATTTGCATACATTTAAGGCCTGAAGAATTTCTTCAGGCCTTTTTTATTAAACTAACATGAACCTAAAACTGTATTTCGTCTTTCTGGCGTTATTTGTTTATGCATTAAACGGAAACGCACAATACTCCAACTTTTCATCAAAATTGCCACTTGTCTATTTAAATACCGGTGGAGAAGAAATCCGGGATGAACCCAAAATCCAGGCTGAAATGGGAATTATCTGGAACGGTACCGGAGAACTAAATCAAACTTCAAGCAAATTCAATCATTTTCAGGGAAATATTGGAATAGAAATACGTGGATCATCGTCACAAATGTTTCCTAAAAAATCGTACGGTTTCGAGTTGCACGATGAAAACGGGGAAGACATGGATTTCCCATTGTTAGAGATGCCCGAAGAAGAAGACTGGATTTTATATGCACCATATTCCGATAAATCGCTAATTCGAAATGTTTTAACCTTTACTCTTGCTGAAAAATTAGGGGCTTATTCGCCACGTTGTCGTTTGGTTGAGCTGTTTATAAACGATAAATACGAAGGCATTTATGTGTTAATGGAAAAAATAAAGCGCGATAAAAACCGGGTTGATATAGCCAAATTAAAACCGGAAGATTTGGCCGGTGAAGAGTTAACCGGTGGTTACATCGTAAAAATTGATAAAACCACCGGGAGTGGCGGAAGTGGCTGGCAATCGGATTATGTGAACAAAATGCAGCGACGTACTTTTTATCAGTACGAATATCCGGCAGCAGATGAAATACACCAGACACAAGCTGATTACATCAGAAATTACATCAGCGATTTTGAAGAGGCGGTTTACAAGCACGAATTTGATTTGGAGAATGGATATCAGCAATATATTGATATTAACTCCTTTATCGATTACATGATCATCAACGAACTTTCGAAAAATATTGACGGTTACCGGCTGAGTACGTTTATGTATAAAGACAAAAATGAAAAACTAAACATTGGGCCTGTTTGGGACTTTAACCTGGCGTATGGAAATGCCAATTATGGGAATGCCTGGGAAACTTTTGGCCTTGAAATTTATGTTGATCTGGGCGATGACCAGTGGCAGAACCCGTTTTGGTGGAGCGTATTTATGGGCGACCGCAACTTTACAAAAGCCCTGCGTTGCCGTTGGGATGACGTCTATTTCGATGTTTTAGCTACTGAGCAGGTAATAAATACCATTGACAGTCTTGTTGTATTGCTGGATGAACCATCGGAACGAAATTTTGCACGTTGGCCGGTTTTAGGCGAATGGATTTGGCCAAATTATTATGTGGCGCCTGATTATTCTTCAGAAATTACATGGCTGAAAAACTGGATTTATGAACGGATGCGATACCTGAATTTATCCATTCCGGGCGATTGTGATTCTGATCCTACACAGCCTTTGGATTTTGCATTGTCGACTTTTCCAAATCCTTTTACCCACAAGTTGACCATTCAGGTTACCAGCGATAAAAATTTGTCTTTGGGCATTCAGTTGTTTTCGGTTAACGGTAACCGGGTACACGAGCAACGTACCCCGGTAAGCGAAGGATTAACAACAATTGAAATCAATACTGCATCGCTCCAGCGCGGGCTGTACATTTATCGGGTGTTAAAGGGTGAGGTAGAAGTTGAGGTTGGCAAAGTGGTTAAAATGTAGTTATAAGGATTCAAAATCTTCCGAAAAAAGCAGTATAGGGATTGTATCGTACAATTGCGCATAATCAACAGAACCGCTGCCGGCAAACCGGTACGAAACACCTTTTATCGAACCATTTGAGTTTTGGTACGAGGTTTTGTATATTTCTTCACCATTCAGAAAAACAGAAACCATTTTATTTTTGAATACCATTTTTACATCATTCCAATGGTTTAAATCTGTTCCAAAAACTGAAAGGTCGTTGTTTTTACCCGAGGTATATTCATCACCGAATTTCAAGTATAAGCTGCCAATACAGCCCGGATCGCAAAATTGCAGAAAGTGTCGTCCGAATTCGCCAAAAATTGAAATTTCACAAAACTGGCAGGTACGGCCTCCTTCATCCAGGCTGTTTTTTATTCGGGTTTCGAATGTGAAATTATCGCTGTCGCCATTAAAATCGTCGTTTACATAGTAAAACGAAGTAAAGTGGTTGTTGTCTGCCAGGTCAACATTGTTGTTTTTTACCGTTTCAGGAGAAATGTACAAACGCCCTTCTGAATTTTCATTGCCCTGAACATAAATCGGGATTAAATCGTTCATCGGATTATGGATAAGTTGCAACCAGCCGGAAGTGGTAATGTAAACCGGAATTTCTTTAACCAGCTGATCGTTTATGAGTAGTTTTGCACGATGATAACCCGGGAAATAATACACCGAAGTAGAATATTTTTCGCCTTTTTTTATTTCTGCCCTGCGCCGCATATCCCACGATTGCTGAATAAATGCACTGTCGATGTCGTACATCGAAATGTCATAGTCAAATATTACCGTGTTTGGCACACCCTCGCTTACATTTTTTCGGCTCGAAAACCGGGCTTCGGAGTAACTCTGCGCCGTTTCACTATTTAAAATCAGAATTACAATAAGCAATGCAACCGCTCCGAAAATGGGTAAAAACACAAACTTTCTATTCAGTTTAAGTTCCTTTTTTAATCGTTTTGTACCAACTTCCTTCTCTTCCAAAAGCGGATTTTGTAATTTAAAATCGTACCAGTCTTTGTAATCTATTAGTTGAGCCAGCGCGTTTAGGGTGTTTTTTTGAGGAATATGCTGAAATTGTCTTTTCGAGATCCGTTTTAATGTGGAAACACTCAAACTAATCCCGGATTTCTCTTCAATCTGATTACTCAGATTTTCAAAGTCGCGTTGTTGCCAATATTCCGGATTTTTTAATTGCAACTGGGACGAGATTTGTTCGAGAATAATTCTGATGTACTCTTTTTCCTGACCGGTTTCGTTTTGCATGGTTTTTATTTTCTGAACCATAAAAATAATAAGATCAACCGAAATTTACAGCCTGAATTCATTTTGACTTCATTTTGACCGCGTTTTGATCGCTGATATTCAGCAATATTACGGAAATTTGAAGGAGAAAATCAAAAATCAAAGAATCATGAAAACAATATTCTTACTGTTTTTTTGCGGCTTTAGTATATCTGTTTGGGCTCAATCAACCACTAATTTGTCAGGTATCGAATGGCAATTGCAGGGAAAAGTCAAAAGCGAAAACTACAAAGGTCGCGAATGTCTGCGAACCGATGAAGGTGTTGCCATTGCACAAGATGTAAATTTTAAAAACGGAATTATTCAGTTTAATATGTGCATACAAACGGGGCGTGGTTTTGCCGGAATAAGATTCAGGGGAGATGGGGCAGGGAATACCGAAGAGTTTTACATTCGGAAACATCAAAGCGGAAATCCCGATGCGATGCAATACACACCGGTTTACAACGGGAATGCCGGTTGGCAACTGTATTACGGCGACGGTTATGGCGCGGTAAAAAAGCATGTTTTTGATGAATGGTTCAGTGTAAAACTAGTGATATCAGGCAAAAAAGGAGAAGTTTACATTACCGATATGGAAAAACCTGTGCTTGTAATTCATGAACTTAAAATGAATGAGAAAGCAGGAAAAGTAGCCTTTTACGGACCGGCACGTTTTGCCGATATTAAAGTAACTCCAATGAATTCGCCGGAATTGAGAGGAGCATTCAACGAAATTGTAAAAGCTGGCGAAGAGGTGATACAGAGTTACCAGGTTTCGGAGGTATTTGATGCCGAAAAGCTGCTGAATGAAAACCTGATGCCGGCAAATTTTTCCAATAAACTTGAATATAAAAAATGGGAGACAGAAGCCGATGGATTAATGAATATTTCCAGAACCGGGGTTTTGGGTGAGAAAAGGAATGCGGTGTTGTTGAAAATCACCATAGAGTCGGAAACCGATCTGGTTAAAATGATGAATTTTGGATTTAGCGATGTGGCCAAAATCTTCGTTAACGGAAAAGCGGTTTGGCTGGGCAACGATGTGTATCGAAGCCGCGATTACCGCTTTTTGGGAACCATGGGCTATTTCGATTCGGTGTATCTGGATCTGAAAAGCGGGAAAAATGAAGTGGTGGTAATGGTGGCTGAAAATTTTGGCGGTTGGGGATTTAAAGCCCGCTTCGAAAATATGAATGGCATTAAAGTAAATCAATAAATCATCCACAAAATAACCTTTAAAATTTTAAACAATGAACAGAAGAAACAGTTTGAAAACCGGTGCTGCTTTGGTTACCGGGTTAACACTCATTCCGGTATTGAATTCAGCCGGAAAAAGTTTGGCCAATCCCGAAGAGTCGTTTTGGGAAGTAATTAAAACCCGGCGTTCGGTGAGAGCATTTCAACCCGATCCGGTTCCGGAAGAAGACATTCGTAAAATTATTGATGCCGCCCGAATGGCTCCAACATCCGGAAATCAGCAACCCTGGAAATTTCTGGTAATTACCGATCCTAAAAAAATTGAGGCTTTAAAAACTGAGAAACTCAAAGAAACGGAAGTTTACTTTCGGGATACAAAGAAATTAGAAGGAGAAGAGTTGAAGACGCAAATGAAACAAGCTGACGAACGTTTAGGCAAGGGCTATTTGTCGGCACCTGCATTAATCGTGGTTTTAACCGATAACAACAGTGCTTATCCCGGCTACAATCATTGGGACGGGCCACTGGCTGCAGGCTATCTGATGTTGGCCGCGCGGGCACTTGGTTATGGCACCGTTCATATTACCGATTCATTTTCTGAAGAACTGACAAAACGTGTATTTGAAATTCCCGACCGATACTCACGGGTTTGTATTACTCCGCTTGGCGTGCCAAAAGAGTGGCCCGAAAAGGAGAAAAAAGCATTGGACGAATTTATTGTAAACGAAAAATTTTAATCATTCTAAAATTCAAAAACATGAAATCAAAAATCTTAATTTTAATTGTGATGATCATCGGATTTGGCATCATCTCTGAACGTGGATCAGCACAAATGGAACCGGCGATGCCAGCGAGTGAAGAAATTTCTGCATCAGAAAAACTGGTAGTACTTTGGACCAGCGGTGACAAAGAAGTGGCTGAAAAAATGGTACTGATGTACACCTTCAATTCAAAACGTTTCGATTGGTGGAAAGACATTACTCTGGTGGTGTGGGGGCCTTCGCAAAAAGTGCTGGTCGAAAACAAAGACATGCAGGATTATGTGAAAAAAATTATGGAGCAGGGGACTGCCGTAAAAGCCTGCAAGGGCTGTTCCGATATGTACGGTGTTTCAGATAAGCTGGAACAACTGGGCGTTGAAGTAAAATACATGGGCGAACTAACCGATTATTTAAAGGAAGGACGGCATGTTTTAACCTTATAATCGATTTTAACAATACAATATTTGAATAGACCTTTAAGGATTTTGGAACCTTGAAGGTCTTTTCATTTTGTTTAATATACAGTAATTTTAACTCTTGTAAAATTTTAGTTCACACACGGTTGTATCGTATGTTTTTATAATAGGCAGCAAACTTTGCTTAGACCAAATGCGTCTACAAATACTCCTAATTAATCCTGTTACTAAACATTAGCCCAAATAATTGCTTTTTGTACAACCCTTTTTTACCTTTAAACAGCTTTTATAATAATCTTAAAACCAAAAATGAATACCTCATAATACGCAAAGATCTAAATAAACAGTTTGGACAATTACCTCAAAACAGTCGCAAATCCTAATTTGGTTAGCAACAGGATCCGATCTTTTTAAGGTGCTTTTGCATAATACTTTTTAAAGTACTCCACTTTAATAATTCTGTTACTGAATAAAACTTAGTACTACAGTATTACTTTTTATATTGAATGAAGCTTAAAGTGAAAACGAAGTGTAAATGACAAGGAAAATTCTAAAAATGACAAGTTTAAAAATTCTATTTGTTTTAATGCTTTGTGTATTAAGTAGTTTTGCACAGAAAGCAGTTGGTTCAGGATTTGAAAATGTGCCACGGAGTGATGAAAGTTACAAGGCCGAAAAATCTTTATCAATAGCACTAAATTTGGCCCATTATTTCCCGACAGAGGAGGCAGAACAGTTAAACTTAAAAAGTTCGTTGTTTAATCTAGGAATAGAATCATTATTCTCTGTTGGTTTGAAAGCTAATTTGATTTTCTCAACCGGGCTAAATCTTCAATCCGGTAAAATTAGCCGTTCCAATCAGTACAAAGAGCGAATTAAATTCACTGAATTGAGCATTCCGTTTTTAATCACAAAACCTGTTTTTGAAAACACAGTGGATGGCATTTTTATTTCGTCAGGAGTTTATCTTGGACAATATGTACAGTCAATATTGGAAACTAAAAGTGTTATGATAGATCAGAACTCTGAGTGGCACGAATTATCCCCTGAATATATTGACAGCTATACCGATAACAATTTACTAGCTGACTTTTATTTGGGAATTGCATACCAGAATAAAGCTGTGAGAACAAACCATTTCCGATTCGAATTATTTACAAAATATAAATTGAAAGAGCATTGGATTAACGAAAACATTTCGCGATGGGTACTTGGTGCCAAAATCGTATATTCTTTAAAAATATAAAGGGGTATTACTTTTAATACTGGCTTTTACAAATTTGTAAAGCAAGGTTTAATAAAAAGGAATGTGCTAGAATCGCGGACTAGTCAAAGGATTTCATTTATGTTCGTTTAAACGTGTAATAATCTACGATTATTAACTAAAAAAGACTGCATTGCTATTCCAATGCAGTCTTTCTTTTTTTGCGAATCACTTTGTTTAGTATTCCAGAACAAATTCTTCTTTTGGATTACGTACTTTTTTCATGGGCGCTAACCAGTCGCCGCTGTCATCGCGATAACCCAATGGAAGCATGGTAACACTTCTTAACCCTTTCGATTTTAAATCAAGCAACTCGTCCAACTCATCGGTTGAGAATCCTTCCATTGGAGTACAGTCTACCTTTTGTTCGGCTGCCTGCGCTATGGCCAATCCAAAGCCAATGTAAGCCTGACGGGCCGTGTGTACAAAATTTTGTTCCGAAGTTTGTGGTAGATACATTGCTTTTAGTTTATCGGTGTACGAAGCAAAACGGCCACGAGGCAATCCGCGTTCATCAGTAGTTAAATTATAAATCTGATCAATTCGTTCTTCGGTGTACCTGTCCCAGGCAGCAAAAACCAACAGATGCGAACAATCTGCAACTATTTCCTGTCCCCAGGCAATCGGAACTATTTTCTTTTTTAAATCCTGATTGCTTATAACAATTACGCGAAATTGCTGCAAGCCTGATGAGGTTGGTGCCAGTCGTGCTGCCTCTACAATTTTATCTACATCTTCCTGCGCCACTTTTCGGGTAGGATCGTACTTTTTTGTGGCATAGCGCCAATTTAGATTTTCCAGTAATGACATTGTTTCTATTTTTATGACTTTAATATTTTGAACCTTATTTGGTTCGATCTAGTATTTTTAAAACGATTGCTTTTAGCTGCGCCAGGTCTTCAGGTGTTACTCCCATCGACTCTACAACTTTTTGCGGTACTTTTTCAGCCTGATGTTTTAGTTGTTTTCCGCTTTCTGTTAACGAGATTTCCACAACACGTTCGTCGCAACTTTTTCGTTTGCGCGAAATAAAACCTTTGGCTGCCAAACGTTTCAATAATGGAGTTGTGGTTCCGTTGTCCAGATTTAGTTTATCACCAATTTGATTTACCGTTTGTGGCTCTTCTTCCCACAAAACCATCATAGCAAGGTATTGCGGATAGGTAATGTCAATTTCATCCAGAAAAGGGCGGTAATGTTTTACAATTTCTCTCGATAAAGCATAGATCGGAAAACATACCTGACTTTTTAATTTTAACTCATCATCCATATCGAAATTTTTACTTTACAAAAGTAGTGCAAAATTATATTGTGGACGATATAGTAGTGTAAAATGTAAAAAAGTAGCTTATTTTTAACTTTAACGAAAGATTTGTAATGATTTTATGGTGTATGAATTTGGTTTGGGTTGAGTCTGGTCTTATTTTATGATTGTTCCTTTGGCTCCCCACCAATAAAAGGCATTCATTTTTAATCGGTTTGTTTTTACGCTCGGATCTTCGCCCTCCAGTTTTAATGCGTCTTCTACAGTCTCCACATCAAAAATCAGCAAGCCCCGGTGTTCTCCTCCGCCTTCAAATGGACCGGCAACAATCAGTTTTCCACTCTCTGCCAATTTGTTTAAGTGTGCAAGATGCATTTCCTGAAAATGCGCTGCTTCTGTTGAATCTTTACTTTTTGTTGTTCCACTCTCGAGCAGCATAAATACATATCGTTTCATGGTGTAAGTGGTGTCTCCTTCGGTATATGAAAATTCGCGTTGGTCTTGTGCCGAAACGGAAAAGGCAAAAGCTAAAAACAAAAAGGCAAAAACAAGTTTCATAATAAATTGATAAATGGTTAAACTGTTAAATTGTTAAATGGTCAAATTAATAAATTGATAAATTGTATTGTTTACTATACTAACCAAACCCTGAACCCTGAACTCTGAACTCTCTGACAGACTAGTCTTTCAACTGGTCTTTAAATATCTTTCTAAACTTCTCCACTTTTGGAGCCACCACAAACTGGCAGTAACCCTGCGATTTGTTTCGTGCAAAATAGTTGATGTGATAATCTTCAGCAACATAAAATTTATCGAAAGCGGTTACTTCGGTAACAATCGGATCGTCATACACTTTTTCTTCACTAAACAGCCGGATTACATTTTTAGCTACTTCTTTTTGTTTTTCTGAGTGATAGAAAATGGCCGAACGGTATTGTGTCCCAACATCGTTTCCCTGGCGGTTTAGCGTTGTCGGATCATGTGTCATAAAAAATACTTCAAGTATCTGGCTGAAACTTACCACTTCCGGATCGAAGGTGATTTGCACTACTTCGGCATGCCCTGTTGTTCCGGTACAAACAGCTTTGTAATCCGGATTTTCAACATAACCGCCACTGTAACCGGGTTTAACATCAACTACTCCTTTAAGTTCCAGGTACACCGCTTCGGTACACCAAAAGCATCCACCGCCAAGTGTTGCTTTTTCCAAATCTTTACTCATAATTGTGTTCGAATAAATTAGAAATAGGATTAATGCCAGCGTTTTTGTTTTCATGATCTTTTGAATTTAAACCTGCTCAACATTTTCTTTTCGAAGGCTAAAGCAAATTTGTACTGTCCAAACAAGGTGCCTACAATCATAAAAAGGATTTGGTAGGCCGGAACAACAATTAAAATGTACAATGGCACTTTAATCCAATAGCTTGTGTCGGCATTTATGTCTAAAAGGTAAAACACACCTTTTCGAACATAAAGGGCAGTTCTGCCTGTAACTGAAAAAATGATCAGAATGATTACCAGTTGAAAGTTACTTTTTATGTCCCATTTTTCTTTAAAACGCTCCAGCATATTATTTGCTTTTTATAGAAGTAACAAAAGAGTGTAAAGTATGTTTTCAGGAAAATTAAAATGCGTGGGTTTGGTAAATTATGTATCCGTAAACTGCAAACCGAAGGAGGCGAAACAGCGCGTATTTTAAGTAGCGTTTGGATGGGTATCCGGCCGAACCAACCAGTAAACTAACTGCCGACCACGGAACGGGAGTTAAGGCGGCAACAATTATTAAAAACAATCCGTACTTTTTTAGCTGGGGCCACCATTCTTTCAGCATCGTTTTTCGGAAATACCGAAACGATGAACGTTTGTGTATAAAACCGCCAATTAAAAAAGTAAGATAACCCATTGCATACGAAACGGCAGCAAAAAAAGCAAGGTTCAGAAAATAATGGGAAAGTGTATCTTTATTTATGGCCCAAATCATAAACATTTCGGGAGGGAAAATCCCAAAGAAAAATTCGGATAAACAATATACGAGGTACACCCAAAACGGGCGGGCGTAAATTTTTTCAATCCAGGCATCAGGCGCACGTGACAATATAAGCTCCTTAAACAGAAAATAAGCAGCCAGCATAAGTAAAAGCCAGGCCATTCCCTTGAGGCCGTTTTTTACTAAAAATTGCATGCGTGGACTAAGTTTCATAACTGTTTTCTGATTGAAAAATTGAAAATACAACAAATTTTGAGATAGAGGATTGCTTCGGAGAAAAATAGCAAAATATACACAGTAACAACTGCCTAAAAAGCTTAATCTTCGGAGGCTTCCATGGTTTTGCTAGAGTCGGCAACCAAACGATTCACTTCGTTTAATTCATCTTTTGTAAAGTGCCGGTATTCTCCTTTTTTGAGTTTGCCCAATTTAATGTTCATAATGCGAACGCGTTTTAATCGTGAAACTTCGTAACCGAGATACGAACACATTCGCCTGATCTGGCGGTTTAAACCTTGTGTAAGTACAATGTTAAACGTATAGTCGTCGATTCTTTCAACCTTGCATTTTTTTGTAATGGTATCAAGTATCGGAACGCCGTTGCTCATTTGCCGGATAAACGCCTGTGTAATTTTCCGGTTAACCGAAACAATGTATTCTTTTTCGTGATTGTTTTTCGAACGTAGAATTTTATTTACAATATCGCCGTCGTTGGTCATAAAAATTAATCCTTCGCTTGGTTTGTCGAGTCGGCCTATTGGGAAAATACGTTCTGGATAATTTATAAAATCAACAATGTTATTTTTAATACTGGTGTCGGTTGTGCAGGTAATACCAACCGGTTTATGAAATGCCAGGTAAACATTCTCAACCTCTTTGGTAATTATTTTTCCGTCAACTTCTATTTTGTCCTTTGGGCTAACCTGAACACCTAAACCGGCAACTACGTCGTTCACTTTTACTTTCCCGGCCTCAATCAGGCGGTCGGCTTCACGGCGCGAACAAAATCCTGTTTCCGAAATCGCTTTATTTAATCGCTTGCTTTCCATTGTGGCGTAAAAGTAGAAAATCTACAGCCACCATTCTGCTTTTACTCCTAAATAATGTCCCCAGCGTTGTTTGCCCACATACTGCAAATAGGGCGAATACAAACTTTCTGAAGCATTTTTGTTGTAATGCGAAACCGAAAGAATAAAACGGAAATGAGGCCGAACGCCTGTGCTTTTTTCACCGGTTGGAGCAAAAGTTGGTGCCAGACTGAATTTCTGATAGCGATATACCGGTTCTTCACCGTCGGTGCGTTGCGAGTAATGGAACTCGCTTAAAAGATGAAATTTATCGCTTACGTATTGTACATCTCTAAAGCCTAAAGTGAGGTCTTGTTTGTAATTGTATATTTCTCTGCCGAGATAAGTTTTGGCCATTCCTTTTGTATCGGCGGCACCTTTGCTTTGCGTAAAGATCAGGTAAGCATTAAAATTGTTATTTTCAGTAATATCAAACTTTATTTCATCAACAATCGACAAAGAATAGGCGCCTTCAAAACTTAATTTATCCAAGTCGGGGGCACCGTATGTTACCCAGGTTTTTGAATGACCACCGTCGCCGCCATTTGCAATCCGGGTGCCATAACGAATTGCAAATGTGTTATAAGCACCGGCACCGAGTTTTGGTAAGTTTGTATTTAATTTTAGTCCAAAAACAAAACCATGATCTGCCGGATAATTCAGAATGGTATCAGCGTCTTGAAGTGGAGTAGGAGTGGGCATATCATACCTTGTATCTCCCATTTTCTGGTATTCGAATAAACCGGTTAGCAAATGGTTGGCCGACAAATTAAGGTCGTGTTCCACAATAAAAACATTACGTTGGCGCAAAGCCAGGTTTGCAACACCATCGCCAATATTCAAATAGAAATAAGGAGGTACATCGGCTGTTGTATCGGTTGACGAAACAAAAATAGAGCTAAAACGTGTGTTTTTGTATTCAATCCCGAAGCCTTGTCCCGAATGATCGTCGAAATAAAAATGGTCGGCAATGTGTACTTCGCCTCTCCTGTACAATCGGGCACCTATCCAGATATTTAAGTCTTTGCCATTTATATTGCTAGCTTCGGCGTAAATTTCAGGTAATGCAACGGTAAGTCCACCAAGACTGCTGGTAGATGAGTTTCCGAAAAGTGATAAACTATTTGAATAAACAGCAAATCGGGTTTGAACTTTAATTTTTGTGAGGTCGTTTTCGTTAAATGGTTTAAACTGAAATGAAGGTACCAATTCCAGGTAGTCCTGTTCTTCGAGACGTCCTCCTATACTTCCCATATTGTTCAGGTTAAGCCGCCTTCCAATCGAACCTCCATTATCATAATTCCAGTCAACACCTACTCTTCCGTAGGTATCCATATTAAACCCATTTTTATCGTTTTGGTCGATGTAATTGAGTTGAGCCATGGATGAGAATTGGATGAGGCACAAAATGCCGATAAGTAAGCTTGAGTATGTTTTCATGTTTTGGTTTTTGATTATTCGCTAGAGCTATAATTTATTTAAGTAAAATAATTTACTAAAATTAATATGTTGATTCGAAAGATTCAAACAAACTTTTGTTTTTTTCATTTCGATTAAAGCCATGTTTGATTGGGTTCTACAAAGTGTTTAGGTAAAATACCCAAAAATTCAGAGTGGCAAGTAAAAGGGGTATGAAGGATTGAATATCCTTATTCTTCCATATTACTTAAATGGAGTTCAAGTGCTTTTACCGATATCTGAATTTCCCAGATCGACATTGCCAGCGAAGCACAAAGCAAAAGCAGGGCTGCACCAAAAATATAAGCGGCAATTAATCCCTGGTTAACAAATATCAAAAACATGGTTATTACACATAAAAACAAACTGCTGACACCCAGAATTTGCATGGTTCTGATAAGATATAATCGTTTTCGAAGGTTTTCTATTTGCCCCTTTAATACGGTTGTAGGACTTTCGATGTACTGTTTGTGTAAATTACGAACAACACTTGTGTATGCTACAAATCGGTTTGTAAAAGCCAGTAAAATTAATGAGATGGCGGAGAATAAAAGAGCCGGAGTTGTTAATGTAAATGCTTCGTGCATGTTGATTATTTTTATACGAAAGTACATAATTCTTAAAAAGTAGCAAGCTGCTATATTTTAAATGTAATGCTAAAACAACTTATGGCTTTTTGTGTTTATTGAAGAGGGCATGTTTTATAGAATTGAAATATAAAATAGTAAAATAATTGTATAAAACTATGAATTATTTCAGGGATTTTATTTACATAAAGTTAACGAGAGCTTTAAAATTTATTAATACCTTTTATGCCTGTTTTTATTGAAAGAATGTGTGATTTGTATTCAATTATTAATTCCTAAAATTTACATAATATGGGTAAATATTTACGCTTATTACCGATTGCCGTATTTTTCTTTCTGGCAGTCGCGTCTGTTAACGGACAATCAGTTTTTATAAATGAAGTGCACTACGATAACACGGGCACTGATACAGGGGAGGCCATTGAAATTGCCGCACCGGCAGGTACCGATTTAACCGGATGGAGCGTATTGCTTTATAATGGAAGTAATGGTGCTGTATATGGTACAGAAGTTTTATCGGGTCTTGTTTCTGATCAGTCGGGGGGATATGGTTTTGTAACCGTAAATTATCCAACAAACGGACTTCAGAACGGCGCTCCCGACGGTATTGCACTGGTAGATGCTTCGAACACGGCTATCCAGTTTTTAAGCTACGAAGGGAGTTTTACTGCAGTTGGTGGCCCTGCTGATGGGCAAACCAGTGTTGATATTGGTGTATCTGAACCAGGTGTACCGGTAGGTGAATCGTTGCAGTTAACTGGCAATGGAGCCGATTATACCGATTTTACATGGCAGGTTTCAACAGCAAATACTTTCGGAGCTGTAAATGTGGGTCAAACATTTACGGGGGGCAGTATTCCCATAAAAATTAATGAAATAAGAATTGACCAGACGAGCACAGATAATGACGAATATTTCGAATTATTGGGAGCCGCCGGTCAGGATTTAAGCGGGTTAACCTATCTTGTTATTGGTGATGGCACCGGAGGAAGTGGTGTTATTGAAGCCGTGGTCGATCTTTCAGGAACTCAAATTGCAGCGAATGGCTTATTCCTTGCCGGAGAGGCAACTATGACAATCGCAACTCCTGATTTTTTAACCGATTTGAATTTTGAAAACAGTGACAATGTAACGCATTTGCTGGTTTCCGGTTTTAGCGGGTCAAATGGATTAGATCTCGACACTGACGATGATGGAGTACTTGACATTATTCCTTGGGATGAAATTGTTGATGATGTTGCATTTATTGAAACAGTAGGTAGTGGAGATCTTGTTTATAGTTCATTTCAGGTGGGGCCTGATGGAGCTTTCGTTCCCGGACATATCTACCGGGATTGTGATGGCGTTTGGCAAATGGGAACATTTGAAATTACACTCGATACTCCCGGGGCCACTAATTGTGATGATACACCTGCGGCAACCATGGTAATCAACGAGCTCGATGCAGATACTGAAGGTACCGATGCATTGGAGTTTGTTGAATTGTACGATGGTGGAGTTGGAAATACTCCTTTGGATGGTTATGTGTTGGTGTTTTTTAATGGTTCAAGCGATTTAAGCTATTCTGCTTACGATTTGGATGGTTACGCTACCGATGCCAATGGTTATTTTGTAATTGGAAATGCAGCTGTACCTGGTGTAGGGTTAACTTTTGCCAACAACAGCCTCCAAAATGGTGCCGATGCTGTAGCTTTATACAAGGGAGATGCTTCAGAATTTCCTGCAAACACAGTTCTAACAACCGATAATTTGGAAGATGCAATAATATATGATACAAACGATGCGGATGACAGTGGTTTGTTAACGCTTTTAAATGCCGATGAACCTCAGTTGAATGAAGATGAAAATGGAGATAAAGATTTCCATTCACTACAACGTTATCCCAATGGATCAGGCGGTAGCAGAAATACTTCATCGTACGTAGCAGCATTACCTACGCCCGGAGCCGCTAACAGCAACTTAACAGCGCCTGTAACACTTGTGATTAACGAAGTAGATGCAGACACTGAAGGTACTGATGTACTCGAGTTTGTTGAGTTATTCGACGGAGGTGTTGGAAATACCTCATTAAGTGGTTTTGTGCTGGTATTTTACAATGGATCGGACGATGCAAGTTATGCAGCCTACGATTTGGATGGTTACGCCACCGATGCCAATGGTTATTTTGTGATTGGCAACAGTGCAGTTGCCGGAGTTGGTCTGACTTTCCCGAATAATGGTTTGCAAAATGGTGCCGATGCTGTGGCGCTTTACACAGGTGATGCCACCGACTTTGTAAATGATACGCCGGTTACAACAGAAAATTTAATAGACGCATTTGTATACGATACCAATGATTCTGATGATACCGGTTTATTGGTTTTGCTGAATGCTGGTGAGGCTCAGGTAAATGAAGCGGGTGAAGGCAACGGAGCTGCCTATTCTTCTCAAAGAATACCCAATGGTTCGGGAGGTGCACGAAATACATCAACTTATGCTCAGGCGGTACCAACGCCCGGAGCCGAGAATGGTGCAGTTGTACCGCCAGCTGAGCCGCTTACAATTCAACAGGCCCGCGATGCAGCTGAAGGTACAACTATTACAATTACTGGTGTTTTAACGGTTTCTGATCAGTTTTTAGGTTCGGCATTTATGCAGGATTCAACTGCCGGAATTGCTGTTTTCGATGCACAGGTGCATGGTGCGGGTATTTTTAACATTGGCGACTCAATTAAAATAACCGGTTCAAGGTCTGTTTTTAATGACATGGTTCAAATTTCAGGTGTTACAGCCGTTGAATTTCTGGGACATGCAACAAATCCGGTTCAGGCAAAAACTGTAACACTGGCCGAGTTGTCTGCTTATCCTGGTCAGTTGGTAAAAGTGGAAGGAGCTGGTTTCCCCGAGCCGGGAGGTTTGCTGTTTGGAAATACCAACTTTGAATTAAGCGATGCATCGGGAAGTGGAGAAATGCGTTTGGATGCCGATGTGCAAGAATTAGTTGGTTTGGCTCAACCTGAAAGTTGTGAAGTAACCGGAGTAGTTGGCCGATTCACCGATATTTACCAGTTAATGCCGCGTATTAAAGCAGACTTGCCATGTGCTACCGAATACAGTTCCGAAGATGGTTTGGGTATTTCAAAAGATGAAACACTAGACATTGTTGCCTGGAACATTGAGTGGTTTGGTGATGAAGGTAATTCTCCTGCAGGTACCAATGCCGATCTGATTCAAAAAGACAGTGTAAAAGCCGTAATTATGGCGTTAAATGCCGATATAATTGGTGTTGAAGAGATTTCTGACGATCTAACTTTTGCGCAAATGATTTCTGAAATACCGGGTTATGCATTTGTTTTATCAGAAGCAACTTCATATCCGAATGATACAGGTGTAAAACAAAAAGTTGGATTTATTTACAATACGGCAACTGTTTCACCGGTATCAACAAAAGTATTGTTGGCTGCGGCTCATCCGTACTATAATGGTGGCGACGAATCAATGCTTGCCGACTATCCCGATGCCGATAAAACACGCTTTTTTGCCAGCGGGCGATTGCCATTTATGCTTACTGCCGATGTAACGATTAGTGGCATTACTGAACAGATTTCAGTAATTGATCTTCATGCGCGTGCCAACACAGGCGATTATCAATCGAAATACGACATGCGCCGTTACGATGTTGAAGCCTTAAAAGATACCCTGGATACGTATTATGCCGATGCAAAAATTGTAATGGTGGGCGACTACAACGATGATATTGACGAGACAGTTGCAGAAGTAAACACTACTGAATCGTCGTTTAAAGCGTATGTTGACGATGCAGCCTATTTGTTCCCAACAATGGAATTAAGTGAAGCAAATTACCGTTCGTATGTGTTTTATCCGAATATGATTGACCATATTATGATTTCGGATGAATTAAGCGCCAATTATATCTCTGGTTCAGCTCGAGTTCATTACGAATTTTATGACAGTGATTATACCTACACAACTTCTGACCATTTCCCGGTTTCGGCACGCCTGCAAATTCAAACGCTCCAATTGGTTTCTATTTCAGCAACAGATGTTGATTGCAACGGTGGATCAAACGGTTCTGCAGTTGTGGAGGTTGACGGAGGTATTCAGCCATACGAATATTTATGGAGTAACGGAGAGACTAATTCAACGCTTGAAAATTTGGCGGCAGGTACCTATTCGGTTGTTGTTAAGGATTATCTTGGGGCTGAAGTTACAGCTTCGGTATCACTTACAGAACCAGATCCTGTTGAATTTTCAATTTCAGGTTATACCCTTGTTTATCCGGCTTATCCCGATTCGTCGTGTACAACTTTATTTGTTGAGAATGTAACAGGTGGAACCGGAAGTTATTCAATTGAATGGAGTACCGGTGAAACCACTGAATCAATTGAAGTTTGTCCAGGCGAAGAAACCACTTACGAAGCGTCGGTAACCGATGAGAATGGTTGCACCGATACAATGGCCGTAACGGTTTTCACCACTGATGTTGATTGTAGTAACAATTCATTCGGAGCTCCAAAGATTCAGATATGTTACAAAGGACATACGCAGTGTGTCTCAATTAATGCTGTTGATGAGCATTTGAAAAATGGTGCCACACTGGGGACTTGTTCGGTAGAAGAAGAAACAGTGTCGGTAGAATTAGAGGACGTATTGGTTTATCCAAATCCGTTTAAAAACAATTTTACAGTTGGTTTTACCAGCGAAAGTAAAGTTGATGCGCAACTTGTAGTTACAACAAGCGAAGGTACCTTGGTGTATTCCGAAGATATTTCCATTCACAAAGGATACAATAATGTGAATGTAAAAGTGAAAGATCTGGCAACCGGCACTTACTTTGTTTCAATAGTTGGAGCTGGAGTTACAACCGTATCGGAAACGATCATTAAACAGTAACAAGAAGATCATATAAAAAAATCCGGTGCTTGTTTTAAGTACCGGATTTTTTATTTATTCTATCCAAATCAGCTCCAGAATTTTCTCAAGCCATCTGGCATCAACTTCCGTAAAGGCAGCTTTTTGTGAGCTGTCGACATCTAAAACGCCAATAATTTCGCCACTTTTATTTTTTAAAGGAACAACAATTTCTGAGTTTGATCGTCCGTCGCAGGCAATATGATCCGGGAAAGTATGTACATCCTCAACAACAACAGTTTCCTGCCTGTTAAATGCAGCCCAGCAAACACCCTTGTTTTTGGCCAGTATCTGGCAGGCAACCGGCCCCTGATAGGAGTTTACCGTCATTTCACCATCTTCGATAAGATAGTAACCGGTCCAGAAAAAGTAGTCCATTTTATGATGAAGAACGGCAACGATTGTAGCCATTCGGGCCTGGGCGTTGTTACTCTTAACAACCAAATCGCTCAACTGCTTGTAAATCCTGCCGTAACGTCCTTCTTTTTTGTGATCTTCCATTGTAATTCTGTTCAATATTCAACTGCGAATAAACAAAAAATCATTAGTTTAGTTGAATAAATTTCAAAAATTATGGAACGAATTGTAGACGACCCGCAAGAAAAACAATGGGGAATGTTCACACATTTAGCTGCTTTGGCAACATTTGTTCTTCCGGTTGCAGGTAATATTATTGGGCCACTTATTATTTATTTAATCAAAAAAGACGAGTACGAATTTGTGAACGACCAGGGGAAAGAAGTGCTGAATTTTCAGATTTCATGGTCGATTATTTTTGCAATTTCGATTGTGCTGATTTTTGTCGGAATTGGTGTAATAATGTTGGTTGGATTTGGAATTGCCTGGCTGGTTTTGGTAATTGTAGGTTCGGTGGCAGCAAGCAACGGACAATATTACCGATATCCGTTAACCTATAATTTTTTTCAGTAGAATGCCGGAATTTATTACTGCCAAAGTGCTGAATGCTTTGTGTAACGAAGCCAAAGAGTCGGCGCGTTTACGAAAAAACCACAATTACCACAACTCGTTTAACGATCCGATAAACCGGATGCTTAATGCCATTGAACCCGATTCGTATGTGCAGCCTCACAAACACGAAAATCCGGACAAACGAGAAGTGTTTTTACTTTTAAAAGGCAAACTGGCAGTGGTATTTTTCGATAACGAAGGACAAATTACAGAGCACGTTGTTTTGGATAAAGAAGAAAACTTTGGAGTGGAAATTCCACCTTCGGTTTGGCACACCATAATTGCACTGGAGCCCGAAACAGTGGTTTACGAAATAAAAGACGGACCATATTCTCCGGCAGACGACAAAAATTTTGCAGCCTGGGCACCAAAAGAAGGCGACAAAAATTGTTCTGATTATCTGGTTTCACTTATTCATGAACTTCGTTTGTTACCTTCATCCTAAAATACGAATGCCTTTTCGGTTTACTGCCTGTTCAACCTTCAATTCTAATTATAAATTTATACTTTTGCAGCCTGATAAAATTTTTTGACAATGGCACAAAAACCTTCGATACCAAAAGGTACCCGCGATTTTTCACCTGCCGAGATGGTGAGAAGAAATTATATTTTCAACACAATTAAAGATGTTTTTCGTTTGTACGGATTTCAACCGATTGAAACACCTGCAATGGAAAACCTTTCTACTTTAATGGGAAAATATGGCGAAGAAGGAGATAAGTTGTTGTTTAAAATTCTGAATTCCGGCGACTTTATTTCAAAGGTTCCGCAGGATTTGCTCGACGAAAAAAACTCGAACAAACTCACTACAAAACTTTCGGAAAAAGGTTTGCGTTACGATTTAACGGTACCATTTGCACGTTACGTTGTACAACATCAGAATGAAATTGCTTTCCCTTTTAAACGCTACCAGATTCAGCCGGTTTGGCGCGCCGACCGTCCGCAAAAAGGGCGTTATCGCGAGTTTTATCAGTGCGACGTTGATGTAATTGGAAGCAACAGTTTGTTAAACGAGGTGGAGCTGGTTCAAATTATCGATGATGTATTTAAACGTTTGCAAATAAATACCGTTGTTAAAATTAACAACCGAAAAATTCTGGCTGGTATCGCCGAGGCCATTGGCGAAGCCGAACGAATTATCGACATTACGGTTGCCATCGACAAATTGGACAAAATTGGTTTGGAAAAGGTGAACGACGAAATGTTGGCCAAAGGTATTTCTGCAGAGGCGGTTGATAAATTGCAACCTATTTTACAGTTGGAGGGAACGACACAGGAAAAACTCGACCAGATTGAAAAAGTGATTGGTGAAACCGGGGTAGGAGCAAAAGGAATTGCTGAAATGCGTAGCATGTTTGCTTATCTGGAAAATATTGATTTACAAACCGAAGTAGAATTGGATTTAACATTGGCGCGCGGCTTAAATTATTATACCGGGGCCATTTTTGAAGTGAAGTCGAAAGATGTTCAGATTGGTAGTATTTGCGGTGGTGGTCGCTACGACGATCTTACCGGAATTTTCGGAATGCCCGATGTTTCAGGCGTTGGTGTATCGTTTGGAGCCGAGCGTATTTACGATGTTTTGGTAGCACAGGATGCGTTCCCGGCAGAGTCGCTCGAAACCACAAAAGTGTTGTTTGTTAACTTTGGCGAAAAGGAAGAAGCCTACTGTTTGCCTGTTTTGGCTCAATTGCGAAAAGCAGGAATCAATGCCGAAATATTTCCTGAAAGTGCCAAAATGAAAAAGCAGATGACTTACGCCAACCGCAAACAAATTGCCTTTGTTGTGCTGGCCGGCGACAATGAGATTGAAACCAAGAAATTTACTTTAAAGAATATGGAAACAGGAGAGCAACAGTTGGTCAGCGCCGAAGAACTGATAAAAATCCTGTCTTAGCAACTTGTTTTATCCGATATTGCCCGCAAAATTGTGAGGCAATGAAACAATCCATTCCAAATCGCCCCATTAAAACGCTTGGCGGAGACGTACGTTTTCCGTGAGTAGGTACGAAATGCTTACCTGTTATTCTGAATTGATTCAGAAGCTGTTTCGTTGGATAGAATTCATCCGACTTTTGAGAGCATTACATTCCAACAATTTTTACACTTTAACAATTAATTATTTTCACCATTTAATAGTATGGCAAAACGTGTATTCGAATTAAGTCCAAATCACCTGACTTTCGAAATAATTCAGGATATTCTGGAGAACAATATAAAACTCGAACTTTCTGAAATCTCAGTTCAACTTATTCATAAAAGTAAAAAGTACCTCGATCAGAAACTGGAGCGCTCAGAAAAACCACTTTATGGAATTAATACCGGTTTTGGTGCGCTTTGCGACATTGAGATTTCAAAAGATGATTTGAGTAAATTGCAGGAAAACCTTGTGATTTCTCATGCCTGTAACATTGGTCCCGAAATTCCGGCTGATGTGGTTAAACTAATGCTGCTTTTAAAAGCACATGCCCTTTCAAAAGGAAATTCTGCCGTGCAGCTGATAACCGTGCAACGAATTCTTGATTTGTTTAACAACGATGTTCTGCCGGTGGTTTGTGAGCAGGGATCGCTTGGCGCCAGCGGTGATTTGGCGCCATTGGCAAAATTGTTTTTGCCCTTGCTTGGTTTGGGCGAAGTTAACTTTGAAGGCCAAAAAGTTCCTTCAGCAGAAGTTCTGGAAAAATTTGGTTGGGAGCCTGTAAAACTGGAAGCCAAAGAAGGACTGGCGCTTTTAAACGGAACACAGTTTATGAGTGCTCATGGAGTTTATACCTTGCTAAAAACCTTCCGGATAATCGATCAGGGAGACATTATTGGTGCACTTTCGCTGGATGCTTTTGATGGTTTGCTTGAGCCGTTCTCTGAGAACATACAACGCATAAGGCCACATAAAGGACAAGCCGATACAGCGCGGAATTTTAGAAATGTACTTGCCGGCAGCGAAATGCAGGCAAAATCGAAAGAACACATTCAGGATCCTTATTCGTTTCGTTGTATTCCGCAGGTTCACGGAGCAGTAAAAGACGCGGTAAATTATGTGGCCGGAGTTATGGAGACTGAAATTAATTCGGTAACCGACAATCCTACCGTTTTCCCCGATGAAGACCTGATCATTTCGGGTGGTAATTTTCATGGTGAACCACTGGCTCTGGCACTCGATTTTTTAGCCATGGCTTTAAGCGAGTTGGGGAGTATTTCGGAGCGTAGAACGTATCGTTTGATTTCGGGAGAACGGGGACTGCCCGAATTTCTGGTTGCCAATCCCGGATTAAACTCAGGTTTTATGATACCGCAGTATGCAGCTGCTTCCATTGTAAGTCAGAACAAACAACTTTGTACTCCTTCATCGGTTGATTCAATTCCTTCGTCGAACGAGCAGGAAGACCATGTTAGTATGGGTGGAAATGGTGCGACCAAAGCCTTAAAAGTCGCTTTGAATACCGAAAAAATTCTAGCCATTGAATTGTATAATGCGGCACAGGCTATGGATTTTCGCAGGCCCATTCAGTCGTCGCCTTTTATCGAAAACTTTTTAAGAGACTATCGTAAAAAGGTAAAATTTGTACAACAGGATGTGGTAATGTACGAAGGGATAAATAAAACAATCGAGTTTTTAAATGCTACAAAAACAAAACGGCTGGCACGAAAATAAGCTGCAAAAAATATAGAAAGCAAAAGGCTGGAAGAAATACATCTTCCAGCCTTTTTGGTGTCAATTAAAAATAAATGTCTTGGCAGAATGGTAAAATTCTGAATCCAGCTTAAATCGATTCGGTTTCTACAACTTTCGACAAGATCTCAGTATAAGGCAACAACAGGTATTTTTTACCGTCGAAGTCTATTTCTGTTCCAGCGTACTTTTTGTAGAGAACCACATCACCAGGTGCTATTTCTGCATTTTCGATTGTACTAATTGCAACTACTTTTGCAACTTCTTGTTTTTCTATTGCAGAATCTGGAATAATAATTCCGGAAGCGGTTGTTTGTGGAGCATTATCTTCGGTAATCTCCAACAAAACGTTTTGGTTAATAGGCTGTAACTCTTTCATTTTTACATTCAATTTTAAAATTTATAAAATTATTTTTTTGCCAAAAGCAATTTATTAATATTCTCTGTAAACATCTTTTTTGTGTCTTCTTTGGTACGTGCAATTCCCGAAGTCATTGTGGGTCTGCCTTCCATAGGAATGTAGAGAAATGCCGGAATACCCGATACACCAAAAACTCCTGCCAATTCGCGTTCTACCTGCGTATCTATTTTGTAAATCGTAAGCTGATCTTTCATCTCTTCGGCAACTTCTTCTAAAATAGGAGCAGCTGTACGACATGGGCCGCACCAGTCAGCGTAAAAATCGATTAGTGCCGGTTTGTCACCTTTGTACTTCCATTCCTTTGGTGAGCTTTCGTAGTCCCACACTTTTTCTAAAAACATGGCTTTTGTAAGTTTAACGGTGGAGGTACCTGCTTGCGAAACCGATTCTGCCGGATTGTTGCCGGCCTGACTGTTATTGAAGCCCAGCAATATCGATGCAGCAACAACCAATATAAATAGTGACTTTTTCATATGATTTAAATTTTAATTAATTCCCAATAAACTGTTTATTCTTGTTTTATCAAAACCAACTATAACCTGACCATTGATTTCGGTTTGTGGCACACCTTGTTGCCCGCTTTTTTTCACCATCGCCTCAGCCGCTTTTTGGTCGGCAGCAACATTCACTTCGCGATACTGTATTCCATTTTCCTGCAAATGCCTTTTTACTACTGTGCACCAGCTGCATGTAGGAGTGGTATACACTGTCACATTTTTTCGTGGTTTTTGCTTATCCTTACCCGCTACTTCAACAATCGATTTTTCAAAAATAGCATTAAACTGTTCAACTGTATGACATCCGCGAACAATATTTTTTAGCTCTGTCTTTTGAAAATGCAACAACGACGGTGCGCTGGTAATTTCATATTTAGTATGTATGTCTCTTACTTTAGTTACATCCGAAAAAAACAAAACACTGTTTTCTAAATTGGATTTTATTTTTTCATAATTACTAAATGCACATTCGCTTTGTTCCGATCCTTTTTTATACAACAACAACCAAATGTTTTTATTTGTTTGAAGTTCGTTTTGAAGCTCTTTTAAGGATAATATTTCTATCATATTACAACATATCTATAAATATAGATAAGTGTATAGCAATTGCTGTGCCAAGTTTTCAGCTATTAATTTTGGCAGAATTTCAGAAATTATGGCATTTAAATATACGGCCACGCAACCTTTTTTTTAGAAAATATGTCTTGCTGATGTGTTATTAAAAATTAAACAGTGATGAGGAAAATTTTATTTGTATTGACAATTGCGGTGGTGTTTGTATTTACTTCATGCAACGACGACGACGGTTATTCGTTGGGTAAATATTGGGTAAGTTTTGGAATTTACCAGGGAGAAAACGGAAGCACGGAACAAATTGTTTTGGATAACAAGGATATTTTGGTGCCGGTAGCAGCAAACTTTCCGGGCTGGGCCAGTGATTTTGAAAACGGCGATCGGATTTTAGTGAATTATACCATTTTAGACGAAGTATTAAATACGGATGGTAGTGTGAATTCTTACTATGTAAAAGTGAACGAAGTGGACAATGTTCTTATGAAAGGAATAATGGATATTACCGAAGAGAATGCCGATAGCATTGGGAATGATCCGATAATTGTAAGTGAGTACTGGATGAGTGACAGTTTATTAAATGTAAAACTAAAGTATTGGGGATATAACGAAATTCATTACCTGAACCTGGTGAAACATCCCGGCGATTTAACTGCCGATGACCAACCTATTCAGTTGGAGTTGCGACACAATGCAAACGAAGACAGCCAATCGATTCCATACACCGCATTTGTATCGTTTAGTTTAAACAGTTTGCGAATTGCAGGACTGGATTCGGTTAGTTTCCAGATTACATCAACCGATTACGATGGGGAAGTGTACACAGAGGATGGTGTATTTAATTACAGCGATTTGGAATTACCAATGCCATAAAAAAGAGTTAAACTTTGATGTAAAGGTGTCCTTAAAGGGCACCTTTTTCCTGTTTTCGACACTGGGTCACCCAAAATTGAAAAGCTGTGCTAATTTCTTCTGTTGATCGTTAATCAGTAAAATTTGAGCCACAGATTTGCCTTTTACAGTTGCTTTTATCTGATAAATTGTTTTGGCAATTTCGATGGCTTTTTCGGGGCTTAATTTTGAGTTCAGACTTTTCAATTGCCTTTCCAATTCTTTGTAGATTTTATAGGCTACAAACGAGATACAAATGTGTGCTTCAATCCTTCGTTGTGCCCGGTGGTAAATTGGCCTGATTTTTAAATCAGTTTTTGATATGCGGAAAGCTTTTTCGATTTGCCACAAATGTCCATAGTTTTCAATTATTTCATCTTTTCCCAGAAAGGCATTTGAAATGTACCCTTTTAAACCATCCCAGGCTGCATCGGCATTATATTTTGTATAGTCGATTTCAATATTTATCTCACCATCCATTTTGAGGTATTTGTTATATCCACGGTTGTTGATACTTGACTTGGTCAGCTTTCCTGTCTTTATCCGCTTTTCTAACTTTTGGAGTCCCTTTTCCCGGTTTTGGCTGTCTTTCTTAGCCCTGCTGTCAGAATAAGTTACAATTAGTTTTAACCCATCTTTTTCGATAACCGCGCTTTCCCCATTTTTCAAACTTAAAGCCAGTATCTGTTCCTGGATTTGCTTCTTTTCATTTTTGATTCGGGCACCAAGGATAAATTCATAACCTTTTTCCTGTAATTCTTCAATATTGGCATTGGACAGAAGGCCAGAATCGGCAATGATAACCAGTTGGTCCAACCTGTATTTTTCTTTGAATGCGTCCAGCACAGGTAGCATGGTGTGTCCTTCAAATTTGTTCCCCTCAAAAATGTCATAGGCAAGCGGATAGCCGTTGCGGCTCACTAAAAGCCCCAATACGATTTGCGGGTTCTGGTGTTTGCCCTCTTTGGAAAAACCTGTTTTTCTGAGAGTATCTTCATGGTCTATTTCAAAATATAAAGTAGTTACATCATAAAATACGATGGTTACCTGCCCTCCCAGTACATGTTTTGTATGCTCATAACTAATCTGCTGCACAAGTTCCTTTTGGGTGGAATGCAGTTTGTCCATGTAACGGTAGATTTGTTGCACCGGATATTCGAGGTCATGGTATTTTTCAAGATAATCGCTTGTTTTAAGCTTGCTTACCGGGTAGGTTAAACGCGAAAGGACAAGCTGCCTGAAAATCTGGTCGTCAATAACATTAAAGCCAATATCATCGAAAATCTTACCCAATAGCAGTTCTGTGCCAACTTCAGTGTGTGAATCGATTTGCTGAAAAACAGATTGAATCAAATTTGTTTCATCAGAAAAATCAAGTGCAGTTTGACCGCTAAAAGTTGCAATGTAATGATGGCCTTTTTCTGTTAATTCTTTAATGGTCTTTTCATCACGGGAACTACCTATTGTTTTTATCAACTTTGGTTTCCCATTTATTTTGGCAATAACCTGCACGCTGATAACACCACTTTTATTTGGCTTTTTCCGGACAAACATGCCATAAAGGTATAAAAACAGCTCCTGGGTCACCCAAAAATCGCCTCGAAAAACACTTAACTAACAGACGGAATGAGAGTTATGAAATCGAAATATTTAGTTGTGTCGAAAACAGGAGAGGATGGTGTATTTAATTACAGCGATTTGGAATTACCAATGCCATAAAAAAGAGTTAAACTTTGATGTAAAGGTGTCCCTTAAAGGGCACCTTTTTTTGTTGTTAAAAATCATTTGTTCGCTCGCTACCTTTTGTTTATTTTGAAACAAATTATAATTCAATACTTGAAGAATGAAAAAAATTGCATTGGTTTTTCTTGCAGCTCTGTTTTTAGCCAGCTGCACTCAGAAACAAACAAGTGTACAAACTGCATCGAATTATGTTCCTGAAACACCACAGTTAAATTCGGACATTATGACACCTGAAGTGTTGTGGTCATTCGGAAGATTAGGCGGAGCGCAGGTTTCGCCCGATGGAAATACAGTTTTGTATACGGTAAGCTATTATAACATTGAAGAGAACAAATCGTATCGCGATATTTATACGATACCGAGTGCAGGAGGAGAAGCAACTAACATTACCAATTCGGCGACGAACGAGTTTAATGCACTTTGGCGCCCCGATGGTAAAAAAATCGGTTATTTGTCGGGCAAATCGGGCAGTGTTCAACTTTGGGAAATGAATCCTGATGGAAGTGCCGACAAACAAGTTTCGGAGATTGAAGGTGGGCTTTCAGGATTTAGTTATTCTCCCGATCAATCGAAAATTTACTACTTGCAAGCTGTAAAACTTGATGATGATATTCATGATCTGTTTCCTGATTTGCCAAAAGCAAACGCGCGGATTGAAAACGACATCATGTATCGCCACTGGGATACCTGGCACGATTATACCTACAACCATATTTTTGTAACTGATTATGTAAAAGGAAAAGTATCGGCAGGTACCGATATTCTGGAAGGGGAGCGTTTTGATTCGCCGATGAAACCGTTTGGTGGTACCGAGCAAATTGTATGGAGTCCGAATGGAAAAACACTGGCGTATACCTGCAAAAAGAAAGTGGGTAAAGAATACGCTGTTTCTACCAATTCTGAAATTTATTTGTACAATCTTGAAACCGGTAAAACCATCAACTTTACATCGGGTATGATGGGATACGATCAGAATCCGGTTTTCTCGCCCGATGGAAAATTACTGGCATGGGAAAGCATGGAACGCGATGGTTACGAAGCCGATAAAAACCGTTTGTTCGTTGCCGATCTGGAAACAGGTGAAAAGAAAGATTACACCGAGAAGTTCGATCAGAATGTGGCCGGCATAAGCTGGAGTGCCGATGGTAAATCAATTTATTTTATCAGCGATATTCATGCAACCGACGAAATTTACCGTTTGGATTTGGCCGACAATTCAATTGTGAGGTTAACCGATGGCGTGCACAACTACCAGAGCGCAACGCCGGCTGGTGATAAATTACTGGCTCAAAAAGTATCGATGTCGCAGCCTGCCGAATTGTATTTGGTTGATCCAATTACCGGAAAAGATGAGGCATTAACTTCGGTAAACAAAGGGATTCTCGACCAGCTTACAATGGGAAAAGTAGAAAAACGCTGGATGAAAACCAGGGATAATAAAGATATGGCAGTTTGGGTAATTTACCCGCCACATTTCGATCCGAATAAAAAATACCCCACTTTACTTTACAACCAGGGCGGGCCTCAGGGAACGGTAAGTCAGTTTTGGTCGTACCGCTGGAATTTCCAGATGATGGCTGCCAACGATTATATCATCGTAGCTCCAAACCGCCGTGGATTGCCGGGATTCGGACAAGAGTGGAACGAGCAGATTTCAAAAGATTATGGCGGACAGAATATTCAGGACTTGTTGACTTCCATTGATGAAATGGCCAAAGAACCTTTTGTGGATGAAACAAAACTGGGTGCGGTTGGTGCAAGTTACGGAGGTTTTTCGGTGTTGTACCTGGCCGGAAATCATGAAAAACGTTTTAAAGCATTTATTGCACACGATGGTATTTTTAACTTCGAACACATGTACACTTCAACCGAAGAAATGTGGTTTGTAAATTTCGATTACGGTGGTGCTTACTGGGATAAAACAAATGCTGCTGCACAACGTTCGTACTCGTTTTCTCCGCATAAATACGTACAAAACTGGGATACCCCAATTTTAATCGTTCAGGGGGAAAAGGATTACCGCGTTCCGTCGGAGCAGGGGATGGCCGCATTTAATGCTGCTGTTTTGCGCGGAGTACCTGCACAAATGTTGTACTTGCCCGAAGAAAATCATTGGGTGTTACAACCTCAGAATGGAATATTGTGGCAGCGGGTTTTCTTTAACTGGTTGGATAAATATTTGAAATAAGACTTACTCATTTAAATTATGGCAATTGAGGGTTTCACTTTGAGTGGAGCCCTTAACTGTTTTTAACATTCATTTTTTATTATTTTTGGACATATTTCGAAAAACAATTTCATGCAAAAGATACACGTTGGATTTTTAGGTGCAGGCGGAATTGCACAAGCTCATGTTTATGCTATTCAGGCTTTAAAATTTTACTATAAACAGGTTCCTGAAATAATCTTAGAATCGGTTGCTTCGGCACGTGCCGAAAGCAGAGAAGCATTTGCTGAAAAATATGGTTTTTCAAGTGCTCAGTCGGTCGAAGAATTTGGCCAAAACGAAAAAGTGGAAGCAGTTTATATTTTGGGCCCAAACAAAGTTCATTTCGAGCATTTCGAACTGGCTTTAAAAATGCCGAATGTAAAATACATTTACCTCGAGAAACCGGTTTGTTCGTCGTTGGATGAAGAAAGAAAAATGAAGTTGTTGCTGGATGAAGCTGGCAGTGATGTGAAAATTCAGGTTGGATTTCAGTATTTGCAAACTTCATCGGTACGCGAAGGTTTAAAATTCTGGAAATCCGGAAAGTTGGGGAAGCCGGTTCATTTCGACTTAAAATATTACCACGGCGATTATTTGCAGGAAGAATACCGCAAAAAACGTGTTACACGTTTAACACCCGCGCCCGACGGCGGTGCAATGGCTGATTTGGGATCGCACGGTGTGAGCTTGCTAATGGCATTTATGGGAGAAGATTTACAGATTACCAGTGCTTTACAGGCTGGCAGTTTCGAAGGTGTTCCGTCCGGATCAGATTTGTTTAGTTCGCTCTCGTTACTCGAGCCGCAAACCGGAGCTGTAGGAAATCTATCTGCCAGCCGGATTAGTTCGGGTACCGGCGATCTGGTACATTTGGAAATCTATGCCGAAAACGGTGCTTTCCGATATTCTTCAAAAAATCCGGATTTCTTTGAATATTACATCGAGGGAAGCAATCAGTGGATAAAACAGATGGTTGGAAGCAATTATAGCCCTGTTACAAGTTTTCCTTCTGGACATGTTCCGCCGGGGTGGTTGCGCTCGATGGTGCATGCCCATTACCAGTTTTTTACCGGCGATGATGCAGCTTCTTCGGTAGCCGATTTAAACCATGGTTTGGCTGTTCAACGCATTGTGCGCGAAACGGCGGATCATTTAAACACATTTAGAAAGAATTTTAAAAATGAAGAATAGAAAAAGTGGAATTTTACTTCATATAACATCATTGCCGGGTAAAGAAGGAATTGGGACTTTGGGGAAAGAGGCAAAACAATTTATTGACTTTTTAAAGGAAACAGGTCAGAAACTCTGGCAGATTTTGCCGCTTGGGCCGGTTGGTTTCGGAAGTTCTCCTTATCAGTGTTATTCTGCATTTGCAGGTAATCCGATGTTAATTGACCTGGAATTGCTGGTGGAACAGAATTTACTTGAGGAAGAAGATTTGGCTGAACTACCAAAATTCACAAAAAGACAGGTGGATTTTGATAAGGTGGAGGAGTGGAAATACCCGGTTTTACAAAAAGCTTTTGGCAATTTTAAAGACGACGTTTTTGAAAATTTCAGGAATAGTTATTACTTATTTTTAGATGAACATGGCTGGTGGCTGAATGATTATGCGCTGTTTATGTCGGCGAAACAAAAGTTGGGCGACGATGTAATTTGGAGCGACTGGGAAGATGAACTAAAGTTCAGATACGAAGCAGGTTTGAGAAAAGCAGGTGAAGAATTGGCTGCTGCTGTTGATTTTCAAAAGTTTGTTCAGTTTTTGTTTTTTACGCAGTGGCATAACTTAAAAAGCTACGCCAATCAAAATAACATTCAGATTATTGGAGACGTACCACTTTACGTTTCGGGCGATAGTTCGGATGTGTGGACCAATACCGATATTTTCCTGCTCGACGATGAGCTAAAACCAACCGAAGTTGGTGGTGTTCCGCCCGATTATTTTTCGGAAACCGGGCAATTGTGGGGAAATCCTGTTTTCAACTGGCCTCGGTTAAAAGAGCGCAATTACGATTGGTGGATGGCCCGTTTACATTTTAACTTAAACATGTTCGATGTAATTCGTATCGATCATTTTAGGGGTTTGGAATCATTCTGGTCGGTTCCTGCCAACGAAGATACAGCCATAAACGGAAGATGGGTGCCGGCTTACGGGCACGAAATGTTAAGCCTGATCAAAAGCCAACTTGGCTACCTGCCTTTTATTGCTGAGGATTTGGGAATTATAACTCCGGAAGTAGATCGTTTGCGCGAATTTTTTAGTTTGCCGGGAATGAAAGTACTGCAGTTTGCCTTTACAACCGATGCCGCCAATAAAGATTTGCCGCATAACTACGAAAGAAACTTTGTGGTTTACACCGGCACGCACGACAATGATACAACACTGGGCTGGCTGACTGCAGCTGAAGGTGAGGAAAAAGAATTTTTAGAAAAGTATGTTTCTTTGAACGACAAAACGGCATTGGGGAAAGTGCTTGAAATGGCTGTTGCATCTGTTGCAAATACCGCTATTCTTCCCATGCAGGATATTATTGGATTGGATACAAAATCGAGAATGAACACTCCGGGAACAGCAAATGGAAACTGGGGATGGCGCTTTGAGTGGAGTCAACTAAAAGTGGGACAAAAAAGGTTTCTAGCGAATTTAACCGAGAAGTATAATCGATAATTTAAGTGAGTAAAAGTAAGGATGCCATCTGTATGATTTTAATAAATACAGATGGCATCCTTTATTATTTTGTAATTCCAACTTCTTAACAACACAACATAACTGCTTCCATAAATTTCTGTGGTTGTTCGGCATGCAGCCAGTGTCCTGCCTTTGGAATGTCGACAATTTTGGCATCCGGATAAATCTCCTTAATTAATTCTTTATCCGAATCTAAAATGTATTTCGAAAGTAAACCGCGTATAAAAATTATAGGATAGGAGGTAATTGGTGTTCGGTCGTCGAGCCAGTTCTGATTTACACCACTCACAATTTCGTCTAAATGATCGTACAAAACTTCAGCATTTACTCTCCATTTGTATCTTTTAGTGCTTTTGTCTTTCTCCACATTTTTTAAAAGAAACTGGCGAATTCGGGCATCGTCAATTTTTTCGGCCATAAAATCATCCACATCTTTTCTTGATTTTACTTGAGTGAAATCTATTTCCTGCATGGCAAGTAAAATATTTTGATGCAAATAAAACTGGCTGTCTTCTTTTAGCAATAAATAGTCTTTTGGAGCAATGTCGGCAATTACAAGCTTTTCTATTTTTTCAGGAAAATCGGCAGCAAACCACATGGCAACTTTTCCGCCCATACTGTGTCCGAGCAAAATTGCTTTTTCTATGTTGTGCTGCTCAAAAAAATCGGACAAATCATTTCTTAAATCATCGTAAGTATGCGAATTGGCAAATGGCGATCTGCCATGGTTGCGCTGGTCGAGCATGTAAACGGTGTGCTTTTCAGCCAAAAGTTTTCCAATGTTTATCCAATTATCCGACGATCCGTATAAACCATGAACAACAACAATTGGAGTTCCGCTTCCATCTTTTCTGTAAAATAATTCCATAAAATTTGTTCCGTGTCTAGAGTTCAGAGTTCAGAGTTCAGAGTTGTCATCTGTACGGTCTTTTTGCAGCAAACTGCGACCGCGACTGGATACTTTTTCCCAACTTCCAACTTCGTGCTTCTGTCTTCCAACTTTCTTCTACTTCAAACAGTCCAGATATTTATGAATGGTTGTTTCAAGCCCTAAGTATAAGGCGTCGGCAATTAAGGCATGACCAATTGAAACTTCTTTCAAGTTTGAAATTTTATGGTACATAAAGTTGAGGTTTTCGAGACTCAAATCGTGGCCTGCGTTCACATCGATCCCCAGATTCTCGGCCAGTTTAGCTGCCTTCACAAATGGTTCGATGGCTTTGTTCCGGTCAATCGGATAAAGTGTTGCGTAGGGTTCGGTGTATAATTCGATACGATTTGTTTTAATCTCAGCTGCTCCTTCCACCATTCTTTCATCGGGATCAACAAAAATTGAAGTTCTGATTCCATGATCCTGTAAGCGTGCAATTACCTCTTTTAAAAAACCAAGATGTTTCCAGGTATCCCAGCCATGATCGCTGGTAAGTTGGTCATTCGAGTCGGGTACTAGTGTTACCTGGTCGGCCTGCACTTCAATTACCATTCTCAAAAAATCTTCGTTTGGATATCCTTCAATGTTGAACTCGGTAGTGATGAGAGGTTTGAGCTCGTAAACATCTTTTCTTGTAATATGTCTTTCGTCGGGGCGCGGATGTATTGTAATTCCCTGTGCTCCAAAAAGTTGGCAATTTATTGCAGCGTCTTTAACGCTGGGCATTTTACCACCGCGTGAGTTTCGCAGTGTTGCTATTTTGTTTATATTTACACTTAGTCTGGTCATACTTGTAAAATTTAGAGACGCAAGTTACAATTTTCAGACTGAAACATTAATCATAAACAAAAAGTTTTGCTGGCAGAAAGATTAATATCAGATGTAATTACCTCGGTTAAAAGTTCGGAACCAGGGAAAAAGGCGTTAAGTTACATGGATGTGTACAGAGTGTCGCACATTCCGGTGGTTGACGACCTAAAATATTTGGGACTGGTTTCTGATAAATTAATTTACGATTTAAATCTGGTGGAAGAGCCCATTTCAAACGAACTGGATAAACTGAACACTACGCATGCACACAAAGATCAGCACATATTCGAGTTGGCCATTGTTATGTACAAACTTAAAATAAGTGTTCTTCCGGTGCTTGACGACGATCATTATTATCTGGGCGCAATAACTCTTTATGATTTGGCAAGGCGTTTTGCCAACTTGTTTTCCTTGCAGGAAATGGGCGGTGTAATGGTGTTGGAAATGAATGTAAATGATTATTCCATCTCGCAAATCAGCCAGATAATTGAAAGTAACGACGTTAAAATTTTGAGTTTCTTTATTGATCGCAAGCCAGGTACAAATAATATGGATGTAATAATTAAATTAGATAAGGAAGAGCTATCGGGAGTGGTGCAGGCATTAATGCGTTACGATTACAATGTAAAGGCAGTGTATCAGGACCGGTCGATGCTCACCGATTTATACCAGGATCGTTACGATCAGTTTATGAAATTCATGAATATTTAAAAGCAAATTAATGAAGGTTGCAGTTTTTGGTACCCTGGTATCTGATGAATTTGTTCCTGTATTACAGGAATTTTTTCAGTTTTTAAAAAAGAATAAAATAGAAGTACAGCTTTACAAACCCTTCTATACACATTTAATAGAGGATTTAAAAACTTCCACATATTATACTTCCTTTTTTCATTCGTATTCCGACTTTGATAACAACAACGACTTTATTTTTAGTGTTGGTGGAGATGGTACCTTTTTACAGTCGGTATTAACCATTCGAAACTTTTCGATTCCGGTGATCGGTGTAAATGGAGGCCGGCTTGGTTTTTTGGCCGATATTTCGGAGAACCAGGTACACGATGCGCTGGATAATATTTTCAGAAATGAGTACAAAGTAGTTGAACGGTCGATGCTCGAAGTGGAGTTTTCCGATCAGGAAAACATTGATTTTAATTTCGCATTGAATGAAATGACTGTTTTAAAAACGGATAACTCATCGATGATTAATGTAACTGCGTACATAAATGGCGAATTTTTGAACAACTACTGGGCCGATGGGTTAATTATTGCTACACCAACCGGATCAACAGCCTATTCATTAAGTGTGGGAGGTCCTATTTTAACTCCAAATTCCGAGAATTTTGTAATCACACCGCTTGCTCCGCACAACCTCACCATCAGGCCAATTGTTGTGCCCGACAACTGCGTTATAAAACTAAAAGTTGAAGGGCGTGGAACAAATTACCTCACTTCAATTGATTCGCGCTCGGTTGCCGTTGAATTTTCAACCCTGCTTACCGTTAAAAAAGCTGGTTTTAAATTAAAGACTTTGCAGCTCCCGGATCAGCCCTTTTTCAACACCCTACGAACTAAATTAATGTGGGGAATCGACCGCAGGAACTGAATTTCGTTGGGCTACTTAACAATTTTTAATCTTTGTTTGGGTTTTATAGTAACAATCGGGTATGTTATTTTTAGAATTATATTACTTTTGTAGCTTTTGAAAGCAAAAGTTATGTCGTTTTAAAGCGATTAAGTTCATTGATATTCAGTTGGTTATAGAAGAGGGAGTTGTTCCTGCTCAGAGTGAATTTTTAATTGATTTTACAAATAAAAACCACTTGAAAATGAGGATTAACTACTCGATATAAAAAATTGATGTAAATGATGTAAATAACATGTCTGAAACGAAGTTAAATAAACGAATTTGAATACCAAGATGAAAAAAATAGTATTGGTGTTTGTTACAGTTTTGATTACTGTTTCAGGATATGCACAAAAAACAGCTGACATTGGAATTTGGGGAGGTAGTTCAACCGTATTTGGCGACTTGGATAGAGCCGAGCCTTTTAAAACGTTCAATTTAAATTATGGGGCCTATTTCAGGTATAATATTAATGCCAGAATCGGAGTAAGGGCAATGTTTCTGAATGGAGCTTTTACCGGCGACGGATTGGTTGAAAATTCAGAATGGAAATTTGACAAGAATGTTTCAGATTTATCCTTGCAGGCAGAGATCAATTACTTGCGATATATTTTGGGATCGAAAAAAATGAAGTTTAGCCCATATGTGACAATTGGTTTAGGGATGGCTTATTTTAAGTACAATTACCGGCCAACAGAAATAGAAGTATTCAATCCGGATTATCCGGGTTTGTACGAAGCTGATGGAACTATTTCGGCAAATAGAGAGGAAGCCGTGGCCGTGCCAACTCTTCCTTTTGGGATTGGACTAAAATATACATTAGGCGATCGATTGGGAATTGGGATTGAGTATCAGATGCGAAAATATATGAGTGATAAGCTTGATGACTTGGATGACCCGCTTGCACATGTAAATGGTTTGGAAGAACTAATTACATATAACGAAGGAGGGCACAACAACGATTGGGGAGCTTATTTGGGAGTACATCTCACATATAAAATTTATATAGGCAAAAAAGCATGTCCTGCCTACGACAGTAAAAATTGGTAATGGAATCGTTCAGAAAAAAACTAAATAAAAGCAACATACCAGAACATATTGCCATAATTATGGATGGCAATGGCCGCTGGGCTGCCAAACATGGCAAAGCCCGGGTTTTAGGTCACGAAAATGGGGTTGAATCTGTTCGGTCGGTTGTGGAAGGTGCTGGCGAGATAGGTGTAAAACACCTTACTTTGTATGCTTTTTCAACCGAAAACTGGGATCGCCCAAAAGAAGAGGTTGATGCACTTATGAGTTTGTTGGTTCATGCCATTGAGGCAGAAACTGAATCGTTAATGAAAAACAACGTTCGTTTAAGTGTTATTGGAAATGTTGATGCAATGCCTGTAAATGTAAGTGATAAACTTAACGGATGCATCGAACAATTGAACCAGAACACCGGATTAAACCTTGTTTTGGCCTTAAGTTACAGCGGGCAATGGGAAATTGTTGAAGCTGTTAAACACATGGTGAATGATGCCATAGAGAAGAAAATACTACCAGAAAATATAAATGATAAACTGTTCAAAACTTATTTGTCAACTACCAACATACCCGATCCGGAGCTGCTAATACGAACTAGCGGTGAGTATAGGGTAAGCAATTTTTTGCTATGGCAAATAGCCTATTCCGAGCTGTATTTTACTGATAAATTATGGCCCGATTTTAGAAAAGATGACCTTTTTGAAGCAATTTTTGATTATCAGAACAGAGAGAGAAGATTTGGAAAAACAAGTGAACAGTTAATGAGCTAATTTTATGAGCAGAATTCAGAAATCGATTATAGCCTTTTTATTGCTATTTATTACGTTGATGCCCCAACTTATGGCGCAGGAAGAGGCTGATAGTACCAACTTTTCAATTTACTATTCAAGTGCCCGAAAATACACCATTGCCGATGTGCAGGTTTCAGGTATTCGTTACCTCGATAAAACTGTTTTAATCCAACTTTCGGGCTTAACTGTTGGTGAAGATATAATGGTTCCGGGCGATGAAATTACAACTGCAATTAAAAAATTATGGCAGCAGGGGCTCTTTTCCGATGTTAAAATAACGGCTACAAAGTTAATTGACGATGAAATTTGGTTGGAAATATATTTACAGGAACGACCACGTTTGGCTGATGTAAACTTTTACGGGATTTCAAAATCAGAAAAAGATGATATTACCGAAAAGGTACTTTTGTTGCGTGGGAGCCAAATTACAGACCATCAGGTGAATAGTGCCGAACGCACCATTAAGAATATTTTTCACGGTAAAGGCTTTTTAAATACCGAAGTTACCATTGTTCAGCGCGACGATACAACACAAAACAACAGTGTAATTCTGGATATTAATGTCGATAAAAAAGAAAAAGTTAAAGTAAATAATATTGAGATTTACGGAAACGAAGCCATACCGGATATTACGCTTGAACGCGCAATGAAAAAAACCAACGAAAAGTCGTTGCGTAACTTCTTCAAAACCAAAAAATATTTGGAAGAAGAATACAAAAACGATAAAGGGAATTTGATTGACAAATACAACGAAAAAGGATATCGTGATGCAATAATAACCAGCGATTCGTTGTATCAGGTAAAACTGGGGAAAAAGGAGAAAACACGCATAAATATCGACCTTCAGGTTGAAGAAGGTAATAAGTATTATTTTGGTGATATTCGTTGGGTTGGAAATACAGTATATCCGTCGGATTACCTGGGACAGATTTTAGGTATTAAAAAAGGAGATGTTTTCAACCAGAAAATACTGGATAAGCGATTGTTTGATAACGATGAAGGGATGAACAATGTGTACCTCGACAAAGGATATCTGTTTTTTAATCTCGATCCTGTTGAAGTAAATATCAATAAAGACACCATTGATTACGAAATGCGTATTTTCGAAGGAAAACAGGCTACTATTAATGAAGTGCGAATTGTGGGTAACACCAAAACGCATGAGCATGTTGCCCGCCGCGAATTGCGTACCTATCCGGGAGATTTATTTAGTAAAACCTTGCTGATGCGTTCGTACCGCGAATTGGCGCAATTGGGGCATTTCGACCCCGAAGCGATTAATCCTGATGTACAACCTCACCCTGAAGAAGGTACTGTGGATATTGAGTATCAACTGCAGGAAAAGGCAAACGACCAGATCGAACTTTCGGGAGGTTGGGGTGCCGGAATGTTTGTGGGATCTGTTGGTTTAAAATTTGCCAACTTTTCGGTGCGTAACATTTTTAATAAAGAAGCCTGGAGGCCATTGCCAACAGGAGACGGTCAAACACTTAGTTTGCGCTATCAAACCAGTGGAAAATATTACCGTACGGTAAGTTTATCGTTTATTGAACCCTGGTTAGGTGGTAAAAAACCTAATTCGTTCTCTGTTTCATTGTCGCATTCCAGAATTAACTACAGTGCCAATAAATATTACCAGTCGGGTTACGGAAGTGGTTACGGTGGTTATGGTGGTTACGGTGGATACGGTGGTTATGGTAGTAGCTATGGCTACTCGCCATACGGTTACGGATCATCTTATGGTTATGGAGGTTATGGCAGTGGTTATGGTTATCCAAGCTACCAGTACAACTACGATTCGGAAAATGATGACGAAACCGATGACCAGATTTGGGAAACAACAGCACTGGCTTTGGGATATGGATATCGTTTATCGTGGCCTGATGATTATTTCACGGTTTACCACGAATTGTCTTTTGAACATTACAACCTGAGAAATATGGGAAGTTATTTCTACTTCCTGGCTGATGAAAACGGACAAGTAAACGGAACCTTTGATAACTTTAGTTTTAAAACTGTATTTGGACGTAGCTCAGTTGATAATCCTTTGTATTCAAGAAGAGGATCGAATCTTTCGCTGGCTTTAAAATTAACACCACCTTATTCGTGGTTTAACAATAAAGATTACTCTGATCCGAACATGCCAAACAGCGAAAAATACAAATGGATTGAATACCACAAATGGTTATTTAAAGGCCAGTTGTATACTCCACTTACAAATCCAAACAGCGAACACACTTTGGTGCTCAAGACTGCTTTCGAACTTGGTTTCTTAGGATATTACGACAGTGGAAGAATGTCGCCATTCGAAGGTTTTATCGTTGGAGGTTCGGGTATGTCGGGATATAATATTTACGGTACCGATTATGTTGCATTACGTGGTTACAAAGATTATGCACTTAGTCCGAACAACGGATCGAATATGTATTCGAAATTTACCACCGAATTGCGTTTCCCAATTACATTAAAACCAAGTGCTACTATTTATGCACTTGCATTTCTTGAAGCCGGTAACGCAGGTATGAGTTTCCAAAATTACATTCCTTTTAACCTGCACCGCTCTGCCGGAGTTGGAGTTCGAATCTTCTTACCAATGTTTGGTTTAATGGGAATCGACTGGGGATATGGATTTGATGAAGTGCCCGGTGTAGCTGATGCTGCCGGAAGCCAGTTCCACTTTGTAATTGGCCAGCAATTTTAGAAAAATAGTTTTGGCATAAAATATGATAGACAAAAACCAGTTTAACTTAAAAAAGAATTTGCCATGAAGAAAATAATTTTAACCGTTGCAGTAGTTTTTTCACTTGTTGTTGTTTCAAATGCACAGAAATATGCATTTATCGACTCTGAATATATTATGGAAAACATTCCGGCTTTTACTGCAGCCCAGGAACAATTAGACCAGTTGTCGTCGCAATACCAAAAAGAACTGGAATCGATGCACGCAGAGGTGGAACAAATGTATCAGGATTTTCAGGCCGAAAGTGTACTGCTTTCTGAAGACATGAAACGCAAACGTGAGGATGTAATTATCACCAAAGAAAAAGACTACAAACAACTGCAAAGAAAATATTTTGGACCAAGTGGCGATTTGTACAAAAAACGCCAGGGACTGGTAAAACCAATTCAGGATGATATTTTTAATGCTGTTCAGGAAATAGCCACCGACGGAAGTTATGCTGTGATTTTTGACAAAGCAGGGGGCACAACCTTATTTTTTACAAATCCAAGATACGATCTTAGCGATCAGGTGCTGCAAAAATTAGGTTATAAATAGTTCATATTAAGCAACTAAATAAATAAAACAAAAGTGATAAAATGGTGTGCAAAGGCCTTTTAAAAAATAGAAGAGTAAGCGATTAAAACGGTACTTATTTTATTTTATAATTGGTATTATATATTATATTTGCATGCAAAAATTAAAGACCACATTGATTATGAGAAATTTAATGAAATTGATGGCTGTGCTTGTGTTCACAGTAACTACCATTGCTGCTACCAACGCACAAACACTAAAATTCGGACATATTGATTTGCAAGCTCTTGTTCAGGTAATGCCGGAACGTGCTACAGCTGAAACAGAATTTAATACATTTCAAGGTGAATTGGAAGAAATTTTAGGTGAAATGCAAAAAGACTATCAAGCTAAATTGGCCGAGTTCGAAGCATTAGGAACAGCAGCATCTGAAATAAAAAAGAATGCTAAAGTGGCTGAAATTCAAGATATACAACAACGTATTCAAAACTATCAGCAAACAGCTTCTCAGCAAATTCAACAAAAACAAGCCGAACTTTTACAACCTGTATTCGATAAAGCTGAATCAGCAATTGCTGATGTTGCCAAAGAACAAGGTTTAATTTATGTATTCGACGCGGGTGTTGGAAACAGAACTATTCTTTATAAATCGAACCAAAGTGTTGATGTACTTCCTTTAGTTAAGGCTAAACTTGGTATTCAGTAAAAATTATAAATTATAGTAAAAAAGCCATTTTCGTTTAATCGGGAATGGCTTTTTTATTTTAAAACATATTGTAATCGTAAGCTATAAAACCTATATTTAGTGGCATAATTCACAATATTTTTATCTCAAAAAAAATATTCTATAAAATCAAACTTATGGGGACCGCAATAAAAAATACAAAAACGGCAGAGAGCGAAGTAGTTAAGAAACCAAAGTTATTTGAAATAGCGTGGGAGGTGTGTAATCAGGTGGGTGGAATTTATACGGTTATTCGATCAAAGGTTCCGTCGGTAATTGAAAAATGGGGAAAAGATGATTATTTTTTAATCGGTCCTTATTTTGAAGAGCAGGCTGCAGCACATTTCGATCCTGCAACCGATTATTCAACTCCAATTGGGAAAGCGGTTCTGGAAATGCAAGCCAGGGGATTTGACGTACATTACGGCCAGTGGATTGTATCAGGACGTCCGAATGTAATTTTGTTTAATCCCTATTCGGTGTACGACAAAATGGGAGAAATAAAATACCAGTTATTTCAGGATTACCATATTTCAATACCTGACGGAGATGCTTTGTTGGATAAAGTTGCAGCATTTGGATTCCAGGTGAAAGAATTTTTTCACTTTTTGTGTGCCGGCGATTTCTGTGATAATAAAATTATTGCACATTTTCACGAATGGATGGCAGGAATACCAATTCCGGGAATAAGAAAATCTAACCTTAATATTAAAACTGTTTTTACAACTCATGCTACTTTGTTGGGGCGTTATCTGGCAATGAACGATACAGAGTTTTATCAGCATTTGCCATTTTACAATTGGGAAGAAGAAGCAAACAAATTTAATGTAAGGCCTATTGCCGAAATTGAGCGGGCATCAGCACACGGAGCACATGTTTTTACTACGGTAAGTGAAGTTACTGCTCAGGAATGTACCTATCTTTTAGGAAGAACACCTGATATGTTGCTGCCAAACGGACTGAATATAGAACGTTTTGAGGCTTTACACCAAATTCAGAACCAGCATGTGCAGGTTAAAGATAAAATACATGAATTTGTAATGGGACACTTTTTTCAGAGTTATCCCTTTGATTTAGATAAAACACTGTACTTTTTTACTTCGGGCCGTTACGAGTACCAAAACAAAGGTTACGACCTTACCTTGGAGGCGTTGGCTCGCTTAAACTGGAAAATGCAACAGGCCGGATCTGATATGACCGTGGTTTCTTTCTTTATTACAAAACGCCCGTTTTATTCCTTTAATCCGGAAGTGCTTGAAGCCAAAGCACAGATAGAAGATGTGCACCGTGTTGTTGAAGAAATAAAAGAGCAGGTTGGAAAACGACTTTATACCGAAATTACATCTGAAGTTGGAACTTACGAATTTCCAGATTTGAGAGGAATGGTAGATGATTACCTACGCTTAAAATTACGCAGGAATGTACAAAGCTGGAAAACTAAAAAATTACCTAAAATTGTTACCCATACTTTGGTTGACGATGCCAAAGATGAAATTCTGAATTTCTTACGTTCGTCGAATTTGGTTAACAACCGACACGACAGGGTAAAAATTGTATATCATCCCGATTTTATTTCTACAACAAATCCACTGTTTAAAATGGATTATACACAGTTTGTAAGGGGATGTCACCTGGGAATTTTCCCAAGTATGTATGAACCCTGGGGGTATACTCCGCTTGAATGTTTGGCCAGTGGTTTACCGTCGGTAACAAGTAATTTGGCAGGTTTTGGCGATTATGTGGTAAATAATATTCCCGATCATGAAGCACGCGGAATGTACATTATCGATCGTACGGACGGTAACTTTAACCGGGCAGCCGAAGAATTGGCAAATATTCTGTTTGATTTTGTGAAAAAGACACGTCGCGACAGAATTTCCTTACGTTACAAATGCGAAGAATCTTCGTTGCATTTCGACTGGTCGAACCTGGGGAAATTTTACGACAAGGCTTACGAGACTGCTTTGCAGCGCTAAATAATAGTGTATGAAAATTGCCCCAATTGGAGTCTTTGATTCGGGTTATGGCGGACTTACCGTATTAAAAGAGCTGATAAGAGAATTGCCGGACAACGATTTCCTGTATCTTGGCGACAATGCGCGAACACCATACGGAACCCGTTCGTTTGATGTGGTGTATCAGTACACACTTCAGGCGGTGAAGTATTTGTTTGAACAAGGTTGCCCGCTGGTAATTATTGCCTGTAACACTGCATCGGCAAAAGCGCTTCGGAACATTCAAATGCTCGATTTGCCTCATTTGGCTCCCGAAAACCGTGTTTTGGGTGTTATACGACCGAGTGTTGAGAAAGTAGCTGAAATTACAAAAAATGGCCATGTGGGCGTGTTGGGGACAGTTGGTACAGTTGTCTCCGGTTCGTATCCCATTGAATTGGAAAAGTGGTCGGGTGGTCACGTAAAATCAACCGTACAGGAAGCTTGCCCGATGTGGGTTCCTTTGGTTGAAAACAATGAAATCGATTCGGAAGGTGCCGATTACTTTGTACGTAAAAATATTCAGAATATTTTGGCCAGCGATAAAAACATTGACACCTTGATTCTTGGTTGTACACATTATCCCTTACTCGCAAAAGTGATTGAGAAGTACGTTCCCAAAGAAATTGAGATTTTAAAACAAGGGCACATTGTAGCCGAAAAACTGGTGGACTATTTACAAAGACATCCGGAAATGGAAGCCCGTTTGTCAAAATCGGGAACTTTGGAATTTCAGACTACCGAATCGGCTGAAACGTTTGAAAGCAAAGCAGCATTGTTTATGGAACAAGAGGTGAAGGCAAAAACCATTCATCTTTAAGATAATGAAAAGAAAAAGCCATCGATTTTTATCGATGGCTTTTTCTTTATAGTGTTGCAAATGCATTTACAATTTTATTCATTTCTTCAAACTGCTCTTCCATACTCTGTAATAATTTATACTGAGCCCGTGTTCGAACAAGGTTGTGTTCCTTCGATTTGGTTTTGTAATAGTTATCACCATCAATGTAATCCATAAGGAAACGAAGCACCTGCTCGTAAGTAATGTATTTTGCCGAAAATGCCAGGTATTCAAACTCTTTTGGTGTTAAAAACCAGGCCGTTTCCTCGAGGTAGCCTTTTGTAAATGCCCTGAAAATTTCACCTGTTTTCGACACTGGGTCACCCAAAATTGAAAAGCTGTGCTAATTTCTTCTGTTGATCGTTAATCAGTAAAATTTGAGCCACAGATTTGCCTTTTACAGTTGCTTTTATCTGATAAATTGTTTTGGCAATTTCGATGGCTTTTTCGGGGCTTAATTTTGAGTTCAGACTTTTCAATTGCCTTTCCAATTCTTTGTAGATTTTATAGGCTACAAACGAGATACAAATGTGTGCTTCAATCCTTCGTTGTGCCCGGTGGTAAATTGGCCTGATTTTTAAATCAGTTTTTGATATGCGGAAAGCTTTTTCGATTTGCCACAAATGTCCATAGTTTTCAATTATTTCATCTTTTCCCAGAAAGGCATTTGAAATGTACCCTTTTAAACCATCCCAGGCTGCATCGGCATTATATTTTGTATAGTCGATTTCAATATTTATCTCACCATCCATTTTGAGGTATTTGTTATATCCACGGTTGTTGATACTTGACTTGGTCAGCTTTCCTGTCTTTATCCGCTTTTCTAACTTTTGGAGTCCCTTTTCCCGGTTTTGGCTGTCTTTCTTAGCCCTGCTGTCAGAATAAGTTACAATTAGTTTTAACCCATCTTTTTCGATAACCGCGCTTTCCCCATTTTTCAAACTTAAAGCCAGTATCTGTTCCTGGATTTGCTTCTTTTCATTTTTGATTCGGGCACCAAGGATAAATTCATAACCTTTTTCCTGTAATTCTTCAATATTGGCATTGGACAGAAGGCCAGAATCGGCAATGATAACCAGTTGGTCCAACCTGTATTTTTCTTTGAATGCGTCCAGCACAGGTAGCATGGTGTGTCCTTCAAATTTGTTCCCCTCAAAAATGTCATAGGCAAGCGGATAGCCGTTGCGGCTCACTAAAAGCCCCAATACGATTTGCGGGTTCTGGTGTTTGCCCTCTTTGGAAAAACCTGTTTTTCTGAGAGTATCTTCATGGTCTATTTCAAAATATAAAGTAGTTACATCATAAAATACGATGGTTACCTGCCCTCCCAGTACATGTTTTGTATGCTCATAACTAATCTGCTGCACAAGTTCCTTTTGGGTGGAATGCAGTTTGTCCATGTAACGGTAGATTTGTTGCACCGGATATTCGAGGTCATGGTATTTTTCAAGATAATCGCTTGTTTTAAGCTTGCTTACCGGGTAGGTTAAACGCGAAAGGACAAGCTGCCTGAAAATCTGGTCGTCAATAACATTAAAGCCAATATCATCGAAAATCTTACCCAATAGCAGTTCTGTGCCAACTTCAGTGTGTGAATCGATTTGCTGAAAAACAGATTGAATCAAATTTGTTTCATCAGAAAAATCAAGTGCAGTTTGACCGCTAAAAGTTGCAATGTAATGATGGCCTTTTTCTGTTAATTCTTTAATGGTCTTTTCATCACGGGAACTACCTATTGTTTTTATCAACTTTGGTTTCCCATTTATTTTGGCAATAACCTGCACGCTGATAACACCACTTTTATTTGGCTTTTTCCGGACAAACATGCCATAAAGGTATAAAAACAGCTCCTGAGTCACCCAAAAATCGCCTCGAAAAACACTTAACTAACAGACGGAATGAGAGTTATGAAATCGAAATATTTAGTTGTGTCGAAAACAGGAAAAAGCCATCGATTTTTATCGATGGCTTTTTCTTTATAGTGTTGCAAATGCATTTACAATTTTATTCATTTCTTCAAACTGCTCTTCCATACTCTGTAATAATTTATACTGAGCCCGTGTTCGAACAAGGTTGTGTTCCTTCGATTTGGTTTTGTAATAGTTATCACCATCAATGTAATCCATAAGGAAACGAAGCACCTGCTCGTAAGTAATGTATTTTGCCGAAAATGCCAGGTATTCAAACTCTTTTGGTGTTAAAAACCAGGCCGTTTCCTCGAGGTAGCCTTTTGTAAATGCCCTGAAAATTTCAAGGTCCATCGAAACTTTACTTAAATCAACTTCATCTTCAGCTCCCGTATTTGTGTAAGTGCGCATGGCATCACCAAAATCGTTTAAAACGGTACTGCTTAGCACAGTATCCAAATCGATAACACAAAGTACATCTCCCTTTTTATCAAAAAGAATATTGTTAATTTTAGTATCGTTGTGGCTAATCCGGGTTGGAATTGTTCCGTTTTCAACCAATTTCCAGAAATTCAACATGTCCTCTTTTCTGTTTTCTATCCACGCAATTTCGTCACTTACCATCGCTTTTCTTCCAAGCGGATCTTTAGCCAATATTTCGTCCCATTGTTTAATGCGGTAACGAATATCGTGAAAGCCGGGTAAAATATTTACCAGCGGTTCTTTTAAATCGGACACAAGCGACTGGAATTTTCCAATCCCTTTTCCGCCGGCAAAGGCCAAATCCGGAGTTTTTGCAGCTTCGTACGCAATCGTATCTTCAATAAATAAACACACTGCCCAGTATTCTTCCTCTTCATCTAGCCAGTATAATTTACTGTCAACAGCCGGAATAATTGTCATCGCCTCGCGCAAAGGATCGCCACCGTTTTGTTTTACCTTGTTTTTAATGTGTTGACAAACTTTTTCAATATTGTCCATCATCGCCGGAATAGGAGAGAAGATGTTTTTGTTTTTCCGCTGAAGAATATAGGAAGGCGAATCGCCTTTTGTTTTGATAATAAAAGTATCGTTAATAAAACCTTCGCCCAAAGGTTTAACTTCATCAATAGTTCCATCAAGCTGGAATTGGAGGGCAATTTTTATAAGGTCGGTTTTCATATTGGTTTAGTTTTAAAATTAGTTATTTGAAACCGTAAGTTGTTTTTATCAAATTACGGTTTCAGAATCCGGTTTTCATCCCCAAAGATTTTCGGGATATATTCCTTGGTCAATTAACTCTTTAATTTTTGCAACCACAATTGGTTTGTCCTCTTTGTAAGTAACACCAAACCATGGCGAGTTTGCTTCCAGCACTTTCACGGTAGCTTTTTGTTCTTCTATCATTTCGAACACCACCGAAGGAATATACATTTCCGATTTTGGCTTGTTGATTTCCGTTTTCAAGAAGTCGATAAATTTATTTTCGAGGGTGGTGAAAATCGATGGTTTAAATCCCCACATATTCATCGAAGCACTTTCGTTGCCGGTCATTGGTGTTTTACTTCCATCGTCTTCGACAGAGATTGCAGCATCGCCGTCTTTAAAAATTTTTGTGGTCTCTACAATTTTTACCAGGTTTTGCTTGGTATCCACATCGCAGATGCCACGCGAAACAGAACCAAAATCAGACAAAGTATTTTTAAGCTGATACCCTACCATCGAAAATTCAGAATCGTTTTTTGATGTGGTCAGGAATTGAGCCAGCACCTGATATGCATTCTGCCCGTAAAAATCATCAGCATTTAAGGCGCAAAAGGGTTCTTTAATTGCATCTTTGGCTACAAGAATCGCATGTGCCGTTCCCCAGGGTTTTTCCCGTCCTTCGGGCAATGTAAATCCTTCGGGTAGTTTATCCAATTCCTGAAAAACATATTCTACGTCAATTTTACCGGCTAGTTTTGTTTCAAATTTTTCTTTAAACGCATCTGCAAAACTTTCGCGAATAATAAACACAACTTTTCCAAATCCGGCACGCATTGCATCATATATGGTATAATCGATAATTGCTTCGCCATTTGGCCCAACCGGTTCAACCTGCTTTAGTCCTCCAAAACGACTTCCCATTCCGGCAGCCAGTATTAATAATGTGGGTTTCATTCTTGTTTTCTTTAAATAATTAGTAAACGCAAATGTAATTTATTAGCTGCCTGTTACCAACTTCATTTACACCTTATTCAAATTTTTATTGCTGAATTTATTTATTCTGTAAAATTTTTTATTCAGCCGGTTGAAAACAAGATACGGGCAAATACAGTATTCTAAATGAATTGAAGCCGTTTCCGGTTGAAATAGTTTCATTTTAAACAATTCAAATTAGCGTGCAGGAATGGGGTCAAAAGCCAAAATTGTATGTAGATTTTGTAAGTCAAGCGGTTCTTCGCGCTCCAATTCCTGAATAAATCGTCTCATTAAATTTGTTTGTAAAATATTGGCCTTAATTTTTTTAGCCCCTCTTTTTTTGTTTCTCTTTGTGGTATTCATATTGATTGTTTTATACGTTTCAACTTATAAAACAACTATCATACAAAACGTCAGTAATTTTTCATTTTTTCACATAGTTTCATTCTTTTTCACATGCTCAATTGCATGTCCTTCAAATTCACTTAAGATTAAAGTTTAAGCTTATTCCTTCTTAAAACACAGATTTAAAGAGGGATGAAGACTTTTTAGCAAAGACAGTTTTTCAGTGTTGGATTGTTTTTTTAAACATCGATTGGAAATAGAAGGAGGTTGTTAAAAATTGTATTTATATTTGCCCCTGAATTTTGGTTCTAACATTCATTTTTCATGAATGGGATTAAAATGGGAATCCGGTGCAAAACCGGAGCTGTACCCGCAGCTGTAAGTTCCATCTGCCAATTGGCGGATTGTTTTGTTGAACTACAAAAGCCACTGTTTAGATCGTTTCTGAATGGGAAGGCATCAACAAACGGAACAAGCCAGAAGACCTGCCACAAATTCGTATTTAATAATTAAGCTTCGGGATAAAAAGCTTGAGAAATATAATTCATATTTTTCACCGATTATCCAAAGCTCCTTAATAATGTTGTGATGAGGAGGTTTGTAGTTATAGGTTTTTTAATGGTTGCCTTTGTTTCGTGCGTATTGGCGCAGAAACCGTTTACAATACTCGATACCGTTCATGTGGAAGAAGTGGTGAGTTATGGGGTATTAAAAAAGTACCAGTCGGGTGCTAAAATCGAAAAAATTCAATCCAGTCAGTTTGTATTGGGACAGGACGGTAACCTTGAACAGTTGCTTTCCAGAACTTTGCCGATCGCATTTAAAACCAATGCTGGCGGACTGGCAACCATTCGAATTCGTGGTTCAGCGCCCGATCATACAAGTTTTAATTTTGGTGGTATAAACATCAACTCGCTGACTCTTGGCCATTCGAATGTAAGTAATGTGCCTGTTTATTTGTTCGATAATGTTGGTGTACAATTTGGAAGCGCCAGTTCTGTAAATGGTTCAGGAAGTATTGGTGGAGCTATTCATTTGGGGCTGCAAAACAACTGGACCGATGGTTTTAAAGCCGAAGTTCGACTTGCCAACGGTTCGTTTGAAGAGCAGTTGTACGGAACAAAGCTGTTTTTGGGTAATGGTAAATTTGAAAGTGTTACACGCGCTTATTATTATGCCAAAACCAACGACTTTAAATTTATGAATCCCAATTATCGCGATTTTGAAAACGATATTTATGAGATTGAAGATACGCAACACAACGCCAACATTGAAAACATGGGACTGTTGCAGGAGATCAATTATAAGTTCGCTGAAGATGAGTTTTTTATCTTTAATGTTTGGTTGGAAAAGAACTGGCATTTGGTGCAGCAAAATATGGGGACGAATCTGGGTAATCCCGATTTTCGCGAAGATTATAACGACGATCATATCCGCATTTGGGCAGGATACAAAAACCGTAAAAAACCATTTAAATATGAAATAAATGGAGGTTATGTGTTTGACAATGCGGTATCAAATGGAAATACAAATGATACTATCTCCACTCAGCGATTTATTGGAGAAGCTTTTATTGAACACGCTTTTATGGCAAATGCAAGCTACAAAGCTGGGGTAAAAGCTACCCGGATTAATCCAACAGTATATGCCTATTCGGCATCGCTCGAACATGAAGACCGCGTAGATTTTTATGCTTCCTATTATCATCGTTTGTTTAATAAACTAACAGCAACAGTGAATTTGCGTCAGGGCTTTGTTACCGATTTTAATGTGCCCTTTACACCATCGCTGGGTCTCGATTTTTTGTCACTCTCCAAAGAAAGTTTCGTACTAAATTTTACCGGTAATGTTTCGAGAAGCTACCGGGTGCCCACTTTTAACGATCGTTTTTGGGTGCCGGGAGGAAATCCTGATTTGAATCCGGAAAAAGGAATGAACTACGAGCTGGGTACAAAATGGAGTTATTGCAATGGCACAAATTCGGGGAATGTTAAAGTAAATGCTTTTTACATGAATATCGACGACTGGATTCTCTGGAAAAACGGAGGTTCGTTTTGGTATGCCGAAAATGTACAAAGTGTTGAGAGCAAAGGGGTGGAGTTTATGACCGACTGGAGTTATTTGTTGTTTGGAAGAAGAATCAGCTCGGGGCTGAATTATACCTATACATCAGCACAACGAAAAGAATCGCTGAACGAAACAAATGCCCTGAGCCGTCAGTTGGAATATGTACCTGTACATGCCGGCAATTTCTTTACTTCGGCAACGGTTGACAAGTTTGAATTTACGATTGATGGCAGCTATACCGATAAACAATATACCGACGAGGAAGTAAAAAATATCCTTGATGCATTTTTCTTACTCAATACCTCGGTAAGCTATCGTTTTAAAATAAATAATAAAAACCGGATTCGGATACTCGGAATGGTAAATAATATATTAAACACGGATTACCAGTCGAGTTGGGGCTATGCCATGCCCGGAATCAATTACAGAATAAGTTTGACATATAAATTACAATAATCAATTTTCAAATTATAATTCAAAATAAAAATGAAAAACAAAATTAACCTGTTACTGTTTGTGTCTGCACTGGCTTTTGCTTTTAGCAGTTGTAATGATGAAGATCCTGCCGATGTAGTTGCCTGCTTTACCTTCTCTCCAGAAGAAAATATTCAGGTGGGAGATACCGTATTTTTTTCGAATTGTTCGCAGGAAGCGCAAGAAACTGTGTGGACATTTGGTGACGATGAATCGTCGATGGAAACAAATCCTAGCCATGCATACACGGCACCTGGTATTTACGATGTAACGCTTACCGCAATAAACGGGGGAGTAATTGTAACAGCAACGCAGTCGGTAAATGTGGCTGCCGATTTAAGTTACATAATCAACTACGGAAGTTACTCGGGCGACAAAACTACCATTTCTACATTTAACAAGTATGTTGACGAAGACCAGGTAAGTAATGGTTATTATGCCGAGGTAAATGGTGTAGCCAAAACTTCTAACACGCAGTATGCATACAATTACAACGGCAACATCTACTTTATGGATAATAATGTGGATGGTATTTCGTGGGTAAACAATAAAACTTTCCTGCAAACGAGTAATGCTATTACCACTGATATTCATAAACCACGTTTTTGTGTTGGCTCAGGTGATTATTTGTATGTTTCTTGTTGGGGGAGTGATGCTATCTTTTCAGGTGATTTGTCTATCTCTTATATCGCTAAAGTTGATTTAAGCTCAAATCAAGTAGTTTCGAAAATTAGTCTGCCGGGAGGTCCTGAAGGCCTCGAGATTGTTAATGATAAAATATATGCAGCTTTGACATTCAAAGATAGTGTGGCAATAGTGGATCTCAGCAATGAGAGTGTAAATTATATTGAAACACCAGCACGTACCACAAATTTCGAAAAAGATAATGAAGATAATTTATATGTTACTTTAACGCGTGACTGGGATGATTATGTAACTCAAACAGGAATTGGCTATATTAATACAACTACTAATCAGTTGGAGTCAATTTATGAATTGAATGGGGTTGGAACTTCTTATGACAACGTAATGGAGCCTAATGCAGATTTCTCGAGGTTGTATGTGATGTCATCAGAGTCTGATGAAAATTACAATGTTAGTGGTAGTATTTATGTCTTCGATGTTGCGGCTAAAAGTTTTGAATCTGATAAATTGACAGAAGGTATTTCTGGAATAAATGGAGTGGATTTTTATGATAATAAAGTCTTCTGTTTCGTTTCTGAATCCGTAACCGGAAATGGTAAAGTAATTACTTATTCTGAAGACGGAACAAAAGTAAGCGAATACGAAACCGGAATTGCTCCGTTTATGCTGTTAAAAGTAGAGTAAAAAGATTATGCTTTTTTTGAAAATCGAAACAAATCGGGAGAGGACTTTCATTTAAGAAAGTCCTCCGGTTTGTGGCGGTTCAAACGAATATACACTCCTGAGTAAAATTGCGCACAAGCGCCTGTTTCTGATATAATTTTCCAACAGTTTAGTTGGAAGTAAAAGTTCCGATTTTTATGGCTGAAATTACTTTTATTACAGGCGGACAACGTTCGGGGAAAAGCAGTTTTGCCCAGCGTTTGGCCGAAGAAAAATCAGGTGAACCTGTTTACCTGGCAACTGCCCGCATTTGGGATACCGATTTTGAGGCAAGGGTAAAACGGCATCAATCCGACCGTGGCGAACAGTGGCAAACCATCGAAGAGCAGATCAATATTAGCAAACACAATATGGAAGGGAAAACTGTTTTACTGGACTGTATAACACTTTGGCTCACCAATATCTTTTATGAAAATAAGAATGATATTGAGAGAAGTCTCGAGATTGCAAAAACAGAATGGGATAAATTTACAGCTCAGAATTTTACATTGATTGTAGTAAGTAATGAATTGGGAATGGGAGTTCATCCCGAAAATGAAATAGCCCGAAAATTCGCCGATCTGCAAGGTTGGATGAACCAGTATATTGCAAAAACTGCCAACGAGGTCTTTCTGATGGTTTCCGGAATCCCGTTACTAGTTAAAGGAATCTCGAATAATGATAAACCAATGACCAATGACCAATGACGATGCAGTAAGTAAAAAACAAAATTTAATGTGTTCTATTGTGTCTGTTGTGGTTCAAAATTAATCTACGCATAACCACACAATCTTCAAGAAATAAAAATAAAAATCAAAAACTATGACCTTAATAGAACAACTTAAACATAAAATCGACAATAAAACCAAACCACTGGGGTCACTGGGTTTGTTGGAAGAAATAGCACTTCAAATCGGACAAGTGCAAAACACTTTATCGCCCAAAATTGAAAGGCCGGCTTTGTTGGTATTTGCTGCCGATCATGGTTTGGCCGACGAAGGAATTAGTCCGTATCCGAAAGACGTTACCTGGCAAATGGTAATGAATTTTTGTGCAGGAGGTGCATCAATAAATGTGTTTTGCCGCCAAAACGAACTGAATCTTAACGTTTTTGATGTTGGGGTAGATTACGAATTTCCGACAGAGTTGCCTGTGATAAATGCAAAAGTGGCACACGGTAGCCGCAATATGCGAAAAGAGCCTGCAATGACCATTGAGGAATGCCGGGCAGCAATGCAGGTGGGAGCTGATGCGGTTCGAAACGAAGCAGAAGCCGGCTGTAACACCATCGCATGTGGTGAAATGGGAATTGGAAATACTTCTCCTTCTTCCTTGTTGATGCACAAATTTACAGGCTATTCGGTAGAAGAATGTACAGGCCGGGGTTCCGGTTTGGATGACGGGCAGGTGGACAGAAAGACGCGGATTTTAAAAGAAATTGCCGGAAAATACAATCCTGAAACTCCGGAAGAAACACTGGCAACGTTGGGAGGACTGGAAATTGCAGCAATGGTTGGCGCTTATCTTGAAGCGAAGAAACAAAATATGCTTATTTTAATCGACGGATTTATAGCAACGGCTGCGGCAATTACTGCGATCCAAATGGATGAAACAGTGAAAGAAAACTGCATTTTTTGCCACAGTTCCGATGAAAAGGGACATAAACTAATGTTGGATTATTTGGGAGCGAAACCATTGCTACAACTTGGTATGCGTTTGGGTGAAGGAACCGGAGCCGCAGTGGCAATGCCTTTGGTGCGTTCTGCAGTAAATTTCTTAAACGAAATGAGCAGTATGGAAGATGCCGGAGTTTCGAACAAAGACTAAGACTTGTAAATTTGAATATTGAATGTGTACCCCCTGTTTCGTTCTTGCTTCGGTTTCCGGAGTCTATGGCCTCAACTTCCGCCTTCAATTGAGGGGGACAGCTGAAGCCGGAAGCATCGAAGAAGCAACGGAGAAGGCAGGGGGTGATTAACCACATAATCGATCTTAATTTTGAAAAACGAACTAAAAATATTTCTTACAGCACTTAGCTTTTATACCCGGCTTCCGGTCGGGACTATAGAAGGCTGGACCGAAAAAATGCTAAATAAGTCAACCCGGTATTTCACAACTATTGGAGTGTTGGTTGGCGGAATTAGCGCACTTGCTTTTCTTGTGCTGAATAATTACTTACCGGTTTCAATTGCCGTTATTGGCAGTATGCTTGCTACTATCCTTTTAACCGGAGCTTTTCACGAAGATGGTTTTGCCGACTTTTGTGATGGATTTGGCGGTGGTTATACGCCGGAAAGAATTCTGGAAATAATGAAAGACAGCCGGATCGGGACCTATGGCTTGATCGGTTTAATGGCAATGCTGGGAACAAAATTTGTCACTTTAATACACATCGATCCGATTACAATTCCATGGGTGCTAGTCGCCGGTCATGCCTTAAGTCGCGTGTTTCCTGTTTTGCTTATTTATACTTCGAAATACGCCCGTATTGATGCATTAAGTAAAACAAAACCGGTGGGTAAGGCCGATTCATTGTATTCGTTGGCATTTGCTGTTGTTGTCGGGATTGTTCCGTTGGTTTATTTCAATTGGCACGAGATAGTGATCTGTGTAGGATTATTAGTGGCAATTTCTTTCTTTTTCAGGAATTACATAAACCGAAAGTTGGGAGGATACACTGGCGATGTTTTAGGCGCTTTGCAGCAATTGTGCGAAGTGGGATTTTATCTGGCAATTCTGGCTTATCAAAATTACCAATGAAACTAGTTGCAATAAGACATACTAGTGTTGATGTGGAACCGGGTATCTGTTACGGGCAAAGTAATGTGGCGCTTGCTCGTACTTTTCAAAAGGAAAGGGAAGAGGTTGCACTGCGTTTAAACGGAATTCGTTTTGATAAAATATACTCCAGTCCTTTGTTGCGTTGTATGTTGTTGGCTGAATTTTTATTTGATACAGCTCCTGTATTTTATGATGATCGTTTGAGAGAACTTGATTTTGGTGAATGGGAATTAAAAAGCTGGAATGCCATTTATAACGATCCCTTGGGAAAGGTGTGGATGGACAACTACCAAAACCTGCCCACTTTAAACGGTGAAAGTTATCCGCAAATGGTAGAGCGGGTTTCTGCATTTCTTAACGAAGTAAAACTGGAAGAAAATAACACAGTTGCAATTGTTGCCCATGCAGGGGTAATCCGTATTCTGAAAAGTATAATTGAAAATTGTAGTATTGAGGACCTTTTTAATACGTTTAAACCGGAGTATGGAAGTGTCACTGAATTTGAAATTTAACTGGATTCAGAAGTTCCCTCCTATCCGAAGGAAAGGAGGGGGGCCGGAGCAAAGCAACGGTGGGGTGGTTATAATGGCTCAACTTACTATTCTTAATATATTTCCTAATCGTAATAAAAAATAATGAACACGAATAAAAAATACCACCCGATTATGTTCGTTGGAACTGGTTCCGACGTTGGTAAAAGTGTAATAAATGCCGGATTTGGGCGCATTTTTAAACAAGATGGACTAAATCCGGCTCCATTTAAAGCACAAAATATGTCGTTGAATAGTTATCCTACGGCAAATGGTTTGGAAATTGGCCGTGCCCAGGCAGTTCAGGCTGAAGCGTGCGGGATTGAATGCCGGGTGGAAATGAATCCGGTGCTTTTAAAACCAACGGGTTACATGAATTCGCAAATTGTACTAAACGGCAAACCATGGGCAAATAAATCGGCAAAGGAATATTTTAACGGCACCGATCGCGATTTCCTGTTTGCCGAATGTATGAATGCCTTTTCCCGTCTGGAAGAGGAATTTAATCCGATTGTTGTTGAAGGAGCCGGAAGTATTTCGGAAGTTAATCTGTGGGAAAAGGACATTACCAACATGAGGGTAGCAGTAGAAAAAAAGGCTGCTACTTATCTGATTGCCGACATTGATAAAGGGGGTGTTTTTGGTAGTGTTTACGGCACCATGCTTTTATTGCCAGAAATTGAACGGAAACAGATTAAAGGGATAATTATCAACAAATTCAGAGGGGACATCTCACTTTTCGAGGATGGTGCTAAAAAGCTGGAAGAACTGTGCGGCGTGCCGGTTGTTGGTATAATTCCACATTTCCGTGACATTTATATTGATGATGAAGACTCTGTTGTGGTGGATAAAAAACAGTTTAAATCCATTGAAGGTAAAACCAATATTGCCGTAGTTTTGCTTCGTCATATGTCGAATTTTACCGACTTTAATGTATTGGAACGTATTCCGGAAGTGAACTTGTTTTATGCCGCAACTCCCGACGATATCGACCAGGCGGATATCGTTGTTCTCCCCGGTTCGAAAAATACAATTTCGGATACGCTTTTTCTGCAACGACAGGGAATGGCCGCTGCCATAAATAAGGCGCACGAGCAAGGTAAAGCAGTTTATGGAATATGTGGTGGTTTTCAGATGATGGGGAAGTGGATTAGTGATCCGGGACATGTTGAAGGGAATATTGAACGTGTTCCGGGACTTGGAATATTGCCTGTTGAGACCACCATAACTGAAGAAAAAGTTACTGAACAATGTACCTTTACATTTAAAGATAATCAATCAATTGGAAAAGGATACGAAATTCATATGGGCGAAACTCTTGCAGAAACTTCAAGTCCATTGTGTATAATCAACGACAAAAAAGAAGATGGCTATTTCTTAAATTCAAAAACCTGGGGCACTTATATTCATGGAATTTTTGATAACAAGGAGATAATCAATTTAATATTGAAGGAATCGGGGCAGAACGTTATTACTGAAATGGACTTTCAGCAGTTTAAAGAGCAGCAGTATGATAAGCTGGCCGATTTGATTCGCGAAAATGTAGATATGGATTATATCTATAAAACCATGGAAATTGATTAATATCTCAGATATAATTCTTCCTTTACTTGCCGGTTTTGCGCTGGATTGTATTTTGGGCGATCCGCAATGGTTGCCACATCCCATTCGTCTATTTGGTTCTGCAATTTCCAGAGGAGAAAAACAACTTAACACAGGAGAAAATAGAAAGATAAAAGGTGCTTTACTTGCTTCGTCGTTAATTCTATTCACATTTTTTGTTTTACGTTTATTCTTGGTTCTCCTTGCACAATTTGAAATTCTAAGTCTCATTTTGTCGGCGGTTTTTGTTTTTTACGGTTTGGCAAACCATTCTTTAATTCGCGAATCACTACATGTTATAAGGCAATTAAACCAGAATGGGGTAGTGGCCGGACGCAAGCAGTTGAGTCGAATTGTTGGCCGCGATACTTCATCACTTTTCGAAAATCAAATTCGAACAGCTGTGTTGGAAACTTTAGCAGAGAACCTTAGCGATGGAGTTGTGGCACCGCTTTTTTATTATGCAATTGGTGGTGTACCTGCAATGATGGCTTACAAAATGGCAAATACGCTCGACTCGATGATTGGATACAAAAACAAGCGCTACACACAGTTTGGATGGTTTGCAGCTAAACTTGATGATGTATTAAATTTTATCCCTGCACGTTTAACTGCATTTCTTATGGTGTTGATTACCCTAAATTATAGGGGGCTGAAATATATTTTCAAATACGGAAACAAACATGCAAGTCCGAATGCCGGTTATCCGGAAGCTGCTTTAGCCGGAATTCTGAATTGTAAATTCGGAGGTCCTAACATGTATCACGGAGTTTTAGTGGATAAACCTTTTATCGGAAAAAACAATAAAACGATTACCGACAAAGATGTAATTAAAGCCTGCATCATTAACAGTCTGGTCTGCTTGTGTTCTTTACTGATAATAGTTTCAATCTATTTATTTCTATTGTAATTTTCTGATACAGATTGTACATTCAAATCCTACATATTTTAAAGAAAACTGACTTAATCTCAGTGGTGTTGTTAGATCTGTTTTTACTAAAATGGATATAAACAAAAAAAGGACGGGTCAACACCCATCCTTTTCACTAACTAAACCAATAAAACTAATCAAACCTAAACTTATGAACTAAAACTTATGCAACAAATATAAGGGTAAATGTCGAATATTAAGTTAAGTCAATGTTAAAATTGAAATTTCAAAAAGATTTTAAAATAAATGTTAAGAAAGAAAAAAGACAGCAAGTGTGAAGAGTTGTGTGAAAATGTATCAGAAAGTTCTATTGGTGTGGAAATGTGACTTTTGTCATGTTTAAACAAAAAAAGGATGAGTCAACACCCATCCTTTTCACTAACTAAACCAATAAAACTAATCAAACCTAAACTTATGAACTAAAACTTATGGTACAAATGTAGGGTGAAAAACTGAGTTTTTGGTTAACTGAATGTTAAAAAATGTGTTTTATAACATATTTTAAATCTATCTTAAATCGAGGAAATCTATCGTTGAAAATTGAAAGGAGAAGAGGTGTTTTTGGAAACTAAGTGTGTTTTAGAAAAGCATAAAAAAAGGACGGGTCAACACCCATCCTTTTCACTAACTAAACCAATAAAACTAATCAAACCTAAACTTATGAACTAAAACTTATGGTACAAATGTAGAGTGAAAAGCTGAGATTGTGGTTAAGTGAATGTTAAAAAATGTGTTTTATAACATATTTTAAATCTATCTTAAATCGAGGAAATCTATCGTTGAAAATTGAGAGGGGAAAAGGTGTTTTTTGAAAATACGTGTCTTTTGGAGAGGCATAAAAAAAGGATGAGTCAACACTCATCCTTTTCACTAACTAAACCAATAAAACTAATCAAACCTAAACTTATGAACTAAAACTATGCTACAAATGTAGGGCGAATAACTGAGATTGTGGTTAAGTGAATGTTAAAAAATGTGTTTTATAACATATTTTAAATCTATCTTAAATCGAGGAAATCTATCGTTGAAAATTGAAAGGGGAAAGCGTGGTTTTGAAAAATACGTGTCTTTTGGAAAGGCATAAAAAAAAGGACGGGTCAACACCCATCCTTTTCACTAACTAAACCAATAAAACTAATCAAACCTAAACTTATGAACTAAAACTTATGCTGCGAAGATATGCTGAAAAACATAAACTGGCACCACTTTTTTCAAAAAATGTATGTTTTTTCGGCATATTTTAACTCAATGTTAACTTCGTAAAATATTTTAAAAAGAAAAGCCCTCCGCAATAGCGAAAGGCTTTAAGTATAAATAACAATATCTGATTATTCTTTCGGTACATTTCCTTCGCCTGCAATTGAATCTCGCATGGAAGTATCAGCCATTATGTTTTTGTATTTCATATAATCCATAATACCAAGATTACCACTTCTAAAGGCTTCAGCGATAGCCAGCGGAACCTGAGCTTCTGCTTCGATTACTTTCGCTCTCATCTCCTGTGCAGTTGCTTTATTTTCCTGTTCAAGTGCAATTGCCATAGCTCTACGTTCCTCTGCTTTAGCTTGTGCTATGTTTTTATCCGCTTCTGCCTGGTCCATTTGTAATACCGCTCCAATGTTCTTACCTATGTCAATGTCGGCGATATCAATCGATAGTATTTCAAAAGCCGTTCCTGCATCCAGGCCTTTTTCCAGTACTACCCTCGAAATAAAGTCAGGATTCTCGAGTACTGCCTTGTGCGAATGCGACGATCCGATGGATGAAACAATTCCTTCACCAACACGTGCAAGAACGGTTTCTTCTCCGGCACCACCAACCAATTGTTTAATATTGGCACGTACGGTTACACGGGCTTTGGCAATTAACTGAATACCGTCTTTTGAAACTGCAGTAACAGGTGGTGTATTTATAACTTTAGGATTAACCGACATTTGAACAGCCTCGAAAACATCGCGACCAGCCAAATCGATTGCAGTTGCCATATTAAATGGTAGTTCAATGTTTGCTTTTGCTGCTGAAACCAGGGCATGAACAACTCTGGCAACGTGTCCGCCGGCAAGATAGTGTGCTTCCAAAGCGTCGCGGCTAAGATCAACATCGGCTTTTGTTCCTTCAATCATCGCCCGAACAATTACTCCAGGAGGTACTTTTCTGAAACGCATTAAAAATAACTGTAACAACGAAATGCGAACTCCTGAGACCAGGGCTGAAAACCACAGTCCGATTGGTATAAAATAGAGGATAATAAAAAGTAATACAATTACTGCTACTATTAGTCCCCATGCTCCTACTGCTTCTATCATTTTATTAAATTTTTATAGGTTCAACAATTAGTTTATTCGATTCAACTTTTACAATCTTTATTTCGGTATTTGGATCGATTAATGCGCCGGTTGATTGTGCTTCAACCACTTCTCCATTTACTTTTACTTTACCCATTGGCGCTAGTCTTCCGATGGTTTTACCGGTATCTCCAACGGCCAGTTTGTCTTTGTTTACAAACTCAACTTTCCCCTCAATGTTTTTATTGAGAATCATTTTCTTTCCGGTTCTCGATTTAAAAAAATAGACGATCATTATTGGTGAAGCAATTAACACCACGGCGAGTGTGATAAAACCAGGTATTATTCCTAATTCGGAAAAGGCAATGTAAACACTGCCTGCCAGTAAAAGAAAGCCTCCAATTCCGGCAATGGTTACTCCCGGAATTACTGCAAATTCAATCAGTAATAATACGAGTCCAAGCAGAATCAATAGAATAATGGTGAAAATGGTCATATGGTTTAGTCTATAGTTGCGTTAAGCTTACGCTCTAATAATGCGTCTTTCATTGGTTTTAATGCTGCAAATCCTCCTTTTTTTACATCACACTTACCTTTGTAATGAACGAGCATTGTACATTGAGTTGCCTGCTCGTATTCGTGTTTGCAAATGTCAACAAGTGCATCAATTACATAATCGAAAGTATGTACATCATCGTTGTGTAAAATCAGGAAATTCTCTTTGTTTACATCTTCCTGAATATTTTTTACCGGATTTTTTTTAGTCTCTTTTTGTGTCATTTCCCTTCCTCAATTTCTTTTGCTTCTTTCAAAGTTATTCTTTTTCCGTTAAAATATGGTACTACAAAGGCATCTTCTACACCTTCCTGTCTTACCTGATTTTGCATTTTTAATGCATCATTATAATTTGTAAGATTTCCTGTGGTATAAACAACAACGCCTTTGTCATCGGTATAGTTCTCAATTTTACGGATATACGATAACTTTTTAAATAGGTTTTTTACATAATTGGGTAATTCGCGACTGTAAGCACCCAACTGTATTTTATATATCAATTCATCGTTGGCCGCTTCCCTGGTCGGTGTTTGGTTTTGGTGATTTGCCAATAAAATGTTTGAACTGATGAAAGTACCCGAGTCGATTACCGGCCTTTCCGAGTCAAAACTTGCGGAAACAGATTTTGAATATGCTTTTAATTCGGTAAGAAAGTTATCCTTTTCTTCCTGCGAAACACTTTCCCAATATTCTATCTCAGTCTTTTTTGCATTTGCAAATAATTCCTGACTTTCAGTTTGGAGTGAGTAAATCTCATTTTCAGAAGTCAATATCTTTTCTCCAATTTCCTGCTTTTTATCGTACGATTTGGATGCAGCATACTTTTCCCGCAGTTCTTTAATTTCTTTTAAGCGGATTTCCAGTTCATTTTTTTTCTTGTTACCTTCAATATAATACTGTTTGCCTTCGAGGGTTCTAAAATGAGACGTGTCTACATAAGTCAATTCCCCGTTTATAACAAAATCAATTGGTTCTGATTTCGTAATTGTTGGTTCAATTGGTGCCGGAACATCAGGTATTTCCGTTATTTCTGTTGTGTCCTCGGTTTCAACCATTGCAATGTCTTCAACTTCAGAACTGTCTGGCGTTGACTGAAGGGCCATGACCGGAGTAAATTCTTCTGCAGCCGTTTCGCGAGGAAGAGGAGCCGGCATAAGATCTACCGAATCGTCTGCTATCGTTACCATTTCACTATCACTTCCAAAAGGATTTATTTCATCGTAACATTGCTGGATTTTTTCAGCCAGTTGTACATTTTCCTGTTCGCTTGCTTCTGATTTTTCCTGATAACGTTTATAATGTTTTAGTGCTTCTTCCCAACGGCTTTGGGCATGATATTGAACACCAAGGTAATAATCAGTTTTTAATGGGGCTTCTCCTGTGCTTCCTTTCAGCAGATAAACAATCTCTTTCGAACCAAAATGGCTGTTTTCCGTTCGGCACGCTCCATAATAATAGTTTACCATTAAATGATCCGGGTTTTCATCATGCAATTTTTTAAGTACAACTTCCGCTTCCTTAAAATTTTCAGCATCGTATAATTGAATCGCTTTCACCAAGGGATTATCTTGTGCGCCGGTTGTATTAAAAATCGACGCAAACAAAAGAGCCAGGAATATTGTTAAATGTGCATTGGTTTTATTCAAGTCCATGTACAAAATATATTCATTTTTCGATTATGTAAATCTACAAAAAATGTATTGTGTTTTGAACTTTATTATTGTTTGAATTGGTCGCAATTAGTGATTTGTAAACCTGAGTTATATCATTTAATAATTTATATTTGTAGAACAGATTAGAAAAGCAGCATGACAAATTTGAAAGTTGGAGATAAAGCACCTGATTTTGAGGGTGTAAATCAAAATGGAGAGAAAATCGGTCTGAAAGATTTCGCTGGGAAAAAGTTAATCCTTTATTTTTACCCCAAAGACAATACACCGGGCTGTACCGCCGAATCGTGTAATTTAAACGATAACTACGATGCATGGCTGGAAAAAGGTTTTGATGTAGTAGGGGTTAGTCCTGATAGTGAAAAATCGCATCAGAAATTTATTGAAAAATTTGGATTTAAATTTAATCTGATAGCCGATACAGAAAAAGAAATCCTTGAAACGTATGGCGTTTGGGGAGAGAAAAGTATGTATGGCCGAAAATACATGGGGGTTTTTCGTACTACTTTTGTAATTGATGAAAAGGGAGTTTTTGAAGAGGTTTTTGAAAAAGTTGAAACAAAAGACCACACCAGGCAGATTATTGAAGCACTAAAATTATAAGCTTAAAAACAACATGACCAAAGAAGAAAAAAGCCAAATGAATCAGGAAAAGCTGAAAGCACTTCAGCTAACAATGGATAAAATTGAAAAGAGTTACGGAAAAGGTTCGATAATGCGATTGGGAGACCGGGCAGTGGAAGATGTGCCTGCTATCTCGTCGGGATCGATCGCTTTAGATGTAGCTTTAGGAGTTGGAGGATTTCCAAAAGGAAGGGTAATTGAAATTTACGGACCTGAATCTTCTGGTAAAACAACGCTTGCAATTCATGCCATTGCCGAAGCGCAAAAAGCCGGTGGTGTTGCTGCTATAATCGATGCTGAACATGCATTTGATCCGTATTATGCACAGAAATTAGGCGTAAATATTGATGAATTGTTAATTTCTCAGCCCGACAGCGGTGAACAGGCACTTGAAATTACTGATAATTTGATTCGTTCGGGAGCTTTGGATATTGTTGTTATCGACTCGGTAGCAGCCTTAACGCCAAAAGCTGAACTGGAAGGCGAAATGGGAGAATCAAAAATGGGTCTTCAGGCACGTTTGATGTCGCAGGCATTACGGAAACTTACCGGTAACATTAACAAAACAAAAACCTGTTGCATTTTTATTAACCAGTTGCGCGAAAAAATCGGGGTAATGTTTGGTAATCCTGAAACAACAACCGGAGGTAATGCACTTAAATTTTATGCATCGGTACGTTTGGACATCCGTCGGATTGGACAAATTAAAGATGGTGAAGAAGTAAACGGTAACCATGTTCGTGTAAAAGTGGTTAAAAACAAAGTGGCTCCACCATTCCGTAAAGCAGAATTCGATATTATGTATGGCGAAGGAATTTCCAAATCGGGCGAAATTATCGATTTGGGTGTTCAATACAATATTATTAAGAAAAGTGGGTCGTGGTTTAGTTATGGCGAAACCAAATTGGGGCAAGGCCGCGAAACGGTACGTAATTTAGTAATCGATAATCCTGAATTGGCTCAAGAACTTGAGACCAAAATTATTGAAGCCATTACGGGAAAAACAACAGCATAAGAATAAAAATATAAACAGAATATACCGGGTGAATTAGTTCTGTTGATTCATCCGGTTTTTTTATTAGTTCGTTTGTGGGTTTTTTGAAATGAGAGTGAAGTACATTCTCATTTAATTATAAATATAAAGTAGATATAAAGTATGAAAGTGTTGAAGTTTGGTGGAACATCCGTAGGTTCTGCCGAAAACATTAAACGGGTAAAAGACATTGTTCTGAATCAGAACGATGATGTAATTGTTGTAGTTTCAGCCCTTGGTGGTATAACCGATAAAATTTTAACGGCAGCGCATAATGCTGCCTCTGGTACAGGAGACTTTCATACCGAACTTAAAGAAATTCGCACGAAACACGATGATACGCTTCACGAACTTTTTAATGGTTCGGGTTCGATAAAATACATTGTTGGCGAATTACTCGACGAATTGGAGCAAATTCTTACCGGAATTACGCTTGTGGGCGAGTTAACTGCAAAAACATTGGATCGGATTGCCGGAATTGGAGAGCGTATTTCGTCGCATATTGTTGCTCAATTTATTGGCGCCGAACGGAAAGATTCATCGGCTTTTATACAAACCGATAGCAACTTTGGTAAGGCTGCCGTAAATTTTGAGGTTACAAACAAGCAAATAAAACAAACGTTTAACGATTTTAAAGGTGTAGCAGTTGCACCCGGATTTATTTCAAAAAACAGCAAAGGCGAGTTTACAACACTTGGTCGCGGTGGCTCCGATTTTACAGCAGCTATAATTGCCGCAGCTTTGGATGTTGAGATTCTTGAGATATGGACTGATGTTAACGGATTTATGACAGCTGATCCGCGTGTCATACGAAAAGCATATACAATACCGGAATTGACCTATTCAGAGGCAATGGAACTTTCACATTTTGGTGCAAAAGTAATTTATCCGCCAACTATTCTGCCGGTTTATCAAAAAGGTATTCCCATTCAAATAAAAAATACCTTCGAACCAGAAAATCCGGGAACCAAAATTGTAAAAGGTGTAAAAAACGGATTTGACCGTCCGATTAAAGGAATCTCTTCCATTTCCGGAATTACGTTGGTAACCATACAAGGGATTGGAATGGTTGGTGTTACCGGAATTTCGATGCGACTATTTTCTGCTCTGGCAAAGGTAAATGTAAATGTTATTCTTATTTCGCAGGCTTCGTCGGAAAACTCAATCAGTGTTGCCATTGATGAACAGGCATTAGATTTGGCAGAAAGTGCCATTCGTGAGGAGTTTGAAAAGGAAATAGCTTCGGGGCAGGTGAATAAAATTGAAATGGAGCGAGGTGTGTCGGTTGTTGCCATTGTGGGTGAGAATATGAAACACACCACCGGTATTGCGGGTAAATTGTTTTCAACCATGGGAAAAAGTGGTGTAAATATTATCGCAATTGCACAGGGAGCTTCGGAGTTGAACATTTCGTGGGTAGTTAAAAACGAAGACTTGCGGAAAACACTAAATACCGTTCACGAATCATTTTTCTTGTCGGAAAATGTGGAAGTAAATGTTTTTCTGATGGGAATTGGAACCGTTGGCGGCAATTTACTGCAGCAAATAGAAAAACAGCAGGAACGTTTATTAAAAGAAAAGCATTTAAGGTTAAAGCTGACCGGTATTGCCAATTCTCGAAAAATGCTTTTTAACCGCGATGGAATAGATATTTTGTCGTACAAAGATAGCCTTGAGAATGCCGAAAAAAAGTCGAGCCTGCAGGGATTTGTCGACGAGATTAAAGCCATGAATATTTACAATGCAGTGTTTGTTGACTGTACTGCATCGGATGCGGTGGCAACCGTTTACAAAGAGGTTTTAAGCTCAAACGTTTCAATTGTTACGGCCAATAAAGTAGCGGCTTCATCGGAATATGATAATTACGCTGAATTGAAAAAAATAGCCAAACAAAAAGGTGTTAAGTTTTTGTTTGAAACCAATGTTGGAGCGGGATTGCCAATTATTAATACCTTAAATGATCTGGTAAATTCGGGTGATAAAATTTTGAAAATTGAAGCGGTACTATCGGGTACATTGAACTATATTTTTAATACCATTTCTGCCGACATTCCGCTTAGCAAAACCATTCAAATGGCAAAAGAGGAAGGTTATTCAGAGCCTGATCCGCGAGTGGATTTAAGTGGAGTTGACGTTGCCAGGAAAATTTTGATCCTTGCCCGCGAATCGGGTTATAAAATCGAAATGGACGATATTCAGATCAACCGATTTGTACCGGATGAGCTGTTCGAAGGAACTTTGGATGAGTTTTGGAGTGGTGTTTCGGTTCTGGATGCAGCCTTTGAAGAAAAACGCAAAACACTTGAGGCTGAAAATAAAAAATGGCGTTTTGTGGCCACTTTCGAAAACGGAAAGGCTACAACCCAGCTGCAGGAGGTTGATTCAACTCATCCGTTTTTCGACCTGGAAGGAAGTAATAATCTTGTGATGTACACTACCGAACGCTACCACGAATTTCCGATGTTAATTAAGGGATACGGAGCCGGTGCATCGGTAACTGCAGCAGGTGTTTTTGCCGATATAATAAAAGTATCGAATATTTAATGTGAGTTGTGAGCTTTGAATAAAAGCTATAAAATAGAAAGATTAAACGTTTTTAACAGAACCTTTTCCTCTGAATGAACGTTTTGTCTTGCACTATAAATAAAACAAAATGAAACATATTATAATTCTTGGAGATGGAATGTCGGATGAGCCATTAAAGGACTTCGGCAATAAAACTCCACTACAAATGGCCAAAAAACCACACATCGACTGGTTGGCAAAAAACGGACAGTCGGGGCAATTTAAAACTGTGCCGGAATCCATGCATCCCGGAAGCGAAATTGCAAACATGGCTGTGCTTGGCTACGATGTAGAAAAGGTATTCGAAGGCAGGGGAGTGATTGAAGCGGCTAGCATGGGCGTTGAAATTAAACCTGGTGATTTGGGCTTGCGTTGTAATTTAATTTGCATTGAAGACGACAAAATCAAAAATCATTCGGCAGGTCATATTTCAAACGAAGAAGCAAATGAACTGATACAGTATCTGGAAGAAGAACTTGGAAGCGATACGGTTAAGTTCTATTCCGGTGTTTCGTACCGTCATCTGATGGTTATCAAAGGTGGAATAAAAGACTTTTCATGCACACCACCGCATGATGTTCCGGGGCAACCGTTTAAACCGCTTCTTCCAAAAAGTAAAACAGAACAGGCAAAAGCTACAACCCTGCTGGTAACTGATTTGATTCTTAAGTCGCAGCTTTTGCTCGAAAATCATCCGGTTAACGTAAAACGTAAGGCTGCCGGGAAAGATCCGGCGAATAGTATCTGGCCCTGGTCGCCCGGTTATAAACCGGCCATGCCAACTTTAAAAGAGATGTTTGGTATTGAACGTTCCGCAGTTATTTCAGCCGTTGATTTAATTCACGGAATTGGTGTTTATGCCGGAATGCAGGTAATTCATGTGGAAGGTGCAACCGGTTTATACGATACCAATTACGAAGGAAAAGCGAAGGCAGCAATTGATGCTTTAAAAGAGAATGATTTTGTGTATTTGCACATCGAAGCCAGCGATGAAGCCGGTCATGAAGGCGATGTTGAATTAAAAACCAAAACCATTGAATACCTTGATGAGCGTGTGGTTAAGTACATTCTTGAAGAAACTGCTAAAATGGATGAGGAGGTTGCTATTGCCATTTTACCCGACCATCCAACTCCATGTGCCTTAAAAACGCACACGCGAGATGCTGTTCCTTTTTCAATTTACAAACCTGGTATTCAGCCCGACAGTGTTGAAGTTTATGATGAATTTGATACCAAAAATGGTGTTTTAGGTGTCGTTCAAAGAGATGAATTTATTAAACTGTTTCTGGGGAAATAGAATCCATTATTTTTTTTGAATTTTAGAATAAATGCAGCCTGAATTCGCTTTTGGGGCTGTTAAATTTATGATATAAGTCAGTTTTTTGGTCTTTAAAATCATGGTTCTTGTAGCTAAACTTTTACATTTGTTGCCAACCAATGAAGTATTACAGTACAAATAAAAATACACCCGACGTTTCTTTAAAAGAAGCTGTGGTGAAAGGGCTTGCAGCCGATAATGGGTTGTTCATGCCCGAGAAAATTGAAAGATTTGAACCTTCTTTTTTCGAAAACATTCAAAATCTTACGTTTCAGGAAATTGCTTTTGAAGTTGCAAAGAAATTTTTTGGAGACGATATTGAGGAGAGTAAGTTAAAGGAAATTGTATACGATACGCTTGAGTTTGATTGTCCTGTGGCAAAAGTCACCGATTCAATTTATTCGCTGGAACTGTTTCATGGGCCAACACTTGCATTTAAAGATGTGGGTGCTCGTTTTATGGCGAGGCTTTTACAACACTTCCTGGGAAAACAGGAAAAGCTTGTAAATGTATTGGTTGCTACATCGGGTGATACAGGAAGTGCTGTTGCAAATGGTTTCCTTGGTGTCGATGGTATTCATGTTCATGTGCTTTACCCAACCGGGAAAGTTAGTTTGATACAGGAATCACAATTTACAACACTCGGACAAAACATTACAGCCCTTGAGGTTGATGGAACTTTTGACGATTGCCAGCACCTTGTAAAAACCGCTTTCCTCGACAAAGAATTGAACGATAAGTTGGTTCTAACATCAGCGAATTCGATAAATGTGGCCCGCTTTTTACCGCAGGCATTTTACTATTTTAATGCCTATGCGCGATTAAAAGAGAGTAGTGTTTTAGATGGTAAAGATTTTGTGGTTTCGGTGCCAAGTGGAAACTTTGGCAATTTAACTGCCGGTTTAATCGCCGGAGAAATGGGCTTGCCCGTTAAACAGTTTATTGCCGCCAATAACGCAAACGACGTGGTTTTCGAGTACCTGAAGTCAGGAAATTACAAAACACGTCCATCGGTTGAAACGATTGCCAATGCAATGGATGTAGGTGCACCGAGTAACTTTGCACGGATTTTGGATTTATTTGATCATTCGCATAAAACCATTTCTGAAAAAATTAAAGGCTATCGTTATTCCGACGATGAAATCAGACAAATAATCGACAAAGTTTATCAGGAAACCGGTTATTTGTGCGATCCGCACGGAGCATGTGGATTTGAGTCGCTTGCCGATTTCTTAAATGAAAACCAGGTTGGTGTGTTTCTTGAAACCGCGCATCCGGCCAAGTTTACTGAAACGGTTGAAAAAGTAATAGGAAAAGGAAATGTTGCACTCCCTGAAAAACTTGCTGCATTTATGAAAGGTAAAAAACAAAGTAGCTTATTAACGAAAGAATATGAGGTATTTAAAGACTACCTTTTATCAACATCGGAATAATTGCTTCGTTTTATCATGAACTATTTGTAGCGGAAGTATGTTTTGAGTAAAACTAAGAATTGGTTGTTGAAATTTTAGTTTTTTTGAAATAGAGTGTTACTTTTACTGTTAGATCGGAATATAATTACATATTGATTTTATTCTGTAAATGTTAACAAATACAAATTATGAGACAACTAAAAATTACCAAGCAGGTAACTAACCGCGATACCCTCTCGCTGGATAAGTACCTGCATGAGATTGGGAAGGTTGAATTGTTGTCTGCTGAAAAAGAGGTTGAACTCGCCAAACGCATTAAAAAAGGAGACCGTCAGGCTTTGGAAGCACTGATTAAAGCAAATCTACGTTTTGTAGTATCAGTGTCAAAGCAATATCAGAATCAAGGTCTCAGTTTGCCCGACTTAATTAATGAAGGAAACCTTGGATTAATAAAAGCAGCTGAACGATTCGACGAAACACGAGGATTTAAATTTATATCTTATGCGGTTTGGTGGATTCGACAATCTATTTTACAGGCACTGGCAGAGCAAGCCCGAATTGTACGCTTGCCTCTAAATAAGATTGGATCAATCAATAAAATTAACAAAGCATTTAGCAAACTCGAGCAGGAATTTCAACGGGAACCTACTATTGAAGAGGTAGCCGAGTTAATGGAAGCTAAGCCGGAGTTGGTTGAAGATTCAATGAATTTTTCCAGCATTCATGTTTCAATGGATGCACCATTACGGGATGAAGAAGGCAACAACATGTACGATGTAATGCTTAACGACGATTCGCCAAAACCGGATGAAGAGTTGATGGATGGTTCGTTAAGGCAGGAAATAGAGCGTTCGTTATCGACTTTGGGCGATCGCGAAGCTGAAATTCTTCGTTTTTATTTTGGATTAAAAGGATATCAGGCGCATACTCTGGAAGAAATTGGTGATGAATTTGGTCTCACCCGCGAACGTGTTCGTCAGATCAAAGAGAAAGCGATTAAAAAGCTGAAAAACCAGTACAGGAACAGGTTGCTTAAATCCTATCTTGGAAAATAATCGGTAAACTATTTTCCCCAATCATTCATTTCATCTGTTTTATTTGTAAAAGAATAAAATTGAATTGTTTTTTTATGCCCAAATAGCAAGGGAATTTGTATTTTCAGCCATCTAAAAAATTACGAAAATGACACAGCTTGTAGCGCCTTCTATATTATCTGCCGATTTTAATAACCTGGGGAAAGACATTGAAATGATTAATGCCAGTGCGGCTGATTATATTCATTTTGATGTGATGGACGGTGTTTTTGTTCCTAATATTTCGTTTGGAATTCCTGTAATTGAACATGTTAACCGGATTGCTAAAAAGCCTCTCGATGTGCATTTGATGATTGTTAATCCCGATCATTTGCTTGAACCATTTGTAAAATCGGGTGCCTCAATTGTTACCGTTCATTACGAAGCATGTCCTCATTTACATCGGACCCTGCAATTGATAAAATCATTGGGCGCAAAGGCAAGTGTGAGTTTAAACCCACACACTCCGGTTTCTGTTCTGGAAGAGGTGATTGCCGATTTGGATATGGTTTTGCTTATGTCGGTTAATCCGGGTTTTGGTGGTCAGAAATTTATAGAAAGCACGTACGAAAAGGTAAGGAAACTGCGGAAAATGATCGACCAGGCCGGTACCGAATGTTTAATTGAAGTAGATGGCGGAGTGAATTACGAAACAGGTAAAAAATTATACGAAGCTGGCGCAAATGTTTTGGTGGCCGGAAGTTTTGTGTTTAATTCTGAAAATCCAATGGAGACTATTTCCGGGTTGAAGACCTTATGATTTAATTTCTACTTTTTGGCAGACTTCCGAACTGGATTCAATTACTTTTTTAGGCAGATCGCGCAATACACAGTCTGCTGCACATTCAGAACAATTGTGATCTAAGCGGATATTATCTTTATTGAAATTAGCTTTTTTAGGTTTCTTTTTCCTGAACCGTTTTATGGTTTTTAAAATGGCCAGGGTAACCGCAGACCCAATAATCATATATGTAATTACTTCCTGCAGCATTTTATACGATTAAATTAGCAATGTTATAAACAATAAAAGCCGCAATCCAGGCCAAACCTGTGGTGTAAAAAACGGCAAATGCTGCCCATTTCCATGATCCTGATTCATTTTTAATGGTTGCAACCACGCCAATACATGGGAAATAGATCAGAATAAAAATCAGAAATGCCAAAGCTGATGCGCTTGTAAAAATATTTTGTCCCATTCGCGGGCCACTTTCGTATTTTTCATTCTGCAGTTTTTTCTGAAGGTTTACGGTGGTGTCATCGTCCGGAGATTGGTATAGTACCCCCATGGTACTAACTACAATTTCTTTGGCCGGCAAACCTGCTATTACTGCAATACTCATTTTCCAGTCAAAACCCAGCGGACGCATAACCGGTTCTATAAATACTCCGATTCTGCCAATGTATGAATTCACTAAACGATCGGCTTCAAGCTTATATTGAAGTTCGTTTATCTGTTCTTTTTTCGCCAGTTCGTTTAGCGTATTGTTCTGAGTAATCGTTTCAATTTGCTTCTCAAATTTGGCCGATTTTTCAGTTTCGCGTGGAAAATATTCCAACGCCCAAACAATAACTACACCTAACAAAATAATGGTCCCGATTTTTTTTAGATAGTGTTTTGTTTTATCCCACATGTGGTACATAACATTTCTAAACGTGGGCAAACGATAGGTAGGAAGCTCCATAACAAATGGAGTTTCTTTGTTTTTAAATACGGTTTTATTCAGAATTTGCGCCGTCAGAAATGCAAATACAATACCTGCAGCATATAAACCTATAAGTATGAGCGCCTGATTTTTCTGAAAAAAGGCTGAAATTATAAGTATGTAAACCGGTAAACGGGCACTGCACGACATAAACGGAATTATAAGCATGGTTAAAATTCGGTCGCCGCGGTTTCGCATCGAACGGGTGGCCAAAATGGCAGGAACATTACATCCAAATCCCATAATCATAGGAATAAACGAACGGCCGTGCAAACCAAACCGGTGCATTATTGTATCCATAATAAAGGCTGCTCGCGCCATGTATCCCGAACCTTCAAGCAAGGAGATGAAAAAGAAAAGGATAAGAATATTTGGCAGAAATACCAGTACGCTTCCTGCTCCATTAATAATGCCATCAACCAGTAAATCGTTTAGCATACCATCTGGTAAAGTGGTGTGAACAAAATCTCCAAATGCGGTAACACCAAGGTCAATCCAGTCCATTGGATAGGCTCCAACTGTAAAAGTGGTCCAAAACATAAAAAACAGCAAGGCTGTAAAAATCGGGAATCCTAAATAACGGTTGGTTAATAAACTATCAATTTGTTCCGATCGGGTCTTTTTTTCCTTAAGCGGATTTTTATATGTCTCTTTAAGTGCACCCGTTACAAAACTGTATTTGGCATTTGTAATTACTGTTTCACTGTCGTCGTTTTCCAGCAATTCTATCTTTTTAATCTCTTTTGCCGTGGTTCTTTTTATTTCATCAAAATTCGAATATTTCGAAAGTAATTCGAGTATCTGGTTGTCCTTTTCAATTAATTTGATGGCTAAAAAGCGGGAGGATATTTTATCGGTTATTGGTTTATCCTCGCGAACCTTGGCCCTGATTGTTTTTAATGAATTCTCAAGTTCTTTCCCGTAATTTATGTGAATGTGTCTCGAGATTTTGTCTTTACCCTCAAAAACCTCTATTACTTTCTCAACCAGCGAATCGATACCCTGTCCCTTTGAACTTACCGTCGGAATAATCGGGATACCCAATAATTTGGCAAGTTCGTCTTTGTCAAGCGTAAGTTTGTTTTTTTCCAGTTCATCAAACATGTTTAACGCAATAATGGTGCGTAAATCCATGTCGATTAGCTGGGTTGTTAAAAACAGACTTCGTTCCAGGTTTGTTGAATCCAGCACATTAATTACAATGTCGGGCGTTTGCTCGTAAATAAACTTTCGAACAAATATTTCTTCTTTCGAATAAGCCGTTAAACTATACGTGCCGGGTAAATCGTAAAAATTGAAGGTATAACCTTTGGCTTTAAACGTAGCTTTATGGATGTCGACTGTAACGCCACTGTAGTTCCCAACCTTTTCTTTCGATCCGGAAATAAAATTGAAAAGTGTTGTTTTTCCACAGTTTGGATTTCCTACAAGTGCAATATTTATTGTCCGGGTTCTTTCCGATTGATTAACCAGATCAATGTTTCGGTCGATGGTACCTTCGTAGTTGCCATTGGTCGATTTGTCGAATTCGTTTAAAGGAACTACTTCGATTAAATCGGCCTCCGATTTCCGGAGTGTAACGTTATAGTTAAGAATTTTAAATTCGGATGGACCGTTAAAGGGCGATGATTTAATAACTCTCACTTCATTGCCCCGAATAAAGCCCATTTCCGTAATTCTTTTACGGAATGAACCATGTCCCAGAACCTTTGTAATTACTAGTGGATCGTTATGTTTTACTTCGCTTAATTTCACGCTTTCCCTTCTCCCTGTTCTCTAAATTTAAATTAAATAAAAATAAGCGTACAAAGATATTTAAATTCCTATCATTTAAAATAAAATAACTTTGTTCTTTACATAGTTACAACAAGTAGTTACTTTTGTTCGAATTTGAGAGTGTATGGAAGAAGACAAGTATTATAAAAACATTCAGAAAGCTTTGGAAGATTTGCCCGAGAACTACAGTATTCTTGAGGAACAGATCGACGTTGAGATTCAAATGAAATATTTTGAATTTACGAAGAGCATGCGTGAAAAGAATATTTCTGAGGAATGTTTTACCGATAGGGAGGAACTTTTTGATTCTGAAGTGGGAGAGGAGCGTAAAAAGGAAATTTTAACTGCCATTGCCGTTTACGACGACGTGAAGGCCTACCGAACAATCGAAAAATATGTTGACGAAGCGGAAGGCGAGCTAAAACAATGGGCTATTCTTGCTTTGCAGGAAAGTAGAATGTTAATGCACAGCTCGTTACTTGACGAACAACAGGTTTTTATATCAACAGGACTTGGCGGAAAAGGAAAGAAGCTGCGTTATTATGTGGTTTTTTTGAGTGCAAACCGCGATGAGATGCTGGATGCAACTCAACAAAAATTACTAAAAACTGAATTGATCTTTGAGCTGGATAAACACGAAGGCGAATTTGAGACCATGGACTTTATGGAAGGTTTTTCGTCTACTCTGGTCATGTTGCCTTTGCATGTTGAAATAAAACAAGTGTTTCAGAATGTGATTGAGGAATGCAATCAATACGGAGGTTTTTTGCTGGAAGATCTGATTATAACAAACGTGAAAGTACTTTCGCGAAGTGAGATCATTCAATTGATTCATCAAAAGAAAAACGCAGATACAAATGACCTGGAAGAATAATAAAATTAATGTGGCCATTCAGGTTTTACCCGAAGCCAATGGTAAAATAAAGTACGAATTGGTGGATAAAGCCATCGAATTCATTCAAAATTCGGGATACAGATACCAGGTTTGCCCATTTGAAACGGTTGTTGAGTGTAAATTTAACGAACTCGCTGGTTTGATTGAAAATGTGCACGAAGCATGCGAACTTGCTGGTACTGAGAAGATGTTGATGAATGTTAAAATACAAAGCAATTTTTTAAGTGGTGTTTCAATCGAAGATAAAATGGAAAAGTATACTTAATTTTATTTTTTTGTGGGATTTTCAAAAAAAGTATTTTATATTTGCACCGCTTTAAAAGCAAAACGTTCTGGACCTGTAGCATAATTGGATAGTGCACCTCGTTACGGCCGAGGAGGTTAGGGGTTCGAGTCCCTTCAGGTTCACCAGAAACCGTAAAAGAGTTGTCATGAAAATGGCAACTCTTTTTTTTGCCTAAACTTTTCGGTATTTATTATTGTGCGAAAAGCAGCTTCGCTGGTGCGCGATTGTATTGTATTTACTATAAACTAAAGTACACGCGATACAATCGTTCAGTAGCACGAACTATTCGCTAAGCTGCAAACAGAGATCCGATCCTTATTGGTTAAAACGTACAAGGATCGGATCTTACAACCCTCAAGCTGACTATTTTGTTGCCGGAGGCAACACATATTATAGCCAATTGATGTAATAAGGTTTGTTCGACTACCTTCGGAGTCGCATGTTGTATTCCGATGTTTTTTATTGCTATTCGAATCCTCCGGGTTCCCAACGGGCGGTGTGTGTTACCATAGCATACTTTATTAAACGCCACTTTAATTGCGAAATGGAATTCGCAATACCCAAAATGACGGCAGAAAAAAAGCACCCAACCCATAGGCAGGATGCTTTTGAACCATTTAAAACTATTTCAAACATTGATGATTATTAGTCTGTCTCAGTAGGAGTTGAATCGTCCTCCTCACTGCTGTCCTTTCTGCCTTCGCGGGCAGCAAGTGTAATCTCTAAGGTTTTAATCTTTTGGTTCAGCTCTTTAACGAAGTTTTCAATTTCGGGAGTTTGCATATTTAAGCTAACCAAAGCGTTTACACGTTCCACCATTACTTCATACAGCGGATCAATTTCAATACGAACTGCTTTTGCATTGCCACTGTTTTTGTTAGCCAATTCGGTATCGCGTTCGTTTTGTTTGGCTTTAAACGCTACATTCAGCGCGTTTAACCTCGTTACCCAGTTGTCAAGTCCGCAGGTAGTTACAAACCCCGCATTTTTAGGTTTTTCTAAATCGCCATATAAATTGCTTAGGCCCGCTGTTTCTTCGTTAAAAGTCACACGGCGAATATCGCCATACAAATCAAATACCCGCCGCAAGCGTTTGGCGGCTTCCACTTCTTCAGCTATGGTACACAGCAAAGTGGCATTAATTCGCATATCAATAGCGCGCCAGGTATTGTCGCGGTCCATATCGATGTTTTGTAGTTCTTCGGTTAATACACTGCCCCTGTCCACACGCAATTCGTCATCGAGTTTGGTAAGTGCAGCGTCAAATTCAGCAAATTCGGCCTCCGAATGTATGGCAGCCGGTGTAAGTGTCAGGAGCAAACTTTTAAAGTCGCTCATAAACTGAAAATATTCTCCGTTGCGGAGTTTATACAATAAAAGGTTTAAAATTTTAAGCATAATAATTTGTTTTAAGGATTAATAAATATGTTTTAAAAGGTTATTTAATTTTAAGTGTGGAAAGCGTTTTGTTGTTCGTGAGTTTTATTTTTTGTTCAATAAAATTAAAGCAAATGTTTACTTAAGTCAATGCTGAGTATTATGTTACGCAGCATTTTCTGACTTCCTGCAATTGTGCGGCAAACGATCCAAGCTCTTTTTTTGTCTCATGCAGAACTGCAACAGGTCGGCCACGAAGTTTTTTTGCTTCGTGCAGCCGTGCGACATGCCAGCCACAAAGTTTTTTTGCTTCGTGCAGCAATGTAGCAGGCTCGCCAACAAAATTTTTTGCTCCATGCAGCTTTGCAACAGCCAAACCAACAGATTTTTTTGCTTCCTGCAGTTCTGCAACAAGCCAGCCAACAAGTTTGCTGAGCAATTACACGGCTGCAGGAAGCCTGTAATCAGTGAGTTACAGGGGTGTGAAGAATATGTGATTATTCGCAAACACGCATGCAGTGCGGCATAGGGGCTAAAGCCCCGTTTCGAGGCGTTGTGCTTAACCCCGGCATTAATGCCGGGGTTAGTTATTCTCGCCATAGTTAAGAAATAATGTTTAACCCCAGGCTTTAGCCTGGGGGGAAAAAGGCTACTGTTATATCGGGGCTTTAGCCCTTAATCAGCTAATAAAACTCGTTCTATAAATTCCACTTTACATAAAACCCCCTCGCTCGTGCGCGATTCTATCGCGGTCCGAAATAAAATACGTAGATACGTCCAATTGGGCGTATCTGCAACTATTCCACTTTACATAAAACCATTATCACGAAATAATTACTAAATTGGGCATTCGTAAAAAACTAAGCATAAGAACCAAATTAAAACCCAATGGCACTAAGCTGGAACGAAATCAAAGACCGGGCATTAAAATTTACCAAAGAGTGGGAAGGCGAAACCCGCGAACGCGCCGAAAAAGATACTTTCTGGAATGAATTCTTTCATATATTCGGAATTACACGCCGCCGTTTGGCAACCTTTGAAGAACCCGTAAAGAAACTAAATAACAAACAGGGCTTTATCGACTTGTTTTGGAAAGGTACTTTATTGGTGGAGCACAAATCGAAAGGTAAAAATCTTGATGCTGCTTTTGAGCAAGCTACCGATTATTTTTACGGGATAAAAGAGCACGAATTGCCCAAATATGTTTTGGTTTCCGACTTTGCCCGTTTTAAATTGTATGATTTAGACGAGAAAACCGAGCACGAATTTCCGATAAGCGAATTGCACAAAAACATAAAACTGTTTGGTTTTATTGCCGGTTACCAAAAGCGCACATTTAAAGACGAAGACCCCGTAAATATTGCTGCCGCCGAATTAATGGGAAAATTGCACGACGAGCTAAAAGAAAGTGGTTACGAAGGTCATCCGCTTGAAGTGTATTTGGTGCGCTTGCTGTTTTGCCTTTTTGCCGACGATACCGGGATTTTTGAAAAAGACATTTTTAAAGACTTTATTGAATTACGCACAAGCGAAGATGGTAGCGATCTTGGGGCCTACCTTGCGCAGTTTTTCCAGGTATTGAATACGCCTGCTGAAAAGCGGCTTCGAACACTCGACGAACATTTAAACGCTTTCCCCTATGTAAACGGTAAGTTGTTTGAAGAGCCACTGCCCATTGCCGCCTTTAACAGCAACATGCGCGAAATATTGTTACAATGCAGCGGACTGGACTGGGGTAAAATATCGCCGGCTATTTTTGGAAGTATGTTTCAGAGTGTGATGAATCCGCAGGAACGCCGTAACCTTGGCGCACACTACACTTCCGAAAAGAATATACTAAAACTGATAAAACCGCTTTTCCTCGATGAACTGCACGACGAGTTTACCAAAGTAAAAAGCAATAAAAACAAGTTGCGCGAATTTCATGCAAAGCTGGGTACGCTTCGTTTTCTCGATCCCGCCTGCGGTTGTGGTAACTTTTTGGTAATAACCTACCGCGAATTGCGTCTGCTCGAACTCGATGTACTAAAAGAACTGTACGGCACGCAACAGGTTTTTGGAATAGAGCAGATTATGCATGTTGATGTCGACCAGTTTTATGGAATTGAGTACGACGAGTTTCCGGCACGTATTGCCGAGGTGGCCTTGTGGCTGATGGACCACCAAATGAACCTGCGCATTTCCGAAGCATTTGGTATGTATTATGCCCGCCTTCCTTTGCGCAAATCGGCCAAAATAGTACATGAAGATGCACTCAATGTTGAATGGGAGAATGTAGTTTCTCCCCAAGAGCTAAGCTATATTTTAGGAAACCCTCCATTCATTGGTTCAAAAATTATGAAGCAAACTCAGCGTGACCAGATTGTGTGCCAGTTTGATAATGCGGATGGAAGTGGTGTTTTAGATTATGTTACGGGCTGGTATGTTAAGGCTGCTAAATACATTCAGGGAACAAAAATAAAAACTGCATTTGTTTCAACAAACTCTATTGTTCAAGGAGAGCAGACAAGTATATTGTGGAAACACATGTTACAAAGGTTCAATGTTAAAATACATTTTGCTCATCGTACTTTTAAATGGACCAACGAAGCAAAAGGTAATGCTGCGGTTTATTGTGTAATAGTTGGTTTTGCGAATTTTGATACTACAAAGAAGTTGATATTTGAATATGATGATATTAAAGGAGAACCTCATGAACTTAAAGTTGGAAATATTAATCCTTATTTAGTTGATGCAAAAGATGTTTTTATATTAAAAAAATCTAATCCGATTTGTGAAATTCCAAAGATGAGTTTTGGTAACATGCCTCTTGATGGTGGAAATCTTTTACTTTCAGATTCAGATAAAAGTGAATTAGTCAGAAAAGAACCTATGGCTGAGAAGTATTTAAAGCCTCTTATTTCAGCAAGAGAGTTTCTGAAAAATGAAAAGCGCTGGTGTTTGTGGCTTGTTGATGCTGACCCGTCAGGATTAAAGAAAATGCCGATTGTTCTAAAAAGAATTGAAGCTGTTAAGCAGTTCAGGCTAGACAGCGTTGCTCCATCAACACAAAAATTTGCCCTAACACCATCCTTATTTCGAGATAAAAAAAATCCGAAGTCATTTTTAGTAATACCAGCGCATTCCTCAGAAAATAGACAATACATCCCCATGGGCTTTTTCTATAATAGTGAGATTTCACACAATAGTTGTCAAACGATAGAAAATGCCAGTTTATATCAATTTGGAGTATTACAGTCATTATTTCATATGGCATGGGTTAGATATACTTGTGGAAGACTTAAGAGTGACTTTAGATATTCAAAAGATTTAGTCTATAACAACTACCCCTGGCCCAAAAATCCAAGCGATAAAAACAAAAAGGCAGTAGAAGAAAAAGCGCAAAAGGTGTTGGATGTACGTGCCGAGTTTCCGGGCAGCAGCCTGGCCGATTTATACGACCCCCTTACCATGCCGCCCAAACTGGTTAAAGCCCACCAGCAGCTCGATAAAACTGTTGATTTATGTTACCGCCCACAAGCCTTCACCACCGAAACAGCGCGAATTGAATACCTTTTTGAATTGTATAACGAGTACACCGCACCGCTGTTGAAGGAGGAGAAGACGAAAAAGAAAAATAATAGTCGCCCTAACCGAAACCGGCCGATTGATGAAAGACATTGATTTGGTGGGGGTGGAATAAATAAAAGAAAGCCCGAACGTTGTGCGCGGTTTAACCGCGTTCCTTTATGTTAACAATCAAAAAAATGCCCGACAAATTCAGAAATAAATACCGCATTTCATCAACCCGTTTGCAAAATAGGGATTATGGCCGCAACGCAGCCTATTTTGTTACCATTTGCACACAGGGCAGGGAACATTATTTTGGCGACGTTGTGGATGGGGAAATGCAATTATCGGCAATTGGGGAAATTGCGCAAACCGAATGGTTAAAAACATTTGATATGCGCCCCGATATGAATTTAATCCTGGGGGAATACATTATTATGCCGAATCATTTTCATGCCATCATTATAATTGGCAAAAATCAATATAATACCGATGGCGGCGGTGATGGCCACGTTGTGGATGGTGGCGTGGGTGATGGCGATGTAGAGACGCAATGCATTGCGTCTCTACCACAAACGCAACAAACGCCACCGGCCAATCAATTTGGGCCGCAACGTAAAAATCTGGCATCAATAATACGTGGATTTAAAATTGGGGTAACCATAAATGCCCGAAAAATAAACCCCGATTTTGCCTGGCAAGCGCGCTACCACGAACACATTATCCGAAACAACGAATCTTTTGAACGCATTTGTAATTATATAATTTCAAATCCCGATAACTGGGATGCAGATCGCAACAAAACCAATTAATAACATCATTATTATGCCCAATAATAATTTTCACTACCGAATGATAAAAGCCCGCGTGGCAGAAACCATAATAAAAGAACTGTTTCAGTATTGCGGTTATAATGTATACGAGCACGGTATGGAGCGCAGCATGCCTGCCCTTACCGGAAAGTTAAATTATGACACCTCGGATACGGCCATGCAAATACGCAAAATGCCCGATTTTGTGGTACAGGCGCCGCCACCGCTCAATAAATTGCACTACGTTGAGGTAAAATACCGAAAGGCTAGCGAATTCCCTGTTTCGAGCGATCAAATCGAAAATTACCCCTATACGAATGCGTGGTTTATTATTGTTTCTAAAAAAGATTTCCGGTGTATCTCCTGTCAACAAATTCTCGCAGGCGAAGATTTACGCAGTAATGATTCTTACTTGTTGGAAAATGTAAAAGAATTTGGATTAGACGAGAAATTAGTAAAACAATTTACAGAGTATGCTGTGCAATTTTTTGAGGGGGTAGAATAACGGTTTCTGCGAGTACGCGATATTATAGCGTTACCGGGCAATTAAAAATCACACGCTACAATCGTTCAGTAGCAGGGGCGAAAACGGTTACTTGTTGAAAGAAATTGATAAATTAGAGCTTGAATAACCACATAAAACACAATAGCTATGAAAAGTGAAATAATAAAAAGCTTGTCGAACAATTTTGAAGACCATTCGCGCACTACCGAAAACGGAATAGAGTTTTGGTTTGCCCGCGATTTGCAGCACCTGTTGGGTTATACTGAATGGCGAAATTTTAATTTGGTAATAACGAAAGCCAAAACAGCTTGCGAAGTAACAGATAACCTGATTGCTGATCATTTTGTTGACGTCAACAAAACGATAGCTATGCCTAAGGGAGCTAGCAAAGAAATCCCGGATATGATGCTAACAAGATACGCTTGTTATCTTATTGCACAAAACGGCGATCCCCGAAAAGAGGCAATTGCTTTTGCACAGAATTATTTTGCTATGCAAACCCGTAAATACGAGGTAGTGGCAAAACGAATTGATGAGTGGGAGCGTCTTCAGGCACGCCAAAAACTAACCTTGTCGGAAAAAGAACTCTCGGAGCTAATTTACGAACGTACAGGCAACGACCGCAACTTTGGAACTATCAGAAGCAAAGGAGACCGCGCGCTTTTCAATCGTACAACGCAACAAATGAAAAATCAGTTGGGTGTACCCAAAGGCCGTGCTTTAGCTGACTTTCTTCCCACGATTACGATAAAGGCAAAAGATTTTGCAACCGAAATTACTGTGTTCAATACCAAAGAAAAAGGCCTGCATAGCGAACAACAAATCTCGCGTGAACACATTACCAACAACAAAGGGGTACGTGATATTTTATTACAAAGGGGTATCAAGCCCGAGGAATTACCTCCTGAAGAAGATATCAAAAAGTTAGAGCGCCGGGTAAACTCCGAATCAAAAAAAATTGGTAAGAATCCTGATAAACTGAATTAGATCTGGACCATCGATGGTATCGGACCATAAATTTTCTATTTTTGTACCGCAGTGCACTGCTATTCGATTATCGCTTTAGTTTCTGCACTTAAAAATATTCTAATAAACCCGGGTTCGCCCCGGGTTTTTTGTTTGTATCTAATTATCTTATTATTGTTGTTTTGCGTCTTTTTCTCGGTACCGGGAAACTAATAATTACAGGATACAATCGTTCCGTAGCAGGGGCGCCTATTGTATGAAGAATTTTTATGCCCTTAGTTCAACCTTCGTCGAAACTCCGAAGGATTTACACCCACCTTCTTCTTAAAAATCAAACTGAAATAATGTATGGTTTGAAAGCCCAGCTCCAAACTAATTTCTTTTACACTTTTATCGGTGGATACAAGCAACTCTTTTGCACGGATGATACGAAGTTGAAGATGATACTGCCCAGGAGAAACACCGGTGTATTTTTTAAACATCTTCCGAAAATAGGAATAACCCACATTGTATTGCTGTGCCAGTTCTTCCAGGTCAATCTCTTTTTCAACATTTTTACGCATTAAAAACCGCACCTCTTCAATTACCTTTGCAATTTGTTTTCCCGAAAATCCTTTCCTTTTCTCAATGGATAGAATGTAGCCCAAAAGTTTTACAACCATGCCCGAAGCAATTTGCTGAAAGCCGGGACGTTCTTTTTCAACCAGATCGAATATTTTTAGGTAGGTATCAATTATTTCTTCTTTTATGCCACAGTGTATAACCGGTTGCGTGGGTGAGAACGCCGGATTTTTTAGCAGATCTTCTGCAATTCTGCCTTTAAAACCAACGTAGTTTTCAACCCAGCCCGTTTTTTTTGTTGGGCGGTAGCGGTGCCACTGGTTGGGGTATATAAAAATAATACTACCCGGTTTTACCTGAAATTTGCCGTAACTGTTTTCGAATGTACCGCTGCCTTCGGTAATGTAGTTTAATTGAAATTCGTGTAGTACACGTCCGGTTTCCCATTCAAAATAATATTCCGACGGATGTTCTCTGGGGGGATACAAAGTGCCTGACTTAATAATTGCCGAACCGGCGACATTCAAATATAAACCCCAATTTATATCTTCCTCAGCACATGTAAGATATTTAAAATATTCCTTGTTCATTTCTGTGTCAAAAAATATAAATTATTTGCCAAATAATGTATTGTTTTCACTAAAAAATGCCAATATTTTTGAAATCTAATTTGAATCAATAAAACTTTAAAACTTAAAAGTCAACAGTATGAATGCAATTCTTGGAATTATCTTTCACTCTTTGGGGGGTGCGTCATCGGGTAGTTGGTATATGCCCTACAATCTGGTAAGGCAGTGGCGATGGGAAATTTACTGGATCGTAGGAGGTCTTTTTTCGTGGTTGTTTATGCCATTTATAGCAGCAGTAATAACCTCTCCCGGATGGCAGGATATTCTATCGGTGACTGATCCCTCAACCATTCGTCTAACCTATATCCTCGGTGTGTTGTGGGGCATAGGCGGACTAACTTACGGTTTGGGAATTCGCTATTTAGGAATGTCCTTGGGTAATTCAGTATTGCTTGGAATTACTTCATTGGTAGGGTCTTTAGGTTTACCAATTCTTCGTAATGTGGGTGGTTTAGCTGAAATTCTACCGGCCGGAGATTCCTTTACCGATATGCTGGCAACTCTTAGTGGACAAATTGTTTTGTTAGGGATACTTGTGCTAATGGTTGGGATTATTTTATGTGGCAAAGCCGGCCTGATGAAAGATAAAGAAATTGCAAAAACGAATGAGGGTGTAAACAGCGAATTTAAATTGACAACTGGTTTAATCATTGCCGTGATTTCTGGAATTCTGAGCGCGTTTTTTAGCTTCGGAATTGATGCCGGAAAAGAGATGGGAGAAGCCGTTCGTGAGATTGCTGTTACAAATGATTTTGCCTTTGTAAGCGATGGTAAATATCTGTTTGAGAACAATATTATCTTTTTGGTTATTCTATGGGGTGGTTTAACCACCAATTTAGTATGGTCTGTAGCTTTAATCATTAAAAATAAAACGGGTGGTGATTTAATTGATAAAAAAACGCCATTACTAAAGAATTATTTGTTTTGTGCATTGGCCGGAACTACATGGTTTTTGCAATTTTTCTTTTACGGAATGGGAGAGACAAAAATTGGGAATGGTGCCAGTTCATGGATTCTTCATATGTCCACAATTATTCTTACTGCTAACTTTTGGGGATTTTATCGTAAAGAATGGGCAGGTGTTGCCAAAAAAACCAGAACCACTATTTTGCTTGGAATTGGTTTGATTTTACTATCGGTAATTATTATGGGTATTGCTAAAGCCGATTTCGTAAACTAAAAAGATTATTCATGCAACGTTTAGCATTTAAAATGACCCTTAACGAAGGGCAAAAAGAGGTATATAAAAAGCGTCATAACGAGCTATGGCCGGAGTTGAAACAACTTTTAAAAGAGGCAGGTATAAGTGAGTATTCAATCTTTCTGGATGAAGAAACCAATACGCTGTTTGCATTTCAGAAGGTAAGCGGAGCCGGAGGTTCGCAAGATTTGGGTAAAACCGATATTGTGAAAAAATGGTGGGCTTTTATGAGCGATATCATGCAAACCAATGCTGATAATTCGCCGGTTTCGGTGGAGCTGGAAGAAGTATTTTATATGGAATAAATCAGAAATAAAACAATAAAAATGAGTGAATTAATTAAAAAGGCATACGAAATTGCCAAGGAGCAATACGCAGCAATTGGTGTTGATACCGATGCAGCAATTGCAAAAATGAAGGATGTAAATATTTCGTTACACTGTTGGCAAACCGATGATGTATCAGGAACCGAAAATCCAGATGGACAATTGTCTGGTGGTATTCAGGCAACAGGTAACTATCCCGGGAAAGCACGTAATGCCTCTGAAATTATGGCTGACTTAGAAAAAGTAATGTCATTACTTCCGGGCAAGCAACGTTTAAACTTACATGCTTTGTACGGAGATTTCTCTGAAGGTATGGTTGACCGCGATGCTATTGGCATTAAACAGTTTCAAGCCTGGATTGACTGGTGTAAAGCGCAAGGTATCGGCCTCGATTTTAACGGATCTTTCTTCTCTCACCCCAAAGCAGATAGTGGATTCACCTTATCTTCAAAAGACGAAGAAATTCGCAAATTCTGGGTTGAGCACCTGAAGCGTTCACGTGAAATTGCAAATGAAATTGGAAAGCAATTAGGAACACCTTGTGTATTGAACACCTGGATTCCTGATGGATCGAAAGATACACCAATCGATCGTAATGGTATGCGTGCACAGCTTACAAAATCACTCGACGAAGGTTTTGAGCAGGAGTTCCCTAAAGAACATATGAAAGATGCTGTGGAATCTAAAGTTTTCGGTATTGGTGCTGAGACTATGACTGTAGGTTCGCACGATTACTACTTAGGATATGCTATCAAGAACAACAAAATGATCTGTTTAGATAATGGTCACTTCCACCCAACAGAAGTAGTAGGCGATAAAATTTCTTCTTGTCTGCAGTTTGTTGACGAAGTATTACTTCATGTAACTCGTCCTGTACGTTGGGATTCTGACCACGTAGTAACACTAAACGAAGAAGTACAAACAATTGCTTCTGAAATTGTACGTAACGATTTTCTGGATAGGGTAAATATTGGCCTCGATTTCTTTGATGCTTCTATAAATCGTATTGGTGCGTATGTTGTTGGAACCCGTGCCGCACAAAAAGCATTTTTAATTGCTGGTTTAGAGCCAACCAAAGAAATTATTAAACTGGAAGAAGCCGGTAAAAACTTCGAACGTTTGGCCATGTTGGAAGAACTGAAAACCATGCCATTTGCTGCAGTTTGGGATTATTACTGTTTGCAGGAAGGTGTACCTACCGGTAGCAATTACATTGCAGAAGTTCAAAAATACGAGAACGAAGTTTTAGCAAAAAGATAGTTTTGGTAATTAGATATTTTAGTGTGAAAATTCAGTTTTAGAGCTAAGGAAACTTAGCTTTAAAGGATGATTATTGAAGAGCTGCCACATTTGTGGTGGCTCTTTTGTTGATCACTACAATAATCTGGTGGACTTTCAGTTTTAAAGCAAAAATTTTAGCCACTCTTATGGGAGGAAAATATAAATTCATCATCGAATATATTGTTTAAGACAGTACGTTCTTTCCTGCCGGAAGCATTCATCCCGATTGAATCGGGACGAATCAGAAAGATCAAGGCTTCTTTTGTCCTTCACGCATCATCTTTACAAAACCTAACTTCGGGCGGGTGATCTTCTCACACATTCGAAGCTACCCGCTCTCAGTAAGGCTTTGTTTTGATTCAGCGCTCGACCAAAAGAGGCCGACTCACGATCTGATGGTATAAAATATTGCATGGTTTGTAGCCCGCAAGTCCGCCTTCAGGAAAATGCGTTAAGAAATTTTGGGAATGTAGCGTTAAAAAAGAAAAGCTGTTTGACACTGACCGGAAGAATGGAGTGTCGGTGGAGTTCTTTTCTTTTAGTGGAGTTCCTAAAATTTTAGCAATTTTCATGTAAGCGGTGGCATTTTTGCTAACTTTTTTTGCTACAGAAAAAAGTCAGTCGCAGCGAAGCGAGAAAAATGGTTTAAGTAGTGAATTGATAATTCGTCCACCTGAATTTCAATGTGATCCTCTTTTATTTAATATCGTTCAGAAGTTTTACAAACTCATGCTGATTAAAAATGTGGCTGCAAATGCAATAATTGCATAAAGTTCAGGAAACACGGCCAACACCATTGTTTTTCCAAAAATATCGTGTCCTGATCCTATTCCGGCAATACCATTTGAAGTTACATCTCCCTGGTTAAGGGCTGAAAAAAATCCTACAAAACCCAGAGTTAATCCTGCAGCCATAATTGCAACTCCCTGCAGCATGGTCATGTTTGCAGTAATTATTCCCGAGCTGTTGATGATAAAAAAACCAGCAAAACCATATAATCCCTGGGTGCCCGGCAAAGCGCTTAAAAGCAGGTAACTGCCAAATTTGTCGGGATTCTTTTTAAGTGCACCAACGGTTGCATTTCCTCCTTTCGAAACTCCAATGGCACTGCCAACTCCTGAAAAAATCAGCATAATGGCTAATCCTGTGTACGCTAAAATAACTGCTGTTGTCATACTATTTTTGTTTAAAGTTTATTTGTTCATTTTCAATGTTTTCCCTCAATTATTTCTTAAATGGGATATATTCTTTTCCGCCGCCTTTAAAACCTGCATTTTTATAAAACTCGACAAAGGTTAAACGCATGGGGTGAACAAACGATCCCAACGAAGAAATGAGTATGTTCAGTGTGTGCCCGAGAATAAGAAAAACGGCAAAGAAAACCGGGCCCAGTATTTTTGATGAACCTAAAATCTGTAATCCAATGTCGTTAATTACAAAGCCTAAAATGGCACTTGAAAGTCCGAGTGCAAACAAGCGGATGTAGGATAATAAATCGCCAAAAATACCGGTAACTGTGGAATAGATGTCCCAAATTCCTTTTCCAATTCGAGCGAACACGTTTACGCCCGGATCGCTGAAAAAAAGCACAAAAAATCCGCCGGCACCAAGAATCATGTACAAAATGGTTGTATTTGGCTGAATAAGTTTAACACGAACAAGCAGGAAATAGGCTACACTGCCGATAAGAATGGTTAGCCACCCTAAAGTTGCCAATGCATATCGGAATCCAAATTGTTTTGCCTGGTTTGCAGCTTTTATAAATAGTCCGAACAGAATTTGCACGCCACCCAGGAACAAGGCCAGGCTGAACATTTTATCAGGATCTAAAAAAAGGTTACGCAGATTGTTGGTAAACGGAAGTTCCGTTTCGATTAAATTTATACCAAACAAAGTACCCGAAATTGCACCAAAAAGGATGGTCGCCAAACCTAAAAACTGGATTAAAGTAAGGTACGGTTTTACTTGTTTTGCGGCTTTAATCTTATAAATACCGGCACCAATTAAAAACAAAAGTCCGTAGCCTGCATCGCCAAGACAAAAACCAAAAAACAACATAAAAAACGGCGCAAAAAATACGGTTAAGTCCAATTCTGCATAATTGGGCAGCGAGAACATGGAGCCAATGGGTTCAAATAGTTTGCTAAACCGGTTGTTTTTTAAGAGCACCGGAATATCGTCGTCCGGTGTGGCTCTTTGAGAAAGATATACAACACTGCTGGTATCCAAAAACCGGTTAAGAGCCAGATTTTTGGATTTTGGCACCCAGCCTTCAAGTAGCATTAATTTATTGTCGGCTTGTTTTTGGGTATTTTCAATTACAGCTTCAAACTTAATTTCATCAATCAGTTTTGCTTTGTATTCTTTTAATTTCGGAATGGAATTGGCCGCGAATTTATCAAAATCCAATTCGATGGTTTCAATGGCCTTTTCAAGCCCGGTTATTTGTTCTTTTAGTTTTGAGCAGGGCGTTTCCGGTAATTTTATTTCTTCCGCTTCAATCTCAAAAGCAGAACTGCCGGTTTTTACAAGTACCAAAAGAACCTGGTTTCCTTGTTCCGAAAGAAGTACCAAAGGCAAATCTTCCAATACTATTTCTGTGTATTGCTTCTTGCTTATGGCGTAGAACTGAAAATGTATGTTTTGTTGTTTTAGCCGGTCGATTAACTCCGGTGAAAAGTCTCCCCACGGAAGTGCTTTTTCGTACTGTTTACTGGTTTCTTCCAATTTTGACTCAAGCTGTTCCAGTTCTTTCTGCTTTTGAATAATGGTTTCAATGATTTCCTTTTCGTTGGCTGTATTTTCTGGCGCAGTCAGTTCTGTTTCACGTTTTGACAGGAAGAGTATTGTGTTTTCGCATGCGCTTACCTGTGCATATTTTTGCTCCAACTCAGCTGAATACTGTACTTCTTTTTGTGCCACATGAACTACTCCCAGTTCCTGTAACTCTTTCAGGAATGACAAGTATTCTGTGTGGAATACCAAAAAGGAATATTTTAGCATGGGCACAATCATCCGATCGTTTCTTTTTGTTTTTGCTGGCGTTTTTTTACAATTTTTTGAGCCGATTTGGAAAGGTTTTCTTCATCTTCCAAAAAGCGTTTTATTTTTCTGATGGCGTCTTGATACCCAGGAATCTGAACCTTTTCGTACAAATTAACTTTCTGAGTTGTCTTTCTCCGGGCATGGTCGAGCAACAGCATTTTCCTGTTAAAAATTTCTTTCTCGATAACAATCATTGCCAGTTCTTTTACATATTCAATGCCTTGCGGAAACCATTTGGGCTGCTCAAAAAGGCTGAATTTAGGTTCGTTAAAAAAGATTTCATTCAGTATTGGAATCGATACTCCGGCTATTTTTTTCGACGATGTTTTTACCTCACTAATGGTTAAAAGCTTCGGAATATATTCGTTCCATAATCCCATCGATTTGGTATTTGAACTTATCTTTTGAGCTACTTCTCTCTCCAGTTCAAAAGTCTTGTCTTTGGCCTTTTTTACTTCCAAACGCAGCGCTGCCTCCTTGTTTTTTAGTGTAGGAAGTGCCTTCAGTCTTATCTTTAACTGCTTGTTCAGACTTTGAAGTGCTGTTTTATTGTATTGAAATTTTATCGTCAAATTCTTTCATTTTTACATGTTAAGTCGCTATTCATTTAAAACCTGATTAAATCGGGAAAATTAACACGGGAACTTTTTCGGTGGTAACCAGTTGTGCCGATAAATCGGAGTGGAACAATTTGTAAAATGCCGAATGTTTTACTTTTGAAATGGAGATAATATCAATGTCGTTGGCTTTTATAAAATCGTCGAAGCCTTTGATAATGTTTTCGCTTTCAAAGAGTACGCATTTAATGTTATGCTCGCTGTAATTCTGATCAAGCATTTTGTTTAGTTCTTCCACCTTTTCCTGGTGATGCGGATCATCTTGCAGATCGATGTGAACGCAATGAATCTTTTTATCGAATTCTTTTAAAATATCCAAAAGCTTATTTAGTGAGGAATTATCGGAATCATAAAAGTTGGTGGCGTACATCACATTTATCTTTTCTTTGCCTTTAAACGAAGCTGATTCAGGAACTGTCAATACCGGATATTGTGTATTTTCAATCACCTTCAACAAGGTTTTCCCATAAAATTCGCCATCCTCACTTTTTTGGGTGTTGGCACCCATAACAATTACGTTTGGCTCGTAGCGCTTGCAAGCATCTGTAATTACATTTACGGGAGTTCCCTTTAGCATTCGGTAATGTATTTTAACGTTGTCAAGAATTTCCTTTGGAATTTGTTTTTGCAGTTTTCTACTAAAATTTACCAATTTAAGTTGTGCTTTCTGAAATGCTTCTTCCAGCTCCATTCTTACATGTTTTTCCCACGATGCCGTATGTTTATCGGGTTCATTAAAAGTGGGATCGGTATACACATAAAGCAGTTTAACCTCGGCCTTGGTTTTTTTAGCCAGACTAAATGCGTAGCGGCACAATTCAATACAATCTTCGCTAAGTTTTACCGGAACCAGTATTTTTCGTAAGTCTGTAAAGCCGATATCCTCTTTTATTTTGTCGAGGTCATAATCTTTATGAATTCGCAAAAGAATTTGAATTGCTTTTTCTGTTTCCTTTGCTTTTACCTTTAACAAGACCTCATTGGGATTGTATTTATCACTTTTCGATAAATTTTCGTTGGTGAAAAATACTTCTATTCCGTTCGATTCCAGTTTGTCTTTCACAAAACTGCCAAGATTGTGTGTTTTAATTCTCAATAGTGTAATTAATTGATTTTCCATGACTTGTTCGTTTTTTGGTTAATCTCAATTTTGATTTCCGTATTTTTCAACCATTGCAGCTTTAATGCCCGTTTCGGCAAGCGTAAAATATTTGTTGAAAAGTTTCCATGCAGTGTCGATCATTGCGTCAATTTCAATATTGATGTCAATTGCCAACAATTTTTCAGAGTATTCTTTTGCAAAACTTATTGTGCGTATATCGTAATCGGTGAGATCAAAGCCGTTTTCTATCTTGGTTTTGGCATTGGCAGCATCGGCATAAAGCCGGATTGCCGTATTCATTACATGCGGGTGATCTTCGCGCGTTTTTTTACCAATTACCAGCTGTTTTAAACGCGACAGACTTCTAAACGGATCAATGATAACTTTACCAATATCGGTGTCTTTTCGCAGAAATAACTGTCCTTCGGTAATGTAGCCGGTGTTGTCGGGGATGGCGTGTGTAATGTCGCCACCCGAAAGTGTTGTAACCGCAATTATGGTGATGGAACCACCGGCCGGAAACTGAACCGCCTTTTCGTAGAGTTTTGCTAAATCGCTGTACAACGAGCCGGGCATGCTGTCTTTCGATGGAATTTGGTCCATGCGATTGGATACGATACTCAGTGCATCGGCATAAAGTGTCATGTCGGTTAAAAGAACCAGAACACTTTGATTTTTTTCGGCAGCAAAATATTCTGCAGCTGTTAAGGCCATGTCGGGAACTAAAAGTCGTTCAACAGGTGGATTTTCTGTAGTATTTACAAAACTGATGATTCGGTCGATGGCTCCTGCATTTTCAAATACATTTTTAAAATACAGGTAATCGTCGTTTGTAATTCCCATGCCGCCAAGAATGATTTTATCGGCTTTGGCACGAAGCGCAACCATGGCCATAACCTGATTGTAAGGTTGATCGGGATCGGCAAAAAATGGAATTTTCTGCCCGGTTACCAATGTGTTGTTTAAGTCGATTCCGGCAATACCTGTTGCAATTAGTTCCGAGGGTTGTTTGCGTCGTACCGGATTTACCGAAGGGCCTCCAATTTCTACCAGTTTTCCGTCAACTTCCGGACCACCATCAATGGGATGTCCATAGGCATTAAAAAACCGGCCGCTTAATTCGTCGCTGACCGCAAGCTGTGGAGCGTGCCCCAGAAACACAACCTCTGCATTGGTTGGAATACCTTCCGTGCCGGAAAAAATTTGTAAGGTTACCAGGTCTCCCTCAATTTTTACGACTTGAGCCAAACGATCGTTTACCAGCGCCATTTCTTCGTTACCTATTCCACTGGCATGCAACGTGCAAGTCGCCTTTGTTATTTGGTCAATTTTTATATGTATCTTTTGAAAAGCTGTGGTTTCCATTCTTTTGATTTTAGTTTTGTTCAACTTCAACAACTGCTTTTTCGTTTATGATTTCCTGTAGTTCTTCCTCAAATTTTTTGAATTGCTCTGATTGAAATCCGGAATAATTCATTTGTTTAAACACATTTATAATTCGTTTGAAATAAGGATTTACCTCCTCAAAATTCTCAAAGCCGAAGTGTGTGCCGGCCAGGGTAAGCACTCGCTCCATCATGTATTTCTGTCGTTCGATTGGAGTTGATGCATCAACCTTGTCAAAAGCATCCTGTTGCAGAATTACAAAATCAATGATTTCCGATTTCCAGAATATTTCGTGGTAGTTGATTGGGACTCCATCGTCACCCAGAATGTTAATTTGTTCGTAGGCTTCACGCCCGCGGATCAGTATATTCTTCGCTTTTAAAATATTTTCCACCCAGTTGGGAGCAACCGTTTTAGAAACGAACTCGATAAATTCCGGATACTCGAGGTATTTTGAATAACTGTCAACCGCATCAATGGCCGGATACCGTTTGCTGTCGGCACGGTTTTGCGAGAGAGAATAGAAACAGCGTGCCGCTTTTTTAGTGGCTTCGGTAACCGGTTCCTTTAAATTCCCTCCGGCCGGCGAAACGGTACCTATGAAAGTTACCGAACCTGTTTTGCCATTGTTTAAATATACATAGCCCGCGCGGGCATAAAAATTCGATATAATAGCCGGCAAATCCATTGGGAAAGCATCCGGTCCCGGAAGTTCTTCCATGCGGTTTGACATTTCGCGTAAGGCTTGTGCCCAACGTGAGGTGGAATCGGCAAGCAAGAGTATTTTAAGTCCCATGGAACGATAGTATTCGGCAATGGTCATGGCGGTATAAACCGATGCTTCGCGTGCGGCAACGGGCATATTCGACGTGTTGGCAATAATGGTGGTGCGCTCCATTAATTTACGTCCTGTACGCGGATCATCCAACTCGGGAAACTCTGCAAATATTTCCACTACTTCGTTAGCGCGTTCGCCGCAGGCAGCCACAACAATCATGTCGGCTTCTGCCTGTTTCATTAGTGCGTGTTGCAATACTGTTTTTCCTGTTCCAAACGGGCCGGGAATAAAACCTGTGCCGCCTTCAACAATTGGATTTAAACTGTCGATCACGCGAATTCCTGTTTCCAGAAAATCAAAAGGACGTGGTTTTTCAGAGTAGGTTCTTATTGGAATTTTTACAGGCCATTTCTGAACCATGCTTACTTCCAATTCAGTCCCTTTTTTATTCTCCAATACGGCAATGGTGTCGTAAATTTTATACTCGCCTTCTGGTTTTAATTCTTTTATTTTATACTCGCCTTTGAATTTAAACGGAACCATTATTTTATGTGGAATCCAGTTTTCGGTAACTTCTCCCAACCACGATCCGGCTTCAACTTCATCACCAATTTTAGCAAGTGGTTTAAACGGCCAGAGTTTGTCGATTTCAAGCGGGTGCGTGTAGTCGCCTTTTTGTAGAAATATCCCACTCATTTTGTCCAGATCGTGTTGCAGCCCATCAAAATTTTTCGAAAGTATTCCAGGCCCAAGTGTGGCTTCCAGCATGTGCCCGGTAAATTCGACCCGGGTTCCGGTTTTTAGTCCGCGTGTACTTTCAAATACTTGTATGTAAGCATTTTTTGAACCTATGCGGATTACCTCAGCCATTAGTTCCACACCTGCATGATTGATGTAGCAGATTTCGTTTTGCGAAACCGGACCATCCACCTCAACTATCACAAGGTTGGCAATAATTCCTGCAACTTTTCCAGTAGTACTCATTTTATCCTGTTTTTTTTATCAAACTAAATTCCGCCGGGAAATCGTAACTTGTTTTTAGATCGTTTATCAGTCGGTCTAATAATTGTTTTCCTGTTTCTGTATCCAGTTTCATCCATCGTTCCAAAATCAGAAGTTTTAGCACAAAACTTAAAATCTTCTCGATGGTGAAATAGTGGAAAAAAGTGTGTTCATCCAGGTAATTCCATCTGATTCCATCCAGTGTTTTTTCCTTTTCAATGGATGTCGCATCCGATTCAGCAATCCTGAAAATTTGATCGTTGTAGGGGAGTTCGTCGTCGAATAACTCATATTTTAGTTTTCGGTTAAGCAGAAGATGATACACTGAAACATTTTGCTGAACATTTAAAAGTTGTTCTTCCAAATCATACTTGTAACGAATGCAATTAAAGGCTGTTACTGTGTTTCTGATGTTTAATTCAAACAGAAACCAATTTTTCAGAAAGTGATTTTTAGTAGTTAGAACGTATTCGAAAAAGAGACCGTGAAGAATGTTCTCAGCTTCGATTGTATATTCTTTTGAACTTCTGTCTTTCATCCATTTTATAAATTCCTGCATGTATTGTGGCAGTGTACTTTCTTCCTCAAATGGTTGGAGTTCCTCTTCGAGTGTCATTTTTGAAAGTAAACCGGTTGAATCAAAAGGTTTATTTTGTTTGAAAAGAAGGTTAAGCAGGTTTTTATTGTCAAAGGGTAAAAAAAGGTATTCCACCAGTTTATAGTCCGAAGGACTCAGCTGGTGTTGAAGCTCTTCCCTGAAGTTCCGGCTATTTACAGCCAATTTGTTTTCGTTGAATAACAAATCGGGGAGTCCGGCAACCAAACAGTAATACTCTTTTTTTAGCATAACCGAATTTTAAACTGGTACTAATTAGTTAAATCCCGGTGTACTTATTGCATCAGTAAAATGGTCTTATCACAGTACTTGTATTGGTGTAACAAAATATTTTATTCTTGTTCAACGGATTCAAAAAGTAATCTTTTTGTTCTGTCTTTGAAGTAGCTTTTAAAATAGTTTTCAAAATCGTTATCGGTAAAGCTTAAAATGTAGCTTCCGTCCTGCGGGCCGATTTTAAAGCCTCTTTCCAATCTTGGATCAAAACTTACATCAACTCCCTTGTTTAGTATTTCATTTATTTTCGAATCGAAAAATGATGAAAACTCTTTTTCCTCTTTCTCCGGCAATAACACTTTTAAACTTAAATCAGCTGTGCTTTCGTTGTGCCAGTTATTCAATGTTGTAGCAATAATTTTTTTAACAAAATCTACATCGCTCATTGCGCCTTTTACCGGGGTGGCAATTTGAGCTGTTGTAATAATTTCAGTAACTTTTTGTTTTAGCGAACTTATAAATTGCCTGGCCGCTATTTGTATTTCAGTCTCCGTTTTTCGTGCAAGCTCGTCGGCTTGTTTTTGAGCTTCGGCAATAATATCGTCGTGTGTTTTTTGTGCCAAATGAATTATCTCGTCAGCTTTTGCCCGGGCATCGGAAATAATCCGATCGGCGTCGGCTTGTGCTTTTATAACTCCTTCGTTATAAATTTTTTCTGTTATTTCCTGAATTTTATCGGTCATTTTTTTTTGTTTTCTTGTTATATCGAAATCGGATCGTAATCCTGGCTCACGCCTCCAACAGTAAACACGGGCATTTGGCATCCATGAATAATTTTTGAGACAAACGTTCCAATTTTTTTACCTGTAAATTTCGATTCGTGATGGGTTCTGATAATTACCAGGTCAGGCTTTTCTTTGTCAATGTATTCCAGAATTGCAGCATGACTTTCCTTCCCATGAATTTTAAGAATTTTAATGTCGCATTTAACTCCTCTCTCTTCCAGCATTTGTCTTAAACTTTCGGCTTTTTTAAAGGCCAGACTTTTGGTTTCATTAATATCGGCATTGAGTGCAGAAACAATTTGAATTTGTGCATCCAGTTTTTTTGCAAAAAACGTAGCCCAGTACAAACGTTTTTTTGTTTGTTGCGAAATATCTATCGGGATAATGATTTTTTTAACTTCCTGCGCCGGAAAATCTTTGTTAATGGTTAGAACCGGACAATACGATTTACTTATGTATCTGTCGATATCCGATCTGGAAAGATCTTCAGCATTTTGTTTTTCACTTTTATCTATCAATACAAACTCGTGGCCACCGTGTTCCGATTCAGTAATAAGTCTGTCAACAACTTTCCTCTGGTTTATTCGCAAAATTATGTTATTCGGAATTTCCGATTGCAGGTGGTTTTTAATAAATTCAGTAAACCCGGTTAAGGCTTCCTGATGGCGGATTTTATTCTTTTTTGAGTTGGGATTAAGTGAGAATAGAGCAGATGATTTAAAGATTCCCATCAAAAAAATTCGCATACCGAGTTTTTTCTGGAAGAACAAAGCTTGTTTCAGAATCAGTTCTCCATTGCGATTTTGAGGGATGTGTGCCAGAATACTATTCGACCTGTACTTCATAGCTATTAAATTCTAATTCGTTTAACTACTTACGAAATTTCAGCACAGGCATTAGTTGCTTTTGTCTTTATACAATATACGAAAAATTGTGATTTTGTTTCACGATATATGTATAAAACATTTTAAATAAAGATGTTAAGTAAGATGTGAAATTATTCTTTTGGAGAAGATTTCTATTCTGGTTTTACTCTTTTAGGAGTCTTTTACCGACTTTAAAAGCTTCAGATGGATTTTGAACAAATAACTGATGAATATCGGGTTGGGTTAATCCCTTTTCGAGCAAAGCCGGAATAAGCAATTCCTCAATTCCGGTAAAACCATAAAAATCTCCTCCATTTGGTTCGCCGGGTTTGTACCAGCCCCCGTCATGAGAGAAGAGTAGCTTGCCGAGCAAACCGTGTTTTTTCATAAACAAAGCGAAGTCAACAAATTCATCCTGATTATCGGGTGTAAATTTGTCGAATGCAATCCACGCACCCAGTTTAGCTGCTTCCAGGTGTTTGTTGTTGTCTTTTTCGTTGTTGGAATGTGTCCAGATAAAAGCAGATGGGTGAACGCCATATTCTTTTAAAATTTCGAACTGCTGAAAGGCCGGAACTGCAGGCCCTGTATGCGACATAATAGTTAAACCTGTTGCTTTGTGCGTTATACATGCAGCTTCAACCACTTTTTTATTGATTTCTTTTAACGGGGCACGTTCAACGGCAATTTTTATAAATCCCGGGTAAATTCCGGTTCCTTCAATTCCATTCTGAGCTTGTTCAATCCAAAGATCGGCCATTTGCCGGGCCGTTTGAGTAAACGCATGTTGTGGCAGAAATTTGGCATTTACGGCACTGTAGTAGCCCACATTTGTAATAATCTGTATGCCTGATTTATCGGAAAGTAGTTTTAACAATTCCGGATCGCGGCCCAAATATTCCGGTGTACATTCCACCAGAGTTTTGTAGCCTAGTTTTTTTATTTCCAGAAGATAGGGCAACACTTTTTCAACCACCTCATTTTTATTCCAGCGATGATATCCGGTACTGTCGGCACCTATAAAATCAACCAGTAAATGTTCGTGATGCAGGGTTTTCCCGATTTCACTTGCCGGTATCGCGCCGTTAACTGTAATTACTTTTGATTCCTGCTGACCGCATGAAAAAAGAATCAGGATTGAAAGGAGTAGAAAAGGAATGGTTTTGAATGACATTTTGATGAATTTCTTCCGAAATTACAAAATCTATTTCTGTTTTGTTTTTTTTGCCACCAAAATTGCTCCTAAAAAAACAAGAAGTGCTCCAAATACTGTAATCAAAGAGAAACGTTCGTGCGCTACCCAGTCAACATTTAGCCAGGTAAGAATTCCCATGGTAATAAAGGTAATCATCGGGTTTAAGATGATTATAATACTTACCTTGTTTGCTTCGGTGTATTTCAAGGCTTTGGCCAGACAGGTGTAGGCAATTACAGTATTGGCACCTAAAAATGCAAGCAGCAACCACCAGTTAAAATTTAACTGCAAAAGAGGTTTTAACTGAATAGAAGGAGACAAGAGAATTACCGGAAGGCCAAACAAAAACAAATTCAGGCTGTTTGCCGAGTGATTTACAACCAGTTTTTTTTGTAATACTGCATACACCGACCAGGCAAGTGCTCCGGATATGGTTAGCAGAATTCCGGTTTGATAATTACCTTTTGTTTCGAAAAAGGCTCCAAGCTGATCGCTGTAAAAAAATGAAAATCCAATAATTGCAACAGCAAATCCAATAATTTGCCTGCTTTTTACTTTTTCCTTAAAAAGAACAAAACCGGCAGTGGCCAATAAAAGCGGCCCGGTTTGAATAAAAAGCTGTGCGTTACTTGGTGTTGTGTGATGAATACCCAGCATATAACCGGTATAATTCCACGTTAGAGCTATTGCCGCAAAAACGAGTAAAAGCGGTGGTTTAATAAGTATTCTAAATGTAGCCGGATGATTAAACGATTCCCAAATTGCCAGCAGCACAAAAGCAAATAAAAAGCGAAACCAAACCACTGTAAACGGATCGATCTCGCGAACGGCAACTTTTAAGGCAATGGCAAGAAATCCCCAAAAGAAAGCAGTAACTGAAGCGTAGATTATTCCTTTTGTGTGATTTTGCATGTATTTTACGAAAGTTGAAGAACGGACATAAGCCCTTGGTTAAGAAGCTGAATATATGCTGGTTCTATTGTTCCTAATTTGCCAATTACCAACTCTTTATCAATTGTTGCAAATTTGCCAATACGAACAATAGATGACTTTTTTAATCCATTTTCTTTAGAAGGAAGAACTTCGAAATCATTTTTCTCTTTCCAATGAAACTGGGTTGTGATAAAACAAACCGAGATGTCAACAGAAGAAGTACTGATAATCAGTGCCGGGCGTAATTTTTTTCCTGTTAAATCAGAAAATGGAAATGGGATAAGAACAATATCGCCTTTTTTCATTTTTTACTTGTATTTTTCTTTCAGGTCGTTGACAGAATACAAGTCTTCTTCATCTTTCAAATACTCAAATGTCTTTGAATCGGATGTAAGTTTTTGAATACCTTCCGTTAGAATTGAATCATCGATTTTGCTTAATAGAAAATCAACAAAATCTTCGACTTCCGAAAGCTTTGCATCCGGAAGTCGATTAATTTTATCAACCGTATTTTTTATTTTTATCTGACGATTCATGTTTGAAAAATTTAGAACAAAGATAGTTGCTAATAGTGACTATCGCAACTCAGCATCAAACTCGCGTGCAAAGGCAGCTATAAACCGTTGCATGGTTTTGTCGATTTGTTTGTCGTTTAACGTTTTATTGTCGTCGCGAAGAATAAAGCTTACGGCATACGATTTTTTGCCTGCCGGAACTCCTTTGCCTTCGTAAACGTCAAATAAATCCACATCGCGTAATAATTTGCGCTCCATTTTAAAAGCTGATTCTTTGATCTGGCTGAACTTAACCGACTTGTCGATCAACAATGCCAAATCACGACGAACGGCCTGGAATTTAGGAAGTTCCTCGAATGTTACTTTGTGCTTTTTCAATTCAACAAGCATTCTTCCCCAGTCAAAATCGGCATAGTAAACCGGATTTTCAATGCCAAACTTTTTTAGCCATTTGCCGGCAACGATTCCCAGTTCAAGAATTACTTTATTGTTTAACGAGTAGGCTAAACCTTCAGAATACAATTCGTTTTCAGTTTCCGAAATTTGCATCACATCCGATTTGAAACCCAGACGTTTCATAATATTTTCGGCATAAGATTTTAACACGTAAAACGAGGTGCCCTGCTCTTGTACAGCCCAGCTTTCAGCCTCTTTGTTACCGGTTATAAATAAGGCAAGATGTTCTTCTTCCCAGTAATTATTCGCCGGTTTATCTTTTAACTCGGTACCTTTGTAAAAATAGGTATTTCCGAACTCGTAAAACTTCAGGTTTTTATTCTGACGATTGGCATTGTAAGCAATACTTTCCAACCCTCCAAAAAGTAAAGTCTGGCGCATTCCGTTTAAATCGGCACTCAGCGGATTGAGCATTTTAACGGTTTGTTCCTCTTTGTAATCCTTTAAACCTTCGTAATAACTAGCTTTAGTTAGCGAGTTCGACCAGATTTCATTAAATCCCTGTGCTGTCAACATTTCTGCAGCCAGGTTTCGAACTTTATCCTTGTTTGGTTTTTCGGCAGTTTGCAACGAAGAGTTTACCAGGGTAGGAATTTCAATGTTGTTGTATCCGTAAATCCGAAGAATTTCTTCAATTACATCAGCCTCGCGTTTTACGTCAACGCGGTAAGGTGGAACCAGCAGCGAAAGGCCTGTTTCTGTTTCGTTTTCAATTTTTATTTCAAGCGAAGTGAGAATGTTTTTGATCATTTCCACACCCAAATCCTTACCAATTAAACGAGTAACGTTTGCATAGGTAATTTCAACTTTAAAATCTTCAATTGGTTCCGGATAAATATCCACAATTTCAGAAGAAATGGTTCCGCCGGCGATTTCTTTTATCAAAAGAGCAGCGCGCTTTAAGGCATAAATTACACCATTCGGATCAACTCCACGTTCGAAACGGAACGATGCATCGGTATTTAAACCATGGCGACGAGCAGTTTTGCGAATAAAAACCGGATCGAAACAGGCACTTTCAAGGAAAATACTTTTAGTAGAATTTTTAACTCCCGATTTAATTCCTCCAAAAACACCACCAATACACATGGCTTCTTCGGTATTGCAAATCATTAAGTCGGCAGCATCCAATTCACGTTCAACTTCGTCTAAAGTTGTAAATTTAGTTTGTGCAGGCATGGTTTTTACTACCACTTTGTTGCCGGTAATCTCAGCAGCATCAAATGCATGCAAAGGCTGTGCTGTTTCAAAAAGTACGTAGTTGGTAATGTCTACCACATTATTAATTGGCGATAAACCAATCATTTTTAAACGGTTCTGCAACCATTCGGGCGATTCTTTAATTTCAACATTCGATATGGTGACTCCTGCGTATCGCGGACACGCTTCCGGATTTGCTACTTCAACAGGAATTTCCAAATCATGATTGTCAACTTTAAAATCAGCAACCGAAGGTTTGGTGTATTCAATGTCCTGTGTTTTTTTCAAGAAAGCTGCCAAATCGCGGGCAACACCAATGTGCGAAGCTCCGTCGATGCGGTTGGGAGTAAGATCAATTTCAATCACCCAATCCGATTTAACATTGAAAAAATCTTTGGCCGGAGTACCTACTTTTGCATGTTCATCCAACACCATAATGCCGTCGTGGTTGGTTCCCAAACCAATTTCATCTTCGGCACAAATCATTCCCATCGATACTTCGCCTCTGATTTTCGATTTTTTAATCTGAAACTCATTGTCGCCATCGTATAAAGTAGTTCCAACTGTTGCAACAACAACTTTTTGCCCGGCAGCCACATTGGGCGCACCACAAACAATGGGCAACAATTCGTTGCCACCAACATTTACGGTGGTTTTACTTAAATGATCAGAATTTGGATGTGCTTCGCAGCTTACCACCTCGCCAATCACCAGGCCTTGTAATCCGCCTTTTATGGTTTCAACCTCTTCCAAACCGCCAACTTCCAAACCGGTTTGTGTTAGTATGTCGCAAATCTCTTCGGGCGACTGTTCCAGTTTAATGTAATCTTTTAACCAGGAATATGATATCTTCATTTCACTAAAATTGTTTACTTAATATCGTGTTCGATGTAACTCCCGATGAAATTAAAATCAACTCTTCAGAAAAATAGTTGATTAAATTTCATGTTCGTTTCATCTCGAATGATTTTTCTGTCGTTTTTAGAATCCGACAAAAGTAAGGATTTTTATCAAAAATTCTTTGGCAATTCTGAATTACAAGAGATAGTTTGATTAAAGTTTAGTAATTGAATTGATTTGTATGGATATTACAAATTCCTTAACTTGAATTACCGTTGGCTTCAGCCAACGGTGTACAAAAAAGTTCGAATTGGCTTTAGCCACATAAAATCACAAGAATGTCATATACCCGAATATTGATTCATTGCGTTTGGACAACGAAAGATAGGAAAAGGACGATACTTCCAGTAATCCGAAAAGAACTAATTCAACACTTTATAGAATACGCTAATGCAAAAGAAATTCATCTTTTAGAAGTAAATGTTTGGGAAAATCATTGTCACGCATTAATTAGTTTAGGACGGAATCAAACAATTGCTGAAATAATGAGAATGATGAAAGGCGAAAGTTCACATTGGTTAAATAACAGTGGGAAATTGCCGTTTAAATTTTTATGGCAAGATGATTATTATGCTGTATCTGTTAGTGAATCCCACATGAAAGCTGTTTACAGATATATTAGAGGACAGGAGGTGCATCATAAAAAAATGAGCTGGGAAGAGGAATTAAATCTGTTTTTAGCAAAGTATCCAAATTCTTGAATTCAGGGATGCGACTAAAGTCATTAACTATTGTTCCAATAGCCGTTGGCTAAAGCCAACGGTAAATTATTCTCTATAATACAGGTTTTCTTATAAACATTCCAGCACCTGCCATTTATGTGAATTCTATCATATCAGGAAGTCTGAGAAATCAGTATCTTGCGCAGCAAATTAAAACCACAAAAATTTTGAAAATGAAAAAACTGCTATTTTTTATTTTTATTGCCGGTTTGGCATTGAGTTCGTGCCAAAACCAGAAAAAAGAAAGTAATTCTGATATGGAAAATCCGTTTTTTGTAGAGTGGAATACTCCCTTTGGTGTTCCGCCATTTGATGAAATTAAGGTGGAGCATTATGTGCCTGCTGTAAAAGAAGGAATTAAACAACAGGAAGCTGAAATTGAAGCAATAGTTTCGAACCCGGAAGCTCCTACATTTGAGAATACAATTTTGGCTTTTGATAAGTCGGGTGCCTTATTAACAAAGCTAAATGGCGTTTTTGGCCCTTTAAGCAGTGCTGTTACCAACGACGAAATGCAAGCCGTTGCGCGTGAATTATCGCCATTGCGGACTGCGCATTACAATAATATTTCGATGAATGCAGGTTTGTTTGAACGCATTAAAGCGGTTTACGACCAACGCAATGAGCTGGGATTTGACCAGGAACAAATGCGTGTTGTTGAGAAGTTTTATTCCGATTTTGAGCGCGGTGGTGCCAATCTTTCTGCTGAAGACCAGGAAAAACTGAAAGCCATTAATATTGAGTTGTCGGGATTGTACCTTGAATTTGGTGAAAACCTGCTGGCCGAAACCAATAAAAACTACAAACTGGTAATCGACAATGAAGAAGATTTAGCCGGACTTCCGGAAGATGTTATTGCAGGTGCAGTTGTTGCAGCCGAAAAAGCCGGTGAAGCCGGTAAATGGGTTTTTACAATGGCTAAACCAAGCTGGATCCCTTTCCTTACCTTCTCCGAAAAACGCGATTTGCGCGAGCAGTTGTACCGCGGTTATTTTATGCGTGGCGACAACGACAATGAAAATGACAACAAAGAGATCATCAAAAAAATTGTTCCCTTGCGCGACCAAAAGGCAAAATTGCTGGGATTTGAAAACTTTGCAGCTTATAAAGCCGATGTAAACATGGCAAAAACGCCTGAGGCAATTACTGATTTTCTGATGGAACTTTGGAAACCTTCGTTGGAAATGGCCAAACAGGACGTGGCAGATATGCAGAAAATCATCGATGCCGAAGGTGGTAATTTTAAACTGGCATCGTGGGACTGGTGGTATTATTCAGAAAAACTGCGCAAAGCAAAATTCGATTTGGATGAAGCTGAAGTAAAACCATATTTTAGTTTGGATAATGCCAAAAAAGGAATCTTTTACGTGGCTAAAAATCTGTATGGTTTGGAATTTGTAAAACGCGACGACCTGCCAACTTACCACGAAGAAGCAGAGGCTTACGAAGTGAAAGAAGCCGATGGTTCGCTGCTTGGTGTATTGTACATGGATTTTCATCCAAGAGACGGCAAAAGAGTAGGAGCATGGTCAACACAATTCCGCAGTGCCACCTACACCGATGGAAAACGTATTCCTACAATTGGTTCAATTGTAATGAACTTTACTCGCCCGGCAGGCGATACACCTGCCTTATTGAGTTTCGATGAGGTGTCAACTTTGTTCCACGAATTCGGACATGCTTTGCACGGATTATTTGCTGATGGTCCTTACGATAGAACAGCAGGAAGTGTACCACGTGATTTTGTTGAACTTCCGTCGCAAATTATGGAAAACTGGGCAGCTGATCCTGAAGTGATTAAAGTGTATGCAAAACATTACGAAACCGGAGAACCTATTCCTGACGCATTATTGACAAAATTAATTAACGCCGGAACGTTCAACCAGGGCTTTATTACAGGTGAATATGTGGCTGCTTCGTTGTTGGATATGGATTACCATACAACCGCCGACGTAAATATTACCGATGTAAATAAATTCGAAAACGACGCGATGGCTGGAATCGGAATTATTCCTGAATTTTTACCACGTTACCGCAGTACTTATTTCTCGCATATATTTTCGGGCGACGGATATTCTGCCGGTTACTACGTTTACATTTGGGCGGCTGTTTTAGACAGCGATGCTTTTGATGCGTTCAAACTAAGTGGCGATATTTTTAACAAAGAATATGCAGCAAAATTCCGCACACTTCTCGAAAAATGTGGATCGGATGAAGGAATGGTGATCTACGAAAACTTCCGTGGACAAGCACCATCGAAAGAGCCATTGTTGAAAAAACGTGGTTTGTTATAGTATGTTACTAATGGTCATCGCATCACTATAAGTAAAGAATAATTGTGATACGATGACTTAGGATATTTAAAAAAGGTTGCTTCGGCAGCCTTTTTTTATTCCCCATCCGTGTCATTTCGAAGAAGGTACGACTGAGAAAGCGGTTAATCAATTGAGAACAGTACTATCTGGTTTTATCGATACAGATTCCTCACTTTGTTCGGAATGACAAAGGTTCGGACACAAAAAAATCCGGGTTTCCCCGGATTCTCTTTATTTCTTTCTCGTTACTCGTAGCTCAAAGCTCGTAGACTTGTTATTCATCAAAGTCACCCACGTCAACATTAACGGCTTTTGTAATTTTTCCAATATTAGCCGGATCAATTATTCCGCTGATGCTGATGAGTGCATTGTCGTCGCCACCAACAACCAGCAGTAAATCTGATATTTTTCCGTTACCTGCATCTTTGGCCAGGAAGCGAACTACCTCGTCATCTTCGGTAACTTCCATTAAAACCTCAAAATCGTTGTTTTTAAAGAACCCATCCTTTTCCAATTCTTTGTAAAAATCAATGTTTTTGTTTAGCTCGTCGTCTTCAACGGTAAGTACACGAATTCCATTTAAGCTCGATAACATACTTCCCAGTTCTTCATCGCCGGTTTCAATCTGGCTGGCAAAACCCAGCAGCTTACCCGAAATGTTTACAGTGGTAAATCCTTTTTGGTTGGCGTATTTGTCGAATAATTTATCGACAGGAGATTTTTGTGCAAGCACTGCCATTGGCAATACAAATGCTAAGATTAAAATTAATTTTTTCATGATATTTTCTTTTTAATTGTTGTTTTTATTTGTTTTTCGTCGCGGTATCATGTTTCAAGTTGCATGCTTACAGAAATTCAATGCCGCTATGTTTTTTTCTATTTTATTTACAAACTGTCAATTTCTGAGTGTTGATCTTGTTTTACCTGGTTTAAACTTTCAACTCCTTTGTAAAATTCAATTACCGGTTCTGTACTTTTTTTAATCGATTTATTCGCTTTTTTTAGCTTGTCGAAATTCGATAACTCAGCCAGTCCTTTGTTGTATTTTCCCGAAATAAAACCTAAGGTTTGTGTGGCATAAGCATAAGCTTCATCCGGATTTTTAAAGGTGTCGTCAAATGGTTTTTGTTGTTCCTGGTACACCAAAAAACTTCCTAAAACAATGATGATTGAAGCTGCAATTCCGGTCACCATTTTCCACATCGAGCGGTATTTTGTTTTCTCCTGGTGTTCGTTTTCCAGAATAAAATCCATTACATCTTCTTCAATGGTTTCTTCGCCGGCAACGCTTGCCAGTTCCGAAATTCCTCCAAAAAACTCAGCATATTCCGCCACTTCTTCTGCTATATTTCCCGCCTGGAAATACTCCTCAAGCCTTCTTTCTTCTGCTTCAGTGCTTTCGCCGTTAAAGTAGCGTTGCAGTAAATATTTTACTTCTTTCGTTTCCATCGTTGTTCATTTTTAAAAATTCATCACGCACTTTTTTGCGTGCTCTCGAAAGATTTACCCGTATGGCATTTACTTTCAAGTCGGTTGCTTCCGCAATTTCTTCGTACGAAAGCTGTTCTACATCCCTCAGTTGCATTACCGTCCGTTGTAAGTCCGGTAACTTGTCGATCAGCCGTTTTATCTGACTGGCCGATTCACTTAATTCAACTTTTGAATGAACGTCAACTGTTTTTTCTTTCAGCTTCCTGTCGGTTTCAGCATCAATCGGAACAGTTTTATTGGCTCGTATCACATCTAAACAGCGGTTTCGTGTCATTCGCATGGTAAATGCTTCCATGTTTTCCACTTCATCCAGCGAATCCCGTTTTTGCCAAAGCTTCAGAAACACGTCCTGAACCACGTCACGCGCCAGGTCTTCATCTTTTAAAAAGTGAGTTGCAAAGCGCAATAACTTTTTACTGACCGGTAATACGTTTATTTTAAAATCTTTGGCAACCATGTGCTGTTTTCTTTCTTGTGCGCCTCTTTTAGGCTGTTTTCAAAGTTAAGACGCGGGTTTTACAAAAGCATTACATCGGTTAAGAAAAATTATTGAAAAATGGCAAAATTGTTTAAAGAAGGCAGAAGTTAGAAGGCAGAAGTATCAAGCGTCAAGCGTCAAGCATCAAGTTTCCAGCATCCAGAATCGAGTATCCAGTATCAAGTATCGAGTATCAAGACAAATGTATGGTACTAACTACTAACTACTTTCTTCGAATATACTTAATATCGGGCTAGCAAAGCTATATCCAGCGCGAGCAAGGCTCTATCCCTGTTTTTTGTCCTGCCAAACAGGGATATGTACTACATATCTTTGGATATTGACTCAAAAAAGTGGGCTGGCAACACCGTAGCCATGGATATTGTGTTGCCGGCCAAAGATATTACCATCCTATCCAAAGCAGGCAATCCTCTAGCCAGGGATAGAGCTTTAAAAAAGTGGGATATTGCCATCATATCTCAGGGTATAATAGATAAGAAAGCCGTTTTTACGGAGTTAGTTTACCTGAGGAATTGGAATGATCCAAACATCTTTTTCCAAATCAACAGTGCCGCCCATTTCTTCTTTTACCGAGCGATCGATTACCGCAAGACCGGTTTGTGCCATCTTTTCGAAGGTGTCGATTCCTCCGTCAGGAAAATTCTGACGTGTACGGTGAATGTTGAATTTGTTGGAGAAGGTACGGCCAAAAGCGTGTTCAACAGCTTCTTTCCCTAGCATAAAACCGAGCATTCCGCCCCAGGTTGAAGTTGGATTGTCGGAATCCCAACCGGTCAAAACTCCAATCTTTATGGTTTCAACAATGTCGCCTTCGCCGTAAAATAAACTCACCAAACTGGCTGCAAAATTAATTCCTGCGGCAAAACAACCATTGCAGTAACGGTTCTCCGAAGTTATTTTGTAGCCATCTTCCTGGTTCACCTGGTAGCGTTCGTAAATTTCATCACGGGCTTGTTCCCACGGAATACCGGCCTGGTAACGACTCAAAACAAAATCGTACATTTTTGCAGCATACGAATCATTGGGTAAGTAGTTTCGCGCCTGGTTTGCCATGGATAAAATCTGTTGTTTTGGCGTAGCTGATTTGTCAACTGTTGATGCAAGTGAATGCATAACAACATAAAATTCCGAAATCCATGCCGCGTTTTCCTGTGCTGTTGTCCGAATGGGGAGATAAGCCATTTTTAAGGCAACATCGGGTCGGGCAGGAGCAAGCAGGCCAAATATCTCAGTGGTAAGTTGTGCATCAATCATTTCATATTCTGGATTGTTTTTGGGATCGCTGGTTTCGGGTGGCAACATTCCCTCTTTCATCAAATCAAAAGCCTTCTGATTCGATACCCACAAGTAATTTTCTTCTTCAGCTTTAATATGTTTCAGCCATCCATTCCGGATTTGTTCAGCAGACAAAATACTGGTTTGCCTGGTGTACAATAAATGCTGGTACATGTATTCGATGTCGGTATCATCATCGGCGCCCCAAACGTCGTTCTCATTCCGAAAAACAAAATCAATAGTTGCCGATAAATTGCTGGGTATTCCTTCTCCCCAAATACTGGCTTGGTCCGGCTTTCCCCAGTCATCGCGGGTATAAAAATCACCGGTTTTTGGTTCGCCAACATTCCCGATTTTATCCATTTCTGTTACCAGGCCTGTCCAGTTGGCAATACATTCCCCAAGCCAGAAACCATACAGCTTATTGGCATAATCGGCCCTGGAAATACTTATGTAATTTTTGTCAGAAGCTGTTTCAGTATTCTTATTCTTAACCGCATTTTTACATGAAACCAGCGCGGTTACTACAATTAGGAACGAAATAAATTTTTTCATACGACAAGTAAACTTAAAATGTAAACAACTATCATCGATCCAATTCCCTGTATTAAAGTAGCGGTGGTTTGTGTCCGGTAGCCCGTTTTTACATCCATACCCGAGAACTGTGTAACCACCCAGAAGAAGCTGTCGTTGGCATGCGAAATGGTCATAGCACCCGCGCCGGTTGCCATAACTGCCAGCACTTTGCCGTTTAACGAGTCGAGACCAATACTTGCAAGCAAGGGGGCAATTAATGCCGAAGTTGCTACCAATGCAACGGTTGACGAACCTTGTGCCGTTTTAAATGCGGCGGCAATGATAAACGGTAGAAATATTCCCAGTTCGTAACCCGATAAAAGCGTTCCGAGCGAGTCGCCAATTTGTGTTTCTTTTAAAATGGTACCAAAGGCGCCACCGGCTCCTGTAATCAAAAGAATGGGAGCGGCGGCAGTTATGCCGTCACCAATCCAGCCGGTAAGTGTTTCTTTATTAAATGCCGGGAAAAGTAAAAACGTTAGAAGAAGGCCGGCGAGTAATGCATTTACGGGTTGGCCAATAAAATTCAGAAAGCTATAAATTGCACCTTCTCCAAAGGGAAGAGTGGGGTAGGTTGCTACAGATCGCAAAGCAATCAGGACAATGGGAACAAATATGGGCAATACTGATTTCCATCCGGAAGGAAGCGAAATACCTGCAAACTCAGAATTACTTTCTGTAAGCTGATCTTCATCTACTTTGTATTTCGGGCCAATAAACGATGCCCAAACATATCCGATAAGCATGGCAAAAACGGCCACTACCAAGCCAAATAGAATTACCTGCCCCAACTGGTTTTCAAGGCCCAGGTTTCCGGCAGCGGCAATCGGCCCCGGAGTGGGAGGAACAAAGGTATGTGTGGCATACAATCCACTTGCCAGTGCCAGCGAAAGAGCAACCGACGACCGGCCCGTTTTTACAACCATCGATTTTCGGATGGAAGAAAGAATAACAAATGCCGAATCGCAGAAAACAGGAATGGAAACAAGATAACCAATAATGGCCATTGCCAGTCCGGGGAAACGTTTGCCAACCACTTTTAGCACCAGTTCGGCAAGTTTAACAGCAGCATTCGATTTTTCAAGAATGGTTCCGATTATGGTACCAAGAATAATAACAATTCCGATATAGGCCATAATATTGCCAAAGCCTGTGGCAATAATACCTGCTATTTTATCCATGGGTAAACCGGCCATTGCTCCGGCAACATACGATGCCAAAAGCAAAGCAATAAACGGGTGCATTTTTAATTTGGTTGTTCCCAAAATAATAAACAGCACCGAAACAGCCAGTACAATCAGTAACCAGTACGTTTCAGCCATGGCAATTATAATTCAGTGAAGTTCAGTTCGTTTTCAATAAAATGGATGGGTGTGTTTTTTACAAAACCCTGTAACCATTCGGCACAATATTCCATACCGGCTTCTTCCGATTTTACGTGCCCCAAAAACAGAACGGCTTTGTTTTTTCCCTGGGTCGCTGCATCGTTAACATACGAGTATGTTTCCCATTCAGATGCTTCGCCGGCAACCATCACTTCAACGTTGTCCTGACCAAGCATTTTAATGTGACGCGATCCTCCGGGAGCACCAACTGCCAGACCCACTTTTGTGAATTCCATATCAGGATTTCCCACCAAACGTACACTTTCCAATCCCAGCTTTTCTTTTAAACTTTCAGTAAAATCGGAAATGTTTGTTTTTGGCATTTCGAAATACAGAGGAGAGTTGTTTACTGCATATTTTCTCCATCCGAGTTTGTTTAACATCCCTTCGTAAATTCCATCGGGACTAGTGCTGTGGATATGATCGTGAAAACGAAATACAGTTAAATGGTTGTCGTCAATAAATTTTCTTTTCGCCTTGTAAACGGCATCTTCGGTCAAACTTTCAGTTTTATCGAGATGGCTGTAAAAAATAGGTTCGTGCGTAATAATAAAATTACAACCCATTTTAACTGCACGTTCTAAGGTTTTCATATCGGCAAACATACATACGGCAATTCCCTTAATTTCCGACTTCGGATCGCCTGCTTTAAAGGTGTCAACGGTTTCGTCCATCCATTGGCAGCTTACGTTTTTTTTAATTAAGGCAACAATATCTTCCGGTGTTTGTGTTTTTTGTGCAAATGAAAAGAAAGGAATAATAAGCAGAATAATCAATATTGATTTCATTGGTTTAGATTTAATTTATTCAGCTTAAAAGTAATGGAAAATTGTGTTGGGGCAAAAAACAAAACGCAGATAAAAATCGCTCACAATAAAATTGTGTACATGAGCAAAATAATTATCTGCGTTTTAAGGGCAAATTAAACCAACCTTCGTCCGAAAGGAGTCAGAGCCAGCGATGCCATTTTAAAGTGCTGACGTGCCCAGGGAATTCCAATAATTGTAATGCCCAAAAGCAGTCCGAAAAAAACATGAGTAAGCATGATCCACACGCCGCCAATAAAAAACCACAATATATTCATGATGGTTGACAGGCAGCCGGGAGCGTAATCCATGTATTCAATTTTTTGCCCAAATGGCCACAGTGCAAGAATCCCAAGTTTGAATGATTGGATGCCAAATGGAATACCAACAATTGTTATACAAAGTGCCAGACCAGCCAGCATGTACTCTAAAAATATGGCAAAACCGCCAAATACTAACCAAATAATGTTTCCCAGAATTTTCATTTTGTATCTTTTTCAGTGAATATTGCTTGTTTTTTTAAGTCTTCAATAAAATCCGCTTTTATCCAGTAGATATTTGAATTGCCGTTTTCCGGTGAATTGTGCAGGAGCTGCAAATTTTCGTAAGTCAGCGATTTAATTCCATTCAAGTTTGTACCGGACGACATAAAAAAGAGGAATTTGCCATCGGGTGAAAAGCCGGCTGAGTATTGATGTGTTGTGGGTGTGTTTATTTGGTCTCCCATATTTTGGGCTTCGCTCCACCCTTTTTCTTTATCGAAAAATGAGATGTAATAATCGGTACCACCATACGAATCTGGCATTCCGATACACGGTATAATCATAAAACTTTCGTCTTTGGCAATGGTGGTGTTAAACCTTGCCCGGCCACAATTTACTTCTTTGGGTAGCAAAACCGGTTTTTCATATTTGCCATTTCTATACTCCGATTTATAGATGAAATTTTGTTGGTTTATTTCGCGTGTGAAATACAAATTGCCGTTTTCTGCAACACTCGGATAAAACTCAGGGTATTTCGAATTAATGGTTGTATCGAGTTTATAAGGAGTTCCCCAGCCATCATTTTCTCTGTCTGCTGTCCAGATATCAGTCACAAAGCGATTGGCATCGGTAATTTCATTTCCCATGTTCGATACAAAAAACAGTTTTGTTCCATCGGGAGAAATAAATGGTTCAATAAAAATATATTCCGCATTTTGTGCAAACGAAACTACTTCCGGATCGGTCCATCCGTTTTCCGTTTGTTTGCAGAACAATATTGTTGAAAAGGAAGAGTTACCAATATTTTTACCAAAGTAAATTTCTTTCCCGTCGGGAGTGAAAGTAATATCGCGGGTTGCAATTCCATCGTTAATGATACCCGGAGCAAAAAGTTGAGCCGAATCTCCCGGTAATTCCTGCCCCAGATAAGGACCTGTAACTTTATTGTTTTTAGTGCAGCAAGCTGAAAGAGACACGATAAGAACCAGAATTAATAGATGTTTCATTTGTGTTTTTTTGTATTGGTGTTAAAACCATTCGAAAATTACGATTTCTAAACCATACTTCTGAAAAATAAAAGGCGAATAAAGGAATTAATGGGATAAACCCATTGATTTTCGCGCTTTTGTTATTTCAAGCTCTATTACCGGGGAATGAAGTCTGGCGATAAGGCTTTTCGTAATTTACTTTGTACATTTGCCGGGTATATTTAACTGGATATGATTGAACAAAAAGAAATAACCTTACCCCGGTTTAACAGAGGATACCATTTAATTACTTCGTTAATTGAAAACAATTTACCCGGATTACCGGAAAAAGGATTGCTGCACATTCTTGTTAAACATACATCGGCAGGAATTACCTTAAATGAAAATGCTGATCCTTCGGTTCGGACTGATTTCGAGAGTTTTGTAAATAAAATGATTCCGGAAAATGATCCGGTGTACATTCATACTTACGAAGGGAGCGACGATATGCCGGCACATTTAAAATCGTCAGTAATTGGTGCCGAAATAACTATTCCAATATCGAATCATCGATTAAATTTAGGTACCTGGCAAGGAATCTATTTCTGCGAATTTCGGAACTATGGAGGTTCCAGAAAAGTAGTACTTACAGTTTATAGTTAGTGTATATTTCCTCAATTACGCACTTCCTCAAATCCTCATTTACGCACTACCTCACTTCCTAAATTACTACTTCCTAAATCACTTCCTCTTTCATCATTCTTCTTCTTTTGCCGCTTCCCAGCCAAAGTCAACATATTCCCAGCTAAAATCATCGCCCGAAATATTCACTTTCAAGAATCCTTCTTCCATGCCAAAACGCGGGCCTCTCCACCATTGTGCCGAAACTGCACCGCCGGTAATGTAATGTATTCCGTTGTAGTTGATGTCTTCTAAAAAGTGCAAGTGCCCCTGCAAAACAATTTTGGTGTTGTATCTTTCCAAAATATCAATTACTTCGTTGGCATTGGTTACAATTTCTTTTACACCCATAGCTTCTGTTGGGCCTTGCATTATCTGTGCACCAATACTAAGCAAGGGAATGTGTATACTCACAATGATTGGTTTATCACCTGCCTTTTTCAAATCTTTTTCGAGCCACTTAAGTTGTTTCTCATCCACATAGCCAAAGTAATTTCTGTCGTCGGTAAACCCAATTCCATCGAGCACCACAAAATGCCAGTTTTTATGATCGAAGGAATAATAGCGTTTAGCCAGCCTGTTTTCGTACATGTTTTTCGCATATTCCTTGTGTTTTGGCGAAACTCCGCTTTTTTCGTACAATCCAAAAATTTCGTGGTTTCCCATTGTGCTGTACAAGGGCATTTCAAGGTTTTTAATGTATTCATCAAAGAGGGTGTACGCACTGTCCCCGCCTTCGTACGAAACTTCCAAAGCATCCATAATATTATCGCCGCCGGTTAATACAAAATCCGGAGCAATTTTATTTATGGTATCAATGGCCTGCAAAAAACCAACAGTGGCTTCCCGCTCCCGTGTTAAATGGATATCGGTCATAAAAACGAATGAAAACGAATCATTCTTTTTGGGTGTTTGAGTTTCTTTTTCTCCCTGAAAGCCAAAACTAATTATACCAACAAATAGTAAGAAAAGGATATGTTTCATTGCCATGAATTTTTTAATTGATAGTAGTGCTCTTCAACACAAAGAAAAGGATTCTTTTTAAAATAGATATATTGCCAGAATATTTTACTTTTGAAAATAATTACGAAAGTTTATAGTGTAAAAGTAATCTTATTATAAAGGTATGAAAAAGTTAGTAGTATTCATGTTGAACTGTATGGTCGTGTTTCAGGTTTTTGCACAGAACATGAACAATGAAAAAGAAAGCCGGATGCAATGGTTTGAAGATGCAAAACTTGGCATTTTTATTCATTGGGGAATTTATTCGGTTAACGGGATTGACGAAAGCTGGTCGTTTTTTAACGATTACATTTCGTACGACGATTATATGAAACAACTTGATGGTTTTACCGCACAGAACTACAATGCAGTAGCCTGGGCAAAATTGATAGCTGAAAGTGGCGCAAAATATTCGGTGCTAACAACAAAACATCACGATGGAGTTGCTCTTTGGGATACAAAATGTGGCGATTTAAGTGTGGTGAAAAGTTCGCCGGCAGCTACTGATTTGGTGGCTCCGTTTGTTAAAGAGCTTCGAAAAAATAATCTCAAAGTCGGATTGTATTATTCCTTACTGGACTGGTCGCACCCTGATTATCCAAACAAAACACGAAAAATTAAACGGTATGAAACTGACTCGCTTAAGTGGGATCGTTTTGTTGATTTTAATTTCTGTCAGCTCGAAGAATTATCGAAACAGTTTAAACCCGATTTATTTTGGTTCGATGGCGACTGGGAACAATCGGCTGAAAAGTGGAACGCGAAAGAGTTAAGTGAAGATTTGCGCGACTGGAATAAAAACGTGATTTTAAACAGCCGGATTCAGGGGTACGGCGATTATGCAACTCCGGAGCAGGGATTGCCAATTACGCGCCCGGATAACCGTTACTGGGAATTGTGTATGACCATGAACGATAGTTGGGGATATCAGCACAACGATAAAAATTACAAAACACCCAATCAGGTCATACGTATTTTGGTTGATTGTATTAATAAAGGTGGAAACTTACTGCTGGATATCGGCCCCAAACCCGATGGAACAATACCCGAAGAACAGATTGCTATATTAAAAGAGTTGGGCAGGTGGACAAACAAACATGCAGAAGCTATTTACGGCACATGTGCAGGAATTCCTTTTGAACATTATTATGGACCAAGTGCATTAAGTAAAAACGGTGATATTTTGTATTTGTTTGTGCCTCATATTCCCCGGGGACCATTGGTTTTAAAAGGAATAAAAAACAAAATTAACCGAATGTGGGTGGTCGGAAATGGCACAAAACTAAACTGGGACGTGAAAATGAAACAATACTGGAGTTCTGTTCCGGGCATTGTTTACATCGACGTTCCTGAAAAAGTGCTCGATGACCAGGTTACTGTTATTGCCGTACTACTCGACGGTAAAGTTGATTTGTACCGCGAAAAGGGGCAGGTGATAGAAAGTAACTAACCAGATTCTTAAATTATTTTTAAAGTAGTTCCACTTTTTACAACCGAATATTTTTTCAGATTACTGGTGGCCGGACCATTGGTAACAATTCCTGCAGTTGTGAATTTTGAACCATGACAAGGACAAGGCACCGAACCGTCAGCATGATTGTATTCCACATCGCAACCCTGGTGTGTACATTTTCGCGACAAGGCAGTATAACTGGAATCTCCTGATCGAAAAACGATTAAATTACCTGAATAAATGAAGCCGCCAACATTTTGTAATTCGGCACTTGCCGTTGCGGTGAGATCGATAATAATTTCATTTGAAGGATCAGGATCATTGGGTTCCAAATCATCTCCGTCTTTCGAGCACGAATTAAATAAAACAGGTGCTGTTAAAAGTATGCTTCCGCCAAGTGCAAATTGTTTGATAAATTCTTTTCTTTCCATTCTGAACAGTTTAAGTTTTTATAAAAACACTTAATAGTATGAATTTGTTCGAATGGAAAATTTTCGGAGTTTAGTTGCCTTGTTTATTGGTATAGCTTCCAACTGGTTCGATTTCGTTTTGGTTTAAATACCATAAAAAACCGGTTACACTTTTAAAGCCTGTTTCCAGCAGTGTTTCTGCATAAGCTTGCACCTGTTTGTTGTATTTTTTGTTTTTCTCCCCTGTTTTGTAATCGACTACAATTGCTTTGTCGCCCAAATACATGATCCGGTCGGGGCGAAGTAGCTTTTTAGGGGTGAGTAAATCGCGTTCATTCAGAATTTTATAAGTGCCGTCAAACCATTGTTTTACTTCATCCATCTCCAGGTTTTTAAGTAAGGTGGTTTGGATTTCATCCAGTTCTTTTTTATCAATTTTACCATCGTGAAAAGCTTTAAAACAGGCCTTTTCAATATCTTGGCCGGTTTCAATTTCCGATAAAATTTCATGTACCAGTTTCCCGATATTTTTTACTGAATGATGTTTGTCTTCCTCCTGAAAAAAGTCTTCTCCCGAAAGACGAAGTTTTATTTTCTCACTAAAATCTTTAAAACGATAATTTTTTATTATTGACGAATTTTGTTCTTCTTCAATGGTATTGCTTTTAGGAAGTACTCCGTATTCAAAAACCTGGTTTTCTTCGTCTAGACAATCCTGAAAAAGCTGAGTTGATGATTGCTGTTTTAAAGCTTTGTACAACAAATAGCCCAGTGGTTTTTCCGATGTGGAGTTGTTCGATTTGCTTTCAACAGCCTCCGGGCAGTTGACAATTAATGCTGATTTGGCTCGCGTAAACGCCACATAAACCAGATTTAAAGTATCGATGTAATTGTTTACTTTTTCGCTGTAATAAACCGGGGCAAATTCCGATGCCTCCATGGTTTTGCCTGCTTTTACCGGTAACAACGGAAACTGGTTGAAAGGAGCATTTTGCGATGTACACCAAAGCAAAGGTGCGTTGGTGCCACTCCAGCTGGTTTCCCAGTTCAGGTAGGGCAGGAGCACAGCTTTAAACTCAAGACCTTTTGATTTGTGCACGGTTAACAAACGGACTGAGTTAACTTTGTCGTTTACATTTACCGATGCATTGTAGCCTTTTTCTTTCCACCAAAACAGCAGGTTTGACAGGTCGTTTGAAAGCGATGTTTTAAGCTCGCCTGCTTTATCAATCAAAGTTTGCAGAAAGGGCAATTCCGCTTCAAAATAGAATAATCCGAAAAGCGAACAAATTTGAGTAATGGTTTCGTCGAGCGATGACAGAAGTACCTTGGCTTTTGCAGTGTTTAATTTTTCACCCAGCTCGCCATCAAATTGTTCTTGAAAGTTTGCTTCCAAATGCCACGTGCTGTAATCGGTAAAATCGAGCGTGTTTTGGCCCTTATTGGAGCCTGGCGAAACTCCCCGTTTTTGTAATTCGGGTTTTAGCCAGCTGTACCAGAGTTGCAACAAGGAAGCCTGAATAATTTCATTGTCGGGATCGACTAAATACTGAATGGTTTCGATTACAAAAAGCACTCCTTTTGATGCATGCAAAAACAGCGATTCGTTGGATAGAACCGATAAATTATATTGTTTATTTTCAGGAAGTTTTGCCGCAGCTAAAAAGGCTTCTATTATTTCTGTCCCTTCGCGGTTTTTTCGAATCAGGATTGCAATTTCTTCGGCTTTTATTCCATTGTCCTGCAAGTATTTCACCTGTTCTACCAAACGTTTGGTCGACTCTTCGCGAAACTCATCTTTAGGTAAGAAGTTTGCCTGAATGTAACCCACCTTGTCGGCATCCGGTTTTCCCGGTTCTTGTTTGTATGAATCGTAGACTTTATTGAATTTTTCCAGCGAAGTTTGATTGTCATTTAATCCATTGAATAAATAGTCTTCAAAAGTGTTTTTAAGGTTTTCGAAAACAGCGTTGTTAAAATGGATAATATTTAAATCGCTTCGCCAGTTTTTTTCGAGTGTAAAATCCTGTTTTTGTGCCGGCGAAAAATCGGTATCCAGTTGCTCGGCCAGAATATTCCAGTCGCTGTTTCTCCAGCGGTAAATCGATTGTTTTACATCACCAACAATCAGGTTTTCGTGTCCCTCGGCCAGCGAGTTTACCAGCAATGGTTTAAAGTTTTTCCATTGCAAACCCGAAGTGTCCTGAAACTCGTCGAGCATAAAATGTTTGTAGAAATTGCCAATTTTTTCGTACACAAACGGCGATTCACTTTCTCCGATAATTTTGCTCAACAAGAGGTTCGAGTCCGACATTTGAAGAATTCCCTTCTCTTTTAGTAACAGCTGAATTTCTTCTTTTAAATCGGTAAGAATACCCAGCATCCTGAATTGGCTTAATACGGCCAGTGTGGTATTGTAACGTTCCCAGTTCTGGTTAAAATAGCTTATTATTTCAATTAGTTTGGGCTGAAGCTGAAGTTGTGCCAGCTGCAAAATCTCAGCACGTTTTTTACTGGTCTTCGAACTCCATTTTTCAACATCTTCGGCATGTTGAAGTATGGTTTGCGTAAAATTTGGCAGAACTCCGTTCGATAGTTTTACAAAAAAAACACCGATGCTTCTGGTGGCTCCACCCGAAAAATCGGCAGGAAGTAATCCGGCACCTTCCATTAGTGAAACTGCTTCGCGGCCTTGTTTTTTCAAAGTACTCTCGAAGTCACTTTTTATCAGGCGAAGCTCTTTCCCAAATTCTTTCAGATTCGTACGATTGTAAACCGAGTCTCCCTCTTCAGGAAAAAACACCTGGAAACTTTCCTTAAAAAGTTCTCTTCCCAGGTTTTTTATGTCGTCGTCGATGCGTTGGCTCCTGTTGTTTTCAATTTTTTCTTTGCTGTATTCGCGCAGCCATTTTAGCAGATTGGCGTCATCACTTATTTTCGAAAACATCCGGTCAACGGCTTCTTGTAGTATAATATCGCTATCCAGTTCAACCGTAAAATTTGGCGAAATTCCCAATTCTCGATTAAACGATTTTATTACTTTCTGAGTAAACGAATCGATGGTATTTATTGAAAAACGATTGTAATCGTGCAGGATGTTTTTTAGTACCTGTTTGGCGCGTTGTCTGATAAACTGTTCCGAAAGGTTGTTGCCTTTTTGCAGCGCCGCAACATAGTCCGATTCGGCGTTATTTGCCAACTGAAACAGCGTTTCCAAAATCCGGCTTTTCATTTCGTTTGTTGCCTTGTTGGTAAACGTTACTGCCAGAATATGTTTGTAATTAAACGGATTTTCAAGAATCAGTTTTAAGTATTCAACCACGAGTTGAAAGGTTTTTCCCGATCCGGCAGAAGCTTTGTAAACAGTAAGCATAAAATGGTTTAACGTTTAGAGTTTAAAGATAGTGATTTAGGAATTGTATCGGGACTTAAAATCCCGGTCCGAATCCCTGGTGCTGACCAACACTTATACTGGTTTCAATTTTAATGTTTTTCGAAACTTTATATTGCAAAAACATAGTGGAACCATAGGTGTCGAAATAGCTGGAATTTTGGTTGGGGAAGGGTGCTGCATTTAACGAATTGGCTCCGTAACTGTATCCTCCCAACACAAATTTATCGCCCAGTTGATAGGCTGCGTTGCTTAAAATTTGTCCGTTGTGGTAAAATGGCGAATGAGCGGCAAAAGGTCCGGAAGTAATTCCTACAAACGTTAAACTGCTGAGAGGAAATATTTCCATGTTAATGGTGTAGCGTTCGCGGTATTGCAGGCCAGCGTCAAACTCGGGGAGTTTAATATCTTCTAAAAGATAATCGTTGCCGAAACTTCCTGTAATAAATTGGTAGTATTCAAGTTGACGGTATTTTACTATTTCCGACGAGTCCACCTCGCCAATGTCAATTTTTAGGTCTTGTTGAGCCGTAACATTCAAAACCAAAACCGTAAAAAGAATTCCTGCAATGTATTTTATCTGAATCAACCTCATAAACATATTCCTCAAAATTAATTTATTTTAAGAATAGTTTAGTAAGGTAGTGTAAAAAATGAATGTTTCTATTTAAAGCACCTTGGCAACCATATGTGTTACGTCACCCTAAATTTATTTCAGGGTCTAACTAATAAAATGTTGCTTTTTATAAATAGCAAGATGCTGAAACAAGTTCAGCATGACGATCAAAGCACGGTTATTACTCAACATGGAAATTCATTCCATTTATTTAAGCTTTAAATAAGCTGTTTTAATTTCGTTGTAAAGCGGATCGCTGATTTTATACAGAGGCAAACGAAGAATATTTTCAATGGTTCCCTGTATGTTCATCAAAGCTTTAATTCCACCCGGGTTTCCTTCTCTGAATAGCAACTGGAACATTTCAATCAATTCAAAATGAATTTTCCGTGCAGCATCTAAATCTTCGGCTAACGCAAAATGCATTAATTGACTAATTTTTGCAGGCAATGCATTGCCCATTACTGAAATAACGCCTTTGCCTCCAATTGATGAAATGGTAAGCGCAAGTAAATCGTCGCCCGATATTAAAGTAAAGTTATCAGGAGTATATTTTACAATTTTTGTCATTTGCGAATGTTCGCCCGACGCTTCTTTTATAGCAACAATTTTATCTGAAGCTTCGGCCAAACGACCAACAGTTGTGGCTTCAAGATTTACACCGGTGCGCGATGGCACATTGTACAAAATAACCGGTACAGGACTGGCTTTTGCAATTTCAAGGTAGTGGCGGTACATTCCTTCCTGCGAAGGTTTGTTGTAGTAGGGAGTAACCACTAAAATTCCATCAACTCCTTCGTAATTAAATTTGTCGATTTGTTTGCACATGCTGCGGGTATCGTTTCCGCCCATGCCAACAACTACCGGAAGACCGGCCGATTTTTCTTTGATGAGTTCAACTACCTGTGCCTTTTCATCTTTCGATAATGTAGCTGTTTCAGCTGTTGTGCCCAAGGCTACTAAATAATCCATGCCACCATTAACCTGGTTGTCGATTATTGTTTCCAGTGCTTTGTAATCTACCTGGTTATCGGTGGTAAAAGGTGTAATTAAAGCGACTCCTGCGCCTGTAAAAAGCTGACTCATCAGTTTGAATTTTTATTTAGCTGCGCAAGATAGAAAATTTGTTGCTTGGCGAGGTACATTGCATCTTGATTTTCGCCAATTTTAATATTTAAATCGAAATAGTTTTCATCGTTTGGCGAACAACCAATTTTAAATTTAGCTTTTGACAAAGCTGTTACGTAATCAACGGCAAAGTTTGGCTCCAGTGCGATGTTCAATAATACGTCGAAACGTACTTCAAGAAAATCGCCGACTTTTTCCGGTTTGGGAATTCCCCACCAATTTAAATCAACCACTGTTAACGAGTTGGCTTCAACGGGTGGATTTGAATCGGCATCGAATATGCAATATTCGCGAAAAATTGCGCCTTGTTTGTTAAAATGCTCCCTTAAAAATTGTACCACCGGCTTTTCCGAAGGTTGCCAGATAACACCCACTTTGCTGTGTTTAACAAGTGTTGGAACCTCTGGTATTCTATTCTGGCCTGCTATTAACTTTGCCAGTTTTCGGTATGCATATTTTTCTTTAAATCCCATGAAGCATTTTTTTGCTGACCTTTATTTATTCTTCTTTTTGGTCGGTTTACAGGTTTTACAATAATCTTCCAGTTTTGCCAATTCTTCATCGGTCCAGTTCAGCCAGCGGGTTATTACCTCCGAGCTCTGTCCATGAAACGTTTCACTTTCAACATCCGAAAGAATTCCGGCGTGTTCTGCTGCAACTTCTTTATAAAGTGTTGCCGGACCTTTGGTTAATAATCTGCTCCGCTCTTCAAAAAATTTCTGACGGAGTTTACGTGCCTGCAACTCGTACAAGTTAAAAATAAGCTGCTGGTAACGTAGTAAACGAATGGTGCCTGGCGCCTCTCCTTTGTCAAAATAAGAAGCATCTTTCTGAAAATAGCAACTTACATTTTTATTTAAATTGCGAGTGGTGATTAAATTAATTCCACCCATTTCGTACTCCACATAAAAACTACCCATGGCGGTTTGCATGGCTCCTGTGTTTGGTGCTTTTGCCAGGTAATCTTCCACTTTTAACTCGTAATCAGCCGACCATTCGAGTTCGTTTTGCGCAAAACTTAAAGCGGGTAAAAGCAATAAAAGAAGAAATATATATTTTGTCATTTCAGTTTTCAGTTTACTGTTATTCCAACATTTTTAAAAAATCGTCTTCAGAAATCATAGGTATTCCCAGTTTGGTAACTTTCTCTAATTTGCTGGGGCCAATGTTACTTCCTGCAAGCATGTAACTTGTTTTTTTTGAAATTGAACCTACGTTTTTCCCACCGTTCTTTTCAATCATCTTTTTTAATTCGTCGCGCGAATGTTTTTCAAAGGTTCCTGAAATAATAATATTCAGACCGGCGAGTTTTTCAGTCTGACCTTCGAGCTGGTCTTCACTAATGGCAAATTGTAATCCTTGTTCCTGAAGGTTTTTTATTAATTCGATGTGTTCTTCTTTCGAAAACCACTCCACCACACTTTCGGCAATTCTTCCGCCAATCTCGTCTATTTCGGTAAGTTGTTCAGCAGTTTGAGCCTGAATGTTTTCGATAGTGTGCAATTTTTTAACCAGAGTTTTTGCTACCGTTTCACCTACAAAACGAATACCCAGTGCAAAAAGTACACGCTCGAAAGGAACTTTTTTTGAAGCTTCCAAACCGTCTAAAATGCGTTGCGCCGATTTTTCCGCCATTCGCTCCAGATTCTCCAGCTGTTCTTTGGTGAGGCGGTAAAAGTCGCTAATGTTTTTGGCCAGATTTTCGTTGTAAAGCAATTCAATGGTTTCTTGTCCAATGCCGTCAATGTCCATTGCTTTGCGGCTGACAAAATGTTCCATTTTTCCCTTTATTTGCGGAGGACAGCCGTCTTCGTTCGGACAGTAGTGTGCCGCTTCACCTGGTTTTCTGATTAGTTTTGTCTGACATACAGGCTCTGGGCAGAATTCAATAAATATAACTGGCTGAGCCTTCGGATCTCTTTTGGCCGGATCAACAGCAGTTATTTTCGGAATAATTTCGCCGCCTTTTTCTACAAAAACAGTATCCTGAATGTGTAAATCGAGATTTTGAATAATATCTGCGTTGTGTAATGAAGCACGTTTTACAACAGTTCCTGCAATTTGAACCGGCTCGAGATTGGCCACAGGTGTAACGGCTCCAGTTCGGCCCACCTGGTACGAAACCGATTTAAGAACTGTGGAAACACTTTCGGCTTTAAATTTGTAGGCAATGGCCCAGCGTGGCGATTTGGCCGTGTATCCCAGGTTGTCCTGAAGGTTTTTTGAGTTCACCTTAATCACAATTCCATCCGTTGCAACAGGTAAATTAAAACGTTCGGTGTCCCATTTTTTTATGTAGGCAAAAACCTCATCCAGATTTTTACAAAGCTGTGTTGCATCCGAAATTTTAAATCCCCATTCGCGTGCTTTGTCAAGGTTTTGTTTGTGCCCGTCTTCAGGAAGATTATCGCCAAGAATATAATACAGGAAAGCATCGAGTTTACGCGAAGCAACTATCGATGAGTTTTTCATTTTTAAAGTTCCTGCAGCCGTGTTTCTTGGGTTGGCAAGCAGTGGTTCGCCGGCTTTTTCAAGTTCTTCGTTTAAGTCGTTAAAAACTTTGAAAGGCATTAGAATTTCTCCTCTTATCTCAAAATTCTGTGGGTAATCATTCCCGCGAAGTTTTAAAGGAATTGATTTTATGGTACGCACATTTGTTGTTACGTCGTCGCCTCTAACTCCATCGCCCCGGGTTACGGCCCGCACCAGCTCCCCGTTTTCGTAGGTTAAACTTATTGAAGAGCCATCAAATTTTAATTCACAAACATATTCATACTCATCGGTCTCGATGATCTTTTTTATGCGTATGTCAAAATCACGAAGTTCATCTTCGTTGTATGCATTCGAAAGCGAAAGCATGGAATATTTGTGTTCAACCTGTTCGAAGTCACTGCTTAAATCGCTGCCTACCCGTTTGGTTGGAGAGTTTGGATCGTTAATCCCAAATTCCTTTTCCAGTTTTTCCAGCTCTTTTAATTTCATGTCGAAATCATAGTCACTGATTTCGGGTTGGGCTAAAACGTAATATTTATAGTTGTGTTCAGAAAGTTGCTCTTGTAGTTCTTTTATCTTATTTAATGCTTCTTCTTTGTTCATCGTAAAATGTTCTAATAACTCTCAATATTCTTATCTCGATAATGTACCTCAAAGAAATCTTTTGTTTTGAAACAGATTTCTCCTCATCCTTCTTCGAAAAGACAATTTTGGTGTGTGAGATTGGCTAAAAATAGTCAAAGATTTTCTATTCGTTTAAACAATTTAAGGTTGAAATGTCTTTTAGTTTTAAACAAAACAAAATCGTTATGGCATTTACTCTTAAAACAGGTTCGCAAGCAATTGATTTTAACCTGCCTGCAACCGATGGAAAAAGCTATTCGCTCCAAAGTTTTAGCAATTCGAAATACCTTGTATTGTTTTTTACATGCAACCATTGTCCGTATGTAATTAACAGCGATGAGCTTACTCGAAAAACCGCGGAACAATTCAGAGAAATAGGAGTTGAATTTGTTGCCATTAATTCCAATAGTAAAAATACATACGAAGAGGATGATTTTGAAAGTATGGTAGAGCGTATGAATAAGCACAAATTCCCGTGGAAATATTTATACGACGAAAGCCAGGAAGTTGCGTTGGGATACGGTGCTTTGCGTACCCCTCATTTTTTTGTTTTCGATGACAAACGACGGCTGGTTTATACCGGACGCGCTGTTGACAGTCCCAGAGATCTTACCAAAGTAACTGTGAACGATTTGGAACGAACTCTCGAGGAGTTGGTTTCTGGAAAAAGTATTTCGGTGCCGGTAACCAACCCGATTGGTTGTAATGTAAAATGGGAAGGCAAAGACAAAAAATGGATGCCCCCCGAAGCCTGCGATTTGGTTTGGTAGAAATGTCGCCACTTAATTTGCGCACAATGTTAGTTTATTCGGGGAATGTCTCCTCTTTAAAAATTAAATTTCTCGTCATATATTTTCAACTGAGATTTTCCCCGCGTATTGTTTCTTTCGCGACTTCTGCAATGGAATATAGCTGATTTTTTATCTCAGTAATATTCCGAAAAGCTGGGAAATTTTGTCGTAGTAATTCTCATTTATTTCTTCGTTTTCTGAGCGCGGGTAGGCATTTCTGAAGTTGTGTATAAGCAATTTACTGAATGTTGGCTTTTTTGTGTTTTTTGTGGTATCTTTTTAATCGTCAATGGGATACGAATGATATATTTGCTTAAGACACATAATAATAATGAACAAACCAATTACTATGAAAAAAGTATTAGTTGTCGATGACAAACCTTCCATTAGCCGCCTGATTGTCCAGTTTTTAAGTCAAACATTCGAAGTTGTAACCAAGGAAGATGGGCTTGAAGCCATGGCATGGTTGCAGGCAGGAAACATTCCTGACATGATTCTTACCGATTTGGAGATGCCGAATATGAATGGAATAGAGTTGATAACCAAGGTGAAAGAAAGTGGTTATTTCAGTGATATTCCAATTGTTGTACTAAGTAGCAAAGATAGTAGCAACGATCGTATTACCTGCTTGAAACTGGGTGCAGAAGATTATTTGATGAAGCCTTTTAATCCTGAAGAATTACTTATTCGGATGGAAAGGATTTTGAACAAGTAGTCATTTTATTTTGTGCACACATTCCTGTTGTGGCAATCAGTTTTACTGGTACATATTACCATTGTAACTTTTAATTTGTAAGAAGATGAAAAAAAAGGAGTTTGAATCGTTACTTTATATTGGTTCTGATGAGGCGGTAATAAAGGCTTTTGAAGAACAATCCTTCGCTATTCAGTTTTATACTCAGCCAAATCCATTAAAAGCATCAGCATGGCTCAGGGAGAATGAAATGGTAAGCGGCATCATTTGCGAAAGGGAACTTCCGGGGATGAACGGACTTGATTTTCAAATTTCCTTTGTAAAGGAATTCGACAACAATCAGCAAATCCCGTTTATTTTATTGGTGTCGGAAAAAAACAGCGAATTGGTAAAAAGAGCGTTTCAGCAAAAAATCGATGATATTTATGTTCATCCGGTTAAGGCAGACACACTTGTTAAACGATTTGAGTTTCTGGTTTCAAATAAATCGCAAATGGCAATTCTTTCGATGCCAAAAAGCGAAATGGAGAAAAAGGTGTATAAAACGCCATTCTTTAAACGAACTTTTGATATTGTAACTTCAAGCGTAGCGCTTTTGTTGTTATCGCCACTCTTGCTCATTTTTGTTATTGCCATTCGTTTGGAGTCGAAAGGAAAAGTATACTACATTTCGAAAAGGGTAGGGACCGGGTATAAGGTTTTTAACTTTTTAAAGTTACGTTCCATGTATCCCGATGCCGATAAAAGGTTAAAGGAATTTCAACATCTGAACCAATATACAAAAGGTGACGATTCGGAAAAGACGAATTCGGAAAAAGAGGCTGTAAGTGAAAAAGTGGAAGCAAGCACAGGTAATACCGTTCTTTTTGGAGACGATATTAGTATTGAAGAAAATGCACACATTAAACAGCAAAAAAATAAACAGGAAAGTGCATTTGTAAAATTTGAAAACGATCCGCGAATAACAAAAGTTGGGCACATCATCCGTAAACTAAGTATCGACGAATTACCACAGCTTATTAATGTAATTAAAGGTGATATGTCGATTGTTGGAAACCGCCCCTTGCCTTTGTACGAAGCCGAATTGCTTACCACCGACGATTGGACAGATCGTTTTAACGGGCCAGCCGGTATTACGGGGCTTTGGCAGGTAGAAGCCAGGGGCAAAACTTCGAAAATGTCGCCCGAAGAAAGAAAGCAACTCGATAATACCTATGTAGAAATTGCCAACAGCAGGTTTTCATTCTGGAAAGACCTGTGGATTATTATTCGCACATTCCGCGCTGTTTTTCAAAAAGAAAATGTTTAGCAAAATGAATCTACCAAGAATAATAGCATTTAGTATCGTACTTTTTGTATCAACTTCGGGTTGGGCGCAAACGTACGATGAGCTTTTGGCAAACACATCAAGCGGTATTGATTTTGCTGACCGGCTGCCACCACTTGCTGAGTTGCAGGCTCAAGCCATTGAAAACTCGCCAATTTTTAAAATGCTCGATGCCGATGTTTCCATTGGAGAATACAAAGTAAAAGAAGAAAAACGCGAGTGGATGCACTCCATGGGAATTGAAAGTGGAGCACGATATGGTTTATTTGATAATTTAATTATTACACAGGATTTAGGACTGGTTGAAAGTAACACGCAAACAACCGAACAAACAAGATATTATGTGGGAGCTTTTATAAAAATCCCAATATCGGCAATAATCGATAACAGCAATGTGAAAACTGCGGTGGCCGAAAAAGAAAAACTCCGTTACCAGCGTGAAGCCCGCATACAGGAACTCAGACAATTGATTATTGTAAGGTACAACAATGTAATACTCGAATACAGAGGTATTCTTATAAAATCAAACGCTGTGGAAAGTTACAGAGTACAACGTTTAAGAGCCGACGAAGATTTTAAAAACGGAAAAATAAACGTTTACGAATACGCCCGTTTGGAAGACATGTTGTCGAAAGCCGTTTTGTCGCTGGAAGAAGGAAAACTAAACTTTACAACAGCTTTTCAAATATTGGAAGAAACCGTTGGAGTTAAAATAAATTTAAAAAACTAAAGTGAACTTATTATTCTTCATACGACTGTTATTAAAACACCTGGTGTTGTTGGTGCTATTGCCAATTGTTTTGGCAGCCATGGCGTTTTTTTTAACGCAGGACCAGCCCAAAGAATACATTTCGAGTACACGTGTTTATACCGGAATTACAACCGGTTCTTCAATTGTGTCGCTCGAAAGTTCGAAAGTTGACCTTTTTGCAACCCGAACCGCTTTTGATAACCTGATAAATATTATCAATGCCCGCAGCACCATGGAAGAGGTGAGTATGAAATTACTTGCAACTCACTTGATGCTCGACAAACCACAGGTTGAAATCATTTCGGCTGAATCGTACAATAAATTAATGAAAATGGTTCCCCAGAGCGTAAAAGATCTGGTGGTAAAAGGCGATTTGGAGGCTACTCTGAAAAATTTCAGAGAATTAAAGGACAGCGATTACAACAACTTTATTTACAAACTTATTAATTACGATCATCCGTATTACAGCAGTCAGAAAATCTCCTCAAAAATAAAAGTTCGTCGTGTTCAGTCGAGCGATTTAATTGATATCACCTATCAATCGAGCGACCCGGGAATTTGTAAGGGAACACTCGAAATTCTGACCACTGTTTTTATCAACGAATACACCAACATCAAGGTAAATCAATCTGACGCAGTAACAAAGTATTTTGAGGCGCAGATTGATATGGCAAACGAAAAATTAAATACAGCCGAAAACGAATTGCTGGAGTTTAACCGCTCAAACATCATTATAAATTATTACGAGCAAACCAAACATATTGCTGCCGAAAAAGAATTGTTCGACATGCGGTATTTGGAGATTAAACTTTTAAATGCCGGAGCAAAATCGGTAATTGTCGCGCTCGAGAATAAAATGTCAGCACTTCAAAAACAACGCATAAACAACGAAACAATAGCCAATTTAAGGAGTGATTTGTCGCGGGTAAACATGGATATTGCCATGAAAACCTTTGAAGAAAAAACAGATTCTACCCGCGAATCGGCGCTTGTAAAGGAAATTGGTGATTTGCGTTCAAAATCGTACAGTATTGAAAAAGAGTTGAAGCAGGCAGTTCAGGATCAGTATAACACAGAATACAGTACCGAGGGAGTATCTACCACATCCATTCTGGAAGACTGGATTGATAAAGTGATTGAACTGGAAGCAACCAAAGCACAATTAAAAGTAGCTGAACTGCAGGAAAAACAGTTCGATCGATTGTTTAAAAACTATGCACCACTGGGAGCAACCATGAAACGTCTTGAACGAAAAATAGACGTGGCCGAACGCGAATACCTATCATTGCTTCACAGTTTGGGAGTGGCCAAATTGAATCAGCAGAGTGTTGAAATGAACTCGAACCTTAAAATTGTTACCAAGCCATTGTTCCCAATTGTTGCGCAACCCAGTAAGCGAAAGTTTTTACTGGTAATTGCTTTTATGATTGGTTTTTTAATTCCGGCATTTGTAATTATTGTACTCGAGTTTCTGGATCAGAATATAAAAACTGCGCCACGTGCAGAAAATATGATCGGTTTGTCCGTAGCATCGATATTTCCGAAACTTGTAAATACGGGTAAAAAACTTGATGTAGAGTTTATAAAAAATAAAGGCCTCGATATTATTGCGCGGCGTTTAATACTAAATACTGAAGAGAAAACAGAAAAGGGCAAACCCGATACAAATATTCTTTTTAGCAGTCTCGAAAGTGAAGGAAAAACCACGCTGGCAACATTATTACTCGAAAAACTTGCCGCCGTTGGCTACGATGTTTTGTTTTTAACTTATAACGAAATTTCGGCGATTCCAGGAGTTGAAACGCGTATTTATTCCATCGGGAAATCGTACCATCGTGCAGAAAATATAGAAGATTTGGATGCTGATTTGGAAGGGCTTATTTTAAATCAGTACGATTACATTTTTATTGAAATTCCCGGTGTTTTACACCATACCTACCCAATAAACTTATTTAAAAATATCGACCATTCATTTTTGGTAACACGGGCAAACCGGGCGTGGACCAAATCCGATTCGTTTGCATTAAAAGATATTGTTGAATTTACAAAAGATAAAAAACCACAAGTATTGCTTAACGGAGTTGAGATGCTGGAAATGGAAACTGTAATCGGAGATCTTCCTAAACAAAGATCATTGATTCGCCGGGTATTGAAAAATATTCTTCGTCTCCATTTTTTCACCAAAAATAAGCTGACAAAAAAGAAATAGGACGCGCAGTTTTACTCATCTGAAAACAGGGATACTTGAATCTTTATACCATTGAAATCTTGTATAAATGAAAGTTAATCAATTAAAGGCAGGAGCTGTACTCTCATACGTTGTAATGGGAATAAGTAATTTGGTTGGATTACTTTATACGCCATACATGTTACGTATGATGGGGCAAAGCGAATATGGAATGTATTCGCTGGTGGCATCGGTTGTTGCCTATCTTACCATACTCGATTTGGGATTTGGAAACACCATAATACGGTACACAGCCAAATTCAGAGCCGAAGGCAAAGTGAAAGAGCAGGAAACCATGTTTGGGATGTTTATTGTATTGTACATGGGAATTGGTGTGATTGCCTTTATTCTTGGAATGGTACTTTATTTGAATATCGATTCGATTTATGGGAACTCTTTAACCGCTGAAGAACTTCATAAAACGCATATTTTAATGCTTTTAATGGTGTTTAACCTGGCCTTTACTTTTCCACTCAGCATTTTTGGATCGATAGTAACAGCTTATGAAAAATTTGTCTTTCAAAAAGTATTACAAATAGCCCGCATTGTTTTAAATACACTCATTATGATTGTATTGCTCGAAATGGGGTACCGTGCAATTGCAATGGTTGCTTTAATTACCTTTTTTAATTTATCGAGTCTTTTGCTCAATTTCTGGTATTCGAAAAACAAGTTGAAAATAAAAATCAGGTTCGGAAACTTCGACTGGAAGTTTTTTAAAGAACTGGCCGGATATTCCTTCTATATTTTTCTGGGAGCAATTATCGATCGTTTGTTTTGGAGTTCGGGGCAGCTTGTTTTAGGAGCGTATATTGGAACTGCAGCTGTTGCAATTTTTGCAGTTGGAATTCAGCTGGAACAAATGTATATGGGATTTTCAACGGCAATTTCGGGTGTGTTTTTACCAAAAGTTACTGCAATGGCCACCAACGAAAAATCAAATAAGGAAATTTCAGATTTGTTTATCCGCACCGGTCGTATACAGTTTGTGGTTATGGCGTTTATTTTAACCGGCTTTATTTTGTTTGGTCACCAGTTTATTCTTTTATGGGCCGGCGACGACTACAACGATACCTACACAATTGCATTGTGGTTTTTTATACCGCTTACCATCCCTTTAATTCAAAACATTGGAATAACAATTTTACAGGCTCGGAATCAAATAAAGTTCAGAGCACTTTTATACATTTCAATTGCTGCGGCGAGTTTAATCGGGCAACTGCTTCTGGTTAAAAAGTACGGCGGAATTGGGTGTGCAATAGCCATCGGTTCATCGCTGGTTATCGGGCACATTGTAATAATGAATATTTACTATCACAAAAAACAATACATCGATATCCCAAAATTTTGGCTCGAAATTGGAAAAATGTCAGTAACTCCGGCTGTACTTGGTATATTAACTTACATCATATTGGTGTACATCGAGTTAAATACTCCGTTTCGTCTGGCGCTTGGAATTGGACTCTTTTCGGCGCTTTACATTCCTTCTTTTTGGCTGATTTCGATGAATAATTACGAACGCGATTTATTGTATAAGCCATTAAAAAAGGTAAAAGGTAAAGTGTTTGCATTGATTGGAAAATAAGAATAGGAAAAACCATTAATCAGGATTTAGTATGGGAGTTAAAGATAAAATACGACGTGTGCTGCCCAAACAGGTAATGTACCAGTATTATTTAAGGTCGGCCAAAAAAGCTTGTCTTCCCGATTTAAAAAGACGTGTTTACGACAAAGTATACAACGATTCGAAAGCCGAAAAGGTAAAACGAAATTTGACACTGGCCTATCACATTGTTGAAAAAGGACTGACAATGCCTGAGCCGCGACCGGGATTTGGCCGGGCTGTTGTTCTTGACCTGGGAAGAACAATTTTTGAATACGATTCGATGAAACTGCCGCAAACCGAGCTCGAATTTAAACAGTCGGTGTCGGTATTAAAAGAATACAAAGCATTTCATAAACAAATCGGATTTCAATTGGATGAAGAAGTGCAGCAAATGTTGGATAAAGTTGAAATTTCATATCAAACCATTGAAGGAGACAAACAATTGCACATTTCAAAGGATGATTATTTTTCGGCAATAAACGAGCCTTTCGATCATTTTTGTAAATCGCGTTACTCGGTACGAAATTATACCACCGAAGAAATTCCGTTGGAAGTGCTGTACGAGTGTATTGATTTGGCACAAAAGTCTCCGTCATTTTGCAATCGTCAGCCAAGCCGCGTGCACATTGTAAAATCGCCCGAAAAAAAGGAGCAGATTTTGGCCATTCAAAACGGAAACCGCGGATTTGGGCACCTTGCTGAGACTTTGCTTGTAATTACTTCGATAATTTCAACAACAAAAGATATTCACGAACGAAACGAAAATCATTTAAATGGAGGCATGTTTAGTATGACATTGCTAAATGCTTTACATTTTAAAAAGATAGGAGCCTGCTCGTTAAACTGGAGCGTATCGGAAGACAGGGAAATAAAAATGCGTAAGATTTTAAACCTGGCTGCAAACGAAATTCCACTACTAATTATTTCATGTGGGTATGTGCCCAACGAGCTTGCCATTGCATCGTCGCCGCGAAAAACAGCAAGGGAAATAACCCAAAGTCATATTTAATTGAATCGCTCATGAAGATTGGAATAGTAACATTGCCATTTAACTGGAACTACGGAGGTATTTTACAAACCTATGCACTTCAGCATGCATTAAAAGAATTGGGGCACGAGGCTGTAACAATTAACCGGAACACCGTTTTAATGCCTTTTAAAATGAAGGTGTTGTCGTTTGTGCGCAGGGCAATTTTACGCGTAGTTTTCCGAAAAGATGTGGTGTTGCGAACCTGGCCAACAAAACATGAAGAGAAGTTAATCAGACAGCATACCGACCGTTTTATCGCCGAACATGTTGCCACTACCGATCTGTTTCGATCGGAAGCCGGTTTTAAAACCATTGAGAAATATGGATTTGAAGCCTATGTTTCGGGAAGCGATCAGGTGTGGAGGCCTAAATATTCACCAAGTTTAAAAAATCATTTTCTGGGCTTTTTAGCAAACAATTCACATGCAAAACGAATTTCGTATGCCGCTTCTTTTGGAGTAGACAATTGGGAGTTTAATGAACAGGATACCAAAGTTTGTAGCGATCTGGCTCAAAAATACAAAGCCATTTCAGTGCGTGAAGACTCAGCTATTGATTTGTGTAAAAAACAGTTGGGGGTTGATGCACAACTTGTTCTGGATCCAACCATGTTGGTGCTAAAAGAAAACTATATCGCACTGGTTGAAAAAGATGGTATTGAAAAAATGCCCGGATCGCTGCTTAACTATGTGCTGGATTTAACACCCGAGAAAGAGCAGTTTATAAACGAAGCAGCCAGACAACTCGGGCTGGTTGCTTTTTCGTCAACAGCAAAAGGATCTTTTCGCGATTTGGGAAAAAATAAACTCAACGATTGCATTTTTCCTCCCATAACTCAGTGGCTGAGAAGTTTTATGGATGCCGAATTTGTAATAACCGATTCATTTCACGGAACGGCTTTTTCAATCATTTTTAATAAACCTTTTATTTCCATCGGGAACAAAAAGCGGGGAATTACACGGTTCAGTTCATTGCTGAAAATGCTGGGTTTGGAAGACCGTTTAATTTTTGATTTTGGAGCCGATTCGCTAAATAAATTAAACAATACCATTGATTTTGAAGCAGTAAATAAAAAACTGGAAACACAGAAAAAAGAGTCGTTCAACTTTTTGCGAAACGCGCTGGCCGACTAAAAATGAAGAACAAAAAGAATGGCAGGGGTATTTGATAAACAATATGGCAGCGATTTATTAAAAAATCCGATCTATTTAACTGCATTGGTAGTTGTAGTTTTGGGCCTGGGATACTTGACTGCGCAAGGCGGTATGGTTTCGGGTATAGGAATTATGGCCATGCCTTTTCTTATCACTTACTTGTATTTCATTTTTATGATCCCACGAATTGGGATTGTTACCATTTATATTCTGAATTTTGTTGCCATTGGATTGGCGCGATACGTAAAAGGTGTGCCGCTTGGTTTAAGTATTGACGGTAATTTTATTTTGATTTATGCCGCTTTGTTTTTTTCAAATTTCTTTAAAAAGGTACCCTGGAAAAATGCAAAAAACGATCTGGTTTTATTGGCCGTAATTTGGTATGGTTATGCTTTGTTTCAGCTTGTAAATCCCGAAGCAGTAAGTCGTGTGGCATGGTTTTACGCCATGCGGGGCGTTTCGTTGTACATGCTTTTTTGTGTACCCCTCATTTTTATCCTTTTTAATACAAAACAAGACCTCGAACAGTTTCTGAAAATCTGGGCCATTATGTCTATTCTGGGCACCATGAAAGGCATAATGCAAAAGTTTATGGGAGTTGATGCCTGGGAGCAAGCCTGGCTCGATGCCGGAAGTGCAAGTACTCATATTTTATTCGGAAAACTGCGTGTGTTTTCGTTTTATTCCGATGCAGGGCAATTTGGAGCTGCGCAGGGGCAGGCCGGTGTGGTTTTCCTGATTCTGGCACTTGGCGAAAAGCATTCGAAAAAAATTAAAGCACTTTATTATACAGCGGCAATACTTGGTTTGTACGGATTAATGATTTCAGGAACACGTGGTGCAATGGCAGTTCCCGTAATGGGCTTTGCAATTTATATCGTTCTAAAAAAGAACATCAAAGTTATGATTTTGGGCGGTTTATTGGGGCTGTCTGTCATCGTGTTTTTTAAATACACTACAATATTGCAGAGCAATTATTCGGTGGCACGAATGCGAACGGCATTTAACCCCACCGAAGATGCATCGTACCAGGTTCGGCGCGCAAATCAGCAGAAATTGGCAGGCTACATGGCTTCCCGGCCCTTTGGTGGTGGTATCGGATCGGCGGGAAACTGGGGATTACGATTCACTCCAAACTCCTTTTTAGCCAACACTCCAACCGACAGCTGGTATGTTATGATCTGGGCCGAGCAAGGAGTAATTGGTCTGGTACTCCACCTGTTCATCTTGTTTTACATTTTATTAAAGAGTATTTATCTCATCATGTTTAAAATAAAAGACGATGAAATTCATGGAATAATGTGTGCCCTTACCAGCGGCTACTTCGGTATTATGGTGGCCTCATACGGGAACGGAGTTTTGGGGCAAATGCCAACCGGAATAATTATTTATACGAGCATGGCTTTTCTGTTTTTAGGGCCAAAGCTTGAGCAGGATAAAATTAACGCAGCAAACAACAAAAAGGAAATGGAGGCTATTGGTGTGTGACCAGGAATCCATTCAACAGATATAAATCAAATAACGAAAATTAAATCAAAATACCATTTATCATGTATTACAGAAATATTGCAGACTTAAATCAGATTATATTAAAGCGACTTGATGTTTTACCTCGCGATTTCGATTTAATTGTTGGAATACCCCGAAGCGGAATGCTGCCGGCAAATTTGCTGGCCCTGTATTTAAACAAACCTTATACCGATATCGATTCGTTTTTAAACGGGCACATTTACAAAGCAGGCGAACGAGGACAGTTTTTTGATATAAAAAGCTTTAAAAAGGTGTTGGTTGTAGACGATAGTATTGCCTCCGGATCGGCTTTGAAAAAAAGCAAAGAACGCTTGAAGGTTATGGAAAAGGACTTTGATTTAAGTTATTGCGCCATTTACCTGGTTCCGGGGAAAGAGAAAATGGTAGACTATTATTTTGAGGCTGTTCCGATTCCTCGTTATTTTCAGTGGAATGTATTTAACCATACCACTTTGGAAAAAGCCTGTTTCGATATTGATGGTGTTTTGTGTGTCGATCCGACTCCGGAGCAGAACGATGATGGACCGATTTACACCGACTTTGTGTTAAATGCACCACCACTCTATATTCCGGGTGCAAAAATTGGCACAATTGTTACCTCGCGTTTGGAAAAATACCGGCCACAAACCGAAGCCTGGTTAAAAAAATACAACATCAGGTACAACGATTTGGTAATGATCGACCTTCCGAACATGGAAGCACGTCAGAAATTAAATAACCACGCACAACATAAAGCAAAAGCATACTTATCGAAACCCTATGTATTGTTTATTGAAAGCTCGCTTTCGCAAGCGCTGGAAATTAACCGGATAACAAAAAAACCTGTTTTGTGTACCGAAAATTTCGAAATGATTTTTGAAGCACAGTCGATGGCTTACAATTTTAAAAGTGGAAAATACTTTCCGTTTTTAAGAAAAGCGGCGCTAAAAGTGAGGGATAAATTAAGGGCAATGAAAGCGGCTAAAGCATAACATTCGGGCAACAAAAATGCCTGTAAACGAATTCAGAATAAGAACCGGTAAAACTTAGTATATGGCTGATTCTAAAAATATAGTTTGCGTTTCGAATACAACCTGGGAGGGATTTTATACCAAATCAACAGTACAATTGATGTCGCTTTTGGCAAAATCGAACCGGGTTTTGTTTGTGGAATATCCTTTTACAATTAAAGATTTAATTTCAACCATTCTTGGAAAAGCAAGGGCTCCGGTAGCCCGAATGCTGGGTTTTAAACCACGCGTGCACAAAAAAATAAGCACGTTTAATACCGAAGTTTTTCAGTTAATTGTTCCTCCAATGTTTCCTTTTGCTGCATTTGGGCCGGGATTAAGTAACTTCTTTTTAAAACTAAATGCCGCCATTTATGCCCGATCGGTAAAACGGGCCATGAAAAAACTGGGCATGAACGAACCGATGGTTGTGAATGCGTACAACGCAATTTATGGAAACCATTTATTAGGCAAATTCAACGAAAAATTACACGTGTTTTACTGTTACGATGGTCCCGATGTTCGACGTTATGGTGTACGAGCTGAGCAGGCCGATCAAAAACTGGCGCAAAATGCCGATGGTTTAATTGTAACTTCCGATTTTTTGGCCGACTCTATGCGGCATTTAAGCGCCGATGTGAGTGTGGTTAAAAATGGAGTTGATTTTAAATTGTTTAATGCCGAAGCAAAAAGCAGCCCTCGAAAAACTTCAAAAAAGAAAGTGGGATATATTGGTAGCATCGATCATCGTTTCGATTTTGAAACAGTTGAATATTCAATTCAGAAATTACCCGATTATGAATTCGAATTTGTTGGCGATCAGATGAACAAAGAAGTTGCCGAAAAACTGGCTAACTATCCGAATGTTACTTTCTATCCTCCGGTTAAGGCACACGAAGTGCCTGCTTTACTGCGCAATTGCGATGTGGGTTTAATACCCTATTTATGTACAGAGTACACTAAAAATATTTACCCGCTAAAAATTAACGAATACCTTTCAGTAGGAGTGCCGGTGGTTTTAACCTCTTTTGCTTCATTACCCGATTTTGAAGGGATTGTATCGTTTGCAAAAAACAAACAAGCGTTTTTTCAGGCAATTATTGATGAGGTACAAAACGATGATGAAGCCAAAATTGCAAAACGAATTGAATTTGCCGAAAATACTTCATGGGAAAACAGGGCTTTGTTGTTTGAACAAACTTTGGAGAACTACTTAAAAAATAAAAATTGACCCATTTAAATATCGAATTATGGAAATAGTAAAAAGTATAGTTACAGTTGTTGAGTTTATTCTGATTATTTATTTGGGATTTGCAGCTGTTTACGTGTTTATTTTTGCTTTCGCGAGTATTTTTCCATACCGTCAGAAGCAGCCTGAAACGAGTGTTCAGCGAAAAATGGCTGTTTTAATACCCGGTTATAAAGAAGATGCGGTAATTGTAGATGTGGCCAAAGAAGCACTGGCACAGGATTATCCGGCCGGGAAATACGATGTGGTGGTAATTGCCGATTCGTTTCAGCCCGAAACATTGGAAAAACTAGCCGCATTACCCATAAAATTGGTTGAGGTATCCTTTGATGTAAGTACCAAATCAAAGGCGCTGAATAAGGCCATGGCTGATATAGGCGACGCATACGAGGTTGCAGTAATACTCGATGCCGATAATGTGATGGCAAGCGACTTTCTGTCCAAAATTAATCAGGCTTTTGACAATGGATTTACAGTTGTACAGGGACACCGTATTGCAAAAAATACCAATACTTCGTTTGCTTTACTCGATGCTATTAGTGAAGAGTTAAACAATTATATATTTCGAAAAGGACACCGTGTTTTAGGTTTTTCTTCGGCTTTAATCGGCTCGGGAATGGCTTTCGATTACTCCTTTTTTAAAACTACCATGGCCAATGTTAATGCAATTGGCGGATTCGATAAGGAGCTGGAATTAACCCTTTTACGCGACGGTAATAAAATCGAATACGTACACGATGCTTTGGTGTTGGACGAAAAAGTTCAAAAATCGGAAGTGTTCGAAAAACAACGAAAGCGCTGGTTGTCAGCCCAGTTTGTTTATTTCGGGCGTTATTTCTTTCCCGGCGTGTACCATCTCTTTTTTAAAGGCAACATCGACTTTTTCGATAAAGTTTATCAAATGGTATCTCCACCGCGTATTTTGCTGGTTGGACTGGTAACAATTATCACAGCCTTTTATGCTTTGGTGGCTATCGTATTTCCGGAAAGTAACTTTTTGTATTTCTCGATTGATGAATGGTGGATCGTTTTTGTGTTGGTAGTGCTGGCTTTTCTGTTTAGCATTCCGCGAAAATTTTATACCGCAAAAACACTTGTTGCAATTTTCACATTGCCAAAAGCATTCTTTTTAATGTTTGCTTCGCTGTTTAAATTAAAAGGAGCAAACAAACGATTTATTCATACCGAACACGGAGTTAATAACAACTAAATCAGTATATTATGAAAATAGGTATTGAAGGACAACGTCTTTATCGCAAGAAAAAACATGGCATGGATATGGTGGCGCTTGAGTTGATTAAAAATCTTCAACTTATTGACCAAACCAATGAATATGTTGTTTTTGTAAAACCCGATGAAGACAATACCTGTATTCCAACAGCCAGCAATTTTAAAATTGTAGAGTTGGGTGGGGGACCCTATCCAACCTGGGAGCAGTTCGCTCTGCCAAAGGCTGCCAAAGCCGAAGGCTGCGACATTCTGCATTGTACCAGTAATACCGGGCCAATTCGTTCATCAGTGCCGTTGATAACTATTTTGCACGATATTATTTACCTCGAAAGTGTAAGTATTTTTAAAAAGGCCGGAACCTGGTATCAAAAAATTGGAAATATGTACCGACGTTGGGTTGTTCCGCCGGTTGTAAAACGAAGTAAACGGGTTGTAACGGTTTCCAATTTCGAGAAAGAACGCATTAAAAATTTTATGGGACTAGGCGAGAACCTGGTTGCCATTTATAACGGCGTTGGAGAACACTTCAAAAAGATAACAGATGAAAGTGTACTGACGGCAGCCAAACAAAAGTACAATTTGCCCGATAAATTTTTGTTTTTTCTGGGGAATACCGATCCTAAAAAGAATACGCCAAATGTGCTAAAGGCATTTGCCGAGTTCAACGAAAAAAGTGCAGTAAAGTACAAATTAGTGATGCTTGATTACGAAGAAAACGCCCTGCAAAAAATCTTAAACGACATTGGTCATTCCGAAATCCGCAAAGATATTTTTCTGACCGGATACGTGGTGAATACCGATTTGCCGGCTATTATCAACCAGTGTAAAGTCTTTCTCTATCCATCGTTGCGCGAGAGTTTTGGTATTCCTATTCTGGAAGGTATGGCATGCGGAGTGCCTGTAATTACATCCAACACTTCATCGATGCCCGAAATTGCCGGCGATGCCGCATTCATTGTTGATCCGCATAAATCGGATGAAATAAAGTTGGCGATTGAGAAGATTCTGGAAGATGATAAACTGAACGAACAGCTGTGTGAAAAAGGCGTTGAAAGAGCAAAACGTTTTTCCTGGCGAATTATGGCCGAACAAAACCTGAAATTGTACCAGGAAGTGTACAACGAGATACATAAATCGTAAGCAACTTATTTTAAAATTTGAAAACCCGTAATTAAAAGAATATGAAAACATTGGAAGTTATTTTTTGGACCGCATTGTTTATTGTATTTTATTCCTATCTGGGATATGGTATTTTACTTTACATCATTATAAAACTGCGCCGGATTTTAGGAATTGCAAAACCATTTAGCGGGAATGATGATTACGAGCCGGAAGTAACCCTTTTTGTGGCAGCTTATAACGAAAAGGATTATGTGGATGAAAAAGTAAAAAACTCATTTTCACTGGCCTATCCAAAAGATAAAGTCCATCATGTTTGGGTTACGGATGGTTCCGATGACGGAACTCCTGATATTCTTCGGAATTACGAAGGATTGGATGTGTATCATGAAGATGCGCGTGGTGGAAAAATTGGTGCCATGAACCGGGGAATGAAATTTGTAAAAACGCCGATTGTAATTTTTTCGGATGGAAATACAACACTGGGAGAGAACTCAATTCAGGAAATTGTAAACTTGTTTAAAGATCCGAAAGTTGGCTGCGTATCAGGCGAAAAACGAATCATAAATAAAGATGCTGATGCCGCGGCAGGAGCCGGAGAAGGCATTTATTGGAAATATGAATCGACCCTGAAAAAATGGGATGCAGAATTGTATTCGGTGGTAGGCGCTGCCGGCGAACTTTTTGCAATCAGAACAGAACTTTGGCAGGAAGTTGAAAAAGATACACTGCTTGATGATTTTATCATTTCGCTGCGCGTTGCAATGTCGGGGCACACCATTCAGTACAATCCCGAAGCGTATGCCATTGAAACCGCATCGGCCAATGTAAAAGAGGAGTTAAAACGTAAAATCCGAATTTCAGCCGGTGGAATTCAGTCGGTTGTTCGATTGCGTTCGCTACTGAATGTTTTTAAGTACGGAACCCTGTCGTTTCAGTACATTTCGCACCGCGTATTACGCTGGACTTTAACACCTTTGTTGCTTTTATGTATCATTCCCATAAACTTTTTATTGGCATATAATTCAGGAATGAATATTCAGAACATTTACACCTTATTGTTTTACGGTCAAATCCTGTTTTATGCAGCTGCTTTACTTGGTTGGTTTCTCGAAAATCGAAAAATTAAAATCAAGATATTATTTATTCCGTACTACTTTTTTATAATGAATCTATCGGTATATCTTGGTTTCAGAAGGTACTTAAAAGGAAGCCAGTCGGTAAACTGGGCTCGGGCTAAACGAGGTGTTTAGTTAAATATCAGGCTTTTTAACCTGCTGATTAGGAAAAAAATCCGTACTTCTTTCAAGGTAATTCGTAACTTAGTAGCATAATATTTTGCCTAATTAAGTTCGTAACTGTTATTAAACTATACCTTATGTTGATTGAAGTGCCACAAACCAGAGAGCATAAAGTACGAATTGGCCATTTGATGGTTTTTGTACTAATCTCATTTCTTCCGTTTTTAGTCTCGGCTACCGATATTGAAAACAATAAAAAGTACTTTATTGACGCAAATTCCTCGTACTATGTAAACCTTGAAACATGGGTGGATGCGCCTAACGGAGGCGATACCATCTATATTTCATCGGAACGAACCAAACCTCTGAGGTTTCAGTTTATTACCGGCGAACAGAATAATCCGGTTGTAATTATTAACACAGGCGGACAGGTTGATATTAGCAGTGAAACTACCTGGGGTGCAATGGTTTTTGAAAATTGCCGCTACATAAAAGTAACAGGCGAAGGTGATGAGCATTATAAATATGGTTTTAAACTGGCAGCAGAAAGTTGTGGATTGGCTTTTGTAGAGTTAAGTTCCGATTGTGAGGCTGCTTTTGTAAAAATCAGTCACGATGGTTTTTTCGGAATAATGGCAAAAAAAGATTATGGAGGCTATCCACCTTCTCCAATCCCTGTTTTTTCAAATTTACATATTCACGATTGTTTTGTAGAGAACGTAGTTGAGGGAATGTATCTGGGTGAAACCAAAAGTCCCGGAATGGAATTTAAACATGTTCGTATTTACAACAACATTGTACGAAATACCGGAAGGGAATCGATGCAGATTGCAAATATGGTTGAAGATGTTGAAATTTACAATAACACACTTTTAGATGCAGGAAGGACAAACGAAGACCAGCAGAATAACTTGTTGCAAATTGGCGATAATTCAGTAGCCAAAGTGTACAACAACATTATGATGGGAGCACCCGGGTGTGGTTTGATTTCGTTTGGAATGGGCGACAACATTTACACCAACAATTACCTGAGTACCTGTAAAGGAATATTTCTGGATGAAAGAAAGTTTACCAACGAAGAAGCTCCTATCGAAATTAGAGAAAACTATTTTACCAATAACATCGACAGAGGTTGGGTGATCCGCAATATGAACCAGTACAATCCTTTGTTAATTGCTGATAATTTATGGGATGCCGATTTCGACTTTTACCTCAACGATTCGGGGAACGACGAGAATTATACCTTAAGCAATAATACGCATACCGAAATAGCTCCGATTCTATTTACAAACGTAGCTGAAAACGATTATTCATTGTCGTTGGGAAATCCGGCTGCATATTCGAATTTAGGAGCGCCAGGCGGGCCTGAGTTTTTTGGAGTTATTAACGACCCAACAATTGATGAGCCTGTTTCGGAACAAATTGTACTAAATGCCGATATGATTGTTGATGAAGTTGTTGGTGGCAGCCTTTGGCCTGCATCTTATTTGGTCGACGAGCAAACATTAACTCCCGAAGCCGGGGAACATCCAATAAGCCAATCGTGGAAACCCTATTGGAATATGAACAATGGCCCATATCATATTTACGTTGATTTAGGTGCTGAATATTTTTTAACAACCATTGCGCTGCACGATATGCACGATACCAAAAATCTGGAGGTATCGATAGGTGAGCCCGGCAATTGGCAACCCTTGTTCACCGAGACTTGCGACAAATACAAAACCTGGAAAGAACATGAAGTAAGCGTGGCAACGCAGTTTGTACGTTTGAGTATGACCGAAAGCGTTTTTGCTGCAGTAAACGAATTGGTTTTGTTTGGCTATAAAGTTGAACAGCCGGAATCGGTACAGATTGAATTGAATCCAGAAATGGTAGTGGATGAAGTGGAAGGTGGAAGTTATTGGTCGGCCGATTATTTAGTAGACGAGCAAAGTCTTACACCGGAAACTGAAGAACACCCCACAAGTCAATCGTGGAAGCCATTTTGGAATATGGACAAAGGGCCTTACCATGTTTATATTGATTTGGGTAAAGAATACACAATTACCGAAATTGCCTTACACGATATGCACAATACCAAAAATCTTGATGTTTCGGTGGGAGAACCCGGAAACTGGGAAGTATTGTTTACCGAAAGTTGCGATAAATACATAACCTGGAAACGGCATGAAACAAACGTAAAAACAAGGTACGTACGTTTAAGTATGAATGAAAGTGTTTTTGCTGCTGTAAACGAAATTGTATTGTACGGTTATTCAGATGGGGAAGAGATTATTGCCGAAAAAAGCGCAGCACCAAATTCTGTGGTAAATAACGAAACAGTTACGGCTATTGCAGATGTTATTGAAGCAAGTCTTGAGGATTTGTTTATTCGTCAAAATCCGGTTCGAAACAGCTTGAAATTAAACATTCCGGATATTCTGAGTACGAACTTCACAATTGAAATATTTAGTTTAAATGGTGCCCGTTTGTATTCACAGAATTACACCGATTCACGCACTGCACAATTAAGCATTGATATATCGGAAAGTTGCATTAAAAATGGTGTTTATTTACTGCGCTATTTAAACGAAACGGGCACAACTAAATGTTTGAAGTTTGTTAAGAATGACTTTTAAATTACTGATTGCAGCTTGTCAAATCAGCCCGGATAGAAAATAGAAATGGCGGTAACCATTTTATAGTTTACCGCCATTTTTATATATACGTACTGCCATTAGCAGAATATTCGCTTATTGTTTGTCGCTTGCCGGAAGTTCAACAATAAAAGTACTTCCTTTACCAACTGTACTTTCCACCCAAATTTTACCGTTGTTTTTTACAACAAAATCACTACACAACACAAGTCCTAATCCGCTGCCCGATTCACGGTTGGTACCATAAGTGGTTACATGCTGATTGGGATTAAAAAGTTTTGAAAGATTTTCTTCAGGAATTCCAACTCCGGTATCCGATACTTCAATCCGAATGTTATCTCCGGCTTTTTTCGAAACAATTTTAATTGTGCCTTTCTCAGGAGTGAATTTTATTGCATTCGATACCAGGTTTCTAAATACAATTTTCATTGTGTTTAAATCGGCAAATAGGGTATCCTCATCACTAATTTCGGAGGCGAATTCGATCTGTTTTAAATCCAGGCTGCCTTTGTTTAAATAGTAAATACTATTTGTAAGGTCTTTTAAAACCAACAGCTCTTTACTTATGTTTAACTTGTTGCTTTGCGACTTTGCCCAACCCAGCAGATTCTCCAATAATCCAAATACTTCATCGGTGGTTTTTAGCATTATTTTAATGTTTTCCGAAAAAGGATTATCGTCCGGAGCTTCAATCTTCGATAAAAAATCCAGTGTCATTCGTACGCTACCAAGCGGTGATCTAAGATCGTGCCCGATAACCGAAAACATTTTATCTTTTAAAGCATTTAACTCTTCTAAATGAGCTGTGGTTTTTTGCAAGGAATCACGTGTGTATTTTAAATCAAGATGAGTTTTAACACGACTGATAAGTTCGTCTTTGTTAAAAGGTTTGGTTATATAATCTACACCTCCTGCTTTAAATCCTTTTACCAAACTTTCGGTATCATTTAAGGCAGTAATAAAAATTATAGGTATATCCTTATACTCATCTTTCGCTTTAATTAATCTACACGTTTCAAAGCCGTCAATTTTAGGCATCATTACGTCCAGCAGAATAATATCGGGCAAGGTTTTTTCAACCATTTCTATGGCCTGCTCTCCATTGGTTGCAATTACAATTTTGTAATTAAACGACCGAAGAATAAGCGCTATAATTTTAAGGTTGTTGGGATTGTCGTCAACAATTAAAACTGTGGGAATACTATTTTGTGTAGTTACACTCATATAAAATGCCGCTTAATGAATAAAATTACAAATTTTCTTCCTGAATCAGCTTGTCAAAATATTCAATGGTTTTTGTTAAACCTTCGCGGAGTGGTATTTTGGGCTCCCAACCGTTTAATTTTTCACGGGCCAGTGTAATATCAGGTTGTCTTTGCGTAGGATCATCCTGAGGTAGCGGCATGTGAATAATTTTAGATTTTGAACCGGTTATGTCAATGATTTCACTGGCCAGTTCGAGCATGGTAAATTCGCCCGGATTTCCAATATTAACCGGACCTGTAAATGAGTCTTCCGTTTGCATCATTCTCACCATTCCTTCCACCAAATCGCTTACATACTGAAAACTTCGGGTTTGCTGGCCATCACCAAAAATAGTAATGTCGTGACCTTGAAGTGCCTGCATAATAAAGTTTGATACAACTCTGCCATCATCGGGCTCCATTTTCGGACCGTAAGTATTAAAAATGCGAATGATTTTAATTAGTACTTCGTTTTGTTGATGGTAGTTTACAAATAACGATTCGGCACAACGTTTCCCTTCGTCGTAACACGAGCGGATTCCAATTGGATTTACGCTTCCCCAGTAACCCTCAGTTTGCGGGTGAATTTCAGGGTCGCCATACACTTCGCTGGTTGATGCCTGTAATATTTTTGCTTTAATACGTTTGGCTAAACCAAGCATGTTAATGGCTCCCATAACCGAAGTTTTAATCGTTTTAATGGGATTGTACTGATAATGTACCGGCGAAGCAGGGCAGGCCAGGTTATAAATTTCATCAACCTCGATAAAAAAAGGTTGAGTAACATCGTGTCTTATCAATTCAAAATAGGGATTTTCCAGCAAGTGGATGATCTTTTTCTTTTTCCCGGTAAAATAATTATCTAAACAAATTACCTCGTTTCCCTCGTTAAGCAATTTCTCGCATAAGTGAGAACCAACAAAGCCGGCTCCACCAGTAACTAATATTCTTTTCATAATTTTGGTTTTAGCTTTGTACTGTTTTACGTCCAATTGCGTAGTATGTATACGATTTCTCAGCCAGTTCTTCCGGATCGTAAATGTTTCGTCCGTCGAAAATAAGTTTGTTTTTCATCAACTTATCCAATACCCTAAAATTAGGCTGTCTGAATTCTGACCATTCAGTAACAACAATCATTGCATCTGCATCAATTGTAGCTTCGTATTCGTCTTTGGCATACGTAATTTTGTCTCCCAAAATTCGTTCGCTTTCTTCCATTGCAACAGGGTCGTAAGCTACAACCGATGCTCCGGCATCCAATAGTTTTTCAATAATAACAAGTGACGGAGCTTCACGCATGTCGTCGGTTTTTGGTTTAAATGCCAATCCCCACATGGCAAATCGTTTGCCTTTTAAATTCCCCTGGAAATGAGTGTTTATTTTATTAAACAATACTGATTTTTGACGGTAGTTAACCGATTCAACCGCTTTTAAAATATCTAGTGAGTAGTTGTGTTCGTCGGCAGTACGAATAAGCGCCTGCACATCTTTAGGAAAACACGAACCTCCGTATCCGGTTCCGGGATAAATAAATTTATGACCGATTCTGGCATCGGAGCCAATTCCTTTTCGCACCGAATCAACATCGGCACCAACTATTTCGCAAAGGTTTGCAATGTCGTTTATAAAACTAATTTTTGTTGCAAGCATCGAATTGGCTGCATATTTGGTCATCTCCGAAGAGGTAATATCCATAAACAATATTGGATGACCGTTAAGCAAGAAAGGTTTGTACAATCTTTGCATTACTTTCTGTGCTTTTTTCGATTCGGTTCCAATAACAATTCGGTCCGGTTTCAGGAAATCTTCAACCGCACTACCTTCTTTTAAAAATTCGGGATTTGAGGCAACATCAAAAGAAATATCTGCACCCCGTTTATCCAGCTCGCCTTGAATAGCGGCTTTTACTTTTACTGCAGTTCCAACCGGAACAGTACTTTTGGTAACAATTACCATATAATGGTCGATGTGTTTTCCGATTTCGCGCGCAACACCCAAAACATATTTTAAATCGGCACTACCATCTTCGTCGGGTGGTGTGCCCACTGCGATAAATATCGCGTCGGAATCTTCCAGACTATCTTTCAGACTTGTTGTAAAAAGCAATCTGCCTTTTTCTGCATTCTTTTTATAAATGTCTTCTAAACCTGGTTCATAAATGGGAATTATACCATTGTTCAGATTTTTAATTTTTTTCTCATCAATGTCAACGCAAGTAACATTAACTCCGGTTTCGGCAAAACATGTTCCTGAAACTAATCCAACATAGCCTGTTCCAACCACTGATATTTTCATAGGAATAAATTTAAGATTGTAATTATCAGATAATTAAATTATTGTGTATTTATGTACAAGTTTAAGGATAATCTTTCTATAAATAAACTTTTTTTTTGGCGAATTTCTCTCAGTAAATGGATGATTGTTTCTCAGTAAAATGATGGTGAATACTGCTATTCTGCTTATTCTGAAGAAAAGTTTATTTCCTTTTTAACGAAGGTTGCATTCGTTGTGCAAAACTCTTATCTTCAACGATAAAATTTTTGAAATTGAATTGTACGTATTAACATAATAAATACAATTTAAATTGTGGAAGTATGAAAGGATTGGTTTTTCGTGAATTCTTAAGCATGGTTGAAAAAGAGTATGGCTATGAAACTGTTGATTCAATAATCGAATTGTCGCAGATACACAGCAAAGGTGCTTATACGCGTGTTGGAACCTATCCTCACCACGAAATGTTCGCCTTGGTGGAACAATTAAGCAAAATGGTGGATGTGCCAGAAAAACGTTTGTTGTATCTATTTGGCCGCTTTGCTTTTAACTCATTTCGAAAAGGGTATCCTGCTTTTTTTGAAGGGAAAAAAAGTTCGTTCGAAATATTTACCGATGTTGAGGGAATCATTCATGTTGAAGTGTTAAAACTCTACCCAGAAGCGGAACTTCCCACATTTGAAACAAATCTGGTAAATAATAATGAAATGACAATGGTGTATCGTTCTAGCAGAAAGATGGGAGATTTTGCAGAAGGACTCATTGCGGAATGTATTCAGCATTTTAACGAAAAGGCCAATGTTGAAAAGAAGGATTTGGAACAAAATGGTTCAGTAGTTTTATTTACAATTAGAATGATGCATGAGTAAAGAGATTGAACTGTTAAAAAAGAAAATTGCAAGGGAAGAAGCTGCAAGAGAAGAGGCAGAACAACTCCTTGAACAAAAGTCGATGGAACTTTACCACTCCAACGAAAAACTCAAAGACCTGAATACAAATTTGGAGAAATTGGTTGAAGCCAGAACTAAAAAATTACAGGAAACCGAGTTGGAGTACCAGTCGATGGTTGAAAGTATCAACGATATGATCTTTCGTCTCGACATGAAAGGAATCATTACTTTTACCAATCAAATTGCACTCAAAATCATTGGATCCGAAGATGAAGTATTGGTTGGTAAGAATATATTTGAGTTCATAAATGTTGATGACCGGAAACGTATTTTCAAACATTTTGCAAAGCAATATTTACTTCGAAATTGTATAAATTATTACGAAGTTGAAATCAAATCGAGGTTTGGTCACAAAATATGGCTTAGGTTAAATGTTCAGTTTTCGGGAAACAGCTGTGAGTTTTGTTTAAAAAAACAAATGGCTTTGGTTGGCCTCGGGCAAGAAATTAAGGCTGATCATTCCTGTGCATTTTCTGAAATTATTGTGGTAGCCCACGATATTTCGCAACAAAAAATTGGTCAGGAGAAACTTGAAAAGAGTGAAAAACGATACCGGGAGCTAACCGAGTCCTTACCGGAAATGATTTGTGAAGTGGATAGAGACGGAACTTTAATTTATGCAAATCAATTCGCAATCAGTAAGTTTGGGTACACCAAAGAAGAAGTACTGAACAATAATTTCAACATCATAAATCTCTTTCCTGAAAAAAGCAGAAAACAAGTTTATACAAATATTGGCTTGATTGTAAATAATGGACAATCAACTTCAACTGAATACCAGGTTATAAAAAAGAATGGCGAATTATTAACTGTAATCGTTTATACTTCACCCATTTGGGATCAGGAAAAAGTAGTTGGCTTACGTGGTGTAATGTTTGATATTTCCTTGCGAAAACAGCACGAACTGGAAATTGCCAAAAACCTGGAACAACAAGTGCTTTTGTCGGAAATATCAGTTAGTTACAATGCTTTGTCCGATTTCGAAAACAGAACCAATCAGGTTTTAAAAAAGATAGGCGAATTTTTAAGTGTTAGTAGGGTATACATTTTCGAAAATAATGCCAGTGGTGAATTAACAAGTAATACCTACGAATGGTGTAACACCGGAATTGATGCGCAGATAGATGAATTACAGGACATACCTTACACTGTAATTCCTTCGTGGAAAAAAATGCTGAATGAAGACGGGATTGTTTTTTCGCAGAATATTGAAGAACTGCCAACAGATATTTATGAAATACTGGAGCCCCAGGGCATTAAATCCATTTTGGTTTTGCCGCTGAAAGATCACGGGAAACACATTGGATTTATGGGATTCGATGAGTGTGAAATAAATCGTACATGGAGTCCGTCGGAGATCGAACTATTACGTACCATTTCCAATCTGGTTTCGAATAATTTTCTTCGACAACGTATTCAGAACGAGTTGATTGAGAGTGAAAAGGAAAACAGGGTGATTATTGATTCTATTCCCGATGTAATTATTCATGCCAATAGCGACGGAAAGATTAAATCATTAAAATCGGCGCTTAATTCTAATTTGTCAAACCTGATTAAAAGCAAAGAGAGCGCTACCATTTTTGAAGCGTTTAACGAAACATTATCAAAACGTTTACTTGATGCCATTTCTGAATGTTTGAAAAAAGATAAATACCAATTTGAATTCAAAAATTTAAATTGGGATGAGTTTGAGTATTACGAGGCGCGTTTGGTAAAACTACTCACAAACGAGGTATTAATAATAATTCGCGATGTAACAGTAATAAAAGAGAACGAAAAACAATTACAGATTGCCAAAAACAAAGCAGAGGAAGCTTCGAAAATGAAGTCGCAGTTTTTAGCAAATGTTTCTCACGAAATACGCACCCCGCTGAATGCAATACTTGGATTTAGCCAGTGGTTGTTCGAAAATACTGACATTACCTTACACAAAGGATATTTGTCGTCGATAATAAACAGTGGACGTAATTTGCTCGATGTAATAAACGATATACTCGACCTTTCGAAACTCGAAACGGGATCGATAAATATTGAGTTGAATCCAATGAATTACAGGGAAGTTATTTCCGATGTAAAACTGGCATTTCAGGAAGAACTTGAACGTAAGGGTTTGCATTTTAATATAACTACCGATAAAGCCTTGCCGAATTATATTTTAATGGACGACCTGCGTTTTTATCAGATTATTTATAACCTGGTAAGCAATTCGGTAAAATTTACAGAAAAGGGATACATTCATGTTTTGGCGGTTGCCACTCAAACCAATGTGGAAGGTGAAATTGACTTAAGAGTATCTATTGAAGACACCGGAATTGGGATACAGGAAAGTAAGCTGAAATCAATTTTTGAATCGTTTGCGCAGGAAGACGGACAAAGTACCCGTAACTACGACGGAACCGGTTTAGGTTTGGCCATTGTTGAAGGTTTGCTTAAAAAGATGAATGGTTCGGTTCAGGTTTCAAGCAAGGAAGGAAAAGGAACCACGTTTACTATAACTTTTAGTGGTGTAAAAGTCGATAAGTCAGATTATACTGAAAAGCAGCTAAAAAGCGAAAAACAACAACCAATGTCGGAGTTGGGACCATGTAAAATAATGATTGTTGACGACATTGATTTTAACATTGAGGTACTTAAAGCTTTAATAAATTCCGATCAGGCGACATACATTGACGCATTCGACGGGAACGAAGCACTGGCAAAACTTCAAACAGTTGTTCCTGATATTATTTTTATGGATATAAGAATGCCGGGAATTGATGGATTTGAGGTAACGCGCATCATCCGAAATGATGAAAAATTGAAAGATATTCCAATCATTGCCTTCTCCGCATCTACTATCAAATCGAGGAAAGACATGATTGAACTTTTGTTTGATGATTTCTTGCAAAAACCTGTTTTCAAAAACGATGTTGAAGAAATACTCCGGAAATACATGGCTCCATTTCTTCAAACCAAAGGTGAAACAGGTTTGAAAGATGCCCAAAGCGATAATGAATTAACAGCCGCTTGTCTTGAAAAGTTACCAGAGGTAATTCAGGTACTGGAGCAAGAGTTTCTTCCCAAGTGGGAAACCATTAAAGATGGTTTGGTAATATACGAAGTGGAGAATTTTAAAAGCGAACTCTCTGAAATGGCCTATGACAAAGAGATTACACCTATTTCGGAATATTGCGTTGAGTTGGAACTTGGTCTGCAGTCGTTTGACATTGAATTGATTGAGAAACGATTGTCAGAATTCCCAAAACTTATCGAAAATCTAAAAGCAAAATCGATTTAGACCACTAGCCGGGGATTGCAGCTGGTTATTCCATTTCGTATTTTGTTTTTTTTGCTTACTCTTCCTCTTTGTATTTTGGAATTGTGAACCAAACTGTAGTACCTTCGCCCAGCGTGCTCTCAACGCCGATTTTTCCACCATTTACTTTTACAAACTCTTTGCACAGTACCAGTCCCAAACCACTTCCTTGCTCATTGTCGGTTCCGGTAGTAGAAACTTTGGAATCAATACAGAAGAGTTTACTTATGGTTTCGGGTTTAATACCAACCCCGGTATCAGTAACTTCTGTTCGTATAAAATCGCCGGTGTCTTCAGCACTTACCGTTATTTTACCTCCTTTGTTTGTAAATTTAATTGCATTAGCTATCAAATTCCGGATGATCAAAAGTACCATGTTCGAATCACCAACGATAACTTTATCTTCAGTTGCCGATGAGCTAAGTTGAATATCTTTTGCCTGGGCAATATCTTTTTGTTTTTCGCAAACTTCGATGAACAGATCTTTAATTGCAATTTTTTCGGGATTAAATTTAATTGCACCTGTTTGCGAGCGGGCCCATTTTAGCAGATCTTCCAGTAGTCCAAGTGTGTTTTTAGATGTTTTGGCAATGTCGTTTAAAAGCTCGTCAATTTCGTCCTGTGTTAAGTACTCGCGGTTCACCTGAATGAGTTCAACAAAGCTCATTATTATTCCAAACGCTCCTCGCAAATCATGCGACATAATGGAGAAAAACTTGTTTTTTGTGTTTACCTCTTCTTCAACAATCTGCTGTGCTTTTTTAAGCGAAAGATGCGTTTTTACACGGGCAAGTAACTCGCCGCCAATAAACGGTTTGGTAACATAATCAACCGCACCCAATTCAAAGCCTTTTACAATGTCTTCACTTTCTGTTTTTGCTGATAAAAATATTACAGGAATATCTTTGGTTTCAGGATTACTTTTTAAACGCTGACAGGTTTCGTGCCCATCCATCACCGGCATCATTACATCAAGTAATATTAAATCGGGATGAATTTTGGCAACCGTGTCGAGTGCCTGCTGGCCATTCATTGCAACAGCAAGTTCGCAATTAAATTTTGCAAGCAAAGTTCCTAATACCTGTATGTTTTTGGGGACATCGTCAACAATTAGAATGATGGGTTTTTTTGTTGTTTCCATTTGCACAATTCTTAACAATCTATACTTTTAAAAGTCTATCTTCATACCTGTTTACAATCTTTTCGAACTGATTGATGGTGCCGGGGAGTTTTTCCATATCCAGGTTGGCAACCTGTTCTTGTATGCCTTCGCTCCAGTTTGTAAGATCGGAAGCACTATATTTTGTTGCAACTTTTTGCACTCGAATTGCAAAGTCGCTAATTTCTGACAGAATAAATGTGTCGCGAATGGTTTCCCATCTGGGGTGTAAATCTGTTTTAACCTCTTCAATAAAATGGGGTAAACTAGCCATGAGCTCAGCAGTCATTTCCGGCTCAATCGAATTGTTCGTGTCTTGTTCGTTTGTGTTTGCCTGAAGTTTCTGGTGTTTTAAATGAATACTTAATTCAGAGATTAACTCTTTTCTCGAAAATGGTTTTCTCAAATACGCGTCAAATCCCGAGTTTAGTATTAATTCTTTTTCTTCTTTTAGTGCAGAAGCCGTGCAAGCTACAATGGGTATATTTTTATATTTTTCGTTTGCTTTCAGAATCGATGTTGCTTCAAAACCATCCATTACCGGCATTTTTAAATCCATCAGAATCAAGTCGGGGAGTGTTGAATCTACTTTATCCAGGGCTCGTTGCCCGTTTTCGGCCGTTTCAATCCTGAAATCATAATCTTCTATAAATTTGATAACAAGCTTTCGATTTATGGCAACATCATCAACAATCAGAATTGTAGCGGGTTCGAATACAATCTGGGCGTTTAAATCTTTTTGCTCAAAGGCTTCGGCATCACTTAAATCGCCAATCTCCAGGTTGTCAAATTTTACACAAAATTTACTGCCTTTATCCGGCTCGCTTTCCACCGATAAATTTCCGCCCATCATTGCCACCAAACGTTTTGTAATGGTAAGTCCAAGTCCGGTTCCGCCAAATTTATTAAGGTTCTGGTTTTTTTGCTGTTCAAAGGCTCCAAAAATATTTTCAATCTGGTCCTGCGGAATTCCAATACCTGTATCCTGAACACAAAAACTAACACTTTGTAATTTACTTTCTTCTGTTAACCGGTGGTTGGTTACGCTTAGTTTTACAAAGCCATTGTCGGTAAACTTCATGGCGTTTCCGATCAGGTTTATCAGAATTTGTTTTAGCCTGATGTCGTCAATTACAATTGCTTTTGGAATGGAAGGATCAATATCGATTATAAAATCGATTTGTTTCTCCTTCGATTTGTGCTTGAAAATTTGTCCAACATCGTTGATTAAGGATTTCAGGTTGGCTGATTGGTAGTTCAACTCAGTTTTTCCCGCTTCAATTTTCGATAAATCAAGAATGTCGTTAATAATTCCCAATAACGAACTTCCGCTGGATGATATTGCTGTGGCAAAGCCTTTTAGGGTTTTGTCCGTAATTTTGTTTTCCAGTATTTCTGCAAATCCAAGAATGGCATTCATGGGAGTACGAATTTCGTGGCTCATGTTAGCTAAAAATTCGCTTTTCGCTTTGTTTGCCATCACCGCTTCCTGTTTGGCCTTTTCAATGTCAATGGCTTTGTCTTCCAATTCGCGATTTAAAGCCACAACACCTTTGTTGGTTTCTTCCAGTTCCTGGTTAATGGTTTCAATTTCTTCGTTTCGTTCCTGTAATTTCTGAAGCAGAAAAACCAACTCGTTATTTTGCGAATTGATGGTGTCAACCATACTGGAATCGCCACGTTCCAATGTTTTCTGAAAAGCATTTTTAATGACAGTAAGACGTTTTCTGTCGAGGTGGGGGGCATAACGGGGCAGCCATTTGGCAATCGTTATCGTTGTTCCTTTGTCTTTTTCTGTTTCTATTTCAAAATCATCCATCAGGCGTTGCGATCCAATTAACCCAACACCCATTCCATTTTTCGAGTGAAAATTGCCATCCTGAATGGAATTCAGGTCTTCAATGCCTTTCCCTTTGTCTTTGAAAATTACGGCTATTCCCGATGTTTGCGCTTCCCGTTCCGCTAAAAAGAATTCGATGGTACCTGTTTGTGCATGTTCCAATATGTTTCTGCTAAGTTCGGAAACAGCTGTACCAATTCGGATACAGGTTGTTTTATCAAAGTTTATTTCCTGTGCAAGGAGCGAACCAAGATTACGTGCCCGAACTACATCCGATTCAAACTGAATCAGGATGGAACCGACACTATGAACTGTAGCGGATAATAAGAACGGTTGCGTCATCGTTATTTCTCGAAAAATTAGTAATTAAGTGCTCTGCATTTGCTTGCGGGTGTTTTGTCCAGTCCATCTCGTCGTAACGCCATCGGGAGGTAATTCCATCCGACGAAAAGTATAAAAAATCGCCGGGGTTAAAATTGAACTCAAACACTCTTGGTGTTCGCATGTTGTGGCCGATAATTCCTCCGAAAGACAACAGCGTTTTCTTTTCGTTTGATGAGCATACAAAACCTTCAATATTACCGATCCCGCTAAAGGATAATTTGTTTGAAACGGTATCGATAAGTGCCATTCCTGCCACAGCTCCCCGGGTTCCCCGAAGCGCATTGTTTACATGCGTCAGTATCGAATTTACAGGTTGCTCTGCTTTAAGTATGATCTGTTCTCTTGCCAGCTGTGAGGCAATGTGTGCTTCTTTTCCGTGTCCCAACCCATCGATAACAGCTGCAATGGTTTTACCGGCTGAAATGTGATTTACCACATAACAATCGCCGTTTAACACTTCTCCGGGTTTACTTCGCGATGAGGCTCCTATTTGTAAATCGCGATTGGTCCCGATCCACTTTTTTGATGGCACCCATTTAAGGGTTCTTATACAATTTGAATAGTTTTCGAAACCTGAAAGATGGTTTCCGTTTAGTAATGGCAAATCTTTTGGATTTAACTCAAAAATGTCGGAAAAACGACGGATGGAACCTAAGCCGATTCCAAGAGAAACTTTGTCGGAATAGCCATCTTTAATGGCCTTTTCCAAATCGGGAATCCCATTTCCGGAGTCGCAACACCAAACCTCAATGGCTTTTTGCTGGTCTTCTGTTTTTACTTCGCACACCAGTATTTTTCCTTTGCCACCACCGTGTTTTATTACATTGGTAACCAGTTCGGTAACCATTATTGCAATTTCACCGGTCTTAACTTCGTCGAAACCCAGTTGTTTGGCAAGGCTAACCGATTTTCTTCGGCAAATTCCTATATCCGATTCATTTTCTATCAGAAGTGTTAATATATGATCGCGACTTATCTCCATTTCATTACTCTAACCGTTGTGCCTTTGCCCTTTTCCGATTGAATTTCAAAGTGATCAACCAGGCGTTTGGTTCCCGGGAGTCCATATCCCATTCCCATTCCGGATGTATAACCATCACTCATTGCCAGCTCCATGTCTTCTATTCCGGGGCCCTCGTCAATACATGTTACTATAAGAGCTTGCTTGCCATTAATGTCTCCTCGTTCAATTACAACTTCTCCTCCTCCTGCATAATTGTACATATTTCGAAATAGCTCAGAAACAGCAGTTGTTATTCGGGTTTGTTCTACTATTCCCATGCGAGCTTCTTTTGCATGGTGACGAACAGTTTGCCGAACTTTAACAATATCGTGCTCGGTTATTACCGGATATCTGCCCAGTTCTTCCCAGCCGTTGTCAAAACCTATTGTGTTCATATGAAGGTGGTATTAAAAATCCTCGTCTTTAAGCCTTTCTTCGAGCATTTCTATGCCTTTCTCCATATTTAAAGCAGTATCTACTCCCGGCATTTCAAGCCCCAGCTCAACCAGAGTTATGGCAACTGCAGGCTGCATTCCAACTATAACAACGGCTGCATCCATAATAGATGCCATCGAAGCCATTCCTGAAAGCATCCGGCCAATAAATGAGTCAACCATTTCAAGTACTGATATGTCGATTAATACACCTTTTGCACCTGTTTTCTCAATCTCATTTAAAATTTGCGACTGCAGTTGAATAGCCAGTTTGTCGTGCATATCAACCTGTATAGAGACGATAAGGAAGTCACGAATCTTTATAATCGGTATTTTCTTTTCGTGGAAATCCATCCTGTTTTAATTTTCGTTGTGTTCAATGTCAGCTTTCTCTGTTTTTACTTTGCCTTCGATTAGCTGATTGTTTTTACGAAGTGCAAAAATCATTGCATCTTGTAAGGTGGCTTTGGTACGAATAACAGATAAATCGATACCAAGGTGTACAATGGTTTGTGCAATGGCAGGACTAATTCCGGAAATGATACATTCGGCTCCCAGTAAACGTGCTGATGTTACTGTTTTTAATAAATGGTTGGCAACCTGAGTATCAACAGTTGGTACACCGGTAATATCAAGAATTGATATGGTACAACCTGTATCTACAATTTTTTGCAACAGGTTTTCCATCATAATCTGTGTACGTTGACTGTCGAGTGTTCCAATTACCGGAAGAATTAGAATGTTATCCCATACTTTAGAAACAGGACTTGAGAGTTCGAGCAAGTCGTCTTGTTGTCGAACAATTGTACGTTGCTGTTCTTCAATTTTTCCCAATTTTTCTTCCAATTCAAGACGCATTTTTTTGCTCTGCTTCAACTCGTAAGTTAAGTCTTCAATCAGTATGTTAATTGCTTCTTCAACTCCGGTTAAATCATCTTCGATTTCCGATTCAACTCTACCGTCTAAATCCCCTGCTGCCACCGACGACAACACATCCTCAATGTGTTCAATTCGTTGCTGTGCATTTTTAAATGTAATATTTTCGCTCATCTCTATCGTTTGCTTTTTAACCAATTAATACCTTCTTCAACTGTTTTGAAAAAATTACCATTTGTTTTTAGGTTTCCCGTTTTTAATAAAACTTTGGCAATCATTCGGTTGGCAGCACTTCCTCCAATAAAAGCTACATCGGTAATTTGTGCGTCTCTTAACGACTGGTTGGAAAGTTCACGTGTTTCGCGGTTTTCAACTTTACTGGTTTTGCTAATTTGAATAACCATTTGTTTGTAGCGTTTCCCCTCTCCAAATTCCATCAGTTTTTTGTGTATAAAGGGAACGTCTGTTGTGAGGTAATCGCGGGTAAATTCCAGGTGTATGATCTCATCTTCCTGATCATACCATACTTTATGATCCATAATATATGTATTTTGTTGTGTGTATATTATCAAAAGTTGTTGTTTGTAATGTCCTGTGTTTTGATGCGGCAAAATAAGCTTCTATGTTTAAATGATGTCAAGCGTAAAGGTGTAATTTTAGGTTTCGTTTGCTGATTTTGCTACTTCAAAAAAGCTTAGCCTGCATCAGTAAATTGCTGAGTTGAAGTGGGGGGATTAAAAGTGGCACTAAAACAATGCCTTTTAATAAATGTTTGTGTAAGTTTGTTTAAGACTAATTTGCAGTGAAACAATTTGCTTCTATCATATTGATTATGTCGGTGTTAACCTTTCAGTTTTCGGAACTGCTTGTGTATGTTTCGTTTAAAATAAACCAGGATTATATTGCTAAAAATCTGTGCGTTGAAAAGGATGTTGAAGGTTCCACGTGTAAGGGGTGTTGTCATTTAAAGAAAAAAGTAAATGAGCAGCAGAAGCAAAAGGATAAATTGCCACTGAATGAATCGGAAAAACAAAACATTAACTTCTATGCGCACATTTGTAATCTGAGTATGGCGCTTAACGAAGAGCAGGTTGAATACTCAATAAAAAAACAGCCGGAATACTTTCAGATTTTCTGTTTTAAAATTTTTCATCCACCTAAAATTCAGCATTAATTTTTCACCCCAAATGTTCTTATTTATAACAATTTAATCATTTCAAAATGAAAATAAAACGTTTCATTTCTGGAATACGAGAGTACCATATTTTGCTGTTCTTTAGTTTAATGTGTTCGTTCTCGTATGCTCAGGAAAAAACCATTCAGGTAGTGGATGAAGAATCAAAAAAAGGCATTTCAGATGTTTATTTTCAATACGATAAAACCAGTGGATTTACCAACGAGAGTGGTGAGTTTAATCTTGAATACTTAGAAGGTGTAACACTTTTTTTATCGCACATTCAGTACGGGAAAATACCAGTGAGTACCGAAAGTATTGTTGAAGCTTTCCGAAGTGGAATATTAAGTATCAGGGAGGCAAGCAATTTTTTAATGCCGGTAACTTTGGTTCAGGTACAGCATGGCACGGGCGACAAGAGCAAACTCGATATTTCGGTGCAAAATAAACTGGCGCACGATGCAGGAAATTTACTGGAGGAGGTTCCGGGAATATCTAGCATTCGAAAAAGCGGTGCATATGGTTTCGATCCTGTTTTACGCGGCTTTAAATACGATCAGCTAAACCTGGTTTTGGATGGCGTACAGACAGCTTCTGCTGCTTGTCCAAACCGGATGGATCCGGCAGCAAGTCAAATTCCGATAAACATGATTTCGCAGGCTGAAGTTTTAAAAGGTCCACACGGTTTACGTTTTGGTAACGCCTTTGGCGGCACGATTAACTTTAAAAGCAGTGCACCCGATTTTAAACAAAAACCAACACCGCTTGGCCGCCTCGGAACCAGTTACGAAAGTAACGGTAAGATTTACCGAACCGAAGGAGTTGCCGGAGTTGCCGGAAAAAAAATCGACTTTAGATTATTTGGCTCCTATTCAAGCGGTGAAGATTACACCGATGGCGACGGAGTACAAATAGCAGCAAATTTTAATCGATTGAATTACGGCGGAAAATTGGCTTTCAAATTAAGCGAGACACAGGATTTGGGTGTGTTCGTATCGAATAATATTGCAAAAGATGTCGACTTTCCGGCTTTACCAATGGATTTGCGTGAGGATAATACATGGTTGTTTAATGCCAGTCATTCAGCAAGATTTTATGGCTCGTCGCTCACCTCGTGGAATACCAGTTTGTATGGTACAATGGTAAATCATTTAATGGACAACTTTGATAAGGTAATAGTCCCAAGAACAGTAGATGCCGAAACTGATGCCGAAACAACAAATTACGGTGGCCGTTCGGAAATGCGTTTTGATTTTGAAAACAGTCACTTGTTTGGTGGAGTAGATTATCGTTTTGAATCGGCAAAAGGATACCGGACGCGAAATATGTTAATGGGACCAATGGCCGGAAAAGTATTTACCGATAATGTTTGGCAGGATGCAGAAGTAAATCGGGCCGGATTATTTGGAGAATGGCACATTTCTCAGCCCGGGTTTCAGTTTGTTGTATCCGGACGTGTAGATATGAACAGCTCAAGTGCTAAAAATCCTGATCCGCGTTTTACTGCCATTTACGACGATCTGGAAGCCACACAGCTGCATCCTTCTGTCAGCGTAGGCGGAACACGATTGTTTAATCCAAAATTCTCGTTGGGTTTGTGGGTGGCAATGGCTACACGGAGTCCCGGAATAACGGAACGCTACATCAATCAGTTTCCGGTTGGTTTAGATCCGTACGAAATGTTGGGTAATCCCGAACTCGATCCGGAGGTTAACAATCAACTCGATTTGGTTTTTAAATACCAAACTCCTGCAGCCGGTGTTACAGTTAATTTATTTACGTCGGTATTGCGCAACTATATTTCGTCCGAAATACGGGATGATTTAAGCCCTGCATTGCCAACTTCGCCGGGTGTACGACAGTTTGTAAATATAAAGGATGCAACTATGGCCGGATTTGAAATGAGCTGGACACAGAAAATGGGAACGTTTTTAAGTCACGATGCCAGTTTGGTTTATACCTACGGTAAAAATAAGTTGGAAGATGAACCGCTGCCTGAAATTCCTCCGCTTGAGTTTCGTTATCGTTTAATGGGCAGCTTTTTAAACGACAAACTTCAACCTGAAATAATGTGGAGATCGGTGCAAAAACAAGATCGGATTGCCAGTTCGTATGGCGAAACAAAAACGCCGGGATTTAATGTGGTTGATGCAAAAATTTCGTGCTTGTTCAATAAATCCATCACTGCAACCGGTGGTGTTCAGAATTTATTTGATGAGGCGTATTACGAGCATTTGGCACGCTCGGTTCGCGGAGCAGAAACCCGGCCTATTTATTCCCCCGGCAGAAGTTTTTATGTGACATTAACATTTAGCTTTTTATAAAAAGCAAGGATTCCATTTCAATAAAGATGGAATCCTTTTCTTTTCCGAAACTTTCTTACTTTCGAACTGTTCAAATCATAAATACTTTTTTAATGACTTCAAAATTCCTGCTAATTTTAATTGTAATGGCAATACATATTGGAGCACAAGCTCAAATAGCTGATAAAATCAAAAAAGAAGCACAAAAACAGGCAGAATATTCGTTTGAACTGTGTAAACATTTGCATCAAAATCCGGAATTATCATTTCAGGAATTTGAAACTGCAAAACGAATGGCGAAAGAACTGTATGAGCTTGGTTTTGAGGTGACCGAAAATTTTGGTGGGAACAGCGTTGTTGGTGTTTTCAGAAATGGCGATGGTCCCACTGTTTTATTACGCACCGATATGGATGCTTTGCCCATTGAGGAAAAAACTGCTTTGCCATTTGCGAGTACAAAAACCGCTGATTTAAATGGCGATGATGTTGCTGTAATGCATGCCTGCGGACACGACATACATATGTCGACATGGACAGGAACAGTGCGCACATTAATGGCTTTAAAAGAGGAATGGAAAGGGACACTGGTAGTGATTGCACAGCAGGCCGAAGAGTATAGTGGTGGCGCTGGAGAAGCCATTGAAGCCGGATTATTCAAAAAATTTCCAACACCCGATTACGCATTGGCTTATCATATTAATCCTGAATTGGAAAGTGGACAGATAGGTTTGGTAGGAGGACCTGTTTTTGCAGGTGTAAAAACCACTGAAATTACTGTTTTCGGGAAAGGTGGGCATGGTGCTTATCCACAAAAATGCATCGATCCGATTGTTATTGCTTCGAGGATTGTTATGGACCTGCAAACCATTGTAAGTCGCGAAATAAGTCCGCTGGAGCCTGTTGTTGTTACTGTTGGTTCCATTCATGGTGGTACTCGCCCAAATATAATTCCTGATGAGGTTAATTTGGAACTTACGCTTCGTTATTATTCAGAAGAGGCCATTGAGCAGGTAATTGCAGCAATAAAACGCATTAGTAATTCAGCAGCAAAAGCTGCCGGCGTGCCCGACGATAAAATGCCTCTTGTTTTTGTATCACCGGTTGAAACTCCGCCGGTGTTAAATAACGATATGTTAAGTAATCAATTGCAGAAAGCTGCTTCGGGATTAATTGGGTTGGAAAATATTATTAAAACATCGCCTGAAATGGTGGGCGAAGATTTTGGAAAATATGGCCGTACTGCTGAAAATGTTCCGATATGTTTGATTTGGCTGGGGAGCACAAGTCAGGAAGAAATGAAAAAGTTAAATGCGGAAAGGAAGAAACCTTATCCGCTTCATTCACCCAGATTAAATCCTGATTATAAAAATACAATTGAAACCGGCATTGTTGTGATGACCGGAAATGTAATTGAATTGTTAAAGAAGTAGTATCGGCTTGCACCTCGGGCAAATTTATTTCTCCCGTTTTGTAAACAAGGAGCAAAAAAAATCCATCTTTTTGAGATGGATTTTTTTTATGCATTTCATTTATTTCTTTACTGCAGGTTTGGAGAACGGAGGCGGGCTAACTTTGATGCTACCTTGCTCTTCAACCTTTTTAAGAACCTCTTTTACGGCACGCTCCAATTGAGGATCGATATTGTTCTCGAGTGATTTTGCATCCTGACGAACCGGAATATCCGGAGCAACTCCTTCGTTTTCTGCAATCCATTTGTTGTTAATCGGATCGAAAACAGCATTGTCGGGAGCAGTCAGCGCACCGCCGTCAACCAGGCTGTAATGTACAGAGGATTTCACTAATCCTCCCCACGTTGTAGCACCAATAAGTAACCCTGCATTCTGCTGACGGAATACCCATGGGAAGAAATCGCCTCCCGATCCGGCTTGCTCGTTAATTAGCAAAGCTTTTGGTCCTAAAATACCGGCCGGTAAACGGAATGGTTTTCCATTGGGAACTTCGTTGGTTAAACCGGCGCGCAGGCTTCGAGTCATCAGGTCAACCATATAATCGTCGAGCAAACCACCGCCGTTAAAACGTTCGTCAATTACAGCACCCAGTTTGTCTTGTTGGGCAAAGAAATAACGGTTGAACGAAACAAAACCGGGGCCGCCGGTATTCGGCACCCAAATGTAAGCCAGTTTACCATCAGAAAGTTCGTCAACTTTTCTTCTGTTGTCTTCCACCCAGGTTCTCTGGCGAAGTGCATTTTCACTTCGAATCGGTTTAACGGTGATTGTCCAGGCTTCTTTAAAGTCGGCTTTGTTGTTTATGTGCAGTATTGTTTGTAGGCCGGATGTTCCATCCAAATACTGAAAAGGATCATCGTTGGCAGTAATTTCTTTCCCGTTAATTCCAACAATAAAGTTTCCATCTTCTACTTTAAGACCCGGTTCGTCCAGTGGACTTGACAGTTCCGGATTCCAGTCTTCGGTAGTAAATATCCGCTGAATTTTCCAGTGGTTTTGCTCAGCCACCAAATCTGCGCCCAATAAACCAACTGAGTTACTTTCGGTTTCCGGGTAGTCGCCACCCATTACAAAACTGTGCCCAACCGAAAGTTCACCGTTAACCTGATCGAGAATATAAGTTAAATCGGCTCTGTGTTTAATGTGTTTTACAAGCGGAGCATAACGATCGTGGACTTTATTCCAGTCGCGGCCATGCATATTCGGATCATAAAAGTAATCGCGTTCGTAGCGCCAGGCTTCTTCAAATATCTGATTCCATTCCAACGAACGGTCGAGTTTCATTTTTAAACTTACTTTAATGGCTTTTCCATCTTTGCCAGAGGCGCCACCGGTGTCCATAATTTTCCACGAAGAACCTGCTTTTGCTAACATTTTTTTACCGTCGGCCGATACGGAAACAGAGCGAACACCGCTAACAAATTCCTTGGCTTCGCGATCTTTTAAGGTGAATTTCTGCAAGGTTAATCCGGAAGAGTTTGGAACCGATTCGCCAATAAATACAGATCCGGCAGGCCCAGCAACAATTTGGCGATAATTCCTTTTGGGCATTGGTAAATCAATGGTTCGGCTTGCAATGTCTTCAAAGTCAATTTTTATTGATTCATCCTTTTTTTCGTCCTTGTCTTTATCTTCTTCTTTCCCTTTGTCTTCCTTTTTGTCTTTTTCGTCTTCTTTTTCGTCAGCATCATTTTTGCTCTCTTTTACCTCTTCTTCGTCGCTTCGAAGTTTAAAAGGCGATTCTTCATCTTTTTGAAGATTTACGATGTATACACTGTAATTGGCATCGGCAGTCATCGAGCTGGTATTTGCCCAACCCGAGCCCAAAGCCAGGTTTGTACTTGCTAAAAAATAAAAGTGCTTTTTGTCGAGATCCCAGGCAGGCGAAAAGGCATCGGCAAAAGTATTGGTAACTTTATTTATGCTGTTGTTTTCTGACGACCAAATTGTAATTTGACGGAAATTGTTTGATGCAGACTTGGCATAAGCCAGCCATTTTGAATCGGGCGACCAGGTTAATCCCATATCGCCACGTTCGATGTTGTTACCGCCGGTATCGATTGTTTTTATTTCTTCTGTTTCCAGGTTAATTACCCTGATGCGAACATCATCGTCGGTAAATGCAATAAATTTTCCATCGGGTGACCATGTTGGTTCCCAGCCAAGTTTTGATTCGCCAATTGAATAAATTTTAGGCTCGGTTAACCCATCCTGGTCGCCAATTAACAGTGCATATCCATTGCCGCCCTTATCGGAGAACCAGGCTAATTTATCTCCGTTCGGCGACCAAATTGGAGTGCGGTCGGCCTCTCCCGAACTTTGCGTAATGTTTCGAGTATCGCCGTGTTCGGCAGGAACCGTAAAAATTTCGCCTCTTGCTTCAAATATGGCTCGTTTACCCGTAGGAGAAAGCGAAGCTGATCGGGCTGATTTGCTTACATCTTCCCACTTGGTTTCAGCCCACGGATAATCGCCAACCAATGATATTTCAAGTTGTGTGCTTTTCTCTGACGAAAGATCAAGTAAATGCAAATATCCTTCACGCTCGAAAGCAAGTTGATTTCCTTCGCCGTCTAACCATTTAATATCAGCGCCTTTAAAAGTTGTAATTTGTTTTAATTCCTTTGTTTCAGGAGAATATGACCAAATGTTGCTCACAAAATCGCGATCTGATAAAAAGTAGATTGTGTTTCCCAACCAAAGTGGCTGGATATCTGTTTCCCGATTATTTGGTAACAACTCTTCGTCAAAATTTTTCAGATCAAGAATTACCAGGGGTGTATTTTGTCCGCCCCGGTAGTCGCGCCATTCCACATCCCAGCGCGTAACACGGTCAATAATCATTTGTTTTCCATCCGGAGAATAAGCTCCGTCGAAACCCCACTGTTTGCTAACTAATGTTGAGGGACCTCCGTCTTTTGAAACGGTCCACAAACGACTGTACGATGAAGGTGCAGTTTCACGCATCGATGCGTATAAAATATTTTTACCATCACGCGTCCAGCCTCGTACTGATGCACCGCTTGGATGCCAGGTGAGTCGGGTAGGAGTGCCACCTGTTACCGGAACGGTGTACACAGCTGTTGATCCCGAACGGTTCGATGTGAACGCAATGGTTTTTTCCGTCGGGCGAAAAATGTGGATTTGATTCAACAGCTGCAGTGCTGGTTAAACGAGTGGTTTGTTGAGTTGCCAGGTTACTTACCCAGACATCGCCTCCGTATGTAAAAGCAATGTGTGTTTTGCTTAATGTTGGTTGGCGTAACAATCTTGTTCCCTGTGCAAAAGTGGCCAGTGTTGCCAACAGGAAACTAAGTGTAAAAATTAATTTTTGCATTTGTATAATTTTAGATGAAATATTTGAGATCAAATTAAAGAGAAGATAAGCATTCATAAAAGCAAACCCAAATTAGTAGTTAATGGGTCGTAGTTGTTTGTAAATAATTACAATGCACGGTATTAATATCGAAAATAGTTGTAGCACGAACTAAAATCGATTGGAGTATTTACAGTTTGCAGATACGCAACAAGCGTTTCGGCAGCAGTTAAGGTTTGTTTTTCTCCATTCTCAGGAAAATACAGAGAATGAACAGCAGGTATGTAGTCGTTTATTCCTACTTTCAGAACATAATCATCGGGGATGATGCGGTCAAGCGTGTCTTTTATGATTACCTGACCTCCTGATTTTTGAATGTGAATGCCCGAGTAATAAAATCCTGAACCGGAACCAATCAGAAAATTTTTAATTTCTTCCACGGTCATGTTGTAAAGTACAGTACCATTGTTAAAAGGCGAAATTTCGTAGATCTGACGTTTTGTAATAACTCCTTTGGGCAGCGTAGCGCGCACGCCTCCGGTGTTTTGAAATGATACGTCGGCATTCATATACTCTTTTAATGCATGCGTGTAAAAACAGCCTGTAGCCTGTATACCATGGTCCGCTTCTGAGTAGCCAATTTCTTCATCCAGTTCCGGCAGGTTGTTGTACTCACTTATTAATACTGCCAAATCTGAATCGAATTCCGAATAATTATCCAGATCGATGAGCGTAAAGTTTGACGATTGTAAACTTTTATCTTTTATTTCCAGCTCCAGTTTTCCTAAAAAGTGCAGGTAACCGCCCGACTGAACAACCGGTGTTGAATGGAACATGGTATCTATTTTAGAGTGATTGTGACCTCCAATAACGAGATCGAAAAACGGATATTCTCGTGCCAGTTGAAAATCGTAATAACTACCCAGATGAGAAAGTGCAATTAACAGGTCGGCATTTTCACTGCTTTTTAAAGAGGAAAAATTATCGACCATATTCAGGGCAGGTGTAAACGAATAGTCGGCAACTCTCCATGGATGCGAAGACGGAATAATATCGGTATTGGAGCCGTTGGTTTCTAACAAAGCCAGAAAGGTTACAGTTAAGTCGCCTGTGTGAATTGTTGTAAACGCCTCAAATTCATGCAAATCGGGGCGTTTGGGTACTGTGTTGGCACATATCCAGGGAAAAGCTGAGTCTTCAATTCTTGATTTGAGGACTTCCGGGCCATAGTCAAAATCATGATTTCCCAATGCCGAAATGTCAAAGCCAATTTTATTCATGGCATCAATAATCGGAAAGCCTTTTTTGCTGTAATTATCAACAACCGGATTTCCTGAAAACAGATCGCCGGCACTCACTACCAACACATTCGAAGTAGTTCTTTCCTTATCAACAATGTATTTCACTTTTGAAAGGTTATCGATCTGTCCGTGGACATCATTTACACAAAAGATGGTCAGATGCTGGCTTTCTGAAGGAACATTTGTGTTTTCGTTGCCACAACCATAAATTAGTACAAGGCAAGCCAGTATAAGTATCCCGATTGTTTTCATACTTCAAAGGTAAAGGAATAGGTCTAAATTGCTGTGTTATAAAACTTGCTTTTGGGCATAGATACACATTCCAAGCTAGGTCTTAAAGTTTATTGCATTCGCCAGGTTAAGGTTTTTACTTCTCCGTCCCGTAGTATTTTTACCCGGTATGATTTGCCGTTTTCCATGGTATTCAGATAGTCGAAGAATTTGTTTAGGTTTTTGCTCGAGTTTAAAGGAATATCATCAAATTGAAGGATAACATCTCCTCCACCAAGAAATTCGCTGTCGCCTACTTTCATTGAAATGTATCCTCCTTTTAATCCCATAAAATAAGCGGGTGAACTCTCAGCAACACTTTGAACAAGCAACGCTCCTTCTTGTGGCACATGAAAAAGTTTACAAAAGGCAGCATTCATTGGTATAACATCCGTGCCAAACCAGATGCGGCCTCTCTGTTGTAATATTTCGGTAGCAATCGATGAGGTTGCCGCAAAACCAAGTCCTTCAAAACCACCCGAGAACGATAAAATTGAACTAACGATACCAATAACTTCGCCCTGCATATTAAACATGGGCCCTCCGCTGTTTCCTTTGTTTATTGATGCATCGGTTTGAAAGAACTCTTGTACCCTGCTTTGATTGTATTCATTTTTTTCGATGTGTTTGCCGCTAATAATACCTCTTGAAACCGAATGTTCCAATCCCAATGGGTTTCCAATAATAAATATATCGTCGCCAATTCTTACTTTTTCCGAATCGCCAATTTTAGCTGCCGGAATAGCTGAAGCCGGGTTGTTTAGTTGCAACAGGGCAACGTCTGAAGTTTGGTCAATTCTGCGATTTGTTGCACCAATTGTAGTTCCATTTGCAAAAGTAACTTCAATTTCGGATGCATTTGCAACCACATGAGCTGCAGTTAAAATGTACAATTTTCTTTCGCCTACCAACACTCCGGAGCCCATACCTTCGGCACTGGTAAAACCCGTTGGATTTCCAATTCCCAGATTTCGTTTTTCTAAGACTTTTATGGTAACAACACTCTGGTTGACTTCTGCAATAAGGTCTGCAAAACTTTGTGCCTGCACCACATGTGCAGTAATGATAATTGAAAGGATGAGGATGTAATTTTTCATTTTGTATTGTTTTTTACTAAGATAAAGGATTTCAATTTAACTATAACAAGGATAAACAAGCTTTGTAACAGAGGTAAATATTTTTTGATTTGCACCATATCAAATTGATTTTGTACCTTATATTCCGAATTGTGGAAATCCATTTGTTGGCCAAAGCCATCCGGAGGATGTTAATGGATGTTAAAAAAAGGCAGGTAATTTGGGTTGAAATTGAGCTTGCCAAAACTAAGGGGAAGATATTTTTAACTTTATCAACCAATAAATAATAGATATTATATTGATCTTTCACTCGTCATTTGAACCGGTTTATTTACTTCTGCCAATTATTGGTTTTGCCATTGGTATGTTTGGAACTATGCTTGGCGGAGGAGGAGGATTTTTCTTTTTACCTGTACTTACATTAATTGTTGGAGCGCCTCCCCAGGTTGCAGTGGCTACCTCGTTGGCTGCAACTCTCCCCATTGGTTTTATTGGTTCTTTTGGTCACTACCGACGCGGGAATATCGACCTTAAAACAGGTGGGTTGTTTGTATCTGCAGGTATTGTGGGGGCATTTATAGGTGCAGGTATTACAGGTATTTTAAGCGCGAAACAATTAAAAGTAAGTTTTGGGGTTTATGCTGTTTTTATTGCCTTAAATATGGCATACACAACCTGGAAAAAGAAAAAAGCCGATACCGGGAATGGTGTTCAACAGGTTGATGGAAAGGCATTAAGAGTTGGTAAGGGAATGTTTTATGGTTTGTCGGCAGGTTTAATAACCGGCACGTTCGGAACCAGTGGAACAGCTCCTGTTTTAGCCGGACTTTTTGCTTTGCGTTTGCCTTTAAAGTTAGTAATAGGAACTTCGTTACTGGTTGTTCTTGTAAATACCATATTTGCAGTTGGCGCTCATTTTTTGGTTGGTCAAATTGATCTTACTCTTGTGTTGTTTCTAACAGCAGGATCTGGAATTGGTGCATTTACCGGTACAAAATTACTGGCAAAAGCCAATGTCGATAAATCGGAGAATAACATTAGATATGTATATGCGGCGATCATGGTATTGATTGGTGTTTTAATGATGATAAGTAAATAGAAGGAAGAAATGATAACTACAATTTATCTGATAATCTTGTTGTATTTTGTACTTGGGGCTTTGGGATTTTATTTTATTAATCGCCGAAAAGAGAAGGAAGTTGCACGTAAAAGTTGGACAAAATTCATTACTTATTTCGTCATTATACATGTTCTGTTTTTTAGTATTGTACTCAATTCTTTGGCTTTTAAATGGCTTGCTGTTCTTATTGTTTCGGTAGGAGCCAGCGAACTGTTTAAAGTCTTTCGGCAGGCAAAATATTACCATAAAAGTTACTTTGTTCTTTCATTCTTGCTGTTCATTTTATTTGCATTTAGCTTTCTTTTGTTTAGCCGCCTGGATAAAGGCCTGATTTTGTACACTTTTTTAATACTGTCCATATTCGATGCATTTAGTCAAATATCCGGGCAGTTGTGGGGTAAAACTAAAATTGCTCCTGAAATCAGTCCTAACAAAACGGTTGGAGGTACAATTGGCGGTGCAGTCTTTGCAATTTTAAGTGCCTTTGTATTAAAAGATTTGTACAATGAGCCTTGGTATCTTATTCTTTTATTTGCATTGGGAATTGTGTGTTTTGCTTTTGTAGGCGATTTGCTTGCCTCGTTGTATAAACGAAAATTCGGTATAAAAGATTATAGTCGTTTATTGCCTGGCCATGGTGGTTTTCTCGATCGGTTTGATAGTTTAATTGCAGGAGGTGCCTGGGTAATTTTATTTGTTTACGGGCAAACTATTTTATAAATGCATTTCAGGTGTTCAGATTGTCACTTGGTGTAATTTTTACGAAAATTTAGCTAACAAGAGTATAATTTAGTTCAAAAGTAAAATCAAATGTTGATACCCGAAATTGTAGAACTTTGAAAAAACAGGAGTTATGGGAAATACAATTACTCTATCAATCGTATATTTTGTTGCAATTATTCTGCTGCTGGGATTTAACGAATTAAATTACCGCAGACTAAATGTGAAGGGAGAAATAACACGCAAGTTTGCACATTTTACAGCAACTGTTGCCGTAGTTCCTTTCCCTTATATTTTTAGTTCGCACTGGTATGTTTTAGTGCTTGCACTTATCTTTTTTGTGGCTTTGTTTGTTACGCAGTACAGCAAACAGTTAAAATCCATTCACGATATTGAACGGAAATCTATTGGAAGTTATTTACTCCCGGCAGCCATCTATATCACTTTTTTAATTTCGAATTTACTCGATAATAAATTTATATACATTTTACCCATGTTGATTTTAGGAATTTGCGATCCGATGGCAGCCATTGTTGGAATGGGAATGAAAAAGAACAACCATCAAATAAAACTATTTGGTGTTGCAACCGGAAAATCAATATTTGGTTCGGGAGCTTTTTTGTTTACCAGTTTTATAATCAGTTTAATAGCCCTGTATTTTCATCGCGGATTATTCGACTTTAAAACATTCTGGTTAGCAGCTTTTATTGCAATAATCAGCTCCTTGGCCGAGCTTATAAGTTGGCGCGGTTCTGACAATCTGACTATCCCGGTAAGTGTTGCATTTAGCCTGCTTTTGCTGCTATAGCCGATGTAATTTGTCGGCAATTATTGTGTAAATCTCACAAAAAAAGAGTAATTTGTATTAAAGGAAGATTAAAAACAATTAGATAAGAACCTGTCAGCCAAAGGTTTTATTAAATGCCATTGAAACAAAAAACAAAAAAATGAAAAAAATTGTAATAAACGGTGCAAATGGTTTTGTCGCATCAAACTTCATTAACGAGCTGCTGTTGCTAAAAGATTTTAAGGTAATTGCCTTGGTTAGAGGTAATTCAAAAAACTCTGCCGAGGAACGTATGAAAACCGCATTGGTGGAAATGAATGAAGGGAACGATGTGGATTTTACGAATCTTGAAGTGCATGATTATTCGTTATTTGAGACCGACTTTTCGCTGCAAAAAGAGGAGTTGGAAACGATTTTTGGAGGCACAATTGATTACTTCCATTTTGCCGCAAGTCTGAAATTTGATATAAAATCAAAAGAAGAGATTTTTGGAACCAATCTTCAGGGAGTAACAAATTCTGTTGATACTTTTTTAAAGTATACCCGTTCCAATTCGCGATTCTTTTTTGTAAGTACAGCATATTCATGTGGAAAAATTGATGGAAAATTTGAAGAGCGGTTTTACGAAAATGCGGAAATAGAGGACTTTCGGAACTACTACGAACAGTCGAAAAGATATGCCGAAAATGTTATTCATGATTATATTGATAAGAAGAATCTGAATGCTTGTATTTTGCGTTTGTCGCAGGTTGTTGGAAATAATGCTACCGGAGTGACCAAGACAGATTATGGTGTTTTCGATTTTTCAAAAAGAGTTCAAAGTCTCGCGCACAAATACCCGAACCGAAAAATCAGAATAAAGGTTGATCCCGAATCAACCCAAAACCTTATTCCGATTGATACGGTTGTGAATTATTTATTGTGTGCATTGCGGGCAGAAAATGTGCCTGTTATATTGAATCTAATCGCTAAAAAATCGATTAAAAATTCAGAATTGCTGGATTGCCTGCGTAAATTACTTCCAATAAATATTGTTGCCGATTTAAACCTGGAACGCGAAGATATGGATTCTTTAGAGCGGATTATGGCAGTAGGAATGTCGTTTACAGGTTCGTACATTGATACTAACATTGCGTTTGATACCACTCAACTCGATTCAATAGTTGATACTACGATTTCACCTGTTACTTCAGAATCGGTGTATAAAATGATGAAATATTTCTTGTTTGGCAGGGAAGAAAAACGAGGGAATAATGCGCTTTTGAATGTTGGATGATGGTTTGAACTGTTACTAGTTTGAGTGTTTATATTATAAAAATTTCGGAAATCATATTTTCAATTAAGTTGTATAATTAAAAGTCTACTATGAAAAAAATTATGGTTAAAGGTGAAAATGTGTTGAATGTTCCCAATGCATTGAGCCTTTACAGATTATTAGCTTTCCCGGTGATTTTGTTTATGGCTGTTACCAATCGCGAGAGTGTTTACGTTGTTTTGTTGTGTATCAGTTTAATCAGCGATGCATTGGATGGAAGCATTGCCCGCCGGTTTAATTTACAAACAAAGTTTGGAGCTGCGCTCGATAATTTGGCCGACATATGTACTTATGCCATGGCAATATTGGGTTTATTTCTTTTCAAATGGGCCGAAATCGAACCTCATGCATGGATTTTATACCTCTTTTTTGGTGTTTTTGTATTGAGTTACATTGTGGCTTTTACACGTTTTGGAAAAATCCCCGGTCTGCACTTATATTCAGCAGTATCAGCAGGGTATGTACAAAGTATCTTCTTTTTTGTACTGTTTGTATTCGGGTTTTATACGTGGTTTTATTACCTGGCATTGGCCTGGGGAGTTGTAGCTTATATAGAGAAGATTCTTGTTCTTTTTCGATTGGATGACATTAAGCGGGGTGTAAAAGGGTTGTATTGGCTGATTAAAGCCCAGCAAGCAAGTAATTAGGAAAAGTATTAAAAACGAAAGTTTAGAGCATAAAAAAGGTTGTCATTTAAATTGACAACCTTTTCTTTTTTTATCCCAGATATGATTTTAATAATTTGCTTCGCGATGTATGTCTCAATCGTCTGATAGCTTTTTCTTTTATCTGTCGTACCCTTTCTCGGGTTAATCCAAATCGTTCACCGATTTCCTCTAATGTCATTTCCTGGCACCCTATGCCAAAAAACAGTCTAATAATGTCGCTTTCACGCTCAGTCAATGTTGCTAACGCACGGTGTATCTCTTTTGCAAGTGATTCCATGATAAGGCTACGGTCGGCGTTTGGTGAATCATTATTTACCAAAACATCCAAAAGACTGTTGTCTTCGCCATCCACAAATGGGGCGTCAACAGAAACATGTCTTCCTGATACTCTAAGTGTATCGGCAACCTTATCAGCAGGTAATTCAAGTGATTCTGCTAATTCTTCCGGCGAGGGCTTGCGTTCGTGTTCTTGCTCAAATTTTGAAAATGCTTTGTTGATTTTGTTCAACGAACCTACCTGGTTCAATGGCAAACGTACGATACGCGATTGCTCTGCAAGCGCTTGAAGAATTGACTGGCGAATCCACCATACTGCATAGGAAATAAATTTAAAACCGCGGGTTTCATCGAACTTCTCAGCTGCCTTAATCAATCCAAGGTTTCCTTCGTTTATTAAATCCGGTAAGCTCAGTCCCTGGTTTTGGTACTGTTTTGCAACCGAAACAACAAAACGCAGGTTTGCTCTTGTTAATTTCTCTAAAGCAGCTTGATCGCCCTTTTTAATCCGCTGTGCTAATTCAACTTCTTCCTCTACAGTAATTAGTTCTTCCTTTCCAATTTCCTGCAAATACTTGTCTAAAGAGGCACTTTCACGGTTAGTGATTGACTTGGTGATCTTTAGCTGTCTCATATACTTTTCTTAAAAATCGTGCAAATATAGAACATTAATATATAACGGTCAAGGAGAAACCCCATGTATGGTTGTAATTAATATAAAGTTAAAAGAATTTTTTAATCAAATGCTATCTTCCTACTCCAAAAACAAAATATGCAGGTTCGCCATTCGGATAAATTCCTTCTACCAATATTCCTCCTCTCGCATTTCCAACTTCTCTTTTAAAATCGCTGACTTCGTAAATGGGCTTTTTGTTTACACTGGTAATGATAAACCCTTTTTCCAAACCTGCGTCTTTTAGTTTTCCTTTATTCAGATTTGAAATCATAATTCCATTCTGAATCTTCAAATTTTGTTTAACACTTTCACTTACCGACTCAAACTCGGCACCTAAAACGGTAATATTGTCTCTTACAATTTCAGTGTCACCGTGTCTGTTACGTAATGTAACGGTAAATTGTTTCTTTTCATTGTCTCTTAACACAACAACTTTTACATCGTCGCCGGGTCTGTACTGACTTATTTTTTCCTGTAATTCGGCTGAAGTTTTGGTTTTTTCTTCTTCAACATATATAATTACATCGCCTTCTTTAATTCCGGCTTCTTTGGCTGCACTATTATCAGTAACGCCACCAACATAAACTCCTTCCACTTTTTCCAGTTTAAGTTTTTCTGCCAGTTCGGCATTTACGTCGCCAATGTTAACACCAAGCAAGGCTCGTTGTACTTCGCCAAATTCTTTTAAATCTTCTACAACCTTTTTTACAATGGTTACAGGCACTGCAAACGAATATCCGGTGTACGATCCGGTGCGTGATGCTATTGCAGTATTAATTCCTACTAAGTTTCCCTGTTGATTTACCAGAGCACCTCCACTGTTTCCCGGATTTACTGCCGCATCGGTTTGAATAAAAGATTCAATAGAAGCAGCATCCTGATTTATTCCCAAATTACGTGCGCGGGCACTTATGATACCTGCTGTAACAGTCGAAGTCAGATTAAACGGATTACCTACCGCTAAAACCCATTCGCCCAGTTTCAAATTTTCAGAGTTTCCATAGGTTAGAAATGGTAACTTCTCTGCCTCAATTTTTAAAAGTGCAATGTCGGTTGACGGATCAGTTCCAACCAGGCGGGCATCAAATTCGCGTTTGTCGTTTAAAATTACTTTTATCTCCTGGGCGTTTTCAATAACATGGTTATTGGTAACAATGTATCCATCGGCAGATAATATTACACCCGAACCAAAACCCTGAGAAATCTGAGGCTCTCTTTGCTGGAATCCAAAAAACTCATCGAGAAATGGATTTCCGCTCGACCATTGACCGGTGCGAACCGATTTAGTTGCAATATGTACAACGGTATGTATTGATTTTTCTGCCGCAAAAGTTAAGTCCGGTAATTGTTGCTCGCTATCCGCCGGATAATCAATATAACGGGCTGCTTGTTCATCTTTTACGGTAATTACATCAGGTTTGTCGAAAAAGTTACTATATGTCCAAACAGCAATAAAGGCACCTGCAACAACAAGTAAAAATGTCAGTGATATTCTTCCTAATTTTTTCATGTTTATTAAATTTAAATTTTACGTTTCTGTTTTTCTTTAATCGTGCTTAAGAAACGCAAATTTACTGCCAGTGTTTGTGTATTTATCCCTTCAATAGAATGATTTTGCAATCTTTAACAAGCCAAGTGGCATTTTGTTAAAAAGAGTAAACTATTTTTTTATATCTGAAATTATGTCAGTTTTTGTCTTGACTATTTCTCAGGGACTTTAAACCATTTGGTGTCTAACTCAACTTCCTCGTAGTTTAGTATGTGTTCAAAAGCTTCTTTTGAATCTTTTGCTTCGAAATATAGTTTACGGTACACCTCTTTTGCAAATTGTTGGACGTATGAAACTTCAAATTGTTTAAAAAGGTGATCAAAAAAATTGTTTGTATTTACAAATACAATTGGTTTTGTGTGGTAAGAAAGTTGGCGCAGGGTCATCACCTCTAATATTTCCTCGAGTGTACCAAAACCTCCAGGCAGCGCAATAAATGCATCCGACATCTCACGCATTCTTTCTTTTCTGGTCATCATGTCGGGAGTAATTATAACCTGATGCGAATTGTCGGAAGCCAATGATCGCCCAATCATTCGTTCAGGTATAATGCCAACTGTTTTGGCTCCGGCATCACTGGCAGCAATAGTTACAGCTTCCATTAACCCAACATTGGCACCGCCATTAATCAATGTGTGACCTCCATCTCCAATAATTTTACCTAGTTTTTTTGCCTCTTCGAAATAGACTTCGTTAATGGCGTTGCTTGACGAGCAAAATACACAGATATTCATGTAGAAAAGATTGAGTAGTGAGTAATTCGTAGTGAGAAAAAATCCGGGAATATCCCGGATTTTTAAATTTATGATTGAACGTATTGTTTCAATTCGAATGCGAAAATGAGAGGAAAGCAAGAGCTTTGCTCATTGCTCAGTTCTCAAAATCTAATATTACGCGTCAATGTTGGCGTAAGTAGCGTGGTCTTCAATAAACTTTCTGCGAGGCGGAACATCGTCGCCCATAAGCATTGAAAAAATATGATCGGCTTCGGCAGCGTTTTCTATTGTGACCTGCTGCAAGGTTCTTTGCTCCGGATTCATGGTTGTTTCCCAAAGCTGTTCGGCGTTCATCTCACCCAAACCTTTGTAACGTTGCGTGTGAACATTGCTTTCGTTTCCGTCGGCCCATTCGTTAATCAATTGCAAACGTTGCTGCTCGGTCCATGCATAAGATTCCTTTTTTCCTTTTTTTACAAGATAAAGAGGAGGAGTGGCAATGTATAAATAGCCTTTCTGAATCAAATCATTCATGTAACGGAAAAAGAAGGTCATAATAAGTGTTGCAATGTGGCTACCGTCCACGTCGGCATCCGTCATAATTACAACTTTGTGATACCTGAGTTTTTCCATATTCAAGGCTTTTGAGTCTTCCTCTGTACCGATGGTTACTCCAAGCGCTGTAAATATATTTTTGATCTCTTCGCTTTCGAAAATTTTATGTTGCATGGCTTTTTCAACATTCAGAATTTTACCACGCAAAGGAAGGATGGCTTGTGTTCTGCGGTTTCGACCTTGTTTTGCCGTACCACCTGCCGAATCTCCCTCCACAAGAAATACTTCGCACAAAGCAGGGTCTTTTTCGGAACAATCGGTTAATTTTCCGGGAAGACCACCTCCGCTAAGCGCACTTTTGCGTTGTACCATTTCACGGGCTTTTCGGGCTGCATGCCGCGCCTGAGCCGCAAGGATAACTTTTTGAACAATGGTTTTGGCGTCCTTTGGATTTTCTTCCAGATAGTTTTTAAGCATCTCACTAACCGCTTGGTCAACTGAAAGACTTACTTCTGAGTTACCCAATTTGGTTTTTGTCTGACCTTCGAACTGAGGTTCCTGTACTTTTACTGATACCACAGCGGTTAATCCTTCACGGAAATCGTCACCACTGATATCAAATTTTAGTTTTGTGAGCATTCCCGACTGGTCGGCGTAAGTTTTAAGGGTTCGGGTTAAACCTCTCCTAAAACCTGTTAAATGTGTACCTCCTTCAATGGTGTTAATGTTATTCACATACGAGTGAATATTCTCTGAGAACGAAGTGTTGTACTGCAATGCGATTTCAACTGGTGAACCTCCTTTGTCGGATGTAATATGAATTACGTCCTGAATTAGTTTTACCCTTGTTTCATCGAGGTATTCAACAAATTCTTTTAATCCTTCTTCAGAATAAAATTTTTCCGATTTGAAGTTTCCTTCTTCGTCAGTTTCACGTTCGTCGATAATCGAAAGATTAATTCCGGCATTTAGAAAGGCCAATTCGCGTAAACGTGCTGCCAGTATTTCGTATTTGTATTTTGTTGTTAAAAATATCGACGCATCGGGTTGGAAAGTTACTATTGTACCGGTAATGTTAGTTTCTCCAACGATTTTGGCTTCGTATTGTGGTTTTCCTATTTTGTATTCCTGAACCCAAATTTGTCCTTCGCGGTGTATTTCAGCTCTCAGGTCAGACGACAAAGCGTTCACACACGAAACACCTACACCATGCAAACCACCTGAAACTTTATACGAATCTTTATCGAATTTACCTCCGGCATGCAGCACTGTCATTACTACTTCCAATGCCGATTTGTTTTCTTTTGTGTGTCTTTCGGTTGGAATACCACGGCCGTCGTCTTTTACCGTAATGGAATTATTTTCATGAATAATAACTTCAATATTGTTACAGTACCCTGCAAGCGCTTCATCAATCGAGTTGTCGACCACCTCGTATACCAAATGGTGTAATCCTTTTTCGTTGGTATCACCAATATACATTGATGGACGCTTTCTTACAGCTTCCAATCCTTCAAGTACCTGGATACTATCCGCTGAATAGTTTCCATTCCCTTCGTTTGATCTGCTCTCTTGTTCTAATTCACTCATCTCTGTCTCTATAATTTAATTCCTTAAAAATAAAATAGTTCCCCTTGTATAAAAGCCTGTCTGCTTTTAAAAGGAAACTAGTTGATTTACAAGTTTTTATGTTGTTTTAAAAATGATCTAAAAATCACTTGGCAAAGATAGAAAAATTGATGAGAAAACAGTAGCTTTTTAAGCTATTCCTGTGCATATTTTTCAACAAGATATTAACTTGAAAATGAGGGCAAAAACAGTCGCTTCCGGAAACTAAAAAAAGGAAGCTGTTGAGCCTCCTTTTTTATCCGAGTTGATTGATTTGTTTTTAGCTAAAATGCATAACTCACTCCAGCCAAAAAATTAAAACTTTGTACCGGGTAACCAAACCACTTTTGGTATTTTTGGAACCCAAAATTATTTAGTTGTGCAAATACCGAAAACTTGCTGGTTATTTGGTAGTTGCCTTTTACATTTAAGTCGAATGCTGTGTCGAGGTTGTTTGATTTGTAAAGGGGGCCTGAGCTGGAGAACAGGCTGGCTTCTTCAATAATCAGCGCTTTTCGTTGTCCGATGAGGAATATGTCAGCCGAAAGACTTAATTGTTCATTCACTTTATAGCCAATGGAAAGATTAGCATCCCAAACCGGCATGTTCCATGCTTCTGTTTGCTCGTCGAGTTTATAGCTGTAGTAATTCACCGAGGCCAGTAAATCCAATTTGTCCGATGAGGCATGAAATACTTCGGCATTTAGTTTTAAGCGGTTCATGTTATCGTACAGTACCGCAAATGTATTGTCAACAATCAAAGGAGCCGGATTATAGGCTGCATTGTAATAATAGGTTTCATTCAGGTAATAGAAGGCCTGATCGTCGATGATGGAATATTCCGCCGAAACTTTAAAGTTGGTTTTGTTCGATAGTTTGCCGTCGAACCCACCATAGAAACGAATTTTTTCGAATGTGTTTTTTAGGTCGTGATCCGGATTTACAAATGGATTTTCGTAGGCAACTTTTGAATAATGATTGCTTTGGTAGTTGCCATCAATTCCGGCATAAATATTAATAATTTCCTTTACGGGGGCCCAGTTTCCCCGGATGTTAGGTGTGATTTTGGCTTGCGAATCTTCATCGCTTTCCATAATAAACCAGGCGTTTACGCCAACTTTGAGGTTAGCTGTTTCGTTGCCAATGTACCAGGCCGGTTTTGCAAACAGCCAGGTTTGACTTCTGTTGCCCACCACTGAATCGCTGCGTGGTGTAATTTTATCGGCCATTGTATACTGAACACCAGCATCGAGCAAGCCAACTCCAATTTGAAACGGCTGACGAATATTGGCGGTGAAATTGGCAAAGTGTTCGCGCTGATCGGTTTTGGTTCCAAAATAATTGTAGTCGAAATTAAAACCAAAAGCAGCCTCGTCCATTTCTGCCGTCGGGTTTTTAAGTGCTATGTTAAATCCGCCTTTGTTAAAAGCCTGTTTTGTGCCAAAGTAATTTATGGTTTGGTCGTCTTCAAGCAGCGCTTCCGGAACTGCATTCAACGGATATCCATAATAGTTAAATGCATCGTTTTTGTAATCGAGATTAACCGATAAAACCGAATTCTGAAACATGTATTTCAGAAACATTTCAATTTCGTTTTTCATAAACGGAGCGTCTACTTTGTCGCCACCTTCGAGTTTAATATTCCCGAATGAAGAGAGGTGTTTGGCGTGAATCCCAAAAACCGAATTTTTTGAGTTTACGTTGTTAAAAAATACCTCGCCATAAGGTTTAAAATAACTTCCAACTCCGGCACGAACCAATCCGTAACCTTTGCTCGTTGTTGGTTTGGTGGTTTCAATGGTAGCAGCTTTTAGCGGATTTACCGAGAAGGTACTAAAAACGGGTACGCTGTTTATGTTGTAGTTAAAAGTTGGTTTCTGGTGCTCTGTTTCCTCAATGGTTGGCATGCTGTTAAGCTTGTTGGCATCAGAAATGGTTGGCTTGTAGGCTTTGGTTACTTCTACTTCCTGTGATAGTGTGTCGCGCTGTGCCCGTGCCACCGAAAATGACGCAATAAAAATAACCAGGAAGATATATCTGAATTGTTTAAACATGGTCTCGAATTTTAGTTTTGTTTAATTTCCATTTGATACGAACTGTCAACTGCATTTTGTTGTTGCTGAGCTTCCGCAGCCAAAATTTTGTTCAGTCTCGATTGTGCTTCATCTTTTACACCGTCGGTATCGTTATTGTAGTTTTCTACCAAACTTTTTAAGGTGTGTTTTGCCTGAAACTGGTCGCCGCTATCTTCGTAAATGTTGGCAAGTAACAGAAATGCCTTACCCAGCCAATACGTGTATGGCGTTCCTTTTTCTATAAAATCAACAATTTCTTCTTCTGCTTTTGCTTTGTTGTTGTCGCGGTAGTAAATTTCGGCAAGAAGGTATTTTGCTTCGGCACCTGTTTCTAATTTTGTATCGCTTGCAGCATTTCGTAGCGGGCTAATGGCCGAGCTTAAATTTCCAAGTTCGTAGTTCGATTTTCCTTCGGCAAAAGCCGCTTCTTGTTTAAGTGCATCGGTTACAACATCCGATTTTTTGACTTTTGCGGCAGCAACCAAAGCCTGTTGGTAATTTTTTTGAATGATGTAACAACGCATTTGACCGGTATATGCTTTCAGGAAATTCCACTTGCCATTGGCAACTTGTTCCAAAGCAATAAACAGTTGAAGTGCTTTGTCGTAGTTTTCGGCTGCAAAAGTCATTTCTGAAGATTTTGAGAGTGCCGGTTCGCTGAAAATATTGGCGGGCTGAGTAGCAACAAAAGTGTAATGATCGTTTGCCGAAGTATATTCACCTTCTTTATAAAGTAGCTCGGCCAGGTAGAAATGTGCATTTACGGCATAGGCTCCGGTTGGGAACTGTCTCAAATATTGCTCAAGCTGCGTTTTGGCTCCTTCTTTTCCCGACATGTACATGCGCTCCGCAGCCATGTAAGTTAACTGATCCTGTTCTGATGCGGTTACATTTACTTCGCCTCCCAAACGACGGACGTAGGCAAAATAAGCATCCACGTTATTTAATTCAACATAGCAGTTTTTAATGCCCGAAAGTGCAGATGTGGCTTCGGGTGTTCCTTTGTAGTTCTCTGCAAGCTCTTTGTATTGTTCAAGTGCCTTGTCGTAATCGCCATTGTTGTAGTTTACCAAACCCAGCTGAAGCAATGCTTTTCGGTAAAAGTTGCTGTTTGGATGCATGCTTACAATTTCCTGATATTGTTGTACCGCATCGTAGTTTTTTCCTATTCTTTCGTTGGCTCGGCCCAGTTCATAAAGTGCATCGTCGCGGTATTCCGAATCAGGGAAGTCGGCTAGTAGCTGGTTTAGACTTCCGATTTTTTCGGTTTGCTGACGTTGCAAACCTTCACAAAAGGCTATCTGAAGCAAGGCATAGTCTGCTTCGTGCATTTTCATGTTGTAAGCCTGACGGTAATTTTCAGCTGCCTGATTGTAATTTGTTTTTAGGAAATAATAGTCTCCCACACGATTGTAGGCATCTGCCAGCTTGGGCGTGCGATTGCCCTGCATTGTGTTTACATATTTTTTGAAATGGGTGAAAGCTGCTTCTTCGTCGTCCATTTTTAAATAAGCATAACCCAGGTTGTAGTCGGCACTGGCAGCTTCGGTTTTTGCTGAACCCGAATTTTGCATAAATTGATTGTACGAGGCAATGGAGTTATTAAAATCTCCCACGCGATACAAAGCTTCCGATTTCCAATACAAAGCTTTGGCCTTTATTTCGCGGTTGTATGTTCCGTTTTTTAACGATAAATCAAACAAATCGATAGCCTGGTTGTATGCCGTGTTGTTAAAAAGCTCAAGTCCACGATAAAAAGTTACCCGCTGATAAGCTTTTAAAATGTCGGGAGTTTTGTTTTGAATTTTATCAATGGATGCAATGGCATCGTTGTAGTTTTTGGTGACCATGTACACTTCAACCAAGATCCGGTATGCTTCGGCATTTTTCGAAGAATTTGGATATTCGGCAATGTAGCGGTCAAATGCTTTTATGGTTTCATTAAACGGCGAGTACGAAAGTTCGTAGGTGAGTTTTGCATAACTAAATAAGGCATCTTCTTTTATATCCGCATTAAAATCGAACTCCGAAGCTGCATTGTAAGCCGTTTTTGCTTTTTCCTTGTCGTTTAGTTTTATAAAACAATCGGCTAAATGATAGTACGCATTCTGTGTCATTTCATCTTCGCCAATGGTTGCTTTTTCTAACAGAGGAGCTGCTTTCGAATATTCGGTATTCTGGTAATAACAAAATCCGAGTATGTAGTTTTCTTCTTTTGTTTTTAGCCCGTCGGTTTCAAAATATGTTTCCAGGTACGGAATTGCATTTTTGTACTGCCTTAGGTGAAAATAAGAATCGCCAACAATTTTCGATAATTCAGCACGCTGGTCTTCCTGTACATCGTTTATTATCGAAGTAGTGTAGTTTACTACTTCGCTGTATTTTTGCTGTTTGTAATAAATGTGGCTTACATACATGGGGATCACCTGCGAATATGCGGGATCGTTATTCAGCTTGGTAAAACCTTCAAGTGCTGCCTGGTAGTCTTCGTTTAAATACAGAATATGAGCACAATAATATGTGGCCGGTTTGCTGTATAAATTGTTGGTGTTTTTTATGGCGTTGAATTCTTTAAATGCAACAGCGGTATTGTCTTCCATTAAGTTGGAATAACCGTTTTGATACTGCAATTCAATCCTGTCGGTTTCCGAAAGGTCGTTTCTTTCCACGTGTTGGAAACTGCGTATAACAGCAGTGTATTGTTTCTTCTGAAATTGGTTTTTACCCAAATTGAACCAGGCAGAATTTATATACGGACTCTCGGGATACGTTTCAATAAACGTGTTCATAAGTTTGCTGCCCGCACTGTATCCTGCATGCAAGGCCGAAACCGATTTGTAGTATTCCGCTTCGGAATAAAGTTCTGATTTTTTGTCAACCTTGTTCTGAATCTTTTCAAATTCCCGGAAGGTTGCAACGTACTTTCCTTTCCGGTAGAGTTCTTTCGCAACATCAATGTCTTTTCTTACGTTATCGAAATAAACGGTTTGTTGCGCTTTTGTCTCATTCAGAAAAAGAAAAAGTAGTAAAAAGGATATAAAAATTCGAATTGTTTTCATGCTTGTACTATCTCATTTTAAGTAAATTAATAGTCGAAATAAAATGACCGGAATTTTTGTTAAGCCGGATTTTAAATAAAATCCTAAATTAGGTATAATCGTTTTGCTGAACTGTTTCAAATTGTTGTAATTCTTAACAAGAAACTGTTTATTTCTTTCGTTTATTATCTGTGTTGATAATTATTTTCAAACTACATTCGTTTTGAAATCCATAATATGGACAAGAAAAAAGTAATAGAGTTGGCAAATGCTGAGATTTTTCAGCGCGAAAACCGAATTCTTTCTGAGGTGGACCTGGAAGTGAATTCGGGCGAGTTTATTTATGTAATTGGTAAGGTTGGAACCGGCAAAACCAGTTTGATAAAAACCTTAAATGCGGAGTTGCAACTTGTCTCAGGAACCGGAAAGGTTTTGGATTACCAGTTACCTGGAATTAAAAGTCGTGAAATTTCGGAATTGCGGCGAAACCTTGGTGTAGTTTTTCAGGACTTTCGTTTGCTAACCGATCGTAATGTAAGACAAAATCTTGCGTTTGTTTTAAAAGCAACGGGCTGGAAAAACAAAGCAGAAATTGATGAGCGGGTGCAGGAAGTACTTGGTGTTGTTGGAATGACGCATAAAGTGGATAAAATGCCACATGAGTTAAGTGGGGGAGAACAACAACGGGTTGTAATTGCACGCGCCATTTTAAATAACCCGGAAATTATTTTGGCCGACGAGCCCACCGGAAATCTCGATCCCGAAACTTCGGAAGAAATACTCGATCTTTTTATTCGCTTAAACGAAGAGGGGAAAACGGTTTTAATGGCGACGCACGATTATGCCGTAATTGCTAAAAAACCCGCCCGAACGCTGGTTTGTGCCGCAGGTAAACTTTCGGATTCGGATAAAAATAAGGATGTATTAGAGTTTGAAAGTTTACTGGAACTGAACGTTTAGCAAGTGAGAAGATTTCTAAATAAAAAATATGTAAAAATCTAACTTTATCTTCACAAAAATTTTAATATGTAAAAAGGATACTCTATTTTTATAGCAACACTATTATTTATAGAGTTAAGTAAATGTAAACCAGTCTTATAAATGTTGCCCAATCTCTACAATTCATGAATTCCAAGCTTGCAATAATCTATAAACTTATTATTGGAGGACTAACACTTGTTGCTGTTTCAGTGTTATTCGTCTATCTCTCGTTTCTTCTTCCGGGGAAATTTAATACTGCCGATTGGATACGAATTGGTCTGACAGAGCATGTAATAGAAAGCATTGAAAAGATTGAAAACGCAGAGTACAAAAGTCCTGTTGATTATCCAGAGCAACAAAATAGTACATTGACTTTTGCCGATTTAGAACCTTATCTCACTAAAATCAGACCTGGAACTGTATTTGTTATTTCGCATGGAAAGGTTGTCTGTAATATTATTCCGGGTAAGTGGACTCATGTTGGATTTTATATTGGTACTCAAAAACAATTAGGACATTTGTTTGGAGAAGAATCATCTGTTTACCAGAATTTTAGAAATTATTACAGTACCGGTGAAGAGCATTTAATTATTGACAGTTCTTATAAAAACGGATGTGCCGTTCGCGATTTTAAGGAAATAGCTCAACTAAAATCCCGATCCACGTTACATTCTGTATTATGCTTAGAACCGAAGTTAAGTGTGAACCAGTTAAGCAAAATATTGCAAACTACATTAGCCGAAACAGGGAAAAAATATGATCTGAATTTTTCAGTTGCTGATACTTCAACACTTTATTGCGCCGAATTAATATACAATTCATTTAAGTATTCGGGAATAGAAATCAAAAAACGAAGCTCAGTTCTGTTTCGCAAAATTTTACTCCCGAATGACATTGCTACAGAACTTGTGGCAAAACAAATGGATAAATATTTTGAATATAAAATGTGTTTGATAAAAAACAAAAATAAAGTGCAGGATATGGCTTGCATAAAAGAGCCCGGTCTTATTGCCGGTTTATAACTAACCTTTTCAGAGAATTGAATTTTCTACTATTAATAACTTAAAAAATGAAATTATGAAAATTAAACTAGTAACATTCTGTTTTTTTGTAGCCGCTATTTTTGCATCGTGCAGTGATGATGAAGGTGGCAATAATAAACTGGGAGGCAGTACCGATTTGGAAACAAATGAGGTAGGGTACATCTACACCTTAAATGGTTCGGTTGACAATGCGTCATTGGGATCGGGGTTTAAAGCAACAGTGACTGATAAAACCGGCGATGTTGTTGAAATTCAGCTTGAAGGTAATATTGCATCTCCGTTCGTTTCACAACTGCCGTCAACATATGTTAATTCAAATGGCAAAGTGACTATTAGTGGAAAGTTTATTAACAGTACTGATGGTGTTGGATATGTGAATGGCAATGGCGAAACAAGCATTCTGGTAAAATATGATGCCAAAGTAGGTGATAAGTGGAGCTATACTACCTTAGGTGGAAAAACACTTAACAGGGAAGTAATCTCTAAGTCAACAGAAGATGATTATTACTGGGGGGGAATGTTGATAAAAGTGATTGAAGTAGAACAAAATTTGCCATATCCTGGATTTAATAAGGTGGTATATTCGGCAAACCATAAATTTGGTTTAGTGGGGGCAGTGGTTACCATGGAAGATGGTTCTGTTTCTTATTTGAGCGGCTATTAGATAGTATATGGCAGGTAAAAAAGTACTAAATCTCCTTCCGTCTGGATTTAAATTTGCAGGTGGTGCCCTATTGTTACTGGGACTTATAGCCACTTACTATTTTATTTACTTAAGTATAAAACCTGAGTGGCTTCAGTTTCGGATATTTACAGTTTATTCGAAATTTTTAGAAAAAACTACATTTGATTTTATTACCAATAATCAAGGTGACGAGATAGCTATATTTAGCTATCTCGTTGGTTTTGTTTGTATTTTATTGGCTGGAGATCCAAAACAACCCGAAAAGGATTTTTTGTATAAATCGAAGGCGGCATTGTACACTTTTTTATTCGTAGTTTTTTCTTTGCTTTTCTTTTACTTTTTAGTTCACGGAATAGCAATTGTATATACGGTGGCTTTGGTTGTTTATTTAATTCCTGTTGTTTATTGTATTTTTTATATAATTCAGAGGAAAAGAGGGAAGCGCTGAAATGGTAATTTGTGTCTTATCCTTAAAACAGCTTTTAAAGTCTGTTTTGTTAACAAAGCGTAATCAGAAATAATGAAAGGATTGTTGGTATTTCTTCGCGAAAATTCAATGTGGCTGCACCAGGTTTTGTTTGAATACAAACTTATTTACTGGGATTTGTGGACGCTTGTACATTTTATGAGCGGGGCATTGGTTTTTGCTTGTTTGTCGGGATTAAATGTTAAAAAAAGATGGAAGTGGCTGTTTATTGTTGTTGCCGGATTTGAAGTACTCGAAGCTTCCGTTTTTATAGGAGTGTTGAAACTTTTTATGCCCGAAAAAATTCCTGATGTTTTTATGGATATTTTTGTTGGAATGGCAGGCGGTTATTTTGCCTATTCTGTTTTTGAAAAAGCCAATCTGCGGGAAGAGTCAAAAAATGGAATCTTAGTTATTATTTCATCGGCAATAATTGCGTTTTTTTGGACCGGTTATTACGGTTATCAGCTAAATATTGGATTCGGAAATTTTACCGCATTAAATGTTCTTGCGTTTCTGTTTTGGTTGTTATCAGGCATTTTAATTATCTCTGTGTGTCGTCGTTTTTATAAGAAATTTAATAATCGTTTGTATGCATTTTTACTCGTAATTATTTTGGTATTTGTTCTGATTGTTCCATTCAACTACCTGATTACTGAAGTATTAAATGTTCGCGAATTATCGCACGCTAAAACAGTGTCTTATTCAGGATTGTTATTCCTGCAAAACACTACAATAAAATTTGCTGTTGTTTTTCCTTTTTTGCTTGTAGCCAGTTATGGTTGGTTTAAACATTTGACTCAAAAAATGCACGCTTATACCAAATAGTTATGCTGAAAAGGATAGGCTTTACGTTCGTAATCATTTTTTTAATGGGAGTTTGTGCCGTTGTTGCCGACCGCCTGGCAGCAAAGAATTACAAAAGCAATCCAACTAAAATAAAAGTGGAAGTTGGCGATATTTTATTTCGTTCTTATTCGTTTGCACTGGCCAGTAGTAGTTGGTATAAGTTTAGTGGATTTCCGGGGCATGTTGCCATTGTAATTTCCGAAAACGAAATGGCACTCAACAGTAATTCATTAAAGAATATTTTGGTAGTTGAAGCACGTTACTTTGATCATACCAAAAAACAAAAATGCCAAAATGTGGGTGTAAATGCAGCTAACGAGAATTTTGGAGAAAAATACCAGGGCCGACGATTTTTATTAAAAACACACTTAACAGCTTCACAAAAACAAAAACTGCTTTATTATTACAAATCAGAGCTTGAAAAACCATATAGTCTATTCGCTCAAAAGCAAGATACCAGTGTGTTTAATTGTGCCACTTTTGCGCGGCATACTTTATTGCAATGTGCCCAAATTGATATTGATTCGAATGGAGGAAAGGTATTTTTCCCGAACGATATTTTTAATCACGAATTGTTTCAGGAAAAAAACAACCGCATTCAGTTTTAGTTCGTATTCAAGTTCAAAACTCTTTTTAAATTTCTACGACCAAAAATCAGCACTAAAAGTGCTCCGATGGTAGCTATTAACATGTCGGTTTGAGTATCCCAAATATAGCCCTGTGCACCCAGAAAATCTGTTGCGGCGTGACTATCAAAAAATACAGTAGCCCACTCAATAATTTCATAACCACCACTAATAGCCATTGCCACAGCAAAAGATAAAATGTTGATATAGGAAACGTTTCTGACCCTGACTTTCAGAATCAATATTTCACGCGATATTAGCACTGTAACCAGTCCTTGAACCAGGTGTCCTATTTTATCGTAGTTGTTCCTGTTCCAATTAAAAAAATCTTTTATCCAATTAAATAAAGGAACCTGCGAATACGAGTAATGTGCACCAATTGTCATTAAACAGGCGGCGATAAAAAACCATGTATAAGTTGCGTTGCTAAACTCAATTTTGCGGTACGAAATTACAAAATACAAGATTCCAATAATTGCGGGTGCAACTTCAAGAGCCCATAATAAATAGCCGAATGGAAGTATAAGCGACCAGATAAAAAGAAGCGAATATATACCTAAAAGAATTTTTAAGTAAGTTATTTTTCTGAATCCGGTCATGGCAGTGTTGTACAGTTTAATGATTAACAAAATAACTTTAATTGTTTTACAAAAACCTCAGGTAAATTTCGCGAAGCACTCTTTCTTCTTTTTCCCAGGTTAATTCGGTGGCAGCTGTTTTTAAATTCGATAACCAGATATTTCGTTTAACGGTATTGCGTAAAGCATCATTTAGTTTCGCAGCCAAATCTTCCGGATTCAAAGAGTTTGTAATTTCACCAACATCGAATGTCTGCACAATGGCAACCATTTCAGGTAGGTTAGTAACCAAAACCGGAACTTGCGCCTGGATGTAATCGAACAGTTTATTCGGAAGTGCATAACGGTAATTCAATCCCAAATCTTCTTCTATTGAAAGTCCCAAATGGGCTTGTGGCGTAAGTTCTGCCAGTTCCTCCAACGAAAGTCGTCCTGTAAATACAACTTTATCGTTTAGTTTTTCATCTGCCACCAATTTTTCCAAATCAGCTTTTATATCTCCGTCACCGGCAATAATTAGTTTTGCCCCTTCCACAAATTTCATCGCAGCAATAGCCTGTTTTAAACCACGGCCAATGTTTACTGCTCCCTGGTAAAGTATGGTTTTGGTTTCAGGCTTGTTCTGTATTTGGTTGTAGTTTCTTGCCATCGGAATATTGCGCACCACTTTAAAATCGACACCATATTTTGTGTGGTAAACCTGCGCAATTGAATTGCAAACAGTGTAGGCATTTTTAATTTTTGGCAGCATTTTGCCTTCCAGCCACTCCCAAATTTTTTGCACTTTTGGCCGGTGAATCAATTCCGGTACTTCAGTAAAATATTCGTGACTGTCGTAAACCAGTGTTTTCCCTCTAATTTTTGAAACCAGAAAATTGGCCGATAAGGAATCCAGATCATTTGCCAGCAAAACATCGGCTCTGGCAAAAAGCAAAAACAGGAAAAGTCTGAAATTGTATTCCGCATAAAACCAAACACCTTTTTTAAATAGCAGATTAAATCGTTTGGTCTGGTAACTGCGTTTCACCGGTACACTTCCGGGCAATTTTCTGCCAAGCAGCAAAATTTCAAAGCCCATGTTCTGCAACGATGAACAAACTTTGTGTACCCGGTTGTCGGACACAAGGTCGTTGGTTACTGAAACAATGATTCTTTTCTTGTGAACTTCCACAGTTGTTTTTTGATTTTGACGTAAATATAGAACATTTAAAATGTGAATATATTTTAGAAATTATAAAATTGCCACGAATTAACTCTGTCTGCAATGTACACATTTAGGAATTTGAAACTTCCGAATGTGAAACCTGTAAACTTTCTTCCCTCTTCTGACTTCTGCCTGCCAACTTTCCTATATCTTTGCGCAAAATTATTTTTATGATTCGCTTTTTTGAAAATTATTCCTTAAAATCCCACAATACCTTTAGAGTTGACGCCAAAGCCAAATACTTTTTTGAATTTACAGAAGCTGAAGATTTAGATGAATTTTTAAGCTCGAACGAGAGTTGGAAGGAAGAACGTTTAATTGTGCTGGGAGAGGGGAGTAATGTACTTTTCCTCGATGATTTTGACGGGCTGGTAATTCATCCGAAAGTTCCCGGAATTACCTCGGTTTACGAAGACCGACATAATGAATGGCTGGAAGTTGGTGCTGGTGAAGTTTGGGACGAATTTGTGCAACATGCAGTAACTTATCAGTTGGGCGGAGCCGAGAATTTATCGCTTATTCCGGGTATGGTTGGTGCGGCACCGGTTCAGAATATTGGTGCATACGGACAAGAGGTTTGCACACTGATTGAAAAGGTAAAAGGCTACGATCTGGAAAAACGCTGCCTGGATGAATACTCAGGCAACGCCTGTAATTTTGAATACCGAAACAGCATTTTTAAAAACTACCTTAAAAATAAGTTTATCATTACTTCGGTAATTTTTAAGCTCGATAAATTTCCTGAATTTAATTTGAAATACGGGCAGCTTGAAGAAAAGGTAAAAGAAAAAGGAGCGATTAATTTACATACGGTTCGCCAGTCAGTAATCGAAATTCGAAACTCAAAATTACCCGACGTAAAAGAATTGGGCAGCGCCGGCAGTTTCTTTAAAAATCCGATAGTTGACGATAGTGTTACAAAGAAGCTGCGGTCTCAATTTGTTGGTATTCCGGTTTATCCCGGAGCAGACGGGAAATCAAAACTGGCAGCGGGTTGGTTAATTGAGCAGTGTGGCTGGAAGGGAAAACGCGAAGGCGATGTTGGCGTGCACGATCAGCAGGCATTGGTGATTGTTAACTATGGAAATGCAAGCGGACAGGAGATTTATGATTTTTCTGAAAAAATAAAACGGTCGGTTTTCGAAAAATTTGGCGTCGAATTGGAACGCGAAGTAAACTGTATTTAAACGAAGCAAGGCAGAAGGCAGAAGTTAGAAGTCGGAAGAAGTGATCAGTCGCAGTAATCAGTATTCAATAAAGAATAAAAGACAATGGACATTTGTTATTGCCGATAAACTTGCATCTGTATCTTGATTCTTTACTCTTCTGTTCTTGATTTTCGGCTTTTTGCTCCTGATTCCAACTATTTGAAAATCTTTCGGTCGTTTAAAGCTTCTCTGTAAATCTCGGCGTTTTTATTGTGCTGGCGCAAAGTTTTAGCAAAATTATGATAGCCCGAAAAATCTTCTTTTGCACACATGTAAACGTACTGGTGATTTTCGTAATTCAAAACTGCATCAATTGCCTGTATCGTCGGAAAACAGATAGGGCCGGGTGGAAGTCCTGCATATTTGTACGTGTTATACGGCGACTCAATTTCAAGATGTTTGTTTAGTACCCTTTTTATGGAAAAATCGCCAACAGCATATTTTACGGTTGGGTCGGCTTGCAAGGGAATGCCTTTTTTTAATCGGTTAATATACAAACCGGCCACACGTGGTAGTTCGTCTTTTTTTATTGTTTCCGATTGTACAATGGAGGCAATAATTGAAACTTCAGCCGGCGAAATATTCAAAAGTTCAGCTTTGGCAATTCGCTCTTCGTTCCAAAATTTCTGAAATTCGGTGTGCATACGTTCGGCAAAATCCAGTGCCGAAGTTGTCCAGTACATTTCGTAGGTATTCGGTATAAACATGGCACGAAACGTTTCGGTGGTAAATCCCCATTCTTTAATTTGCTCTTCATCCGAAAACAAATTTAAAATCGACAACGAATCGGCTTTTATGTACTTACTTACTTTTCCGGCAAGTTCTTCTTTAAAACGAACATTATTAAAAGTAATGTTAACCGGTTGCTGGGCTCCGCTTCTGAGCATATTAACCAGTTCGTTGGTCGACATACCTTTTTTGAGTTCGTAACGGCCGGGGCGCATGTTGTCGGCAAATTTTTTCTTTTTCGAAACCCATTTAAATGCCTTCATACTTGTTAAAACCATATCGGTTTCCAAACGATTACTTACCGTTTTAAAGGTGTCGTCGTCTTTTATAAGCATTACATAATCGCTTAAAACATTGGGTTGAAAAACATATTGATAGAGTTGATATGCCCGAACACCGACAATAATAAATGCTGCAGCAAAAAATATAATAATAAATTTCCCAATGCGGGGAAAAGTCATCGTTCTGCTTTTCGGTTCAATTGCCATAATTATTTAAATAGTTTACAAAATTCAAAGATAAAAGAAATTCTTGCAGATAATAAATTGATGAAGATTGAAAACACATAGGTTTTAAAGGAAAGCTAATTGATCCCCATTATTTTTAGCTACCGATCAATCTCATTCAATCTACCTCAATCTCATTCAATCCAGATAATCCTCCTAACATTTGCTTAACTATCTTTCTAAATAAGCCGCTTTCAAATAATTGTGCTAATCATGTTGGCTAAATTCACTAATTTTGCTGCCGTATTAAGAAAAACTGAAAATTATGCTGCAAGTCAATCTAGCCGAAGACATTTATTATTTGGGTTTTAACGACCGTCGTACACATTTATTTGAAAATATTTGGCCCATTCCACATGGGGTTTCATATAACAGTTATTTATTGGTTGATGAAAAAATTGCGTTGGTTGATACTGTAGAACGCGCATTTATCGATGATTATTTAGACGCAATTGAAGAAATTATTGGAGAACGCGAAGTTGATTATCTGATTATTAACCACATGGAGCCGGACCATTCGGGAGCTTTAAAAGCAATTGTACACCGTTATCCGAATATTACGCTGGTAGGAAACAAAAAAACTTTTGGTTTTGTGGAAAGCTATTACATGAAACCGGAAAATATTTTGATGGTACACGACGATCATGTACTCGATTTGGGGAAACATAAATTGCAATTTCAAATGATTCCGATGGTACACTGGCCCGAAACAATGGTGACCTACGAAGAGAATCATGGTATTTTGTTCTCGGGTGATGCCTTTGGTAGTTATGGTACAATGGACGGTGGTATTTTCGACGATGAAATCAACCTTGATTTTTACGAAGTGGAAGTAATGCGTTATTTCACAAACATTGTTGGAAAATATTGTCCGCACACTCAGCGTGCCATTAAAAAACTGGCCGGACTTGATATTAAAATGATTGCTGCCACGCATGGTCCGATTTGGCGCAGCGATTTAAACTGGATATTAAAACGATACAACAAATGGAGTTCATACGACCTTGATCGTGGAGTTGTGATTGTGTATGGTTCGATGTACGGAAATACCAAAAAAATGGCCGAAGTTATTGCGCGTCAGATTTCGGTTCGTGGTATCAAAAATATAAGGGTGTACGATGCTTCAAAAACGCACTCGTCGTATATTATAAACGATATTTTTAAGTACAAAGGTTTTATTGTGGGAAGTGCCGCATACAACAATGCAATGTTCCCGGCTGTTGAAACACTGCTTACTACCGTTGAACACATGGCACCTAAAAACCATTATTTAGGAATATTTGGAAACTATTCGTGGAATGGTGGCGGTGTTAAAAATCTACAAACCTTTGCCGAAAAAATTAAATGGGACATGGTTTACGAACCCATTGAAGAAAAAGGAAACATGAAAGTGGCCACACAGGAAGAGTTAATTAACCTGGCAAATGCCATGGCTGATAGATTGCTTGAAATGCCACCTGCTGAAAAGTTATAAGGATTTACTTTTATACATCAAACAAAAAGCTACTCTTTACGAGTGGCTTTTTGTTTTTTAGAGGGAGTTCTTCAATCGGCATGTGTAAGAATGAATTATTCAGCCTTACCTTCTTTCCTTTTTCTGTACAGAAAGTAATTCCATGTTGCCAAACCAAGTAAACAAATTGCCATAAATATTCCTGTAACATACATCTTCTCGGCAGGAATTTGTAATGAAATAAGCAAGCTGCCGACCGAAATTACCCCGGAAAAAATGGCGTACGCTATATTGTTATAATACCATGCATACGGGAAAAAGTGTGCACCGGTAATAATGGCATAGGTCATTAAAAAATAATCGGGGTGTTTTAATAGAACAAAAATCAAAAATGGGAAATAAAATAGCTGAGCAAAATTTAACCAAAGTCCGAGCGGCTGTAGCGGATTATTTGGAATTTTCCAGGTGGTTTTAAATAGCTTTGATAAACCAAGAGCAAGTGGTAACAACATTCCTCCAACAATAAAAGTGAATACACTTCGGTCGTATGCCGAAAAAGGCAGGCGCCAAACAAAAGAAATGCACATCCAGATAAGTGCAGCAGCTACTATAAAATCAATGCCATTCTTTGCTTTCACCGAAACATCGGTTCTTAATACATTCAGTTGTTCTTTTTGCATTTTATATGGTTTTAAAATTTAATCTTTTATGAAATTGAATATTTGCTTCTTATTGTTTTAAATCGTCACGAAAACGTAGAATTTCATTAAGCATTTTCAATTCTCTTACAATTGCTGAACGAACAAAGTAGCCTGCTATAAACGCACCCAAAACATAACTTAAGTCGATGAGAACAAGAAGCCAAAGCGGAAACCAGGTGGCAAATTCAGGGGTGAGCATGTAAAAACCAATGGAATACAAAAGTACAACTCCGATGGTTACCGGGCCGTGTATTTTTTTTCGGAAACTGTAATACCTTAAAAACGAATTGTTGTTGCTGTTTACCGTAGCAGTAAGATCGATTTTCTGATTAAAACAGATACTAAAGATTTCAATTAGTACACGCAGAGCAAGGCTTCCAATCATAAGAAGCGATCCCAAATGACTAAATGACTGCTGAAATTTTGCTACATATACAAAATAGAGCGAAATGATTAGCAGTACTCCCAATAGTATTGTAATGTTGCCAAGCTGAATACGCAGTGTTCTGTTTTTCTTTTTTGTGGCCTGTTCAATGATCGCTTCCGTATCCTGAACCGCCTTGCTCTGAATATGTTGTTTATTATTCTTCCAAAGCGTTTTTATGTCGTTAAAATCAGAAGTCATTTTTCAATTGTTTTTTTAGATTTTTTTTGATTCTGTGAATTTTCACCCGCAAATTAACAGCGCTGATTCCCATTACTTCTGAAATGTCATCGTAATCGGCTTCTTCAAGTACCAGCATAATTATTAGTCTGTCAATTTCGCAAAGCTGTCCAATTGCCAGGTAGAGCGATGAATAATCATTTGTCGCTATTTCCGGTTCCTGGCTGCTTTTTAATTCGGATACCTCAAGTGTAGCAGCTGTTTTACTTTTTGTGTCGCGAATGTATTTTAAACAGGTGTTTACCGTAATTCGGTATATCCAGGTTTTGTAGCTCGAAGCACCTTTGAATTTTTCAAGCGCATTCCACGTATTTATAAAAATCTCCTGTGTGAGATCTTTTGCCTCTTCCTGGTTTCCTTTTACATAACCCAAACACATTTGCAAAACCATTGCGTAATAGTTTTTGTAAAGCGAATCAAATAAGGCTTTATTGGTTGCGTCTTTTGTTTTTAAATGTGGCATTTTTGTCTTAATCCTGGTATTATACCTGCAAGCGCCGGCAATTGTTTTTATAGCAACTGTTTCTCTTTTTGCATATCATCATATTCTACTTCTCTTCCAAATTATAATTGTGTTTTTTGTCTTTGAACCCAAATGCCCGATTTTGTTACACCTTGGAGTAAATAAATTTGAATATGTTAAAAGTATTCAGAATCTGAGTGAAAAAAGAGATTAATTTGAACTGATTTGGTGTAGGTTTTAATTGATTGTTAGGAATAGAAAAAAGGAAAGGCAAATTCTTGAAATAGCCTTGTTGCATTTTCTGTAATAATTTATTGTTTGAAGAGTATTAAGGTTGAAAATAGGCGACTTAGTTTTCCTGTGGTGTGTTTTGGTTCGGGGTATTTTTATTTTTCATTTTTTTCAATTCGCTTTCAATTTGTTCATATTCCGATGGGCTTAATCCAAACCATGAGGCAATGGCACCAAAAGTTGAAAAAGTATTCGAATCGATAGGTAAATCGCCTTTTATCAAACCAAAAATAGTTGTTAATACCACTTCGTTGGGTGTACTTGTTAAAAAAGCAGTCTTTCGTTTTCCGTAAATTTTGTTGTAACTGTTGGCAAACAAAATGTAATCGGTAAGTTTCGACGAATCAAAAACTAAATCGGAATGCTCGAAATCCATAATTACATTAAAGTTTGGAGAATAGTTGCTTTGAATACTAATTTCTTTTTTAATATCGATAATATCTTGCATTAAAATGGGGCCGTTGTATTGTTCAATTATGATATTGCAACTTGGAATAATCTTATAATTAACATTATTCTCCTTCGGAATTCTATTATGCATTTGATCTAATGGTTGCCTGCAATTCACAGATAAAATCGGTAAATTATTGAGCTTTTAATAAGGTTGTTTAATTTATCTCGTCCGGTTCGAAAATACTAAATTCAAAGGGATTTACAAATTCTAACATGATTAAATTCATGTTTTTTTATACCTTATTTTATCTTGATTTTTATTCCCTGTTTTTTGTCTTTTAGGTGTTATTCTTGTCGTAACTACAAAGTATTTATTAGTTTTAACCGAATAATATTTTAATTAATTTCCAATGAACCTAAATCGTAGAAATTTCCTCATGAAGTCAGGAGTGGGAGCTGCTGCTTTGGCAACTATTCCTGCTATCGTTTCAGCAAGTATAAGTACTTCCGCTAAGTCAAATAAATTAGTTTTAAACTCAAAAGATATTGTTCTCTTTCAAGGCGATTCGATAACAGATGCCGGACGCGACAAGGAGAAACAATTTGCTAATAACCAGTGGTCTTTTGGCATGGGATATGCTTTGCTGGCTGCTTCGAAGATGTTACATGTTTTGGCCGAAAAAGAGCTGACTATTTATAATAGGGGAATTAGTGGAAACAAGGTGTATCAGTTGGCAGATCGCTGGGATAAAGATTGTATTGACTTAAAACCAAATGTATTAAGTATTCTGATTGGTGTTAACGATTACTGGCACAAAAGAAACGGCAATTACGATGGTACAGTTGAAATCTATGAAAACGACTATCGTGCATTGCTAAAACGAACTCAAAAAGCATTTCCGGGGATTCAATTGGTACTTTGCGAGCCGTTTTATGTGTTGGAAACCACTGCTGTTGATGAAACCTGGGTAGAACCAATGAAAAAATACCAGGCTGCAGCCAAGCGTATTTCCGATGAGTTTAACACCATTTGGGTACCATTCCAAAAAGTATTCGACGAAGCCATTAAACATGCGCCCGGAAAATACTGGACCGGCGACGGAGTTCACCCTTCAATGGCAGGAGCTCAACTAATGGCCGAAGCCTGGTTAAAAGCTGTTGGTATTGAGTAGTTCAAATAGTAATTGAATAGCTCCATTATTGCTAAATAGTTTCTTTAGTTGAAAAAGAAACATCCCGGTTTCAAATTCTGTATTGCAGAGTTTGAAACCGTTTTTTTTTGCTTACCCCAAGCAGTATTTTTTCCTGTATTTTATTTATTCCTACATCAATTCATCAAACTTTTTATCTCCAACCAGATCTGTTGCGCCACATTGGGCGGGTAAGTAAATTCTTTAATACAGTTATCTATTCAATAAAACCACTAGTTGCTTTGCCTGAATTATTATGCGCTATTGTTTAAAAGGCGAGTTGTTTGTATTGGGCGCTACGGAGTTATGGTTGGTCTGTTTGGGAGGATTTGAGGCTGGCCGTTGCTGTAATTTTGTTGCAAAATAAAAACAGAATAAAATGAATAACAACAACTGGCACAACAAACATGTAAATGAAGTTACTGGCATTTATAATGTCGATCTTGATATCGGGCTTAGTAAAGAGCAAGTGCAGTCTGGTGCTGATCGGTTTGGGAAAAATATAATAAGTACGCAAGGTGGTGAAACCTGGTATTCGCAACTATTAAAACAATTTAACCAACCCCTGGTATACATTCTTCTTGTGGCTTCGGTTGCAGTAGGTTTTATGGGAGAGTGGGTTGAGTTTTTTGCCATTTTGGGTGTGGTAATCATAAACGCAGTAATTGGATTTGTACAGGAACTAAAGGCGCACAAAGCGATTAAAGCTTTATCTTCTGTTTCCGGGCAGAATGCAACCGTAATCCGGGATGGTGTTCGTCAACAAATCAATGCAGATGATTTGGTCCCGGGCGATGTGGTGGCATTACAGAGTGGAGATAAAGTGCCCGCCGACCTGCGTTTGGTGCAGGTTAAGGATTTGCAGGTTGATGAAGCTACACTAACGGGAGAGTCGGTGCCGGTGTGTAAACAAAGCAATACGCTGGAGGCTGATCTTGTATTGGGCGACAGAAGTAATATGGCATATTCATCGGGTTTGGTAACCTATGGTACTGCCAAAGGAATTGTGGTAGAAACCGGAGATCGGACAGAGATTGGAAAAATCAATGAAATGATTTCGTCTGCCGATATTCTTGAAACGCCTTTAACCCGGAAAATCACCAGGTTTAGTCATTTTTTATTGTGGATAATATTAGGATTAGCCGGTGTAACAATGTTGGCTGGTTTGTTGCGTGGCTTACCGTTGAATGTTGTATTTATGGAGGCGGTGGCACTTGCAGTTGGCGCCATCCCGGAAGGTTTACCCGCAGTTGTAACAATTACTTTGGCCATTGGTGTTGCCCGAATGGCACAGCGGCGGGCAATTATTCGAAAACTACCTGCCGTTGAAACACTGGGAAGTACAACTATTATTTGTTCCGATAAAACAGGTACGCTTACCCAAAATCAAATGACTGTGCAGAAAGTATTTATTGGAGAATCAGTAGTAAGTGTTTCCGGAAGCGGATATTGTCCCATAGGAAAATTTACCACTAACGGAAGTGAAATTCACAAGTCAGAATTGCCGCTATTGGATGAACTCTTGATTTCAGGGGTGCTTTGTAACGACTCGAATCTCATTAAAAGCGAAAAAATATGGAACATTGAAGGAGACCCGACAGAAGGAGCACTGCTTACTTCAGGCACAAAATTAGGTTTTGAACAGAGTCACTTAAACGATGTGTTTCCGCGCATTGATACGATCCCTTTTGAATCGGAATACAAGTATATGGCTACCCTGCACAAAGCCGATGGAAAAAATATTGCGTACGTAAAAGGGGCGGTTGAAAGTTTGGTGCCAGCTTCGAGTGTGGCCTTGAACGAAAAGGGAGAGCTTGTGCCAATAAAACGCGAGATGATTATGAAGATGGTCGAAGATCTGGCATCGCAAGGTTTGCGTGTACTGGCTTTTGCCCGCAAGGAATTTGCTTCAACTCAAAACTGTATTTCACACAAAGACGTGGATGAGAATCTTCTGTTTTTGGGGCTGCAGGCAATGATAGATCCTCCGCGTGAAGAGGCAATTACTGCTGTCGCGGCCAGTCAGAATGCCGGCATTACAGTTAAAATGATTACCGGTGACCATGTTGGAACTGCAACCGCAATTGCAAAAAAACTTGGAATTGTGAAAGATGAAGATTGCCGGAATGAAACAGTTGGAATAACTGGTGTTGAATTGTCAAAAATGAATGATGCAGAACTGAAAGATGCGGCAATAAAATTCAATGTTTTTGCCCGTGTAAGTCCGTCTCAGAAACTTGATTTGGTCCGATTCCTTCAGGCAGAAGGAAACACGGTGGCAATGACCGGGGATGGTGTGAATGATGCGCCTGCATTACGACAGGCCGACATTGGAATTGCTATGGGAATTAGCGGAACCGATGTTACCAAAGAAACAGCAGATATGGTTTTAACTGACGATAATTTTGCAAGCATTGAAGCAGCTGTGGAAGAGGGGCGGGGTGTTTACGATAACCTTATAAAGTTTATTACCTGGACCTTGCCCACAAATATGACGGAAGGAGGAGTTATTCTCATTGCTTCCATTCTTGGAATTGCATTGCCATTGATGCCCTTGCAGTTGCTCTGGATCAATATGTCAACTTCTGTGTTGCTAGGGGCAACGCTGGCTTTCGAAAAAAAGGAACCTGGTATTATGTCTCGTCCACCAGTTCCATCGGGAAACGCCATTTTGTCGCGCGGTGGAATTCGAAAAATAATTGTTATGAGCATCCTTTTGATTGCTGCGGTTTTCGGTGTCTTTACTTTGATAATGAATTCAGGCAGAGGTATTGATGTGGCACGTACCGGGGCGGTTAATATGATTGTGTTTGGCGAAATATTCTACCTATTGGCACTTCGCTCGCTAAGGCACTCTGCATTTAAAATTGGTTTCTTCTCGAATATGTATCTAATTGGTGGAGTAGTTATTATGGCTTTGTTACAATTGGGAATAACCTACTGGGGGGCAATGAATACCGTGTTTCAAACAAGCCCGTTGAATTTGAGCGAATGGGGAATGATACTGGGAGTTGGAGCATTGCTTTATGGTACAATTGAATTGTTTAAAAAAGTAACACAAAATCAAACCAAGGGCCAGGCATTCTGATTTGTGGAAAACAAGCGCAATAAATTGTTTGGCACATTGGACTAAAAGGGGCTTTTGATGAGCCTCCCGGGTTAGATTACGAGGTGCAGATTGAATAAGTTTGTATCAAATAAAAAGAACAACTGAACAGTTTGACAAAAACAAAATAGAATTGAAAAATAGCTTTTGCAAAAGAAAACAAATAGAATGTCTTACCAATAAAAAAACAGTATTATGAAAGTATTAAGTAAAATATTATGGGCAATCGATGTTGAGAAAGATCAAACTTCATCCATCGAAAAAATAAAGAGAGTGAACAATGAGTTTGGAAGCGAAATTATTCTCATGCATGTTCTTCCGAACGATTTAAAAAAATCAGCTTTCAAAAGTAAAGTTGAAAAAAGTGTACGTTCAGAATTGCAGAAAATAAAAGAACAGTTATCGGTAAATAACGAATTTTCAATCCATATTCGGGTGGAAATTGGATCAACGGTTGAGTCGATTTTAAGGGTGTCGAGAGAAGAGAACGTAAATGTGATTTTTTTAAACAAAGGAAAAAAGGAATCGTTGGGCAAAAATGCAGTTCAGGTATTTCGCCGCTCAAGAAAACCTGTTACCATCTTGTCAGAGGTAGAGTCGGGCGGAAAAAATCATATTGTTTGTCCGGTTGATTTTTCAAGAACATCTGAGTCGACCTTGCGTTCTGCCATTATTCATGCACGTAAAAACGATGCAAAACTTTCGGTAATTAGTGTGTACGAGCCTGTTAACGTTACATCGCCTCGTATGATGCGCCTCGGATTGGACGAGAACAAAGAAAATCGTTATCATTTGCGCAACTTTGAGAAAGAATTTAAAACGTTTCTGAAGGACTTTGAATTTGCAGGACTGGAAGTAACTACCAAAATTCTGATTGGAGTACCCGATCAGAAAATTATAAAGTATTGCGAAAGTGCAAATATCCTGTATGTTGGTTGTAGCGGGAAAAACCGCCTGGAAAGAATGTTTAAAGGTTCAATTAGCGAAAAAGTTATAAAGCAGATTGCATGTAATATTATATCGGTAAAAACTGAGGAGGTCTTTAAATTGCGAATTCCGGCAGGATTGGTTGATATTGATAAGCATTATAAAAGAGGAATGGAGTTAATTAAACTGGGGTATTTGCGCGAAGCAGTAAGTCAGTTTAAAGCCGGCCTTCAGGTTAATAATTTTCATTTGCCGTCAATGCTGGCACTGTCAAATGTATTCCGGAAATTAGGAGATAAGGAGCAGAGCCGCTACTATCGCGAATTGTTTCAGGTAATTAAAGACAAAATGTTAACGCGTAAAATTGAAGCAGAAATTAGAAGGAGTTACAGAACAGCGTTATAATGTATGCAGAAATACAGTTGTCTGATTCAGCAACAAATGATCTTAACATGTTAAATGAAAAAAGTAGATTAAGTGGTTTTAAGGTATAGCCGGAATAGAAAGTAATTTTTTGTTCCGGCTATTTAATTACGGTTTTTAAGATTGTTCTTTTATACAAAAGGGCGAGGATAAGTCCACGCGAGAACATAAACAATAACATTCCCATCCATAATGCATGATTTTGCCATACAGGATTTAAAAAATAATAAATGGGCGCAAAAACCAGGAAAGTTGAAATGATTAAACTGTTACGCATGGGTTTTGATATTGTAGCTCCAATGTATATTCCATCCCAAATAAACGAGCCAATGCTGGCAACGGGTACCAGAAATATCCAAAACAAAAAGGGTTGTGCCGCATCAATCACGTTTTGTTGAGTAGTTAAGAGTTTTAAAATAGGATTTACACCTCCCAGATAAAGTAGTGTAAAAACTGCTGCCAAACCCGCTCCCCAATACAACAGCAGACGAACTACCTGTTTCAGATTTGCAGTCTGCCGGGCGCCAATAAATTTACCAACCAATGCTTCTCCGGCAAAGGCAAATCCATCGATAAAAAACGAAAAGAACATCAGGAATTGCAATAATATTGAATTCACCGCAAGAATAGTATCATTTTGGCTTGCCGATTTGGATGTAAAAAAAGTGAATACAAGAATAATACAAAGTGTGCGGATAAATATGTCGGAATTTACTTTAAAAAAGCTGCTCATAAATTTTAAATCGATTATTGCAGCTTTTGTTACTTTGGGTAAAAGTGATTTGTATTTGCGAAATAAGAGCACAACTGCTATTCCAAGTCCGGCATATTGCGAAATGGCCGTTCCCAGTGCAACTCCATTTGAATTCATTTTCAGAACAAACACAAAAAACATGCTGAGAATGATGTTTACTGCATTTACAGCAATGGCAATAATCATGGGGTAACGGGCATTTTGCATCCCCAAAAACCAACCGCTAAAAACAAAAAGGCTCAGTGCAGCAGGAGCAGCCCATACACGAATCCGAAAGTATTCGTTTGCAAGTGTTTCAACTTCTGTGCTGCCACCAATTACTTTAAAACTCGCCCACGCAATTGGGGCCTGAAAAAGGAGTATAAAAAAGCTAATAATTCCGGTTACAATGAGCGCCCGAATCAAAATGCTGATACTTTCGTTCTGATTTTTTTCGCCATAGGCTTGCGCAGTAAATCCGGAAGTACTCATCCGCAAAAAACCAAAACTCCAGTAGATGAAATTAAAAATTACGCCACCCAAAGCAATCGCTCCAATGTATACCTCAGAGTTTAGGTGTCCCATTAAGGCCAAATCAACCAGCCCCAAGAGCGGAACTGTTATATTACTAATGATATTAGGGACAGCTAATTTTAAAATACTTCGATTCATGGAATTGTGCATTGGCAGACAAAGGTAATGGAAAAACAGAAAAAAATTAATTGCACTAAAAGTTACTTTCCGCTAATAATGGAGGTTTGAGCACTTTGAGTAAAATAAAAAGGTAAATTTTTTAAAATAATAACTTGAGTCTATGAACAATAAAGGATATCGATGTGTTTTATTTCCGAAAGATTTGGAATAATTCTAAATAGCGGTTATTTTTGCTAGAGAATAAAATATATTTAAATCTTTTAATAAATAATAATATGGCATTTGAATTAGCAAAATTAGGATATGACTATGCGGTATTAGAGCCACATATTGATGCAAGAACAATGGAAATTCATCATTCAAAGCACCACGCAGCTTATACAAATAATCTGAACGCTGCTGTTGATGGAACCGAACTTGCAGGAAAGTCGATTGAAGATATTTTAAGTGGAATATCGGGGCAATCGGCTGCTGTTAGAAATAACGGAGGTGGTTTTTACAACCACAATTTATATTGGGAAGTAATTGCACCCGGTGGTGCTCCTGCTCCCGAAGGAGTTTTATTAGATGCGATAAAAGATTCATTTGAAACTATAGAAAATTTCCAGCAGGTCTTCGCTAAAGCAGCGGTAACGCGCTTTGGTTCGGGTTGGGCATGGTTGGTTCTTCAAAACAATAAGCTGGTGGTTTCGTCAACGCCCAACCAGGATAATCCATTGATGGATGTGGCGGAAGTTCAGGGGACTCCAATTCTTGGAATCGATGTGTGGGAACACGCATATTATTTGAACTATCAAAACAGACGTCCGGATTATGTGAATGCATTCTGGAATCTCATCAACTGGGATGAAGTCGCCAGGCGGTTTAAAGGTTAGTTGATTTTTGGTTTTTTCCCCGGAGCAGAGGCTCCGGGGTTTTTAATGCCTTATTGTTTGGTATTATGTTAATTTGGATTTGAAAGCCAAACTCTTGAATCGAAATAGTTCGTAGTCTATTTCGCAGGAATTGTAATTGGACTGGTTTTCTTTGGTTTTGGCTTTTGAAACATAATAGATTGCTGTTGTTTTGGTTTTTGTACTGCTGTTTTTTGCGCAGTGCCGGTTGTTGCAGATGCCGCTGCAGTTTTCTTTTTCTGGAGCGATGCAAGTAATTCTTGCGCTTCGCGATTTACCGGATCCAGTTCTTTTGCTTTTTCCAGGTACTGTATAGCCAAATCAGCTCTGTTTTGTTTTAAAACGTACACCGCCCGCAGCACAAATAGTTCTGCATTGTTATCAATAAATCTGGCCATATTTAAATAGTTTCCGGCACTGTTCAAATCGTTCTTACTCATGGCAATTCGGAAATGTACCATAACGGCTTCTAAATTGTTTTGATTTCTGGGAGGAATTGATTTTAATAATTCTTCGGCCTTTATATTGTCTTTCAGTAGTTGATAACATTTGGCACTGTAAATGGTGGCGCTTAAATCATTTTCGTTGAAGGCGAGAACCTTAGAATATATTTCCAGTGCTTTTTTGTAATTTTTGTAGTTTGTTAGAATTTCACCCATTTGCATCAGCGCCTGGTAGTATTCTTTTTTATGTGCTGTGGCTGTTTGAAAAGCTTTCAAAGCTTCGTTGGGTTTGTTAAGGTTTTTAAGTGCAAAACCTTTTTGATAGTGTCCTTCAGCAAACTCTTCTTTAATTTCAAGTGTTTCATTAGCTGCTTTTAAAGCTTCATCCCATTTTTTTTCAGTGTTATAGACTGAAGCTTTTAACAAGTGAGCCCCAATCTGATCTTGGTTATAAACTATTGCACTATCAGCATAAACTATCACTGAATCCAGTTTTCGTTCTCTCATCATTACATTGGCATATCCTTCAAGAACTTGCTCACTTTTAGGATTTAATTTTAGATAGTTTTTAAAGTGCTGTTTTGCTTCTTTTGTATTTCCTTTTGTTAATGCATTAAATCCTTCAAGATCTTCTTTACTAATTCTTTTATAAATTGCTGCAACTGGATAACCATCAACGTCAATAGTGTGGATCGTTCCGGCAGGAGGAAATGAACCTTCTAAAAGTTGCTCTCGCCTAATGAATACATTTGAGTATATAGCATAATCCCAATCTTCCCTTGAAGATTCATAATACCTTGAATATATCATTTTTACATTGGGATAATCATCAAAATAATCTGTGTACGATGCGTTTGTAATAATGATTAAACTGTCACTGAGATCTTCGTTTTCTTTTAACCAGTCGGAGCCTGCTTTAACCGAGTTATAATAATAATCCAGGTCATAATTTGCATAGCCGCCTTTCATCCCTCCAATTAGTTCATTAAAATAAATATACTGATTAGGATGATTCGCTACCATATGTCTTGCCGGAAGAAATATAAGAACTGCTAAAACAAAAATAGGAGCTAACTTATATTTGTTACTAAAAAAACCAATCAGGTTAATCCAACCTTTGGAAGCTACAACAACATAAAAAATAACAACAAATGTTAAATGCCGCATTCCTCCATAAATATTCGATTTTTGATAAATAATATAGGCAATTGGAAAAATACATCCGAATACAAGCAAGATCATTATTGGACTAGGATGGTAATTTTTACCTATTGAAATAATATAAGCTATAAATCCAATTATAGTAAAAAGAGGCATTCCAATCAGCAGATAAGTAGGGGCGTAACTAACCGGAAGGCTTTTTGACATTTTCTGAATTCCGTTGAAAAGTGTAGTTAACGACCAAGGGAATTTAGAAAATGTTACTATTGAGTTGTAAACTGAAGTTAATGGTTCTTCAATTCCTTTAGGCCAAAGAACGAGACTTAAAAAATAGCTGAATACTAATGTTATAATAAAATAGCCTGTAAACTTTAAAATCTGACTTTTATATTTACCAAGCTTATAAAAATCTTTTCCTGAGATCACAAATAAGTAATATGAACCGGCAAAAACCAGAAAATATCCATAGAGTAAAACACCAGGGGCACGATTGCTAATCGTAAATGCAATACCCAAAATAAGCCCAATTAGGAATCGTAATTTAACTTTGGGCCAAAAGTCGAAAAAACGTATAGTGTAATATGTGGCAATTATATATCCTGTAGCAAAAGGAATATCGGAAAGGTTATTCATTGAGTTCCCAAAATACCTGGGAGTGAGAAACATAAAAATGAGTGCTAGTACACCTCCTGCACCACCACCAATTCGTAAGCCCAATAATCCGGCAAAAATCAACCCAATAAATCCAATTATTGTATTTGTATAATGACGAACACTCCATATATCCCAATCAGTTACATGACTAATAATACCGGCAATTACATTAGCGGAGAAACCATAATATTCCATATTGGTTTCTGTATACTCTGCCCACTTAGCATCGCTACCATCAGTAAAATAACGGATAACACTTTCTGCATGTCTTTTACCAATTGGCTCATCACCTGTAACTCCATAATCCTTTACAACACTGAGCATTATAAAAAGTATAGCAAAACTAAGGACCATAAAGAGGCTTCTGTACGTGAGTTCTTTCTTTAGTTTGTTAACTGATGAGAATTGATCTTTAAAGAACTCTCCTGAAAGTAGGTATTTTAAAGGAAGAATTAAGTAATTATGTCTTTTTATTTTAGCTATCGAGCTAAGAAACTGTTTTGTTTTACATGATTTTGATTCTTCCGATACATCGTTGCTGAGAGGAATAAATCGATAAAAATATAATTGGCAATAATATGAAATTGTACCTAAAATATTGCTATGGTCGTAATCGTTTTCAATAAATGGTAGAATCGTTTCGGTTTGTGCTAAAATATAAGGGGTATTGTATATTTCCTTGTCGATTTTTGATAGAAGTGATTCAATATTCTTTACAAGCAGATTGCCTTTTATAGTCTTAGTATAGTATATTTCATTAACATTTGGCTTTTCATTAGACTGAAGATAATCTGAAAAAGTATTCGTACTGATAAAGGATTCATCAACAAATGTGCAGTATTTAAATTGTTTAAGTGTGTCAAGTTGATCTTGGTTGATAGATTGATCGATTACAATAGATGCTGTATTATTGTTTTCAGCAATTTGACTGAATTTATTATTGTTTAGTATACAAACACACATTTGTTTGTAAAGAGGTTCGTTTACTGTAATCGATTTTTTTTGTTTGGATCTAACGGATTTATTGTGCATTGCAATTGCTATTTCTATATGTTCGCGATGTCGGGATACAAAGGTAATTAATGATAATATGTAAAAGAAGGTAAAAATAAGGGATTATTTCAAAAATAAATAACTTAGTTTTGTGTAAAATTGATTTTTATGAAGTTAATAAGTATTGTCGTTTCAATGTACAATGAAGAAAGTGGTATTGCCTTTTTTTCGAACAATCTTGTTGATGAATTGAAAAAAATAAAAGATTACAACTTCGAGGTACTTTGGGTTAACGATGGTAGTTTAGATTATACTCAACATAATGTTGAAAAATCATGTTCCTCTAAGAATGAGAATGTTAATCATGTTTTTATTCAATTTTCAAGAAACTTTGGTCATGAGGCGGCAATGCTTGCCGGGGTTGATAATGCCCGTGGTGAGGCCGTGATTTGTTTGGATGCCGATGGACAACATCCACCTCAAGAAATAATTGAAATGCTTAAAGCATATGAAAATGGACATGAAATTGTATTGATGCAGCGTGTCGACAGAGAAGACCATGGCTTAATCAAAAGTTCATTTTCCAGACTGTTTTATACGTTGATAAATAAATTGTCGGTTGTAAAATTTCAAAAAAACGCATCTGACTTCTTTTTAATATCGAATAAAATAGCAGATATCTTGAAACAAGGATTTAGGGATAATAATCGATTTTTAAGAGGTTTTATTCAGGAACTTGGATTTAATGTTAGTGTGCTTGAATATAATGCTCCCAAAAGAGAATATGGCGAAAGCAATTATTCGTTTTATAGGTTAATGAAGTTAGCTTTCAATGTAATTTTTGCATTTTCAAATAAGCCATTACGAATTGTGATTCTGATTTCAATTCTGTTTTTTTTGTTTACAATAGTCTTTGGAGGATATTCGCTAGTTCAGTACTTTATTGCAGATTCAATACCTTCCGGATATACTTCAATTATTTTCTTCATTTCCCTCTCTTTTTCTCTTATGTTTCTTGTTCTAACAATACTCTCAATATACTTTGAGAAAACTATTAAGGAAATAAAAAGAAGGCCTATTTATATAATTAAAAAAATTAACAGACTTTAGTAACGATGTCTCACATGTACTGAAAAAACCAAAAAGTTTATGAAATCTTATTCTCCAATAACTCTATTAAAGCTCTTGTATTTTGGCACATTTGTAATTATTTCTATATTTTTAATGAAATGGGCTACAGAGGTAGGCATGGATACTGATGCAGTTCTTCGTATTGAAGGTGGTAAAACGAGTCTTGCGTATCTGACATCTTTAGGTAGAGATACCACTTATAAGAGTTCAGAGGTTCTTGTTACTCAGGAGAAAAGCCCTCCACATAATGTTTATTATGGAACAGGAATTGAATCAACTGCTTGTTTAATTGCAGATACGTTGGATTATGAAAGTTACTCATCGATAAATACCATAAGAAAATTTATTTTGGTCTTATTATCGTGTTGCGGCATTTTCGTTTTGAGTTATTTTGTTAAGTTAAAACTTGATAGTTGGTTATGGGGGGGTATAACCTTGATAATCATATTTTTCTCACCAACTTTTATTGGATATTCATTTTGGCAAACAAAAGATGCATCTGTTGCAGCTGGATTTTCAATATCACTAATTTGTCTTTATAACCTGTTTACTTCTTATCCAATAACTAAAAGGAGATATTTAGCAGGTTTATTCTTAGGTGTATTTCTAATAACAATAGTTCGAGTTCAAGGTATACTCATAATATTTTATTTGGGTGTTATGGGATTATTTCATATGGCTTTATTCTGGAATAAATATAAATCTCTTAAAGAGTTTATAAAATTCTATTCTAACGTATTCCTATTCATTTTTTTAGGATTAACCTGTGGACTCATGATATATCCTTATTTCTGGGAAAAAGGTTACTTTTTACTTTATGAGGCAATAACGGTATTGTCCAAACATCCTACAAATCCTTTAGTGTTATTTGAAGGAAGCTTGATAAAATCAATTGATTTACCGTGGTATTATCTTCCTAAAATGATGCTAATTACTTTTCCAATCTTTATATTGGTAATGTTTCTATTATCGTTCTTACATACAATAAGAAACATTAAAAATAGAAAATATCAATTTTTCTCTTTCTTCTTTTTATTTACATTTCTATTTCCTATCTCATATTTACTCATAAAACATTCTCATCTTTATTCAGGCTGGCGACAAGAATTATTTGTTTATAGTTCATTCATTCCCTTTTGCGTCATTGGATTTGCCCATTTCCTTCGCACTCAAAAAAAGTATGTGAAGATTTTTATATCATCTGTTGTAATTGTATTGGGTTTTAAGGTTGCCATAAGTTGCTTTAATTATGCGCCATATCAATATCTCTACTATAACGAGTTTGTTGGAGGTATAAATGGAGCATTTGGAAAATATAACTTAGATTGGGCTCAAGTCTCTGTTGAGCCTGCTCTTAAAAGTTTGATAAATAACGAAAAGGAAGAGCTTGGAGGAAAAACAATATTGTGTAATACAGTATTAATTAATGCGATGACTCTACCAGAAGGAGAGTTTGAAATCAAACATTCTGGTTTTATCGGTAGAAATTACCAAAATTGGAATTATGCTGTTTTTATTCCTCTTTTTGTCCCTCCTAACATTCTCGAACTTGCATATCCGCCTAAAGGAACGATAGAAGAGATAGAAATCGAAGGGGTACCAATATGTTGTGTAGTAAAGAGAGAAAACTTTGATGATTTGTTAGGAATACAAGCATATCAAAAGAAACAATACAAAAAGGCTTATCAATATTTTATTAATGCATACAAATACAATAATAGCAACTATATAATTTATCCATATTTGGCAATTTTATCTTATCAGGAAAAACAGTATGAAAATGCTGAGATCTTTGCGAAAAAACAACTTAACCTTTATCCTCACGATGAAAACTCAAAACGAATCATTGCTACTATAAACAAAATGAAGCAAAATAGAGAACTCTAGTACTTAAATTACTTATTTAAATTCCTTCCAAATTAAACAAAAGACTAATCCTTTTCACCCAAAAAACGTTCTATATTTAGAAATCAAAAACAAAATTATTAACCTTTTAAAAGATAAGATTATGGCATTTAGTTTACCAAAGCTTCCGTATGCACCCGATGCATTGGAGCCTTACATTAGCGAAAAAACATTGGATTTTCATTATGGGAAACACCACCAGGCATATGTGAATAACGTAAATAACCTGGTTGTTGGAACTGAATTTGAAAAAGCAAGTCTGGAAGAAATTATTGAAAAGGCTGAAGGAGGAATTTTTAATAACGGAGCCCAGGTTTGGAACCATACTTTCTATTTTATGCAGTTTAGCGCCGATGGTTGCGACACGCCTAAAGACGAATTAAAAGCAGCCATTGAGGCAAAGTTTGGTTCTGTAGAAGGATTTAAAGCCGATTTCGCAAAAGCAGCAGCTACTTTATTTGGCTCGGGTTGGGCCTGGCTTGTAGTGAATGCAAGTGGCGAATTGGAAATTGTGCAAACAAGTAATGCAGCTAATCCAATGCGGGATGGAAAAAAACCAATTATGACTTGCGACGTTTGGGAACATGCTTATTACATCGATAAGAAAAATGCCCGTCCGGCATATATCGAAGATTTTTGGAAAATTTTAGACTGGAAAGTCATTTCGGAACGATTTGCAGAATAAGAAATAAGTATGAGCACAGAAAAAGTATTAGCAGCCATGCAGGCTGCAGGGAAACCATTAAAAGCCGGTGAAATTGCTGAGGCTGCCGGATTGGATAAAAAAGACGTGGACAAAGCCATGAAAGTATTAAAGGCTGAAGAAAAGATTGTTTCGCCAAAACGATGTTTTTGGGAACCAAAATAGCCGGATAAAAGTCAGGGCCTCACAAAAAGTGAGACCCTGACAAAATAATTTATCATTTCAACTTAAAATTATTTCTTCCAGAGTCCTTCCATTTCTTCCAGTGTTTTTCCTTTGGTTTCAGGAACCATTTTCCAAACAAAGAAGAACGACAGCAAACTCATTAATCCATAAAAACCATAAGTTACAGCACCGCTAAATTCCATCATTGCCGGATAGGTTGATGAAATAAAATAGTTCGCTGCCCACTGTGCAACAACAGCAATGGCAACTGCCCGCCCACGAATTTTATTAGGGAATATTTCTGAAATAAGCACCCAGCAAATTGGACCCCACGACATCATAAATGAAGCAGTGTACACAATAATAAAAACAAGTGTACTGATACCAATAATTTCCATATAAGCTAAACCTGAAATGGCAAACATACCCACTGCCATTCCAATCGAACCTATCATTAACAGCGGTTTGCGTCCCCATTTGTCAACGGTTAATATGGCAACAACAGTAAATATTACGTTTACCAGTCCCATTACAATGGTTTGCATCATCGAAGCGTCCTTAGCAGCTCCCATACTTTCGAAAATACGTGGTGCATAATACAGTGCAACGTTAATTCCAACAAATTGCTGAAATACAGAAAGCAGAATACCAACAATAATCACTAGTTTGCCATACGACCATAATTTTCCTGAATGGTGTTCAACGGTAACTTTAATATCATTAAGAATTTCTTTTGCACGGATTTTTCCATTAATTTTTTCAAGAATGACCAAAGCCTCATTATCCTTTTGTTTCAAGGCTAAGTAACGAGGAGTTTCAGGAACAAAAAACAGTAAAAGTCCAAATAATCCTGCCGGTATTGATTCTGATAAGAACATCCTTCTCCATCCAATCTCATTGATCCAGTCCAAACTCTGACCATTGGCAATTCCCCAGTTTACAAAATATACGACTAACATCCCAAAGATGATAGCGAACTGGTTAATTGAAACCAAACGTCCACGAATATTTTCAGGGGCAATTTCGCCAATGTACATCGGAACAATTGCCGATGCCATTCCAACACCAATTCCTCCAATTACGCGATAAACATTAAACATGTATAACAAGCCCATCGTGGCTTTGCCTTTTTCGAAAAACAAGAATTCGGGATAACCCGATCCCAAAGCTGAAATAAAGAAAAGCAAAGCCGCAATCATCAGTGATCTTTTACGGCCAATTTTTAATGCAAAAATACCGGAAATTCCGCCTCCAATAATACAGCCAATTAAGGCACTGGAAATGGTTAAGCCATGAATCAATGTGCTTAAGCCCTGACTGTCGATCAGAAATGCCTGGACTGATTTTTCAGCTCCTGAAATAACTGCAGTATCATAGCCAAATAGCAAGCCTCCAAGAGTAGCCACAATGGTTATTGAAAAAATATAAAAACGATTGTTCTTCATAATATTGGTTGTATTAGTGTTGCATGAAGAAGCCCAATTCAAAATTCCTTCTGAATCGGGCTTGCTTTATAATATGATTTAAGATAAATCTTTATTTATCAGATTCAGATATGTTTTAAATATATGCATTTAATGAGTATTCCAAAAATTCATATTTTTCACATATTTGTTTCAACTTAGATTTAAAAAAATCAGGGTTTATTGATTTTATTAAATGTACATGTTTACAAGTGCTTCGTACAATTCCTGCTTACCGCTGATTTGTTTCGGCTCACCATTCGCTTTTGCATAAGCGTACACATCTTCAAACGAAAGTTTTCCTTCTTCAAATTCTTTTCCTTTTCCGGCATCGTATGATGCATAACGTTCAGTAAGCATTTCTTCGTAAGGAGAATCTTCTAGAATGGCAGCTGCTGTTTCCAGTGCACGTGCCATTACATCCATTGCTCCAATGTGTGCAATGAATAAATCTTCGTTGTCAGTAGAGTTACGACGGATTTTAGCGTCGAAATTGGTACCGCCACCTTGCATGCCACCACCTTTAAGTACAACTATCATTGCCTGTGTTAATTCATACAAATCAACCGGAAACTGGTCTGTATCCCACCCGTTTTGAACATCTCCACGGTTTGCATCAATTGCTCCCAGCATGCCATTATCAACAGCACATTGTAGTTCGTGCTCGAAAGTGTGTCCGGCTAAGGTTGCATGGTTTACTTCGATGTTAATTTTGAAATCATTCTCCAAGCCAAATTCTTTTAAGAAACCAATAACAGTTTCGGTATCAACATCATACTGGTGTTTCATTGGCTCCATCGGTTTAGGTTCAGTCAGGAAAGTTCCTGTAAAACCTTTTGAACGGCCGTAGTCGCGAGCCATTTGTAGCATGGTTCCAAGATGTTGTTTTTCACGTTTCATGTTTGTGTTTAACAAGGACATATACCCTTCGCGGCCTCCCCAAAATACATATGCTTTACCACCCAATGCAATGGTTGCATCAATTGAGTTTTTAATTTGTAGCATTGCACGTGCAGCAGCGTTAAAATCAGGATTGGTGCTGGCACCATTCATATAACGCGCATGCGAGAATACATTTGCTGTTCCCCACATAAGTTTTATGCCTGTTTTAGCTTGTTTTTCTTTTGCATATTCAACAATAGCTTTTAAGTTAGCTTCGTATTCTTCAATGCTGTTTCCTTCGTCAACCAAATCAATGTCGTGGAAACAATAGTACTCTATTCCCATTTTTTGCATGAATTCGAAACCTGCATCCATTTTGTTCTTTGCTGCTTCAACTGCATCCTCAGCACCTACCCACGGATGATTTTGTGTGCCGCCACCAAATGGATCGCCACCATCGGCGCATAAGGTATGCCACCAGGCCATTGAGAATTTAAACCACTCGGCCATTGTTTTGCCATAAACTACTTTTTCAGGATTGTAGTAACGAAAAGCCATTGGATTCTTGCTTTCTTTTCCTTCAAATTTAATTTTTTCCACTGCCGGGAAATAAACTGCTTTACTCATTTTGTTTTTTATAATAATTATTGTTGTATTGTATGTAAATTTTTTGTAATACAAATAGTTAGATGAATTTTTCGAGCAAGCTTTTCCAGTTGCCGTAAGCCGCTTCGTATTCTGCTTTTTTAGTTAAATCGGGCTCAATCGTTTCCAGTTTTGTTAAACTTCCAAAAGCTTCATTAAACGATTTGTAGTACCCCGAACCAACTCCTGCGCCTCGTGCCGCACCTACCGAACCATCGGTATTGTATAGTTCGATTGTAGCGCCGGAAATACCTGCCAGTGTATTTCTGAAAATAGGAGAGAGAAACATATTCGCTTTTCCGGCTCGGATAACCGATGCGTTAATTCCGATGTTTTGCATAATTTCCATTCCGTAATTAAACGAGAATACAATTCCTTCCTGTGCGGCGCGCAACAAATGGCCTTTGTCGTGTATGTTAAAATTTATACCGCTTAATTGCGATCCAATGTTTTTGTTGTTTAAAACACGTTCGGCACCGTTTCCAAAAGGTAAAATAGTTACTCCGTTTGAGCCGATTGCTACTTTGGATGCCAATTCATTCATTTGTTCGTACGACAGGTTTTCGCCTACCATTCGTTTTAACCAGGCATTTAATATGCCGGTACCGTTAATACAAAGCAGCACACCCAAACGAGCCTGTTCGGCAGTATGATTAACGTGTGCAAATGTATTTACGCGCGATTGTGGGTCGTATTTAATTTCGTCGCTAACACCATAAACCACACCCGAAGTACCTGCTGTTGTAGCAATTTCGCCCGGATTTAGCACATTTAACGACAGTGCATTGTTGGGCTGGTCGCCGGCACGGTAGCTTATTTTTGTTTTGCTTGAAAGTCCCAGTTCATTTGCCACTTTTTCCGAAACCTGTCCTTGTACTGCAAAAGTTGGAACAATTTCAGGAATTATGTCGGACGAAAAACCGTAGTTTTCGAATAAAAGGTCGGCCATAGAATTCTCTTTAAAATTCCACATAATTCCTTCCGAAAGACCGCTAACAGTTGTTTGAACTTCGCCGCTTAGTTTCATGGCAATGTAATCTCCCGGAAGCATTATCTTATATACTTTGGCAAAAAGGTCTGGTTCGTTTTCTTTTACCCATTTAAGTTTCGAGGCGGTGAAATTGCCCGGAGAATTAAGCAAATTGGTTAAACAACGTTGTCCTCCAATTTCGTCAAAAGCCTGGTCTCCGTATTTTGCAGCTCGGCTGTCGCACCAAATAATCGAAGGGCGAATAACATCCATGTTTTTATCTATCATTACCAAACCATGCATTTGGTATGATATCCCTATTGATTCAATAGTTTCGGGTGCTACTTTCGATTCAGCCAACACATCGGCAAGCGCAAGTTTCATATTTTCCCACCACAATTCTGGAGACTGTTCTGCCCAACCTGCTTTGTGGGCTGTAATTTTCATTTCTTGTTTTGGATGGAAAGATGAAGCGACCAAATCGCCGTTTTCTCCGTTGATAAGTGAAACTTTTACTGAAGAGCTACCGATGTCAATTCCAAGTAAGTGCATGATTTATAGTATTGTATGGTTTTTAAAATAACTGAACTGTTCCGTTCCGTTCTGATTTGCTAAACTAAAGTTTTTTCTGAAGTTATAAAATCGAAAAAAAATGTTTTAAAACATATTATATCGAAGGGCGTATTTTTAGAGTTGTTGGCACTTCAAAACGCATGAGTTCGCCATTGCTTACAAATTCAGCCGCCTTTTGTCCCATCAACTCGAAATCGGTCGAAATTACAGTAATCCCGTTTTTTACATATTTTTTCATAGGTGTTTCGTTGTACGAAATCACACCTACTTCATTTCCGGGTTCATAACCATTTTCGGCACACTGATCTAAAAAGTTGGCAAGAGTCCGGTCGCTCACCAAAAAGTACAAACTACCTGGTTTAATGGTAAATTCGTCGTTCTCGAAAATTACCTTGTGTTTGATTTTGAATGTGGTACAGAAGTGTTTAAAATGGTCAACTACTTCTTTGGGATGGTAGGTAAACGAAGGGTAGTAGAATATAAATTCCTCGTATTTTTTAATGGCTTTCAAGTTATTTCTAAAACACTTAAAAACAGCTTCGCCAAAATTTTGATAAATCACCGATTGTTTTGTGGTTGTATTAATATTCCAGTCAATAATTAGCAATTGCTCTTTTGGTATTTTTTTAATTATGGTCGGAACTTTCGGGTGGTCGAAATTCATTACAATGTATTTGCTGTATTTACCAACACTTTCGGTTATAATTTTATCGAATACCCCAATGTTATAGTGGTGAAAATGCAAATCAACACTTATGTTTTTTGGAAGCGTCCGTAAAAACGAGTGGTATAAAACCTCTTTGTACGCTTTAAATGTATCGAGAAACAGAAATACTTTGATGATTTTTTTTGTAACAAAATATCCGCGGTTGGGAACAGATTCAACTGCACCACGTTTTTTTAGTTCGGCATAAGCTTTAAAAACCGTGTCGCGCGACAACTGACACTCTTTCATTATTTGGTTCACCGAAGGTAGCATGTCTCCCTGTTTGAGCTCGTTCTGGCTAATCGAGTTCATTATTGCATCAACCAGTTGTTGAAATTTGAGGATATTGGAATTTTGGTCGATGGTAAATTTAAAGTCGCTCATTTGTTTGATTTGTTTGGCAGAACAGCCCTATTCTGTTCTGTTCCACAAAACTAAAAATAATATTCTAATAAGCGAGCACGTACCCTTCTCAAATACCCCTTTCGTTTTAACATTTATTATGCTTAAAGCATACAATAGTATTTAAAGCATGTCGTTTTAGGTTAAAAGGATAAAGTGAAGTGTTTTTCTAGTGGTTAAGTTTGGTCAGCAATTCTTTTTATACTTCAGCTTTTATCCTTTTTTATTTTTTCAAATTTCCGAATACCTTTGAAAGAAAAAATCAGAAAAGTATGATGCAAGACCTTATTCGGAAAAACCGGAGTTATCGCCGGTTTGATTCATCGGTAAAAATTTCAGCAGAACAAGTAAAAGCGTGGATTGATTTGGCTCGATTGTCGGGTAGCGGACGCAATGCACAGCCATTAAAATATGTGGTAGTTACAGATGAAAAAATGTGTGATAAAATATTTCCATATATTGGTTGGGCAGGCTATTTAAGTGAATGGAAGGGGCCGGAAGAAGGCGAGCGTCCGGTTGCCTACATTGCAGTATTAAAGGATAAAAAAATTGCTGATAACCATTATTGCGACGATGGAATTGCCATGCAAAGTATTTTACTTGGGGCAGTTGAGGCTGGTTTTGGCGGATGTATGATCGGATCAGTAAATCAACGAAAAGTATCGATACTGTTAGATTTGCCCGAGCACATTGAACTCCTTTGGATGATTGCTTTGGGTAAGCCGGCTGAAAAAGTTGTTATTGAAACAGCTGAAAACGACATAAAATACTGGCGCGATGAAGAGGGTGTGCACCATGTTCCGAAGAGACCGCTGGAAGAGATTATTTTAAAAACAATGTGATGTATTTTGGAGCACCTTTTAAATACCGTAGAGTTTAATTTTTCATGCAAATATTTTTGCTACTATTCTGGCCATAAATATAAATTAATCATCGAATCTATTGTTTAAAAGCAATGCTTTCGCTCCTGCCGGAGGCCATACTATTTGGCTTCCTGCCCGTTCGGTCAGACGGGGATCCAAATAGTATGCACAAAGATCAAGGCAGCTTTTGCTCTTCGCACATCATCTTTACAAAACCTAACTTCGGACGGGTGATCTTCTCACACATTCGAAGCTTCCCGCTCTCCGTAAGGTTTTGTTTTGATTCAGCACTCGACCAAAAGAGGCCGACTCACAATAGGATGCCATAAAATAGTACACGTTTTGCAGCCCGAAAGTCCGCCTTCAGGAAAATGCGTTAAGAAATTTTGGGCATGCAGCGTTAAAAAAGAAAAGCTGTTTGACACTGACCGGAAGAATGGAGTGTCAGTGGAGTTCTTTTCTTTTAGCGGAGTTCCTAAAATTTTAGCAATTTTCATGTCAGCGGTGGCATTTTTGCTAACTTTTTTTGCTGTAGAAAAAAGTTAGTCGCAGCGAAGCGAGAAAAATATTCTTTTTGCGTGTATTAAGAATTCTTCCACAGGCATTTTAATGTGACCCTATATTTTCTCGATTACTACTAAATAAAAAGCATAAAAAAAGGATGGCAGTGCCATCCTTTTATGTTTAACTCCTAAAAATTACCCCCTTATAAAAAGTGCCTTAATTATATGCTGAGCCATTTTCGGATTTTCTTTAAGTCTTCGTGTTGAATAGTTGAACCATTGCACTCCGTATGGAACATATACCCGCATCCGGTGTCCGTCTTCAACTATCATTTGTCGTAACTCTGGTGTTACCCCGTACAGCATCTGAAATTCGTACATGCTTTTCGGAATATTCAGTTCCTGAATCATTTTAATTGATTCTTCCACCAGGTATTTGTCATGGGTTGCAATTCCTACGTACATTTTATTTTCAAACATGTACTTCAGATCTGCTAAAAAGTGTTCGCGTACTTCCTCGAATTTTTTGAAGGCAATGTTTGCAGGTTCCACATAAATCCCCTTGCACAATCTGAAATTTATAGGATGTGCTTCTGAATTAATGTCATTTAATACTTCTAAATCGCTATGTGTACGACGAAGATATGCCTGAACAACCAGCCCTACATTTTTAGGGAATTCGTTGCGTAGTTTTCGAAACATTTCAATTTCCATGTCAACGCACTGCGAATCTTCCATGTCGATCCGGATAAACGAATCTTTCTGAGCAGCAAGAACTGCAATTTCTCTTATGTAATTATAACATACATCTTTATCAATCAACAAACCAAACATGGTTGGTTTTAACGAGAAATTTCCTTTTACTCCTTCCGAAGTAAAACGAGTAATAATTTCTATGTATTGGTTTTTGTTGTCTTCGGCTTCGCTCAGCGTATTAATAAATTCGCCAAGCAAGTCAATGGTTACCTCAATCCCTTTTTCGTTGAGCAGTTTCGAAGCAAGTAAGCCTTCTTCAATTGTTTCTCCTGCTATGTAACGTTTCGAGAAAACCCACACCAGTTTTTTTGGCATGTAGGGTAAAATATTTGCAATTAGCTTATTCAACATTTTATTTTTTAGTGAATAAATTTTCTTTTGGGTAAAAATAGGTGCTATCAATGTGTTGAAGCAATGATGTTTATCAGCAAGCAACCATGATTTTATGCAGGTTTTTTACGGAAGTTATTGATAGTTAAAGAGATGAAAAAAGTGTTGAAATCCACTTTTGCTTTTCAACTAAAAAATTATCTTTGTCGGGATTTAAAGTATAAACCAAGAACAATTTAAAGTGAAAACCATCCTTGGAACATTTTCGGGGAGTTTCATTTATAACAGTTGAGTAAAAAATGAATGAGATGAAAGGAACATCGTTAGTAGTTAGTGTGGTGCTTTTTGTAGCAGTAGCTGTTTTATATGTATTGCATTTTACGGGTGGTGAAAAATCACAAACTGATAAAATTGAACGTGTTGCCAGTACAGGTGGACTTAAAATAGCATATATTAAAGCTGATTCGGTAATCTTGAATTACAATTTGTCGTTGGATTTGCACGACGAATTTACAAAAATGCAGGAAGCTTATACCACTGAATATGGTGGCAAACGTCAGACTTTTGAAAAAGAAGCAGCTGCATTTCAGGAAAAATTACAACGCGGTGGTTTCTTAACTGAACAACGTGCTGTTCAGGAACGCGATCGTTTATTGGGAAAAGAACAGGAAATTCAGAAGTTGGATCAGGAATTATCGACTAAACTGGCCGAAATTCAGCAAGAGAACAACACCAAAATTTTGGATAACCTTATGGCTTACCTTAAAGAATATAACGATCAGGCTGGTTACGATTACATTGTAAACGGTTCGAGTATTCTTGTAGGCGACGAAGCACACAACATTACAGCTAAAGTATTAAATGCTTTAAATGAAAAATACGCCGCTGAAAAATCGGAATAAATTATTTTACGATTATATCGAGAAATCCGGGAAAGTATCCCGGATTTTTTTTGCGTTTTATTTTGGCAACAGTTACAATGTTATGGTTCACAAATCAATCGAATTAAGTCCGAATTTTTAAACAGTTTCTTAGCTTTGTAAACAATGTTTGCAGATAGTTACCTAAATAAAAACAATAACGAACCGATCATTCAATCCGATGCCGAACCCGGTACAGCCATTATTGTGGTGATACCTTGTTTTCGCGAACCGGAGATAAAACAAACGCTTGAATCGTTAAAAGCATGCCACTTGCCGTCGTGTAAAGTGGAAGTAATTGTGTTGATCAATCATTCAGAAATTGCTACACCTTCAGTAAAGGAATACAACAATGCAACACATGCTGAACTTACCTGCTGGATTGAAAATAACGAAATTGAAGGGCTAAAATTTTATGCACCGGCACCCATCGAACTTAAAAAGAAATGGGCTGGTGCCGGACTGGCACGAAAAAAGGGAATGGATGAGGCTGTACGTCGTTTTAATAAATTGGACACACCCGATGGAATTGTGGTTTCGCTTGACGCCGATACGCTGGTTGAGCAAAATTACCTGGTTGAGATTGAAAATTACTTTCAGCAAAATGCAAAGCATGTTGGTGCAACTCTGGCTTTTGAACATCAAAAGGAAGGCTTGAAGCCCAAACAAAAGGAAGGTATACTTTTGTATGAAAAATACCTCTCTTATTACAAACAATCTCTCGATTTTACAGGCTACCCTTATTCTCTGTTTACCATTGGTTCGGCATTCGCAGTGCGGGCTTTGGCCTATGTAAAGCGGGGAGGAATGAATCGAAGACAGGCAGGTGAAGACTTTTATTTTCTTCAGAACCTGGTGCAAATGGGAAGGGTGGGAGAAATTAATACCACGCGTGTTTATCCATCGGCGCGTTTGTCGGATCGAGTGCCTTTTGGAACCGGACCTATTCTGCAGAAATGGATGAACGGGGAGGAGGATTTAACCTTGAGTTATAATTTTCAGGCTTTTGTTGATTTAAAAGCATTGTTTGATGTAAAGAATTCACTTTTTAAAATAGATGAAACAGCATTTGAAAACACGTTGCAAAATCTGCCTGCAACGGTGGCTGAGTTTATCCGGATTGACGGATTTTGGCGGGAGCTTGAGAATTTGAATAAAAACTGTTCAGCACTTCAAACTTTTCAGACACGTTTCTATCAAACTTTCAATGCTTTTAAAATTTTGAAGTACCTGAACTTTGCCCACGAAACTTATTTTCGGAAAGCCAATCTGGAAGAACAATTACTGCTGTTGAATACTGCCGTTTTAACCCAGAGCAACATCAAGTAGCATCATGGTTGCAAAACCAAGCATGGCACCAATCGTTGATAAATCTGTTTCGTTTCCGGTTTGCGATTCAGGAATAAGTTCTTCCACAACCACAAAAATCATGGCTCCCGCAGCAAACGATAAAGCATAAGGCAAAATAGGAGTAACAACCAATACCAAATAAGCACCAAGTACTGCAGCGATGGGTTCTACTGCTCCCGATAACTGACCGTAATTGAATGCTTTTAAACGCGAAAAACCTTCCCGACGAAGAGGAATTGAAACGGCAGCACCTTCAGGAAAATTTTGCAGGCCAATACCCATGGCCAATGCAACAGCACCGGCTAATGCACCTGCTTCCGGGTTACTTGCAAGTGCTCCAAAAGCCACACCAACTGCCAGCCCTTCCGGAATGTTGTGCAGGGTAATGGCCAACACCAAAAGTACACTGCGTTTCCAGGTTGTTTTTATACCTTCAGCCTTATCCATTTTTAAACCCAAATGCAAGTGAGGTAGAATATTATCGATAATCAAAAGAAATGCTCCTCCTGATAAAAACCCAACAACTGCAGGAATCCAACCTGTTTCACCACGTGCTTCCGTCATCTCGATGGCAGGTTTTAACAGCGACCAAAAACTGGCTGCAATCATAACTCCTGCTGCAAAACCAAGCATCGAATTCAATACTTTCTGGTTGATTTTTTTAAAGAAAAACACCATAGCAGCTCCTAAAGCTGTAACTGCCCATGTAAAAAGCGCAGCAAACAATGCAAGCATTATCGGGTTGTATTCAAGAAGCCAATCTAAGTTCATTTCTACAATTATTTGCGAACAAAATTAACAAAAAGTAGATTAACTGAATATTAATACTCAAAAAGCTTTTAATGGTCAGTTATTCAGTGTGTTGTGTGGGTTGTTTGTAAAAGCTAAGAATTTATTGAAGTATGAATTTTGATTTTTTAGCAAACTTTGTACTTTTGCTGAAACGTTAATGTTAAACTAAAAAAAATCATTGTTATGGCATACAAAATTTCAGATGAATGTATAGCATGCGGAACTTGTATCGATGAGTGTCCGGTTGACGCGATTGCGGAAGGTGATATCTACACAATTGATCCAGAACTTTGCACCGACTGTGGTTCATGCGCAGAAGTTTGTCCTGTTGAGGCAATTGCAATTGACGAATAGACTATTCGACATACAAAATTCAAAAAGGCCTGCTTAGAGTAGGCTTTTTTTATGCCCAGAAGTTTCTGGAATAGATAACCTAAAAACCAATATCCAATATCCAATAACCAAACTACTGCTGGCATACGTTTCCCCTCTGGCAGGAGGGATGTCCCGGTTTTACGGGACGGGGTGGTTTTATTGTAACAATAAGTAACGAGAAAAGACATAACTAAAACGCAATAACCAACTTCCTATTCCATGCTGTACACTTTCTTAAAATCCATTCAAATCCAAAAACGCAGTTGGCAGCAGCAATAAAAATCCGGTAACAATTAGTATAAGCATAAACGGAGCAATCCATTTAAACCATTTTTCGTAAGGGATACGGGCAATTCCAAGTACTCCGATCAAAATACCGGAGGTTGGTGTAATCATGTTTGTAAATCCGTCACCCAACTGGAAGACCACAACTGTTGCCTGGCGCGATATTCCAATCAGATCGGATATTTGCGACATAATTGGAATGGTTAATGCAGCTTGTCCCGAGCCCGACGGAATAAAAACATTCAGCAGGGTTTGAATCAGGTACATAATACCCAGTGTTCCCACTTTTCCAAAATCTTTCATCGAATCTGATACATAAAAAAGAATGGTGTCAATAACAGTCCCATCTTCTAGAATAACAACAATACCGCGTGCTAATCCAACAATCAGCGCAGCCGGAAGTATGTCTTTTGCACCTTCCAGAAAAAGTTTGGTTATGGTATTGGGTGATTTATTGGCAGCAATTCCCGAAAAGATTCCCATTGCCAGGAAGATTGTTGCTATTTCTTTTATGTACCAGCCGTGCCCCATAACTCCAATTACCAAAAACACAATGGTGAAAGTGAGCAGGTTTAATATAAAATATTGTACCGAATGCCTCAATGCAAATAAGCTTGATAGTAGAAATAACCCGGTTGCGACGGGTATAGCCGGTAAACTAAATGTGCTGTTTCCTATAAGAATCGCACTTAGTGGAAACCGGATTGAAAAAAGTATAAGGCCAATGGCTAGAACAATCAAAGCAAACCAGGCCGATTTTGATTTTATTTGCGGGATGGTTTCGTCAGTAGTTTGATTGTGCGAACGCCAATACGCATCGTCGGTGTAGACCAGTGATTTTTTGGGATCTTTCCGAATTTTAGAGGCATAGCGCAAAATATAAGTGAATCCAACCAGATTAATCACCGCCCACATAAAAATGCGGTATTCAATGCCCGAGAATAGCGGAATGTCGGATAATCCCTGTGCAACTCCAACGGTAAACGGATTTAAAAAAGCACCTGCAAACCCAAGGGCTGCAGCAATAAAACACATCGAAACACCAACAATTGAATCGTAGCCCATTGAAATAGCCAGCGGTACAAAAATTATGGTAAAGGCAATTGTTTCTTCACTCATCCCGAAAATGGCTCCAAACAAGCTAAATACGGTCATTGTGCCCACAAGTACAAGGTTGTTTACTCCAATTCCGGCTAGCCATTTTGATTTTTCCCAGCGTTTCGAAAATTTCAGAAATGAATAAATTCCCAGGTCAATCGATTTGCTTTCATTGAGTATCCAAAACGATCCACCAATTAATAGAATCAAGGCAATAATGTTTGTAGTGCGCAAAAAACCATCAAAGAACGAGGAAAAAATCTGCCAGCTTTGAATTTTGCTATCTGTAAAATGAAACGAACCGGCTTTTATTACACTGCGCTCAACACCATTTACCAGCACATCGTTTCGCTCGAATTCGCCCCCGGGAATCAGCCCGGTTAATACGGCACAAAAAACAATTAAAGCGAAAATGATGACATAGGTATGTGGAACTTTTTTGAGCATGTTTCTGAATTTAGTGCCCGAAGTTAGTAAAAAGACCGGCAAGGGGAAAGGGGTTCGTAGCGAAGAGCCAAGAATCAAGAGTTCCCACATACAATAATTTCCCCTCCATGAGGAGGGGTGTCGGCACCACCGGCTTTGTACAAAAAGTAAAACAACCAACGCTGACGGGGTGGTTTTCTTGAATCCGTCTTCCGACTCCCAATCCGACTTCTTTATTCTTTTTTCCCCATCCATTTTTATTTGACATAAACATTCTATACTTTTAGTCCACCTTAATCCGGCGACACAAACAGAAGATTCACAGTGTAGTAGAGTGCCCCAGAAAAGTTAAACAAGGGGAGTGTGTTACCTCTTGAAACTATTTTAATCTTTTATACAAGCTAAAATAGAATTACGAAAAACCTTTCCTTTTAAACAATAATATCGAGCCATGAAACCAAAACAACTTATCTTTCTGATTCTCGTACTAATCCTGTTTTCCTGCACACAACAAAGCAAACCGCCAACATATCTTGGTCAGAATATTCCTTTTGAACACCCGGAGATATTTGCCAAAGGAATGGTATCAGTTGATTCTACCAGTGAATCGATGATTAGTGTAACAAACGATGGTTTTGCCATTTTTTTTATGCGTTATTTTAAAGATGAAAAAGGAAATACCAACGGTGTACAAAGTCTCTATACGCGTTTTGATGGAAAAAAATGGACGGATTTAAAACAGAAAGACCGCGAAATGTTTTACAGAACGCCCCGCTTTGTTAACGATTCTTTGGCCATTATGGAATCGAATGCTTGTATCTGGAAATCGAAAAAAGTAAATGACAGTACCTGGACCAAACCGGTATTTGTTGATAGTTTGGATTTAAGCCGGCAAAATGGAGTCTCGGATTGGAGCATTACTGCAGATTTAACCCTGTTTTATGTGCAAAACGGAGATGTGGTAACTGCAAGGATTGATAATGACCAACTGGATGAAAGTAAAAAGATTACAGGATTTGAAGGTTTTAAAACGCGGCATGTTGGCGTGGCTCCCGGTGGCGATTATTTAATATGTGATGGATTTTTAGAGGGAGTAAATAATGGTTGGGTCGATAATTTTATTTCATTCCGAAAAACCGATGCCAGCTGGACTTTTCCGGTTCATATGGACAGTACCATAAACACAAAAGGCGAAGGAAACTACTTTCCGCGAATTTCACCCGATGGTGCAGTCTTCTTTTTTTCGAGGCAAAATTCTGCCAATTTAAGTGACATCCTTTGGCTGAGTACAAAAGGTTTGGATAGCTACAAAAACCTAGCGGAATAGTTGCCAAAAATGTTGGCCGACAGAGAGTGGCAAACAATATTTCCAAGCACATCAAATATTGCAGACATTTGCCTCAAGTGTGCCAGGCAATTCGCTATTATTCGTAAATTTACAGGCACTTACAATTTAAACTGTTTATTATAAATGAAAAAGGTGTTGTTGTTATTGGCCAGTGGTTTTGAGGTATTCGAAGCCAGTGTTTTTATTGATGTTATTGGATGGAACCTTGTGGAAGGTGATGGTTCAACAGAGCTGTTTACCTGTGGATTAAGAAGCGAAATTAAAAGTTCGTTTAAACAACGTTTTATCCCCGACTTTTTAATCGATGATATTGACATTAATGACTTTGATGCATTGGCTATTCCGGGTGGATTTGAAATTTATGGATTTTACAACGATGCCTACTCTTCTATATTTCTTGATTTGATTCGGGCTTTTAAGTCCCAGAATAAATTAATCGCTTCCATTTGCGTTGGTGCATTGCCAGTTGGTAAAAGCGGGATATTAAAAAACAAAAAAGCGACCACATACAACAGTTTGGTTCGCCGTCAGGCCTTGCAGGAGTTTGGAGTTCATGTTCTGGATCAACCCATTGTTAGCGACGACCAAATCATTACATCATGGAATCCATCCACTGCAGTTGACGTGGCTTTGTTGCTGCTGGAGCAATTAACATCTAAAGATAATGCAGAAAAGGTGCGTCATTTAATGGGATTTGATGTGTAACAAAACCCTGCATGTGCCAATCAATTTTAATTTGATAGTAATTAATAATTCACCCCTTTTATGAAAGAATATAAAAATCAGGCGGACGACTATTTAAGCCCGCATTATATAAGCCGGAGTAATTGGTTGCGGGCTGCAGTACTGGGTGCAAACGACGGAATCCTGTCGACAGCCAGTATTGCAATTGGTGTTGCAGCAGCCAGCAACACACGCGAACCAATTGTTTTAGCAACACTGGCCGGTTTAGTTGCTGGAGCATTATCGATGGCAGCCGGCGAATATGTATCGGTAAGTTCACAAACCGATGTGGAGCATGCAGACATAGAACGAGAGAAGAAGGAGTTGCTTGATATGCCCGAATTGGAATTACAACGTTTGGCAGAAATTTATGAAGGAAGAGGTTTGAAAAAAGAAACGGCTCTGTTGGTGGCAACCGAATTATCGGAGAAAGATGCTTTGGGAGCCCACGTAAGAGATGAATTGGGAATTAACGAAATTAGCCAGGCCAAACCTACTCAGGCTGCATTTGCTTCCGGAGCCGCTTTTTCGGCTGGTGGTATTCTTCCTTTTTTTGTTGTGTTGTTTTTGCCACTTCATAGTATGGAATATATGCTTTATGTATTTGCCATTTTCTTCCTCTCTGTACTTGGAGCTTTAGCCGCAAAAACGGGAGGTTCGAGTGTTGTTAAGGCCATTCTTCGTATTACATTTTGGGGAACCGTAGCCATGGGATTAACAGCATTTGTTGGTTATTTATTTAATGTTACCACAGCATAAGTATTACTTTTAAATTGATGCTTTCAACGCTTGTGATGTGAGTTTTATTCCGTTGCAGCGTTCTCATTTCTCAGGCTAAGGAGCTTAAAAATAAATTTGTTTTCTATTTGTATTTTTCATAATTTGTATAACGATTAACCAAGTACAATTAAAATTCAACTAATTATTAAAGCTAACCCACAAAATATGGCATCCAAAACTTCAAATAATCTTTCTGAAATAACGAATCGGGAAGCTATCCAAGTGTCATTCTCTTGTAAGGAAGTTTTAAAGCCAATTTTTAGAACACCACATTAACACAATCTCAAAAGAAAAAACAAAAAGGATATGGATCAGGGGACGATTAATTCTTTTTTTGTATAACAGGAATAATTCATGACCGGGGAACGCAAGTAATTGTGTTCCCCTTTTTTTATCTAAAAATACTGTCCTCGAGGCGGGTTGATTCATATTCTTTCAGACTAATCCTTTGTTTCCAAACCAGAATTTTTACGTTTTTCTATGTTTCTTTACTGAAAAGCTTTCGAGTGGATCAACATCTGATTTGTTCCTGTTAATTGTCATTTGTTTTTACACCCGGAAGACCTTGCTTTATTGTTTCAAATTCGTACCTTTTTTTAGCAATACAAAAACAATGAGGTTATTACTTACTAATATAAAAGAACTGGTTCAGGTAGAAGATAATCCGGTACTGTTTAAAGCCGGTGCCGAAATGAGCCGCGTTGATACCATTCGGGATGCTTTTCTGCTGATTCATGAAGATAAGATTGAAGACTTTGGTTCCATGGATCGATTACACGAGGTGCCCGACGAAGATGTACTGGTTGAAATAGACTGTTCCAATCGTTTGGTTTATCCGGCTTTTTGCGATTCGCACACGCATCTGGTTTATCCTGCACCGCGTGAAAAAGAATTTGTCGATCGTATCAAAGGTTTGTCGTACGAAGAAATAGCGCGCAGGGGAGGGGGCATTTTAAATTCAGCAAAACGTTTACACGAAACTGTTGAAGATGACTTGTACAACGATGCCATGGACCGGATTTCAGAGATCATAAAAATGGGAACAGGAGCCGTTGAAATTAAAAGTGGTTACGGTTTAAATACCGAAGACGAATTAAAAATACTTCGGGTAATTCGTCGCATTAAAGAAACCGCTCCCCTTTGTGTAAAGGCCACTTTTCTTGGTGCTCACGCTATTCCGCAAGAGTATAAAAACAATCCGGCAGAATATGCCGATGTGGTTATTAACGAAATGATTCCGCAGGTGGCTGCCGAAGAGCTGGCCGATTATATCGACGTATTTTGTGACCGGGGATTTTTCTCGGTGGAAGATACCGAACGTATTCTGATGGCCGGAATGAAATATGGTTTGCGGGCAAAAATCCATGCCAACGAACTGGGTTTAACCGGTGGAATTCAGGCAGGAGTAAAATACAATGCACTTTCGGTTGATCACCTCGAATTTGTGGGCGACGAAGAAATCACAGCTTTAAAAGACTCGGAAACCATGCCTACGGTTTTGCCGGGAGCAGCTTTCTTTTTAAATATGCCGTATTCGCCGGTTCGAAAAATGATAGAAGCCGGATTGCCGGTGGCTTTGGCATCGGATTATAACCCGGGTTCATCGCCCAGTGGAAACATGAGCTTTATTTCGGCCATGGGCTGCATAAAATACAACATGATTCCCGAAGAAGTGATTAACGCAACTACAATAAATACAGCCTATGCAATGGGAATCAGCGATAAATACGGAAGTATTGCGCGGGGCAAAATTGCCAATTTGTTTATTACCGGTACAATGCCTGGTATTGAGTATTTGCCTTATTCTTATGGCACCAACCTTGTGGAAACTGTAATTTTAAATGGCGAAGTACAAAGCTTATAGGCTTCGACTTCGCTCAGCCTGACAGGAACATGGAGCATTGCCAAAATGTGTTCTTCTTTTAAAATTAAATTCATGTGAAAAATCATTATCTGATCTTTGTCTTATTTTTAATTTCGTTTCAATATAATAGTCATTTCGATTCGTCAGTTGACGAAGAGAAATCTGTTGCAGCAAAGAACATATTTCTCTGTCATACTTCCTTCGAAATGACAATGAGGTAAACTAAACATTATGAAAAAAATTATCGAATGCGTTCCTAATTTTTCCGAAGGGCGCGATATGAGTATTATAAAAGAGATTACGAATGCCATTGAAAGTGTGGCAGAAATCAGCTTGCTGGATGTTGATCCGGGGAAAGCAACCAACCGCACAGTAGTAACTTTTGTTGGCGAACCCGATCATGTTGTAGAAGCCGCCTTTCGGGGAATAAAAAAGGCAGCCGAATTGATCGACATGAGCAAACACCACGGAGAACACCCGCGTTTTGGTGCTACTGATGTTTGTCCGCTGGTACCGGTGGCAAATGTGAGCATGGAAGAAGCGGTTGAATATGCGCGTAAACTAGCGAAACGTGTTGGCGAAGAATTAGAGATTCCGGTATTTTGTTACGAGTTTGCAGCTTTTAAGCCGGTGCGCCAAAGTTTGGCAAATTGCCGTTCAGGAGAGTACGAAGCTTTAAAAGAACGTATTGCCGGTGTGGAGTGGAAACCCGATTTTGGCCCTGATAAATGGAATTCCAAAGTGGCTGGAAGTGGTGCAACGGCAATTAGTGCCCGCAATTTTCTGATTGCCTACAATGTGAATTTAAACACCACATCAACACGCCGCGCCAATGCCATTGCTTTTGATGTGCGTGAGGCAGGTCGTGTAAAACGCGAAGGAGATCCGGTAAGCGGAAAAATTGTGACTGATGAAAAGGGTGAGCCGGTTCGAATTCCCGGAACTTTGAAAAAAACACGTGCCATTGGCTGGTACATCGAAGAGTACGGAATTGCCCAAATCTCGATTAACCTAACCGATATTACAGTTACTCCGGTGCATGTTGCTTTTGATGAAGTTTGTAACAAAGCGCAGGAGCGTGGCATTCGTGTAACCGGCTCCGAGTTGGTGGGATTAATTCCTTTGCAGGCTATGTTGGATGCCGGAAAATACTTTCTGAAAAAGCAACAACGTTCAACGGGTATTTCAGATGAAGAGATTATTAAAATTGCCATAAAATCGTTGGGACTTGATGAATTGGCACCTTTTGACCCCCAAAAGAAAATCATCGAATATGTGATTGAAGATCAGTCGGCCAAAAAACTGGTTGATATGAGTCTGACTCAGTTTAAGGAAGAAACAGCTTCTGAATCGCCGGCACCGGGCGGAGGATCTATTTCTGCTTATGTTGGTTCCATGGGAGCAGCTTTAGGAACAATGGTGGCCAATTTGTCGGCACACAAACGTGGATGGGACGATCGTTGGGAGGGGTTCTCCGATTGGGCAGAAAAAGGGAAATTATACCACACGGCTTTGGTAAATTGTGTGGATGAAGATACCGATGCGTTTAATAAAATAATGGCTGCATTTGGACTTCCAAAAGGCAGCGAACAGGAAATAGCAGATCGTAAACAAGCCATTCACGATGCCACAAAAAATGCCATTGAAGTGCCTTTAAAAGTGATGCAGCTTGCTTCTGATTCATTGGAAGTGATGCAGGCTATGGCAGAATTTGGAAATCCGAATTCGGTATCGGATGCCGGAGTTGGAGCACTTTGCGCCCGGACTGCAGTTGAAGGAGCTTACCTGAATGTAAAAATAAATGCGGCAGGTTTTAATGACAAAGTATTTCTGGAAGGTGCCTTGTCAAAAGCAGAAGAACTTCTAAAATCGGCTAAAGAAAAAGAAGCGGCCATTTTAAAAGTGGTACATCAGAAAATTGAAGGTTAAAATAGTATTGTCATTTCGACGAAGGATGAGGAGAAATCTGTAACTAATATTAGTTGGATACAGATTTCTCCTTACGTTCGAAGTGACAATTTTTAGTTTTGCTTATTCTTTGGGAGCATTCTTTTTCAATCTTTCAATTTTTTTGAGGTAGTCATTGTTCCCACTTAACTGAAATGCTTTGTTTAGATTTTTGATTGCATTTACAGAGTCACCTTGTGCTTCGAAGTAATCTGCCATTGACCCATAAACATTTGCATTTTCAGGGTAGTATTCCAGCGCAAAATCGAAATACATTTTTGCTTTTTCGGCTTGTTGCATATCCATATTCATATACCCCGACATCGTTAATAACTCTTCAGGGTAAGGTGGTGCAATATATCCAAAATGGTCTTCCAGTTTTTTTGCCCGATATCTAACAATGTTAAGCAGTTCTTCTTTTGGAGTATCAAATGAATTGATTCTGTCGGTATTTTCCATCTGAAACCATTCAAAAACTGAGATTAATCCGTCCATAATTGAAGGGAATGGAATAGTGCCATGAAGATCGTTGGGATAAAATTTCCACTTAAAAGCCAAGCCATTTGTAGCATTTTGCTCAAGTAGATGCGAAAAGGCGATATTCGAACGGGGAAACACGGTAAAATCGGAGCTGTCCTGCATTACATTGTCTATGGTAATCATCGGATTTTGCATATGCAATTGCCCGCTTAAAGAAATAAATAATGCTTTGTTTTTATAGTTCTGAGTAGCCAGTAATCCTTTTGCTTCCTTTGTTAATTTCTGGTCGTCCCAATCCATGCTCGGATCGATAGCTAAGTAGTTGGCAAATAAATTGGGATGATGAATTAGCGAATAAATGGTAAACAAACCTCCGTACGAATGGCCAATTAATGTTCTGTAAGAAGTAACCGGATATTTGTTTTCAACATAAGAAATAAGCTCTTTTTCAATGAACCTGATAAAATTTTCGGCTTCACCATTTTTTTCATTAAACGGCATTCCATATTTTGTTTTTATGGTCGAAGTGGTCAAATCCCTAATCCGATTATTCGCATTTGAAATACCCACAAGTACCATTTCCGGCATAAATCCACCACTGTAATAGTCGTGTACATCACTTACCGTGGGTAGAAATACTTCACCGTCCAAAATAAATACTACAGGGTATTTCCGGTTTTTATCAGAATCGTAACTCTCCGGAATTTGAATGTAAATTTCCCGGGATTCATTTAAGGTAGGGGAAAAAATACTGTCTGTTGTACCCACTTTTTTTAGAAACTGAACAGTTCTGACAGGCTGGGCATTTCCAATTAATTGAAAGAATAGAAATAGTCCTGCGAATAACCAAAATCGTAATTTTAATATCATACTTAATGTTTTAATCTTTAGATTGTTACAGATCTAATAAAAAGAAATCTGTATCCGTTAAGTTTACAGTTGCAGATTTCTCGCTTCGTTAGAAATGGCAATTCCTGAACTTGTTTAGTTGTTTTCCTGTGGTTTAAAATCTTTTTGTAAGCTAATCAGGAATACAATTCCAAGACGCGCCAAAGCAAAAACCAGTATTCCAAATAAAGGAGAAATCAAGGCTATTTTTAAGCCGTCGGCAAAAACGGAAGGGGCAATATCTCCGGCAGCCTGTACTTTGTCAAAAATCATAATCAAACCAAAAGTCCGGCCCAAAAATCCCCATGCTACAGCAAACCAGCTAATCGATTTCATCAGCTCAATGGTTTTGTATTTGTCGGCTTTCGAAAGAATGGCACGTACAAATAATCCGATTAATACAAAGAGTGTGATTAAAATGATGTAGGTAAAAGCTGGTCCGCCCTCGTTAAATTTGTCAAGTAATTGATTCATGAGTTTTAGATTTTTTGAATTAATAATGAATCAAATGTAAACCAGAAATCCATTGCATAATTTATATTGCGATAGATGGAAAGTTCTGCACGTGATTCAACAAAATTAAGCTTATAAAAGGGAATTCGTATGTTTTGCATGCAACAAACCCGATGAAAACTGCAATTCGTCGCTAAAAAAATGTTCTCCGGTAAATTTTAATTAGTATTGTATTTATGAATCTGCTAAAAAAAATTGAACCAAAAATTATTCTGTATCACACCTTATTCTGGGTGGCGGTTTGGTTTTTCTTTTTTTTCTTTTTTAGTTACAACTCCGATAAAATAGATTATGCACTTTGGTTTTCGAGCGGTTTACTGCCACTTACAATTGCGGTAACGTATTTTATCAATTACCGCTTAATTCCGAATTACCTGTTTACAAAACGCTACTGGAAATTCGCACTCTACACCTTTTACACCTTTATTTACATATCGTATATTATAACCTTGCTTATTTACACCTGCCTGATTTTTATTCTGAAATTTAACGTGAATGAGATGCCGCCAATGAGCAAAAACTACTTTTTTATATTGTTGTTGGTGGTTCTGGTGGTGGGCATTATAAGCTTTGTAAGTGTACTTAACCAAAGTTTTAAAACGGCTTCGCGAAACAAAGAGTTGCACAATAAAATTCTGGAAACACAATTGCAATTAAAAGACCAGGAATTGCATTATTTGAAACGTCAGATTCATCCTCATTTTTTGTTTAACACACTTAATACCATCTATGGTTTTGCCTTGAAACAGTCGCAGCAAACTCCCGATATTATTCTGAAACTGTCGAATTTGCTCGATTATATTTTATACCAGGTAAACAAACCTTTGGTGAGTTTAAAAGAAGAGGTTTTGCACATTCAGGAATACATTGAGTTGGAAAAAATCCGTTTTCAGGATACTTTAAAAGTGGACTTTACATCGAACGACATTGATTCTACCATCCAGGTGGCACCTATGTTATTGATTCCTTTTGTTGAGAATGCGTTTAAACACGGGAATTTGATAGATGGTTTTTTACGTATAAAAATTGAAGTTGAAGTTGTAGACAAGCAACTCTGTTTTAGGATAGGTAACTCGTACATTAATCACAACGAGAAGGACCATGAAAACGGAATTGGATTGGAAAATATAAAAAAACGTCTGGCTTTGAATTATCCAAACAACTACAACCTGGAGAATTATTTGCAGGATAATTGGTATTTTGCAGAGTTAAAAATTGATGATTTTAATGCGCTTATAGATGACAAATAAAATACGCTGCATAATTGTTGACGACGAACCTGTGGCCCGCGAAATTCTTGAAAACCACCTTTCGAAAATTGAAGCCATTGATGTGTTGGCCACATGTAAAAGTGCTATTGAAGCTTTTAATGCAGTTAGTACACAAAAAATTGATCTCATTTTTCTGGACATTAATATGCCCGAAATTTCAGGCCTTTCTTTTGCCAAATCGATCAATAAAAACATTAAAATTATTTTTACAACGGCCTATCGCGAATATGCGGTTGACGGATTTGATTTACAGGCGGTTGATTACCTGCTTAAACCCATTTCCTTTGAGCGTTTATTGCAGGGGGTAAATAAATATTTAAACGAAACCACACCGGTTTTAACCGCAGAACCGGTTGAGATTGTCAGCGAAAAAAGCGAATCGATTTTTGTACGATCCGAACGAAAAATGATTAAAATTAATTTTGCTGAAATACTTTTTATTGAAAGTCTGGCCGATTATATTAAAATACATTTAAAGGGCGGTAATGTGGTTACCCGCGAAACCATTTCAAGCATTGAAGCCAAATTACCTCAACAGGATTTTATTCGTGTACATCGCTCGTTTATTGTGGCTTTAAAATCAATTACTTCATTTACTTCCGAATTGGTTGAAATTGATAAAAAACAAATTCCCATAAGCCGAAGTTACAAAGAAACAGTTCTGAGACGACTGGAGTGTTGATTTTCAGAATCCGCTTATTTTAACTGCGTATTTTCAATTTTAATGGATAACCATCTCTCCAGAGTTGAAATAAATTTGGCTTTCCTGTTTTCGACACTGGGTCACCCAAAATTGAAAAGCTGTGCTAATTTCTTCTGTTGATCGTTAATCAGTAAAATTTGAGCCACAGATTTGCCTTTTACAGTTGCTTTTATCTGATAAATTGTTTTGGCAATTTCGATGGCTTTTTCGGGGCTTAATTTTGAGTTCAGACTTTTCAATTGCCTTTCCAATTCTTTGTAGATTTTATAGGCTACAAACGAGATACAAATGTGTGCTTCAATCCTTCGTTGTGCCCGGTGGTAAATTGGCCTGATTTTTAAATCAGTTTTTGATATGCGGAAAGCTTTTTCGATTTGCCACAAATGTCCATAGTTTTCAATTATTTCATCTTTTCCCAGAAAGGCATTTGAAATGTACCCTTTTAAACCATCCCAGGCTGCATCGGCATTATATTTTGTATAGTCGATTTCAATATTTATCTCACCATCCATTTTGAGGTATTTGTTATATCCACGGTTGTTGATACTTGACTTGGTCAGCTTTCCTGTCTTTATCCGCTTTTCTAACTTTTGGAGTCCCTTTTCCCGGTTTTGGCTGTCTTTCTTAGCCCTGCTGTCAGAATAAGTTACAATTAGTTTTAACCCATCTTTTTCGATAACCGCGCTTTCCCCATTTTTCAAACTTAAAGCCAGTATCTGTTCCTGGATTTGCTTCTTTTCATTTTTGATTCGGGCACCAAGGATAAATTCATAACCTTTTTCCTGTAATTCTTCAATATTGGCATTGGACAGAAGGCCAGAATCGGCAATGATAACCAGTTGGTCCAACCTGTATTTTTCTTTGAATGCGTCCAGCACAGGTAGCATGGTGTGTCCTTCAAATTTGTTCCCCTCAAAAATGTCATAGGCAAGCGGATAGCCGTTGCGGCTCACTAAAAGCCCCAATACGATTTGCGGGTTCTGGTGTTTGCCCTCTTTGGAAAAACCTGTTTTTCTGAGAGTATCTTCATGGTCTATTTCAAAATATAAAGTAGTTACATCATAAAATACGATGGTTACCTGCCCTCCCAGTACATGTTTTGTATGCTCATAACTAATCTGCTGCACAAGTTCCTTTTGGGTGGAATGCAGTTTGTCCATGTAACGGTAGATTTGTTGCACCGGATATTCGAGGTCATGGTATTTTTCAAGATAATCGCTTGTTTTAAGCTTGCTTACCGGGTAGGTTAAACGCGAAAGGACAAGCTGCCTGAAAATCTGGTCGTCAATAACATTAAAGCCAATATCATCGAAAATCTTACCCAATAGCAGTTCTGTGCCAACTTCAGTGTGTGAATCGATTTGCTGAAAAACAGATTGAATCAAATTTGTTTCATCAGAAAAATCAAGTGCAGTTTGACCGCTAAAAGTTGCAATGTAATGATGGCCTTTTTCTGTTAATTCTTTAATGGTCTTTTCATCACGGGAACTACCTATTGTTTTTATCAACTTTGGTTTCCCATTTATTTTGGCAATAACCTGCACGCTGATAACACCACTTTTATTTGGCTTTTTCCGGACAAACATGCCATAAAGGTATAAAAACAGCTCCTGAGTCACCCAAAAATCGCCTCGAAAAACACTTAACTAACAGACGGAATGAGAGTTATGAAATCGAAATATTTAGTTGTGTCGAAAACAGGAAAAACAAATTCCCATAAGCCGAAGTTACAAAGAAACAGTTCTGAGACGACTGGAGTGTTGATTTTCAGAATCCGCTTATTTTAACTGCGTATTTTCAATTTTAATGGATAACCATCTCTCCAGAGTTGAAATAAATTTGGCTTTTTCATCACTCGTCATTTCGGCATAACGCGCTGAACCATGGTCTTTCCCTTTCATAAAAAACCAAACACAGTCTACCTCATCGGAAGGAGGTACAGCTGATGCGGTCCAGGTATCGTTAGCTCCGTATATATAGATTAAATGACTTCCTTCTTTTTGTGTCCAAACATTAATTTCGTTCAGTAAACTCCCATCAAATTTAACGGGAATTTTATCGGGTACTAAAGCGGCGTGCGGGTGTGGCTGGAGACGCAGCACTTTTAAGTCGTTTTCAAACTTTTCCGTTTCGTATCCATAATATCCCATTTGTGTTGCCGATTGATAATAGTGTGGCAGAAAATAGTCAATGTCTCTGTCGCTAAACATACTAATGTTGCTAACTTTAATTAAATATTGCACCGCATCAGCAAGCGAACTGCTCTCTGAAGGGATCTCGTCGCAGGACGAGCCGTATTGCCAGAATGCAAATGGATATTCCAGAACACAGTATTCAAAGGCTTCTTCAAATGATAAATACGTAAATTTTAGTTGAGCACCCTGACTGTACATTTTTAGCAGCGGTAAAACTTTTTCTCTATTTTGAAAAATTCTTTTTTGAAAGGCCAGTATTTTTGCCCGGCATTCATCCGATCCTACTGTGTCTAAAAAGGTGTACAGGCGTCTTTCTTCGTATTCGCGGTTAATTGGCCCTACATACGGAACTCCGGCATCAACGTCTTCAGGATAAAAATACTTGTAGAAAATAGTGGTGGCTCCTCCTTTGCTAATTCCTGTACTTAACCATTTACCGGCATAAATTTGTTTAAATATTTCGTTTATGTGATGTAAATCAGCTGTAGCTTGTTCGAGCGTTAAGTAGTTGTAATCAAGCGTCTCGGGAATACTTTCTCCAAAAAAACGATGTTCGATGGAAAACTGATTGGCTTGTAATAATCTGGTAATTTCGGTTTCGTAAACCCTGTTTTGGCTGTATCCCGAAATATACATTACCGTAGGATGGTTAAAATCCTTGTGCGACAAAAAGGCACGCTGGTAGAAATATCCTCGTTCCGGGTGCTGATGATCCAAGGGCTGTTTAATTTTTAGCTCGTAGGTTTTTTCAAAATCACCTGTGTTTTTTATTTCTTTGAAAATAACATCCGGTAATTCGTACAAAAGGTTTTCGATATTCAGGTTTTGAGCTCCTGAACTGGCAATAAAAACGATGGTAATAAACAGACTCAGAAAAAGCTTTTTCATCGAAAAATAGTTTTGAATTTTCAGCTAGTAAAAATAGAACTTAATTACCAATTAAGAGAGGCAAGGTTAAGCAAAGCCTTATAATGGAGTCGTTTTTATTATGACAAATGTTACCGTTAACAGCAAATCGTTTAAAGACGTTAATCACATTCTGAAAAATTTTATTTAGCAACAAAACGAACTTTTAGAGAGAAGTTTGTTTTTATTTGCTGTTTGAATGATTTGAAGCCAGACAGAAGTCTCATGGCTGCATTATTTTGTGTAATGCTATTTCAGGAAGGGAAATGAGGTATATAACAAAGGGCCGTAAAAAATTTACAGCCCTTTTATTTCGCTTCCCCGAGCGAATTACCAAAAATTATTTCTATTCCCATAACTTGTTATTTATAATCCATGCTTCCACTTTTAATGCTTCTTCAACTTCTTTTTTTGCTGTTTCCCATGTTTTATTGTCAAACATCCAATCTTCCAGTTCTAATCCGGTTTCTGTTTCTTCTGCAAAATTGTTGTTGAAATTCCATGTTTCTTCGCTAGTCATCCAATTTTCAAGTTCCATGCTTGCTTCTGTTTCCTGAACAAAATATTCCATACGAATTGAATTTGTATTCCAAATTGTTTCATCTGTCATCCAGTTTTCAATCTGAAGCGTGTTTTCAATACTTGCGTTGTTTGTAACTTTGGTTTCTGTTCCTTCTGCTTTTGCATTTCCTGCTAAAACTAAAATTGCGATGAATGTTGCTGCTGTTAATTGTTTCATTGTTGCTTTCATAATGTTTGCTTTTTTATTTGATTCAAAGCTACAAGCACAACGCTACAATCTCAAACGTAATAGAAGTACGGACCTTTTTTATCGACCGATGGAACTATTGTATCGCTATGGAATTGATTGAAATAGGTTAATTCAGGTAAAATGTAAAGACGGTTGGGATTCGAAATGCGATGATAAACCAAAAAATCTCAGCTAGTTATTCAAATCTTTAACAGTAGAAATCAGCTTTCTTTGTTTCCCTGCATTAGCAAATTAAGTGCTTCGCTAAAAGAACCAGCTGCAGTGATTTCGCCCGAGTTTACAAAAAAGATCTCGTCGGCATCTTCAATTGTGTTGAGGCGGTGAGCAATGATAACTTTGGTAGTAGAGGCTGGCAGGTTATCTAAAATGGTTTCCAGTTGTTGTTCGGTAACGGTATCAATATTTGCTGTTGCCTCATCAAGAATAAGTAACTCCGGTTTGCGCAGAATAGCACGCATAAACGCAATCAATTGTTTTTGTCCAAGACTTATTCCGTCGCCAGTCATTTGAATAGGAGTATCCAATCCATTTTCAAACCGTTTCAGCAAACTGCCCAGTTTGGCTTCTTCCATTGCATTCTCCAGTTGCTCGTTGGTAAAACCAATAAACTCATCGTTTCCGTAGAGAATATTATCCCGCACCGTACCCGAAAAAAGTATGGGCTCCTGCAAAATAAATCCAATTTTTTTAGCCCTCTCTTTTGCTGAATATGATGTAATGTCCTTTTGATCGAGCAGGATTGTACCTGCCGTTGCATCGTATAACCTGGAAATCAACGATGCGGTAGTTGTTTTACCGCCTCCGGTTGGCCCTATAAAAGCATAGGTTTTACCCGGGTGCAAATCGAAACTTACCTTGTGTAAAACCTCTTTGCCATTGGGGTAGCTAAATGAAACATCTTTAAAGTGTACGTAAGCCGAAGTACTGTGCTTTTGGGTATTGTCGCTTACAATTAAATTGTTTTCAAACGAAAGTAGATTTGAAATCCTGTCCCAGGCCGCCAGCGCCATTTGAAAACTGGCCCACAAGGCCGCCAGCTGTCGAAGCGGATTGTAAAAACTTGAAATGTAGGCCAGAAAACTAATGAGTAAACCAACCGAAAAATAGCCTTTTATAATAAACCAGATTCCCAGAGAAAGAACAATGAGCTGACCTAAATTGGCAGCAAAAGTATAAACCGGGTTAAGAACAGTATTGGCAATGCCTGCATGTAACGATCGCTTGTAATTTTCTTCGTTAACTTCAACAAACCGTTTGCGAAAGTAGTCGCGACGATTAAAAGCAACCACCACTTTAAAGTTGGAAAGACTTTCCTGTATTTCAGCCGATAAATTGCCCAAACTTTTTAAACTTGCCTCGTTTTTGCGTCTGATCCAGGGAGAAACACTTTTGGTAAAGATCCATAAAATCAGGGCAGGAGAGAGTGCTGCAAGGCCCAGAGGTAGATTGATTACCAGTAAAAGAATGGCTGCTCCGGTCATCATGATAATTCCGCCAATAAAGCGCATCAATGACTGTGAGAAAAATTCGTTTACTTTTTCGGTGTCATTATTTATCCGCGATATTAGGTCTCCCGATTTGTTCTGGTTAAAAAAGTCAAGCGGTAATTCCTGTAGTTTGTTAAACACCGAATTCCGAAGACTGAAGAGCATGCGTTGACCAATTCCGCCCATCATAATCATTTGAGCATAGTTAACGATAAATGCCAAAAGGTACATCGATAACAGGATGCCGGCAAACACAAGAACACCATGGTAATTTTTTGTCTGTACATACGTATCGATGGTATAACCCACCACATACGAGCCCGATAAACTTAAAGCCGCATTTACAAAAATGGCAATAAACGCAATTGTAAGATTGCGCCGTTCGCCACTAATTATACCAACCAGTTTTTTGAGTGATACAAAAACCGGAAGTTTTTTATCTTTTTTCTCCGTTTGTGTATTCAGGTTATAATTCATAATGATTGGTACTTTTTTGTGAATTGTAAATCTGAATGTATTCAGGTGAATGTTCCTTCAGAAATTTGTGTTTTCCGGTGGCAACTACTTCGCCTTCCATCAACAAAATAATCTGGTCGAAATCCTTAACCGGTGCAATTTTTTGCGTAATCGATAAAAGTGTCATTTCCGGAAAGTTTGTTTCGATATTGCTGAGGATTTTCTGCTCCGTTTTATGATCAATTCGTGAGGTGAAATCATCGAGCAACAAAATTTTTGGATTGAGTGCCAAAGCTCTGGCCAACATAATTCGTTGTTTTTGTCCGCCCGATAAACTGGTTCCTCTTTCGGAAACAATGGTGTCAAGTTTTTGAGGAAGCGTTTCTATGTATTCAGCAAGTTCTGCTGTTTCGATTGCCTTTTTCATCGCTTCTTCCGAAACCGCATCGTTAAATGCAATGTTTTCCTGCAGGCTCATATTAAAAATTACATTGTCCTGAAAAACAAATCCAATTTGCCGGTTTATTATATCATTCGAATAATCTGATACCGGAATCCCATCAATTTTCAGGCTTCCCGAGTTGGGTTGAATCAGCTTGGTTAACAGATAAAGTAATTGACTTTTACCCGCGGCAGTTGGTCCTATTATTGCCGTTTTGCTTCCGGCTTTTATTTCGAAAGAAACATTTTTAAGTACAGGTTTTTTATCAAAATCGAGGTTTACATTCTGAACCTGAATATCCCCTTTTAGATCTGAAACACTTTTTCCCGAATCCAGGGGCAAGGCTTCATCGAGCACCTGTTTAATCCTTCCGTATGATGCGGTTGCCGATGCAATAACATTGCTCATAAAACCAATCATCATTATGGGGAATATTAACATGATGACATAGCTGTTAAACGCAGCAAAGTTACCAAGTGTAAGCGTGCCCATAACAACAAAATGCCCTCCCACGGCAAGGATAATTACCACTGCCAGGTTCGAAATAAACATGATAATGGGAACAAGTACCGAAAACAGCCTAACAATTGACAATCCTAAATTACGTGAATCAATGTTTTTTTCGAGGAATTTCTGGCTTTCGGGTTGTTGCGAATTCAGCACGCGAATAAGTGCCGAGCCTAAAATACTTTCATTAATAATTCGGTTTAATGCATCAATTACTTCCCTGCTTTTTTTGAAAATAACACGCACTTTTTTAAAAACAATGTAAAACGCGGTACCAATAATCGGTACAATGGCCAGCACGGCAAGCGCCAGTCTCCAGTTAATTGTAATGAGCAAAACCGAAACACCAATAATTACAAACAAGGAAGAAATAATGGATACAAAAGCTTGCGAAACAAACATTTTCAGCGAGTCCATATCCGACGTCATGTTTGTAAGTAATTTAGACGGATTTGCTTTTAGTATAAATGAATAACTTTGATTTGAGAGCTTAACAGCCAGTTGATTGCGTAAATCTTTTGCAACTCTTTCTGCGGTGTAGGTTTGAAATACACCTTGCAAAAAGGTGAAAATAAATATTCCGGCAGCAACAATTAAAAATTCGGTAATTACCCTTTCTGCTTTAAAACTGTTGTTTGAAAAAGCATCGATGGCGCGTGCTATAATTTGCGGTATTAGCAGGTTAACAGCACTGCCTGCCAGCGCCATTATGGTTAGTAAGGTGACAACTCCTTTGTAAGGGCCAAGTATACCAAATAAGTTTACTCGTTTCTTTTCTGCTTTTATTGTTTTGTCTCCGGTTTTCGGCATGCTTTGCAAATTATCGTGCAAATCTAACTATTTATAAGAATTTCTGTCCAACATCATTGGGCAAAAGAAGGAACAATCCGGATGGAATATAGTTTTTTGAATTCAGAAGAATTAATAAAAAAAGGCCGTAATTTCTTACGACCCAATTCAATCTAATTTTCTGTCTGAACAATTTCTTTTCCTAATTCCAAAACCTATCGTTTATCATCCAGGATTCAACCACCAACGCAGTTTCTTCCGTATTTTTGTTTGTTTCCCACGTGGTTTCATTGGTCATCCAGGCTTCAAGATCCAACGATGTTTCACTCTCAATGCCAAAATTGTTGCTAAAATTCCAAACCTTGGTATTTGTCATCCAGTTTTCAATTTCCATATCCGTTTCTGTTTCAGTGGCAAATTCAGTCATTTCTGCTGAAAATGTATTCCACAAAGTTTCATCGGTCATCCAGTCCTCAAGCTGAAGTGAGCTTTCAATCAATTGGCATTTTATATGTTTCGTGTCATTCGCATTTGCATTTAAAGTTCCTGCCAAAACAAATATTGCGATGATTGTTGCTGCTGCTAATTTTTTCATTGTTGCTTTCATAACGTTTACTTTTTAGTTTGATTCAAAGCTAAAGGCTGCGTACGATTTTTGAAAACGTAATGGAAGAACTGCTCTTTTTTATCGACTAAAAGGACAATTGTATCGCAGTGCTGATCGTCTTTTTTTATTTTAACACTGAAAATCAACAGAGTTTAAGGGGGGTAAATTCAGAAATGGCTTATTTGTAGATGTATTTAAGCCACGAATGGTATGCGTATAACATTCTCTTCTTGCTCATTCAAATCCGTCAAAATTTGAAATCACAGAATTGGAATGGGGAAATGTAAATCTAAATTAGTCTCGGTAGCGTTTCGTTAAATCGTCGTATGCATCAATTCTCCGGTCGCGTAAAAACGGCCAGATACGTCTGACATCTTCTGCACGACCCATGTCAATTTCAACTACTTCAATATGTTCAAATTCCAAAGTACATTGTGTTAGAATCTCGCCTTGTGGCCCGGCAACGAAAGAGTTTCCCCAGAAAGTAATTCCTTTTCCAACTTTCGAAGGATCTGCTTCAAATCCGGTTCGGTTAACACTAATTACCGGCAAACTATTGGCAACAGCATGTCCGCGTTGCGAAATAATCCATGCATCCAGTTGTCGTAATTTTTCTTCGCCGGAGTCAGAAGGGTCCCAACCGATTGCAGTAGGGTATATCAGCATCTCTGCGCCGGCAAGTGCCATAAGCCGGGCAGCTTCGGGGTACCACTGATCCCAACAGACTAAAACGCCCAATTTACCAACCGAAGTTTGAATGGGTTGAAAGCCCAAATCTCCGGGAGTGAAATAAAATTTCTCGTAAAATCCGGGGTCATCGGGGATGTGCATTTTCCTGTATTTTCCGGCAATCGAACCATCTTTTTCGAAAACCACTGCAGTGTTGTGATAAAGTCCGGTGGCACGTTTTTCAAAGAGCGAAGTAACCAGTACCACGCCTGCTTCTTTTGCAGCTTGTCCAAAAATTTCGGTTTCCGGACCCGGGATCGGTTCAGCAAGATCAAACAGGCTGGTATCTTCCACCTGACAAAAGTACAGACTGGTGTGCAATTCCTGCAAAACAACAAGTTCTGCACCCTTTGCGGCACATTCATGAATCGCTTCAATGCTTCTTTTTATGTTCTCTTCTTTGTTTGAAGAACGTTTTTGCTGTACCAGTCCTATTTTTAACTTACTCATTGTCAGTGAAATTATACATTTAACTTAATGGCTTGCGGATATTGCATGGTTACACAATGCAACGAGCCGTGCTGTTCGATTAATACCCTGCAATTTACCGGAATTATTTCTCTTTCAGGAAAAATACTTTTTATAATTTCCACGGCTTTTAGGTCCTGTGTTACACCATAAACCGGAAATAAAACCGCCCCGTTTATAATTGTGAAATTGGCGTAGGTGGCAGGCAACCTGTTTCCTTCATCATCGTAACAAGCCTCAGGAAACGGAAGTTCAACGAGAGAATAGGGTTTACCATCGCTGTTGGTTATTTGCTGCAGCTCTTTTTTCATGTGTTGCAGCGCTGTAAAATGCTCGTCTTCCGGATTATCGCAGGCAACATAGGCAATTGTATTTTCGTTACAAAATCGTGCAAGCGTATCAATGTGTGAATCGGTGTCGTCGCCGGCCAGGTAACCATAATTTAGCCAAAGCATTTTTTCTGCTCCAAAATTCTGTTTCAGAATGGCTTCAATTTCATCTTTTGAATACTGAGCATTGCGGTTTTTTTCGAGTAAACATTCTGTAGTAGTAAGAATAGTACCGCAACCATCGCTTTCAATGGCACCGCCTTCCAGTACAAAATCGAAAGGTTGGTGCTCACAATTATTAAAACTATTTTTTTGAAAAAGAGTAGCTGTGATTTGGTTGTCCAAAGTGGCATCAAATTTTTTACCCCAACCGTTAAAAATGTAATCCTGAACAATGGCTTTCTCCTTTTTTAAAACTGTAATACCTCCATGATCGCGAGCCCAGGTATCGTTTGAAGGAGCTTGCACAAAATGAATATTTTTCGTGTCGATGAAAAAGGATTGTACGCGTGAAATATCGTCGCAAACCAACAAAACGGGCTGAAAACGAGCAGCAGCATTTACAATGTTCACAAAGCAGGCAGTGGCTTCATCCAAAAGGTAGTTCCAGTCGCTGTTGGCGTGTGGAAATGTAAGTTGCAAAAACGACTGCGCTTCCCATTCGGCCGGTAGCCGCGTACTATTTTGTTTTTTGTTCATTCCTGATTTCTCATTTTGTGGGGCAAAAATACAATAAACCGGCTTATTCTGCTCTTTAATAAACAATAAAAAAGGGCCTGCTTTTGCAGACCCTTCTGAAACGTTATGCTTCAAATTGTTTAAACGTTCGTTTTATGATTTCGATTGCCTCCATCATTTGCTCTTCGTTGATAACAAGCGGCGGAGTAAAACGAATGATGTGTTCGTGTGTTGGTTTTGCTATTAATCCGTTTTCTTTCAATGCAAGGCAAACGTCCCAGGCTGTTTTGCCATTGGTTGGTTTTACGGCCACTGCATTTAATAGTCCTTTGCCACGAACAATTTCAATCATTGGCGAGTTGATCGCTCTCATTTCTTTGCGGAAGAGCTCGCCCAAACGATTCGAATTTTCGATCAGTTTTTCGTCTAAAATTACATCGAGGGCAGCCATTGCAACTTTGCCGGCAATCGGATTTCCTCCGTAAGTACTGCCGTGTTCGCCGGGTTTTATGGTAAGCATAATTTCATCGTCGGCCATAACACACGAAACCGGATACATTCCGCCTGAAATGGCTTTTCCCAGCACCAAAATATCAGGTCGTACATTTTCGTGGTCGCAAGCCAGCATTTTTCCGGTTCGGGCAAGCCCGGTTTGTACCTCGTCTGCAACAAACAGAACGTTGTACTTTTTACATAAATCGGCTGCTTTTTTTAGGTAACCGTCTTCCGGAACATAAACTCCTGCTTCGGCCTGAATGGGCTCAACTAAAAATCCGGCAACATTTGGATTTGCCAGTTCCTGCTCCAGACGTTCCAAATCGTTGTACGGAATATTTATAAAACCCGGAGTATACGGTCCGTAATGGTTGTAGGCGTCCGGATCGCTCGACATGGAAATAATGGTAATTGTACGCCCATGGAAATTACCGTCGCACACCACAATTTTTGCCTCGTTTGTTGGAATACCTTTTACTTTGTAGGCCCATTTTCGTATCAGTTTCAGCGCCGTTTCGTCGGCTTCGGCACCTGAGTTCATGGGTAACATTCTATCGTAACCGAATAAATTGGTCATGTACTCTTCCCATTCACCAAGTACATCGTTGTAAAAGGCACGCGATGTTAAGGCAAGCGTTTGTGCCTGATCCATCATTGCCTTTAAAATTTTTGGGTGGCAATGTCCCTGGTTAACCGCCGAATAAGCGGCTAAGAAGTCGAAATATTTTTTACCCTCAACGTCCCAAACAAAAACGCCTTCGCCTTTCGACAAAACAACAGGTAGCGGGTGGTAGTTATGCGCGCCAAATTTATCTTCTTTGGCCATGTAATCTTTACTCGATAATTGTGTCATTTTTCAAAGTTTTAATTCAATGCAGATTTACAATTTTTGAGCAGAAAAAACAATGACAGTTGTGGTGTTAAATAGCAGTGAGAAATGTCAGGAAATGATGGAAGTTAGAAGTTAGAAGGCAGAAGGCAGATAAAGAGTCACTAGTCAAGAATCAAGAATCAAGAATCAAGAATCAAGAATCGAGTATCCAGCATCCAGCATCCAGCAGCAATCATGCCGGCTGTTACTTCCAGAATCGTGACAGTGCCACTTCACAAAGAATAAAGAAAAGTGCTAAAAGAATACACCATTTCCAATATTGTTTCCCATTTTGAATGTCGTCGAATATCTCGGCGAAGCTGCGTTCAACGTTTTCTACCACCGTGGCATTTTTAAATTGAGCCAATTCGAGTTTGTCGGATAATTCATTGCCTCCAAAATAACGCAGGTCCGACTCTAAACGATTGTAATTAAAAGCCATCGATGCAATGGAGTTACCGTTGTTTTTGATGAGAAAATGACCGTCGTTGTTGATTTGATCCCCAAATACGAGACGTGTTTTACGATTGGAAATTGATTTTGACGGAATAAAAAGTTCTCCGGTTTTTGGATTTTCAATTTCCAGCGACGAATTTAAATCAACATTTAAATTTACAGGAAGATCGAAAAAACTGTTTTCGCTAACAATAAATGAAATGTCTTGTTTGGGCAAACTGTTCAGCACAATGTTGTAAAGCGTTGGTACAAAAAGAATGTCGCGGGCAAAGGTTTCGTTTCTTTTGTCCAAAGGGAAACTAAAAATCCAGACTTTGCCGTCGTTGTAGTTAAGTTGCGAAAGTGCTTTATCTCCGTTTTGAAATGTCAGCAGTTTGTTTTCATCGTTTCTTATATTGTTTTCGAAACGCAGATGTCTTGGAATCGCAGGTAAAATCGGGTTTTCTTCCCGTTTGCGAAATACATCCTGAAAGAATTTATTTTCGAAATCGATGCCTGAAATTTTCTGAGTTGTAGAATCAATACCATTTGTTCGGCTGGCATTAAATACGGACAACAAATTGTTGTTAAATTCAGGATTGTTGTTTATACCTGGGAAAAGTACAATGGAAGTTCCATTTCCAACAACCTTTTCGAGCTCATTTAAAAAGCCACTGGGGAAGTTCTCAAGGTCAATCAGGAAAATCGTATTGTATTCGTTTAAGCGATTAACCTGCAGGCTTTGCACATTCATTTCGTCAAGTTGTACATAGTCGTCGTTGGCAAACAGTGCCGATATATATTCAAGGCCTTCTTTCGAGTCGGTATTGTTAGTAAAAATGGCCAGTGCGTTTAAATTCTTTTCCACAAAATAGCTGATGTACCAATTGTTATCGTGCGTAAACGGATAATCGGTAATTTCCACCTTTCCCAACTGCATGCCATCCGAATTGTTGTTGTATTTCAAATTCGCAATCATTTCGTTTTGTGCATCAACCGAAAAATTGGTAATCGATTTTATCGAATCATTCAGGTAAAGTTTTAGGGGAAGGTTTTGGTAATTCTGGTTCGAACTGTTTTTTATACGTACAAAAATGGTTTCTTCCTGTCCGAGGCGATGTGCAGGAACTTCAACCCAACACGAATCGATGTATAAATTAGCCACCTCGTTTGGCACGAGCGGCAGATAATAACTAAAAACAGTTTCGTCCGAAAAATTATCAATATCGGTAACCGACCGTTGAAAATCGGAAATGAAATAAAGGTTTTTATCCGTGTTTTTTGTTTCGTCGGAATTAAAGTTCGAGAATCGATTGTAGATTAACGATAAGGGAACAACGGTCGGGGAGACCTGTACCTCAGATACCTCCTGAATAAATTGTTCCTTGTTATAAATGTGCTGGTGCTTTGGTTTTAAATCGTTGGTATACAATCTGAATTTTGTGCCGGCCGGGTACGCCAGGCAAATTTCCAAAGCTTTGTTACGCGCTACTTCCAGTAATTGTCCCTGTTCTGATAGTGCATTCATACTAAATGAATTATCGATGTAGACAGCTACCAGCTGGCTGGCTTGTTTTTTTGCATCGCGGTTGGCAGGGATATAAGGTTGTGCAAAAGCAAAAACCAAAAAAACAATGGTTAAAATGCGTGCCAAAAGAATTAGCAGTTGTTTGAGGCGCGACTTCTTTTTTGATTCCTTTTTGATGTCCTTCAGAAAATTGACATTGCTAAAATACACTGTTTTATAGCGTTTAAAACTAAACAGATGTATAAGAATTGGAATGGCAACAGCCAGCAAGGCAAATAAAAATGTAGGGAAAAGGAATTTCATATGTCAAAAGTAGGCAACTCAAAGCTCAAACTCAGGAGTTGTGCCGATTAAATTGTTTTCTATTCGTTTTTAAAAATGGCAATCTCGCGCTCGCCGTTGGATTTTGCAAAAGCCCGAAACATACCACTGGTATTAAATTCCATGGCAATATTTCCATCGCCGTCAACAGCAATAACACCGCCTGTACCATTAAGTTCCGATAGTTTTTTAATTTCTTCGTTGCATGCTTCTTTTACACTCAGGTTTTTATACTCCATTAAGGCCGAAATATCGCGGGCAAAACCAAGTCGAATGTAGTATTCGCCATGGCCGGTACACGATACTGCGCAGGTTTTATTATTCGCATAGGTGCCTGCTCCAATAATTGGCGAATCTCCAATTCTACCGTATTTTTTATTGGTCATTCCCCCGGTTGATGTGCCTGCACAAAGGTTTCCGTGTACATCGCGAACCACACAACCTACGGTTCCTGTATTGTCTTTTTGCGTTCTTTCGCGTTCCTTTTTTAACAGTTGTTGCAACGATTCGTAACGTGTCTGGGTGAAAAAATAGCTGTTCGGAACAATTTCCAGTCCTTGTTTCTTCGCAAATTCAGAGGCGCCTTCTCCACTTAGTAATACATGTTCCGAATTGTTCATTACCTCAAGCGCCGCCATTATCGGATTTTTTATGTCGTGAACACCAGCAACTGCTCCGGCATTTAAGGTCTTTCCTTCCATTATCGATGCATCAAGTTCATTCACTCCGTCGTGCGTAAAAACAGCCCCTTTGCCGGCATTAAACAAGGGCGAATTTTCCATTACCTTAATTACCTCGACAACTACAGAATTGGCATCAGAACCGTTTTTTAACATTTCCTCTCCCAATTGAAGCGCTTCGTTTAATTTCTCTTTGTATTCTGCACGACGTTCTTCATTCATTTTGTCTTTCGACATAACACCTGCACCACCATGAATAACAATGGCGTAGTTTTGCTGGGCCGAAGCAGAAATCAGGACGATAGATAACAAAAATACCGATAGGATTATTTTGAATTTCATTTTCATGATTTTTACTAATACAAAAATGAAATAATAATCTAAAAAAGAAGTGTTTTAATTAAATATTCTTTTTGGCAGGAAGAGGGAAAGTTTAAATTTCAGGAACAGATTAATTTGTTTTGTTTATAATTTGACGCATTAACTTTAAACAAAATAGTTAAATTCGTGTTCTTCTATTCTGAAAGCAAAAATCAAACCTTGCTTTTATTGTACAACTGATAAATTTCAATAAATGAAACCAGAAGGATATTCCATAAAAGACCTGGAAGTATTATCGGGAATTAAAGCCCATACCATACGTATTTGGGAAAAACGGTATAATTTGTTGATACCGGAACGAACCGAAACAAATATACGTTACTATACCGATGAGGATTTACGACGCATTTTAAATGTATCGTTGCTTGTTAAAGGAGGATTTAAAATATCGAAAGTTGCCGGGTGGGAGGAAAAGAAGATTAAAGAAACGGTACTTGAAGTGTCGACTAATAAAAATTCGGAAGAAGCTTATGTTGATCGTTTGATGCTGAATATGGTGAATTTCGACAACATTGCTTTTAGTAGATTACTGACTGAGATTCAACAACGATATGAGCTCGAAGATACAATTCACAAGGTTGTGTTTCCGTTATTCGAACGCATTGGAATGTACTGGCAGGTAGGATCTATCTTTCCAGCGCAAGAACATTATGTTACTCATATTGTACGACAAAAATTGATTGCCGAAATCGACAAAATCGGGATCAACAATAAACGCGGTCAAACCATGTTGTTTTTTCTCCCCGAAAATGAAATGCATGAATTGAGTTTACTTTATTATTCATACTTGGCAAGTAAAAGTGGATTTAACGTTATTTACCTTGGGCAATTTGTTCCGTTCGATGATTTGGCAAAGCTGCAGTTGCATGTTGAGATTGATGTTGTATTTACTGCTTTTATCAATTCAAAATCGAAAGAGGACATTGAACAATATTTGATCGATTTAAAGGGCTTATTTCAAAAACAAAAGATTTATGTTACAGGCTGGCAAATTAATATGCACCGGCCGGAGTTGCCCCGAAATGTAAAAACCGTAAAAGATTACAAAGAATTTAGAAAATACATAGGAAACTAAATATATAATTTGGCAGTGTATTCCTTTACTATCGCGATATAGAAACTGTGTTAATTGTGAATTTTGTTTTTATTCTGGTGAGAAACAAAAGCGTTTATCCAAATAAGAAAGAGCATTAAAAATAGAACAATCGCTATGGATGAAAATAATATTACTTTATAAATTTGTTCGTTATCGAATGCCAAAGGAAAAAACAGAACTACAAACACAAGTAGTAATAGCAGAGTAATAACTGCCCTAACACTATATTTATAAATTTTCATTGTCCCCAATTCTTAAATGCATATACAAATTACAAAATAAACCTTTGAAAGTCAATATCTTTCCTGAATTGGAGAATTGAAGTTATAAACAATACTTTTGTAATTGTTTAGTACTTGCTTGTATCGGCAATATTGTGAAGTTGTGGATGCAATGAAATCCGTTTTACATCGCTTGTGAATATTTCGAGCATATCATCGTCGTCGCTCTGCGGAGTGGTGCTGTAATACAAATTGTAATTGGCTTCAACGGGCACCAATACCTTACAATTTAATTTCGGTGGTATTCGAATATCCATAAAATCGCAGTAATCTTCTTTGTCCCAAATAAGATCGGTAAGCATGTTTACATACATTGTGTCGTTTGTGGGATTAATCAGGTTAATTTTCTTGAATTGTTGTTCCGAGGGGTAAAATTCTACCTCGGTTTCGAGCATGGCTGACATAAAAACTGAACCAATTCCTGAAGCCACATCACAGAATATATTTCCTGACCGGCAACCGTGTAACTCTTTTTGGCGTTCGTAACTCGATTCGTCGTGAAAATATTTTGGTGTTGAACACGATTGAATCAGTATGAAAAGTATAAATAAGATGGAGTATGGTAGCAGTTTATGCATAGTCTTTTGTTTTTTGTGAACGAAACAAATTCCGTGCCTGAAAGAGTTTATATTTCGATGTTCAATATTATTCATAATTTTATTTGATTTAAATACGATAGCGCTATTTTTGTATTTTCATATACTTAAGAACACATTTTAACGTTTCATTAAAAACTTAAAACCATGAAAAGAATCCTATTCTCATTATTAATTCTTTTAATTACCACGGTTGCTTTCTCGCAACCCATTATTGATATTGGATTAAAGGCTGGAGTAAATGCATCTAATTTGCATATTGAAGAAGGTCAGCTATTGGATGACAATAATATGACATTGAGTTCTGAATCTTTTGCAAAAATGCATTTTGGTGCTTTTGGCCGAATTGGATGGAACCGAATTTACATACAACCCGAGGTTTATTATAGTACTAAAGGTGGAAATCTTTCGAGTAATATTTTCGAGTTGACTTCAGATTTTGATTACAAAAATGTGGATGTACCTCTGTTATTAGGTTTTAAGCTGATAAAAGGTAGCGCACTCGATTTGCATATCATGGGCGGGCCGGTGTTTAGTTTTGTTACCGACGCCAGTTATCCGTCGGAATTAGATCCGTTTTTGCATGATGAGTTTTTTAATCAGCATTTGTATGGAGTTCAATACGGCTTGGGTGTTGATGTGCTGTTTTTAACAGTTGACGCCCGAATGGAGCACTGCAGCAAAATTTATGATGATCCGAGTGTTGTTAAAGGAAATGCTACCACTTTTATGTTGTCGGTAGGGTTTAAAATTCTGTAAGAGCTATATTTTTTTTAGATAATGAAAAGGCTTCGTTTTATCGAAGTCTTTTTTGTTTTAAACGGGTTTGTTATCGTCCGGCAAGGGCGATTTTTTCTTTTTAAACCAGGTTCGCGGATCGAGTTGTTTTTTGTATTTCGTAAAAAGTTCTTTTCCAACCAATAAACCGCCACTCCAGAAAACTACTTCCATTAATACCAAACTGGTAGTTGATGCAATTACTTTTGTTTGTGTTGGCAAATCAAAAAGCGGTATAATAAAGGTGGCAGCAAAAAATACTCCCGAAAAGATCATTAAAAAAATACCCAGTTTTATTTGCCAGTTTTTACTCTTTGTCATACTTGTTCTACCAATTTTTAAAAGTATAACCTAATTGTATGAATTTTGTTTGCCGTTAATCTATTCTTTTTCCTGCCCAGTTTATGGCTTTGGTTAAGTGTTCAATAATCAGCTTGTCTTGAAATGCTTCATGGGTGTGTCCAAATACACTGTAGAACGATCGTACATCTCCTTCTTCGGTCCACCAAATTAATGGATGGTCATTCATCCTCCAATTGTTGTCGTTGGTATTTTCAATGGTACTTTCGTCTAAACGCGCCAACACGTTTACGTTTTCTCTTGGGTTTTCTTTAAACGAATACCATTCGTCGAAGGTGGTATAAGTTTTCATCCCTTTAAAAGGTTGCATTGCCGGATGATCGTAATTTTCAAAAATTACAGTGGCTTCTTGTGCTGGCGGATGGGTTAGAAAATAAGCACCAACAAGGTTCCCATAAAAGGGCCAATCGTATTCACAATCGGCTGCAGCATGTATCCCAACAAAACCTTTACCTCTTTTCATAAATTTTTCGAAAGCCTGCTGACCGGTTTCGTTAATGGCATTTCCGGTCGGATTCATAAAAACAACCATGTCCATTTGAGATAGAGTTTCATCGCTTAACAATGAAGCATTTTCTGTAACAGTAATTACCCAGTTTTGCTCTTTACTCTGGTCATACAGCATTTTTATTCCCGAAGAGATGGAAGAGTGGCGAAAACCTTCAGTTTTACTGAATACTAAAATGTTTAAAGGCTCTTTAAATTTAGCACCATCGTTTTGGGCACAGGAAACACCTGTAATTAGAACAGCAAGCAGTAGTAATAGAATTTTTGATTTCATTTTAATTGATTTAGGTATACTATTTACAAGAATGTTAAAGGTATATAATTGAAACTAATGAATGACTGTTGTTATTTATAAAATTTCAAACTATTCTCTAAAATGGTTTCGGTGTTTGGGCCTTCGTTAAACAGTAAATCTAAAATGCTGAGATTGGGTAAAAATCCAAATTTTTCAGTAAACACCTGTGTATATTCAAGCGGCTGAAAAGCCAGATCGGGTAATTTTTTATTTTTAGGTGAAATTATATCGCGGAAGTTGAGAGTTCCTGCTGGTACTTCTTCAAAATCAGTTGTAAGTTTTGTTGAGTTTTTTATATCCAGGCATTCGCAAATGGTTTTATGTATTTGCATGTTATAATCCAGAAGAAAATTGAATTTCTTCTCAAAAAAAGGTGCTATATCATCCTGATAATATTCGAAATAGGGAGACGAATTATAAGCCGAAACAATGGTTTGCCACTGGTTACGCTGCCAGTCCATGTCGTACGACAACTGTACATCTTTAATTAGCATTTTTGGTCCGCGTCCTTTTATAACCGGCGCTACAAGCGATATAATTCCGTTACTGCCCGAAATGTTGCAACGGTTTCGATACGTTTGTTTCGTAAAATTTTCAAATTGTTCGATGTAAACGTTAGGGTGATGTATAAATCGGGCGTAATAATGCACCGGAGCAAAATAAGCGGTACTAAGTAAAATCGGTTCCAAAGTTTTCTTTCAATTTTATATTGCCACAAAAGTATAAAAAAATAGTAAGCGCATTTGGGAATCTCATTGCACTAATGTTTTCTGCTTTTTATCGATTGGATATAGCGATCAAGTATTTCAGGGAAATCACCGAATGAGTAGGCACCGCTCTCAATATCTCTAACAAGTCCTGTATTCTCACTAAAAATCTTAGCGCAATCTTTAAAGCTGTTTGTATCGTAATGGTACCATCTGTAATCCATATGGACCAGATAGTGTGGAATTTCTACTAATTCCGATTCAATACCCGTATTTTTCATTTTTTTTGTAACAAAATAATAAAGTGGATATATATCATCAGATAACCGAAGGACAAAGTTCCCGTTTTTTGATGGGAAAATACTAATTCGAATGTCATCACGACTTTCAAAATTAACCCGCCCGTTTTCTGTTTCGAAGAAATAACCATTGATTAAACCGGGTTTAAATGATTTCTTTTTGCCACCGGCATCAATAAATTTTACTTCCGATTGAAGTTTTAAAATATTTTCCTGTTTTATGCTGGCATAAATTGTATCGTTATTGAGGCTAATTATTCCACCTTGTGCATATCCCTGCTTAATTTTTTGAACCTTTTGAGCCGAAATTGCAAATGGGAAAATGAAGATGATGAATAGGAGTAGTGTTTTCATGGTGAATTTGTTTTTTAGCTTTTTGTATTCAAATTGTTCTTATCGATTGTTTTAGTTTTATTTCAAGATACTTTTTATTACGATTGATAAAATACCATTATTTCTATTGTTTGAGCGTTGTAATCAATTTTTCCAAGTTTATGTCTTATAATATTCAATTTTGTTTTATCCGACAGAAATGATGTTAATTCCTTTTCATCGCTTAAATCAATGGTATCAATTTTTTCATGAAGAGTCATTTTACGAATCGATGCAGCATCTTGCCGGTAGTTCATTTTTTCGAGTGTGTAGATGAGCATAACCAGTGCGAAATTTGTAAAGAACAGTTCGGCATAACTTATATCTTTGCTGGCCAGAGCATTAATAACAGAAATGCCTATTACAACAAATAAATAGGTCATTTCGCGAATAGGTATTACTTTGGTGCGGTACCGTATAATGCCAAATACTGCAAAAAGGCCAAGCGCAAATCCTAATTCAAGTTTAACACTTTCCAATAAAAAACAAAGAAAAAATACCACAGTACTTACCGAGAAATAACTAAAAAGAAAATCTTTTTTTCTTCGGTTTGTGTAGTATATACCTCTTATTATCAGTATGGTTATGGTGAAATTGTAAAGAAACCGGATTAAGAGTTGTCCAAAATCGTGGAGGTTAATAAGTTTTATTCCGTTAATACTTAAATCGTTTATGTTTTGAGATAGCAAAATGATTGACATAATATTTCCAACTTTTTAATTGAATTGGTAAAATGTAATAGTTATAGGTTTTTAAGGAATTTTTTTACGACTGTTTCTCCATTGTCAAGTTTTATCCGAATCAGATAGTATCCCTGTTCAAGTCGTTCAATATTTAGACGATAATTACTTGCGTCAACCCGATCATTCAACATCAGTAATCCCGATACATTGTAAATCTGTACTTCGGAAATTTCTGTTGCCGATTTTACATTAATAGCCTGGCTTGCCGGATTTGGCCATACTAAAATGTTGGTTGAATTTGATGCTGATTCAATGCTGTTTGGATTGCATTGACCAATCATATTTGCATCTAACCATTCCAGTCTGATTCTTATCCAATCTTTTAGTTTATCCACTTCGCCCTGGTACGTTTGTGGCTGCGCATCAACTTCGGGTGCTCCCACATTTCTGCCCAGTATATCCCATTTCTGAAAATGTTTGATTTGTGGGTTTTTTACCACATTATAAACCGAATCGATTACGCCAAAAATAGAATCATCGCTAAGCAGGTTGGCCCGGGCATCGAAGTATCTGCAGCTGGTGAGGTTTTTAAAATCTGTATCGTAAAACAACCGTACCATCCACCCGGGAGATTTTACCCACGGATTACACTCGTTAATTTTATAGGACCAGCCAGAGCCATCGGTTGCTTTAAAAATATAACATTCGTTGATGTTTTTCCAGGCCCAATCGAAATCCCAAACCGGACCGGCAGTTATTTTTCCGTTTTTATCTTTATGAAAATACCGGCTTTTTTTGAAGCCGTCGTTATTTCGCGAAATTTCGCTTACAATAAAATAATCGATAAAGCTTGCCGTATTAATGTATTTCGAATAGCCGCTGGTAGGATGGTTGTATCCAGTGCTGTATAAATTGCTTTCAAACTCGGTTACGTAATCTTCGATATAGTTTTTTTGCTGCAAGGTTAATTCATCCCATTTAGGATCGTGATACACAAAATGTACATCGAAATTAGGATGGTTTACCGGCGCATAGGGAGACAACCAGCTGTCATACCCATTCCAGTAATCAATTTTAAATACATAACCACCTGTTACTTCTTCACCATCGTTGTCATCGTCTTTTAATTTGGCAATATCCACGCGGTTTTTATCCCGTTTAATTTTTTCGGTTAACAAATAAATTCCCTGATAGCTGCCATTTACAATTACATCGACAAGTTGCGCACGCGGGGCATAATTCCCCAGTGCCTGAAAAAGTTTATATCCCAATATGTTTCGCATAAATGATTTGTCGTTGTAATTTGAGAGCAGAACCCAATCATTTTCTTCAGGCATTCCAAGAATAGACACGTCATTGTTCGATCCGTCTGCATTTCTGGTTTCAATAGCATAAGGTTTTGGTGGATAATTTTGTGATGAACTGCCTCTAAATTCGATTCCAATGTATCCGTTGTAATCATTTGCAGCATCAGTGAATTTATTAATGCCATTTTTATTGGCAATTATTTTCATCGTTGCCATAATTTTCGGTTCATCCAGAATGGTTTTACCATTGGTATTTATTATTATAAGAGGTAGTTCTGTTGAAAAGTTGTTTAAGTTTTGACTCTGTAAAGTGTTGGAACAGAGAAAATAGGTCAAGAGAAAAATAAAATAAAGTTTTATTCTCATTTTAGGTTGATTTGGTTTATTAGGCACTTTCTTTTTAAGATTAAAACATGCTTGAACCTTAAAAATAAAAGCAGACGTATTGAAAATGATTTGACACTAAAAGTTAAAAGAAGACCCGCTTTAAAACGGGCCTTCTCATTCAAATTTACTTATTAACAGTATTCACTGAACTTATTTAATCTAATATTTGGCCATAAACATTTAGTTCGGCAAGGAAAGTATAGTTGTTCGGTCCTTCAAGGGCTACAAACTTAAAATATCTGGCTTCCGGTAAAAATGGAAGCGGGAACAACTGCACATCGTTTATCTGTGAATTAAAATCAAAACTTCCCTGATCGCTGAAGATCTCACCGTCGTTACTTGTCAGGATTTGAAATTTGGTATGACCGCCTCCATTTCCTTGTCTTCTTGCACAATCAACAGCCAGCATTTTAACTGTATTTTTCATGTCGATTGTAATGTAATGCGGATAATCAGGAGACGCAGTTGACCAGGTTGTATGCCAGAAAGTATTAATGTCTCCATCGAAAGCAGCAGTAACGTAACCATTAACAGGGCCTTCACCTCCTGCTTCTTCCGATGAGAAATCAATTATTTCCCAAACAGAACGATCCAGTTTAGTGGCCACTTGTCCGTAAACGTCTAACTCGGCAAGGAAAGCGAAGAAATTGGAGCCCTTTGTAGCTTCGTATTTAATGTAACGTGCCATTGGTAACGAGCCAAGGTTGTAGGCCATGCTATCAACATTTGCATCGTAGTTGAAAGTACCTTGATCTACAAAATTAATTCCGTCAATACTTGTATGAATTTTGAATTCGGTTTGACCGCGACCATCCCCCTGACGACGGAATGTTTTAATCTTGTTGATTTTTACTACATCTTTCATATCAACAGTAAAGAAGTGGGGATAACCCGGACTTGCTCCATCCCATTGCGTGTGCCAGAAGGTACCAAGATTGTTGTCAATAGCTGCAGAAGCCAAACCATTTGGTGCACCTTCACCGGGTTCTTCTGTTGAAAAATCGATAATTTCCCAGTTTGTTTTAGCTATTTTCTCGCCATTAAACTCAATAAACGATGGTAACAATGTGGTTTCCGAAGATGCTTCAAAAGTGTCAATGGCATTTTCTTCAGGAATATAAAATGATTTATACGTCATTGTTCCTTCCGATTCCCAGGCTCTAATAACAGTTACCTCCTCATCTGGAAGAACCATTTTGGTCACCGGATCTCCATCGGTGTTGTTGTATGTCATTTCAACACCCGTATTCCCTTTTGGTGCTGTTCCCCAGGTAATTATTAATGAATCAACTGTACCACCGCCTTCTATACCAATTAAAGAACGGTTTGTGAGTCCTGCAATATATTTTGCATCGTAAGAAGATCCGGTAATTTGTTCTCTTATCGAACGGTTACCATTATTATCTACCGTATAAATTTTAAAGATGTACGATTTTTCTTCCAAATTGTTGATTATAAATTCAACAGAATCGATAGGGACATTGGGCGAAATATCCATTGTCTGCGATTCTGCACCATTATCCCATTCAACAATACATTTGCTTACATTAACTGCATTTAACAGATAATATTTAAGTCCAATCCTGTTTTGTCCGGCAAAAGATTGAATTATCAAAGGTTTTGATGCATAAATAATATCGCCGTCTTCTAAATATTGTCTGTGAATATCTTCCATATCCTGGCAGGCATTAAAAAGCAATGCAATACCAAAAATGAAAGTTATTAATATTGTTATTTTTTTCATTTTGTATCTTTTAATTATTCTTCAATTACTTGTCCCCAAAATGTTATTTCTGCAAAGTGAGAGAATCCTGTTAAACCCCATGTTTCGTTAACAACAAGCCTAACATATCGTATTTCAGGGTCATCCAAGGTAAAGGAAAACTCGTCTCCTTTTTCAAAATGGTCCTGATCTTCCGCAGCTGTGCCTCCCAATTGACTTGGTCGAATAGAAATACAGCCATTGTTGTAAGGTGGTGCAGCAACACGCAAAGGAACCCAATCTTCAAGGTTTCCATCCTGCCCCGGAATTTCTTTTGCACCATACACATCAAACAATCGGAAATTACCATGGGCATAGAAGAAATTCTGCCTTTGAACCAGATTAAAACGACTTAAACGAGCAACAACACCCAGGTCAACTGTCCAAATTTGCGGCCAGCCGTCAGATCCTGCATAGGTATGGTTAAAAGTATTTACATCGTTGTCAAAAGAAAACTCGTACTTTCCTTCCCACGCATTCCACCCCGACGGAGCATCATTATCCAGTTGAACCTGTTCGAACAAACTTTTGTCTAACTGTTCTTCAAAAAGAGGAACAACTGTTGCTTTTGCAGTATCTGAATAGTTGTCCCAGCGATCGCGAACAACAATTGCAAATTCTTTTTCTTCCGGTTCAAATCCTCTTACTGTATACATTCCATCGGTAACTCCCGAGAATACAGTTTCTACTTCAGACAATACACCAGTTGAATCGGTGGCCAGAATTTTAAATGCCAAAGGGGCATTGTTTTCATTTTTCCAACGGTATTGTACACCCCCAAAATCGGCAATCATTTCAATGGTATTTTTTACCGAATGAACATCCGGTAATTCAGGATTAACTTTTACGGTAACAGGAGTTGACTGATTTTCGCTTCGGTCAACAGCAGTTAAAGTAATTGTTTTTTCAGTTGTGTCGCCAAAACCTTCAACCAAAATAGAGTTAATGTAGTTTGAACTTTTTGATTCAACTTTCATTCCACTTGCCAGGGTATATTCAGCTTTTACATACAGTAAATCGTCATCGTTTGGCAAGTTATATGAAATCATTGCTGATCCCGGCAGATTAAGTACCGTTGCATTAGTGACGGGCCCGGGTGCAACAGAATCCTTAAATAAAGGTTCTTTTACGATTTCCTCGCATCCGCTGAAGAAGGCAAGAACTCCGGTTATTGCAAATAAAAATATTAGTTTTTTCATCTTTTACTACTTTTTATTAATTCGAATTTCTGATTACCAGCCTGGATTTTGAACCAGGTTAGGATTTTTAACAATCTCACTTTCCCTTAAGGGCCACAGGTAATCTTTAAAACTATATGATGGAGTAAATAATGTAGTTACATTATAGAATCCAAGTCCTTTTCCGGAAATATCCCAACCGCGGATAGGCTCGTTCATATATTTTTCGGCATCTTTCCAGCGACGCAAGTCCCAAAAACGTTGTCCTTCAAAAGCTAATTCAATTAAACGTTCTTGTTTGATAATCTCTCTCATCCCATCTTGTGTCGTTGGTTTGTCAGGCGCAGTTGAATGATTTGTCCAGCTTTCAATAACACCGTCTAAGCCTGCTCTTTCACGAATTAAATCTACATATTCGTAAACTTCCGCATCGGGTGCACTTTTAACTTCGTTTAAGGCTTCGGCATACAACAAATAAAGATCACCCAAACGAATGATTGGGAAAGGATATTCGTAGTAGGGTACCAGACTGTTGCTATTGATTGCAGTATTCGGATTAATCAGTTTTTTTACAAAATATCCAGTTGCGGAAAACTCGCCCTGATTACGTTTTGTTGCCAACTCGCCTAAGCGGGTTTGAACGTAATAAAAGTTGGGATCCAAAAAGTAAGTTCCACGGTCGAATGCAATACTTGCATAAAAACGTGCTTCACGATCGAAATGTAATACAGCGGTTTGTTCTCCTGAACGTACATAGTCATTTTCGTCGGTTACCGCTGTTCTCAATTCATATCTGTTTGCGTAATCGTATTCAGAATCCTCGTCGATTGGAACTCCGTTTTTTGTGTAAAATAGTTCAGCCATACGCAATGTGGAAGCATAAAACTGGCTCACCGGATTGGATGAAGTAACCGGAATTAACAAGGGAACACACATACGTTGGTAAGTATTGGTAAATGTGAAATTTGTTGATCCCCAAAGTACTTCCGGGCTGCTTCTTTCGCTTATTATCGATCGGATAACCGATTCGCGTTTTATTGCATCCGATATTTCGGCTTTTGTTGTGTAAGTACTTACCAAAGCGTGGTTGGCTGCAAGTGCAGTATCAATAGCAGCTTTGGCCGCATCGGCTGCCAGTTGCCATTTGTTTACATCGTACGATTGGTTGAATAGTGCAATGCCACGGTTGTCAACAACCGAAGAATAATCTGAATTTCCATTAAAAAGCGGACTCGCCGCAGTGGCCAAAACTCTGGCTTTCATTGCCAATGCAATGGGACGGGTAATTCGTCCCAATTCGGCAGTTTCCGATACTAGGAAGATTGGCAAATCAGGAGTTGCTTCATCCAGAAGCTCAACAATATACGCTACCACATCGTCAACAGGGTCGCGATAAACTTTTACATCTTCAGTGTTGGTATAAATTGGTAAATTTTCTTTAACTATTGGAATTGGCCCGTACGATTTAAACAAATAAAAGTGATAATAGGCTTTTAAAAATTTAACCTCAGCAATCCAACGTTTTTTCTCCCAATCATCAAGGTCATATGCACTGTCAATATTTTCCAAAAAAATGTTACAGTCGCGAATGGCCACGTACAATTTTTTTCCACGTTGTTCTCCGTCCCAAAAATTAAGGTGCGGATTATTTGTATTCTGCAAACCACGAGCAATTAATGCCGAATTAAAATCACTTCCAACCACTTCTTCGTTGAACCATACTTCATCTCCGGCACCAATTCCTGCATTAATCCATGGGTCTCCAAAGTTTGGAATGTAATTGTAACAAGTTGCTAAAAAACGCTCGGCCGATGTTCTGTCAACAAAAGCATCGTCAATAGTTGCCACGTTATCTGGTACCACATCTAAAAAGTCTTTACAAGAACTAACTGAAAAGATGAGTAAGAGTGCGGCTATTTTAAATTTTATATTTTTCATGTTAATTTACTTTTTAGGTTAGAATGATACTTGAATACCTAGGTTTACAACACGTTGTACCGGATAACCAAGTCCGTTTCCTCCCATTTCAGGGTCCCACATTTTAAATTTACTAAACACAAGTAAATTTGTTCCACTAACATACAAACGGGCACTTTGCAGTCCAATTTTTTCGTATAAATTGCTGGGAAGGGTATAACCCACCTCTGCCGATTTTAATCGTAAAAAGCTACCATCCTGCATAAACCAGGTGTTTCGTTCGGTATTATTTTTCTCCGGATAATCGGATAATCGGGGCCAGGTGGCATAAATGTCGCGGTTGGCTTCCGACCAGTAACTATCGGCGTACGCCTGAAGCAGCTGATTGTTTTTTTGGTAATCACCAAAAGGATCATTATCCCAGCTATGGTTTATAAATGGTGCAGTTGCTTCAGCATCAACCCAAAAAGAAGAACGGGCTGAACCCTGTAAGAAAATGGAAGCATCAAATCCTTTATAACCGGCTGAAAGACCAAAACCGTAGATAATTTCAGGTGTTGTAGGAAAGCCAATAGGAACTTTATCCAGTTCTGTAATTTTATCGTCGCCGTTAATATCGCGGTACTTAATATCTCCACCCATTACCTGGCTGCCACCAAAAGTTTGAGCAGGAGAGTTGAGTACTTCCCAGTCATCTACAAAAAGACGTTCGGCTATGTAGCCCCATTGTTGGTCGAGTGGTTGTCCCACTCTCGATAACCATGGAGATAATGAGTAGTCGGCTTCTTCAACTTTCTCGAACTGCGATGTGGCATAGGTAAAGTTTCCTCGTCCGGTCATCCACATGCCATTTTTAAATATGGCGTTATAATCTACAGAAATGTCAATACCTTTACTTGATGCTTCTCCAACATTGGCTTTGGTATCGGCTTGTAATCCGAAGGTGGAAAATGCCAAGCGATCCATTAAAATATTTGAACGGTATTCTTTGAAAATATCAGCCTGGATGTCAAATTTGTCCCATAATCCAAGTTCTACACCAATGTTTGTTTTTTTAGCTGTTTCCCAGGTTATTTGGTCGTTGGCATAACGCGAAATAGATACACCATTAATATCGTAGGCACCATTTGTACCCCAGGCATAACCTTTGTCGCCGTCGCTCAAATTCACGTTTGATAGGTAGAAAAAGCGGTCTTCGGCTCTACCTATTTGGTCGTTACCAACAATTCCGTATGTTGCTTTAAATTTTAATTTGCTTATGGTTGAACTTAAGTTTTGCATAAAATCTTCTTTCGATGCATACCATGCAAGACCTGCAGAAGGGAAAAATCCAAAACGTTCTTTTTTAGAGAATCGTTCGGTACCGTTGTATCCAAAGTTAAATTCAGCAAAATAGCGTGTGTCGTACGAATAAGTAAAACGACCCGATACTCCAAGGTTTCTGCTCGGAAGCGAAGCTTGTAATGTATTTTCGTTACCCGATAACGATTGACGCATTATACCAACAAGAAGTCCGCTAATTCCATGTTTCTCGTTAATTTCTGTATCATAGGTTAAAGCTGCTTCAGAATAAAATGAAGATGAAATGCTTTTGTTTCCTTCCTGATAATCCAGAGTAGTTCTTCCTTCGTTCGCATTTAGCACTGTTAGAACATATTCATCGGTACGCGGATTGTAGTCTGATACTTCGTAATAAAACGGATTCGAATTACGTTGAACATCGAAATAGGCATTACGGGTGGTGTTACCTAATATTCTGGCTCTTAGTCCTTCGGTTATAAACGATAAGTCTTGTTTTAACTCGAACTGTGCCAACATTAACGACTCACTATATTCTTTATATCCACGCTGCAATTCAGCATAAGGGTTAATGTAGTTACCTCCGCCATAATTTCCATACAGCGTGTGTTGTGTATTCATGTGCGCGGCATCAGCATCGTAAACCGCCGGGAAAAGAGCCGGGTTGGTACGCATTATTGCCTGGTACATTTCTCTTCCTCCCTGCAGCGGTCCGCGGTAATCGTCGAATGTTCCGTGAACACGAACAACTGCTTCTGTCGAATTGGTAACATTTATGTTAATATTCGAACGTATCAAATATCTTTTTAAATCGATGTTACTGCTATAATCGTTTGAGTCATCAACTTGAAGAATACCGTTGTCTTTGGTTGCAGAAGCAGCAATGTAGTAGCGTGCCACTTTACCTCCACCCGACATGTTGATATTTAAACGCTGGTTGGTGGTATAATCTTTAATTAGTTCGTTTTGCCAATCGGTTTGCGGATAAACATTACTATTTCTGCCGGCAATTGTATTTTCAATTTTACCTTGAGAATAAGGTAAAAATCCAAGAGGATCTCTTGTTCTTACCGCTTCGTTATGCATTTTCATATAGGTGATTGGATCGGCAAAATCAACGTTTTGTGTTGGCTGAGAAAACGAGTTCTCGAAGCGAATACTAACTTTTGCAGCTCCTTCTTTACCTTCTTTTGTTGTAACCAGAATTACTCCGTTTGCACCACGAGCCCCATAAAGTGCGGTTGCAGTAGCATCTTTCATAATCGAAAAAGCTGCAATGTCGTCGGGGTGAAGACGACCTAAGTCAGTTGCTGTCAATTCAATTCCATCAATCAGAATTAAGGGCGATTTTGCATATCCGAAAGTAGTTACACCGCGGATAAAAAATTGGGCGTTATCCTGGCCTGGTTCACCGCTTCGTTGGTAAGAAATAACCCCTGACATACGACCTGCCAGTGCTGTAGTAAGGTTACTGGCCGGAACACGCAAATCTTCAGGACGAACAGTTTCGATAGACGCTAAAACGCTTTCCTTTTTTTGCTTTGCATAGGCCACAACAGTTACATCATCAAGTTCCTCTGATTTGTCTAATAGCGTAACATTAATATTGGTCAGGCCATTCACTAAAATTTCCTGACTCTCCATACCAATAAATGAGAATACTAATTTGTCGTCGGATTTAGCTTCAATGGAAAAAGTACCGTCAATATCAGTAATTACTCCCCGGGTGGTTCCAAAAACAGTAATGGTTGCTCCCGGAAGTGGTATGCCCTCTTTATCAACGATTGTACCTTTTACTTTTTTTTCCTCTTGTTCGCTGGGTACAATTTTATCAGAATCAAGTTCTTGCTGTGTTTTTTTTCTAAGAATAACAGTCTGGTCGTCGATTTCGTACTTGTATCCTTGCGGAACTATGTACTTGTCAAGGATCGTTTCAACTGAAGATTCTGTCTCGTCGATAGTGACCGGATCCAGATCTTCAAAAAGATCAGAGCGATAAAGAAAAGTAAATTCGCTTTGTTCTTCTATTTGATTGAGAAGTTGGTTTATTGTTACTTTTTTTGCTTTTACGGTTAGTTTAGCCGATTGCGAGTAGATACTCGCAGTTGATTGCAGAACTCCCAGCAATATAAATATGGCTGTAAATTTCATAAATAAAATACATCTAAGCCCCCCAAACTGGAGAGCCGGATTCTTCTTTTTTTTCATAAGTTTGTAAAATGTTAATTCAACATAGTTTTTTAACTGTGTTCACGGGAAGTGTTGGTAGCGCTTCCCGTACTTTTTTAGGATTTAATCCCGGCTAGTCAACGTAGATTATTTGATCATAGGCATAAAATGTTATTTCGTTTGTCTTTCCCAATTGGTTTAATATAGTTTGTATGTTTTCGTAACGTTTTAAATTACCTGTAAATGTGAGTTTTTGGGCATCCTTGTTTTTAAATTTAAATTCAACATTGTACCAGCGTCCTAATACCTCGGTAATTTCAGCCAAAGGCATTTCTCTGAAATAAAAGCGTCCATCTTTCCACGCAGTAAACTGTTTTATATCGACTTTTTGTTGTTCGAATTTTGCTGATTCTTTTTTGTAGATACTCTGATAACCCGGCAGTAATGTTTGTTCAGCAGTATTTTTATTGTTTGTAGCCACAGTTACCTTACCTTGAACCAGCGTTGTTGCCACATACTTGTCGTTTTCATACGATTTTACGTTAAACGATGTACCGTATACTTTTACAACATGTTCGGCAGATGTAACAATAAATGGACGTAAGGAATCCGTTTTTACATCGAAAAAGGCTTCTCCAATGAGTTCAACATTTCGTTGTCCTTTTTCAAAAACAACCGGAAATCGAAGTGTTGATTCTGAATTGATTTTTACCTCGGTACCATCCGAAAGAATTAGATCATATTCTCCACCACGCGGAACAATGAGTGTGTTGTATTTAATTTTTTTAAGCGACTTAGCAACTTCTTCAGTTTCATTTGCTTTGTAATTCAGTTCGCTGTTACTGTTTTTAATAATTACTTCCGCTTCTTTTATCAAGGTGTCTTTTTCCGATTCCAATTCCAGTATTTCACCACTATTAAGCACAAGAGTTGCTTTTTTTGAACCCGGATCTATCTGAATGAACTCGGCACTAATTTTTTTATTAGCTCTTTCGTAAAGTGCATTATAGCCAAAATATGCTGCAACAAGTAGAAGAATACTTGCTGCAATTCCTATTTTCCAAAAATGATTTTTTTGAGGTTTGGTGGTTAATTGTATATTTTTCCATGCAAGGTCCGAATTTTTAGCACTACTTTCCTTGATTGGATTTTGCCGGTTTTTTTCTTTTAATCGATTGAAATAGTGAAGGTGCTGTTTGTCTGCTTCGAGCCAATCGTTTAGCTCTTTTTCCTCGGAGCTAGTTAAAGAGTCGTTAAAATATTTCCATAGGATGGAATAATCCAAGTCTTCGTTCATCATAAATTTGGTTAATCTTCACATGTAAGGCACATGTCAATCCGAAAAGGTTTATTTTTTATGGAGAAAAATTAAAATAAAAAAATAAATGAAGTTGCTATGTCCAGTATTTGGCGTATTCTCTTCCGTCCGTTTAAGAGTTGAACTTTAATTGTATTTTCGCTGAGCGACATTTCCTCCGCAATTTCTTTTATCGAATGTTCTTCGAAATATTTTTTGTGAAAAATGTGATACATTTGATTGGGAAGTTTCAAAAGGGCTTGTTTAATTTGCTCCACCAATTCTGTCTCATTCATCCAATCTTGTTCTGGCGAATCTAACAGAGCTTTCAGGTATAATAATTGATATTTATCTGTGATTTTTAATGCACGTAGCTGATTAAGACTACTGTTTTTTACCGCCTGAAATAAATAGGCTTTGAGAGTTGTTTTTACTTGAATGGTATCAGAATTTTCCCATAAATAGATAAATACACCCTGAACAACGTCTTCTGAAGCCTCAGTGTCCAAAAGAAACTTATTTGCAAATCTCACCAAGGAATCGTAATGCAGGTGAAAGATATTTTCAAAAGCTTTGGGATTGTCTTTCTGTATTCCTTTTAATATCAGTTTATTATCCAAGGTGAAGACGCTTGAAGTTAGTTTAGTTTGTTATGAGTAATTCCAATCAAAAATTATTACTCCGGTGGGAAGATATAAAAAAATATATTAGGTGCAAGTGTGAAGTAAATAACCCGGTGCTATTTAATCTTTAAAAAAAGTGCTATCGTCGTTGTCGTCGTCGTCCAGTTCAATACCTTCCGGATCGGCATTCTCGTTAATCGGTTTTCGATCGTTTTTATGGTTTAATTCGTGCAACTCTTTTAATTCGCTGTTAAACTTAATCATCTGCTTGTATTCGCGTTTCAGTTTCCACAACTTCGGAAAAAAGTAGAAGCTCGCAATTAAATAGCCAAGCAAAAGGCAAGTAAGTAATACAATAACAAGCGGTGCGTCTTTTATCTCCCAAAAAAATACATTGATGGTTATATCCATGGCATTTTGCAGTGTAAAAATGACCAGTAATAGTGCCAAAATCAGAATAATTACAACGATTGCCTGCATACTCTACAATTTTTGTAAATATAAAAAGGATAGCAGTTAACTACTATCCTTTTAACGAATATTTTTTTATTTGATTGTGAGCGATTAGTATTTAGTACAGAGTACTTTACTATTGATGTTTTAAGTTTAACATCTTTTACTCAAATGCTACATCTTTTTATCGCACTTTGGTAAACAATCGTCCAAACCTGATATTTGCCGGGAAACTTTTGTCTTTATCAAGCGACAACCAAATAAACTTGGCTTTTCCTACCACGTGATCTTCAGGAACAAAACCCCAGTAACGCGAGTCAGCGGAGTTGTGACGGTTGTCACCCATCATCCAGTAATAATCCATTTTAAAAGTGTACGAGGTAGCTACTTCGCCGTTAATTTTTATAACACCGCCTTTAACTTCCAAATCGTTTGCTTCGTATATGTCAATTATTCTTTCGTACAAAGGAAGTGTGGTAGTGTTTAACTCAACAGTTGTTCCTTTAGCCGGAACTTTAATTGGACCAAAATTATCCACATTCCAGTCGAAACTGCCGTGCATTGGGAAAATAGCAGGATCTTTTTTACCCGGAGTATCCAGTGTTTTTTCAACGGAAACAACATTTGCAAACGCCTCCAGTTTTTTCGCATTTTCATCGGTTAAAGGGAAAATGTACTGCTGGCTCGAATAAACTCCACGATCATCTTCAGCAATGTTTAGTTTATCCAAAGCTTTCGGATTTATCGAAGTTCCGTTTGTTTTTACAATGTAATCGTATTGCATTCCGCCAAACTTTTCCTGTGCTTCGCCATTTACAAACAACTGCCCTTGTACCAGTTTTAATTCGTCGCCGGGTATACCAACGCAGCGTTTAATGTAGTTTTCTCGTTTGTCAACCGGGCGCGAGATAATATCTCCAAAATTGCGTTTGTCGCTCCAAACCCTGTTTCTGCCATAACTATTTATAAGTTGATAGTAGCTTTGAGTAGGAATTCCCAGGGCAACGGTATCGCCTTCAGGGAAATGGAATACTACCACATCGTTGTTTTTGATTTTTGTAAAACCTGCCATGCGGTGATAGGGGCGTTGTATTGCTTCTGAATACGATTTGCCGCCAACTACCGGCATTGTGTTGTGCACAAATGGAAACGAAATGGGAGTATTAGGCGTTTTTGGTCCGTAAGCAGTTTTACTAACAAACAGATAATCGCCCACCAACATTGATTTTTCCATCGATGAGGTTGGTATGGTATACGCTTCGATAAAAAACATACGAATAAAAGAGGCGGCAATTACAGCAAAAATAATAGCATCAACCCATTCAACTACTTTTGTTTGTTTTCCATTGGGCGGATTTTTCTTTTTCCAGAATGACCAGTGAACTTTTTCTGTAATGTAAATATCAAAGATTACTGCTAGTCCCAGAAGCCATAAATAGCTTCCCATCCAAATTACCCAAAGCAGGTAAAGTGTTCCAACAGTAATAAATTTAAACCATTTGTTAGCCAAAATTGAACGTATCATTTAATGTCGTTTTATATTTTTAATAAGTCTTTCATGGTAAGAATACCCTTGTTGTTTTGGCAATATTCGGCAGCCAAAACAGCTCCAAAAGCAAAACCTTCGCGGCTTTTTGCACTGTGGGTAATTTCAATAAAATCAATTTCCGATTCGTATTTAATTGTATGAATACCGGGAACCTGTCCAACACGTTCCGATTTAATATTTAATTCGTTTGAAGCAGGAGTTTGGTCGTTTACCCACACGTCTTTTGTTGGAAGTTGTTCCAGAATATCGTCGGCCAAACTTATGGCTGTTCCACTGGGCGCATCCAGCTTTTGTGTATGGTGCACTTCGGTCATTTCCACGTTGTATTCGCTACGCGGAGCCATTAACTCTGCTAATTTTTTATTGAGCTCGAAAAATAAATTTACACCTACCGAAAAGTTACTTCCGTAGAAAAAAGTACCATTCGTGTCGGCACATTTTTTATAAACCTGTTCTTTGTTATCAAGCCAGCCGGTTGTTCCGCTAACCACCGGAATTCCTGCATCGAAACAAACAGAATAATTATTTATAGCCGAAGCCGGAATCGTAAATTCAATGGCAACATCGCATTTCTGCAAGTTCTCAACGTTTAAATCTTCCGGGTTTGTGATGTCTATTTTTAGTCCAATTTCGTGGCCACGGGAAACTGCAATCTTTTCAATTTCCTTTCCCATTCTCCCGTAACCAATTAGTGCGATTTTCATTTTTGTAATTTTGTCTGAATTAAAACAAGGCACAAAGATAAAATATTACTCAAATCTAACTAGCAGTCTGTCAAACTTAAAATAAATTCGATGAATACAGTGTTTGTCCTGTTAAACTCCTGTATTTAAAATTGAAAGAAGATGTTGCGCAAGACCATTGAAATTCTCTATTTTTGAAGCACAATTAGAAAGCATGAAAAATATTAAGCTTGTTGCCACCGACCTTGACGGGACCTTTTTAAAAGACGACCGTACTATTAGTCCCAAAAATCTGGAGGCTCTGTTTAAACTTGGCGAAAAAAATATTCTCCGGGTGGCGGCAACCGGCCGAAATCTAAAAAAGGTGAGACAGGTTTTAAACAATCATATTCCCTTCGATTATGTTGTGTTTTCATCGGGAGCCGGAGTTTTTAACTGGAAAGAGCAAAAGCATATTTTCAGTCAGAACATAAAAGAACATTCGGCGCAAAAGCTGCTCAATCATTTTATTCATCGCAAGGTTAACTTTCATGCGTTTTACCCGGTGCCCGATAATCACAAACATTATTATTTCAGAGGAAATACGGATTGTGAAGAGTTTGAGCGCTATTTTGAATACAACAAAGCGCACGCAGTGGAATTAAATGTTGATGATTTGCCCAATTCAGAATTGTGTCAATTCCTGGTAATTATTCGCGAAAACGAAGATCTTTTCTCTCATTTAAAAGCTGAAATTGAGAGTTTATGTCCTGAAATAAGAGTGATACGAGCTTCTTCGCCGCTAACAAAAGGCTACATTTGGATCGAGGTTTTTCATCATTCAGTTTCAAAAGGAAATGGGATAGACGAAATTTGCAAACGAACCGGAATCAAACAAACGGAAACCATGGGGTTGGGAAACGACTACAACGATTTTGATTTGCTTGATTATACGGCACATTCGTTTTTAACAGAAAATGCTCCCCACGAAATAAAAAATAAATACAAACTGGTACCTTCCAACGAAGACGACGCTTTTGCAGTTTCTGTTGAATCATTATTGGTTTAAATTTATAATTTAGCTTGTGTAAAAATTTAAAATGTAGGATGATATTTTTGTAGGGCTTACAATTTTTATCCAATTAACATTGCTTCTTATTTATGAAATTGAATTCACCACTTTTTGTACTGCTTCGGATACTTTGTTACGGTTTATTGTTGTTTGGTATAGCCGAAGGAATATTTTTTGATGCGGCACATCCGATGGAAGAAGGTTATTTTGGCGAGATAACATTTACCGAAATAGGGCAGGAAATTATTCTGTTTGTGTTGTTTATTGCCTATTTGTTTATTGGTGCAAAGTGGAAAGAGATTCGGGTAATTTCCAATTTTGTAGCTCTTTTTTTTCTGATGGCTTTTATTCGCGAGTTCAACTTTTTGCTTAGCGGCTGGATTTATCCGGTGCTTGTTGTTTTTGCCATAATGGGGTACTTGTTTGTGCGCGATTTCAAAAAAATAAATCAGTCATCGCAGGCATTTTTCAGCCAGCCGGCTTCATCGTGGTTTATATCCGGCTTTTTAATTACGCTGGTTTTTAGCCGACTGTTTGGCCGTTCAAAATTCTGGCGCCTCCTGTACGAACCGGAAACCTATCGTTTGGCAAAGGCAGCTACAGAAGAAGGACTTGAGTTGCTTGGCGATACCTTAATGTTGATTTCTGCCATTGAGTTTTTTCTGTTTTATTATTTCGAAAAAAGAAAGGCTCAAGAATAGAATGTGACTATGAAATACCGAAGCTACAATCGGCAGTTTACTAATTTTACAATTTAAGTTGATGAAAGTTTGTGGATTTACCTTTATTAAGAATGCCGAAAAATTCGATTTTCCCATTGTTGAAGCCATAACTTCGGTACTTCCCATTTGCGACCATTTTGTGGTGGCAGTGGGAAATTCTACGGACGGCACCCGAAAAATAATTGAAAATATTGCACCCGGAAAACTTACAATTATCGATACCGTTTGGGATGATTCGCTAAAAAGCGGCGGTGTTGTTTATGCTTCCGAAACCGACAAGGCCTTCGACGCCATTCCTGCTGATTACGACTGGTGTTTTTATATTCAGGGCGACGAAGTGGTGCACGAAAAATATTTGCCCGAAATAAAAGCTGCGATGCAAAACAACTTGGCTAAAAAGGAAGTGGAAGGGCTTCTGTTTAATTACAAACACTTTTTTGGGACCTACGATTATGTGGGCGATTGCAGACATTGGTACCGAAAAGAAATCCGAGTTATCAGGAACGACAAAAACATACGCTCCTACAAAGATGCGCAGGGATTTAGAAAGAACAACGAGAAATTAGATGTGCTTCCAGTTGATGTCGAAATTTACCACTATGGTTGGGTGCGCCCGCCAAAATACATGCAGGAAAAAATTAATTCGGTAAAGGCATATTACAAAGGAATATCGGAGGAAGAAGCCGGTAAAATTGCTTCGCAGCAGGAATTTGATTACGGTACCGAATACGATGCCCTTGCAAAATTTGAAGGAACGCACCCTGCAGTAATGAAAAAGCGTATTGAGCGTTTAAACTGGAAGGTAGAGGTTGATCTCAAAAAAGTAAATATGAATTTGAAATACTGGTTTTTGTATAAAATTGAGAAACTTTTTGGTTTGCGTTTGTTTGAATACCGGAATTATAAAATACTAAAACCTTAATTTTTATCTCATTTCTATCCCTCTAATGTTGGAGAGAGAATTGTAAAAGTGGAGTAGGAGAGCCACAGGTTTCTCAATTGTTCCTTCTTCTCATGATAAATTTGATTCCAGGCCTTGAAACAAGTTCAAGGTGACGCTCTAAACTTCGTCTGAAAACTGTTTGAAACGTCATGCTGAACTTGTTTCAGCATCTCTGTCATTGTCTTATCATACCCAATCAAAATTTCAGTGAATTCTCGAAATGACCGTGTTATTTAAACCGCGCACGTGCTTCTGCCAGCTGTTCCGGTTTTCCCACATCAATCCACGAATCAGAAGTATCGAAATACGCTTTTATATTACGTGTTTTTGCCAATTCCAAATAAACCTTCACAATCGAAAAACGATCTTCATCCGGCATCAATTTTAACAATTCGGGTTGAACGATATGAATGCCGCTAAAAGCTATTTCTGTGGCCGTTTCAAATGTATCGGGTTTTGCAATTATCGTTTCGCCCGTTTTTTTATTCAGCCAACCTACCAGATTTTTCTCTTCGTCGAATTTGAAATACCGCTGGGTTTCACGCTTCCGGACAACCAAGGTTGCCAGCGCTCCCGAATTCAAATGAGTACGTTTTAAATCATTTAAATCAATGTTGCTTAAAATATCAACGTTATAAATTAAAATGGGAGAGTCATCGGAAAAAAACGAGCCTGCTTTTTTTAATCCGCCACCGGTTTCAAGTAGTTTTTCCGATTCGTTTGATATAAGAACAGGAATTCCCCAGTCTTTACTTTCAATAAAATCGATAATCAATCCTGCAAAATGATGCACATTGACCACAATTTTCTGAACACCTTCAGCTTTTAATTTGTCGATTGCACGTTCGAGCAATGTTTTACCACCTATCTGAACCAGGGCTTTGGGCTTGCTGGCAGTTTCGTTTTGTAAACGAGTTCCCAATCCGGCGGCAAATAACATGGCTTGCATACAATCGATTTTTAAGTTATTGATAAAAGTACTTCTACTATTAATCTCAAAGTGTTGACCGTCACGCTGAATTTAGTTCAGCATCTTTAAACCAGAGAATCAGTAACCAGTCACTAAAATGAAGCACGAAATTGACTAGCGTATCCGGTCGAGGCTTCTTACCAAAGCTTCATCTTTCCCAATTGCACGAATGGCCAGCCAGTCGAGTATTACACAAACAACAGGCAGTGCCACGGCAACTTTAAAAGCCACTTTTACTTCTTCAAAACTGGCATAAGTGAAATAAAAGAACATACCAAATAAACCCAGAAGCAAGATCATTGTAAAACCCAAAACACGCATCTGAAGAATACGCTTTTTATATAAAAAGATGGCTACAAAATGCAACACGGTTATCAATCCGATAAAAATGGTAATCGGGAGTCCGTTTATGATAAGCGCCTGGTCCTTTAAAATTCCGAAAGCATTAAAAATATGCAGTTCGTCGTTCACAATAATGTCGGCAAATTTTTGTACGTATAACGAACCTGTAAGTAGGCCGGCTACCAGAATAAATATGGTCTGAATTCTTTGAATCATTGTCGTAATTTTTTTGCAAAAATAGGTTTTCCTGATGTTTCTCAAAATCAAAATCGAAACAGATGCTAAAAAATGTAAATGAAACCCTAACTTTATGTTGAAAAAATCAAGGTTTCAGGTAAACAATAAAAAGCAAATGTTGTTTCTTGAGTATTATTTAAAAGTTAATTAAAAATCAACGATGGATAAATTTTCGTCTGTGGGAAACCAGGAACTTGAGGCGATAGAAGACCTTTACCAATCTTATTTAGAGAATCCGGAATCGGTGGACAAAAGCTGGCAGCAATTCTTTGCCGGATTTGAGTTAGCACAAAAACATTATCCGGAAAAGGCATCTCCTGTAAAGTTAGACAATATTGACAAAGAGTTTGCAATTCTGAATTTGATACACGGATATCGTCAACGTGGTCATTTATTTACAAAAACCAATCCGGTGCGAGCCCGGCGAACCTACTCGCCAACACTCGATATCGTAAATTTTGGTTTGGAACAAAAAGATTTGGAAACCACTTTTCAGGCCGGTAACGAAATCGGAATTGGCCCGGCAAAATTAAAAGATATAGTAGCACATTTAGAAGCTACTTATTGCCGTTCGGTGGGTGTTGAATATGTTTATATGCGTCATCCTGAAGTGGTACAGTGGCTGCGCCAACGAATGGAAAGCACCCAGAACTCTGAAACGTACTCCGACGAAAAGCGGAAACATTTCTTTTATCATTTAAAGCTTGCGGTAGGATTCGAAAACTTTATTCATAAAAAATTTGTTGGGCAAAAACGTTTCTCGCTTGAAGGAGCCGAAGCCATAATTCCTGCTTTAGATGCGGTAATTGAAAAAGGTGCCGAACTGGGTATGGAAGAGTTTATTATGGGAATGGCACACCGCGGTCGCCTGAATATTTTGGCCAACATTCTGGAAAAACCGTATCAGAATATTTTTAAAGAATTTTACGGGAAAGAATACGAAGACGATATTACACAGGGTGATGTGAAGTACCACCTGGGCTACGAAAACGAAGTGGTAACCGACTTTAATAAAAAGGTAAAGCTAAAGTTGTTGCCAAATCCATCGCATTTGGAGACAGTTGCTCCAATTGTTGAAGGGATGGTACGTTCGCAAATTGAATCGCAATACGAACGTAATTACGATAAAGCCGCTGCCATTGTTATTCATGGCGATGCTGCCATTGCTACACAGGGAGTAGTTTACGAAACCACTCAAATGTCGCAGTTGCCTGGCTACAAAACAGGAGGTACCATTCATCTGGTAATAAACAACCAGGTTGGATTTACCACTCCGTATACCGAAGCACGGTCGAGTACCTATTGTACCGACGTGGCAAAAGTTACGCGGTCACCCGTTTTCCATGTAAATGGCGACGATGTGGAAGCATTGATTTGGACCGTAAAACTGGCCATGGAATTCCGTCAGAAATTTCATTCGGATGTGTTTATCGATATTTTGTGTTACCGCAAATACGGGCACAACGAAGGCGACGAACCTCGTTTTACTCAACCCATGCTTTACAAAGCAATTGCAAAACATAAAAACCCGCGCGACATTTATGCCGATAAATTGAACGTGCTTGGAATTATGACACTCGAAGAATCGAGGCAGGAAGTAAAAAAGTTCGACCAGTTTCTGGAAGGAAAATACACCGAGTCGGAAAAAATTGATAAGCTGCAGATTCGTAAGTTCCTGTTGAACGAGTACAAAGATTTTGATATGCCGAACAAAGCCAGTTTTAATGAGTCGCCCGAAACCGGGGTAGGCGAAGAAACGGTTCGTTCGATAGCTGAAAAAATCAATACGCTGCCGCCGGAATTGCCTTTCTTTAAGAAAGTGAATCGTATTATTTCCGACCGGAAAATGATGATTCATGACGATCGTTTGGATTGGGCAATGGCCGAGTTGCTGGCTTATGGTACCTTGGTTGCCGAAGGTCACCCGGTGCGATTAAGCGGACAGGACAGCGAACGCGGAACATTTGCTCACCGCCATGCCGCTTTTACCGTTGAAGGAACCGAAATGAAGTATTTCCCGCTAAAACATATTTCAGAAGATCAGGCACGATTTAAAGTATATAATTCCTTGTTATCGGAGTACGCTGTGCTTGGGTTTGAATACGGATATTCAATGGCTCAGCCCAATGGTTTAACCATATGGGAAGCACAGTTTGGCGATTTCCATAATGTGGCGCAGGTAGTTATCGATCAGTACATCACTTCCGCTTTCGAAAAGTGGGGATTGATGAACGGGCTGGTACTGTATTTGCCGCACGGATACGAAGGGCAGGGGCCGGAGCATTCAAGTGCACGTATCGAACGTTTTCTTGAACTGGCTGCCAACAATAACATTCAGGTGGCCATACCGACAACACCGGCCAATATGTTCCATTTACTAAGGCGTCAGGTAAAAATGAATATGCGTTTGCCATTGGTTATTTTTACGCCGAAAAGTTTGTTGCGTCATCCGCAGGTACAATCAAAAGTGGAAGATTTGGCAAGCGGTGGTTTTAAGGAAATTATTGATGATAAAACAGCAAAAGCCAGTGCCGTTAAAAAAGTGATTTTTACATCGGGCAGACTGTATTACGATCTTGAAAAATACAAGGTTGAAAACGGAATTACAAATGTTGCTGTTGTTCGAATGGAACAGATTTTTCCGATTCCAAACAAACAAATCAACGAGATTCTGAAAAAATACAACAAATCAAGCGAGTTGATCTGGGCGCAGGACGAACCTGAAAATATGGGGGCATGGCCATTTATTCACCGTAAATTGGGATGCCTTGGATTTAAAGTGGTTTCGCGGCCTGAAAGCGCAAGCCCGGCAGCCGGATTAATGGAGAAACACAAACAAAGTCTGGATTTAATACTCCACACTGCTTTTAAACAAAAAGAGCTGGCAGTATAATTAATGTAAATAGAAAGTTTGGAAATGATGAAACTTCGGTCTTCCGATTTCTGACTTCCTGCTTAATAACAATAAATTGAAGAATTCCTGTATATTCACAAATCAAAGGCATTCAAAGAAATAAAAACGTCATGATACTTGAAATCAAAGTTCCCAGTCCGGGAGAATCAATAACTGAAGTAGAAATAGGCAGCTGGCTTGTTGAAGATGGTGCTGTTGTTTCCAAAAATCAGGAAATAGCGGAAGTAGAATCAGATAAGGCTACGCTTACCATTGTTGCCAGCGAAGGTGGGAAAATTTCGATTAAAGCTGAAGAAGGTGAAGCAGTGCCTGTTGGCGAGGTAGTTTGTACCATTGATACCAGTGTACAGCCGGAAGCCGGAAGTAAGAAGTTGGAAGGAGAAAGTGAGCAGTCTCAGTCTCAGTCTCAGTCTCAGTCTCAGTCTCAGTCTCAGTCTCAGTCTCAGTCTCAGTCTCAGTCTCAGTCTCAGTCACAGTCACAGTCACAGTCGAAATCCAGTATCGAGAATCCGGCATCGAGTATCGAGTCAGCTGAATTTGATAAAGTAAAGGTTACTTCGGTGGCCAAAGAAATAATGAAAGAACACGGTCTTTCGATAGATGATGTTATTGCGGGCTTAAAACGTTTGGGCAAAAAAGAGGTGGAAGCAGTGGTAAACACACCACAGGCAGCCGCTTCGTTTGCCGTGCAAAAAGAAGCAAGCCGCGAGGCCGACCGCGAGCGTATGTCGAGTTTGCGTAGAAAGTTGAGTGCACGTTTGGTTTCGGTAAAGAACGAAACGGCCATGTTGACCACCTTTAACGAAATTGACATGAGCTTTGTGATGAATCTGCGCAAACAAAACCAGCAGAAATTTGTGGATAAACACGGTTTCAAGTTGGGATTTATGTCGTTTTTTACAAAAGCTGTGGCGCTTGCTGCCGAGGCGCACCCCATGGTAAATGCTCAGATTGACGGCGATGAAATTGTAATGCCGCAGTTTGTTGATGTTGGAATTGCTGTTTCAACACCAAAAGGATTAATGGTGCCAATTGTGCGAAATGCCGAAGTAAAATCGATTCCTGAAATTGAGTTGGAAATAAAAGAACTGGCGGAAAAAGCCAGAACTAAAAAAATATCGGTTGAAGAGTTAACCGGCGGAACGTTTACCATTACCAATGGTGGCGTGTTTGGTTCTTTACTTTCAACGCCAATTATTAATCCTCCGCAGTCGGCTATTTTAGGCATGCACAACATTGTTGAGCGTCCTGTGGCTGTTGACGGACAGGTGGTTATTCGTCCGATGATGTTTGTGGCCTTGTCGTACGATCACCGAATTATTGATGGAAAAGATTCGGTTGGATTTTTGGTGAAAGTAAAAGAGATGATTGAAAACCCGGAACGTATGTTTACCGGAGGTAAAGATGCCGCTGAGTTGTTGCTAGGGATTTAAGTTCAGTCTCAGTATTCAGTCTCAGTATTGGATTAGCTGCAGATAGTGAGTGGCAATAAGCGAATAACAAAAGATCCGATCTGTTTAAAACAGATCGGATCTTTTTGTTAACTGATCACTGCGACTGACCACTGGTTACCGCAACTGACCACTTTCTTACTGAGGTCTGCCCATTCCACCGGGGCCGCCTTGTCCTCTTCTGGCTCTTCTTTCTTCCTGGTAGGTTTGATATTTTTCCCACTGCTCTTCCGATAAAATAGCCTTTACTTTTTGGTCTTGCTCTTCGCGTACTTTCTGCATTTGCTCGCGCATTCCTTCAAATCCGCCTCCGCTGTTTTGCATTTCCTCACGCATTTTACTCATATTCTCAAAGTTTTCCATTATCAGTTCGCGCATTTGTTTTTCCTGCGTACCACTTAAATCAATGGTTTCTTTCATTTCTTCAATTTGTCGATCAGCCATTTGTTCCGGATCAAAATTGCCGGGGCCAAAACCTTGTTGCGAGTTGCTTTTACTACTCTGGTTACAACTGCTTGCCAATGCCATTACAAGCACCAATACTACAAATACGATTCTGTTCATTTGATTGTTATTTATTTGATATTTAAAAGGCTTAGATGTTTTAGTTGACAAATGGTTTAATAAGACATGAACTATTTTTAGTTGACTGCTATTTTTAAGTGAAATTAGAGGTAGGCCCGTGGTGATAAGTACTCGACCATAAACAATGCCTGTGTGCTGTAAAACAATAAGCACTCGCCTTAAACAAGGACTATGCGTTGTTAAACAATAAACGCTTTCTCTCAAACAATGCGTGCTGCAACTCAAACAATAAGTGCTTCAAGTGGTGCAGAGCCTGCTTTAAATCGTACAACGAGTAGGTCAAGTCGTGCAATGTCCACTTCAAGTCGTACAATGTCCACTTTAAGTTGTGCAACGAGTAGTTCATGTTGTGCAACGACTACTTCATATCGTGCAATGAGTAGTTTATGTTATGCAACGACTGCTTTAAGTTGTGCAGAACAGGTTTTTGTTATGAAATGAGGTTCATAAATTATGAAACATAAATTTGTTTATTTATTCATAAAGTGTTAACTAGCAGTCTCAATCCTAAATTCACGAACAATGAACAAAAAACAAATTAACAAAAAGGAGATGTACGACACTGTAGTCTCTTTCCTCGACAGTAATTCAGCTGTTTGGTCGTCAATCTCGAAGGTGGCCGAGTTTAAAAACCAGTTTTCCGATGTTGTGATTCAAATTGACGAAGCGCAGTATGCCCAGCAGGAAGCGCAGGTATTTTTGGGCAAAAACAAAACGCAGGTAAAAGGTGTAATTGCTCAAAAAGCCGATATTTTGAACGATACCATTGAGGCATTTGCACTGGTAACGGGCAATACAAAACTCGAGCGAAAAATGGCAGCCACTTACTCCGACTTAAACCGGATGCGTAATGCTGATTTTATTCCGGCAATAAAAGCCATTGTAACGGCTGCGGAAGCTAACATCGAAATATTATCGGCTGAGTATGGCGTTACAGTAGAACAAGTGGATGGTTTAAAAACCGACTTCGATGGTTTTTTAACCATCAACGGACAGCCACGTATTTACCGTGTAGCATCGGTGCAAGCCACCAAAGATTTGGAGTTGCTTTTAAATGAGGCCAACGACATACTGGAAAATAAATTGGATAAAGTAATGAGTATATTTAAACGCCGCGATCCTGGTTTCTTTAACGGTTACCAGGCAGCACGGATTATTGTAGATAATTAAAGAATTAGTTTTGGGGGATACTGGTTAACATTTGCAGGGGCTCGGCGTTGCCGGGCTTCTGTTTTTGGAAGGCCTCGCAGGAGCAGAGTGCATAACAACCTTTTTTCCACTATACTTGCAAAAATAACAGCACCAAAGGTGTCGTTGTATCCAAGTTAGCATTCATTGTAAAAAGATAAAACAACCGTCAGAATAATATGGTATTTTTGCTGCATTAAGAAAAAAGAAAATAAGGAAATAGCCACCGCATCCCGATTGCTATCGGGAGCACATTTGGTTTTTGCCGACACACGAGCAAACGCTGAAAAAACCAAAAGAGCCATTTCTTGCCAACGCTCGACTGAATGATAATGATATGACTAAAGATAAAAATCAAAATCCTGAACAAATAGCCAGAGATAAAATCGACCAAATGTTGATTGAAGCTGGTTGGATTGTTCAATCAAAAAATGAAGTTGACTTAGGAGCTGGCAGAGGTATAGCGTTAAGAGAATATCAGGTGGAAACAAAATTTGCAGATTATGTACTTTTCGTAGACAAAAACCCTGTTGGAATTATCGAAGCCAAAAAAGAGGATGAAGGTCATAAATTAACTGTAGCCGAAGACCAAGCATCAGAATACGCAAAAGCAAAACTTAAATACCTGAACAACGACCCTTTGCCTTTCGTTTTTGAAAGCACTGGAACAATTACACGTTTTAGAGATACAAGAGACCCAAAACCAAGGGGAAGAAACATTTTTTGGTTTTACAGACCCGAAACGCTTGCCGATTGGTTACAAAAAGACAAAAGTTTAAGAAGCAGATTATTAGATATTCCCCAATTAAATGAAACAGGGCTACGCCCTGCTCAAATTAAGGCTATCAAAAACTTGGAGCAATCTTTTAAAAAGAACAAGCCAAAAGCCTTAATACAAATGGCAACGGGAGCTGGTAAAACTTTTACCGCAGCTACTTTTGCATATCGTTTATTGGAACACGCCAAAGCCAAACGAATTTTATTTTTGGTGGACACTAAAAATTTGGGCGAACAAGCCGAACAGGAATTTATGGCTTTTCAACCCAACGACAGTAACCGAAAATTCACTGAATTTTATAATGTTCAACGGCTTACTTCAAGCTACATTGCAACCGATAGTCAGATTTGCATTTCTACCATTCAGCGAATGTACGCCATATTGAAAGGCGAAGAATTAGACGAAAATGCCGAAGACACCAACCCAAATGAATCGACTTGGATGGAACAACAGCGAAATAAAAAACAGGCGATGCCTGTTGAATATGCTGCAAAAGTACCCATTGAGCAATTCGATTTTATAATAATTGACGAATGCCACCGCTCTATTTACAATCTTTGGAAACAAGTGTTGGACTATTTCGATGCTTTTCTGATTGGTTTAACTGCCACGCCCGACAAACGGACTTTTGGTTTTTTTGAAGAAAATGTAGTGAGCGAATACACTTACGAAGAATCGGTGATTGATGGCGTAAATGTTCCTTACGATGTGTACAACATTGAAACGGAAATATCGCAAAAAGGAAGTGTAATAAAAGCAGGTTGGTTTGTGGATAGGCGTGATAAACTCACCCGAAAAACCCGTTGGCAACAAGAAGATGAAGACACCGAATACCTGAAAAACGATTTGGATAAAAAGGTGGTGAATCCGAGCCAAATACGCAATATTATCCGACAATATAAAAAGGCGTTGGAAACTGAAATATTCCCGAACCGAAAAGACGAAAACGGAGAATATGAAGTGCCTAAAACATTGGTGTTTGCCAAAACCGACAGCCACGCAGATGATATAATTAAAATCATTCGCAAGGAATTTGACGAAGGCGACGATTTCTGTAAAAAGCTGACTTACAAAATAAAAGAAGACCCAAAATCGGTATTGAACCGTTTCCGAAATTCGTATTACCCACGCATTGCCGTTACGGTGGATATGATTGCAACGGGAACCGATGTAAAACCTTTGGAAGTGTTGTTGTTTATGCGTGATGTGAAAAGCGTAAACTACTTTGAACAAATGAAAGGCAGGGGAACACGAACGATTAACAAAGACAGTTTGCAGTTGGTTTCTAAAACAGCAAAAGCCAAAACCCATTTTATTATTGTGGATGCGGTGGGTGTAACAAAATCGAAAAAAACCGACAGCCGACCTTTGGAACGAAAACCAAGCGTTGGTTTGAAAGACTTACTGGGTGCGGTTACAATGGGCGTTGCCGAAGAGGATTTGTTTCTTTCGTTGGCTAACCGACTTATCCGATTAGAAAAGGAAATAACCGACAAGGAAAAAGACAAATTATTGGAGCATTCAAAAGGTAAAAACCTAAAACAAATCTCAAAGGAATTGCTATCGGCTTTTGATAAAGATGAAATTGAAGAAAAAGCCTTACCAATTATTGAAGCAATTCCAATTCAGGAACGTACGCCTGAAAAAGAAGAACAAGCACGGAAACAGGCTCAAAAAGAATTGATTGATACAGCTGCTTCCACTTTTAACGGAAAGCTGAACGATTACATTGAAAAAGTGCGGATTGAACACGACCAAATTATAGATAGCCACAATATCGACAAGGTAACAAAATCGGAATGGGATACCACTTCGGTAGATAAAGCCAAAGAAATTGTAAAAGATTTTAGCGAATACCTCGAAGCCAATCAGGACGAAATAAAAGCCCTTACCATATTTTACAAACAACCTTACAACCGCCGTAACATTACCTTTAAAATGATTAAAGAGGTGTTTGATAAACTGAAATTGGACAAACCAATGCTTGCACCCGATTATGTTTGGGACGCATACAGCCAATTGGAAGCGGTGAAAAGCAAACAACCCATTGATGAACTCACCGCTTTAATTTCCTTAATCCGCAGGGCTTGTGGTATTGATACCGAATTGAAAGCTTTTGACACCACCATTGATGAAAATTTCAAAAACTGGATTTTCAAACAAAATGCAGGTAAACACAACCGTTTTACTACCGAGCAAATGGACTGGTTGCGAGAATTAAAAAATCACGTTGTAAACTCGTACCACATTGAAATTGAAGACCTCGATTATACCCCATTTGACGAAAAAGGCGGACGAGGAAAAATGTACCAACTCTTTGGTGCCGAGATGACACAGATTATTGAGGAATTGAATGAGGTGTTGGCGGCGTAAAATGTCAGAATTAGGATGAATTTGATTAAAGGATGATAGGATTATTTAAATGAAACACGAAGAATTAACACATAAAATAATAGGATGTGCAATGAAGGTACATTCAACACTTGGAAATGGATTTCAGGAAGTTATTTACCAACGGGCATTGGCTATTGAGATGGCAAAACAAAATCTATCCTTTCAAAGAGAAATGGAGATGGAAATTTTTTACGAGGGCGAACATATAGGAACGCGAAGAGTAGATTTTTTTGTTGAAGAGGAGATAATGGTTGAACTAAAAGCACTGATTAACCTTGAGGATGTTCATTTAGCTCAGGCGATGAATTACTGTCAGGCTTATAATTTGCCTATTGGATTACTCATCAACTTTGGCTCAAAAAGTTTACAGTTTAAAAGAGTGTACAATGTGAATCATCCTGAAAATAAGTCAGAATTAGGATTAAATAGATTAAAGGATGATAGGATTAACTCTTGCGCAGAAAGAGAAATCCTAAAATCAAAGAATCCTAAAAATCATAATTCAGACAAATGAGCAGCAGTATGAGAGAAGATTGGGAAGAAGTTGAATTGGGTGAGGTTTGTTTTACTACTTCGGGAGGTACACCTTCAAGAAATAATCTTGAATTTTATCAAGGTGAAATTCCTTGGGTTAAATCTGGTGAATTAGATAAAGGTATAATTTACGATACAGAAGAGCATATTTCGGAAGAAGCAGTAAAAAAATCAAGTGCTAAAATTTTTCCCGAAGGCACTTTATTGATTGCATTGTACGGTGCAACAATTGGCAAACTTGCATTTTTAGGTGTTGAAGCAACCACAAACCAAGCAATTTGTGGAATTTATAAAAGTCAGGCGATTGCATCTAAATACTTATACAACTTTCTTTTAAATAGGAAACAAAAATTAATATCACAAGGCACTGGTGGTGCTCAGCCAAATATTAGTCAAACAATTTTAAAAAAACTATCTGTACCTCTCGCCCCCCTTCCCATTCAACGAGCGATAGTTTCCAAAATCGAAGCCCTGTTTTCCGATTTAGACAACGGCATAGCCAATTTTAAAACCGCACAGGCGCAATTAAAAATATACCGACAAGCGGTTTTGAAAAAAGCTTTTGAGGGGAAATTGTCAGAATTAGGAAAAGTAGGATTAAAGGATGATAGGATTATTGAAGAAGAAATCCTAAAATCAAATAATCCTAAAAATCCCAATTCAGACAACTTGCCGAAAGGGTGGAAATGGGTGAAATTGGGTGAGGTGGCTTTAGTAAATACAGGTTCTACACCCAAGAGAGGTAATTCAAAATATTGGGATAATGGAACAATTCCTTGGATAACAAGCGGTGCATTGAATGAATTATTTGTAAATAAGGCAGATGAATATATTACAGAAACTGCATTAAAAGAAACAAACTGTAAAATAATATCAGAGGGTTCATTGTTGGTTGCAATGTATGGAGAGGGAAAAACAAGGGGAAAGTGCTCAGAATTAAAAATTGATGCTGCAACTAATCAAGCAATTGCAACTATATCAATGCTTAATGAATATAGTAAATCAAAGGTTTTTGTGAAATGGTTTTTTATTATGAATTATGAAGAAATTAGGTTGTTATCAAGTGGAGGAGTACAACCAAATTTAAACTTGTCAATTATTAAAAATACAATTATTCCATTTCCACCAATTGCCGAACAAACCCAAATCGTCCAAGAAATAGAAAGCCGTTTATCCGTTTGCGACAAAGTGGAGCAAAGTATCAGCGAAAGCCTCATAAAAGCAGAAGCCCTTCGCCAAAGCATTCTCAAAAAAGCATTTGAAGGCAAACTGTTGAGCGAAGCCGAAATTGAACAATGCAAAAAGGAAGCCGACTACGAGCCTGCAAGTGGACTGCTCACTCGTATTGAGCGAAGTCGAAATGAAAAAATAAAAGCCGAGAAATTAGCAAAAGAACAAGAACAGAAAAAAGCAACTACTAAAAAGAAAAGCAAGAAATAATATGGATTTGTCGAAATACCAACCCAACCGTGAATTTTTACTTTATAAAACCGATAGCGGAGCAATTAAAGTAGATGTTTTGTTGCAAAACGAGACGATATGGTTGCCGCAAAAAGGAATAGCACAATTGTTTGGGTGTAGCACCGATAATGTATCATTGCACTTTAAAAACATTTTTGCAGAAGGAGAATTAGACCCAAATTCAGTTACCGAGGAATTCTCGGCAACTGCCTCTGATGGTAAAAACTATAAAACAAAATTTTATAATCTCGATGCCATTATAGCCGTTGGCTATCGGGTAAACAGTAAACAAGCGACACAATTCAGGATTTGGGCAACAGCTGTTTTAAAAGAATTTATCATAAAAGGCTATACCATGGATGTGGAACGCCTGAAAAATCCACAACCCATTTTTGGTCAGGACTATTTTAAAGAGCAGCTCGAAAAAATCAGGGACATCCGCAGTTCCGAACGCAGGTTTTATCAGCAAATTACCGATATTTATGCCGAGTGCAGTATTGACTATGATTACGATTCTGAAATTACCAAAGAATTTTTTGCAACTGTTCAAAACAAACTGCATTGGGCAATTACACAGCAAACAGCAGCCGAAATAATTGTTTCGAGAGCCAACCACGAAAAAGAAAAAATGGGTTTAACCTCTTGGAAAAACTCACCCGACGGCAAAATTCGAAAATCGGATGTAGTAATTGCTAAAAATTACCTTACCGAAGAAGAGTTAAAACCACTCAACCGCATTGTTTCCATGTATCTGGATTATGCCGAAGACCAAGCCGAACAAGGAAATGTAATGACAATGAAAGATTGGGCAGAAAAACTGAATGCGTTTTTACAATTCAATCAAAAAGATATTTTACAAAACTCGGGTAAAGTAAGCGCTGCAATTGCAAAAGAATTTGCAGAGACAGAGTATGAAAAATACAAGCCAATTCAAGATAAATTGTTCGTAAGCGATTTTGATAAAGAAGTTAAAAAACTATTAAAAGGAAAGTAAATGTCAGAAAGTGCAATAATATCAAAAGTGTGGAATTTCGCTAACGTTCTTAGAGACGATGGCGTGGGTTATGGTGATTATTTAGAGCAAATCACCTATTTGCTTTTCCTTAAAATGGCTGACGAACTCAACAAACCGCCATACAATAAAGGTCTAAAATTCCCGAAACTTAAAAACGCCCAAGGCGAAGAAGAAGCCAATGCCGAAACTTGCGACTGGCAAACTTTGTCGCAAAAGCGAGGTTTGGAATTAGAAACTTTCTACAATCAAATGCTTCGCAGTTTGGGAAGCGAAAAAGGAACTTTGGGGCAAATTTTTATAAAAAGTCAGAACAAAATACAAGACCCGTCCAAACTCTTAAAAATCATTGATATGATTGATAAAGAGCAATGGAGTTTAATGGGAACCGATGTAAAAGGCAAAATTTACGAAGGACTTTTAGAGAAAAATGCCGAAGATACCAAAAGTGGTGCAGGGCAATATTTTACACCCCGTTCCTTAATTAAAACAATGGTTGCCTGTGTTCGCCCGAAACCCATGAAAACCCTTATCGACCCTGCTTGCGGTACGGGCGGTTTCTTTTTGGCGGCTTACGATTTTATTAAAAGTCAGAATTTAGACCAGGAAGAAAAGGAGTTTTTGAAAAACAAAACTTTTCACGGAAACGAAATTGTTGCCAATACTCGCCGTATGGCATTAATGAATATGTTTTTGCACAACATTGGCGAAATTGATGGCGAAACATTGGTTTCTTCGGCAGATGCTTTGGTTTCGGACAATGGAATCCGCTACGATTATGTATTGGCAAATCCGCCTTTTGGTAAAAAAAGCAGTATGACCATTACCAACGAAGAAGGCAAACAAGAAAAGCAGGATTACATTATCAATCGTCAGGATTTTGTGGCTACCACAGCCAACAAGCAACTGAACTTTTTACAACACATAAAAACGCTTTTGAAACTCACAGGCGAAGCAGCCGTTGTACTTCCCGACAATGTTTTATTTGAAGGTGGTGCAGGCGAAACCGTTCGGAAAGAATTGATGAAAACAACCGAACTTCATACAATTTTACGTCTTCCAACAGGAATTTTTTATGCACAAGGCGTAAAAGCAAATGTGTTGTTTTTCGACAATAAACCAGCTTCAAAAGACCCTTGGACAAAAGATGTTTGGATTTATGACTATCGCAGTAACATAAGCCATACACTCAAGAAAAACCCAATGACTTCGGAGCATTTGCAAGATTTTGTAAAACTCTACAATCCCGAAAACAGAAACAAAAGAACGGAAACTTACAGCGAAACAAATCCCGAAGGACGTTGGAGAAAATTCACCTATGCCGAAATCATTGAGCGAGATACAACGAATCTTGACATATTTTGGATTAAGGATAAAAGTTTAACCGATTTAGACAATTTACCCGACCCAGATGTTTTGGCAAACGAAATCATTGAAAATATAGAAGCTGGACTAAATAGTTTTAAAGAAATAATGGAAACAATAAATGGTGATGAAAGCTAAAGCCAGCCCGAAAGCCATACACATTTGCAATTCGCACGAGCCAATGCTCGACCAAAAATTGCAAAAGAGTATGTCTTGCCAACGCACGGACAGAGTAAGCAGCAAAAATGAAAGATAAATTGACTGGAAAAATGAACAACGAAACGCTAACATCGTGTATAAAACATTTGGCGGATAGTGCTAATTTCAAGTGTGTTACATTTAATAAACATTGTAGCGGTTTGACAGGAAAGTGCTTCGAAATGCCAAACGTTTCATACACGTGACCGTCAGACTGTCTAAAAACCTTTTTTAAGAGGAATTTATTCAGACTGTAGTTTGTGATTTGAACCAAATATTGAAACGTCAGACCGTTAAAAATAGTTATTAGACAGACTGCCGTTAGCGGTCAGTTTGAAAAATCGAAACGACACAGACTAACTGAATATAAAACAATTAAAAATAAATACTAACCCATAGAAAAAGGTCAAAAATGCGATACAAACGATTAAAATTAAGTGCCGTACTCTTGTTAGGACTTGGGCTGACAGCATTACAGGCGCAAGAAAGTATTAACCCTACAGGCGGCAACGCTTCGGGCAGCGGAGGCTCAATAAGCTATTCCATCGGCCAGGTTGCGTACCAAACTCACACCGGAACAAATGGTTCAGTAGCTGAGGGAGTGCAACAACCATTCGAAATTTCGGTACTAACTGGTATTGAAGAAGCAAAAGGTATAAATTTTTCAGTTACTGCTTACCCTAATCCAACAACCGATTATCTTACATTGGAAGTGAAAGACTTTGACGTTTCAAATTTATTGTACCAACTGTATGATACAAATGGTAGACTTTTGCAAAACCAAAAAATTACAGGCAAGCAAACCAGCATTGTTATGAGCAATTTTGTGCCGGCAACGTATTTTGTAAAAGTAACCGAAGGAAACAAAGAAGTAAAAACGTTTAAAATTATTAAAAACTAGATAATTATGAGTAAAATATACTCTATAATAATTGCCGTACTATTATCGGTAAGTGGTTTCGCTCAATCACCGGAAAAAATGAGCTATCAGGCGGTAATCCGCAATAGCAGCGATGCTTTAGTTATAAACACACAAATTGGTATGCAAATAAGTATTTTGCAGGGATCAGCAAATGGAACTGCTGTTTATATAGAAACTCAAGAACCAACCACCAATGCAAATGGTTTGGTAAGTTTAGAAATTGGAGCAGGAACAACTAACGATGATTTTACTTCCATTGATTGGGCAAACGGACCCTATTTCATTAAAACAGAAACCGACCCAACTGGTGGCATAAGCTACACAATAACAGGCACAAGTCAATTATTGAGTGTACCGTATGCTTTACATGCAAAAACGGCTGAGACAATTTTAGGCGGAATAACCGAAACCGACCCAACTTTTACCGCTTGGGACAAATCAACCGGCATTTCAGTTACAGAAAGTCAAATTTCAGATTTACAGGCCTACTTAACAGCCGAAGTAGATCCTCAATTCGCTTCATGGGATAAAGCGACTGGCATAGTCATTACCGAGTCTCAAATCTCCGACTTACAAACTTACCTTACTGTAGAAACCGACCCAACTTTTACCGCTTGGGATAAATCAACAGGCATTTCAGTTACAGAAAGTCAAATTTCAGATTTACAGGCCTACTTAACAGCCGAAGTAGACCCTCAATTCGCTTCATGGGATAAAGCGACAGGCATAGTCATTACCGAGTCTCAAATCTCCGACTTACAAACTTACCTTACTGTAGAAACCGACCCAACTTTTACCGCTTGGGATAAATCAACCGGCATTTCAGTTACAGAAAGTCAAATTTCAGATTTACAGGCCTACTTAACAGCCGAAGTAGACCCTCAATTCGCTTCATGGGATAAAGCGACTGGCATAGTCATTACCGAGTCTCAAATCTCAGACTTACAAACTTACCTTACTGTAGAAACCGACCCAACTTTTACCGCTTGGGATAAATCAACAGGCATTTCAGTTACAGAAAGTCAAATTTCAGATTTAAATCATTTCACTACAGCCGATGAAACCGACCCTGTTTTTGGTGCATCAGTAGCAAGCGGTATAACAGCAACTGACACTACCAACTGGAACAATAAACTTGATAACGAAATCGACCCAACTTTTACCGCTTGGGACAAATCAACAGGCGTTTCAGTTGCTGAAAGTCAAATTTCAGATTTAAATCATTTCACCACAGCCGATGAAACCGACCCTGTTTTTGGTGCATCAGTAGCAGGCGGTATAACAGCAACTGACACTACCAACTGGAACAATAAATTGGACAGCTACACTGAAACCGACCCGGAATTTACCTCGTGGGACAAAGATTATGCAGATTTGACAAATAAACCCACTGTAATTAGTGATTTTACAATGGATGCAAACGCTCAAAACATTACTAACCTTGCCAGTCCTGTAAATGCTCAAGATGCAGCAACAAAAGCGTATATCGATAATTTAATCATTAAGGTTGGTGCAACAAGTAAGTTACTTGCCTTGGGTTTTTCGGTGCAGCAATTAATAGATGCAGGACATAAAGCATCCGATCTGGTCTCAGCTGGAATTGATCCATCTGAACTAATTACTGCAGGTTATTCTAATTCTGATTTTGTCGGTGGAGTTTATCAAGGAGGAGTAATTGCTTATGTTTCGCAAGCCGGTGACCCCGGTTATGTAGCCGGAGAAATACATGGATTAATAGCAGCTACAATAGACCAAAGTGAAGAAACACAATGGTACAATGTACCGGAGATAACACTTGGAGCAGTTGGCGATAGTTTGTATGCAGGTAAAGCTAATACTGCCATAATAGTGGCAGCATTAAATAGCGTTTACCCAAATTACAATTATGCGGCAAATATTTGTGACAGATATTCAGTAACAGTTGACGGAGTTAGTTATGACGACTGGTATTTACCATCGCTTTATGAGTTAAACTTATTGTATGAGCAAAAAGATGCGATTGGCGGTTTTGCACGTAAAGTCTATTGGAGTTCCTGGGAGTTGAGTAGAACAAGCCCCCCTATGCGCGTAATAAATCTAGACTTTGAAGATGGAAGCGAGGCTTGGGCCTATCGGACTGAGATGCACAGGGTGCGTGCCGTTCGGGCTTTTTAAGCAGTTAACTAATTTTAAATTTTAGAGCATGCCTAAATCAGGCAGATGCTTTGAAAAGAGAGAAATATCTTCCGAACACTCCTAATTGCAAATCCGCGCCAGCGGGGGGATTTGCACCGCTAGGTTTAATTTTAAAATTCGAATAAATGTTATAACTTTGTAATTACATAGTTTCAAAAATTAGTTATGGAAATATCAGTTATAAAAATCGGAAACTCAAAGGGGATTAGATTAAGTAAAACCCTGCTCGACAGGTACAATATCAAAGATACTGTTGATTTAATAATGGATAAAGGACAAATTATTTTAAAACCAATTTCAAAACCACGAAAAGGATGGGAAAAGGCGTTTGAAAAAATGGCTAAAAATGGAGATGACAATTTGTTATTTGACGATGTGTTTGACGATGAAAACCTCGAAGAATGGAAATAAAACAATATCAAATTATTTTAGTCAATCTTGACCCGACAATTGGAAGTGAAATCAAAAAGACAAGACCTTGTGTGGTAATTTCTCCAAATGAGATGAATAAATATTTGCGGACAGTGGTTATTGCCCCAATGACAACAAATTCAAAAAAATATCCGACACGAGTAAAAATAAAACATGACAATAAAGTTGGGTGGATTGTTTTAGACCAAATCCGAACAATTGTCAGACAAAGAATAATAAAGGTTTTTGGCGAATTACAAGATTCTGAAATTCAAGAATTAAAATCGGTTTTGCGAGAAACTTATATTGACTGAAAAATAAAAAAACAAGGTTAATAAACTGCATATTCCCTTCTGCCCTTTTGCAACGAGGTTAAATGCTAAAAGTATTTGTAATGCTTTTTATAGCGCCGATTAAACCGGCAATATTGCAAAACCTCTGGTGCGCAATTGCATCGCGGAAATTTCTAAAATAAAAAATTGCAGACCCTCTGTTTTCCCTAATAGTAAAAGAACAAAAACCCAAACCCATGAGCCGAATACGAAAAAAAAAGAAAGCGCTGCACAAGCAAAAACAACTTGAGGCTGAAAGAAGAAACCATTTTCTGAGGCATTTAAAACATGTTTTTATTGCAAGTGGCTGCGAACAAGTATATGAGGCACTAACACCAACGCACAAGCAAGCATTATATGAGATTAAAGACAGCTCGATAAAAATACGGCAGGGCGACTGCTCATGTTTAAGCAACAGCGAAATAAAGCAGCTAAAACAGTTGATTGATAAGGAAGCGCAAAAAAAGAAGGTAAGCATTGAAAACAGCACTTATACCATGTCGGTTAAAGAGTTTTACACGTATGGCATTAGTTTATATGCTTTACAAAATTGGTTAGCGGATCAGGAAGAGCCGGAAATGCAGGAGGCTTATACGCTTATGAAGGAGAGCTTGGATGTTGTGGAGACCGAAAAAAAATACAGGCAACATATTTTTGCATTTTGTGGTACTATATCGATGTTAGCTTCGGAGTTAACTAAAGTATTAGTACATATAAAAATGAAATTTGCTACTGCAAATACCGGGCGAATGAATGGGCTGGAGTTTGAAATTGATGCCTATCCATGTCAGCAAAAGAAATTTCAACTATACGGCAATACCAGGCCTGCTTACCGGGTTGGTTCTTACGCTTATTTTATGGTATATCCTGAATGGGCTTCGGTTAAACGTTCGTCATTCGAAAAGCCAACGCCATTCAACAACATCGATATTCCTGTTTACATACAAATGCATGCTATAAACAGACTTTGCGAACGAATGGATACACTTAGCCGCGATTGTTTGGAGCTGTATGTTTACCTTTCTTTTCAAAATCCAGGTATCACTTTCTTTCAAGGTAAAATGCTTGTTGATTATGTGTATGGCCAAACAAAATTGGGCTATTTGTTGGTGGAAATAGTTGATAATGTTTTATTGATAAAAACATTTTTGCTGCTTACCAACGAAGCAACTCCCGAGGGCGAAAAACTAAAAGAGTTAACCGGGTTATCGAAAGTAGATATGAAATACTGGAATATTGACCGCTTAAGTACCTTCCAAAAAACCGATATTGAAGAAAATGAAGAACTGAAATCGATCTTCAAAAATGCAGGATGTAGCAAACTGTTTAGCGAGGCTGTTAACTTTCTTGAAGAAGAAGAACATTCGTGTATTGCCGAAAATATTCTGAAATACTTCCACAAAGAAAAATATTTGTATGGTTCTTCGATGCCATCCTGAAGTGCTACCGACTATGGCAAGGATTGGAGAGGTAGCTTGCCGAAGTGCTTGGTAGTGACGGCCGGCAGCTGTGAACGACCGGAGGGAGCTACACAGCTGATGTTTCCGGAACAAACAAGCGCAAGGGAACTTTAGCGAAAAGCCTGGCTGCCAGCAAAGAGAATTGATTGAATAAGAAACGAATCTTAATTGTTCAAAAAATATGCGATTTCGATGCTTTATCAACAATTGGCTGAATTAAAATGTATTACCTTTGTGGCTTCAAATTTTTAATCCATTTACGAGATGAAAAGAGATACTTTGGTTTTTGATATCATTAAAAAAGAGCACGAACGCCAATTGGGCGGAATTGAGTTGATCGCTTCTGAGAATTTTGTGAGTGATCAGGTTATGGAAGCTATGGGTTCTGTAATGACCAATAAATATGCTGAAGGCTATCCGGGTAAAAGATACTACGGTGGTTGTCAGTTTGTTGATATGACCGAGCAATTGGCTATCGACCGCATTAAAGAAATTTACGGTGCCGAATGGGCAAACGTTCAGCCACACTCCGGAGCACAGGCAAATGCTGCAGTGTTGAGTGTAATTTTAAAACCAGGAGATACTTTCTTAGGTCTCGATTTGTCGCACGGAGGTCACCTTTCGCATGGTTCATTTGTAAACTCATCGGGTATTTTATACAATCCGGTAGCTTACAAAGTAAAAGAAGACACCGGAATGGTGGATTACGACGAAATGGAAGCTTTAGCCATTGAGCACAAACCAAAATTAATTATTGGTGGTGCATCGGCTTACAGCCGCGAGTGGGACTACAAACGTATGCGCGAAATTGCAGATAAAGTAGGTGCCTTGTTTATGGTTGATATGGCTCACCCAGCAGGTTTAATTGCCGCCGGTTTGCTTGACAATCCGCTTGAGCACGCACATATTGTAACATCAACTACACATAAAACATTGCGTGGACCACGTGGTGGAATTATTCTTATTGGAAAAGATTTTGAAAATCCATGGGGAATTGCCACTAAAAAAGGAGAAGTTCGTACCATGTCATCTTTGCTTGATTCGGCTGTTTTTCCGGGACAACAGGGAGGACCACTGGAGCATGTAATTGCCGCTAAAGCTGTGGCTTTCGGCGAAGCACTTGATCCATCGTATAAAGAATACCAGGCACAAGTGAAAAAGAATGCTTCAGTAATGGCACAGGCTTTTGTTGATTTGGGTTACAAAGTTATTTCAGGTGGAACAGATAACCACTCAATGTTGATTGACTTACGTACCAAGTATCCTGAAATTACAGGTAAATTGGTTGAAAATACAATTGTAAACGCCGAAATTACCGTGAACAAAAACATGGTCCCTTTTGATAGTCGTTCTCCATTTCAGACTTCAGGTTTACGTGTGGGAACACCAGCTATTACTACTCGTGGTGTAAAAGAAGATTTAATGCCGGTTATTGTGCAGCTAATCGATGATTCAATTGCGAATATCAACGACGATAAAATGATTAAGTCGATAGGGGAGAAAGTTCATTCAATTATGAAGGATTTCCCATTGTTTGCATACTAAGAAATAAATAGATACTAAAATAAGCGCTGCTCAACTACGGATGAGCAGCGTTTTTTATTTTCTTTGAACTCTAAACAGTAAACTCTGAACTGAATATGGAATGGTACATTATTATAGCCCTTATTGGAACCGGAGTTGCTGCCGGATTTATTAATACTACAGCCGGCGGTGGTTCTATGCTTACAATTCCCTTATTAATGTTTATTGGTTTGCCGGCTAATGTTGCCAACGGAACCAACCGGATTGCCATTCTTTTACAAAATGTTATTGGTGTAAATACCTTTTGCAAAAAGAAAGTTCTCGACCTGCGTAGCGATTATCGTTTGGCGGTTCCTGCCATTGTAGGATCAATAATCGGAGCATTTATTGCTGTGGAAATTGATGTTGATGTTCTGAAAAAAGTGATAGCCGGTTTAATGGTTGCCCTGCTTTTTGTGGTGGTACTTAAACCCGATGTTTGGGTTAAAGAACGAGTTGGGAAAGTTGATGCAAAACCTTCTGTGTTGCAATATGTCATTTTCTTTTTTATTGGTGTATACGGAGGATTTATTCAAATGGGAGTTGGCTTTATTTTATTGGCGGGTCTTGTTTTGGGAAGTGGCTACGATTTGGTAAAAGCCAATGCTGTTAAAGTCTTTATCGTATTAATTTATACCGTATTTTCACTCGGGATCTTTTTCTTTCATGGGCAGGTAAACATTGTTGCCGGATTAATTTTGGCTGCCGGTAATATGTTTGGCGCCTGGTTGGGAGTTCATTTTCAGGTGAAAGGTGGAGCAAAATATGTGCGTTACGTTTTAATACTTGCCATGGTGATTGTAATTTTAAATCTGTTTGGAGTGTTTAATTAGCCACTAGCTGCAAGCCACTAGCTATTTTGTTATTTGCAGCTTGCAGCTTGAATCTTTACAATTGAATAGACAACATAAAATACCAGTTACCATAATAACCGGCTTCCTGGGAGCCGGAAAAACAACTTTTATAAATTATTTGTTGCAAAGCGAATCTGCAACACAGTTTGCCTTGGTTGAAAATGAATTTGGCGAAGTGGCCATCGATACAAAACTGATAAAAGGTGTTGATACCAGTCAGATGTTCGAGTTAAAACAAGGATGTATTTGCTGTACCATTACCGATGAGTATGAGCTGGTTTTAAAAGAACTGGCGGAACGATTTCCTGAGGTAGATCATCTCCTGATTGAAACCACCGGAATTGCAGACCCTGCTCCGGTTATTCAGCCTTTTTTCAGCGACGAGGAATTAAACGAAATTTATGAGTACAACGGAACTGTTTGTTTGGTTGATGTGCTCAATTTTTGGACTCACCCCGAACAGGAAACTCATCTGAAACAGCTGGTAATTGCTGATCTGATTTTGCTGAGTAAAGCAGAAAATTTGTTGCCGGCGGAAATAAATAAAATTCAAAATGAGCTCCAAAGTCTGAATCCATTTGCAACTAGTTTAGTATCGAAATATGGTGCTGCCGGTTATAACCTTCAAAGCATTCAGCGAAAAATCCGAACTAAATTTGATTTTGTCAGTCATCGTGTTTCTCATGCACACATTCAAACCAAAACTTTCTCATTTTCAAATCCGGTAAATAAAGAGGATTTTATCAACCGTATTTCATATACACTTGATGTTTATAAAAATCAGATTTACCGGTGCAAAGGAATACTCTTTTTCGAGGACGAACCTTTTCAGTATATTTTGCAGGGTGTTGGCGGAAGTTTTGAAATTACCGAAGGCGATTTAATTGTAGATACGTTTAAAAGCGAAGTGATTTTTATCGGTAAGCTGGATAACGTTCAACTCGACTTCTAGCGAACTATCCCAGCCAAACCATCCAAAGCGGAATAATTACAATGGAAAGTAAGGTTCCCAAAACTACAATGCGGGCAGCCAGCGTGGTTTCAAGTTTGTAATGCAACGAAAGCGCATAGGGTGTTAAACCGAGTGGCATGGCTGCATCAATTACCGATGCTTTTAAAAACTGCGTATCAAATTGTGTTAGTTTTAAAAACTGGTAGAAAACAAAAGGCAGAACCAACATGGTTCCACCCACAAATGCTGCAACCTGGTACCACTCTTTTAGTTTGCCGAATTTTTGCATTCCCAGAAAAATGCCTAGTGAAAACAAAACTACAGAAGTTACCGAGTTGGCAAAAAGCTGAATGGTTTGTTCGGCTACCACAGGCAGTTTTATTTTAAAAAATACCAGTACAAGTCCAACTATAACAGATAATAACAAGGGATTTTGTGCCAGACTAAGGAGCAGTTTTTTTACATCGAATGATTCTTTGCCGTTCACTTCAACCAGTATAATTCCGAGCGTAAGTAACCAAAAAATATAAATGGCCGAAATAATTGCTGCTACGGGTAAAATGTTGTCACCAAAGGCATTTTGTAAAACCGGCATTCCCAGGTAGGCAATGTTTCCAAAGGGCAATATCAGAAACAAAGTGCGGCGCATTTGTGGTGGAAACTTAAATAATTTTGCCACCGGAAATGCAAGCAAACTGCACAGGATAATGTAGCCCGAGTTATACACAATCAGCGTAACAAACGATTGTTCGCCCAGCTCTAAATGCATTAACGAAGCAATTACCAACGCCGGGAATCCAATGTACAATGCATATTTATTTAGCACGTCAATCCAGTTTGCATTACTGGCTTTGGTACGCGAGAATAGAGTTCCTGTGATTATAATCAGGAACAAAGGCAATACCGTTTTTACTGCGATTATGAATGTGCCCATTCGCCATAGTTTATGTGAGGCCGAACGTCGGTAATAAACATACCCGCTTTTTCTGCCGCAATAATTCCAAGGTCGCCGTCTTCAAAAACCTGGCAATATTGAGGCTCAACACCCATTAATCGTGCGCATTCCAAAAATGTCTCAGGCTCGGGTTTGTGTTGGGTTACATCATCGGCTGAAACGATGGCATCAAAATATTCGGTTAAACCAAGCGCATTTAACTGCACTTCGGCACTTTTACGACTTGCTCCTGTTCCAACAGCCATTGGAAGTTTGCCATGGTATTTTTTTACAATTGCAGTTACTTTTGCAACCGGTATCAACAAATCAGCATGATCCCAAAACAATTGTTGTTTCATTTTAACAAGGTTTTCCGGCGACTCGGAAACATTGTACTGTCGGTTAATACGACGGGCAAACTCAATGGTTGGCATGCCGGTCATTTCGTAAATAATCTGTGGATCGAAATCAAAACCATATTTCTCTCCAATCATGTTCCATGTTTTTATATGTACCGGAAGTGAATCCGACAAGGTTCCGTCTAAATCAAAAATCAAGGCTTTTGCCTCAGGATGTACTGTAATTCCCATTCGTTTTAATTTGTGGTCAAAAGTAATACAACCCTTCTAAACGAGTATTGTTCGCTACAAACTGGTTGAAGATTTAAACATGAGTTAAACCCAAACGATGAGTGCTGCCCTTATTTTTTTGATGACGACGTCCGGTGACATGAAAACTGACCGTTTTTTTTGTAGGTGCTGCTCAGCGAGACGAAAATTGATGGTTTATTTTGTTGTTGACGACTGTCGCGACGAAAATTGATAGTTTATTTTGTTGTCGACGACTGTCGAAATGAAAATTGAAAGTTTATTTTGATGACGACGGCTGTCGAAATGAAAATTGATGGTTTATTTTGATGACGACGGAGTTAGTTAATGAGTTAATTAGTGAGTGAGTGGGGTGATGAGTAATTGAGTGAGGGTGTATAGAAGTTACAGTCGTAAAGTTTTTTTAGTTTTTACAACTGTAACTTTTTACTGATTTTATACCGATTACTATTCAAAATGTGCCTTTAGTGCATTTCATTTCCAAAAGCACTTTGAATATGTATCGGCATTATACCAGCGCAATTTGATATTTAAGTGGTATTAGATGCGCCAGGCAATTACAACACTTGTGCTCATTTCAATTTCTGATGGATTTAATGCACTTGTTCCTCCAGCTGATGCAGTTCCACGTATCATAATCGATTCTTTTCGCATTTCGAAATTTGGGTGGCTGTATGTCCCGATAAGTTGTGGTTCACCGTATTGAATGTGTCTGATCCCGTAAATTTTTATTCCGGCACTTTTTGCTATTATTTCAGCTTTTTGCTGGGCATCTTCAACCGCCAGTTGAATCAGTTTTTCTTTAACGTTTTCTTTTTGTTCAGGAGTTAGCGCAAACGAGAGCGAAAAATCGGCATTAAAATTATTTTTAATGATCTCAAAAATAAGATCGTTTTTAGGATAATCAGCTACCGTTTTAATCAGAACAGGGATGTCGGCCTGGTAGCCTTTAAAAACCGATTTTCTTGAAATGTTATCGTACTCGCGAACTTCCCTGATTGAGTAATTGTGTGTTTTAATGAGGTCCTTATCAATCCCGTTTTTTGTAAATTCATTGGTTAGCATTTCCGCTTCTTTTAATGCTTTTTCGGCGCAAACCGAATAGCTTGAATCGTCAACCGAAATGCGAACGTTAAACATAAATTGTTCGGGAACGAGTTTTACTGACGATTTTCCTTCAACCACCAACTCATCGGGGTATTGGTTTTGTGCCATCGATTGTGCCGCAAATCCAAGTACTATAAAAAGCAAAATAATGTGTTTCATGACCTTAGTTTTTAATTATCTTTTTTATACATCTGTTATTCTGGTTGCTTAGCAATACAAAATAAATGCCAGATGGAAGATCGGAAAGGTTGGTTGCGTTGAGTTGACTGGTTAATTGTTGCTTTTTTACAACTATACCTTGCGTGTTTGTTATGGTAAGCTCCTGAAAATCATCCTGATTATTGACCGTTAAACTGTTTTTAACCGGATTTGGATAAATTTTTGATTTTACATTGTTGATTTCAATTGCCGATGAAGGTTGCTCTAAAACTACTGATTCAAGGGTAATGTATTCAAAAGTAACATCGTCCAACGAAGTGCCTAAATCAAAAACAATTCTGGAATTATAGTCCGTACTTTTCATTTCAAAAACATAGGTGTAAATCGCAAACGTATCAGCCAGACTTGCATTTTCGTAACTACTGTAGGCCGACCAGGGATCGCTGTTTTTACCCACATAGGCAACCACGTTTCTGGCAGTTACTGCTTTTACTTTAAACGACAAACGATATTTTTTACCGGCTTCGAGCGCAATGTTTGTTTTTGTTAGCTGAATGTGCCAACCTTGCGAACCTTTTGTAGTAATGGCTACTTTTAGATTGTTTCCCTCCTTTAGTTTAGTAGAAGATGCTCCACTGTTGTTGCTTAAATTCCAATCGCCAACACTTTGTTCAAAATCTGATGTGTAAACCGATGTTGCAACATAACGGGCAGGTTCGGGCATTTTATTATTTACAAGAGCATCAATTAAGCCATTGTTGTAGGTTTTGCTTGCAGGCTTGTAAATGCCAAAACCGGCGCTAAATTCCCAGTAGGCCCAGCTCCATCCCAGCGATTCAATGTATCGTCCCATATAGGTCGTCCAAATTTCACGCGAATTTTTATCGGCTTTACTGTACGATCCGAATTCGCCAATGTGAATCGGGATATTTTTTTGTGTTTCAATGGCTTTTAAAGGAGCAAAATCGTTGGCAACTACATTTCGTTCGGTAACCGTATTTGTCCATTTTGTGCCCAGCCAAACATCGGCTCCATCCACCCATTCTGCTCCCTGGTGTGTAAAGGCAAATGGATTGTAGTAATGGATGGTAAGTATAATGTTGTCGTCATCGGGCAATTGAAGTTTCGAAAGCCCTCCTAAACCACCATATTCTGCAGTGCCTATTAATACAGCTCTTTCCGGATTTTTAATCCGAATAGTGGTTAGTGCATCAGCTAAAAACACATTCCATTTATCCGCCGTCATGTTTCCATGTGGCTCATTCAGTATTTCGAAAAGCAAACTATCGGGATAGTCGGCAAAATACTCTGATATTTGTTGCCATTGAGCCAGAAAACGTGCCTTGTTGTTCTCCGGATTTTCATAAAGTGCCTCGTGGTGGTGCATGTTAATTATGGCATACAAACCGTTGTTTAAAGCCGAATCTACTACTTGTTTAATTCGAGCCAGAAAATCCGGATTTATAGTGTAGGGCGCACTTGACGAGCTTCTTGCATCAGGTTCCCATCTGATTGGAATGCGTACATGGTTAAAACCCAAATCAGCAATTATTCCGGCATATTCCGGTTGCCACGGATTTCCCCAACCCGTTTCTGTTGGGGCTTCAAACATATTTCCATAGTTAATGCCGCGACCTAATTTACGGTTCAGTTCGAACACTTTTTCGCGGTTTTGTGCAGAGGAAATAAAAAAAAGGAAGAGGATAAAAATAGTCAGATTAGTTTTCATACAGAAGTTTGTTTTAGTTGTTACAATGATACTAAAATTATTTAGATTGTAAAAAATACAATAAGGTATTTGAGGAATTGCACACGATCAAAAAGTAGTAACTTCACTGCGAAACCAACCGACCCGAACAGCTTATTTTTATCTGTGAATAAAGTTCCATGCGATTGTGCTAAAATTTAATCTTACTCCCATATAATTTACTACTTTAACGTGAGTTCGATTTAATGCAAGTTGCAAATTTGGTTATTTTCAATAATTTCATCGAGATTTAAAGTAGGCTTTTTAGGAAAGTGCGAATAAGCAATCAGACCTGCTAGCAAGTTTGTAAGAAAGTTCCCAAAGCTTCGGTGTCTTGTGTGTTCTATCTGGCACATATTTTTTAATTCGTCGTTAACTGTCTCAATCAAAGCCCTTTTTCGCAACAATATTTTATCTTGTGTCAGCATCAACGAGTTTTTCATGTTTTTGCGGATTTTGGTAATCAGGTGAATACCGTCGATAAAAAGTTCGTCGAACAATGTTTTTGAGATATAACCTTTATCACCAATAAGTTTCCCGAATATTTTGTCATGGAAATTTTTGTTTTTCAACGGCTCCCTGTCATCAACATTGGCTTGGGTGAAAAGGAAGTCGAGGATTTCTCCTTTGTCGTTGATGACGATGTGGAGTTTGAACCCAAAAAACCATCCCATCGAACATTGCCCTTTAGTAGCCAGTCCTTTAAAAGTTTTGTGTTGAAACTCTCGTCTGATATGGCACACTCTAATGGGGGTGGAATCTATAAACGAAACACCAGTACATTTGCCAAGGCAACATAGTTGCAGGAATACTGCCATGGGCATCAATGATTTCTGCTGAAGCTCGACAAAACGGTTGTATGATACCGTTTTTGGGAAGTCGGATTGCATGTGTTTTTGCACATAATGCACATAAAAATGCTTCAAACACCTGTAATTCTTTAGGTGAAACAACACCATAATGGTAATCACTTCGCTGTCGGACATAACGAATTTACGGTTTCTTCGCTTTTTAGAAGATTCTTCAACCAGGACATGTCCCTCCTTAACCTTCTCAAATTCTTTGCAAAATTCGTCAATTAAATAGAAAATTTCGGTAATTTTAGAGTTCATATTAAAACAAGGTTTTGTTTGTTATATATTTAATAGTCAGATAATTAAATATAATCAAAACCTTGTTTTTTTTAAAATATTTTATTGCATTTTTATATCGAACTCACGTTACTTTAGTTCAAAACCTTTTATATGAAAAGAATAGTTGTTTTATTGTTTGGGGTGCTGCTTGTTTTTTCCGGCTACAGCGCAAACAAGTTGAAGGAGAAAGACAGAAATGAAATTCTGGCTTTGCTTGACAAACAGGTTGAGGCCTGGAATGACGCAAATCTGGAGGTATTTATGGAAACTTACCGGAACTCGGAGAAACTTGTTTTTGTGGGAGCAAATGGTCCAACCTATGGTTGGCAGGCAACGCTCGACAATTACAAAAAATCGTATCCTGATAAAGCAAGAATGGGACATCTGGCCTTTAAAATATTGGATACTTCAAAGATAGACCGCAAATCTGTTTTTGTAATTGGACGTTTCGAACTTACGCGTGAAGTGGGAGATTTGTCCGGGCATTTTACTTTAGTTATCCAAAAGATTAAAAGAAACTGGGTAATCGTGAGCGATCATTCAAGTGCTTCCGATTAATCGTTATTTTCGGCTTTCCGGAATACAATTCTAAGTTTAACGCTTGATTTTACCTGTCGATCGTTAAAGTATTTTGGTTGCCAACCAGGGCCATCTTCGATCAATGTTTTTGCTTTTGTAAAATATTCTTCGTTTGTTTTGTTCGCATTTAAAATCCGAATAATATTTCCATTTGCATCCAGCTCAAGTTTTACTTTAACCACCAGTTTTTGTTCCGGATATTCAGATGGAAGTATTGCATTTTCATTCAGGTACTTGTAATATTCGTCGTATCCAACAGAAGGCACTGCTTCCGAGTTTTGGGGCTCTGTTTTTACAACCTGTACACTTCCTGTTACCTGCTTTTTTTGCTTTGAACCATAACCCACCACAACAACTTCATCCAGAGCAAGCTGGCTTGGTTCAAGTTCAATTAAAATGTTGGAGTCGGCATTGGGTTGAAACTCGTTTGTCTCCATGCCCACAAAACTGGCTATTAAGGTTGCGCTGCTATCATTTTTAACGGGTAAATTAAAACGACCGTTTAAATCAGTAATAACACCCTGGTCTGTTCCTTTCACAACAATACTCACGCCTGGAATAGGCTGCTGGTCGTCTGCTGAAACAACAACACCCTGAACGACCGATTCTAAGTTTTTATCAGGACGTGCAGCTGCCATTTTATCTTTAGGAGCAGCAAAAAGAATTTCTTCGTCGGATTCCAAACTTTGGTCTTCCATTTCCAAAATAACAAGTTCAGTTTCTTTTTTAACTGGTATGGCAGCTTTTTCTATCCTTACTTGTTGTTTTGTTTCAACGATTGATTCCTCATGATTATCACTTTCATTTATCTCAATGTCGCTGCCGGCTTTGTCTGTTTGTATATCGACACTTTTTTCATCAAGCACCGCTTCTGTCTTTTCTTCAATTTCTTCAAGCATTTCTTCTTCAGCAGGTTTTGCTGTTTCTATCTTCTCTTGAACTTTCGTTTCGGACACATGTGGAAGCGGATTTTTATTTTCCAATTGAATCCAGATTATTCCGGCCGAAATCAGTAAAAGAATGGTTGCAGCCGCAGCAAAATAGGGGGTAGCTTTTTTCTTTTTGGAAATTAAGATCCGGTCATTTAATTCTTTTAAATCTTTTGCAATAGCCTGGTTGTCGAGTAAATCGAATCCTTCCATTGCTTCTGCTGCAAACGGATCTTTCTGTACTTCTTTTTCAAAAGTATTGCGCTCGGCATCCGTCATTTGGTTGTTTCGGTACCGCCGGTAATTTTCCAGATCGATATGTTTTTTCCCTTTGCTCATTTCCCTTTTTCCAGGCAGATTTTCAAATTACGTTTCCCGTTTTGAATAAAGCTTTTCACTTTTTTCTCTTCCAGCTTTAATTCGCTTGCAATTTCACGGTAACATTTGTTTTCGTAATAGAACAGGCGGATGCAACTTTTTTGTTCGGCCTTTAATTTTTTAATACAATCGGTCAAAGCTTTTTCCATTGCCTCGTTTTGTTCTTCATCAATAGGATGCAAATCGGGTGTATTTTCCATAAAATTTGCCAGCTCATTATCGCTGGAAACCAGCAATCGCGTTCCCGAATTTTTCCGAAGTTCCATTAAACAATGGTTTTTGGTAACTACGTAAAGCCAACTTTTAAAGTTGTTTATATCGTGTTTGTGAATTCCGGTTTGTATTTTTTCATAAATTTCAATTACAGCATCTTTCGAGATCTCCGCATTTTTGAAATACTTTAAACAAACCCCGTAAACAAGGTGCATGTAGCGCGAATACAACTCACCGAGCACCTCAAAATCCTTCTCATTCAAATAAATTGAAAGAAGTTCCTGATCGTCCAATTGTTTTCTATTTCTGTTTTTTCGGAAGAGTTGCATTGTGGTTTAAAAATCACTTAAAAGTAAAACAATTCAAATTTTTTAAAAATTATTTATGGAATTTATGAATGGCCTGCATCCTGTAATTGAACGTAAATTTTAAAAATAAATATCATGAAACGAACATTTTTAATTTTAGCAGCGATAATTGGTTTATCAGGATTGATAATGGCAAACGAAAGCCGCGTAATAAGCGGAGTAATATTCGATGAAACAGGGAATGTAATTCCGGGAGTTACGATAGTTGTTGATAAAAGTAGTAGGGGAACGGTGAGCGACATAAACGGGTTTTACAAAATTGAAGTGCTTCCTAGCGATAAACAGCTGGTTTTTTCTTTTGTTGGCATGCAAACCGAAAAAGTGAAGATAGGTGAGAAAGATAGAATAGATGTTGTTTTGAAAAATGATTTTGTGGCATGTGAAGAGGTTGTGGTGGTCGGGTATGGAAGTCAGGACAAAGTGGCTATGTGTGGCGCTGTTTCAAGAGTTAAAAGCGGCGGCATATTTGGAAAGAAACGGTACATGGCACCCCCCACAAACTGGAATACCGAAAATTATAGCACAATTCATGAAAATGGATTTAAGAATGCAAAAACTTCACCTTTGTCCACATTTTCTATTGATGTTGACAACGCCTCATATTCCAATGTACGACGGTTTATTAATCAAGGCAGTTTACCGCAAACCGATGCTGTTCGCATTGAGGAGATGATAAATTATTTTACCTACGATTATCCCGAACCACAGGGCGAACATCCGTTTAGTGTAACAACGGAACTGTCAAAATGCCCGTGGAACACAGCACATTACTTAATGCACGTGGGATTAAAAGGGAAGAGCATTGAAAAGGAAAATCTGCCTGCTTCGAATCTGGTTTTTTTGCTTGATGTTTCCGGTTCGATGAGTTCGTACAATAAATTACCGCTTGTTAAAAGGGCATTTAGTATGTTGGTGAATGAATTACGTCCCAATGATCGGGTGGCAATAGTTGTTTATGCAGGAGCTGCCGGAAAAGTTTTGGATTCAACACCGGGCAACGAAAAAAAGGAGATACTTGATGCACTGGAGAAACTAAATGCAGGTGGATCAACTGCCGGTGGCGAAGGACTTAAGCTTGCCTATAAACTTGCCAACGAAAATTTTATTGAAGGAGGAAACAACCGCATTATTCTGGCAACAGACGGCGATTTTAACGTAGGTATTTCAAGCACATCAGAAATGGAGCGACTGGTTGAAATGGAACGCGAAAATGGTGTTTTTATGACCGTTCTGGGTTTTGGTATGGGAAATATAAAAGACGATAAAATGGAAGTAATTGCAGACAAAGGAAACGGTAACTATGCCTACATCGACAACATTCAGGAAGCACGTAAAGTGTTTATTACCGAATTTGGAGGAACACTTTTTACCATTGCAAAAGATGTGAAATTTCAGCTTGAATTTAATCCTGCCCAGGTAAAAAGTTATCGTTTGGTGGGGTATGAAAACCGTTTGTTAAATGATGAAGATTTTAACGACGATACAAAAGATGCAGGTGAAATGGGAGCAGGGCACACCGTAACTGCCTTGTACGAAATTATTCCTGCCCACACCGTTGAGGGTGCACCTTTGGTTGATACGTTAAAATACCAAACTTCCGAAAATGTATCAGGTAAAATTGCTACGGAGTTGCTAACTATTAAATTACGCTACAAAGAACCTGATGGCAATAAAAGTAAACTGATGGAAACAGTTGTAGCCTCTCGTTTGATAAAAAATACTTCGGATGATTTTCGGTTTTCAGCTGCAGTGGCTTCATTTGGAATGGTTTTACGCGATTCTGAATTTAAAGGGACTTCCAGCCTCAGCTCTATTCTTGATTTGGCACGTGATGCAAAAGGAACTGATGAAGAAGGTTATCGTTCAGAATTTATTCAGCTTGTAAAAACCGTTGATGATCTACATTTGCTTGCTGAAAAAGAATAACTGAGCCGTCGTTTTGAGGATAGGGAAGATGATACGATTAAAATAGTATTGAAAAGCCCCAAGCCCCAGGTAGAAACGGGATCCGATCTTTTAAAAAGATCGGATCCCTTGCTTTAAAATGAAGCTATTTCGTTACTGAAGTACGTTCTTTATTTTAACTGTTGTGTTGTCGGTAATATGCGTTTTTGGTAAAAAATTAGGAGATTTTATTCCTGCATACATAATAGCAGCACCTCCTACACCAACTACAATTCCTCCTGCAACTGCTCCCCATGCAACTGCCACAATTCCAACACCTACACAAAATCCTCCGGCCACAATAAGCGTACCTGAAACCAGAAGATTTAATAATAAAGGATTGTGCTTGATTTCGGCAATGCTGGATAGTGGAATAATTATATTTTTAATCATGACCTGGCTCTCGTCAACAAAATGAAATTTGCCAGACAGTTTTCCTCCTTCAACTGTTTTTACCCGTATCCTGGTGTTTTCTTTGAAAACAGTTTCTTTTGTTGTGCCCGGCTGATAAATACCCAGGTATTTATCCTGCGAAAATCCATTCAATACAAACAAAACACCAATAAAAAGCAAAGCTGATTTCATAAATTTAAGTTTAATAATTTTTGTAATTGCAGTGCGGGTTTCAGTGCTTTTACACATTTTATAACTTAATGTAACTCTCTATGTTACAATAAATACCCGTTCGAACGAACTGTGTGATGAAGTACCAACAACATCCAAACATAAATGTGTAGTAAATGTTTTACGCAAAGGGTAAAATAAGGTGTAAAGTGTATTTTAATTGGTTTGAACCATTAATATAGTCAACATCAGCATAATAACAGCAACCAGTGCTCCGCCTAAAAATGCGATGCTAATTCCACCAATGGCATAAAAGAATCCGATAATTAGAGGGCCAAAGGTTTGCCCGATACGCAAAACCATGCTGTTAATCGACATAAAACCGGCTCTTTCGTTCAAAGGGGCAAAACCAACCAGTAAGGTTTGAATACCGGGGATGAGCATACCTTGTCCCAGTCCAAATAGAATGAGCGGAAAAGTCAGGTGCCACCAATCGTTTGCCAGCGATAAAATAAGCATGGTACAGATGTAAAAGATTATCCCCAAAACCAGTTGGCGTTTTGCCGAAATGCGGCTGTCGATTCGTTTTTTTTGAGAAGCGGTTAGTGCCGTAATAAATGAAAATGCCGACATTAATAATCCAATCTGAAAAGAAGTTGCATGAAGACGTTCTTTTAACAACTGCGGGAAAAACGATAAAAATGCTCCATAAATAATTACAAATAACAGCACATTTACCAAAAATATTCCCCAAACGGTTTTTTTATTGATGTTCTTCCATGTATTTAATAAATACTTTTTTACACTGGTCTGTTTTCTGGGCTCCGGGTTTTTCAACCAGAACACAGTTATAACAGCAACAGGAACTGCAATACCCGGCAGCAAAAATGGATAATACCATCCTCCCAGGGCCAAAGTCCCGCCAATGGCCGGATACAAAGCTGTACCCACACTTAAAACACTTGCATTGTAACCCATTATTTCGCCACGTTTTTTACCACTAAACAAATCGCCAATTAATGTTACGTTTAACGATCCAAGGGCAGCGGCTCCAATTCCCTGTATAAAGCGAAGTGCTAAAATAATCTCCCAGTTTTTTATAAAAAAGCAGGCAAGTCCGCTAAAACCAAATACAAACAACGAAGCAACCAGAATAGGCTTACGTCCGATGTGGTCGGCAAAAACGCCTATTATGGGAGCTAAAAAAATTCCGGGCAGTGTGAATACGGTAATCAGCAGCGTTACTTTCGTTATTGAAATATTAAAATGTTCGCTGATGGCCGGAAATGCGGGAGCAAGACTGGCAACACCGAGCACAGCTATTAAGGTGGTTAAAAATATGACGATTAAATTTTTACGTTCCATTTTATTTTTGTTTGCTAAATGTAACCATTTGCTTTGGAATGAAAAATGCATTGCAAAAGGATGTTTGAAAGGGGGGCGATACAAATTTTTTATACACATTTAAATGCATCGGATTTGGGTTGAATATTTTACACCGTTCTTTAGGACAGTGGTTTGGAGTGCATTAGAATTGGGGCTTTAGCTATTAATTTGCTTAAAGGCTAAAGTCTAATCTGTGTAATTCCTTTTTCACCAAGCTAAAGCATGGTGTAATACCGACAATCAAATGTCGCAAACTTTCACTTTGTTCTGTTTGCTTTCCGATAAATTGGAACAGGCTCTTTATTGTATGATCGGCATTAAGCATTGCAAACTTCAAAAGTTGCTATGCTGCATTCTGAAGTGCAATTGGTGTTAAACTTCCGGTGTTGGCGTACGAACCGGTAGGGATTGGAGCGACACCCTGTTGCAGTTAAGTTGTAGTGTTTTGTTAAGTGGCGGGGCTGCCGAAGAAAGCCCTCGCAAACGCGTACAAAACCACAACTTAATAAAACAGGTATAGCGGAAAGCCCGTTGAGCCGGCTTGAAGAAAGTAGCAGTGGTCAGTTATACAATTTCACAATTTGACCATTTTTACAGTTTTGGGCAAACAAAAAGGACCTCCGCAAGCGGAAGCCCTTTAAGCCGTTTTAATATTGTGTTTGTTACTAAATACTTATTCAGCAACAACTTCAAATTCAATTTCAACCACAACTTCTTTGTGTAGTTTAATTTTTGCAGTGTGTGTACCCACTTCTTTGATGCTATCCTCAGGAATAGAAATCTGTTTGCGATCGATTTCGAATCCTTTTTTGTTAATAGCTTCAGCCAATTGGATGGTGTTAACCGAACCAAAGATTTTGCCTGAAGTACTTGTTTTTGCACCAATAGTAATTTTCTTAGCAACAATTTGCTCTGCAATTTTAGTAGCTGCCTCTTTCAATTTAGCTTCTTTGTGAGCGCGTTGTTTAATGTTTTCGGCCAAAACTTTTTTAGCCGATACAGTAGCAACAATTGCTTTTTTCGAAGGAATTAAAAAGTTACGACCATAACCGTCTTTTACAGTTACAATGTCGTCTTTGCTTCCTAAACGTTCTACGTCTTGTGTTAATATAATTTCCATTTCAAGTCCTCCTTATTTCATCATGTCGGTTACAAATGGTAACAAAGCAACCTGGCGGGCACGTTTAACGGCCTGTCCAACTTTGCGTTGATACTTTAACGAAGTTCCGGTAATACGACGAGGTAAAATTTTACCTTGTTCGTTTAAGAATTTTTTCAAAAACTCAGGATCTTTGTAATCCACATATTTGATTCCGTTTTTCTTGAAACGGCAATATTTTTTCTTTTTGATTTCTACTGACGGTGGAGTCAGGTATCTGATTTCACTTGCTTGTGCCATGATTTACGCCTCCTTTTTTTCTGTTTTTGCTTTACGAAGATTTCTTCTCTTTTCGCTATATGCCGCAGCATATTTGTCAAGTTTCACTGTCATGAAGCGGATAACACGCTCGTCACGACGGAAGTCTGTCTCCATTTTAGTAATAAATGCAGGATCGGCTTTAAACTCAAACAAATGATAAAAGCCAGTAGATTTCTTTTGGATTGGGTAAGCCAATTTTTTCATGCCCCAATCTTCTTCGTGGATCAATTCACCTCCGTTGCTGGCGATGATGTCCTTGAATTTGTTTACCGCTTCCTTTACCTGTGGCTCAGATAAAACGGGAGTACAAATGAAAACGGTTTCGTACTGATTCAACATAATCGTCTAATTTTTAATTTATTAAATATTAATATCCAATATTTTGGACGCGCAAAAGTAGAAATAAATTGTTATTTATCAAACACTTTGCAGGTTTTTTATGTGAGTAAGTACTTTGTTAATGTTGAGGGAAAGGAGATTGAATAAAAGATTGAGATAGATTGAAAAGAAAAAAGAGATTGATAACAGAATGTTTGAATGTCCAAATCAATCTTTATCAATCTCTGTCTATCTCTTTCAATCCCTCTTATAAAGGAATATTTCCGTGCTTTTTAGGCGGATTTGACTTGCGTTTGTTTTGTGTCATATCCAAAGCATCAATTATTTTTTTACGTGTATCGCGCGGATTAATAATTTCGTCGATGTAACCCAAGGATGCCGCTTTATAAGGATTGGCAAACTTTGCGCGGTAATCGTCCACAGCCTTTGCTCTTTCCTCCGGACTTAGACCGTTTCGGTGAATTATATTAATGGCACCTTCGGGACCCATAACAGCAATCTCGGAAGTTGGATAAGCCAGATTTACATCGGCACCAATGTGCTTACTCGACATTACATCGTAGGCGCCACCGTATGCTTTGCGCGTAATAACCGTAATTTTAGGTACAGTAGCTTCTGCAAATGCATATAACAGTTTTGCTCCGTGTTTAATTATACCACCAAATTCCTGGCTGGTTCCGGGTAAAAATCCGGGAACATCAACAAAAGTAATAAGCGGCAAATTAAACGCATCGCAAAAACGTACAAAACGAGCTGCTTTTACCGACGAATTAATGTCGAGTACACCGGCAAGATGTGCCGGCTGGTTGGCAACAACTCCTACTGGTTTTCCCCCAAAACGTGCAAAACCAACAATAATATTTTGTGCATACTGCTGCTGCACTTCCAAAAAGTGTTTGTTGTCGATCACATTTTGGATAATGTCGTGCATGTCGTATGGTTTATTCGGATCGGCAGGAACAATTTCCTGCAAACTTTCTTCTACACGATCGGAAGGATCGACAGTAGGTTTAAGCGGAGGATCTTCCAGGTTGTTTGAAGGAAGAAAGCTTAACAATTCGCGCACCATCATTAAGGTTTGGTCTTCGTCGTTGCCGTTAAAATGGGCAACACCGCTTTTTGTGTTGTGGGTATTTGCACCGCCGAGTTCTTCTTTCGAAACGTCTTCGTGGGTAACCGTTTTAATTACTTCGGGACCGGTAACAAACATGTGGCTTTTTTCATTCACCATAAAAATAAAATCGGTGAGGGCAGGAGAGTAAACTGCTCCGCCGGCACATGGCCCAAGTATTGCTGAAATTTGCGGTATAACTCCGGATGAAATTACATTGTTGTAAAAAATATCGGCGTAACCTGCTAAACTTTCAACTCCCTCCTGAATACGTGCACCGCCCGAATCGTTTAATCCAATGACAGGTGCTCCCATTTTTAGCGCCAGTTCCTGTATTTTCACAATTTTATCGGCATTGGCCCGGCTTAGCGAACCCCCGAATACAGTAAAGTCCTGCGCAAAAACATAAACCAGTCGTCCGCTAACTTTTCCATATCCCGAAATAAGTCCATCGCCCAATACTTTTTGCGTTTCCATTCCGAAATCGTAATTCCGATGGGTCATTAACTTATCTATTTCATTAAATGTACCCGGATCGAGCAGTTGGTTTATTCTTTCTCGTGCTGTTTTCTTTCCGGCAGCATGTTGTTTTTCAATTCTTTCTTTTCCTCCGCCTTCTTCTGCTTTTGCGTTAAATTCTTCCAGTTGGCGGTATTTCTCTTGTAAGTTCATATTCTTGCTTGCTTTAGTCGAGTTCGATTAATACTTGATTGCTGTCGATGGTGTCTCCATCTTTTACGTGTACTTTTTTTACCACTCCATCTTTTGGAGCTTTGTATTCGCTTTCCATTTTCATGGCCGAAATAATTACAACGGTTTCTCCATCTTTTACTTCGTCGCCTTCGTTTACCAAAACCTTAACAACTTTACCCGGCATTGGCGACATAACTTTGTTATCGCCCGATCCAGCTCCATTTGCATTTCGGTTTCGTAAATACCTGGCTTCGGCATCTATTACTTCAACTTCAAAGGTATCGTACAAGGTGTAAGCAGTATATTTTTTCGGTGTTGGTTCGGGTACCAGCTCAATATTGTAAGAGTGGCCGTTCTCAAGAATTGAAAAGGTTCCATCCACAGTATGCATTAGGTCTACCTCGTAAATTTTACCATCCACATCAACTTTCAGAATATTACCATCCTGTTTTAACAGGTTGACCCAAGCCACCCTGTCGCCTATTTTTATTTCAATAGCCATAATTTTTTCTTAAAAATGATTTACGTATGGAATTTTTTTCCAGCGACTTTGAGCCGGTGTAAATTCTTTGGTATTTGCTTCGGTACTTCCTAATTTATCCAGATAGTCGATTAAAGTGGCGATGATTACCATATCAACCGGATCTTTTTTAGGTGCATCGGAAAGAAGTTGTTCCACATTTTTCTCGATAAAATGTGTGTCGTAATTACCTGCAATAAAGTTCTCGTTGTTCATTACCCGCTCCAACATTTTTATGGATGTTTTTACGCCGGTAATTTTGTATTCGTACAATGCACGCCGCATACGAGCAATGGCTTCGTCACGAGTATTTGCCCAAACAATTAATTTCGAAATCATGGGATCGTAATAAATCGGAATCTCGTAGCCTTCGTAAACATAGCCGTCGGTACGCACTCCAAGTCCAAGTGGTGCTGATATTTTATAAACTTTTCCGGCACTCGGCATAAAATTGTTATCCGGATCTTCGGCATAAATTCTACATTCAATTGCATGCCCTTTTTGCCTTAGGTCTTCTTGTTTAAAAGGTAAAGTTCTTCCTTCTGCCACATGAATTTGTTGTTTAACCAAATCTATTCCGGTTACACGTTCCGTTATCGGGTGTTCCACCTGCAGGCGGGTATTCATTTCCAGAAAGTAGTAATTCAGGTTGTTATCGACCAAAAATTCGATGGTTCCTGCACCATAATAATTTACAGCTTTTGCCGCTTCAACCGCAGCATTTCCCATTTTTTCGCGTAATTCGGCAGTCATCAACGGAGAAGGTGTTTCTTCAATCATTTTCTGATGACGACGTTGAACCGAGCATTCGCGTTCGAACAAATGGACTGTGTTACCATGTGTGTCGGCTAAAATCTGAAACTCGATGTGATGTGGTGAAGTAATGTATTTTTCAATGTAAACTGCATCGTTACCAAAAGCCGATTTGGCCTCCGACCTTGCCGCCCGAACTGCAGATACTACTTCAGAATGGTCTTTTACAAGCCGCATTCCTTTTCCGCCACCACCGGCTGATGCTTTTATCATTACCGGAAGTCCTATTTCTTCAATAACAGCCAGAACTTCTTCTTCAGTTTCGATTTCTCCGTCGGTACCGGGAACAACAGGAATTCCTGCTGCTGTCATTGCTTCACGCGCCTGTATTTTATCACCCATGCTAACAATAACCTCCGGCGATGGGCCAATAAAGATTATGTCTTCTTTTTTGCATCTTTCAGCAAATTCAGCATTTTCCGAAAGAAAGCCATAACCGGGGTGGATTGCGTCCGCCTTACTTTTTTTGGCTACTTCAATAATCTTATCGATGTTCAGATAACTTTCTGAAGAAGGTGCTTTACCTATGTAATAGGCTTCGTGTGCATATCTTACATGAAGCGATGTTCGGTCAGCTTCTGAATACACAGCAACTGTCTCAATGTCCAGCTCCCTGCAGGTTCGCATAACACGAATAGCAATTTCACCGCGATTTGCGATTAGAATCTTCTTGATTTTCTTCATACAATTTTCAATTCAATAAACGTTTAAGCTGTCTTAAAATCTGTTATAAATAACTCGGTTCTCGGAAAATTGTTTAAAGTAGAAAAGGTTGCGGGTTGAAATTACCCGAAGCGGGTGAATTGACAAATGAAAAAATGTTAATAAATGTGAATAATTCTTGTAAAGCCTTATTTGCTTCAGAATTAAGCGAAAATACAAATTATCCGTTCGAAAAATATCACTTATGTTCCGAAATAATTTTTTTGTTAAACAAAAAGATTCTACTTTAGTGATCTGTTTTTTTGAACCAACCATGCAAAAAAAAATTATTTTGACCCTCTTAAGTGGGTTCTGTCTGTTTAATTTATATGCTCAGGATCTCGGATATACTCTGTCTGATGATTCGCTGGTAAACCATTACGCAAGTATTAAACGAGCGTACAATGCTACTCGAACTGAGCTAGTACCAAAAATAGACGGTAAACTCGACGATGAATGCTGGCAAACTGTTGGAACCTGGGATGGTGATTTTATTCAACAACAGCCACATCAGGCACAAGCTCCTTCGCAGCAAACGGAAATAAAAATCCTTTACGACGATAAGTATTTGTATTTTGCCATTATTGCATACGATAATGAACCCGAGAAAATGAGTCCTATCCTTGGCCCCAGAGACGATGCCATGGTTGGTGATATTGCCGGTATTGCACTTGATACGTACAATGATAAACAAACTGCATTTGAGTTTAACCTTACTTCGGCCGGGCAAAAGGTAGATTTAATGCATATGGGTGAATACGGTTGGGATTTTAACTGGAATGCAGTTTGGGATGGTAAAACGTCGATTGGAGATTCTGCCTGGTACGCCGAAATGCGGGTTCCGTTTACTCAAATTCGTTTTGCCAACAAAGAAGAACATATTTGGGGGATGCACATTTGGCGATACATTTATCGTTTAAGTGAAGAAACGCAATGGAAATTAATTCCGATTGATGCTCCGGCAATGGTTTATATTTTTGGTGAATTGCGTGGAATAAAGGATATTCCTTACAAACGAAATTTTGAAGTATTGCCTTATGCGAGTGCAAAATATATTCCTGAATCAACCGACGACCGCAATTTTGGTTTTGGTGTGGATGGAAAGATTGGCGTAACCTCAAACTTTACCCTTGATTACACTTTTAATCCCGATTTTGGGCAGGTTGAAGCTGATCCCTCAGAACTTAATCTTACATCGTACGAAACATTTTACGACGAAAAACGCCCTTTCTTTTTGGAAGGAAACAGTATTCTTGAATACAATTCAGGAAATGATATGTTGTTTTATTCCCGAAGAATTGGGCATGCACCCAGTTTTGTACCTTATGTGGATGAAGAGGCAGGCGAAAGCATTTTGAAGCCTGATAACACAACAATTATAAATGCTTTAAAACTTACCGGTAAAAATAAAAAAGGATTGTCGGTTGGATTTGTAAATAGTGTTACAGCTCGCGAAGAGGCTGAAATAACAACTGCTGATGATGCTTTTAAAGAAGCCATTGAACCTTTTACCAATTATACCATCGGGCGTGTTAAACAGGATTTAAATGAAGGAAGTACTGTTATTGGCGGTATTTTTACTTCAACCATACGCAACATTAAAGACGAAAACCTTGAATTTTTGCCGGATAACTCTCAGGTTGGCGGGATTGATTTTGAACACAACTGGAAAAACCGAAAATATTACATTGCGGCAAAAAGTTTTGCATCTCAAATAAATGGGAGTGAAGAATCGATTGATCTTTTGCAACGAAATTCAAGACATTATTTTCAACGTGAAGACGCTGATCATTTAGAATACGATCCGTACAGAACCAGTTTAAGTGGTTGGGGTGGAGATATTAGTGGTGGTAAACGCAGTGGAAAATTATTGGTGTCGGGAGAGTTGGAATGGAGATCGCCGGGTGTTGATTTGAACGATGTGGGTTACATGCGCCAGGCCGATTATATTTCCGAAGATTTTGATATTCAGTACCGTGTAAACAAACCCAAAGGGATTTTCTTGGACTATTCTGTGAAACTAAGCCAGGGACACCAGTGGAGTTACGGAGGAGAGAATATTTGGGACGACATGGATGTGTATTTAAAAATGCGTTTCAAAAATTACTGGAGATTTAATTTTTTAGTCGACCGGATTTTTAACCAGATTGATACGCGTGAATTACGAGGAGGCCCTTCGTTGCGAAAAGATGGTAAGAATACGGTAAAAATAGCACTTCAAACGAATGCACAAAAAGATCTGTTGTTGGGAGTAAATTCAAATTTTAGCAGAAGCGACGACGATATTACCAAAGAAGATAGTTATTCGTTTATTGTAAACTGGCGTGTGAGTAACCGTTTTTCTTTATCAAACGAATCGGTGTTTTCAAGCGAAAAAGACAACGGTCAGTATTTGCGTTATCGTACAATCAACTCAAAACGCGAATATGTAGTAGGTTTGTTAAATCGGCAAACATTTTATACCACACTTCGGGCCGAGTTTTTTATAACTCCTGAAATTTCGCTTCAGTACTACGGAAGCCCGTATGTATCAACAGGCGAATACCTGCAGGATGGCTACCGAAAGGTTGCTGATTCAAAATCGAAAGATCTTGCCAAACGTTACGATTTTCTGGAAGTAAATAACGGTTTGCTGGTTGATGAAAACAATAATGTTTACCACGACTTTGACGATTACAATTTCGATTTCGACTTTAGAGAATTTCGATCAAATTTTGTGGCGCGCTGGGAATATAAAACCGGATCGACACTTTATTTTGTTTGGACCAATAATCGGATGGAATACATTGACCAATACAATTCATCGGTTTTCGATAGCTTAAAAGGCATCCGGAAAGTGAAGTCGGAAAATGCTTTTATGATTAAATTAAGTTATTGGTTCTCGTTGTAACAAAAGTTTATCTTTGTTGCCGTGAAAATTCAAGAATTCATTCCTTTTTATAAGCGTAACCTTGCTTTGGCTTTTCCCATTGTTTTGTCTCAAATAGGACAGGTTACTGTTTCGCTGGTTGATAATATGATGGTTGGCCACGTTGGAACTGTTGAACTGGCCGCTGCCGCATTTGCCAATAGTGTATTTATGATTGGAATGGTTTTCGGCATGGGAATCACTTTCGGTCTTACGCCTCTTGTAGGAAAAGCCTACGGAAACAACGATCTGAAAAAGACGGTTGTATGGCTTAAAAATGGAGTTTTTTCGAATATTGTTTCAGGATTTGGTCTGGCCATGGTCATGTTTGGCATTTATTTCCTTTTACCGCTCATGGGGCAAACTTCAGAAGTGTTAAATCTGGCCGGCCCCTACTATCTGTTGTTGTGCGCATCGTACATACCATTTGTGCTGTTTTTTACTTTCAAACAGTTTTTTGAAGGTTTGGGCAATACAAAAATGGCCATGCAAATTACACTTACTGCCAATGTGGTAAACGTGCTGGTTAATTATGTTTTTATTTTTGGAAAGTTCGGTTTCCCTGAATTAGGTTTGAACGGAGCAGGAATAGGAACTTTGGTTTCACGCCTTATTATGCCGGTATTGTTTAGCTTTTATGTCGTACGCCATTCACGCTATCGGCGTTATTTCCTGATGGCACATTTTCAACCCTTGCTTAAACGGAATGTTATTTCGATACTTAAGATAGGTTTACCCATTGGATTACAACTTATTGTAGAAGTAAGTGCATTTGGAATTGGAGCGGTTATGATGGGCTGGTTGGGTGAAACTCCACTTGCTGCGCACCAGGTTGCACTGGGATTGGCTACTTTTAGTTATATGATAGCTTTGGGTGTTTCGCAAGCAAATACAATTCGAGTGAGCCATCAAATGGGAATAAAAGATTACACATCAATGCGAAGAGCTGCCTATGCCTCAACACACCTGGTACTTGTATTTATGTCGTTTACGGCTTTACTGTTTATTTTGGCACGTAATCTTTTGCCATACCTTTTTACCAGCGATATTGAGGTTATAAAAATTTCGGCAGGTTTATTAATTATTGCAGCTATTTTCCAGCTTTTTGATGGTTTACAAGTGAGTATGCTTAGTACTCTGCGAGGGATGGCCGATGTAACTGTTCCGATGTTTGTTGCATTTATTGCCTATTTACTTGTAGGTATACCGGTGAGTTATGTTTTCGCTTTTGTTTTAAATGCAGGTCCTCAAGGCATTTGGTACGGTTATTTAGTTGGATTAGGAACAGCAGGTATTCTTTTCTATTTCCGCTTTCGAAAAAATCTGAAAAAACTTGGTGCAGTATAAGTTGCATTCGTACGTTTAGTTTGTTTCATCCCTATCCTGTTTTTCAATTGTCAGAAAATTATTTCCTATTTCTTAGAAGAATAGAATGGTATACTCGGTTAAAATGAATCTGAAATTCAGTCTTTTATACCTTTTATTCAGTGTTTTTTCCTTGTTTGTTGTATTCGTACAGTATAACTTTGAAAGTAGTTAGTGATGACGGTTTAGTTTTAAAGTTGATTAATTTGCATAAGTTTTTTTGTTTGGTTTGGTTAGAGTTGAAAAAATTCCGGAATATGAAATCCGGGATTTTTTTATGGCATTAATCGATGTATTTTCGATACAGGAATCCTGGTATCACTACACACTTTTTTACTTAAATCCGAACCCGGGTTGAAATCAAAGAATCCAAACAACCATCTTGTATAAATGTATTTTGTAAAAAAGATTAGTGCGAATAAGAAATAATGAAATTGAATTTCAGTTATTTACACCAAATAATCAGTATTTATTATTCTTTAAAATTTGTTGGAGTACATATATTTGTAGTGTACAAACCCAAGAGAATTAGTTTAAGTTAGTTTAGTAAGAGCAGTTAGTTTTTTAGATTATTTATTTTGTTAGAGTAAAGTTGGTTTAAAAGTAAAATTAAGTTGTGATGAGGAGAAGAGGATAAAAATCCCGGAGTGGACGCCGGGATTTTTTTTGTTTTCTATTCAAATAATTGCGAAGTGTAATTATTAAATTCTGTAAAAAGGAGTGTAAGATTTATTCTAACACTCCTTTGAACATATAATAAAAACAGGTTTTACAGTTTTAACGATGTTTTTACATTTTTTGCCTTTCTCGAAATATATTCAAGGGTTACTGTTCCTTTCCCTTCAATTATAAATTCGTACTCAGCTGTGCTATGACCGGGTAATGCAAAGAATTGAATTTCCGGTTTGTTCTCTTTGTACGTTACCTGATTTAAGCGATAGTTGTTTATTTTACCTCCGGCAACAACTTTGGCACCACTTACTTTTAAGTGGTCTATTTCATAAATTTTATCTTTAACGGCCTGAGCTGTCATCGATGAAAGTCCGTTTTTGTTTTCAAGGCGCACCCGCACCCGTCTTAAATTGTTGTCCAGATTTTTAACTTCAAATACTTCCATTTTTATTTCGGGAGTATTTTCGGCGGCTAAAAGCACAACCGAAGCATTTCGGTGAACCAATTCGGGTAGCATAAACGGATGAGGCAAACGCGAACTCATTTTCACCCAACCCCCAATTTCAATTTCGCCATAAACCGGATGATTGAATGGTTTCCATTCTTTATACAATTCGCCCAATGCCACATTGTCGTTAAATTTAAGCTGCTCCCGGTCTCTTTCAACATTGTTTCTGTCATTGCCCGATTCTTCAGTTTTTGGAGTGGTAGCTTCTTTTACTTTGTAGGTTTCCTGACTACGCATAAAAAGTTCGCCAACCAAAGAATACGAACCAAAAACAAAATACATCTGGCCATCGGTATCACCATAAGTTGGGTAAAGGTCGTACGAGGGCATGTACACATATCCGGGGGTAATTTTTATAGCTTCCTTACCAATAACATCGTAGGCATCAACATCTGATTTCGGAATTTTAGTCGATTTCTCAGCCGGAACACGAAGCCACATACCCCCTGAATTATGGAATGCAAAATTCATGATAATATTTGGGCGTTCGGCAAAATAATCGTTTATGGCTTTTAAGCCTACTCCCGACAATGGAAAATTTCCTGCTCCTTGTTGTACATAGGGAGGCATCCAGTTGTATGGCCAGTTTCGGTTCGGATCGAGATAACCTTCGGCATCTTCGTTAAAACGTCCATCGCCATCGTTGTCGATTCCTTCTGAACCAAGAATGGTGTATTCTCCTTTTTCATTTGGTTTTACACGTACCATTATTCTAGGGTCTTCCGGATCAGCTTTATAGTTGCCATTCGGATCTTTTATCCGCATCTGACAAATACTTCCGTCACCATCCAAATCATCCGGAGCATCTTCGTCAAATAAACCGTCGCGGTCGTCGTCTTTTGCAACACGAATACTGCGGCTGGAGCTTGGAGTATGTGCATCGGCGAAAAAATGATAGCGACCATCAACGTTTACAACCGGAAGTATGTAATGTGCATTCCGATCTACCGCTTTGGTGATTTTATCGTTTTTGCCATATTTTGTAAGCAGCATGTTTGCGTAGTACAAACATACCTCGCCGGCTTGTATCTCATTTCCGTGAATGTTTCCGTCAACATAAACACCCGGTTTACTTAATTCTTCACCTGTTTTGGCGTTGTTAATGGTAAGAGCATAAATTTTACGTCCCTCTTCACTTTCGCCAACCACATCGAGTTTTGTTAGTTCGGGATAAGCTGCGTGCAGCACTTCCAATGCAGTAACAACATCATCATAATCATAGTACCTGTCAAAACGGAGTGGAACTTCAATTTTTCCTTCTCCACTGGCTTTTCCTGCAAGTGAAATTGAAAATAGAATCAGAAATAAAAATATATTGCGTATCATAATTAGCCTCCAATATTAAATTGTTTAACATCATCGGTGAATACTACCGATTGTAAAGTTGCCGTTGCGGTATTGTTCTTTCCTTTTTGAATTAACCACGAAAGTTTTTTAACCTGATTGGCACCTAAAGTTCCAACCTGTGTGCGTTTCTTGCCTTCAAGCAAACTAAAATCTCCATCCAGTATCAAAATAACCGGAGCAGGCTGTTTATTCCGGTCTCCCATTGAAATAGGATACGAAAGATCGCCGTTGTTGGCTACAAATATTTCAAGCTTGTAAATTCCGCCGCCCATTTCGGTAATTTTCTGACTTTCGATTTCAAGCTTTGGCAACCTGGTTGACAACTGAAGCAACCACGGGAGTTGAACTTTTGCCAGCGAATCAATACTTTCTGGTTTTGGAGTGGTTTCCAGGTAAGGAACATATCCTCCAACTTCAACTTCTCCAAACTTAGGATGTTTCACTTTGGTCCATTCAACAAAACCTTTTCCTCCCAATTCTTTTTCAGAATAGGCGAGTAATGCTTTGTCTTTTTCGCTGAGTTCACCTTCTTTTTCAGGTTTAGGCATTTCTTTTAACATACCAACCATTTGTTTGGGTGTAACTCGTCCCGATTCCATCATTTTAACAACACCTTCGGCCTTGAATTTGTCAGGCGCATTATTTGCTTTTAAAAATGCATCAATTTTTTCGTTGCCTAAAGCGATAAAATCTTCTGTACTCATTTTTTCAACCTTATCCATCGAAACGGATTCTCCGCCTTCTGCTTTTTCTTCTTTTACTTTTGGTATCGAAAACAAATTCATACTAAAAGATGGCACACCCAAATGATAATAAGCCCAAAGTTCAAAGGACCCATCTTTTGCAGGAGCAGGGTCCAGCGTTTCAGTATTGAATTTTTTAGCTTTCAGATATTTTTTATAGTCTTCCGAGTATTTCTTGTAAAATACAAGATCATCATCTTGCGGATTAACAGCAGCACCCAAACCCAGGTATCCGGCTACCATCGATGGAGTTACTTCCATTCCGGCCGGAACAAAGGCTTTAAATAACTCAATTACCTCGTCCATGGTATAGGTTTTTGAAACATCCACATCAAACATTCTGCCGTAGCGGGCCGGTATCTTTATCTTTTCGAGGTTAGCACCTCCTTTACGACCACCTTTGGGCGGAACTGCACAAAAGTTTGATGTGCCTAAAGTATACACCATTGCAATTTCGGGACGGTCGAAAATAAAGCGCATAATTCCGTAAACTTCAGGCGATTGTCCTGTGTATAAGCCGGCTTCATCGTTACCGTACGGGAATAAATGAGGAAAGGCAATTCCTATATTAATACCTCCTTCGCCATCTTCGTTGTATTCACCATCGCCATCGTTATCAATACCTTCGCTGTATAGTTTATATTCGCCGCGTTCCCCTTTTTTCCCATCGGCTTTGTCCATTATCAAGGCATTGTGTTTCGAAATGATATACGATCCTTCCAAATCTTTTACCCTCATTTTGGTAATCAATCCATCGCCGTTTAAGTCATCAAATCCGTCTTCATTTGTGGCTTCATCGGCATCGTTGTTAATTGAATAATCGTTTACACTTCGCGCGTATTTTACGTCGGCAAAATAACCGGCAGCAGCATCCGGATTGGGTTGTGGCATAATGTACCACTTCACATTTTGGGTATAGACACTCGAGTCGAGTAACATTTGTGCCAGATACATTGCGCCTTCGCTTGCCAGGGGCACATTGCCTTCGAAGTTTGCTCCAACAAAAACTGCAGGAACGTCTTTTAAGTCAGCGCCAATTTCAAGAACAGTAATTGCTTGTCCTCCCGGACTCTCAGCAATGGTATGCAACTTTACTTGCTTGCTTTCCAGTTTTTGTAACATTTTCTGAATCTCGTCGTTCGTGTGATATTTGTTGAACGCAGATTCAGTTTGAGCTGTCAGCTGATTTCCCGAAAAAAGGAGAAATCCGGATAACAGCAGATTAAACAGTTTTTTTAGCATGGTACATGTTTTTTCAATAGGATTTATAATTAAAAAATTGATGAAAATTATCTTATTTATAAAAAAATACCTCGGTTTGTAGAAACTTGTATCGGTTTAGATGCTGAAAATTACATTTTTTCAGAGATAAATCAACCGTAATGAATCATTTTTATTCAGATGCTTCTAAATTCGATGGTTTAGGGTTGGTTGCATTCGCGGTTGCAGGGTAAATAAACGGTGTCAAAAAGTATAAATTTAGTCCCATTTAATGTATTGTTATTGCTTTTTGAATATGTTAAATTTGTGATTCAAATTTATTATCTAAACCTGTAAATCATTAAAAATGAACCAACTTCAAAAATTTCGAAATTTTACTGTACTCTTTTTTGTACTAATTAGTTTTTCGTTTTCAGTTTCGGCCAAAACACAGGTCGTAAAACTGGTTTGCGAATACCACGAGAATCCCATTGGAATCGATGTTGAACATCCTCGGTTTAGCTGGCAACTTTTATCCGACGAAAAAAATGTAATGCAAACTGCCTACGAAATCAGGGTTGCATCGTCTGTATCTGATCTATCTAAAAAAAATAAACAGCTTTGGAATTCCGGCAAAGTAGAATCCGATATTTCATTGAACGTGGTTTATGGTGGAGAAGCTTTAAACTCGTTTGAACGTGCTTATTGGCAAGTGCGCATTTGGGATGTCAAAGGAAAGGTAAGCGGTTGGAGTGAACCTGCCTTTTGGGAAATGGGCATTTTAAGTCCTGAACTTTGGACCGCTTCGTGGATTACTGTTGCCGACGAATCGGAGGAAAAAGGATCGAAACCGGCACAATACTACAGAAATGAATTTTCGAGCTCAAAAAAAGTAAAAACAGCAAAGGTTTATGTCACCTCACACGGTTTATATCAACTATTTATTAATGGCAATAAAGTCGGCGATCAGTTGTTTACTCCGGGGTGGACCACTTACAACAAACGTCTGCAGTACCAAACATACGATGTTACAAATTTACTTCAACAGAAAAATGCAATTGGAGTAATACTTGGTGATGGCTGGTACCGCGGTAATATTGGTTGGAGCAGTGCTGACGGCTACTATGGAAAAAAACTCGCTCTTCTGTTTCAGATGAAAATTGAATATACCGATGGAACAAGCGAATGGATTGAAAGCAACAAAGACTGGTATTCGAATAAAGGGCCAATTGTTAAATCGGACATTTACAATGGAGAAACATACGATGCCAGATTGGAGAATACTGCATGGATGAATGCGGATTTCGATCAGGTGGGCTGGAACTCTGTATTGGAAGTTGTACAAGCCAAAGATATTTTAATTGCGCCTCAGGGTGTTCCTGTAAAAGCCATTGAAGAACTGAAGGCTGTAAAGCTGATAACTACTCCAAAAGGTGAAACCGTATTTGACATGGGCCAGAACATGGTAGGCTGGATTAAAATAAAAATGACCGGTAAAAAAGATCAGGAAGTAACATTGAAGTTTGCTGAAGTTTTGGATAAAGATGGTAATTTCTATACTGCAAATCTTCGCTCGGCAGATTGTACTGATACCTATATTTTTGGCAAAGACGGGGAAGTTACTTATGAACCCAAATTTACTTTTCACGGATTTCGATTTTTGCAGCTCGAAGGTTTTGATAAAGTTCCTGCATTGGAAGATATTACCGGTGTTGTAATTCATTCGGAAATGGAACCAAACGGAACTTTTGCCTGCAACAATGAAATGATCAATCAGCTGCAACACAATATTCAGTGGGGTCAAAAAGGAAACTTCCTGGATGTTCCAACCGACTGTCCTCAGCGTGATGAGCGTTTGGGCTGGACCGGAGATGCGCAGGTGTTTGCACCAACAGCAGGATTTAATTTTAATGTGGCTGCTTTTTATACCAAATGGATGAAAGATGTGGCAGCCGATCAGTTGGAAAACGGAATAATACCTCATGTAATTCCTGATGTTTTGAATGGTCAGGGCGGTGCCACCGGTTGGGCGGATGTGGTTGCAGTTATTCCGTGGACCGTGTATCAACTGTACGCCGATACCCGAATTCTGGAACAGAGTTATCCGGCCATTGTAAAATGGGTGGAATATATGAATGGCAGGGCAGGAGACGATTTCCTGTGGACCGATGACAATCATTTTGGAGATTGGCTGGCATTTGCAACAACCCGCTCTGATTATCCGGGAGCCACTACCGAAAAAGATTTGTTGGCAACTGCCTATTTTTATTATACAACTACATTGACAGCAAAAATTGCCGGTATTATTGGAAAAACCGATGATGCAAAAAAATATAAAAGTTTGGCTGGCAATATTAAAGACGCTTTTAATAAAGAATTTGTAACAACAAACGGACGTTTGGTTTCGCATACTCAAACTGCCTATGTTTTGGCTTTGGCTTTTGGAATTCTACCTGAAAATGTGGTTGAAAATGCAGGCAATTACCTGGCAAAAGATGTGGATAAGTTCAAACATTTAACCACCGGATTTTTAGGAACTCCACTACTTTGCCCTATGCTTTCTGAAATTGGACGCGACGACCTGGCTTTTATGTTGCTGAACAGGAAAGATTATCCATCGTGGTTGTATCCGGTTACACAGGGCGCAACTACAATTTGGGAGCGCTGGGATGGTCAAAAACCGGATGGAACTTTCCAGGATGTTGGAATGAACAGTTTTAACCACTATGCTTACGGTGCAATAGGCCAGTGGTTGTACAGTCACGTTGCCGGTATTCAGGTGGATGAAAAGGCACCCGCTTATAAACATTTCTATCTGGCTCCACATCCTGGAGGAGAATTAAACGAGGTAAATGCCACTTACAAATCCATGTATGGCAAAATAGCTTCATCGTGGAAAGTGGAGGGTGGTAAGATGGTTTACAATGTGGAAATCCCTGCCAATACAACAGCAGATGTTATACTTCCTAATTCTAAAGTTGGCGAAATTAACATGGATGAGAACTTAAAATCAACTGCCAAACAAAGCGGAACAGATGCAACCATTTCCGTAGGGTCGGGGACTTATACGTTTAGCTATCCGATGGCGGAATAGTCCATCAAATAAGTTTGGAATACAAAATATATTTCGAACGGAGAGCTTGTGGATTATACTTTTTCACCCCGGCTTTAGCCCGGTGAATAGTAGGAGAATAAAAAAAGGCTTTAGCATTTAATAAATAAAATTAAATGCTAAAGCCTTTTATATGCGCTCTGATTTAACCGCCCTGAAGGACGGTGCAAAACCGGAACCCTCATTAGGAGCTGAAGTAAAGCGCCGATATATATTTGGATTTGTCTTTCTTTCAAATCTGGAGTATCTTGTGGTTAACAAAATAATATTCAGATACCCAAATAATTCCAAAATATGTCAACGATCAACCCAAGAACCAATTCTGAAGAAATAAAATCAACACGTCCCAACCAACCTGTTGCCTCCTTTTTACAAGAGGCTGAAAACCTTTATATATGGTGTGTTGATGATATTCCTGAGCTGATAAAGGTTGGTATCGATGAGGCGTTTATAAATGAACTGCCACAACGTATTGAGGCCTGCAGGAAAGCCCAAACCATTTGGGAAACAAAATTAAAAACCCCGGGCGAAGCACAGCTACAGTGGAAGCTAAAGGTGTATGAAGCCCAAAAACTTATAACTGAACTTTTACATTCGATGCGCTTTGCCTTTCGGAATGAAGCCGATCTGTTAGGCACAATAAAATACATTGCCAAAGAAAGTGGCTATGCAAGTCTCATTCAGGATCTGTATAATTTATCGGTACTGGGGCGGTCAAATAGTCAACTGCTTACCGCTGTTGGCTTCGACCTGGATTTGCTCGACACGGCAAGCGCAAAGTCGGAGGAGCTTACCGCATTGTGGGCACAAAGCAAAAACGAAAAACAGTATTTAAACGAAACGGCAGTTTTGCGAAATAAAGCTTTTTGGTATCTGCACCAACAGGTTGCTAAAATACGTAGTGCAGGCCAGTATATCTTCCGCCATCGAAAAGACCGCAGTATTGGCTACGTCAGCCAATTCTGGAAACATAAAAACAAGCGAAGAAGCACCCCTGATAAGTAAATACCTGTCACGGTTTTACATATCATAGTGCAAGTACCAATTCGTAAAGTGCGAGTTAAAGAAAATAGCCTGCGAGTAACAAAAATATACTTGCGAGTAAGTAAAAATACTGTGCGAGTTACTAAAAATGATGTGCGAGCTATACTCGCACCTGGTTATAACTAACTCGCATACCATTATTTATAGCTCGCAAGCAAATAAATGTAACTCGTATGGATAAAATAGTAGCTCGCAGGCCAATATTATATACTCGCAGGGTAAAATTGTGTACAGGGCCAGTTATAAATGCAACAAGGAAGGGGAAACGGTCTGGATTTACAGGTTACGGATTACAGGTTACAGGTTACAGGTTAGTTCGTTCATTTCTGGTAGCCACGAATAGTTATCGGACGGAACGATGTTGCGAGAACCTAACAAACGACATTGCACAGATCCCGCGAAGCAATTTGCAGTTGTTAGCAACTGGCTTTAGTCTATTTTTATAAATTCTCTAAAATTATCTTTGTCAATTACTATACTTTCTGCATTGTAAGTTTTCGTAAACGTTTTTGGCAGTTTTGCATTTTTCTTATTCATCCACTTAAATTCGAAACCTGTTATTTTACCCCCATTGTCCTCTACAAAATCAACTTCCTGTTGCTGTTTTGTCCTCCAAAAATAGGTTCGTGCCAAACTTTGTTTATATTCTATCTGTTTTATTCGTTCCGAAATAAGGAAGTTTTCCCAAAGCGCTCCTTTGTCGGTTCTTAAGTTAATTGGATTAAAATTTCCTATTACCATATTTCGGATTCCATTATCGTAGAAATAGATTTTCTTATTGGTTTTTATTTCATTTCGAACATTTCGACTAAAACTGCCTAGTTTGAAAACGATGTATCCTTTTTGTAAAATGTCGATGTATTTATTAACTGTATTCTTGTCAACATTTACAATTTGAGCCAATTCGGAATAATTTACCTCGCTTCCAACCTGCAGTGCGAGAGCTTGCACCAGTTTATCCAATATTTCTGGTTTTCGTACATCCGAATAGGAAAGAATATCTCTGTATAAATAACTGTTAACTAAATTTCGCAGGATATTAATTTCGTCTCCGACATTATTTAGTACATCCGGATAAAGTCCATATAAAAGACGATTTTCCAATTGTTGCTCCGAATACAAAAATCCATGGTGATTTTCATATTCTTCCCAGGATATTGGAAACAACTGGTATTCCCATTTTCTTCCTGTTAATGGTTCATTAATTTTATTTGTCAAGTCAAATGAAGATGAACCACTTGCAAACAGTTGAACGTCTTTAAACCGGTCAGTTATTATTTTCATAGTCAGACCGATTCCTTCAATTCTTTGAGCTTCATCAATAAACACTAATTTATATTTTCCAAGAATTGTCCGAATTTGTTCTGTATTCGGTTCTGTTAGTAAAGTTCTTGTTTTAGGGTCATCACCATCAAGAAGGAGATAATCTTTATTTTTAAGAATTGATTCAATCAAAGTTGTTTTACCAACTTGTCTTGGACCAATTACGATTATGGCTTTTCCTGAGCCAATTCGCTGTTTTATTATGTCACTTAAGTATCTTGAATACATATTTTTTATTTCAAAGATACGACATTTGATGAATCAATTCACCGTTGGTTATGTTTTTGTGTGATGTTTGTTTCTTTTTCAAGTGTCTAACGGTTGGTACATATTGTCGTTACGGATTTTGAAGTTCGTTCCTGTTATGTCGGGGGAACGGCGAAACGAGAATCCTCAGTTGGTACAACACCAAACCCCGCGATGCAATATGTACATCCTGTGCATCGTTTTTTTTATTTAAGCACAACTAATGAAATCTTTTAAAAGTTTTTTTTGAGTATAAATCAACTAATTGACGGTCATTTCCCGGTGAAAACACAAATAGCGTAGGTCTGTTTTTATCCTCATTATCAGTCTCGAATACGTAATTCTCGAATTTTATTGAGTCATTGGTGATTTTATATTCTCCAACAAACTCATGAATTATTTTACCTCCTTGTGCAAATTCTTTGTATTTGAAGATTCCATTAATCAGCCGTAACTCTATATAACCCTTGCCAATGATCGAATAATATTTTTTCCCTACTGAGTTGTCATACTTTGAAGAAAGGCGTTTAACTCTGTTTTTTTCTGGTTTCTTAATTGAATAAATAAGTTTTAAATCATTTCCTATTTCTTGTCTTGCATCTTCTGTTCCAAGCTTTTTAAAGTCAACATAAAAGTTGTCATCTACCGAGTAAATATATTTTATTCTTCGACTGTAACTTTGTACTTGTTCATTTGGAAATACCTCAATTACTTTTCCGGAAATCTCACCGGTTTTTCCCATTAAGAACGTTTGTGTCTTAAATCCAGACCAACCTGTAAATGCCAATATTGAACCAAATAAAACTCCTAAAGTCCAAAGATTTATATTTTTTCTTTGCATCAGATTTATCGTTGTTTGTATAGGTTGATGTAATTTTTTCACATTGATGGTGGAGGCGGTGGCGGTGGTGGTGGTGGTGGTGAAGAAGCTGGCGGTGATAATTTTTTGTCTGTTGATTTCTTTCCATTTTCAAGAAAGGCAATCATTTCTGATGCATGGTTTACCACTTTTAATATTGTTCCATTTTCATCTACAACTAAATGAGTCGGAAAGGCATTCAAGTATAATTTTTTAAAAATAAACTCCTTCTGATCGGGAACTACTTTGTAATCAAATTCTCTTTGTTGCAGGAACTCCTCTAACTCCGATTTAGAATCCAAGGCCAAACTCAGGAAAATGATGTCATTTCTATCTTTGTATTTTTCTACAAATTCATTTAGTTCCGGAAATTCAGCTACACAAGCTCCACAGTGGATAAACCAGGTTTTTAGAATTATCGTTTTTCCTTTTGTATTTTCGTTGGTGTAGCTATTCCCTTCCAGGTCGGTAAAGTTAAATTGTGGAATTGGCGTTCCTTCCATTTCATATAAACCATAGATACTGGTTGATTCATTTTTTATTGTAGTTCCAATTCCTTTGTCTGCAATAGAGTCGAGCTGATAAAGTTTATACGATTCGGTTTTATCGTCTGATTTTATTTTTAAAGGGATGTAATTGCCGGTAATTAATTTTTCCAAAAATTGTTTTTTATCAATTGTGTCCGACTGTTCGTTTAAACCTGTGAAATCTGATGATAAAGAAATGTTGTAGGAATAGTAAGTCCACCATTTTTTGAAATCAGAAGTAAGTTCATTGATATTGACTTCTGGTTCAAGCGTTTCAGCTTTTTCTGATAACTGAGTTTTTTTTGATCTTTCGTTGCAGGAAAAAACAAAAATTGATAGCAGTAAAATCGTGATTAATTGTAGTTTTTTCATTTTTGCTAATATTATGAACAACTAATATGTAACATCATCAGGTGTTGTTATTTGCATTATCTCATTTCTAGATGTACCGTTATACTCCCAAAATAGAAGGATAACAACACCCCTATTGTGTTTAACGCTTTTTTATCTGTTGTTATTTCTGGGAGTGTATTCAACGGTTTAAAGATTTTAGTGCAATAAATGTAAACATAATATCGTAAAAACAATAGTTGGTTTATATGTTATAAAAATAGACATTGTGTGATAGATTGAGATGACTTTACCTGATTCGTTTTACTCACCGGGCTGGCAATAACCGTTTTACATATTTGATTAAAATGTGCGCGTGGTTGTTCAGTGTTTTTCGCTTTACCCCACTGCATGACAGCATCTCCGCTCACTTGGGGAGGGCCGCGTTACAGCGGTGAGGTGGTGACAGTATAGCTCTGTTGTGCGATTACAATATTGAATGACAATGAATTTAACAGAATCTGATATCTTTGAGATTAAAACCAATTTATACCTACTATGCATAGACGAAAATTTATTAAAACTACCGGGCTGGTAAGCGCCGGAGTTAGTATGGCGGGACCATTATCCGCATCAAAAACAGAAATTACAAATGCCTTACCCCAATGGCGCGGATTTAATCTACTCGATTATTTTACCGCAAAAGGAGGTAACTCGGCTAATGGCAGCACCGAAGAAGATTTTAAATGGATGGCCGATTGGGGATTTGATTTTGTTCGGATACCGATGGCGTATCCCCGTTATGTTGAATTTGATAGCTCAAAAGATATTACTCCGGAAGACATCTATAACATTAATGAGCGCGAGGTTGATCGTGTAAATAACCTGGTTGATAAGGCCAATAAACACGGTTTACATGTGAGTTTAAATTTGCACCGCGCTCCCGGTTTTTGTGTAAATGCAGGTTTTAACGAACCTTACAATCTTTGGGAAGATAAGGAAGCACAGGAGGCTTTTTATTTTCACTGGGGAATGTGGGCCAAACGATTTGCAAGCTACTCGAACAAACAGATTAGTTTTGATTTGGTAAATGAGCCCTGTACGCGTGAAGACATGAATGACCAGTTTTCAAAACGCGGACCAATACCCGGAAAATTGTACCGCGAAGTAGCAAAAACAGCAGCAGAAAGAATTCGCACGCACAACCCGAATCATCTGGTTGTTGCCGATGGAAATAATGTTGGCAGCGATGTAATTCCTGAGATTTTTGATCTCGAAATTGGACAAAGCTGCCGTGGCTATTATCCGCACTATGTTTCGCATTATCGGGCTCCCTGGGTATATGAAAATCCTGATGATGCGCTAATGCCGGTTTGGCCGGGAGAAATAGATGGGAAAACGTTTAGCCGTGAAAGTATTGAGCAATTCTACTCAAAATGGATTGATGCAGTAAAACAAGGAGTGGGAGTTCATTGTGGGGAGTGTGGTTGCTGGCGAGAAACACCGCACGATGTTTTTCTTTCCTGGTTCGAAGATGTGATTAGTGTATTGGCAGAGCACAATATTGGTTACGCTCTTTGGAATTTCAGAGGCGATTTTGGTATTTTGGATTCGGGTAGAAAAGACATTGAATACGAAGATTGGCACGGCCATAAACTGGATAGGAAGTTGCTGCAGTTGTTGCAGAAATACTAATACTTTAATCAATAAAAAGGCTCCATTGGAAAGTAATGGAGCCTTTTCAATTCAGTTTGTTTCGTTCTGAGAACCTAGTTTTTAGAATAACTCAGGTCACGGATGTACCATGAATCATAACTTTTTACTGTTCGTAGAGCTTTGACAAATTCTTTATTTAAGTCCTCAAAGAAATCCTTGTATTTTTCTGAAAACTCTTTGTCGAATTTCAGGTAATCAAGCTGGTTTTTTCCATACGACCATCCGATATAAACAGGTCCGTTATAGCCCAGATCTCCTGAAGCAACCCGCCACATATCGTTATGTCCTTCCTCTCTCATGTAATCAACAGCTTTTTTCATTATTTGTCTGAATTCCTGTTGTTTCCCAGGGATGACATAAAATTCCTGGAATGCCATATAGTTTACACTGTCCATTGGTATGCGGTTAACTTCCGGTATCAAACTCAATTCAGAATATTCGGTAATGGTTTTAGAAAAATTTGATTTTAAGGTTTTCAACCATTTTTTTGTTTTTTCTTCACCAAACTTTTCCAGAATCTTGCTCCATCCGTTCTCAAGCTCGTCAATATCATTTAAAGAACTAATCGGGTGCCAGTACTGATACTTAAAATCACCTGTGGTCCACGCATAAAATTCGAATTTGTAATTTTCATTTTTACACAATTGTGCGAGTTCTTTACTGAGTTCCCAGTACTCGTTTATGTGCTCGGGATGTACTTCTTCTTCCCAGCAATACCAAAGTTGTTTACTATTTTCCTGTGCTTGTGTTGTGTGAATGGTACAAACCAAAAGGATTACAATTAATCCTAAGCCAATTCTTTTCATCTTATTAATTTTTAGTTACTTAAATAAGTTAGTGCAAATCAATAAGAAAACAAAATAAAAATACTTATTAGTGTTTTTTTGTATTAAAATAAAAAAGATCCGTTCTGTTTTTATTCTATTTTATACAGAACGGATCTTAATTGCCGGCTTCGGTCTTCTGACTTCCGGCCTCTTACGCCATCAGTTTTTTATATTTAAAACGTTTTGGTGCTTCACCTCCCATACGTTTTTTGCGGTTCTCTTCGTATTCCGAGAATGAACCTTCAAAAAAGTGAACCTGTGAATCGCCTTCAAAAGCCAGAATATGTGTGGCAATGCGGTCGAGAAACCAACGGTCGTGCGAGATTACCACAGCACAACCTGCAAATCCTTCCAAACCTTCTTCAAGGGCACGCAAGGTATTTACGTCAATGTCGTTGGTCGGCTCATCGAGCAGTAAAAGGTTTCCTTCCGCTTTTAATGCCAGTGCCAAATGCAGACGATTTCGCTCACCACCCGAAAGTACACCGCACTTTTTCTCCTGGTCGGCACCATTAAAATTGAATCGGCCCACATACGCTCTTGCATTTGCTTGTTTATTGCCCAGCATAATGGTTTCAGTACCTCCCGAAATCACATCAAAAACCGATTTGTTCGGATCGATGGCAGCGTGGCTTTGATCCACATAACTTACTTTAACTGTTTCACCAATTTCGATGTTTCCGGCCTCGGCTTGCAGTTGTTTCATAATTAATTTAAAGAGTGTGGTTTTACCGGCTCCATTTGGCCCGATAACTCCAATAATACCTGCAGGCGGAAGTTTAAAGCTCAGGTTCTCGAATAAAATGCGGTCGCCAAAACCTTTGGTCACACCTTCCATTTCTACCACTTTATCACCCAGTCGTGGTCCGTTCGGAATAAATATTTCGAGTTTTTCTTCTTTCTGATTTACATCTTCGTTTAACATTTTATCGTAAGCGCTTAAACGTGCTTTCGATTTTGCATGACGTGCTTTTGGAGCCATTTTAACCCACTCCAATTCGCGTTCCAGTGTTTTGCGACGTTTCGAATGTCCCTTTTCTTCCTGCTCCAAACGTTTTGATTTTTGCTCGAGCCATGAGGTGTAATTTCCTTTCCATGGAATTCCCTGCCCGCGGTCGAGTTCCAAAATCCAACCGGCTACGTTGTCAAGGAAATAACGGTCGTGCGTAATACAAATCACTGTTCCCTTGTATTGTGCCAGATGCATTTCCAGCCACTGAATGCTTTCTGCATCCAAATGGTTGGTTGGTTCATCCAACAGCAACACATCGGGTTCCTGCAAAAGCAGTCGGCACAAAGCTACACGGCGGCGTTCTCCACCCGATAATTCGCCAATGGGCTGGTCGTTTGGCGGACACTGCAGCGCATCCATGGCACGTTCAAGTTTGCTCTCCAGGTTCCAGGCATCAAGCTGGTCCATACGTTCCTGTAATTTGGCCTGCTCATTCATCAGTGCATCCATTTTATCCGGATTTTCATACACTTCGGGCAACCCAAATTCATTGTTGATTTCTTCGTAACGTGTCAATACATCTACCGTTTCCTGTGTACCTTCTTTTACGATGTCGATCACTGTTTTACTGTCATCCAATTCGGGTTCCTGCGAGAGTAAACCAACTGAATAACCATCGGCAAAAACCAGCTCTCCGTTGTAAGCCGTATCTTGTCCGGCAATAATTTTTAGCAGGGTTGATTTTCCGGAACCGTTTAAACCAATGATACCGATTTTGGCACCCAGGAAAAACGACAGTGAAATGTCTTTAATAACTGTTTTACTAGGCGGGTAGGTTTTACTCACCTTATACATCGAAAAAATTATCTTTTTATCGTCGCTCATTATGGTAGAATTTTTATTGATACAAAAATACAATAGAAAAATTATAGTTATGCTTTGATTATCTTCCTTTTACCTCCAACTCGCGCAAATGTTCCATTTTTTTACGTTCCAGAAATTCGCGGATTCCTTCGTCGTGTTCTTTTACGCGTTTGTTGCCAAATTCGTAGATTTTATTTACCAGCCCATCTAAAAAGTCGCGGTCGTGCGAAACCAGTATCAGTGTTCCGTCGAATTCCATCAAGGCTTGTTTCAGAATGTCTTTGGTGCGCATATCGAGGTGGTTGGTTGGCTCATCTAAAATCAGAAGGTTCACCGGTTCAAGCAGCAATTTTATCATTGCCAAACGTGTACGTTCACCTCCTGAGAGGACACTTACTTTTTTATCCCAATCGTCGCCTCCAAACATAAAGGCACCGAGTATATCCTTAATCTTGGTGCGAATATCTCCCTTGGCAACATCATCGATTGTTTGAAAAATAGTGAGTTTCTCATCTAAAAGCGAAGCTTCGTTTTGCGAGAAATAACCAATCATCGAATTGTGTCCAAGAGTCAGGCTTCCATCGTACTCCAGTTCGCCCATAATTGCTTTTACCAGAGTAGTTTTTCCCTCGCCGTTTTTCCCTACAAAAGCCACTTTCTCGCCACGCGAAATGCTAAATGTGGCATCCGAAAAAACCAGGTGATCGCCAAAATTTTTACCTACCTGGTCGGCAATAACCGGATAATTTCCAGAACGTGGTGATGGTGGAAAACGCAAACGAAGGTGTGAAGTATCTACCTCATCCACTTCAAGTATTTGCAGTTTTTCCAGCATTTTTACCCGCGACTGAACCTGCAATGTTTTTGAGTAGGTTCCTTTAAAACGATCGATAAACTGTTGTGTTTCGGCAATCATTTTTTGTTGCTCGTCGAAAGCTTTTTGCTGTTGTTCGCGCCGTTCGCCCCTTAATTGCAGGTATTGCGAGTAATTAACTTTGTAATCGTAAATACGCCCCATGGTTACTTCAATGGTGCGGTTTGTAATGTTATCGACAAAAGTACGGTCGTGTGAAATTACAATAACCGCTTTGGCGTTGTTTATTAAAAAATCTTCGAGCCATTGTACCGATTCAATATCGAGGTGGTTCGTTGGCTCATCCAGAAGAATAAGATCGGGTTTTTTGAGCAGTATTTTAGCCAATTCAATTCGCATGCGCCAACCTCCGCTAAACTCGCTGGTTGGCCGTTGGAAATCGTTTCGCTCAAATCCGAGCCCAAGCAATATTTTTTCTACTTCGGCATCAAAATTGGCTTCACCGTCGCTGTACAATTTCTCGCTTAACTCCGATACCTGCTCAATAATTTTAGCATATTCATCCGATTCATAATCAGTACGTACGGTAAGCTGGTGGTTTAATTCATCCAATGTTTTTTGCATGTTTAGTGCATCGGCAAAGGCCTGCGAAGCTTCATCAAACAGATTTCGGTTGTTTTCGGTAAGCAGGTGCTGCGGCAAATAGGCAATTATTGCATCGCCCGGAGCAGAAACTTTTCCACTTGTGGGAGTTTGAGCGCCCGCCAGTATCTTTAACAAGGTCGATTTACCTGCCCCGTTTTTACCCATTAAAGCAATGCGGTCGTTTTCGTTTACCACAAAGTTAATGTCTTTAAAAAGTGTTGTTCCGCTAAACTCTACCGCCAGCCCGTCAATTGAAATCATGTTTGTAACTCTTAAAAATCAGCCGGCAAAGATAATCAAATGAGGATAGGAAAAATGTACTCTGAAAAGAGAAAAATAAAAGTTGATGTTCCGATAAGGAAGAATAGTTTGGTTGTATTTAATTTAATGAATTCAACTGTGACAAAATGGGTAGCATCGGAGCATAGATTTTTAAGGTTTGTTCAGCTTTATAATGCTATTGTCCGGAAAGTAAACAGGATAATAGACAGCGTGAAAACCAATGTGGGATGAGAAGATTAAATGAGTATTTAGTTTAGCAAGAACAAGGGATTAAATGGCATTTAAAATAGTCATTGAGTTCTCTCTTTTTGCAGCCAGTATTGGTTCATCTTTTATTATGGGTTCACCATCAACATGGTATGTGTTGTAGTTGGTTTTAATGGTAATTTCTTTTGCTTTTAAATAATGTATGTACTTCGAGTTTTTTCCTTTTTTACATACTATTTTTAAAAGAATAAGGGGTACAAGAATTTTTGGAAAACTTCTTATGCATACTAAATCGATAAGTCCATCGCCGGGATTCGCTTTAGGGGCAATAATGATGTTGTTGCCAAATTGCCTGGTATTTGCAAGGCATATCATAAAAAAACGATCTGTAAAAACGTTTTCGTCAGCTTTTATTTCAGCATAAATTTGCGGGTAGCTAAATAAAGCTTTTATCGCCTCAATTACATAAGTAATCAAACCTCGTTTGCCATTTTTATCAAATTTATCGGCAATATAACTGTCAAAACCAACTCCTGCTACATTGCAAAAATAGCTGTCATTTATTTTAATAACATCTATTTTTTTTGTTGCACCTTTTTTAATCGATGCAAATAATTTTTCAATTTTGTTTGAAAAACCCAACTCGCGGGCAAACCCATTTCCCGATCCGTTGGGCCATACGGCAAAAATTAAATTACTGTTTTTTGTATAGGGTAATATGCTGTTAATTGTGCCATCGCCTCCGCAAATAACCAATACTTTGTATTTTTTATCGATACTTGCAAATAGTTGGCTCAATTCATTTTTGCTTTTACAAATAATGAAATTCACGTTTTTGTCTGCTTTTTGTAAACGAGCAATAATTTTTTGCGAATTTCTTTTTCCAGAGTTGGGATTTAGAAGAAATAGTGTATTGGCAATGGTAAACGACATGTATTTAATTGGTGCTTTTTGTATTCATTTTGTTTTCTGGTTCAACACTACTAGTTTACAATTTAAGGTGAGTATCTTAATGCTACGAATAAATTTACTCCTTAATTCGCCTCTTTACAACGCTTCCAACTCTTCGCGGTAATCGAACTGAATATCTTCGTGCAACATGGAAATTACCTTTTGTATACGTTTTACCTGGTTGATGTACATATTAAAAACCACTTTGCTCGATTTGTAGTTTAATCGCGAGGCCTTCATTTTTTTACAAAAATAAAGCAGCAATTCTATCTCGGTTTCTTTTTTGCCGGAAAAACGAATGTACTTGTTGGTGGTTCGTAATACTTTGCGCAGTGTTTTTTTAGCGAGGTAAAAACTGGTCCGATTCAGCCCCGAAAATTGTACGTCGATTTCTTCTTTAACCTGCCGGATGTATTCGGTTTCGTTGTAGGCATCAAAAAGCAAATAGCTCAAAAGCTCTTTGTTTTCTTTTTTGTACTTGGCCAAACGATTTATTATTTCCTGAAGATCTTCCGCAGGGATGTTTTTAAGTTCTTTTTTTATGTTGCTAATCGAGGCAATATCCATTAAATACAAAGTAAATTAAAAAGTGAAGGTAAAAATACGCTTTTGCCGGAAAATCCAAGAATTCTCTGTTCATACCGCTTGTGCTTCGGTAAACAATCTGCAAAATGCATGTTTTTGGGGTCGAAAATAAAAATTCAATGGCTAAGCAAGATGAATGAGTTTTGCAGTGAAAAAAGTACAGTTGGTGTTGTTTTTTTTGTCACTCGCTGAATTAAAAAACATGGCATCAGTTACTTACATATATTTGATTTGAAAACAGTAAACAAATAAACACTATTGAAAACTTTAAATTATAACAAGATGAAAACAAAATTAGTTCTATTAAGCATTTGTATCGCCATTTTAAGCATGGGCGCCACAGCAAAGATTAAAGACGGAAAAGCGATGACGGGAAACTCATTGACTGAATTTGGCAAATATACCATCGTAAATTCGGATGTTCCGATGGTTTATAATGATCAGGTACTTAAAACTTTCGAATTAACTTACGAAAATACCAATAACCCGGTAACCATTGGATTGCTATGCGAAGACAAAGAGAAATGCAAAACATTTATTGTACGTACCGACGATTTTGAAATTGAGTACACCTGCAAAAACCAGGTATTTGGAGTGAAGAAAATCGAACCACGTTTTCAGGTACTTCCAAAGGAAGAAATGGAAATGAAACTGAATAAGGTGAGCTACTATTCGCAACGGGTAATTTGTCAGAATAAAAAATCGGAAGACGAATTACTGGGATTGATAGCATGTTATTTACCTGACCTTGTAAATGACGAGTACCAGGCCAGTTTCTAAACGTGAAATGAAAAGATACTTAAACAGCGCAATTTTTTTCATAGAAATATGAAAGAGAATCCCCGCCAGAGGGCGGGGGTTTTTATTTGAAGGAAGGGTAACAAGAGTATAGTGGAGAAACCACATCATTAAAAACCTCGTACTGAAAAGCACGGGGTTTTTCAATGAACAACCGGATAATTGGTACAAAATGAGGATTGCGGTCTGCCAACTGAGGCATTTGTTCTTCGAATACCATTCATTCTGCAACATGTAAATCCAATATGTTGCTATCTTTAACAAAAGCCAATATTAAACAAGCAGCCGTGAACAATAAAACCATAAAAATATGGCCATTTAAAAGAATCCTTTCACATGTACTTTTTTGGTTGTTTTACGTTTTGTTCTTTGGCTTGTTTTACGGAAAATACGGTCACGATTATACCTTGCATCTTATTGAAACCTCGTGCATGCTTCCTTTTGTAATGCTGGCAACTTATACCACTATTTATGCCATTTTACCCTTTTATTTAAAAACCAGAAAAACGCTGGTAAGTGTTATAATGGTTGTATTGTTACTTTTGGTAATAACACTTGGCGAGCGTATTTTTATCAGGTACTCAAACCATTTGCCGCTTACTTCCGATACTTTGTTTGGTTTAACATCGCTCTATTTAATGTTGGAAACCAATTTTATGGTAGCCGTAGGATTTACCGTAAAATTTTTAAAAAAATGGTTTGAGCAGCAGCAGGAAAAACATGAAATGGAGAAGAAACATCTACAAACCGAATTAAATGCACTACAAGCCCAGTTGCATCCCCATTTTTTGTTTAATACAATGAATAATCTGTATGCGCTTTCAATCGAAAAATCGTCGCGTACATCAGAAGGAATTGCAAAGATTTCTGACTTGTTGCGTTCGGTATTATACGAGTGTAACGATTCGGAAATAACGCTCGATAAGGAGGTAAAGTTGATTGAAAATTACATCGATTTGGAGAAAATGCGGTACAACGATCGTTTGCAGGTTCAGTTTAATGTGGAAGGCCCGCTTGATACTGTAAAAATTGCACCTATGATGTTGTTTACTTTTGTGGAAAATAGCTTTAAACATGGTAGCAGCATCGATTCAGAAAATCCGTATATTCGAATAAATCTGAAGGTGAAGAACGAAGGAATTTTTTTTATAGCCGAAAACAGTAAACCGGCGCATAATAGTCGTGGAAAAGTCAAAAATACAGGGGGAATTGGCTTGGCAAACGTAAAAAAGCGTCTTGAAATACTGTACGAAGGTCGTTATAAATTGGTTTGTACCAACAAAGATTTTTATTACAAAGTGGATTTGCGAATTCAGAAACCATAATGAACAAACTGTTTTTTGATACGGGGATTTTATACAGGGGAAGCCGTCATATTTTATTTTTCAGCTTTACTGTTTTGTGTTTTACCGGTATTTTGTTTGTTCAAAATGGTTCAAATAATTTGTTACACACGTTTGGGGTAACTTTTAGCAATGCCATTTTTTTCTTCAGCTATGCTTATATCACCATTTTTTTACTCATTCCCGAATTTCTTTTAAAACAAAAAATCGGGTGGTTTCTTTTGTTGTTTGTTTTGGTTGGTGTAGGCTTGTCGGCATTAAAATTAGTGGTTTCCGATGTTATTTTTTATTCTACTATTTCGCCCGAAAATGTGGAACGTACAGGTGCAATGAATCTTCGGTTTATAGTGGTTAATACCAAAGATATGACATTTATAGTGGCACTTTTTTGTATCGCTAAATACGTGAAAGATTATTTGTTTGCCGAAAATATGCGCAAAAAACTGGAGCGGCAAAACAAGGAAGCCCAAAGCAAACTTTTGCAATCGCAATTCGATCCGCATTTTATGTTTAACACTATAAATAATCTGTATGCGCTCTCTTTGCTTAATCCCTTAAAAACCAACGAAGTTATAAAACGAATGAAAACTGTTTTGAGCTATATTATTGAAGAGAGCCAGAAAAGTTTTGTTCGTTTGACCGATGAAGTGGAGTTGGTGGAAAACTACATTTTGCTCGAAAAATTAAGGTATGGGAAACGATTAAAAGTAGAATTGGCAAAACACGGGAAACTGGACGAATTGATAGTACCACCAATGATTTTGTTTTTGTTGGTTGAAAACAGCTTTAAACATGGCAGCAGTTTAGATGCAGGTACTCCCTGGATTAAAATTGAAGTCAAATCAGAAGCAGGAAAAATATTTTTATCGGCTGAAAACAGCAAACCCAAATCAATTGTAAAAACGGACGGTGATTCTGAAAAACGGAAGAGATTTAAAAGTTTAAAAGAACGACTGGATATTATTTATCATCCCAGCGGATACAAAATAAAAGTGGAAGAAAAAGACACTTATTTTAAAGTGAATGTTGAATTAAAACAAGACATTGAATATAGGCAAACGACATATAGGTAGCAGGGAAATTCTGGTGCACTCCATTTTTTGGTTGACCTGGATTGTTTCGTTTACGTTTATACAAACCTTAAACGAAGGAATAGACTCGTGGCTGGTTTGGCTAATGTATTACATTATTACCTTACCCATTTTTGTGGTACACACTTATTTAATTGCCTATTGGTTGTTGCCACTTACCTTTTTTAAAGGCCGGTACCTCTTTTTTAGTTTCGGAATTCTGGTGTTTTTATTTTTCTTTTCGGTGCTTGAACTTTTGGTAAGTAATTTCCTGGTTTTTGGCATCTTCGACAAACCGAGAATGTTTGGCCCCACTTACCTGAATTTTCAAAATATAGTGATAAGCGGTATCGGAAATCATTACATAATTCTGGTGTTTTTAGCGATTAAAGCCGGAGGTTCGTGGTACCGAACTGAAAACAGAAGAGAAGAATTGTTGCGCACAAAAGAAGAAACTGAACTCGAAATTTCAAGGTGCCAACTTCAGCCGCAAATGGTATTTACCCTTATGGACCAACTGGAACACATTACCAGTTACCATTCGGATAAAGCTCCTGAAATGATCATTAAAATTTCAAATTTCCTGAATGGATTTTTGTTTGAAAGCAAAGACGAATTGATTCCTCTTCAAAAGGAAGTGAAACTTATTGAGGAGTTTTTAAGTATTCATACACATGCTTTAGATGGGAAAGTAACAAGCAATTTTATTGTTAGCGGTAACCTGAATCCGTTTTTAGTGCCGCCACTTTTACTGCTTCCAATTTTGAATGGAGTATTAAATATTGCTTATAAATGTAACAATTCATTCGAAAGTACAGTCATTATAAAAGCGGAGAAGAAGTACCTGCTTTTTTCGTTTACATTTTGGAGCGACCAGGAATTTAGATTAACAGAAAGCAAAAATATAGAGTTGACTAAAAAACGATTAAAGTATAATTTTCCCGGGAAACACCGTCTGGTGGAAAATATTGACGACAATTTTATTGAATTCAGTATAGAAATATTTACCTGATGTGTAATACCTTAAGACAAATAAATACTAGTAAATTAAGCATATAGAAAACAGAAAACAGACAAAAAAGCTAATCCGTATTTACCATGAAAACAAAATGCCTCATTATTGATGATGAGCCGCTCGCTCGTGATTTAATTAGAAGCCACATCGAAAAGCTTGAAAATTTTGAAATTTGCGCTGAATGTGGCGATGCCATGAAAGCGCTTCAGGAATTGCATAAACACAAAATAGATCTGATGTTTATGGATATTCAAATGCCCCAGATTACAGGGGTAGAGTTTTTAAAAACACTAAAAAATCCTCCCAAAGTAATTATTACCACTGCTTATCGCGAATATGCACTCGATGGTTTTGAGCTGGATGTTGTAGATTATTTATTAAAACCCATCACTTTTGAACGATTTTTAAAAGCGATTAATAAATATTATCAAACAACCCAGGACGAAGTAATTAATGTAAAACTGGGGATTGCAAATACATCTGTTCCGGAGGAAGCATTTATTTATGTGAAAGAAAATAAAAAGGTAGTTAAGGTACATTTAAGTGAGATATTGTATGTGGAAGGTCTCAGCGAGTACGTGCAGATTTATACAAATCAAAAAAAGATCATTACAAAAACAAGTATGACGAATATGTCGGAAAAGCTTCCCGACACCAGTTTTGTACGAATTCACAAATCTTACATTGTTTCTTTATCGAAGGTTGAAGCCTTTACAGCAAGTAGTATCGAAGTACCCGGGAAAGAGTTACCAATTGGGCGTAGTTATAAAAATTCGGTTCTTGATATTTTGCAAATGCAAAGGTAGAATTTTGGCCCAAATCTTACATTGGTTCTGCTTTTAATGTACAAATGCGAATCGCTGTAATTGTCCGAAAATTTAAGATTGTGTTTTTATAGCAGCATATAATTGGGACAGCCGTACATTAGATTTCAAACAAATCGATAAATTTGTTGTAAATCGAATGTATGGCACTATTACCAATCTATAATTATTTTTGTTTCAACGATCAAATCAGGCCCGTATCTGAGTTTATTCCTTCTGAAAACGAGGGAGGTATTTACGAGGTGTTGCGGGTTGTTAATGGGGTGCCTTTGTTTCTCGAAGATCATTTAAGCCGATTTTATAAGTCTGCCGGGCTGGCCGGGAAAACCATTCCTTACTCAGCCGCCAAAATAAAAGCGTTTTTAAGTTTGCTGATTGAAAAGGATAAGGTAGATAACGGCAATGTTTTAATATCGTGTAAAACCAATTTGAAAGCCTTTTTTATAGCACATAAATACCCTGAGATTTCGGATTACGAAAGTGGGGTAGTGTGTGGTGTTTTGGCAGCGGAACGTAAGAATCCAAACGCCAAAGTATTCCAGACTTCGGTGCGGCAGCAAGCGAACGCTTTAATTGAAAAAAACGGATATTACGAAGTGTTGCTGGTTGATACAAACGGATTTATAACTGAAGGTAGCCGAACAAATGTATTTTTTATCGTGGAGGGAAAAATAATTACCCCCACTGCGCAGAAAGTACTTTTGGGTATAACACGGCAAAAAACTATGGAATGTGCAGCACACCTGGGTTTTGAAGTTGAAGAAAGAAATGTAAAGTTGGATGATCTGGCGGCATTTGACGCATTGTTTTTAACCGGAACTTCGCCGAAAATATTACCGGTAAAAAGCCTGGGTAATTTTATTTTCGATCCAAAAAATGAGGTGCTCCAACAGTTAATTAAAAAATACAACCTCTTGATTAATGATTACATAAAAAACGCCTGACTCAAATGAATCAGGCGTTGTATGCTCCACTATTCTTATTTACAATCTGTCGTTTAATATTTCTTCCACTTCTTTAAAATCAATGTCTCCCTTTTCACCCAATTTAAGCCCGCTTTTTTCGAAACGGGAAGAAATTTTGGCGATGGTATCAACAGGAACATTGTATTCGGGAAGTTTTGTCGGAATACCAACCGATTCAAAGAATTCGATGGTTTTAGCAATAGCAGCATCAATTTTTTCATCATCACTGCCTTCTGTAATTCCCCAAATGCGTTGTCCGTACTGTAATATTTTGTCTTTTTTGCTGTGGCGTTTTACGTGCATCATCCCCGGTAAAACAATGGCCAGTGTTCGTGCATGGTCAATTCCGTGGTATGCAGTTAATTCATGTCCAATCATATGAGTCGCCCAGTCTTGCGGAACACCAACTGCAATAATTCCATTCAGTGCCATGGTAGCACTCCACATAAAATTAGCAGCAGCCTGGTAATCTTTTCTGTTGGCTAATACTTTTGGGCCTTCTTCAATTAAAGTCAACAGTACTCCTTCAGCCCAGCGGTCCTGCAGCGGGGAGTTTACATTAAAAGTAAGGTACTGTTCAAATACATGAACAAAGGCGTCAACTACACCATTGGCAACCTGTTTGTCGGGTAGTGTAAAAACACATTCAGGATCGAGAATTGAAAATTGTGGCATTAACAGTGGCGATCCAAACGGTTTCTTTTCCTGGGTAGCAACTTTGGTAATAACCGAGTTCCCATTCATTTCCGAACCGGTAGCAGGTAAAGTTAAAACAGCGCCAATAGGCAGTGCTTTTTCTACGTTTACTTTACCGCTTTTTGCCAGAAAATCCCATGGATCTCCATTTTCATAAAGTGCTCCTGCTGCAATAAATTTTGTGGCATCAAGTACCGAGCCACCACCAACTGAAAGCAGGTAATCTATCTCTTCGGCTTTTACTACTTCTATTGCTTTCATGCAGGTTTCGTAATGCGGATTGGCTTCAATACCTCCAAATTCAAGTAAGTTGAAACCTTGTAATGCACTTTTTACCTGATCGTAAACACCGGTTCGTTTAATACTTCCACCACCGTAGGTAAGTAATATTTTCGCATCTTTTGGAATTTCTCTTGCCACTTTTCCAATGGTTTCTTTTCCAAAAATAATTTTAACCGGATTTTTGTATTCAAAATTGTACATGATTCTACTTTTTTAATCTTTTGTCATTACAACAAATTTAATGTATAATTGATTAATTAATAGAATAAAATGTTTCAAAGATATCAATCAAAATCACAGTCCGATTTCAGAAATGACATTCCGAAGTATTCGGACGAGCAAATAATAGACATATTAAAAAAGCGCGACCACTATCAACCGGAAGCAGCAAAACTGGCCATTGAAGAAGCCATAAAACGCGAAATTATTCATTCCGAGCAGGATTTGTTTTCCGAAGAATTCAGGGTGGAAGAACTAAACCGGTCAATGTTTCCAAAAATTGAAGACGACAGTTTAAGGAACAGGATTCGAAAAAGTATTGCCCGCAGTTTGGTTATTAGTGGATTAATACCCACCGTTTATGGTCTTGTACAGTTCAATGCCGGACAGAAGTTAAGCGGTGCACATCTTATTTTGTTTGGTTTGTTGTGGATTTTTATTTCGGCACAATTGATAAAAGCTTACAAAAAAGTATTTGTACTTATTCTTTTGGTTGGATTAATTGTAGCGGTAGGTTTTGTATCTGCCCAACTTATTCTCAGCGCTAATTCCAAATTTATGGATTTCTTTATTTCTGCGGTCTTATTTCTTCTGGTTGGCTATGGGGTAGTTTTCCTGAAAAAAGTTTCCTAAAGCCTCTTGTAAGGCATCTCAAGTATATTCCTGTTGTATTCTTCATTCGTCTATTAAATACGTCTGTTGGTCGAAATAGATGTATTTGAATGGATTATGGCTGCTACATTTGATTCATCAATTACAAAAGCCATGAAGAGTACCATTTTATTTACCACCATCTTTTCTTTGTTTTCAACTGTTGTACAAGCCCAATACGATGAGGACTGGAATAGCAGGGAATATAAAGTTGATTCGTTTTCGGAAATTTATTTAGAAGGAGGTTTTAGAGTTTTATTGATTCAGGGAGATGAAAATAAAGTTGTTGTAAAAGCTTCTGACAGTGACGTATTCGATTATCTGCAGGTTAAAGAGTGGGGTGATGAGTTACGAATAGATTTAGAACCCGATCAAATTAAGTTTGACAGGATTGCTCTGTACATCACGTTTAAAGATTTGGAAAAGCTGCACATTGAAGGTGGAGTAAAGCTACGGACAGAAGGCTTTTTGGATTTGAATGATTTTAAAATGTATGTGGCAGGTGGAGCAAAAATTGATTTGGCCATGAAAGCAAAGGATGTTGAGATTGTTGGAGAAGGGGGCGTACTTTTTGATTTGGAAGGTGTGGCTAATAACCTGGATGTACATTTATCGGGTGCCGGGCATGTTGATGCCGATGATTTTAAAGTAAAAGATGCATCGTTTCATATTGAAGGTGTTGGCACAGGCAGTGTTTACGCGACCGAAACACTTTATGCAAAAATTGAAGGCGTAGGAAAGGTGTCGTACAAAGGACACCCACAGGTAACAAAAAACGTTGACGGTCTTGGATCTGTATCGTCAAACGATTAAAAATACTACTCGTACCGATATCCATAGGTCGGTACATTTTTTCAAGGTTTGGTTTAGGTTTATTAAAGGCTGCTGTTGAGCGGCCTTTTTTTATGTTTTTGTGTTATTCCATCGACGTGAAATCATCTTTGTTTATAAGCACCTCGTGTTTGTTTTTATCGAATCTCGAGAAACCACGATCAAATATTTTGTGAGGTAATCTTTGGGTGGCTCTGCGCCCGCTTTTCAAAGCAAGAACAGGAACACCTGTAATGTCAGCAATGGCAGCTGAAAATAAAGGTTCTTCCATGGTTCCCAGTGGCAAAGTATTCCATAAATCATCATCGGCTTCAATATCCGGAACAAAACCGTCTTTGAAATCGGTAACACCAGCAGAGTTGGCATAACGAATTACAATGGGTTGAATTCCCCAGTTATTAATGTCGTCGTAATAGTTGGCGTCATCGTAAATGTCTTCAGGTTTTAAAGTGATTGAAGCAGTGTATTTCCCATAAGTAGTATCTCCAACAGTGGTAACCTGCATGTACGGATTAAGTCCTGTAATTGTTAATTCCGATGCTGAGGCTGTTCCCGAACCGGTTAAAAAATGTACATGGTCCAAATCCATTTTTACCGGAACCGATTTGTCGAAATCAATTTGAATCTGACTTACGATCTGTTTGTCGGTAAAGTAGTCCTGATATTTATCGTTCCATTTAAAAGTAACCAATGTACTTTTGTTGTTTACTGCTGTTAGTGGTCCAATGGCACTACACAAATGCTGTGCAGCCGACACAGTTCCACCCGGGTTGTAACGTAAATCAATTACTAAATCAGTTACCTGTTCGTTCAGCATTCGTTGCAAAGCAGTGTCGATACTGTGGTTGTAATTATCAATGTATTGAGCATAAAACATGTAGCCAATTTTGTGACCTTCGTGCTCAATAATATTGGTAAAAACTACCGGATTTAAATTCAACTCAACAGCAGTTAAATCAATGGTTTCACCTGCTGCAATTCCATCTTCCTGAAGTATTCCGAAGGTAATTGACATACTTTCGCTATACAGAAGGTCAGTATAATTATTTTCAGTAATTGCCGCGCCATTCATTTCAACGATAATATCGCCCCGCTTAATTCCGGCAACCGATGCCGGGGTTTGCGGATAAATGTATTCAACTATAGCAAAAATTTCCTGTGTATCGGTAAACCGACCAAAAGCAAGAGAATATCCATACGATTTTTCTATTCCTTCGAAACTGTTTTCAAGCGCATCAATATCGTCGGTCATGTACGACCACTTGTCATCGGAGTACAGTAATTTGTCGAAATAATCGAACGAATTTAGTTCGTAACGATAATCGATATCGGGCATTTTACTGTACCACAGGTATACATCCTCCATTCCTGACTTGATAAACCGGTTTACTTTTTGTGTATATTCCGATGCCAGTGTACCGGAGGGATCATCTTTTTGACAAGCATTAATTGCTATTCCCAGGATTAGAAGAAAGAAGAAAGAAACTCGTATCTGATTTTTCATTGTTTTGCTTTTAGAATTACAAAATTAACGTAATAACACAATCAATTCTTGCTTTGTTAACAAGAAAAATGCCATTATTCCTTTTTCTGTTCTTTCGGATACTCAATTCTGATGTGATAAATATTAATTAGTTTTTGAAGTAAAGTAGCTTTTATGGTTTCAATATCCCGAAAGGTTAAATCAGAATCGTCCAACTGTCGGTCCGCTATTTTTTTGTCGATCATGTTGTTTATCAGTTCTTTCAGGTTTTCTCTTGTCTTTTCTTTCATACTTCTCGACGCTGCTTCGATACCATCAACCAGCATTACAACTGCGGCTTCTTTCGATTTTGGCAGTGGCCCCGGGTAGATAAAAGCCTTTTCATCAATTTTCTCGCCGGGGTTTTCCTGCTGATGTTTCAGATAAAAATAATTCGCTTTTGTAGTACCATGATGGGTGGCAATAAATTCGATAATTGGCGCCGGAAGTTTGTGCTTTTGTGCCATTTTTACTCCATTGTGCACGTGTTCGATAATCAGCTCAGCACTTTTCAAATAGTTTAACTGATCGTGTGGATTCATTCCAACCGCCTGATTTTCGATAAAGAAATTTGGCCGGCCAACTTTACCAATGTCGTGATACAAAGCACCTGCCCGCACCAAAAATGGATTTCCACCAATTTTAAGAATAACTTCTTCTGCCAGGTTTGCAATTTGCATCGAATGCTGGAAAGTTCCGGGTGCTTCTTCAGCCAATTTGCGCAACAAAGGTTGGTTGCTGTCTGATATTTCAATTAAAGTTACATCGGATATAAATCCAAAAAGTTTTTCGAAAATATATACAAGTGGATACACCAAAAGTAAAAGTACACTGCTAATTGCAAACCATTTTATGGTGGCAAAACTGCTGGTAACAAAAGCTCCTTCGTGAATAAGATTTAATGCAGTATATACAACCGTATAGGTTAAAAATACCCATAAGGTAGCCAGTACCAGATGAACCCTGCGGTGCATTTTGTCCAAACTAAAAACGGCTACAATTCCTGCGGAAATTTGAATAAGAATAAACTCGTAATTATTGGGCGCGTAAAATCCAATTAATAATGTGCTAATTACAAGCATAAAAATTGCCGTTCGCGAATCGAAAAATGTACGCACCACAATGGGGAAAATTACCAGCGGAACCATGTAAATATGCAGATTTGGAAAGGAGTCGATAAAGTTCGACAACAAAATCATACTTACCATTAAAAGCAACAGAAAACTAAGTTTGTTTAGCTGGTTAATAATGTCGCGTCTGTAAATATAAAGGAAGGCAAAAATAAGCCCGAGCATGGTAATTACAAGGAATATTTTACCGGCCGCAACCATGTAACGGTTTACATTGTTCCCTCGTTCTTTTTCGTAACTCGCTTTTAGCGATTCTAACATCTGAAAGCGTTCGCTGTCTACAATTTCTCCCTCCAGAATAATTCGTTCGCCAAGTTTTACCATCCCGCGTACCAACGATAAGTTTTGCGTTGCTTCATTAATATCCTTTTCGGTGGTTTCTGTGTCAAAACTCAGGTTAGCTGTTATGTATCTTTCCAGCATTAAACCCGATAACCAGGCCGATTTGTTTCCTGATTTTACCAAATCCTGCCGCACTTTATTTAATAAATTATATGCCGATTTTTCGGAATAGAGTTTACTTATTTCAATTTTTGTAACGGAGTTTCCAATGCGTTTTTTTATTTCTGTTTTATCAGCTAGTTCGGTGTACGAATCGGGTGAGAATTGCAAAACTCCGGCACTGTAAATTTGCTGAAGGTTTTCCTTTATTTGTTCGAAAGCTGAAACCTTTTTTTCGTTTAACGAATCAGAAGCAAGATTTAAATCCTGAATCAGAAGCTTTATTCCGGTGGAATAGTTCGATGTGTCGTTTATAAAATAAGGAACAACAGAAGCAATTTGCTCCGCCTTTTCCTGTTCTATCTCGGTACTTGTTTTCAGTATGGCAAAATCAAATGGTGCTACCAGGTTTTCATGTCGCCACGGAAATCCTTTTTGATATTCGTATTTAAATTTTGGTTCGCCGGGTAATATTAAATAAATGGCAACGGCAGCCAAAATGAAAATGACCAGCTGTAAAAATATTTTGGTATAGCTTTTAAATTTTGTATAAAATTTGCTCATAATTCGAATTTCAAAATAATTGGATTAATATACAACATTTGTTTGCATTGTAATGATTTTTAAAACAGTTGTACTAAAATCAAAAAATTAAAGCTTACAACAGCAGGTCTAGCCCATTTTTTCATAGATTTGTGAATATACGAGTAGGGCAGAGTTCAATTCTGTTTTACAAAATAAAATTAAAAAAATATTGATGAACTACGGCATTTCCAATTTAAGTATTATTCCTGTTCGGGTAGAACCATCGGAAAAAAGTGAGATGGCTACGCAAATTTTATTTGGTGAGCATTTTGAGATGCGCGAACAAATGGTTGGCTGGACCAATGTGAAGTTGGCATACGATGGTTACGAAGGTTGGATTGATACAAAAATGGCAACACCAATTCATGCCAGAACACTTAATAAAATTGAAAATAGCGCCATGGCCGTAACTTCTGATGTTATCACTATCGTTCCGGTTAATGATGAGCAAAACCTGATGTTGGTAGCCGGTAGTTCGCTTCCGGTTTGGAGACCTTATCTGAAACAGTTTTCGGTGACCCGCGACACCTATCTGGCAACCGGTGAAGTTGTTTACGGAGATTTAAAAAATCCGCGGGAAATTGTCATTCAGCAAGCCTTAAAATATTTTAATGCTCCGTATTTATGGGGTGGCCGTACACCTTTTGGAGTGGATTGCAGCGGACTTAGCCAAATAATCTATAAGATGATTGGAATTAAACTGCCGCGCGATGCAAGTGAACAGGTAAAAGTAGGAACGGCAATGAGTTTTGTTGATGAAGCAGAACCCGGTGATCTGGCGTTTTTCGACGATGAAGAAGGCAACATAGTACATGTTGGAATCATTTGGAAACGAAATAAAATTATCCATGCTTCAGGGCAGGTTCGTATCGATAATGTCGATCAGTTTGGGATATTTAATGTTGATACACAGCGTTATACACATAAAATGCGTGTGATGAAGAAAATAATTACCTAAAAATGGAACGCATAAAATTTGTAATTTATTTGGTCATTTTTGTGGCGGTAGTATTTCTGATTGTAAAACATTGGAAAACCGGAAGAAAGAACTAGTTTTCTTTCCGTTATCGCAAACAAACACCTATTCCTTTTAATTACAAAGGCGATTTATAATTACTTATTATCAATGTATTCATACAAATATCCGCGTGCTGCTCTTACCGTTGATGCCATTGTTTACACCAAAAATGAAAATTTGGTAAAAGTGCTTCTAATCGAAAGAGGAAACGAACCTTTTAAGTATAAGTGGGCACTTCCGGGTGGTTTTATCGAAATGAATGAAACGCTGGAAAATGCCTGCATACGTGAACTGGCTGAGGAAACAGGGCTGGTTCTGGAACAAATGCAGCAATTCAGAACCTACGATGCAATTGACAGGGATCCCCGGCACCGAACTATTTCAGTTGTATTTACCGCCGAATTGAAATTGGAAGAAAATGTGACAGGTAGCGACGATGCAGCGCGTGCCGATTGGTTTCCAATTTCCGATTTACCGGAGTTGGCATTTGATCATACTCAAATTTTGCGTGATTTTATCGAAAGCCAATTGGCTTGAATCTTAATGACTATCAATTCCGTGCAGCATTAAAAACGAGTGCATTAGTATTTTATGAATCTCACTAAGGTATTCGTTTACCGCTTTTGTACTTCCCGGCAATGAGAATACCAGTGTTTTATCTTTAACTCCGGCCAACGATCTGCTTAACAATGCATTGGGTTTTTCAGCGCCGTATTTTAAGCGTATCATTTCCATAATTCCCGGAATTTCCAGATCGATAAAGTCAGCTATTATTTTTGGTGCAATATCGCGTGGTCCAATTCCGGTGCTGCCTGTGGTGTAAATAATGTCGTAGTTTTCCTGTGCTGCCTTTTCAAGTTCTTTTTCAAGCAACTCTTTTTGATCCGGAATAACACTTCGGTTTGTTTCGCATAGGTACCCCCGTTTCTGTAAACCAGTCTTTACTTAATTTTTCGATGAGCGGGCCGCTTTTGTCCTTGTAAATGCCCTCAAAAGCTCTGTCGCTTAGTGTAATTACTTTTATTTTGAATGTTTTTCGGATGTAGGTAAGTACATCGTTTTCGCTCAGTTTTCCGGGCGTAACAACCCGGCAAAAAATCCCCTCTTTGGGCATCACACAATTACCTGTTAACTGGAAAATCTCACAGTTTGTACCGTGGCATTTTTTCCCAATCTGTGTCACTTCCATTTCAACGTTTTCACTCACAAACCGATCGAAAGGTTTTGTTAAGTGCACCTGGAATCCTTCGGTGGTAATGTTTTCAGCAAATTCGCCAAAGTTAATTTTTCGTCCCAGCTCGCTTTCAAAACTTTCAATGCTTTCAGCTGCCAGAAGACTAACCTGGCGGTGCCATTTGCCGGCATGTGCATCTCCTTCAATGCCTTCCATGTTAAGCGTAATTTCTTTGCGAGGTGTTTTTATAGTTCCTTTTTTTTCAGAAATATTAAGGGATTTTATGGTGCAGGTATTTTGTGTCATTTTATATTTTTTCTTTGGAAATTAATTTTATGTTGCTCATTGTCATTTGTTTGTCAACGGCTTTGCACATATCATAAATGGTGAGTAAGGCAATATTAACAGCTGTGAGTGCCTCCATTTCAACACCGGTTTGTCCGATACATTTGGTCAGACTTACCACTTCAACGCCGTTCGTTTTTACTGTTGCTTTTACCTCAACTTTTGTAAGTTGTAAGGGATGACATAGCGGAATCAGGCGCGATGTTTCTTTTGCAGCCTGTATTCCGGCAATTTCGGCAATGGTAATTACATCGCCTTTTTTTATCAGGCTTTCATTAATAAGCCGAATGGTTTCTTTTTCAAGCTGAATAAAACCTGACGCTACGGCTGTGCGAACTTGTTGCGGTTTATCTCCAACATCAACCATGTTGGCTTTTCCGTCGGAATTAATATGTGACAGTTTACTCATTTTTATCCTCCAATATTTGAAAATTCGTGTGTTGATGTGCCCATTCCTTTTTCAGGTTTAAACTCTACGGCACTTTTAAAAGCCTCTTCAATACCTAATTCACGTATGTTATATCGTAGTTCGGAATGTAAACAGGGAACAATAAAACCATCGGCTGTTAAACGCAGTCGGTTGCAAATTTCACAAATACCGCCTTTGCCGCCTTCGACCGAATAAAACTCGCCCGAGCGCAAATCCATCTGACGAATAAAGCGCAGTTTTAAATTCTTTGTAGCACAAAACTCACGAACCGCATTTTCATCTTCCTGGTTTTCGCCCGGAATACGAACAAAATTGATTTTTACAGGCAGCAATTCAGCTTCCAAAGCCGCATCAATTCCTTTGAGAACATCTTCAAGAGTACCAATCCGTGTGATTTTTCTGAATTTTTCCGGATTGAGTGTATCGAGACTAATGTTTACACGTTTTAGTCCGGCTTCTTTTAATTGTTTGGCATATTTTGGCAGTAAAACTCCGTTGGTTGTAAGCCCTATATCTGTAATTTCCGGAATGTCGGAAAGCATTTTTACAAGCAGTGGCAAATTTTTACGAACCAGTGGCTCACCTCCGGTTAAACGAATTTTTGTTAGTCCAAGCTTTGTTCCAACCTTCACGATCTCCAATATTTCATCGAACGATAAAATATCTTCCTGCTTTTTTAAGGGAACACCTTCGGCAGGCATACAATATTCGCAACGGAAGTTACAACGGTCGGTAACCGAAATGCGAAGGTAATTTATACGGCGGTTATAGCGGTCTAACATAAGCCATTTCTTCTTTTAACACTGCTGCTGTGCCAAGTGGAATTTCCAACAGGGCATTTGCGGAGGTGAGTGCATTTATATGTGCCGATCCATGAAAAGCGATCTCTTCAATGGTGCTGTCGTTGCCAATGTAAACCGGAACAACGGCAAAACGGTCGGCTTTTTTTCTGAAATAATCAAAGTTCATTTTGGCCTTTATCCGAAGTGGATTAAAGTTGGCACCCAAAAGCCGGTAAATTACAGGTTTGGCCAAAAACTCGAACTGTACCAACGACGAAACAGGATTACCCGACAGCCCGAAACAATATTTATTTTCCTTTTGTGAAAAACTCATCGGATTACCCGGTTTCATTCCGGTTGTTTTCCAGTAAATAGTAAAGTTCTGATCTTTTAGTATTTCGGGTATAAAATCGAAATCGCCAAATGAAGCGCCTCCTGTAAAAAATACGATGTCATTCAATTTTAAGGCCTCAATAAAGGTTTGTGTAAGTTCATCATAATTGTCAACTACCAGTTTATTCATTCTCACCTGGAGATTCATTTTACGAAGTTGGCTAATCAATTGACTGGTATTGCTGTTGCGAATTTTTCCCGCTTCCGGTTTTTGGTGCGGAGCAACCAACTCGCTGCCACTGGCAATAATGGCAACTTTAGGCACAGCAGCAACTTTTACTTTGTGGTAGCCGGCACCTGCCAAAACGGCCATTTGCGGAACGTTTATTATCGTACCTTTCTGCAATAAAACTTCACCCGTTTTGTAATCTTCGCCCTGGTAACAAATATTTTTAGTGGTTTTCGGGTTTGTACAAATTACCTGATTTTCATCTGTATTTTCCGAATCTTCCACTTTAAAAACACAATCGCAACCGGCCGGAACGGCAGCACCAGTCATTATTTTGGAGCATTGATTTTTACCCACCCCTTTTGTTGGCATCATGCCTGCGTGCAGTACCTCCAATACTTCCAATTTATTTCCAATGTGTTCAAAATGACAGGCGTAACCATCCATCGCCGATTTATGAAACGGTGGCATATCCATATCGGCCAGCACATCTTCACGAAGAACCCGATTGTAAGCATCTTCCAGGGCTACTTCCTCTGTTTTAAAATAGGCAGGAATTTGCTGAATGAACTCTTGTATTTCGTAAAACTTATTCATTTTTTAGTTTAAAGTGCTTATTAACAAACTGAATATTTCTGAAGTCGAAATCAAACTCTTTTCCATTGTTTATTACCAGAATAGGAGCGTAATTCAAATGCTGCTTTTTTATAATTTCTTTACCCTCTGAATTTACAAAAAAGAACAATCCGGGAGAAACAATTTCATGTAAACCTCCTGATTCGCAAACGATAGCATGCGATTTCAGATTTGCACTGATTTCAAGGAATGCTTCTTTGAGGTGTTGCTGATCTGCCATTATAAAAAGAACTCGTTTGGCACCTGCCTGCAAAAACAATGAACTGTCTTTTGTTGTGTTTTGCTTTTCTTCAACAATACAAAAACGTTCATTTTCTATCAGAATATCATCCTTTTTAACAGGATGCCGATGAGAGGAAATTTTTACTCCAATAACTTCTGATACCGCTGCAAGTTGTTTAATAACTGTACATGCAAAATAGGTTTTACCTACATCTCTTCCATTGCCCGCTATCAACAATAAGTTAGGCATATGTAAACCACTATTTGTTTTATTTACAGTCATTTTAATAAATATACGGAAAGTTGCCTGAACTTTTACCGGGTGGGTAAAAGCGCATTCTCCTTTCCAATTTATTCCCAATTTTATCGGGAATGCGGGAGGATAACCTGTTTCCGGGTTATCCCATCGGCTGGTACACCATAACAGAAGTTTTAGGTGTAAAAGCTCGGAGACAAAATTTATCTGACAAAAATAATAAACAAATGTAGATATGTGTATATGATAGTGAATTTTGTTGAAATTTATAATCGTTTTTAAAAGCATTGAATATCTTTACAGCTATACTTTAAGGATTGAATGTATGATGCGGTTTCTCTATCTCTATCTTTTCCTTTTTTCGCTTTCTTTTCTGGGAAAGGCAAGTGAGAAATACATGTCTGAACCGTTCTCTGCAAAGCAAAATAACTTGCCTGATTTATTAAAAAGCCGGAGTTTTGCCAATAAATCTACTTTGATTAATGAACTGTATTTTGGGGATTTTTCCGAGGGTATAAAAAGCACTTCATACAAATTAAAACTCGATAGTATAATCGTATCGGAACGATCGGTAGTTAGTGGAAATCTGGAAAAATCGTATTTGCATACATGTACTTTTGATACCGAAGGAAATAGGGTAGTAGTGAATATTTTTTATTGGGATACGGAGAAGGAAAAGTGGAGAATTAACGACGAAAATTATTATTTGTTTGATGAAAATAAGCAGTTAAAACAGGTTGAGTTTCAGGAGTACTTTTTACCCACATACCGCTGGTATACACGTATTGATTATGAATACGAAAATGGTATGCTAAAAACCGAGAGTCGCTACGACAAAGTGGATGAGATTGAATTTTGGGACGAAATTGAGCAGATTGAATACATTTACAATGCCGACAATTCGCTAAATACAATCAACAGCAAAGAATGGGATCTTTTTGAGAATGACTGGGTAACAAATGCTTATCGTACTTTTGATTATGATAGTATTGGGAATCTTGTAACAGAAACTGGTTTTGATTACAATGCTTATGATATGATAGCTACAAGAAAATTTGAAATTCAGTACCAGTATGATGAGAATAATAATTTGAGTGAAATTGTAAAATATGCACCTGGTGAGAACGAAGAAGTTTTTGAAGAACAATGGATGCAGGTAAATACATACAACGAATACGCTGAGCTTACCGGTGAACTTTTTTTTATCTGGGATTTCGATTTAAAAATCTGGAACAACGCAGAGAAAAATCTATATGTAACCGAGGCTCAGGGAAGTACCCTTTTTGAAGAGAGCAAACACCTTTGGAATGAGAAAAATTTGGAATGGGTGGCCAGTTCAAAAACAGACTATATTTCAGAATACAACTATTTTTTGGACGACATTCAGAATTGGGATTTTTTGCAGGTTTATGTGCCCGCGTATTCGTTTAATAACGTGGTTTGCGACAGAATAGAATTTGCCTCTTGGGAGAACGATGAGTGGCTGGTTTTAAGCGCAAACGATTATTATTTCTCTGAAGATACAGTGGTTGGAATTGATGATTCAGAAGATTTGGTAATCAGCGTTTATCCAAATCCTGTAACAAACCTGTTAAACATTAAAACCGGCAATTTATCTGAAAGCGTATGTACTATTCGGGATTTAAACGGACGTGTACTAACACAAACTTATTTTCAAAACAGCACACAAATTAATGTGAGCGGTTTTACCTCAGGAATTTATTTGATTGAGTTGACTTCGGATAATGAACGGATTTATATCGATAAGATCATAAAAAAATGATTGATGTAAAATACGTAAACATCAATCATTTTTAATAGCCGAATTTTTTTATTATCTCAACAATCCCGGATACCTAACGGTAAACTCGTTGAGTAAATTAAGCTGTTTCTACTGGCTCTTTAATTTTGTATTTTCCTTCAGAAAAATAGGCTGCAGCAATTACGATAAACACGATAAATGCTGCAATGTAAACTCCTGTTGGAATTGGTGCAGGTTCGCCTTGTGCATACGAATGTAATCCTGACAAGTAATAGTTTACACCAAAATAGGTCATTAAAACCGAGCTGAAACCCAGAAGAGCACCTGCACTCATGGCAAAACTTCCTTTAAATCCCGGAATCCGGTGCATGTGAGTGATAAATGTATAAACCAAAACAGTTACCAAAGCCCAAGTTTCTTTAGGATCCCAACCCCAATAGCGACCCCAGCTTTCGTTGGCCCAAACACCACCTAAAAACGAACCTATTGTAAGCATCAAAAGACCTACAATCAATGCAATTTGAATAATGTTGGTGAGCTCTTTTATGGTAAAGTTTATAGGTTGATGGTTTTTGCCCGATCTTGAAACCATTAAAACAAGGTTTAAGAAACCCAGCAAAGCACTGATGCCAAGAAAACCGTAACTAGCTGTAATAACAGCAACATGCACAATTAGCCAATACGATTTCAGAACTGGAACCAGGTTGGTAATTTCCGGACTCATCCAGCTCATTCCGGCAACCATTAATGTTAGTCCGGCCAAAACAGTGGTAAGCGAAAGTGTAATTTCCGAACGGCGTGAAAATACCAAACCTCCCAAACAGGTTGCCCAACTTACAAAAATCATCGACTCGTAACCGTTGCTCCATGGGGCATGCCCCGAAATGTACCAACGAATACCAAGACCTGCCGTTTCGAGAAAAAACATGATGAATATAAAAATGAAGGCCAGTTTTTTTATTCTTGTAAGTTGAATTTTAGGATTAAATACACTGGTTAACTGAATAAAGAGTAGAATCAGTCCGGTGAACATTAAAATTTTCGACAGCTTGCCAAAAATATTGATGTCGTTGTAAAATACTTCAAGTTTTATTTTGCTTGCCGAAGGAAGTACCGATGCTCCGAAATTAACCTGATTCTCTTTTATTTTTTCCAATATTTTAGAAGCGCTTGCCCAATCGTTTTGGCGGAGTACATTAAAATAATTGTTTATGGTTTCATTGGCCGCGATTGCCATTTCCTGCGATAACATGTTCGGATTGGAACCTGAGACCCATTTGCTGTTCGAGTGGTCGGGGATGGGGAAAATAGTAAGGAAATCACCCGAAAAAACGTTCATCAGAATATTCACCCGTTCGTCAACATAAATAATTTCTTTGTCGAGTTTATTGCGTTCGTTCGACTTCTTTTCGTAAGCTTGCTGAACCAAAGCAGCCAATTTGTAACCCCCCATTTCGCGTGGTAAAACAATGGAGTTAAATGAGGCATATTTACCTGAAAATATCCCCAGCTGTTTTCTTAATTCAGGATTAGAAACTTTTATAATGGGTTCATTTTTCCATGTTTCAGGATTCACCTGCATGTCGAGAAATACTTCGGTTGGCGACATGCCTTCCCAGCTTGTTTTTTTAGCAACCTTCCTTAAAATCTGAGAGGCCAGTGTATTTACAGGTTCAACTCGTCCGCTTCTGTTTTGAATGGCCAATTCGCCAAATTCTTTTACATGCTGTTTGTTGATTGTTGAAGATTGAGCATTTGCAGTAAAACTGAATAAAACTCCAAGAAGCAAAATGGCGAAAAACTTTTTCCGTTCTTCTCTGATTTTTGCAGAGGTGTTAAGTAAGGTTTTAAAACGACTGTTTTTATTGAAAAGACCTAAAACCATTCCCAGCGCCATTATCAGATACCCAAAATAGGTAATTCCGGTTCCCAGGGAGTCGTGGTTTACCGATAGAATTGTTCCTTTTTCATCGGTATCATACGACGATTGAAAGAAACGATAACCACCGTATTTTAGAATGTTATTCATATAAATCCGGAAAGGTTGTTCAACACCGCTATCTTTTAAAATTACCTCGCTGGCATACGATGAAGGACTCATTGACCCGGGGTAGCGTTCCAGTTGAAAATCGGAAAGATAAAGAGAGAATGGTAACTCAATTTGTTTAGCGCCATAGCTTATTTCTACTTCAATACCGTTAATACTGGTTTTTGTTGGTGCGCCAATTTCACCGGTGCGGCCATACACAATTATTTCTTTTCCCTGGCTTTCGTTGGTAAGTAGCAGTTTGATTCCATCGGGCTGCGACATCCCATTTTGCGGTTGTGAATAAACCAACTCTGTTCTTGCTTTTGGATAGTACTGTTGCACCACAAAATTCAATTCCCCAATGGAATATAATTTCTGGGTTTGCACTTCAGTTTCGTTATTGGGCAGAATGTTTGTGTTTTCGGTTTGTACCATTCCCGACACCGAAATTGTATCGTTTCCAATTATATACAGCTGATTGTTTTTGCTTTTAAATACAACATCGGCCGTTTCAGTTTCCAATCCTACAGTTGTTCCAAAAAGAATCTGGTTTTCGCCTGCTTTTAAGGTTATATCATAACGTTGCATGCTTCCATCAACTGCAATAAGCGAAATAATTGGCTGGCCCATTTGATCGGGGATAATTGTTTCAGTTGCTGAAGGCATAAACAATAAATTTTTTACTTTAATTGTTTGCCCGTTAATACTCAATTTGTCGTGGTAGGAGTTTCCGGTGTAACCCGAAAACATCACTTGTTTTTCAGTTTGTACCGTTTGGTTGTTTTGCGAAGCTTTTACAGTTACATAAGTTTCGGTTGAAATTATGGAATTGGAATCCTGTCCTTCGCGAATATGCATATTCCCTTCGTAACCGTTGTAGCGTGTTACCATGGCGCCAATGCCTATCACAATAAATGAGATGTGAAACAATAACATGGTCCATTTTTTTCGCGACACCAATTTGTATTTAAACACACTACCAATAATATTTAAACACATAATACCCAGTAAAACCTCAAACCAGGTAGATTTATAAATTAATATTTGAGCAGTAGTGGTGCCGTAATCGTTTTCAATAAAAGTTGCGTAGGCAATTGCAAGCGCAAAAATTGTCAAAAGTATTCCGGTAAAAAACATGGATTGTAGAAACGAGAAAAATCTTTTCATGATATTATTTCATTCATGTAAATAATTAGAAACTAGCTGTGTATTAAAGGGTTGGTTTGTCAGTAATGTACTAAAAAAATTCCTTTGCTTTTTTAACAAAGGAATTTTTTATTTTCAACTACAATTGTGTTGCAAATTAATTTGTAGTTGGGTCGTCGTGAGCAATTTTTGCCACATATTCATCAAAGTTAAATCCTTTGTAATTCGGACTTTCTTCGTTGTGACAAGTTTTACAAACTGCTTCGTCAGGAAGAATCAGGCCTTTCGCCAACGAAAGTTTTTGATTTTTCATAATGGCTGCAGTTTTGTACATACTACCTGGCCCGTGGCATGATTCACAAGAAACACCTTCTTCAACTTTTAGCCCTGCCAATAATTTAGAATCAACAGAAGCTGCAGTTGAGTGGCATTTCAAACATTTCGGATCTTTTGCCTCGTCGCCTTTTAAGCTTTCCATAGCTTTGGCGTGTGGCCCTGCTTGCCACTTGTTAAACTGTTCGCCTTTATCGGCTTTGTTGTGGCACATTTTGCATTTTACTGCACCGATGTACTTAAAATCTTGTGCTGATATTCCTGTACTAAACAGTATAACCAACCCGAATACTAAAAATAGATTTTTGTAGTTCATATTTAAATTTTTATGGTTGTTAATAATAAACAATTTCTATTCCATTAATACAATGCCGCGTGACACAACGAACAAAGTTCTGTTTTCCAGGCTTCATCAATTTCTGCCGGATGTACAAACTCTAACGGTTCAAATGAATTTGCATAAGTCATACTATCCGCATTCCCCTGGGCCAGTATATTATGACACAAGTTACAATCTTTTGAGATAACTTTACCTGTTTCGGTTGCATGACGATCGTTGTGGCAACGGTAACATCCATCCGATTCCATGTGGCCGATGTTATTCGGATATTCTTTCCAACTGGCTTTCATAAACGGGAATATGTTGTTTGCATATCCGTTTTTAATTTCGTCAATGGCCTGATTTATATCTTCTGTTTTTTCGGTATATACATCGGGATATCCCGATTCGAACCATTCTTTTACCTGCGTTTCAATTGCAAAAAATGCGCTGTCTTTATCCGGATATTCCTGATTCAGAGCCAACATGGCAATAAGTTTTATACCGGGCAGTTTTGTTGAAATTTTACCTTCACTCATCGATTTGTCGATGAAATTTTGCGGAGCATTGTAATTGTGCGACGGCCGGTTATGGCAATCCAAACAGTCCATAGTCCTTATTTCCATCGAATCGAGTTCGGCCTCACTTACCATATTATCAGCATCGGTAAAAATTTCGGAAACACCGGTTTTGGTATTTGTATATCTTACCCATGGAATTATTTGTCGTTTGTCGTCGGCAGATTTGTATTCAATTTTAACATCCGGGCTAATGTGTTGATGAATTCCTTTTTCTATTTCACCACTCATCATTTTCGAACTGGTTTTTACCTGAAGATGAATAATGTTTTCAGTATTGTCTTCTTCGGTGAGGAAAGAATGTTTGATTTTTAGTTTCCGGTCGTAAAACTTCTCAGGCCAGTGACACTGCTCGCATGTTTCTTGTGCTGGTCGCAAATTTGCAATAGGAGTTGGAATGGGTTGCGGATATTTTTTGGCGAGTACCGAATAAACCTGATACAAACCCGATAATTTACTTTTTACGTACCAGCTGGCACCTGAACCAACGTGGCATTCAACACAGGCAACTCGTTCGTGCGACGAACCATGATAGGTTGTATATTCAGGTTCCATTACCTGGTGACATAATTTTCCGCAAAATTCTACCGATTCAGTGTAATGAAATGCTTCGTAACTACCAATTGAAGATATTATTAGAAGAAACGTAGTTCCAATGAGGAAAATAATGGCGGCATTTCTTGTTCCAACATTATTGAAATCTATTGTGGGCCAGTTTAGTTGTTTCCCGTCTTTTTCTGCTTTTCTGGCTTTTTTGCGGTTAATACGCATTCCCAAAGGAATAAGAATCAAACCAAACACCATAAACATTGGAAGCACAATGTATATGAATAAACCAATGTATGAACCTCCAAAACTAAAGATAGTGTTTAGGATTACCAATGATAAGATAGTTGCAAGGTTAAAGGAAGCCAGTACAGCACCTGCAATTGAAATCCAGTTTTTAATCGATGAAGGTAATTTCATATCTCTATTTTATTAATGTACAATTTAAATAGACCTAAGCAAGGTTGCAAAAAATGAATAATATTTCAATACCTGATCTTAATTTATATCTCTTCTATATATGTCTGATTATTATGAAATTATGCTCTGTAATTGATTTTTGTTTGTAATTATTCTTAAAGAATGTTTTTCATTTTCAATAGGTTAATAATTCCTATTGTTTAGCGTATGCTATTAATAGTCGTTTTATGGAATTTTAATTTTTGATGTTTAGTGAAATAGCAATGAGTAGATAATTAATCCAACCAGTATAATTCCGCTGAAAAGGGCAATAAATCCAAATGTACGAATCCATCTCATTTTTGATTTTGAGAATTCTTTTTCAACCATAACATCTTCCAATTTGCCTGATTTTCTAAGTTCATCAAATTCGTGAGGCCTGTCTTTTCTGTATTCATCAATGGGCACATGTCCTGTAAAAATTACGGTATCCATTGGGAATGCTTCCGGGCGAAGGTGTGTATTAAAAAAGTGTACCGTAAAAATAAATCCAACTGCAAGCAATGCTTCATCGCTGTGGATTATTTGGGCCACATTTATTAACCAACCCGGTAAAAAGCGGGTAAAGAACTCGGGGAACCAAAGCATTAATCCGGTTGAGCCAATTACCACTACTCCCCAGAAAACGGCAAAATAATCGAACTTTTCCCAATAGGTCCAGCGACCATATTTCGGACGTTTGCCAATTCCTATAAACCATTTTATCGATCCCCAGAAATCCTGCACGTCTTTCTTATTAAACATCAAAGAGTTGGGGCCAAAAATGAATTTACTAAAAGAAAGTCCTTTATTAAATTTTATTTTCAGAAGTGATACTACGTGGAATATAAAATAGCCAAAAGTAATTACGGCGGCAACCCGGTGGATTCTACCTGCAATTAAGGCGCCACCAATTAGATCTGAAAGGAATTTAGCCCAGTTCATGTAGGCAAACTTCAGTATCATTCCTGTAAGGGCAAGCATTAAGAAACTAACAATTATAAAAATGTGCGTAATCCTGTTCTTTTTTGAAAACCTTCGGATGTAGATCTGTTTACCTTCAATTTTTTTGTGCTTTTTCTTCTTTTTAATCATGGCGCCCAACGAGCGTGGTATCCAAAGTAAGGTGTGCAATCCAAAAAATGCAAAAACACTTAAAAGTAGCCCTGTCATTGCCCAGAAAGTATAATACAACCAGGGGAAATTACTTTTGTCGTAGTGTGTTGCGTGCGTTAAATAACCCGTAAATTTCATGTTTGCATCTTCGTGGCATTTTTTACAGGTTTCAACAATATTTCGTGGACTTATTGTCGATTTTGGATTGTCCATCCGATAAATGTTGTGTGCACCGTGGCAATCGGAGCACCTTGCTGCTTCGTTGTATCCCAGCTGATAAACTTTACCATGGTATGTTTCCAGATAAGTTTCGGCAAGCTCACCATGACACTGACCGCACTGATCCGTAATTTCCGACATAAATTTGTCTTCATGCACGTTAGAAATCTGATGCGCCGAGTGACAGGTTTCGCAGGTTGGGAATTTTTTATCACCGGTATTGTCTTTGTGCCCATGTTCGCTCTGCGTGTATTCATCGTAAATTCCTTTATGACACTGGCCGCAGGTTTTCGCGAGGTTAGCCGGATTAACCGATGAACGTTCGTCTTCCTCTTTTAAATTCAAGTGAGTGGTGTGACAGTCGGTACAGATTGCAGCGGATAGAAGTCCTTTTTCCGCTAAACTTTTACCATGTACACTACTGGAATAATCGTGAAACACGTTTTTCTCTTTTAGGTCTGCATCTCCGGTGTTACTCTCATCCTCGTTGTGACAGGATCCGCAAAGTTTTGGAACGGCCGATCTGAAAGTAGGAGAGGTTTCATCTTCTGTTTTTTTAACCACATGCGATCCATGGCAATCCGTACAATAAGGCGCATTCGGATCTTTGGCAAAATAGGCAGTTCCGTGTCCGCTTGTGAAATAAATATCGGCTTCTTCTGCATGGCAACTCGAACAATCTACCTGATCAGCAGTTTCGCAGGGACGAGCAATGTTTGCGGTTACGTCTGAATGGCATTTAACGCAAGTAATGTTATTGTGTGCCGAGCCCACCAAATCGTTTACATCAACAGACAAGGAAACCTGTTCGCCTTCAACCATTTTATGAATGCCTTCATTCTCATGACAAGTCAAACATGTTTTATCAGAAATATTCGCAATAATATTTTGCATTTCCACTTTATGTGGAGGATGGCAATCGGTACAGGCAGGAATTGCTCCCGGCTTTTTCTCCCACAACTCTTTATTAATTACCTTGACGTGTACATCCTCGATTCGAGCATGGCATTTCATACAGGTACTTGCAATATTCTTTTGCGAAATACTGGAATTAATGTTGGTGTGTGGCAAAACAAGGTGATTGCCGTGACAATCGTTACAAGTGGCAGTAACGATCAACCCGGCACTAAACAGACCTCGTCCGTGAATACCCTGGCTGTAGTTTTCTATAATGTTGTGTTCCGGAATTTTGTACGATCTTGCAACCGGTGCACCTTCGCGGTGACATTTGGCGCATAATACCGGAATATTCATTTTATAGGTTAGCGATTTAGGATCGCTGGAACTGATAATCTGATGTGTTCCGTGGCATTCGGCACAATTTGGTGCATTTTTATCGTTTGCCTGAAAAGCTTTTCCATGCACACCGCCTAAAAAGTTCGTCATCGGTTCATCGTGGCATTCGCCACAATTTACGGGCTGAAGCTTTTCAGGGTGAGGAAACTCTTCTACCGCCGCATCGGTGTGGCACGATACACATTCAAGGTAACTGTGCACCGAGTTTTCAAGTATTCCGGTTGGAATGTATCTGGATAACTTTTGACCCCCGCGCATCGTGTACATTTCGGGATCGTCATGACACATGGCACAATCTTCATTTGATTGAGCCTGTATTTTCAGATTCGCAAACGTCAGAGCTAAAACTATGAATATAAACTTTATAACACTTTTAAAGCTTAGGTTATTTCTATTATTAGAAAATCGGAGGGCGAAAAAAACGATACGTTCTTTTAGTATTTCAAGCATCCTTTGTTTTTTAAAGTTGAAAAATCACTTTATTTCCTACTGCACTTTATGAAGCTAACATTTAACTATTCGTATTGTATTATCGTATTTTGTTTTCTAATTGTTCTATTTCTGTTTTAATCTCAACCTTGTTAGTCACTTATTAAATATGGTGCCATCCACTAATAATACTTTTAAAATTCTCCACTGGCGATTTACCGATGGAAGCAACATAAAGGTGAATCATCAAAAAAATGGAGATAAAAAATCCAAGAGCTGAATGCAGAACGGCAGTAATAAATACTCCACTCAGCGTATAAACTCTTTCAATAATTAGTTCAGGAAAAAGAAGGGCAAAACCGGTAATTATTACTGCAGGTACTACCAAATACATCACAGCAACATAAAAATATTTTTGAAGCGGATTAAATTTTCTTTTATCTGATAGGGGATAAGGGGCTTTCATTCCGTGAAACATTCCCCATGCATAATAGTATGCTTGTTTTAATGGTCGTTTTATAAAATTACGCGGCTTAATAATGTAAAACTTTCGATTATTGGTAAACATATTTCCGAATACAAATAGCAAATAATTAAACGATACCACTACTCCGGCAATATTATGAAGGTTCACGGCTGTGTTAAAACCAATGATAGATGTTTTAACTGCAGAGTTCATTGAAATACCGGTAAGAATAAGAATAATTATTCCGATGGCATTAATTCCGTGCCAAATACGTAACCAGAGTGGATAAAAATATATTTTGTTTTGAGCTGTCATGGTCCTACTTTTTTAATATTCTGAAAACGGTGTGAATGATAATTCCGGCAAGTGTTAAAATAAAAATGATAATACTTAACCAATTGAGCAAAGGAACCTGGTTTGTTCCAATTACATATGATTCGTTGGTGATAACCGTTCTTAAATTGCCATTTTCAGACCTTTGTTGCAGGTTTTGGTATTTATACAACGATGCTTTTAACCTTGATTCGGCAGTATGACATTCAACACAGTTTTTTACGGCTAAGTCTTTTCCAACAATGTTATGTGAAACCATTAAACTATCAACCACTTCGGTATGACATTCAATACAACGAACGTGTTTAAAATGAAGTTCCTGGTTAGGTAACCAATTATGAATTTCCACAATTTGCGGATTTTCATGCCCCGATACCAATTCATACTTTCTCATATCGTTGTGGCACGAAAGACACATACTGTTGCTGTATTCAACAATTTCAACGACATCATGACTGGTTCGGGCGGTGGTAGCATAAGTGTGTTGACTGTGGCATTTCGCACACGTAAAGTTGTCGCCATATACCTGGTAGTGTACACTTTTCTGAAATTCTTCTTCAATTTTGTCAAACTGGTACTGTGCAAACGATTCATCTCCACCGTGGCAATCCAGACAGGTTCCAAGCGGCTCAAGTTTTAAACTGGATTCGTGAGGGTAGGTACTGTATTCGTACGAATGACAGTCGGTGCAATCGAATTGTTTGTGAACACCCGCTTTTAAAGCCACTGTATCCATAATGTAATACGGATTCATTAACTTTTTATCCTCGGTTTCCATTAACGAATTGTGGAACGTGTAAGTCTGGTTCGAGTGACATTTTAAACACATATGATTTTGTGGATCATCATAGTATTGTGCTCCGGCAACCATATTTATCCCCAGTAGAAATAGTATGTTTAATATTATGTGAGAGTATCTCATTTTGAAATGATATTTGGACAAAATTTATTTTTTAATCCGATCGTTATTTCTAAAATTATTTTCCGTTTTTATTAAAAAATGGTAATACCACAAATCTGTAATATTACCATTAAATAGTGACCGTACACTTTCATTGTTTCTCAATTAAAACATCCAAAGTCGTGTTATGGTAAAACCAAGAGCAAGACCTTTATTTTTCCAGTCGTTTTGGTTGTTCATCATAGCATCCTGTGGTATAATACCATCTGCTGTTCCAACATAAATCTGGAAAGCATGAGTAAATGTAAATATCTCCACACCAAATGCCAGGTTCGGTTTTGCTTTAGTGTCCCATGGTGATTGTTCGGTAATACTTTCGATTTCAAGTGGATGATCGTAATTAAAAATAAACGATCCTTGTGGCGAAAATTTTACTCGTCCGTTAACATGTATTCCTACAACGTCGTGGTTCGAATCCATTGTAACCATATTGTAGTGAGTAAAACTTGCTCCGGCCTGAAGCGAGAACCAATCACAAAACTTTCTCCCGATAATAATTTGTGAGAAATACGAAAGTCTGTCGTTCAGATCAATATAAGTGGGTAGGGCCTCACCTTGTGTATCAACAACTTTACCTGTTCCAAACTGATCTACGTTTCTGCCATCAACTGCAACTACACCGTAAAGAGCAACCGATACAGGTACTTTGTTTTTTTCCGTTTGGTGAAAAATAGTCCATTTGGCATTCAAATCGGTGTACATGTTCTTTTTGGTTTGACCGATTCCAACCTGGAAATTTTTAACAGGAGTATAATTTAATGCCAGACGTACATTTGCTCCGGGAGCATAAAGTCCCCACAGATCAGATCTGCCGTTATCCATGGTACCAAATTTATGTTGAATTAAAAATTCAAGTGTTTTGGCATCAGGAATTACAGTAGTTTGCGCATCAATTAATATCCCACTCTCAAACGGATTACTAACAGGAGTATCCTTTACTTTCTCAGTTTCTTCTTGTGCAAAAAGCTGCATTGCATAAGCAAAAATGACGAGTAATATTATATATTTTTTCATATTAGGCATTTTGAATGTGGTTAGTTATTCTTAGCTCCCTGACTTATCCATACAAGAATTTGTGCTGCTTGTGCACTGGTATATTTCTTTTGTTTATGCGTATCAGTATCCGGATGAGGATGAGTATAAATTTTACTTTCCTCGGGAGTAGCTGAGTTTATATAGCGGGCGCTATTTATCGCAGCATACGCTTTACCTGTTGTTAAATCGGGAGCCTGACCTCCTGTTTTGTGACAGGCAGTGCAATAGTTACTATTGTTAAAAATAGGTTCAATAACCTCTACAAAACTAACTTCCGGTGCATCCGGATCATCTGGATCCACAACAGGTGGTGCTTCTTCCGGAAGAATAAAATTGTATAGACATCCTGTAAAAAGGAAGGAAACAAATACAATTGATAATAAAATCTTTAGTTTTTTCATGGTAATATTTCTTATTATGAAAAAGAAATAAAAAAGACCTCTTGTAAAAAAGAAGTCTTTATTATCCTATTTTAAAAGTATCATCTTAATGTTGCATGAAATGTTTATTACAATCCTAAAGCAGTTTCAGCTGATTTTAATAAATTCTCAAAATGAGGAGGATTATGAGCTCCGTGGCTGTGATCTTCGTAAAGATACATATAGTGCCAGAATGCTAAAAATTCATCATCGGTAACAATTGAGACTGCAGGATGGTATTCACCTGTGTCTTCGTCTTTTCCTAACGCACCTGCTTCAACCAGCGCTTCGGCAATTGCTTCCAAACGGGTATCAAAATCTGTACGTTTACCATTGATGTTAAAATCAGTGGCACCTGAGTGACAGCTATTACAAGCAGCTAAACTTGGTTTAAACGAGTGTCCTCCTGTAAAACCATCAACTTCTCCCATGTGGCAACCGGTACAACCAACACTTGTGTGTGTAGCAATAGTGCCAGTAACCATAGCGCCATCACCTAAAAGCGTATTGGCTTGTGGTCCGTGGTGTGGTCCTGCATGTGAACTGTTAATTCCTACCATTCCGTCTGGTACTTCAGTTGGGATTCCATTAATAGTTACCGATGTAAGTGCCTGATAGTACTCGAATCCTCTTCTTGACTGGTGGCAGTTTGCACATAAATTAGATGCATTACCAAAATCAAGAGTAACTGATTCATTTGCAATGGCAGTAACAGCAGCTACCGTTGTCATTGGTGCCGAAATATCATCTTCCAGACTTTGGTGGTTGGCATGACAAGTTGAGCAACTGATCGCTGTAGGATAAGCAATATCTACTGCTGCAACACCCGGTGCCTGGTTAAGTGCATTTAAGAATAATTCGTTAGAGTGACATGGAGAACAACTTGCTCTGCCACCTGCATAACTTACATTTTCTGCAGCTGCGTGTCCCGAATAATTGTAAAGTGCAGTTAATGCATCCATGCCTGCTTGTGTATGACACACCAAACATGATACATTTCCATCAACACCATCCTTGCCATCTGTTCCATTGGTACCGTTTATTCCATTAATACCATTTTCCCCGTTTTCCCCGTTGAGTCCATTCGCTCCCATTGGTCCTTCTTTTGTTGTACAAGAAGCTGCCATAAAAGCACAGATGATTGCAAATAAAAAGAGTTTTAAAAATGAAGTGTTTTTCATAACGTAAAGTATTTTGATATAGGTTTATTAATTCTTACTAATTCCTAGAAGTAAAAATAGTTCTCAAATCAAATACTATTACGTAGCTAAAGGTGATATAAACGAGATGTGGAGGTGATATAAACCACTATTATGGTTGATATATGTCAATTTAGCCGTTTCTGCTGATTTCTATTAATGAATTTTCGTCCATTATTTCGATCGTATTGCCCTGTGTCTTAATTATGTTAGACTCTTTAAATTGTTGAAGTATTCTTACAAAGCTTTCTTTTGTCATGTTTGACATCTCCGCTAATTCGGTGCGCGTAAGTGGTACCTGGAACGAATTTGTTTGAAAGATTTCCTTCTTTAAATACAGGATTGTATCGGCTACTCTCCCCGGCATATATTTCTGAGTATGGTTGACCAGTTTTTGTAAAAGAAAGTTGTTTTGTTTGGTGTGATGACGCAATAAAACTACTGCAAAGTCAGCATTCTCGGAAAATAAGGCAGTTAGTTTGGCCGAATTAACAAGACAACATTTAACTTGAGTTAAAGCAGAAATACTAAAATGCTGAATACTTCCGTTAAATAAACCACCTCCGGTTATAAAATCTCCGTGCGAAGCAATTCTTAGAATTACATTTTTACCGGTATTGCTCTCAACGTATACTTTCGCCAAACCTTCTTTAATACAAACTACGGTTGTTGAAGAGGTGTTTTGTTTTATAATTGTTTCACCAGGATTGTAAATTATTTGTTGTTTTCCGTCAATTAAGAAGTCAATTTCGCTTGTGGTTAAAGGAGCAAATACACTCGCCTTATGCGTGTCAACACAAGTCTTACAACAGTCATTATCTTTTTGTGGACAAGTTTTACAATTGATGTCAATTATTTTCGCCATCTTATTTCGTTGTTCTTAAGTTGTTTATAGCGTCATTGTTATTGGTAGCAAATAGTTTCGTGTATTTACGAAATACCAAAAACTATTGCATGTAACTTAATAAATTATACCTAATACTAAAAATTTTTACATCTAATTTTTTAATGTAAACAAATGGTCAGTAAATAAGTTTGGTTCAGCGTGGCATTTTTAGAGTGAAAAATTGAAAAAATTAAGAAAAATTTAATTTGGTTACAGAGTTCCAATTTTTGAGTTTAATTTTGTTTTAAAACCGTGAAATTTTACTTTTGAAGTCGATTACAAATCCAAACTATTTTCGATGTTTAAAATACTCCCTTTTATCGCGCTCTTCTCTGTATTATGTTTGACTAGTGTTGCTCAAAAATTAAAAACGACAAAGCAAGTATCCGGAATTTACAAAGAAGTTTATTTGGTTGATAAAACCACCGGGTTTCGTCAGGGCAGGTATTCGGTTATAAATATGAATACCAAAGATACAGTTGCTTTAGGAAACTTTAAAAACAGTGCAAGAGTGGGTGAGTGGAAATTTCTCGATCCGAAAAGTTCGTCTACGTATATAATATATGATTATACAAAAAATGAAGAGCGGTATTTAAACGATGCTTTTTTGCCGGATTCGTTTTACGTTAAAATTGGTGGTGGTTTTGAAGTAAAAAAGGTTGACCGTCCGCTTTTATACACAGGTTTTAAAGATGAACTAAACTGGAGAATTGCTCAGCAGATTGATATTCCGATTGAGGATTTAATTGAAGGGAATGTTGGAGTGTCAATTCTCAACTTTATTGTTGATGAAATGGGGGCCGTTAAAGAAGTAAAAATAGTTTCAGGATTTAATAAAGAAATTGAGCAGGAAATAAACAAGATTGTTATGCAACTGCCCGGCAGATTTTTGCCTGCCATATATAATGGTCAACCAGTTGAGTCTTCTTTCTATGTTCGTGCTAATATTGGATTACCGGTGCAGTCGTTTGACAACACTAAATTACCGCCTTATATTATACACCTCGATTTGATTAGCAAAAAAATTGGAACGACAACCACAAAAAGAGTTGGTTACGCAACCAAACCCCTTTCGCCGGCAATAAAACCAACACGTAATTAAAGTTGGTTTCCCGGTTGAATTAATTTACACTAATCGTGTTCCTCGTCCGGTGGCAATGTTTTCAGGATTGGTAATCAGAATTTCTTTAACGCCTCTCATTTTAGCGCGGAAACCGTTTTCAAGTTTTGGAATCATTCCGTCGCTGATTACTCCTTCATTTTTGTATTGATTGAAAAGCGGTACTGTTAAGTCATAAATAACAGATGACTCATCATCGGGATCGATCAGTACACCTCGTTTTTCAAAACAATAGAATAGGTAAACATTAAAGTAATTTGACAGCTCGCTTGCCAGTTCCGAAGCAATGGTATCGGCATTTGTATTTAAAAGCTGCCCTTTACCATCGTGTGTAAGAGGTGCAATTACCGGCACCACATTTTCGTTAATCAACAGGCGTAATTCTGCCGGATTTACATCGTCAACATCACCAACATAACCATAATCGATGTCTTTTACAGGGCGTTTGTGTGCTTTTATTAAATCCAGGTCTGCCCCGGTTAATCCAACTGCATTCATGCCGCGGGCTTGTAATCCTGCCACAATTTTTTTGTTTACCAAACCTCCGTAAACCATGGTAACTACCTCAAGCATGTCCTGGTCGGTAATTCTGCGGCCCTCAACCATTTTTGTTTCTATTCCAAGCCTTTTGGCTATTTCAGTGGCAGTTCTTCCTCCACCGTGCACCAGCAGCTTGTTTCCCGAAATATGATCAAATTGATTGAGAAGTGCATTTAACGATTCGGGTTCTTCAACCACTTTACCGCCTACTTTTATAATGGTTAACCTATCCATGGTCTGATTTACGTTTAAAGATTTAAAAAGTTTTCTAAAATTTTGGCTCCAATACTCCCGCTTTTTTCAGGGTGAAACTGGGTGGCATAAAAATTGTCGCGGTGCAGGGCAGCACTAAACGGGAGTATGTAATTGCAGGTTGCAATGGTATGTTCACTTTTCTCGGCATAATACGAATGCACAAAATAAACATATTCATTTTCCAACTCAGCATTAAAAATGTCGCTTTTTAAATCGGATATGGCATTCCATCCCATGTGCGGAACTTTGGTAATGTATTCTTCGCCGGGTGCCGGAACAAAACGTTTTACTTTTTCATCAAAAATACCCAGACAATCTGTATCGTTTTCTTCGGAATGGGAGCACATTAACTGTAAACCAAGGCAAATGCCAAGTACCGGTTGTTTTAACGACACAATCAGTTCATCCAGTTTGTTCTCGCGCAAATAAGCCATAGTAGTACTGGCTTCTCCAACTCCGGGGAAAATAACCTTATCGGCTTTTCTGATTTTTTCGGGATCAGCTGTAATTTCAGCATTTACACCCAAACGGTTGAGTGCGTTGTTTACCGATTCAATGTTTCCTGCGTTGTATTTTATAATTACAATATTCATTTCTTTTAGTTTCGAGTTACAGGTTGCTGGTTACAAGTTACACGTTGTTATCATTCGCTTTGGTTTTTGCCTTCTCACTTCAATAACAAATCAATCACCTCAACCATTTCCTGAAATTCATCTTCTTTAAACAGGCGGGTCAAATAAACTATTTTACCGGTTTTGTCAACAATAACATTGCGTGTAACACCTGCATTTTTGGCTGCAAAAGTGTAGAATATCTCTGCTCCCGGATCCAGTGCCAAAGGATAAGTCACTTTCATGGTTTCCTTAAATGCTTGTACTTTATCCAGCGGTTCATCCATGTCAACTCCAATTAAAACAAAATCTTTATTCTCCTTGTGTTTTTGCCAGATTTCGGATTCGATGTGTGGCATTTCTTTTCGACACACCGAACACCAACTTGCTGTAAACTGAAGCATGGTTACTTTCCCTTTTAAGGACTCGGTAGTAATTGTTGTTCCATCGGTTAACTGCATTGATATGTTTGGCATTTGCTGACCAAGTTTAACAATGTAACCGTAATCGGCCGGAATTTCCTTTTGAGGAATTTCGGTTAACTGCGAAAATGCTGAGAGTGTGAACATGGCTGCGAATACAAGTGTAACTATTTTTTTCATTTTGTTGAGTTATATTATATATCTCTGTTTTCACCCCCTGTCGCTACTTCGGCGCTCCTGTCCCCCTGCAGGGGGACAATCGGAACAAAGTGAAGATAGGGGGTGAATTATCCCTGATCTAAATCCATGTATTAATTAAATACTACTGTCCGGTTTTTGTATACCAGTACTTTTCGCTGCAGGTGTTTGTAAACTGCCTGCGAAAGTACAATTTTTTCCAAATCGCGCCCTTTGCGAATTAAATTCTGGATGGTGTCAACGTGGCTGCAGCGAGTAACATCCTGCTCGATAATTGGCCCTGCATCCAGCTCCGAAGTTACATAGTGACTGGTTGCTCCAATAATTTTAACTCCACGCTGGTGCGCGGCATGGTATGGTTTTGCACCTGCAAATGCCGGTAAAAACGAGTGGTGTATATTAATCACCTTATTCGGAAAGTGTTTTACAAAGTCTTCCGATAAAATTTGCATGTAACGTGCCAGCACAACAAAATCAATGTTGTTTTCTTTTAACAATTTTAATTCAGCTGCTTCCTGTTCTTCTTTGTTGTCTTTATTGATCGGGAAATAATGAAAGTCAATTCCAAATCGATCTGCTACAGGTTTTAAAGTTTCGTGATTACTAATAATCATCGGAATTTCAACGTCCCATTCGCCGGCAGTGTAACGTGCTAAAATATCGAACAAAGCGTGTGGCATTTTCGATACAAAAAGTGCCATACGAGGAATTGTGTTCGAGAAATAGATTTTCCATGTCATTTGCAGCGGAGCACCGATTAGCGTGTCAAAGTACTCACCAATCTTTTCCGGAGGAATGGCAAAATTTTCCAATTCCCACTCAACGCGCATGTAAAATATCTTTTCCTGACGGTCAACATGCTGGTCGAGATAAAGAATGTTTCCTTTGTTTTTATTCAGAAATTCGGTAACTGTTGCCAGAATTCCCTGTTTGTCCGGGCAGTGAATCAGCAAAATGGCTGTATCCTTTTTTTCCCGTAAAGGTTTTATAGTTTTCATATATTTTCTTTTACCGCAGAGAACGCAAAGATTTACACAGAGCTTCTCAGTATTAGTTTTTGTATTTATTGATAACTCGTCTCACTCCTTTAATTAATTGAAGTATTTTAAAGATATTATTTTAGGACTTCGCTTTTCTTAAAGTTTTCCTTTTGTCGATGGCAATTCAAAGTTAAAAACATCGCGGCGGATGGCCATTTTTATGGCTTTTGCCAACGCTTTAAATATTGCCTCAATTTTATGGTGTTCGTTTGTTCCTTCTGCCTTAATGTTCAAATTGCACAAGGCTGCATCCGAAAATGATTTAAAAAAGTGCATAAACATTTCGGTGGGCATGTCGCCAACCATTTCGCGATTAAATTCGGTTTCCCACATTAACCACGGACGTCCGCCAAAGTCGATGGCTGCCATTGCCAGACAATCATCCATGGGCAAACAAAAACCGTAACGTTCCATGCCTAATTTGTTGCCAACGGCGTTCTTAAAGGCCTCGCCCAAGGCAAGTGCTGTGTCTTCAATGGTGTGGTGTTCGTCAACTTCCAAATCGCCTTTTACCTGAACCGTTAAATCAACGCCCGAGTGTCTTCCAATCTGGTTTAACATGTGATCGAAGAATTTTAATCCGGTTGAGATTTCGCAAACTCCCGATCCATCGAGGTTTAGCCAAACTCTAATGTCGGTTTCCTTGGTAGTTCGAACAACTTCGGCTGTTCGTTGCGGCGATGCCACACAAGCATAAATATCGTCCCAATCATCCGAAACCAACGCACAAACATCAGCAAGGCCTTGTTTTTCCATCTCTTCAACAAGGTCGCCGTTGTTTATAAAAATGCCCTTTGCTCCAAGGTTTTTAGCCAGTTGAATATCGGTTAAACGGTCGCCAATTACAAAGCTGTTTGCCAAATCGTAATCGCCTTCCATGTATTTGGTAAGCATGGCAGTTCCCGGTTTTCGGGTTGGCAAGTTATCGGCCGGAAAACTTCTGTCGATACAAATTTCATCAAAAGTAACTCCTTCGTTTTCAAATGCTTTTAAAATGAAATTCTGAACAGGCCAGAATGTGTCTTCCGGAAAGGAATCGGTACCCAAACCATCCTGATTGGTTACCATCACCAATTCGTAATCCAGATTTTTTTGAATGTTGTACATGTTCCTGAAAACTTTGGGCAGAAATTCCAGCTTTTCGTATGCGTCGATTTGCTCGTCCTCGGTTTCAAAATTTAAGGTACCGTCGCGGTCTATAAATAGTACTTTTTTCATTGTTCTATAATTTGCTCCCAAATTGGTGGGTAATTTGTGATTATATCAATTTTTTTAAGGCATTTAATAAAATCTCATTCTCTTCCGATGAGCCAATTGTAATTCGCAAACTGCTGGCACACAAATGTATTTTCGATCGGTCGCGAACTATAATTCCTTCCTCTACCAAATAATCGTAAATGCCTTTTGCGTCGTGCATGTTTACCAAAAGGAAGTTGGCATCCGAAGGGTAAACTTTTTCAACAAATGGCAGGTCGTTTAGTAATTGTGCCATTTTTTCCCGTTCGGCAATCAACAGTTTTACCCATTTCTGAACAGTGACTTTTTTATCGAGCAATTCGAGTGCTTTTTGCTGGGTAAGAATGTTCAGGTTGTACGGGTACTTTATTTTATTCAGTACATTAATTATTTCGACCGAAGCAAATGCCATTCCCAAACGCATCCCTGCCATTCCCCATGCTTTCGAAAACGTTTGAAGAATAACAAGATTTGGGTACTCCTCCAATTCTTGTAAAAGAGTCTTCCCCGGTGCAAAGTCAATGTATGCTTCATCAACCACAACCAATCCTTTAAACGAATCAGCAATTTCGAGCATGGCTTCTTTGTTTAAACTGTTACCTGTGGGATTGTTAGGCGAACAAAGAAAAATAATTTTAGAATGAGTATCGCAGGCACCAAGCACATCATTTGTGTTTAACTGAAAATCGTCGGTTAACGATACTTTTCGCACTTCAACTCCTGAAATGTCGGCAGCCACCTGGTACATTCCATAGGTTGGATCAATGCTTACAATGTTGTCCTGACCCGGCTCACAAAAAGCGCGGATGAGCAAATCGATAGGCTCGTCGCTTCCATTTCCCAAAAAGATGTTTTCGGTGGCAATGTGTTTTAAGGCCGACACTTTTAATTTTACATTTTTTTGAAGCGGATCAGGATATCGGTTGTAAGGCTCGTGGAACGGATTTTCGTTGGCATCGAGAAAAACCATTGCTTCGCCTGTGTACTCATCTCTTGCCGAAGAATATGGTTTAAGAGATTGTATATTTTTTCTAAGTAGTTGATTAATGTCCATTTTTTTCGTCATGCTGAATTTATTTCAGCATCTTTTTATTTGTTATTTTATTATCAGTTCCTGATCTGTCAACCGACAGACTGGATTACTTATTACTCAAATATTTGCCAAGCTTAAATTCCTAATTTATTTTGGAATCTTTCTTATTTCTTTCAAACGTAAAGTTACTGCATTTTTGTGGGCATCAAGTTGCTCGGCCGCGGCCATTTTCTCAATTGCCGGGCCAATGCTTAAAAGTCCTTGTTTTGTTATTTCCTGAAACGTGATTTTTTTACTAAAACTATCGAGGTTTACGCCGCTATACGAGCGTGCCCAACCATTTGTTGGTAAAGTATGATTTGTTCCCGAAGCATAATCGCCGGCACTTTCAGGTGTTAATTCGCCTAGAAAGACAGAACCTGCGTTGGTAATTTTTTCAGCAATCTCCAGGTAATTTTTAGTACTTAAGATCAGATGTTCAGGTGCATATTCGTTTATCAAATCAATCTGTTCTTCTTTGTTTTCGACTACAATAAAAACACTGTTCGAAAGTGCTTTTTCAGCCATTTCTTTTCGGGGAAGAGTAGCCAGTTGTGTTGAAATTTCAATAGTTACATTCTTAATTACTTCAGAGTTACTGGCCACCAAAACAACCTGACTGTCAACGCCATGTTCAGCCTGCGAAAGCAAATCGGAGGCAACAAATGCAGGATTTGAAGTTTCGTCGGCAACAACAAGTACTTCCGATGGTCCGGCCGGCATGTCAATGGAAACATCGTTCATACTTACCAATTGTTTGGCTGCCATTACATATTGATTTCCGGGGCCAAATATTTTATAGGTTTGCGGCACCGTTTGTGTTCCGTAAGCCATAGCACCAATTGCCTGAACACCGCCAAGTTTATAAATCTGTGTAACTCCGGCAACTTTAGCAGCATACAAAATAGCTGGATGAATTTTTCCGGTTTTATCGGGTGGCGAACAAAGTACAATTTCTTTACAACCTGCAATTTGGGCAGGAATGGCCAACATAAGCACGGTTGAAAATAACGGAGCAGTTCCTCCGGGTATATACAAACCTACTTTTTCGATTGCGACGGCTTTTTGCCAGCAATTTACGCCCGGTGTAGTTTCGATTTTTTTGATTTGGAACTTTTGTGAAGCATGAAAAACTTCAATATTTTTTGCAGCCAATGCAATGGCTTCTTTTAATTCTGCTGAAACCAGATTTTCTGCCTCAGTAATTTCCGATGCAGACACTTCCAGCGAATCCAACTTTATACCGTCAAATTTCTCTGTAAATTCGCGAAGTGCGTCGTCGCCATTTTTACGAATTTCATTTAATATGGTCTGTACTTTTCCATACAATTCGGAAACATCGAAAAGCGGACGTTTCAGAATGTCGGACCACAAATTTTTATCAGGATTTATGTACGTCCTCATGCGCTTATTTTTTTGCTTTTAAATCGTAGTGCAAGAATATTGCCCGAAAATAGTAAAACTATTCCCAAAAGAGCGAATATATCCCAGCGGTAGCCTTCAAATATTGTAGATATAACAAGTGCGATAGCGGGTGTTATCAATGCAATGTAAATCGAACGGTCGGGGCCAATTTCACCCAGTAACTTTAAATAGGTTGAAAAGGCGATTATAGAGCCAAAAACTGCTAAATAGAATAACGAACTCAGGTAGCTTAAAGAACTGTCGAAGGCAACCGGTTTTCCTAAAATAAGGACCATTACAAACATGCTTAAACCTCCGTATAACATACCCAGAGCCGTGGATTGGATGAGCGGAATTTTTTTCTTCTGTTTGTAAGCCGATAAAATGTTTCCGAGCGAGGCACTGATTAGACCGCCCAAACAGATAAGGAAAACCAGTGAATCTTTGCTGTTTAAATTGAAGGACTTTAATTCATTTTTAAACAGTAGTGCTGTTCCTCCAACGCCAAGAATGGCGGCGATAACCACATCAATTTTAATTTTTCCTTTTAGAAGCAAAGCATTAAAGAAGATATTAAAAAAGATAATGAGCGAAAAAACAACAGCAACCACACCACTTGTTAATACCGTTTCGGCCTGGTAAACAAACCAGTAGTTTATTCCAAAAAGGCAAAGTCCTAGAAGCAGCGCTAAAAAATGCTCTTTAACTGTAAACTTTAAACTTCTTTTGGTGGCCAAACAAAACGAGATCAATATAATTCCGGCTAAAATAAATCGATAGGCCACTGATAGAAGTGGATCTACAATTCCGAGCTGAAATTTGATGACATACCAGGTTGATCCCCAAATCAGGGATGGAATGGCAAATAATATGGATTGTCTTGCGGTCATACTTCGATTTAAGTTGAGAGTTTAACGTTCAGAGTTCAAAGCTGATTTATTCCAGCTTCGAACTTCTGACTTAAATCTATTTAAAAAATCATTTTCTCAATCGGAATTACCAAAATACCTTCGGCACCGGCTTTTTTCAGTCGGCCAATTACCTCCCAAAAGTCATCTTCTTCAATTACCGAGTGCATCGAACTCCAGCCTTCTTTTGCTAACGGTACCAGAGTTGGTGCTTTCATACCGGGAAGTAAACCTGTTATTTCTTCTATTTTTTCGTTGGGTACATTTAATAAAATATATTTTTTACCTTCAGCACGTTGCACCGATTCGATGCGGAAAATCAATTCGTCAAGAATTTCCTGTTTCTCGGCAGAAAGGTTAGGATTAGCAATAAGAACGGCTTCCGATTGCATCACTACTTCAACTTCTTTTAATCGGTTACTAACCAAAGTAGATCCTGAACTTACAATATCGAAAATGGCATCGGCCAAACCAATTCCAGGAGCAATTTCTACCGAACCCGAAATAACATGAATTTCAGCTTTAATATTTTTTTCGTCCAAAAACTTTTTAAGAATAACAGGATATGAAGTGGCAATTTTTTTGCCTTCAAAAAACTCGATGCCGCTGTACTCAATTGATTTTGGAATGGCCAGCGATAAACGGCATTTACTAAAACCAAGACGTTTGGCAATTACAACGTTTTCGTTTTTTTCTGCCATTTCGTTTTCGCCAACCACACCAATGTCTGCAACGCCATCGGCTACTGTTTGCGGAATGTCATCGTCGCGCAGAAACAAGGCGTCCATCGGAAAATTTTTGGCTTCAGAAACCAATGTTCTTCTTCCCATTTTTAATCCAATTCCTGCTTCGTTAATCAGGTTCATCGAATCTTCGTTTAATCTTCCTTTTGTCTGAATGGCAATTTTAATTTTGTTTTCCATAATTGAAAAATTTTTGGGAAATCCGTAGACGAAATATTAATAGTGTATCGTCTTTGTTTTTCCTTTATGTTTTTGTCTGTTTATAATTCGTTTTTATTGTAGCTAAAATAAAAAAGGCTCACCATCTCTGGCAAGCCTTTAAATTAATATCGTTTTAAAATGAACAAAACAATTACAGCCTACCCGATGGTTGGTTTTTCCAATGATGGCCGCAATGTCCGTGTTCAAATATCATTTTGTCAATTTTGATGCAAGTATAATTATAAATTTGATTTGAACAAGCGCTTGGCGTGTTAATTTAAAATTAAGGTTAAATAGGATTCGTACTGGCAGATAGGTAAAGTAGTATTTCACCAAGTATTGACATTCGTTTTTCGGATTGTAAAAAATAGGTATAAATTTTCTTTTTTCATTTTGCAAGTTGCAATCGATTGCATATTTTTGATGCAAACTTAAATCAACATGAATAAAATTATTATTGCACTATTGTGTAGTTTCCTGATTGGAGGAACAGGCTTTGCTCAAAAAGCCGATAACGCAAAACTTTTCAAAGATTCGTACATTAAAAAAACCATGACCAGAGCTTTAGACTGGCAGTTAAAAAATCCGAAGCACAAGTTGTACGACTGGACAAACGGAGCGTATTACGCCGGGGTTTTTGCTGCTTACGAAACAACAGGCTCGAAAAAGATTTGGAAAGCCATGTACGAAATGGGTGAAGCCAATGAGTGGAAACCCGGACCACGTTTGCAACATGCCGATGATCATGTTATCTGTCAAACTTACATCGATATGTATCGCGTTTCGGGAGAAAAGAAAATGATTGAACCATTTACTGCCACTATGGAGGAGTTTATGACCACTCCGTACGAAACGGGCAGAATTAATAAAATTACCTGGTGGTGGTGCGATGCCTTATTTATGGGGCCGGCAGCTTTTGTGAAACTTGGTGTAACGCTTGATGATGACAGGTACCTGAAATTAAACGATAAACTGTGGAAAGAAACATACGATTTGTTGTACGACAAAGAATACAGTTTGTATGCGCGCGATATTAACTACAAGTGGAACGAACCCGGTATTGATCCGATAAAAGAAGCCAATGGTAAAAAGATTTTTTGGTCGCGTGGAAACGGTTGGGTTATGGGTGGATTAGTTCGCACCATTGCCGAATTACCGGAAGATTATCCAACCCGGAATTTTTACATCGATAATTTTAAAGAAATGGCAGCGGCAATTGTTTCGCTACAGCAGGAAGATGGTTTGTGGCGTGCCAGTTTGCTTGATCCGGAATCATATCCTGGAGGCGAAGCAAGTGGATCGGGATTTTACTGTTATGCTTTGGCATGGGGAATAAACAATGGCATTCTCGACAAGGAAACATATTTACCGGCAGTTGAAAAAGCCTGGGTGGGATTAAACGGATTAATTCAACCGGATGGTCATGTGGGATGGTGTCAGCCAATTGGAGCCGATCCGAAAAAGAATTTCGAGGCAAACAGTTGGGAGGTTTATGGAACTGGTGCTTTTTTGCTTGCGGGAAGCGAAGTAATTAAACTGAAGAAATAGAACAATAAGAATAAAAAAAGGCTCCTCATCGGAGCCTTTTTGTTGCCAAACCTTTTTATTTAATTTTTGTAGCTGTAATTTTCATTGCTCCTTCGGGAGTGTCAACTGTTCCCTCCATCGATTTTTTATCGATTTTTGCTTTTATGGTAACATAATTGTAATCTACATAAAGGCCACATTTTAAAACACCTTCTACATAGCTTACATCTTTTAAATCAATTTTATAATCGTCGGCAAATTTTACTTCCCCAACCAGGTTACCATCTTTTTCGCTAAACACAAAAACACCTGCCGAGTAACCGTATGGTGCGGTTGGAACCTCATATTTCCATTCGCCTGTAAGTTCTTTGTTGTCGTTCGATTTTACAGCGCTGGCAGTACCTGCAACAATTGTTACCAATAAAATAAAAGCCAATAATTTTTTCATTCTGATAGTTTTAAATTAATGATTTGTTTTTTCTGATTCATTACATTTAATTGAATCTGTTTCACAAATTTTATCAGCTTATTTTACTATTCCAAATTAATGGGGCGAACAAGCATATTTTGGGACGAAGTGATCTTCTTCAGGATAAAAGATCCAAAAAGCGGGATGTATATTTTTCCGAAACCGGAATCGTATTGTCTATTAGCCGAACTTTTAACAACAGCTTTTTTCCTGCCTTTTTAACAAATTCCACATTTAGTGTATTTACCATATACGACCGGTGGCAGCGTACTACAGAACTGTCTTTAAACGATTCTTCCATATTTTTCATGGTGTTGCGTAAAAGTTCGCGATGCAGTTTTCCTTCCAAAATGTAAAAAACCGAAACATAATTGTCGGTCGATTCCAAAACAAGCAGGTCTTTTGCCAAAACAGAGAACCGGACCTTCCCGTTGTCGTCCTTAAAAGCAATTAAATTTTTCGTGGGTGGTTTGCCGATTTGAGTTTGTAAGTGTGCGATTTGAGCTTGCTGATTTTTATAATAAATAATGAGCAGAGCAAAAGAGTAGGGGATGCATATGCCGAGAATGGTGTATTTCAGTGAAAAAAAGAAATCGTTCATAAAATTACCCAGCGGATTTCCATAAAGAAAAATGTACACCAAACTGATCAACAAAATTTCAATAAAAAACCAAAGTGCGTAGGTTTTAATTTTAAACTGAGCTTGCCTGAAAAGCTTCCGAAGTGGAAATTGCGTGAAAAGAAATACCAGTGCCACCACAATCCCGTAGCTGGATAATCGAAGGAATTTTACAAATCCCAGATCGGAGTGCCACCTGCCAATGTTCCAAGGCTTAAAAATATTGATGAAAAATATGCTAAAAACAAGCACAATGAGAATTAGCAGGTACCTGTCTTTTTTATTGTCAAGCAGCGCAAATGGTTTATTTAGAAAATCAGGATTCAAAATATGCCAGTTAAGTTTTGGATTGATTTGTTTTTCGACACTTCACTCGTTTTCAAATATATTGATAATTGTTGGTTGTAACGAGCTTCGTACTTGTTTTAATGTTAATTGTTTTGCAGGCAGGGCACGATATTTGTTTAAATGAAGTTTCTTTGGAAACTAAATTTTTAGTTAAATGAAAATCATACTATTTAAGTCCTTACTACTGTTTTCGGTGCTGGTTGTAATTTTTGCGTGTAATCAGAAAGATGTTTCGGTGGCTGATGTAAAAACAATCGAATTAAAGGGGTCGCAAGATTTTTTGCCTATTTCAAGTTTTATTGCCGAACTCGGTTATTTGGAATTACAGGTTTCGGAAGCCGGTTATGAAATGGGAGAAATAACAGACGTAAAAGTACTTGATGGAGATTTAATTGTAAAACAGCGTAAAGCACGGGAGCTCAGTTTTGTGCGTTTTTCGGAAACAGGTCGATTTTTGAATGAGATTGTCAACAATAAGAATGAGGAAATTTCAAATCCTCTGGATGTTGTATTGTACAAAAACGGCTATGCAATATTAGGCGAAAATGGTATTTATGAGGTTTCGAAAGATGGAAAAAATCTAAAGAAAATTATTTCGGCAGAAATGGCCGGAGAATCTTTTTTTGTTGTAAAAAATACCTTTTATGTAATAAGTGAAACAGGATCGAATGAGTTTTTAACCCAGTACTCTGAAAATAAAAAAGCAAAGAACAGTGTCCGGATTGATCAACGATTCGACAAATTGATGTACACTGATGTTGCGCATTTTGGGAAACAAAATTATCATTTGCTATCGTCGTTTTCCGATGTGATTTACACCTTTGTAAATAATATACTTATGCCCTTGTATAAACTCGACGGCGGGAATTATTCAACTTTAAATGAGGTGTGGCAAAATGTAGGCGACCGCGATACAAAAGAAACCATGCGCTACATTTACGATACACAGCACGTACTCGTTAAAAACTATCTCGAAAACGATGACATTATTTTTATAACCTATTGGGTGGGTTCCAGTTCTACTACATTAATTATAAAAAAGGCCGATTGGGAAATGCGTTATTATGGTCGTGGTGTAAACGATATTGATGGCGGTATTTGGGACAGAGCAATGCATTTGTCCGACAAAAATGAACTGTATATTCCAATCAGTTCCGGAAAAATTGGAGGACACAAAATTACCAACAAATGGCACAAGGAATTTGAAAATTTGCAAGCACATATTGCATCTACCGGAAATCCTGTAATAATGAAGTGCATGCTGAAGTAGAGTTCAGGGTTCAGAGTTTAGAGTTCAGAGTTGCTTCGATTTATAATTATATCCGACAAGCTTGCAGGAAAATTGAAAGTTTGAACAGGAAATGAGTTGGGTCAATTTCAGTAAAATCTAAGTTCTCAAATCAAAATTAAAAATTCAGCCCACAAAAAGCTTAAAAGTATTTTTAATGAACTTTGCTACCCATTTTCTTTTTTTACCAACATAAACTTATTGTTTTCAAGTTCGGAGTAGCCCTGGTCGTAAACAAAAAAGTATTCCCGGCCGGTTTTTGTGGTGTAAATATTTGTATAGTAATTAAAGTTAAACCCCAGTTTTTCGAGAATACTTCTAAATGTTGTCGTTTTTTCTTCAGTATTTAACTCTTCTAAAATGCTGTGATTTTTTTTTAGAACGCGGTTAATTTTTCGCATAAAATTAGTTGAACCGCTAAGCTTTTTATTGTTGTATGAATTTCGGCAAAGGTCGTTGCAAAACTTTTGATCGGCTCGTCCTTTTAAAGGTTCTCCACATTCAAGGCATGTTCTTATTTCCATATTGAATTAAATGCTTGAGTTCGTAAAATGCTAATATATAAAATTATATCCGTTTGTAAACGCTTACAAACGTTTATTGTCGATTACAAACATTTAAAAACCGAATAAAATTTGGAGCTCACTATACCTTTGAATCAACAATTTCGTTAAAGGGCTCGAAAAAAGAAACAGCCCTACATTATTAACTCAAAAACAAATATCATGAATGTTTTAAGAAACAGCGTACGATTATTGGGGAACTTAGGAGAAGATCCAAAAGTTAGAAGATTTGACGGTGGAAAAGTAGTTGCTCATTTTAATTTGGCAACCAACGAAATTTATCGGGATAGCCACGGAGAAAAACAAAGTGAAACCACCTGGCATCGTTTGGTAGCATGGGGGAAACAAGCTGAAATTGCTGAAAAACACCTGAAAAAGGGTTCTGAAATTTCGATTCTTGGAAAATTGACCAATCGGTCGTGGGAAGATAAAAATGGAGAAAAACAATACATGACCGAAGTGGTTATAAACTCGATGTTAATGTTGGATAAAAACAGTAATTAGTGAAAAGGTATGAGTTACAAGATTTAGTTTCAAGTGATATTCTGCTTGTGGCTTGAGTCTTGTAACTCGTAGCTATTTTTTTATTATTCCACCTGCAAAATCCATCACACACATGGTACGGTAAACAGGATGTTTGCCACAAGCGATGCCCACATTTTTAAAAGCCGGATGAAGTAAATTTGTGCGGTGTCCGCGATTTTTAACTCCATCGTCGATTAAAAGAAAAATCACGATCTGGCGCGCTGATGTATTCCCGTAAGCAATATTTTCGGCAATTCGATCCTGCCAGCTTCCATAACGTTCAATCCGAATTTTTAAATCAGAACGGTCGCTACCCGAGTGCCCGGTATTTCCTGTATTTTCCTGATCTTTTTGGTGGTCACCTGCCGCAAGGCTGAGTGCCTCACTTGGTTGCAATATATCCAGCGATCGTGCTTTTTTAAGTTCCCTCACACACTCGTATAGTGCTCCTACTCCTTCGTTGGTTTTTATGGCGATATCACCCGGGTAATGCAATATTCTGCCTTCGTAATATTTTGCCAGCGGAGCAATAAATTCTTCGGCATATTTGGCCGGATTGGAACGAAATAAATTGATTTCATAAACAACCTCCTTTTCGAGCGGAGTGAGGTAATTTGCGTTTTCGGCTGTATTTAACTTCTTCTCCGGTTCAGTACTACTTACCGAAATAACACTTCCAAAAACAATCAATACCGTTACAATCCAAATTTTCATACAATTGTGTTGAGTTCATTACCTTTCCAGTTCACAAACGTAAATTTCAGGAAATATGTTTTTTAAGTAAACGCATTTTGCGCCATTTTATTCGTTAAACTTTGTTTGATTGAAAATAAATTTAATGTCAAGCGTGGCAGGAAGCCGAGTAGGTATTTAAAAGTTCCACTTTAAGCGGGCATAGGCAACATTCGATCCCGACCTTTTATTGTGTAGTTCTAAATTAAAATATTGATACATCAGTGAAAAATAGAGATTAGAACTTATTGAGAAATCAATTGCAGGCATTAAAAAATAGCCTTTGTAATCGGTGTAGTAGATTCCGGCAAGGTTGGCGGTTAAAATTGGACTTATAATATATGACAGGTTTGCAAAAATATTGTATTCGCTGAATGACAGACTTTTAGATGTAGAAGGCGCCTGGAAAATTGCCGTTGGACTTTGCTCTATGTCGATGAGTGTTTTGGGATCGTTGTACAGGAATTCCCACTGAATGGTTAATTTATTTCCCAGCAAATAATCGAAGCCAACGCTTGCAAGAAAAACACCTGATGTATCGGCAAAATTCTCAGCAGCCTTATAATAACTGGCTTCACCCCTAAATGCAACTTTGCCGATGTTTCCTTCCCAACCGGTTCCAACAACAATGTCCTGTCCGTAAACATAGCCGCCCATGAATTGAATGTCGTAACTCCATTTATTGAATTTATACAATCCGGCTAAGGTTAAATCATTCGAGCTGTCAATTTTTGCGACCAACTCGGCTGACGAAGCAGTGCCAAGGTAATATTTCATCCTCAGGGCATCTGATCCGGGCCGTTCCATATAATCAAAGTCGTAATACGAGAAGGCATTAAAAATATCGTTGGGATTCCACACCAGTGTTCGTCCCCAGTTTACTCTTTGTCGCCCAACACTTATTTCAAATTTTCCGGTAACATATTCAATATAAGCCCTGTCGAATTGGGTGTTCATTAAATTGTTGGCGTTTTGCCACCAGTTAAAATTCATATTAAAAAAGCCCCGGTCGCGGGCAAATTCATTCGCATATCCGGGAATATTCGCCATACTTTGTCCCCATACAAATTGATTGCGAAATTCCAGGTGAGCAGTAAAATTATCGTTGGCATACCAGGTCATATTAATGCGGTTGTGCAAGATAAAGTCGTTTAAAAACTGATAATCATTGCCGGCATCTTTTGCAAATGCCGATTGCCCCATGTTTGAAATATAACCGTTAATGTCGAGTTTCGATTGTGCATTCGATACGACTGTTACAAAGGAAACGAATATAAAAAGTATGTATTTAAACCAGCGCATCATTCACCACCGTTTTTACGTTCGTCACTGATTACTTTCCCATCCTCGACAGTTATTACGCGACGTGCCTTTTTAACCACGCGTGCATCGTGTGTACTAAATACAAAGGTTATGTTTTCTTCGCGATTCAATTTTTCCATGATGTCGAGCAAAGTTTCTGTTGATTTTGAATCGAGGTTGGCAGTGGGCTCATCGGCCAGCACAAATTTGGGTTTGCTGGCCAAAGCCCGCGCCACTGCAACGCGCTGTTGCTGTCCTCCCGATAATTTTGCCGGGCGTGCATTCATGCGTTCACCCAGTCCAACCGACTTTAAAAGTTCTTCTGTTCGTACATCGCATTCTTTGCTGTTCTTTCCCTGAAGACGCATTACAAATTCAGTATTTTCTTTTGCTGTTAAAACAGGAATCAGATTGTAGGATTGAAACACAAAACCAATATTATTTAAGCGGAAATCGGTTAAGGCCTCACCTTTCAAATTACTCATTGTAGTTCCTCCAACCAAAACCTCTCCCGAAGTTGGATCATCCAAACCACCAATCATATTTAAAAGAGTTGTTTTTCCAGATCCTGAAGGGCCAACAATCGCCGCAAATTCTCCTTCGTTAAAATCGAGTGTTACACCGTTTACTGCATGTACCTCAACTTCCGATTCTTTGTATATTTTAACAAGGTCTTTAATTTCTATGACTTTCATATCCGTGGTATTTGTAGTGATTTTATATTCTGTTTGTTCTTTTTAAAAGTTAGTTTCTTACTGATACTATGTTGTTGGTTGTTGGTTGTTGGTTGTTGGTTGTTATTTGTTTGTTAGGTTCGCCAATTTGATTCAATGTATTGAATGAATTTGTTGATTTTGGATCCTAAATGATTGTATCTTTCAATTAATTCGTTTAATGGATTTTCAGAAAAGTAGAGATTACTAATCATTGATAGTTGAGATGTCGTTTCGTTACAAGAAGCTTGCGCATACGTGAGAAATTTAACAAACTCAGCTTTATAACGTTTTCTTCCATATCCTTCTGCAATATTGTCTTTAATACTTTTTGACGATCTACGAATCTGATTTCCCTGTTCATACAATTCAAAAGTTGGAAGTGTTAAACTTAAATGATGAACTTCAACTGCTAATTCGTAAGCCATTTTATAAATATCTAAGTCGTTATAACTACTCATTTTGTTTTATTTATTTGAATCAACTAATAACTAATAACTACCAACAACCAATTCTATTCTGTCCGCAATGCATCAATGGGTTTTAGTTTTAAAGCCTTTCGCGCTGGTGCAATTGACGATGCTATTCCAACAATAATTACCAGAACAATTATGGCAAAGAAATAATTCCATTCGATGTTGGGATAAACGATTGCCGAATAACCAAAAGCCTCAAATCCTTCACCTACCGACGAAAAATCAAGCCCTGTATAACTGGTGATTTTTAAAACCAAGGCGCCTAAACCCATTCCAACTACACTTCCGGTAAGTGTCAGAAATACGGTTTCCAGCATAATCATTCTGAATACTTTTTTCTTATTCATGCCTATGGCCATTAACATTCCCAATTCCTTGATCCGCTCCATTATGGCCATCAGCATTGTATTTACAATTCCAAAAGCCAAGGCCAGAAATATGATACTCATAATCATAAAATAATATACATCCATAATGTCGGCAAGCATAGCTGCATCGGGAGCAATTTCGCGCCACGTCATAACATTAACTTGCGGAAACCGGGAACTAATGGCCAGCTGTTCCGTTTTTTCGCTTGAGGTATCGAGGTTGACCAGAAGAGCAATTTCATGAAAATCATCCGGCCCGAATCCGGCAGCTCTTGCCAAATCTTCTTGTAGAACAAATGCATTTTGTGCATCAAAAGCAGTATTGCTTGTTTTGTAAATTCCGCATACACGATACGACTGGTAAGTCATTTCACCATGCATGTCGGTAAACGTGAAAACTATTTTTGATTTAAGTTGATAATTTTTAGCCAGTTCAGTAATTAGTGCTCCGTATTTGCGTGCTTCCGATTTACTTAGTTCACTTTCAAAGGCTTTACGAAACTTGGTTTTTGAATAAAACCTTCGCCCTTCGTATTCCTGTGCCACTTTTAAAACGGTTTCGGGAACCTGTAAATTTTTTAAACTATCAATAAGTTCGGTGCTTACACGAAAGGTCTTGATCCGAAGTTGTTCTGCTGTTTTATCGCTAATTACAATCGGATTTTTGTACTCCACATCGAAATAGCTTCCTCCATCGTGCTGAATAAATTCATACAGACTCGATACTTGTTTTTCGTCCTCTGGATTTATGCCTTTAATGGTTACAGCCGTATTACCGCGCGACGTGGCTGCCATTGCCACTACTTTGGTGCGGCTGGTAAATTTTGTTATGGCTGATTGTTGTTTAATAAAGTCTTTAACCTGGCTGTAATCGGGAATTGTATAAGCTATTTCTTCATTATTCAGATATTCCGGATTTTGAATTTTTAGGTGAGCTGCTTCTATGTTTATGGCCGCATTAACACGTTGGTCGCCCCAGCCTTTCATCATGCCGGCAACAAATATACCAGCCACTGTTCCCAATGTAACCGCTACAATTACAATCAGGCTTCGGTGTTTATTCCGCCAAACATTTTTCCATGAAATTGATGTTATCATTGTACTTATTTTAAGGTAGTAGATTTAAAGGAATATTTTTCATTATTATTTGATCCTGTTTATTGGTGATTGAATGAGATTGAATTTAAAGATTGAATGAGATTGAATTTAAAGATTGAAAGAGATTGAATTTAAAGATTGAAAAAGATTGAATTCAAAGATTGAATTCAAAGATTGAAAAAGATGGATGCTTCATATTTTTATTTTAGGCGTTTGCGCATGGTAGCAAGAATTTTGATTATTTCGACACTTTCTGCATGAAGTTGTATTGCAAGTTCTGATACAGAAATTTTTGAATCAATTATTAAATCCAGCCACATTTCTGTTTCATCCGCTTCTTCTACAGTTACTGATAGTTTAGCGAAAAATTCAGCTTTCGATCTGGCTCTTAATGCAGCCCTATAATTTGCGTAAGTTGAAGTTCCGGATCTGGTAATTTGCCGATTCAGAATACGTGCTCTTTCAGAGTTTGGTAAAGAATTTGATAGCTCAAGAATATTCAACGCAAAAACTTTAAGTCTTTCACGCACTTGTATTTTATAATCAATCCAACTATTACTATCCATAAGAATTCGTTTAATTTTCTTTCAATCTTCATCAATCTTCATCAATCTCCCTCAAACTACGCTCTCAGCGCATTCATAATTTTTAGTTTTCGAATACTTTTTAGAGGGAAATAACTGGCTACCAAAACCATTAATAGCACAATTAAGGCCTGCCACCAAAAATACCCGTCGAAACTGGCCAGAGGCATAATTGCTTCGTAGCCCATATCTTCATACATTTTTGCCGTTTTACCTGTCATTTGTATTGGGAATTTATTGCCAAGATAAATTAATGGCGAAACTCCAATCATTCCGATCAGCGTACCAACTGCACCAATAAAAAACATTTCGATAACCACCACATACATTAACAAGCGCTTTTTCATACCTATTGCGATAAGCACTCCAAATTCGCGCTTCCGCTCGGCAATCATCATAAGTACTGTTCCAAAAATTCCAAAAAATACGATTACATAAAGTATGGCTGCAAACACAATTCCACCTGCGTTATCACCTTCAATCGACTGTTTTAAAACCGGATTAAATTCCTGCCAGTTTTTAATTACATAAGTGTTTTTATCGAGCACATCTGTTAGTTCGTTCTGTACCGTTACCATTTCGCTGTTGTCGTATAAATTAATGGCAAGTGTAGTAAGCATATTTTCCATGCTGAAAAATTCCTGTGCTCTTGTGAGCGACATGTAAACCAGTTTGTTGTCCAGTTCGGGAGATGCAATTTTAATAATTCCCCGCACAGGAAACAGACCGGCAGCTGACGAACCGTGGTAACCGGTTCCCATTAGTACTAAAGTGTCACCAATGTTTAGCTTCATAAATTTCGATAAACGATCCGAAACCAAAACACCATCGTCGTTTGGCTGCAGATAGTTGCTTTCAAATGCGGTTATTTCCCCAATTTTGTCAAGCACCTTCGTATCGGTAATGCCACAGTTTAGGCTAATTTTATCCAGCGAACTAAAAGACGCATTCTCATACATTTTCAGGTTGGTAATGTCATCTTCGCTTAAGCCAGGAATAGCATAAACGGCGTCCATTAAATGGCTTAAAAAACGATAATGAACCAGGTTTCTTTCCGGATTTGAAAGTTGTCCCTCCTTTTCCACATCGATGCCATTTACCAAAACTCCTTTTGTTTTTGCACCAATCGATGCAAGTGCAAAGGACTCCAAACGTGGAACAGCAATTTTTACGCCCGGATTGCTGTTGATCTGCTCCAGCAATGCCTTGTCGTATTCAAACGAATTATCGAGACCCGGTTCGTCAAAGTAATCGGGGCTTTGTACCTGCAAATATCCACTGTACGACTCAATTACCTGATGTATCATATGTCCGTATGTTCCCAGCTGAAACGAGCGCATAATGATGGCAAAAAATAACGCGAAAAAAATGGATGCTGCAGTAATAATTGTACGTTTTCGGTTTCGCCAAATATTACGCCATGCCATTTGTATTATTTTTTTCATTCGTAATGGTTTTTAATGAATAAATTATCGTACTCTTTTCATGTTTTGTTGCGAGAAAAAGCTTTCCTGAATATCAACATCAAACTCCATGGAAGTAATTGTGATAATGGTACGGTTTTCAGGTTCTTCTGCAGGTATTATTTCCATCAGGGAAGGAAGTTCTCTGCCGTCAAAAGTTTTCACATCTTTTCCCAGCTCCGTGCGAACCAGAAATTCTTCTTCGTCGTAGTATTCGCTTTTTATTGAAATGTATTTTTCTTTGTCGATCCAGGTTAAAATTTTGCCCCAAACTACATTGGCATCTGCATTCGGAACCATTTGAATGTGGTAGCACAATCTGCCGTCAATCGTTTCTTCACCCAATAAAGTGTGGGTGTAATCGTCAACAATCGACGATTGTTTAACCAGGTCGTCGTTGGTGTAATCCGATCCCATCCAACCCTGCGACATCATGCTTGGCGGTAGTTTTATCATTCGGTTGATCGATGGAGTGTAGCTCCACATTTCTTTCTTGTATTTCATCGATACCATCCCTTTGTCTTTTGACGGCGCAGTAACATAAGTGAGAAAGTAGTCGCGGCCCAGGCTCCAGTTTTTAAAGGCAATTGTACGTGTGTATTTTGGGCGTACAATCGACATTTTCATTTCGCTTTTATTGGAATCACCCTGAAGTTTGTCATCCATTTTTTTGATAATCTCTTTGGCATCTTGTGCGCTAACTAAACTTGCTAAAAACACAAAAATTACGATAAGTTGTTTCTTCATTTTACTGTCTTTATATGTTATTATCATCGTGTGTAGTTGTCAATATTTATCCCTTCACTATTTTAAAACACGAGCTAATCACAGCTTCTTCCAGTTTGTCCATCGGAAAAACATCGGGAGCCGCCACACAATACAAAAATGCACCTTCCAGCATCGATGAAATTGCCATCAGGTCGCTTTCCGGATTTTTGCTGCCCATGGATTTTATAAACTCGAAAAACAAATTAAAAATAGGGCCTGCTTTTTCTTCGTATTTTTCGCCAAATGTTGCCGAAACTTTTGGTTGAAGAAGCAGCGAAAAGAACAGTTTCCAATGCTGCATATTTTCACGTAAAAGTTTGAAGTTTTGTTTTATAAAAAAGATGAATTCCTCTTCGTTTAGAATTCCGTCATGATTGATGTCCAGGTTGTCATAAATTTCATTAAAACCATGTTCCATTAACTCGTTCAGAATTTCAGATTTACTTTCAAAATAATTGTAGGTAAGTCCTTTCGAAATGCCTGCTTTTTTTGCAATCTGGCTCATTGATGTGGAGTGGTACCCGTTTTCGGCAAAGAGTTCAAGTGCCACTCCCATAATAAGTTCTTTTTTGTGTTTTCTTATATCGTCGTATTGTTTCGGACTTCTTGGCATAAATGTAAGTATTTTTGATTGAACGGTCGGTCAAAGGTAATTGGTCGTTTTCTAAATTCCAAATATTTGAGCTAAAAAATGACCGATCGGTCAATCTTAGAATTATTCTGCATAGCAAACTTTCGACTATTTAGGTGTAAAGTTTTAATCGGGTATGTCAATAAATCCTAAAAGAATGAAGATATGGGATAGTTGCACCTAATGTTGCAAATTTATTACAAATAACTTGTTTTCTTTGGCTTCCATTAATTTGTGCAGGAGATACAAAAACCGGCCGGTTTAAAAACAATTGTTTTTGGGGCTGGTATAAAAATATATATATGAAATTATTTGAAGGACACACTTTTCATATCCCGGTTTTGGGAGTTGGTTATTCGGTTGACACACCAATAAATGTGGCGCCTTTTGGTATTTCTTCGGTTATTTCGTTGGTTGATGACGGAACAATTGAAAAAATGCGTGAATTCTACTGTAATAAATTCGATATTCCTTTTAAAGCGATATCGAAAAAAGTAGAAGATTTTAGGGCCGAACGAATTACCTCGTACCTAAACGTGGTTGAAGAGATTGTGAATAGAAAGGTTGAAGAGATTAAAAATGCTGCATCGAATGCAGGAGGCGGATTGGAAAAGTATTTTGAAATGCTTCCGGATACATCGGCATTAAAATCGAAATTTAAACTGGCAGACAAAAGCAGAAGTGCTGCCGACGAACTTTCAAAGTGGGTAAAAGAAAAGTTGCACGTTGGGTCGATTGATGTAAACATCATGACAAAACTTGATCAGGCACATTTCAAAAATGGGGAGCAATTACCCATCGAACACAACGATGCACATGCTGCATTGCGTGGTTATGCCAATAGTAACTTAAATTCGTCGCTGGTACTGTCGGCCGGAATGAGTCCGCGTTTGTACAGCTACATCGAAAACTTTAAAGACTTTTTCCCGGATGTAAAAGGGAAAATTAAAAAGAAGATTATTCTTAAAGTAAGCGATTTTCGTTCTGCTTTTATTCAGGGTAAAATGTTTGCTGCAAAAGGCTTGTGGGTTTCGGAATACCGAATCGAATCGGGTGTTAACTGTGGCGGCCATGCTTTTCCAACCGATGGTGTTTTATTCGGGCCAATTCTGGAAGAGTTTAAACAGAACCGCGAAAAGCTATTTACCACCTGTATTGAAGCCTACAAATCTGCACTATCAAAAAAAGAAATGCCACAACCTGCCGAAGAACCGGAGCTGAAAGTAACCGCTCAGGGTGGGGTAGGAACAAGTGAAGAACACAGTTTTCTGCTTGAAGAGTACAACATGGACAGTGTTGGCTGGGCAACTCCTTTTATGTTGGTACCCGAAGTAATTAGCATCGATACCGAAACAATGGATTTGCTGGCAAAGGGAAAAGAGGCCGACTACTATTTTAGTGGTTTGTCGCCACTTGGCGTTCCGTTTAACAGCATTAAAGGGGCATCGATGAGTGTAAGGCGTTTGCAACTTGCTAAAGATGGTAAACCCGGAACTCCTTGTACAAAAGGATTTTTACGTTACAATACCGAATTTACCGAGGAGCCAATCTGTACTTCATCGCGTCAGTACCAAACATTAAAGTTACAGGAACTGGAAACAATGAACCTGCCGGAAGCTGAATACAAAAAAGCTTACGACAAAATTATTGAACCCGAATGTTTGTGTATTGGTTTAAGTGTTTCAACCCAACTTTCGAAAGGAATGGCGATGAAAGACGCCGAGAAAGTAACGGTTTGTCCGGGACCAAACCTGGCGTATTTTTCAAAAATTTCTACTTTAAAAGAAATGGTTGATCATATTTACGGGCGTATAAATTTGTTGGACAAAGGCTATCGTCCGCACATGTTTATTAAGGAGTTAAATATGTATCTCGATATTTTTAAGGAGAAAATGGAAAACTTCCAGAAAAATATGGAAGATGTAAAAGAGAAACGGAATCTGGTAAAATTCAAAAATAACCTGTTCGACGGTATTAACTACTACAAAGAACTTTTTACTGAGAAGAAAAAAGAAGTAGTGGATGAACTCGATCGTTTATTGAAAAAATATCCGGAACTGGATACTGAATTGTAAGATATTAAACTGATTTTAAAAACGGAATTCACGAAAGTGGATTCCGTTTTTTTTTTTATTCAATATCTATTTAAACACCGAAGGTCGGAAAGACACTTCGGGGTTTGGGGGAAACCTTACGGTGTTTGATAAACCCGAAAGTGATTTCTAACTTTCCAAAGTTTCAAACTTTGAAAAAGGTAAAAAAAAGCATAAAAAAACTCCCACCGAGGCGGGAGTACAGGAATTTTTTTCCTTCGGCATATAGCCTTATTGTGATAAGATGTAAAATTGAATTTCTATGTTTTTGAACAGATGTTTTGTAAATACTTGGGCTAATATAAAACATAATTATTATAAACTCGCTATATTTAACAACATAAAATTCAAAAAACAACCTTTTATACCCCAAAATAATGGCAAAAATTTTAGGACTTGACCTCGGAACTAACAGCATCGGATGGGCTGTTGTAGACTCAGATACGCAAAAAATATTAAACACAGGAGTACGAATCTTTCCTGAAGGAGTAGAACCCAAAACAATTGGACAGGGAGATAAAGAGCAATCAAAGAATGCTACGCGCAGAGATAAACGTCAGATGCGCCGACAGTTTTACAGGAAACGGCTCCGAAAAATTAAGCTGTTACAGGTACTTATACAACAGGAGATGTGTCCATTAACTATAGATGGATTGAGCAAATGGAAAAACTGGAGCCGGACAGAAAAAGCAGAAGGTCGAAAATTTCCCGATTCTGAGAAATTTATCGACTGGATAAAATTGAATCCTTATGATCTTCGCGAAAAAGCTCTTGAAGAAGAATTGACCTTACATGAACTGGGAAGAATCTTTTATCACCTAATTCAACGTCGAGGATTTCTAAGTAACCGAAAGGGTACAGAAGATTCTACCATATTTACAAAAGGAAAACCTGATGAAAATATTCTCCCTATTAACGATACAAAGGCAAAGATTGGCAATCGGACTTTGGGAGGATATCTGAACTCAATTGCTTGTAAAGATGGAGAACCTTATAAAAACATTACCGATGAGAATGGTAAAGAAATCAGGGTGCGCGGAAGATATACCGTTCGTGATATGTACATTGATGAATTTGAGAAAATCTGGTCGGTTCAAAAGGAATTTCTGGAAATAGATAATAAAAAAGTTGAAGCCAAAAGAGCAAGAGAATTACGTGGAACTGTTAACAACAAAAGAAATAAAAACAAGATTGACCACCTAAAAATAAAATTTGGCGAATCGAATGTTGATATAAAAATTGACGATAAAGGAAAAACAAAAGTTATTACAACAGAACACATTTCTTTAAAGGAATTTCTTGCTGGAAGAATTGACCGCATTAAGGATGAGGCAGGAGAAGAAACACTGCAGTTTAAAAGCAACGAAAGTGTTTTATTTTGGCAGCGCCCTTTACGTTCTCAAAAAGGCTTACTGTCTAACTGTAGGTTTGAAGATAATCTCCCAGTCATTAAGGAAAACGGGGATTTTCTTTTGAAGCCAAATGGAGAAAGACAAACAAGGGGCAAGAAGCCGTGCCCGATTTCTCATCCTGAATTTGAATTATTCCGTGCTTACCAGTTTGTTAATAATATTAGCTACGGTAAAAATCAGAAACTAACGCCTGAACAGAAGAAAGAAGTATTGGCTTTAATTAATAAAAATGATGGGAATTTTGATTTCAGTAAAATACCGGATGCACTTAAACTGAACTATGAAAAGTTTAATTATGGTGATAAACAAAAAGTGGCAGGAAATCCTACAATTAAGGCATTAAAGCCTCTTTTCTCGGACGATATTTGGGACAAACATTACGAAGAAATCTGGCATTGCTTTTATTTTTATGAAGACAATGATAAACTGTTTGAAAAGCTAAAGAAAGATTTTGGATTTAAAAAGGATATTGAAGCTGTTAAAAAGGTCAGGATAAAAGTTGGTTATAGCAATGTTTCATTAAAGGCGATTAGAAATATCTTGCCGTTTTTGGAAAAAGGGTATCAGTATGACAGGGCAGTAATTTTGGGTGGCGTGAAAAATGCTTTCGGCAAACGTTGGGAATTTTTTAAAGAATTTCATGATAACATCGAAAAGGAAATACTAAGCATACTCAGAGAGGAAAACAAGGATGGAGAAGCCATTGAGAAAATTAAAGAGCATTTGGCTTCACCTGTTTTTAATTATGGTTTTGAAAAGGACGATCCGCATTTTCTTCATCTGTACCACCATAGCCAGGAAGTAGAAAAACAGGATGAATTAAACTCATTAGTACCGATAGTTGAAAATCTTCGAAATCCAATTGTACAGCAAGGTTTAAATGAAACAAGACGTTTGGTTAACTACCTAGTACAAAAATATCAGAAAGAGTTTGGTTCAGGTTTTCATTTCGACCAGATAAAAGTGGAAATGGGGCGTGAACTGCGTAATAACAAAGATGGCAGACAGGAAATGAGTTTTCGAATTCGCGAAAATGAAGCAAAGAATGATGATGCACGGCAACGTTTGGCTGAATACGGTTTACAGCCATCTCGGGAAAACATCCAAAAATATTTGATGTTTAAGGAGATTGAAGAGAGGTCAGGGAAAGCACAATGCCCCTATACAGGAAAGGTAATTTCTGTTTCTGATTTATTGGGGCGTGATAATGCCGTTCAAATCGAACATATTATCCCATTTAGCGTCTCACTTGACGATAGCTTTGGTAATAAAACGCTTTGTGAAGCTAATTTTAACAGGGAGAAAAGTGAAAAAACACCTTACCTGTTTTACAAAGAAAATCCTGATCCTAATTTATGGGGTGTAACTTCGTGGGAAGCTGTTGAGGAGCGAGCATTTCGCTTGTTGCCTTATCGGAAAGCAAAGAAGTTTACTGCTAAACGGGAATTTGAAAAATCCGATTTTATTCAACGCCAGCTAAACGATAGCAGATACATTGCTAAAAAATCGGTTGAGTTGCTTTCACATATTTGTAACGATGTACGTGTAATGCCTGGGCAGCTTACAGCAGAACTGCGCCATTTGTGGGGCTTGAATAATATATTGCAGCCTGTACAAAACCTTGGGGAACACACTTTCGATGTTGACGGGGAAAACAGCATCGCACATTATGTTGTCACAAATGAAACGGGCGAGGTAGTGAGCATTCACCGGAAACAAAACATCCGACCGTCAACAAATTCTAACGAGATTTTGGTAACAGGTAATGTCAATAAAAAGAAATTTACATCAAAGTATTTTAAAATTGATATGGAAACGCCGGATTTGCCTGATGGTAAATACTGGGTAAAACTGAACATTGGCGACAATTTGCATGTAATTCCAAAATATATCGACAAACCTGAAATCGATGAAAAAAGTATCGTTTTTAAAGGAAATGTTGAAAAGGGATATTTTAAAAATGACACGTACGGAAGGATAAAAGCCGATATCGGAGATGGTTCGTATTGGGCGAAGTTTGAGATTCTGAATGTGAAATTTGAGACGCCAGTTAAGGACAATCAACCTAAAATCAAACGTAATCAGGTAATGTTATTTGGCAATGTTTTAAACGGCCAATTCAAATGTTTCATCTATCAGTGCGAAACAAATTTGCGCGATGGCAAGTATTGGATTATACTCGACTTGAATCCTGCCAGTGTAGAGTTTATTCGTTCAGTAAATCCAAAACCAGAAGTTCAGGTAAACGAACTTCTAATAACAGCTACCATTGATGAAGATGGGGTATTAAATGCTGATATCGATAAAGAGTATCAAGTGCAAACCGATAGCCCGACAGGTAAATATTATGTGGTAATGGATATAATTACACGTGAACCGAAACTTTATAGTATCGAAAATGAGCCGCCGAAGCTGGAAAATGGACAACAGCTGATTGAAGGAAATATTTGGGTCGATAAATATACCGGTGAAATTAAATTCGACCCAAAAAAGAATCGCGACGACCACCGCCATCATGCCATTGATGCGATTACTATTGCTCTTACCGAGCAAGGATATTTACAGCGTTTAAGCACGTATAATGCCCAAAGAAAAGAAAAGCAACGACAAAAACTCGATAGTACAGAAAAATTTCCTGAACCGTGGAATGGGTTTACAAACGACGTGGCCAGGGCGGCTTCTGCAATCCTTATATCACACAAGAAAAACAATAAAACGCTAACGAAAACGAAAAAAGGTTTTGGCGTAAGGGGGCAGTTGCATGAACAAACGCTTTATGGTAAAAAAGATTATTGTAAATCTAAAGAATTTACATCGAGAGTATCAATAAAGAAATTGAAGTTTAAAAAAACAAAAGGACAAGCAACATATCTTGACGATATTATTGATGCTGGAATTCAAAATGCGATTTATAAAACGATTAAAGAAAACCTTAAAAATGAAGAAGATAAGAGAATAATAGAAGATATTTTGAAACGATATCACAATATTGGAAATATTAAAACAAAAAAAGCACAGGAACAAGAGGCCAAAGAGTTGAATATATTAAGAACAAAAATTAACTCCCAGGTTGAAAAAATTTTACAGGAAGAAAATTTCTTTTTGAAGAATGAGGGGAATCGATATAAAAAATTAAAAAAAGAGAGTATTGAAGAGAGGCATCCCGTTCCAATAAAAAAAGTGAAGGTTTTAAAAGTTTTAGGACACGGTGGACATTTAAAAGAATTAAGTTCATATTCAAAGAAAAAAAATCGGGTAGTTAAAGGGAATCAGTATGTTAATCCTGGAAATAATCATCATATATTGATTTATTTGAATTCTGATGGAAAATTATCTCAGGAAGCTATTCAACTTTGGGCAGTAATTGAACGAAAAAGTCAAGGTGATGAAATTTATCAGTTGCCAGAAGATGGAGTATCGATTGTAACCACCCTTGAAACCAATGATATGTTTATTCTTGGATTAAGTAATGATGAGTTCGAGTCAAATATAAATAATCGGGCATTTTTAAGTCGATATTTATATAGAGTTCAGAATATTTCTGATATGTATTATAATTTTAGGTTCCATCTTGCTTCAACTTTAGATAAGAAAGAAGAGTGGATTTATATCCAAAGCCTTAGTGCATGGGAAAAGTTGAATCCAATCAAAGTAAAAATTGATATCTTAGGGAATATTAAAAAGGTTTAACAAACAACCCAATCCTTCAAGGTTTCCAAAACCTTGAAGGATTAAAAAAAACAAACAAAACAAAAAAATAACCGCAAAAACAACACAACATGTTTCAACCCAAAACAAAACCCAAAAAAACCAGTCGGAAGTCGGTCGTACCGTCCGGAAACCTGAAAAACCATCCGGTAATGCCATCGAACCACACCGGAAAGCTACAAAACCGTACGGAAATGTAAAAAACCGTACGGAAATGCAAAAATCCATTCGGAAATGGAACACATGCACGTTATGTTGCATTTCCGCCCCGTTTGGAGTAGTTCCGCCTGCACAATCCAATAAACCGATTGTAGTTTCACAAACAAATAGTGTTAATCGAACCTGAGCAAAGGATACAGCAAACCTTGCCGGTAGTTAGCTCCCGGTTTATGTTTCTTCCAATGTTCGCCCTTAAGCTGCCTGTAGTGCAGGATACATTGTTATTTTTTCTACAATTAAAAAATTTTACTCATGAACACTTCTGATTTAACGATTGAAGAAATTTTATTTCAATCGGGTTTGCGCATAAACAATAGTTTGAGCGACCCAAAAATTTTAAATGCCGTGTCGCCATTGGGCTACACCGAAACAAAATTAAACGAAGGAGCAAGCCTGCTTGCCGATGCAACCACCCTTGTTGAAACTCAAAAACGCGAATACGGTGAGGTAGACGCTGCGCAAACAACTTACGAAACCGATCGTAAACAGGCCCATAGCAACTACATGAATATGCTGGCACTGTGTAAAGTGGCTTTTAAAAAGGATGTAAAAGCAATTTCGGTGCTCGATTTAACTGGTCGGCGTGCCACTACAATAAGTGGATGGCTAAAACAAACCAGCGGTTTTTACCGTGCTTTGCTTGACAACGAAGAATGGAAAAGTGTGCTGGCAGGCTTTGGACAAACCGAAGATACTTTAAATGCACAACTGGCGGCCATAGAAGCTGTAGCTGCTGCATCGGAGATGGTTAAAAAGGAAAAAGGCGATGCCCAGAATGCAACCCAGGAACGCGATGTGAAAATTGAAGGACTGCTTGACTGGGTAAGCGACTACGAAGTAATTGCGCGCATTGCCCTGACCGACAAACCTCAACTGCTCGAAAAACTGGGCATTGTGGTAAAAGGATAGTATTTGGTTCTATAAGACACCCGAAGGTCGAAAAGACACTTCGGGGTCTTGCCTCTTGAAAATAATTTAGAACAAACCTTTCGGTGTCTGCCAGACCCGAAAGTGTTTAATAACTAAAATAAATACAATGAAAACCACCCCGCTTGAATACGGCCATTTTTATCATATTTACAATCGTGGTATAAATGGCTGTAACCTGTTTCAGGAGAATGAAAACTACGACTATTTTCTTTACTTGTATGATAAATATATTTCTTCTGTGGCCGAAACGTATGCATGGGTATTAATGCGGAATCATTTTCATTTGCTGGTTCGAATAAAAACTGTTCGAGAAATACCGTTTATTGAAACACCCGAAGGTTTAAAAAATACTTCGGGGTTGGTCTCAAACCTTTCGGTGTCTGCCAGACCCGAAAGTGTTTATAAAAGGTATAAACCGGTCAACCAATTTAGTCACCTTTTTAACGCCTACACCAAAGCAATAAACAAACGTTACAACCGAACCGGCAGTTTATTCGAACATCCCTTTCGCAGAAAACAGGTTGTTTCAAACCATCAGTTAAAATACTTGGTATACTACATTCATCACAATCCTATTCATCATGGTTTTTGCGAACATTATCTCGACTATCCATGGAGCTCTTACTTAACCGTTGTTTCGCCAAAAGAAACAAAATTGAGCAGAACTGAAGTGATACGTTGGTTTGATGATAAATCGAACTTTGAAAAATTTCATTCGCAGCAAGAAATAAGGAAATTCGATGAATTGAATATTGATTTTTCATGTGATGGATGAAAAATAATTTTAAGTGAAGCCAGACACCCGAAGGTCTTCGAGACACTTCGGGGCCAGGAAATAACCTTTCAGAGTCTGCAAGACCTGAAAGTGTTGAACAAACCAATTAAGTTAAAACCATGATAAAACGTACTCTCTTTTTCTCCAATCCCTATCACCTGTCTTTAAAAAACAAACAACTTGAAGTGGCAGAACCGCACGGAATGACGATGAAAACCATTCCGGTGGAAGACATTGGTTTTATAGTACTCGATCATCCGCAAATATCGTTTACCATGAAACTGGTGGAACAGTTAAACGAATACAACGTGGCCACCGTTTTTTGCGACAGCAAACACATGCCTTCGTCCATGTTGTTACCACTCGATGCACATCACATTCAGAGCGAGTTGTTCAGGGCACAGGTGTCGGCTTCCGAACCCTTAAAAAAGAACCTTTGGAAACAAACCATTGAAGCCAAAGTAAAAAATCAGGCCCGATTGCTTGATAAATGCGGAAAGAATAGCCTTCAACTTCGAAGTATTGCTAAAACCATAAAAAGCGGCGACAGCGATAACCGCGAAGGTTTTGCAGCCCGTTTGTATTGGATGGCACTGTTTGGTAAAACATTTATACGCGATCGGTTTGGCGAACCCCCCAATGCTTTTCTTAATTATGGATACATTCTTTTGCGTTCGGCTGTGGCGCGTGCCATTGCCGGATCGGGACTACTGGCTACTTTGGGTATTTTTCACCGCAACCGCTACAATGCCTTTTGTTTGGCCGACGACATTATGGAACCTTACCGTCCCTATGTTGATGAAATTGCATACAGTTTAAATCAGAAGTATCCCGGAACTCTGGTGCTGGATAAGGAACATAAAGCCGAATTGCTCGGGCTAATGGCAGCCGATGTAAAAATAGGAGAGAACAAACGCCCTTTAATGCTGGCTTTGTCGCAAACCACGGCCTCGCTCTCCCGCTGTTTCTCGGGCGAACAACGTAAAATTGAATATCCCGTTTTTGAATAAGCTCTATCTTTTCCAAAGTTCCAAACTTTGGAAAAGTTTCAAAAGATAAACAATGCAACAAACCCGGCTAAATGCGTATCATATTATGTGGTTATTTGTTTTTTTCGACCTTCCGGTTACTTCCAAAAAAGAGCGCCGCCTGGCAACCCGTTTTCGGAAAGAGCTAATGAAAGATGGTTTTTCGATGATGCAGTTTTCGGTGTACAACCGCCATTGTGCCAGTAAAGAAAGTGCCGAAGTGCATATTAAACGCGTAAAAAGTTTTATTCCCGAACACGGTCAGGTGAGCATACTTAGCGTAACCGACAAACAATACGGCAATATCGTAAACATTTGGGGCAACAAATCGAGCCCCATGCCCGAAGGCCCTAAACAACTCGAAATGTTTTAACTGTTTTTGTAAACCTTTCGGAGTCTTTCAGACCCGAAAGTGTTTAAATTAGATGGAAAACACTACATTCGTAAACCGTTCTTTGATATTTTGACCGAATATCAATTTTTTCCGAATAGAATTTAAAAAACAATACATCATTCCGCTTCCCTGTCAGAAAAACAGCAGAATCCCTTTTGTGTTTTTACTCAAACAAGTAGTAAAAACAGGGCATAGACACTGCTTGGTTGTGGTTTGATGTAAAATTGAAAAGATATTCAACCCAAGAGTCGATGCATCTTCAGATGTTGTGGTTTGATGTAAAATTGAAAAGATATTCAACAGATAAAGAATTGGGCAAATTACCGAGTGTGTTGTGGTTTGATGTAAAATGTTATGGATTCCGGGAGTTGATGAAATTCGTTGTGGTTTGATGTAAAATTGAAAAGATATTCAACTGGTACTGCTTGCGATGCTGCTACTCCTTCGTTGTGGTTTGATGTAAAATTGAAAAGATATTCAACTATCAGCGATAATTAATTGAGCCTTGTGTAGTTGTGGTTTGATGTAAAATTGAAAAGATATTCAACACCATTGAGAATAGGGTAATCCATTCCCTGGTTGTGGTTTGATGTAAAATTGAAAAGATATTCAACCTCAGTTGGTAGAGCAGTCGCTTTTAGGTGTTGTGGTTTGATGTAAAATTGAAAAGATATTCAACGTTAATGTTCATATCAGGATCATCATTCCAGTTGTGGTTTGATGTAAAATTGAAAAGATATTCAACTTATCTATTACGAACTTGTTACACTCTACAGTTGTGGTTTGATGTAAAATTGAAAAGATATTCAACGGATAAAGAGCAAGCGCATGTGGCGCACCGTTGTGGTTTGATGTAAAATTGAAAAGATATTCAACACTGTTGAGGATATGTATTGGCTTTGTCAGGTTGTGGTTTGATGTAAAATTGAAAAGATATTCAACAATACAAAAATCCGTCATCGCCTTCCATGTGTTGTGGTTTGATGTAAAATTGAAAAGATATTCAACAAATACCATATTCGGTTAATGGTTAATCGTGTTGTGGTTTGATGTAAAATTGAAAAGATATTCAACCAGGTTGTTTATGGCCCTGCACTGTATTATGTTGTGGTTTGATGTAAAATTGAAAAGATATTCAACCATCATTTTATCGAACGACGCGATTAATGGTTGTGGTTTGATGTAAAATTGAAAAGATATTCAACTTATTTGCTCAAGTGTATTTTGTTGCTGTTGTTGTGGTTTGATGTAAAATTGAAAAGATATTCAACTTGTTGAAGATTGGAGTAATACCATTATTGGTTGTGGTTTGATGTAAAATTGAAAAGATATTCAACGGTAACTAATTCAGGGAGAGATGTGCCTACGTTGTGGTTTGATGTAAAATTGAAAAGATATTCAACAGATAACGGCGAGGAGTTATGGTCGCCTTTGTTGTGGTTTGATGTAAAATTGAAAAGATATTCAACAACGTGGATGAGCCTTCCGTCACTGCACACGTTGTGGTTTGATGTAAAATTGAAAAGATATTCAACAACTTGTCTTAACAAGTGACGTCTTTTATTGTTGTGGTTTGATGTAAAATTGAAAAGATATTCAACCTTTTCTTCATTTGCTTGGTCTAGGATTGCGTTGTGGTTTGATGTAAAATTGAAAAGATATTCAACAGCAACAGAAAGGCAACGATTAACTAAGTTGTTGTGGTTTGATGTAAAATTGAAAAGATATTCAACAATGGAAATAGTTTAGCTAACAGTTTTCTTGTTGTGGTTTGATGTAAAATTGAAAAGATATTCAACGAAAAGAAAATTGTAAGCATTGGGGGCGTCGTTGTGGTTTGATGTAAAATTGAAAAGATATTCAACTGTAAGAGGTACCGATACCACCACAGTAACGTTGTGGTTTGATGTAAAATTGAAAAGATATTCAACGGCTACTGGCAATTTCATTAATAGGCTTTTGTTGTGGTTTGATGTAAAATTGAAAAGATATTCAACTCTTATCGGTAAGAAGGTATGCTCTGAAACGTTGTGGTTTGATGTAAAATTGAAAAGATATTCAACGAGCCAAAATCAAGTTCGGATGCCGGAACCGTTGTGGTTTGATGTAAAATTGAAAAGATATTCAACACAGCATCACCAAAGTGTGTAGCTTCCTCTGTTGTGGTTTGATGTAAAATTGAAAAGATATTCAACCAATTCACGTAATATCAAACCATCTTTTATGTTGTGGTTTGATGTAAAATTGAAAAGATATTCAACAACTTTTAGATGTGTAAGTTTTTTATCTTCGTTGTGGTTTGATGTAAAATTGAAAAGATATTCAACTAAAATGCCTATATATTCAATGTCATCGTTGTTGTGGTTTGATGTAAAATTGAAAAGATATTCAACGGCAATACTAATATAAGCGGATGGGACACTGTTGTGGTTTGATGTAAAATTGAAAAGATATTCAACTAAATCCATAATTGCAATTATTTGTTACAAAGTTGTGGTTTGATGTAAAATTGAAAAGATATTCAACTTAACTGAAGTAAATAAGCAACTTTACAACGTTGTGGTTTGATGTAAAATTGAAAAGATATTCAACATTGTTAACGGGTAATGTTTCATTGTCTGGGTTGTGGTTTGATGTAAAATTGAAAAGATATTCAACGCGTTAGCATTTTCACACAGTTCAAGTTCTGTTGTGGTTTGATGTAAAATTGAAAAGATATTCAACTGTTTCGGGCTTCGGGTGTTGGTGCCTGGTGTTGTGGTTTGATGTAAAATTGAAAAGATATTCAACCAATTCGGGACTGTTTCCCGGTTGGTTTTCCTTGTCGTTTGTTATGAAATTGAAAAGATAGCTGTTGAATGCCGAGGTAGTTATAAAACCTTCAAGGATTCAAAAACCTTGAAGGTTTATATTTTAATAAGTCTTTTTATTTCCCTTTTCTCCAAACCGTTTTGGCTGGGAAAATCCCTTTGTTAACCGATTTTACATCTTCAACCGAATAAAAGGCCAGCGGATTGGTTTTATGCACAATGTCCTGTACTCTTTTTACCTTTTTCCGGTTAACTATGGTATAAATAATACTAACCGTTTCGCTGCTTCCGTTTGCTTCGTGGTGGGTAATTCCATAGCCGGCATCTGTCAGGTTTTCAATAAGCTGCTGGGCATCTTTTCTGGTTATAATTTGGACTTTTACAATGCCAACCGCCAGTTTTTCCTCGATGAGTAAGCCGACATAATTACCGGCAGCAAATCCTGCAGCATAAGCAATGTAGCAGGTCCAGTTATCAAGATTTTGAAAAATGCGCGAGATGGCAAGCAACCAGATTAAGACTTCGAAAAAGCCAAGAAAAGGTGCCCAGAATTTGTGCCCTTTCGAAACCATAACAATTCGGATGGTACCAAACGAAACATCGAGTACCCTCGAAAAGAAGATCAGCGCCGGCAACAGTGCGTAGGTGAATAAATTACTGTCGTAAAATGAGGTATCCATAGAATGTAATCTAAGTTAAAAGTATAAAGATACACGTTTAAAGTTCAAAGTTTAGTGTTCAGAGTTTAGAGTTCAGGGTTCAGCGTTCAGGGTTCAGAGTTTTTTTGCTTCTGCCTACTGCCTACTGCCTTCTAACTTCCAACTACCAACTTCTGCCTTTTTTCTAAAACTCTGAGGTAAAATGGAATTTAACATCCTTAAATTCGTCCTGAGCCATTTGCAGAATAAAGGAGGAGTCGGCCATAAATACATCGCGGCCCAATTTGTCTTTGGCCATTTTTTGGTATTTGCGCTTTTTAAACTCAGTTAAAACCTTTTCGTTGTCCGATTCAATCCAGCAGGCTTTGTGCATTTGCAACGGCTCGAACCTACATTTCGCACTGTATTCGTGTTCCAAACGGTACTGAATTACTTCAAATTGAAGTTGTCCTACAGTTCCAATAATTTTACGTCCGTTAAAGGTACTTGTAAACAACTGCGCCACACCTTCGTCCATTAACTGGTCGATTCCTTTTCCCAGCTGCTTCGATTTCATTGGGTCAGCGTTTTCTACAAAACGGAACATTTCGGGAGAGAAACTTGGTAAACCTTTAAAATGAATGTCTTCGCCATCGGTTAAGGTGTCGCCAATAATAAAGTTACCGGTATCGGGTACTCCAATAATATCGCCGGGGTAGGCCACTTCCACAATTTCTTTTTGCGAAGCCATAAATGCTGTTGGGCTCGAAATGCGGAACGATTTGCCCAAACGAATGTTTTTGTACATTTTGTTGCGTTCGAATATGCCTGAACATATTTTTACAAAGGCAATTCTGCTTCGGTGGTTCGGATCGATGTTGGCATGAATTTTAAATACAAAGCCTGTGAAACCGTTTTCTTCCGGTTTTATTTCGCGTTCTTCGGTGACACTTGGGCGTGGAGTTGGTGCAATTTTTACAAAAGCATCCAACAGTTCCTGAACACCAAAATTGTACAAGGCACTTCCAAAAAATACCGGTGCCAGGTCACCTGCCAAATACTGATCGTTCTCGTACTCCGGATAAACTCCATCAACCAGTTCCAGCTCATCGCGCAATGTCTGGGCATCGTCGCCAATGTAATCTTCCAGTTGCGGATCGGTAAGATCTTCAAATTTTATTCGTTCTTCAATTTCCTGAATATCAGGTTTGAAAAGTTTCAGGCTTTTGTTAAAAATATTGTAAACCCCTTTAAAATCGGGACCATTGTTTATGGGCCAGCTAAGCGGGCGAACTTTTATCTTCAACTGTTCTTCCACTTCATCCATTAACGAGAACGGATCTTGCGCAGGACGGTCCATTTTGTTTACAAAAACAATTACAGGAGTTTTTCGCATCCGGCAAACATTCATCAGTTTTTCGGTTTGCGGCTCAACCCCCTTGGCTGCATCAATTACAATAATAACACTGTCAACAGCTGTTAAAGTCCGAAATGTATCTTCCTGAAAATCCTGGTGACCGGGAGTATCGAGAATGTTTACTTTGTATCCGTTGTACTCGAATCCCATTACCGAAGTAGCCACAGAAATTCCACGCTGGCGCTCAATTTCCATAAAATCGGAAGTAGCCCCTTTTTTAATTTTATTGCTTTTTACGGCACCTGCCACTCGAATAGCTCCACCAAACAAAAGTAGTTTCTCTGTTAAAGTGGTTTTTCCGGCATCGGGGTGACTCACAATTCCAAATGTACGTCGGCGTTTTATTTCTTCCAGAAATGTCATTTTCTTGTTCCTTTAATTTCAGGGCGCAAAAGTAAGTAAACTAGTTGAAAGATTTTTTGATTGTCTTTGGTATTTCTTTTAAGTGAGTTAAAAGCTTAATTTTTATTTTTTGGTTTTCTTACACTTTTCAGCTCATCCGAGATAAAATTCCAGTAGGCTTCATGAAAACGAACACTCTGTTTGCCTAAAATATCGTTGTAACTTTGGGCAACATCGTCAGGATGAAATTTCCGTAAATACATGTCTTCGTACAATGCCGGAACTTCGGGATGAAACTGTACGGCAAAAACATTTTTGTATTTCGAATGTGCCAGTCCTTCAACAATTTTCCCGTCGGGTGAAACACAGGTTACTTCCAGGTTTTTACCAAGTTTATCGTCAGCCTGATGATGACTGCTGTAAATACGCGGAGTTAATCTCTTTTTTACGCGAACCCGGTCGCCAAAAAACGGATTGTCGGTAAAGTTAATGGTGTGCAGATTAACACCCATTAAAAGGGTATCGTTTACTATGTTTTGCCAGTAGTTTCGATGCAGGTTTGTTCTGCCAATTTTTACTGTAGCCTCGGGAGTTTCGGCGCCAAACAGTTCTGACGGAATATCCTGAATAAGTGTACCGCCGGTGGCTACATTCATGGTTTGCATGCCCAAACAAAAACCGGTAACCAGATAATCGGGGCGTTTGTCAAGCAAAGGCTTAAAATCATCATCCTGAAAACCTCCAAGCAGATGATACAAAAAGGTGGCTTCAAAATAATGCCGGTTCGGATCAGTTACTACCGAAAGCGTATTTTCTTCGCCATAAATTCCAGGTGGAATATCGGGGCCGCCAAAAAAGAACACGCCAACCGAATTGTCAAATACCTTTTTTAATTCTTCCGAAACCGCATTGTTCTCAAAAAGATTATCCTCGTTTAATTCACCCGAAATTTCGTGCAAAAAGAAGTTGTCGAGATGATTCTCCTCGATGTATTTTTTTGTTTGGCTGAAGTCATAATTCTGGTCTTTGTAATAAACTCCAACAAATTTTACCTTGTTCTTTTTTACATCCAGCAGATTTACAGCTGTAAGATACTGTACCGTTTTTATGCGTTGAACAGTTGGATCGCAAAGAATAACATACCTTTTATTTTTCTTAAAATCGGTGTTGAAAAAATCCTGTGAATAGGCGCCTAAAACAAAATAGCAGGCGAAAACAAGTAGTAGTAGTCTTTTCATGAATGAAGAATTTAATTGGATTTCAAATATAATAATAACGATTGATGAGGAAACAGTATTTATTTCAAAATCAAATAAAACATAATTAAAGTTTACAGGAGCCGCTAAACTTTGTACATTTGTGAAAATACTAAAAGTAAAGAATATGAAATTCAATTTTAAATCAACTTACATTGTGGTTGCTGTTGTAGCGGTTATTGTTTTGTTGCTGTTTGGCGGCCGAATGTTTATGATTCTGGATGCAGGTGAACGTGGTGTACTTTTTAAACCCTATACAAGTGGTTTAGACAAAGAAAATATTTATGGAGAAGGATTTCATGTAATTGCTCCATGGAACAAAATGTATATATACAGCGTTCGCGAACAACAACGCGATGAACCCATGGATGTACTTGATAAAAGTGGTTTGTCGATAAGCGTGGATATTACCGTTCGATTTAATCCGGTTTTTAACGAAATTGGGTATTTGTACGAACAATTTGGTGTTAATTACATCAATGTTTTGGTAATTCCTGAAGTACGTTCAACCGTTCGTCAGGTAGCCGGTAGATACACAGCCGAAGAAATTTATTCGACAAAACGTGCCGAAGTGGAATTGGCAATTATTGAAGAAACACGTCAGGTATTGGGCAAAAATTACATCGAAATGAAAGCGCTTCTTATTCGTTCGATTAATTTACCCGAGCAGATTAAAAATGCGATTGAAAGTAAACTGCAACAAGAACAGGAAGCTTTGGCGTATGAATACCGTTTAAAAAGAGAAACATCGGAAGCCGAACGCCGCAGGATTGAAGCGGAAGGTATTGCCGCATACAACCGGATTATAAATGAAAGTTTAACCGACAAAATTTTGAAACAACGTGGTATTGAAGCTACTACCTCGTTGTCGGAATCAACCAATGCAAAAGTAATTGTAATTGGTAGCGGAAAAGACGGACTTCCGTTAATATTGGGTAACAATTAGAATTGTTAATTATAAAATTCAACAGGCTGGTTTATTACCGGCCTGTTTTCGTTAATGTTATTTTTACTCCGTTTCGTTTGTATCTGTTCACTGCCGGAGGACGTGTGCGTAGCGGAAAAGTCAAGGGGTGAGTGAAAACAAAATTTAATACAGGGCAAATGAGAAAAATTATAAATCCATGGAAAGCAAATCCGGACAACCGGCACGATTACAACTGTTTTGGTTGTTCTCCATTTAACGAAATCGGATTGCAACTCGAGTTTTGGGAAAACGATGAAGAACTTATAGCCAAGTGGATGCCACGCAAATCGCTTGAAGGGTGGATGGGCGTGTTACACGGTGGAATTCAAGCTACTTTACTGGATGAAATTGGTGGCTGGATTGTAATGATAAAATTAAAAACGGCAGGTGTAACTGCCGCTATGAATGTGACTTATTTAAAACCCGTAAAAGTATCAAAAGGACAAGTAACCGTCAGAGCACATTTGGTTGCAACCGAAGGACGAATCGCTAAAATTAGTTGTTCGTTGTTCGACGGTGACAATGTTGAATGTGTTAAAGCAGATATCGATTATTTCTGTTTTCCTGAAAACGTGGCAAAAGCACGTTATCACTATCCCGGAGTTGATGCTTTTTACGAGTGACAGACAAAGTCTTTCTACTCTGAATCGAATTGAGTTATGTGCGAATTATTCTTCTTCGTCACTTAAATCGGAAGAGTAATCGATAAAATCATCGTCATCTTCATCAAATTCATCGTAAATGGATAATTTACCTTTGGAACTTTTACCTTTTGGAGCCACATGTTTGCTCTGCTTTCTATCAAACTTATCTAGTTCTGATGAAGCATGTTTGCTTACTTTCTTTTTCATTTCTACAACAAACGATAGATTAAAAAATATTTTCTAGTTAAAATGGTTAATTTTACATTTTTACCGGGGAAAAATAAAAAAAAAATAAATACGAAAAACAGACCTATAATAATTTTGGATGCATATGATGGGAAAATCAGTCATTTTTAAACTATTTTTTACCAAAAGTAGAATGGCGGTAGTAGTTTTAACGCTTTTTTTGGGCTTCGGAGCTGCTGCTCAAAAGCAAAGTAAAACAGAAAAGCTTTTCGAAGAAGCCAGAGGTTTTTACCAGGCGAATGATTATAAAAATACCCTAAATGTTTGCAATCGAATCTTAAAAACCGATTCAGCAGATGCTTCAGCACACCTTTTAATGGCAGAAGTTTACAAAGACATGGATTCAACTCGTTTGGAAATATTTCATTTAGACAAGGCAAGTTACAACAGCACAAACCCGCTGATTGATTTCCGCCTCGGAGAGGCTTTTTATAAACTGGGAATGTATTCGGAAGCTTTGAGTTTTTATGAGAAATACAGCGAAACAAAACTAATTCCGGAGAAACGTGAATTCTTACTGGCTTGTAAAATTGCCAGTTGCCGGTTCGCCATTCATTCCATTGAAAACCCCGTGGATTTTGAGCCTGAAAATCTTGGCGACAAGATAAACAGTGCCAATGACGAATACTGGCCAACTCCCTCTCTCGATGGAAAACACCTGATATTTACGCGTTTGCTGAAAGACGACAGTCGCCCGCAGGAAGATTTCTTTATGGCAGAACTGGATTCGTTTAATTGGGAAAGGGCTATCCCGTTAAGTGGTGTAAATACCGACGAAAACGAAGGTGCTCAAACCCTTTCTGCCGATTCGAAAATATTGTTTTTTACAGCTTGCAACCGCACCGATGGTTTTGGTTCCTGCGACATTTATTTTTCGCGGTTTATTGATGATAAATGGACGGAACCTAAAAATGCCGGCAGTGGTTTAAATACCGGTTCGTGGGAAGGGCAACCTTCATTCTCATCAGACAACCGCTACCTTTATTTTTCGAGCAACCGTGCCGGAGGTAAAGGCAAAAAAGACATTTGGCGAATTGAATTCAAAGGTTTTTCCGAAAATGGTAATCCGAACTGGGGAACGGCTGAGAACCTGGCCGAAATTAATACTTCGGGCAACGAAATTTCGCCTTTTATTCATGCCAATACCAACAACTTTTATTTTTCATCCGATACGCACGTTGGAATGGGAGGCTACGATTTATTTTCGGCTTTTATTGATGAAGATGGTGTGGTAAGTGATGTGAAAAATATGGGTTATCCGATAAATACGCACAAAGATGATATGGGATTAACCATTAGCTCAATTGGCGATGTGGCTTATTTCTCTTCTGCACGAGAAGCTGACAAAGGACTTGATATTTTTTCGTTCAACCTCACCAGGGGATTAAAACCCAGTTCTGTGTCGTACGTTAAAGCTCGGGTAATCAATAAAAAAACGGAACAGCCGGTTGCAGCCAATATAGAATTGGTAAATCTGAATTCCGGTATTCGAAATCCGCAAATAGAAACTGCCGATGCAAACGGAGAAATAATGATGGCTTTGCCACTGCGAAGAAACTATTCGTTTAACGTATCGGAACCCGGATTTTTATTCTATTCCGAATCGTTTTTACTCGCCGATGAAAATTCCATTACCGATCCTTTCAATTTAGTAATCAGGTTGGAACCGATCGAAGTTGGAGCGCAAATGGACTTGCACAATATTTATTACCAAACCGATTCGTTCGCTATTCTTCCCGAGTCGGAACCTGAACTGCAAACTTTGGTTGCATTCTTAAAAAACAACAGCAAATTACGGGTTGAAATTCAGGGACACACCGATAGCTCGGGTAATTCGGAGAGTAACCTTGAACTATCGAAACAGAGGGCCAAATCGGTGGTTGATTATTTGGTTGAGAACGGGATCGCCATAAATCGCCTGGAATACAAAGGATATGGCGATAGTTTACCGATAGCTACAAACGAAACAGTTGAAGGAAGAAGGCAAAACAGGAGAACTACCATTAAAATTATTGAAAAGTAGGACAGATTATGACTTACGACTTACGCATAAATCACGACTCAGAAGTACCCAAATACAAGCAGGTTGTTGAAATGATTATTTCGGATATTGAAGCCGGAATTTTCAAAAAAGGACAACGTATTCCATCGATAAATGAAACCAGTGAAGAACTGTTGCTTTCGCGCGATACGGTTGAAAAAGCTTACGTTCATTTAAAGAAAAAAGGAGTGCTTTTATCGGTTCGGGGGAAAGGATACTATGTGAACCAGATTAATGTGCAGAAGGAAATTAAAGTAGCATTAATTTTTAATAAACTAAGTAATTACAAACGTAGTATTTACTATTCATTTGTTGAAACACTGGGAAGCAAGGCTGCGGTTGATGTGTTTATTTACAATTACAGCATCGATAAGTTTGAAGATATAATTGACAATCAAATAAACAATTACGACTACTTTGCCATTTTACCCCAATTTAACGATGAGGATACTGTTGTTGACAGGGTTATAAAAAAAATACCCCGCGAAAAAGTGCTGCTGATCGATCGGAATCTGGATTCGTTAAAAGATTATCCGGTGGTTTATCAGGAATTTGAAAAAGACATTCAAACCGCACTTGGAAAAGGTATTTCCTTATTGAAAAAATATACAAAGGTGAACCTTGTTTTTCCCAGTAACGAGTTTTATTCCAAAAATATACTGCGGGGATTCCAGATTTTTTGCCAGGTAAATGCACTGGATTTCTCCATTATCGATCAGTTGGACGAAAACGATGTAAAAAAGAAGGAAGCTTATGTTTTGGTTTCGGATGATGATTTGTATCGTTTTGTGAAAATTACAAAAGGGAAGGGTTGGAAACTGGGGCAGGATATAGGAGTAGTAGCCTATAACGATAATCCGGTAAAAGAGATTCTTGAAGACGGAATAACAACCATTTCAACCAATCATTACGAAATTGGGCGTCTGGCTGCACAAATGATTCTTTCGAAGGAATTTAAGCGTATTAAAAGTCCGTTTGAATTTGTTCAGCGCAATTCCTTATAAGGATTGAAACAGGCCCACAAAATCGACAAAAGATTATTCCTTTTCAATTAGTCCAATTAATATAGAAGCATAATAATTTCGTGGATTTCCGGGATAATAGTAGCGTGGAGGAACTCCGTTAAAAGAAGGGGCATTTACGGCCAGCATTGATGCATAATGCACATCAAATATATTTTCTATTCCACCTTTCAGCTGAATTTTAACTCTTCCTTTTCTACCTGAATATTTAACTTCGGCTCCTGTAATTCCAAAAGAATCTGAAAATTTACTGTTTGCATCATCCAGCGGCATCTTACCATTGTACCTGTAACGGGCACTCACCGACAGACTTTTTAAGGGATCGAGCCGGGCACCAACAATCCATGTTTCTTTGGCTGTGCCTGGTAAATTATTTCCCGAGTAATCAATTCCAAGATCAACAAAGTCGCTAAAATGATAGTCGGCTATGGTCATGTTTCCGTTTATGGTTAAAAGGGGTAACCCGTTGTTTGTTATGGTAATCCATGTAAATTCAGCTTCCAGTCCCGGGTGGACCGACTGGCCTGCATTCACACCAATATAGGCATCTTCTCCGGTACGACGTGCTACCAGCAAATTATTTACATAAATGCGGTAATAACTGGCCGATAATTGAAAACGATTTGATAATTCCGAGCGAAATCCAAATTCGAAATTCCACCCTGATTCAGGTTTTATCTCGGTGTTTAGTTGTCCTTCGGGTAAAAGTGTTTCTTCGAAAGTTGGGGTTGAAAAACCATGACTTACATTTCCAAAAACAGAGTAGTTGTCATGAAGCATTACAGTTAGTCCAAGGCGTGGAGAAACCACTGGTTTATAATTACGATCTCCTGAAAGGTCGCCATCTTCAAGAAAACGATCGGTATAAATAAAGCGGGTTAGGTTGCCGTTTACTCCGGCCGAAAGAAATACCAGATCATTGAAATTGGATTCCAGCTGTGCAAATAAATTTTCGTATTGCCGTTTTTCGTTGTTGTCCGAAAGTAAGCTGCCATCAGCATTATCAAGGGTTTGCCATTCATAATTTTCGCGAAACAATTCTACTCCGGATGTAAGAACAAAATGAGAGTTGGATACGCTTACTATTTTTTGCATGTAGGCACGCCCTCCCATGTAGTTCGATTTTTCATTTAAACGGTTGAAGGGACGAAGTTCGTCCAGATCGCGAAAACTGCCAAATGCAGCCACCGATATTTTCCCTTCATTTAATGTAAAGCGGTTAAACGAAAGGCCAACTTGCGCATTGTTGTATTCTTCAAATCCTTCCACACTTTTCCAGTTGGCAGCAGCACTTTCAGGACTCTCCATAAAGGTGTCGTAATCAAGCGAACTGGGTATGTAAGCTTTCATTTTTGTGCCCTTCACCAAAAGCTGTAAATTCGATTTCTCGTTAAAAGAGTACACTGAATTAAGCAGCACGTTGGCACGGTCGGTTGTGTTGTTGTCGCGGTAACCATCGCTGTTAAGTACCGATCCCAGTGCATAAACAGTAAGATTGTTGTTTTTTACTCCAGCAGTTAGTGTATTTTTAAAGGTGCCAAAAGAAGCAACAGTACTTTCGTTCTGAACAAAATCTTTTACAACTGTTTTAGGATGAAAAAGCAGAACTCCGGCCAAGCCTGCACCATACAAACTCGACGATGGTCCCTTTATGATCTCAACACGCTGAATGGCCGTGTTTTCAAGGTCTTCAAGCGTAGTTTCTCCATCGCCTGAAGTTAGTGGTATTTCGCCAAAATACGCCTTTATTTTGTACGTTGCATAGGGTGATCGGGAGCCAATTCCACGAATAGTCAAACGGTTGGTGTTAAAAGTGCCGTGGTGCATTAAAATTCCGGGAATACGATTCAATGCATCCACCGGAGTAAGTGCATTGCCGGCTTCCAGATCCTGCGCTAATATGAGGTTTATTGGAGCCGGTGTATTTAAAATGTTGTAAGGCGAACGAAATGCAGTAATCGTAATTTCTTCTATTTCATCGCTTAAAAGAGTGGTGTCTTTTACTGTTGGAATATCTTGTGCAAATGAATAAACCGATAGAATAAAACTTAATAGTACCAGGGAGGTAATATGTATGTATTTCAATCTGTTCATCTGTTTTCGGTTCATGTTCTTATTCAAAGTTAAGTAAAAGAACGCAATGTAAGTGGCAAAAATTGTTGACATGGCAGCTTGTACCATAACACTTAACAGTTAAATATCATTTTTGTGATTTTACTTAAATATCTTGATTTTGTTTTGTTGAATGCAAATAAAAACCCGTTTCGAAGTTCCAAAACGGGTTTTTAAAATTGACTTAAACCATATTAATTTGCATAAGGATAGTCGGTATACCCTTTGTCTCCCGGAGTGTAAAATGTTTCCATATCCGGAGAATTTAATTCTAAATTATTCTTTAAACGATAAACCAGATCAGGATTTGACAAAAACGAACGGCCAAAAGCAACCAACTCGCCTTCACCGGAAACGATGGCTTCTTCACCTTTTTGTACATTGCGTCCACCGCTTGCAATTACTATCCCCTTGAAGGCATTTTTTATTTTTGTTTTTACCGAAAGCGGAACTTCAGGCGCTCCCATTGCTGAATGATCCACAATATGTACATAAAGAAGCTCGAGTTTATTCATCCCGGCAGCCAGGTATTCGAAAGTTTCTTCAATTCCCTCAAATACTTCCTGATCGTTAAAAACGCCGTAGGGTGAAAAGCGAATACCTGTTTTTTCCGGTCCAATTGCTTCCGAAACAGCTTTGGCTACTTCAATTGCAAAACGTGCCCGGTTTTCCATCGAACCTCCGTACTCGTCGTCTCTTTTATTCGATGCCGTGTTTATAAACTGATCAACCAAATACCCGTTGGCACCGTGAATTTCAACACCATCGAAACCGGCTTTAATGGCATTAACAGCTGCATTTTTATACTCTTCAATGGCTTGTTTAATATCTGCCAATGTCATTGCTTTCGGAACCGGGTATTTTTGCAAACCATTTTGATCGGTCCACATTTCACCACTCAATCCAACCGCCGATGGTGCAAGTACTTCTGTATTCTCTTCCATGTTGTCGGGGTGGGAGGCCCGGCCGGTATGCATCAGCTGTGCAAATATTTTTCCGCCGTTTTCATGAACCGCATTTGTGGTTAATTTCCAGCCTTCAATCTGTGCTTCGGAATACAGACCCGGAATTCTTGGATAACCAAGTCCGTTTGCCGATGGTGCAATTCCCTCGCTAATAATTAGACCGGCAGTAGAGCGTTGTTTGTAATATTCGGCCATTAACTGGTTGGGAATATTGTTTATGGCACGAGAGCGGGTCATTGGCGCCATAACTATACGATTTGATAGTTCTAAATTTCCTAATTTATAAGGAGCAAATAATTTCATAACGAATTGTGTTTACAATGAATTATAAAATAAAACACCAAAAGGTGTGAAATGTTTCTGTTTTAACACTTATTAAATCCGGGGCAGTGCATGATTGTTTTATTGATATCGTATTCCGGAAATCTTTGTATGTTTTAATGTTCGGATATAGAAATAGTTACTCTATCAGACAAGCCAAAAAACTTTTTAATAAGAGTGGATTTGCCAACGCTTTGTTTTGTCCTAATTCTTCTAAAACGGCTTGACAGAATTCCATCGTGGCCGGATTTTTAAATTCTTTCTCCTTGTTTTTTGCTACTTTTTGAATGTTTAAAATGTAGGCCTTACTTTTTTGAAGAATATCCGGTATTTCATTTGTTTTGCGAGGTTGGTCCCATGCTGAATACAAGGTAGCTACCTTTAACTTACTAATAGTTTTCAACGAGTTTAAATAGGCTTTCACATCTTCAAAAACCGGTATTTCGCCAGGCAACAAAATAGCATCGCCGCAAAATAATACGTTTTGTTCCTTTAAATAATAGGAGGTAGAACCAGCAGAATGCCCCGGAGTTGGAATAGCTTTTAGTGTTAATCCTTTTTCGAGCTCAATTTCCTGAAAGGCTGTTATTTTGTGGTTTACTTTTACAGAGCCGGCAACCAATTGATGAAATCCGGGTACGGGTCTGTTTCTGAATTGTTCTTCTGTGTCTTCAACCCAGTTTGATTCGGCCTGTGGTGCATAAAAAGTACAATTGGTGGCATTGCGAATGTGTTTTGCAGCTCCAATGTGGTCGGGATGGGAGTGGGTAAGAAATACACTTTGAACAGCAGAAATATCGTGGCCTATTTCCGCTGTAAACGATTTTAGTGTATCGAAAGCAGTTTTAACTCCGGTATCAATTAAATACAACTTGTTGCCTTCAATAACAAACATGTTTACAAAACGAGGAATGCTAATTTGTGGTGACAGAGGTATTTCAAAATTAATTTTTAGTAAATGGATTTTGCCAAAGTTCATGGTATTGGTGGTTTTTGTGCATAAAAAAACCTGTCTGAAAAAACAGACAGGTTTTACTATAGCTTTGTTAATGTTTAATCTAAACTATTTAAAAACGAGTCTCTTTCTTTCAAAAATTCAGAAAGACGTTCGATTGGATCGCGTGTAAGTGCCACTCGTCCTGAACGGATAAACTGCATGACTTTAAACTGATTTAGTTCTTCGAACAATGCCTGAGTATCTTTTTTATGGCCTGTTTTTTCGATAATTACAAATTCCTTTGTGATTTCTAAAATACGTGCACCGGCATTACGAACTATTTTTTCAATGGTATCGCTTTCGTAAATGGGTTCGATAGGAACTTTGTACAAGGCAATTTCCTGGTAAATCATTTCTTCGTTGGTGTGGAAGAATGCTTTCAGTACATCCACTTGTTTCTCAATTTGCCCAACCACTTTTTTTACCTGTGCCTGCGTTTCGTTGATCACGATTGTGAATTTAAAAATACCAGGAATTGCAGATTCTGAAACCGTTAAACTTTCGATATTGATTTTTCGGCGTGTGAAAATTACTGTAATACGTGTTAGTAATCCAATGTGATTTTCGGTGTATACACTTATGATGAATTCGTTTTTCATTTTGTACAAATTTTACTGGTTATTAAGGTTCAAGGATTACTTCAGATACCGAAGCTCCTGTTGGTACCATTGGAAAAACGTTGTCTTCCTGTTCAATGGTTACTTCCAAAAGATACGGGCCATCGTGATCGATCATTTTTTGAATACTGGCATCCAGGTTTTCGCGGTCAGAAACTTTGTGTCCTTCAATTCCAAAACCTTTTCCAATCATTATAAAATCAGGGTTATGCAGTTCTGTAAACGAGTATCTTCTGTCGAAAAACATTTGTTGCCACTGACGAACCATTCCCAGGTAATTGTTATTCAGCACGATAATTTTTACCGGAAGGTTATTTTGTGCAATGGTTCCCAATTCCTGAATGGTCATTTGAAAACCACCGTCGCCGATAACCGCCACAACTGTTCTGTCGGGTGCACCCAATTGAGCTCCCATACAAGCCGGCAAACAGAATCCCATGGTTCCTAAACCGCCTGAAGTTACATTGCTGCGTGAATTTTTAAACTTGAAGTAACGTTGTGCAATCATTTGGTGCTGACCAACGTCGGTAACCAAAATTGCGTCATGGTTGGTTTTTTCAGAAGTAATACGAATTACTTCGCCCATTGTTAATCCTGGTTTTGTTGGGAATAAATCTTTTTTCCAAACCTTTTCATTTTCAATGGCATCGCACTTTTTAAATTCCTGCAACCATTCGTCGTGTTTGTTTTCGGCAACATTTGCAGTAAGCATTTTTAGTGCTTTTTTTGCATCGCCAATAACGGCAACATCGGTTTTTATTATTTTATCAATTTCAGCCGGATCAATTTCAATGTGAATTACTTTTGCTTTTGTGGCATATTTACTCACGTTTCCGGTAACACGGTCGTCGAAACGCATACCCACGGCAATAATTAAATCGGCTTCGTTGGTTAAAAGGTTTGGACCATAATTACCGTGCATGCCCAACATTCCAACATTTAAAGGATGTTCGGTTTGCAGTGCCGAAAGCCCCAATAAAGTCCAGGCTGCCGGAATTCCGGTTTTTTCAATAAAAGCTTTTAGTTCTGCTTCGGCGCGGCTGATTATAATTCCATGACCAAATAAAATCAAAGGTTTCTTGGCTGCATCAATTAAATCGGCAGCTGCTTTTACCTGGTGCGGATCTACATGAGTCTCCGGTACATAACTTCTGATTTTTGTGCATTTCTTGTATTCAAAATCAAGTTCACCAAATTGTGCATCTTTTGTAAGGTCGATAAGCACTGGCCCCGGACGACCTGAATTTGCGATGTAAAATGCCTGAGCAATTGCTTCCGGAATTTCTTCAGGTGTTGTTACCTGGTAGTTCCATTTGGTAACCGGAATTGACATACCAACAATGTCAGACTCCTGAAATGCATCGGTTCCTAAAAGGGGAGAAGCCACCTGACCTGTAATACAGACCAAAGGAGTAGAGTCGATCATCGCGTCGGCAATTCCTGTCATCAGGTTGGTTGCACCCGGGCCAGAAGTTGCAAAGCAAATTCCTGCTTTACCTGTGACACGTGCATATCCCTGTGCTCCATGAATTGCTCCCTGTTCGTGACGAGTTAAAATGTGTTTTACTTCTTTGTCATAATCGTACAAAGCATCGTAAACGGGCATAATAGCACCGCCCGGATAACCAAAAATGGTATCCACTCCTTCTTCCAGTAGCGAAAGAATTAATGCTTGCGATCCGGTAACTTTTTTTGTTGTCATGTCTGTAAAATTTAGCTGCTAGCCGCTAGTTTATGGCTTCTAGCTAATCGTTATTATCTGTAGTTTTATTTTTCTCTTTTTTGTCGTTAGTCAATCAATCGAACGGCTCCTTTATCAGCTGCTGAAACCAAACTTGCATAAGCTTTTAAAGCTTTCGAAATAACTCTGTTTCTTCCAACAGGAGAAAAAGCATCTTTCCCTTTTGCTTCTTCTACTTGTCGGCGGGCTGCCAGTTCTTCATCCGAAATAAGCAGGTTGATCGAACGAGCGGTAATGTCGATTTCAATTTTATCGTTTTGCTGAATTAAACCAATGGCACCACCACCGGCAGCTTCAGGCGAAACGTGTCCGATCGAAAGTCCCGAGGTACCTCCCGAGAATCGTCCGTCGGTAATTAAAGCACAATATTTATCAAGCTGCATCGATTTTAAGTACGAAGTTGGGTACAGCATTTCCTGCATTCCCGGTCCACCCTTTGGCCCTTCGTAACGAATAACAATAACATCTCCTTTTTGAACAGTGTCGCCTAAAATACCGTTTACTGCATCATCCTGCGAATTAAAAACTTTTGCTGTTCCGGTAAATTTGAAAATCGACTCGTCAACACCTGCCGTTTTAACAATACATCCGTTTTCGGCAATGTTTCCATAAAGAACAGCCAATCCGCCATCTTTGTTGTAGGCGTGATCGAAATCGCGGATACAACCTTTCTCGCGATCAGTGTCCAGTTCTTTGTAATAGCTGGTTTGCGAACCCATAACCAGGTTTCGTCCTCCACCGGGTGCCGATTTATAGCGTGTGTTGGCATCTTCTGTTGAAGTGCTGCTCATTACATCAAAATCAACCAGTGCTTCTTCCAGTGTTTTCCCATCGATGCGGTTTACTTTGGTTTGCATTAAACCTGCCCGATTCAGTTCGGCCAAAATACCAAGTATTCCACCTGCTCGATTTACGTCCTGAACGTGGTAATGTGAGCTTGGCGCCACTTTACAAAGGTTGGGTGTAATACGCGAAAGCTGGTCGATATCTTTCATCGAAAATTCAACTTCTGCTTCGTGAGCGATCGCCAGTAAGTGAAGTACTGTGTTGGTTGATCCTCCCATGGCAATATCAAGTTTCATGGCATTCATAAAAGCATCGCGTGTGGCAATACTTCGGGGAAGAACAGAGTCGTTTCCTTCGAAATAAAACGCTTTGGTAGCTGCTATAATTTTTTCAACGCCTTCTTCGAACAGTTTTTTACGGTTAGCATGAGTGGCTACAATTGTTCCGTTTCCGGGAAGTGCCAAACCAATGGCTTCGGCCAGACAGTTCATTGAATTTGCCGTAAACATACCCGAGCAGGAACCACAGGTGGGACAAGCGTTTTGCTCGATTTGTGCCAAATACGAATCGCTTACCGAATCGTCGGCGGCCATTACCATTGCATCAACTAAATCGAGTGCTTTATCGTCCACTTCGCCGGCTTCCATTGGTCCACCCGAAACAAACACTGCAGGAATATTTAAACGCATGGCTGCCATTAACATTCCGGGAGTAATTTTATCGCAATTCGAGATACAAACCATTGCATCTACTTTGTGTGCGTTACACATGTACTCAACACTGTCGGCAATCACATCGCGCGAAGGCAATGAATACAACATTCCGTCGTGTCCCATTGCAATTCCATCGTCGATGGCTATGGTATTAAATTCGGCTGCAAAATAGCCTTGTTCTTCAATTAAACCTTTTACGTATTGTCCAATTTCGTGTAAATGTGCATGTCCGGGAACAAACTGGGTAAATGAATTAACCACGGCGATAACCGGTTTCCCAAAATGTTCTTCTTTCATTCCGTTGGCTCTCCACAGGCTTCTCGCACCTGCCATTCTTCGTCCTTGTGTAGTGGTATTGCTACGTAACGGTGTTTGCATACTTATTTGTCTTTTATTGTCTGTTTTTACATTAAAAAAGCCTTTCTCGTTTTTAGAGAAAGGCTTGTAAATATTTTTAAATTATCTACAACATAAATTAGCCTTTCTCTGTAATTCGAAGAATGACAGTTACGAGGACTAGAATATTGATAGATAAAATTCTCATTTCATTTTTTTTGTAATAGGAGCAAATGTAAAAATTAATATTTAAAACAAAAACGAATTGAAACTAATTTGTGCGATTATGAGGAAAATTTAAATTTATCGCCCTTTAAACTTTCGAATTGAAAGTATTTTTGTCTGATTTCTAATGATTTTTACTTGGTAAATAAAGTAGTTGTTTTGGTGTTTTTTGTTATTTTCATGTTTTGCTAAACGTATTCCGAAAACCATAACTTATGCGTGTAAAATATCAATTTATATATTTACTTCTTCTGTATTTGTTTTCTTCCTGTGTGTCAGAACCGGAAGGCAAAATTGAAGAATACCAGCGAAATGCAAAATTGTATCCCGATTATTCAGCCCTTACAATTCCTGTAAATATTGCTCCTTTGAATTTTAAGATTGAAGAAGAAGGCGAAGCATTTTTTGTTAAACTTTCTGCCGCCAAAGGTGAATTAACTATGGGATCGTCGGATGGTACATTCTGTTTTTCGGAAAAAAAATGGAAAAGATTTCTGGCTGATAATACAGGAAGTGAGATTACCTACCAAATTTTTGCAAAGCAGGATGGAAAGTGGAAAAGCTATACATCTTTTTCGAATAAAATTACAGAAGCCAGGGTTGATCCGTTTTTGTATTACCGTTTGCTTTATCCCGGATATGAAAGCTGGACAGAAATAAGCATAGTACAGCGCAGCCTCGAAGATTTTTCGGAGAAAGCCGTGATAGAAAATAATGTGGTCGGACAAAATTGCGTCAACTGTCACGCTTTTAACAATCAAAATGCTGACAATTTTATGTTTCACATGCGTGGATCGCTCGGAGGAACTTATTTTGTAAAAGACGGCGATTTGCAAAAGTTTAACCTGAAAACGAAAGAGATGAAAAACGGGGCTGTTTATCCTCGCTGGCATCCTTCAGGGAATTATGTGGCATTTTCGTCGAACAAAGTGGTGCAGCAGTTTCATTCCATGGACGAAAAAAAGATTGAAGTATCGGATTTGAACTCGTCTTTGGTTTTGTATGATGTTCAGAAAAACGAAATAATGAAAATTCGGGTGGATAGTAACGAGCAATTTATGGACACCTATCCCGAATGGTCGCCCGATGGAACTTTTCTTTATTTTTGCCGGGCTAAACAAATTGGCAGCGACTACGATTACCGCGATACGAAATACAATTTATGCCGTTCTTCTTTTAATCCCGAAACCAGAACTTTTGGTGAACCCGAGATGGTTTACGATGCAGAAGCCATCGGCAAAAGTGTTTCATTTCCGCGTGTTTCGCCTGAAGGGAATGCTTTGGTTTTTACTTTGCACAATTACGGCTGCTTTTCAATTTGGCACAAAGAAGCCGATTTGTATTCGGTTGATCTGAATGATTTTAGTGTTAGCGAATGCAAATTAAACAGCGCTTTTACCGAAAGTTATCACAGTTGGTCGTCGAATGGCAGATGGTTGGTTTTTAGCAGTAAACGTGGAGATGGATTAACAGCCCGGCCTTACATTTCGTACATCGATAAAAATGGAAATGCAAGCAAACCTTTTGTATTGCCACAGAAAGATCCCGGCTTTTATCAGGGATTTGTAAAAACGTTTAATATTCCGGAGTTCGCGCAAGCCGACATTGATTTAACTCCGGGCGAAATTCGGAAAGTGGCGAACAAAGAAGCTATTCAGGCTCAATGGACCAACAACTAAACCAGATTAAATGAACGTATTAAACCATAAATCAAACCGAACCATTCAGGTTTTGCCTTTTGTCCTGTTTTTTTTAATGGGGACATTTTTCCTGTACTATTATTCGGCTTATATATTCTTTTACCAGGAAAAATCGATCTTATTTCAGTTGTCGTTGGATTATTTACAACAGCACCTGAATAAGCCGGGTGGTTTTTTAATTTACCTGGGCGAGTTGCAAACTACTTTTTATTACTACCCATTAATTGGCTCATTACTGGTTGTTTTGGAGCTTTGTTTCCTCATTTGGTTGTTGCAAAAAACAGGGAAGTTGTTAAGTGGAAGATCTTGTTGTTTTATTCCGTTTTTGCTTGGTGGGGCGCTCTTTTATTTACAAATCAATTATCAATATCTGGCTTTTAATAATCTGGGAATACTTTTACAGCTGTTTCTGTTTTACTTAATTGTAAGTTGTATTAAGCCAATTTTTTTATGGGGTGGTTCAATTTTGTATCCCGCAGTCTACTTCTTGTTTGGCAGTTATTCGTTTTTATTTTTGATACTATTTACCGTTTATTTGATTCAAAAAAAAGAATGGATAAAATTGGCAGTTACATTTGGTATGGCCGTTTTGTTCTTTTTCGTTGGAAAGGAGTTACTCTTTTTTCAAACTACCGAAACCTTACTTCAATATCCTTTTACTGTGCAGGATACCGGCGGGCAATTGAATGTATTTGTGCTGGTAGCATTTATATTAACCCTGTTGCCACTTCTTTTTAAAATTGAATATAGGAAATTGAACACACTCTCGATTAGAAAAATGAAGTTAATGGAGTTCACTCCGTTTGTGCTGTTAATCCTTTTGGTTCTGCTTGTGATTCCCCGCGTTGATAAAAAGAACAGTCATTATTTTCATGTTGAGAAACTGTTTTACGAACAAAAATACAACGAAATAATCCAGTTTAATGCACAGTTTCCTTCCACCAATATTCTTACTGCATTTTTGAATAATGTGGCCTTGTCCGAAACCGGACAACTTGCCAATTCCTTTTTCCAGTTTCCTCAAACGCAGGATGCATCTACACTTTTTCAGAAGTGGGAAATGATGGGTGAAGTGCTTCGTAAAGGAGGGTACTTTTACTATTCGATTGGAATGATTAACGAAGCACAGCGCTGGGCATACGAATATATGGTTATGCGCGGATTAACTCCCGAAATTTTGAAAATGTTAATTAAGACAGAGTTGATTAACGGGAATTACGAAGTGGCAGACAAATACATTTCTATTTTAAAAAGAAGTATTTTTTACCGCGATCTTGCAAAGAATTATGAAGCCTTATTGTTTAATGACGCGGCCATAAATAACGATTCGGAACTTGGACTAAAAAAAGCTCTGAAACCCAAAATGGACTTTTTCGTTCTTTCCGATGATCCGGTGGTTAACCTGGATCTTATACTTATGTCTGATTCAACCAATGTTTTTACATTGGAATACAAACTTGTTTATCTGATGTTACAAAAAGATATGAAAGGAGTTGTTGATTTGCTTCCTGTTATGGAGAAAGCTGGTTATACGCAAATTCCCCGTAATGTGGAAGAAGCTGTGGTTAGTTATAAATTGCTGAAAATAGGGGAGATGCCTGAACTCCATCAACTTGGAATACGGCCGGAGACCGAGCAGCACTTTCAGCAATTTTATAAACTCTTTCAGCAAAACCGAAGTAGCAAACAACAAGCACAACAGGCACTGGCACGTGATTTTGCCAATACCTATTGGTATTATGTATTTTTTAGTTGAAAGAAAGTCTTCAAGGGCTTGATTATGCTTTTTGAAGAATTTTATCGTTGTTTTTAAAAAACAGGATAAATAGCAGCAATAAAGCGATCGACGAAAGTGTTACAATCCCCCAGATTGCGTTCCAGTTATAGCCTGCTTCGTTTTTGTAGGTGTTTATAATTTCGCTGCAAATAAAAGTTCCGATTAATAGACCTACACCAAAGGTTACCAGAAAAATAAATCCCTGTGCCTGTGATCGCAGCTCGGCGGGAGCTTTTTTGTCGATATAAATTTGACCTCCAACATAGAAAAAACCAAAGATTAATCCATGTACCAAAATACCAACATAGTACATCCACGATTGGTGAATTGCACCGCCTGTGTAAAATGAGAGGTAGCGAACAACCAGTGCAACCAAACCCAGAATCATTACTTTTCTCAATCCAAACTTTTTAATTGCAACCGGAACCAATAACAGAAACCCCATTTCGGCCAATACACCCCAATTCATGGTTACCGAAATGTATTTGGTATTGATATTTAAAAGAAATTCAGAGAAGAACGAAAAGTACATGGCAAAGGGGATCATTGAAAGAAATGAAAATATGATGAACAGGGCAAAATTCCTGTCTCTCATAAGTTCCATGGTTCGAAGCCCAAAAGCATCGATAACAGATACTTTTTGTTTTTTAGCAAGAGGTGGTGTATTCGGAAGAAAGAGATTGGTGATAACAGCCACAATGCTTACACCTGCTCCACAGTAAAAGGGTATGTGTGTGCCATCGAAATCGATGTGTAAAAGTTTGATAAATACAATGCTGAAAATACCTGAAACAACCCATCCGATTGATCCAAATACGCGAACTTTTGGGAATTGTTCAGAAGGTAAATGGTACATTGCAATCGAACTGGTTAAACTCCACGAAGGCATATAACCCAACATGGCAATTAGCAGGCAAATAAACAGAATATCGGGATTGTTCGTAGTTGCTGCGAGAAATAACATTACAGCATTAATGCCATTTAAAACAGCAAGAACTTTTTGCCCGGCAAAAAAGCGGTCGGCAAACATTCCAACTACCGGAGAAACCAAACAACCAATTGCCATGGAGCTTAAAATCAAGGATTTTTCGAAACTGCTGACTTCGAGGTTGGTTAAATAAGCAGCAAGAGGAACCCACCATACAGCATACATCATGTACTGGAGTAACATCATTAACGAAAGTTTGAATCTGGTCATTGGTTCTTGATTTAGGATTATTTATAATGAAATAAGGTCAAAAAAAGGCATAGCAAAGCCAGAGAAGTTAGTAAAAAGACCGACTCATAGAGTCGGTCTTTTAGTAACTAAACTAACTATTTCATCTGCTAAACTAACTAGTTGTAATTTGGATTTTGTTGCAACTGTGGAGCCTTGTTGATCTCTGTACGAGAAATAGGCAACCAGTAGTTGGCGTCGTTCCACGATCTTGTATCAGCATCAGAAGATGTGTCGTAGAACCATTTGTGACTACCATCTGCATAATGGTAGATTTTGATTGGATGAACAGTTTCGATTACGTCCTCTGCAATCATCCATTTGCGAATCATGTACCAACGGTCGCCTTCGCCGAAGAATTCTACAAGGCGTTCGTGGCGATACCATTCTCTGGCTTCGGCCTGGTCGGTAGTTGTTTTGTCAGGTAATCCTGCACGGTTACGGATCATGTTCAATGCATCCATACCCTTTGCTACTTCTCCAAGTTCGATACATGCTTCAGCATAGTCTAAAACAACTTCAGCATATCGCAATTCAATCCATGCATTTTCGTTGTTGAAATATTGTCCAACAGTTGCCGGATCCTGGTATTTTTTAATGTAATAACCGTTTTTAGTACCGTTCCATGCTTCAATTGGTCCCTGACGAGTATCAAGTCCTGCAGTTTGAGTACCATCGGCAGCAATGTAATAACCGGTTTGAACATAACCCAGAGGATCTGTAGCAGCAGCATCAGTAGGACGATCGATCCACTTAGCTCCATCGTATAATACACTGGCATAGAAACGAGGTTCTCTTCCAACATAAGGATTTATTTCAGGGTCAGCTTCCAGTTCAGCAGCAGTTGCTTCGCGAACTTCCTGGTCGCCCGGATTGTATTTGTCCCAAACAAAAGGAGTACCATCTGCCATTTCAAATGCACGTACAACAGGCTCGTTTGGTCCATTGTTTCCCCAGTTGTGGTAACCGCAAGGTCCCCACCATCTGTTTTGGGTAGTTCTGTTACCTTGAGCTTGTAAGTGTTGAACACCCCAAATAGCTTCGTCATTCCATTCACCCTTTTGAGTAAAGTTGCTTGAGAAAGTCGCTGAGTATTCTTCCACATCTGCCTGAGTTAATGGTGATGGAGGATCATCGGTGCCACCGTTTAAAGAGTAGTCGCCATACGTTCCGTCCATAATAGCTTTGGCAATGGTTTGTGCATCGCTTAACAATGATGTACGAGATTTAGATTTGAAAGAAACCAATGCATCCGACGAATAACCACCGTGCATTAATTCACCGGTACTCCAGCTTAAAACTCTCGATTTAAGAGCTGCTGCGGCACCTTTTGTTGCACGTCCCTGATCCATATTGTCTTTGGTAGGAAGTCCTGCAATTGCTTTATCCAGGTCAGCCAAAATAAAGTCAAGTGTTTCATCCAAAGAAGAACGGGTGGTAGATAAAAAGTCCTGATCCAGTTCAAAAGGCTGATCAACCAATACCAAACCACCGTACGAACGCATTAAGTTAACGTAATCGAAAGCTCTGATAAAATATGCTTCTGCTTTATAAGTAGCCAATTGTGCTTCCTGCCCTGCATTTTCAGTAGGTACATTATCAATATTGGCCAATAAAACGTTAACGTTTTTAATGTTACTGTACAAGTTCCATGTAATCCAGTTGAAACGCCAGTTTCCAAAGTGACCCAATTCGTCAGGACTCATATTTCCTTTTACAAAAGGATAACCCCCCGGACGGTGAATACACAACACCTCATCGGTAGCGCCTGAAAGTATATCTTCTCTTAAACCCAACAACATATTATTGTCGACGCCGATAAAATCGTAGCATCTTCCCAAATACGCCTTTGTTAGGTTCAAATCTTCAAAAACAGATTCCTCGTTAAAAGCATCAACCGCTTTTTGGTCGAGAACATCGTCACATGATGTCGTAGCAAAAACAAGCGCCAACATCACTATTGAATATCCTAATATTTTTTTCATATTCTTCATTTTTCAAAAATTCATAATTCACTAAAAGGTAACCTTAACACCAAGTGCATAAGTTTTTACAGCCGGATAGGTCATAGGTGCACCAATTTCCGGATCGAAATTTTTCTGAGCAGCGTACAACAAGAACAGGTTGTTTCCTGAGAAGAATACCTGTGCTCTTGAGATTCCAAGATTACCGAAAACAGTATTAGGAATAGTATATGTAACAACAGCGTTCTTCAAACGACAGTATGCCATATTATCTAAGTGATAAGTACTCATGTTACGATCGAATGACCAGTACAAGTCGTCGCGGTTGTATGCCCTAGCCACATCAGTTTGTGTGTTTTCAGGTGTCCAACGATTGTCGAAACTCCATTGTAAGTAGTTACCTGCTTCACCACGACGTCCGTCAGCGATGTTCATTCTGTAATATTCTCCCTGGCCTTGAGCAAGAAGTGATAAATTCCAGTTTTTGTAGCTTACGTCAACTGACAGACCATAAGAAACTTCCGGCATATCAGTTTTGTCTACCAAAATTTTATCATCGCTGGTAATTGCTCCATCTCCGTCAACATCGCGGAAAATTACATCACCAGGTTTTGCTCCATCCCAATGTGGGTACGAAAGTGCAGCTTCATCGGCAAAAATACCAATTGCATCATACATTAACCAGGCACCATAAGGGTGTCCGGTACGTTGTTGCCATTCTTCAGCTCTTTCAGGCTCATCCATAAATACTACTTCGTTGTGGTTGTATGAGAAATTACCAACAACATCAACTCTAAGGTCGTTTGTAAGATTTTTGTGGTAGCCCAGTTGTAATTCAAAACCACGGTTGTCAACTTCTGCAATATTTTCGTCAGGCAATGCCAATCCGGTAAATTGCGGAACTGAAGCATCTCTTGAAGCTAAAATATCAGAACGTTTGCTGTAGAAGAAATCGCCGTCGAAAGAAATTAGATTATCCAATATTTGCGATTCGAAACCTAAGTTGTAGGTAGTTTGTTTTTCCCATGTAATATTTGGGTTAGCCACACCTTCTTGCTGAACAACAGTTTCAACAGTTTTTCCTGTTCCCATGGTTAATCCGGTACCCAGTACATATTTGTTCATGAATTGGAAAGGATCTCCAGGGTCCATACCCATTTTACCGTACGATGCTCTTAATTTGAAATAATTAATTGCAGAAAGGTTTTCTTGCCAGAAGTTTTCTTCAGAAGCTCTCCAACCTACCATAAGTCCGGGGAAGTTACCCCAACGGCTATCAGGAGGGAATTTCAAAGAACCGTCACGACGGAAGATGGCTTCAACCAAATATTTACCAGCATAGCTATAGTTGGCACGGGCAATAAGCGATTTACGTGCATAAATCCATGTCCATCCCCAGTTGTCTTTGTCTGTATCAGAACCTGCATCGATGGTTTGAACTACGTCAGAAATATAGTATTTTCTGAAAGCTCCCATCTGGTTGTTCTGTTGGTCGATTTGCTCGTATGCACCAAATAACGATACTGAATGTTCGCCAAAATCGCGTGCATAGTTGAAGCTAAAGTTAGCCAGTTTGCGAATATTTCTTTGGTAAGTTTCTGCTAGTTCAGGAGAAGAATATCCACGTAAGGATGGAGTTAGATCCATGTTGGTTACGTATCCTTCTGAATCGTATTCAGCAGTGTCCCAGTTTTCAGCATACAGCGTCCATGGTTTACGGAATTGTTTTCTGTACCAGTTCGATACATCATAAGTATAATATCCGCTTAAAGTTAAACCTTCCACCATTGGAGGCGTAATCGTAGCTTTAAAGGTAAATTGGTTGATGTAATCTTTTTGATCATCGTAACCACCTTCAAATGTTGAAGTTACTACCGGGTTGTCACCGTATTCAATATCGGGACCAGGTAATCCGTTTGGCTAGAAAGACCAGCGTGTTGGAAGCAGACGAGTTGACTGTCCGTAAATAGCGCCAGCACTTTTTGTCGGATACATTTTGTTATTTAAGAAACCTGCATAATCAACCGAAGTTGTTAACCAATCGGTAATTGGCATTTCCAATTTAGCACGAAGGTTGTATTGCTTGTAATTGGTTGATTCTTGTTTGTATATTGCTTCTTCGTTTTTGTATCCCAACGATACGTAGTAACGCATTCCGTTGGCTCCACCATCAATGCTGAAATTGTGTTTGCTGGTAGTTGTCCACTTGTCTACAAGGTCATTTACCCAGTCGCTATTGGGGTGTACCCAAGGATCTCTTCCACTGTAGAACAATGCAATGTCTTCATTTGAATAGGTACGTTCTTTGTTTTCGTAATCCTGGTATTCACTTAACATAGTTGCATAATCACCGGCATTGGTAACTTTAGGCAGGATGGTAGGAGTCATAAATCCCTGATAGAACTGATAGCTCATACGAGGTTTTCCCGACTGACCTCTTTTGGTAGTTACAAGAATAACACCGTTTGCAGCAGCAGAACCGTAAATGGCTGCCGAAGCATCTTTCAGTACTGATACGCTTTCAATGTCAACAGGGTCAACATCGCCTAACGAACGACCAGGAACTCCGTCGATTACAACCAGTGGAGCTGTTAACTCAGGATTGTCATCGCGGTCTCCAAGAGTGGTACGACCACGTACCAAAAGTGTAGTTGTACTTTGTCCTGGTTCACCGGTTGCCTGGATACCTGTAACACCCGACATACGACCTGACAGCGTGTTGGTAACGTCGGCAGCAGGAATAGCTTCGATTTGGTCTCCACTAACGGTGGCAACCGAACCTACAACATTGGCTTTCTTTTGGGTTGCATAACCCACGGCAATTACTTCATCCAAACCAATTGATTCGGCTTCTAAAGTAATGTTAATGGTACTCTGGTTACCAATGTTCATTTCCTGTTTTTTCATACCCACAAAAGAGAATACAAGAACTTTAGAATCGGCAGGAATACCGCTTAAAGTATATTCTCCGTCAGGATTTGTAACAATACCAATTGTGGTACCTTTAACGATAACAGAAACACCTGGTAAAGGAATTCCGTCTTCGTCTACAACTTTACCGCTTATTGTTTTTTCTTGTGGTGTAGTTGAAGGACTTGTTGATACACCGTTTCCTTCGGCAGGAAAAACAATAATTTGACGGTCAATCACACGGTAATCGAGTTTGTGCTCAGGAAGAATTTCATTAAGGATTTCTTCTACTCGCGCATCTTCGGTAGTTACCGTAACTCGCTGTTTGTCATTCACAACATCGTTGTTGTAAACAAACTTAAATTCACTTTGGTCAGTGATGGTTTGAAAAACTTCTTTCAGGCTTGCTTTATTCATTTTTAGGTCAAATTTGACCGTCTCAGAATAAGTGCTTGCCTGAACGTTGACTACTATCGCCATAAGCATAACCAGGGTTAAACCTGAAATGCGGCGAAGTTTTTTCTGCCAGCCTGAAGTACAGGGTAGCATTTTCTTAACGCTTAATTCCATACAAATAATGGTTTAGTTTGTTAAACATAAAAATTAATTCATCTCTTCTTTAAAAAGGTAAAAAGATTGATCAGGTCTCTTTACCTATTGCTTTAGTTGGTATAGATATTTGTATATATTTCTTAATTCTTTGCCTTAATAATAATTCCTCCCGAAGCATTTTCGTAATGGAATTCTTTTGCTTCGCATAAAATTCGCATAATCGAATCAACAGATTCATGCTGGAATTCTGCGGTGTAACGAAGTCTTCCAACAGCAGGGTCGGTAACAAATATTTTGGTATTGTATTTTCGTTCAAGTTTTCTGGTAATGCTGAACAGATCTTCATTGTCAAAATGAAGAATGCCATCTCTCCACTGAGCCGGTTTCCCTAAATCCTTACGAGTTACAGCTATTTCTCCATTGTCAGGAGAAAAAATAGCGGTTTCTCCGGGATGCATAATTACTTTGTTGTGGCTTGCATTATCGGCAGTAAGTTCAACACTTCCTTCATACAGCGAAATTTCCTGAGGTATATGTGGACCTGACGATGTAATGTTGAATTTGGTTCCAAGCACCTTAGTTTGCAAATTTGATGTTTTTACGATAAAGGGCTTCTCAGGATTATGAGCCACTTCGAAATAAGCCTCGCCATATAAGATAACCTCACGCGTATTTCCTAAGAATGGCTCACTAGCAATAATACGTGACGCAGAATTCAACCAAATGCTTGTCCCGTCGCTTAATACAATTTCCTTTTGTTCCCCGTTTTCACAACAGTATTCATTTAATACCAACTGGTCGTTTGGTTTTACAAAGGTATAAAGCGAATATCCAACAGATACTATCAATAATATAGAGGCTGCTATTTTTAACCAATTCCAAGAATTAGTTTTTGCCCCAGCTTGATATGTGAATCCAAGCTTTTTTTCCGTTTTCTCAATTATGGAGTGTTTTACAGGTTTTGGGAAAAACATTCTCCAATAAACGGAAAGCTTTTCAAATTTTGATTTGCTAAACTTTTTTTGTGCGAATTGTTCGTCGAGCAGAGCATTTTCTTCTTCAGAAATCTCGTTTGTTAATCTCTTGACTATTAATTCGTAGGTTTTATCTTTATTTGTCATTTGTCGTCTTTGTTGCTTTAAAGACGCAAGAGAAAAACAATGTACCTAAAAGAAAATTGAATTTTTTACCAAAGAAATGAAAAAAGGCTGGCTTGCTTTAAAGGAGAGTAGGATTTTCCTGATTTTTTATCGATTCCAAGTATGTCGGAAATCTTCTTTACGGCAGTCACCAGGTGATTATTTACCGTTTTTTCTGAGATATTCATGATCTCTGCAATTTCGCGATGTTTAAAGCCACTTATTTTAGCGAGCGAAAATGCTTCGCGGCATTTAGGAGGAAGTTCCTGAATTGCCTCGTGTATTCTTTTAATTGCATCTTCTTCCAGTAAATCATCTTCGGGGCTTTCAACGGGTAGAAATTGAAAATCTTTGTATTCACCCAGTAATACTAATTTATCATTCTTGGCTTTTCTGAGGTGAGACAAACATCCATTTTTTACACAAATAAAAAGGTATGATTTTAGGTTGAGAATACTTTCTATATCAGAACGGTTTGACCAGATCTTGACAAATACGTCACTAACAATTTCTTCTGCTATTTCTTTATTGCGAAGAAAACCCATGGCAAAATGAAGCAATTCATCAGCAGTTATATCCATCATTTTTCTGAAGAATTTCTGATTGCCTTGCGCTATTTCCGTTTTGTAGGTTTCGTTATTAAACATTTAGTAGTTTAATATAGTTTTCATAATTGTAATATCTACAATTAAAGCATATAGTTAGTTAAATGTAAAATTAGTGATTCCTTCTTCTTTAGCAAATCTCTTTTGAATCTAAGTTTTTATTTAGAGTCATTATAAATAGTGCGGCTCTACCAAAAGAAGTCTAGAATATAATTTCTTTTATATCGCCGAATTGCCTAAGCTTATTAAATTCAATAAAAGCCCGGTACTGGTATGTTTTGCCTTTTTTTGTGAGTTTTGAGATTGTTCGAAAATCATTCGTTAATACATCACCCAACTCGGTTTCGAGCCAGGTGTCCTTGTTCAATTCTTCAACAAAACCTGCATATTCACGATACTGGAAACCGTATTTCACTTTTTCGGTCTCAACAATAGTTGTTATTTCACCTTTAAAAACAAGCCGTTCGTAACCTCGTTGTAAATTTATTTCGGCATTATGAGTTGTAACACCCGGCGGAATAATGGCTGGTTCGGCAGCAGTAATTTTTAAAACAATTGGATTCGGCCATTTGTGGTTATTATATATACGTTGAGCGCGAACACAGGAGATGTGTAGCCCGTCATCTTTTTGTTCAAAGTATGTTTTTGCATCGGCATTCGGATTGTATTCCACCAACTCTCCACTTTGGCCCAACACACTTACAACCGAATTTGTACTTGTTTTAACCGATTTCAGAACAAACTCGCGACGCTCGCCTCGGGGCCACGCAGGTTGTTTGGTAAGTATGGCGTACAAAGTTTTTTCTTCCGGTTTCCAGGTAAACCAAATATTTTCTTCGTTTGGAAGTACCCAGGGTTTTACTTTTTCAATACATTCACCGTTAACAAAATTCCACGCTGCCAGTTCGCGCAGGCGTTCTTCCTGTTCAATCGGGAGTTCTCCATTTGGTTTTGGCCCCACATTTAAAAGTTGATTACCTCCTTTTGCACGTGTCTCTATCAGAATTTCCAGTAAACGGGTGCCCGATTTATATTCTTCGTTGGTAGGTTTATAGGCCCATTGCGTTCCCATTGTAAGGTTCGCTTCCCATGGTTCGTTTGAAACAATTCCCGGCACTCGTTGCTCAGGAGTGGGAATAGCACCTCGTGTAACCACAATATTGGGTTGTAATTCCCATACCACTTGTTTGCATTTTTCAAGTAGTGGTCCATCTCCGCCATCATAAAAAATAATATCAATATCGCCGTATTTGGCCATCAGTTCCATATTCTGAAGTTCGTTTAATTCGAGGTATTTTTTCATAATATGATGCGGAAGTGGCTCCGTAAACTTTCTGCGAACCTGTTGCCCGTTTTTGTATAAAAAGTGAAAATCTTCAGGAGAGAAATAGAAGCCAACGGCCAACCCGGCATCACTTGTGGCCTGTACATATTCTGCAACCAAATCTTTTCCGTAGGGGGTATTCATTATATTAAAGTCGGTTGTTTTTGTATCCCACATACAGAAGCCCGAGTGGTGTTTTGTGGTTAAAACAATGTATTTCATTCCTGCGAGTTTGGCCAGGTTTACAATCTCGCGTGCATCAAAATCTTTTGGATTGAATGTTTTGGGAAGTTCATGAACATATCTGTTTAGGTAATCATCCGAAGCGCCGGCCATTGAATGACTTATTACAATTCCCAACTGGCTGTCGAAACTAAAATGAATAAACATTCCGAATCCCAAATCTCTAAACCACTCTTCGCGTTCAGGTTTATTTAAATTACTGCTTTGGTTTTCTTTCTCTTCCGATATTTGGGCTGATAAAATATTTGCAACCAATAGAATGACTAAGAGTACACCTGATTTTTTCATCGTATTTAATATTGAGAGGCGATTAAACTTGCTAAAACATGAATCGCTTTCATGTAAATTTAGCCTCTGTTTTCGCCTAAATTTAGAGAAATTTTATTGTCTGTTGAACAAAATTTAAGAAATCATGCAGATTTTATGATTCTTTAATTGGGTAGTGTTTGTGTATCTATGTGTTAGCACCACCTTGAAGAATGGTTTTAAAATGATACATTTGTAACACATAGGACAAATAATAATAAATATGTCTAAACCGTACTCAAAATAATTCAGAAATGGATCAGGAAATTTTTGGTAAAATAGGGAGTAAACTTACTTTAAGTCAGAAGATAGAACGAAGACTGGAAGCGGCCATTCGTGAAAAAAAATTGCCGGTTGGTTCGAGGTTACCTACCGAACGCGAGCTATGCGAAGCTTTTGGGGTAAGTCGCACTGCTTTGCGTGAGGCCTTGCGTAGATTAAGTGCCCGCGGTCTGATAGAGATAACAAAAGGAAGCGGAATGACCGTTACCGGCCTTAAAATTGATGATGCCATACAAAACCTGAATTTGTATTATGACATGCAGTTCGATCATAACCTGATTGCACAGATAATTGAAGTGCGTAGACTTTTTGAACCTGAAATAGCCGGTTTGGCTGCCCGACAGAGAAATCAGAATGACTTGTCGGATATACAGGATAATATTGAATTGTTCAAGGAATGTAATCCGGATAACATTCAGCTCGAAGCCGATTTAGATAATAAGTTTCATTTACTGATTGCCAAAGCAACACATAATCCAATTGTTCAAATTTCGATGGAGCCCATTTATTCGCTGTTGCCCCGAATGCGTAATTTAATTTATGCAAATGTGGAGGGGGAAAAGGATGTTACGCTGGAATATCATCTGAAAATTTTTGATGCAATCAATAAACAAAATCGCGAAAGTGCTTCGGCTTTAATGAAGGAACATTTGATTCGTACCATGGATATATATAAAAAATATCTAAGCGATTCTTTCTAATACCGGAAGATTCAAATTCCTGAAATAAATCGTAGATCAATAAAATATTGATAATTGTACTATGTTAAAGAATATCAAAAATCTATATTTGTAATATGTAATACAAATAATTTTTATTTAAGATGATCAATCAATTCAAATACCTTTTAATAATTTTTATTTTTAGTATGACTTCCTGCTCTCAACAAACCAATGAAGAAATTAGCGCCCGTGTAACAGAAATCCAAAAAAGTAATATTCCCGACAAACGATTAATGTTTTGGAATATTGATGTGATTTCGAGTGAAGGTGAAAATTGCTTAAGTGGTGAAACAGCATCTGAGAAAGGCTTCTCTGAGCTGAAATCGCTTGCAGTTCAACACAATCTGAAATTTGAAGTTGAATTGCTTCCAACTGAACGATTTAAGGAAAACCGGTGGGGCGTAGTAACACTTTCGGTATGTAATATTCGTGGAAAAGCCACTCATTCTTCCGAATTGTTGTCGCAAGCTCTACTGGGGACACCGGTTAAAGTGTACAAGGAAGTGGATGGCTGGTATCTTATTCAAACTCCCGACCGTTATTTTGGTTGGGTTGATGATGCTGCAGTTTCATTAAAATCAAATCCGGAACTGGCAGACTGGAAAAATCTGAAAAAGGTTTTATTTAATAAACAGTTTGGTTTTGCTTACGCCGGAATAGATGAGAATACTGCAATTGAATCTGATTTGCTTGCGGGAGATCTGCTAAGTGTTATCGATTCTGAAAATAAATTCTATAAAACCTTATTTGCTGATGGTAGAATAGCATTTGTGAAAAAGGAGGATTGTGTTTCTCTGGAGAAATGGCAAACAAAAAAAATGGTGATTGATGATGTGATTGCTACCGCTTTAAAATTTAAAGGACTTCCCTATTTGTGGGGAGGCACCTCCTCTAAAATGTTGGATTGCAGCGGTTTTACAAAAACGGTTTATTATATGAATGGTATTATTTTGCAGCGCGATGCTTCGCAGCAAACTTTACATGGTGAGTTGGTGGATACCGCGAATGGCTACGAAAATTTATTGCCCGGCGACCTGGTATTTTTTGGTAGAAAAGCATCAGCTGATACTCCCGAAAAAGTGACTCACGTTGGTTTGTACATCGGTGAAAAGGAATTTATTCACGCTTCAGGGAAAGTGCGTATCAACAGCCTCGATAAAACCAAAGAGAATTACACCGAACATTACGAAAATGCTTTTGTCCGATCGCGCCGGGTAATTGAAAATGTTAAAGGAGAGGGTATTGAGTGGATTGTTGATAACGAATTTTACAAAGAGATATTACCGTAATGAAAATGGAGCGTAGAAATTTTCTAAGGGGTCTTGGACTTTTATCCGGAGGTGTGATACTGGCACAATCCGGCATGTCGAATAACAAATATTTAATTTCAAAAAATGCAAAAATGAAACTCAGTTTTAGGCCATACGAACTTCAATTGAAACATGCTTTTACGCTGGCAACCAGCTCCCGAACAACTACTCCGGTGATGCTGGTAGAATTGGAATACGACGGTATTGTTGGATATGGAGAAGCTTCAATGCCTCCTTATCTGGGCGAATCGCACGAAACTGTTGCTCGTTTTTTGCAGAAAGTTGATTTGTCGGGTTTTAATGACCCCTTTCGGATGGATGAAATTTTGGAATACATTGATTCCATTGAGTCGGGTAACCGGGCGGCAAAGGCTTGTATTGATATTGCGCTGCATGATTTAGTGGGAAAAATAATGGGGCAGCCCTGGTATAAAATATGGGGATTAACTCCTGAAAACACGCCAAATACCTCGTTTACAATAGGAATTGATACCCGTGATGTAATTATCGAGAAAACAAAAGAAGCTGCTGAGTTTAAGATTCTGAAAGTAAAAATGGGGCGCGACAACGACAAGGAGTTAGTTGAAGCTATACGCTCTGTAACGGATGTTCCTTTGTGTGTTGATGTAAATCAGGGATGGACAGACAAATACAAGGCATTGGAGATGATTCACTGGTTAAACGAGAAAGGGATTGTATTTGTTGAGCAACCCATGCCAAAAGAGCAAATTGATGATATGGCATGGCTGACTGAAAATAGTCCCTTGCCAACCATTGCCGACGAAGCTTTTCAGCGTATTCACGACATTCCAAAATTTAAAGATGTGTACACCGGTATAAATATAAAATTGATGAAAAGTACCGGGATGCATGAAGCCAAAAAAATGATTGAAGTTGCGCGTGCTTTAGATATGAAAGTGATGATTGGATGTATGACGGAAACGTCGTGCGCTGTATCTGCTGCTGCCCAGCTTTCTCCCTTGTGTGAATGGGCCGATTTGGATGGTAATTTGTTGATTACAAATGATATTTATGAAGGTATGAAAGTAATTAACGGCAAAGTTACCTTAAATGAGTTGCCCGGTATTGGGATCAAAAAAATATAGGTCAGAGTCCCACTAACCCTTTTTGATGCGTGATCTAATAAAAGATTTCATGAAGGTCCTTCAACGGCTTGCTTTGAGGCGTTTTATTTTCTGTAACGAATAGTAGTACTTAATTTGCGAAAAAAAATGCATGAGTAGCTCAGTGCTAGTCCGTCAGTTGACGGATTCCAAGCTGAAGGTCGCGGGTTCGATCATCGTTTCCCGCCCGGTATTAATTTTAAAAATAGTTTTTAGGCTTTGTAGTTGTTTAAAACGGCACGCACCGAACCATGAAGAAGAAGAAGTCGTCGCGCTTCATCCAGTTCTATTCCAAGTTCCTCAACAATCATTTTTGAACCGCGCTCAACCAGTTTTTTATTGGTAAGTTGCATATCAACCATTTTGTTGCCTTTAACACGTCCCAGTTTTATCATCAACGAAGTAGTGATCATGTTCAATACCATTTTCTGTGCAGTTCCGGCTTTCATTCGCGTGCTTCCTGTCAGAAATTCAGGGCCAACTACCGGTTCAATGGCAATACTGGCCACTTTCGAAATCTCCGAATTCGGATTGCAGGTAATACAGGCACTTAACAAACCGTTTTCGTTAGCATCTTTCAAAGCACCTATAACATAAGGTGTCCCGCCCGATGCCGCAATACCAACCACTGTATCTTTTGCATTAATGTTATGTTCCTGCAGATCTTCCCATCCGCCGTGCCAGTTGTCTTCTGCCGATTCAACTGCTTTTCTGATGGCAGTGTCGCCACCGGCAATTAATCCAATTACAATGCCCTGAGGCATGCCAAATGTAGGCGGTATTTCAGAAGCATCCAGAATTCCCAGCCGACCGCTTGTCCCGGCTCCCAGATAAAATAATCTACCTCCAGCTTTTACGCGTTCAACCAGCAACTCTACCAGTTTTTCAATTTTGGGAATTTCTTTTTGTACAGCTATATGTACTTTTGCGTCTTCGTTGTTAATGCTCGTTAATATTTCTTTTACGGGCATTTGATCGAGATTGTCGTACAATGAGCTTGATTCTGTAACTTTCATAATTGTATTAATTTCCGTTGTATCTAATTTCCTTCTACAAATTGGAGTGACAAATGTACAAAATTTCGATGTATTTGTAATATGTAATACAAATTTTGATTTATATTTGCATTTGTATTTTGACTTCTAATTTTATGGGCCTGATTAATGTTAAAGTATATCGACCTCGTACAAGTATTTTAATAAAAGTATTTGGGGTATGTTTTTTTTACTTTTTTGTTGCAGGTACTTCTGTTTTTGCTCAAACTGCTGACTCTATCAAAGCCGGAATCAATACAAATCTTAAAGGTAAAGTAAGTTCTGATTTTTATACCGGAGACCAGAACTATATTAATCGAAAGAAAATTCAAGTGGATTCGGTTTTTATCGATGATGATGAGAACGCTATTACCTTGTTTTTTAACAAAGCACTGGCCGAAATGCCTTTTCGGAAGGAATCAGTCGAAAGCATTCATGATTCGATAAAGAAGTATCTTCCAACGCATTTGCAGGATCGGAATTTAACAATTGTATCGGCCGGAGTTGATATCGAAGATTTGGTTCCCAATTATTATCGGTCTCGGTTGGAACAGGAAAAGAAACGGTTAACACAAGAGTCACCGGAAGATCGAAAAAATGTTGTTCAACCACAACGTTCGTACACAATTACATCAGGATTACAAAATTCAAATATAGCATTGTGGAACAGCCACGGCTGGTATTACGAACCCAAACTGAACCGCTGGGAATGGCAGCGTGCGCGACTTTTTACAACTGTAGAAGATATTTTACCCACAGCATTAGTGACTCCGTACATTGCTCCAATGCTTGAAAATGCCGGAGCTAATGTTTTTATGCCTCGCGAACGCGATTGGCAAAAAAATGAAGTTATTGTTGATAATAATGCTTCTACAGGAAAAAGTAAATTTAAAAGACCCCGAAAAAGAACAGCTAATGTAAGGGGGTTTGCAATAGGAAATCAACCGTATGTCGACGAAAATCCTTTTGAACTGGGTACATCAGTTGGTTTTGAAAGTTTAAACAGAAAGACGAATTGTGCCACTTATATTCCTGATTTCGCGAATTCAGGTGATTATTCGGTGTATGTATCCTATGGAAAGGGAGATGGAGAAGTACTTTACCGTGTACATCATTCAGGAGGAGTAAGTGATTTTAAGGTCGATCAGTCAATGGGATTTGGCACCTGGATTTACCTTGGAACATTTCATTTTAAGCAGGGAAGAGACAAAAAAGCAGTCAAAGTAGAGTTACTGGCAGAACCCGGGAAACCACAAAAAATATCAGCCGATGCTGTTCGTTTTGGCGGAGGAATGGGAGTTGTCGAGCGCAATGGAAACACAAGTGGCCGGGCAAGGTATTTTGAAGGAGCCCGTTACAATTTGCAATTTTCGGGAGCACCCGACACTTTGGTTTGGAAGTTGAATGACAATAACGACTACAAAGACGATTACATGTGCAGGGGAGAGTGGGTGAACTGGTTAATGGGGGCACCAACAGGACCTGAAAAAAACAGAATGTATCCGGGGCTGAATATTCCCATTGACATGGCTTTTGCATTTCATACAGATGCGGGTATTTTGCCCGATGATGAAATTGTAGGTACGCTTGGAATCTATTCAACCGATCGTGATACAGGTGTTTTTGCCAATGGGCAATCAAAGTTTGCGTCGCGCGATTTAACAGATCTTATACAAACTCAAATTGTAAACGATATTAACAAACTATACCAGTGCAACTGGACACGACGCGGCATGTGGAATTCGCAATACAGCGAGGCTTACCGCCCACAGGTACCAACCATGTTGCTCGAACTTTTGTCGCATCAAAACCTGAACGATGTAAAATACATGTTACATCCCAAATTCCGATTTGATGTGTCGCGTGCAGTTTATAAAGGAATGTTGCGGTTTTTAAGCACTCAAAACGGCTCAGAGTATGTGGTTCAACCTTTGCCGGTTGATCATTTATCCTCCGAAATAGTGGGTGAGAATTCGGCGCGTTTAACCTGGAAACCGGTTTTGGATAAAACAGAGCCAGGTGCAATTCCTGAAAAATATATTGTTTATAAACGGATTGGTGATAATGGTTTCGACAATGGAACTTTGGTTGATGAAACCACAATTTTATTATCCAATCTCGAAATAGGCAAAGTTTATGGCTTTAAAGTGACTGCTGTAAATGCCGGCGGAGAAAGTTTTCCTTCAGAAATTATTTCGCTTGCAATTGCCGAAAGCAGTAAAGGAAAAGCATTAATAATAAATGGTTTCGACCGTGTTGATGCACCGGAAATTTTTGTAAGCGATACTTTGTCGGGAGTGTTACGCCAACTGGATAATGGAGTGGCTGATGGCTTTGATATTTCAACAACGGGAAATCAGTACGATCTTGATAGAAACTCGCCTTGGATTGACGACGACAGCCCCGGTCACGGCGCAAGTTTTGCCGATTTGGAAACCACAATATTCAGAGGAAATACCTTTGACTTTTCGTATACGCACGGCAAAAGTTTGCTGGAAGCTGGCTTTAGTTTTGTTACCTGCAGCGACGAAGCCATTGAAGATGTAGACTTCAGTAATTTTGATGTGCTTGATTGTTTGTTTGGGGAGGAGAAAACAAGTTATTTACCGGGCAACGATTCCACTTCGTATTTCGAAATCTATTCGGAAAAAATACTTAAAGCTTTAGAGAAGTACGCGCAAAATGGTGGAAATATTCTAATTTCGGGCGCATATATTGGGTCTGATATTCCGAAAAATAAAACAGATGAAAAACGAATTGGCGAGTTACTGAAATTTAAGTGGAGAACGGATCATGCAACTAAGAAGGGGCAGTTTTATGCCGTGTCGGATGAGTTCGATTTTAGAGGTGAGTTTAATACAGATTACATTATGGAACAATATCCGGTTGAAGCAGCAGATGGTATAGAACCTTACAATGAGGAAGGACAAACACTGTTCAGATACGAAGAAAACAACATCAGTGCCGGAGTTTTTTACAACGGCGCCTACAAAGTAATTTCGCTGGGTTTTCCGTTTGAATGTGTAAAAGGAGAAAAACAGCGAGATGAATTAATGAAAAAAATAATAGACAGATTTACGATTAAAACAGATAAACAAACAGCAAAATAATAGAAAAACAAAGAAATATGAAGGCAAATATATTACTACATCATTCGAAACTGGCAGAATACGATAAGGCTGCTTTTGGCAGAACAATTCAATCGGTTTTTGCGCAAACAGAGCAGGATTTTGAACTTACTGTTATTGTTGACAGCGAGGTTGATGCGATATTGGAACAGATAAAATCATTCAATACCAGATCAGTAAAAGTTAATGTGATTTCTTCGGGTGAAGAAAATTTATCGGTTCAATTAAACAAGGCTTTTAAGAGTAGCTCTGCCGATGGTATTTTGTACATCGATAACCGAAACCAGGAAGTTGTTTTAAAGAAAAGTGCACTTGAAATTTGTAGCATCGCGACACAAAATAATGCTAATGTTGGAATGATTTATTCCGATTATGAACTGAGTGGAAAAGATGGAGTGAACGAGGTTCGTTTGTTAAAACACCACATTGGAAGAGTGCGTGATAACCAGGATTATGGCAAAGTATTCTTTTTAACACAACAGGCCTTGAACGAAATTGGAGGTATTTCAGAAGACATAAAATTTAATGCCTTGTATGATTTACGCCTAAAAATTTCAGAAAAATCGGAGCTGCTTCATATTGCAAATCGTTATTCGGGGTCGTTGTATCGGGTGGTTTCGCAGGCAAAAGCACACAATGTATTCGATTATTTGTTGGCGGGTAAAGAAAGTCAGTTGGAGGCAGAAGAGATTTTATCAGCACATTTAAAACGAATAAATGCATACCTGGAACCGGGAAAACATTACTCAACCAGACCAGAGGCCGATGAAACAGCAACTCTAAAAGCATCGGTAATTATTCCTGTAAATAATCGTCCCGAGTTTATTTGTGACGCCATTGAAAGTGTGCAGGCGCAAACCATAAAAGAGGTTGAAATTATTGTGGTAGTAAACGGTGGCGACGAAGATCCAACTGTTGAATCGGTTAAAAACTATTTACAGGGTGGTGAAAAATACGATGAATCGAAACCTGAGGTAAGACTTTTGATTCACGATATGAATAATCTGGGCCTGTGTTTTAATTCGGCTGCCAAAATTGCACGTGGCGAATTTTACGTTCAGCTCGACTCGGACGATCAGTTGACTCCAGACGCTGTTGAGAAAGTATTAAAAGTGTACGAAAGTGATCCAAAAATTGGAATGGTGATCGGTTCGTACGAGGTTTGGGAAAAAGATGCAAGCGGTGCCATAAAACGAATGGAAGAGATTCCGGTTGTAACCCACGATGAATGGACGGAAGATAACGGAAGAAACAACCTTTTGAGAATTAATGGGGCAGGAGCACCTCGTTCAATTCCGATTAAACTGATTCGTGAAATTGGTTTTAGTATGAACGAAGAACCATTTGCCCGAAATTACGGAGAGGATTACCAGATGGTGATGAAGATTAGCGAAAAACACCGCATTGGAAGAGTTTGGGTGCCCATTTACAAAGTGATTCGTCATTCAGGAGGAACGGACCACAATATTGATCAGAACACGATTGACCGAAATGATGAGGCCAAAGATTTTATGCGGAAAGAAAGTATTCTGAGACGTATAAAACTGAACAAGTAAAATTGGTAAAACGAATGGAGCAAGAACCATTATTAATAGGAATAGATGGAGGCGCAACAAAAGTCAGCGCTTGGGAAATCGTTTACGATCAACACTTGTCCACATTCTCTTTGGGAGCGTTAAATTCAACAAAATCGTATCGCGAAATAGAAGGTTTTATTCCCGATTTTAAACCTGTTGATTTAACGATTCAACTTGGTGAAAGGGATGCAAAAATAAAAACAACGGCAGAAGAGAAACAACAAGCCGAAGTGTATGTTGAAGCATGCGCACAGGCCATTTCTGAGTTGGTAGATAAAAAAGATAAGCGGAATGTGCTGATCGGAATAGGAATGCCGGGTTTAAAAACGGCAGACAAACGTGGTATAGCAGTGGTGGCAAACGGCCCTAGGATGATTGAATATTCAAGCAAACTGGAAGCAAAGTTGAAAGCCCGAAACATTAGCTTGAATTCGCCGGTAGATCACTTGGGGAGTGACGCCGATTATTGTGGAATTGGCGAAAATTATTCGGACAGCGGAACATTTCGCAGCCATACAAATGCATATTATCTGGGAGGTGGTACGGGTGTTGCCGATGCGCTAAAATTGGATGGAAAGCTGGTAACTTTTGATAATGCCCGGGATTGGATGGCCAAAACCTGGGAAATGAAAAGTGAGGAAGGACTGTCATTGGAAAGAGTAACATCGGTTAGCGGCATTCAAAAAACATATGCCGATTTCTCAAATCAAACCGTTGAGGCGCTGAATGTAAAACAAATATATCCTTTACAAATTGCTGAACTGGCTAAAGGCGGCGATGAGGCGGCACTAAAAACCTTTGATGTGGTGAACAGGAACCTCGCAAGGTTATTGTACGAACGAATTGTTACGTTAAACCGGGGATGGAACAACTTGTTTGACTTTGTAAATCCCAACCGTGCAGCATTAAATCCGGTTCATAATTTTACAGGAAAAGTTTTTGATGTTCTTGTGATTGGTCAGCGTTTAGGCGATCTTTTTGAGGATGAAAACGGAAAAGAAGTGGTGAAAAAACTGGTGATTGAACAGCTGAACAACTTGATTCAGAATTCAGAATTTTTACCTGAAAATGTAAAAATACATTATAAGAATCCCGATGAAATTATTTGTATATCTAAACTTCGGGAAGCTCCGGCATTGGGCGCAGGAGTAGATGCCTTCATAACACAAAACAATTAAACCATTGAATTTATACCTATAACCATTAAATCTACAAAATGAACATGCCTGATATTCACGTTGGAATAATGACGCTCGACAAACTTGAATTTAATTTTGCGGGCGAATTTAAAATTAAGGGAAGTAAGAAAACGATAAGCGGAAAACACACCGCAAGCATAGAAAACAATCTGATTCAAATTTCGGATGGAACAGCTTCTGCTCAAGAGCTGCAATTTATTCCGGCGGATTTTGACAGTTCAGAATTCGAGTTAAAAGATGTAACAATTGGTGTGAATTTTCATTGGGAGCAGAAGGAAGATCAGAAATTTCAGGGAACACTGAAACTCATAATAGAAGACGGAAAAATTACGGCAATTAATGTGTTGCCTATCGAAAACTATTTGATTAGCGTTATTTCTTCCGAAATGAGTGCAAGCAGTTCGCTTGATTTATTAAAAGCACATGCCATAATTTCGCGCAGCTGGTTAATTGCACAAACCGATAAACAGGATAAATTAACGGATGCCTCAGAAAAATACGAAAGTACGTTTCAAACCGATGATGAATTTATCAGGTGGTACGATCGCGAAGACCATGTAAATTTTCATGTTTGCGCCGACGACCACTGTCAACGTTACCAGGGCACAACGCGTTCGCACAATCCGAATGTGGTAAAGGCCGTTAACGAAACTTCCGGCGTAATTCTTTCTTACAACGGAGAAGTCTGCGATGCTCGGTTTTCGAAATGTTGCGGAGGAATTGCAGAATTGTTTGAAAATTGCTGGGAGCCTGTTAATCATCCTTATCTGTCAGCAGTAATTGATAATCCGGCTCCACCAAAGGGATTTGAAACCGATTTAACAATGGAAAAGAATTCGGTGGTTTGGTTAAATAACAAGCCGGAGGCTTTTTGCAATACCGACGATGAAGAAATTTTGAAACAAGTTTTAAATGAATACGACTGGACGGCCAAAGATTTTTATCGTTGGAAAGTTGAGTATTCGCAAAAAGATTTGTCGGCTTTGATATTAAAACGATCGGGGCACGATTTTGGCGATATTTATGACATGATTCCTGTTGAACGCGGAGTTTCGGGTCGTTTAATTCGACTTAAAATTATTGGTTCGAAAAAAACATTAACCTTTGGAAAAGAGCTGGAAATAAGGCGTTGGTTAAGCGAATCGCATTTGTACAGTTCTGCTTTTACTGTTGAACGACAAATTGTGATTGAAGGAGTACCACAGAAATTTGTTTTACACGGAGCGGGCTGGGGACACGGTGTTGGTTTGTGCCAGATTGGTGCGGCTGTAATGGGGCACAAAGGATATACATACGACAAAATTCTACATCACTATTTTAAAAACATTACGCTGGAAAAACGTTACTAACTCAACTGGAAATTATGAGTGTCTTTTAAATTTAGTTCTAAAATTCGTCTTTTACGAAGGATTGTAAAGGGAATAGAAACGAGCCTGAAAACGTAATTTTGTCTTGCAAAGCTTTCTTTTTCTGTCAAAACAGCCGAAATAAATTCTTGGATTGTTTTTTGAGTATTTATGCGTATTCATTTAATTTTGAATAAGCATGACTGAAAAAGAAATAAAAATACAATACAATACTATTTGTCAAAATCTGGCAGAACGAAAATTAAAACCTGCGTTCGACCAGCTTGAAAAGCTGATTCTCAGCAGTGGATTGCTAATTTATCTGGACGAATGGCGGAACCTGGAACAGACATACAGTTACATGTTGAAATATACGGTTGAAGGTATTCAGGATCCTGAACGGCAAAAGGTGTATCAAAAATTAATTGTATCTGTTTTTGAGTTGGTTGACAAAATTTACGATGAAATTCGAATGAAATTATCATCGTCGCTGGAGTACGAAAAAAAACGTGGTTTCGCGGCTATTAAAGTTCAACTCGAAACATTGTTAAGCGAAGTTGAAGATTTTTATTTACAGGAAGAACTGGTTATGTTGGTTGACGATGAAGATGTTCATCAATCGGCCAAAAGATTAGATGCATATACCCATCAGCAAAAAGTGGTTTCCCTCTTTTATCATTTGTGGTTTCAGAATAAGTTAAGTCAGGCAGAAGTAAACCTGGTAAAGGTTTTTCTGAAAAGTGAGTTGATATCTACCGCCTATAAATCGCTCATTGTTTCGTCTCTTATTTTAAGTCTTTTGCGCTATTTCGATAAAACCAAATTTGCCATGCTTTTTGAAGCATATGAGCTGGATGACTCTGAGATTAATCAACGGGCAATTGTTGGTTTACTTGTGGCTTTTTACAAATACGATCCGCGTTTGCCTTTCTATCCGTCAATAACGGCACGTTTAAAAATGTTGAACGAAAAACCTGAGTTTAAGAAAAACATAGAGCAGGTTATTGTTCAACTTATTCGAAGCAAGGAAACCGAAAAAATTCAGAAAAAAATCACCGATGAGATTATTCCTGAAATGATAAAAATTAGTCCAACTTTGAAAGATAAAATCAATTTGGATAGTTTAATGGATGATAGTTTGGGTGAAGATAAAAATCCGGAGTGGGAAAAGATTTTTGAAGATTCGCCCGGATTGATGAATAAAATGGAAGAATTTTCGGAAATGCAAATGGAAGGTGCCGATGTGTTTATGAGTTCCTTTTCAATGTTGAAAATGTTTCCGTTTTTTAGCGAGTTTTCAAACTGGTTTATGCCGTTTTTTTCTGCCAATCCGGAAATCACTCAATCCATTGATATGTCGGATGAGGTAAACTCGCGATTTATTGATGCCATTGATGTTGCGCCGGTTTTATGTAACTCCGATAAATATTCGTTTTGTTTTAGTATCCAAAATTTGCCGGCTGAAAACCGTGAATTTATGGCTGAGGGAATGAAAGCAGAAATGGCACAGTTTGAAGAATTACTGAGGGACGAAGAAATAACCGATCCCGGGAAGAAGGCAGGATTCGTATCCAATCAGTTTATTCAGGATTTATACCGGTTTTACAAATTGCATCCGCGCAGAAATGATTTCGAAAATATTTTTGACTGGCGGTTTGATTTTCATAATAAAATGTCGCTAGGCGAAATATTAAAGGAAGATTTGAGTATTCTTCGAAATATTGCCGAGTATTACTTTAATAAGAACTACTTTGAGGAAGCGGCTGAAGTATTTGATTATATTTTGAATATTGAAAAAAGTGCTGAATTGTACCAAAAACTGGGATTCTGTTTTCAGAAACAAGGCAACTTTCAGGCAGCACTGGAAGCCTATAAAAATGCCGAGTTGTTTGACTTGAACCGGAAATGGAACCTGAATAAAATTGCGCTTTGCTACCGGAACCTGAAACAACCACAAAAAGCCCTGGAATATTACCGGGAGGTTGAGCAGTTAGACGAAGAAAATCTAAATGTTCAGTTAAACATTGGACATTGTTTGTTGGAACTGGACCAATTTGATGAAGCGTTAAAATGTTATTTTAAGGTTGAATACCTTGCACCGGGTAATAAAAAGGTTTGGAAACCAATTGCATGGTGTTCGTTTGTAGCCGGGAGAAAAGAGCAGGCAGAAAAATATTTCCAAAAGTTGGTTGATGATAATCCCAATAAACATGACCTGATGAATATGGGACATGTACAATGGAGTTTAGGAAAACGCAAAGAAGCCCTGGACTATTATAAACAGTCTATCACGCAAACCGAGTTTACCGAAAAAGAATTCTTTGAAGTCTTTAACGAAGATTTACACCATCTGATAAAGCAGGGCATTGAAAAAGAAGATGTTCCGATTATGCTCGACCAGTTGAGGTATTTTGTTGACCAATAGAATATTTTAAGCCCTGAAATGGACTTTATTTAATCAGATATGCCAGTAGTGTATTTCCATGCCTGATGTACATAACTCCGTTATTTAATACAGGATGGGCAAAATGCTGCCCGCTGCCTTCGTTTACCTTAAAGTTGCTTTTTAACTGAAAACCATCTTCGTTGTATGTAATCATGGATACATCTCCATTCATCCCGTAACAAATAAATTTATTGTCGGCATAAATAATGCTTCCTGTGGCTGCTTTTATTGAGTAGGTAATCACTCCGGAATTACTGTCAATACTTAAAAGTTTGTTGCCTTTAATCATTGTAAAAAGCTTATTGTCAACCTTAACATATCCGTTAAAATTATTCTTGATTTTTGGGTTTTTCCACTGTTCTGTTAAAGCTCCCTCTGCGGTAAGATTCAGTCTTAACGCCCCGTCGTTTTTTTCGTTACTTATAAAATAAATGGCCCCATCGGAGTATAACGGAGAATTGCAATGCTCTCCGTCGTATTTATAATCTAAAGCACTCGACCCTAGTACAGTGCCGTTTTCTGCATCCATGGTATACATAAAATGGCGCGAGTGGGTAACCAGAACATTTTTTTCGGGAAGTTCTACCAAAACAGGAGAACAGTAGGAAAAGGTGTCTTGCATTGCTGCAACAGACCAAATAATTTCTCCGTTGTACCTGTCGAGTGCAAGGGTGTTGTTCTTTTCGCCTCCGGCAAAACAAAATAGTTTGTTATTATCAATTACTACCGATTCGGAATAACCAAAATAAGGCTCCGTTCCGCCTAAATCGTTTACAATATCAACTGCCCATTTTTCCGTTCCCGAAACAACATCAAAACAAGCTATTCTCCCTTTTCCAGAGGTTGTGTAAACCAAATCGTCTACAATAGTTGGTGTGGAACGAGAACCCGGATAAGTGGCTGAAAATCCATCTCCCATAAATTCTTTGCCGTTCTCAGCTTTCCATAATAAATGTCCGCTTAAATTAAAGGCAAATAAGTAACTTGTACTGTCTTGTTCGCCATTTACAAATAATTTATCGCCTAAAACCGATGGAGCAGCATAACCCTTTCCAATTCCTTCGTACTTCCACAATAACTCGGGTCCATTTTCAGGCCAAACATCAAGTAACTCTGTTTCAGGGTAAATTCCATTACGATCTAATCCTCTCCATTGTGCAATTTCTGATTTTGAAGAGTTTGAAACATTTGAAGTACAGGACAATACGAATAAACAGATAATTGCTAAAAATGAATACAAAAGGGGTGTAAGGTGATAATTCGGTCTGTTCATGACGGATGATTTTTGGTTTTTATAAAGTTATTGGTATTTGTTTAAAGTACAGAATTACAGAGAATATTTTTTCTATTACTGTTGTAGTAATCAATAATTCAGCGTTAAAACGTATGGACATAAGTAAGCTCCCGTATGACATCAGTTTCCATAAAGTGACTGTTTAATGGGAGTGTAAGACTTCTGATTAACAATATATTATAGAGTGACACCATATTTTACTAATAAGCTTAACGAATATTTATTTAACCATAAAATTAGTTGACAAATACACATTTTTCCTGTAAATTTATAGAAAAAGGCATTGGAATTTGAGCATCAAACTTAAATCAAATTGTTATGGGAAATAGTTTTTTAATCATTGTCTTTCTTATTGTTGCTTTAATCCTTTTAGGATTTGTTTTGAAAAATAAGGAAGTTAAAGCAAAATTATTGATATCCTTAATTTATGTAATTGTTACAGGCGCAATTATTAGTATTGGCGCATTATTGGGCTATCGTAACTTTATTCAGATTTCCTTTCACCTGGTGTATATTTTGTTGGGTTCCTGGATGCTTGTAATGGGGATTCTACATGTGTTTTTGATAAAAATATTACTTCCATGGGCCGATGAAGAAAACTACGGATCGGAATTACTTTTTACAATACTGGTTGCAGCAGTGGGGGCAGTATTTATGTTATTACTATTCCGGTTTATCAACTTTATGTTTTATCCGGGTATAAATTTAACTACACTCTTACTCTTTATTTTACCTTATGTTTTTTATGGTGTATTAAGAAGATACCTCAGTATCCCGGTAAAAATTCTTCGCAAATGGTATTATCCCGTTGATAAACATGTTGAAGATCCATCGGACAGAGAAATGGAAATGCCACTGGTGGTAGGTTTTGAGTTTAAAAAGAAAAAAGAAGATAAAAACATGACCGCTTTTCGGGCAAAAGCACCCAAGGAGATGGCGTTTGGAAAGCTGTTTTACTATTTTATAAACGATTACAATCATCGGAATCCTGATGAAAAAATTGAATACTTAGATGAAAACGAAAAATCAATAGGTTGGATTTTTTATTTCAAACCAAAAATGTTTAGTAAAATCCGCTACATCGATCCTGAAGAAACCAACAGCTTTAATCTGATTAAAGAAAATACGATAATTGTGTGCAAACGTGTAATAGAAAAATAAAATGAAAAGCGATAATCCAAACCTTCCTGTCAACTGGATTGACGGAATGAAAATAAATAAAAATCATTTTATTGCGACTGATTTAAACGTTGGGCAGCAAATCAGAAACACGTACTCATCGTTTATTAATCCATACAATTATGGATTGCTTTTACAAAACTCTGCACAAAAAGAAGGACCAAATGTTGTTTTAGATATCGACAATCAGGGATTTGTGCATGCAAAAGTAATTAATTGCAGTGCCGTAACCCGAGGAGGAATACGTATAGAAATAAAAGAAAACTATTTTGCAGATAAAGAATTAGCAGAAAGTTTACCTGCAGTTACCCTGAATGCCGAGACAAATCAGAAACAAGCATATTACATTGCGCTTAATGTAAACATTAATGAGCGAGTTCCTTTTGGGGTTCCCAATGCCGATGAAGTGCCGCCACGTTTGCCGTTTATTTTGCCAGGCTTTCATTTGTCGGTTCACGAGGTAAACAATCTCAATACCATTCGCTCTGAAAATGCCTTGGTGCTTGGTAAACTAATTTTTAAAGGAGATAAACCAGAACTCGACGAAGAATATATTCCGCCATGTCAAACCATTTACAGTCATTCAAAACTAGTGGAATATCACGCGCAACTGCTAAAGGTTTTGGGACAGATTGAGATTGACATTATTAGTATTCTGAAGAGAATTAAAGATAAAAAACAAAGCACGAACATTGCCGAAACGGTTGCCGATGTAGCGAATTCGCTACTTATATTTATGGATGTATACTTAATTGAGTTCAGAAATATGGCCAAATATTATCCACCGGTCTTTATTTTCGAACAAATGGCAGCGCTGGCCCGTAATATCAATAATTCTATAAATAAACAGTCAACAGCAGACCGGGAGGAAATGCTGAATTACATACAGGATTGGAGCAACCTAAAACAAGGAGAATTTGAGGAGATGCTTGTTCGGGCAATCGAATATAAATATGATCACGACGATATAAGTAAATCCATTAATGGATTGGCACCATTTGTAAATTCAATTTCAAAAGTATTTAATACACTAAGTAATCTTGATTTTATTGGGAAGAAAAAAGATCGTCAGATTTTCGTTAAAGAGCAAAAAGAAAAACCGGGAAATAGTTTTCTCGTAGATTAAAGGAAGTAAAACCTTAAAAATTATTTTTATGGATCCACTTAACAAACAGGAACGAACAGAAGCGGTAATTAAAATGCTTGCATTCTTTCTTTTAGCAGTAATAATTGTGGCAATTCCGATGTATTATGCTTTTAGTTTGCCTGAAAAGGAGGCCGAATGGAATGCAACAGAATACAACGATCTGGTAAAAAAATTGAAAGATAAGGAACAGTTTGAAAAAGATTTTCTTCAAAAAACCGATTCTGCAATTGCATTGTTTCAGGCTTATCAGAGAGAGGAAGATGAAATGGCTCGCGATAAAATTCAGTTGCGTTACTCAAATGCGACCAATCAAATGGAGGACTACCTGGAACGTATTGCGAACGACAGTATTCGGGCAGACTTGTATGATAATGTAATATTTACCTACAATAATCTTTTTAGTGCCTGGAACGAAAGAAATGACTTACAGGATCAGTTGAATGAATGCATGGAGCAAAGTCAAAGTCAGAAAAAGGAACTGAATAAAAAATCGGAAATTCTTACTGAAAAAACGGAGTTTGTTGAGCAGGAAAGAGCAAAAACCATTCAGGAAAAGGAGATTGACTTAATAAACAAGGCATTGGCCAAACATAACAACAGTATACGGCTTGCTGCCAAAGAGCTGGGATCGACCGAACGCAAACTCAGAAAACGAATGAAAGAACTTGGAATTATTGACTAGTTGTTCTTTCGCAAAATAATGAGACTTTGTATAAATGGCAAAAAATGAGCATATAGAAGAAGCCATTCAAAATGTTTTCTATGATATTAGAGCAGAAGCAGTACTTGCTGAACTGATAGAAAACGGTATGAATCAGGATGACTATGTTGCCGTTTCAAAAGGTATTTTTAAGCGAAGGTATGCCAGAGATATTGATGCTGTAGAAGAGCTTAAACTTGAAAATTCACAACAACTATTAGCGTTTCAAATCAATCGTGATGGAATTTACGATTCATTACCTGAAGGACTTTTTCACCGAAAAACCGGAAATGAAAACAGTCCCAAACGAAAATTCTCGGAAGATTCTGTAGAGTTAAAAAGAGAAGAAAAAGAAGCGCGCACTTTTTTCCTGCCATTTGAAAATGAATTGTTTCGCCATAAGGTTAATCTTGAGCTCGAAGAACGAAAAATACTTAGCAGATTTAGCGAAAAGATTTTTAATGACATCTATCCTGAATTCTGGAGTTTGCACCGAACCATAAATCGAGATTATGTGTACCGAATGGTTTTACTCTTGCATTTTGTACATAAAATAACAGGAAATATTGCATTAACTGCACGTTGTTTGGAGTCAATTATTGAAGAAAAGGTGGAAGCCCGTCTTTCGCGTATACGAATTAGTCACACTGATAAAGATCAAAAAGAAACAAATGGGAAAGTTGTCTTGGGCTCAGCAGCTGTGGGTGTCGATTTTATTTGTGGCGATGCGATTGAGAACGATGTTGTAAATCTGGAATTTAGTATTGGTCCTTTGCAAAATACGGAGGCCGTTGATTATTTAAAGATGGGTTCGGTACAACGCTTTTTGGATTGTTTTTACAGTTATTTTGTTCCTGTTGAATATGAGGTAAAAACCACGGTTGTAGTGAGTGAGACCAAACAAAACTTTTTACTTGAAAGTCAATTGGAAGGTCCTGTGCTTGGCTATGAAACCTGTTTGTAACAACAAAAGTTTGTGCGATGCAAATTGAATACTATAAATTGCCATTGAAGCTACACCTGCTTACTCAGAAAAAAGAACATGAGAAATGTAATTTGTCTGAGTCGGTGGCCGGAATGATTCATTTAATTGCTGTAACATACTTTGGCGAATGCAAACACGATAGCACCTTTGGTTGTGAAATTTGGGAACATGATTTTGAGAATATTAGTAATCCGCAACAATACAGAGAAAATTTAATTAAGTCGGTGCAACAAACGATTCAAAAACAGGAGAAAAGATTGACAGACATTCGTGTTGATATTCAGGTTGAACAAATTGATTATAAGTTTATACAACGAAGAATAAAAAGCAGGATTACACTAAAAGTTCATGCAACGCTGCTTGCAACAAACGAATCCTTTGTGCATTACGACCAGTTTTTTATTGGGCCTTTATCTTATTTTTAAGACGATGCAGGAATCAAAAGAGAAAATAAATAGCAGGATGATAAAGAATGCCTCGCGCCTGTGGGGTTTTCAAGACACGCAATCGGAAAGTTCATTCGATCCTGTGGTAGGATTAATTTTAGGAGCTTTATCAAACGAACTGGCAAAAATTTCGGCTGATATTAATACGGTTGAAGCCCGAATTTTGGAAAAGCTGGTGGATTTATTAACTCCTGAACCAATTACCGGACCATCTCCGGCACATGCCATTTTACGTGCAAAATCAACAGATTCTTCTTTACATATTTCATCTGCTTATCAGTTCTATTTAAACAAGCGGAAGATTGTTCCCGGAGAACATTCCGGAGATGATGTTCCTGTGTTTTTTTCTCCAACAGGTAGATTCAAATTGTTCGATGGTCAAATAAAATATCTGGCTTCGTCGTCAAAGATTTTTCAATTTCACGATGAACTTGAAAAAGAGATAATTGCAGTCGGTCGAACATCAAGTATGGCAAAAACATCAGAGCTATGGTTTGGATTGGAATTGGCTACTGAACTGGATTCATTGGAAGATTTATCATTGTGTTTTGATTTGCGGGACGAAGATTACGAAGAAAGTTTTTATGAGTCATTGGCCAAAGGGAAATGGACGATAAATAAAAAGCAGGTGCAGTTTGTTCAAGGATTAAATGAAGAGAAAAGACAAGCGAAGAGTATTGACAGCCTGTTAAAATCAGAATTGGATGTGTCAACCAAAATTACAAACCACATTCAGCGTTTTTATCATCGGAAGTTTCAAACATTAAATACACCTGGTTTTGTAGCGCCAAAAGTTGCTGAAAGTAGTGTTCCTGACGAGTTCTTTGATGCATTCTTAAGCAGTGATCTGCAAAAAATTGAAAGTGATTTGATATGGATAAAAGTGGAATTTCCACAAATATTACCTGCTGATGTTGTGGATGATCTTTTTTGTTCAATTAACTGTTTTCCTGCTTTTAACCGCCATTTGGAAGAGTTTACGCAATCGGCCCGCGAGTTTATTAATATTATTCCATTACTAACTGATGAAGTATTTTTCGACGTAAAGAAAATATCTACCAGTAATGGCAAATATTTTACCCGAAAATCGTTCTCAGGTATTAACGAAATAGAAGAAGGAACTTACATCATTCGTAATGGGGGAGTAGGTCGGTTTGATTCACGAAATGCAGCGGAAATAATTAACTATTTGCTCGAATTATTACGCGATGAAAGTGCTGCATTTTCAATTATTGGAGCCGATATGATTACCTCGGATTTGAAAGAATTGAATCAGACCATAACACGTTTGGAACACCGATTAACTGAAAGTAATGTAATTAAAAAAGATATACCTTATTTGTTATTAAAAGCAAATTCTGATGACGATACGATATTTGTTGAGTTTTGGACGAGCAATGGCGAATTTGCCAATAAAATAAAAGCAGGCGAAAAGCTCTTTGTGTACGATGGCACTGGTTTGTGGCCCGATAGTATAATGTTACTAACACCAACCGTTGGTGGACGTGAAGGTATGGATACAGAAGAAAGAATTAATGCCTACCGCAAAGCTGTGTTATCGCATGGGCGGATCGTTACAAAGGAAGATATTAAGGCTTTATGTTTTGAACATTTTGGTAATGATATAAAATCAGTGCTCATTAAAAAGGGATTACAGACTGGAAAATCGTCCGATCATGGATTTTCGCAAACACTTGATATCTTTATTACACTGCAAAAGGGCTCTGAAGATTTAGATAAAGCAGAAATTTCATATCTGAAAAAGGATCTTTTGGTCAAACTGGAAGAACAGTCAGCAAATATTCTACCTTACCGATGTTTTGTGAATGGCGAGTAAGTTTCTTTTTCCAACCTATCCCGTATAATTCGTAAAGTCTTTTATTCATACGAACATACTATTCTACCATCCCATTGGCCTGCATTATCATAGTTTTCAAGCTGAGATCTTCGGAGTTCTCTAATGTGGCCCTTAAGTGGGTCAATCACAAAATAAATATCCCCAATAGTTTCGGCTACTACTATAAAATGGCCTCCACCATTATTCCATTGAATTCGAAGAATGGCAGGGTATAATTGTTTCCCTTGTTTTGTAGTACAAGTGCGCAGGTTATTAAAATCGCAACCTTCGTAAAAGCTTGAGTGAGTGGATAACTTATGGTATAATGTATTACGCAAAGGAATCATGTTAGTACCATTAAACGGTACATAACCATTCTGCACTGTCATAAGTTCATCGCGCATCATTTTTTCTGTATATGCTTTATTTTTATAATAGTTCATAAGAACAATTAAGCAACACGTTGGGCCACAAGAATGACTTTTGCTTTGCCTGTATACACGATAGCTTCTCCCACTGTCAGATATCGATTCATCCATTCTTGCTTTTGTTCGGGTTGGATGAGGGCGTCCTATCATTATTGGAGAAATAGGGACAGCCCAAGTCCAATTGCTTGATAATGTGTTTAGCGCTGTTTGGTATTTTTTTGAACTTTTGGGACTGCGCCGTTCCAAATCATTTCTCATTCTAGTGAAATCTCTTGAAGTTAATCTATTAGCAGTTGTATCTCTTCGTAATTCAGGAATCAAATTACGTAGACAACTTGTTTTTTCGTTAAAACGTGTGAGATATTTTAAACTTCGTCTAACGTTGGTAACGTCAGTTATAAATTGGTTAAAAACAGTTTGATTTGACATTGTCTACTTTTTTTGATTATACTTTATCCAATTAATACGGTAGGAAACCCCAAGGTGATTTTACCTCCGTGTCCGGTGGTATCTCCCAGTCGAGCCGCCGGTCGCCCCCCAATAAGTACTGTAACAGAGCCTTGCGCAATTGGATCTGGTGGCCCAACACATGTACACATATCGCCAACAACGGCAGCAGGTAATCCTCCAATTAATACATTTGGTACACCCGGACCAATAACCGGGCCTCCAACATGTGGTATAGGCGAGGGAAATGCCGGTGTTTGCATCGGGCAAGTGTGCATATCTCCAATTCGTGCTGCTGGTAGTCCCATTTTTTCTTAATTAATTTTTACTAGCCCACCTACAATTGATGCAATCGCTCCCTCAACTTTCACTGAAGTTGCTCCTGTAAGAGAAGCTTCTGTACCTCCCATTATTTTTGCTGAAGTTGCAGCTGTTATGGAATAGGCTCCGCCAGAAGTTGTTGAAATTGCTCCTCCTGTCATTGTGTCCAAACCTTCTCCGCAGGTAACGCTCATAGACTTTCCTGAGGTAATTGATATGTTTCCGGTCGCCATAATCGAAAGGTCTTTCATTGTATTAAAAACTATTCCATCGGGTGATAATTCAATGGAGTTCTTTTTTTCATCTTCAATCTTAATCGATTTTTGCTGATCACTTAATGTTATTTGTTTTTTGTCAGGTGTTTTTATGGTAGTAGTACCTGAACTTTCATCAAACTGAAGGCTAAGTCCATTAAACATGATTCCTTTCAAACTGTTGTTGTTTGTCGGAAATTCATTGTTTGGTGTTCCTTTTCCGTTGTACAAACTTCCCATCACAAATGGCTGTTCCGGGTTGTTTCCTTCAAATCCAACCAAAACTTCGTCATCAATATCGGGCGTAAAATATACTCCACGACCAACTCCCGAATGAGCATTTGCAATTCTAATCCACGGGCTCGATTGTCCATCTTCCTGCCAATCAAAGTGTACACGTATTCTTCCTAACTTTTCGGGATCTCTGTTGTCTGTTACCAGTGCACTTTGCGGTTCGCAGTTTATTCTCACATCCGGGTCGGTATATTCAGGCACTGTTGCCTCTGCTGATACTCCTTTAAATGAATTTGAATAAGTACCCAAATCATTTATTGTATGAACCAATTGGGTGACTATATATTCGCCGTAATCCACATTCCCGGAATCATACATTTTTAGTGCCTTGATTTTTACCTTACCTCCAAGTTTTAATAATGGATTTACGCTTTTCCCTTCTATGTTTGATATTCCCGATGATTGAGCTTTTTCCTTGATGTCAGAAATTTCCTTTAGGTGTTTGGCAAAGCTATCTTTTGAAACATTCAGGTAATTTGCCAGTTTCTGAGGTTGGTACGAAAAATGTTTTGCCGACGCATCGTGTGCCAGACCGCCCACTTCATTTTGCTCTTTTTTGCCGGTTGTTTTGGTCGATTGATTTTCAATGGTCTGATTATTATGATAGTCGCGGTACTTGATTTTGAAATTTATTGGTTTCATACTAATTCCAAAATCAAATTCAGACTGGTCGAGCCCCATTGTTATTTCCGGTTTCGATTTTGTATTTAAAGGTCCAAAATTAAATTCGGTACCATCATAATACATCCATTCTCCATACTTTTTTGATAAACGGCTGATAAAATCGTAACTGGTTTCGTTGTATTGAACCGTATATTCGAAATTGGTTGTTATCTGCGGTTTTATGTTCGCTTTTAATAAATCTTTCGGATAAGGTTTTAATACTTCCTCAACAATCTGTTTTAAATTTCTGGTTTCAAACGATCTGCAGCCAGGCAGGTCTTCCAACAAAAATTCAGGGCTTTTACCTGAAATAATAATTTTATTAAAATCAGAATAGTCTGAGCGAGTACCCCTGACATTTGTAATTATCCCTTTAAAAAATATGCTGTCGGATGAATTCATATCCTCAGTCATACTTATATTCATTGTAAAAACAATCGACGAACCAATAAATTTTTTTGTTTTGTCAATCACAAAACCTTCTATTGATTCAATTGAATCGTGACGGCAAATAAGCTCAAATTTACTTGGGCCATAAATGCTCTGTTCAATTTTAAGGCTATTAAAATCATCCAGTTTTTTACCATCAATTTCTATTTTAACTTCTGATGCAATTGCCATTCGTTGTACTTTAATGCTTAAACCGACACGTGGCCAATCCAACAATTGTAATGGGTGGCTCCTTCAATACTTATTTCTCTTGTCGAGATTGTCATTTCAACAATCTCTTCACTTTTTTCCTGGAACGAATCTTTGTAGCGCACACATAAACCATCTACAAAATTGATTGTTTTAAGGGCTTTCCCATTTTCTTTTCCAATAAACACAATTCGCCCGTTTTTAACAGAGTGAAACATTACCCAATTAAGAATCTCACCGTCGTTTTCAATGGCAACAGTGATATTGATTTTTCCACCCATTAATTTTCCGGTGGTTCTTCCTTGTTTATCAGTAGGCCAAATAAATTCGAAATCGCAAGCAAGAATTCTAATGCCTGTTTTTTCATTTTTATGTCCACTAATATATAACCGCGCTGATAATGACATAATTTATTTTTGAAACGGTTCCACACTTATTTTTGTGATCTTAGTAAATTCACAACCAAGCACCTTTTATTAAAAGGATATTTTGTAGTTTATTTTATACTTACCTGCAATAAGCGCATGAAAGTATTTCTTGTTTTCATCAATTATTTATTCGCTATATCAAGAACTCCAGGCATTTATGATTTCGCCATTACCCATTGTTACAACCTGAGCAACTATTGTAATGGATGTTACCATTGCTCCTGAACCTCCCGAGTGATCGAAGGTTTCGCTGAAAGAAGATATGAATGCATTTTGAAAACTTAAATCACGCATGGTTGATTCTTCGTTCCTTTTAATGTAGGTTATTGTACCTTCTTTTAACATTTCTCCCACACAAATGTGCTCGAAAAATAGATTATTGGCGTTCGATTCCATGGTAATGTTTATTTCTCCTCCAACAGTTGAAGAGGTCGGTCGGCCCATTTCATCCACTGCACGGTAAACATTATAACTGGAACTTAGCACTCTAAATTCCTGACCGGTTGTTTTAAATATTGCTTTAAATGACATAATTTCAAATTTTAATTTGTTTCACAATAAGGATTATAACCGGCTTAATCATCGAGCCATTCGTTTGTGTGAGTAGCATTTCCCATGCTTATTTCTTTGGCTGATAATGAAAATGAAATTGAACCATTTCCTGATTCGCCAAACGATTCACTAAAGTCAGTCATAAAGGCTTCTTTAAATTCAAATTCTTTCAATTTGCCTTCTTCTTCGCTTTTCATTATGGTGATTTTACCATCTTTTCTCATGTAACTATCGCACATCCACTCTAAAAACTCATTTTCTTTTGTTGATTCCAAGGTTATATGAATTTCTCCTCCCTGTGTTTCGGAAGCCGGTTGCCCGGTGTGGTCGGTATGTTGCCTGAGGCTGTAGCTAAAGCTTTGCACCGGATGACTTTTGCCATCCACTTCAATAGAAATATTCGACTTTGCTAACATAACTTGTTGTTTTAAAGATTAATACTTAATTTGATTTGTAATTAGTTTTGTTCATAATCTGAGTCCCACTCAGTTCCATCATCGCCTTTTTGTCCGTCCATTTTAATCATAAAGTTTTTAGCTGGAAAATAAGGTGTCATGTGTATGTCAAGGTAGATCCTGTCTTTTTGAACCGGGTCTTGTTCGAACCTTTTTACGGAGAAGTTTTCTATAAGTTTGCCCGGGCCGGTAATACTATCCAGAAATTTTACAATCTGAGAAAGTATTTCTTTTCTGGTTTTTACATTGAAATTCTCGAAGGCACGACGGTTTAAAAAATCCATCATTACTTTGGTTACATAGTCGAAAACCCGAACTACCGAATAGGTTTGCAATCCAAGATTATCGCCATTAAAAAGTGTTTTGGCCGAAAATGCCATTACTTTTCCGTATTCGTTAACCATTGGAACAAGGCCCATTTTTTCAAGATTTGCAATCTCACTTTTTTTCAGATCGAAGGTTACACCATCCACTTCGTTTAAACCACCGTGTTTTTTTCCGGCAGCTACTTGCGACATTAGGGTATTGTAAATTGTTCCGGCCAGTGCTCCCGACGGTGGAACAAAAAGTTCTTCCTCTTCGCCAACTTCATCAAATTTATCTCGACCGACAAGCCAGTTGCATGCCATCATTACGTTTGAGCGGAACATATCGCCTCCGGTAAGATTTGCCATTTCGAATAAGTCCATTACATCATCCGGATTATCGAGATGTTCAAAATCGGTTACCATCATAACTTTGTTTTCGTGCGCTATTTTTGCCCACTTTTCAACTACTTTGTTCGATCCCAAATAACCGGGTACAACCAAAATTCCATAGTTTTCGCGTAGGTCGAGGCGGTCGTATTTACTTACCAGTTCTTCTCGCACTGCATCAATAAAACGGGTGTCGTCCAGATCCTTCAACTGCTCAAGGTCGGCATTCATTATTGATACATTTTTAAGCTTCGAGCTTTCCGTGTTTTTGTAAAACAAGGCAACCGAGCGGTACGATTTCTCCAAATCGCGTGTTTCTTCAATAGCCTTTGCCATATTTGTTTTAAAAGTTCTGTCAGCAACTTCAATATTTTTTTCGCTGGCTTCAACCATTTCAGAAATGCTTTCCGACGAGTTTAAAACAGCTGCCCACAACTGTAATGTTTTTTTTAGTTTTTCACGATCTGCTTTATAAGCTGATTCCGATAAGAAAATTCGCTTTCTCGCTTTTCGTTCAGGATTCATGTTTTCAACGCCTGCAAAAGCCATTTCCAACAAATCAAAACCTCCGTTCCCGGCAAGTTTGTTCAGTCCTGTTTTTAGTTGTTCTGCAGGGTTTTCAATACTTTGTACGTTTTCTAATACTTTTTCTTTGTATTGAGCAATATTTTGTGCGCCTTCTAATTCAGCCATAATATTAAGTTTTAGTGTTAATGAATTTGAATTACCTGGTTTCTTCCAATTCTTTAATTAAAGCATACATAACTCCCAGTAAGTCAGCTTTCGATTCCGGATTTTCCAGCGTTTTTCGTAATAGCTTATTACTTTTTAACTGCTTAATTATTTTTTGGTATTGCTCTTTTTCAATCGTTAGATCCTGAAGGAAGGAGCTTTGAGCAGTGATTCCTTTTATTCCAAAATCGGAGAGTCCCCTAAACGAGAGTTTTTCCTGTTTCCCGGCTCCTTCACTGTCTTCAAAATCCACTTCTATTTCAGGTTTGTAGTGCTCAAAAACGTCATCAATGGTTTGCAACCCTTCAACAATTTGAGGTTTGATTGGTGCATCACCTGTTAGTTTTTCACACAGTAGTGTTCTGTTTTGCGGTATTTCGGCAAATGCTTCGCTGGCATCGCCTTTTACTTCTGTTCCGCCAATTCCGTACTCTTGCATAATGTATATTTTAAGTTAATAATATTTGTATGTTTCTCAGTTCTATTGTTTGATTCCAATTTCCCATTCCAAATCGTTCTCTTTTCCCAGTTTTAAATACAGCTTCGATCCTTTTCCAATTTCACCTGCAATGATTTTTTTCGAAAGAGGTCGTCGGAGTTTATTACGTATTACGCCGATTAGCGGGCGCGCTCCGTATTTGGGAGTAAAACCAGATTTGGCAAGATGTTCTTTTGCATCTTGGTCAATGTTTAGTTCAATTCCCTGAGCTTCCAGTGATTTATACAGGTTCTTTAAATGGATCTCAAAGATCTTTAACACATTTTCTTCGCTGATTGGAGCAAATGGGATTATCTCAGTAAGTCGTCCGAGAAATTCTGGCCTGAAATGGTTTTCCATAATTTCAGCTAGCTTGTTTGAAGGTGGAACAACTCCTTTATTAAATTCGTCAACTATATAAGCACTTCCAATATTCGAAGTAAAAAGGATTACTGCATTCGAAAAATCTCCTTCTTTTCCCAAACGGTCGTGTAATTTCCCCTCGTCCAGAATTTGTAAGAATATGTCGAATACGGAAGAGTGGGCCTTTTCAATTTCATCGAACAAAACTATGGCATAGGGTTTCTGCCGTATTTTATTTACCAGCAATCCTCCTTCCTCGTAACCAACGTAACCGGGAGGTGCTCCGTAAAGTAGTGCTGCCGAGTGTTCTTCTTTGAATTCGGACATGTCGAAACGAATGAGGGCTGTTTCATCGTTAAAAAGAAATTCCGCGAGTGTTTTTGCCAGCTCTGTTTTCCCGGTGCCTGTTGGCCCCAAAAAGAAAAATGAACCAATGGGTTGTCCGGGTTTACTTAATCCCGAGCGCGATTCCCGAATAGATTCAGCAATACTTTTTATGCCATGATCTTGTCCTACTACTCGTTTTTTCAGATGTTCTTCAATATTCAGAAGTCGTTCTTTTTCCTGTGTTTGTACTTTCCCGATCGGGACACCGGTTTTATGAGCGACAACTGCTGCTAAATCGGATTTATCAAGCGAATCGGTTTTTTCCTTTGAAATTTTCTCCAGACTATCCAGCGTATCATTCAGAATATCTTTTATTTCGGCTGTTGTTTCAACTTTGCTGGCATCCTTATCGTCGTTAAGTTTAATAAGAACAACCGGGCTTATTCGTTCCTTTAGTTGTGTATTAAACCACAAAAGCTCAGTTCTCAGTTCATCTTCAGAAAGATTGGTATCATTTTGGGCTAAGGTATTTAGTTCCGCTTTTAAAGCCTCAACTTCTCCGGCAGTTGTGTCCTGCATCATTTTTACAACGGCCATCGAACGGTCGATTAAATCAATGGCGGCATCAGGTAAACAACGTTCTTTTAAATAACGTTTCGAGAGATTTACGGCTTCCGCCTGATTTGCTTTATCAATTTTAATTTTGTGGTGTTCTTCGTAAACAGGAATTACTACTTCCAACATTCTTTTACAGACTTCAAGGTTGGGTTCTTCCAACTTTAGAAGTTCAAACTTGCGTTTAAAGGCATCGTCTCCTTCAATGGATTTAGTATAGTTATCGATTGATGAAGTTCCGATTACTGTTAGATTTCCTTTGTCGAGTTCGGGTTTTAACAGATTGGCAGCACCTGCCGCGCCTGCTTGATTATCCAAAAGCATGTGAATTTCGTCGATGAACAAAATGGCTTTTTCAAACTGTTCAATTTCTTTAATAATGTTTTTTAAACGATCTTCAACTTCTCCTTTGTACGATGCTCCTGCGATTAACGATCCGAAATCGAGTTCAAATATTTTTGTTTCACTCAGGTTTTCGGGAACTTTGTTAGCTATAATATTTTGAGCGAAGCCATTAACCAAAGCGGTTTTCCCAACACCGGGATCGCCAATTATTATGACATTGGGTTTTGACCGACGCCCCAGAATTTCAGACATCATGCGGGTTTCTTTATCGCGGCCAACAACAGGATCGAGCTTTCCTTGTTGCGCAAGACCTGTCAACTCGCGGCAATATTTTAACAGGGCGTTTTGCTTTTTAGCTCCCGGTTGAGTTGTATCTGTTTCGGGTTTTCCTCCAACTATATTTTCGATGTCGGCATTCTCAACAATTTTTTCTAGCAACTCCTGTTCATTCAAGTTAAACGTTTTTAATTGTTCGTACGAAAAACCTACGCCAGGAATGGTAAGGGCAATCAAAACACAAACAGGTGTAATTGTATCTTCCGATATTTTTAAGCGCACATTGTCGGCTTCATTAAAAACAGCTTTTACGTCGATATCGGCGGTAGGCTGGTCGACAACCTTACTTGCTTTGGGGTAGGTTTCTATTCTAACTTCTGCCCATTCTTCCATATAATAGAAATCCTTTCCCATGTTCTCAAGCAAGGGGATCAATTCAATTTCTTTGTGCAGGAGCGCTTTTAGTAAGTGTGCAGGAGAGAATTCAGAGTGCATGTATTCTTTAGCAATTGATTGTGAAATATTAATTGCCTGCTTTACTTTATCCGAAAGAATGAAATCCATATTCAGATTTTTATGTCGTTTTTTTGAAACAGATTGTTTATAAAAAGAACCACGATTAAATGTGACTGTTAGTGGAATCTAAAAATTTACGAAAGAATCTTTTTTTTACTTATTAAATTCAGTTTAGAAATTCAGAGTACTTCTTATTTGAAGTTGGGACCATTACATTTATATACAATTTACGGCATTATTATCTATTAGTCAATACCTTATGAGTTTTATGATTAACAGAATTTCGACTTATTGTTCAATATGAAGTAAGGGAGAAATGAAATATTTGATCTTAAAATCTGAAGAAAATCCTATTCGGTGCGATGTTCAGAAAAGATAACTTATTCAAAAAAATGAATAGAAATTATTATACTATGTAAAATATAATTTTGAATTTAAGTTAATAATCCATTTTGTGTCATTTGTTTTGGAGGAGTTGAAAAATTGAATTTTCTACTATTTTTCAGGACCAAACCAGCGACACAATTGGTTAGACTATTTGTGTATGCTTTGGTAAGTAATTCTGAAACGGGGGGTGTAAACAGTGTAGGAGAAGTTGGTCGGTGTATTAAGAGATTAGCAAAAAATTTGGTTTAAAATATACGCCTCTTTAACTCAGAATGCTAGGTCGACTTTGGAGAATAAAAAAGCCGTTCAGTTTTAATTGAACGGCTTCTGTTATTATTATTTAATGTAGATCTAGTTTTTTGAGATCCAGTCAGCAATCCAGTCGCCAACAGCAGAGGTTGATTGTGCAGGACCTTCAGCGATATCTTCAGTAACAAATCCTTCAGCCATTGAAGCAGCAACAGCGTCGCGAATGATACGGCCTTCTTCTTTAAGATCAAAAGCGTATTCAAACATCATAGCCGCCGATAGAATGGTTGCAATTGGGTTTGCAATATTTAAACCAGCAGCCTGCGGATACGAACCATGAATTGGCTCAAATACCGAAGTATGAATACCCATTGATGCCGATGGAAGCAATCCAAGCGAACCTGTAATAACACTGGCTTCATCGGTTAAAATATCACCAAACATGTTTTCGGTAACCATAACATCGAAGTTTTTTGGCCACTGAATAATTTGCATTGCTGCGTTGTCAACAAACATGTATTCTGTTTTTATTTCAGGATAATTCGGAGCCATTTCCTGGGCCACTTCGCGCCATAAACGCGAGCTTTCCAAAACATTTGCTTTATCAACCACAGTTAGTTTTTTATTACGTTTTGCTGCAAACTCATAACCTAACTTCAGGATACGCTCCACTTCCATGCGCGTGTAAATACATGTGTCATAAGCCGTGTTGCCATCATCTTTGCGTCCTTTGTCGCCAAAATACATTCCACCGGTTAATTCACGGATACAAACAAAATCGGCACCTTCAACCAACTCGCGACGAAGCGGAGACTTGTGCAACAAAGATTCGAAAGTTTCAACCGGACGAATATTGGCATACAATCCCAATTTTTTACGCATGGCAAGCAAACCTTGCTCGGGGCGAACTTTTGCTTTTGGATTGTTGTCGAATTTTGGATCGCCAATGGCACCAAACAAAACAGCATCGGCTTTCATACAAAGTTCGTGTGTTGTTTCAGGGTAGGGATCGCCTACCGCATCAATGGCACAAGCACCTGTAATTCCTTCTGTATATTCTAATTCGTGGTTGAATTTTGTAGCTACGGCTTTAACCGCTTTCATTGCCTGATCAACAATCTCAGGTCCGATCCCGTCGCCGGGAAGTAATGCAATATTTAGTTTCATTTTTTAAAGAAGTTGTCTGAAGCCATAGTCCAAAGTTTCAGAAGAACTTTGGTTTTTATCTTATGCTTCTATTTTTAGTTTTTATTTAATTTTTCGGTATGGTACTCGTTTTCAATCACGTTCAGCATTCTGATCGTGGCCAGAATGGCAGCCGTATTTTGGTCAGGATGTAATCCTTTTGTTTTAAACTCGTGGTTGTTACGCCATGTAATAACCGTTTCAACCAAGGCATTTGTGCTTCCGCCAGGAGGAATAGTTACCACATAATCGACTAAAACAGGGAATGTTTTTTTGAGTCGTTTGTATATCTTTTGTAAGGCATTTACAAAAGCATTGTATTGTCCGTCTCCGTCGCTGTATTCTTCATATATTTTTTTGTCGATCTCTAGCGAAACACTGGCTACCGGACGCAAGCCCATGGTGTAGTGAACCGAGTAGTTAATTACTCTTACTTTTTGCTCAAAGAAATCATTTTCTAATACATCGGCAACAATATATGGTAGCTCGTCGCTTGTAATGGTTTCTTTTTGATCGGCTAATTCAATAATCCGGTCGGTTACTTTTTTCAACGACTCTTTGTCGAGTTCAATTCCAAGGTCCTCCAGATTTTTTTTGATGTTTGCTTTTCCCGAAGTTTTACCCAGTGCATATTGACGTGTTCTTCCAAAACGCTCAGGAAGTAATTCGTTAAAATAAAGGTTGTTTTTGCTGTCACCGTCGGCGTGAATTCCGCTACATTGCGTAAATACAAATTCACCAATTAAAGGTTTATTGGTTGGAATTCGAATGCCTGAAAAAGATTCAACCAGTTTGGAAACCTTGTTTAACTGTGCTTCGTTAACATTGGTTTTCATATGCAGGTGATCTTGTATGGTTGCAATAACACTCGAAAGCGGTGCATTTCCTGCCCGTTCGCCCAAGCCATTAACAGTAGTGTGAATACAACGTATTCCAGCTTTAATGGCGTGAAATACATTGGCTATGGCAAGGTCGTAGTCGTTGTGTGCATGAAAATCGAAATCTACATCCGGAAACGTTTCAATCATGTCCAGGCAAAAATCATAGGTCTCATCCGGATCTAAAATGCCGAGCGTATCGGGGAGCATAATTCGTTCTACATTTTCATTTTTCAGGTTTTCCACCATAAAATGAACATAGTCTTTTGAATTACGCATGCCATTCGACCAGTCTTCAAGGTAAACATTAACCTTGATACCCATTTCGGTGGCATTGTTGATTACCTGTTTGATGTCTTCAACATGTTGTTCCGGCGTTTTACGAAGTTGCTCGGTTACATGTTTGTACGAACCTTTGCAAAGTAAATTAATTACTTTTCCACCGGCATCGGCAATCCATTGAAGCGATATTTTTCCATCGACAAAACCCAGAACCTCCACTTTATCGAGATGTCCTTTTTGCGCTGCCCATTGCATTACTTTTTGTGTACCCTTAAATTCACCTTCCGATACACGCGCCGAAGCAATTTCAATTCGATCCACTTTTACATCTTCGAGCAATACTTTTGCCACACTTAGTTTTTCACCTTCGCTAAACGAAACTCCCGAAGTTTGTTCCCCGTCGCGAAGTGTTGTATCCATTATGGTCAGACGTTTGCCTGAAATTTCTACTGTTTTGCCTGTCATAATTCTATCTGTCTGTTTTTTATTGTCATTTCGAAGAAGGTACGACTGAGAAATCTGTTTCAATGTGAGAGATTTCTCATCCTACGTCTTCGAAATGACAGCTAAACGAAAAGTTATGCAACTTCAAATTCTGCAATCTTTTCTTTCATTTCAACCAGGTAGTCGATATCGTCTAATCCGTTTTGCAAACAATGTTTTTTATACGGGTTGATCTCAAAATCAGTTGTTTCGCCCGTTGCTGAAATGGTAAATGTCTGTTTCTCAATATCCACATCAAAAGTTGTATTTGCATCCTTTTCAATTGCTGCAAAAATCTTTTGAAGGAACTCAGGAGAAACAACAACAGGTAGGAGTCCGTTGTTCAATGCATTACCTTTAAAAATATCGGCAAAGAAACTTGAAACTACCACACGGAATCCATAATCGTAGATTGCCCAGGCAGCATGCTCGCGGCTCGAGCCACTTCCAAAGTTTTTTCCACCCACCAGAATTTTACCTGAATAGGTTGGATCATTTAACGGAAAATCAGCTTTTGGACTTCCATCTTTTTCATATCTCCAGTCGCGAAAAAGGTTGTCGCCAAAGCCTTTACGTTCAACAGCTTTTAAAAAGCGAGCCGGAATAATCTGGTCGGTATCTACGTTCTCGATGGGCAGCGGCACTGCCGGAGAAGTTATTTTATTGAATTTATCGTATGCCATTTTATTGAATATTTTTTATTGACTATTTATTAAGACGACCACCCCGTCCCGGATTTCCGGGACACCCCTCCTAATGGAGGGGAAATTTCTCCTCCTTTTAGGTGGAGTACTCCGACTTTGTCGGAAGGAGGTGGTTATATTTTTTTATAACATTTCTCTTGGATCGCTGATTACGCCGTTAACCGCAGCTGCTGCTGCTGTTAATGGGCTTGCCAGCAATGTTCTTGCTCCGGGGCCCTGACGTCCTTCAAAGTTTCTGTTCGATGTTGAAACCGAATATTTACCTTCCGGAATTTTATCGTCATTCATGGCCAAACATGCAGAACATCCGGGTTGACGTAATTTAAACCCTGCTTCTTCCAGAATTTCAACCAATCCTTCTGCTATAATCTGGTTTTCCACTTGTTTCGATCCGGGAACCAGCCAGGCAGTAACGTTGTCGGCTTTTTTCTTGCCTTTAACAAAGGCTGCAAATTCTCTGAAATCTTCAATTCTACCGTTGGTACAGCTACCCAGAAAAACGTAATCTATTGTTTTGCCTTTCATGGCTTCACCTTGCTGGTATCCCATGTATTGCAACGATTTTTCGTAGGTTGTTTTGTCGCTGCCTTCCATTCCTTCTGTAGTTGGAATCGTTTGCGAAACGCCAATTCCCATACCCGGATTTGTTCCGTAGGTAATCATTGGCTCAATGTCGGCTGCATCAAATGTAAGTTCTGTATCAAATACCGCTCCGTCATCCGATTTTAGATCAGACCAGGTTGCAACTGCTTTGTCCCAGTCATCACCTTTTGGTGCAAACTGACGGCCTTTAATATAATCGATTGTAGTTTCATCAGGGGCGATCATTCCTCCACGGGCACCACTTTCAATACTCAGGTTACACAAGGTCATACGACCTTCCATTGTTAAACTGGTAATTGCCGAACCTGCATATTCAATAAAATGACCTGTTCCACCACTGGTAGAAATTTTTGAGATAATGTAAAGTGCAATGTCTTTTGCAGTAACACCTTTTCCCAATTCGCCATTTATGGTAATTTTCATTTTTTTAGGTTTTGGCTGCATAATACACTGGCTGGCCAAAACCATTTCCACTTCGCTGGTACCAATTCCAAAGGCAATGGCACCAAAAGCACCGTGAGTAGAAGTGTGACTGTCGCCACAAACGATGGTCATTCCCGGCTGGGTTAATCCCATTTCAGGTCCAATAATGTGAACCACGCCGTGTCCTTCAGAACCCAAATCGTGATGAGTAATGTCATGTTCAGCACAATTCGCCTTTAACATTTCAAGCTGATGACGCGAAAGTTCATCTTTAATCGACATGTGCTGGTCGATTGTTGGAACGTTGTGGTCGGGAGTAGCCGTGGTTTTTTCCGGACGGAATACTTTTAACCCGCGGTTTTTTAATCCTAAAAAGGCTACCGGACTTGTTACTTCATGTATAAAGTGACGATCGATATATAATACGTTTGGTCCGCCTTCAACCTGTTTTACAACGTGTGCATCCCAAATTTTATCAAATAATGTTTTTGCTGTCATATTTATAATCTTCTTGTCATCTCGATCCGTCAGTTGACGGAGAGAAATCTGTTCCTTTTTGTAACAGATTTCTCCTCCTGGCTCGTCGAAACAACAGCGTTAAACTCTAATCTTAGTTTGCTACCGGTAATTTGTTAATGGCATCTAAAAATGCTTCTACCGATGCAGTAATAATGTCGGTGTGTGCTCCAAAACCATGGAACATTTGATCTTCGTATTCAACCTGCATATGAACTTTTCCAATGTCGTCGCTACCACGAGTGATGGCTTGCACCAAAAACTCTTCGATTACAACCTGGCGGTGAATGATTTCTTTTACAGCTTTAATGGCTGCATCAACCGGTCCGTTTCCTGAAGTGGTTGCATCAAACATTTCGCCGGCAATATTTAATCGAACCGAAGCCATTGGTTTCAGATCTTTTCCGGTAACCACCTGCAAATAATCCAGTTTAATACGGCGTTCCTGGCGGGTTGCATCTCCAACCAACAAAGCGATATCGTCGTCGCGGATGTCTTTTTTCTTATCAGCCAGTTTTAAGAACTGTTCGTATACTTTGTCTAATTTTTCTTTGTCAAGTGTAAATCCAAGCAACTCCAAACGGTGTTTTAATGCAGCACGTCCGCTACGGGCAGTTAACAAAATAGCCGATTCGTTAATACCCACATCGGTTGGATCCATGATTTCATAATTCTCGCGGTTTTTCAAAACACCGTCCTGGTGAATACCCGATGAGTGCGCAAATGCATTACGTCCAACCACTGCTTTGTTAGGTTGTACCGGCATGTTCATTAAGGTTGAAACCAAACGGCTTGTACCGTAAATCTTTTTGGTATTGACGCCTGTATCGATTCCCAACGCTTTGTAATGTGTTTTTAAAGTCATTACAACTTCTTCCAGCGATGTATTACCGGCACGTTCGCCAATTCCGTTAATGGTAACCTCGGCCTGGCGGGCGCCATTTAAAATACCCGAAATGGTGTTGGCAGTTGCCATACCCAAATCGTTGTGGCAGTGTGTAGAAATTACGGCTTTATGGATATTTGGAACATTCTCCATTAAGTATTTAATTTTTGCACCAAATTCGTGGGGCAGGGTATATCCTGTTGTGTCAGGAATATTTACCACAGTAGCACCGGCTTTGATAACCGCTTCAATTACACGGGCAAGGTATTCGTTTCCTGTACGCCCGGCATCTTCGGCATAAAACTCCACATCTTCAACGTATTTTTTTGCGTATTTTACAGCTTCAACTCCACGCTCAATAATGGCATCCGGATTTGAATTGAGTTTGTGGTAAATGTGAAAATCTGATGTTCCGATACCGGTATGAATACGACCTTTTTTAGCGTATTTGAGTGATTCGGCGGCTACATCAATATCTTTTTGTACTGCGCGGGTTAAGGCACAAATGGTTGGCCATGTTACCGCTTTCGAGATCTCTACTACCGATTCAAAATCGCCGGGGCTTGAAATTGGAAATCCTGCTTCAATTACATCCACTCCCAAATCCTGCAATGCTCTGGCAACTTCAATCTTTTCTACCGTGTTCAACTGACAACCCGGAACCTGTTCTCCGTCCCTCAACGTTGTGTCGAAAATGTAAAGTCTGTCTGTCATGTCAATTTATTTATCAATTGTTATTATTTCTTCTTTTTCTATTTACCCCCTGTTTCGGTCTTGCTTCGTAACACGGAGCTTGCGGCCTCAACTGTCCCCCTTCTTATAGGGGAACAATCGTTCTAACAATCGCTTGTGGTTGTTAGATAAGATAGGGGGTACTAAAAAAGCCACCCTCAATTATGAGAATGGCTTTTCATTTTTTCCTATATCGTTTTTCAACATACCACTCTCAATTCAGTCTTGTAAGAAGAAGAATACCAATGAGTAGGCTAAGAATAGATATGTTGATGTTTTTCATTATTTACTTACGATTTCCTGCAAATATGAAAAAATAATTTTAAAATGAAAATAAATAAGAGGTTTTTGTACGAAAATTTTAGAATAATACCGAAAACTCCTATTTTCCTTAACGTTGGAGTAACTTTGGAAAAGCATCAAGCATCAAGCATCAAGTATCAAGCATCAAGCATCAAGCATCAAGTATCGAGTATCAAGAATGCAGTATCAAGTATCCAGTATCAAGTATCCAGTATCCAGCATCAAGTGTCAAGCATCAAGTATCCAGTACCAAGCATCGAGTATCCAGTATCAAATTGCTCTAACAATCCAAAAGTCCGACTATCCGACCATTCGGGAATCGAACTCAAACCACAAACAATTCATCCCTAATCTCTATTCTTTTGAGCGCTTGTTGGCTGCCGGTTTTTCTTTCGCTTCCTCTTCCGGCTGAACAGATTGTTTTGTAGGATATCTGAAAATATCGTGTTTTGACAAAGGACGTAATTTTATTTTCCACTCGAAACCGGAAAGTGTTTTATCGGCTTCGGTTAAGTCAACCAGTGGTTTTAGTTCTCCTTCGGGTTGCGTTAAAAAGGAAATTTTATGAATCTGGCCCTCTTTAAAACGAATGGCAATTTTGCTGCTTTCGGCATGGTTCAATCCAATTATAGCTTCTTTGTCGCGAGCATAATAAAGGGTTTGCCCGTTTCCGTCCACATCCACATTGTTGAGCTTGCCATTAATTACAAAACCAATCATGTCTTTCCCTTTTATCTGGTCGAAACGTGCCGAATCCATTTTTGAAATGATAAAGCTGTTCTTTTTCAGATGCATTTCATCGGGCGAATTACTGAATTGCCGCAGTTCAATGTAATCGGCATTTAACTGGTGGTTCTCCGACCAGATTACCGGATTACTGTGCAACTGAACCAGCGAGTCTTTCGAGAAATAAATCAAAGAGTCGCAAACGCCCTGGATGTCGTTTCTGAAAAAGCGAACGCCGTAAAATGCCTTAACCACGTTGGCTCCTTCAATGGTGTCGGGTAGTGTACGCAGGGTATCGGCATGTAAATACAAACTGTCGGCATCGTTGTACACAATAAAAACCGCAGAGTCGGTAGCTGTGGCAATTTCTGTTAATTCATTAAAAATGACTTTGTTTCCTTCTACAATGGTTCGGTTTTCGTAATCTTCCATGTGCACAGCACCGGTTGCCATTCCATCGCCATTTTCTTTGTTGTAGCTGATATCGTTTGCAGTAAGTAGCTGCGTGTCATTGTACACTTTCGGATTAACCGATAGATTGGCTTCTCCGGTTTGGGTGTTGTACCAGCCGTCTTCGGCATACAAGGTATTTGTCGAATCCTGAATGGTGGTTGGCCCATCGAGATAAATGACCTCGGTTGTGGTGTTGTATCGGATGTCGTCGCTGGAAAGTGTATAATTTTTATCGAAGCCTTTTACACTGTCGGTAAAATGAATAACATCGTCGTTTAAGTAGTATTTTCCTATCTGGCTCGTTAAGGTATTTGTGCTATCCACAATCGTTCCTTTACAGTCGTAGTAACCAATTCGCTGCTCAATATCGTAATCCAGCGTGTCGGTGGTAAGTGTTATGTCTTTGTTTTTAAGAATAACATTGTGAATGGCTTGTGCAAAATTGTTATCGCCATCGTAAAATGCCTTTTTAGCATACAAATGAAGCGTGTCGCCCTGGTTTATGTGCACGTGTCCAAATGCATCAACGCGGTTGGTTCCATTGTATGTGTATGCACTGTCGCAATACATCAAAATATCGTTGTGCTTTATTATTACACTGTCGATTAAACGCTGTGCATTGGCAATGGATGCGTTTTCCTGCAACGATCCTGCCTGAATAATTTCTACTTTTTTCTTTTCCTGCGATACGGCACTAAAAGCAAGAATCGATAGAAATAGTACAAGCGTAAACCGAAACTGAGAGTTTGATAAGGATTTTATTTTATACACAAAAGAATGCATTAAAGCAGTTTATCGATGATTTCTTCGATGGTTTTATTTTCGGCTTCAGCCTTGTAGTTTTTAATAATACGGTGACGCAAAATTGACGGCGCTATCGCCTGTACATCTTCAATGTCGGGCGAATATTTTCCGTGAAGAGCAGCATGGGTTTTTGCTCCAAGAACCAGGTACTGCGATGCACGCGGCCCGGCTCCCCATTTTAGGTACTGGTTTGCCACTTCTGCTGCGTTTTCTTTTCCCGGACGTGTTTTGGCCGCCAGATTTACCGCATACTTTAATACGTTATCGTTAACCGGAATTTTAAGAATTAAATTCTGGAATTCTATAATTTCTTTCCCCGAGATAATCGGTTTTAATTCGATGTTCTGCGTTGTTGTTGTATTTTTTACAATCGTTAACTCGTCGGCAAGTTTTGGATAATCTAACCACACCGAGAACATAAAACGGTCGAGTTGCGCCTCGGGCAGTGGGTAGGTACCTTCTTGCTCAATCGGGTTTTGTGTAGCCAATACAAAAAACGGGCGGTCGAGATCGAAATGTTGCCCGGCGGCAGTTACCGAACGTTCCTGCATGGCTTCAAGCAAAGCCGACTGCGTTTTAGGTGGTGTTCGGTTAATTTCGTCGGCCAGAATTATATTCGAGAACAAAGGCCCTTTTATAAATTTAAACTGACGTTCCTTGTCCAGAATTTCGGTCCCAATTATGTCCGAAGGCATTAAATCGGGTGTAAACTGAATGCGGTTGTATTTTAAACCCAGTGTTTTTGCAATGGTAGTTACCAACAGTGTTTTTGCCAAACCCGGAACACCAATTAATAAAACATGGCCACGGCTAAAAAGCGAAATCAACACCTGGGTCACGACTTCATCCTGACCGTAAATAACTTTGGTAATTTCTTTTTTTAATTCTTCAAATTTCGCGCGCAGGGCGTCAAGCGCTTCAACGTCGTTTTTATATTCCATGGGGCGTTTTGCTAATTATTTAATCCAGTGGTCGAAATTAAAGTTACAGTTGGCGTAAGTATTGTCAATGCGAATGTAAGTTTGCGACTGACGTTCAGCGATCCATTTCTGTAAGGTTTCTTCTTTCTTTTTTGTCAGATACATTTCGGCCAGCGTTTGGTAATCGTTTTGCAGGTCGGCTTTGTGTGCTTCAATTTTATTGGTAAGCATCACAATTTTATATATCTGTTGCTGGTTTTCCATATCAATGGTTTCGAATGGTTTCGAAATCTCATTTAAATTCATGTCGGCCAAAATCTTACTCACATCGCCATCCAGCTCTTCAATCGAAAATTTCGACGACATGGTATTGGGATTAATGGTTATACCACCGTTGTTTCTTGTGTTTTTATCAAACGAGAACATCATGGCTGCCTGTTCGAATTCAATTTCGTCTTTACGAATCAGGTTGGCCAGACTATCCAAACGGTTAAACGCTTCTTCTTTGGCTTCAACCGATACTTTTGGTTTCATTAAAATATGGCGGGTGTTTACTTTCGATCCCTGTTTATCAACCAACTGAATAATGTGATATCCAAAAGCACTTTTTACCACGTTCGATACTTTGTCGCCTTTTAAGTTAAAGGCTGCCGATGCGTAAGCGGGGTCGAGTTGCGCACGTCCAGAATAACCAATTACACCACCATCTTTTGCCGATGGACCTTCGGAATAGATTACAGCCATTGCCGCAAAACTGGAACCGTTTTCAACACGTTTTTTTATGTCACGTAACTTTGCTTTTACGCGGTTTTCTTCTTCCAGTTCAACTGTTGGCTGAATGGTAATTTGTGCGTATTCAAATTGAGTTGGAATGGTTGGTACTTCTTCCGGTTTTAAGCTGCGGTAGTTGTAGCGTACTTCCGAAGGAGTTACCGTAACGTTTTCAACAATTTTAGATTTCATTTGCTGACTCAACAGTTGTTCTCTGATGGCTTCCTGCATATCGGATTTTATCAAAGCGATAGGCTTTTTAAAGTATGCTTCAACGGCTTTTTCGGTTCCAAAATGCGACATGTACATTTGCAACTGTCCGTCCATTTGCTGGTTAATCTGGTTTGGAGTTACTGTAATTAAAGTGTCTTGTTCGGCTTCGGCAACCAATAATTTGTTGATTAAAAAGTCTTCCAGAATTTCGCATTTCATGTCACCGTCAGATGTAATTCCCTGCGCTTGTTGGTTCATGTGCATGTTTTCAATGTCCGATTTCAGGATAATGTTTCCTCCAACAATTGCCACAATCTGGTCGATAACTTTATCTTGAGCTTTTACTCCGCCACTTACAAAAAGCAGAATTAAAAGTAGTCCCGGTAATCTATTCATATTAATTTTCATTTGTTTCCTTGTTATATATTCTAAACTTGTTTTGTCGTATTCCTTCTGTATAAATGTTTTCTTCAATGTCTTTTAAGAACTTAATTTTCCGCTGGTTCAAAATTAAATTTTTTATGTTGTTTTCCACAAATTCAATTGGAGCCAGGTCGTTTGTTAACTTATAATCCTGAATGCTGACAAGATAATAATATTTTGAATCATTCATTTCTTTTAAGGTATTCCGGCGCAGAAACTGTTCCGGACTCTCCACTTCAACAGGGAAGTTTTTTTGTAAAACCTGAAAGTCGATCCAGTTATCGGTTGATATTTCTACCGTTTTTGCGTAACGACTTCCGTATTCACGAAGTTCGGCCAGTCCTTCCTCCGAAGTGTCTTCCACCAACGCTTTAACTAAATCGGGGTTCGCCAAATCCTCAGGTATTTTCAGAAATATGGCTTTTACAATGCACCGATTTAAATTAAAATCGGAGTTGTGGGCGTTGTAATAGTTTTCAATTTCAGATGCAGAAACCACCGTGTCGAGACGCTGTTTTATCAATTCGTTTTTGTATTTGTATATAATCAGCGAGTTTCGGTACGCCAACAATTCCGCATCCACATTTTTTTGTTCCGGACTAAGGTTTTCATCTGCCTTTTGAATCAGCAACTGTTGTTTTACCCATTTGTTAATGTAGTCGTTTACCAATAAAATGCTGTCCTCTTTGCTGCTGTTTTTAGGAAGTATTTCCAAAATAGCGGATTCGTAGAGTACCTTGTCGCCAACTTTGGCCACAGGAGTATCATTTGTTTCCGAAACGCAACTACCCAAAACAAGGAGGGCGGCTACAATTAATCCATATTTTAGAAAATGCTTAAATGGCATCAATCGATTTTAATAGTTTTTTATTGATTTTGACTTTGTATTTACTGCGTAATTCTTTAATCCAGTTTTCTTCCAGGTAGTTCTGGTATTCCGAAATGTACAAACCGCGGGCCTCGTCAAGTAACTTTTGCGACGGAAGTATTTTGTCGCCCCTGATAAAGGTAGTGGCACTGTCGAAATCTTTTGGCTCGCTGCCGTTCCAAACATAATAATCAACAATGTGATTGCGGCCTTCTTCCCAGGCACCGTTTTCAAAAGTAATCACTTCCTTTTCGGTATTTAACTGGTCTGCAATTTCTTCAATGGTCATTTCTTCGGCAAACATGTTTTCGGCTTGTTCTCTAACTTCAGCGCTTTCGCAGGTTATAATAGTACCTTTAAAACGTTCGCCCCAATGAAATTTGTTTTTATTTTTCTGATAAAAAGCTTCTAACCCGGTTGAATCTTCCGAAGCAAAGTTCCAGATTTTATCCTGCGAAATGGCAAACAATAAAATCCCGTCGTGGTACTCATTCATTAAATAGCGGAATTCCGGGTATTTCGTCTCCAGTTTTGAGTCTTCCAGCTTTGTAATTTCATCGTCAACCCAGATATCGTAAACCGAAAGATAAGCGCCTTTTGAAATCTTTTTTTCCTGAAGGTATTTGCTTAGCTCACTTGTACCATAGGTTTTATTGTCGATGCTAAAAAGTGAAAGCTCCGGAATGGCTTGTTCGTCCTGAATGTTTTTTCCGGCCAGACTGTTTTTTGCCTCCGAATTTTCGCTGAAATTATATTCCTCTTTTAATTTCTCAACAAAGGCTTTTTTGCTTGAAGTTCTGCGTTCCGGATCTCTTTTTATCTTGTTTTCTATTTCTGCTTTCGATTCCTCAAACGACGCAACCGGCCTTTCGTTCAGCTTTTTTATAATGTGATATCCAAAAGCAGTTTCAACAGGTTCCGAAATATCGCCACTATTTTTCAGCGCAAAAGCTGCATCCGAAAACTCTGCAACAATTCTGCCGGCTGCAAACCAGGGCATTTCTCCGCCTTTCACCGCCGAACGTTTGTCCTGCGATTCTTTCTTAGCCATGTCGGCAAAATCGGCCCCGTTTAAAAGCAGCTTGTAAATGGCGTCAATTTCAGCTTTGGCTTTGGCTTTAACTTCCGGTGTAGCATCTTTGGGTACATTTTTCATAATGTGGGCCACCTGAATTTCGCCCTTGTTTTCGCGGATGTCGTGCACCTGAATCAAGTGGTAGCCAAACGAGGTACGCACCGGCTCCGAGATTTCTCCAACAGGAGTTGAAAACGCAGCATCTTCAAAAGGTGCTACCATCATAAATGCTGAAAAATAACCCAGCTTTCCCTTGTTGTTTACGGCCGATGGATCTTGTGAATGCTCAGCGGCTGCTTCACCAAAATCTTTTCCGTTTCTTATTTCTTCCTTAATTGCCTTTAGGCGGTCAAGTACTTCTTTCTCTTTTCCGGGTGATGCCTTTTGGTCGAGGCTGAGTAAAATATGGCTGGCACTTACTTCGTGTGTCATCCGTCGGTAGATTTCATGCACCAGTTGGTCGTCGAATTTTACATCGGTTAAATAAGGAGCTGCAATTTCTTTTCTGTATCCGGCCAGTTCATTGATAAAAGCCTGGCTGGTATCCATTTTAAGATTTTCTGCCTCAACTACCTTTAATTTGAAATCGATAAAAAGATCGAGGTATTCTTTTGGTGTCTTTTTTTCTGTTTCGTTGTACAGGTTCGAATTGTTCTTTTTGTAAATGTGTTCAAATTCCTGCGCGTCAATTTGTTGATTGTCGATACTAACAATAACATCATCGGTTTGGGCGTGTATTTGAAATGCGAAGGCAATAAAAAGTATAAGCGAATATATAATCCGATTCATTTTAATCATTTGTTTTGTTCTAATCCTACATTTTTTCGAATAGCACTTTTTTCTACTATTCATTAAATCGTTTTTAATTGATAGTGTTCACCACATTATTGTCTGCTGCTGTAGTTTGGCGCCTCGCGAGTTATACTAACATCGTGCGGATGGCTTTCCTGAACACCGGCATTGGATATACGTGTAAATTTTGCTTGTTGCAAAGCTTCTATGTTTTTTGCCCCGCAATACCCCATTCCTGCGCGTAAACCTCCAATAAGCTGGTAAAGTACTTCGTACAACGAACCTTTGTAGGGTACACGAGCGGCAATTCCTTCGGGTACAAGCTTTTTAATATCTTCTTCCATATCCTGAAAATAGCGGTCTTTCGATCCTTTTTGCATGGCCTCAACCGATCCCATTCCGCGATACGATTTAAATTTTCGTCCCTGGTACAAAATGGTTTCACCGGGCGATTCTTCAACACCGGCAAACAAACCACCTGCCATTATTGAATCGGCTCCTGCAGCCAAACCTTTTACTATGTCGCCAGAATAACGAATTCCGCCATCGCCGATAACCGGAACTCCGGAACCTTTAATTGCTTTTGAAACATTATAAATGGCCGAAAGTTGCGGAATACCTACTCCGGCAATAACGCGGGTTGTACATATCGACCCAGGACCAATTCCAACCTTTACAGCATCGGCACCAGCTTTTACCAGTGCGATAGCGGCTTCTGCGGTTCCAATGTTTCCGGCAACCACATCTTTTTCAGGATATTTAGCTTTAATTTTTTTTAGCACTTCAATTACTCCACGGGTGTGGCCGTGAGCAGTGTCGATCACCAATGCATCGGCCTGAGCCTTAATCAACTCATCCACTCTGTCCATGGTGTCGCCGGCAATTCCAACTCCGGCAGCAACACGCAGGCGGCCTTTTTCATCTTTACAGGCCAGTGGTTTATCTTTTGCCTTGGTAATGTCTTTGTAGGTTACAAGTCCAATAAGTTTATTGTTATTGTCAACTACAGGTAATTTTTCAATTTTATAATGCTGAAGTATGTCTGCTGCTTTTTCGAGGTTGGTCGATTCTTTGGTAGAAACCAGGTTGTCTTTGGTCATCACTTCCGAAATCGGACGTCTCATATTTTTTTCGAAACGAAGATCGCGGTTGGTAACAATTCCTACCAAAAAACCATTTTCGTCAACAACAGGAATTCCTCCAATTTTATATTTCGACATCAATTCAAGCGCATCTTTCACTTTTTTGTCGGGAGTAATGGTAATCGGATCGTAGATCATCCCATTTTCCGCACGTTTTACCGTAGTCACCTGGTGTGCCTGTTCCAAAATCCCCATGTTTTTATGAAGTACGCCAATGCCGCCTTCGCGTGCAATTGCAATGGCCATTTTATTTTCGGTTACCGTATCCATGGCAGCCGATAAAATAGGAGTATTAATAATAATATTACGTGTGAATTTTGATGAGAGATCAACCTCGCGTGGCAAGAGTTCTGAATATGAAGGTATTAAAAGGACATCGTCGAAGGTTAAACCCTCAAATTGAATTTTGTCTTCCAGAAACGACATGCTTGTTTTTTTAGTGTTTTATAAGCCGCAAAACTACAAAAAAATAGCGGACTACTATAGAATAATTTGGGCTTACAGCGTTTTAGAACAATAAAAATTGTTAAAGCATAAAATGATTTCTTAATTTGTATTAATGGAAGATTACAAACAACTGTTGGTTAAGTATTGGGGCTACCCCGATTTCCGTCCGCTGCAACTCGATATTATCGAGTCGGTGGCTGCCGGTAATGATACGCTTGGTTTAATGCCAACAGGAGGTGGAAAATCCATTACATTTCAGGTGTATTCCTTATCAAAACCGGGTATTTGTATTGTTGTTACTCCCTTAATTGCCTTAATGAAAGACCAGGTGGAAAGCCTGAATAAAAAAGGAATTAAAGCACTGGCAGTTCATAGCGGAATGACGGGCCGAGAGATAAAGCTAACGCTTGACAATGCGGTGTGGGGCGAGTACAAATTTTTGTATGTATCGCCCGAACGTTTAAACTCTGAGCGTTTTCTGGAGCGTTTAGCGCAAATGAATGTGAATCTGCTCACTATCGACGAAGCGCATTGTATTTCGCAGTGGGGCTACGATTTCCGACCGAGTTACCTAAACATCGTTCAGGCACGAACAATTTTGAAAGACGTGAGGGTGCTGGCTTTAACAGCAACTGCAACTCCAAAAGTGGCCGACGATATTCAGGATATACTCGGATTTAAAAAGAAGAACCTGATACAGATGTCGTTTTTCCGCGAAAATTTGAATTACCTGGTTCGAAATGTGGAGAATAAGTTTTCGTACTTAATTGATACCATTCAGAAAGTAAAAGGCTCGGGTGTGATTTATGTGCGCAACCGAAAAGCTACCCGCGAAGTATCGGATGAATTACGAAAAAATGGAATTTCGGCCAATTATTACCACGCCGGATTAAGTAATTTGATACGTAGCACACGCCAGGACAGCTGGTTGAGCGGACAGACACGTGTGATTGTGGCCACCAACGCATTTGGAATGGGGATTGACAAACCTGATGTACGGTTTGTTATTCACATTGATTCGCCCGATTCGCTGGAAGCCTATTACCAGGAAGCGGGCAGGGCAGGCCGCGACGGGAAAAAAGCAGCAGCCGTGCTTCTTTTTAACAACAGCGATAAAACAAAACTGAAAAAACACATTTCAGTTGCATTTCCTGAGGTTTCGAACATAAAACGGATTTATGATGCTCTGTGCAACTATTTTCAAATAGCCGTTGGCTACGGAAAAGGGAAGGTGCTGGAGTTTAGTTTGCAGGGATTTTCGCAGGCTTACAAATTTCAGCAGGCAATGGTTTACAATAGTCTTAAAATATTACAACGCGAAGGTTATGTTGAATTTACTGAAGAAGTGGATAGCCCGTCGCGGATTTATTTTACCGTTTCGCGTGAAGAGTTGTATAAGTTTCAGGTGGCAAACGCCAAACTCGATGATTTTATAAAATTGCTTTTGCGTTCGTATACAGGGCTGTTTACGGGTTACGTTACCATCGATGAAGAATTACTGGGAAAACGTTCGGGTTTAAACCACGAGCAAGTGTACAACTATTTAAAACATTTGCGGCAATCGAATGTGGTGGATTATGTGCCCAAAAACCGCACGCCTTTTGTTTATTTTAGTAAAGAACGAGTTACCATTGAACGTTTAAAAATATCGAAAGAGAATTACGATGTGCGGAAAAAAGATTACACTGCACGAATTGAATCGGTAATTGAATATGCGTCAAGTACTTTGAAATGCAGGAGCCAAATGTTGTTGGCTTACTTTGGCGAAACCGATGCGCCTCCGTGTGGTACTTGTGATGTGTGCAAAGCAAAAGAGTCGCTTCAAATGACTGATTTTGAGTTTGAAACAATTAGTAAACGAGTGAGGAAAATTATTGAAGTGCCGTGCTCTTACGAAAAATTACTAATTAAATTAGAAGGCGATCAGCAAAAAATGCGGCAGGTAATTAAATGGTTGCTCGACAATAAAAAGATCATTTACCGGGTGGATAATAACCTGGAGTGGAATGCGAAGTAGGCAGTTACAGTCACAGTCACAGTTACAGTCACAGTTTTTTTGATTTATAAAGATTGAAAATAGATTGAATAAGATTGATAAAAAACACCAAATTATTAGCAATCATCGCTGAAGACAAAAGACACATCCTTTTTAGTTTGAATCATTACTGCCCGGTTAAAACACAGTTCTAAAACAGATTACTTCGTTACGTTGCCAATGACAGATTATTCTTTTAGACCCAGATCGTCGGTTGACTGACAGAGTGACGTTCTTAACTTACACTGAAGTTTCCCTGAAGCGTCATGCTGAACTTGTTTCAGCATCTCTTTCATTTTCTCATTTTGCGCAAAATTTTGGGTGGATCTTCGCGACGGCATCAGAACGGAGTGTTTGAAAATATGAGAGGGGGGATACACATTAGCCAGTCATTTCGAACCGCGAGGATCGAAGCGGGAAGCTATCTCCTAAATTTAACCATACACCAATGATCTTGAAAATCAGGATTGGATCTTTCAAACATCAATCCTCCTCAATCCCTGCAATCTCCATCCATCTTCTAACATTTCACAGTTTCACATTTTATCAATCTTTCGTCTTCAGGCTTCCGTCTAAAAAAATTACTACTTTTGCACGAGTTTTTTATTCAGGGACAAAATGAGTGATTCAGGTACAAATCAAATTGTATATTCAAAAAATGTTGTGGAGTTTGTTACAGTTGCTAATGAATTTTGCTCTACAATGGAGAACGTAGCACATTTTTCAGCTGAGGATAATCTGAAAAGATTACAAAAGCTAATGCCACTTCTGTATCTGAAAATTGCAGTTCTACCAAAATTCGATCGAATTATGGATGATGAACTGGAGAAATTTATCTCGGAGCTGGATTACAATATGTTGCACCAAAAATGGTTGCAGCTGTTGGGCGAAAACGATAGCTTTTATGAAGTTTTCGATCCGAATATTCAGTTTGGAGAAGAAACGGTTAGGGCCAGTATTTCGGAAAATTTGCTGGATGTTTATCAGGATTTGAAAGATTTTATTACTGCTTATAGTATTGGTAACGAGGATGTGATGCATGATTCGCTGTCGGAATGTATTTTTCATTTTGAGGAATTTTGGGGGCAGCAGCTTTTAAATGTATTACGCGCAGTTCATATGCTATTATTCAGTAATGCTGATCTTTCAGGCGAAACCAGCACAGACGATGATGTTGTGCCCGGAAGTGGTAACCCAAAATGGTTGGATAATTTTTGGGGAACAAATGAGGAGGAGATGTAAATGTTTAAAGAAAGTATTTCAAACGAAGATTTAACTCAAATGCCATTACGGTGGTTCGAAGGCGAGATTGTAATGGTTGATTCGCCCTTTCAGGTAAAACAGGCAGTACAGGAACTTAGCGGTCAGGAAAGTATTGGATTCGATACAGAAACAAAACCGTCGTTTAAAAAAGGAGTTGTAAATAAGGTTGCTTTGTTGCAGTTGTCGACAAAAGACCGTGCTTTTTTATTTCGCATAAACCGCATTGGTTTACCACGCGAAATTATTGCTCTTTTATCGGACGAAAACATAAAAAAACCGGGAGTTGCCATTCGCGACGACATTAAAGGTTTACAGGAATTTAAAAAATTTAAACCGGCCGGATTTGTTGAATTGCAGGATGAAGCCAAAGACATGGGAATTCAGAATTTCAGTTTGAAAAAACTGGCGGCCATTGCCTGTGGATTCCGAATTTCGAAAGGGCAACAACTGACCAACTGGGAAGCCGATAGTTTAACTGAAGCACAACAACGATATGCAGCCACAGATGCCTGGGCTTCGCTCGAAATTTTCGAAAGTTTTCAAAGAATAAGTTATGATGTCTGATTTTGTAAAGGTTGTATTGAAATCGGGGAAAGATCAATCTCCAAAACGTTTTCATCCCTGGGTTTTCTCGGGTGCAATCAAAAAAATGTACGGAACTCCTGCCGAAGGAGATTTGGTGACGGTGTATTCAAACCACGATGAGTTTCTTGGTATTGGACATTACCAGGTGGGATCAATTGCCATTCGAATTGTTTCGTTCGAAGAAGTTGTTCCGGATTATGATTTCTGGAAAAGTAAAATTGAAAGTGCCTGGAATTTGCGAAAATCACTGGGATTTACTGAAAATACGGAGACCAATGTTTATCGTTTGATTCATGCCGAAGGGGATGGAATGCCGGGATTGGTGGTTGATTTTTACAACGGAACTGCGGTGATGCAAATGCACTCCATCGGGATGTTTCAAATTCGCGAAGAACTGGTAAAAGCCATGCGCGAAGTGATGGGAGATAAACTAAAAGCCGTTTACAATAAAAGCGAAAAAACACTTCCTTTTAAAGCCGATATTCAATCGGAAGATGGTTACCTGTTTGGCGAAGATTCGGAAAACGAAGTGCTGGAATACGGTTTGAAATTTAAAGTTGACTGGGAACAAGGCCAGAAAACAGGTTTTTTTGTCGACCAGCGCGAAAACCGGATGTTGGTACAACAGTACGCAAAAGACCGCGACGTGCTGAATATGTTCTGTTACACCGGAGGCTTTTCGTTTTATGCAATGAAAGGTGGAGCAAAATCGGTTCATTCGGTTGATGCTTCGGCAAAAGCAATCGATTTAACCGACGAAAATGTGGAATTGAATTTCCCGGGCGATGAACGACACAAGTCGACTGTAATTGACGGTTTTGAATATTTAAAAGAAATACAGGATAAATACGATTTAATTATACTTGATCCGCCGGCATTTGCAAAACACCGAAATACCTTGCCACAAGCACTAAAAGGTTATAAACGAATAAATACACGTGCTTTCGAGCAAATCAGAAAGGGTGGAATTTTATTCACTTTTTCGTGTTCGCAGGTGGTTTCGAAAGAGCGCTTCCGCGAAGCTGTGTTTTCGGCTGCTGCAATATCAGGTCGTAAAGTGCGTATATTGCACCAGATGAGCCAGCCAACCGATCATCCTGTAAATATTTATCACCCCGAAAGTGAGTATTTAAAAGGACTGGTGTTACATGTAGAATAGAAGAAAGTAAACAGTCGCAGTCGCAGTTACAGTTTACCGTTGAACAAGTTTAATGCAATTTAAAAGTTATGCAACTACAACAACTTACCGAAAAATACAACAAAGAGTTAAGCGAAAAAACAATTGTTGAAAAATTGCAATACATGGTTGAGCAGCATCCCGAAAAAGTAGTTTTTACTACCAGTTTTGGATACGAAGATCAGGTAATTACCGATGTAATTTTTAAAAACGACCTGGATATTAAAGTAGTAACTTTAGATACCGGACGTATTTTTCCTGAGACTTACAAAGTATATCGTAGTACGCTTGAGCGTTACAAGAAACCGATTAAAGCTTATTTTCCTCCAACCGATAAAGTGGAAGAATTGCTGGATAAAAAGGGCCCGTTTAGTTTTTACGATTCGTTGGAAAACCGCAAAGAATGTTGTTTTATACGGAAAGTAATTCCTTTAAAACGTGCTTTGGAGGGTAATGATATCTGGATTACCGGACTACGTGCTTCTCAATCGAATAACCGAAGCGATATGCAGGAGTTTGAATTGGATGAAGGCAACAATATTATTAAATACAATCCTTTGATGGAATGGAGCCTGGAAGAAACTATTTCGTATGTGAAAGAGTACAATGTTCCGTATAACGTGTTACACGATAAAGGATTTGTGAGCATTGGCTGCCAGCCGTGCACACGTGCTATTCAGCCCGGCGAAGATTTTCGTGCCGGACGTTGGTGGTGGGAACAAGGTTCTGGAAAAGAATGTGGTTTGCATTCGCTTAAAAAGTAAGCAGATAAAAATAAAATACAGAAAGGCATGAATTTGAATTCGTGCCTTTTTTGTTTTTGGATATTCTGTGTAAACCATTGTTGTGATGTGCGGAATGGGTGTTTTTAGAAAATTTATTTGAGGCGAGCTAAAGCAATTCTGAAAGAAAAATTTTACTTTTAACGGTTTTGAAAAATTTAAAAGAAATATGGAAGAATTGACAGTTGGTACACGCGTTGATCATCCGCGTTACGGAGAAGGAATTGTAAGTAAAAATAACCTGACTGCCTACGAGATTTTTTTTGAACGAGGCGGAAAAATAGAGATTACAAAAAGAAACACCGATTTAACTGTTCTTGAGGCGAATACAGATGCACCTAAAAACAGTCTTTCTCTGAAAGAGATCGAAAAAGTGATGAGTTATGTACTGGATAAATACGGTGCATTAAACGAAGTAGTTCCTTTGGGTGAGAAGTGGGAAGGTGGAACAATGCTTTTACAACCTGCTAATCCGGATTTAAAACCCAAAGAAATTCCGATTGAAACTTTCTTCCATAAAATTGTAATGTTGCGCGACCGTTTGCGTGTGCTTGAGCAAAACATCAACAGTAGCTCATCGTTAAGCGACGAAGAAAAAGTTAATATTCAGCAGTACATAACACGATCGTACGGTTCATTAACCACCTTTAATATTCTTTTTGCAGAGAAGGAGCATTATTTTGTTGGCGCAAAAACAAAATAAGTGAAGACCTAATAATTATAGATCGGATCTGTATATTATAGTATGAATACAGATCCGATCTTTCACTTAGATTCTAAAAAATCAAATAAAATGAAAAACCTACAATTACTAATTATTCTGATGTTTATTTCTACAAGCCTGATGGCACAAACCAAAGTATTAAAAGTATGGCCTGACGGTGCACCCAATGATAACGGAATGACAGAGCCGGAGGAGAAGTACGATGGCATTCGTGTACGGAATGTTTCGGAAGCCGAAATGTATGTGTACTTGCCTGAAAAGGAGAAAAATACCGGAGCAGCAGTTGTAATTTGTCCGGGTGGTGGTTATATGATTGAAGCTATGGACCATGAAGGACACGACATCGCCACATTTCTTCAGGAAAAGGGAATTGCAGGAATTGTTCTGAAATACAGGTTGCCTTATTCGCATCATGAGATTCCATCGTGCGATGCACGGCGTACAATTCGTACCGTTCGAAACAACGCAAAAGAGTGGGGGATAAATCCCGATAAAATTGGAATTGCAGGTTCTTCTGCCGGAGGACATTTGGCTTCCACTGCCGGAACTGTATTTGATGCTGGTGACAAGGAAAATTCCGATCCGGTTGAGCAGCAAAGTTGCCGACCCGATTTTATGCTCTTGCTTTATCCGGTTATTTCAATGGACGAAGAATTTGGCCACATGGGCTCGCGTACAAATCTGATTGGCGAAGGACATGATAAAACTCTGATCCGGAAATATTCGAACGAATGGAATGTAAATGAACAAACACCTCCAACCTTTCTGATTTTGGCCGACGATGATAAATCTGTTCCTCCGCGTAATTCAATTGAATTTTATTCGGCCTTAAAACGATACGATGTGCCTGCCGAAATGCATATTTTTCAGCAAGGTGGCCATGGATTTGGAATTCGCAAAAATGATATACCTGCTGACCAGTGGCCCGAACTTTTTTATACCTGGCTGAAAGCAAGAAAAATTGTTGAATAAATGAGTAACACTCATCCTTTAAAAGTTTTAAATTATTGTCCCAAATGCGGCTCGTCTGATTTTAAAGCATCGGGTGAACGGTCGTTAAAATGTAACAGCTGTGGCTTTCATTATTTTATTAATTCGGCTGCTGCCGTTGCTGCATTGGTAACAAATGAAAAAGGTCAGTTAATGTTGGTTACCCGTGGTGTTGAGCCCAACTATGGAAAGCTGGATTTGCCGGGTGGATTTATCGATCCTTTGGAATCGGCAGAGCAGGCTGTGGCGCGTGAATTGTCGGAGGAACTGGGTTTAGAAGTTAAATCGATGAAGTACCTGGGATCAGCGCCAAATGAGTATGTTTTTTCTGAATTTACCGTTTTTACATTGGACATGGCTTTTGAAGTAAAAGCAGAATCACTTGAGAATTTAAAGCCAATGGACGATATTTTGGGGTATCGGTTTTACTCGGAAGCGGAACTGGATTACGATGATATTCCTGCACCTTCGATCAAACAATTTGTAAAACACTTTTTTGAAAAAATCCGGCAATCCAAAAATCCGGTAATCTAAAAATCGAATAATGATTAAAAATACAATATCAAATCGTCTTTCAGCTTTGCGTGCCGAAATGCACAAATTAAATATTGATGCCTGGTACATTTCCGGAACCGATCCGCATTCGAGCGAGTATTTGCCGGCGAGGTGGCAAACCCGCATGTTTATCTCCGGCTTTACCGGATCGTACGGAATGGTGGTAGTTACAAAAGACGAAGCTGCTTTGTGGACCGACTCACGTTATTTTTTGCAGGCTGCCGAACAATTGGAAGGTACAGGTATTCAAATGATGAAATTGCGCATTCCGGATGCTGTTTCGCCTGAAATGTGGCTAGGCAAAAAATTGAAAGCCGGAAGCCGCGTTGGAATGGATGCCCAAACCGTTTCGGTTGCCGGATTTAAAAGTTTTGAAAATACACTGGCAAAATATGAAATAGAAACCGTTGAAACGCCCGATCTGCTCGACAATATATGGTCTGACCGTCCTTTGGATTCGGCAGAAAAAGTGTTTGAACTGGGCCTTGAATATTCCGGAGTTTCACGAAAAGAAAAACAAGAAAATATTGCTGCCGATCTTCAAAAGTCAGGAGCCGATTACCAGGTGGTTTCCATGCTCGACGAACTGGCATGGTTGTACAATCTGCGCGGAAACGACATAAGTTACAACCCGGTTTTTAATGGTTTTGCCTGTATTGGTAAAAACGATAGTTACCTGTTTGTCGAAAGTTCGAAAATTGAGGCAGGCTTAAAATCTATACTCGAAAAAGACGGCGTGACCTTATTGCCGTACGCTCAGTTTTATGATTTCCTATCCGGAGTCTCGGGAAAGAAAATTTTGGTTGATCCAGCTACTTTAAATTATGCTGCTTACAGCGCGTTAATTCAAAACAACGAGTTGATTGAAAGCACTTCGTTGGTTTCGTTGCTGAAATCCAGAAAAAATGAAACTGAAATTGCCGGTTTTAAAGAAGCCATGAAAAAAGACGGGGTGGCTTTGGTTGAATTTCATTACTGGTTAAAAAATCACATTGGTAAAGAAACTATATCGGAATACAACATTGGTGTAAAACTGAAAGAATTCAGGGCAAAGCAGGCTGATTTTAAAGGAGAAAGTTTTCCTCCCATTGTGGGTTACAAAAGCCACGGCGCCATGGTTCATTTAATTGTTGGACCCGATGATGCTTTTCCGGTTGAAGCCGACGGAATTTTACTTTTCGATTCGGGAGGACAGTATTTGCAGGGAACCACCGATATTACGCGTACGGTTGCCCTGGGTGCTGTTTCGGAACAGCAAAGAACTGATTTTACCATTGTATTAAAAGGAATGATTGGCCTGACAAATGCCGTATTCCCTTTTGGAACCAAAGGTTGTCATTTAGATATTCTGGCACGCAAACCAATGTGGGAAAACGGAATGAACTATGGACATGGAACCGGACACGGAGTTGGGCACTTTTTAAATGTGCACGAAGGCCCGATGGCAATCAGACAGGAATACAACGAAAATAGAATTGAACCCGGAAATGTAATGTCGAACGAACCCGCCTTTTACCGCGAAGGTTTGTATGGAATTCGTACCGAAAATATGATTGTTTGTGTGGAAAAGGAAGTGACCGAATTTGGACGTTTCCTTGGTTTTGAAACACTTACTCTTTGTCCGATAGATACCACTTTGATTCGTGTTGAATTGCTGACGACAGAGGAAAAAGACTGGATGAACAACTATCACAAAAAAGTAAATGAGGCATTAAAACCTTTGCTCTCAGATAATCTTCACCTGTTTCTTGATCAATTAACAGCAGAGATTTAGCGGCATAAGGTGTTCAGTAAAAGCAACTGTTCGGCTCAAATAAGTTAAACCGTTTTTTAAGCGATTGGATATGGAAAAACTGACTATTTTATGGACTACCGATAACAAGGACACCTTTTTCAATATGCTGGCAATGTATGCCACTAACTCGGTGCAGAAAGCATGGTGGGACAATGTTACTGTAATTATCTGGGGCGCTTCGGCCAAACTTGCAGGCAACGATGCTCAGGTACAAAGCGAACTAGTGCAGATGATTGCCACCGGTGTTACAATTGAAGCCTGTAAAGCCTGTGCCGATAATTTAGGAGTAAGCGGCGAACTGGAAAAATTAGGTGTAAATGTTCGTTATATGGGAGTGCCTTTGACCGAATGCCTGAAGAGCGGTGAGAAATTTATTAGCATATAAAGGAAGCAGGTAAAACGATTCGTTTTACCTGCTTCCTTTTTTGTACTTGCGATATATCTTAATTCGGTTTTTTAATCAAAAATACTGGAATTGAGTTAGCAACAGACTGTTTTATTCCTCCGCTTTTGGAAGTGTAAAACAAAAGGTACTTCCTTCGTTCATCTTACTTGTAACCGAAATTCCACCTTTGTTTTTTTCAACAAACTCCTTGCATAAGATAAGACCTAAACCGGTACCGCTTTCTTTTGATGTTCCGGTACGTTGCGATTTATTACTTAAAGTAAACAACTCTTTTTGCGTTTCTTTGTCCATTCCTATGCCATCATCCTTTATACAAAAAGAATAGAAACCATTCTTTTCAGAAGATGAAATAATAATCTTTCCATCGGGATGGGTGAATTTGATTGCGTTCGAAATTAAATTCCTAAAAACAGTAGAAATCATATTCTTATCGGCGTAGCACAAAAAGGTATTATCCACATTGTTTTCAATGGTAATTTTTTTCGACTCGGCGTGTTGCCGTAAAACTTTAAAGTTTTCGTCAACAATTTCTGCCGGATAAAATTTGTCGGGTTCTACTTTTATTCTACCGGTTTGCGAGCGAGTCCATTCCAGTAGGTTTTTAAGTAAGTTGAACGTACTTTTCGACGACTCGTTGATGTCCTTAATAAACTCCATTTTGTCTTCGTCTGGTAATACTTCCCAGTTTTCAATCATTATTTCCGAAAGGCCCAATAAGGCATTAAACGGGCTTTTTAAATCGTGTGCAATAATCGAAAAGAATTTGTCTTTCGAAGCATTTGCCAGTCGTAATTCTTCAGTTCGTTTTGCCACCTGGTCTTCCAGCGAAGCATTTAAAATCAGAAGTTCTTCATTTTGTTTACGTATTTTAATTTCCTGAAGAAAACTTTTAATGGCTTCTTTTACCGTAAGAACAAGGTCGTCTTTGTCCCAGGGTTTAGCAATGTAACGGTACAACTGGGCGTTATTGATGGCGTTACTAATACCTTCAATACTTGCTTGTCCGGTTAGTAATATTTTAAGCGAACCGGGCGATAATTCATGAACTCTTTTTAGCAATTCATCGCCTTTCATTCCCGGCATAATGTAATCCGAAATAATAACCGGAACCTGTTGTCCTTCCGCTATTAATTCTTCAAAATACTCCAGCGCGTCTTCGCCACTGTCTGAAGTTTCGATATTATATTCTCCGTCGAAACAAGAATCCAATTGTTCTTGCAAAGCTTCAAGGATTATCTCCTCGTCATCGACGCATAATATAGTTTGCTTTTCCATTCTACTCTTTATTTTCAATTTTGCTTAGTCCGGTACGAATCACTTTTTCCAAATCATCCGAATTCCAGGGTTTACTAATGTAGGCGTGTAATTTTGCATTTTCAATTGCGTTTTGAATTGCTGATTCATCGGCCTGACCAGTAAGCATAACTTTTACAATTTTAGGAAATTTGTGATGTACATCGATTAAAAATTCATCGCCTTTTTTTCCGGGCATTAACCAATCCGAAACGATAACCAAAACATCAATATTTTCTTCCGAAAGTTCTTTGATAACTTCCATCCCTTCCTCTGCATTTTCTGCCGATTCGTAGATAAACTCATCACCGAACATATTTTTTATTTGCTCACCTAAACTTTCGAGAATAATGTTTTCGTCATCAACGCAAACAATTGCTTTTTTCATAGTGGTATTAGTTTCGTTATAAAGATATTAATTGTAGTTAACTATATATGAATGACTATAAGTATTTTAATAATTTAATTTTATTATAAATTAGTTTACAGGCAGGGTAATTTTGAAAGTTGTACCAACACCCACCGTACTTTCAAGATCGAGTGTGGCACTGTGTTTTTCAATTATTTTCGCTACCAAATCGAGTCCGATTCCGGTTCCTTCTCCGGCCTTTTTGGTTGTAAAAAACGGTTCAAATATTTTTTCTTTTATATCATCCGGTATCCCAATTCCTGTATCGCTAATGCTTATCTGAACTTTTTCGCCCAGATTTTTCGCAGTTATGGTTAGCTCGCCTTTGTTGTCCATTGCCTGAATCGAGTTGGAAATCAGGTTGGTCCAAACTTGTACCAATTCGTCGGGATAACAATTCACCAACGGAATTTCATCGTAATTTTTAGTTATCTCAATTCCTTGTTTTAAACGGTTGTGCTGAAGTATTAATACCGTTTCGATATTGTCTAATAAGTTGGCTTTTTCTTTTGAGCCACCTTGATCTTTGTGCGAGAATTTTTTTAATGCAAATACAATTTTAGATGCTTTATCGACCGCTAATTTTATGTTTTCCGAGTTTTTTCGAACCGAATAAATATCTTTTATTGATTTTAAAATGAATTCGGGATTCTCAACGTTTAGCAGAGGCATTACCTGGTCAACTTTTTCGTATAAATTAAGGTAAATAAGCATCTCGGTAACTTCAAAAGCATTCTCAAATCCAGCTTCCGTAAGTTTTAATTTTATTTCTTTTTTATACTGTCTTTTTTCTTTCGAAGTGAGCGTATATTTCTGACGGTCGATTAATTCCATGATCCGTAAAAAAGCCACCAAATCAGATTTGGATAGTTTTGTAAATAATATATAGATGTTTTGTAATGAGGCATCTAACGAAGCTGAAATATTATCTACCGACGCATTAATTGCGCCAATTGGAGTATTGATCTCGTGTGCAATTCCGGCAATTAAATGACCCAGTGCTCCCATTTTTTCCGACTGAACCAGTTGGTTTTGGGTGTTTTTCAAATTCTGAATGGTGTCTTCCAATTCAAGTTTGGTTTTGGTCATTTCTTTTAAGTTCCGGCTCAGCTCTTTTTCATGCGATTTTAATTCTTCATTGAGTACTTTTAATTTCGACTCACTTTTTCGAATTTGAGTAATATCAATTTGAATTCCGAGGATTCCTTTTGTGTTTAAATAGTCCAGCTTAAAAGGTTGTATTCTCGATTTTACAATCAGTCCGTCTTCTTTGTCAAAATCACCTTCTTCATGTGTAATCCCAATACCGCTATCAAGAATTTGTTTTTCACGATCGAGTTTTTCCTGAGCAAATTCTTTGGGGTAAAAATCAAAATCAGATTTACCGATCAATTCCTCGGGTGTGAGGCCATAGTTTTTTGCCACAGGAGTATTGGCAAGAATAAATCTTCCCTTGTCATCTTTTAAAAAAATCTTTTCAGGAATTTCGTTAATAATATTTAGCAGAAGTTGTTGTCTGTCGTCAACCTCTTTTTTTAATTTGCTGATGTATTCGTTGTTTACTTGCATTTCCTCGAGGTTCTTACGTAGTTCTTCCTCTTGTTTTTGCAATTCAGCGTTTTGGCTTTTTATAAGTTCTTCCTGTCTTTTTCGTTCGGTAATTTCGTGTGCCACACCTTCAATTGAAATCAAATTTCCACTATCGTCAAAAAGTGGAGATTCAGTAATTTCAATAACCTTAATCTTTTTATTTTTTGTATAAAGTTCGAGTTCAAAGGTTTTTTGTTTGTGTCCGCTTGCACTTTTCCGAAGCGTCTCAAGCGTTTGTTTGTTCAACTCGCTGTCGGTCATGTGTTTTACCAGTCCGCCGTAGGCTTCTTCAACACTGTAGCCTAATACTTTTTCAACAGATGGACTTATGTACAAGTACTCTCCTTGCAGATTGTGCGAGTAGAAAAAATATTCATTTTCCAAACTCTCAATTAGCCTTTTATATTTAGTATTATCTTCCATTCGTTCGTAAGTTAAAGTTGTTGTTAAAATCAGTGTCGTTCACCAGATTGTAACTTGTAAAAGAATGTCCGTTAGTATTTATTTAATGGTTATTGCAGGTTTGCTGGTATAACGAACATTGCATCAAAAATATAATTTTATTGGAATTGACAGTGGTTGAGATGCTGATTTAATTGGAACAACAGATGATTTTGCACTAGGCAAATTTAGAGGCCACTATAACTCACCGGAATTTGTATTTGGCTTTTTATAGTTCCACAGAATGGCTGCATTTAAAATGTAGCTTGAAATAATGATTGTATTTCCCGCAAGTTCAGAACCGGCAGTCTGGATTATTTTACCTGCTAAGGCAGTTGTACCGCCAATTAGAATTGCTGTAGCTACCCGTTTTTTATTCACCTTAATTTTTAAAAGGCCGGCCAGTGTTGGAACTACAAATGCTCCCGAGAAAAACGTTAAAGCAAGCAAAAGTGCCTGAATAATTGAAGTAACAAAAAGTGCAATTAACAGACTTGCTGCTCCTGTAAATAAGATGAAATACCGGGTAAGTTTTAACGAATTGCTTTTATTCAGGTTGCCGGTTATCAGTTCGCTAACAATTATCGATGATGTTAAAAGCGTTGTATCTGCCGATGACATAACAGCCGATAACAAGGCTGCAATAAAGAGTCCGTAGGCCCAGCCGGGTAAAAGATGTTCGGCAAATGCCACAATCCCTGCACCTGTTTCGTTGGCATAAATTCCAAGATAGGTTAGTACAAATGAGGTGGGTATAAGAATAAGCGCAACAAGTAAAATACTCCGCGAAGCTGTTTTTTCGTTTTTTGCACAAAATACCCGCGAATAAATATCGGGGCCAACCACAAAAGTTACCGAGTAGGTGAGTATTAAAATGAGCAAATCGATAAGCGAAAATTTGGTATTAAAAAGCAGCGAAAACTGAAATGTTTCGAAAGTATGTTCCATCGGATTCATTCTGGCGAACACAAATAAAAATACGAGGCCTCCAATAATCAGAACAGCTTGTAAAGTATCTGTTTTTAAGATACTGTGTTGACCACCCAATAAGGTGTACGAAATAAAAACAAGCCCCGAAACAATAGCCGCATTCTGGTACGATATAAAACCTAGCCCATTGAGAATTTTAGCTGCAGCAATAATTTGCGCAGCCACAATTCCGATCCAGGCAATCGGAATAATTACCGATGAAATGGTTTCTGCTTTTTTCCCGTAAAAAGTACCTAAAAGTTCGGGCAAGGTGTAGTTTCCGTAACGTCGCACATATTTTGAGATTGGAATAAGTACAAACAATCCGAGGGCAGCAGAAAATAGAAACCACAAACCCGGCCAGCCTAATTTTTGGCTGAGTTCGATTGTTCCTAAAATAGCTGAACCTCCTAAAATTGTGGCGAGCAAACTTCCTGAAACCGGAATTAATCCGGCCTTTTTACCGGCTACAAAATAGTCGTCAGGTGTTTTAATCCGAAAAGCAGAATAAACACCTATTCCGACAATAAAAACGAAGTATATTAAAATTGTAATTTCAGCTTGCATAATTAAGTCGACAAATATCGGAATTAATGTTTCAATATAGTATTTTTGTTCGTCAATAAAATAAAAAACGGCATCGTATAATTTTGTTTATTGATCCTGTAAACAAGTGCGCAGCAAGGAAGCTGTAAACTGATACAAGGGGAGTTTAGTGATAATAATGTAACAATTGTGTTTGATTTATATCGCAATAAATGGAATTAAATATTAGAAAGTCGCAATCTGGTGATTTTCATTTTCTCGAAAAGTTAGAAAAAGATTCTTTCCCAAACTTTCAACAAAGTTCACGAAAAAGTATTCAACGTAGCCTGACCAGTAAATTTCAGGAAGTATTAATAATTGAAACAAAAGGCAATAAACGGGTTTCGATAGGCGCAGTGGTTTTGTTTAAATACAAACAGGCCTTGCGCATTTACTCCATTGCTGTTTTGCCGGAATACCGTAACAAAGGACTCGGTACCATTGCAATGAACCATGTGAAAAATATGGCCCTCGCCAAACAATACAAAAAAGTATTGATTGAGGTTCATGTTAAAAACAAAAGTTTGATTGATTGGTACAAAACAAACGGATTTAAGGAAACCCATGTAATTAAGGACTATTACACAAACGGTGAGGATGCCTTAAAAATGGAATACATTTCTGAATTAGTGGACATACCCAAAAAAACAAACAACATTATTGTTATCAATCAACCGCATAAATGGACTTTTAGCGATGCGAATGCCAAAGTTATTTCTGTAAAAGAATACATAAGTAATCCGGTTTATCATACCAGCAGCGACATGCGGGTTTTTAATTTGTGCAGCTCGTACAAATACCAGAGTTATGGTTATTATGTATCCTTGCTGGCCTCGGCGCGTGGTCACCGGGTAATTCCTAGCACCATTACCATCCGCGATTTTAAATTGCTGAATGTGATTCATTCGGCTTCATACGACCTGGAAGAGCTTATAAATAAAGAGCTTGAAAAAGTTCCTGCTGATAAATTTAAGCTTAACATTTATTTTGGACAAACCGCAAAAAAGGGATTTAGTTTGCTGGCAAACCGGCTTTATCAGTTGTTTGAAACTCCTCTGTTTGAAATTGAATTTATAAAGCAGGATAAATGGATTATTAAAGGAATTAAGGTTTTAACACTGAATAAACTGCCGGAAAGCGAAATCGAGTACATCAATGAATTTGCCCGGAAATATTTTAACAAACGACGGTTTAACAAAACCAAAATCATCAATTACAAGTACGACATTGCAATTCTGATCGATCCGGAGGAACAAACACCTCCATCGTGCAAGCGGGCGTTGCAAAAGTTTAAAAGTGCTGCCAACCGAAAAGGACTCTACGCCGAATTTATTACAAAGGCCGATTTTGATAAACTGAATGAATTTGACGCGCTGTTTATTCGCGAAACCACAAGTGTAAATAATCATACCTACGAATTTTCGCGAATGGCTTACGCCGAAGGCCTCGTGGTTATTGATGATCCGTGGTCGATACTAAGGTGCTCGAACAAGATTTTTCAGAATGAGATTTTTAGAAAACATAAAATACTAACGCCTCAAACGGTTGTATTTACCAAGAATATTTTTGAGAAAAAAGACCTGGATAATATGAATTATCCGCTGGTTTTAAAACAGCCCGACAGTGCCTTCTCGCTGGGGATTACGAAAGTAGAAAACAGGGAAGAAGCGTTAAATGCAATAACCGAATTGTTTAAAAAATCGGATATGATTGTTTGTCAGGAGTTTCTGTATTCCGAATTTGACTGGCGAATTGGCATTCTGGACAACAACCCTATTTTTGCCTGCAAATACTACATGTCGAAAGGGCACTGGCAAATTTACAACTGGGCGGGCGAAGCAGAAGAGAACTCCGGAGATTCTGAAACAGTAGATATTGAGGAGGTTCCGGAAGAAGTAATTCGAATAGCGCTTAAAGCTGCTGCCTTAATTGGTGACGGATTGTACGGAGTGGATTTAAAATTGGTAAACGACAAGGTGTATGTGGTTGAAGTAAACGACAATCCAAACATCGACGTTGATATTGAAGATTATGTTTTGAAGGACAAACTTTACGACCGGATTATTGAATCGATTTATAACCGGATCGAAATTTCGAAAAACATTCAAAAAATAAATTTCAGAAATAATTAATTGCCAAATTTTATAAGTCAATAACAAGAACAACAAAACGAGTTTAAAATGATACATCCTAAAACTGAACTTCGGTTTATTAACGATATTGTGGGCTACGGAGTTGTGGCTACGGAGTTTATTCCGAAAGGAACCATAACGTGGGTTTTTGACAAACTCGACAGGGAGTTTTCTCCAGCCGAATTTGAATCGATGGAAGGTGTTTACAAAGACTTACTTTGTAGTTACACTTTTCGGAACAACAAAGGGAATTATGTTTTGTGCTGGGACCATGGTCGGTATGTAAATCATAGTTTTAAATCAAATTGTTTGTCTACGGCATATGACTTTGAAATTGCCATAAAAGACATTTTGTCGGGAGAACAGTTAACCGATGATTACGGTTACCTGAACATCATTGAACCTTTTAGAGCCTTTGATGAAGGTACCAAAAGAAAAACCGTTTATCCCGACGATTTGGTTCGCTATTCAAAAGTGTGGGATAAAAAAATTACCGGAGTTTTTGGTAAAATTCCAAACCTGAATCAACCCTTAAAAGAACTGATCTCAGAAAATACCTGGAATGAAATACTTATGGTTTGCGAACAAAAGAAAGAAATTGAGTCTATATTTAAGAATTATTACAACGACAAGGAAAATTTGCGTAATTACCAGCTGGCATAACATTTACGGAATTGAAGATCGACTGAACTTTCTCATCGTTAATTGGTTATAGTATTCAAAATTGCCAAAAACCAATTGAACCCGGAATCGAATCAATGTTCGCAAAATACATATATGCATCTTTCAAATTAATTCTATGAATATGAATAAGTTACTATTTCTAAGCATCTTTTTAGTTCTGTTTATTGCCGCCTGTACAACAAACGAAAAAATTGTACCACCGGTAGCAAAAAAAATATCTAAAGAACTTACCACACATGGTGATACCCGAATTGACAATTATTACTGGATGAACGAACGTGAAAATCCGGAAGTGATTGCACATTTAGAAGCTGAAAATGCCTATAAGGATGCGGTTATGAAACACACCGAACCTTTACAAACAAAGCTTTACGACGAGATTAAATCAAAAATCAAACAGGAAGATGAGTCGGTACCCTATAAAAAAAACGGGTATTATTATTACTACAAACAACTTCCCGGTAAAGAATACGATGTAAACTGCAGAAAAAAGGGTAGTCTGGAAGCCGAGGAAGAAGTACTCATTGATGAGAACGAATTGGCTGAAGGACATGATTATTTTGCACTTGGCGGCTTGTCAGTTAGCCCCGACAATAAACTTGTAGCTTATGGTGTTGATGTGGTGAGCCGCCGCAAGTACACCATCTATTTTAAAAACCTCGAAACCGGAGAAGTACTTGCCGATACAATTCCGTTAACCACGGGAAGAGCAACCTGGGCAAACGACAATAAAACGGTGTATTATGTGCTAAAAGACGATGTTACACTGCGTTCCGAAAAAATTATGAAACACACGCTGGGAACCTCGTCCGATAATGATGAGGAAGTCTTTTTCGAAGAAGATGAAACCTTCTCTACCTTTATATTCAAAACCAAATCGGAAAAATACCTGATTATTGGAAGCGAAAGTACACTGACTTCCGAGTACCGGTTTTTAGATGCCGATAATCCGGTCGGAACATTTCAAGTAATCCAGCCACGCACACGCGGATTGGAATATTCTGTTGATCATTTTGGAAACGATTTTTACATTCGTACCAACCTCGACGCGCAGAATTTCAGGTTAATGAAAACCCCCGTAAGCAAAACCGAAAAGGAGAACTGGACCGAAGTTATTGCTCATCGCAAGGACGTATATTTAGGCGGATTCAGTTTATTGAAGGATTATTTGGTGGTTTCTGAACGAAAGGAAGGAATAAATGGTTTGCGTGTCATGCCTTGGAATGGCGAAGCTTATTCCATTGAATTTGATGAAGAGGTGTACACCGTTTATCCTGATGTGAATCTGGAATTTGATACCGATATTTTCCGTTTTAGTTACACCTCGATGACAACACCTAACTCGATTTTTGATTTCAACCTGAAAACAAAGGAACGAACACTTTTAAAGCAAATGGAAGTGTTGCGTGGATTTAATAAAGATGATTACGAAACCAAACGTATTTATGCAACAGCCGGCGATGGAACTAAAATTCCGATGACGATTGTATACAAAAAGGGCATGATGAAAAATGGTGATAATCCCACATTACTTTATGGGTATGGGTCGTATGGAGCAACTATGGATCCAAGATTCCGTTTGTCAATACTTCCTTTGTTAGACCGAGGTTTTGTGTATGCCATAGCGCACATTAGGGGTAGCCAGATTAACGGCCGTGCCTGGTACGAAGACGGTAAATTATTGAACAAAATGAACACTTTTACCGATTTTAACGACTGCGCACAGTTTTTGATTGATGATGAATACACCAACTCTGAAAAACTTTTTGCCATGGGTGGAAGTGCAGGTGGTTTGTTAATGGGCGCTTGTATAAATCTTCGTCCCGAATTGTACAAAGGTGTTATTGCTGCTGTTCCATTTGTTGATGTGATAACTACCATGCTCGACGAAAGTATTCCTTTAACAACAGGTGAGTTCGATGAATGGGGCAATCCTAAAATTGAAAAGTATTATTACTATATGAAAGCGTATTCGCCTTATGACAACGTGGTTGCAAAAGATTATCCGGCTTTGCTGGTTACTACAGGTTTGCACGATTCGCAGGTACAGTACTGGGAACCAGCCAAGTGGGTGGCCAAACTTCGGGAGCTTAAAACCGACGATAATCTGCTGATTTTCCACATAAATATGGATTACGGACACGGAGGTGCCTCCGGACGTTTTGAGTGGATAAAAGAAACCGCATTGGAGTACGCATTTATATTTGATCAATTGAAAATGGAATAATTTTCTATATTTGAGCCTCGATTTTATCGGGGCTTTTTTTATGACTAAACCGAAAAATACTAGCGCAAGAACATACCCACTACTTGAACATGCCTTTAAACAATTGCATGAGCCGCTGTATTTTTATGCACTCAAATTTGTCGACAGTCCCGATGTTGCAAAGGATATTATACAAGATGTTTTTTTAGGTATTTTAAATTCGCAGGGCAGGTCTGATATTGATAATCTGAAAGCATATCTTTTCAGATCGGTGCGAAACAACTGCTTAAATTACATTAAACATAGCGAAGTAAAAAGTGAGTTTGCCAGGTTGGAAAAAGAGCGAATAAAACGCGAAATAGAATACTACGATATTCATCAAACGCTGGTGGAAAAAGAGCTGCAACAAAAATTGAACGAAATAATTGAAGAACTTCCCGAAAAATATAAAACTCCGTTTAAGCTAAGTCGTTTCGAAGACCTGAGCAATAAAGAAATTGCTGATAAACTGAATTTACAGGTTCGAACCGTGGAAACACAAATTTACAGGGCTCTGAATATGATTCGTGAAAAGATTGAAAATAAGGGTCTTACCTTGCTGCATTTATTTTTTTTGAAAAAAGAACGATTTTTTTGACGTAGACAGCTGCTAACAATTGTCTACTTGGATATCACTGTAACTATGAATATAGAAGATATCTACATTAGCCTTATACTTCGACACTTAAAAAAGGAGATTTCGGAGTCGGAAAAGCAAGAACTGTTTCATTGGGTTTATAGCAAAAAAGAAAACGAGAAGTTTTTTTATAACCTGAAAGATATATGGGAAACTGCCCAATATCAAAGTATTGCCAAAACTGCCGATACAGATGCCGAGTGGCAAAAACTGGTTTTTAAAGCCATCCAACAGGAAACAGATCACTTTCATAAGAAGAGCGTAAATACACGCACGATTTACCGTGCCATACAGATTGCTGCTGTTGTTGTTATTACCTTCGGAATTGGTTTTTTTGTTCAGAAGTACATCCCTGAAGAAACAAATTATGCCAGTGTAAATGTGCCTTACGGAGCCAAATCGGAACTGGAATTACCTGACGGAAGCAAAGTATGGGTAAATTCAGGATCAAAAATCAAATACCCAACCAATGTTAATAACAAAGATGTAACGCTTTATTTGGAAGGAGAGGCCTATTTTGATATTGTAAAAAATCCAAAACGCGTATTAACCGTAAAAACTTCTACCATCAATATCCAGGTTCATGGTACTTCGTTTAATGTTAAGTCATACAACGACGAAGAAATTGTTGAAACAACTTTACTGGAGGGATCTATTTCGATAACAGGGAAAGTGGGGAATAATGTGATAAAAGAGCCAATTTTTCTGAAACCTAATGAACAGGCCACTCTTACCAAAAGCAAGCAAAGTATAGAAGTTGGTCAGCAAAGTCAGGCGTTGAAAAGTACCAAAGAAGTGGCAAATGAAACTAAAAAAAATCCATCCTCTGTTATTCCTAAAATTCAGATCAAGGAGGGAATTGATGTGGAATCGTTTGTGATGTGGAAATACAATATGCTGGTGTTTAAAAACGAACGTTTTGAAGATTTAGCCATTAAGCTGGAACGTTGGTATGATGTGGAAATTACCATTAAAAACGAGGAACTAAAAAATTCACGGTACACGGGTACCTTCGAGAAAGAAACGGTTGAACAGGCAATGAAAGCGCTCAGTATTTCTCTCCCTTTTAAATACCACATTGATAAAAATCAAATTTCAATTCAAAAAATATAAAATAGTTCTACTAACACTAACAAACTAAAACTTTTATTGCCTATGAATAAACAACACTGATTGTATAAAATAAATCGGGAAATGCGCCAACATTCCCCGATTCAGAATTCTTAACCGCCCACCAGCGGAAAATAACTTATTTATTAATTTATAAGCACGTTAAAACTATGAAAAAAAACTATGAATCTGCAGGCTATTATAAAAAAAGAAGCCTGTTTAAACTTTTGATAGTTATGAAATTTACTCTGCTCTTATTTTTACTAACTACAGTCCAGGTTTTTGGAACAGCGTATTCTCAGGGTACCAAATTGTCGCTAAACCTTCAGAATGCCACTACTGTACAGATTTTCGATAAAATAGAAAATCAAAGCAATTTTAAATTTTTGTACAACAACGACTTACTTGAAAATAAAAATCATGAAAATGTACTTTTTGATAATCAAACTGTAGAGCAAATTCTTGATGTTGTTTTAAACGGTTCGGGTAGTAAGTATTCGGTACTGGAAAATAACCTAATCGTAATTTCTCCGGATGAAAATCAAACACAGCAAGGAACAATTACAGGAACAATAACCGATCAGCGAGGAGAACCTCTAATTGGAGCAAGTGTGGTTGTAAAAGGTACAACCATCGGAACCGTGGTTGATGTAAACGGTAATTACATGCTGTCCGGAGTTCCTTCGGGTGAAGTTGTTTTGGTCATCTCTTTTATTGGATATTCCACACAGGAAATTGTGGCTACAGGAGAGACACTAAACGTAATTCTAAAAGAGGATGTAGTTGGTTTAGATGAAGTTGTGGTTGTAGGATATGGTTCGATCAAAAAGAGTGACTTAACCGGATCCGTATCGCAGGTAAAAGCAGAAGAAATTGCTGCTTACCCATCATTGGGCGCAACACAGGCTTTACAAGGACGCTCGGCAGGTGTTCAGATTCAGGCAAATAATGGTGAGCCGGGTGCATCATTTAACGTTCGTATACGTGGTGTATCTTCCATCAATTCATCATCAGATCCATTGTATGTTGTTGATGGTTTTCCGGGAGCATCGGCTCCTCCGGCAGAAGATATTCAATCCATCGAAATTTTAAAAGATGCTTCTGCCACTGCAATTTACGGTTCGCGTGGTGCAAACGGAGTTATTCTTATTACAACAAAACGTGGTTCTGTAGGGAAAGCACGAATTGAAATTAATTCATCCTATTCTGTTCAAAACGAAATTAGCAGATTGGATTTGTTGAATAAAGATCAGTTTACCGATTATGTAACCGAAGTTGATCCAAACGCTTTGAATGGAACAATAATTGGCCCCGGTACCGATTGGCAGGAAGAAATATTCAGAACCGGTCAGATACAAAATCACCAACTTTCAATATCAGGTGGTAACGAAGGTTTAAAATATTATGTTTCGGGCGGTTTGTACGATCAGTCAGGAATTATTATAAACTCAAATTTTAAACGGTATTCGATTACCAGTAACCTTGACATTAAAGCAACTGATAAATTGGATATGGGCGTTAATTTATTTGCCCGACGCACAATTAAAGACGGAATTCGTACCCAGGAAAGTAGCGGGGGGACTTCGAATACCGGTGTAGTATCGGCCGCATTTCAGGGAGAGCCAACTTTACCGGTTTACAACGAGGATGGAACTTATGCAATTTCGTGGTTGGGCGATCCGAACGATAATCCGGTTGCCATTGCCAGAGAACAAGCAAATGAAAGAGTGGACGACCGGGTTCAGGTGAATTTTTTTGGTCAGTATGAATTTATTAAAGACTTAAAACTTAGAGTTGTTCTTGGTGCCAGCAGTAATAATCACCGCGAAGGAACGTATACTCCTACTACCTTAAATGCAGGTTCAAATATTGGTGGTTATGGTGCTATCGGATCAGGACGATATACAGCTTTAATAAATGAAAATTACCTGACTTACACCAAACAACTCGGAAACCATACTATTTCGGGTATGGCCGGATATTCGTACGAATCAACTTCCAGCGAATATTGGTTTGCAAGTAGCCAAACGTATCTTACCGATGCATTCCTTTGGTGGGATCTTGATGGTGGTTCAACCTACAATCAACCAAATTCAAGTATCACTAAAACCGAATTGTCATCGTATTACGGTAGAGTAAATTATAAATTGTTCGACAGGTACATGATTACACTTAACGCGCGTTATGATGGTTCTTCGAAATTTGCGAAAAATAATAAATGGGCATTTTTCCCGTCAGGAGCAATTGCATGGAATGTAGCCGAAGAGTCGTTTATGGATGAGGCAGAAAAAATCAGCCAGTTAAAACTGCGTGCCAGTTATGGTGTAACGGGAAATCAGGCCATTGGAGCATATCAGTCGCTGGCTAAACTGGGTACTGTACATTCCATCGAAAATTCGTCGATTGTGAACGCTGTTCGACCAACTACGGTTGCCAATGATAATCTTACCTGGGAAACTACCGCACAAACAAACGTAGGTTTCGATCTTGGTATGTTTGACCAAAGAGTATCACTGATCGCTGATTTTTATTTGAAAAAAACAACCAATTTATTGTTTAGTAGTCCCTTACCGGAGTATTCGGGATATAGTTCTTTGCTGAAAAACATTGGAAGCTTACAGAATAAAGGTTTTGAGTTAACCCTGACTACGGTTAATACAAATGGTGCGTTAAAATGGACAACTGATCTTAATTTCTCATTAAACAGAAATAAAATTCTTGAACTGCCCGACGGAACTGATATTTTCTATCAGGTAAGTCCGGGGCACATGGTAGGATTCAGTAACACAAATGTATTGCGTGAAGGAGAGCCTGTTGGTGTTTTTTATGGTTATACTTATGATGGTGTTTATCAGGAAGGTGAGACTATTTTACCCGGAAACTTTGATCAGTATGCCGGTGGAGAGAAATACAGAGATATTGACGGTGTTAAAGATGAGGATGGTAATTTAAACCGGCGAAACCGATGGTAAAATCAATGGCGATGACCGTTCAATAATCGGTGATCCAAATCCTGATTTTATATGGGGTTTAAACAATACATTTGAGTATAAAAATTTCGATCTGAACATCTTCTTTCAGGGGTCTCAGGGCAACGATATTTACAGTTTTACGCTTCAGGAACTTGAAATTATGCGTGGTACAAGTAACTCAACAACCGAAGCCTTAAAAAGATGGACTCCATCCAACACCGATACCGACGTTCCTGTGGCATCTGCTGCCCGCGGATATCATTCATCTTCGCGTTTTATTATGGATGGAAGTTACATTCGCTTAAAGAATGTTGCTCTTGGATATAATCTTCCAAAATCAACTGTAAATAAAATAGGTTTGAGCAAAGTTCGAGTTTATTTGAGTGCTCAGAATATTTTCACTTTTACAAAATACAGAGGATATGATCCTGAAGTAAATTACCGTGGTTCAGGCTCGAGTACAAGACTTGGATTTGACTACGGTAGTTATCCAAATGCTAAATCAGTGACTCTTGGATTAAATGTTGCGTTTTAAGCCTAACCGGTTAATCTTATAAATTGAAAATGATGAAAAATATAAAAATACTTACTCTTATATTTCTGGCGATGGGCATTTTTGCCTGTACTGATCTGGCTGAAGATCCTGTTGGTGTTTTAGCTCCTGACGGTTTCTTCAAAACTGAAAATGATGTTGAGGCAGCTCTTTACGGGGCTTACGGACATATGGCATCAGAATCGTATTGGGGAAGAAAATTATCTGTAACAATAATGTTACGTAGCGATATGGTTGATATTGGTAACCCCGGTACACCTGCACGACGTATTGAAATGAACACTTTCTCTGATGATGCTTTTAGCGGAATGGTGTCTGCTTTCTGGCCACGTGCTTACGAATGTATAAGTGCTGCCAACACAGCAATTTATGGTGCCGAAATTATTGATGGCGTTAGCGAAGAGGAAAGAAACGCTTTGATTGCAGATGGAAAATTTGCTCGCTCGTCGGTGTATTTTAACCTGGTTCGCCTTTTTGGTGATATTCCGTACATAACCGAAGCAGTTAGCGATCCGGAAGCATTGAAAGAAATTTCAAAAACTTCGGCCGCCGATGTTTACGCAGGCATTATCGAAGATCTGGAATATGGAAAACAATACCTGCCAATGACCCAGTCATCACGTTCGCGTCCCTCAGCAGGGGCAGCCGCAACCATGCTCGCCGATGTTTACCTTACTTTGGGTAACTACACCGAAGCTTATGCAAACGCAAAATGGGTGATTGACCATGCAGCCGAACTTGAATACGCATTGGAGCCCGACTACCAGGTATTGTTTGATGGCGCGCAACAGGATGGTCAAAAGGAGCATATTTTTGTTCTTGACTTTTTAGGTCTTCAATCGGGTGGAAGTAGTGAAGGAGATGATTTGCTGGGACCTTTAACCGGCATAAGAAATGCTGATATGTTGGGATGGGGAGTTGCAGTTCCGTCCATGGCAGTTTACAATAGTTTCGACGATCGCGATTATCGTAAGGCAGTGTCGTTTGATGCTGAAGCTTTACATGGCGGAGTGATGAAACCGTATACCGAATTTGCTTTTGAAAAACGTCCACACATCGCAAAATATACCCGTTATCCGGGTAATGCAAGTGCCGAAAGGCGTTACACCGATTTTAACTATGCATTTTACCGTTATGCCGATGTATTGTTAATGGCTGCCGAAGCCGGTAACGAACTAACCGGGCCAAATGCTGAGTTGGAAGGATATGTGAATCAAATTCGTGAACGTGCGCGTAACGCGGCAGGAACAATGAATTCGTATCCTGAGGATGTGCAAACAGGTTTATCGAAGGACGCTTTCCGGACCATGGTTTTGGAAGAAAGAAGAATTGAGCTTTGTTTCGAAATGAAAAGATGGTGGGACATTAAACGACGTAATTTAGGCGACGAAGTTTTTAAGGGAGCCAATTCTCTGGAGCCTCAAAGTAATTTTAATGCCGCAAAAAGTTATTTGATGGCGTTGCCGCAGGATGAACTGGACAGAAATCCAAATTTATTACCTCAAAATTCGGGGTATTAGTTTAGTTAGATTAGTAGATAAGCTTTCCGTCAATTGGCGGAAAGCTTTTTCTTCATCACTTATATTAATACATAACAATTTTGAAAATGAAACGATGTTCTATCTTGTTGCTTTTCATTGTTTTATCCATGGTGTCTTTTGCACAGGAAGTTGCGCGTCCACAGATGTGGGGAATTGCAAAAATGACATTCCTGGTTAGTAATTACGAAATGGCACGCGAATATTATGGTAGGTTTCTCGGCTTCGATGTGGCTTTTTCTTATAATTCAGAGTTGGGTACCGTTCTATCATTTAAAGTAAACGACAGGCAGTTTCTTGAGTTTGTTGAAGATGATGCCGCAGAGAATAAACAACGTTTGATTTCCTATTCCATTGAGACTGATAATGTGGAACAAATGCGAATGTATCTTCAGCAAAAGGGAGTTGAAGTACCCGAAAAAATTACGGTAGATGGCGCGGGCAATGAAGTGTTTTTGGTACATGACAATTCAGGTGTTCCGCTGGAGTTTATAAAATTGACCAACCGTTCGCTTCATAAAAATTCGAAGGGGAAATACCTTTCCGAAAACCGGATTTCAAAACGAATTCACCATGCCGGTTTTTACTGCGACGAAGTGCTGGATAACGACTCTTTTTATGTTGGAATATTAGGTTTTAAAGAACTTTGGCGATACCCTGAAAACAGGGATGAAAAAGTGATGATGAATTATTATCAGATTCCCGACTGTGTGGAAAATATTGAACACTACCGAACAAATGATAAAAATTTTAATCATCCGTGCTTTTTGGTTGACGACATGCAGGAAACCATTTACACACTAAAAGAAAGAAGGGGAGAGAACAGTCTGGGACGTCCAATGGTTGGAAAAGGAAACCGCTGGTTGTTGAATATGAAAAACGCAGACGGTACAAAGGTTGAATTTACAGAAATGCATACTGTACGTTAATCTAAATCATTCAAAATGGAAAAACGAGAACTAAACCGCAGAGAATTTATAAAAGGTACTATTGGTGCAGGAATTGCAGTTTCAGCTGCCCCGCTTTTTGTTTCGTGCAATCCGTACAATACAAAAGGACTACCAACTTCCATTCTCGGAAAAACGGGTGTTGAAATTCCCAAAATAGCATTGGGATTGGGGAGTCGTTTTTGTACGATTGACTCGGAAGAAGAATCGTTTGAATTACTCAGCTTTGCCCTTGATAATGGTTTCTATTATTGGGATACAGCCCATATTTACGAGAATAAAAAGAATGGCGTAATCAGCGAAGAACGATTGGGTAAAGTGCTGAAGGAAAGAAGGGATGAAGTTTTCCTGTCAACCAAAGTAACCAGCCGTGATCCGGATGAAGCAATGAAACAAATAGAATTAAGTTTGAAACGTTTACAAACCGATAAACTTGATATTCTGAAAATTCACTCCATTGAATCGCTTGAAGACATTGATATCATGAGCAGGAAAGGAGGCTTGATTGAAATTGTTCAAAAAATGAAAGAGCAGGGAGTGGCTCGTTTTATTGGTTTTTCGGGACATGGAAATGCTGAAGCGATGAAGGAAATGGCTCTTCGAAATAATTTTGATACTATGTTAATTGCCATGAATCATTGGGGAAATAACGCAAACGACCGAAAAAATATTACAATACCTGCAGCTCTGGAAAAAGGAATGGGAGTAATGCTGATGAAGGCAGTACGCCCCAAAGACCAAAATCCTGATTTTAACGGCAACGAACTAATTCGTTTTGCGCTGTCGTTAAATGGCCCTGCAGGATTAGCGCTCGGAATGGACAGCAAAGAAATTGTGCAAAAGAACCTGGATTTATTGCGCAACTTTACACCCATGACAAGCCAGGAAAAATCGACCATGGCAAAATCATTGTCACCTTTTTTCGATCACAAAAACCTGGAGTGGATGCAGTCTGCTTACCAGGATGGAAACTGGGCATAAAAGTTTTAGTTTGCCATCTTGATTGTCCGTTTATAGCAAAGCCATATTAACTTATTAATTGCTAATTTTTCTAGTATCCTATTGAAAGGATGGCATGGAAGATTACTGAATTTATTTAACACAAATCAATCATGAAAATAGTAAAAATAAAAATAATCATATCTGCCTTGTTTTTGGGAAGCATTTTGTTCTTATCGTGCAATTCAAAACAAAATCAGGTGCAAAACCAGATTCCATTTTCCAAAACTCTAAATAACATAGAACAACAACTTCGTTTTTCGGAAGACATTATAAGTTCAGAAATAAGTAAATCTGAAAAGGACCTGGTTAGTCCGAGATCAGTAAATGAAAATGGGAGCATAAGAATGGTGCCTGCAAAAGATTGGTGCAGTGGTTTTTATCCCGGTGTGTTCTGGGAAATGGCAAAACTTACCGGAGATGATGAATGGAAAGAGATGGCCGAAAAATATACTGCGCCTTTGGAAGCGGAAAAATGGAATGGAAACACGCACGATATGGGATTTAAAATGTTTTGCAGTTTTGGAAACGGATATCTTCAAACCTCCGATCCTGTTTATCGCGACATTCTCATACAATCGGCAAAAACGCTTGTTACAAGGTACAACGAAAAGGTAGGTTGCATTCGTTCCTGGGATTTTAATTCCGATGAATGGGATTTTCCGGTTATTATCGACAACATGATGAATTTGGAATTGCTCTTTTGGGCTTCCTCTGCAACCGGCGATTCGCTGTTTGCTCAAATAGCTGCTAAACATGCCGAAACTACTTTGAAACATCATTTCCGGGCCGATAATTCCTGTTATCATGTGGTTGATTACAATCCTGAAACCGGTGAGGTGCAACACAAACAAACACATCAGGGATTCTCCGATGAAAGTTCATGGTCGCGTGGCCAGGCATGGGCATTGTACGGATACACCATGTGTTACAGGGAAACAAAAAATCCTGTTTTTTTGAAACAAGCCGAGAAAGTTGCCGCCTTTATTATGGATCATAAAAATATGCCTGATGACAAAATTCCTTACTGGGATTTTGATGCACCAAATATTCCGGATGAGCCCAGAGATGCTTCTGCTGCCGCTGTAATTGCTTCTTCGTTGTATGAGTTAAGTACTTATTCCAATAGTGGAAATGCCTTTAAAAATTATGCAAATCAAATTACAGAAAGTCTATGTTCAGATACTTATCTGGCTAAAGCAGGTACTAACAATGGTTTTATTCTGAAACATTCAACCGGTTCTAAACCACATAACAGCGAAATTGACGTTCCGCTCATTTATGCGGATTATTATTTTGTGGAGGCTTTAAACAGAAAGAATGCGCTTAGCAGTTTAAATGACCAGAAAGTAGACTAAGAAAGTTTGCCCGAATAAGAAGTCAATGTAATAGTTCCTATAATCACGAATAAATAGTATCGGCGAAGGAATGATTTATAAGGATTGAAAGTTTATGTGCCTAAATTATTAAAAGTATAAAAATTGGTTAAATTTGTGTGGCTTGCTCTTTTGGGCATGCAAACCTAAAGCAAAATTATTTACCTAATTTAACTCGGGTCTGTGGCAAATTTAGCTTCCCCAAAAAGCGTATTCGGTAGCAGTACTCAGTTTAATTCAAAATAGAACCAACAAAGAAAATTTTAAAACCTTTAATTTTTCAAGCAAATGACCTCAAGAAGAAAGTTTATAAAAAAATCGGCTGCAACTTTAGGCGCCATAACAATTGTTCCTTCACACGTTCTTTTTGCAAAAGATGAAATTCGTAATTCAGCCGGAGAATTAATTCGTTCGCGTGTTGTAGCACCAAGTGATAAAGTAAATATGGCTTTTTGCGGAATCGGAAACCGTGGTGGCCAAATATTCCGCGAATTCAATAACACCGGATTGGTAAATACAACGGTTTTGTGCGATGTGGATATGGGGGCAAAACATACGCTTGAAAATATGAATGCGCATCCGGATGCGAAAAAATTTCAGGATTTTAGAGAAATGTTTGATAAGGCTGTAAAAGATTTTGATGCTGTTAGTATTGGAACACCTGATTTTTCGCATTTCCCGATCACCATTCTGGCCATGTCATTGGGTAAGCACGTGTATGTTGAAAAACCATTGACACGTACTTTTCACGAATCGGAATTGCTGATTAAGGCTGCAAAAAAATACAAGGTTGCCACACAAATGGGAAACCAGGGCCATTCTGAAGGCAATTATTTTCAGTTTAAAGCATGGGTGGATGCAGGAATTATTAAGGATGTAACTAAAATTACTGCCCACATGAACGGGCAACGTCGCTGGCACGGTTGGGATACGAGCATGAGCGAATATCCGGTTAATCCAACTATCCCCGATACACTGGATTGGGATACCTGGTTAATGACCGCAAAAGAACACGGCTACCACGAAGATTTTGTAAACGGACAATGGCGGTGCTGGTACGAACATGGTATGGGCGCTTTGGGCGACTGGGGAGCACATATTATGGATACCGCACATGAGTTTCTTGACTTGGGATTGCCTTACGAAGTTGATCCTGTTAAAATTGAAGGACACAATAAATTATTCTTCCCGCAGGCTTCAACGCTGGCTTTTAAATTTCCGGAACGCAAAAAAATGCCGGCGTGTACAATTACCTGGTACGACGGCATGAATAACATACCTCAGGTACCAAAAGGTTTTGGCGAACTGGAAGTTGATCCGAATATTCCGCCTGCAAGTACCGGAGCAGTGCAACCTGCAAAACTTGGTCCGGGTAAAGAAATATATGGTAAAGACCTTACTTTTAAAGGAGGTTCGCACGGTAGCACACTGAGTATTATTCCTGAAGAGGCTGCAAAAGATATGGAATCGAAATTGCCGGAAGTGCCTAAAAGTCCTTCAAACCATTTCGAGAATTTTGTAAAAGCCGCAAAAGGAGAGGAGAAAACACGCTCACCATTTGAAGTTTCGGCTCCGTTAAGCCAGGTTTTCTGTTTGGGTACTATTGCTCAACGTTTGAACACTAAAATTGAATTCGATCGTAAAACCAAAACAATTACCAATAATAAAGTGGCAAACGATTTATTGGTTGGAACTCCTCCACGAAAAGGTTGGGAAGAGTTTTATAAATTGTAGAAACGATTTTATTTATAAGTTTATAAACTCTCTGGTAGTAATAATCAGGGAGTTTTTTATTTTTACTATTTCTTACTAAACAGATCAATAATTCATGTCGGATCCTATCATTTTTAGCGATACATTTTTAGCCATGGGGGCACCATGTGACGTAGTTTTACCAAATGTTGAAGAATCGTTTGCCAAAAAGGTTTTTCAGCAAATAAAAAACGAGGTCGAACAAATTGAAAATGCCATTAGCCGCTTTAGTGCCGTATCATCTATTTGGGAAATTAATGCAACACCTGCTAATACATGGGTTTCGGTATCGGATGAGTTGTGGGAGATTCTTTCCATTTGCTCCGATTTTTATGAAATGAGTAACGGAGCCTTCGATGTAACAATAGCTCCGCTTTCTTTGCTTTGGAAAGAAAATGAATTACCAACTGAGGCAGAGATCGGGCAAGCATTGAAAAAATGTGGATTTGATAAATTGGAGCTGGATTTAGAAAAACATCAGCTAAAGTTTACCGAAGAAGGAATGGAACTTGATTTTGGTAGCATCGAAAAAGGATTTGTTCTGGATCTGTTAAAGCCCATGTTGTTTGATTTGGGTATAAGCAATGCCATAATCAGTTTTCAGGAAGACGTTGTCCTTGCTGCCGGAACTCATCCTAGTGGAGAATCATGGCCACTTGGAATTCGAAACCTTCGCAATCCGGTAGAATTTAATCATGTTTTTGCTGTAAGCGATCAAATGGTAACCACTGCCGGTACTGTGTTTATTCGTGATGACGGCGAGGGAATTAAAAAACGACAGATTATTAGTCCTGCTGATGGATGGCTGATTGATGGCGATAAAACCGTTTCAGTAAAAGCCGATTCGGCAACAATGGCTCAGTTTATTTCTCATATCTGGCTGATTTTACCAGAGGAGGATAAATCGATTTTATCTGATCAATTTAAAAATATAGAAATACTGGAAGTAGAGTATTTGGATGATGATATTCGAACCCGGCTTTCGATATTGGAAGGGGAATAACTATGAAACTAAAACTTATAAGCGGAATTTTTTTGTTGATGTCGTTTGCATGGGTAAGTCCTGCTCAACTTACCATGAAAAAACGTGAGGGTGGTATTTTGATTGTGGACGGGAAGGAGAATGTTCTTATGTATCAAACTGCGCCCAAAAGCAAAGATGGCAGGTTTTCCCGATCGAACTACATTCATCCCTTGTATGGGCTGAATGGACAAATATTAACCGAAGATTTTCCGGCTGATCATTTGCATCATCGGGGTGTTTTTTGGGCCTGGCATCAGGTTTGGATTGGCGACAAACAAATTGGCGATCCCTGGGAATTGGTAGATTTTGAACAGGATGTGGTGGAACTTGAATTTATGAAAGGTGCTTCCGAATCGGTAGAGATTCGCACTGAGGTGGATTGGAAATCACGCCAATGGAGGTTGGATGGCAGGATTGTTCCCTATTTGAAAGAGCACGCGAAAATTACCGTTCATCCATCAACAGGCACTTATCGAAAAATTGATTTCGAAATTAGTCTTTTGGCATTGGTTGATGATTTAAAAATTGGTGGTTCGAATGATGCCAAAGGATACAGTGGTTTTTCTGTGCGGATGAAATTACCCGACGATGTTAAATTCTCCGGAAAAAACGGCGAAGTAGTTCCTGAGGTTACGGCCGTAAAATCGGATGGTTTTGTAAATGTATCCGGAACCATTGGTCAGTTTAAAGGGAAAGGCGGAATTGTTATCGTTGATAATCCCGGGAATCCCGGTTATCCGCAATCCTGGATATTAAGAGATAAAAACAGTATGCAAAATGCTGTTTACCCCGGAAATAAACTGGTTCCCTTATCAACTACCGAACCTCTGGTTTTAAAATACTCGTTGCTGGTGTACACCGGAAAAATGAGCAGTAACAAAATTGAAAAAATTATTCAGAGAGAATACTAATGAACTGTTGAACACAACTGAGTAAATAGAAAGAATTGAATCAACTATTTTCAATGTTTGCTTTGTAAAACAACATTGATTTAATACCAATTATAACCAAAATGAATACCAATAGAAGAGATTTTATTAAACATTCGGCAATTGCAGCTGCAGCTGTTGGAGTGGCTCCAACCATTCTGAATGCTTGTGCATCGCCTGCCGATAAAGTCACAGTTGCACTTATCGGTTGCCGGTCGATGGGTTTTAACGACCTGAGAAGTTTTTTGCGCGAAGAAAATAATGTGGAATGCGTTGCCTTGTGCGACGTTGATACTAAGGTGCTTGAAGGTAAAGCCGCCGAAGTAGAAACATTAACCGGAATCAGGCCGAAAACATACAAAGATTTTAGGCATGTTTTGGATAACAAAGATGTACAGGCAGTAATAATTGGAACACCCGACCACTGGCACGCCAACATGATGATTTCCGCTTTGCAGGCGGGGAAACACGTATATGTTGAAAAACCAATGGGACACAGCATTGAAGAGTGTAATGCCATGGTTGCAGCACAGGCGAAATATCCCGAATTGTATTGCCAGGTGGGTATGTGGCAACGCAGTTCGAAGCACTGGTTTGAAGCGTCAGATATTGTTAAATCGGGCGAACTTGGCGATGTGCATTTGGTAAAAGCCTGGATTTACAAAGGCTACGATACTCCTTATCCGGCAATGCCAGACTCGGAAGCACCTGACTATGTGGATTACGACATGTGGCTGGGACCGGCGCCCAAAAGAGCTTTTAATTTGAATCGTTTTCATTATAACTTTCGTTGGTGGTACGATTATGCCGGTGGTGCAATGACCGACTGGGGAGTACATTTACTCGATTTTGCTTTGCATGCCATGGATGCTGATATGCCGACATCCATTTCGCCCGGAGGTGGTATTTTTTACCACGAAAAAGGAGCGATTGAAACACCCGATATTCAACAAGCCATCTACGCGTATCCTAAACATACAATGATTTGGGAATGTGGCTTAAACCCGGGAATCGGACCATATCAAAAAGGACATGGAGTAGCTTATGTTGGGCAAAAAGGAACACTGGTTGTTACTCGAAGTGGATACGAAGTAATTCCGGATAAAGATGGCAAGCAACAACCTTATTTTGAAGCAAGGACACAGGCAGAATATGGCGACGGTTTAGACGAACACGTTAAAAATCTGTTGTCGTGCATTCGCGAAGGAGGAACTTTGAATACTCCCGTTGAAATTGGAGCAAAAACGGCCATTGTTTCTGAAATGGGAAATATTGCGTACCGTGCCGGACAGGTTATTCATTGGGACGACTCGAAAAAACAGTTTAACGAGGAGGTTGCCAACAATATGGCAAAACTGAATTACAATCCGGATTGGAAATTACCGACTGTTTAAGAGATTCTTTCACTTCAATTCATTCCGTTCAGAATGACTTTGAATGATGAGATTTATTGCTAGAAGGGGAGTTATTACAGCACTGCTGTAATAACTCCCCTTTATACTTTTCGAACTCTCTGCACTGTCATCCCAACAAAGTGAGAGATCTCAAAAAGATTATGGTATACAAGTGGTTTGAATTGTTCTAAGCAGACTTGATTGAACTTTATTATATCCCAAAAACTTTCATCACATCATCTTTGTACAATTTACCCACGGGTAGTTTTATGTCGTCCACCTCAATAATGTTGCCTTCCAGCGAGAGTATTTCTTTTATGGAAACGATGTAGGATTTATGAATGCGAATGAATTGTTTCTTTGGCAACGATTCTTCCAATTCTTTTAACGACGCCAGAGCAGTTATTCGCTTTTTCTGCGTGTGAAAGGTGACATAGGCCTTTTGTCCTTCGATGTACTTTATGTCGTCGAAATTTATTTTGTAGAATTTGCGGTCGGCCCGAATACTCAGGTACGATTCGGTGTAGGTGGTCTGTACATCTTCGGGTAATTGTGGTTGTATGTTTTTTTCGCTCTTATCGCCGAGTTTGTCAATTACTTTAATTACCGCCTGAAAAAAACGCTCGAAGGAAAAGGGCTTTAATAAATAATCGATGGCACTTAAATTAAAGCCTTCTAAAGCATATTCCTGGTAGGCAGTGGTGAAAATAATTTCAGGTTTCGATTTTAAGCTTTTTACAAATGCAATACCTGTTATATCGGGCATTTGAATATCGATAAAAAGTAAATCTACTTCTCCTTTTTTTATCAGTTCGGTAGCTTTTAAAGGCGAATTAAAATCGCCCAACAATTCCAACTCCGGAATTTTACTGATGTAATTTTTCAGGTATTCGCGAGCCAGACGTTCATCATCAATTACCAAACAATTTATTTTCATTTCGTTTTACTAGATTGGAAAGTAAAGCTTTTCCGGTTTTCTGTTCTTTTTAATCCTCTGTAATTTCTTGCTTTTTGTACCATCAAAAACGTACCACCAAGATACAAACTATATGTTCAGCTTCAAATTAACGCTAAACAACTCATCCTGCTCATCTATTTTCAGTTCGTACTGGTTTGGATAAATAATGTCAAGCCGGTGTCGTACGTTTTTAATTCCCATTCCGCTTCCGGGAGCAGGTTTTAAATTCGCCTGAAAACTGTTTTCAATCTGAAAATGAAGTTTGTTGTCACGGCTTTTTATATCAATGCGAACAAAGGCATTTTCATTTTCTTCGATGCGGCTGTATTTAAAGGCATTTTCAATAAATGGAATAAACAACATTGGAGCAATTTCCACTGTTCCTCCGTTTATATCTGTTTTTATGCGAATGTTTTGTATGTATTCCGACTTCATCTGCTGAAATGCCGTAAAGTTTTCAATGTAGGTTAATTCAGCCGAAACGGGCACCCGGTCTTTGTTGCAATCGTAAAAAACATAGCGCAACATTTCCGAAAGTTTTAGAACACTTTCAGGCGCATTTTTCGATTGCATGTAAGTTAAGGAGTAAATATTATTTAAAGCGTTAAAAATAAAATGCGGATTAATCTGGGCTTTCAGAAGTTTTAACTCGGTTTGTAATTTTTCTTCGGTAAGCAATTTTTCGTTGGCTTGTAACTGCGTGGTTTGATTCATTAAACTTATTGATGTGGCTACAAAAAATACAAATCCCAAACTAAAGAAATAGCGGAAAAAATGAAAAAATTCCGGTGGTTTATTTTCGCCTGCAATTCGGTATTCGGTAAGTAAATACTGATCGATGGAAAGAAAAATAACAGCAAGAATAATAATGGTAAGAGAGGATATCAGGAAATATTTCCGCCCTTTTTTATGAAACCTTGGAAATAAAAAAAGGTAGGTAATGTAGTACATTAAACAACTTACAATTGTTTCGTAAGTGGCATTAATTAAGGCAAACTTTGTTCCGTGAAAAAAGTTGGTGGTATTAAAAATAAACAGGAAAAGTGCCGCCCAGGCTACTAATGGTACCCATATTTTTCGTTTTATCTTAATCATTGTTTAGCCTTTCTATTTGAAGTTCTGGCAGAAAAATCAATTTTCTTGTAATCGCACATTTTTAACAAATTTATCCACCCTTTTTTGAATTCCTGAAATTATATAAACGAAAATACAAAATTCAATAACCAACTGGTGGTTTATATAAATCAACGTATTTTTTGTATAAAAAAGGCTTAAATCCGTAATTGGTTCATGATCTCATCAATTTGGTGCATTCTTTTTCATTAGTAATGCGAGTGTTTACATTTTTGTTGTTGAAATTCAGATTGAAAACAAGGAAAACAAATAATCATGAAAAAGAAAATCTTATATGGATTGGTGAGTGTGGTGCTTATTGTAATAGCATTTGGAGTATCGGGTTTTTTAATTAACTCGAAACCCGAACCCCGTAAAGACAATGCAACGCACAATGTAATGTATGTAAAAGCCGAAAAGGTTGAAATGGTGGAAACCGAATCGGAAATGATGTACAGAGGACGTATTATTGCTTTTGATAATGTTTCGCTGGCCGCCGAAGTAAGCGGCAAAATTATGCAAGGTGATGTTCGGTTTAAAGCTGGGCAGAGCTTTAATAAAGGCGATGTTTTAATTAATATTTACAGCGAAGATGTAAAAGCTGCATTAAAATCGGGAAAGAGTAGTTTTTTACAAACCCTTTCAAAAATTTTACCCGATTTAAAAGTCGACTACACTTCTGAATTTGATAAGTGGAATACCTTTTTCAATTTGGTTGGTCCCGAAAAACCACTACCTCGTTTACCCGAAATGAACTCGGATAAGGAGAAAGTATTTTTGGCTGCCAACAATGTTTTGGCAAGTTATTATACCTTGCAACAGCAGGAAATTAATCTGGAGCGTTATACAATCAGAGCACCGTTTTCAGGTATTTTTAAAACAGTTAACAAAGAAATTGGCGCGGTTGCAAATCCCGGAACCGAACTGGCCAACCTTATTCGTTCCGATAAACTCGAGGTAATTGTAGCCGTTTTTCCAAAAGATTTAAAGTGGATTACAAAAGGCGAAAAAGTAGAAATTACAGGCAACAACGGCTTTGTGCAAACTGCAACCGTTTCGCGTATATCCGGCTTTGTGGATGAAGAATCGCAGTCGGTGAATGTGTATCTTACCTATCTTGCGGCGGGCGATAAAACATTTCTTGAAGGCGAATATGTAAACGTTGTTTTTGGAAATACAAAAGTTTCAGGATTTGAAATACCGCGCGAAGCTGTTGTTAACGATAGTTTTGTGTATGAAATTATAGATGGTAAACTTGAGAAAAATCCTGTTCAGATTGTTCGCCGCTTAAACGATACATACATCATTTCGGGAATCGATACTGAAAAGACAATTGTAACAGAGTCGCTGGCTTCCATTCATCCAAATATGGAATACCTGGCCCGGCCATAACATGATTTTGAGTGCCCGTTTACAACAGAATGATTATTCGCTGTTACGGTTATCTCTTCTCAAAATCAACAAAAAATGAAACAAGCATGAAATTGTATTAATGGTTTCAACAACTATTAATTCCGATGGCGATCGGTTCATGTGCGTTTAGTCTTATTTACACAAAACAATCATTTTTAATAAGATGAAAAAGATTTTAGCACAATTTGTAAAATATCCCTTCTACGGGAAAATGGTTATCATTATTTTCCTTCTCATTGGCGGAATTTCTCTGTACAACATGAGAAAAGCAACCTTTCCCTTAATCGAATCTAAAATAATATCGGTTTCGGTTATGTACCCGGGTGCAACTCCAAAAGAAATGGATGAGGGAATCACATCGCTGGTGGAAAACAGTATTCGGGGTATTTCCGGTATTAAGGAGTTTTCGTCGCAGTCGAGAGAAAGTTCGGCAAGTATTACCATTACCGCATTAAATGGCTACGATATGGACGAGCTGCTGGCGGAGGTGAAAAATGCTGTTGACGGAATATCTAATTTCCCTGCAGCTGCCGAGCGTCCCATCGTTTCTAAATCGCGGTCGCGCGATATGGCCATGTTTATGTCGCTTGTCTCCGAATCGAACGATATTCTGGAATTAAACCGGATGGCAAACCTTATTGAGGACGATTTACTGGCCACTGGTAAAATTTCGCAGGTAAGTATTATGGGATTGCCGCGCAACCTCGAACTTGCCATTGAGCTGAACGAAACCCAAATGCGTCGCTACAATCTAACATTTAGCGAAATTCAACAAGCCATTTCCAGTAACAATCTCGATATTTCAGGAGGTACAATTCGCAGTCCACGCGAACAAATAAAGGTAATCAGCCGTCAGCGGTCCATCGATCCTGAAAAGATAAAAGAGATCGTTATCAGAGCCAACACAAACGGACAACTGATAAAAATTGGTGATGTTGCAACGGTAAAATTACAGGGGCCCGAAGATCCCAGCAATGGTTATATCGATAAAAAACCTGCAGTAACTTTTCTTGTGCAGAAATTGGTGAGCGAAGATTTGGAAGCCATTTCGAAAGAAGTAAATGCTTACATCAACGAATTTAACGCAAAACACAAAGATTTCAGAATTGAAGTAAAAATGGATTTTCTGGAACTGATCGACGGTCAGCTTTCCATTCTGATAAGTAACGGAATACTTGGAGTTGTATTGGTTATTCTTTTACTTTCCTTGCTTTTAAATGTCCGCTTGTCGCTTTGGGTGGCGTGGGGTATTCCTGCTTCTTTCCTCGGAATGTTTATTGTTGCCAATATTACCGGCGTTACCATCAACTTAATCAGTTTGTTTGGTATGATTCTGATTATTGGAATTCTGGTTGACGATGGGGTTGTTATTGGTGAAAACATTTTTACACACTTCGAAATGGGGAAATCACCTCGCCGTGCAGCCATCGATGGAACATTGGAAGTACTGCCTGCTGTGTTTACATCGGTAATTACCACGGTAATTGCATTTTTACCGCTGCTGTTTATCGAAGGACAAATGGAGATGATGTACGAAATGGCATTTGTTGTGATCATCTGCCTCTTGTTTTCACTACTCGAAGGAATGTTTGTATTACCGGGGCACCTTGCAAATCCTAAGGTGCTAAAACCTCAAAACGAAAAATCGGTATATGGTAAAATCCGTATTGCAGTAGATAAACTCATTTTTGGTTTCAGAGACAAAATTTATGCACCTTTTTTAAACTGGATTTTAAAGCACAAAGGACTTTCATTGGCAGCCATTACATCCATGTTTATCTTAACCTTTGGATTGGTGGGCAGTGGAAAAATTGCATTTACTTTTTTCCCGCAGGCTCCTTCCGATATGTTTTCAATCGACCTGGCACTTAAACCCGGAATAAACGAACAAATAACAAAGGAAAAGCTGTTTTACATTGAGGATAAAGTGTGGGAAGTAAACAACGAATTAATGGAGAAATATGGCGATACCATTTCTTATGTTTCATCATTAAGTGTGAATATGGGTAGTGCTTTTAGCGGTGCCGAATCGGGAACAAATGCCGGTATGATTCGTGTTTTCTTAAATCCACTGGATAAAACTCAGGTTTCGGATGAACTTTTAAAACGTGAAATTTCGGCTAAAATTGGCAAAATTCCGGAAGCATATAAATTTGCAGTAGGAGCTTCAAACCGCTTTGGGGCACCGGTTTCAATCAGTCTTTTAGGTTACGATCCTGACGATTTGGAAGATGCAAAAGATGAACTCGAAGCCGAGCTGGAAAAAATGCCCGCTCTTTTTAATATCACCAACAACAGTCAGATTGGTAGTCAGGAACTGCGACTGAGTTTAAAACCGGAAGCTTATGCATTGGGAATTACCGAGCAATCGCTTATGGCTGAAGTTCGGCAAGGATTTTATGGAGCACTGGCACAGCGTGTTCAGGAAGGGAAAGACGAAATTTGGGTGTATGTACGCTACACACACGATAACCGTCAGAACATTGGACAGCTCGAAAATATGTTGATTCACACACAAAGTGGCAACTATCCTTTGGGCCGTATTGCCGACATTTCAACAGCACGAAGCCTGAGTACCATCAACCATTACAACGGTCGCCGTGAGATTCGTGTTGACGCGTATCAGAAAGATCAAAGCCAGTCGGTACCTGATATTTTAAGCTACATTGAAACCGAAATATTACCGCAGATTGAAAAGAACCATCCGCAGCTTACTTATATGCACCAGGGGCAGCAAAAAGATACCCAGGAACAAATGGGAAGTATGATGCTGTATTTTGGCCTGGCTTTTTTGGTAATTGTTTTGGTGATTATGATTTATTTTAAATCCTTCCGTCAGGGGGTTCTTGTAATTGCCATGATTCCACTTGGTTTTATCGGAGCAATTTGGGGGCATGCCATTCACGGACAACCCATTTCGATGATGAGTTTGTGGGGAATGGTTGCACTTTCGGGAGTAATTATTAACGATGCCATTGTATTTATTGCCAAGTACAATCAAAACCTCGAAAGAGGAATGAAGATTCTGGATGCAGTTAAAAATGCAGGAACTTCACGTTTTAGGGCAATCTTTTTAACCACGGTTACTACAACCGCCGGATTAATGCCTCTTATTCTTGAAAACAGTCCGGATGCAAGAATGCTGATTCCTATGGCAATTGCGCTGGCTTATGGTATTTTATTCGGTACAGTATTTATTCTGATTATACTTCCTGTTTTGGTAGTACTAACCAACAAAGCAACGGTTGTTTTGCGCAGTATCAGCACAAAAGAAACAATTGTACCCGAATCGGTTGAAACGGCAGTAATAAACGCAAACATTGAACAAACGCTGAGTAGAAACATGGCAAAGGAATTTGAATAAAAAAATTGCCGGTGTAAAATTCAACAATTAAAAAGAATACAAAATGAAACGTATAAAATATATAATACCGCTGCTTATTCTGTTAATTTCAGCGAGTGTGCAGGCGCAACAGGATTTAACACTTTCCGATGCCATAACACGTGCGCTCGAAAACAATTACGATCTTCAGATTACGCGGAAAAGCGAACAAATAGCTGCAATAAACAACCACTGGGGAAATACCGGGTTACTGCCGAGTGTGAATTTCAATTTAAACGGCCGTGAAACATTTAATTTAAACGAGAATGAAAACTACCGTTCGCAAACTGTGTCTCCTGATGTGTCGTTAAATTGGGTGTTTTTTAACGGATATTCTGCAAAAATCACAAAACAAAAGTTTGAGGAAATGGAGCAACAATCGCAGGGAAATACTGTGATTTTGGTGGAAACCACCATTCAGAATATAATTGTGGCTTACAATGCATGTTTGCTGCAAAAACAAATGGTTGATGTTTACAAAGAGCTGGCCGTTTTGTCGGAAGATCGGTACCGAAGAACAGAGGACAGCAAGAACATTGGAGCAAGTACAAGTTACGAAATGTTACAGGCCAAAACTTCGTGGCTCGAAGATGAGTCGAATTACCTGCAACAAAAAGTGAACTTCGAAAATTCGATACGTAACTTAAACTACAACATGGCAGTTGAGGACGATGCACAATGGAACCTGGTGTCGCCACTTGAAGTTAACATGCCCGACTACCAGTTGGAAGATTTGTCGGCAAAACTTATGTCTAACAATCAAACGCTAAAAAATCAATACCTAAACCAGAGTTTGCTGGCAAAGGAAACAGCTTTGGCCAAGAGTAATTTTTACCCAACCCTGAGTTTAAATACCGGTGTTGGAAGTTCGTGGCTCGATAATTATTATTCGAAGAGCACACCAAATTATAGTCAAAAATCGGCAGATGCTTACATCGGTTTAAGTTTGTCGTTTAATATATTTAATGGTGGAATAACACGCAGAAGCATTCAGATTGCTCAAATAAATGAAGAGTCGGCGCAGGTCCAAACAAACCAGATGACGCACAGTTTAAACAACCAGCTTTTGCAAATGTACAGCAATTTTAACGTGCAAAAAGCTCTGCTGGAGCTGGCGAATGAAACCGAATCAACTGCAAAACTGAATCTCGATTTATCGGCAGATAAGTTAAAAAGCGGAGTTATTAATTCGTTTAATTACCGCGATGTACAAATCATTTATATGAATGCTGCCATTGCCAGGTTTCAGGCAATTTACATTTTGATTTCAAGCAACACTGATCTCCTGCGTATTACAGGTGGTATTATTAGTGAATATGAATAAGAATATTCTATTTGTTATTGGTAGATAAATAGAAATTTGAAAATGTGTCCGCTGGAAACAGCGGACTTTTTTATTGCTATTTTAAATGGATTTGAATGAAACCTGAAGAAAGTTTCAGATAAGTTTCGCCGGATTAAAAATCAATTGAAATGCAGGATAATCAGTATTCGCTTGCTTTTTTAAAGCACTGTTAATTGTCGGGTGCAAACACTGGCTTTCAAAACAAAATGTATTGTGGTCTTTTATTAAGAATTACTTTTGAGCATGACAATAAGCAGAACAAGCAAAATATTTTTTCCTACCCTTACTATCGCCCTGGCAGCCTTGGTAGCCATGTCGCCTTTTGCAATTGATACTTACATTGCAGCCTTGCCGGTAATGGCTAGCTTTTTTGGAGTGGAAATTCATGTGGTTGAACTCACCATTACCTTGTATTTTTTCGGATTTGCACTTGGTAATTTTATTGGCGGACCCATTTCTGACTCCTTCGGAAGAAAAACAGTAGCACTTACCGGAATTGCGTTGTACGGTTTTTCGGCACTGCTTATTCCGTTTTGTCCTAAAATAGAATACATACTCCTTTTGCGGGTAATTCAGGCATTTGGAGGTGGATTTGCAACCGTTACAGCCAATGTTTTTGTGCGCGATTGGTACAGCGGGAAACAAGTGGCCAGGTTTGTAACCATACTAAGTATGATTATTATGCTGGCACCGCTTTTTGCTCCAATTATTGGTGCCGGTTTAATTCACTGGTGGGGCTGGAAAAGTATCTTTGTTTTTCTGACCCTGTTTTCTGTTGTTCTTTTTATTTCGTTTTGCTTCCTTATTCCCGAATCGCGGGATAAGGAACTAATAACGCGAAAGTTTACCACAAAACAACTGTTCGAAAAATACCGGATTTTCTTTTCGAACCGGCAATCAACAACCATGCTTTTTGCCATTAGTCTGCCCATGTCGGGCATGTATATTTTTATTACTTCCGCTTCGTTTATTTACATCGAATATTTTAATATCGACCAGCTGCGCTTTCCTATATTTTTTGGGGCAAATGTAGTTCTGAATATTTTATTGTCGCTTTTAAATACCTATTTACTGCGGAAATACAAACCCGGCCAGATATTGCGGGTAGGATTGCTAATTCAGTTGCTCGCCGGTATTGCACTGGCAGTTGCCGTTCGTTTACCTGAACCTCAATTGTGGGCCGTATTTGCTTCGATCGTACTTTTTATTGGCAGTTTAGGTTTGGTTTTTGGTAACGGAACTGCGGCCATTTTAAACCATAATCCTGAAGTGGCCGGTTCGGCAAATGCTACCATCGGAATTGCCCGTTTTGCTTTAAGTTTCCTGATTGGCAGTATAATGGCTTTGTTTCATACCGGCGATTTAATACCATTTGGTACCATTTTATTGCTTTGTTCATTAAGCGGAAATGTGCTTTTTTCAGTAGCTTTGAAGATGGAACCAAAAAACTGAAAAGATGGCTGAACCAACATGCGAAAACTGCAAATTACGCGAGAAGTACGACAATAATCCAAAGTCGTTTTTAGGACGGTTTTGGCGCTGGCACATTGGATTTTGTCCGGGCTGGAAAGCTTTTATGAAATCGCTCGACGAAGACAAAAAACAAGAGTTGCGTGTAAAGTATAATCTGAAAACAAAATAAACAAAACTGAAATACCGGTTTTGTTGTTCATTAACTCTTTTTGTTACTCCGGATAAAACTGAATATTTCGGGTTAAATTTTGAATCTTTAACCATGATTTATGAGTATTATTAATTCGGAGCGGGTATTTTTATATAAATTTGCAAAATTTTTTACGTAAAAGGATTATGGCGAAGATCATCAACGAAGTATCAAGAACATTCAACGAGTATTTGATTATCCCTGGTTTAACCTCGAAAGAGGATACACCCGATAATGTAAGTTTAAAAACTCCGCTCACCCGGTTCACAAAAGGGCAGTCGGCAAAAATCGAATTAAAAACACCTTTTGTTTCGGCAATTATGCAATCGGTTTCCGATAGCGGAATGGCCATTGCTCTGGCTAAAGAAGGAGGTGTTTCTTTCATATTTGGGTCGCAAACCATTAAAAACCAGGCTAAGATGGTGCGCACTGTTAAAAAGCATAAAGCTGGTTTTGTTGAAAGTCGAGCCAACATTAAGCCGGAAGAAACACTATCTGATGTTATTGCTGTAAAAAACAGAACCGGTTTTTCTACCATTGGTGTAACCGATGACGGCACACCTAACGGAATTTTTGTGGGAATTGTTACCGGTCGCGATTATCGAACCAGCAAAGACAGCCTCGATAAAAAAGTAGAAGATTTTATGACTCCGTTGTCGGCCCTGGTAACCGGAGAACTGGGAATTTCGTTAACGGAGGCGAACGACATAATCTGGGATCACAAATTAAACCAGTTGCCAATTATTGATAAAGACGGAAGACTTCAATATTTTGTTTTCAGAAAAGATTACGACAACCACAAACAAAATTCAAACGAATTACTGGACGAACACAAACGTTTGATTGTGGGAGCCGGAATTAACACACGCGATTATGACGAACGTGTGCCTGCCTTGGTTGAAGCCGGAGTAGATGTGTTGTGTATCGATTCTTCCGACGGTTTTTCGGAATGGCAAAAGGAGACCATTGAATACGTAAAAAGTAATTTTAAAGATGTATCTATAGGAGCGGGTAATGTGGTTGATCGCGATGGCTTTTTGTATTTGGCCGAAGCCGGTGCCGATTTTGTAAAAGTTGGTGTTGGTGGCGGTTCGATCTGTATTACACGCGAGCAAAAAGGAATCGGACGTGGCCAGGCAACTGCTTTAATTGATGTGGCAAAAGCCCGCGACGAATATTTCGAGAAAACCGGAGAATACATACCAATTTGTTCCGACGGTGGTATTGTACAGGATTATCATATGACACTGGCATTGGCAATGGGAGCCGACTTTTTAATGATGGGCCGCTATTTTGCCCGTTTTGATGAAAGCCCGACACAGAAGTTGATGGTAGGTGGCAATTACGTAAAAGAATACTGGGGCGAGGGATCAAACCGTGCAAGAAACTGGCAGCGCTATGATATGGGCGGCAACAGCAGTCTGAAATTTGAAGAAGGAGTTGACAGTTACGTGCCTTACGCGGGAAAATTGAAAGACAACCTGGAAATTACATTGGGAAAAATCAAATCAACCATGTGTAGTTGTGGGGTTACCACTCTTGGCGAATTACAGGCTGAAGCAAAAAATTACACTTGTATCATCAACCAGTATTATTGAAGGTGGAGCACACGATGTAATGGTAAAAGATACGAACGGTTAAATATTCAAATGCTTAAAATATAGAAGCCTCTTTCTTGCTAAACAACAGTGGGAAAGAGGCTTTTTTATGACCTGACTTTTTATGGTTACCTTTTGTTATTTAAACCTACAAAATTTGTTGCGTGAATTTTAATTGAATGCAGATTGTTAATAAGCAGGAATAGTTTTTATATTTAGGCTACCTTTTATTGTTCTTGAACTATTTCAGAGCGTATTATTAACATCAACTAAAACTAAGAATGAAAAAAATCCTGATCTTTTTAAGTCTATTTCTAATTCTTGCAAGTAACATCGAAGCAAAAAAAATTAAAGTATTAATTGTAGATGGACAGAACAATCACCAGGTTTGGCCGAAGTCTACAATCATGATGAAACAATATCTTGAAGAAACAGGTTTATTTAAGGTGGATGTCGACCGAACCATTTTTACCTGGAATGCAGAACGCGAAAAAGCCTTTTTACCGCTCGCCGGTGTGGGAGAAACACAGGATTTGAAAGAACCAAAAACAGATCCTGATTTTGCACCCAATTTCAAAAAATACGATGTTGTAATTTCCAATTTTGGTTGGAAGGCTGCCGATTGGCCGGCAAATACACAAAAAGCATTGGAAGATTATATGGAAGCCGGTGGTGGATTTGTTTCAGTTCACGCAGCCGATAATTCTTTTCCTGAGTGGGAAGAATACAATAAAATGATTGGTCTTGGTGGCTGGGGAGGACGAAATGAAAATAATGGGCCGTATGTTTATTATACCAACGAAGGCGAATTAAAGCATGATCACACCCCGGGCGATGCCGGATCACATGGTCCGCAACATATTATTCCAATTACCATTCGTGTTCCCGATCATCCAATAACCAAGGGGATGCCAAAGATTTGGTTAACCGCCAAAGATGAGTGTTATGCCAAGTTGCGTGGACCGGGAGAAAATATGGTTATTTTGGCCACCGGTAAAGACATGTCTGGAAAAGCTCCAACAGACAGGCACGAGCCAATGTTAATGGTATTAACGTATGGGAAAGGACGCATTTTTCATACCACTTTAGGTCACGACGATTATTCGTGCGAGAGTGTAGGTTTTATCATTTCCTTGTTACGCGGTGTTGAATGGGCTGCAACAGGTAAAGTTACTATTCCGGTTCCTGATGACTTTCCAACTGCCGAAAAATCAACTAGCAGAGAATTTATATTGAAAAAATAAGTCTATCTCTTCTGAATAAATTGAATAACTATATTCAATAGTCATCTTTTATTTTGACTTTGGGTATTGGTTGTTTTTTTGTCAGAATTTTTATTTGATAAATCCTTTCGAACCACCGGTGCTGCTTACCAATTCAAAAACCTGTTTTGGTTTTAATCCCGGTTCTTTGCGGTGCGACACATAAATAATGGTTGTTTGGCCTTCTTCTGCAATTTTATTAATGAGTGCAGTGAGCAGGCTGGCGCTGGCATCGTCTAAACCGTGTGCCGGCTCGTCGAGTATTAACAGCGGCGGATGTTTGATCATCGCGCGGGCAATCAGAACCATACATTGATGAACCTCACTTAAGGTATTAAAACGCTGGTGTTTTTGCTCATCCAGTCCTATTATTTTTATCCATTGGCCGGCAATTCGTTTTTGCAACTCTGTAGGTTTTTTATACAAGCCAATTGAATCAACCAATCCCGAAATTACCATCTTTTCAACTGTGTTCCAGCCACGAAATAAAGTGGTCATTGCCGGAGTAACATAAGCAATTTTCTTTTTTATGTCCCAAATGCTTTCACCGCTGCCACGTTTATTTCCAAACAGAATAACATCTTGTCCGTAGGCTTTGGGATTATCACCGGTAATCATGGTCAGCAACGTTGTTTTTCCTGAGCCGTTTGGCCCCATTAATTGCCAAAAATCACCTGAGTTTATTGTCCAGTTAATGTCTTGTATGATGGTTCTTTTATCGTACGAAATGCATACATTATTAAACTGAATCAGCGGATTTTGTTCTGCTTTAATCGCTTCAAGCGGTGGAGGAAGTTGTTCGCGAATCTCTATATAATTCTCCGTTTCAAATTGCTGCTCATACTCTGTTACTGTTCCCGAAAAACAGATCTTGTCGCCTTCCAAACGGAGTGCATTTTTGATAAACGGCAATAAATTATCTTTTCTTTTAACAATCTGAATGACAGGAATATCTTCCGATAATTCACTGATTCGTTTTGTCAGAATCTGTGTGGAGTTCACATCCAGCATATCAAAAACAGAATCGAAAACTATAAAATCGGGATGTAATGAAATCAAATAATTTAAGAGTGCCTTACGTTGTTCTCCGCTCGAAAAGGTGCGAATGCTTCGATGTTCCGCTTCTGAAAGGGTATAATCGTCGTGCAGTACTTCTTCTTTAATAAATTTCTCAAGTGTATAAGTCGAAAACAGAACTCCTTTTTTCGCTCTGAATGAACTCAAAACATCGGGTACAATACCGGCCAAAAGGTTTTGCATAAAGTCCGATTTCATAGAAAGTCCCAAACCGTAAATAGCCCAATGATTGTTCTGTTTCATTTAAAAAATGTTAGTGTATTGGTATTATTTCAAATGGAATTCGGTAACTGCATCCACCCTTGAAATTAGAACATCCCCAGGCCGTATTTCCTTTCATGATTTTGCCGGTCTTACAAACCGGACAAACTGTATCTTTTTTTATTTCAGTTTGAAGGATCAGGTTTTTCTCATCCGTAAATTCCAAGCGCCCCGAGACTTTATTTTCTTCAAAAACAAATCCGGCAATTAAAGGACTTTTCCCTTTGGTAACAATGGTAAGAATTTGTTTGTCGCTTAGTTTTTTCTTGTTAAACGAAAACGGTATTGTGAATTTGCAGCCGTTTTTCCATTCAGAGCAACCCCATGCATTTTTTCCTTTTAAGAGCTTTCCTTCTCCACATTTCGGACAGCTTAAATCTTCGGTATTTACCTTGGCCGGCTTTTTTACTTCTTTTTGGGGCTTTTCTTCTTCCACTTCAATGGCAATTACCTTTTTGGGCGATTGTTTTACCTGCTGAATAACATCGTAAACCATGTGTTTCAGTTCAGTCATAAACTCCTTTATCGGGAGTTCACCCGCTTCAATTTTCCGAAGTTTTAGTTCCCACTCTCCGGTTAATTGTGCCGATTTTAGCAAATCATTTTCTATGCTGTCAATCAGATCAATTCCGGTTTGATTGGCCACAATACGCTTTTTGTCGCGCCGGATGTATCGTCTGCGGAACAAGGTTTCGATAATATTGGCACGCGTAGATGGACGGCCGATTCCGTTTTCCTTCATGATATCACGCAGTTCATCGTCGTCAACCAGTTTGCCCGCAGTTTCCATAGCCCGCAAAAGTGTGGCCTCCGAATAATAGCTGGGTGGTTTGGTCATTTTTTCCTGCAGGTCGGGTTGATGTGGCCCTTTTTCGCCTTTAACAAAAGCAGGTAAAATGGCATCATCGGAATTTGCTTTTTGTTCGTTTTGGAAAATTACACGCCAGCCCGGTTTTAATATTTGTTTGCCGGTGGCTTTAAATTTATGTTTGGCAATTAAAGCTTCAACGGTTGTATTTGCCACCTGACAATCGGGATAAAAAACACCCAAAAATCGTTTACAAACCAGGTCGTAAACACTCTTTTCGGCCGGACTTAAATCCAAACGAGAAACACCTGTTGGAATAATTGCATGGTGATCGGTTATTTTTTTGTTGTCGAATACTTTTTTCGATTTCCGGATTTTGCCTCCGCCAAGAATGGTTTGTACGTATTCGTCGTAACCTTTTAACTGTTTTAAAATGCCGGGCACTTTTTTGTAAATATCATCGGAAAGAAAAGTAGTATCCACACGCGGGTAGGTGGTTACTTTTTTCTCGTACAGCGACTGAATGGTGCGTAAAGTGTCGTCGGCAGTCATGCTAAACTTTCGGTTGCATTCAACCTGTAACGATGTCAGGTCGAACAACTTTGGAGGATGTTCGCTGCTGTTTTTTGTATTTATTTTAACAATCTCCAGATCAACGCCTGTAATTTCGTCCAATACGGTTTTGGCATCTTCGCGGGTTTTAAATCGTCCGCTGAGTGCCGAAAAAGTGGTGTCGCGGTATATGGTAATAATTTCGAAATACGGTTCAGGTTTAAAATCGTCGATTTCTTTTTGGCGGTTTACAATCAAAGCCAGTGTTGGTGTTTGAACCCTTCCTATGGAAAGAACCTGTTTGTTTTGCCCGTATTTCAGCGTGTACATTCGCGTGGCATTTAAACCAAGTAACCAATCGCCAATGGCACGCGCACTTCCGGCTTCATACAAATGATCGAAATCGTGTCCGTCCAGTAATTTCTCAAATCCTTCTTTTATCGCTTCTTCGGTTAACGATGAAATCCATAAACGTTTTACCGGAGCTTTGTTTTTTGCTTTTGCCAGAACCCAACGTTGTATCAGTTCTCCTTCCTGGCCGGCATCACCGCAGTTTATAATTTCATCGGCTTTGGAAATCAGATTTTCAAGTGTCTCAAATTGTCTTTTTACGCCATCGTCTTCAATAACCTTTATCCCAAAGCGAGCCGGGATCATCGGGAGTTCGTTGGTGTTCCAGTATTTCCAGCGTTCGGTATAATCGTGTGGTTCTTTTAAAGTACAAAGATGCCCAAAGGTCCAGCTTACCTGGTAGCCGTTCCCTTCAAAATATCCGTCTTTTCTCGATTTTGCCCCAAGTATTTGGGCAATTTCTCTCGCAACACTTGGCTTTTCTGCTATACAAACCTTCATAAAAACACTAAATCAGAAGTCTCGTTTTGTTTGGTAAAATAAAACTTGGTTTCGGCTGCAATGTTACCTAAAATTACGCATCTTGGCAAAGGATTCATTTTAGTTCTTTACGTTGAATGGCCTGTAAAATCTTTTAAAAAACAGATTTTAAACAATGTTGACACAATAAAAAAAACTATTTTCGCTGACCATTGTTGAAAGACAGAGGATAATAATGTGATTTCCTTAACTGCAATAAAGCGACAGTACAAGTATTTTATATATTTGAATTTTAATCCGATTTTGAAATGACGCTAGAGCAAATTAACGAACTGTGCAAAGATACATTGATCGGCCATTTGGAGATTGAGTTTATTGCTTTTGGTTCGGATTACATAAAAGCCAAAATGCCTGTTAACAAGAAAAAACATCAACCCAGCGGTATTTTACATGGAGGAGCATCGCTGGCCATGGCCGAAACTGTTGCAGGTGCCGGATCGATGTTACTGGTCGATCCAAAAAAGTACGATGTTTTGGGTTTGCAGGTTACCGGAAATCATGTGGGAACAACCAGCTCGGGCGACTTGCTTGCCACTGCTGAAATTGTTCACAAAGGACAAACGACACACATTTGGGACGTGAAAATAACCGACGACGGAGAGAAACTTATTTCCGTTGTGAGGGTCACTAATATTATAAGAGAAAAGAAGTAGGAGGGGCTTTGTGCAATTAATATCAACCGAAAAAACAGCTGTATCAAAAGGCATTTCTGCTTGTCTGGAAAAGAATCTGATATTTGCGGCATATCGTCTGCCCAATCAGCAAGATCCTGAAATTGTTATTCAAAAATCGGCAGAGAAGATTCGTATTAATGAAGAGGATAATTACTACGATTTAAAAGGATTTTTAGTAGCTCCTTTTGCTGAAACCGAAAAATATCCTTCGTTTATAATATCGCCTGATATTTATGCGGTCAAATACCTTAGCGAAGAACAGTACGATGAACTTCAAAGTTTAAAGGCTTTGCCGGTATTGTCAGATAATTCGCATTTACCCGTGGCGGTTGATCACGATGACTATATTGGGCAAATTGAAAATATAATTGCTCAGATTGAGCAGGGAAATTTTGAAAAAGTAGTACTAAGCCGGGTAAAAGTAATGTCTGGTAGCTACATTTCCCGTTTGGCAGAAATATTCGACGAACTAACGGTTGCTTATCCAAATGCATTTGTATTTATTTTTAATGCCGGTCCGCATTTGTGGATAGGTGCTACACCCGAGCCACTTTTAAAAGCGCAGAACGGAACCATGCACACGGTGTCACTTGCCGGAACGCGGGCATATTCAGAACAAAACCTGAATATTGGAGCATGGAACAGCAAAGAGCGTTTGGAACAGGAATATGTTACGCGCTACATTTCAAAAGTATTGTCGAAATTTAACCTGGCCAATGTAGAATTGGTTGGACCCTATACAAAACAGGCCGGAAATCTGGTTCATTTAAGAACCGATTTTTCGTTCCGTTCGGAAGAATTAAAAAACTGTTTGGGAAAATTTTTAAAAGAACTACAACCTACACCAGCGGTTTGCGGAATGCCCCGTACACAAAGTCTGGAATTAATTGCTGAGCTTGAGAAACATGAACGTGCATATTACGCCGGCTTTTTGGGTCCACTCGGTTTAAACGACCGTTTGGCATTTTTTGTAAACCTGCGTTGTATGAAGGTTTTGCAAAATCATTTAGCTTTGTTTGTTGGTGGAGGAATTACCGCCGATTCGGTTCCCGAAGATGAATGGCACGAAACAGAAATTAAGACAGAAACTTTAATTTCGGTGCTTAGAAAAGTGGAAGAATGAATACAAAATCGCATATCCCGTTAATGGCTTCACTTTTAAAAGCCAAAGGAGTAAAACATGTTGTAATTGCTCCCGGATCGCGCAATGCACCTTTAATTCAGAGCTTTTATAAAGAGTTTGGCGAAAGTTGTTTAAGTATTGTTGACGAACGAAGTGCCGGATATTTTGCGCTTGGAATTGCCTTAAAAACGCATACTCCGGTGGTTGTGATTACTACCTCCGGAACCGCTGCTCTAAACCTGGCTCCGGCCATTGCAGAAGCATTTTACCAGGGAGTTCCCTTTCTTGCGATTACCGCCGACCGTCCGGCAGAATGGATTGGTCAGCAGGATAATCAGGTTATACGTCAGCAAAATATATTTGGGAACAATTGCAAAGCCGGTTACGAACTTCCTGTGGAATGTTCCTGTTCGGAAGATTTGTGGCTGAGTAACCGCATTGTAAATGAGGCTTATAATAAAACAATAACCGGTAAATTTGGCCCGGTTCATATAAATGTTCCGTTGCGCGAACCACTTTACGATGAATTACCAGTTTCAACCGAACATTCAATTATTGAAACATATTCTCCGGCAGGAGTAGAAATCGGTGAAGATTTGATTCGCACCTGGGAAAAATCAAAGCGAATACTCATTGTTTGTGGTCAGCAGTCTCGTGATGAGAATTTAAATGCAGTTTTAAATCAGTTTGCAAAAGATAGCAGGGTAGTGATTTTATCAGAATCCACCGGGAATATTTCGGGTGAAAATATACTTCACAATCCAGATCTTTTGTTTCAATATGCAGAAAAGGAACTGGCAAATTTAAAACCGGAACTGGTGGTTTATTACGGTGGACAAGTGGTTTCAAAACGAATTAGAACATACCTGCGAACCGTTTCGTGTGAATTCTGGTATGTTTCTCCGGGAGGTTTAGTCGTCGATACTTTTAAACGTCTGTCAAAAGTAATTCATGCAGATGTGACCGCATTGTTTGCAGGTTTGTCAAAAAAGATTGAAATAGTAAGCACTTCTGACTATTCACAAAAATGGCAATTGTTGTGCGCTAAAACAAGCAAAGCAATTGAATTCGAAACTGAAAACATTCAGTTTAGCGATCTTTGGGTAACCAAACAAATTGCAAATACATTGCAGCCGGAATCTGTTTTATTTGCCGGAAACAGCAGCATGATCCGTTACCTGCAATTCTTTAAAAACAAATCGACGGAAGTATTTGCAAACCGGGGCACATCCGGAATTGATGGGTGTATTTCTACTGCTGGAGGGGTAGCAAAAGTGACAGATAAAACTGTTTTTGCAGTGCTTGGCGATTTGAGTTTTGTTTACGATTCAAACGGATTATGGAACAAAAGTCTTCCGGCAAATCTTAAAATTATAGTTGTAAACAACAAGGGTGGCGGAATTTTTAGTATGATTCCCGGACCGGCACAACAGGTCGGATTCGAAGCGTTTTTTCAGGCCCATCATCCTGTTTCAATAGAAAAAATTACAAAGGCTTTTAATCTTGATTATACTTTCTGTTCAGATGCAGAAAGTTTCGAAGAAGCATTTCAGGCATTTAGTGCAAGTAAAAAGGCTGCCGTGCTCGAGATTGAAACTTCATCGGAAATAAACACACAAGTATTTACTAATTTTGTTAAAAATTTGAAGAATGAGTACAAATAGAGAGTGGCAAACAATTAAGGAATACGAACAAATTAAATTTGAATATTTCGAAGGAATTGGGAAAATAACCATTAACAGGCCCCGGTATTACAATGCTTTTACACCGGATACAACCAAGGAAATGTGTGATGCAATGGTTATTTGCCGCGAAAATCCGGATATTTCTGTGGTGGTTTTAACGGGTGCCGGCGACAAAGCTTTTTGTAGTGGCGGCGATCAGAATGTAAAAAGTACTGCCGGGTACATTGGTAAAGACGGTGTTCCGCGCTTAAACATCCTGGACATGCAAAAGCAGATTCGTTCGATTCCTAAACCTGTGGTGGCCATGGTAAATGGATATGCAATTGGTGGAGGACATGTTCTTCATGTGGTTTGCGATTTAAGTATTGCATCTGAAAAAGCAATTTTTGGTCAAACCGGTCCCAAAGTTGGTAGCTTCGATGCCGGTTTTGGTTCGTCGTATCTGGCTCGTATTGTTGGTCAGAAAAAAGCACGCGAAATATGGTTTTTATGCGAACAGTATTCTGCTGCCGAAGCATTGGAAATGGGCTTGGTGAACAAAGTTGTACCTCATGAAGAGCTGGAAGATGTTACCGTGGAGTGGTGCCATAAAATGATGCAGCACAGTCCGCTGGCCTTGCGAATGATCAAAGCAGGATTAAATGCCGAATTGGACGGACAGGTTGGAATTCAGGAGTTTGCAGGAAATGCCACCATGCTCTATTATATGACAGAAGAAGCCCAGGAAGGTAAACACGCCTTTTTGGAAAAACGTAAACCCGATTTCAAAAAATACCCAAAAATGCCTTAAGTAAATGGCTGCTACTATTAAAATATGGTTGCACGCTTTTCGTTTACGAACATTACCGCTGGCATTGTCGAGCACATTTTTGGGCAGTTTTATTGCTTTTTCGCACGATAAATTTAGTTGGGAAGTGGGTGTGTTTGCAATTCTGACTACATTGTTTCTGCAGATTTTATCAAACCTTGCCAACGATTATGGTGATGCTCGAAAAGGAACGGATAACGAAGAACGTATTGGCCCGCAGCGTGTTACTCAATCGGGAATGGTGACAATGAAAGCGATTAAACGCATGATTGCCGTTTTTGTAACATTGTCGTTGATTTCCGGTTTGGCACTCATATATTTTGGATTAAAACAGTTGCCATTTTATATTGCCGTTCTGTTTTTTGTGTTAGGTATTTCGGCCATTTATGCCGCCGTAAAATATACCATGGGGAAAAATCCGTATGGTTACATTGGTCTGGGCGATGTATTTGTGTTTATTTACTTTGGTTTGGTGGGGGTGTGCGGAACGTATTTTTTGCACACAGGAACGGTTGATCCGTGGATAATATTGCCGGCATCAACCATTGGTTTGTTAAGTTCGGGCGTGTTAAATCTGAACAACCTGCGCGACATCGAAAACGATTCAAAGTGCGGTAAAAAAACGCTGGTTGTGCGTATCGGTTCAAAATCGGCTAAATTCTATCATTTAACATTGGTGCTTGTTGCAGTTGTTTTAAGCATAGTTTATACTCTAATATCTTATAATTCGTTCTGGCAGTTTTTATTTGTGCTAACGCTGCCATTTTTATTTAGCAACGTAAAAACTGTTTTGCAAAATAAAGTGCCGGTTGAGCTCGATCCTGAATTAAAAAAGCTGGCGTTAACCACTTGTGCTTTTTCTATTGCATTTGGTGTAGGCCTTGTTTTATAGGTATTTAGTCGCAAAATTATTTCAATAAAAGCGAACAGGTTTTAAATAAGAATTCAATATTTTATGAAAGCCTACTTTCGAAAACGTACATTAAAATTCAATAAACCGGCGGGAACTTCCCGGGGAGTTTTATTGACAAAACCATCATGGTATATTTTTTTGTACGATAAGAATAATGCAAAAAGAGAAGGCCTTGGCGAAGTTTCTATTATTCCCGGATTAAGTATCGAAAACGAAGCGCAAATTGAAGCTAAACTTTCTGAAATATGCGATGCAATAAATGCAGGTACCTATGAATTCGATTCACCGCTCCCGGCTTTTCCTGCTATAAAATTCGGCTTGGAAATGGCACTTCAGGATTACGAAGCGAAAGGTTCAAAAATCTTATTTCCATCTGCTTTTACAAAAGGTACAAAAGGCATTAAAACCAATGGTTTAATTTGGATGGCGCCAATGGAAGATATGTTTCGGCAGGTGGAGAAAAAACTGGATGCCGGCTTCCGATGTTTGAAAATGAAAATTGGGGCAATAGCTATTCAGCAGGAATTAGAGATTCTTGGCAATTTGCGCAAAAAGTTTAGTTCATCGGAATTGGAAATTCGTGTAGATGCAAATGGAGCTTTTTCGTTTGAAGAGGCAGGTGAAATCCTTGCAAAATTAAGCGAGTTGGAAGTTCATTCAATTGAACAACCCATTGCTGCAGGACAAGCAAAAAAAATGGCGGCCTTGTGTAAAAACCCTGCCATCCCGATTGCTTTGGATGAAGAGTTGATTGGTTTGTATTCTTTCGAGGAGAAAAAACGGCTGATTGAACAAATAAATCCCGGGTATTTAATTCTGAAACCCTCGCTGTTAGGTGGTTTTAAAGCAAGTGCCGAATGGATTACAATTGCCGGTGAGTTGGGAGTTGGATGGTGGGCTACTTCTGCGCTCGAATCGAATATCGGGCTGAATGCCATTGCGCAGTGGATCGCAACTTTCAACACCGAAATGTACCAGGGACTGGGACTGGGAAACCTGTACAAGGAAAATATTGGCAGTCCGTTGGAACTAAGAGGTGAAAGGCTTTTTTACGATACAAACCGGAAGTGGAATATTGAATTTATATCTTAGCGGCATGAACCGGAAATTTCAGGGAGCAACTTTTAACAACAAATACTTTACAACAGAAGCTTTAATTGCTTATTCTGAAAAAGAACTTGCAAGTGGCTTGTTGCCTGAATGGGAACTTAAGATATACCGATTTTTACTGACATTTTTCGACGATAAAGAGTATGTGGAACAATTAAGTTCCGGAACAACGGGAATTCCCAAAAATTTTAAACTCTCTAAAAGTGCCATGATACAATCGGCACAAAATACCATTGAAATACTTGGCCTTAAGCCGGAAGATAATGCTTTGCTTTGTTTGCCTATCGATTACATTGCCGGTAAAATGATGGTGGTTCGTGCACTGCTTGCCGGATTTAATCTAATCTGGGAAGAACCTTCTTCTGCTCCTTTGTTGCAGAATTATGATACAATCGATTTTTGTGCAATGGTTCCGATGCAGGTATACAATTCCATCGAAAACAGAGAAGTTTTTAAAAGTATCGGAACGCTTATTATTGGCGGTTCTGAATTACGTTCGGATGTAAAAGAATTAATTGGAGGCCTGTCGAATACGATTTATGAAACCTACGGAATGGCAGAAACCTGTTCGCATATCGCTTTGCGAAAAATTAGTGGACATAACCGGGATGAATCGTTTAAAATCTTACCCGGAATAAGCATTTTTACTGACGAAAGAAACTGTCTGAGAATTTCAGCTTCCTACCTGGAAAATGAAGTTGTTACCAATGATGTGGTAGAGCTGATTGATGATACACGATTTGTTTGGAAAGGCCGTTACGACAATCTTATAAATTCGGGAGGAATAAAAATAAATCCGGAACAACTGGAAGCTTCCATTTCAAAAATTATTGGGATGGAGTGTGCCGTAATTGGTGTGGCTGACAAAAAACTGGGACAGAAAGTGGTGTTGTTTGTTGAATCGGTTCAAAAATTAGATACCAATGATTTAGAATTGCTGATAAAAGATAAGTTACCCGGATTTCATGTTCCCCGGAAAATTGTGGTAGTAAAACAGTTGCCCCGAAATAAATCGTTTAAAACTGACCGATTAAAATTGAAAGAGCTCATCGATAGAAAAGACATATAAAAACGTATAAAATCAAATATAAAATGGATAAAAATACAACAATCGGATGGATAGGAACCGGCGTGATGGGAACTTCGATGGTCGGTCATTTGCACAAAGCAGGTTATAAATGTATTGTATACAACCGTACCAAAGCAAAAGCAGAGAAACTGCTTGCAGAAGGTGTTAGTTGGGCCAACAGTCCCGGTGAAGTAGCTGCTAATTCCGATGTGATTTTTACAATTGTGGGTTTTCCAAAAGATGTGCGCGAGGTTTATTTTGGTGAAAACGGAATACTCAATTCGGCAAAACCGGGTGCAGTGTTGATTGATATGACTACCACAGAACCCAGTTTATCAGTTGAAATTTATGAGGCGGCAAAAACAAAGAATATTCAGTCGATTGACGCTCCTGTTTCGGGAGGTGATGTAGGAGCGCAAAATGCTACCTTGTCGATAATGGTTGGTGGCGAAGAAGCAGCAGTGGAACAAATTCGTCCCTTATTTGAGTTGCTGGGAAAAAGTATTGTTTACCAGGGAGCTGCAGGATCGGGTCAACACACAAAAATGTGTAATCAGATTACCATAGCAGGAACCATGATTGGGGTTTGCGAATCGTTGTTGTACGGGCACAAAGCAGGGCTCGATTTGCCAATAATGCTGTCGTCGATTAGTGGTGGTGCAGCCGGTTGCTGGACCTTAAACAACCTTGCTCCGAGAATTGTGGCACGTAATTTCGATCCCGGATTTTTTGTCGAACATTTTATAAAAGACATGGGGATTGCTTTAAAAGAAGCCGAATCGATGGGACTCTCGTTGCCCGGTTTAGCTCTTGTAAAACAACTTTATTTGTCGGTTCAGGCGCAGGGGCACGGAAAATTGGGAACACATGCACTAAGCCTGGCGCTTGAAAAAATGTCGGGTATGTAAAAGCCGTTTTTAAGGAAGAACTTTATTTTTTAGCGGAAGGTATTTTTCTATCACTTTGGTTAAATCCTCTCGCTTTAAAGGCTTCGATAAATAATCGTTGCAACCAGCTTCAAGGGCAATTTCTTTATCGCCCGAAAGAGCAAATGCTGTTTGTGCTACAATCGGAACATTTTTATCGATCTTTCTGATCTCGTTGGTGGCTTTAATACCATCCATTACCGGCATTTTAATGTCCATAATAACTAGCGAGATATTGGCCTGTTTGAGAAAAATATCAACTGCCTCAACGCCATTTTTTGCCCAAATAATCTCGATTTGATCATTGTTTAGAATTGTATAAAGCAAGTTGTAACTCACTTCATCGTCTTCGGCGACCAATATTCGATACTGTTTTTTAGTAATTCCGTGGTCTGTCATTTTAGTTGGTTTTTGGGTTTTATTATTAGATATTTCAACCGGAGAATAATTGATTGTAAAGTAAAATGTTGTTCCTTTATTTTCTTCCGACTCTACCCATATTTCACCGTCAAGAAGTTCAACATATGCCTTACAAATTGATAGTCCCAGGCCCGAGCCTTCGTATCCTCTTGTCAGGCTTAAATCGGCCTGGACAAAACGATCGAAAATAGCAGCTTGCCTGTTTTTGGGTATTCCAATGCCCGTATCTTTTACATAGAAATTGAGCATGTTTTCTAAAGCTTCTACACCGACTTCCACATAGCCTTGATTGGTGAATTTTAGCGAATTTTTAATTAAATTAATTAAAATGGATTCCAGTTTATTGCTGTCGGTATTTATACAAAATGACTCCAATTTATCCGGAATTTTAAATTCAAGGTTTTTGTCTTTGAAATTTTTAGAAAAGAATTGAGAAATGTAAGTAAATGTTTTTCCCAAATTAACTTCAGAAGTATTTACCAGTAATTCGCCGGCCTCAATTTTCGACAACTCAACAATGTCGTTAATGGTTTGCAATAAGCGTGTTCCGCTTTGTCGGATAATATCCAGGTATTGTTCTTGTTTGTCTTTTGTCAGCTCCGGATCAGAGATTAAATCAAGAAAACCGATAATACCATTCATTGGGGTTCGTATCTCATGACTCATATTTGCTAAAAAGGCCGATTTTAACCGATCACTTTCTTCTGCATCATATTTGGCCTGAATCAGTTTTTTCTCAATTTGTTTTCTGCGGGTTATCTCATCGTTCAGCGCTTTATTACGTGTTTCCAGTAAATGTGTTCTTTCCTTAACGTTGCTCTCCAGCGATTCATTAATGCTTTTAATTTTTTCTTGCTGTTCTGATAATTGAAGGAGGTGCACAAATTCTTCCCGCTCCATTCGTTTGGTATTGTAGAGGGCCACTATTGCAATAATGTTAGCCGAAATGTAAAAGGTATTGGTAACAATAAGCTGTTCAACTTGAATGATATCAACATTATTTAAAAACAGGGTTCCAATATTGTATACTATTACAATCAGAATTCCAGGAATAACAGCATAAATAAAATGCAGTTTAATAAAAAAATACCCCGCCATAAAAATGAGAAATATACCTCCGTAATAAAATATATTTACTGGATTTGTGATTAACATATATAATATTCCGCTTCCTCCAACCACATAGCTAATTGAAATGAGTATTTGCCAAAATTGTTTGAACCTAGGATGAAATGACAAAAGCAGAACAGCAAGAAGAAAGGGAGTTACAATGCCGTAACGAACAATAAAAAAGTGGTGATAAAAAGCCTGGTTGGTGTAATAATCAAGAAATCCCAATAAAGCATACAAAAATGTTACAACAACAAAAGAAATACGAAATCCGCGAATCGATTTCTTAAAATATGTTTCTCTAAACTGTTTTTCAATCTCCGGAGAATTAAAAAATAATGTCCAGCGATTAATATTCAGATCCTTAACCTGAGTCTGCTCATTTTTAATTGGCATCGTATGTAAAAATGTGTGTGTACCTATTTTTCCTCTTATCTTCCCGATGCACAACTCTTTGTAAGGAAGACGTAAAGTAGTAAAATTTAGTTTAATTTTCAAAATTAATTGTGTTCTGCATTTATCAGCTACGTATTACTTCATTCTTTTAGCTATAATTCGGAACACTATCCGGGAAATGGATCTACCTGAAGCATCACCATATCTTTTTAGTACTTAATCTTTTGCAAGAAGCTGAAAAAACTCTCATAAAAAGAAGAAAAAATCCCTTCGATAAATATTCCTAAAACGTCGGTAAAAAACGCCAGTTCTTCTATTCTGTTTTATTTAATGTCAGAACTGGAATAAGTTTGATTGATAAATTTATTTAGGATATGAAAACAAAAACAGTTCTTCTTTTAATCACACTGGTATTACCGTTTTTTATGAAAGCACAAGAAACGGAGGAGCTACCGGAAATCTGGAGTTTAGACGATTGCATTGAATATGCCTTGACTCAGAATATTTCGGTGCGTCAAAGTATTTTAACCAACATGTCGAATGAAGTAAACAAGGAACAGGCCGAAGCGCAAATGCTGCCTTCGCTGAATGCTTCGGCCCGACAAAATTTTACATGGTCGAAAATTGAGGATCTTACTACCGGCGAAAGCAGCTTTGAAGGTTCGAACAGCCGAAGTATGTCGCTTAATTCGAGTGTTACCATTTACAATGGATTACGTCTGAAAAATCTTATTAAACAGGCTGAACTTGATCTTCAGGCCGGAATATTCAACTCGGAGACCATAAAAGAATCGATAACCATTAGTATTCTGAATGCCTTTTTACAAGTGGTTGCTTACGAGGAAAATGTAAAAAATGCGCAAAGTAACCTGGAGGCCACCAGCGATCAGTTAAAACTTTCCGAGGCACGTCTTCAGTCTGGCATAATTGCGCGTTCCGATTATTTGCAGGTAAAATCACAACTGGCAACTGAGAAGCTTACGCTTGCAAATGCACAAAGCCAGTACGCTATTTCAAAAATTAGTTTAATGCAGCTGATGGAACTTCCGGTTGATGAGAATTTTGCAATTAAACGCCCGGTTCTGAACGAAAATATCAATAAAAACCTGTTGCCCAATGCGGCAGAAGTGTATGCCCTTGCTTTGGGAATTAAACCACAAATTAAAAGTGCAGAATACCAGAAAGAAAGTGCAGCCTTAAATGAAAAAATTTCACGTGGAAATTACTTCCCGTCCATCAGTGCCAACGCCGGACTTTCGTCTGGGTTTTCTAGCAGTATGGGACAATTAGGCGACCAGGTTACACCTACCGTTGGCCTTTCTGTATCAATACCAATTTTTCAAAACAAACAGATAAAATCTAGTGTAGCCATTGCAAAAATCGGTTATCAAAGCGCCGAACTCAACGAACTGGATACAAAAAACGAATTACGAAAAAACATCGAACAGGCTTGTGTTGATGTAACCTCCGCACAGATTGAATACGAAGCTAGTCTCGAAAGTTTTGGTTCATACCAGGAGTCGTACGCACTTGCCGAAGAAAAATTTAATAACGGGCTGATTAATTCAGTAGACTTTTTATTCGAAAAGACCAATCTGATTACTGCTGAGAATGAATTTCTGAAGTCACAATTCAACCTCATTTTTAGCTACAAAATTCTGGATTTTTACATGGGAAATCCCATCACTTTATAAACTGCAAAAAATTAAATACAAAATATTATGAAAAAGAAAACAATTATCATTATCGCATTACTGCTGGTTGTTATGGTATCTGCAGCACTTGTTTTAATGCCTAAGAAAGTTGATGTCAGCCAAATTGATATCAAAACAGCCAAAGCAGGACAGGGGACAATTAGTAATTCGGTTGAAGCAACCGGTACATTAGAAGCCATTACAACGGTAGAAGTAGGTACGCAGGTTTCGGGTATTGTGGAAAAACTGTTTGTGGATTACAACTCATACGTAAAGAAAGGACAGCTGCTTGCAAAAATTGATACAACCAATCTTGCAGCACAACTGGAACAAAGTCAGGCTACTTTAGACAATGCAAAAGCTGAATTGGATTACCAGCAGGCCACCTACGACAGAATGGCTCCGCTTAACGAAAAACAACTTATATCGCAAACCGATTACGATCAAACAGTGTACAATTTGAATAAAGCCCGTGCGAGTTACAACAGCGCATTGGCTCAGCACAAAAAGAACCAGATTAATCTTGATTACGCTCTTATTTATTCGCCCATCGATGGAGTTGTTTTGAACAAAGAAGTGGAAGAAGGACAGACTGTTGCAGCCAGCTTTAGCACTCCAACACTTTTTAGTATTGCCAACGACCTTACTCAAATGCAGGTTGAAGCTGATATTGATGAGGCCGATATTGGCCAAATAAAAGAAGGACAACGTGTTGAGTTTACAGTTGATGCTTATCCTTTGACTATTTTCGAAGGAAAAGTGACACAATTACGCTGGGAACCAACAGTAACAAACAATGTAGTTACGTATACCATAATTGTTGATGCACCCAATCCGGATTATAAATTAATGCCCGGAATGACAGCCACCATTAAAGTGTTTGTATTGGAGAAGAATGACATTTTGGTTGTGCCAAGCAAAGCCCTTCGTTTTTCTCCCGATCAGAAATTACTGATGAGCTACATGAGCCAGCAGGGTGGAGCAAAGCCTGAAAAAGATGGTGCACCACAAATGGCTCCAGGAGGAGAGATGCCACCTCAAAATATGGACAGCAAAGACGCACCCAAAATGGTATGGGTAAAAGAAGGAACAACCATTCATCCGGTTCCGGTGGAATTGGGTCTTGATGACGACATAAACGCCGAAATACTTTCAGGATTAAAAGGTGGAGAAGAGATAGTACTAAGTATGGAGCAAAAAGGTGCAGCAGCCGATACGAAAAAAGCCGGTGGAAATCCATTTATGCCAGGCCCTCCGGGAAGATAGTTTATTAGAAATAAGGTTCAGTAATAATTAAGAATACTCAAAATGGGAGAAGCAATTATAAAAGTTAACGAACTGCGAAAAGATTATCATGTTGGAGAGATGACAGTTCATGCCTTGCGTGGAGTAGATCTGGAGATAAATAAAGGCGATTTCGCAGCAATAATGGGCGCCAGCGGTTCGGGCAAGTCAACCATGCTCAACATCCTGGGCTGCCTCGATAAACCAACAAACGGCGAATACCTTTTGGATGGAGTGAATATGGGAAAACTGAACAGGAATCAACTGGCCGGATTACGCAACAATAAGTTGGGATTTATCTTTCAGTCGTACAATTTGTTGCCGCGAACAACGGCTTTGGAGAACGTGGAGTTGCCCTTGTTTTATAACTCAAAAATACGCTCGAAAGAAAGGAAGGAACGTGCCATGCATGCACTTGAACAGGTGGGATTGGCTGATCGAATGGATCACATGCCCAACCAGTTGTCGGGAGGACAACAGCAACGCGTTGCCATTGCCCGTTCGCTGGTAAACGATCCGGTGGTAATTCTGGCAGATGAGGCCACGGGAAACCTTGATACCCGGACTTCTTACGAAATAATGGAGTTGTTTCAGCAATTAAATGATAATGGGAAAACCATTGTGTTTGTAACGCACGAATCGGACATTGCCCGTTTTATGAAACGAAATATTGTTTTCAGGGATGGCAGAATACAAAAGCAATCACTTGTGAAGGACCGTTTTAATGCAAGCGAATTAATTAAAGCCTTGCCCGCCGAAGATGATTACGAATCTTAAAAGTACAACAAAATGAATTATACAAATCTTACAAAAATATCAACCACTGCATTAAAGAGAAATAAGTTCAGAGCATTTCTCACCATGCTGGGGATTATTATTGGGGTAGGTTCGGTAATTGCCATGCTTTCCATTGGTCAGGCATCGAAAAAAAGTATTCGCGAAGAAATGTCGGATATGGGAACCAACATGATAATGATAATGCCGGGCCAGCAGCGACGAGGCGGTGTTATGATGGGAAATTCAGATGCAAAATCTCTTACCTTAAGCGATGTGGCAGCCATTAAAAAGGAGGCAAAATTTATAACTGGTATTTCACCGCAGGTGAGTACAAGCGGACAGGCCGTTCGTGGAAACAGCAACTGGCCAACTTCGGTGTATGGCGTAAATGCAGCTTATCTCGATATCAGAAAGTATGAAATAGAAGATGGCCGGATTTTTACCGATAAAGAAATTAAATCGCTGGCTAAAGTCTGCCTGGTGGGCCAAACCGTGATTGAAAATATTTTTGCCGATGGAGTTGACCCCATAGGGCAGACCGTGCGTTTTGAAGGAATTCCTTTAAAAGTGATTGGTGTTTTAAAAGAAAAAGGTGAAAACGGGATGGGAATGGATCAGGACGATATGATTATTGCTCCTTATACTACCGTTCAGCGCAGGATGCTCGCCATTTCTCATATTCAGTCGATTTATGCCTCCGCAGTTAGCGAAGAACAGTCAGAAGCGGCCATTGAAGAGATTGAAACCATTTTGCGCCGTCAACATAAGTTACAAGAAGGTGACGACGATAATTTTCAGGTACGTTCGCAGGCAGAGATGGTTGAGATGGTATCCTCGATAAGTGATATGTTATCGCTGCTACTGGGGGCAATTGCCGGAATTTCGTTATTGGTAGGTGGTATTGGAATTATGAATATTATGTTTGTTTCGGTAACCGAACGTACAAAGGAAATCGGCCTGCGTATGTCAGTCGGTGGTCGCGGTATTGATATTCTGATGCAATTCCTGATAGAAGCTGTTTTGTTGAGTATTTTAGGAGGTATAATCGGGATTTTATTCGGAATTGGAATCTCATATCTTGCTACCTATTTGCTTGATATGCCTTTTGTTGTAATGACACAGGCCATCGCCCTGTCGTTCCTGGTTTGTAGTTTTATCGGCATTTTCTTTGGTTGGTACCCGGCCCGAAAGGCTTCTGGTTTAAATCCAATTGATGCATTACGACACGAATAAATTCTTCGAAAAATCATAAACTTCATTTTGTTTCTGAGGTTTTTGATTTTTCGTTTAACTTTGATTTCAAACAAAAAATTACATCTAATTGTATCAATTCACATTCCCGAGATGAAAAATACGCAGGTAAAAAGAAATATTCTACAGATAGTTTTACATGCGTTGGCGTGGTTACTGCTAATCATTTTGCCTCAACTTATTATTAACCGGTACTGGGGGAACAATAATTTTATTGATTGGCGTTTTTACATCAATGCAGCCATATACGGAGTAATTTTCTATGTCAATTTTATTTGGCTTGTTCCGAAATTCTTTTTTCGAAAAAACAAATTGCCTTACTTTTTATATGCAACCGGTGTTATTGTAATCGCCTACTTTGCAATTTCACTGCTTACCGACTTAATGCATGATCCTGAACGGGATCGACAAATTTCGGAAGCGGTAGAGAAGTTGATGAAAGACCGGGTTATTCAAAGGCCTCCGTTTCGTCTGATTCATATTTACTATTTTATTCTGATTTCGGTGATTATCACCGGTTTTTCCATTGGACTAAAAGTAATCGAACAACATTCAATCAGCGAAAAGCGGCAGAAGGAACTGGAAAAGGAAAAATTAAACTCGGAACTGGCTTTTCTGAAAAATCAGGTAAGTCCGCATTTTTTCTTTAATACCTTGAACAATATTTATTCGCTGGTGGAAATTAATACCGACGACGCGCAGGCTGCTATTCTTAAGCTTTCGAAATTGATGCGCTATTTATTGTACGAATCGGAACACGGGAAAACCAGTCTTGATAACGAGATTAGTTTTATGAAACACTACATCGATTTAATGAAACTCAGACTTTCGCCAAAAGTGGAATTAAAGGTTGACTTACCCGAGAATGAAATAAACCTTGAAATTCCGCCGCTACTGTTTATTCCATTTATCGAAAATGCATTTAAACATGGCATAAGTTACCGCGAAAAGTCTTTTATTCATATTTCGATGACCGTAGAAAGGAATAAAATGAAGTTTGTTTGTGTGAATAGTTTGGGACAACAAACCGAAAAAAACGAAGATGAAAATCATTCAGGAATCGGGCTTGAAAATGTTCGGAAACGACTGAATTTAATTTTTCCTGAAAAACACAATCTGGAAATCGAAAAGACGAACCTTGACTTCCGGGTTTCACTCGAAATTGAAATACAAAACTGATGATACGAACCATTGCAATCGACGACGAGCCTCTGGCACTTCAACTTGTAACCAATTATGTGAGCAAAACTCCTTTTCTCGAGTTGGTCGAAAGTTTCGACAATCCTTTGGATGCAATGGAGTTTTTATCCGATAATCCGGTTGATTTAATTTTTTTGGATATTCAAATGCCCGATTTAACCGGAATAGAATTTACGCGTATATTGGAGAACCGCCCGAAAATTATTTTTACAACTGCCTACGAAAAATATGCGCTGGAAGGATTTAAGCTGGAAGCTACCGATTATTTGTTAAAACCGTTTAGTTACGAGGAATTTTTAAAAGCGGCCAGGCGGGCCGAAAAAATAATCGGGCTGGAGAAAACCGAAGCAAAAGAAACGGTGGAGGCCAACAATGAGTTTTTGTTTATAAAATCGGAATACAAAATCCGACGGATCAACTTTAACGAAATTAACTACATTGAAGGTTTAAAAGACTACGTAAAAGTTTATCTTCAAAACGAAACAAAACCAATTCTTTCGTTAAACTCGCTTAAATCACTGGAAGCAAAATTACCCGAATCAAAATTTATGCGGGTACACCGGTCGTTTATTGTTAACCTCGAAAAAATTGATACAATCGAACGCAGTCGTATTATTTTTGGCAAGGTTTACATTCCTGTTAGTGATCAGTTCAAGGAAAAATTCCAACAGTTTTTAGATTCCAATTTTTTGTAAACCTTCGTTAAATACCTGTTTTTACTATTTTTTGTTTTCCAAAGGAATCAATTTTATTTCTGCTGTATTTGTTGTTTAAAGTGCACAATAAGAGGTGTTTGTGGATGTTTTAATGTGTGGGTGTTAACAAAATGCACATGCATAAATATCATTTTGTACACCTGTGCTTAACGAAATGTACAGACTTGTAAAACATTCTCACCCGTCTTGTTCAGTTTATCAATCTATTTTTATCTCATCGTTTTTAAGCAGGCAATTTGCAACAAACGCAATTGCCGGAATCTTAAAACCGATACAATAAAACTTAGAAATATATCAGATCTAAATCTTGTAACATGAAACAAAGTAGGGTAGCATGTATTGCAGTTGACCTCAATTTTAAAACAGCCGGTAGTACATATACCATCCATGGATTCATTTCTGATCTTATTTCTACAAACATTTTATTGACACAAATTACTGAACAATTTAAGGGACTAGCCCATAAATTTTACCAGGTAATTTATAAAAATTGAGCGGATAGATTTTTTATAAGTTTGAGAACTTCGGGTGGGCTTCTTAGTGCCCGCCTGGAGTTTTGCTTTTTATAAAATGAATCAAAACAAATTTATGACAACAGTAGCAAAATATTTTTTTGGCTTTTTTTTGGCTATTTCCATTGTGGCTTGTGGTGGTTCTGACGAAGAAAACGAACCGGAGCCATTTACACCCGTATTAACAGCTTCACCTGCTTCACTTACTTTTGATGCAGTGGGTGGCATCGAAACCGTATCGGTGAACAGTAATTCTACCTGGTCGGTTAGCAGTTCCGAAAGCTGGTGTAAATCGTCGGTGCAATCTTCCAAAGCAAATTCCAGTATTACCATTTCTGCCGAAACAAATTACAGTAAACTCGAACGAAATGCTGTAATAACAATTACTTCGGCAGGTGCTGCTGATGTGAACATTGCAGTTTCTCAATCTGAAAGAGTAGTTGACCCGAAATACACCGAATACATTGAGCCCGATAATACAGGTATGGAAAGCGATGCAAAAACACTTGCTTCTCAAATGTACCTGGGATGGAACATTGTAAATACACTTGAAGCCATTGGTGGTGAAACGGCCTGGGGTAATCCAAAGGTTACCAATGATTTGATCGTAGCTGTTAAAGCTGCCGGATTTAATGCCATTCGTATTCCTTGTTCGTGGAATCAATATCTCGAAGAAGATGAAACGTATTTTATTATAAAAGAATCGTGGTTGGAACGTGTAAAAGAAGTGGTGGATTATTGTGTTGCCAATGATGTTTATGTTGTTTTAAACATTCACTGGGATGGTGGATGGATGGAGAACAACTGTACAACAGATAAACAAGCTGAAGTGGATACTAAACTTGCAGCCATTTGGCAACAAATTGCCATTTATTTTCGCGATTACGACGAACACCTGTTGTTTGCCGGTGCAAACGAACCCAATGTAAGTAACACTTCTGAAGCAACAGTGCTGGCCTCACACATGCAAACATTTGTAAATACCGTGCGTGCAACCGGCGGACGAAATACCTACAGAAACCTGATTGTGCAAGCCCCTTCTACCGATATTGATAAAGCCGATAATTGGATGACAATGCCGGAAGACAATACAGAGAATCGCCTGTTTGCCGAAGTACATTATTATACACCCTGGCAGTTTTGCGGTTTGGAAGAGGATGCCAATTGGGGGAAGATGTATTATTTTTGGGGAACACCAAATCATGTAGCCGGAGCGGAAGATCGTTTTTCAACAGAGTACGAAGAGGATTTTTTAGCCGGACAATTTCAGAAAATGAAGACCAGGTTGGTTGATAAGGGAGTACCCGTAATTCTTGGAGAATTTGGTGCAATTAGCCGCAGCTTTCCGAATAATGCGGAGTGGCAACAAAAACACGACGATTCGCGTGCCTATTTCTTTGAAAAAGTAGCAGAGTTATCTAAAAACAATGGTTTGGTACCTTTCCTTTGGGACAACGGAATGTTAGACAGGAATACAAACACAGTTGGCAACGAAAAAGCATACAATGCTTTAATTACCGGTGCTGGTAACGGAACCTATCCCTTTTAAGATTTTACACCATTAATGCTTGAAAAAAACTATTAATTACTATACAAGATGAAAAAAATAATTGTTGTACTTCTGATTGCCCTGGTTGGTATATCGTGTTCACAAAAAAAATGGGAAACAACACCTGCCGGAGTTGTAGTGTACCCATCAAATCCTGCACAAAATTCAGCACAACTGATTCAGATTAGTCCGCTTGGTGAGGAAATTATTAAAGTCTCGGCCAGTGCAAAAAAGGAGTTAAGCAAGCTTGAAAGTTTGGTTGCTCTTCCTGGAAATGAGCCTGTGAAATTCGAAGTTGAGGAGCAGGACGATCGTTTGTTTATTTCAACTGCAAAAACAAAAGTTATTGTTTCAACTATTACAGGTGAAATAGAATTTGCTGATGAAAACGGAAATCCCATCCTAATGGAAAAGGCAAATGGTGGTAAAACACTTACTCCAATGCAGGTTGATGGGGAAAATGGGTACGCCATTCAGCAGGTATTTCAATCGTCGGAGGACGAAGCCATTTACGGTTTGGGCCAGCATCAGGCAAACGAAATGAATTACAAAGGAAAAAACGAGGAACTGTTTCAATACAACACAAAAGTTTCGGTTCCTTTTATAGTATCCAATAAAAATTACGGAATCCTTTGGGACAATTATTCATTTTCGCGTTTTGGAGATCCACGTCCGTATGGTCAGATCGATCAGCTAAAACTATATGATGCGGAAGAAAAAGAAGGTGGATTAACCGCAACTTATATCGACGATACACGAAAAGGCCATGTTTTTGTTGAAAGACAGGAAGCGACCATCGATTATGAAAATCTGGAAACCATTCAGAATTTTCCTGCCGATTTTAGTTTTGACCACGCACAAATAAACTGGGAAGGAAAAATGGAAGCGGCTGAAGATGGTGTGTTCAACTTTTTATTGTATTACGCCGGTTACACAAAAATATGGATTGACGGTGAATTGATGGTTGACAAATGGCGTACTGCCTGGAATCCATCGGTGGCCAAATTTCCGGTTGACATGAAAAAAGGCCGGAAATACGATGTTAAACTGGAATGGATTCCGGATGGCGGCGTTTCGTACATTGGACTAAAAGTACTATCTCCACGTGCTCCTGAAGAACAAAATAATATTTCGTTTTACTCCGAAATGGGCGACGAGATCAACTATTATTTTATGAAAGGAAATTCGATGGACGATGTGATAAAAAGATACCGCACATTAACCGGAAAAGCACAGGTAATGCCCAAATGGGCAATGGGTTTCTGGCAAAGCCGCGAGCGTTACAAAACCCAGGAAGAGCTGGAAACAACACTTGCCGAATTCAGAAAAAGACACATCCCGATTGATAATATTGTACAAGACTGGTCGTACTGGAAAGTAGATGATTGGGGAAGCCACGATTTTGATGAGGCGCGTTTCCCCGATGCAGAAGGAATGGTAAAATATGTTCACGACAACAATGCACGGATTATGATTTCGGTGTGGCCAAAATTCTATTTGGGTACCGAACATTACAATCAGTTTAACGAAAACGGATGGATGTATCAGCAAGCCATAAAAGACAGCATTCGCGACTGGATTTATCCGGGTTATATTGGTTCTTTTTACGATTCGTACAATGCGGATGCACGTAAATTGTTCTGGAAACAAATTGATTCAAAATTGTATGAAAAAGGATTTGATGCCTGGTGGCTGGATGCAACAGAACCTGATATTTTATCGAATGCCAGTGTTGATTACCGCAAAAAATTAATGAATCCAACGGCTTTGGGAAGTTCAACAAAATATTTTAACGCTTTCGCACTTATGAATGCCAAAGGGATTTACGAAGGACAGCGTGAGAAGAATCCGGAAGACAGGGTGTTTATTTTAACCCGTTCGGGTTTTGCCGGAATGCAACGTTACGGAACAACCACCTGGAGTGGCGATATTGGTACTTGCTGGGAAGACCTTGAGGCACAGATTCCTGCGGGGATAAATTTCTCAATGTCGGGTTTACCTTACTGGACCATGGATATTGGTGGTTTTAGTGTTCAAAAGAAATTCGAAAGAGCAAAAGAAGGCAGCGAAGAAATGGCTGAGTGGCGCGAGTTAAATACCCGCTGGTACCAGTTTGGTGCATTTGTGCCACTGTTCAGAGTGCACGGTCAGTTTCCGTTCCGCGAAATTTATAACCTGGCACCCGAAACACATCCGGCCTACAAATCAATGTTGTACTACAACAAATTACGGTATCGTTTAATGCCTTACATTTATAGTTTAACAGGTGCTGTTTATCACAACGATTATACACTTATGCGTGGTTTGGCCATGGATTTTCCTTCTGACAAACGCGTGTTGAATATTGGCGACCAGTATTTATTTGGTTCGTCGCTGATGGTTTGCCCGGTGTATCATTACAAAGAACGAAACAGAGATGTATATTTCCCAAACAACGGAGGTTGGTACGATATGTACACCGGAAAATTCATCGCCGGTGGTCAGAAACTAAATGTTGAAGCTCCTTACGAACGTATGCCTTTGTTTGTTCGCGAAGGTTCAGTACTTCCTGTTGGACCTGAAATTGAATACACCGCACAAAAAACAGACGCTCCGATTGATTTATTTGTGTACACCGGAAAAGATGGTTCGTTTGAACTTTACGAAGACGAAGGTACCAACTACGATTACGAAAAAGGAGAATTCTCTGTTATTGCGATTAGTTGGAACGAAGCGGACGGCGAACTAACCATTGGAAAACGCAAAGGCGAATTCGAAGGAATGGCGAAAGAACAAGCTTTCAGGGTAGTATTTGTTTCAAAAAACAATCCGGTTTCAATTGACGAAGAAGTAAAAGCAAAAGTCATTACATACACCGGTGAGGAATTAAAAGTTAGTTTGTAACGATTGAAATTCAAGAATGAAGAGCAAAATAATAGTTGGATTAATTCTGGCAGTATTTGGTTTTAACACGATTACAGCACAGAATATGTCGGAGATGGATAAAAAGATTGAAAAAATTCTTTCGCAGTTAACGCTTGAAGAAAAAGTGGCCATGTGCCATGCGCAATCAAAATTTAGCTCACCTGGTGTTCCGCGTTTGGGAATTCCGGAAATATGGATGTCGGATGGCCCGCACGGTGTACGTGGCGAAATAAACTGGGACAACTGGGGCTACGCCAACTGGACAAACGACTCAATTACTGCGTTCCCAGCATTAACGGCTTTAGCTGCTACATTTAATCCCGCACTTTCGTACCAGTACGGTGTTGCGGTTGGTGAGGAAGCCAGGTACCGAAGAAAGGATGTTTTACTCGGCCCCGGTGTAAACATTTACCGTACTCCGTTAAATGGTAGAAATTTCGAATACATGGGCGAAGATCCTTTGCTGGCCTCAGTTATGGTTGTGCCGTATATTAAAGGTGTTCAGGAAAATGGTGTGGCTGCCTGTGTGAAACATTATGCTTTAAATAACCAGGAAGAATGGCGCGGACATATAAATGCAAACGTGAGCGACCGTGCCTTGCACGAAATTTATTTGCCTGCTTTTAAAGCCGCTGTTGAGGAAGGAAAAGTATGGTCGATTATGGGAGCCTACAATAAATTCAGAGGGCAACATTGTTGTCACAATGAAATTTTGTTGAATAAGATTTTAAAGGAAGACTGGAATTTTGACGGTACAGTGATTACTGACTGGGGAGGTGCACACGACACCCGCGAAGCTGCACTTTATGGTTTGGATATTGAAATGGGAACCTGGACAAACGGATTAACTTCTTCGGTTGATTTGATGTATGAAAATTATTTTCTGGCAAAACCATTTCTGAAAATGTTGCAAAGCGGTGAAATTGACGAATCAGTGGTTGACGACAAAGCACGAAGAATACTGAGGTTAATGTTGCGTACCAACATGAATATGAGCCGAAGTACCGGTAGAATGAACAACCAGGAGCATCATGATGTGGCGCGAGCAGTTGCTGCCGAAGGAATTGTATTGCTTAAAAACAACGATGATTTTTTTCCTATCGATCCGGAAAAGCAGCTTACCATTGCTGTTATTGGCGAAAATGCAACCCGACAGATGACTGTAGGAGGCGGCTCTTCTGAACTAAAAGCCCAATACGAAATATCGCCACTGGAAGGAATTAAAGCACGATTTCAAAAGGCCAGAATTTTGCATGCAATGGGGTATGCTTCGGGGCCATCGGCTTACGGAAGAGAAATACCTTCGAAGTACGATGCCGAATTGTTGCGAAACGAAGCGGTTGAAACGGCAAAAAATGCGGATGTAGTGTTGTACTTTGGTGGATTAAACAAAAACCATTTTCAGGATTGTGAAGGTGGCGACCGGAAAAGTTACGAACTTCCGTTTGAACAAAATGAGTTACTTGATGCCCTGGCTTCCGTGAATAAAAATATTGGTGTGGTACTGATTAGCGGAAATGCGGTAGAAATGCCCTGGCTCGAAAACATAAAAGGATTAATGCAGGCATGGTATCTGGGCAGCGATGCCGGTTATGCCATTGCAGATGTAATCAGCGGAGATAAAAATCCATCCGGTAAGTTACCTTTTACATTCCCGGTTAAGCTGGAAGATAACGCCGCTCATTATTTTGGCGAATTATCTTATCCGGGCGACAGCATTGATCAGTATTACAAAGAAGGAATTCTTGTGGGTTACCGTTGGCACGAAACAAAAAACATTGAGCCCCAATTTGCCTTCGGCTACGGACTTTCATACACCAGTTTTGATTTGTCGGACATTAACACCGATAAAAAATCGTATGAAACGGGCGATAAAATTGTGCTTAGCTGCAGCGTAAAAAACCGGGGTGAAAAAGATGGTTCCGAAGTTGTTCAGGTGTACGTTGGAAAACCCGGTTCGAAAGTGGAAAGAGCCGTAAAAGAGCTAAAAGGTTTTACAAAAGTTGAGCTGAAATCCGGTAGTTCAGAAACCGTGGGAATTGATATTGATGTTAAAAATCTGGCGTATTACAATACCGAAAAAGCCGATTGGGAAGTGGAAAAAGGCGAGTACATTTTGTATGTTGGCAACGCTTCGAACCAGATTTCTAAAAAGTTGAAAATAAGAATTGATTAAAAAATATGAGTTCATTTGAAGTGCCTGATTTAGGTTTTGGATGACGAAAAAATATTTTGCGCAAAGCAAAGTTTAGTTAGTAAGTTTTGGTTAAAGCAGTGATTTTGAATTTATTTCAAAATCCTGCTTTTTTATTTCTATTTTTACTCGCAAAATCCTTTTATGTCTGATTCAATTTTTGATTGTTAAACGTATTTATGCCGCAAATTTCTAAGAAAATACACATAAAATCTGTTTTAACAGGCTTCTTAATTTGTCTGCTTTTTACTGTTGACTCTTCGGGCGGTATTCTTTCCGAAAACCAATACAAGTTTATGCACATAAACGTAAACGACGGGCTTTCGAATAACGAAGTACATACCATTTTAAAAGACGCGAATGGATTTATGTGGTTTGGAACTTCGCGGGGATTAAATCGTTTCGACGGTACCAAGTTCAAGATATTTAAATACAAAATGGATGACAGCACATCCATCCCGTTTAACAATGTCGATTATTTGTTTGAAGATGCTGAGCAAAATCTGTGGATTGGTTCTTCGTACCAGTTTACCATTTTTAATGCAGAAATGGAATCCTTTTCAAGTTTGCCGGATTACTACAAAAACACACGAATTCCTTTAACCGGGTTACGAGCATTATACACCGATAAAAATGAAAATCTGTGGTTTCTAAATCAAAATTTTAATATCTACAAATACTCCCCAACTGATTTAAGTGTCGATTCAATTCGCTTTAATCCAACGGTTCAAGGCATTTGGAGCAATTTCCTGAATGACCTGAAAGAAGATTCCAATCATAATTTATGGGCAGTGTCTAACGGAGGCGAAGTGGTAAATATCAATCCACAAACCTTTGACATAGTAAACCATTTTCAACTCGATTTGGATTTGGAGAATGAAACGGCAGATTTTAAATTATTTATCGATAAAGATGATGATTTGTGGATCTATTCACCGGGGCGGCCTTTTGGTGTTTTTTATTTAAAATCGGGAAGCAACAACATTCATAATTTTACTGACAGCTCGCCGGTTTATAAGCTAAACAATGTATTTGTTTCTGCGGTTGAACAGGACAACGACGGAAATATATGGATTGCCACCGATCATGGAGGAATAACAATTCTGGATAAACAGACCGGGAGTACGACTTATTTGTTGAGTAATGCAGAGAATAATTATTCGGTGGCGCAAAACAGTGTTACCTGCCTGTACAACGACCGCGAAGGTATTATTTGGGCAGGTACTTATAAAAACGGGATCAGTTATTACCACAAAAACCTCATTCGTTTCGACCATTACAAACACATACCGTCCGTGGCAAACAGTCTTCCGTTTAGCGATGTAAATTGTTTTGCCGAGGATGACAAAGGAAATTTGTGGATTGGTACAAATGGGGGAGGTTTGATTTATTTCGACCGGATTAAAAATACCTGGAAAAGGTTTACGCACGATCCGAATCGGGCTGAAAGTCTGGCGAGTAATATTATCGTTTCACTTTATATCGATTCATACAAAGAGCTGTGGATTGGAACTTATTTTGGCGGACTCGATCGTTTTGATGGCAGTACATTTACTCATTATCAACACAATCCGGATGATCCTACTTCGATAAGTGACGACCGGGTTTGGGAGCTAAAGGAAGACTCGAAACGTAACTTCTGGGTGGGAACCTTAAATGGCGGTCTCAACCTTTTCGATCGTGAAAAGAAGGAATTTTATCATTACCGGCCCGACGATATGAACTCGGTTGGATCGAATTTTATCATTTCAATAATCGAAGATTCGGAAAATAACCTTTGGATTGGAACCAGCGACGGGCTTGATTTTTTAAACCTTACTACCAAACAATTTAAACATTATGCACCGCAACCCGGAGTAGATGGGAAACTAAGCAATAAAAATGTGATCGATCTTCACGAAGACAGTCATGGTTTAATTTGGATCGCTACCAGCGAAGGATTAAACGTTTTTAGTAAAAGCGAAAATCGTTTCAGGCTTCTTTCGGAGCGCGACGGTTTACCCGATTCCAATATTAAAACCATATTGGAAGACCAAAAAGGAAAACTCTGGATTTCGAGCACCAACGGAATTTCCGGCATTAAAATCATCAACTATTCCGAAGGGAAATTGCTGAGCGATTTGCAGTTCGATATCGAGAACTACAACAAAATGGATGGTTTGCAGGGAAAGGAATTTAACGAAAAGGCGGCGTATCGAATGCGTTCAGGTGAAATTCTTTTTGGAGGTGCAAATGGTTTTAATATTTTTAATCCGGAAACGCTTGACGAAAACAGGCCCGAAAACCGAATTGTACTAACCAACTTTTTGGTTTTTAACCAGGATGTAAAAGCCGGAGAACCGTTTAGAAACCGAGTTATTTTGGATAAATCGATTATCTCGCAAAACGAAATTTCCTTGCGTCACAAAGAGAATGTGTTTTCGGTGGAGTTTGCGGCTTTAAACTTTTTTCATCCCGAGAAAAACAGCTTTGAGTACCGTTTGGATGGTTTTAATACCGAATGGCTGAAAGTTGACGCGGACAAAGACATCACTTTTACCAATCTTGATGCAGGCAATTATTTGTTGCGAATTCGGGTTTCTGACGATGGCAAGCATTGGAAGGAGATGCAGCAGCCTTTAGCGATTGAAATATTGCCCCCGTTTTGGAAAAGTACTCCGGCATTGTTGCTTTATATTTTGCTGATTGTTGTTGTGTTGTATGTGGCCAGAAGAATGATGCTGGAACGACAACGACTAAAACTGGAAGCGAAGCACGAACACCTCGAAGCGGAACGGATTCAGCAAATAGATGCCTTAAAAACAAAATTCTTTACCAACATCAGTCACGAGTTCAGAACGCCATTAACACTGATTCTGACTCCACTGGAAAAGTTGCTCTCGGGAAACATGGATGACGAACACAAAACGCATCTGGTTTTAATACAGCGAAATGCCCGACGTTTGTTGTCGATGGTGAATCAACTGCTTGATTTTAGAAAACTGGAAGTACAGAAAATAAGTGCAAAACCGGCGTGGGGTGACGTTTATACCTTTGTTAAAGAGATTTGTGAATCTTTTCAGGATTTGTCTGAAAACAAACAGATTTCACTGCAGTTTAATGCAAAAGAAAAACACTTTTATACTTATTTCGATCACGATAAGCTGGAAAAGATTATTTCGAATTTAGTAACGAATGCCTTTAAGTTTACGCCTGAAAAAGGAAAGATTAGCCTGACAATAGAAACCGAAAAAAGCAATCCGGAAAGTGAAAATACCGTCAACCTTGTATTTCGGATAGCAGACACAGGAATTGGTATTCCAAAGGAAAAACAGCAAAAAATATTCGACCGTTTTTACCAGGATGAATTGCCTGGCGATTTTGTAAGTCAGGGGAGTGGTATCGGACTTTCGATGGTAAACGAATACGTTGGAATTTTAGGTGGAACCATTGAAGTTGAAAGCGAAATTCAACAGGGAAGCACGTTTATTGTTCGTATTCCGGCGCAAATTTATTCTGAAACTGAGATAGCCGAAATAAATGCAATTACACCAACTGAGCAAAAACCAGTTCGTATAAAGTTAAATACATCAACGGAAAATACGGTGTACGACAGTGAAAAGAAAACCGTTTTGTTGGTTGAAGACAATCCTGATTTTCGTTTCTACTTAAAAGATAATTTAAAGGGCCGGTATAATATTATTGAGGCACCCGACGGACAGGAAGGTTGGCAGCAGGTTCTGAAACACGTTCCCGATTTGGTGGTTAGCGATGTTATGATGCCCAAAATGAATGGGGTGGAGCTTTGCGGCAAAATCAAAAACGATGGGCGTACTTCGCATATTCCGGTTATTTTACTCACCGCAAAAGTAGAAACCGAAGCCACTTTGGAAGGTTACAGTTCGGGAGCTGACGATTATATTTCCAAACCTTTCGATTTCAGGATTTTGGAATCACGTATCCAGAATATTATATCGGGTCGCGAAAAGTTACAACAAACCTACCAGGCGATGCTTGGGCTTAATCCTGAAAAAATTCAGGTGACTTCGCTCGACGAAAAGTTTATGAAAAAAGCACTGGAGATTGTTGAACAAAACATGGAGAATGCATCCTTCTCGGTGGAAGACATGGCAGCTGAACTCGCCATGAGCCGGGTGAGTTTGTATAAAAAACTGTTGTCGCTTACACAAAAAACGCCCATAGAATTTATTCGGATAATTCGTTTAAAACGTGCCGCCGATTTGCTTGAAAACAGTCAGGATTCGGTTTCGGAAATTGCTTATAAAGTTGGATTTAACAGTCCGCGGTATTTTTCAAACTATTTTAAGGAAATGTACAACGAGTTGCCATCGGAGTACATTAAAAAGCACCGTAGAAACACCGGTGGTTTTAAAATCTAGTTAGGATTCGTTTTTTTATTCCTGCGAAAAATTCTTTAGTACCTACGGCACTTAAATATTTGAATTACATTGTTGTGTTACCTACATGACGTCCCTCCAGGACTTGTGGTATTTTACAAATAAAATCAGTTAGCCAAGCAGGCTATCTAAAACTACCGGATACCCTGTTTGGGCTTTGCACAGCCAAACCATATCCTTCGGTAATACTATCGCCAACGCAAACCACTTTAGTGGGCAGTTTTGTGCAGGCCGAAATATTAATCAGTAAAATAAGTGAAAGTGGTAAAAAAACGATTCATTCGAGATATTTTTGGTTGAGTTTACCAAAGGTAGTGAAATCGAAAAGTTTGCGAAACTTTGCAATCGCTATTTCTTTGGTGTAGAAATGCCCCTTTCGTTTCTTCCTGCATTTATTCCTACTAATTGTCGCGCAAACTGGTATAATTGACCCCCTCGGAATAGGGCAGACTTCTTATTTTTGCCTTTATATAAACAATGTAGTAAACGATGATACAACACTAATTCTGTAATAGCGCAAAAATATGAAGCGTTTAAAACTTGTTCATCGTAATTTTTAACTAATCAATTCCAATCAAATGAAATCATTTTCAATTGTAATTTTTCTTTTATTTTTATTTGCTTGCACTGCCCCGAAGAAGAAACAGGAGGCAGCAGAAAAACCGCAAAGCTGGGCCGTTAAATTCGCCGATGCTGTTATGCACGAATCGGATAGTTTAATTTACTATTTACGCGAAAAACCCAAATACGAATACGATTATGCTTTTTTAGGTTTGGCAATCGATCAGTTGGGAGGTATTGATCAAAAATATGCAGCTTACAACAAAACTTACATCGATTATTTTGTGCAGGAAGATGGTAGCATTCACGGGCACAAACTTTCCGATTATAACATCGACCGTGTGCGGCCGGGTGTAAATATGCTGGAATTGTACAAACGCACCGGCGACGAAAAATACAAAATAGCCATTGAAACGCTGGTTGAACAAATGAAAGGTCAGCCACGCACAAACTCCGGTGGTTTTTGGCACAAGAAAATTTATCCGTACCAAATGTGGTTGGATGGTTTATACATGGCATCTCCGTTTTTGGCGCAATATGCCCACGATTTTAACAAGCCGGAATGGTTCGATGAAGTTGCATTTCAGATTAAAGAAGTATACAAACATACCGTTGACGAACAAAGTGGATTAGTTTACCATGCCTGGGATGAAAGCCGTGCCATGCGTTGGTGCACGCCTGAAACAGGCCAGTCGAAACATTTTTGGAGCAGAGGAACCGGTTGGTTTATGATGGCCATGGTGGATGTGCTCGATTTTCTTCCGGAAGATCATCCGGAACGTGCTGCTGTAATTGAAATACTAAATAAACTGAGTGCAGCTTTGCTAAAGGTTCAGGACGAAAACACGGGGTTGTGGTACCAGGTACTCGATATGGGTGGCGAAGAACGTAATTACCTCGAATCTTCGGGTTCGGCCATGTTTATTTATACTTTTGCCAAAGGAGCAAAAAAAGGTTATCTTGATACAAAATACCTGGAGATTGCAAATACCGGTTTCGACAGCATGATTAAAAACATGGTAAAAATGGATGACGAAGGGTATGCAGTTCTTACAAATGCCTGTGGTGCTGCCGGTTTGGGAGGAAATCCGTTTCGTGAAGCCGACTACAATTATTATGTGTCTGAAAAGAAAATCGACAACGATCAAAAAGCAGTGGCTCCGCTGATTATGGCGGCAATTGAATTGAATAAATAATTTTTGAATACGATAAAAAAATAAGAATGATGAAACGAATAACACTAGTTCTGTTTGTTGCTTTGCTTGTAATTCAAACACAAGCACAAAATAAAACCGATGTAAGTTTATTTATGCGTTCCGACAGTTTACAACAAGCCGAGATAAGTGCCGAGTCGGGTGATTTATACAGTACAATCGGGCATCATGGACCCGCAGTGGAAAACGAATGGTTGGCGCTGCGTTTGTATTTTAGCGAAAAAGCGGCTATCGATGTGTATTCAAAAGCAAAAGCCCAGCTCGAACTAAAAGCAAAAACATGGTACCCAACAGCAGAAGAGCAAAAAGAAGGCTGGGGAGCCGATTACTACAAAGTAGGCCAAACTGTTGGTTTAGGCGGTGTACGACTTTGGGACGGAGAAAAGGTGGTGCCTTTGAATCCGGTTTCAAACCGTACCGCACGCGTGGTAAAAGAAGTAAACAGTTCGTACATGGAAATGTTATCAGAAGATGTTCCTTATATGGGGCGTAAAGTGGATATTTTGGTGCGTGTAACCGTTTATTCGGGCGAAAGAAATGCCAAAGTCGAGGCTTTTGCCTTGTGCGACGAACCTGTACAATTTGTAACCGGGGTAAATTATCACGAAGGTCAGGAAACGTATAAAACGGATGGATTGATGGCTACCTGGGGATTGCATCCTGAAGATGTGGCAGCCGAATTGGTTGAAATTGGTGCGGCAATAATGTACGAGCCTGCCGATTTTGTACAAACCGAAGACGACGGTACACAGTTTATGTTGATCAGTAAACCGGGGAAACAAGTAAAAGCCTGGGTTTCATCGGCATGTGGTCGCGAAGCGGAAGTAAATACAATGAAAAACTTTATCAGCTTTCTGGAGAAGTAACAAAACGAATTTACCCGTAATTCAAAATCCGGTTATTGCAGATGGTGCTGCAGTAACCGGATTTTTTTTCTGAAAGTCACAGAAAAATCTGAACTTTTTACCCATCCTCTTATCCTTCCCTTTGAGTAATGAATAAAGTCCTTTTGCAGGGCTGCAAAAGCACCAAATTACCTGCAAAAAAACCGTTGCAGCATTACGCAAGTAGTTTTAAGGAGTCGGTGAAACTTTCGTTGCCGCACGAAAGCAGTAAATAGAACTATTTGGTGGCAGCGTATCCCTGCGAAAGCACTAATGAGGAGTCGGTGAAGCTTTCGTTGCCCTACAAAAGCACCAAATAACTTTCAAAAGTAACGTTGTAGCCCTTCGAAAGTAGTTTTGAGAACACGGTGAAGCTTTCGCAGCCCTGTGAAAGTTACGAATAGAGCTCCGGGGAGGTCTTGTAATCAGCGAGTTAGTTGTTTTTTATGGACAGGGACTTTTCGGAAACCCGCCCACAATAAGGCTTAGGGACTAAAGACGAAAGAAAGCACGCATGAAGAAACGTGCTATAACGAAACCTGTGTTGTTTTATTTTCCTATTATGCTAACTTTAAACTCCGAATAAAAACCAAAACGCATTGATTACGCACCCGAATATAAAATTTACACATAAAGTACGGTTATACACCCAATTTGGGGGTATAACCCAAAGTGACAATAGAGATATAACCCAAAGTTTTGGGTTCCACATACGTTAGCGGTTATTTAAAAAAAACGACACGACATGATATTAAGACAGATTTTAATAATTGCAATTGTTTTGATTTCGCTAATGGATTCTGTTAAAGCACAAACGGATAATAATCTTGTGATTAATTGCGATTCGATTTTTAAGACAAAAGGATATCAAATAAACTTAACAAGATTTGATTTCCAATCCGTTAATGAATCTAATTTTAATTCCATATTTATATTCAGTAGACTAATCGATAATAAGACTGTAGATATCTTCAAAGACTCGATATTCACAAGAGTCCAAGAGATTAAATTTGAGGATTATAATAATGACCATATTAAAGATATCTTGATTCAAAATTATTCAGACGTAAGAAGTAACTGGACATATTATCTGTACCTGGTTGATAAGACTAACAATACATTGATAAAAGTTAAAGGATTTGAGGAAATTAAAAATCCTAAATTCAATCCTGAGTATAATATTGTTGAGAATTATGTAATCTCGGGTAAAAACTGGACAAGTTTCTATAAAATTGACTCTGATAAAATAATTGATTTCGATATAACAATTTTTGATGGAGAAGATGAGGATGGAAATTACACGTATGATGAGGATTATAAAAATGCAATAAACCTGATTAAAGATAAATAAAAACAACCGCTAACAATGTATATACAAAATAGGCGTGAAAGTAGTAAATTCAGGGGTTGTAGCCCGCTTCAAATTTGTAACGGTTTGACAAGTTTGAAGCCCGCAATCGCCTACATTGCATACACCAAACGTTAACGGCAAGGTTGAAAAAAACAAAAACACTAACATAAACTCAAATAAAATGGAACAGGACTTTGAAAATTTGCATGACATACATGAGTATGAAGAATATACTCGCAGTTATGACACAAGGTACATTGCTGAAATCCAACACTTAGGACTTGGAACTTTTCGTGTTATAAAAGATTTAAATTCTTACATACTTGACATGAAGGTTGAAGAACAATTTCGAAAATGGGACACTCAATATGCTAAAATTGTTGAAAAAGATAAACTTCAATCAGAAAAAGAAGCCAGCTTAAATTCTGCAGAAGAAAGGACTTTAGATGCACAAAAGTTACAACAAGACACTGATGACATTTTATTGTTTACGTTAGAAATTGATGATACAATTGATTGGGAAACATTAAAAGACAAGAAGAAATTTAAAACTCCAAATCCAAAGAATCATTTAAACAATGAACTTAATAAATTAAAGACTCCATATAAACCAAATTTCAAAAAAATACCCGATGAACCTTTGAAAGCTAATTTTCAACCGAAACTTTCAATTATTGACAAAATATTTAAATCACTCGCTGAGAAAAAAATAGACCAAGCAAATAATCAATTTGAATCCGTAAAAGCTGTTTGGGAAAAAGAAAAAAATGAAATTGAGGAGAACAATAAAAAGCTTGAGCAGCAATACCAAGAATCTTTAAAAGTACTTGAAAATCAAAAAAACGATATAAGAAAGAAATTTGATATCTTGGAAAATGAGTGGAAACAAAGTGAAATAGATTTCTACAAAGAACAAGAAAAAGCCAATTTAGAAGTCGAAAAATTAAAATCTTTATACATAGAACATAATCCGGAATCAGTTATTAATTACTGCGAATTAGTCTTAAATAATTCAATGTACCCGGACTTTGTACCAAAAGACTTCGATTTAGATTATAATAAGGAAAGCAAGATGTTGTTAGTGGAATTTGTTTTACCTGCTCCTGATACATATCCAACTTTGACTGAAGTAAAATACATTGCAACAAAAAAAGAACTAAAAGAATACCATCTTTCCGAAACACAGATTGCTAAAAAATACGACACGTTAATTTACAATATCACGCTCAGAACATTACATGAACTATTTGAAGCAGACCAAGCAAATGCAATTGAGATTATCGTATTTAATGGGTGGGTAAAAGCAATTAATAAAGCGACAGGGAAAAAAGAAAATAATTGCATTGTATCAATCCAAGCTAAAAAAGATGAATTTGTAGAAATAAATTTATCTCAAATAGACCCAAAAGCTTGTTTCAAAAATCTTAAAGGTATTGGTAGTAGTAAATTATCGGGTATTACTGCAATCCAGCCCATTATACAAATGAATAAAAATGACAAACGATTTGTGTCATCTTACGATGTTTCAAATACCCTTGATTCAAGTTCCAATCTTGCGGCAATGGACTGGGAAGACTTTGAGCATTTAATAAGAGAAGTTTTTGAAAAAGAATTTAGTTCAAACGGTGGAGAGGTAAAAGTTACACAAGCAAGTCGAGACGGAGGAGTCGATGCTATCGCATTTGACCCCGACCCGATTCGAGGAGGAAAAATTGTAATTCAAGCCAAAAGATATACAAATACAGTAGGTGTTTCAGCAGTCAGAGATTTATATGGGACAGTAATGAATGAAGGAGCGACAAAAGGAATTTTAGTTACAACAGCAGATTATGGTCCTGATGCTTACGAATTTGCAAAAGGTAAACCAATGACTCTAATCAATGGAGCAAATCTTCTGTATTTACTGGAAAAATATGGACACAAAGCAAAAATTGACATTGCAGAAGCAAAAAGAATGCAAAAAGAAAATCAATAAAACCCAGCCGTTAACACGTGGTATAAGGCATGGCTGGGTTTGTGCGGATTCGACAAGTCGAATCTCGTCCCAACCTCAGTTTCGGTCGGACACTCAGACTCTCGTCTGACCGCCACGACCTCATAGTGTGCCGAGAAGCAATGATTCGGCAGAGAAAAGTTCATTGCATGCTGTAATTAAGATGGTGGAGCCGACCCACCAAAACCGTTGTACAGGCAAGGGTTTTAAACCACCTAAAGGTGCTGTGTTTAAGAGGCATGGTATTGAGCGTATAGGAAAAGGTAACCCACGAGGTTATCAGGTATGGATAAAGGAGATGAACTAACCGTAACCGCTGAAGAGGTGTCGAGAAGTGGCCATATCCAGTCAAAAGCTACGAAGTATGTGACGGAGTGAAAAGTAGTGTTGGCAACAACACTAAGTTTGGGAGTTACCTGTTTACTTTCCATTCGGCTGGCGTCATTCAGGCGGCATGACCTTTATCCGGGCTTAATTACGGAACTCGGGAACCTGTCCTGCAATGCAAAAGGAAACGCACAACGGGAACAACCTGAAGGCAGAATACCGACGGGCAGGAACAGGGACGGACTAACCCGTAGTAGTGTTGAAGTTTCTGTAATGGAAATGGAGCAAAGGGGTTAGGTTATACAGTATCATAACATTTAACAACTCGTAAGAGGATGAATTTATGGAATGAGACAAAATCAGTACCTATAAGCAAAACCATGGTATGGGAAGCTTATAAGAAAGTTAAGGCCAACAAAGGAAGTGCAGGCGTTGACCAAATCAGCATGGAAGAATTTGATGCTGACAGGTCGAAACACTTGTACAAACTTTGGAACCGCATGGCGTCGGGCAGTTATTTCCCTCCTCCTGTTAAAGAAGTTGAGATAGCTAAGAAAGACGGTAAAACCCGAAAACTTGGAATCCCAACAATCTCCGACAGGGTAGCACAAATGGTTGTAAAAGATTACTTAGAGCCGAGATTCGAGTCAATATTCAGTGATAATTCGTACGGTTATCGTCCAAAGCGTAATGCCCATCAGGCACTTGCAATGGTACGTGAGAATTGTAGGTTGACAAACTGGGTAATCGACCTCGATATAAAAGGTTTCTTTGACAACATCAACCATGAGAAATTATTGACTGCCTTAAAGAAACACACAAGCGAAAATTGGTGCTTATTTTACATTAAACGATGGTTGAATGTGCCAGTGCTAAAGAAATCAGGAGAACTGGTTCAAAAGCAGGGCAAAGGAACGCCACAGGGAGGTGTAATAAGCCCTTTATTAGCCAACTTGTTTCTGCATTACGCCATGGATAAATGGCTTGAACTAAAGCATAAAACGGTGAGTTTTGTTCGCTATGCCGACGACGCAATAATTCACTGTAAGAGCAAAGCCCATGCAGAATGGCTGCTAAGAAAATTATGTGAACGGCTTAATGCTTGTGGTTTGGAGTTGCACCCTGAAAAGACAAAACTTATATACTGTCGTGATTATCGCCGTCATGGCGACCATCCGATAGTTAAGTTCGATTTTCTTGGTTATTCTTTTCAACCACGCACAACCAAATCACCTAAGACAGGAAAACTGTTCCTTGGATACGATTGTGCAATTAGTATTAATTCGAAGAAACGTATTGCAGACAAAATGGAAGAATTGGATATTGTTGGTTTAACTTACAAAAGCATTGTAGGCGTCGCCCAGTTTTTAAACCCGTACATTCGGGGTTGGATAAACTACTTTGGTAAGTTCAGGAAACACGAATTGAATCCAATCTTTCAACTACTGCGAAAGCGCATCGTGCGCTGGGTTAGAAGAAGGTATAAACGTTATAAAACCAGTGTAAACCGTGCCTATAAATGGTTCGAAACTGTAAGGAAACAATTTCCTATGCTGTTTTACCATTGGCAAATAGGATTATGTGGATAAAGCGTATAGATTTGTATAACAAGAGCCGTATGACGGGAGACTGTCACGTACGGTTCTGTGAGAGGCTTAGGGTGAAACTCCCTTTGCCTACTCGACCACTCACCGTTATGCGTCAGCTTGAAAGAAAACAAAATAAGTATATTTTTCATTTCACTTGTTTCCTGAACAAGAAACATTTACTTTTGTAGAAAGATTTTTGAATGGAAGAAAAATTTAATATCGACTTTTTAAGCGAAGCAATTGATTTCATGAATTCTGTGGAAATAAAAGCACGTAAAAAGATTTATTACAATTTGAAAAAGTCTCGTGTAGTCAACGACCCTGAATTATTTAAAAAACTAAATGAAAACATTTGGGAATTCAGGACTCTGTTTGACAAAAAACATTATCGACTTTTTGCATTTTGGGATAAAACAGATAACAAAGAAACACTTGTTTTAGCAACTCATGGAATTATTAAGAAAACAAAAAAAACACCAAAAAGTGAAATAAAAAAAGCCGAAGAAATACGAAAAATCTATTTTGAACAAAAAAACAAAGAAAATGAAAAGTGAGAAATTAAGGAGAAAAAGTTTGGACGAAATGGTTGACGAGCATATCGGAATTGAAGGAACAAAAGAAAGGGATGAATTTGAGGAAGAATTGCGACTTGATATTTTAGGGCAAACCATCAAAAAAATCAGGGAAGAAAAAAATCTGACCCAGGAACAACTTGGAAAATTAGTTGGGGTTAAAAAAGCTCAAATTTCTAAAATTGAAAACCATTTGACCGATGCAAGATTTGAAACGATTTTGAAGGTTTTTAGAGCATTAGATGCAAAAATAAATTTCAACGTTGAATTACTTGGACATCAGGTTTAATGGAAGGAAAAATAAAAGCCGAACGCATAACAAAATGTAAATGTAATGCGGGTTACAGGGAGTAATTCAGCAGCAGTTCGTTGTTGCAACACCGCCAATTCGTCTTTGACGATTGACGGAAAATTTGAAATTATGAATAAACGAATTGGCTACGTGCGTAATTGAAAGTTTATCACTTTTAATCCCGCACTCCACTTAGTGTGCCGAGAAGCAATGATTCGGCAGAGAAAAGTTCATTGCATGCTGTAATTAAGATGGTGGAGCCGACCCACCAAAACCGTTGTACAGGCAAGGGTTTTAAACCACCTAAAGGTGCTGTGTTTAAGAGGCATGGTATTGAGCGTATAGGAAAAGGTAACCCACGAGGTTATCAGGTATGGATAAAGGAGATGAACTAACCGTAACCGCTGAAGAGGTGTCGAGAAGTGGCCATATCCAGTCAAAAGCTACGAAGTATGTGACGGAGTGAAAAGTAGTGTTGGCAACAACACTAAGTTTGGGAGTTACCTGTTTACTTTCCATTCGGCTGGCGTCATTCAGGCGGCATGACCTTTATCCGGGCTTAATTACGGAACTCGGGAACCTGTCCTGCAATGCAAAAGGAAACGCACAACGGGAACAACCTGAAGGCAGAATACCGACGGGCAGGAACAGGGACGGACTAACCCGTAGTAGTGTTGAAGTTTCTGTAATGGAAATGGAGCAAAGGGGTTAGGTTATACAGTATCATAACATTTAACAACTCGTAAGAGGATGAATTTATGGAATGAGACAAAATCAGTACCTATAAGCAAAACCATGGTATGGGAAGCTTATAAGAAAGTTAAGGCCAACAAAGGAAGTGCAGGCGTTGACCAAATCAGCATGGAAGAATTTGATGCTGACAGGTCGAAACACTTGTACAAACTTTGGAACCGCATGGCGTCGGGCAGTTATTTCCCTCCTCCTGTTAAAGAAGTTGAGATAGCTAAGAAAGACGGTAAAACCCGAAAACTTGGAATCCCAACAATCTCCGACAGGGTAGCACAAATGGTTGTAAAAGATTACTTAGAGCCGAGATTCGAGTCAATATTCAGTGATAATTCGTACGGTTATCGTCCAAAGCGTAATGCCCATCAGGCACTTGCAATGGTACGTGAGAATTGTAGGTTGACAAACTGGGTAATCGACCTCGATATAAAAGGTTTCTTTGACAACATCAACCATGAGAAATTATTGACTGCCTTAAAGAAACACACAAGCGAAAATTGGTGCTTATTTTACATTAAACGATGGTTGAATGTGCCAGTGCTAAAGAAATCAGGAGAACTGGTTCAAAAGCAGGGCAAAGGAACGCCACAGGGAGGTGTGATAAGCCCTTTATTAGCCAACTTGTTTCTGCATTACGCCATGGATAAATGGCTTGAACTAAAGCATAAAACGGTGAGTTTTGTTCGCTATGCCGACGACGCAATAATTCACTGTAAGAGCAAAGCCCATGCAGAATGGCTGCTAAGAAAATTACGTGAACGGCTTAATGCTTGTGGTTTGGAGTTGCACCCTGAAAAGACAAAACTTATATACTGTCGTGATTATCGCCGTCATGGCGACCATCCGATAGTTAAGTTCGATTTTCTTGGTTATTCTTTTCAACCACGCACAACCAAATCACCTAAGACAGGAAAACTGTTCCTTGGATACGATTGTGCAATTAGTATTAATTCGAAGAAACGTATTGCAGACAAAATGGAAGAATTGGATATTGTTGGTTTAACTTACAAAAGCATTGTAGGCGTCGCCCAGTTTTTAAACCCGTACATTCGGGGTTGGATAAACTACTTTGGTAAGTTCAGGAAACACGAATTGAATCCAATCTTTCAACTACTGCGAAAGCGCATCGTGCGCTGGGTTAGAAGAAGGTATAAACGTTATAAAACCAGTGTAAACCGTGCCTATAAATGGTTCGAAACTGTAAGGAAACAATTTCCTATGCTGTTTTACCATTGGCAAATAGGATTATGTGGATAAAGCGTATAGATTTGTATAACAAGAGCCGTATGACGGGAGACTGTCACGTACGGTTCTGTGAGAGGCTTAGGGTGAAACTCCCTTTGCCTACTCGACCACCAACCGTTGTGGTGCATTTAAATTGACGTCTGCAAATAAGATGATAAAGCCTTTTTAAATTCAAAAAGATCATATAAATTTGTATCCAAATGGATACACACAAATAAATGTACTTTATTGAGAAAACAGTTGAGTTTGACAAATGGCTTCGAAAACTTAAAGATTTAAGAGCCAAAGCAAAAATATTATTCCGAATTCAGAAACTTGAACGGGACGAACACTTTGGTGATTGCAAACCGGTTGGAGAAGGTATTCGAGAATTAAAAATAAATTATGCTAAAGGTTACAGAGTTTATTTTTACGAAAAAGACGGAAAAATAATTATTCTACTCATTGGTGGAGACAAATCGACTCAACAAAAAGACATTGAAAAGGCAAAAGTTATTTTAAAAAGTTTAAAAAAGTAGAGATATGGAAGCTTCAAAATTTGACATAGCGGATTATTTAGACAGTAATGAAATGATTGCAGAATATCTCAACACAGTATTAGAAGAAGGAGATAATTCTGATGTTATTGCAGCAATAGGTCACATTGCAAAAGCAATTGGAATGACTAAAATAGCAGAAGAAACAGGACTTAGTAGACCAAGTTTATATAAAGCTTTATCTGATGGGGCTAAACCACAATTTGAAACCATTATGAAAGTTTTAAAAGCTATTGGAGGTCAAATTAAAATAAATCCAATTGGAGGAGTCGCTTAAATATTAGTTCTCCCCTATTATGATTGTTTAAAAAATCAAAAACGCACCACAACATCTTGTATATTGCATTGCGGCCTGTAGTAGTGTGCCTTTTGCGGTGCTTCTACCAAAACCTTTTTGTCGGTCGACAAAAACGCGCTGCCGTTACTCCGCAACGACAACATACAACTGGCCGTTAACCACAAATTAAATTCTACAAAAAATGAAACATCTAACCCTTATTCTGACAATGTTCTTCGTACTTAGCTGTACGACTCAAAAAAGTAGAGATTTGTCAAATGACAATCTAATCACAATGACTTTTAGTGCAACAGAGATTAATGACTTAGTTATAATCCAAGATTTCTTTGACAACTGTATTGGTTTGGCAGAGAATGAGAAACAAGACAATATTGATAAAGTTTACTTTGATTTTTTCCAACAAAACTCGGATATCACAAAAGCAACAGATCTTAAAATACCAATTGATTTTGAGAAGCAAAAAGGACTTTATAATCAAATTGACAAAAAGACTTTTGAGGATATTTGGTCGATTGACCGGTTTATTAAAAGAGATTCGAATGATACTTTAAAAAATGTTGGTTTAAATCGTCATGGCAAATATTTTGAGTTTTTAAAATTACTAGGAGGACAAGACAGTACAATTAACAAATATTACAATACGCTTGAAGTTGCTGGTGATATTTCACCTTCAATGGTTGCAGACTTAGCAATAAACCACGAGAAATATGACATCAAAGACCCAAAAGTCAGACTGGTTATTGCAATACATTACTTGACCTTAAATGACAAATTTGAGAGAAAAGAAAAATATTAAAATCTGTGGTTAACAAAGTGTAAATTTCATTGCGGTTTTCGTGCTGACAACAAGTTTCACGTCTCGCAACAACAGAGTTGTAGCTCGACAGGAAACCACTCCGCAATCCGCAACGTAACTTAGTGTGCCGAGAAGCAATGATTCGGCAGAGAAAAGTTCATTGCATGCTGTAATTAAGATGGTGGAGCCGACCCACCAAAACCGTTGTACAGGCAAGGGTTTTAAACCACCTAAAGGTGCTGTGTTTAAGAGGCATGGTATTGAGCGTATAGGAAAAGGTAACCCACGAGGTTATCAGGTATGGATAAAGGAGATGAACTAACCGTAACCGCTGAAGAGGTGTCGAGAAGTGGCCATATCCAGTCAAAAGCTACGAAGTATGTGACGGAGTGAAAAGTAGTGTTGGCAACAACACTAAGTTTGGGAGTTACCTGTTTACTTTCCATTCGGCTGGCGTCATTCAGGCGGCATGACCTTTATCCGGGCTTAATTACGGAACTCGGGAACCTGTCCTGCAATGCAAAAGGAAACGCACAACGGGAACAACCTGAAGGCAGAATACCGACGGGCAGGAACAGGGACGGACTAACCCGTAGTAGTGTTGAAGTTTCTGTAATGGAAATGGAGCAAAGGGGTTAGGTTATACAGTATCATAACATTTAACAACTCGTAAGAGGATGAATTTATGGAATGAGACAAAATCAGTACCTATAAGCAAAACCATGGTATGGGAAGCTTATAAGAAAGTTAAGGCCAACAAAGGAAGTGCAGGCGTTGACCAAATCAGCATGGAAGAATTTGATGCTGACAGGTCGAAACACTTGTACAAACTTTGGAACCGCATGGCGTCGGGCAGTTATTTCCCTCCTCCTGTTAAAGAAGTTGAGATAGCTAAGAAAGACGGTAAAACCCGAAAACTTGGAATCCCAACAATCTCCGACAGGGTAGCACAAATGGTTGTAAAAGATTACTTAGAGCCGAGATTCGAGTCAATATTCAGTGATAATTCGTACGGTTATCGTCCAAAGCGTAATGCCCATCAGGCACTTGCAATGGTACGTGAGAATTGTAGGTTGACAAACTGGGTAATCGACCTCGATATAAAAGGTTTCTTTGACAACATCAACCATGAGAAATTATTGACTGCCTTAAAGAAACACACAAGCGAAAATTGGTGCTTATTTTACATTAAACGATGGTTGAATGTGCCAGTGCTAAAGAAATCAGGAGAACTGGTTCAAAAGCAGGGCAAAGGAACGCCACAGGGAGGTGTAATAAGCCCTTTATTAGCCAACTTGTTTCTGCATTACGCCATGGATAAATGGCTTGAACTAAAGCATAAAACGGTGAGTTTTGTTCGCTATGCCGACGACGCAATAATTCACTGTAAGAGCAAAGCCCATGCAGAATGGCTGCTAAGAAAATTACGTGAACGGCTTAATGCTTGTGGTTTGGAGTTGCACCCTGAAAAGACAAAACTTATATACTGTCGTGATTATCGCCGTCATGGCGACCATCCGATAGTTAAGTTCGATTTTCTTGGTTATTCTTTTCAACCACGCACAACCAAATCACCTAAGACAGGAAAACTGTTCCTTGGATACGATTGTGCAATTAGTATTAATTCGAAGAAACGTATTGCAGACAAAATGGAAGAATTGGATATTGTTGGTTTAACTTACAAAAGCATTGTAGGCGTCGCCCAGTTTTTAAACCCGTACATTCGGGGTTGGATAAACTACTTTGGTAAGTTCAGGAAACACGAATTGAATCCAATCTTTCAACTACTGCGAAAGCGCATCGTGCGCTGGGTTAGAAGAAGGTATAAACGTTATAAAACCAGTGTAAACCGTGCCTATAAATGGTTCGAAACTGTAAGGAAACAATTTCCTATGCTGTTTTACCATTGGCAAATAGGATTATGTGGATAAAGCGTATAGATTTGTATAACAAGAGCCGTATGACGGGAGACTGTCACGTACGGTTCTGTGAGAGGCTTAGGGTGAAACTCCCTTTGCCTACTCGACCACAAACCGTTATGGGCAAGGTTGAATGAGCTGCAATGAAAGAACTTATTATTACAATACGAAAACTGTTTGACTACAAGATTCTAGCAGGATTCGGGAGTGTAATCTAAACTCTGTCTGGTAATTTTCTTTCATTCAAATTTAATTCATTTTCTGATTTTTCAATCGTAAAAGCTTTTTTGAACGGGATTTGAGTTCTGTCAGGGGCGGCTGAGTATACGAAGCCGTTTATATACCCTTGACAGGTTTTAAATCCTGTTCTTTCTTTGCTTTTAAAGATTAAAATCAGAGGTCAAGTTTCATCCTGTCTCCAAATTTTATTTTCAGTTGCTGTGCTGTAAGTCCCCAGTTCTGGAGTGGCTGTGTCCATTTTTTAGAGATGTTCTCGGTTGCCAGATAAATCAATTTCAGCAAAGCCATATCGTTTGGGAAAGCACCTTTTGTTTTGGTAACTTTTCGTACCTGACGGTGAAAACCTTCTACGGGATTGGTCGTGTAAATGAGCCTACGGATTTGCTCATCATACTGAAAATAAGCCGATAATTTATCCCAGTTGGTATTCCACGATTTGATGACTACAGGATATTTGTTCCCCCATCTTTCTTCCAGGTTGATAAGTTCAGTTTCTGCCTGGCTCTTATTGACCGCTTGATATACCTTTTTCAGGTCTTTCATAAAAACCTTTTGGTCTTTCGATGCCACGTACTTTATCGAGTTCCGCACCTGATGAACGATGCATAACTGGATTTCTACCTTTGGAAAAATACTTGCTATGGCTTCTGAAAATCCTGACAGATTATCAATGCTGGCAATTAAAATATCTTCTACTCCACGGGATTTTAAGTCAGTCAGTACACTAAGCCAGAAGTTAGCCCCTTCACTTTCTGAGATATACATCCCGATTAGTTCTTTTCGACCTTCTTTGTTAACGGCTAATACGTTGTAAACAGCTCGGCTTACCACCCTGCCTTCATCTCTGACCTTGTAGTGCATCGCATCAAGCCAGACAATCGTGTACAGCGATTCAAGTGGGCGACTTTGCCACGCTTTAACCTGTGGAATAACTCTCTCTGTTATCTCGCTTAATGTGGAATGCGAGATATCTACATCGTACATCTCTTTGATGTGATTCGAGATGTCCCGAAAACTCATCCCAAGACCATATAATCCAATGATTTTAGGGGCAAGATTATCTGCCAGTACTGTTTCTCGCTTTTTTACAAGTTGTGGCTCAAAACTGCTATTGCGGTCTTGAGGTGTAGTAATCTCAATTTCTCCCGAATCAGTTTTCAGGGTTTTACTTTTCTTCCCATTACGTTTGTTGCCTGATATTCGCTCAAAATCATCCAAATGGGAACTCATCTCCGCATCAAGAGCACTTTCAATAAACTCTTTCAGTAAGGGAGCAAAAACACCATCTTTTCCTGTTAGGGATTGTCCATTGCGTAACTGCTCAAGGGCTTTGTCACGCATTGCTTTAAATTCTTCACTTTCCATAATTTCTCTGTCTTACAAAATTAATATTGTTAGACAGAGTTCATTTTACAGTCTCCAGGATTCTTGGTCATATTTCTACTAATTTCAATATTTGACATTAGTGTAATTCCTGACTATTTTAATCTTCAATCAGTTAAAAATCCAGACAGCTATCTTTTTGTACTATGGTCTTCAATAATAGGTTCATCTAGCATTATTCTAACAATATTACTTGTTGTTTATAGTTCAACTCTAAAATCGATTAAACGAAACTCATTTGACTTTATATTGAGTAATCCATGGATTAAAAATATCTTCTCACTGTTCGGCGGTGCTTTTCTTTTCTTATCATTATCAATTTTTTCTTATAAATCATTAGCTCCAAATCAAGGTTTAACGGTTATATACATAGCCAGCATAGTTACTTTTATATTTATCATTGCTCAGTTTCCACTTCTTATTTTATCATTAGAGTATACTAATTCAAATAGCAGAATTACCAGTTTGTTAGAAGCTATTTCTGAAGATGACATCCTTAATTTATATGAGCCGCCAGAAACAGATGACCATATGGATTTCTACGAGTTAATGGACAAGAACAAAATAATAATGCTTAAAGAAATAGGTGTTAATGCTATTAAAGAAAATGATTGGAGTTTACCTCAAATAATAATAAATGGTGCTTATAATAAACTCATATCTCCACTAGAAAAATCACATAATTTAAAAAAACTTAATTCAAATTTGTTTGCGTTCACCTATATCTGCGACAACTTCAAAGAACGCTCAGTTGATATGTTAGATTACATAACTGTCAAAGTATTAATAGCATTATTGTTTAGAACCCATGACCACCTTGCAGATAAAAAAATATTGAACCTAAGAAATAACCCTGTTGATAAATCATTACAAAGTTTATTCAGGCTGATAATTGAAAACAATCGTTTCTTCAATATTCAAAAAGATATTCTCAAAGAACTTAACTTGTTATTTAATAAACACATTGAGTCTATGAGTTATTCGGATGATGAGTTACCAACAAATCCACGAAGTTATATACTCAAAAGAGCTGAATACAAAGAATTTAAATTTGATGAAGTAGGTCAATATTGGGTTTATGTGACAAATGACTTACCTGATTTATATTTTGAAATTTTAGAGAAATCTATTGAGTTAGGAAATAAAAATGTTTATGATTACTACTCACTGGACATATCCTCTTCATTAGCTATAATTTACAACTCTAAAAATTTAACGGATAGACAACAGGATGATGCTTTCGAAAAATACATGGAAAAAGCATATTCAACTTCCATAAAAGCTATTAATTATGATGTTTACAAGGTTGATTTCTTTAACGATTACCAATTAAAAGAATGGCTCGAGAAAAAGAAAAATGTAATTTATCATATAAGGATGCATGCATACTTATTAAGTAGACAAAATGAAAAAGGTAAATTGTCTACATTTGATATTCGAGAATTTCTTTTTACAATTCAAATGGTCGACGACCTAGATATTGACAAAACATTAAAAATAAATATCATCTCAATCATAGGTAATTCGGGATTGGATATTTACAAGGAAAAAGATTGTTCGGATGAAATAAAAGAATCTATAAAATTTGCATTTGAGCAACAAGTAAAAATTCTTTCGAAACATGATTATCAAGAACTTAAAAATGAAATAAACAAAATAATAAATTAAAACCCAGCCCATAACAAATTGTAAATTGCATTGCGGGGTTCGTGGTGTGTCGTACGCTGGATTCTCGCAACATCGTTCCGTCCTGCCGGACAGGAACGAGCTCCGAAATCCGCAACGACAACTTACAAGTGACCGTTACCGCCAAGTTTGAAAAAAGAATGACTAAGCCTTGAAAAACATATTTTATCACTAAAAATGGAAATAACAAAAGACCAAAAAGAAAAAGTAATAAAAATTGATTAAAGAACATGCTTCTGAAAATGGAAGCTGTCGAGTTGGTTGGGCTATTAAAAAAGAGATTGGAAAGGATTTTGAAAAATCAATTCATAATATTGAAAAAATTTCCAATACCATAATAAAATCAAACAAATATATAAAAGAGCCTTCTGCTCAAGTTGAAAATGATTGGAATATTTTGATAAATCCCAACCATAAAACATTAATATTTAATCGTAATACTGTCATTTTAAATATTATTTTGACTCTAATCGTAATTTTTCTAACCATAATTAAATTAAAACAACCTTAAAAAACCAAACATGAAATACATTGAGAAAGAAAGACAAAAAGCAATTGAAATTCGAGACAAAATTTTTAGAGACCCGGGGAATGGATTGTTTTTCGGCAAAGAAAGAGAATTTGTCTTATCAGAACCTGAATTAAATCTTTGGGAAGGAATCAGACAAGATGCAAAAGATTATTTTCAGAAAAATGGAGTTTCTTGGTGGTCAGGAAATGGAGAACCGACTGGACATTTGCTTTCTTCTCAAATTGCTTGTTTAAACCATTTATATCATCTTCGACAAAGAAAAGACTGCGCCGACAAAATTTTACAAAATTTAAATAGCTCGATAATTGAATCCCAATTTGTTGATTCTGGATTTGTTGAATTTGAAAAAACAGGAAAAAATCCATTAGGAAAAGAATTGTCTACGCAGCGCGGAGCAAATTCAACTTCAATTGACAGTTTAATGATTGGAAAAAAACAAAATGGAGAAAAAGTCTTGGTTCTTATTGAATGGAAATATACAGAATCATATTCTCCAAATTCATTATTATTCTCAGATTCAGGAAAAAACAGATTTGAAGTTTATCAAGAATTACTTGAAAATCCCGATTCTCCAATAAAAACAATTGATTTTAAAGATTTATTTTTTGAGCCATATTATCAATTAATGAGACAAACTTTGCTCGGTTGGACAATGACAAAAAATAAGGAATATGAAATTTCTGACTGGTTACATTTGCATGTAATTCCAAACGAAAATAAGGAATTAAAAGAAAAAATAACTTCTAAAAATCTGACAGGAAAAAATCTGGAAGAATCATGGAAGTTACAATTGAAAAATCCAGAGAAATATATTGTAATTAGTCCAGAAAAACTTCTTGAACCAATAAAAGATTTGGAAGACACAAAAAGTATAATTGAATATTTGACAAATAGATATTGGAAATGAATAAAAACCAGGCGGTAACAAAGGTAGCTGATGCACAACTCCCATTTTTTTAGTTTTTTCGTGTCGGAATAAACCGTTTTAAAGCCCCTGTTTTTAGATCACTATCATATTAGTTTAACGAAATTGGCAAGCTGAAAAGGCTTCTTTTGAGGCCTATCTGCCGATTATTTGAGAATAAAGGCAAAGCGGTGTGCATTGCCATAGTTTTTCTCTGTTTTTGTTCAAATTTCAAAAGTTTTTTCAAATTGTAAGCTATTGCCGACATGTGCATACATTTATTGGCATTTTCAATTCCGCGGGTATTTATTTTTCGTAGCCCTTGAAACTGGGTAAGTGTCCCAAGAACCGGCTCTACCGTACTTTGTCGTTTTGTTTTTAGGTATCTTCCGCGTTTGCTTTTTATCCGCTTTATTGCCCGTTCATATTCCGCTTTGTATATGGTTACGGCAATGCGCTTCTCGGGGGCTTTCCCTGCACACTGCGGTTTGTAAGGGCAGCCTTTGCAGTCGCTGGCACGTGTAAGGTAAAGCCTCTTTTGGTTATTGTTTTTACCGTATTCTATGGTTATCTTCCTGAAAGTAACTTTTTTATTGTTTCGGCAGAGCCAGTAATCACCATTCTTAATGTAAGTAAATCCTTCCGGTCCGCCTTTGTAAGTACCGTGTGGTGGAATGTAACTTATTAGTCCTTCTTTTTCAAGAAATGCGTAGTTTTCTCCACTGCTAAAGCCAGTGTCGGCCAACACGGTATTCCATAGCAGACCCCGTTTCTGAAGCCTGGGTTTTAACCGTCGGCAAACATCCTGAAGATACTGGCTGTCTTTTAAATTGGCATGGTATGCTTTTATGTCGGTAATTACATGGTGTGCCGTATCTACACAAATATTGCTGTTATAGTTTAGTTTTCGGGCTTTGCCAGGTTTTACACTTATCCGGGCATCAGGATCGGTGGGGCTGTAATGGGTTTTGTTACTGGTGTACTTTGCCCCTTTATTTCCTGCGCCCGGACGCTGGTCCTGTGTCTTTTGCCAATTTTTTGTACGGCTTTTCAGTTGGTTCAGCTCACGGGCGCTGGCTGTCACGGTTTGTTGTTTTTCGCTTGCCTTGTTGTGTCTGGCCTTACGGTCGGGACGGCTCAGGTAACGTGCCTTACGGATATATTCTTCCAGTTTCTCTTCAGGCACTTTTAATTCAAGGCTGTCCATGCTGGCATTGGCTTTTACCGGTGCCGAATCGATGGACTGTGTGTGCCCGGCAACCATACCTTTTTCGATGCACATTGTAAGAACTTGTTCAAATACCGATTCAAACAAACTTTCGGGGAATAACTGACGTGTACGGCTTAATGTGCTATGCCAGGGCAATTCTTCATCAATGTCGAAACCTAAAAAGAACAGGATATCGAGGCGCATGGCGCAATGCTCTATTAACTTCCGGTCGCTGATTATGTTTTCGAGGTAGCCAACCAGGCACAACTTAAAGAACACAACGGGATCGATACTTTTCTGACCGCAGTTACCATAATAACTCTTGGTCTCCTTGTATAAAAAGGATAAATCGAGGACTTCTTTTAAGCGGCGGTAAAAATTGGTTTTGGGAACCCGGTGTGATAGCTGGAAGTTTGAAAACAGTTTCTCGGAATAAACTTTCTTCCCTTGCATTTTTGTTTACAAGTTAATGAAAGATAGGGCATTACTCTCGTAGATTGTGCTAATTTTGTTAACAATAAATAGTGAGTTGTGCAACAGGCACAAAGTGTAAATTTCAGAGCGGGGTTGGTGGTTTTCGAACCGCGGATTCTCGCATGAACGTCACGTCCTACCGGACGCTGACGCTCACCGAAATCCGCTCCGCAACTTACACCAACCGTTAGCACCAATTTTAACAAGCTCGTCATTAATGATAAAATTAACGATACATTGAAAATTGTTTACAAAATATAAAATGCAAAAGGATAATAAGGATAAAGATTTGCGGCTACAAGGACAAGAAAAATATCTGTCAGGGGAAAAATTAATTTTTAAAAATTATGCTGACAAAAACACAAAGACAGACCACGACCATTGTGAGTTTTGTTCAGAAAAATTTTCAGAAACATTACCTGACTGTTTACGAAGTGGCTATACAACAACAGACGATTATCATTGGGTGTGCGAAAAATGCTATTCTGACTTTAAAGAAAGTTTTAATTGGAAAGAATAATAAATAAAAAAAGGTTCTAACACCAATTTGGGAATGGATATAATTGACATATTAATGCCACTTGGATTTGTTTTGATTTTCGTATCAATCATTGTTCTAATCTCATTGGCTCAATTACGACAAAAAAAATATACGTTGGAAAAGTTGAATAAATTCAATTTTGATAAAGTAAAAATTCGTTTTAATCAGTCCTCTGTTGGGAAAGGCAGCATCGTTGGTGGAATGCCTATAAAAGCAGAAATGTATATTTCAGACGATTTGTTTCTAATTACTCCAAAAGAAAAAGGATATTTTAATGGGATGAATAATTTAAATCTGCCAGTTATTTTTATTAAAAGCGAAAGTCAAAAGCAGGAAATAAATTTGAATAACATTGTTGTTCCTGACAAAGTAAAAATATCAACATGGAATTCAATTATAATAAAGTATTAGAAGTCATTAATTGGAAATATAAAATATAGCATTCAAATAAATTTACTTGACAAAAACGACATTGAAAAAATAAATAAATTAAAAAACTGGTGCTAAAAGTACATATTGCAGGGCGGGGTTCGGTCGTACGCCAACTGCGGATTCTCGTTTCGCAGTTCCGTGTCCTTCGGACAGGAACGCTCTCCGAAATCCGCTCCGCAACATGTACCAACCGTCAGACTGTCTAAAAACCTAAGCCCAATTTGTTAAGAACTCCGTTTGTTGTTAACACCGTCAAAAGCATTGATTTTGTATCTTCAAACATGAAGTATTTACAAGGACAAAACAGGGAACAATGCTACCTTTTTCCGGTATCGCTTGATGATGCTGTTGATGCGGATAATGAAGTCAGGTTAATCGATGTATTTGTTGATCGCCTGAAACTGGAAGAATTTGGATTCAGGGCCGACCATGTTGAGAACGGCAGGCCGGCTTACCATCCGTCCGACCTGCTAAAACTATACATTTATGGCTACCTCAACCAGCTACGTTCATCCAGAAAACTGGAAAAGGAATGCAAACGAAACATCGAAGTAATGTGGCTACTCAGGTCTCTGAAACCCGACCACAATACCATCGCCAACTTTAGGCGCGACAACCCAAGGGCCATCAAAAAAGTATTCCGCGAAACCGTGAAGATTGCAACGTATTTTAACCTCATTGGAGGAACCTTGATTGCAGGCGACAGCACAAAGCTCCGTGCGCAAAACAGCAAGAAAAACAACTTTAACCAAAAGAAAATAGACCGCCACCTGGAATACATCGAAAATAAACTCTCGGAATATGAAAAGGCATTGGCTGAGAGTGATGGCGACAAAGACGAGATTAATAAAGAAATAGACAAACAAAACCGGCGCAAGAAAGGATACAAAAAGCTGGAACAACAGTTAAAAGAATCGGGGCAGTCACAAATCTCAACTTCTGACCCCGATAGCCGACATCAGATTACCCGTAATAATATTACCGAGGTATCTTACTCTGCTCAAACTACCGTTGATGCTAAAAACAACATCCCTATTGATTATAAAATAACCAATGCCAACGATAAAAGGGCCATGGGAGAAATGCTCCGAAGGGCAAAGACTATACTTCGGCATAACGATTTTACTGCCCTTTACGACAAAGGTTATCATACAGGCAGAGAACTGGCAATTGTCGATCAGCTTAATATAAACACACTCGTTGCAATTCCTCCTTTTTCAGGGGCTTCTCATGCACCTGACCTTAACTACGATGTAGAACATTTTGACTATAATCCAGAAACCGACACCTACACTTGTCCTCAAGGAAATACACTAAAAACAACAGGTTATTGGCATGTTGCTAAAAACCCAAACGGGGAGATAGCCTACAGGTTCAGAAACTATACCACCCCAAAATGTAAAAAATGTGAAGTGCGCCCACTCTGCACAAAATCAGCAGCAAATGGGAAACAGGTTAGACGAAGTGAGTTTGCTGTAAATATTGAAAACAACAAAAAGCGAATACAGAAAAGTGAAAAATTATACAAACGCAGGCAGGCGATAGTTGAACATCCGTTTGGAACAATAAAACGCCAGTGGGGTTTTTCTTACATTATCACCAAAAAAGGAATACAAAGAGCAAGTGCTGACTTTGGATTTACAATGATTGCCTACAACCTAAGGCGCATTGTTAACATTGTTGGAATAAAGGAGTTGGGGAAATACTTGAAAAATATTTTATTGGTTTTATGTTCAGTAATTACACAATTAAAGCTATTTTTAAGCCAGGTAAACCAAATACAATACAAAACAATAAAAACGTCAGTCATGAAATCCTCCTTCCCATGCCGCTTAATAAAACTAAATTTTAATGCCACGGGAATGCGTTTTTAGACAGACTGCCGTTAGCGGTAATTATGTCCCGTCCTAAAAAAAGGCTACACAAAATGTAGCAATTATGTATAAAAATGATGGTATCTTAAGAAGATACAGCGAGGGTTTCAAACTCAAAATTTTAGCCGAACTTAGTACAGGAAAATATTCCAAGAGAGAACTTGGGGACATTTATGGCGTTAACCGGACTACCATAAATGAATGGGTAAAAAAGTACAACCGGAAAGATTTAATGAACACAAGAATACTGGTGGAAACAGAAGGAGAAACATCTCGACTGAAAGCCTTGCAAAAGGAGATCAAGCAACTAAAAGAGTTGTTGATCAGGAAAGACCTTGACAAGTTGGCCCTGGATTCATACCTGGAAGTGGCAGCAGAAAAACTGGGGTATAAAAACGTGGATGAGTTAAAAAAAAATTTAAACATCAAGCCCTGATGAAGGCTGCTGCAATTACAAAACACACAGGCATAGCAAGCATTTCAGAAGTATGTGCTTGCTATAACCTTAAGCGGGATGCATACTATAAATACCAGCAACGGTGGAAACGGTATAAGTCCGTTGAATCGAGGGTAATACAGCTTGTAAAAGAAGAACGAAAAGAACTGCCAAGGGTTGGTGTGCGCAAGTTGTATGAAGCCTTGCAGCCTTCTTTTGAGGCTGCACGTATTAAGCTCGGAAGGGATTCGTTATTTGATATCTTAAGGGCTAATAACATGCTGGTAAAACGCAAAAGGGCTTATGCTAAAACTACCAACTCCTACCACCATTTCCATAAATACAATAACCTGATAAAAGAGTTAGAAATTACAAAGCCAAACCAGGTTTGGGTGTCTGACATAACATACATCCGCACAGTAAAAGGCTTCTGCTATTTAGCCCTTATTACTGATATGTATTCACGGAAAATAGTAGGTTATGACCTCAGCGATTCGCTGGAGCTGGCTGGGTGCCTACGGGCCCTCAAAAAGGCCCTGTGGCACACAAAGCCAGCGGCCGGGCTTATACACCACTCCGACAGAGGGGTGCAGTATTGTAGCCATATGTATGTAAACGAGTTAAAAAGAAAAGGAATAGAAATCAGCATGACCGAAGAAAACCATTGCTATGAAAATGCTATTGCTGAAAGAGTTAACGGCATTTTAAAAGATGAATTCTACCTCGATCAGTGCTTTTTTTCAAACGTACATGCTAAACGTGCTGCAAAAAATGCTATTAAACTATATAATAACAAAAGGCTTCATGTATCTTTAGGGTACAAAACACCTAACTCGGTGTTTCAAAATGTAGCTTAAAACAAATGATTAACCTGTAGCCGTATTCTAGGACTAGACATTGGGTACGATAAAGGGACATCCGTTACAAAGTTAAAGGGACATAGTTTACACTTTTCAAAGTTTGTAATTTGACATAAAAATCAAATTGCCATGCCTTGGAAAGAAACAACTATTATGGAAGAAAAAATTGAATTTATTTGTGAATGGAACTCCGGGAAGTATACCATCACAGAGTTGTGTAAAGGATTCGGAATATCCCGGACAACTGCGTACAGGATGATACAGCGCTACGAAAAACTTGGGATTGAGGGCCTCCGGATGAAGGCTAAAGCACCCATAAACCACCCCAACCGGACAAACATAGAAATAGAAAAAAGAATTCTATGTTTAAAGGAAAAACATAAACATTGGGGTGCTAAAAAAATAAAGGTATTGTTGTTTAACGACTTTCCTGAAATCCAAATCCCATCGGTGGTTACCATTCACAACATATTGTCCAGGAATGGCATGGTATGCCCTCAAAAGCGTTTACGAAGGGTGAAGCCCCTGTACCCGATTTTCGACCCGAAAGACTGCAACGAAGTCTGGAGTGCCGATTACAAGGGTAAGTTTTTAATGGGCAATAAAAAATACTGTCACCCGCTGACCATTGCCGATTCTAAAAGCCGCTTCCTGTTTACGGCCAAGGCGCATTACAAAGAAAACTACAAGTCAGTAAAAGAGGAGTTTACAAGGGTTTTCAGAAAGTTCGGGTTGCCCAAACAGGTACATACCGACAACGGGATCCCCTTTGGCTCCGTTTCCGCCATCCAGCGCTTTACAACCTTATCGTACTGGTTTATCGACCTGGGCATCCTGCCCGTGTTTTCAGACCCGGCGCACCCCGAACAAAACGGAAGGCACGAACGAATGCACCGCGACCTGAAAGCGGCCTGTGCAGCCCCTTCGGCTTACGATTTAAGGGCACAACAGCGAAGACTGAACTCATTTGTCAGGGAATACAATAACCTCAGGCCTCATGAGGCTTTAGAGATGAGAACGCCTGCGCGTGAACATCAGTTTTCTGACATCCCTTTCCCCGAAAAAATTAAACCCTATGTCTATCCCGCACACATGAAAACAATGAATGTGTCTAAAAGCGGGGCAATGCGTTGGAAGGCTTATTACTGGGTGTACATGTCCAGTGGATTGATAGGTAAACAAGTTGCTGCTGAAGAAATTGGCAACGGTGTTTGGAAAGTATTTTACCGTAATGTATTTTTAGGTTACTTTAATGAGAAAGATATTCGTGATAAACAAAATATTACAAGGCTGAGCACTAATTTAGTGTAACTCATGTGCCTTTAACTTTGTTAACCATGTGCCTTAACGAACATAATGAAATGCTAAATCACAATGCCCTAAAATAAAAATTGACAAACCATGCCGAAATTTGAGATAGTCAAAAAAAACAAAATTGAATTATTAATCTACGGATTGATTGGTTTGGTCGTGATTATTTTAGGCTTGATTCTATGGACAGAAACATCCAGCGGACAAAACTTCGAGACTTGGCATTTAATAATTTTGTTTGTCATCGTAGCAATTCTATTTGCAGCATTTAAGATAATCCCCAATATCCCTATAAAAAAACATATTAGACAAGGATATATTAATTTCCGTTCAGACAGATTTATAATTGAAAATAAACAGTTACCACAAAAGGAGATTTCGATAAAAGATGTCGATAATTTAAGTTTAAAACTTGTAGGATTTGATGGACAACACCGATTTGTTAATTCACGGGAAATAAAAACAACAGCATATCAACCCAATTCCATACCGTTAAATGGATTAGGGAACAGACTCAAATTTACTTTTAACCGAAGCGAGTTTGAATTTGAGTTTTACGCCGATTCAATCGATAATTATAACAACTTGAAAGAGCTGGTAAAAGGATGGTTTAAAATAAATGACAAAATTAAGATTAATATATTGAGATAAAATAAATTACGCACGCTAACAAAAGCTATATGTAATGCGGGGTGCAGCGGGTAATTCAATCACAGTTCTCCGTAGTAACAACGCCAATTCGTCTTTGACGATTTGGCTATAAAAACTAAAATATGAATAAACGAATTGGCTCAGTGGCAGCCTGACAGTGGAGCGTTTCAAAATCCCGCACTACACTCGCACACGGCTGTTAGCCACAATTAAAAACAAACGAAAAAAATGTCAAATTTTCCAGTAATAGCATCAATCTTATCAGAAAAAGACTTAGGTGAATTTGTAAAAGATAATTACAATTTAAGTGAAAATTTTCAGTGTAAATTATTTAGAACAGGGGTAAATCATACATATTTCGTTTCTGGCACAAAAAAGAAATATGTTGTTAGAGTTTATTGCTACAAATGGAGAACTAAAACTGAAATTCAAGAAGAATTAAGACTTCTACAACTACTAAAAGAAAATAATCTTTCAATTTCATTTCCAATTTCAGATAAAGGAAACAATTTAATTCAAGAAATTAATGCACCTGAAGGACTTCGCTATGTTGTTCTCTTTTCATTCGCAGATGGTGAAAAAATGCGATTTATGGATAATAACATTTGTTTTGAGGTGGGTTCACTTATGGCTAGATTTCATAACATTACGGCGAATAAAACCATCAATAGAATAAACTATAATTCAGAATTACTTTTAAAAAAATCATATATCCAATTAACACAATTTTTTCCGGAAGATTTGACTGAAATGAAATATCTTAAAAAGATTGGAGTTGAAATTTCTAAAACCTTTCAAGAAATTAAACAATCCGAATTTCAAAATGGAATAATTCATCTTGACATTTGGTATGATAATATAGCTGTTAAGAATGACAGGGAAATTACCATTTTTGACTTTGACAATTGCGGAAATGGATTGTTTATTTTAGACATTGGTTATTTCTGTAAGCAACTATTCTTTATAGAATCAGACAAAAAACAATATGAATCAAAAGTTGAAAGTTTCCTAAATGGTTATCGAAAAGTTAGAGAACTTACAAAGAAAGAAATTAAATTAATTCCAGAAGCAGGTGCATCAATTTTTGCTTTTTATCTTGGAGTACAAGCACAGAGATTTGATTGGTCTAATATATTTCTGACTGAAAATTATCTAAAAATGTTTGTTGGAAGAATAGAATCTTGGATGGAATATTATAAAAGATAAGAAAATGTAAACTTAGGAAGTACATATTGCAGGGCGGGGTTCGGTGGTCCCGACGCTACGGTTCGGAATAAATTACGCTAAATTCAGATTCCTGTTTTACAGTTCAGCCAGTCGGTTGACTGACAGGAATTAGCTCCAACAGCTGCAATGACAACTTAAAATTTCCCGTTAAATCCAACGCTAAAAAATCCTCCCAATAAAATGGATAAATGACCGATATAAACTATTTTTAGAATCAAAACAACCTAAAATCGAAACTAAAAATGAAATCCAAAATTTTTGTATTCTTATTTCTACTAATAAGCACTAATTTATGCTTCGCTCAATCGGGTACATTAAATGTTGATTTCTCATCGGAAAACTGGAAAACATTTGGTGCTGCAGCTGTTCAAGAGTTTGAATCGGAAGTATCCACCAGTGTTTCTGATGGCGTTGGAATCGCGTATTTGGATGGAGTAAATTTTCAAAACGGCGTAATTGAATGTGACTTGTATTCTCCTTCTCCGAAAGCTTATTTAGGTATTGCTTTCAGGATTGGTTCGCTCACCAATTTCGAATGTATTTACTTTCAACCTCACACCAGCGGGAAAAGGGATGCCGTACAATACGACCCCATTTTTAATATGTCGGCTACGTGGCAGCTTTACAATGGAGAATCATATCAAGCTGTTGCAGATATTCCCACAAAAAAATGGTTTCATGTAAAAATTGAGTTAAAAGGCGATTTTGCAAAAGTGTATCTACACAATAATCCGGTTGAAGCATTAACTGTAAAACTAAAACACGATTTGCACCCGGGAAATGTTGGCGTTTACAGTTATCATCCGGCCATTTTCAAAAACCTCAAAATCACAAAATCAGGCCTAATGGATACTTTTATCGAACAGCCTGAAACAAGTAGTATAAATGAAACATACATTTCAAGCTGGTTAATATCTGAACCTTACGATAACTACGATTTTAAAATTGAAAAGCCCTTTTTAAACGATAATCTAATCACCGGCTTTCGTGAAATAGAAACGGAAGAAAATTATTTAATGAACCTAAACAGGCATTTTACAAAATCGAAAGCAAAAAACACAGTTTTGGCAAAAGTTTACCTGAATTCAAATAAAGCGCAAACAAAGAACTTCCATTTTGGATACAGCGACAGAATTAAGGTGTACCTGAATTCGAAGGAAGTGTTTACGGCAGAGAATGACTTCCGCGATTCGGAAAATTATGAGGACAGGGGATATGTTTCGGATAAACAGGAAACCATAGAATTGCCATTACTAAAGGGCGAAAACGAATTAATACTGGAAATAGCGGAAGATAAATTTGGCTGGGGATTTATTGCCCGATTTGAAGATTTGGAAGGAATTGAAATTAAAAAGCCGAACCGGGATAAATAGAATTTCTGCTAAAACATGGGCAAGCTTTTTGAAAAATGTATGAACTATCTCCGGGAAAAAATAATCTAATAATTGAATATTATCTTAGCTTGTAAACTCTGCAGGGTGATGATCCTTTTATAAGCTTAAAACTAAACCAAAATGAAAACAATACATCCAAAAACCGGCAAAGCAAACATCAAATCTGTTGTGTTGAATTTAGTGTGTTCTTTGTTGGTGCTATTGCTGTTTACAACAAACGCAACCAGTCAGAATAAACCGGAGATGGTGGCCGGAATTCCGATCAACTACGATGAGGCAAAAGTGGCTCCTTATACGCTTCCCGATCCACTGGTGCTGCAAAACGGAAAGCCGGTGGCCGACGCAAAAACCTGGTACAAAAAACGCCGAAATGAAATCCTCGGATTGTTTGAGTCAGAACAGTTTGGGAAATCTCCTGATCGGAAAAATATCAGCTTTAAGGTATTTGAAACAGGAACATCGGTGCTTGACGGAAAGGCAATCCGGAAACAGGTAACCATCTATTTTACAAGCGATACTTCCAATTACAAGGCCGACCTGCTACTGTACCTTCCGGCGCAGCTGAAAGAGCCGTCTCCCTTGTTGTTACAAATCAGTTTTTCGCCCAATTGTTTGGCCGTTGACGATCCGGGAGTAAAATGCGGAACCATGTGGAACAGGGAAGGGCAGAGGGTTTCGGCTTCGGAAGGCAGACGGTTTGGATCGTTTGATGTTGAAAAGTTTATTTCGAATGGAATTGGTTTTGCCACCATTTATTACGGCGACATTGAACCCGATTTTGCCGATGGTATTAAATATGGCATTAGAGGTCACTTTTTAAAACCGGGCACAACTTATCCCGCATCAGATGAATGGGGCGCTATTTCGGCATGGTCGTGGGGACTTAGCTGTGCTATGGATTACCTGGAAACTGACCCGCAGGTGAACCCGAAAAAAGTAGCCCTTTACGGCGTTTCTCGTTTGGGTAAAACCGTTTTATGGGCGGGTGCAAGCGACCAACGTTTTGGTATGGTAATCGCCAGTTGTTCGGGTGAAGGAGGAGCTGCCATTTCGCGCCGTCAGTATGGCGAAACCATAAAGCACATGATAGACAGCACCCGGTATTTTTATCAGTTTGCCGGTAACCGTGCCAAGTACGGCGACGACCCGAATACCTGTCCGGTTGATGCGCACATGTTGGTTGCGTTATTGGCGCCGCGCCCTTTGTTGCTTCAAACCGGCGACACCGATAACTGGTCGGACCCGAAAGGCGAATTTGCGGCTGCTGTGGCTGCTGAACCCGTTTATAACTTACTTGGGAAAAAAGGATTGGAAACCGATTTGTGGCCAGCGGCAGGTACGCCTGTTTTAAACGATCTTGGGTATTTTATGCATGCCGGAGGTCATGGCAGCTTACCAGCTGATTTCGATATTTTTCTCGATTATATAAAAAAACATTTCGTGAATAAATAAAACAGTTCATTAATAATTACCGAATTATGAAACCAACATACCTAACCATCTTTTTTGTTTTTAGTTTATTCAGCACCGTATGTTACGCGCAGTTGCCACCAAATTTTGGGCCGGAGTACAACGATATTTCACAACGCGATGAACTGACACGTACCTTTATTTCACCGCTTCGTGTAGTCTGGACTTCCGATCCTTCCGGCGAGTTGATTCAAAGTACCGACGTTCTGCTAAAACCCGGAAACAGCCAGTCGGACATGAGCCGTGCCACACAGTTCTGTTCAATAAAAAGTACCGAAAGTGATACTTCGTCTATTCTACTGGATTATGGCAAAGAATTGCACGGAGGCCTTCAACTGGTGATGGGAGGCTCATCACGTCGGGAACCCTCACTGGTGAGAATCCGTTTTGGTGAATCGCTTGGTGAAGCAAAGAGTGAAACCTATAATTCCGATTGGCTAATGGGGTTTTCAACCGACGATCATGCCAAACGCGATATTGTTATGGAGATACCACGAACCGGCTTAATTGAAATAGGCAATACCGGCTTTCGTTTTGTCAGGATCGATCTGCTTCAACCCGATACAAAAATCAACCTGAAAGAGGCACGTGCCATTTTGCGGATCAGGGACATCCCGTATCTGGGATCTTTTAAAAGCAGCAATGCAAGGTTAGATTCGATCTGGTTGACAGGTGCTTATACTGCTCACCTGAATATGCAGGAATACCTGTGGGACGGAATAAAACGCGACCGCCTGGTTTGGCTTGGCGATTTTCATCCTGAAATGGCTACTATTACCAACGTTTTTGGGTACAACGAAGTGGTGCCACGCAGCCTCGATCTGGCCTGTGAACAATACCCGCTTCCCAACTGGATGAATAATATGTCGTCTTATTCAATGTGGTATTTAATCATTCATTACGACTGGTTTATGCAAAATGCAGATATTGATTTTTTGAATCAGCACAAAGATTATATCGTTGGATTGATCGATCTGATCGCTTCAAAAATTGATGAAAATGGAGCTGAAACGCTGAGTGAATTCCGTTTTCTTGACTGGCCGTCAACTCCAAACAAAGAAGGTGTTGAAGCCGGATACCGGGCACTTTTGGTGTGGGCAATAAAAGATGCGCAGGAACTTTGTAAAATTCTGAATGAAAAACATGCCGCCCAACAATGCGAGAGTTCTATTGAAAAACTGAATAAAAATATCAAGGGGCATAACGACTTAAAACAAGCTGCTGCGTTAATGGCTGTTGCCGGAATTTTGGATCCGTCGAAGGCATGTACCGAAGTTATCGCAGTTGACGGTGCTGCCCGTTTTTCTACGTTTTACGGATTGTACATGCTCGATGCTTTGTCGATGGCCGGAATGCAAAATAAGGCACTGGATATTATAGATGCTTATTGGGGGGGCATGCTCGATATGGGAGCAACTACTTTTTGGGAAGATTTTAATATTGAGTGGATGGAAAACTCGGCCCGCCTTGATGAATTTACTCCGGAAGGAATGAATGATATTCATGGCTCATTTGGAGATTATTGTTATCCGAGCTACCGGCACAGCTTATGTCACGGATGGTCATCAGGAGTTACGGCCTGGCTGACAAAAAATGTTTTGGGAATAAAAGTGATGGAACCGGGCTGTAAAACATTAAAAATTGAACCACATCTTGGGAACCTGGATTGGGTTGAAGGAAGTTTTCCAACGCCGCTGGGAGTGGTTCAGGTAAAACATACAAAGTTACCCAATGGCAAAATTCAATCAAAGATTGATGCTCCGGAGGGGATTCGAATCTTGTAATATTGATGGTTTTGGAAAGAATTACATCTGTATTTTCGTTTGAATCATGAGCAATGGGAAAACTTTTTTTAAAGATACGATTGCAATATAACCTGAAGATTGACCTTGGTTTTTGTGATACTAAGACGAGTTAGTTTTTCTTCTCGGTTTTGCAAAAAAGGACTTCAAAATTTGAAATCCTTTTTTTTGATATAGGTTTAATTGGCTTTTAGAAACTGTTATTTGAAATTGTTTAAATATTCTCTTCAGTTTCATTTAACGTACTCGCGTTAATACTTAAATTTTGCACCTGATTTAATTTTGTTCAGTCTTTCGCTCATTGTGTCAAGATGATACTTGTAAACATCCCTTGGAGTACAGCTATTTTCTTTACACACTGCTGCTGCATACCCCACTACTACTCCCATTTGAGTTGTTGTATGCATTACTCTTGGGCTACCTAATCCAACATGGGTAGCCGAAAAACATCGCCCGGCCATAAACAGGTTGTCAATGTCTTTTGAATACAGACATCTGTAAGGAATTTTATATTGTTGAATACGGGTAAATTCGGCTTCAGTCAAAAAATCATATTTGCCTCCTCGCGGATAGTGTATGTCAATAGAGCGGGCTTCTTCTACAAAACCATCTTTAAAATCAGGACGGTTTATTACATCGCTCTCTTTTAACACATAGTCGCCCATTATTCGCCTCGATTCACGTCGCCCTGCAACATAAGCCATCCATTTTAGTTTCAGATTGGCATTTTCCGGATCTTGTTTCACATTGTACCAGTTTCCATAAATGGCCCGAAACATATGGTCGCGTATTTCTTCTGCATCGTAAATCGTATTCAGAAACAAACCATATTCCCAAAACCATTCGCCACGGGTTGCTTTATAATCTTTGGCTACGTCCATGGCCCACGGAACTTCCTGCCATCCAACCTGCATATTGTTTTCCGGATTTGTATTTCCGAGATTCTCTATTTTTACTGAATTCCACAAAATTGAATTTCCCATGGTCATGCCATCGCCTTTCTCTGGTGCAAGCGATTCACCAAATTCTTCGCGCGATTCGCGTCCCATATGTACTTCGCATCCGGCCCAGTATCCAATCCATCCGTCACCGGTTGCATCAACAAACAAAGGGGCTTCAAACCGGCTTTCTTTATGAGAATGCGTGTTAAAACAATCAACACCGGTAATTTTAGTTCCCTCCTTATGAACGGCATATGCCCGGGTATTTGGAAATACATGAATGTTTTTTTCAGCACGAACCACATTTTCAATGGTGTCGTTTGCTAAAATGGCTTCGGCATCGCCGTTTGGATAATGTTCGGTACTTAATTCCTGCACAATGGTATAAAACTCGAGTCCTTCGGTGTGTACTCTGATTTCTTTACTTGCATTTCCTCCAAGTATCGGCCTATCGTTAATGAGTGCCACTTTTAATCCCTGACGGGCTGCTGCAACTGCTGCGCCACAACCTGCCAGTCCGCCACCAACAACAACCAAATCAAAATTGCCGGCATTTTGAGGTGGGGGAATGCCCAGTTTTTCTTTTCGCCAGCTTGTCATTTCCTCCAGATCAACAGGTGGATGATCATTCTTATCTTTCGAAAAGTAAATGGCATCGCAACGGCCTTCGAATCCGGTTTCATCTTTTAACTCAATTTGAAGTTGTTTGGAACCGTCGACTTTTATTTTTCCTGCAGCAACCCATTGCCAACCTTCGTTTACGCCAAAGCTCTGATTGAATTCCTTGCCATTGAATATTAGTTTAAAAGTACCTGGTGTTGCCGGATGATCGGGAACCCAATCCTTGGTGCGTACCCAAAAATAATATTTCCCACTTTCGGGAAACGAAACTGAGGTTTTCGCATTTTCAACCGGTTCGCCCATTCCGTGTGCCAGTAAATAAGGAGATCCCATTGAAGGAATAAACTGCTGATCAACAACCCAACCTCCCTTTTCGATAAAGCTTTCGGTTTCAACCAAAACACTTACGGTTTGTGCAAATGCCAGGTGCCCTGCCAGCAACATTAAAGCCAATACAATCTTTCTTGTCATATCTGTTTTTCTCTGGTTATATTCTATTTTAATTTTTTACTCTAATTATATTGCAGCCAGGTTGTTGCCACACAATCTTCGCCAGCCGAAAAGCGGATCCAGCGTGCCTGAAAACTTTCAGGGAAATCGTATTTAAATGTTTCTTTAGGTTTAACAGTTACTTTTTTGTACAACATCCAAGGGCCATGACCGATGGGTTCAACTTCAATACTAAAAGTTACTGCATGATCTTTATCGTGTGAAATTTCGAGACTTCGTTTGTCGTAAAATCCAATTAAATAAGCATCAGATGGAGTATTGGCTTTCACTTCTGAATCTTTCCACGGACCACCGTGCCCGGTTGGTTTACCCATCTCCCATAAATCGTCGATTGCTCCAACCCAAACAGCTGCTTTTTCATCCTGCGAAACAACAACATGTTCACTGGCTTTCACATCTGAATCTAAGCCCGTCATTACTAGGATTCCGCGGTACGAGGCATAATCATGAATCCTAAAATCATGCGAAGTTATGGGCCTGATTTTGGCAAAACCATCGGCATTTTCAGCAGGCAATTCGTAAAAAGTACCTGCACAGTTTAGTAAATCACGCTCGGTTGCAACTTCCCTGCAAATGCGTAGTTGAGAAGAATTTGTTAGTTTCTCATACGAATCGTTACCAAGTGGTAATCTCCAGCGACGGCCGGTATCGTCAATAATCAGAACCGATGAATTATCGAATTGCACCACATTTTCCGGAATGGCAAATTTTTCTTTAATAAATTGATTTGTTTTTGGATCGTCTTTACGCTCCAGATTCAGATTTTCATCCAATTCGTAATATCCGGTCTCAGACGCATTTCCATTTGTGAACTTCACGGCTGAAATACCAAGTGCTCTGCGATTATCTCCCAAACCATACAGTAATCCACCCAATGTTTCTTGTTCGTTGCTTTTTGTAATACCTCGAAACATACTTGCCGGATTTGATTTTCTGTCTTCCGAAGCGGTGTAATTAAAACTTACCGTTGCCTTTGTTGATGCATTTACAGATACACGAATCCACTCTCCGGTTTCATTTTCTGCAAATTCAATATACTCTGAATTCCCCGGTGCCACATCATAACTTTTCAACTTACTAAAATCTCCGGTACCGTTTTTATCTACTTCAAAGCTAAATTTAACTTTACTTTTTCCGTTGTTATTAATCCAGGTACATCGTTTTTTCCATCCGGCAAACAAAAATGGCTCAGAGTTATCGCCGGCTTTAACATCGTTGTTTAACCATACCGATCCCGATGCTGTAGCCGGACCAATGTGGTCGGGTTTTTCAGTCGATGTAAACCAAAGATTTGAGTTCGACTGACCGGGACCTTCAATAGTACCTTTTTGTTTTCTTTTATTTAGAAATTCTTTTTGTGCCGAATCGTCGCAGCCAAAAACAAGTTGATTATTCCATCGGGTAAAGTCGCCAATTACTTTTAAATAGGCACTTCGCGGACGAATACCGGCAGAATGTTTTGCAGTAAAATCTCCGGGGAAACGCCAGAACATTCCGTGCATGGTCATTAAATAGTCCGGATTTTTTTCAGTTCCCACATTCCGGATTCTTGGCCATTCGGTATTCCAGCCATGAGCGCCGTCGTAACTGTGACTTGCTTTTGGTAAACGATAAAAATCCCAGCCGGTTTTTGGGTTGCGAACACCTACCAGAATGGATTTGTGATCCCAACCGGTTGCCCAAATCGGATCGGTCTCAGGGTTTGGATTTCCATAAATTCCGCCCGGACCCGTAATTTCGACAAACTGGTTTCTACGAATAACTTCCCAGTCTTTTCCATCCCATTCGGCCAAAACTCCGGCTTTAACATCAAATTGACGCTGGGCTTCCTGCGTTGCCTCTCCATTGTTCGAAAAAACCATTACTCCCTGACCTGAATAAAGGCCTTTGCCATGTGCTCCGGGCAAGGTTGCATTGTTTGGATTTACACCCGTATCATTGTGCTTAATATTGTCTCCTTCTTTTCGATTTCCATCCTTATAAAGTTCATTTACTTCCAGTGTGTTCACATCCACTTCATAAAATCCCTCTTCCATTGTTCCATAATAGATTTTGTTTTCAGGATAGGTTAAATGGCGGGCATTTCCGGTGTGTCGTCCCGGCATTACAGACCAGGGAATCACCCGAACGTTACGATTTGTATCGATGGCATAAGGCCCGATAAACAGTTGGTTACTTTCTTTATGGATCATTCGGTTGGCAGGAGTTCCACCAATACTTTCTTCACGAGTTATCTGTTCGAACTTAGGTGTTATTTCATACAGTTTATCTGAAGACCCGAACGGAAGATGCGGGCCGTATGAAATTACCCACAAACGATCGGCCCAGGGAACAACTGCACCGGTTCCACATTCTCCTTCGTTATTGTAATAGGCTAACCCGGGATAGATTCCGCTAACCTGAACCGGTTCCTGTTTAATTTCTTTTTTAGGTTGGCAAGCAATTGCCAGAGCCAAGACTACTAATAATGAAACTTGTTTTAACATCTTGAGTTTTATTGATTTTCATCTATATAATACCGATTCCCTGAATTTGTACTACTCGGATTCTATTTTCATGGAATAATTTTTAAACTATTCAAGGTAGCCGAATTTCCGCAGAAAATTATCGGTTAAATCCCTTATTGTGTAAAAATCAGTGGTCAGGTCTTTTTTATAATAAAAAATTGGATGTCCTGCTCCTTCAATCAACCGGAGATCACAATTTACCCCATTTATTTTCATTTTCGATTTAAATTCTTCAGCTGTTTTAACGGGTATTAGCTGATCTTTTGTGCCCAGAATAAATAGGGCAGGAGGTGTTGTTGGATTGATATTGTGCAAAGGCGAAATTTCCGGGTATTTCTCTTTTATTGTTTTTGGTCCGTAACCATTTAGGCTGTTATCGATTACTGCGTAGTATAATACCAGTAAATTAGGTTTATAATTCGTATTTGACGACGTGCTGCCTGTTTCATTTAAAGTGCCGGTGGCTGCTGCCAGATGTCCTCCTGCGGATGCACCTGCCGCAACAATCCGATCGGGATCGATGTTCCAGTCAGCGGCATTCTTTCGTATCCAGCGAATTACGTCTTTTGCATCCTCCACACTTTCGAATGGTGACGAGTGGTTCAGGAATGCAATCCTGTAATCAGCAGATATGGCAACCATTCCTTTTGATGCGTAGTAAGCACACTCGCGGTAAAACTGTAAGGGAGTTCCATGTGTCCATCCACCTCCAAAAAAGAATACAATGGCCGGACGTTTTACCTTTTTACCGAAGTCTTCAGGTTTAAAAATATGCAATAGAAGTTCTCCCTCTTTAACATTTTTATAACTGACAATTTGGGGATGAAAAGATTGTTCGGGAGTAGGTAAAACCTGTTTTAAGGTTTGGAACCAGACGTCTGCCATCAACTTTGCTCCATCGGGATTTGGGTGCACTTTATCGCTGATGCTATGTATTTCCCAGTCAAAATCTTTTGATTGATCAACTAGGATTACATTGGGCAGATTAAAATCCGCCACCATGTTTCCAATGTGTTCATTTAGTTCGGGGATATAAGAATACTTCGGTAATTTTCCACTTTCAATCACTTTAGCCACCAGAATTTTTGCCTTGGGATTAATTGCCAGAATTTTATTTATAATCGATTTTTGCGCCTGAATTATTCCATCAACCGGATTTTCGGTATTAAAATGGTTGTGCCCCGAATGAAGCAAAACCACATCGGCCGGATAAATTCTGTAGATACTATCAATTTGGGCCTCCAAAAACTCTGCATTTTTTCCGCTGAATCCACAATGACTGATGGTTCCGATTCTACATTTACTGCTTCGCGGGCCAATAAAATCGACATGATATCCCGCTGTAAATAGCCTTTCCCATAAAGGGAACAAATACGAATGAAAAGTTTTTCCTCCTTCCGTAATGGAATCGCCCAGTCCAAGTATTGTTATACGTTTGTTGGTTTCACTCTCTTTTTCTTGCTGTGCTTTACTGCTGCACGAACTCAAAACCAAAACGCCAAAAACTGAGACTACAAATAACAAGCGGAAACTACAAAAGGGCAACTTATTTTTAAACATCTTACTAAAATCAGATTTTTACTTTCAGTTTTCAACGACATATTCGTACAAACAATACGAGAACTCCCGGGGTAAATCGAACCGAATTTCCTGCCTGGAATTTGGAGTGGAAACGATCTTTTTGCCTTCACCCAAAACAGGAGTCAGAACAACATTTTTTCCCTCAGGAATTTGTGTTTCCATCAAACAGGAAGCTTCCTTATTTTTCTCGCGAAACACCAGAAGGTATCCGCTTTTTTCGTCTTTAACGGACTGAAATCCCGTCCAACCATATCCACTTGGTTCTTCTCCGATCGGATAAACATCGCCGGAATGAATGTCTGCCTGAATGCTTCTGTATTTTTTTATTACCGATCCGATTTCCATTGCTTCCTGCGGTAAACCAGTGCCCTCGAACCAGGCCAGCGGCTGCGCAATCATGGTAATTGCAAACTGGTACTCGAATGGAATGTTATAGGGTGCAAGAATATCCTCTTCACCATAAACATCCTTGTTTCGCCATTTATTTAAAAATTCAATCTGAAAGTTTTGTGCAGGCACGTAGGCCGACAACTGCCACAGGTTGCGCAGTGTCCAGTGCGGGTAATAATTGCCCCAATCGGTATATCGGTTCTCCAAAAAAATATTGCCATACGAATTCATATAATGATAACCGGTTCTGTTTCCGGCTGTTGCATCGAGGTTGATTACAACATTTCCTCCGGATTCAGTCGATACCTTTTCGAAAAGCAAACGTAAACGGTGATCCGACATTTTATCGGGCAGCTGCGTACCATCTATTTTAAAATAACGGATGTCGTAGTTTTTATATAAATCCAAAATAATATCGGCGTCAGTTTTCCAACTTTCGTAGCTGTTGTAGTTGCTCGGATGAAACCAAAGGCCCAGTTGAATACCTTTATTGCGGGCATATTCAACAATGGGTTTAAATCCGTTTGGCAAACGTTCTGCGTGTGGTTTCCAGTCGTTTTTATCCCATGCATCCCACTTGTTTCCGCTCGATAGGGCAGAATTACTCGAAAGTCCCTGCTGCCAACCGTCGTCAACCTGAAAATGCGAAACACCCAGTTTTTCGCAGGCGTCCAGTTCAGCTTTTAAAAATGGCTCGCTAATACTTGCATCTTTATTCCGGTCGCCCCAGGTATTCATCATAATCATTTCATCGCGCTCCGGAATTGTTTTGCGAACAGAGTTTTGATACGTGTGTAGTGCGTGCGTGAATCCGACATCAGTTCCGTCGTAAACTCCAATTACAGAACCGTAAAGCATTACCCATTCACCTTCGATTAATTTTTCACCTGAAATTCCCGCGCCTTCAACACTTATATTGTTTCGAACGGATTTGAAATCGTAGCCCGGATAACTCAATTGTACAAACGAACAAGGAGCAACTTTTAAAACGAACATGCCCGGTTCTTCGGGGCGATCTGAAGATATCTGCAAGAGATTGCCTTTTAACTTTAATTCGTTTCTAAAAGTCAATACTTCCTGCTTCTTTACCAGATTATTATTGTGATCGGTTCTGTCGAAAAACTCAACTGCCTTAAGTGCAGGATATTTAATGCCTGAATTAATCTCTTCCAACTTTACCGGAATCTGTAAAAAGTCGTTGGCATTTTCGAACCCGGAATTCTTTTCAATCCAAATGTAATTTTCGCAGGCAATTGCAGGAATATTCTCAGTAATTCGAAAGATTCGTTTCAACTTAAAATTTCCATAGTCGAGTAAAACTTCGGCTTTTAAACAGGCATAATGAATATTGTCTTCGGCAACCTGTTCGGTTTTAAATGAAGATTTTTGAACTGAAAACTTTTTGGAAACAAGAAATGCAGGCTGAGCTGAATTTTGAAGGAGATTTTTTGCACTTTGAAGTTCAGTCAGATTAAGCGAAACCAGCTCTCCGTTATTCCAGAGAAACTGTCTTTCTATCAACGAATTTGAAAGAGTCAACGTGTCTCCCTTTAAAAATGCTTTTGTTTGGCAGTTCCCCCAAAAGATGGAAACCACTACAAATGCAAGGGTGAAGAAAACTCTGCCAGCTGTTTTTATAAGTACAGAATTCATTTTCATTGTAAAAGATTTAAGTTGGTTCTGTAAAAGATCTTGTCTTCCTAATACGCTGAATACCTTCCCATAAAGGCATTCCCTGATTTAGGAAACAAGTTCGAATTTAGTCAAAAATGAGACCTCTAAAAATTAGTTACTCGTTCTTTGCTTTTGCTCTACAAAATAGGGTTGATAATTATAGGCTGAATTTTCATCCCATTTCTCGTTTATATTTGGCAGTAACCTTTTTAGCTGGCTTTTCGTTGCTCTTAAACTGTCAACTTTTGCAAGGTTGTACCACTCGCTTGGATCCCTAAAATGATCATATAACTCTTCCCCTCCATCTTCGTACCGAATGTACCTGAATTGCTCTGTCCGCACGGCATGATTATTCATTCCGTATGTGGTAATTGCATTTAAATCGTTTCTATCAATGCTACTGTTTTTAATCAGGGAGACTAAACTTATTCCTTCGTTTCGTTCGTATTTAGGCAGGCCACACAATTCCAGTAACGTTGGGTATACCGATAACATCTCTGCCGGTTGATCAATCACTTTTCCTTTTGGAATTCCCGCGCCTGCAAACATAAGCGGTGCATTTGTTGCTTCTTCCCAAAGCGCATGTTTTGCGAAAGTTCCCTTCTCGCCCAGTCGATAACCATGATCGGACCACAAAACAATTACAGTATTTTCAGCATATTCACTTTTTTCGAGTGCCTGTAATACCCGGCCAACCTCATAATCAACAAAACTTACACAAGCCAGATACGCCTGAATAATATTTGCCCACTGGTTATTTTCAATAGCCCATTTTGTGCTTGGCATCATTGGCAAATCATTAATTTTCAGGCCAACTTCCGGAATATCATCCAAATCATCCTCTTTGTACGCAGTCATTGCCAGTTGTTCAACCGGATGCATGTCGAACCATTTTTGCGGAACATACCACGGCACATGCGGACGAACAAAACCAACTCCAAGAAAAAAAGGTTTGTCGTATTGTTGGTTGAGGCGCTCTATCACCCAATCGGCGCTATGATGATCCGGCATTAAGGTATCAGTTTCCGGAAATGCTCCCCAGTCAGTACTGGTTTTTCCATATCCTTCTCCGGCTGTTCCCTTTCCATCCCAAACCAAACGTTCTTTGGGTAATGGACCAAATCCACGAATTCGGCCACCAGACTCGTCAAAAGCCCCTTCCGGTGCGTGTTCGTGAAATAGTTTTCCAATCCCCATTGTATGGTACCCCTGATTTCTAAAATACTCAGGAAGGAAAACAATGTCTTTTGTGGCAGGATTTTCTGAACGAATTTTGTTGTCATCAATCATTCCGTAAATACCGGTTGTAGATGGACGCAAGCCCGACATTAACGAAGCCCGCGATGGACCACAAAGGGGAGCCTGACAATACGCATGTGTAAAAAGCACACCTTCCGAAGCTAACTTATCGAGGTTTGGTGTTTTGGTATTGGGATGGCCGTTCATGCATCCCAACCAGTTGTTTAAATCGTCGACTGCTATAAAAAGAACATTTGGAGGTTTTATACTTTCCTCCTTTTTCGACTGGGGATGGCATCCAGATAAAAAAGCAAGTAATATAACTGTCAGGAAGCTGTTTTGTAGTTTAAAAATCAGGTTCATCTTAATTGGTTTATCATGTTATTTACCTTCCTCGAACGGTACTATTTTTTCCCCGGTAAGCCGGTCAAACTTGTCAGGGGTTGGATGCTCTGCAACCTTGTCGTTGGTTTCCTCTACCCATTTTTCGTACTCCGTCCTCATTTTTGTTAAGGCCTCTGCATACTCCGGGTCATCAACCAAATTATTAAACTGGTGCGGATCATTTTTTAAATCATATAACTCTTCCTTTGACCGTGGAGCAACAAAACAATCCATCTGCTCCTCAGTAAGTTGTCCCAGGCTTTTTAAACGAATCATTTCCTGGTAAGTAATACTAACTACGGCATCGGCAGGAGGTGTGGCGTTTAACTCAGGAAAAGCATTCCAAACATATAAAAACTGCTCGTTACGAACTTGTCGCTCGTGCGCCTGATAATCGTGCCAGTTGTGTTCCGAAAAAGTATATTCCCGTGTTTTGGCATTTGCATCATGTAGAATTGGAGCAAACGATTTGCCCTGAAAAACATCAGGCACCTTACCACCAGCCAGCTCAACAAAAGTTGGAGCAATATCAATCGAACTCACTAAACTGTTACTGACTGTGCCCTGTGCAATATTTTCCGGCCAGCGAACAATAAAAGGTGTTTTCACCCCACTGTTATACATTCGGGTTTTACAACGAGGGAAAGGTCTGCCATTATCCGACATGTAAATTACCAGCGTATTTTCATCTTCACCCTGAGCTTTTAACTCATCCATTACTTTCCCGATGTATGAATCCAACCGGGCAATTTCATCATAATACATGGCTAAATCCTTTCGGGTTGAGTCATTATCAGGTAAATACGGAGGTACAATTACTGTGGATGGGTCGTGTGGATTGGCTATAATATTTGGTTTATAAATCCGATGCGGATCTTTTGAAGCCAGCCACAGGAAAAATGGCTTATCTTTTGGCCTCTCTTTTAAGGCTTCCAACCATTTCTCACATCCTGAGTCTCCGATATCTTTGGTGTAAATTGTATCAAATTCAGACCGGCTTGGTCCAATATGGTACTTACCTGATGATACTGTATAATAACCTGCCTTTTGTAGTTCCCCTGCAAACAACAATTTGTCGGCAGGAAGAGGCATATGCAATTCAGGAGCCTCCGTATTGTGCGGATAAAGCCCGGTTAAAATACTACACCGACTGGGACTGCACGAACTGGTAGTTAGCATGGCATTGGTAAAACGCATGCCTTCTTTTGCCAGTTGGTCAATATTTGGTGTGTGGATTGCTGTATTGCCATACACACCGGAATCGTCCCAGGCTGCATCGTCGGCAATAAAAACGATAAAATTAGGCTGCCTAATGCTTTCTTTTTTATCCTGACAGGAAATAAAAATAAAAGCTCCCAAAAGGAAGATGGCAATTAAGTTGATTCTTGGTTTCATCATTAAAAGTTAGTTCCAGGTTTTAGTAATATTCTTTACAGCTTCCAACCCACCAGGTTTTGTTATTTTTTTACTTCGGACTTCAATAAGCAACTGTTTTATTCTTCTGTTCCCTCTGATGGTGCATCGGAATTTAAACTAAAAAGCGTACAAAAAATAAACATTAAAACTTTATATTCCAATGACTCGCAAATAATAAAGTAGGCAACCAAAGGTTGCCTACTTCTTTTTTCTATTCTTGATACCAGAATCTTTATAATTAAAAATTCAAACAATTACCAGTTTGGATTCTGATCCAGATTTTCGTTAATAAGCCGGTCAGCATCGGGAACAGGCCAGAGGTAGTCACGATCGGCATCGAATATGCGCTCGCTTGCCACAACAATATAACCTGAAGTAACCATGTCGCTTAAATCGGCAACACCGTTTTCATCAATTTGAGGTATGCCTCCAAGTGGGTAGTTTCCATCTTTCCAATTCTGAATCAATTGACTGTATTCTGCAGATACAGTTGACTCATCACCATTCCACGAAGTAGAACCAGACCATGCACGTTTAAGGAAATAGCTAGGAGTGTTGTATACTTTTTCTGCCAGTTTCCAACGAATTAAATCTGCATAGCGATGACCTTCCCAGGCAAGTTCTACAAAACGTTCCGTGCGAATGATGGTGCGTAAATTACTTTGCGAGTCGGTTGTAACTGCCGGATAGGTAATCCCTGTGCCGGCATATGCTCGTTCACGCAATTTATTGATTGTTGCATCCAGTACATCCTGATTACATTGGTTAAGTTCGTTCATGGCTTCGGCATACATCAGCAGCACATCGCCATAACGTAACATCGGATATGTGGTAGGTGCACCACCGCGTCCGTTTTCCAGGAAGGTATTGTCGATGTATTTTTTAAACAGGAAACCGTCGTAAGATGCATGTTCAGCACGGGCTTTTGAATCGTTGTTGCCCACATAAGCGCCATCTGATGCACGATAAACTGTTGTGCGATTCGGTGCAGGACAATATTCATGACCAAGCCAAACGTAATCTTCCGGATTGTAAGTTCCGTCAATAACACTCTTATTGTGAGCCGTTGCAAATGGTACAATGGTCATAGCCATTCGCGGATCTCTATTTTCGAATAAGTCTTTAGGATTGTATAAAGGCGACTCATCAATTGGTTTCCCGTCGGTACAAGGATAGGCGCACACCAATTGGTAGGAAGGAGCTTTCTGACCACCCCAGCCACCTGCAAGTCGGGCGATGCAATTTTTCACATCGGAAGCAGCCCAGTAATACTGTTTCAATGTTACGTCGCCACGGAAGAAGAAAATCCACTCATCGGACCACGAGGCGGTAAACAAATCGCGGTAATTGCTGTGAAGTTTATATACATCCATGTCCATACATGCTTTTGCTGCCGTTGCAGCCGTTTGGTTATCTCCGTTCCAAAGAGCAATTCGCGCTTTGAATGCGAGAGCGGCTCCCTTTGTGGCTCGCTGTACTCCCGAATAACTAGTGGGAAGACGTTCAGCAGCTTTATCTAAACATTCATAACTGAAAGCCAAAACATCGGCTTTTGGAGAACGCGCTATTGCATACGCTTCATCAAGAGTCATTCCCGTTTTATCAAGAATGGCGTCGCCCCAGTGAAATGCCAGCATGCCATAGGCATACCCCATGTAAAAATAAGCCTCACCTTCGTATTGTTTAATGTCAGCTTCCGATACTCCCAGAGAGCGTGCATTTTCCATGTTGCCAAGCAGACGCAATGCACGTGCAATGCCTTTGTAATAATTTTGCCAGCGAGAAGCCACAGTACCGTTCTCAGCAGTCATTGTTCCATTCTGTACCACCGAGGTAGAATTTCGGGCTGTCACATCGTCTCCCCAGGTCATATCATCGATCGGGAAAAAAGAAGTACGATAAAAATCATTTACCGACATTTCTATCTCCTGTTGTGAAGAATACCAGTTTCCACTTGATCCTTCAGATAATGGATTTAAGTCGAGATCAACGCAGGCCGAAAACGTTAGCGTTGAAATTGTGGCGATTATAAATAATATCTTTTTCATGCGATTGAATTTTTAGAATTTAACATTAACACCAAGGATGAAAGATGTTGATATGAAATCTGACGATGAGCCCACTTCGGGATCCCATCCATTGGGAAAGTTACTGATAGCAGGTAAATCATTCACGCTTAAATACAAACGCATATCCTTGACTTTAACTTTTCTCATCAAATCATTTGGCAGTGTGTAACCAAGTGTAATATTCTTCACGCGGAAATAGCCACCGTTAAACAGCCAGTAGTCCGAACCGGAATAAGTATTAGTAGTATTGGTATAGGTTAGTCGTGGATATTTGGCTTCGAGGTTTTGCTCTTCGGTATTGTGCTGGCTCCAGTAGTCGCCCAAAAGAAGTTCAGGAACAGCACCCCATTGTTCTTTTAGCGGCTGAATCCATGCCGAGTTGAACAATACGCGTTGGTGGCCAATACCTTGAAATGAAAGATTGAAGTCGAATCCTTTCCAACCCATTGCAATGTTACCACCATACAAATATTCAGGTAGCGAGTTACCAAGAAGCACCTTGTCATCTGAATTTATGGTACCGTTTCCATCCGTATCAACATACTTAATATTTCCGGCTTTATCATTTGCAGTAAGTGTTGGATATTTATTGCCTTCGGCATCGTACAAGTCAGCATCGGTCTGGAAAAGTCCGTCTGTTTTATACATAAACCACTCATTAAAGTACGATCCTTCTTCATAAATTTGGTTACCATTAATGGTACGTTTGTCTCCCAGGTAACCCATTTTAGAGCGATAGTCTGAAAGGTTTGCTGAAACATTGTACCAGAAATCGCCTAAATTGTCGGCCCAGCTTAACTCCAGATCCCATCCTCTTGTATGCATATCGCCTGCATTTTGTTGTGGTGCTGAAAATCCGGCATACGACGGAAATCCGAGCTCTAGCAACATGTTGCTTGTTTTTTTGTAATAATAATCACCGGCAAAACGCAAGCGGTTCTCGAATAAATGAAAGTCGAGGCCACCACCGTATGTTGTGGTAGTTTCCCAGGTAATATCTTCGAATGCATAATAATATTGAGCGGCATTCTGTACAGCAGTTACAGTACTGCTTGCTTTGTCGTACATGTAACTATTGCCAAAGTTCATTGCTGCCTGGTAAGGAAATTCCGAACCAATTCGCTCGTTTCCAAGCTGACCAACAGAACCACGCAATTTCAGATAATCAACCACATCATTTTTAAACCACGATTCTTCCGACATTACCCAACCAGCTGAGGCAGAGTAGAAAGTACCCCAACGGTAATCTTTCGAAAAGCGCGATGAACCGTCGCTACGAACATTCCCCTGAAGCATGTATTTGTTTCTGAAAGAATACATCAAACGTCCGAATACTGATTGATAGGCGTTGTGCCCGGCTTTGCCTGAATTATACTGGTAATCTTCAGGACCAATATTTAAGTAGGGATAAGTATCGAGCAGGTAATTGGTACGCGAAGCGCCAAGATTTTCCCACTTGTACGAAAAGCCCTCATAACCCACCATTGCACTAAACGAGTGGTCGCCCAGTTTCTTTTGATAATTGCCGTAGAACTGGTAGGTGAAGCTATTATTGTCGTTACGTGATTCATCCAGACTGGTAACGCGGTGCGACTGCATGAAGATAGTAGATCCGTTTTCGTAGTACAGAGGAACGGCACGAGTGAATCGTTTGCCTTTTGTAAAGGTATAACGTGGTGCAAAAATGGCTGTCAGTTTAAGGCCCTCCATCGGAGTAACGTCGAATTGCGCCTTTCCACCAAATTTATAATAATCAACATCGTTTGTTCTTCCTTGCTCGAGTGCGGCCAGCGCGTTACCGCCGTCTTTTGTGTCGGCATAACGACCATCTTCCCAGAAAGCCGGGTAATAAGGCGCAATTAAATATGCCCAGTAAATTGCATTTATCTGAGATGGAGAAACCGAAGTTGATTTTGAGAAATCGAGGTCGAAATTTGCACTTAACCAATCTGTAATCTGATAGTCGTTGTTAATACGGCCTGAAAAACGTTCGTAAGACTTATTCATGTAATAGCCGTTACCTTTCTGATAGTTAAAAGTGGATTTAGTACGCAGTTTCTCGGTACCTCCGGTAACACTCAAAGTGTGCTGCTCGTGCGAAGTTGTTTTTTTAAGCAGTAAGTCAACCCAATCGGTATTTGGGTAATGCCACGGATCGGTTGCATTATTGCTGAGCCACGAATTAATGGTTTCCTGCGAATATTGCGAATAAGGATCAGAAGCACCATCGTTCCACTTTACTTCGTTTTGTATATTCATCCAGTCGATAACGTCGCCATTCTTAGGTTGCGCTGTTGGCTTATCAATGGCGTATTCGTAATTGTAATCGAACGAGAATTGATTTTGTTTCGCACGTTTTGTGGTGATAAGAATAACCCCTGCTGCGGCACGCGAACCGTAAATTGCTGCCGATGCTGCATCTTTTAATACAGTCATGGTTTCCACGTCGGCAGTTACAACATCATTTAGCGACGATGGAACACCATCAACAATCACCAAAGGATCGTTATTTGAAAGAGTTGTAATACCACGCACGCGAACTGTTGCTGAAGCACCGGGAGCTCCGGAAGAACGGGTAATTTGCACACCTGCCATTTGTCCCTGCATAGCAGTTGAAAGCTGTTGGGTTGAACGTTTCGCCAGATTGTCGCCCTGTACACTTGCAACAGCACCGGTAAGGTCGCTCTTTTTAATGGTTCCGTAACCAATTGCTACTACTTCGTCAATTCCGATAGATTCCGATTGCATTACTACCGAAATTTCAGTTTGGTCGCCAACCACAATTTCCTGGCTCGCCATCCCAACAAATGAGAATACCAGCACTTGCGTCTTGTTTTCAACATTTATCGTATATTTTCCATCAACGTCGGTAATTGTACCAACCGTTGTACCTTTAATCAGAACAGTAACTCCGGGAAGGGTTTCTCCGGTTTCAGATTTTACAACACCCGTAACTGTTTGAGCTTGCCTAAAAATATCTCCTGATTTCAAGAGTTGCATTCCTTCAGGTCGAAGTATGATTTGGCGATCGTTGATTGTATATTTTACATTTTCACCTTCAAAGATTTGATCCAGAACATGTTCAATTTTTTCATTGTTCACATTTACATCAAGTTTCCTTTCAACATCAATAAGTTTGTTGCTGTAAATGAAGTAAAATTCGCTACTTTCTTCGATTTCAAACAGGACATCTTTAACTGTAACACCCTTCATATCAAGTGACAATCGGGCTGATTGCGCATAGGTATTTAGCGCAAAAACCTGGGCTACAGCAAAAAATATCAAAAAGCTAGTTAGTTTCATAATTCTAATCAATTTCGTTAGATCAGGACACAAAAGGTCCGATCCAACCATTTTTCGATTTTTTTCCATAATTTTGTGATGGTTTGAATTTGACAAGTTTAATCTTATTGTATTCGTAAAAATTCAGATCTGAGATGGAAGATGTTGGAGCATTTTCCATTTCGTTTTTTAAGGTATCATTTCATTGGCTATTTTGGTTTTAGTTTGTTATTTAGTTTTATGTTGTTATTTCGAATAAGGTACAACTGAGAAATCTGTTTTTTATAGTAAGATTTCTCCTCCCGTGTAATCTAAATCACAGGTGCTACCTGGCACTCACAATGTATTCAATCTTTTCAATGCCATTTTCCCCATCTTCGTCAATATACTTTGTACTGTACATTAATGGTGCTGCTTTACACAAATATTCCAGCACCATTGGTAATGTTTCGTTCTCGATAGTAAAAGTGAAAGGGTGATTGTACAAATTCCCGGCATCTCCGGCTAACAGAATGTCGGCATCAAAATGTCGCTCCAGTGTTTTGCAAACCTCCTGCAAAGGAATATTCCGAAATACGAGTTTACCATCTTTCCAGGCTACATCGTCCATCACATCCTCGCGCGAAATTGACACTTTACTATCTTTCAGATTTAAAATTGCCTTATCACCCGGAATCAATTCTATGCTACTTCCCGACTTATCACCTAATCTGCTCAGCTCAACTCTTCCTTCAACCAAAACGGTCTCAACCTTGCTGTCTTCAGTGTATCCTTTTACATTAAATTTTGTACCGGTTACTTTTACCCGGGCCCCATGGGCCACAACATAAAAAGGTAAATCTTCGTTATGGGCAACTTCAAAATATGCTTCTCCCGAAAGAATAATATTGCGTTCTTTTGTATTAAACTGGTTCGAGTATTTTATTTCAGTTTCTGAGTTCACCCAAACTCTGGTACCATCGGGTAGGGTCAAACGACTTTGTTCGGCAGTTGGAACATATATTTCGAAATACTCAGGCTGGTGGTTTCTATCGCTTATATAATTTCGAATAAATGAAAATGAAAGCATCAAAAAAACTACCGCAGCAGCAACTCCAACTGTTTGGTAGATTACTTTTGAAGTTCTCAGAAAAACGTTTTTTGATTTTTGCCCCCTGTATTTATCCCAGGTTTCTTCAAATTGTTTGTGTAGTTTGTCGTCTGATATTTCTTTTTGGGAGGTATGATCGTCCATTGAGAGCAAACTAAGAATAATTTTTGAAGCTTTGTTTGCCGCTTCTTCTGTCTCCGGAAACTCTTTAAAATAAGCTTTCCACTTTTTTTGCTGTCTCGGCGAATTTTCAAGTATGTACTCGTTGTAGTTCTCACTATACAGAAAGTCGTCGGAATGTATGTATTTCTTTTGCATTTAAATCGTTTCTTTATTTAAAGAATAAGTAAACGTGCGAATTGTACTATTCCATTTTTTGAAATAAATGAAGTAATACCATCAATTTCCCTTTCGGTTGTTCATTATCAAAGTCTTTTCTTATATTTTTTAAAGCGGTACACAAAGTATTTCTTACCGTTTGGTATGAAACGCCCAGTACTTCGGCAATTTCCTTATTGTTTAGGCCTGAAAAATATTTCATATAAATAATCTCTTTTTGGCGGGCACCAAGATTATTTACCGACTTATAAATAATTTTCAGCGTTTTATTTTCTTCTTCACTTTCGCCAAAATTGGGTTCAATTCCTTCGTCAAACCGAAATGCCGGATTTAATGGATCGAACAGATCTGTAACTTTGTTCTCTTTTTCATTCAGCGTTTTAAACAGGCTTCTGCGAATTGAGCACAGCAAGTACATACGTATGTTGTCAGTATCGCTTAAATTGTCTTTTCGTACCAGAATATTGATGAAAAGATCCTGAATCAGATCTTCTACCAGCGAAGTGTCGGAAGTAAATTTTCGGCAATAGTTATACAAAAACCTATAATGATTAAAATAGATTTTCTGAAAAGCATCTTTGTTTCCTTTTCTGAAACTTTGCCAAACTCTTAGATCGCTCTCTGTTTTAGTCAAGTTTGATAGTTTTAATTACACGTATAAATGTAACAACTATCTTTTTGTACTATTCAAAAACAAAAAAAAGTTGAAAAAAGGTAATTTTATTTTTACCTCGTTTCACAAGTGTACACATAAATACAAACTATTTTGTTTTATAAGTTACTGATACAGTGTTTAAATGAATGTGGGGCGTTGGCTGTGTGGTGGGAGTGTTTATCACTTCAATGCCCGGCTATAGAAATAAAAGAATTAATATTTTTTTTAGGTTTTGGTGGATGGAAGTGATCTTGGCTATTCATTTCAAGAAATCAACAACCAGTTAAAAGACTCAGGATGCAGGTAATACACATTTTAGGAGGCATTTTAAGATCCGACCCTTTTTAGTTTTAAATAAAAAGGATCGGATCTGTCTTTTTATTTACACATTTTGTACACCTCAGTTCCGGCTAACAAAAAGCAGCCCAAACCATAATCTTCAAAATCAGGTTTGCTGTCATAAGTTACAGGCTGGCCATCTTTCGGTTCTTTCCCTGTACCTTGTACATAACCTAAAAAACCATTTGGATGAACCGATTCTGTTGCCATTGCATTCCAGCCTTTAGTTATGGCAGGCATGTATTTTTTAGCACTTAGTATTCCGTTATTTACACCCCAGGCCATTCCATATACAAACAAAGCGGTGCCTGTTGTTTCTTTGCCTCCATAGTTGTTCGGATCATGTAAACTGGCGTTCCAAAAACCATCGGCACGCTGAATAGGCAACAAAGCTTTCATCATTTCTTTGTATGTTTTCAGGTACTCTTTTTGATGAGGGTCGTTTTCAGGAAGAATATCCATTACAAGAACCAATGCCGCTACTACCCAGCCATTACCACGACTCCAATAACAATCTTCGCCATTGGGTTCAGTGTATGGAGGCATAAAATCTTTGTCGCGCCACCAAAGTTTGTCCTTGGGATTGTAAAATCCTTGTTTTACTTTCGAGTCCATATACATTTCATACATACGCTCGGAGTATTCCTGATTGCCGGTAATAACCGATAATTTTGCAAAGACCGGCATGGCCATCTGCAAGGCGTCAATCCAATCCCAATCGTCCGTTTTGTCGGTTTCCATCATTAAATCAATAGAGGCCTTAATGTTTTCCATGCGCTCCGGTTTCGAATCCATTTGATACAAATCGAGGTAGGTTTGACCACAGCACTGGTTATCTGCATTTCTGGTTTCGATGCCACGGCGTAGGTTCCATTTATGGGCATCTCCCCACGAAACAGCGTAATCGTAGTACTCTTTTTCAGGACTTAATGCATAAAGTGCCATTAATCCTTCGTAATACACCGCACGCGTCCAGATATTACTTGGCCGCTCAATGTTGGTAAAAATAGTTTTACCGGTATCCGGCCATTTTTTCATAAAGTACGAGTTGGTGAGCACCATCGATTCCATCACTTCTTTTTTTGACGGAAGTTGTTGTGCTTTCATTAAAAACGGGTTTCCAAGAATCAGGAAGCCAATCAGTACAATCAATTTAGTTTTCATATTATTTTAATTTAGAATTTGTTTTATTCACCCAGGTAATAGCTGGTTACAGGAGATTGAAAATAGCCCATTGAGCGGTGTACCACATCCGACCGATACAAGTGATCTTGCATTAAACACACCCGGCGGTCAGTTGCAGGAAGAGGAGTGGAGTAAATGCGAAGTTCACCGGGCAAAACAGTTACCAGTTCTTCGCGCCAATCGCCATACAAATCAGCCATCATCATTATCGAACCTTCAATGCTGTTTTGAATGGTATCTGCCGGATATTTCAGGATTGAAAAATCGCGTGCTTCATAGCGCGAAAGGTTTTTACTGCTTCCAGAAATTTCGATGGATTCTCTCAGTTTATCCGCATCCCAGAAAATCCAGTTTCTGCACTGCGGAACACCCATATTTCGGGCGAGGTAGTCGCCATTTGCTGAAAGCATGTATTTATCGTGTAAACCGGCTTTTGAATCTTCGGTGGCAAAACATTCCAGTCCGGGTATTTCCGGTAATATATCGGCAACCATACCGTCTCCAACATGTCGTGTATAATGATTTATATTCCAGATTTGCTGGCCGGTAGCTGCATCAACCATCGAAACACCTGCACTGTCGTGCCATACTTCGTTGGCAAAAAAGATCTCCATTCCCGGACGATTTGGGTCGATATCGCTTACAAAACATTTGTCGGAATGACCAACACCAGCCGAAAAGAGTAGGGTGCCGTCGTCATCTAAAACGGCTGACCCAAGTACAATTTCATCGCGGCCATCGTTATCAACATCAACAGTATGCATGTTGTGTGCACCCTGCGAGCGAATTACCGGATTTTCTTCGTCACCATCCCAGCGCCAGAGTTTTTCCAGTTTATTGCCATTTAACTGATAAGCGTCCACCATCATTAAACGATAGGTTCCGCGAGCCACAAGCAGCGATGGAGTTTTACCATCGAGATAGGCCATTCCCAACTGATTGCGGTTAGTGCGGTTGTAACGGCCAAATCGATCGTTTCGCTCCGGCCAGTCAACCCGGTCAATTTCATCACCGGTCATTCCATCCAGTACCGAACAATATTCGGGACCGGAAAATACCCGGCCTTCTTCATTGCGGTAATCGGCATCAGTAGGAGCTGTTTTTACCGCCACTTCAGCTTTGCCGTCGCCATTAAAATCGTAGACAATAAACGGCGAATACCAGATTCCCAGTTCAATGTTCCAGCCCAAATCCTTTTGCCATAAAAAAGTTCCGTCGCTTAAATAAGCCTCCAGCTTAAAAGTATCCGGACTTTTACGCCATACTCCCGGATCCACACGTCCACCAGGTTGTTTAATCACAAAATCGTATTCGCCATCGCCATTTAAATCGCCAACAGCAACCCGGTCGGGACTGTATTCACCTTTCAATGGAATGGATTTGTACGGCAAGTTACTTTTGCTTCCCGCGCTCACTTTTTCAGAAGTGCCTAGTTCTTTTCCGTTTACCAATGCTTTTACAAAATAGGTGCTATTCGTAGCGGCTTCTTTTATAAAAAAATCAGTAGTTGACAACAGGGGGGAGGTATTGATTTTTTGTGCTTTACCGTTTGCTTTTTCTTCATAAACATCAAAAGCAACATTTTCGGGATCACTTTCCAATAATCGCCAGGATAAATAAATGCCGTCAGGCAAATTTAAAGCTACCAGGCCGCGGTTTAAATTTTCTGTAATGCGGTTTTGCGCCCATCCTTGCACTTTGCGTTTTGGCGCATGACTTGGTTTTAATACCGGGTAATTGTACAATCGTTCGCGGGGATCCTGTGCGTAAACAAATGTTACAACACAGAGAAAGATCAGAAGCAACAGGTTCTTTTTCATTGGTTTATTATTTTTAATTCTTAGTTGGTTCGATGCATTTATTGTTGTTAGTTGTTGGCAGATGGTTGTTAGTTGTTAGTTGTTAGTTGGTTAGATTCACATAGTAACGAAGGGTACAATCCTGGCAGTTCCCGATAAGTTCGGCCAGTGTTTGTGCATTAAATTCAGCTCCTTCCGCGTTGGTATGTGTATGATCGCCCGGGAAAAATGCTTTTACTTTTTTCGGTCCCATTAATTCGTATTTGACGGCAATGGCTTCATTCAAATCCAGAAATAAAGCACCTTTGGTTTCAGCTGCTTCTTTTGCCCAGCCACCGTAACTGTTCGCCACACGTTCTACTTTGTCATCAGGCCATTCATTTCTGGGAATCTGGCTCAAAACAATTACTTCCACTCCTTTTGCCTTTGCTTCGGCAATGTATTTTTTCATGTACCAGCCATAGGTGTGAACCACTTCGGTGGTACTGTCGGGTCGTGTAATTTCCTGTGTTTCGTCGCCAATACCTTTAAGCGAACCACGGAATTTGGCTTTGTCGATGTTGCCACCGTCGTTGTGGCCAAACTGGATGAGAAGAAAATCATTCGGACTGAGTTCGTCCAGTGCTTTTTGCCACAAACCTTCGTATAAAAATGTACGGCTGCTTCTTCCGCCACGTGCCCTGTTAACAACAGTTATTCGGCTGGTATCCATAAATGCTGAAAGTTCGCGTCCCCAGCCTACGATGCTGTTATTGCCGTTTGCAACAGTTGAATCGCCAATTATCAAAACTTTTTTCTTCACCGGGAACTGAATCACGGGATTCTCAAGCAGGTATTCTTTCAAATTACACTCGTCTGCTTCCTGCAGTCCTTCAACAATCAACGACGCAGAAAGAATGGCTCCTTTAGCAGAAGTGTGCGTGTGGTCGCGTTTAAAAAAGTAGTTTCCGGTAACCGAATCTTCACCCATTACTTCCATGGCTGCAGCCATTTTTTCATTTAGATTAATAAACTGAACTTCTTCCAAAGTAGCCACTTCTTTTGCCCAGTATCCATACGTTGTGTCGTTTCGTGGCACTTTGCCGTTTTCCCAGTCGTTGCGCGGAATGGGCGACATTACAACAGGTGTAACTCCTTTGCTTTTGGCTTCAGCAATGTATTGCCTGATGTACCAACCATAAGTGTGCACTACTTCGTGAACGCCTGTAAGCATGTTGTCTATTTCTTCGGTGGCATCGCTAAATCCTTTAATTGTACCACGCGCTCTAAAGTCATCGTTAATAGGGCCATTGTCGTTGTGCCCGAACTGGATAAGCAAATAATCTCCGGGTTGAAGTTTTCTGAATACAGCATCCCACAAACCTTTACTTCGGTATGTTCTGCTACTTGTACCACCCAGCGCATGGTTTTCGATGTTAATTCCGGAGGTATCAAAATACTGAACAAGCGGATCGCCCCAGCCCCATAAACCTCCGGAACCGTCGCCTCTGCCATTTTTAACGGTTGAATCTCCAATAATAAAAATAGTTGGTTTCCGGGTAGGAGTTTCTTTTTCTGCCGGGGTGCAGGCAAACAGGAAAGCGAAAAATAGTAGTAAACTGAGAATGCGTATCATAATTCAAAAATTTTAGTCGATTTTAAATACAAAGGGCGACGATGATTCAAATTTTCCTCCCTGTGTTGTCACAAATAAATGAGTAGGTTTTCCGTTTTGTACAAGTATTTGTGGCCGTTCAAAACGCCCGTACTTACTCAAGTGTGTTGGTTTTGGTGCCTGATCGATGTAATGCGAAACGCCAAAATAGCTGATCTTTGGTTCCGACCAGTGAATGCCGTCGTCGGATTCCAGAATAATTCCAACCTCGTGATCGAAACGCCCCATGTCTCGGGCAAGCATGTAGAATTTACCATTCTCCATAAAAACGTTTCCATCTTCCAGTTGGCGGTTATTTCCAAAGGACGAGTAATCGATTATCGGGTTTTCGGAATAACGCAGGTAAGGGCCTTCCGGATTTTCGGCAATTGCCAGACCGTATTTTCGGTTTCCCCTTATTTTCGGATTTACCGGATTCATGTATTCTTCGTCGTTCCAGGCTTTGTAGTACAGCCAATACTGTCCGTTCGGATGTTTTATAAACGAAGGATTTGAGGTACAATGATCATCCCAGGCTCCTTTTTCTCCCACTTCCAATAAAGGCTGATCCGGTCGTTCCCAGGGGCCATTCAATGATTCGGAAGTAGCAACAGCAATTCGTTTGGTATTTGTTTTTCGGTTTGAATTGCCAATGTAAAACAGAAAATATTTTCCGTCGATGTACTGAATATGCGGATTGTGGCAGGTGGTACCGTCGAAATAGCCTTCGCCCCGGGGAGCAAGAATGGTTTCAATATTGTAATACGGACCATCCGGCTGGTCGGCAACGGCATGTGCAATTTCAGAGGAATTGATCCAGCCACCCATTCCTTTTGAGGAACTCCAGCGCGAGAAAAAAACATGTACTTTTCCATCGGGTGCAACAATCGGACTGCAACCCCAAACGTAATATCCATCCAACTCGAGAATTCGTCCCAGCGGTTTTAAACGTTTCGAAAAATCAGAAATGTCGTTTACAGTGTATTTCTCATTCTGAAAAGAAGCCCAGCTCTTCCAGCCGGAAATAAGTAGTGCACCTCCGGCAATCGTCGATTTTTGTATGAAATTCCGTCTTTTCATCCTAATTCACTTCTCTTTTTAAAGTTGCCGCCATAAGGCCGATGACCACATCGTTGGTGTATGTTTCCAGCGTTAAAGTTTTCAGTTCCTTTTCCGGATTTAAAACAAGGTCGAGTAGGGAAGCAGCGCCTCCTTCAATTTTAATGGTTTTGTTTTTTGCCAGTACATTGTAACTGTCGAGGTGCCATTCGCCGGTTTTTAAATACAAACGCGGTGGTTGCGGTTCAGGCAATTGAAAGGCAAATCCATCTTCGTAATAATCCTGTTCGATGGGCCACCAGTTGTCAGGGCTTTTTAATTGCAGGTCATCAAAAGTACCATCTGTATATTCAACCCGCACCAATCCGTTGGTCATGTTTATTTGCATGTGATGCATCGAGCCGGCCATTAAAAGATACAGGTGCGAGGCTTTTCCTTCCAACGGAAGTTCTACTTTCTCCGGATGATTATCCCACTGCGAAGTAAAAACAATGTTTGTTTCGTTGTTTGCAGGTATTTTTAAGGGAATACCTTGAGGTGCGATAATCTGCCCGTTTTGGGCTGCAAGTATTCTTATACCCGAGTCATCTATTTCTTCGTGCTCGCGGTACGAACACCAATCGCCAATTCCCTGTGTTGGTATGCTTAGCGTTGGATAAGGCGAACGGGGACTAAAATATTGTTTGTCGAAAATGTGGTTAATACTGCTGTTAAAATGTTCCGAAAGGTCAATTTCTTTAAAAGTATCTTCCGCTTTTGTTTGAACGTTCCAGTTTATAAGCTTTTCTGAAAATTGCTTTTCGGCTGTTGTTATATGAATGATGTTACTTCCAGGAACCAGATTATTAGCTAAAACAGAGATATTTTCAGAAGTGCTTTTTGCTGGAATACTGAAGTTCTGAGAAAAATTTCCCAAGGCTACTTTTCCTTTAAAATCAGCGGCCGAGTTATTCTGAATTTTAAATAAGACTTCATTTTTAGGTTGGTTTTTTGAGGCCAGAATACTAATTGGATTTCGTAGCTCAAACGAAAAAGGCTGCCACCAAACGGCTTCTCCTTGTTTTAACTGAACAAAAAAAGTTCGCCAGCCGGTTTCACCCTGCAAAACTGCTTGTAACTGATCGGTAGTTTGCTCGATCGATTTTAGTATTTTCTGCGGATCGTAAATGTCGATTATTTCTGATTTGTCAAAACCAATTGAAAGTACTTCACCCGAGGCATAATATTCCTGAATTTGTGCTGCTTGTAATGTATTCTCATTCCATTCAATTTCAATTTTGAATGTAGTTCCGGGCAATGAAATCAATTGTAGCTCGGGTGTTCCTATGGCGTTTTTATTCCATGTCCAGTCGCAATCTTTATCGTTAATTTTTACCGATTTAATCTGGTTGCTTTTTGCTTTCAGAGCCAGTTCGAGTGTTATTTCTTTTCCAAATTTTGTTTCAATCAGGTAGTGGTCAGTATTTCCTTTTTGTTCAAACTGAAGGTTTATATCAGGTGTTTCCAATCCTGCAAATTCCCATTCTGACGGCCAACCCGGTTTAACAATTATTTTGTTGTTGAGCAGACTGGGAGATACTCCGAATAAACCTTCCACAAAAGCCCTTGATGCAGTTCCAACCGGATCGGAAAAATCGCGGTACAATTCATCGCGAAATGCATCGTAAAACGATAATTGACCAAAGTTTCCCGGACTACTTCCCATAAACATATAATCGAGGAAAACGCTTTTGGTGAGTTTGAATGCTTCATCTTTTCGTCCACTTTGCCAGTAGGCCAGCGCAGTGTGAAGCACCTCTGCAAAAGCTACGTTATTGATCGACCAGGTATAAGGCATCCAGTTGGTGGTTGACAAGGTATAATATTCGCCACTTGCAAGTCCGTTTGCTTCCACCGGAATTTTTGGAATGCTGTGATCTACATATTGTGTAGCCTGATAGGCCTGAAACCGATCAGCCAATCCTTCGTCAATACTGTGGTAAACTGTCCATAGCGCGGCAGATGGGTGTACCAGCTGATTTCCAAGTAAATCTTTGTATTCCGCAAACCATCCTTTTTCGGGCAACCAAAGCTGCTTGTTTACGGCGGTTTTAATTTTTTCAGCTTCTGTCAGATAGGGTGCAGGGTCTTTGCCAATGAGTGTAGCCAGTTCGGCAGCTGTTTTATTCGCCCTGTAATTGTAGGCCGAAGAGTGAGTTACTCCGCCGCCTGAGTATTGGAGGGCATCGCTTGCCCAAATGCAACAGTAGGCATCGTACAAACCATCGTTATTGGCATCGAAATTTCGTTTTTCCCAGGCCAGGTGACGTTCCAAAACAGGCCAGCTTTCTTCCAAAAATTCGAGGTCACCGGTCCAGTTAAAATGCGACAAAAGCTGTGAAATAAACACGAGGTTCATATCGTAATGATTGGGTTTGTTTTTTTTTCCGGGATTGCGACTGATGTAGCCGTTGGTAAACAAAGCAGTGCCCACTTCTTCTTTTTGTCGCGCAAGATTTGTTTTTTGATCGGGAACGGAAGGACCCGAAGCGGGTTCGGTGTACTGGGCATCAAAATAACCACGAAAATGAGTTTTTGCGCGCTCGTGCCATCCCAGCCAGTCGGCAGCATAAGCACCGCGCCAGCCATTTAAGGGCATGCGCCAGGCAATGGCTCCGTGCATAAACGACTTACCATCCCAAACTGCATCAGCTGCTGTGGAAAGACTGGCTCCAACTGCATTAATGTATTTGTCGGGAGTACTAATTTTAAAACGATTTGCCAATTCTTTTCTTGCAACATCTGCTTGTTTAAACAGTTCGGGTAGTTCATCGTAATTTATAGTTTGTTTGGTATCAGGATTGACCAACAAAATATAGTTTTCGTTACCCGAACGAAGCTTTTGCCGTGCAGCAATTACAGGGGAATTCTCTTGTTCAGAAGATAACAATTGTAATGGGTTTTTTTGATGGGAAGCGTCCACAAGCTTTAGCTGAGTCTCTGCCGGAAAGAAACCAAAAATTCGTTTGCGTGTTGTTAATTGCGTCGATTCTATTTCTTCTTTTGAAGGTTTGTAATTGTTCTCATACACTTCATTGTCGCTTAAACTTCTTCCTGAACCATAATATAATCGAAAGGAATTGTTTTCGATAAAATATTCATTGTCGGTACAATTTTCAGCTTTCAGATAAAAGCTCGATTCCGGATCGGCTCCCAAATCTCCATCCCTCGAAAGACGTTTGTCTGATGCTCCTCCAAATGCCCAAAATAACTCGACATTTTCAGGAACATTTTTGCTGTCTATTTTTAGAATCATTCCGTCGGCATCGGGCAGAGCAAGCAGTTGCAGACTGATTTCCCCATTGTTTAAAAGCGGGTCTTCTATCCGGTAAGTCATGGTTCCGGCTTCGTAACGTGCTGTTATTTTTTCAGCATCAATTAACCAGCGTGACGAATCGGCTTGAATTAAACCCAGTCGCAGCGTACCTCCAATGCGGGGCATGTACAAGGCAAATTCGGGCAGGTCGCCGGCTTCCACCCGAAAGGCCGTATGAGAACCGTACAAAGCACGGTTAAAACGTTTGGTTCCATTTGTAATTACAAAACCATTTCCATCGGGTTGATATCGTATTTCTCGGGTTTGTTCGTGCCATATTTTTTGTGTCGGTTCATTCACTTTTTTATGATTGCAAGCCGAAAAAAAACAGAACGAATGCGACCATTAATGCGCCGAAAACAAGCGGTTTAAAAATACGGTATGTGCGCGATTTTGTCATTTAAAATTTATTATTGCAATAAGCCAAAGTAGAAATAAAGGGTGCGTTTAACAGGTTTTTCCATCTTGTTTAAATTACCGGCAGGACCCAGATTCCAGGTGTCGTTGCTAATTCCCATGGCCAGTTTTGTTCCCACAGGAGGAATGCCGTCGAGGAACGAAATATTTCCAGAGGGCAGAGCCGGATAATTCTTTGGCCCCGAAATGCCATAAAAGTCGAATAAACGAACAAACAAATCTTCTTCGTTTGCTACCACTGTAAACTTACCATCTACGGTATTAAATTCCATCCACGAAACATCGGCAAAATAACCTTTAAATTGCAGGTATTCCCAGGAATTATCTCCTGGTAATATATTGTTGTAAAGTCGTTCAAACACATCTAAACGTCCGCCTTGCAAGCGGTTTTTCCAAACATGTGAAGGGCCTTCTCCCAACCATTTGGCACCAATTACATCCGATTCGGGAAAATCAAAACTGATGCCGGTAAAATACTGTTCGCCTTCCACCAGGTATTCGTAATCCATTTGCAGCCATCCACTGTTGTACATGGTCCAGGTTACCTCTTTTAAATCGCCGGCATACTTTATACTTACTACATAGGCATCTTCAATTTCGTGGTGCGAAACATTGATCAGTTCAGCATTTCCGGATACCAGAACAGGACCATTGGAGAAAGGCAGCGGCAAACTAAAGTCGTTCTTCAGCGATTGAATGGTTCCGTTATTGGTGTTAAAAGTGACAGAAATACCAGAAGCTTTTAGAGTAAGCAAGCTATCGTTTTGGCTGACTTCTACCTTTGCACTTAGCTTATTGTCGCCGTCTTGTTGTGCAATTGGGAGAATGTTATCCTCTTCAATGCCCTGCGCTTTTAATTTTTGCAATCTGGCTTTTTCGTTTTCGGTTAAGGTTTTTTCAACCAGTTTCATAACCTGGTTGGTGTTGCCAACCGTTTTCCAGCTCCAGCAATAAATTTCTTTATTAAATGGGTCGAAAGCCCGTAAATAAAGTGCATCGTAGCGGTTAAAACCATCGGGTAAATCAAGTTTCAATTCTCCCTTTTGTACAGGCGCAATATCAGGACTAACAACAGTTCCCGACTGCAATACCTGATGACTGGCACCGCGTTGATAAGGAGTACTAAAATTCACAAGTTTCCATTCAAAACGAATGTTTTTTAAATTGGTAAAATGATATCGGTTTTCAACCGGAATAACACCATTAAAATTATCAGGGAGTTTGTCCATGCTTATTTTAACAGGACTGTAAATCTCGCGCATGGCGTAAAAACTGCCTTCTTTTTCTCTGTGAGGCCCAACAATTCCATCGGGGGCGTTTACACGGTTGGCATCAATCACACCACCCAGATTGGTTCTTACCAAACCTTCGTCGGCCAGCACCCATGAAAATCCACCGGCAGATCGTTCCGAGTTCCAGAACAACTCCCAAAAATCAGCTAGTCCGGCAGCACCGCCACCGTCATCCTGTGCATGTAAAAACTCGGTTGGCATGTAAATTAAACCTTCGTCTATTATTTTTTTCGAGCTGAAATAGTTTTCGTAGTGGTTGCAATCAATGCCGTTGTAATCGTTGCCCGGTTTGTGGTGGGCGTGTATTACCGGGCGTTTTGACGGATCGTAAATCAGGTAATCGTCATCGAGCTCTTTGTTGGTGCCTCCTTCGTTTCCGTTGCTCCAGAAAATGATTGAGGGATGATTTACATCGCGAATCACCATTTCTTTTACCAGTTTGCTGCCCGACTCGGTATCGTACGCATTTTGCCAGCCGGCCAGTTCATCCAAAACATACAATCCAAGCGAATCGCAATAATTCAAAAATGATTTATCGGGAGGGTAGTGCGAACAACGCACCGCATTCATGTTCATTTCTTTTATAAGAAGCACATCGTCGAGGTCGATCTGAGCATTTACGCAACGTCCGGTTTCGGGCCAGAAAACATGCCGGTTTACACCTTTCATTTTAACTTTTGTACCGTTTACATAAATGCCGTCGCCTTCTCTGATTTCTATGGTACGGAAACCAAATTTTTCTGTTAATTGATAAACTGCGTCTGATTTTTCTTTTAAACTAACTTTTACCGAGTACAGACTAGGCGTTTCAGCAGTCCAGGTGCGTGGCGCTTCTATCAAACACGACAAATTAACCAGTGAATCTCCCGCTGAAAGTTTTGTTTCAACTGTTTTAACCACCGTACCCGATGCATCAATAATTTCAGCAACAACAGTCTGGTTTTTTTGAGCATTTACCGGAAATACATCCATCGAAAACGAGCCGTTTGCCAGGGCATTTACAGCCACTCTGTCGATAAAAGACTGAGGAACAGCTTCAAGGTAAACCGGACGGAAAATGCCTCCGAAAATCCAGTAGTCAGCGTAACGTTCAGCGCGGTTAACCGATTGGTTTGCAGAGCGTTTATGAACAGTAACCTCAAGCTCATTTTCTTCTCCTTTTTTTAGTTTATCGGTAATGTTGTATCGAAAGCGGTAAAATGAACCTTGGTGGATTGGGCCTGCCAACTCTCCGTTTATTTTAACTTCGGTGTCGGTCATCGATCCTTCAAAAACTATAAATACTTCTTTTTCTTTCCAGTTTCCAGGAACAGAAAACTGGTGTTTGTAAATTCCGGTTTCATCGGCAAACTTAAATTTTTTACCGTAAGTACGGTAATCGCGGCCGTAATCGTATTCGCCAAATCCTTGTTGTTCCCAGTGCGACGGAACTTCAATGTTTGTCCAAACGCCACTTTTACGACCCGAAGTACAGAAAAAATCCCAGGTAACTGTATTCTCATTGTCGGTACCTGACAAGTATTTTACTTCTTTTTTTTCGGGTGTTGCCCATGTTGTCAGCCCAAAAAGAAGGACCAGCAAAATTGCAGTTGAATTTTTTATGTACTTCATGTGATGATTGTATTAGCTTAAATGACTGTTCGTGTTAGCGTTCTTTTTCGCTGATATTTAGTTGATTAACAGCGTAAAACTATTGCCTGTTTTTTCAATAAGAATTTGTTTGTTCTCAGCATCGTATTTCCATTTGTCTGCTCCGGTAATATTTTCAGGTTGTTTTTCACTGTGTACGATAAAAGAAAAATCGTGTTGCCGTTGTGCTTTTACCTCCAAAATTCCTTCAGAAGGTGCAAAACTGATTTCAACGGGCATAAAATTACCTCCGTCGCCCATCGGTTCCAGATACGAAAGAAAAGCTTCTTTCTGCTGAAGAATCTGAATCTCCATTTCTTCCGAAAAAAGAGTAGTATCTCCCTGAACTATGGCATGTTGAGCTGTACGATTAACAGGAATAATTACAAGCGCTTTGTTTTCGGAGAGCACTTTCATTTGTTCTTCCAGTGAGGGCCTGTTTTTTTTCTCTGGTACATCAATTTTGGCAGGCGTAATTAGTTCAGGTTGTTGAATATTATTGCATTCTATCAATTCAATGGCTTTGCCGCTTGCCGAGGTAAGTTGAACATTGGTCATTGTCCAGTCGCTGGCATAACTCAATTTTCCGCTTTCTTTTGCTTCAACCGTAACATTTTCGAAACTTATATGGTGAATGTGTTTCTCGGGATACGCGTTGGCATAAAATGCCTGTTCAGCTTTTTCGACAGTTATATTGCTGATTTTTATGTCGCGGAATTCAGGAATACCTTTTTCTTCAGGTACTACCCGCTGACTTAAAAGCCGCCAGCGATCCTTTATTTCCTCTTCAGGAATACTTTCCGGGATGTTGCAATAACTGTATTCAGGGTACCAGTTTAGTTCAAAACGAAATGGGTTTGCCACGTCTTTCATTTTTATGTCGTGAAACCAAATGTTTTCGATTAAACCACCACGCACTTTCGCCGATTTAAAGCGGATTCCGGTACTTGTTCCAATGGCTTCCAAACCATACACTTCAATGTTTTTCATTCCACCCGATGTTTCACTGCCCAAAGTAATCAGGCCGTGTCCGGAGCGGGTAATACAATTTCGGTAAACAATATTTTCGGCAGGGCGATTTACACGCAGTCCGTCGGCATCTTTACCGGCTTTTATGCAGAGGTTGTCGTCGTTGCAATCGATGTCGCAATTTTCAACCAAAATATCTTTCGACGAATCGGTGTCAACTCCGTCGGAGCTTGGTCCGTGTCCACCAATGTTATTGCGTACCACCAATCCATCCACATGAACACGTGTGCTGTAAGTCAGCGAAACGGTCCAGAATCCGGCACGTTTTACAGTAAAATCTTTTAAAAGTACGTCTTCCGACTCCCAAACAACAACCGGACGCACCCGTTCGCAGTCGTAATCAACGGCCCAGCGAATGCCTTTTTCGTTGTAATCGCCGTACATTCCACCACTGTATTTTGGGTCGCCCCAGAATTTGTCCCACCAGTATTTGCCGTTGCCATCAATTACACCTTTACCTGTAATTCGAACGTTTTTTTGATCGTAAACATTTATAAGTGCTGCCGGCCATTCCATTTCTATTCCGGCAATCCGGGTGTCTAACCTGGGATAGTAATCATTGTTTTGCACTGCCTGAATTACCACGCCTTCGTCGATGTGCAGGTTAACATTCGACTTTACAAAAAGAGCTCCCGACAAATATGTTCCTGCCGGAAAAATTACTTTTCCACCTCCGGCTTCTGCAGCCGCATCAATTGTTTTTTGAATGGCTTCAGTGGTGAGTGTTTTCCCGTCGGCAACTGCACCGTAGTCGGCTACATTAAACTCCTGCTCTGGAATTTTTGCAAAAGAAGCATCGTAAAAAATAGTTTCGAGGTGTTGAACGAGTTCACTTTTATGCTCTGAATTGCATGCCGAAAAAAACAGGCTGACTATTATTAATGGAAAGAGTAAACGTTTCATGAAAGGAATAAATTTATTTCGTTTTTTAGTTATTCAACACTCAATTTTGTTAGTGGAGTCAGGTTAACCGGTCCCAAAAGTCCCGATTCCAGCGGATTCCAATGAATGGCAGTAAACGTACCATCCGGACCTACATTTTCTCTCACATGAGCTGCAAAATTGATGTTGTAGAATTTTTTGTATTGCACTCCTCGTTTTTCCAAATCGATCATGCTGTTTGCCATCAGGTTGCTTACCAGAATTTCCAATTCGTTGTTGTCTTTTAGAAGATCTCCCTGAATGTTGATCTGGAATTCGGGGCCGACAAGTGTTCCCAGTTTTTCTCCGTTTAAAATAACCACTGCCGATTCGTGTACTTTACCAAGATTCAACGCATAAGTAGAAGCATTTTCGGCCGGCTTTTTAAATGTGGTTTTGTAAGTGGCAGTTCCCGAGAACTTTTGTAATTCATCAGATTCTTCGGTCCATGATTTTAATTCTGACGTTTTGTAGGACTCGGGTAGGGAAGGAACGCCTTTTGTAAAGCTTATTTCCCATTCAGTATTCAGTTCTGTAACTTTATTTGAGCTTTGCCACAGCGGAAATTCGGCAGCATCAACTGCGGTTGAGTACCATTGCAGAATTCGTGTTTCACCCGGTTTTAGCTGAAGGTAAACTTCGCTTTGAGTGCCGGTTGTTTCTTTTATTGTGGCTTTCCCCATCTCTTCAGTCATTGGATCAAATAAAACGGCTTCTTTTCCCGATGATTGAATCCGAATCCACTGATCAATGTTTTTTCCCGACCAGTTGCTTATAAAATAGCAAATTCCTTCGGGGCGGATAACCCGGTTAAACCACAGTCCTGCTTCTGCCAGACCTTCTGCAAAAATATTTTCGGAGTTTAATAATTCAGGAACGTTTGCGCTTTTAACTATTTTCCCTGCACCTTGCGACGCAGAAGAAACTTTGCCTTCCGTCTGGAAATTTATACTTTCTACCAGGTTCCGGAATTCTTTTTGACGTGCTGCCAGGTTGGACATTCCGGACACGTCGTTTGGTAGTTCCTTTTCAAAAATGATGGTTGCACCTGCTTCTGCCAAAGCCATCAGTTTTTGCATGGTTTCCAGGGGAATATAATCGGTAGCCGGGACCAGAATGGTTTTATATTTCACATTCCCTGAAAAGATAAAATTGTTTTGGCAGGTAAGTTTACTTATTTGTTTATCCGAAATATAATCAAATGTATATCCTTGCTTTATTAGCTGGTTACTAAGTTCTTTAGTTAATTCTTCGGTATGTCCGCCAAAGTGAGGTAAAATTTCGCGGCTTCTTTCTGTCCATGCATCGTAAATGGGAAAATACAGTAGAATGTCGTTGTTTGGTGTTGAGTTTTGCATAAACGACTGGCAGTTGGTAACGTAACGGTTAACTGTTTTTAAATCGTTCCACCACGAATTTGTTGGTGCAAAATGTACCGCTGCATAAAACATCCAGCCCGGATAATCTTCTGCTATTGGCGAATAAGGCGTTCCGTGATACACAATGTGGTTAACACCGTTGGCAAGGTAATTATCGAGGTTTTGTTTTACAGCAGAAAGATTGGCGAGAAAATGTTCGTCGAGCCAGGTAGCCGCTTCGCAGGCAATTAACGGTTTGCCCGAAACGTGTCCGGCCGAAGTTGCCATTTTTATGCGCATCGGATCGGTTCCTTCGGTTTCCGGAATGTGGCTGGCTTCGTACAAATCTAAAATATTTGCCGGCGAACCATGTGCCTGGTTACGAATGATAGCCTGATGCGATTCGGCCCAACTTGCCCAAACTTTTGTAAAACGGTCGAGTAACAAATCTGAAATGGTTTCGCGGTAATCGCACAAAACGCGTTTGTTGTTTTCTTCGGTGTCGTTGCCAAATAAGGCAGGCAAATATTGTTTCAGGTCATAACCTCTTCTATTTTTAAATTCGTCGAAAAAGAGGGGAGTCCAGTTGGAATCTCCCCTGGCATCGTCCACTTCGTATGAGTCGTTAAAAAACGCTCTTAATCCGGTCAAATCACTGTTTTTTGCGTTTTTATCAAAGTCGGCTAAAAACAGTTTTGCTGCCGCTTCCGAAAAATGGTCGATTACATTTCCTTCGCCACCTGTTCCGGCGCGTTCCACCATTTTACCATGCCAGCCCTGAAAAACCGCATATAAATTCCATTCTCCTTCGGGTGCTTCCCAGCTCAGTGTTCCATCCGAAGCAACTTTATCGGTTAATTCCAGTACATCGCCTGTTTTATTGAAGGCCATAAGTGTTTGAAGGGGCAGGGGCTTCTCAAATTGCACCTGGTCAAGCGCCAGTTCCTGAAGATTGGTGTTGCTGCTTATGGGGAATTTTACTTCCGATATATCGATTCTGTGTCCGACTGCGCGTGCAGCTGCCGGCTGAATAAATTGTACTTTCTCTTTTAATTTTTCGCCACCTTTTACACTGTAACTTTTTAATTGTACATTTTTACAGGCGTGTTCGGCGTCAATCCATGGGCCGCCAAATGGCCAACCCGATGCATTTGCCAAATCAATACCTAAACCAAGTCGTTGACCTTCTTTTAAAGTATGGTCAAAAATGGCCATCCATTCCGACGACTGGAAACTGAGTGACTGATCTTCATATCCTTTTACATCGTAAATCGGTGTAATTTCAACACCTCCAAAACCGGCTGCTTCCAGTTCCTGCATGTTGGCGGTTAAATCGCCGACATTTACGGCGCTGCCATGCCACCACCAGCGGGTCCATGGTTTGGTTTCGTTGGTTTTTTCGGGCCATTTAACTTGCTGTGGCTTTTGGCACGAACTACCCATAAAGCCGATTAGTAAAACTATAAAAACGATTTTTTGATAAGATTTTAGTGTCATTGGATAAAATATTTATCGTTTATAAAACGAAAGTTAAGTTGGTTGATCATAATAAGAAAGCCGCGCGGATTGCTAATTGTCTGTTAAAACTCCGGCAACTTTTTTGTTCCATTCACGCGCAATCAGTTCATGGCCTGCAGGCATGGGATGAATACCATCCCAAATCCAATAATTGGCCGGTGCTTTTTTGCAAGCTTCGGTAAATGGTTTCTGTAATTCAACATAAACTGCATCAAATTCCTTAGCTAATTTACGAATAACAGTTTGTTGTTTTTGTATTTCATGCTGATATGTTTCCAGCTTGTCGGCTACTCTTCCAACCGGCAGACAAAAAGGTTCACATAACACAATCTGAATTTCAGGTAAGGCATTTTTTGTCTGATTTAAAATGCTTCGGTAGTGTGCCTCAAATTTTTCGATTGGCTCGGGATCGCGATTCCAGATAGTTGCCTCCACATCGTTTATTCCAACCAAAATACTAAGTACATCGGGTTTTAAATCGAGCGCATCCTGTTGCCATCTGGCTTCCAGGTCGCGCACACGGTTACCGCTTATGCCGCGGTTGTAAAACATAAATTTTTTTTCGGGATACTCGAACCAATATTTGCTCGAAAGAATAAACTGGTAGCCGTGTCCCATTACATGGTTCCAATCGTCATTTCTGGTCCGGTTTCCATCTGTAATAGAGTCACCTTGAAAAAGAATTGTGAGACCACTTTTACCCCCGTTCTGCAACACCGATTTGATTGTTTTACTTGCGGATAGCAAGCCGGGTGCGGTAAGGGCTGCCATTCCTGCCATTCCTGTTTTTCTTATAAAATTCCTTCTCGACTTATTCATGGTTCAGATATTATGCTTTATTCAATTGAGTAACTGAGTTTAAAAAACAGGTTTTAAATTTTCCCATTTTACATCCCAGTCTTCCGGAAATCCGGGATTTTGTTTTGTGTTGCCTTCATAACCAGCACACATCATCGCTACTGCAGTCAATACCCCTCCATTTCCCGGAAGGTAAAGGCGCAAGCGTTGATCCTGGTAATTGTGTCCGTTTTTCAGGTAGGTATTTTTCTGCACGTCTTTTAATAAAAGATCCACAGCTTTTTCCGGTTTTCCCAAACGGGTAGCACTCATTGCTGCCATCGGGTAGTCCCAACCCCAGGTACGCGGCCAGTTCCAGGTTTTCTCGATATAATCAAACGTGTTACTCATGGTTGCTGTATCCATTTTAACGGTTGCAGGTAAAATCCCAAAGGCACCTAAAACCATTGGATGATCGGAGTAATATTCTTCATTTTCATACGAATCGGGTGCACTTTCTGCAGCCAGATACAGTCCGTTTTTTTGTGCAAACGGTGGCAATCCATTTATTATTTCCTGCCAATCGGGATTGATTGGTTTGCCCATTCTTTCGTACCACTTTTGTGCTACAGACAAGGCCCAATGCCAATAAGCCACTTCAAATGGCGGATTTGTTGTTATTTCTCTAACCAGACTTTCCTGTGCCGGAATTAAAGGCGGGCCTAAAATGTATCGTTTGTTTTTTTCGTCGTACCGTGTAAAATCAGCCATAAATTCGGCAGTGGCCGAAACCAGTTTTGCATATTTTTCAAGTGTTTCCGTGCTGGGATTGTTTTGATAACACTGTTCGGCAAAATAAATAATATGCGGTTGTTGCCAGATTAAAAACTCACCAACACCCGACGGGCTGTCATTCCCTTCTGAATCGGTCATTTTAGGCCAGCGAACACCTTCGTAACCCTGAATGGTTGCCTTTGTTTTTGCCTTGTCGAAAATGGCATTGTAATAGCCCAAACTCTTTTCCAAAAGTTCAGTTCTGTTCCAATAGGCAAAATGAACACCATGCCACCAATGCATTTCAAGATGCGGTTTGCCGTACCAGCTGTTGTAGGTTAAACCGGTTTCCTGAGGCGGGAAATTACCGGCACACTGAACGCGGGTAAGGTATTGCGATAAAACTAAACGACGTTCGATTTCAGCAGCACGCGGATCGGCAGTTGCCGAAAAGTCGACAGCTCCTCCCGTTTGCCAGAATTCCTCCCATTTTTGAGTGGTGTAATTTTTTGTGTTTTCGAAATCTGTTTTTTCAGAAAAATCGTTTTTAGGGCTAAATGCTACAAATACTGCAATTTCAGTTGATTCGGCTGCAGGTTGAAGTACAAAATAATGGTCCTCTTTCGAAACCAGCTCAGCATTCCCTGCCCAGCTTACCTGTACAAAATATTTTGTTGTATCAATGGAATGTTCAAAAATTGCACTGTTGTTTGTTTTCGAAATAATGGCAGAGTGATGCCGACTTTGGTTGCCCCAGTCGCAGCCATCGCCGCCCCACAAAGCAGTTGGGTAGGGGAAACGGATCTTAATTCCGAGAAGCCCTTTTTTTAAACGTTCGGAATGAATGTTAGCGGCAATAATATCTTTTTCGGGATGCGAAAGTGTTGTTACACGGATATTCTCGTTTTCCACATCGAAACTACTCGTGATCAGTCCTTCCCATAAATTAAGTTTCTGACTGATGTTGGTGATCTGAGAGGCTTCAACCGTCGATTTATCCTGGTTTAAAAGTTCAAGACCTATGCTTCCAAGGTGCAAACGGTGTGGATTTTCTCTGAAATAGTTGGCAGCATCTTTTTGTCTGCCTTCCTCTTTCCACTGCACAGCATAGGGAATTTTACGACCTTCAACATCGTAATATTTGTATGTATCTTTTAGTTCAAAATTTTCTGTATTCGGATAGCTGTGCCATCCCCATTCGCTCATTGTTCCCAACGGGATTCCATTTTCGTAGATCTCCGGAAAAGTTTGAAGTCCCGTTGCATCAACTGTTAAGGCAAATTTCCCGTTTCCAACCGTTAAAGATGCAAGTGTATCAAATGATGTATTTTCGACATTGTGACGGGTAACAACTTCAAAACGATTGATTTTTGAGGTCTGGTTTGTGCTTGTTGAGCACGATAAAACAGATAAAAAAACAAGCACGGATAACAGGCCAATTTTAAACTTTTTGAGATTCATACTATTTTATTTTTCTATTGTTTGAATGAAGAATACGGTACTTAAGAAATTGAATTTGTATTCATTCTGATTTCCATTTGAAATGTTGGTTAAATAGGAGAGGACAAAACAGCCGGTAATTCCCTTTACTTGTCTTGTCCTCTCTGCTAAAATAACTAAACTATTCTACAATAAAAAGTAAGATTTACACTTGTTATTCGTAACCCTTATTTTGAGAATATAAACCCTCTTTAACATCCATTTGCTCTTGAGGGATTGGATAAATTATATGATCGGCATTGATTGATTTGCGCATTTGATCGGCAACGTCTTCAACAGGTATCCAGGCATTCATAACGTCAAGTACTTTTCCGGTACGAACCAAATCGTGCCAACGTAAACCTTCGCCCAAAAACTCTTTACGACGTTCTTCCAAAAGGTCGTTTAATGTAGCGTTCGAAATTGATTCCAAACCAACACGGTTTCTAACGTCATTGATAATTTTATCAACGTCTGCCTGGGTGCCCGAAGCTCCCTGAAGAATACATTCAGCTTTCATTAACAACACATCGGTGTAACGAAGAATTGGGAAATTGATACCGAAATCAAAACGGTCGGCGCCCCAGGTTGCCGGATCGGGACGTGAGAATTTTATGGTAACCGGATCTTCTACATACTGACCGTTACTTTCGTCAACATAACCCATTTGAACATTAAATGCAAAACGGGTGTCGTTAATGGTATCGTATGAATTAATAAGGTCGAAAGAAACATCTTTGGTTTCCAAACCAATTGCATACGGATAACCCACAGAACGCCAGTAGGCAGAACCTGCCAGTTCGCCCGGATAGGCACAACCTACTCCAAGACCACCCTTTTGATACTGGATATCAAAAATAATATCAGAGTTGTTTTCATTTAATAAATCGAATGTGGATGCATAATCGTCAAGCATATCAAATGGTCCGCCAATTACATCGTTTAAAAGGCTTAATGCATTTGAGTAATCGTTTGTTCCCAAACATGGTCCGTCGGTGTTAAGCGCCGGTCCCGAACGTGTTAAATATACTCTTGCCAAAATACCTTTAGCTGCATACGAAGTGGCGCGGCCAATATTTTCGCCGGTAAACGATGTTGGCAACAATTGAGCTGCATCCTGCAGGTCCGAAATAATCAATTCATACACTTCAGAAACAGAATTTCTTCCAATTTCCAAAGCTTCAGCAGGAGTTACCAGGTGATCGATTAACGGAACAGGCCCGAAATATTTAATTAAGTCGAAATAGAACAGAGCTCTTAAAAATTTGGCTTCACCTTCAAACTGGTTCCGTTTTGTGTCGTCAGGAACCAAATCTGCAGTTAAATTATCCAATACCGTATTGGCACGCATAATTCCTTCGTAGTTTGTATTCCAGGCTTCCTTCATGTATTCGTTGGTAGCCAATGTTAGTGCAAAATTATTTACAGGCTCGTGGGCACGAACACCCATCGATCCAACACCGTAAATATTATCAGAACGAACATCGGAAAGGTGAAACTGACGTTCGGGATATGAACTTAGTGAAGCGTACACGCCATTAATTGCCTGCTCGAAACCTGTCTCATCGGTGAAAAATCCGTTCGAACTTATGGCTGAAATTGGCACCTGATTTAATTCGTCTTCACAGGCAGTTAGTCCAACTATGAAGAGTGCTAAAAGAATTATTATATTTTTTTTCATTGCTATTCAGTTTTATTCGTTAAAAAGTAATGTTGGCACCAAAAACCATCGATTTTGAAAGTGGGGCACCACCGTAATCATCTCCGCTGTTGTTTACTGCTTCAGGGTTGAATCCACCGTAGTATTTGTCGTGGCCAAACCAGTTTTCGGCAGTAACATAAACCCGTAATCCACTTATAACGGCACTGTTTATGTGTTGACCCACATCGTAACCAAGTGTAATGTTTCTAACTCTCCAGTAATCATTCGAGTACATCCAGTCCGTGTTTTTAATACGACCAAAGCTCGAATTAACTTTCCCTTTTAAACCGGCACCCGGATCTTCAGGAGATCTCCAGCGGTCGGCCCAGGCACCTGTTGCCTGATCTAACCAACCCATACCTGTTCTGTCCATTGCACGACCAAAAGTCGAATAAAGTGTACCTCCGTGCTGTCCCTGAACCAAAACATTCAAATCGAAACCTTTAAAACGGAAGTTGTTGGTAATACCCCAAACATAATCAGGGTTCGGATGACCTAAAATCTGGCGGTCGTCTGGCGAAATAACACCATCGCCGTTGTAATCCACATATTTTGGATCTCCTTCAGCCTGGTTGCCATAAAGTGCTGCACCTGCGTCGATGTCAGCCTGGCTTAAAATACCATCCTGCTGAACTACGTAAATGCTATACATCGGTTCTCCAACAGTTAAAATGTTGTGCTGAATATCGAAAGCACCACCTAAAATTGGAGTGTTGTTTGGTCCTAACTGACGCACTTCGTTCGAGTTAAATCCAAGGTTAAAACTGGTTGTCCACTCAAATGCTCCTGTAAAGTTTCTGGTATTCAGTTCAAACTCCCAACCACTGTTAAATACTTCACCAATGTTGGTTAAAGCCTTGGTAAAACCAGTTGCCGCAGGAACGGGGATACTTAACAACAGGTTGGTATTTGTTTTTGTGTAGTATTCCAAAGAACCGTAAACGCGGTTACTGTAAACTCCAAAGTCGATACCGTAGTTTATGGTTTTTGATTCTTCCCAACCTAAATCGCCGTTAGGATAGTTACTTGATGCCTGACCAACTACTTTTGAACCTCCAAACGAGTAATCAGATGCAGCAAGCAATGCAATATGAGAATAATCGCCAATGCTGTTGTTACCGGCTTTACCCCAGCTAAAACGAGCTTTTAAATTACTTAACCATTCCACATCTTCCAAAAAGCTTTCTTCCGAAATACGCCATCCAAACGATGCTGCAGGGAAAATACCCCATTTGGTATCGTCACCAAAACGTGATGATCCATCGCGACGGATACTCGCAGTTAACAAATAACGCTCCATGTAACTGTAATTTACCCTTCCAAAATACGAAAGCAGAACGCTCTGAGTTTCGTAGGTATCAGTTGATGTTGCTTTAATATCGTTTGCATCGTTTAAAGTAGTAATGTAGTCGGTACCAAATCCGCCGGTGGTTCCAATTCTGAAGTTTTCAAGTTTATTGAAATTATATGAGAAACCTGCTACAGCTGACACACTGTGATTTTCCTGAATGATTTTGTTGTACGAAAGTGTATTTTCGTTTACAAATGTTTGACGGGTAAAACCGCTGTAACTACCACTGGCGAGACGAGCCGAAGGAGTCTTTCCATTTACAAAGGCTGGTCGGTAAAATTTGTAACGCTGATCGGTATGGTCGAGGTTGGCCGACGATCTTAGTTTTAAACCATTAATAATTTCGTATTCGCCAAAAATAGTTGCCAGTGTTCTGAAAATCTTGGTTTGACCAATGGTGTTTTCCAAAACTCTTACCGGACTGTTTCTTGAATTTCCATAAGTCAACTGTCCGTTGTCGCCAACGTTGATGTCCAATCCTACTGATTCTTCAGTTAAAGGTGGCATACCTACTGCTACGTGTAAAATCTGGTCTTTCCCTTCAACACCGGGATCCTGTCCAATTGAAAAAGAAGGTGCAATGTTAATACCTGCTTTAATTTTATCGTTTGGTGTTACTTCCACATTCGAACGAACAGAAAAACGTTCGTAATCTGTATTTTTAAAATATGCTTGTTGGTTCAGGTAGTCACCCGATACAAAATATTTAACACCGTCATTACCACCGTTAGCCGATAACTGATAGTTCTGTACAATTCCTTTTCTGAAAATTTCGTCTTGCCAGTCAACCGATTCATATTTTCCATAATCCGCTAAATACCAGTCAGCATCAGGGATTTGGTTGCGGTCGAAACTACCAATATTAGCCACACGAGTTGCATAATTGTCGGCTGCCGAACGATTCTGACCACCCGGATCTTTCGAAATGTAGTTTACATCCATGTATTCAATGGCACGGTCGATCCACTCATCGGTGCTTAACACATCCATTTTTCGGTTGGGTTCGTTCCATCCTGTGTACATGTTAAATGTGATGCTTGGTTTTCCTGATTTACCTTTTTTAGTTTCGATAAGTACAACCCCGTTTGAAGCTCTCGATCCGTAAATAGCTGCTGCTGCGGCATCTTTAAGTACCTGAATTGAGGCAATGTCGTTTGGGTTAATATTATCAAGCGGGTTACCCGAAGAGAAACCTCCTGAACCGTTTTGAGTGCTCATTTCCAAAGGAAATCCATCAATTACATACAATGGTTCGTTGTTGGCTGTAATCGATCCGGTTCCACGAATCTGGATACTCATTCCTTTACCGGGCATACCACTGGTTTGTTTAACACGTACACCGGCCATTTGTCCAACCAGTGCCTGGTCCAAACGTTGAACAGGACGTTCGCTCAATTGCTCGGCATCGTATTGTGCAATGGCACCGGTAACCGAAGCTTTCTTCTGAGTACCGTAACCTACTGCAATTACTTCTTCAATTCCAATTGCATCCGGCTCAAGCGAAATACTAAGTTCTGTTTGACCTGCAACCGCAACTTCCTGCGACCGCATTCCAACAAAAGAAAATACAAGTATTGCATTTTCTGGTACATTGTTGAGTGTGAAATTACCATCGCCGGTTGTTACAGTTCCTTGAGTTGTACCTTTTATAATAACGGTTACGCCAGGTAGTGGAAATCCTTCGTTATCGGTTACTTTTCCTTTGATTGGATTTTGCTGAACTCCATTTCCATTTTCCTGTGCTTCGCTGATTGGAGTAATCGCAATGTATCTGTCAATTACTTTGTACGAATAATCGCTTCCTTCCAGCAAATTAGATAGAATGTTTTCAATACTCTGTTCATCGAATTTTACATTTACCTCTTTATCCAATATTGTTTCATTAGATTTAATTATAAAACGGTAATCTGTAACTTTTTCCAATTGTTCGATAACTTCTCCAAATGAAGATTTCATTTCGAGAGAAATTTTTTGAGTCTGCCCGTACGAGCTTGCATAAACATGTATGCATAAGAACATTACCAAAAACGCAGTTATTTTCATAATCCGCAAAAGTTTTTTAATTGGTGCCCATAGTGGGACACAATCTGTTTTTTTCATAAATTTGAAATGTTTTGATTGATGAATAATTCGCCTGTTGTCAAGCAGGCTTATGTTTATCGATGCCCGGATGGAGGTTTAGAGATCCATCCAGCATACCAGACCGGAGATATTGTCAGTATTTTCGGTCTGTTTTTTTGTCAGAAGTAGGATGTGTTTTTCATTTGTTTTAGTTTAAGCTTTTATTAGTTATTGATTAATTCCAGTAAATTATTGTTGGTTTGTCGGTGCGGTATTCAATCTTGTATTCCAAAGAGCTGGTAAGTTTAAACACTTCCAGAATTTGGTCTATTGGTTTGTTTTTAAGTATGGTTCCGTTGTAAACGTCGTTTTTAAGTTCCGGATTTTCAAAAATGATTTCCACGTTGTACCACCTTTCAATTTTTAAGGCGATGTCGTTTAAACTTTCGTCTCTAAACACCACCAGGCCTTGTTGCCACGAAGTAAAAAGTCCGGTGTTTACTTCGCTCAGATTAATGCGGTTTTCGGCTTTTAAGTATTGGGCATTTTCACCCGGTACAAGTCGTGTTAGTTCTTCACCGTCGGGATTTACAATCCCCAGGCTTCCTTCTACCAAAGTGGTATTTATTTCTTCATCGTTGGGGTAGGCTTGTATATTAAACGAAGTTCCGTAAACTTTCAACGATATTTCTTCGGTGGTGTTAACTACAAACGGGTGGCTTTTATCCGAATGAACCTGAAAAAAAGCTTCCCCTTCGAGTTTAACCTGGCGGTTTCCGCTACTAAAATTCGAATCGTAAAATAATTTACTTCCCGAGTTTAAGTGAACGGTTGTTCCATCGGGTAAAAATACGGTGGACATTTGTCCGAGTGGTACCTCAAATTGTGTTTGAGCTACATAAACCGGTTTTGAGTTGGTGAAATCGAACATGCTGTTGGCAAATATTCCGAGTGAAAACAGAATAACCGCAGCCGCTGCATATTTGAGTGCAGATAAAATAAAGCGATTGTTTTTTTGCTTTTTTAAACCTGATTTGCTGAGTTTATCCCAAAGTTGATTCGGATCGTTTTGTGAAGTGGCGCTTAAAGCCCATGATTTTTTGTATTGAATAAATACTTTTCGGTTTTCGGGAGATTCATCAATCCACTCGAATAGCGCTTTAACTTCAGCTTCCGACGCTTCCTGCGCCAGGTATTTATAAATTTTAGTCTGATCCATTTTAGTGTTCTCTGTAATTAAGTAAACCCTTATTTATGGAAACCCCACATTGGGTTTTATAATTTTTTTGTTTTTTTTCGAGTTTAAAGCGCTTCGATAGTTTGTTACAACAACATTTGCTTGTAATTGCACAAATTATTGGACAATAAACAATACAAGTATTGCAGGCAAATATTCAGAAAGGCTTGCCTTTAGTGCTTTTATTGCACGGGTCATGTTGGCTTCAACCGATTTTACGTTAATGCCAAGTTCTTCCGCAATTTCCTTGTTCATTTTTCCCTCGAAGCGTTTTTTGATAAAAACCAGGCGGCATTTTTCAGGAAGTGTGCTGATTGATTTCTGAATTAATTCATCCAGTTCGGTGATTTCAATTGAATTAAAATCAAAACTTTCGAGTACTTCCGAATTCAACAGTTGTTCTTTTTCATTCAGGGCCTGGCTGGAATATTTCTCCACAACTTGCTGATGGCGGATAAAGTTTAAACAGGCCGACTTGGCAAAGGTGTACAGAAACGAATTTATGCCACTTGGTTTCTCAATTTTTTTGCGGTTTAACCAAAGATTCAAAAAGGCTTCCTGCGCCATGTTTTGAGCATCGTCGTGGCTGGAAATAAACTGGTCACAAAATCCGGCAATCTGATTGAATTTAGACTTGAAAATATGTTCAAATGCCAGTTCGTCCCCATCTTTAAAACGGGCAAAAAAGAATTCATTTAAACTGTTATTTTCGAGTATCATAAGTTAAGTAGTAGTCCTGATCAACAAAAATGCAATTTTTTAAATGTATTCCACTTTTAAGAAGCGAAAAAAATGTCAGAGCATAATTTTTTATTTACGAACATCATTTTTTTAGAATCAGCTGCTTTGAATATTGTCCGTTTGCGATTACTTCAAGGATGTAACTTCCGGTATTTAATAGACTCAGATCAATGGTTTTTGCTCCCGACTGATCCAATACAACTCTGGCTCCGCTCATGTTGTAAACAACCACATGTTCGATCTCATCTGCCGTAATAATGTTCAACTTATGAGTAACCGGATTTGGGTAGACTTTTAAACCAGAACTGATATTAATTTTCGCTGTACCTGTTTCAATAAAATCGATATTGATGTAGTAAAGATTGGCAACATCTGTTTTTGTAATCTCATGTTCGCCCGCCGCAATTGTAAGTGTTACAATTCCTTCGGAGGCCTTGTAATTCATTCCATCCACGTTAATTCTTCCTGCAAAAGTTGGATTAAAAACCAGTGTTAAACTGGCTTCTTCGGAAGTTGTAAATTTTATGCTGGTACTCGATTCAATTTTCAGGCACTGAGTTAAAGTAAGGTCGTTGAATACAACCGTGCCTTTTGAATCCGACAAATTACCGCTAATGTCAAAATAGGTACTCGTTGTTCCCGATTCAGTAAAATTATGAACTACATCTCCTTTTATTTCGCTGCCACCACCGTCGGAGCCTCCGTTTCCTCCGCCAGTATCTGCACTGTCGGCCTGCACTTCAATCAAACCGGTCGTGTAATTTACGAGTGAAGTTTTTAATCCCGAGTTTAACGAATACAGCGCATCGTCAACCGTGTTGTTAAACGTCCATTTAAAATCGCCTCCATTCATGCGGCCGGCATACGCCATAACTTTTGTTTTGGCAGCTTCCGGACTGTCGGCAGTGTAATTGTACATTACCGAGGTATTTGTGTCGAAGTTGTTGTAGGTATTCGAACCAAAAGCCGATTTTACAGTAGTGCTGACAACTTCGTCCCGAGAGCTTGCAACATAGGCATCAAAATCAACCGTGGAATTCGGATAATTTGAATCACCATACGGAACAAACCGTTTTTGCCCCGTCATGTAATTGTTGAATGCTTTGATTGAACCACCATCTTCTTTCGAAAAGGTGGGCATGTCGGAGTAATCATTCGTTTGGCTGCTTTCGTCAAACACATCCGATCCCTGCATGGAAGTAAGGATTGGATACTTACAATTGCGGAAGTAATTGGCTTCAACAAAAACAGAAGATCCCAGTGTTGATCCTACACCATATTTGGCAATGCCATCGTAATAGTTGTTGTACACATGTGCCGAGTAAAACCTAACTCTTGGGTGGCGCGAGTCGCAGTGGTCGTACCAGTTGTGATGATAGGTAATAAACAAACCTTTGGTGGTATCTTCGCTTAAGCCAAGCAGGTTCGACTTTCCTGTATCCCAAAAATGATTGTACGAGAAAGTGACATACGTTGATTTTTTACAATCCAGCGCTCCGTCACCCTTTGCCTGATCGGAGTCACCACCTGCATCGCCATAAAAAAAATCGCAGTGATGTACCCAAATGTGGTCGTTGTTTTGTTGCAATCCGATATCATCACCTTCTTCGCTGTTTGTATTCATCAAACCAATATTTCGAATTTCGATGTTTGATGCGTTTTTAACCCGTATGCCCCAGCCGTCAGCCACGGCATCATCGCCAACACCTTCAAAAGTGATAAATCCCGAAGAATTGTTGTCGTTCTCAATCACGATATCACCTTTGTCCATAACATCAAGGTCGGTAATCTGTCCAACCAGTCTGATAATTAATGGCCGGTTATCATTTCCTTTTTTAAAACCTTCCAGAATTGTTTGCAAGCCCACACATGGATTCGAATTTGCACCGGTAACCTCCAGTTCAATACTATTTTTGGAATTTTCAGTAATGTATAAAACTACAGCTCCGTTACGAGGTGTTCCGTTGTCGTTGTATGCACCCGGAACTCTATTGTTTGAGAAAGCAAAACCTGTTCGATCGTGCGATTCAACAGTTAACGATTCAGTTACCGAAGCTTCGCCTTCTTCACCATTCACAACGGGCACAACTTTAAGTGTGTACGTGCCGGCCTCAAGTCCCAATACATCTGCACGGTAATAGTCCTGGTATTTTCGAATCAACTGATCATCTATTTTCTGATCGGTTTTGCCCTGCCCGCTGTAGTACACGTTGTAGCTTTCCGCCCCGTTAACCGTTTGCCATTTAACAAAAGCCGATTCCAACCATCCGGCAGACTCCGTAATTGTAGCTTTTTGTGCAAAAACGGAAAGTGAGATAATACAGAGACTGATATAAGTAAGAATTCCTTTGAGCATGATTTCTAAATTTAAACTTTCAGTAATCAGAAAATAATCAAATGCGGTAAAGCTAATTTTGGATCACACATTTTAGCAGGAATCATTACAATTTACGCTGCGGTTCGTTTAACTAAACTATTCCTTAATTTCGCTTTGAACTTAATTATCTCTATTCCTTAAATTAAAAAGTAAGAATTTTATTTGAAAATATCTGCTTCTTGTCATCAATGGTTTTAACAATATACACACCTTCCCCAATGTTGTCAATCCGGGTGCGAAGAGAACTTTGATTGGTTTGTTTCTGAAAGATTAGTGTACCTGAAATGGAATATACGTAGATACTTTTAATGTTATCCGTATGGTTTATGATCAGCTCTTTTGAAGAATTGTTCCAATACGCTTTTAACGCTGTTTTATTTACAGGGATTGTATTTACGGCAGTATAAAGTGCATCTTCGTTTTGAGCTGTTGTTATTGCGTCAACAAGGCTGTATAAATACACCTCGATGTTTGGATAAATTCCGTCAACCGATTTTAACTGGGCATCGTCGGCACTTTCAGGATTCAGGTTGTTCGCAATTTCCCACTCATCGGGCATACCATCTTCGTCGGTATCGGCAGGTGCATCGGCAGTTGCCAGAACCGGCCAACCTCCAACAGCGCCTTGTGTATCAACCAAACCATTTGTACTTCCGTTTCCTCCATCGGTATATGTAACTGTTCCGGTAGCCGCTTCATGGAGTACACGAATGTCAACCGAATCCTGCGCCAAACTTGCACCGCAGAATTCAATCACCTTTTCGAAAGCCATTTCGGCAGTATGAGTAGTTACCGCAACAAAAGGGTAGGGAGAATCCGATTTTAAATCGTTTAAAGTAACACCGGGAGCCAGGCTCGAAAAGGATGAGTTCATGTCAACACCATTCCAGTTGTCTTCGGTTGTTACAGTACTCGCTGTCATAAAATTCCCGTCGATGTAAAAAGTTCCGTATGTTCCTGCTGGCTGCGAATTTGATCCGTTATCGGGATAAGGTTCAATTATCCGGTCTTTGTGAGAGGAAGCCGGGCCTGCCTTGTAATAGTTGTTCACAATATTGTATCGTCCGCCTTCGGCAGCATAGCAACTATTTCCTCCCCAGTTATAAATTACATTGTTTCGGTGATCGATCAGTTCTTCATCGGGTTTATTCGAATAGCGGCTGCCGCAAAAACGTGGATTCCGGCTGTCGTGATGCGCCAGCAAATTGTGGTGAAAAGTTACACCCCGTCCTCCCCAAATACCACCATATCCGTGTTTGCCTTTTGCATGAACTGAAATACGCAGACTTTCGGATAAAATACTCCACTGCAGGGTAAATTTTTCATTGTCGTAGAAACTGGCACATTCGTCGGTTGACCAGCTCATTGAACAGTGATCGATGATAATGTCGGTGTGTCTTCTTCCGCCCAGCGCATCGTCTTCCTGGTTGGTTTCATCTCCCATTCGGAAACGTAAATATCGAAGAATAACATTGTCGGTATTTACAACTACCGGATAATCGCGAATTGTGATGCCGCCGCCCGGAGCAGTTTGTCCGGCAATGGTAACATTCGGATTAGAGATGTTTAGCCTGCTTTTCAACTTGATGGTTCCGGAAACCTTGAATAAAATTATCCGCGCTCCCGATTGGTTGATGGCATATCGTAAACTACCTTTACTTGTATTGTCTTCCAGATTGGTCACATAAATCACTTGTCCGCCACGTCCTCCGCTAACAAATTTCCCACTCCCTTCAGCACCCGGAAATGCAGGTACTTCTCCTTCCTGAGCTATACTTGTTAGAACTATGGAAAGCAGAATTAACAAAAAGCTCAATTTTATTTTTGTCATCGTTTTAACTGTTTGGCTTAAAATTTAGCCAGTTTTTTAGAAAATATTTTGTTTTGTGTGTCACGTACGGTAACAATGTAAATTCCATTTTTCAAGAATGATGAATTCAGGCTTGTTTCGTGTTGATTTACTTCTTCATTAATAAGCATCTGGCCTGTAATGCTGTAAACGCAAATATTTGTAATCTCCTCGGTGTGGTTTACAATTAGTTTGTTTTCAGCAGAATTGAAGTACATTTTAATGCTTTCTTCTTCCGGAGCAGTCCAGTTAATTTCGTTAACAGAGGTTGGAATTCCACCTTCGTTCTGAGCTTCTACAATATCGTAAACCAGGCTGTTGATGTATACCTCGATGTTTGGATAAATTCCATCAACTGATTTTAACTGGGCATCGCCATCATCATAAGGATTTAATCCATTTGCGGTTTCCCATTCGTCGGGCATTCCGTCATCGTCGCTGTCGGTTGGCGCATTTAACGAATTCAATACCGGCCATCCACCAACGGCTCCCTGTGTATCAACTATTCCGTTAACACTTCCGTTTCCACCGTCCATGTAGGTTGCGGTTCCTGTGCTTACATCGTGCAGAATCCGTAAATCAACCGAGTCGTATATCAAACTTGCGCCACAGTATTCAATTATCTTTTCGTAAGCTTGCTGTGCCGTATGCGTGGTAACTTCTCCCGGATTATGAGGCGTTTCAATTTTTATAGCGTCCTTGTCATCCTGAGTAATGGTTCCTTCGCTGCTGTGGAACTGATTGAACACTCCGTAGGCCCAGTTGTCGTTGGTTGCCCTGTCCGATTCTGTTGTAACGTTGCCGTCAATATAGTATTTACCCCACACATTGTAAATGGGTGTTCCTTCATTATGATTTCGGTTAATGGAAGCAATGCGCTCTTTTTTTGAGGTCGCAGGACCTGCTTTGTAGTAACAATTCACAATGTTCACGTTCATGGCTTCGCCGCCGTAGCAACTGTTTCCCTGCCAGTTATAAATTACATTGTTACGCAAATCAACCAAATCTGTTAAGGCATAATCGGTATCGGCTGATTCGCCCAAACGTGGATTCCGGCTGTCGTGATGTGCCAAAAGGTTGTGATGGAAGGAAGCATTTTTTCCTCCCCAAATGCCACCGTAACCATGATTGCCTTTGGCATGTACAGAATTTCGCAAACTTTCAGAAACGATGTTCCACTGTAAAGTAAAGTTTTCGTTTACATAAAACGATACACATTCATCGGTACTCCAGCTCATTGAGCAGTGGTCGATAATAATATTTTTATGAAAACGGCCGCCAAGTGCATCATCTTCCTGTTCGGCTGAATCTCCCATTCTAAAACGCATAAATCGAATGATAACATTATCCGCATCCACATGTACACCGTAATCGCGCAGCGTAATTCCATCGCCGGGAGCAGTCTGTCCGGCAATGGTTACATCGCCATTTGAAATGTTTAATTTCGATTTTAACCGGATGGTACCAGATACTTTGAAAAGAATAATTCGTGCACCACTTTGATTAATTGCCCAGCGTAAAGAGCCCTCACTGTTATTGTCTTCCAGGTTTGTTACATACAATACGCGTCCGCCACGTCCGCCGGTAGTATATTTTCCATGTCCTTCGGCACTTGGGAAAGCAGGCAGTTCATCAATTTCAGGAACAGTGTCTGATCCGCCAACAATAATTGTTCCGAGTCCTTCGTATAGCTCCGGATTGGTAGTTGACGTGTATTCTCCATTGGCAACGGCTGTTCCGTTCAGCATGTACTTATTAACCTGCAGACTTGTATTCAGAACCGCTTTTGCATTATCACTTAAATTCAATCGTAAAGTGTCTCCGGCAGCTTTCGAATGGCTAAAAATAACCCGGTTGGCTAAACCTACTGATATTGTTCCTTTGCCAAAGGCATTCGCGCTGTTTCCTTCAATATTAGTTATATAATCACTTAAGCCCGGATACTTGGTTGAATTTTGAGTAGCATCCCAGGTTCCTGTAAATACCGAATTATCTCCTGACAATAGCAGTGTACCAGTGTTTGCAGTTCCTTTTCCATTGTTTAGGGCAGTCATTGTGCCGGCTCCGGTAACAGGCCCCACAAGTCCCAAAGTGCTTCCGTCGGCATTGCCACTTTCCATAATCATCATTACATTGCCTTCAAGCACAATCGGTGCTTCCAGCGACATTCCTGTTCCACCTGTATTGTATTTAAAGTTGGTTCCTTCTTTCATGTAAACCGTACCTGTACTTTTATGAGCACCCCGCATGCGCAGATTCCCCGTGTTTTGTATAACAAGGTCTGCAGTAAACACGGTTGAAGTGGTTTCCATTTCTTCTTCAACAATCACAGTTTCTCCCGCTTCAGGAAGCAGGGCAGGGGTGTAATTTTCAGCTACGTCCCAATTCCCGTTTGATCCGCGATGAAAAATAAATGTTTCGGGGCGTCCGATAATAATTTTACCTGTTCCGCTAATTAGTGACGGGTTTGAAGTGGCTGAATATTCACCAACTCCTTGTAACACTCCGTCTATAAAAAATTCGCTTGTGGTAACATCGGCATTTAAGACAAGGTTTGCACCGGTTGTTACTTTTAACTGCGATTTGGCATAAAATGCATTTGCATGGCCAATGGTTAATGTAGCTCCACTGTTTACTGTTATTGAGCTTTTCCCCAGTGATGATGAAACAGCTGCATCCAAGGCACCGTTTTCAATGAAAATGTCTCCTGAGAAATTTGTATTGTCAGCGTTTAAAATGAGGTTTCCTGAACCTGTTTTTGTTAACACATGAACGCCCGATAGCGAAGAATTTAGTGTAAGTATCGTTTCTCCGGAAAAGGTGATTGAATCTTTTGTTGCAATTTTACCCGACAAACTAACATCAGAACTGGCTTGGATTTGTGCAGATGAAACTGAAATATAAGGTGCCACACTGCTGGATACGATATTTAAAACGGCGCCGTTTTTTAACGTTAAATCTGCTGCAAAAGTATCGCTTGCCGAAATCGTAAAAGCACTGTCAACTTCAGCCGATTCTCCTTTTGCAGGAACTCCAACCGGATTCCAGTTGTTTGGTTCCAACCAACCGGTAGTTGTGCCATTGCCTGTCCACTTGTAGGTATTTACCAGTGGCGCTTCAGCTGTAGGATCCCAACCATCTGTACCGCCCATCACTTTTTGAACGGTGTATTCCAGTGCTTCTTCGTTGGTTAAGGCTTTAATTCCTGCCCAGTCAGCGCGTCCACTCATATCGGCGCCACCTCCTGTATTGTTGTATTCGTACAAATGAAGTTTGTCGCTGGTAGCTGCATATTCCATATTCCAGGTATCGCCCCATCCCAGCGGATTCATCATCTCTGTAATGTTGCAGTTTAGCCACGCCACTTTGGGATATTCGTGCCAGGGACGGCCCATTCGGATCATATCGCCATCATCACCACCACGGGGACTGTTTAAGGCGTAAGTAATGTCACATTCGTTAAAAACAAAACCATAGGGTTGATCTTCGTAGGTTGAAGGTGCTGTAATATACGCGCCTCCCCAGCTTCTGATTTCGCAGGCCTGAAAAAATACGGTTCCCGATCCATAAATGTAATCGGTGCGACCAACAACCAAACACCCTTCAAAATAGCTGCGTTTTTTGTCGCTCCAGAAATACATGGTATCCTGGTATCCGTAAAAATCAACATTAATAAATACACATTTGTCTGCACGAACAGTAATGGCCTGAGCTTGTCCAACCGGGCCGGCCGTATTCTGAATGGTCATGTTTTCAACACGAAAACCATCTGCCATAACCGTTAAAGTGGCCGAAGTCCGGATATTGTCTCCTGTCCAAAGCGCTGCATCTTCCGTTGGACATTTACCTGTGCTGCAATCGTAAATGTGGTAACTTAGGATCGTCTCTTCCCGACTTTCGCCAATCAGTGTTAAATTGATTTTATCACCCGGAACAATTAATTTCTCCGTGTTGTACAATCCTCGTTTTATGTAGATTACAGTTCGATATTCGCTGTTCGATGGTGCTGCATCAATTGCTGCCTGAACGGTAGTAAAGTCTCCCGAACCATCGGTGGCGACAACTATATCAGCATTAACCGGGTTTTCGTTGGCAAACATTTGCCCCGAAATTCCGGAGAATACAATAAGTGTAAGTATAAGTAAGATTTGTTTCATTTTACGCTTCGTTTTATCTGTTTAGTTTAGTCTTTCTGCAAAAGGAAGGTTTTGCTCTTTTGCATTTTCCATGGCAAGCCGGGCAATTTCTTTTGCTCCTTCAACCCGTAAATGGGTATCGTCCTGTCTTCCTTCCGGAAATTTTTCATTTGGCTCTGTCCACAACCACATTTTTTTTGATGCTTCATCACCCAGTTCATTTACCCAATTCTCGGTAATTTGTTGCAAGTCGATTAAAGGAACATCTAACTTTTCGGCTACCTGTCTGGTGGCAACCGGATAATCACCGTGCGTGTCAACCAGTTTTCCATCCTCTCCAAAATGTCTTCGTATTATCGATGTAAATAAAATGGGTGTGGCACCTTTTTCGCGCGTTTCCAGTACGTATTTTTTAAGGTTTTTTGTGTACTCTCCAAAAGGTTCGGTATACCTGTCGGGCGATTTTATTTTTTGATCGTTGTGTCCGAACTGGATAAAAACATAGTCGCCGGGTTGCAGGCTGTCGAGCACGGTCTGCCATCTTCCCTGATCGATAAAACTTTTGGAACTACGTCCGTTTACTGCATGGTTTTTAACACTTACCGATTCATCAAAAAACGCATTTAAAACCATACACCATCCGGTTTCGGGATATACTTCTGCTTTTTTATTTGCCATGGTTGAATCGCCAACCGCATAAATCGAGAATGGTTTTTTTTCGGTTTCACATGCAAGTAAAACAGTCAACAAAAGAAGTGAGGCTGTAAGCAATCTTTTCATCATCAGAGGTTTAAAGTTTTACGGCGCCTGAAGGAACTGAATTATCAACTTTAGTACTTTTTGAAAAATCAACTTCCGAAGATGAGATCAACGAAATATTCTCAGATTCTGATCCGGTTATTGTAACAGCTGCTTCCGAATTAATATTCCCCTCGATTTCTTTAATCTCAACGTTTTTACAGTTAATCATTTCAAATGCGTTCTCGTTTTTTGTAATTAAACTGATATTGCTGATTTTGATCCCATTGGCATCAATAATTGCAAAACCATTTTCAGCCTGAAGCTTTAAATTTTTGAGCTCAACATTTTCAAGGTTCATTTCGGGTAAGCCTTGTAAAAATACAGCCTGGTCGGCTCCTTTTACAGTAACATTGCTAATCGAAATATTTTTGAATTGCGGTGTTTCTTCTGAAACAGGAACTTTTTCTGAATTTTTAGTTGGACCACCCGAAGCCAGCATTTCTGAAATGGATTGACCGCCATAATAAAGGTTGAAGGAAATTGCATTGGTTGGTATATCCGTCATCCAAACATTTGAAACAAAAATGTTTTCCACAACGCCTCCACGTCCGCGGTTACTTTTAAAACGAAGCCCAACATCGGTGCCCATAAATGTACAATTCGAAACGTGCATATTTTTAACACCTCCCGACATTTCAGAACCTACAGTTACTCCTCCGTGTCCGTGGTAAACAATGTTGTTTCTGATCACCAGATTTTCGCAGGGTATTCCACGTTTTCTTCCATCTTCGTCTTTTCCCGATTTAATGCAGATTGCATCGTCGCCCACATCAAAATTTGAGTTTTCAACCAGCACATTCTTACACGATTCCACGTCAATGCCATCGCCATTTTGCGAATACCACGGATTTCGCACGGTTACATTTCGTACAATCAAATTTTCTACCATTAAAGGGTGCAGACACCATGCCGGCGAATTTTGAAATGCAGGCCCGTCTAACATTACATTTTTACTGTTTTGAATACTAAGCATCACCGGACGCAAATAATCACGTATGGCTTCAAAATCTTCTTTTGTTTTTAAATCATCGCGCACATTCTGATCGCCGCTGCCTTCGTAACCCAGTTTAAACTGTTCCGAAGGGTACCATATTCTTTGGTCGTCGCTTACAACACCGCCCGATTCAACAAATTTTTTCCACTGCGAATCGGTAAGTTTACTGCGTTTTACAGCACGCCATGCATCGCCCGAACCATCCCAGACACCTTTGCCCGTAAAAGCAATGTTTTCGAGGTTTGTACCGTAAATAGGAGAGATACAACGCCATGTTTCCAATCCTTCAAAACTAGTAGAAACCAAAGGATACAGATCTTTGTTTCGCGAAAAGAGCACCAAAGCACCCTCTTCTGTATAAAGCTCTAAATTGCTTTTAAGGATAATTGGGCCGGTTAACCAAATTCCTGCCGGAATAATAATTTTACCACCGCCTTTTTCTGATACCGCATCAATGGCATCGGCAAAAGCTTTTGTGTTTAGCACCTGTCCGCCACCAACTGCACCAAAATCGGTAAGGTTTACCACATTGTCCGGAATGATTGGTTCCGGTATTGCCGGCATTTCAAATTCAATGTTGTTAAAACTTAGCGTAGTTCCAGACAGGGTTGTTTCTGCCTGCTGGCCGCAGCCGGTACAAAAAAGAGTAATAATTGCCAGGAGTTGTGAAATCGTTTTTGTATTCATTTTATGTTATGTTATTGATTTTCAGATTTAAATAAGTTTGAACTTTTTACCCATTCGCCCAGAATATTTTCCGGAGTATACTTTTCAGCTTGTTCTTTTGTGAGCTGGTGCGACCAACTCACACGTTGTTCAGTATTCGCACCTGCTCCAGTATTGTTGTATTCAGCAAAAAATGCCGTTTTTTCTTTGTTCGGATCATTCCAGTTGTGCCAGGCTTCTGGTTTAATCAGCTCATCGAGTTTACAGTTTATAAAAACCGATTTACCGTTTGGTCGCCAGGGCCGTCCCAGATAAAAGGTGGCTTCACCTGCCGATCCTGTTATAGTACAGTTTAAAAAGACAAAACCATAAGGCGTATCTTCCGATGTTGACGGAGCTGTAACATAACCGTGGTCTTTGCAAAAGATGGTACAGTGCTCGAACACCGCAGTTGACCATCCAAAAATAAAATCGACAGTACCTTCTATGTAGCAGTTTTTATAATACTGATGGCTTTTGTCGCCGTGCGGATAAAGTGTATCCTGAAATCCCAGGAAACGGCAGTTTTTAAAGGCAACTTTATCGCCATCAATACGCACTGCAACAGCTTGTCCAACTGGTCCGGCTGAGTTTTCAAAGGTGATGTTCTCGGCTGTAAATCCATCGCCAAAAATAAAGAATGAAGTAGAACCGGTTGTTCCAACTTCTTCGCCAAAACGATTCTTTTTTGATGCAAAATCGTCGTAAGTAAGTATTGTTTTATGAAGGTCTTCGCCAATAAACGATACGTTTGTTTTACTGGCAGCCAGTACCAGTTTCTCTTTGTAAATTCCGTTTTTTATCAGAATGGTAGTTGTATTTTTTCTGAAATCGGGAACTGCATTTATGGCTTCCTGAACCGTTTTGAAATCGCCGCTACCATCTTTGGCTACAACAAAATCGTAGGCATTTGCAGGAAATACAATTGCTGACATCAAAAAAATCGCTATTAAAACTACTGTTCTCATTCTTCTGTCTGTGTATGATTTGCCAAATCTTTTAATCCTTCGAACACAAGTTCAGCAACTGCTTTTGCGCCTTCGGGTTGAAAATGGGTATTGTCGTTTTGTCCATCCGGGTAGGCTTCATATTTTCCGGCCGGCAGATTCATAAAATAATTGGTTTTTACATAATCGCGTCCTTTGGCTGTAAAGTACTCCATCGATCTTTTATTTAAATCGATGAGTAAGGTTTGGGTTTCTTCTGCAATTTCAAACATACATTGCGGATAATTGCCGTGTATGTTTTTCAGAGTATCATTTTCCCATGGGTAGTTTCGCGCAACCGGTGTTACCAGTATGGGTGTACCATTTTTTTGTCGGGTTTGCGAAATAAACAAACGCAGAAATTCTTTGTAGCCTTCTTCGTTTACATAACGTTCGGTTTTTTGCACCGAAGCATCGTTATGTCCAAATTGCATTAATACAAAATCGCCGGGCTGCATGTCATTGTACACTTCCCGCCATCTTCCTTCCTGAAAAAAGGTGCGGGTACTTCTGCCACCTTTTGCACGGTCGTCGATAATTACATTGTCGGCTATTAAAAAGTTTTTAATTGCCTGTAAATTCGAGCCGGATACAAAAGATTGAAAAACCTGACCCCAGCCTGTAATCGGGTATTTTTTTGATTTGTAATTGTCTTCTTTTGAATAATCGGCAACGGTTGAATCGCCAATTAACCACATTTTGATGGTTTTTTGTTTTGTTTCCGGTTGTTTTTCACCCGAAACATTACCTGACAAAAATGTGAGTGACAATACGGCAATGAGTATGTATTTTATTTTTACCATTTTTTATCTATTCTAATCCAGTCAATATCTACTGTTCCCGAGTCGTTGGTAATTCCTTCGCGCAGGGCGAAGTAGCCAATTTTAGCACCGATCCAACGTCCTGGTTTTGCTTCCAGTTTTTCGCCAGCCTCTTTAAACTTTTTACCGTTCGAGCTAAAACTAAAACTGCAAAGGGCACCTTTTTCTACTTTTACTTTGAAATAGATATCTGTTCCTTCAAATGTCTCAGAATACAATTCTTCTTCAACTCCTCCGGTTCGTGCATTTTTACAGCGAACCACTCTTAGCAGCATTTTATCTTCCATCTTTTTTAGCGAAATGTACTGGTAGTCTTCGCCCATTACTACAAACCCGGTTTCTTCATTTTCGGTACGAGGTGTAAAACTCAGTTTTGTGGTAGCAGTAAATTCTTCTGCCGGAAATTTTTGTAAAAGAAGGTTTGGAACTTCCCAAAAGCCTTTGCTGTTTTCGGGGCGAACAATGCAGTTTAACCTGAAATATCCGAGGTTGCCCGATGGAAAGCCATACGAAATATGTGGATTGGCATGCCACTGCCATTGTTTGTTTAAGGTAGCACCGTTAAACTCATCATTTTCGGGTGGAGTTACCACGGGATAGGTGGCACCAACGTTTGGTTTTTTATAAGTTAGAACAGGTTCTCCAACTCCATCGCCGTCTTCATCGATACCAATTACAGGCCAGTCGTGTACCCACTTCATGGGTTGTAAATGAACAATCCGTCCGTAGGCTTCCTTGTCCTGAAAATGAATAAACCAGTCTTCACCACTTTTTGTATCTATCCATGCTCCCTGATGAGGGCCATTTATGGCTGTATAACCTTGATCCATTACAATTTTTTCTTCGTAAGGTCCATAAATGTTTTTTGAACGCAGCACCAGTTGCCAGCCGGTTGAAACACCTCCGGCAGGTGCAAATATGTAGTAGAATCCATTTCGTTTGTAGAATTTTGGTCCTTCAACAGTGGGATGAGCTGTGTGTCCATCGAAAACCATTACTTCATTTCCAATTGGCGCTGTTCCTTCGCTGTTTAGTTCCTGAACCATTAAAACACTTTTAACACGTGCCCGGCTTCCAGCAAATGCAAAGGTCAGATAAACTTTGCCATCATCGTCCCAAAGCGGGGAGGGGTCAATCAAACCTTTTCCGCCTTTTACTAAAATCGGCTCAGACCAGGGACCTGCAGGATTTGTAGCTTTTGTAAGGTAAATGCCAAAATCAGGATCGGGATAATAGATGTAAAATTCATTATTGTGATATCGGATACATGGGGCCCAAACTCCGTTGCCATGTTGCGGTGTATTAAAAACATCAAATGGAGGTTGTTTTTCAAGGGCATATCCGATTAGTTGCCAGTTTACCAAATCTTTGGAATGGAGGATTGGAAGTCCCGGAACACAATTAAATGAAGATGCGGTCATATAATAATCGTCACCGGCGCGAACCACGTCAGGGTCGGAATAATCGGCGTGTATGATTGGATTTTTGTATGTGCCATCGCCATTATCGGCTACCCACACTTTTGAAACATCATTTTGAGCATAAAGTACTGAGGTATAAAGCACAGTTGCCAACAGCAGTAAAAGTGATTTTGTAATTTTTAGGTTCATTTTTTAATCGTTTTGTTTACCAATGAGTTAATAAACATTTCAAGATTGGTATAACTGTTATCTAAAGTATAATCGTTGTTGTTTGCCTGGTTGGGATTTATTTTCATTCTTTTTTCCCATTTGTCGGGCATCCCGTCGTTGTCTGAATCAAGTGGGGGAGTTGTAGATTTTAAGATTGGCCATCCGCCAACATCCGTTTGCGAATCGATTATTCCATTTCCTCCACCATTAAATGAATGGCCAAAAGTTTCCTTTTTTGTTTTTGCTTCTTTTACGATACGTTTGTCAACTGCATCGCGAGAGAGACTTGCACCTGCATATTTTAAAATTTCTTTGCCAGCTGTTTTGGCATCGGACGTTACAATTGCTGTGTGTTCCACCGGAGTGTTCAGCTTCGATTTGTTTTTAATCTCTTCGTTTATTCCTTTTAGCTGAACGCCTCCGTTCCAGTTGTTTTCTGATATTTCAGGAAATCCTTCCACTGTATTTCCTGTAATGTAAAACTTACCTGCCTGAAGCGTATCTGTATTGTGAGCTGAACTGTAGAAGCTTTGAGTAAGTTCCAGAATTCTGTTTTGTTTGTCTTTTTTTGTTGCCGGGCCGGCTTTAAAAGAATTGTTTACTAAGTTGTAGTAGCCCTCTTCGCCACCGTAAATTGTATTGTAGCCCCAATTGTAAATCAGGTTATTCCTGAAGTCGGTTTTTTCGGTTTCGGGATTATTTGTGTAACGCGAGCCTTGTAACCGGGGATTTCGGCTGGTATGATCGGATAAAAGATTGTGGTGGAAACTGGCGTTTAAACCTCCCCAAATTCCACCAAAACCATGTTCTCCTTTGTGATGAGCCGATTTGTACAAGCTTTCGCTAATAATACACCACTGCAGTGTAAAGTTTTCGTTTTCATAAAACGAGGCGGTTTCATCAACCGACCAGCTAAAACTACAATGATCGATAATAATATTTTTGTGACGGTTAACCGAAATTGCATCCATTTCCTGGTGCATTTCGTCTCCGGGACGAACCCGAATATACCTGACAATAACATTGTCGGCATCTACTCTCATTCCATAATTTTTTAGACATATTCCATCTCCGGGGGCGGTTTGGCCGGCAATGGTTAAATCGCCGTTTTTAATGTGAATTGTTTTTTGAAGTTCGATTGTTCCTGAAATTCTGAAAATGATAGTACGCGGGCCTTTGGCTTCAATTGCTTTTCGGAAGCTGCCATTTCCCTTGTCGTTTAAATTATCGACAAAAATAATTTCACCTCCACGTCCTCCGGAGGCAAATTTACCGCCACCTTCGGCTCCCGGAAATGCTACCTGCTGCGCAGATGATGTAAGGAGTGAAAAATAAACAAGTACTAAAACTAAATATTTCATTCAGAAACATTGAATAAACTCCAGGATGCCAGAATCAGCATCCCGGAGTTGTATAACTAACTAAAACTAACCTAACTAATACTAAACAATATTAATCGGAAATATTATAAACCTATTCTCCAACGAGGGTCACCAGAGCTGCTTTTGCCCGGGAATCCTGTGTCAAGAAAATCGAATACCGCATTGTAAGGATCAGTCCATAATTCGGCTGCTGTTCCTGTGTAAGGAGCTGATGGTAATCCCGGAATTTGCTCTTTCCCTTCGGCATAACCAAAGTCGCCTGTGGTGTATGAGTTTACAACATTCCAGTTGGTATTTTCCATACCATCGTAACCGTCTACCAGGTAATCTGCTTCGCCTGCCATATTCCAGCCATGACCCCAAATTGTATTTGAGATTGTGATACCATTTGTAACATCACTTTGTCCGCTTTCTCTCCAACGGAACATTTGTCTTCCTTTTTCAGGAGCTTCACTAATGGTACAGCCATCAATTGTAAGCGAGTTTGAATTGTTACGACTAACAAGGAAATACTGACATTTAGAGAAAGTTGAGTTTTGTAGCAGAATGTTGTTACACATCCAGGTGTTTTTGTCTACTGATATTACTCCATAACCGTTAATACTGTCTACACGGCAGTCGTTAATAATGTAATTTTCCAAAACTCCCTCACCACCTTTCATTCTTACAATTCCACGAAGTGTACGAATAACGCACGACTCGAAGTTTAACTCGCCAAGAGTAGAAGTCTGGTCGATATTAAATACGTAACGTCCTCCAAAACCGTCGCCTCCGTCAGGAGTTGTAAGTTTTATGTCTTTAAATGTTACGTAGCCCACATTTGCATCGGCAACAAGGTTAAAGTTGCTCGACATATCGATTACCGGCAATGCCTGAACAAAGCTGTAACCTGCAACAAACGAAATGGATTTGTCGAAGGCATAACCACCAGCTAAGTATGTTTTTCCACCTTCTAAAACAACTACTGTTTCATCGGCAACATCAGGAAGTACATGCGACAGATTTACAGTTGAATCGATACCTGTTAAATTAAGTACATTATCACCCGATACAAAAGCTTCACGTGTTTGATACTGTTCCCAGCCACGAAGTTGATCGCCACTGTAAATGGCCACCTGGTACAATGTATTCGGTGCTAATCCGCTGATAATTTTTAAAGTTGCTTCTACTTCTTCAGCTGTTAACTCGTATTCCTGAAGTGGAGTTGTTAAACGATCGTCGTCGCCCGCAAATACTTTTACATGCGTAATTGTTGCTCCCGCTGCAGTCCAGAATACTTTTGCCTGAGTATCCAAAATGTCGAAATAGGTTGGTGTTCCCATGTTTGACGGATATTTTTCAGTACGAACACTTCCTAAAAGCGATGGCAAACTATTGTAATCAGCATCATCGGCATGTGCGGTTGCACGCACCTGATAAATGGTAAACCACAACAATTCTTCACCAATTTTGCTCTCATCAATAACTACATAATTGGTATCGGTTTGAAAACTGTATTCAGTTGTTAAGAAAGAATCGCGACTCACTTCAATGGTGTAATTCTCTGCTTCTTTCATTTTTCCAAGGTGAACAATAATGGTATTGTCAACCGCTTCAAGGTCTTCGTTCAGCACCGGCTGAAACAGACGCGTTCTCGGATAATTGCCTTCATCTTCCTGACAGGACATAAATGCTATAAACCCTGCAATAAGTATGAGAGACAGAATTTTTATTTTATTGTATTTTATATTCATGATATAAAGTTTTACCGTTTTAAAGTTTGATTAATAACCAAAATTGTATCCATCGTTTTTCAGTAAGCCTTTACTATTGTCGATACCAATTGTTGGAATTGGGAAAATGTAACGAACTACTCCATCGGGTACACCTATGTTACCCGGATTAACGTAATTGTCCCAGTGGCTGGTAATCCATTCGGCATAACCATCAGTAGTGGTTTCGCTTGACATACTAATCAACCATGATTCGCGTTCCCATGAATCATCAGGAGGAGCAACCAGTTTTTCGTGTAGATTCAGAATTACCAGGTTACCGGTTTCATCAAGTTTTGTGTAAAGATAGTCTGGCAATGTACCTGTTCCAGCAAATGCTTCGTCGGCCATTTGTTTACATCCTTCAACGGTTTCGGTAATTTTTTCAGCATACAGGTTCCAGCGAATCAATTCGTATTTACGAATCATTTCTCCACCAAATTCCCAGGCACGTTCGTTAACAATTGCGTCAAAAAACGATTCTTTACTTGCTGATGCTGTACTTACATACTGCTCAACTTTTGTATTCCAAACTGCTTCGTCGAAAGCACGCTCCCGAACACGTTTTAAAGCAGCCTGTGCCTCTGTAGTAGGTCCGCTAATTTCGTTTACAGCTTCGGCATACATTAAAATTACATCGGAATAACGTAACATTGGCCAGTTGATACCGGTACCTTTGGCAGTTGTTTTTCCGGGAGGAGTATCCAGAAAATGACGACTCCATTTTCCCTGCGAAATGTTCATACTACCAGAGCTAACAAGTTCCTGAATAAAATCGGAATTAATGGTATACAAACCACAGGTTACAGGTAAACGTTTGTCGTCTGCATCGAACGAATACAAATAGGTTGGCGGCATTGCCATGTAATTACTTCCTGAACCGTATTCGTGGTTTCCACCATCAACACGAATTCCAATGTTCCAGGCAACATCACCACGACCAACGGCAAATGGTACTTCAAATAAAATATCGTCGTTAACAGGTGAAATAAATTTACACTCATTCATGAAAATTTGTCTGAAATCTTCCGGCAAATCGCGGTCTTTCAAAGTCATTAACTTTTTAGAATAATCGCGGGCAATTTTGTAATAATCAAGGTAGTCGCTTTCACGCGCCATGCTTAAATCGGGAGTTAAATAGTAACCTCCGCGTTGAAGCGCCAAGCGGGCGATCATACCTAAAGTATATTCGCGGTTAATTTGCTCAATTCCGTAACGTGTTTCGTCGGCCCATTTCATTTTGTCCTCAATGTCAATCAAATCCTGAATAACCGCACTTAAAATTAGGTTACGGTCTTCTTTAGGCAGGTTGAATTCAACATCAACGGCAGGAGCCTGGGTTGAAAACGGAACATCGCCAAAGTAGAAAATAAGCATACTGTACCAGTAGGCACGCATGGTATAAGCTTCACCAAGCAGGTGATACATTTCGTTTGATAAGGCCACATCGTTGGAATTTAATGCCTCACTTGCGCTAATTCCTTCAATGGCAATATTTGCATCTCGGATGGCCTGGTATCCGATGTTCCAAACATAGGCAAGGTCACCATTATTTTCCTGAGCATCCAGTCTCCAAATCTGGTAACGTGCTCCGTCACTCGATCCACCGGCATGTTCAATGTCGGTATTTCCGGTCATGTTATTCGAAAGTCGCGAACGGAATCCATCGTGACTGTAGTGTACATACATTGCATTAACTGCTTTTCGTGCATCGTCAGCATTCGAAAAGATGTATTCTGAATCGAAAGTCGATAGTGACTCCGGATCCAAAAAATCCTGGCAGGCGCTTGTGCTTAAAAAGACTGCCAAAGTATATAGGATGTATTTAAATTTCATTTTTTTCATTTTGTAGTCGTTTTAAGTTAGAAAGTTACATTAACACCAAAAGTGAACGAACGGCTACGTGGGTACGATGAATAATCGAGACCCGGAGTTAAGGCACCGTAGCTGCTGCTTCTTGAAGTACTTACTTCGGGATCGTATCCTGAGTAATTGGTTAATAACCACAAGTTGTAACCTGTTGCGTAGAAACGTAAGTTGGAAATGCCCACTTTCGAAGTTAAGTTAGAAGGCAATGTATATCCAACAGTTAGAGTACTTAGACGTAAGAATGATCCATCTTCGATAGCCCAATCGCTAACAACAGCGGTTGCCTGACCAAATGAAGTATTACCGCTCCAAATTGTTTTGTCTTTGTTTAACTCAGCCAACTGACCTAAATCGGTAATTACACCACCTGCTGTTCCTGTTATTGTTCCGTCAACATCGATGTAAGTAAAACGTTTGTCCGAACTCATTGAGCTCAACATATTTCCGTAACGGGTTCTGTAAAGTTGGTTGTAATCAATTTTACCCGAGTTGTATACATCGTTTCCAATCGACCAGTTAAACAGAATTGAAGCATCAAAACCTTTGTAAGTTGCGTCAAAACTAAAACCTCCAATTGCATTTGGCAGCGCGCTTCCGATCACTTTTCGGTCGAGGCTGTTGATTTCGCCATCGTTGTTTAAATCTTTCAGTTTCATGTAACCCGGACGAACGTCGCTAACTCCAAGTGTGTTTTTTGCATTTGGAACACCTTCGGCCAAAGTATACGTTCCGGCAACAGCATCGTAAGCACTAAAATCGCTGGTTGTGTACATTCCATCGTTTACATACCCGTAAATTAAACCAATAGTCTGACCAACAGCCAGGTAGTAATCGTCGCGGTCTTTTAGGTCGGTACTAGCCCAGTTCGACTGGAAGAAACGCTCGTCAGTTCCGTCTAATTCATCAATGTTGGCTTTGTTAATACCAAAGTTGAAATTGGTTCTTAAGGTAAAATCAGAAGTTTCAACCAATGTTGCATTTAACATTAATTCGAAACCTTTATTCGATGTACTACCAATGTTGTTCCATTGAGTGCTAAAACCCGAGATAGGAGAAATAGCCGATGCCAAAAGTAAGTCTTTGGTTGTATTGTTATACAAGTCGATGTTACCGCTAATTCTACCGTTAAACATCATAAAGTCTAAACCTAAGTTTCGGTTAATGGTTGTTTCCCAAACCAAATCAGGGTTGTATAAAGTTGATCCTTCCGGCGAATAATAAGCATTCTCGGTGTTGGTACCCATACCCGGGCCTCTTGTTGTACTTGCATCGAATAAAAACTTGGTAGCATTCGACGAAATACGGTCGTTACCCGTTGTACCGTAACTAACACGAAGTTTTAACTCATCCACTTTGTCGGCACCTGCCATAAAAGCTTCTTCGTTAATTTTCCAACCCAAAGCAACAGCAGGGAAAATACCCACTCTGTTTTCTTTCGAGAATTTGCTCGACATATCAGAACGTACAGTAGCTGTAACCAGGTATTTTTCTCTGAATTGGTAATTTGCTCTTCCAAAGAAAGACAGACGGTTTTGTTCGGTAGATTCTGATGTTCCGTAAGAGTTTAACTCACCCAACGCCATATTGGCAAACATTTCATCGGGTTGCATCGACTCTCTGAATTTGATTGCTCTAACTCCGCTCGATTTACCTCCGTTTGAGTAGGTTTCGTGTCCTAATAAAATATCAAGGCTGTGTTCGCCCAAATCTTCGAATACATACTGAGCTGTATTTAACCAACGTAAAGAACTGTTGTCGTAATTGTTAATGGTACCAAGCGGTAAACTACTACCTTCCTGCTGCGCAGTACTGGTTAACGGACCGTAATACCTTAAACGTTCATCAAAAGTCTGGCTATTCGAGATTGTTGTTTTTAAAGTCAGCGTTTTTAACGGATTCCAGGTTAAACCTCCCTGTAATACATAGTTTTTTGTATTTCGCTGTCTCCAGTCTTGTTCGGCCAGTTCAAGCGGATTAATCATACTAAGTAAGAATGATTGGTAGTCGTCGTCGCTGTTAATGCTGTTTAAGTCAATATCCAGCTCGTCGGCAATACCGTTTACCGGACGGGCAGTAATAATGTTCTTAACGCGTAATTGCGAACTTCCGGATGTTCCTGCTCCGTCAACCTTAGTGTCGGTGATTCTTGCAGAAGTTTCCAGTTTTAACGATTTTGCAATTTCATGGTTCAGTTTAAAGTTAATGGTGTTTCGTTTGTAACCATTACCTACCATAATACCTTCATCGTTGTTGCTTGATAAACTCAAACTAATTTTGGTTGTTTTTGTTCCTCCGCTAACACTAATGTTGTGCATTTGCGAAACCGTAGGATCGCCAAACAGTTCTTCCTGCCAATCGTTTGGTTTTTTGTACTGGTACAGTTCAAGGTCTTCGTATTTACCGTAGTATTTTTCGAAATTGTTCAAATCCGACTCCGAACGTAAAATGGCGTATTCATACTGCATCATAACAAATTCATACGGATCGAGTACATCGTATTTACGTTCCTGTGGTAAGGTTTTAACCTGAACATAACCGTTGTAAGTTACTGTTGTTTTACCTTCGGTAGGACTTTTGGTTGTAATAAGGATTACACCGTTTGCAGCCTGCGCACCATAAATTGCAGTTGCGGCCGCATCTTTTAATACGTTAATACTCGAAATGTCAGTAGGAGGGATGTCGCGGATACTGCTTACAATAAATCCGTCAACTACATAAAGAGGAGAGTTGTCTTGTGTTACAGAACCACCCCCACGAACACGTATTACAACTTCAGCATCGGGCGATCCGTCAGTAGTAATAATGTTAACACCGGGAAGTCGACCTTTGATGGCTTCAGCAGCGTTTGCTACCGGAATTTTTTTCAAAGTTTCACTCGACATGGTTGCCATTGATCCTGTTAAATCGCGACGACGTGCAGTACCGTATCCAACGGCAACAACTTCGTCTAAACCAATTGAGGCACTTTCAAGCTGAACATTAATTTCTGTTTTTCCGTTTACCGGAATTTCCTGCGGAGTATATCCTATAAAGGAATACATCAGAACTGCATCGGAACCGGAAACGTCAATTTGGTAAGAACCGTCGATTTGAGTAATCGTTCCTTTTGTGGTTCCTTTAATAACAACGTTTACCCCGGGAAGTTCTTCACCCGTTTTTTGGTCGGTTATTTTACCTTTTACTACCTGAGAATAGGACGTAAAGGCAAAAATAAACTGAGCCAAAACCAAAACAACCACGAAACGAAGCATACTTTGCAATCGTAGTTTTTGATTTTTACTTTTTTTGTTTACCATACTTTTAGATTTAATTAGAAAAACATTATTGATTATGTTAGAATTAATTTTCGACTACTGTCAAATGTAAAATTACGCTACACTTAAGTACCGTATTTTACTTACACGTTCATTCGTTTCTTTGGTTTCAATCTGTTTGGAAAATTACAGATTCCGGAATGGTTTTGATTTTAAATCTTCCCAAATAATACCGCCAGATTTCCCGAAAGAGGGAGATATTTCCCAAAAAGCGGGTACTCTGGATTGAAATTAAAGTGAAAAAACACAGAGATAGTGTCTAATGTTCAGTAGATCAGGCATTTATGGTGATGGGGCTGTTAAAACGTAGTAATGCTATTTTTCTTTCTTTTCCTGCGAAATGTATTCGCTTGCACTCATTCCAAATTCACGTTTAAAACACTTTCTGAAATGCGATAAATCTTTAAATCCAACTTCGTAAGCCACCTCCGAAATGTTCATTTTATTTTGCGATAGAAGTTGTGAGGCACGCTTTAAACGAATGTGTCGGATAAACTCTTTTACGGTCATGTCGGTTAGTGCATGCAGTTTTCTGTATAACTGCATTCTGCTTACTCCAACTTTCACCGAGAAATTTTCAATATCAAGTTCGCTGTCCGAAATATTTTCTTCTACAATTTCGATGGCTCGTTGCAGGAATTTTTCGTCGTGCGAAGTAATTACCACATTTTTAGGTTCGAGCACCACAGTTCCAGTGTATTTTTGTTTTAACGATTCGCGGATAGACAGCACATTTTCAACTTTAACCTGCAATACCGACAAATCAAATGGTTTGGTAATGTAGTCGTCGGCTCCGGTGGTTAAACCTTTAATTTCATTCTCTTTTGAGTGCATGGCAGTAAGCAGCAATACCGGAATATGAGAAGTTCGTTCGTCGTTTTTAATCCGTTTGCACAACTCGTAGCCATTCGAAACAGGCATTAAAATATCGCTGATAACAATGTCGGGAATGGCTTTTAACGCTAGCTCCCAACCTTCATCTCCGTTTTTGGCTTCAATTATTTTATAGCTTGAATTAAAATGGCTGGAGATAAACTGACGTACATCAGGATTGTCGTCAACTACCAACATAATTTTTTCACCCGGTATTTCACTGCTTTCTTCAAGCTGTTTTTCCAGATCGATATAATCGGCGTCTATTCCTTTTGGAAGACTGGCCGTTTCTGTTGTTTTGTGTTGAATGGTAGCTAAGTACGGTATTCGAATTGTAAATTTAGTTCCCATGCCGGTTTTACTGCTTACAAAAATTTCGCCTTTGTGCAGTTTCACCAATTCCTTAACAAGTGCCAATCCAATACCGGCGCCTGAGTTTCCATCTTCTTCATCAGACTGAAAAAAGCGGTTGAATATTTTTTTTATGTTCTGCGGCGGAATTCCCCGGCCTGTGTCTTTAACTGTAATTTCAATAAATTGTTTGTCTTTGCTTGTGTTGTGAAAATCATCGTCTTCGGAGTTAAAAACAAGCGAAAGCGTTACAGAAACCGAACCTCCGGGAGCCGTAAATTTAAAGGCATTTGAAAGCAGGTTGTTGATGATTTTTTCAATTTTATCGTGATCGAAAACCGCAGTTAATTTCTTTTTTAAAGTGGTAAATTTTAATTGTATCTGTTTTTCATCTGCAAAATCGTTAAACGAATGTACCAGTGTTTCAATAAAACGTACAATATCGGCTTCGGTTAAATTAAGTTTTAAATTGCCGGTTTGTAATTTTCTAAAATCGAGTAACTGATTTATTAAACGATCGAGATTGTTTGCATTTCGGTGCATTAATTGCAGGTTTTCTTTCACTTCTGCAGGACTAGCCTCGTTTTTCAATAGCTTGTTTAAAGGCCCAAGTATTAAGGTTAAAGGAGTTCTGATTTCGTGCGAAATGTTGGTGAAGAATTTCAGCTTTAACATATCCAGCTCATGCAGTTTACGCGCATTAAGTCGTTCAACAACCAGCTGGCTTTTAATTTTTTCGCGATTGATGAAAAAATGAACCAGGGTATAAATCAAACCAATAATAAATAAAATAAGCAGCGTTAAAAACCATTTCGTTTTCCAAAATGGCGGAAGTACTGTAATGTATAGCTGCAATTCTTTTCCTCCTTCCGGATTCCCCGGAACTACCCGTTTTACATGTAATACATAATCGCCCGGATTTAAATTGGTATAGGTAGCCGAACGGTTGATGCTGGGATCGTTCCATTCTTCGCTAAATCCTTCCAATCGATAAGTGTACATGTTTTTATTGCTGTTTACATAGTTTAATGCAGCAAATTCGAGGGTGAAAATATTCTGATCGTAATTGAGTATCAGGTGATCGGTTTCTGAAATACTTTTTTGAAGTACCGATTTTTTATCATTTCCAATTTCAACCGATTTGTACAGAATTTTGAAATCAGTAAAAACAAGAGGTACGTCGTTGTCGACAGAGATAATCTCGGACGGATTAAATCGATTAAATCCGGATATGGATCCAAAAAGCAAGTCGCCGGATTTTGTTTTGTAGGCAGCTCCATAACAAAACTGATTGTTGCTTAATCCATCTTTGTTTGTAAAATTTTGAAAGTAATTGTTCTCAATGTCTAGTTTCGATAAACCGTTGTTTGTGCTGATCCATAGGTAATTATCGTCGTCTTCTAAAATACATAGTGCGTGATTGTTTGCCAGTCCATCGCTTTCGTTGTAGTAGCTTATCGGACCGGTAAATGGCGAATATAAAGCTATTCCCTTATCGTTGGTTGCAATCCATATCCTGTTTTTAGAATCTTCAAACATGGTTCGGGAATGCTCAGGGAATCGTTTGGTGGTTTGTTTATTTTTATTGAAAACGACCACATCATCCATACTTCCTGCCCAAAGATTGTTTTGCGAATCAAATTCCAGCCACGAAACTCCTACCGAACCGTTGATTTTTTTCTGGTGCCTGAATGTATTTGTTTCTGAATCAAATTTATCAATACCCGAGGCACTTGCAACCCAAATTTCACCATCATTGTCCATTGCTATGTCCCACACACGATTGTCTGATAAACTATTCGGATCGTCGGGATTGTGCTGGAAATGTTTTATTTGTTTTGTTTTCAGGTTAATAATATCGATACCACCTAAAAAAGAACCCACCCATAAATTTCCTTTGCCATCATCGAGAAAGGCTTTAATACAATTCTTTGAAATGGTATTTTTATTGTTCTCCTCATACATTAAATATTGGTAGGTACCCGATTTTGGATCGTAAATATTTATGCCTCCGTCTTCTGTTCCAATCCAGATATTGTCTTTTTCGTCAATCCAGAATGCATAAACAATGCTGCTGTTTAAATAGTTGTTTTCGCCAGGCAGGGCGCTGTAGTTGTGAAAAACCTGTTTTCTTTTTGCCAGTAAATTTAAACCACCGCGCGTACCAATCCAGGTTTCGCCGCGTGCATCATGAAAAATGGAAAGTACGGAAGTGTTTGATAAACTTCTCGGATCGTTTTCGTTGTGTCTGAAATAGCCGGTAATTCCTTCCCCTTTTTTGTATTTGTAGAAGCCACCGCGGGTTCCGATCCAATATTCACCAAAAAAACCTTTCGAAATGGTTTTTACTGTTTCCGAACGTTCAACTTCAGGTTCGAGCTTTAATTTTTTTACTGAATAATCCAGCGGGCTCACTAAAAATAATCCAGCCGAATAGGTTCCAATCCACATCAAACCTTCATCATCCATATAAAGTTCCCAAATTTCTTTATTTTGATTTTTTTGAAATGGAAGAGTAAATGAATCCAGTATATTGTTTTTGGGATTGTAAATGTAGACTCCGGTATTTGTCCCTATCCAAAGGTTCCCTGCATTGTCGAATTGCAATTCCCGAACAAAATTCCCTTCAAATTTTAAATCCGGATTTGAACTAATCGGATTAAGTACTGTAATATTTCCTAAGGTATCAAGCATTAAAACGTTAAAATCGGTCCCCATCCAAATGGTTCCGTTTTCATCTTGTTGAATGTCGTTTACTGAAATACTGTTGTTTTGGTATTCAGGGTGGTTGAAAAATGGATGATAGAATTTTTCTTTATCTCTGTCGAAAATATTGAGTCCGCCGCTTTCGGTACCCACTAATAAATTTCCGTTTAAATCTTCTTTAATAACACGTACCAGGTTGCCTTTTAAACTCGCACTGTCGCCTGGATTTGGAGTGAAGTTTACAAAGTTGTAACCATCAAAACGACTTAATCCCTGGCTGGTGCCAATCCACATCCAGCCTTTCGAATCCTGAAAAATGCACTGAATTTGATTATTGGGCAATCCGTCTTCCTGAGAAAAAATATCGAAACTGATTTCGGAAGTCACAGCACCATTCGAAACCGATTTAAGCATCAGTGACAATACCACTACAAAAAACCACACCAATCTCTTTTCTACACCTGTTCTCATTTGATTATCCCCTAATTTTTGTCGCTGTCTCAAAAATACAAATAACGAGAATTTTATTTAACTACCTCGTTTCGACCGGTAAAAATAGAAAATTGCTTGAATATTATTGGAATAAGTTTGCAGCAAGAGGTAAATGTGAAAGGTTTGAAAACCTGATTTTTGTGTTGGCGCAGGCAAATTTTTTCTACACTGATTGGTGCCTGTCGACTTGTGTTTTAGTAAAGGAGTTAAAAGCTGTCAGCGGAATAAAATAAAGCACCTCCTAAACATTAGAAAGTGCTTTTTCAAAATTCCGTATTAATAAACAAAACTATGTGCGCTAGGCCAGTGTAGCAACCATAACAGCTTTAATGGTGTGCATTCGGTTTTCTGCTTCGTCGAAAACAATGGAAGCTTCGCTTTCAAATACATCCTCCGAAACTTCCATGGCTTCAATTCCAAATTTTTTGAAAATTTCTTCACCAACTTTTGTTTCGCGGTTGTGGAAGGCGGGCAGACAATGAAGAAATTTAACGTCTGGATTTCCGGTAAGATTCATTGTTTTTTGATTTACCTGGTAGGGGAGTAATTGTTTTATTCGTTCGGCCCAAACTTCGTCTGGTTCGCCCATCGAAACCCACACATCGGTATATAAAAAGTCGCAGTTCTTAACAGCTTCTTCAACATTGTCAGTTATTAAAATTTTGCCTCCGTTTTGAGCCGCAATTTCGCGGCACTGGTTTTGCAAATCGTTTGCAGGTTGGCATTCTGCCGGTGCTGCGGCCCTAAAATCCATTCCCAGTTTGGCTGCTCCAACCATTAACGAATTTCCCATGTTGTTGCGGGCATCGCCCAGATAGCAAAATTTAATTTCTGAAAGTGGCTTGTTCGAATGTTCTTTCATGGTTAAAAAATCGGCTAAAATCTGTGTGGGATGAAATTCGTTGGTTAAACCATTCCACACCGGTACACCTGCATATTTACCCAATTCTTCAACAATGTCTTGTCCAAAACCACGGTATTCAATCCCGTCATACATTCGGCCTAAAACACGGGCCGTGTCTTTCATCGACTCCTTTTGTCCGATTTGGGAACCTGAAGGCCCAAGATAGGTAACTTTAGCTCCCTGGTCATACGCTGCCACTTCAAATGCGCAACGCGTGCGTGTTGATGCTTTTTCGAAGATCAAGGCAATGTTTTTACCTGTTAATTGAGCTTGTTCGGTACCCGCATATTTTGCTTTTTTCAACGATTCTGCCAGTTCCAATAAAAAGTTAATTTCTTTTGTTGAGAAATCGAGGAGTTTTAGAAAGTTCCTGTTTTTTAAATTGAATGCCATGATGTTTGATTATTTGTTGTACTTAAATTGCTAAATTGATAAACTGTTAAATTGATAAATTGACAAATTGTTAAATTGTTTACTGTGACTGCAACTGCCAACTTTCTTTATTCGTAGTTCATTGTAATTTTTGAACCGTAACTTTTATCTTCCAGTTTGGTTGCTTCTGTAATTACACTCTTGCTCCCTCCGTTTTTAATAAAATTAAGGCAGGCTCTTATTTTTGGTTCCATTGTGCCTTCAGCAAAGGTACCATTTTCAAGGTGTTTCAAAGTATCGTTGTAATCCAAAAATTCCAGTTTCTCCTGGGTTTCAAGTCCAAAGTCTTTGTAAATAAATGAAACATCGGTGAGTATGTAGAGTTCGTCGGCCTTAATATTTGTGGCAAGCAAGCTCGAAGCCATGTCTTTGTCAATTACTGCATCAAGGGTTCTTACGTCGTTGTTTTCGTCGTAATACACCGGAATTCCGCCACCGCCGGCAGCAATAACAATGTTGCCGTTTTCTGTAAGTTGTTCAATTATTTCGCGGTTGACAATACTCTTGGGAACTGGCGAGGGGACTACTCTTCTGAATCCGTTTGGAGTTTTCGATGACGTTTTAAAAATCCATTTCTTTTCTTTTGTAAGTCTTTCTGCTTCCTGCTGGTTGTAGACTTTCCCGACACGTTTCGACGGATTTTGAAACGCCGGATCATCTTTGCTGATCTCAACCAGCGTAACCATGGAAATAACATTCTTTTGAATGCCGTGTTTGTTTAAAACATTACGCATCATTCGTTCAATCATAAATCCTATTCCACCCTGCGAATCGGCAACACAAATGTTTAGTGGCATGGGTGCAATGTTGTACAATTGTTCGCCTGCATCGTTGCGCATTAATATGTTTCCCACCTGCGGTCCGTTACCGTGTGTAATTACAATTTCGTATCCCTGTTTAATCAAATGCACCAGGTTCTCAAGCGTATCAGTTACGTTTTTTTCCTGCTGAACAATTGTTCCTGCTTCATTGCCACGAAGTATGGCGTTTCCGCCCAATGCAATAACGGCCAATTTCTTTTTCATACGTTTTTGTTCCTACATTTCGTTCGTTAACAAACATATAAATTCAAACGAAAAAAAGAAATGTTAATGCATTGCATTTTAACGAATTATAGCTATTGTAAAACACACTTTTTATACCTTTTTTTTAATTCGTAAAACAGGTTGATTTAAAACTTTCAGTTTAAAATATTTTGGGATGGTTTTGTTAACAGTTTGTTCTTAATATGATTTTGTGGAATGAATGAAAGTATGAGTGGCAAGCTAATTTTTTTTAGTTAAATTTGCGTTCAATTTAAAAAAATCCGGATGGCATTTAAACGTAAAAAGAAGCCAGTAAAACCAAAAAAGAAACCAACTACTAAGCGCACCTCCATTTTTAAAAATGAAAAGGCCATTTTCATTTTTGGCGTGCTGTTGTTGCTGATAGCAGCTTACTTGCTTATTTCTTTTGTTTCGTTTTTGTTTTATGGTGCTGCCGATCAAAGTATAATGGATTCAAGTTGGAGAGAGTTTTTATTTAACTCGAACGTGAATGCCAAAAACATGGGAATGAAACTGGGGGCTTTGGTTTCGGAGGTTGTTATTAACCGTGGATTTGGAATTGCCTCGTTTCTGTTTATTTACATACTGGCGCTTACCGGTTTAAAAATACTTGGAACAACAATCACAAAATACCGAAAGAGTTTAATTTATAGTATTGTTACTATTCTCTGGTTATCAATTGCATTCGGGTTGTTTTTTAATAAAAGCACTGCCGGGTCGTTTATATACTGGGGAGGCCATTACGGTTTTATTTTAAGCAACTGGCTGCGTTCCTTGATTGGTGTGGTTGGCTTGGTGTTTTTGCTTTTTATTTCAGGATTAACAATTGTAATTATTCGTTTCGATAAAGCCTATTCTTTAATTATGGGTGTTTTCAAACGGAAGCCCAGAGAAATTTCCGATGAAGAGGATGATGCCGAAATGGATGATCCATCAAACGAAACCGCAAATGAAATTCCGGTTGCAGACGATGCGATTACCAAAGTAATTGAAGATGATGACGTAGTTCGGGCAATTTTTGAACCCGATTCTGTTGATGATGCTGAAACTCCATTGTTGGATGACGAGCTTGAGATAGAAGTTCCGGAAGAAGAGCCGGAAGAAACTACGGAAGATGAAACTGATGATGAAGAAGAGGATTTGAAGTTGCTGGTTAAGCCAAAGCTGGTTGAAGAAGAATCGGATAATGTTCAGCCAGAACAATTGGAAGATTACGATCCGACACTTGATTTGTCTAATTTTAAATTTCCGACACTCGATTTGCTGGAAGACCATAAATTTGGAAATGCCGAGGTTAAAAACGATGAGTTGGTAGCCAACAAAAACAAGATTGTTGAAACCCTTCGCCATTACAAAATCGAAATTACAAAAATACGGGCTACAATTGGTCCAACCATTACCTTGTACGAAATTGTGCCGGCTCCGGGAGTTCGGATTTCAAAAATTAAAAACCTGGAAGACGATATTGCATTAAGTTTGGCAGCACTGGGAATTCGTATTATTGCACCAATTCCGGGACGCGGAACCATTGGTATTGAGGTGCCAAATCAGCATCCTGAAACGGTTTCGATGCATTCAATTGTACGTTCGAAAAAATTCCAGGAGACAACAGCCGAATTGCCTGTGGCTTTGGGAAAAACAATTTCGAACGAGACGTATCTGTTCGACCTGGTAAAGATGCCGCACATTTTGGTGGCAGGTGCAACGGGTCAGGGTAAATCGGTTGGTATAAATGCCATTATTACTTCGTTGCTGTACAAAAAACATCCGGCGCAGTTAAAGTTTGTTTTTATCGATCCGAAAAAAGTAGAGCTTAACATTTATTCGGTTCTCGAGAAACATTACCTGGCTAAATTGCCTGACGCTGAAGAGCCTGTAATTACAGATATTCAGAAAGTAAAAAATACACTGAACTCGGTTAATATTGAAATGGATGCCCGTTACGATTTGTTAAAGGCGGCTCAGGCACGAAATATTAAAGAATACAACCGGAAATTTATCAGCCGTAAATTGAATCCTGAAAAAGGACACAAATTTATGCCTTATATTGTTGTTGTTATCGACGAGTTTGCCGATTTAATAATGACGGCCGGGAAGGAAATTGAATTGCCGATTGCAAGAATAGCACAGCTGGCACGTGCAGTTGGTATTCACATGGTAATTGCCACTCAGCGACCTTCTACAAATATTATTACCGGAGTTATAAAAGCGAACTTCCCTGCGCGAATTGCGTTTAAGGTAGCATCGATGATCGACTCACGCACTATTTTAGATACGCCGGGAGCGAATCAGTTGATTGGTAGGGGAGATATGCTCATTGCATCGGGAAGTGAATTAACCCGTGTACAGTGTGCTTTTGTTGATACACCCGAAGTTGAAAATATTGTAAAATACATTTCTGAACAACGTGGTTATCCAACTGCATTTTTGTTGCCTGAGTACGTGGGTGATGATGAAATTGGTCCGGGCGACGTTGATTTAAGAAACAGAGATGAACTATTTGATGACGCCGCACGAATTGTGGTTCTTAACCAAATGGGATCTACCTCGATGATACAGCGTAAATTCTCGATCGGGTACAACCGTGCCGGACGTTTGATGGATCAACTGGAAGCAGCAGGAATTGTCGGACCAAGCGAAGGTAGCAAAGCCCGACAGGTACTTATTCAGGAAGAATATACTTTGGAACAGTTATTGAATAGTTTGTAAGCAAAATAGAAAGATGAAAAGAACAATTTTAATTATAGCAGCCTTAATTGCAGTAAATGTAATTTGGGCTCAGGACACAAAAGCCAAACAGATTTTAGACGAAGTAAGTGCTAAAACAAAAACGTATAAGAGTTTTTCGGCCAGTTTTATTTTCTCGATGGAAAATGAAGAAATGGAAATTGATGAAAAAAATGAAGGTACGATTAAATTAAAAGGTCAAAAGTACTGTGTTCAACTTCCGGGTGTTGGAGTGGAAGTATTTTCAGATGGTACTACACTTTGGAATTATATGAAAGAAGGCAACCAGGTAACCATTTCAAATCTTGACGATGAAAGTAGTGAACTGATGGATCCGTCATCCATTTTTACAATTTATGAAAAAGGATTTCGCTCGGAGTTTGTGGAAGAGAAAAAGTCAGGTGATAAAACCCTTTTCCGAATTGATCTGTTTCCGGATTCGGAAGAATACGAAGTTTCAAAAATAGAAGTTACGATTGATAAAGCTTCCATGATGATACATGAAGCGACTTTGTACGGAACCGATGGTAATTTGTATGGTATTGTTGTTAAAAAGATGGAGACTGATAAAGATTTCCCTGATACCGACTTTGTATTCAATCAATCGAAGCATGCCGATGTGGAAGTAATTGACTTTAGATAAAATCAAGTAAAACGAATACGATACAAAATACCTTGTCTGTTACAGACAGGGTATTTTTTTGACATAAAAAATCCCCGCCGTTGGTACGACGAGGATTTTGATTTACGTAGATATAATTATTATAAATCTTTTGGTTTTAAAAATAATTTATCGGCTGTAGAGATCTCAAGAAACGAAGCTCCTGAATCTTCTCCAAATCTTCCACCAATGTAAATAACCAAATCATCCATTGCAATAACACCCTCATTCACCAACTCCTGAATAGCGGCTTTTTGAATCTTCATTTTGTTCTTTTTGGTTTCCAGGTATGATGGATGTACCCCGAACGATAAGGCCATTTCGCGTACTACACGATGTGAATGACATTTAATAAACACAGGGAAGAAAGAACGGTGTGCGGCCAGATAGCGACCTGTTTTACCGGTAGTAGTAGTGGTAACTACTGCATCTGGTTTTAATTCGCGAGCTGCACGAATAGCCGATTGCGCTAAGTAAGCCGGAATATCTGTTTTAAGAGGAATGGTTAATTCTCTTTTATCACGGTCAGGTTCTACTTCACGTGCAATGTTTGCCATTGTTTTAACAGCTTCAACAGGGTATTTTCCGTAAGCTGTTTCACCGCTTAGCATAATCGCATCGGTTCCAATATAAATGGCACTTGCCACATCACTTACTTCGGCACGTGTTGGGCGAGGGTGCTCAATCATGGTATGTAGCATTTGCGTGGCTACAATTACCGGTTTTTGATGAAAAATAGCACGACGAACCAATTGACGTTGTACTGCAGGTATACGTTCTTCCGGAAGTTCAATCCCTAAATCGCCACGTGCTACCATTATACCGTAAGAAACTTCCAATATTTTGTCAATATTGTCAACTCCTTCAACGTTCTCAATTTTCGAAATAATTTTTATTGGGCTGTTTTGTTTGTCCAATACTTTTTGAACCTCAAGAACATCTGCCTTATTACGAACAAAAGAGTGTGCAATAAAGTCGATTTCCTGTTCAATGGCAAATTCAATAAATTCTATGTCGCGTGCGGTCAACGACGGAAGTTTAATTTCAATTCCCGGTACATTAATACTTTTACGCTTTTTAACTACGCCCGAATTGCCCACTTTGCAAACAAGATATTTTAGGTGTTTTTCCACCACCTCGAAACCAATATCTCCATCGTCGATAAGAATTTTAGCTCCTACCTTTAAATCGTTAACAAAGCCTTTGTAATTAACACATATATTTTTTACACCCTCAATCGCTGTTGTCGCATACGATAATGTAACTAATTCTCCTTCCTCAAGTACCGTGTCCGACAATGTTTGACACGTTCTTATTTCCGGCCCTTTGGTGTCAATCAAAATCGCAATTTTATCTGATACTGTGCGGATGTTATCGATCATCATCTTACCAGTTTCAGTTGAAATATGTGCAGTATTTAATCGGGCCACATTCATCCCTGCATCATACAAAGCTTTGATGAAACTAACATCGCATCTTTGATCTGATATTGTTGCTACAATTTTGGTCTGTCTCATTCCTGTAAATTTTTAAGGGCGCAAATGTAGAATAAATGTCGGTTATTTGCTTAAATATTTATTAATCTGAAATTAAATTTAAGAAACCATTTAAAACAATTCCGTTCAATTTACGAAACTTTGCACAGCTAATCGATACGATTGTAATCCAAAGCCCATAATACAGCCTTTACAAACCGGTCCAATAATGGATTTATGTCTGAAATCTTCACGTGTTAATGTATTAGAAATGTGGACCTCAATTACGGGAGAATTAATTCCTGCAATGGCATCACGTATGGCAACCGAAGTGTGTGTATATGCACCGGCATTGATTATAATTCCATCCAGGCTAAACCCATTTTCGTGTAATTTATTAATAAGTTCACCTTCAACATTTGATTGATAATATGTAAACTCAATAGCTGGAAATTCTTTTTTCAATTGTTCGAAATAGCTTTCAAAATTCTCCGATCCATAGATGGATTTTTCGCGAACGCCAAGTAAGTTTAAATTAGGGCCATTGATAATCAATATCTTCATTTATTTCGATTTTAATTTATTTTATAGTAACTTTATATAGAACACAACGTAATTAATTTTATTAAAATAGTTAATACTACTGAAATTATGAAAACCAGAGTATTTTAAACAGACTTTAAAATTAACTTTAATTTGGTAGATTATGAAATGGGAGGATAGTAAAAAAGGTTACGAGAATTATTTAAAACTGGAAAAGTCCTTGTCGCAAAACTCAATTGCTGCTTATATTAATGATATAAACAAACTAGTTGTTTTTTTCGAAAACAAATACAAAGGGCTTGCACCGGATAAGGTAAAACTCGATCATTTAAAAAGTTTTGTAGAATGGTTAAACGATCGCGGAGTAAGTCCAAGAACGCAAGCCAGAACAATTTCAGGTATAAAATCATTTTATAAATACTTGCTTATCGAAGGGGATATTACGAGCGATCCTACCGCTTTGCTTGAATCTCCTAAAATTGGTCGGAAATTACCTGATATTCTTTCGATGGAGGAGATTGACACGTTGATTGAAGCCATTGATTTAAGCAAAGCGGAAGGGCAACGTAATAAAGCAATGCTGGAAACACTTTACAGTTGTGGATTACGTGTGTCAGAATTGGTTAATTTAAAAATTACGAATTTGTTTTTTGAGCAAGGTTTTATAAAAGTAGAAGGCAAAGCAGATAAAGAAAGATTGGTGCCGGTTAGTGGCAGGGCAATTGAAGAAATTAATAAGTATTTAAATAAATACAGGAAAACGTTACGTGTCAACAAGGACAGCGAAAATGTATTGTTTCTGAATCGAAGGGGACGTAAATTAAGCAGGGTAATGATTTTTACAATCATAAAAAACCTGGCTGAAAAAGTAAATCTCGATAAAAAAATTAGTCCGCATACTTTTAGGCACTCCTTTGCAACCCATTTAATTAATGGAGGAGCAGATTTACGAGCAGTACAAGAAATGCTTGGTCATGAGTCTATTCTTACTACCGAAATTTATACTCATTTAGATAAAGACTATCTGCGAAGTACTATTCATCAATTCCATCCCAGATCCTAATTTTACAAATAGAATACTTAATTAGAGCATTGTAATACATTATTGCAATGCTCTTTTTTATTAACGATTTGGATATTTCTTGAAGTAAATAAAGAAAAATTCCATTGTTAAGATAATGTTTAATTGCAATCAAAAACAGGCTAAAAGGCTGTGAAGGGCATAGGCGATTGGAAAAAAAAGTTATTTTTGTCAACCGATTTACGTAGAAGAAAAATTGTATTATTAAGTTAATTATTAGGTAGTTATGGCAAATTTAGATTTAAGCAAGTACGGTATTGTAGACGTACAGGAAATTATCCACAACCCTTCATACGAGAAACTTTATGAAGAAGAAATGAATCCTGCTTTGGAAGGATTCGAAAAAGGTCAGTTAACAGAGCTTGACGCGGTTAACGTTATGACTGGTGAGTTCACAGGTCGTTCTCCTAAGGACAAATTCATCGTTGAAAACGAAGAGTCAAGTGATATTTGGTGGACTTCTCCTGAGTCTCCAAACGATAACAAAAAAGTTTCAGAAGAAGCTTGGTCATACTTAAAAGAAATTACAACAAAACAACTTTCTGGAAAGAAATTGTATGTTATGGATACTTTCTTAGGTGCTAACGAAAATTCTCGTTTGAAAATTCGTTTCATCATGGAAGTTGCATGGCAAGCACATTTTGTGAAAAACATGTTTATTCGTCCAACAGCAGAAGAATTGGAAAACTACGGTGAGCCTGATTTTGTTGCTATGAACGGTTCGAAAACTTCGAATGATCGTTGGCAAGAATTTGGAATGAACTCTGAAGTTTATACTGTATTCAACCTTAAAGAAAAAATGCAGGTTATTGGTGGAAGCTGGTACGGTGGTGAGATGAAAAAAGGTATGTTCGCAATGATGAACTACTACTTGCCAAAAGCAGGAATGGCATCAATGCACTGCTCGGCCAACGTTGGTAAAGATGGCGATACTGCTATTTTCTTCGGTCTTTCAGGTACAGGTAAAACTACCCTTTCAACTGATCCAAATCGTCAGTTAATTGGTGACGATGAGCACGGTTGGGATGATGATGGTGTATTCAACTTCGAAGGTGGATGTTATGCAAAAACTATCAACTTAGATAAAGATGCAGAGCCAGAAATTTATGGTGCAATTAAACGTAACGCTCTTTTAGAGAACGTAACTGTTGATGCTGATGGTAAAATCGACTTTAATTCGGGACCAGCAAATACTCGTGTTTCTTATCCAATTAACCACATCGAAAATATTGTTAAGCCAGTTTCAAAAGCAGGTCACGCAAACAAAGTTATTTTCTTAACTGCTGATGCTTTTGGTGTATTGCCTCCGGTAGCTAAATTAACTAAGGAGCAAACTCAATACCACTTCTTGAGTGGATTTACTGCAAAATTAGCGGGTACTGAGCGTGGTGTTACTACTCCACAGCCTACTTTCTCAGCTTGTTTTGGTGCAGCTTTCCTTTCACTTCATCCAACCAGATATGGACAGGAATTAGTGAAAAAAATGGAAGAGCACGGTGCTGAGGCTTACTTGGTAAACACCGGATGGAACGGAACAGGAAAACGTATCTCGATTAAAGATACTCGTGGTATTATTACTGCAATCCTTGATGGTTCTATCGAAGGTGCTCCAACAAAAAACCTTCCTGTATTTAACTTGGAAATTCCAACTGAATTGAAAGGTGTTGATACAAAAGTTCTTGACCCACGTGATACTTATGCAGACGTTGCTGACTGGAATACTAAAGCTGCTGACCTTGGTGGACGTTTTATCAAAAACTTTGTGAAATATACTGATAATGCAGAAGGAAAAGCATTGGTTGCTGCTGGTCCTCAACTTGACTAATATTAACTTAGTTATATATATTAAAAACCTTCTGTCGATTGACAGGAGGTTTTTTTATACAATAATTTCAGAAAGTGCCGATTCAATGGTTGGGAAGTTAAATTCAAAATTATTTTCTAAAAGAGCTTCCGGTATCACAGCTGGGCCATGTGTTAAAAGAATTGCTGCTTTTCCAAATATCAGTTTCAGTAGAATTTCAGGAATAGGAAAAATTGCCGGCCGATGAAGCGATTTTGCCAGTGCTTTGGTAAAATCTTGGTTGTTTATGTTCTGTGGAGCTACCAGATTAAAAGTTTTACTTGCTGAGCATTCCTCAACAGCCCATACAAAAGCATTTACCAAATCCAGTTCGTGAATGAATGGGAAAGGTTGATTTCCTGATGCTATTTTTCCTCCTAAGCCCAATTTAAATGGCAACAATAAGTTGGTAATGGTTTTTGCATTTTTTCCCAAAACCAAACCAATCCGGAAAATATTTTGCTGAACTGTGCGCGGAAGTTTGTTTAATGATTTTTCCCAATCAAGAACAACTTTACCCACAAACCCGGTATCAAAATCCGTACTTTTTTCAGTATGAATTTTCCCTGATTTATAAATACCGATGGCTGAAGCAGAAATGAACTTTAGCGGTCGTTCTTCAGGTTTCATTTGGTTTACCGCTTCAACAAGGTTTAAAGTTGATGTAATTCGGCTGTCGTAAATTAGTTGTTTGTTTTTTGATGTCCACCTTTGTAAAATAGGTGCGCCGGCCAGGTTGATAAGTACATCACATTCTTTTATTTCATTTTGCAGCTCTGCAGGATCGCCGTATAACAACTCACGTTTTACACCTGACACAAGGTGCTGATTATCAAGTAGCTTTTGCGAAATAAGTTGGCCTAAGTAGCCGTTTATTCCTGTTATTTTAATTTTTAAGCCAGTCATGTTCTTCTTTTCTGCAACAAACTACATTATAGATTTATAAATTAAACAAAAACTTTCCTGATTTAGTTCTTAAAAAGTGTTAATGAAGCTCGCTAATTGTTACTTTTACGGTTTGTATGAGCAGTAGTAGTTTGCATATATTAGCAAGGTTGCACCGATGGCGTTTGCATCATTTAAGCGAACGCGGATTTATAACAATTCTGAGTATAATTGTTGGTGTACTGGCAGGTGTAGCCGCTGTGATAATAAAAAATACCGTTTGGCTCACGCAACGTATGGTAAATTCTTTGGTGGTATCCAATGAGGTGGTAAACTACCTTTATTTTGCGCTTCCGGTTGTAGGTATTTTCCTGGCTATTTTAGTTGTGAAATATGTTGTCCGATCAGAAGTAAGACACGGTATTCCCAACGTGCTGCACAGTATTTCAAAACGCAAAGGGAAAGTTAGCAATCATAATTTGTATTCGTCGGTAATAACCAGTTCGCTTACCGTAGGTTTTGGCGGATCGGTGGGACTGGAAGGACCAACTGTTGCCACAGGGACAGCCTGGGGATCGTGGCTGGCGCGTGGATTTCGTTTAAATTATAAGAATACAATATTAATGTTGGCCTGTGCGTGCGCAGGAGCTATGGCTGCCATTTTTAAGGCGCCCATCGCTGCAATCGTATTTGCTGTTGAAGTAATTATGATCGACCTGACCGTATTTTCGCTGGTGCCACTGTTACTTGCATCGGCATCGGCAGTTGTTACTTCTTACTTCTTTTTAGGACAAGATGTTTTGTATCCGTTTGAAGTGATCGAAACATTTGCTCTGGAAGATTTACCCTACTATATTTTATTGGGGATTGCAAGCGGTTTTGTTTCGGTGTATTTCACCAAAATGTATATGTTTTTTGGCGAACAGTTTGATAAATTAAAAAACAACAAGATTCGTTTGGTAGTTGGTGGAGTAGGATTGGGGATTTTAATTTTTCTTTTTCCTTCGTTATACGGCGAAGGGTACGAAGCAATTAATGAGTGTTTGGCAGGTAACGTGCACTACCTTTTCGACAATAGTATTTTTTATTCATTTCACGAAGAACTTTGGGTAGCCCTGGTACTTTTAGCCGCAGTTATTTTGTTGAAAATTGTGGCCACATCATTAACTTTTGGAGCCGGGGGGGTTGGAGGCATTTTCGCACCTACTCTTTTTATGGGCGTAAATACCGGAATGCTTTTCGCCCAACTTGTAAACTGGACCGGTATTCGACACATAAGTACGCACAATTTTGCACTCATCGGAATGGCTGGTCTTATTGCAGGAGTGCTTCATGCTCCGCTAACGGGTATTTTCCTTATTGCAGATATTTCAGGAGGTTACCAATTGTTTGTTCCGTTAATGATTACAGCTACTTTTGCATATCTGATAGTACGTGCCTTTACTCCAAATTCGGTTTATCACATTCAGCTTGCACGCAGAAATGAGCTGCTTACACACGATAAAGATGCCAATGTTTTACAAATGATGGAAGTGAAGAAATTGATAGAAACCGATTTTGAGATTCTTTCGCCTGATGCCACTCTAAGAGACTTAACCGTCGCTATTTCGCGAAATCATCGAAATCTGTTTCCTGTTGTTGAGAAAGATGGAACCATGGTGGGGATGTTAAAAATGGATGATGTAAGAGAGATGATTTTTAATCATGAATTGTACGATAAAGTAAAAATAAGTGAGTTGATGTATATGCCTGAATATCATATCGACCCCAATGACAACATGGAAGTTGTTGCCAATAAATTTGAATCCTCAGGAAGATATAACCTGGCTGTAATTGAAGATGGTAAGTACATTGGTTTTATTTCAAGAGCAAAAGCATTTACCAGGTACCGAAAACAAATTATTGATGTTTCCCATGTTTAAACGTTTTTTTATTAATGGTCCAAAAGACCTGTTAAACAGGCTGGTTGCCTGGAGAATTGCTTCTATATCGGAACGCAATTTCTTGTATTTACTGAGCTTTATTGTTGGCATTTTTAGTGGTTTGGCAGCTTTGTTACTTAAAAATCTGATTCATTTTGTAGCAAAAGAATTAACCACATTAATTTATGTCGATGGATTTAGTTATTTGTATTTGCTGTATCCGTTTATTGGAATTTTGCTTACTGTTCTTTTTGTAAAATATATTATTCGCGATAATATCGGACATGGAGTTTCAAAAATTCTTTTTGCCATTTCGCGTAAAGGAAGTAAGATAAAGCCACACAATAATTATTCTTCAATGATTGCGAGTTCGTTGACCATTGGTTTTGGAGGATCAGTAGGAGCAGAGGCCCCAATTGTGCTAACCGGTGCTTCAATCGGATCGAACCTGGCACGGATTTTTAAATTAAGATATAAATACATCACTTTAATGGTTGCCTGTGGTTCTGCCGGAGCAATTGCAGGAATTTTTAATGCACCCATGGCAGGTATCGTTTTTACGCTGGAAGTATTAATGATCGACTTAACCATGGCTTTTTTAATTCCCTTACTAATATCATCTGTTACAGCAACTGTATTGTCGTATTTTTTTATGGGCGATGCAGTATTACTTCGATTTACTGCTGTGGCTCCGTTTGATATCCATTACATCTGGATTTATATTCTGGTTGGTATTTTTACCGGATTACTTGGCTTCTACTTTACCCGTACTTCCATGTTTCTCGAAAGTCGTTTCTCCGGAATTAAAAATTGGTTTTGGAGAGCTTTAATCGGAGCTTTTATTTTAGGTATTCTGATTTATATTTTTCCACCGCTTTGGGGAGAAGGATACGACAGTATCAGCGATGTTTTTAATAACCAGGGAGCAGAATTATTAAACAACTCCTTGTTTGAACAATGGAAAGATAATCCATATGCTATTTTAATTGTAATTGGTGGTATTTTGTTATTTAAAGTTGCCGCAACTGCTGCAACTACAGGTGCCGGTGGAAATGGCGGAATTTTTGCGCCAACACTTTTTACGGGTGCAATTGCCGGATATTTTTTGGTTAAGCTTTTAAATACAGTATTTGAATTGGGGGTGCCTGAAAACAATTTTGCATTAGCCGGAATGGCCGGAATGATGGCTGCGGTGATGCATGCACCGCTTACCGGAATTTTCCTTACAGCTGAAATAACGGGTGGCTATGGCATGTTTATTCCGTTACTGATAACTTCAACGGTAGCCTACGTAACAATAATGCGTTTCGAACCTCATTCAATTTATACAAAACGATTGGCTCAAACCGGCGAATTAATCACCCATCACAAAGATAAGGCTGTTCTTCGCTCAATGGATTTGAAAAATCTGATCGAAAATGATTTTGAAATTCTTTCACCGGATGCCAGTTTAAGAGACCTGGTAAAAGCAGTTTCAAAATCGGATAGAAACCTCTTCCCAATTGTTGATAAGGATGGCTACCTGAAAGGAATGCTAAAACTCTCGAAAGTTAAAAACCTTATTTTTGAACCCGATCTTTACGACAAGGTGATGGTAAAGGATTTAATGTTTATGCCGGAGTTTTACATTTCGTCAAGCGACTCAATGGAAACTGTTGCTAAAAAGTTTGAAACATCAAACCGTTATAATTTGGCCGTTATTGATGATGGCAAGTATTTAGGTTTTATTTCCAGGGCAGTTGTGTTTTCAAATTACAGAAAGACACTCGAGTATTTCTCACACGAATAACACTCCTGAAATCATTTTGAGCTGACACTTGTGTTTGTTATTTGGAGTTAATTTTGTTTTCTTTCAACAAAATAATTGTAAAACCTGATTGTCATGATTTCACGTCGTTCGTTTATTGCAAAAAGTACATTGGTTGTAACGGGAGCCGGTTTAAATTCCAAGGTATTTTCAAATTCAGTACTTCAAAGTGCTTCAAAGTTTCCTGTTGTAATTTCCACATGGAATCATGGAATGCCTGCAAACGAGGCAGCATGGGAAATTCTGGAATCCGGCGGCCATTCACTCGATGCAGTGGAGGCAGGTGTGCGGGTTCCTGAAGGTGATCCGAATGTGATAACGGTTGGGAAAGGCGGCATCCCTGATGCAAGTGGAAAAGTAACTTTGGATGCCTGTATTATGGACGAAAAAGGTCGTGCGGGAAGCGTAACGTATCTCGAGCACATTGTACACCCTGTTTCTGTTGCCCGCTTGGTTATGGAGAAAACGCCCCACGTAATGTTGAGTGGAAAAGGTGCATTAAAATTTGCTTTGGACAACGGTTTTAGTAAAGAAAAACTGCTGACCAAAAAGCGAAAGGAAGAATGGAAGAAATGGAAAAAGGAGCAGAAAGAATTTAGCAATCAGATTAATATTGAGAACGTTACTGAAGACAATCACGATACCATTGGAATGCTTGCAATTGATGAACAAGGACGTATTTCGGGGGCATGCACAACCAGTGGAATGGGCTATAAAATGCCCGGAAGGGTGGGAGACTCTCCCATAATAGGAGCCGGCCTTTTTGTTGATGGGGAAGTAGGAGGTGCCACAGCTACCGGATCGGGAGAGTTGGTTATGAAAACACTCGGGTCGTTTTTGGTGGTTGAATTAATGCGCAACGGAATGTCGCCATCGCGTGCCTGTGAAGAAGCCGTAAAACGAATTGCCAAAAAAATTCCAAACTATCAGCAACACCAAATAGGATACATCGCTTTAAATACAAAAGGTGAATATGGATCTTTTTGTATTAATGCAGGATTTAACTATGCTCTGAAAACTCCTGATAAAACGGAACTGGTTGATGCCGAAGCCTGGTTGAAGAAATTGTAATAAGATAAAAAAAGGTGCTTAAAAATAAGCACCTTTTTTTAATTATCTTTTGAAATCGTAGTTTACCAACGATTACCGCCACGATCACCACCGCGGTCGCTGTTGTAGCCGCCACCGCCTCTGCGGTCACCACCACCTCTGCGATCACCACCACCACCACGACGATCACCGCCGTCGCGATTGTAACCACCGCCACCGCCACGGTTGTAACCACCGCCGCCGCCGCCACGGTTAAAACCGCCGCCGCCACCGCGATTGAATCCGCCGCCGCCACGTGGACGTTCTGATGGAGGATTAGCTTCTTTTACCACGATTTGTTTTCCGTCAACTTCTGAGTCATTCAACGCTGCAATAGCTGCGTTTGCTTCTTCGTCGTTTGGCATTTCAACAAAACCAAAACCTTTCGAGTTTCCTGTTTCTCTGTCAAAAATAACTTTTGCAGATGCAACTTCTCCGTGAGCAGAGAATAATTCTTGTAAGTCATCACCAGTTGTTGATGAACTTAACTTTGCAACAAATAAATTCATAAAAAAATAGAAAAATATAAATGTATAAATAGTAATTAATAAGTAGTTCTAATAGAACTACCTGTTTTTTAGAACTTTAATTGATAAAAAGAACGTTTTAGAAATTAAAACGGAAAATCACAATGTCGTGGTAATGTGAAATTGAATTAAATTCTATATACAAATAAAAGTCTTATTTGTCAGATAAACACTAAAATTGTAGTGTTTTTTAGCTAATTTCTGAAAAAAACTACAAAAAAAGAACCTTCCCGAAAGAAGGTTCTGGTAAGGTGAGATTAAAGTATTTGTTTCTCCTGATTTTCAGGAGATTAATTTCATACAAAAAAAGCGTTTTTAGCCGGTTTTAAAAATATTTAATTTTAATATTCGGCATGTTGCGAAATAATTTTTTTATTTCTCAGAATATTTATAACCGCATCAACTATCTGATCGTCTTCCAGTGAAGCATAATTAAATATTACATCAAAATCGTTGTTCTCGGCTTTTCTGCCTATAATTTTTTCGATAAATGAATCACGTTTAGCGTCGGCTTTGTTTATATATGCAGCTGCTTCAGCCTGGCTAAAATCTTTTATTTGCATTATTCTGTTGATTCTCCATTCAGTAGGAGCTTCAAGCCTTATGTTGAGTTTATTGGGTACATCTTTAAGGATAACACCGGCCGATCGTCCAACGATGATAGTACGTCCCCGGTTGGCTAGTCGGCAAATAATTCCTTTTAGTGTTTGTATTAAATGTTCGTCAGATATGTCGTAAATGGTTTCTGTGGTAAATGCACGTGCAACTTCATTTAATAAACTAATGGCTTCTTTTGCATCTTCAAAATTACCGCTGTTTATTTCTTCAATCATTTCCTGCACTGCCTCCGAAAAAACATCTTTGTTTACCCATTGCCAAACCACATCGGTTTTGGTTTCCGACATGTAACTGTATCCTGTTAGAATTTTCGAAAGTTTAATTGCAAGTCGTTGTGCCGAGCATCCGGCCTGTCGCGAGATGGTAATAAACGGACCTGGAAAATCACCGGTTTCGAGGTTTATACATTTAAAATGATTTAAATAGTTATTCATAAATTTTTCCATACCTCAGGTTTTAAGTAACTGGTTATGTTTGATTTATTCGAAGTTACAATCAAATATTCTTTAATTGATGGATATGTGTTATACAATAGCAGATAATTCAGATGTTTTTCAACAACTTTATTAATATCTCTTGAAAAACATTACTTTTAGTTTTCATAAAAAATATTGATTATGACTCATCCAATTAAAACTGCGATAGCTTCATTTGGTATGTCGGGGCAGGTTTTTCATGGCCCCTTATTAAAAGTCAACAGCGGCTTCGAAGTTGTTTCTGTATTTGAAAGAAGTAAAAATATTTCAGAAAAATTATTTCCCGAAGCACGGATTGTAAGAACTTATGACGAGCTTCTGAATGATTCAGCAATCGAATTAATTATTGTAAACACACCCGATGTTTTTCATTTTGAAATGGCAAAACAGGCCATTTTGCATGGGAAGCATGTGGTTGTTGAGAAACCTCTTGCACAAAAAAGTGATGAAGGTGCTGAACTAATTCGTTTGGCAAAAGAGAAGGGGCTTGTATTTACTGTGTTTCAAAACAGAAGATGGGACAACGATTTCAGAACGGTGAAGAAAGTAATTGAGGAAGCCAAATTCGGGCGATTAATTGAATTTGAATCACATTTCGACAGATACCGAACCTACATTGCACCTGATACATGGAAAGAAGAAGGAGATGAGTACTCGGGTGTTTTGTACAATTTGGGCTCGCACATGATTGACCAGGTGTATGTATTGTTTGGCATGCCCAAAGCGGTTACAGCACATTTGCGAATTGTCAGAAAAAATGGCGTAGTAACCGATTATTACGATATAAGACTGGAATATGAAGGTTTTGCTGCTCTGGTAAAATGCTCGTATCTGGTAAAAGATCCCGGACCACGTTACACCATTCATGGCGAATATGGAACTTTTTACAAATCGGGTCTTGATCCGCAGGAAGAAATGTTAAAAGAGGGACATTTGCCAAACGAAGAAAACTGGGGTACCGAAGAGCCGGAAGAGTGGGGAACGTTACTTTACGAAGAAGATGGCGAAGATGTGGAAGAACTGGTTGAAACTGTTTCCGGAGATTACAATATATTTTATAATAATGTTTACGACGCCATTCGAAACGGAGCCAAACTGTTGGTAAAACCTGAAGAAACAGTGGATGTACTAAAAATACTTGAAACTTGTTTGATTAGTAACAAAGAGAAACGTACGATTATTTTATAATTGGATTAGAAAAAATGCGGGATGTGAAATCAGTTTCACATCCCGCATTTTTTGTTGAAATAAACTAACCTCCATTCATTTCACCAAGGGCAGTTTCCATCCGTTTTACATAATTATCGATTTGTGCTTTATCTTCAAAGCCAACTATCATCATATCAACGCATCCCAAACCCAAAACAAAACGGAGCGAATTGTCGATCTTTTCGCTGTCGTTTCGTAATTTGCCATCACCAACCAGTTTCATTCCGATTATTCCTTTGCCCGAATTGTGTAATTGCTGAATAACCTCAACAACCTCTTGAGGTTCCGGTTTATCCATGGCAATTCCGTATGGATTTATACGGGCGTGTAAAATATCAACCCAGTCGCTTTGCACAGCAGCCTTCATGGCAACATGCGAATGCACAGAAACCCCGTGAGCTTTAATAATTCCTTTTGCTTTCAGGTTCTCCAGAATATCCATTTGTGGTTTAAGTGTTTCTGTCCAGTTGGCATCTTCCATACAATGTATTTGCACAATATCGATGTAGTCGGTGTTTAGTTCTCTCCTGAATCGATCAACCACTTTGTCCGCATCCGGACGCTCCGGTTCCGGAATACCACCATTTCTTGTCCATATTTTTGTGGTAAGAGCTAGTTCCTCCCGATTCATATTTTTAATCGATTCAGCCATTAAAACATGGGTTCCGTAAGTGTCGGCCAAATCAAAATACCGGATTCCTTTTTGGTAGGCATATTCCAGCAGTTCGAGGCTTTTATTTTTGTCTTGCCGGGTTAAATACGATGTCCGATTGGTAGCATGAACACCGGTTCCCATACCAAGTAATGTTGTTTCAATCCCCGAATTACCCAATTTTACCTTTTGAAAAGGATCAATACCAGAAATTTGTGAGAAACCGGCATAAAGTGGATTTGAAAATAACACGTGAGCAGTTCCCAATCCTAAAGCACCAATAAATTTCCGACGGTTTAAATTTGTATTCGACATATGAGAGCATTTTATTTGTTTCTTGATTCCTCTAATGTACAAAAACAAACAGAGGAAACCATAAATTGATTTCCTCTGTTGTGTCGAACTCTTGGTTCAAACTTATTACATCACGTTTGTCTTTATTCTATTTCTTTGTTCTCAGCCTCTGCAACAGGTTCATCTTCTGTTTTTGTAGGTTGAGCCTCGTGAAAGTTAACGGCTTTTTCCTGAATTTCAGGTTTTACTTTCTGAATGGTAACTTTTTCAACCGGTGCTACCTTTTTAATCAAATCAATTTTGTTGCTGATCTTTAATCCAAGAATATAGAAAATAGAGGAGATTAAAATAATTGCTTTCATGTGTTTCTGCTTTTGTTTTCAAATTCTACTCCAAATTATGTAAATCAATATAAACAGCGAAATATTATCTGTGAATGGCATCAACTAATCTGCAAACGACAAAAATACGTCTGCAAAAATTATCCGGGTTTTAATAGATCGCATAAAATTTCTGATAAATCGATGGTGTTTTTCGAAAGTTGAGGGGGTGTTAAAATGTAATTTGTAGAGCGGCGATTTTTTAATTAAGCTTTAGCTGAGCTAAAAAATCGTGATGTTTACCCTGTGCAACGAGGGTACAGCTCAGCCCAGCCAATGCTGCAATTTTTGTCAGGTTTTCGAAATCGATAAACAGCCAGTCGAACTTCGATGACGATTTTTTGTAGTTGACTTCGTAGCTCATTTCGCCATAGTATTTCTCATTGGCCAAATCAATCCACATCGAACCATCTTCTTCTTCGAACAAATATTTTATATCCGACGAGTCGATCAGGATTTGGCCGTCGTCGAAAAGCAGTGTTTTAAGATGCGAAAGCAATTTTCTTAGCCCATTCATTGTCTGGCCAATTCCGGCACCATTCATTAAAAGTAAAATGGTATTAAATTGTTGCTCGTTGTAATCTAAAATATCAGCATGAACAACTTTTACAATTCCTTGTTTTTTCATGGCTTCCACCGAAAGTTCGGATTTTTCAAGAGCGGTAACATTAAATCCTTTTTTTTGCAAAACAAGGGAATGACAACCGGCAGCAGCTCCAACATCAAGGATTTTTCCTTTGCATTTTTTTAATGCTACTTTTTCAAGTTTAGGCATTTCTTTTTCGCTACGGAACAAATACGAAACCGGTATTGACTCGTCTTCTGTGTAGTTCGAATTTATTGCTATGTCAGGTGCTTTACCTTTACTCAAAAACTCTTGAATGGCTTCACCAAATGGGTCGTTCATAAAGAATATTTTCTGCGAATTTAACGTATTTTTTGGGGCTGGAACTTTATACTTATTAAAATAAGGTTAATGATAACCTAACCTTTTAATAAGCTTTAAAAATTAATTTCTCCAATAAAGTAAGTAATGGCTTTCCCTCCAATTTCAACGCGGTCATCCAGGTGTTTACAATGTAAGGTACCACCGCGTTTCGATACTTGGCGGGCAATTAATTTGGTTTTATTCAGTTGTTTAGCCCAATACGGAATTAGCATGGTATGTGCCGAACCTGTTACCGGATCTTCGTCTACACCAACAGCCGGTGCAAAAAATCGCGAAACAAAATCATACTTTTCCGAGGGTGCTGTACAAATCACACCACGGGCATTTGATTCTATTATTTTTATGAAATTTGGCTGAAGATTAATAATGTCATCTTCGTTTTTAAAACACAACATTATATCGTCTCTGCCTTTGTAACATTTGCGGGGGTGAATGTTAAAAGCGGTTTTTAAATTCGGAGGAATGTATTGTGTCTCAATTTTCGATGCAGGGAAATTCAACACAAGTAACTCGCCTTCTTTTTTTACTGTTAATACTCCACTTCTCGATTCAAACTGAATTTCATTTTCAGAATAATTTAAGTGCTGAAATAAAACATGTGAAGTTGCTAACGTGGCATGTCCACATAAGTCTACTTCGGCATTTGGCGTAAACCAACGAATGTGATATCCGGTTTTGTGTGGGATAAAAAATGCTGTTTCCGAGAGGTTATTTTCGAGGGCTATGTTTTGCATTATTGCATCATCCAGCCAGGTTTCCAGCGGAATTACAGCTGCCGGATTACCTTCGAAAACATTTTCGGCAAATGCATCAACCTGGTACATTGTAAAAATCATAATGAGCGTTTACTTTTTATTGCAATAAGTTAAGATATTCTCATTCAGGAATCAAATGATATTCACATTCAAGCCGATTAAAATTTCAAAGTAAGCTTTAAGTTAAACTTTCGACCTGTTAAATAATTCGGAACAGCATATTGATCGCCATAAATACTCGATACCCAGAAATAGGAAATGGTGTTGTTTATATCGAGAATGTTAAAGGCCTCAAGGCTGAGCCACATATCGGTAATGTGTTTAAAAAACGGGCTGTTTGAAGGATTGGCAGCACTGATGAACACCTTTGAAAAGCCAAGGTCGATTCTTCGGTAAGCCGGCATTCGGAACACATCCTGGTAGCGTTCTCCATTTGGTGGGCCAGTGGGAAGCCGTGCTCCGTAAAACCCGGAAAGCTGCATTCTGTAGGTTGGATTGCCGGGTAAATAATCCTGGAAAAACAGGCTAAAATTCATCCATTGATCGGTAGGCCGGGGTATGTAACCGTGTCCGTCGTTTTTAATATCTTCTTCGGTTTGCAAAAACGACAAACTGGCCCACGATTGTAAGCCACTCACAAATTCACCGTTTATTTTCATATCCAAACCGGTTGCATAGCCTTGTGCTTCTTTTTCTCCCAAATACCTGATTCTAACATTATCAACCTGGTAAGGAATTAAATGGCTCATAAACTTGTAATATGCCTCGGTGGTAAATCGAAACGGGCGATCCCATGCCGTAAAAATAAGGTCGGTACCTGCAACCACCTGAAATGATTTTTGAGCTTTTGCATTTTCATTTATGGTTCCGTCGCTGTTTTTTAGCTCTTTAAAAAATGGCGACTGATGGTACATTCCTGCCGACAGGCGAAACGACATTTTCTTTTCCCATTCAGGAAAATAACTTAAGGTGGCACGCGGACTAACTAAAAGTTCGTTGTTCAAATCCCAAAAGTTAAAACGAACTCCGCCATTAATGTATAAATCGCCACTACTAACCGGAACACTCCAACTGTCCTGAAAATATCCCGTAATTCGATTCGAACTAACTTTGTTTCGGGCATTTAAACTATGGTAAAGTAGTACTTCAGTATCGGAATATGGAATAGAATAACCCGTTGAGTCGCGGTAAATCCATTCGTTTATTTTATCCTCAATTTCTTCGTGCTGAATTTTAATTCCCCAGTTTAGCAAATGATTTTCGGAGTTAAAAGCTCCCTTGTGCGCGAAGCTGTAAACTGTAGCATTTAAATGATTTCGGGCATGGTTTAAAAAAGTACCAACACCCAGATTAAGTGCACTGTCGCCAAATTCTTCCGACGACATATTCCGCTCCAGCTGGTTTAAATAATATTGTCCCTGAATATCGTAGGTTTCTTTTTCGTTGGCGTGGTAGGCCGAAGCAATAAACTTCAGGTTTAAATTGGCGTTGGGATGGTAATTGGCGCTAATTGCTCCCAGGTAAGTTTGAAAATCATCAACTTCCTGCCCGTCGAAATAGATTTTTGTATTTAAAGGATTTTGCCAGGTTCCAAAAGTAGTTTCTCTGTCCTGTGGTATAAAGTTGTATTGATTTTGCGCTACATTTCCTAAAAACGAGATGTCAAATTTTTCGGAAAACTGGTAGGTTATGTAGGTTTGAAAATCGAGAAAGCGTGGATCGTATTCTCCTTTTTCATCCAAACTACCCAGCAAATAGCTGTTTGTTTTGTATCTGATTCCTGAAATATGTGTGAGTTTTCCTTTTAAAGCTACGTCTTCGAAATGTGCCGTTGCGCCCATTAAACTTACCGACGCTGATCCGCGGAAATCGCTTGGTTTGCGGTAGTTAATATCTAGAACAGACGACATTTTATCGCCGTATTTTGCGTTAAAACCACCAGCAGAGAAGTCGATTGTAGAAACCATATCGGAATTGATAAAGCTCAAACCTTCCTGTTGACCGGAACGTACCAAAAACGGGCGGTACACTTCCACATCATTTACATACACCAGGTTCTCGTCGAAATTACCACCGCGCACAGTATATTGCGAACTTAGCTCGTTGTTTGAAGATACTCCGGGCAGTGTTTTAAGTCCCGCTTCTATTCCTCCGGAAGCACTGCTCATCGAATTTACAATTTTTGGATCGAGGCTGATTATACTGGAACCGTTTCTTCGCTGTTCTCTTACCACAATTTCTGCCAACTCAAGGTTTTGTGCCGGCATAACAATTTCTTTGGTAACGGTTTCATTCGGGTTGGCATAAATCGAATCGGAAAACGTTTTGTAACCAATGGATGAAAATATGATGGTTAAATGTTTGTTTGCCGGAATTCGCAACAAAAACTCGCCTTTGGCATTTGTGGTGGTACCAAGTGTCGGATATTCTTTTAAAACTACAGTCACCATATCCAACGGAATTCCATTGGAATCTTCTAGAACACCCCGTAAAGTTGCGTTGTTACTTTGTCCCAATAAAGTGAGTTGGGTAATTAAAAGCAGAATAGAAAAGGTAAAGATTTTTTTCATTGGCACAAATCTAATAATCCAGTTTTATATTGAACTTTTTATTGCCAGATAAATTGTGCTTCGAAATCATAAAATTAACAGCTTGTGGTGTATTTGCAGAGTGCTTTTATTGATTTTGTTTTGATTTATTAAAATAGTCGGTAATTGAAGCAATGTAATTTTCGTAGGCATTAATTCCGGTTTCAGTAATTTGAAGAGTTGTTAAAGGATAATTATTCCGGAACGACTTTTTTACACTAATGTAATTTGCTTCTTTTAACTTGGTAATCTGGAAACTAAGATTCCCTTTTGTTGTATCTATGTTTTCGAGTAAAAATGAAAATTCAGCCGATTTTGAATTCAACAAAATGGTCATGATTGCCAAGCGTACCTGAGAGTGGAGTAATGGATCGAGGTTTTTAAACATTACGCTTCTTTTTTATTTCGGAATACATTAAAACTCCCGGAATAACAAAACAAACAAAATCGGCAATTGCCCTAACCAGAAATTGGGTGTTTAAATCGTAGTTTGCCGATACTGCTGCACCAATCCACATAATAACACCACTTGCAACAAGCAGGTAATACCGGTAAATGCCACCGGTTACAAAAAGGGCGAAACCAATTAAAACCATTTGTAAGGGATGGAGTATTTCAAAATTAATTTCGTTCATACTGCTTTTGGTAACAATAACATTTAAATTGTGTGCCAAAATAACACCAAGCCAAACAAATCGTGTTGAAATAGCAGTGTAGGTCTTAACTCGTTTAGTTCGGAAGAAAATAAAGTAGATGGTAAATGCAATTATTCCTACCGCTGCAATTATATTGATTATGCTCATCACATCTCTAATACGGCTCGGAACCAAAACTATGGAATTGTAGTATTTCCAAAAAAAACCGAGCGACATTACCAATCCCCAGCTTAGCAACAAAATGCCGTCATCCATCAATGTTTTTCGCGAGGTAGCGATTGACGTTTTTAGCGTTTTCAATACTTGTTCCTTATCAAATGTTTCAGAAGAAATTGTATCGGTTTTCATCGTTTTTGTTTATAAAATTAAACAAGTTTGTAATACAAACCAAATATTGTGACAAAAAAAATATCACGATATACTATCAGTTAGTTGGCCTTAACAATCTTTTTGGAAAAAACTTGTGTGTTGGACTTTATTTGAAGTAAATAAATTCCTGACTGAAGTGCTGATGTATTAAATGAAAATTCGTTTTCGAATACTTCTTTCCGGAATACTAATTTGCCGGAAGTAGTGTGAAGCTGAATAATCAAAGTTTCCATGTCGTCTGAATCTCTGGGAATACTTACCCAACATTTGTTTTGTACCGGATTAGGATAAACGAGTAAAGGTCTTCCTTCCAGTTCGTTGCCGGTTCCTGGTTCCGGATGATTTGTTTCATCCCTCCAGTCGCGAATACCATTCCCGTTAAAATCGGGCAGAGGACAGTTGCTTGCCATCGAGTTGCACATAATTTTCGGATCGTATGAAGTATCGTAAAAATCCAATAATCCATCGTTGTCGGTATCTGTTGTGTCGCATCCAAATGTGGCAATGCCATCGTTGTCAATGTCCAGGGCTTCAATACGGTCACTCACACCATCATTGTCCGAATCATCATCAAGAAAGTCGGGAATACCATCCAAGTCAGTATCCGTCAGATCGTAATATTCTCCACCGGTTTGACCATCGAATGCATCATCCCACCCGTCATTATTTTCATCGGAACGAAGAGGAACAATATGAGAGAACTCAGACTGCCATTCAATTAAATCAGTAATTCCATCGTTATCCGAGTCAATATCCAAGCAGTTTGGAACTCCATCGTTGTCTGCATCCTCTTCACCTTCGTGAATATCTATGATCCCATCGTTATCATCATCCAAATCAATGGAATTAATAATCTTATCGCAGTCACAATCGGCGCCAATGGTAATTGTAACTAAAGCATTGGAATGCATTTGGACATTCTGAGTAGAATATATCTGGTAGTAGAATTGTACTTCACCTTCATACGGTGTTTCCAGTTTGAAAATGAAATTGCCTTTTGGACCAATGGACAAGCGCCCTATAGCTGGTGCAGTGGCAAATGCTACTTTTATTTCCTGGTTGCCATTAGGGTTGTCATTTTCAAGTACATTTCCTTCTATTGTGAAATTGTCGCATCCTAATGCCAGAGTATAAGCATCTTCATTCGCAACAGGAATATCATTCTCTTGTGAAATTACGGAACTGGTTGGAATCTCAAATGGGGTATTAAAACTGCTAAGTTCGTTTATCGAGGTGAAAATAATTATATGCATTGCTGCATACAGCCACCCAAAGTTTTCAGCCATTTAAGTTTTATTGACGGGCCAAAATTAATTGAATGATAAATATATACAAGGACAGACAGCTACTAATTTGAGGAAGTTATTAACGCTTGTTTATAAGTCTGGAGGGCGATGATCTATGTCACAGGATATTGTTAATCAGACCGTAGTTTTTAATAATTCATTGTTGGTAGCGCCTCATTAATTCAGCGTAAAATCGGAAAGTAAAAAGATTTAATTCAAATAGAAACCAGTGAATAGTTTTATCTTTGAAGAGATTTTAATTTAACCTATAATATAATGGCAGATTTTAAATACCAAAAACCATTTCCAATTTTAAAAGACGATACAGAATATCGTTTACTGACAAAAGATTATGTATCGACCATTGATGTTGATGGAAGAAAAATAGTAAAAGTGGATCCAGAAGGATTAGAAATGCTGGCTAAAGAAGCATTTTCTGATGTGTCATTTTATTTGCGTGCAACACATTTAGAAAAGTTGGCAAAAATTCTGGAAGACCCTGAAGCGACTGATAATGATCGTTTTGTGGCACATACCATGTTGATGAACCAGGCTGTGTCGGCCGAAGGTGAATTACCAACTTGTCAGGACACCGGAACTGCCATTGTAATGGGGAAAAAGGGCGAGAATGTTTTTACCGGTTGCAACGATGCCGAACATCTTTCAAAGGGTATTTTTAATACCTACGCTGAACGTAACCTGCGTTATTCTCAGGTGGTGCCGTTTACTATGACCAAAGAAAAAAATACAGGTACGAATTTACCTGCTCAGATTGATATTTATGCTGAACAAGGAAGTAGTTACGAGTTTTTGTTCATCACAAAAGGTGGTGGTTCAGGAAATAAAACCTTTTTATATCAGCAAACAAAATCGTTGTTAACCGAGGAGAACCTTAGCAAATTTGTTAAGGAAAAAATTATGGACCTTGGTACTTCGGCTTGTCCTCCCTATCATTTGGCTTTGGTAATTGGTGGAACTTCGGCGGAAGCTACTTTGGCAGCAGTTAAAAAGGCTTCGGCAGGTTATTTCGACAACTTACCAACCGAAGGTAATGAAGGTGGCCAGGCGTTCCGCGATTTGGAATGGGAAGAAAAAGTGACTAAAATTTGCCAGGAAAGTGGAGTAGGAGCTCAGTTTGGTGGTAAATATTTTGTGCATGATGTTCGCGTTATTCGTTTGCCACGCCACGCTGCATCATGTCCGGTTGGTTTAGGAGTTAGTTGTAGTGCCGACAGAAACATTAAGGCAAAAATTAATGCCGACGGAATTTTTCTTGAAGAACTGGAGAAAAATCCGGCACGTTTCTTACCTGCAAAAGCGCCTGCGATGAGTCCGGCCGTTGACATCGATTTGGATCAACCAATGGAAGATATTTTGAAAGAGTTGACTAAATATCCAACCAAAACGCGACTGAATTTAAGTGGAACCTTAATTGTTGCACGCGACATTGCACACGCACAGATTAAACAAATGATTGACGAAGGTAAACCAATGCCTGAGTACTTTAAAAATCATCCGGTTTATTATGCAGGTCCTGCAAAAACTCCAAAAGGAATGGCTTCAGGTAGTTTTGGCCCAACAACTGCAGGAAGAATGGATCCATACGTCGACGAATTCCAAAGCCTGGGCGGATCGTTGATTATGCTTGCCAAAGGAAACCGTTCGTTGCAAGTAACCGAAGCTTGTAAAAAGTACGGTGGTTTTTATCTTGGATCGATTGGTGGACCAGCTGCTATTTTGGCAAAAAACAGTATTAAGTCTGTTGAAGTGGTTGATTTTGAAGATTTGGGTATGGAAGCTGTTCGTAAGATTCGTGTTGAGAATTTTCCTGCCTTTATTATTGTCGACGATAAAGGAAATGATTTCTTTAAAGAATTGTAAAAAGAAAAATATAGATATTAAAACGCCTTCAGTTCTATTTGCTGAAGGCGTTTTTTTATGCTTATAACTAACGTTCAAAATAATTTAGCTTGTAAGAATAGAAAAAAGGGTAGAACAATATGGACGCTTTTTGAAGATGATTGATATTTTACAAACCCCTAAACACAAAACCAATCATAAATACAGAAGTTGCTCTACCCTTAAATTTTATCTTTTTTCAATCACGAAATCGATATCCTAATTCGATTTCAGCAGTAAGTTACGAATAAAATATCTACAAAACCAAATAATGTGGTTTGCAGTAATTCCTCTAACCTGACTGTTTTATGGATTCCATCGAGTACTGCTAAAACTTAATCTGTTTTGCGCAATTGAAGAATTCGTCTCCCTTCGGCATCAAATAAAATAAGTTTTAGATTGTGTATTTCATACGATTTTACATCGTTTATGGCAGCGTTAAACTTATCAGCATTGGTCATGTCAGGGCACATCATTCTTGTTCCGGCAAGTGGTCCAATTTCAATTTCGGTATTGGTAAGCCGGGTAAGTTTCCCTTTAAAATTATTACATCCGTGGGTACCCATAATTTGCATTTGCTCGCTGTGAATCTCAATCTGAGGAGCTGCTGCAGATACCGATTCACCACGTATGAATTCAACAACCCAAATGTCGTTAATTAAAACCATCGGTTCTGCAGTTTTACTACATTCAAGAACAACCGAACCATTTGTGTCCATAAAATACAGCTTATTTTTTTCTGTGCGAAAGGTTTTAACCTTCGAAATTGCCTGGTTAAACCGGTCAGGAATAGCCATTTCGGGACACATTTTACGGGTTGCCGCCAGTGGCCCCAGTTCAATAAATCCTCCATCAATGGTTAAAACTGTACCCGAATAGTTGTTGCACCCGTCTGTGCCATTTATTGTCATTTCTGCAATATCAATTGCTATTTGAGGCTTTTGTACCGTTGAAGTTATAGCCGCACCATTTATTTTTATTACCTCCCAATTCCCATTTAGAAAGTACTTCGTATCTTCCTTTTTCTCTAAAATTGTTACAAGTGTGTATTTGATCGACGAAGCATCTGCAGGAATATTTTGAAGTTTTTCTTCTTTTACTTCCAGTTTATAAATGAAGCCCGGTTCATAGGTAAATCCTTCAATTTTAGAATAAAAGTTTTGCCATTGACCTTCAATTATCTTTTCTCCTTTTTGAATAAGCATACAATTCATGGGCGTTAAACCAGTACAATCTACAGTATAGCTGTTAATCCAATAAGTGAAGGTATTTTTTTGAAGCGTTGATGAACACGAAATAGCAAGAATAATAATTGCCAATAAGAATGTATTTCTCATGATTGTTTTACGTTTGCAAGTTATAGATCTTGCAAATTACAATATTTAGAACAAAAGTGCCCCGGATACCACCAAAATCCTTCAAAAGTAAAATTCCATTTGACAGAGAAAATTACAGAACACCTGGAAAACGTTTCTTTGTTAACCGATTTTAATCTTGTATTTATGCAACAATCCCGGCAGAGTTTCCATTGAGAATTTAGCTCCGCTTATCTGATTTTGTTCGGGATAAATGTTAAAATTAAATGAAGTTCTCAGGTCTGCTCTACGAAGATTTGTTTGAGAAAAAGTTGCTCCGGCAAAATCACATTCCGTAAAATTTGCTTCTGATAAATCAGCCTGCGAAAAGTCAACTTCGTGTAAACTACATTTGGTGAAAACCGTTTTTTTAAGCTTTACTTTGAAGAACGATGAATAGTTTAACAGGCATGTTGTAAATGTAAACTCGAGTAAGAATGGATTGCACTCATCGAATTGTAAACCAATTAGTTTGCACGAATTAAAATGTACATTTTTAAATGCTGTGTTTCTGATTTTTGTGTTGCTAAAGTCACAGTTTTCAAACCGGCAATCTTCAAAACTAAAATCGCTTAAATTGGCATTTGAAAAGGAACAATCAATAAAAGTACAATTTTCATAATCTGAAATCTCAACTTCGCTATCGGAGAAAATAATGTTTTTAAAGTTCTGGTCGGTAATGTATTGCTTACTCATTTTCTGAATTCTATTAGTTCTATTGGAGCACCGTTGTGTTCTATCATTGCAACACGTATTCCCTCTATTGGATGATTTGGCTCTGTAATAATTGTGAGTTCACGATTTGCCAATTCGTAATCTAAATCTTCAACTTCAAAAGCCAGGTGTGGTATTTTCTGAATTAATGGGTGTATGGGGCTGTCTTTATCAAAACGCATCCATTCCACACCAAAAGGACTTGTTGGAAAACCTGAATGATAAAATTTGAATTGAGGCATGTATTTTTCATCAGCCATTTTTTTTGTGGTTGGAATTCCCAGGTGATGATACTTCCATCCCCACTTTTGGATGGCTTCGGGTGGTTCATATTCAAGTCTCATGATTTTGTTTTATCTGGAACGAGAACGTGAACGATTTGTAGAGTTTGGTCGATTCGAATCACGTCGCCGTTTGTTATTGTTTTTTCTTGTGCCTTGGCCATGCCCTTTTCTTTCTCCTTCTTGTCCCGGGCGTGGTTTTCGTTTCGGACGTTGATTGGATTGCGCCGGCTTTTTTCTGGCAGGTGTTTCTTCAACATCGCCAATAAAAGGGTGGTTTTCAATTACCGGAATTCGTTGGTTGATTAATTTCTGAATACCGCGCAAATAGGGTTTTTCGTCTGTATCGCAAAACGAAAGAGCAATTCCACTTGCACTGGCTCTTCCTGTTCTGCCAATTCGATGTACATAAGTTTCTTCGATGTTTGGCAGATCGAAATTTATAACCAATGACAGTTCTTTAACATCTATTCCCCGGGCGGCAATATCAGTGGCTATTAAAACCTTTGTTTCACCACTCTTAAAGTTGCTTAAGGCACTTTGTCGTGCTCCCTGCGATTTGTTTCCGTGTATTGCTTCCGAATTAATTTGTGCCCCTTTCAAAAATTTAACAATTTTATCGGCACCGTGTTTTGTGCGCGAAAAAACCAGACAAGTTTCGTATTCTTCTGTTTTTAACAAATGAGTTAATAGCTTTGGTTTATTGCGCTTGCTTACGAAATAAACAGCTTGTTTTACTTTTTCTGCTGTTGTTTGTTCAGGTTGAATGGTAACACGTTGTGGATTGCCTCCAACTATTTTTTCTGAAAGTTGAAGAATATCCAAAGGCATAGTTGCCGAAAAAAATAAAGACTGGCGTTTGTTGGGAAGTTTTGCGAGTATTTTACGAATGTCGTGGATAAATCCCATGTCGAGCATACGATCGGCTTCGTCAAGTACAAAATATTCGACGTGTTTTAGCGAGATAAATCCCTGATCCATTAAATCGAGTAATCTTCCCGGAGTGGCAACCAGAACCTCAACACCCCGACGAAGCGCATCGGTTTGAGCGTTTTGTTTAACGCCGCCAAAAATTACCGTGTTTTTTATACCCGTATATTTTCCGTATTTCGTGAAACTTTCCTGAATTTGAATGGCCAGTTCGCGGGTTGGTGTAACAATTAATGCTTTTACATCGCGAAATCCACTTTTTAGATTTTTGTTAGTATAAATATGCTGCAATATTGGAATGGCAAAAGCAGCCGTTTTTCCCGTACCGGTTTGAGCGCATCCCAACAAATTTTTTCGGAGTAATAAACTTGGAATCGATTGTTCCTGAATGGGTGTTGGTGTATGGTAACCTTCAGCGTCGAGCGCCTTAAGTATCGGTTCAATAATTTCTAATTCTTCAAATGTCATATAATCTTATAAAAACACAAAGTAAAGTAAATGTTTTCGAAAATGTAGCTAAATCAGGGAAATGGGGTTCAAATACCAAGCAAATGTTGCCATGTGCTATTTGAAACAGAAAAAATAATTGTCGTTCAGGAATTTAGCAGTACTTTCGCGGCAAATTATTAAAAGAACTGTTTTGAATAAATTTGAAGAATTAGGAGTCGGCAAAAAATTTGTAAAAGGTTTGAACGACCTAAACATTACTATACCAACCGAAATACAAAATAAGGTAATACCCATTTTAATATCGTCGAATACCGATTTGGTGGGGCAGGCGCAAACCGGTACCGGGAAAACCGCGGCTTACGGATTGCCATTGCTTCAAAAAGTAGATGCCGGTCAGAAGAAAATTCAAGGCTTAATTCTTTGTCCAACACGCGAATTAGGGCAACAAATTGCAAAGCAGCTATTTAAGTATACAAAATATTCAGCCAAAATATTTACCGAAGCGGTTTATGGAGGAGCACCTATTGAGAAACAATTAGTGGCACTTCGCAGACCAACACACATTATTGTTGCCACTCCGGGCCGTTTAATTGATTTGGTAAAACGAGATGCCGTTGATTTAAGCAACGTAAAAACTGTAATTCTCGACGAAGCCGACGAAATGTTAAGTATGGGTTTTAAGTCTGAATTGGACGAAATTCTTCGCTACACCTCTTCGGCCGAAAACAAATGGTTATTTTCGGCCACAATGCCGCAAGGTATTAAACAAATTGTTACTGATCATTTGGCAGCCAATGCCATTCGTATTGAAGTGAACGAAAAAAATGTGGTAAATAAAAATATTGAACATCAGTACATTGTTTGTGAAGAGACGGACAAACTGCATTCGCTTATGCAATTCCTAAAAAAGGAAGGAACAAACCGTGGTGTAATTTTTTGTCGGACAAAAGTGGCAGCAAAAAAATTAAGCCAGCAACTTACTGCTAAAAATATTGCGGTAGGAGCCATTCATGGTGATTTGTTACAAAAGGAGCGCGATAAAGTTATGCGGGCCTTTAAAAACGAATCGCTTCGATTGTTGGTGGCTACTGACCTGGCAGCACGCGGGATAGATATTGAAGCACTCTCGTTTGTGGTACATTATCAATTGCCCGATAAAGATGAGTATTATACGCATCGAAGCGGAAGAACTGCACGTGCAGGCAAAAAGGGAATTTCGCTGAGTTTAATCACTCCGTTCGAAACCAAACAAATTCGATTCTACGAAAAAAGTTTACACATCGCATTTAATCAAATTACTTTGGGGGTTTGATGAAACCGAAGGTATTAGTATTAAAAAAGGATGAATGAATATCCTTTTTTGGCAGTTTAGTAAACTTCGTTTATCAAATTTACTTTTCCCTGAAAAGAAAATTGGTCGCCAACTTGTTTTGTGTGAAGTAGTTTGCCAATGGGAGAGGCCAATGAGATACAATAATAAATTTCATTATTTATTTCAATTTTTCCTAAAGCCGAAGAAATAAAATAATTGTTTTGAGTTGTTTTTACAATGCTGCCAAATTCAACAATAGTCGATTTTTTACTTGTGTCAATCTGCAACAATTCATGTTTCAGGTTTTCGGTTTTATTGAGTTGAATACGGTTTTTTTCAACCTCCATTTGCATTAGTGTACGTCCAGTTTCGTATTTGTCGCCAACACTGCTTTTGGTTTCGTTATCCCGCGATTCCTTTGCCGATTCGATTGCAATACGCACCAACTCAATTCGTTGATCGAGCAATGTTATTATCTTTTGTAAGAGAAGTTCTTTAATCATTTTCAGTATAAATGACTAAAGATAGATAAGATGTAAAAAGCAGCAAATATTAGTTGCCAAAATCTATCTTATAACTGAATGTAAAAGGTTGTTCCTTCATCGGGAGTGCTGGTAAACCACACCTTGCCTTTTAAGTATTTTTCGCCCAACAGTTTCATCGAATAGGTTCCAACTCCTCTGCCAGCACCTTTTGTTGAATAAAAGCGCTTAAACAATTCGTCTTGAATGTTTTGAGGAATGACACTATTATTATGAACTGAGAACTGAACTGATTCATTTATTCTTTTACAATTGAGTGTGATCTCATCGTTTGGAGAATTCGACTCAATTGCATTTTTTATCATGTTTCCTAAAATGCGGTTTAATAAAACCCGGTCGGTATTTACATTTGTGTATTCGGCTTCGGGGTGAATTTTGATCTGTTTTCCAAAATTTAGTTCGTGATTGACATACAATTTTTGTATGTCCTTTAATATGAACATTGAATCAACTTCAAAAAATTTGGCTTGTAAATCACCGCGTTCGGCCGCGGCAAACTCGCGTTGCGCTTTAATTTCGTCGATTAAACTGCCGGCTGCACTTTCAATTGTTTCGGCAATGTCGAACATCTCTTTCGGATCGTCTATTTCTTTTAAAATGGCAGATAAGCCTGAAATAGCTCCTGCACTGTTTAAAATGTCATGTATAAAAACTCTCTCAAGCGACTTTCTTCTTTTTTCGTCACGGATATCGATGATTGAAAAGATGGTAAGTTTTTCACCTTCCAGCTCGAGAGGAGTGGCTGTAACATTTAAGTCAATGGCATCGTTGTCGACAGTTAAAACCTGGCATTCTTTTGTGGCTTTTGTTCCTTTGTGCGATTCCGATATGGCCTGGTAAGCACCGCACGACTGGCAGACTTTTGATCCTCCACATCCGTTTACCGATTTAAATGCGTTACGGCAGTTAAATGTCTCGCCCGGTTTTTTCCCAATAATAGGTTCTTCGTTAAAAGTTTTACAGAAATCCTTATAACTTTTGTTGGCATATATCACCTGACGGTATTTATTCAAAATAAGAACCATCTGAGATATTGATTCAACAAAACTTACCAGTTGCTTATTTCTAAGTACTAAATTGGATTGGCTTTCTAATTGACCATTCGTATAACGCTTAGCCGGAGCAAAGCTCGTTAGGGTAAAGTCTTCAAACATACACGTCCTTCTAATGGGTTTGTACGTGCAATGTACCATTCATTCAGCACTTAATCAATTGTTTAAGGCTGATTTTTGCTCAGTAATTTTGAAGCAAAAATCAGCAATATTGGAAGGCTTTTTTAATTTCGGGAAGGGACAAAAAAAAGCTGTCTCAATAATCCATTGAAACAGCTTTTCCGAATTGTATTTTTTTTTGACGTATTATTTAGCTTTTTGAGCCCAGGCAGTACCTACCGGTAAAACAGTCTTTCCGGCCAAATCATTGATGATGATTGAAGCCATCATGTACCATGCCGACAGTGCACAGAAAATTAATTCGTATCCTGCTACCACGTTCATTTTTGGGAATCCAAAATGCCCAATGATTAATAGTATAAAACCAATTTCGAGTAAAACAAAAGTAATTGCCATGGCTTTGTGTACGTAAAAAGATGCAAAGGTTAAAATTGCTGTGTAAAGTGCCCAGGCAACCAAATACCAACCCACATCGGTGTGCGATGCCGAATAAATTTCGAAATGGTTTAGTAACCAAATAATTGCCAGGCCAATCCAAAATGATCCATAAGCAGTAAATGCACTAAATCCAAAGTTGTTGCCGAGTTTTTGTTCCATAAATCCGGCAATAAATTGTGCCAAACCACCAAAAATTAAACCCATGGCCAATACTGGTCCAATACCTAATAATCCAATGTTATGGATTTGTAAAAGTAAAGTTGTTAATCCAAAACCAGCCAGTCCTACTACCGCTGGGTTACCCATTTTTTGCGTACTCATTTCTATTGTGTTAATGTTGAAAATAAGGGCGCGAAAATAGACTTTTTACGAAAGTTTAAAGCTTAAAATATTGAATTGAAACAGGGTTTAATAATTAATTGATTTACTACTGTTTTAGAGTTAGAAATGTCCATTCATTTTTCATTTCTAAAGAGGCCTTTTTTACTTTTTAATGCACATTTCATCAAGTGTATTTCACGTAATTAATTTGATTATAATGAGCCTAAAATTGGAATCTGGTATTTATTTGTGGTTTTTGGTTGATAGAAAATCATTCATGTCACGATATCGTATAGACTGAATCTTGTTTTTATTACAGAGTTTAAATGCGTCTTCCAGATATTTTGGATGAATCGAATAATCTCTTAATGTTGTATCTATACGATGGGCGTATACAACTAAAACTTCATCCAGTTTATTGGCACGTGCAAGGCCTGTTTCTAAATTCTCTAAAGTAATTTTGTAGTTGGTATCAATGCCCATTGCATTGTTTATTCTGAAATTTGTTTTGGTAGCAAATATTTCATTGTAAGTATTAATGCTTGTATCCTGCATATTCCAGGTCGCTTTTCGTAAATATTGAAAATGGTGAAGAAGTGCAGAATCGATTTCAGGGGTAGAACTTCCGTATGGATAGGCAAAAGACACCACATCGAATCCATAATTTTTCAAAATTTCAATTGCCGGTTTAATATCACTTTCTATTAATACATCAATAGAATCTTTGTAGTTAAGCGAATTTACATGATTTAATCCGTGGCATCCGATCTCATGTCCATCGGCTTCCAATTCTTTTAGTTTTTTAATTTGTTCCGGTTGCAGTAATTGAGGGCGATTAATAAAAAACGTTGCTTTGATGTTGTATTTGTTGAATAGCTCACGTTGCTTGTACCATAAATCCACATATTGATCATCGAAGGAAAATACAACCGCTCCTGTTTTTAATTCATCATTTTTGCAGGAATAGAGTAGGGAGGTAAATAAAAACAGCAGGAATACAGGTGCTGCAATACGAATTGTAATTTCTCTTTTAACCATTCATTTTCTGTGGGTTGGTACTTATTTCAAAGTAAATAAAAAAATGCCACCCTGCAAAAGGATGGCATTCTCTATCGAAAGGTTGAATAGTTTTCAACCGAAGTTTACATACTTTTAATTTCGCTTACTAATTTCGAAATAGAAGCTTTTGCATCGCCAAATAGCATGCGGGTTTTATCGTTGAAGAACAGGAAGTTTTCGATACCTGCATATCCTTTACCCATTCCTCGTTTCATGATAATGATGTTTTTAGCCAGGTGTGCATCAATAATTGGCATACCGTAAATAGGGCTGCTTGGATCGTCGTATGCGGCAGGATTTACAACATCGTTGGCTCCAATAACAATTGCCACATCTACGTTTGGCATGTCCGGATTAATGTCGTCCATTTCCACCAGCTGCTCGTAAGGAACATCAGCTTCAGCCAGAAGAACGTTCATGTGTCCCGGCATACGTCCTGCAACAGGGTGGATCGCATATTTAACTTCAACACCTTTACTTTCAAGCAGGGAATCAAGTTCGTGAGCGATATGTTGTGCCTGGGCAACAGCCAAACCGTAACCCGGAATAACAACAACTTTCTGCGAGTAACTTAACAGAACTGCTGCATCGCTTAATTGAATTTCTTTTATCGAACCTTCCACGCCAGTAGCTCCGGCAGCACCTCCACCACCAAATGCTCCAACAATAACGTTAATCAATGAACGGTTCATTGCTTTACACATTAGCATGGTCAATATCATTCCGGCAGCTCCTACCAAAATACCACCTAAAATCATTGCCTGGTTGTTGTAAATAAAGCCAGCCATTGCAGCTGCAATACCTGTTAACGAGTTTAACAACGAAATTACAACCGGCATGTCGGCACCTCCAATTGGCATAACAAACATAACACCGTATACCAACGAAATAACCAGTAAGGCATAAATCGCCCAAACCATTTCAGATGGTTGGTTTGGCGATATAATAATATAAACTCCAATACCAATTGTAACTATTAAAAGCACAAGGTTAATGTATGTCATAAATGGTTTCATGATGTCGCCAACTCTTCCGTCGAGTTTTGCAAAAGCTATCATACTTCCACTAAAAGCAATGGCACCAATAATCAATCCTAAAACTGTGACCAAAATCGATTGAATATCGCCTGCAACTGCATTGGGATACTCGAGTAATGCAACCAACATAGATGCAGCACCACCTGTGGCATTGTAGATTGATACAAGTTGTGGCATTGCTGTCATTTTTACCTTACGGGCAATGATCCATCCAATGGCAGATCCTACGCCAATGGCAGCCAGAATAATCCATACATTTGTCAGTGGAATACCATTGCCACCTGCATCTTTATGCAATAAAAGTGTTGTTAACATTCCCAGTCCCATTCCGCCTGCAGCCCAAAGGTTACCGGTACGGGCAGTGGCAGGGTGGGAAAGTAGTTTTAATCCGTATACAAATAAAAGTGCGGCAATCAGATAACTTAGCTCAAGTATTGAATCGCCAATGGTATATTCCATTCCGTTTAAAATTCCTATTACTTTATCCATAACTGCCTACTTTTTTTTCTTTTTAAACATTTCAAGCATTCTGTCGGTAACAGCAAATCCCCCAACAACGTTTAGTGTACCAAATATCAGGGCTAAAATCCCCAGTACCAGATCCAGCGAAAACTTAGTAAGGTCGGCGTGTCCAACAAGAATAATTCCACCAATAATAATAACACCACTAATTGCGTTTGCTCCGGACATTAACGGAGTGTGCAAAACGGCAGGCACGTTGGAAATCACTTCAATACCCACAAATATGGATAAGGCGATAATAAAAATCGCTTCTTTATACTCAAAGAAAAATGTTAATACTTGTTCCATATCTGTTATGCTTTTTCGATTACTGATTTAACTCGTTCGTTGTAAATTTCACCTTTATTTGTAATACAGGTTCCTTTTACAATGTCATCTTCAAAATTCAGGTTTAAGGCACCTTCTTCTCCAATAATTAACTTCATAAAGTTGAGTACGTTTTTACCAAACATACGACTGGCATCCACCGGTTTTTGCGACGGATAATTTGATTGGCCAATTATGCTTACTCCTTTGTATACAACTGTTTCGTCGTTTTTAGTTAACTCGCAGTTTCCTCCGGTAGAAGCGGCCAGGTCAATAATTACCGATCCTGGTTTCATGCCTTCAACAGCTTCGGTTGGAATTAAAAGCGGAGCTTTACGACCCGGAATTTGTGCTGTACAAATTACCACATTCGATTTTGCAGCTACATCGTTAATCGCCTGTTGTTGTTTCTTTTTAAACTCGTCGGTTTGTTCTACAGCATAACCTCCGGCGGCTTTGTCTTCAGTGGCACCTTCCACTTCAACAAATTTTCCTCCCAAACTCATTACTTCTTCTTTCACGGCCGAGCGAACATCAAATACCTGAACCTGGGCTCCCAGTTTGCGTGAAGTAGCGATTGCTTGCAAACCTGCAACACCTGCTCCCAGAATTAAAACATTGGCGGGGCGAATTGTTCCTGCAGCTGTCATAAACATTGGGAAAAAGGTTGGCAGTTTAACGGCTGCTTCCAATACGGCCATGTAACCTGATACCGTTGCCATTGACGATAAAATATCCATGGCTTGTGCACGGGTTGTACGTGGAATCAGGTCGAGACTAAAAGTTGTTGTGCCTTTTTTTAGAAAGGTATTTACCAACTCGGTATCCCACAGTGGATTAAATGCACTAATCCAAACCTGCGAATCTTTAATTTTCTCTGTATCTCCTTCAGCCGGTGGCTGAATTTGTAATAGAACTTCAGCTTGTGCAAAAACATCTGCTCGTGCAACTACATTTGCTCCAACAGCTTCGTAGTCAGCATCACTCGCAAAAGCAGTTTCTCCGGCACCCTGTTCCACTAATACCTTCACTTTCAAATCAGTAAAAGCCTTTACTGTTTCCGGAAGCAAAGCTACACGGGACTCAGTACCGTACTCCTTTAATAGTCCAAGAATCATAAATTTTGATTTAGATATTTAATTTGGAAACAAATCTAAGAAAATAAAATTACCGTGTCCGTACACGGCGAATCTTTTTCTTATGATTTATAACAGTTTTATTAACACACAAGAATGTTTCCGGTGTTGCACGAGCACGGTGCTCCGAAAAGACATAGACGCTTGCTCTGAAAGATAGCCTTTTTTAATGGCCTCCAATGCCAAACAAATCGAATGGAGGTTGACTAAAAAAATCGTTGAAAAGAAAATAGTTCAGAACAATAAAAGCAATAAAACCAAGTAAAATAAGAATTTGACCCCAGTTTGTTTTTTGAATTTCATGACGCGATTTTACGTCGCACACTTCACCCGGACAATATTGAACTTTATCTTTAAAAAACCAGGGATAAGTTTTGCAGCCAAGACATATTCCAAAAACCGATTCGAAAAACAAAAAAATAAGGCAAACAAAACAAATCAGACCGGTAATAGGGCTGTAGGAGTTTACCAACACAATTAAAACAAACATGGTAAGCGCCAAAGCGATTCCTATTTTCCAGGCAAACTTTTTTTGCCGGGCTCCTACATATTCCGGTGTTTGATTACGAACAATTAGTCTTCCAATAATAAGTGTTGGAGCAAACCTTGGACTAACAAATACCCGGATTAGCATATCGGTTAAAAAACCAATAACAGCATATTTCAGCATTGTAAAATCGCCTGACGCCGCTTGTTGAATCGAAATAAACATGATTAAAAACAAGATACCGGCAGCTGCCCTTATTTCTCTTTCGTTTAAAACCGGAATTGTGTATCCTTCAACCTGTTCTCCAAATTTTGCCATTTTTTGTGATTTTAAATTTTTGTAATAAAGTATATGCAGCTATTCTAAATAATTAATAAATTATACAGACAAGTGTAGGTGCAAAATGTTCACAACCATAACTTTAAATTAAGTATAGAACAGCGGTTCAATCTAAGAAATATTTTTGGTATTAAATGATTGGTCAAAAGTTTTATTTATATGGTAGGTTCTTATAATTGCTAATCGATAGTTTACAATTGTGGTGTTTCAAATCTGCACTAGTTTTTTGGTATGATAGAAATCACATTCTTTTTTTAAACTGGAAATAATACTATATTCATCATTAATTTCCGAGGAAGTACTACTAACTGATACAAACCTATGAATTCAGTCGATTTATACACGGAGAATGAGGAAGCATATTCTTTTGAAGATTTCTTTGATATTGAAGAAATTCAAAGAATGCAGGATTTGTTTGCTGATGTTAATGAGGTGGCATCCATAATTACCCAACCAGATGGTACTCCATTAACCAGGCCTTCAAATTTTACGCGGCTCTGTGCCGAAATTATCCGGAGATCACCAAAAGGACGTTTAAAATGTTTTCGTTCCGATTCCGTTATCGGCGAGTGTAATACAAGTGGTTCAACCGTGCACAAATGTTTAAGCGCCGGAATATGGGATGCCGGTGTAACGATTAAAATCGGGGATTTTCATGTTGCCAATTGGTTGATAGGGCAGGTAAAAAGTACTGAACTGCAAAAAGAAGAATTGGAAAAATATGCAGATGAGATTGATGTAGACAGAACTGTTTTTATCGATGCATACAAGGAAATTCCGATCATGTCGGAAAACAAATTCAATAAAATTGCTGAATTATTAGCCGCTTTTGTTACCGAAATTACAGACAAGGCCTATAAAAATATTCTTGTTCAAAAGGAAATAAGCGAAAAGGAAGTTATCCTTCACCAAAAGAAAGAAAAGGAGCAGGAATTAAAAGAGACTTACGATGAATTTCGGCTTATTTCTGAAAATGTACCAACTATAATTTGGAAGGCAGAAATTACAAGTGACGGAAGATTTGTAAATTCCTATATTTCGGAAATAGCAGATGAATTATTGGAATTACCAAAGGGAACAATAAAAAATGATTTTGAAAAATACTTTTCATACGTTGTTCCTGAAGATCTAGCCTTATTGAATAAAACCATTACAGAAGCAAAGTCGAATCCTGGTAAAACATATAGTGAATCCTACAATGTAAAAAAAGATAACGGGGAGTTGGCTATTTTCGAAAGCACCGGACGCATACACAAGCTAAATAACAAAATGCTGTTTATAGGAACTACTGCTGATATTACCGCCCAAAGAAAAATAAAAACACGCCTGCAAGAAGATGAATACGTGATGAAACAGGCGCAAAAGGTGACTAACTTTGGGTATTATGTTTTAGATGTGGTAACCGGCTTTTGGGTAAGCTCAAGTTTTTTGGATTACATATTTGGTATTGACGATTCATACGAGAAAGATGTTTCAGGATGGCTTGACTTTATTCATCCGGATGACCGGAAGATGATGGAGGAATACTTTTATTCGGAAATTTTAGAAAAGCATAAAAATTTTAATAAACAGTACAGGATAATAAAAGCAAACAGCGATGAAGTGGTTTGGGTTCACGGAATGGGAGAACTCGAAATGAATGAGGAAGGGAAAGTTGTAAAAATGATTGGTACCATTCAGGATATTACCAAGCGCAAGGAGATGGATGATTTATTACTGGAAAGCGAGGAACGATACCGATCTTTATTATCTAACTTGCCAGTTGGAGTTTTTCGTTCTTCATTAAAAGGCGAGGTGCTTTCTGCGAATCAGGCAATGGCCGAAATGTATGGATATGAAACAGTGGAAGAATTGCTTCAGGTTCCTGCAGAAGAATATTATGCCGAATCAAATCCAAGAGACTTGATGCTTGAAAAACTACTGGCCGATGGCTATTTACTCGACTATGAAACGCAAGAGCATAAAAAGGATGGTTCGTTAATATGGGTTTCAGCCAACTATAAGCTGGTTAAGAATACAAATGATGGAAACTATTACATTGAAGGCGTTTTGATCGATGTTTCTGACCGAAAGAGAGCGAATATAAAATTGGAAGAAAGCGAACGTCTCCTCGCAAAAATTACCGATAATTTTCCAAATTCTTACATCTCCATTATAGAGAAAGACTATACGATCGGTTATAGTGGAGGTCAGGAATTTATTAAACAAGGAATCGACCCCAAATCATTTTACGGCTGTACCTTGCACCAGGTTTTTGATGACAAAGCAGGTTTTGTGCGTGATTTTTATGAAAAAACGTTTAATGGAGAAGAATGCAATTTTGAGCTTTTTATAAACAATCAATTTCAGAAATACAAAACAGTGCCTTTGTATTCTTCTGCGAGCGAGATTGATCGTATTTTAGTTGTAACTGAAAATATTACAGATCAAAAAGAAAAGGAAATTGAAATACTTGAAGCAAAAGCAAAAGCAGAGGAAAGCACTGAAAGATATGAGTTAGCCATGCAGGTTACACATGACGGGCCGTATGACTGGAATTTGATTACCAACCAAATTTATTATTCCGACAGGTGGAAAGAAATAGTGGGATATAAACCAGATGAATTACAAAATGACTTTTCGGTTTGGGAGCAACTAACAAATCCTGAAGATGTAAAAAGATCGTGGGAATTACTAAATCGACATATAAAAGGTGAGGTTGATAAATTTGAGATCGAATTTCAAATGAAACACAAGGACGGGCATTGGGTTGATATTTTATCGCGTGCCCGTGCTCAGTTTGATAAAACAGGAAAGGCAATTCGTGTAGTTGGTACACACATTGATATTACCGAATCAAAAAAAGCAGAAAAACATCTTCGTGAAAATGAAGAACGATTTAGAAAACTAACCGAGCATTTGCCCAGTGGAATTGCCATTTATCACCCTTTGGAAGGGGGCAGGGACTTTCGAATTATTGATATTAATAAAACTGCTGAGGTAATAACAAACTCAACACGAGAGGAATTAGTAGGAAAGACCTTTCTAAACGCATTCCCAAATATGGAAGGAACGCCATTGTATAAAGCCCTTAAGAAAGTGAGTAAAACGGGTATTGACGAATTTATTCCTTCCTTTTATTACAAGGATTCAATACGTGAAGGATGGCGCGAAAATTTTGTATATAAGTTACAAACGGGTGAAATTGTTGCCATTTTTAGAGATACAACTAGCATTAAAAAGGCGGAAGAGAATTTGATTAAACAAAATAGAGAGTTAGAAAATGCCAAAGCGATTGCCGAACAAAACCAGGCTCGCTTTAAAGCGCTGCACGATGCATCCTTTGGTGGAATTGCCATTCATGATAAAGGAAAGATTTTGGATTGCAACCGCGGCTTAACAAAATTAACGGGATTGAAGCAAAAAGAACTTATTGGTATGGATGGTTTGTTGCTGATTGCCAAATCGCACCGTAAATTTGTAATGAAAAAGATATTGGATGAATACGCCAAACCATACGAAGCTGTTGGAGTTCGTAAGAATGGGGAAGAATATCCGGTTCGTTTGGAAGGACGTATGATTCCGTACAATGGTAAACGGGTTCGTGTAGTTGAGTTTAGAGATATAACCGATATTAAAAGGGCAGAACACGATCTTATAAGCGCAAAAGAGAAAGCCGAAGAATCGGATCGCTTAAAATCGGCCTTTTTGGCAAATATGAGTCACGAAATAAGAACTCCGATGAATGGAATTCTTGGCTTTACAAGCCTTTTGCAAGAACCCGGGCTTTCTGGAGAACAACAACAGAATTACATCGATATTATTCAAAAAAGTGGCGACCGAATGTTACAAACCGTTAACGATATAATTGAAGTGTCGAAAATTGAAACGGGGCAGGTAAGTGTTGCACAAACAAAGGTAAACGTAAGCACTTTGCTTGAATATTTGTACGACTTTTTTAGAGCAGAAACAGATCGGAAAGGGTTGGAGTTGTTGCTTGAAAATCAATTGCCAAGTAGCGAAAGTGAAATATTAACCGATGAAAATAAACTCAATTCGATACTCAGTAATTTAATTAAAAATGCAATAAAATATTCCGACACAGGTTTAATAAAAATAAGTTGTACAAAGGAAAATAAACACATAAAATTTAGTGTAGCAGACCAAGGAATCGGTATTCCAATTCACAGGCAGAAAGCTATTTTTGATCGTTTTGTACAAGCCGACATTGAAGACAAGAGAGGCCATGAAGGATCGGGTTTAGGATTAACAATTACCAGATCGTATGCAAAAATGCTGGGAGGTGGTGTTTGGCTCGAATCGCGCGAGGGAATAGGTAGTACGTTCTATGCGACAATTGAATACAAACCTCTTTCAAAAAAGGAAAAGACCTTAATAAATAAAACAAACGGAATTAAAACTATGGTAGAAGATAAAAAGCATATACAGATTTTGGTTGCCGAGGATGATGACGTTAGTTTTATGCTCCTGGAAAATATACTTTCATCGGAGAACTACACGCTAACACAAGCGAAAAACGGGAAAGAATTAATTAAAGCGTTCAAACAAAATCCGTCGTTTAAATTGATATTAATGGATATTAAAATGCCGGAACTGGATGGAATTGAAGCAACAAAACGAATAAGGGAATTTAATGAAACTGTTCCGATTATTGCACAAACCGCTTATGCGCTTGAAGGTGATAGAGAAAAGGCATTGGAAGCAGGGTGTAATGCTTATGTTTCGAAACCTATAAATAAGAACGATTTGTTGCAAAAAATTCAATCGCTTTTGTAATTTTTCCAGGTTGTTCTTCAACTTTCTTATCTTCTGACTTATTTTGTCTGATTCGATATAAAACAAATTGAATGTACACAATCAGTTCTATTAAGAACGTCACCCTGAATTTATTTCAGGGTCTTTTTGTCAATGGTCAGGTAATCAGCATGACGACCTATTGGTAAATATCGCAGAGTGTAGATATTCATTAAAACAAAGTAACGGTAAACATTGTCATTTGATTTTACAATGGTGTTTTGTTCGCAGTATTGGTTTCACCGAAAATCAAAAAATAGGTTTTATGTCTTTTGTTATTCAATAAAACCATTACTTTTGCCACCGATTATAAAAATTAAAACAAATTTTGAAATGGACGAAGGCCCGTATCATACGAAGAAATTATTAACTTTCCTTTAAGGGGGCACTTTGTTTTGTCTCCTCAAAGGGTTATTTGAAAGGAGACAGCATGATCAAAATTTTCAAAAGTTTGGCTGGTCAAATCAGCTTGTCGAATCCTGAAAAAGGATGTTGGATAAATGTACTGGAACCAACAACGACAGAAATTAACCATTTAACAAACGATTTAAACGTACCTGAAGATATTATTCGCGATATTTTAGACGTCGACGAACGTCCGCGCGTGGAGTATGACGATGACTGGACTTTGATTATTTTCAGGATTCCGGTAGCCACCGAGAATAACGGAGTGCCTTACCAAACGGTTCCTCTGGGAATATTTGTGAGCTCCGATTTTACACTAACGCTTTGTTCAACAAAAAACGAAGTTTTAAACTTTGAATCGCCCACTTTGTACCGCGAGAAAAAACAGCAGGTTTCTGATATTCTTAATTTTCTGTTTCGTTTGTCATTGCGTTCGGCACAGGTTTTCCTGATCTATCTGAAACAAATAAATCAGCAAACAGCTGCAATTGAACAGGATTTGGAAAAATCGATCAGGAACAAAGAATTGAATAAGCTGCTAAAAATGGAAAAATGCCTGGTTTATTTTATCACTTCGTTGAAAGCCAATGAATTGGTGCTTGCGAAATTGGGCAACGCCAAAAAAAATACCATTAGCGAAATTAACGAGGATTTGCTGGAAGATGCTATTATTGAAAACAAACAGGCACTCGAAATGTCTCAAATTTATTCCGACATACAAAGTGGAATGATGGATGCATTTGCATCGGTAATATCAAACAACCTAAATGTTGTTATGAAACAACTGGCATCTATTTCAATTATTTTAATGATACCAACCTTAATTGCGAGTATGTACGGAATGAACGTTCCCAATTCGGCTGAAACATCACCGTGGGCTTTCCCATCAATTTTAGGAGCGTCTGTTTTTATGTCGGGTTTGGGCATATTTATTTTCAGAAAAAGGAACTGGTTTTAACACATAAACTCCAATTGTTAAAGAATAACACAGCTTAACGCTATTTAACAAACATTGCGGGAAAAGTTTATTTCAATTGTTTATTTTTACTTGTGATTTAATTAAAGCATGAAAATTCTGTTTACCATATTATACTTGTTTTTTGGAGCACTGGCGGGTAGTTGTACTCAGCCGGATATTTCAAATAACCTGGCTAATGATAACAGTGCTTTTTATGCCGATATGGCAAGCCACAATCAGGCAACACTCCAGGCAAATTTGTATGTCGATCAGGATTCAAACGAATCGAACGACTTCCTGCTTTATTTTATCGATTTGCCGGAAGTTACAAAGCCAATTCCCCCACAAACAATTTCGGAAGCATTTTGCACTTTCGATTTCTATCAAATTCATTTCAGTATTTTATTGATCGATCTCCCTCCTCCGGCCCAATCTTAGTTTTTCGTTTACCATTCAAAAAGATGTATGTAGTTTAACTGGTTTATAATCAGTTTAAAATGCAACAATTGAATGCATTTAGCAGCATGAAATGGAACAAGATTTAAGTGTTATTTAAAAATGGAGATCATGCAAACAAGTATAGAAAACAATAGCCCGGATTATAGTAAATATCTGGGTGGAACATATTTTCAGAACGACGAACTATCAGATGATTTGAAAATTGTTGATTACATGAAAAAAACGGAAAGCGGAGAATCGGTAATTACTCTTTTTTCTGAACAACTTTTCAGCAATAATATTAAAGTGAACATCCGAAATGAGCGGATAATTTTGGTTATTTCTGAAGTGGTGGATTCACGAAGAAACAACGGAAAGGCCGGCAATACCTGGGAAGTACTAAATAAACATTCGTATACGCGTATTCAAACTATTCGGATTATGCTGCCCGGCGACAATTTTTACATGTTGAGAAATTACGAACTTAAAGGAGACCTGTTTCTTAAAATAGTCTTAGGTCAGTTGATTGATAATTAGTGTTTTCATTGGGCCGGCAGAAAATCCGGCCCATACATTTTCTTATTTTTTAATTGTGTCGACATAAAGTTGTTCCACTTTTTCGCGTGCCCAGGGAGTGCGGCGAAGAAACTTCAAACTCGATTTTATACTCGGATTACTGCGAAATGAGTTTATTCGAATGATTTCACCCAATTCTTCCCAGCCATAATAACTTACCAGGTACACCAAAATTGCTTCCAGTGTTTTTCCGTGAAGTGGATTGTTTGGTTGCGATTCGGGAACACCGTTTTCTTTTTTCATACTATTGAATTTACACAACTGAGATTAAATTTTCTTCGCTTTTTACCAATTCACCAAACGGAACTGCTTCAATGGAGAATCCTTTCAAACATTCCTGAACTTCGTTTACAGAATCAGGTTCAACCGCCAAAAGTAGTCCGCCACTGGTTTGCGGATCGCAAAGAATATTTTTATAAGACTCATCTTTCAGAAAGATATTATTTCCATAGCTTTCCCAGTTACGAATAGTTCCTCCGGGAATACAATTCTGTTCGAGGTACTGAGTAAGCATGGGCAATTGTGGGATTTTGCTGTAATCAATGTGTGCCGATAAATTGCTTCCTTCACACATTTCGGTTAAGTGTCCCAGCAGTCCGAAACCTGTAACATCGGTCATTGCTTTTACTCCGATGATTTTAGCCAGGTCGTATCCCGGAGCATTTAGTTGGCACATTAATTCAGGAGCAATGTTTTCGTGTTCGGGCAACAATACACCTTTTTTTTGTGCTGTTGTTAAAATCCCAACTCCCAGAGGTTTTGTAAGTAAAAGCTGGCAGCCTTCCGTAGCCGTGTCGTTTTGTTTAATATTCTTAAGATCTACCTGTCCGGTAACTGCCAAACCAAAAATAGGCTCAGGGCTGTCGATACTATGACCACCAGCCAGACTGATTCCAACTTCTTTGCAAATTTGCCGTCCGCCTTCAACTACTTCGCGTGCAATTTCGGGCGATAATTTATTAACCGGCCATCCCAAAATGGCAATGGCCAAAATGGGTTTTCCACCCATGGCAAAAACATCGCTGATGGCGTTTGTAGCAGCAATTTTTCCAAATGTAAACGGATCGTCAACAATGGGCATAAAAAAATCGGTAGTACTGATTATGGCAGTTCCGTTACCCATGTCGAGCACGGCTGCATCATCCCGGCTGTCGTTGCCTACCAACAGATTTGGGAAAACTGGCATGTCAATATTCGATTCTAAAATAGTGCTTAATACTTTTGGCGAAATTTTACATCCGCAACCTGCTCCGTGGCTATACTGAGTGAGTTTTATGTTTTGTTTTAACGATTGTTGCATGGTGTTTTATTATCTTTTTTGCGTTTTGTTTGAAGTCTATTTTTTGTATTTTAAGCGGAAAAATATCGTCGTGTTTTCTGTTTTGCAATCCGCGTAAATAATATTTGTCGTAGTATATTAAGGTAATCATGGCTGTTTCGTAAAATTCATTGGCTGCCAGGTGTGCCAATGCTTTTTGTGTGTCCAATCCTCCCAGGCGTTTCGATATCCGGTTTACGGAATCTGCCAGCATTTCTTTGTCGGCCTGCGCATAATCGTTTACCAGGTGTCTGGCCCGTTCTTCTCGCGGTATATCTAAAAATAGTACAAGCTGGTTACGCATGTTTTCAAAAAAGTTCATTGGAATATTTACAGAACCAATTCGATGGCTTTCGTCTTCCACCCAAATGGTTTTTGTGTAATCCAGATCTTTCCACTTCCAAAATAAATCATTTTCGAATTGTTCAATGGTAGGTTGATTCCCGCAATTCCCAAACGCCGAACCTTTGTGATTTGCCAGTCCTTCCAAATCGATAATTTGTTCGCCCATTTGTTCCAATTCCTTTAAAATATAGGTTTTTGCACTCCCGGTGTAACCACCTAAAATACAAATGTTGGCTTCATTTTTAAACGATTCAAGGGCGTGGTTTCGAAAGGCTTTGTATCCACCTTTAATTACATAAACCGTTTCAAATCCGTTTTCAGACAAATGACCGGCAAACGATTTCGACCGCATTCCACCTCTCCAGCAATGCACGGCAATTTTTCCGGCCGGCGCTACAGATTCCGATTCAGTAATAAACTGGTCGAGTTTGGGATTTACAAGAGTGTATCCCAGTTCAATGGCTTTTTCTTTTGATTGTTGTTTGTAAACGGTTCCAACTTTTGCCCGTTCGTCGTTTGTAAAAAGCGGAATGTTGGTGGCAAATGGTATGTGGCCTTTCAGGAATTCGCCCGGCGAACGCACATCGATTAAGGGAACCTCATTCGAAAGGACTAAATATTCTGAAAATGTAATTTCCTTTAACATGGCTGCAAAGGTATTCAATACATCACGAAATTGTAAACATTATCTGTAATAAAAACTGAAATTGCAGGAATCTTAAACCGTAGTAGATCTGCTTATATTGTTAAAAAAAGGTTGGTAAGTAGAACCGGAGGTTTCGAAACTAACTCATTTGTTTGTCGTAAATTATGTTTAAATACTAAATGAATCATTATGAACGAATCGCTTAAAGAAAAAATCAGGAATTTTGTTTTAGATGGTGTTAATGAAGAAAAGGTTGTAGGTACCACCGATCCGTTTTGGCAGGGACTAAAAAATACGGGAACCGAACTGTGGCTCGATACCGGAGATATGGAAGAAGCCGAGAAAAACTGGTCGGCAGAAATGACCGCGCTTACAACCAATAATACACTTGTAAATAACGAAATTCAGAAAGGAATTTACGATTCGTTTATTGCAGAAACGCGCGAAATTGTAAAGGAGTTACCGCTTCAGGAACAAATTGTTGAAATAGCTTTTATACTGAATGCCCGGCATGGCTTAAGGCTGGCGCATAAATTTGGTGGTTTTGTAAGTGTTGAATTACATACCAATACCGCACACAATTTTGAGGCGATTGTGGACTATGGATTGCGCTATTTTGAAATTTGTCCCGATCAGTTTATTGTAAAGGTTCCGTATACTGCGGTGGGTTTGCTGGGTGCACGTAAATTGCGCGAACTGGGCGTAAAAATTAATTTTACGCTTGAGTTTTCGGCCCGGCAAAATGTGATGGTTGCTGCCATAACAAAACCAAATTACTGTAATGTCTTTTTGGGAAGGATTGGGGGCTACATTTCTGCCAGCGGTTTGGGAAATGGAAGTGGGGCAGGAGAGCGCACTGTAATAGCTACTCAAAAAATAGTTACCGATCTGACCAAAAACAACGAGGTGCCAACCAAATTAATTGCAGCCAGTTTACGTAATTATCCACAACTCGATGCTTTGGCGGGTACCGATGTATACACCATGCCTACCAAAGTTGCAGCCGATGGGAAAGAAAATATGGATGGCAGTTTTAAATCGAAACTGGATGTTATTTATCCGGTTGATTTGATTGAGGATGCTGCAAAATATTTCCCTGAAAAATTGTGGGATGTAACAGAAAAAGAGCTTGCTCTGGCAAAAAGTCTGGATGAAAATTGTCCTAAAAACGGTAGCGAGTTAATCCATCTGGCACACGAGGCCGGTTGTGGCGATTTGTTTCCCTATTTAAGCGAAAAGGATTTACAATTTATCGCATCGGATGGGAAAATACCAAAACACGAACGCTGGGCCAACCGGATTGAAAGCGGAGAATTGGCGATTGATACCTTACTTAATTTGGCAGGTTTAGCCAGTTTTACTGCCGATCAGGCTGAATTGGATGCGCGGATCAAACGGATTATTATGGGCGAATAGCTTATAGTTTCAGTTCTTCCAAAATATCAATGTAACGCTCAATTCCGGCGTAAATTTCACTTATGTAAATAAATTCGTCAGCGGTGTGCGAACGTGCCGAATCGCCGGGGCCCATTTTTACCGATGGGAAAGACATGATTGCCTGGTCGGAAGTAGTGGGTGAACCGTACACTGTAATTCCACGCTTTTTTACAAGTTGGGCAAAGGGATGTTCTTCGCTAATTCCTGAAGAGTTTAAACGAACAGAGCGTGGTTTTACTTCCGATTCAATCAATTCATCGATAATCCGGGCCGCTTCTTTATTGGTATAAAACTCATTGGTACGTACATCAGCTACAAAGTGGCAAATGTCGGGAACTACATTGTGTTGTGTGCCGGCTTCAATCTGAGTCACCGAAATTTTTACTTTCCCCAGTACTTTCGAAACCTGATCAAATTCAAAATTCCTAAGTTTTTCAATGTCCTGAATGGCTTTGTACAGGGCATTTTCACCTTCTTCACGCGCTGCGTGACCCGATTTGCCGTGTGCATAACAGTCTAAAACCAACAGGCCTTTTTCAGCCATGGCCAAATCCATTTTTGTGGGTTCGCCCACAATGGCAAAGGCAATCGGTTTTATTTCCGATAAAACAATTTCAAGTCCTCTGCGTCCCGAAATTTCTTCTTCGGCCGAGGCAACAAAAACCAGGTTATAGGGCAAATCGTCTCGTTCGTAGAAGTGGATAAACGTGGCTAGAAGTGAAACCAGTGGTCCCCCAGCATCATTGCTACCCAGTCCATACAATTTGTCTCCTTCGGTAATCGGCGAAAACGGATCTTTGGTGTATCCTTGTGCCGGACGAACCGTATCGATATGCGAATTAAGCATAATGGTAGGTTTGCCACTTTCAAAACTTTTTGAATAGGCCCACGTATTGTTTTCTTTTGTTAAAAAAGGAACGTTTTCTTTCTCCAGAAAGGCACGCATTACGGCAGCGGCATTTGCTTCCTCCTTACTATACGATGGGGTAGAAATCAGTGTCTTTAAAAGCTCAATATACTTCTCCATAGCTTATGTTTTCGCTCGACAAATGTGGGAAAAAATTTATTAATCCTGTAAAGAAATAATGCATTGATGGGAATATGTCCAGATATATTATAAATAAATATTAAAAACTCTTTTAATATTCTGAATTTTCATGTAACTTGTAAAAGATCGAAAATATATAACCTAATTAATAGTTTTTATGAAACATTTAACCACAAACAGATTGGCTAAAAACAATATTTTATTTTTTAAAAGCCAATCTTTAAACCCCATTAAATGCAGTACTGCCTTGAAGCATATGAAAATAATTTATGGCTTGCTGCTGCTTACTGCATTTTCTTTTCTTTCATTAACAGCGAAATCTCAGGTTCCCATTCCAAATGAAGCCGAGTGGACCGGAGGAGGATATGCTTTAAAGAAAATTGTAAGCAATACCAGTATCCCAAGTGGAGTAAATTTTAGTTACACAATTCTTTTTTCAGCTCCTGCAGGTGCCACAAACATTCAAATTCAGGATCAGATTCCTACAAGCCTGGTTGTTGTAAGTGTGCCAACTCCAGCAAATGTAAATGGAGTTACTCCGGCAGTTACAATTACCGGAACACCGGGTGTAAACGAAGTTGTAAATTATTCTTTGAGTGGTTTGCCCGGAGGTAGCGCTTCTTCCGGATCTTTTACAATTGTAGTTAAATTTCCGGAAGGTGTTACTTGCGATGGTGCTTCAGCACGAAATCGGGCCGGTATTTTTACCGACGATTGGCATTATACACCTTTTGTAAGTACCACGGCAAGCGCTGATGATCCATGGCGTGTTTCTAAATCAATACTGGAAGGAGCTGTAGTAAATCCATCGGGAGGAAGTTGCGGATATATGATTGCACCCGATGCCACGGTAAAATATCGTTTGTATGTGATGAAGAATAGTCCGTATTGGGGAAATGTGTCAGGACAAATGAATATGTCGGGTGCAGTTGTTACCGATGTACTGCCGGCCGGTGCAGTGGTTGTTTCAAGTACTTGTTCCGGAATTTCGGTCGGTGCATCTGGTGTGCTCACCTGGAATGTAAACTCGGGTGGTGGCGGATTGCTTGACGCGGCAAATCCGTATGCCTACTATTATTGCGAAATTGAAGTACATTACCCGGTTGCCAGTTTTCCAACTGGTTCGTTTATTTACAATGACCTTACTTTAGACGGTACAATTTGTAATCAGCCTGTTTCGCACACCAGTAATCAAACTTGCGTTGAGGTGGTTGATTATACTCCTAATCCGAATGCCAACTTTCACAAATACATTTCGCTGGCCAATCGGGTACCCGGATGTACAGGAATCTATCAGATCGTCTTTTGTAACAACGGAAATGTGGCTTTGTCGGCTTTCAACATAACCGATGTAATTCCATCGGGAATTAATGTCGATAAAATCAATATTTACAATGCCAACGCAACCACTACGGTCGATTTAAATGTAAATGGCTCAACCTACGCGTCCGGAATTACCAGTACCTACACATCCGGAACAATTACGTCTCCAACTGTTAATTCCATTCAGCTGCAAATGACAGGATCACTTCCGGTGGGCGATTGTATTTACATGTATGTTTATTTTACCATCGAACCAAATCCGACCGGAACAGTGGTTACAAACTGCGCATCCTTTGACGGGCTTGCCAACGGATTAACTTTATCCGATGCCTGCGTGTCGTTTACTGTGGAAGAAGGGGCTCCAAAACCTTGTTTGATAAAAGATATTTGTTCGCCGCTTGCCAGTTATGAGCCGGGCGATATAATTCGTTACCGGATTCGGGTTCAGAACATCGGAAGTGCCGATATCAGCGGAGCAACATTTCAGGACATTTTACATTCGAACTTTACTTATGTTGGAAACGAGGAATATTATGTAGCCAGTAATTACAATCCGCCATGTTCTGTTGGTGGAGGAATTCCTGCGGGAACCACTGCCTGGGCAGGTGTAAATCCGGCGCACTCCGGCAATAATTTGTCGTGGGTATTACCCGACATTCCATCCGATTGTCAGTTGTTCTATTCTTCCTATTGCGGAACTTATGGCACATCTGCTTTGCCTTATTATTTTATCGAATTCGATGTAATGGTTGACAGTTTGGCTTTGCCCGGAGTAACGCCAAACAGTTATGATATTAGTGGTGGAAACTTATCAACAACGGTTACTTCAAATACGGTGGATGTACTGGTGGTTGCCTCATTCGGACAAGAGGTTGAAAAACAGGTTTCGGTGGATGGTGGTACAAGCTTTACGTCAAGTGGAGCGGTAAGTCCGGGTAGTACAGCACGTTACCGCCTGAATTATAAAAACACTTCGAATGTTCCTGTTTCAAATGTGAATCTTGTGGATTTACTGCCATTGAACGATGCTCCGTCCGATTGGTTAATTCTTGATCGCTCAACCGCGAGAGGAAGTTCTTTTGGTGTTGTTTACGCAAGTAATCATACTACAAACCTTGTTCCCGGAGGTGCAGGTCCTGCATCGGTATTAAATTATTCGAATGTATTAAATGCCTGTTTGCCCATATTTTCGTATAACCCGGGCGGTTGTGCCGGACCTGGGTGGGGAACTACTCCTCCCGGGCAAAATATTAAGGTTGATTACAGTACCTATACTTTGCCACCAAATGTAAAAATTCAGGAAAGTTTTGATGTAAGTATTCCTGCCAATGCACAGGTGCAACAAATGGCATGTAATGATTTTGCGGCCATTTCAACAGCTGGTTTTTTACTCGATGGAGTGCCTCAATCCATTACCTTGACGCCCATTGCAGCGCCACCGGTTTGTATCACGGTTGATACTCTGCACCAATCGTCGTGTTGCGATAGTATTCGAATAGAGCAGACTTTTGGCGCTGCCGGAGAACAAGAGTGTTGTGTGCGGATTACCACAGAGTGCGAAGTAAAATCGATTGATTTATCAGTGGATAACGGAACAATAAATTCGGCAGTTTGGAATTGTGGTACGGTTCCAACGGGTTACCAGGGATTGAGTAATTTTACATTTGCTGCCAACGGCTGTGCCATTGATATGACCAACTGTTTTACTCCCGATCAGTCAGGATCAACCACTGTTTATTATACCATTAACTATCAGAATGGCGAAGTTTGCCGCGATAGTTTGGTGCTTGATTGTAAAGTGGCAGATGTAAATTGCTGCGACAGTATTTCTCTTGTGACCTATCAGGATGCTGATTTGGAAGAGTGTTGCGTAAGATTAACGACAAAATGCGAAATGGATTCTATACTGGTAACAGTAAACAACGGTGTGTTTAGTTCAAACAGTTGGAATTGTTCAGTACCAGTACCTGCTGCGGCGATCGGGCAAAGTTCGTACATGTTCGATGCGGCTTCGTGTGTGTTAAACATGACAAATTGTTTTACCGCTTCGCAGGCCGGAGTCATTTCAGTAAATTACGTTTTCTTTTTTGCCAACGGCGAAAAATGTGAAAAGTCAATAGAATTGGAATGTAAGTTTGTGGAAGCGAATTGCTGCGACAGTATTTCACTTGTGGCCTACCAGGATGCTGATTTGGAAGAGTGTTGCGTAAGATTAACGACAAAATGCGAAATGGATTCTATACTGGTAACAGTAAACAACGGTGTGTTTAGTTCAAACAGTTGGAATTGTTCCGCACCCATCCCTGCCGCAGCGATCGGGCAAAGTTCGTACATGTTCGATGCGGCTTCGTGTGTGTTAAACATGACAAATTGTTTTACCGCTTCACAGGCCGGAGTCATTTCAGTGAATTACGTTTTCTTTTTTGCCAATGGCGAAAAATGTGAAAAGTCAATAGAATTGGAATGTAAGTTTGTGGAAGAGAATTGCTGCGACAGCTTAATGCTGGAACCTGTTCAGGGAGAGGATGGCTGCTGCATTCGTTTAAAAACCAAATGTGAAGTAGAATCCATTGAGGTAACTGCCACAAATGGTGTAATTTCATCAGCGAGCTGGAACTGTGGAACCATTCTATCCGATGCAATAGGAGTGTCTAATTACACATTTACAACAAATCCTTGTGCTGCCGATCTTGTTACCTGTTTTAACGCATCTCAAGGCGGCGTAATTTCAGTGAATTACGTGGTAACATTTGCCAATGGCGAAAAGTGTGAAAAAAGCATAGAGATCGATTGTCCGCTCGATAATGACCCATGTTGCGCCGAGGTGGAACTAAAATTAAAACCAAAGTGGCCGTGGTGGAATAACCTAAACGGAATGTTTACCATAACAAACGCCGATCCTTCGGTGCCCATTTGTTATGTGGAGTTGGCCTACTCGCCGGCAACCACTATAACCACCGGCAATTTGTACGTCGATGGAATATTGTCCACTCAAAGCTGGAATCAAACACGAATACCGGCTGTAGGAAACTTAAGTCCTTCTGCGGTAAATACAATCAAGTTTAATATGGTTTCATCCAACTACAAAGGTGTGGTTACTGTTTGTGTGGTTAAGTGCGATGGAACAAGATGCTGTTTTGAATTTAACTGGAATAAAAAACCATGGGGACACACCGATATTCCAATAGAAGAATATAGTCCGGCAGGCAAACTGGTTGGCATAAGCATTTCGCCTGTTCTTGATATTCAGGAAGATGTGGATGTAAAATATGTGTCGTTTGGTTTTGTGGATGAAACCGAAATAAACGAAGCTAAAAAGGAATTTTTTGCGGTTTCGGGAAGTACTTCCGGAGACGAGGAGATTCCTGCCGGATTGGCGAACACTACTTCGGCTTACATGGGAAAACACAGTGCGTTTTTCGAGTTAAACCAACCGGTGGATGTGAAAGCTAACCTTGGTATTTTTAACATGGTATTTTCGAATGGTTTACCCAAACTGGGTTGTACACTGTTCGATACCGAGGGCAATTTAATAGCCGGAGGGCAAATTGAGGTTTCAGAAGTTGATACCCTGGCTACTGCTGTTATCGATGTAAAAAGTGCAGGTGCGGGTTTATTCGATTTTGTGAATCTGTATCCCAATCCTTCGCAGGGAGAATTCACAATAACCTACGTAACCGGTCAATCTATGGAAATAGAAATATTGGTTGTAAATCCACTGGGGCAACTGATTAAAATCCAGAAAGAAGGAACAGTTGTGGCCGGTGTTCACAATACCACTATCGATGTGCGGGGATTACCTGCCGGAATGTACAAGACTGTATTAAAAGCCAGTGATCAGTTACTGAGTAAATCGACTCTGATCAAATAATAAATGTTGTTGAGAGAATTTAGGCTATCCGTTGGTGCTTTGCTCCCGGATAGCCTTTTTTTATTTAAAACTAAATTCGCTTGGCAATGTTAAGTATCTTTGGCCATTCATTTTAAAAAAGTAACATGCACGAAATATTGTTTTGGATTATAATTGGAATTTTGGTTCTGGATTTTTTATTTGAAAAATACCTCGATTATTTAAATACAACCAGGTGGAGTACTGTTATTCCGGATGAGGTAAAGGGCATTTACGACGAGGAGAAATACAAAAAACAACAGGCCTACCAAAAAGAAAACCACCGTTTTGGAATTCTTACCAGCAGTTTTAGTGTGCTTGTTACGCTGGCGATGTTTGCTCTGTACGGCTTTGCCCTGGTTGATGGCTGGGCCTGGAGTATTACTGGAAATGCCATTCTTGCAGCGCTTATTTTCTTTGGAATACTACTATTTGCTTCCGATGTAATTAATACGCCCTTTGCAGTATACGACACCTTTAAAATTGAGGAAAAATATGGCTTTAATAAAACCACACCTAAACTGTTTATTCTTGATAAAATAAAGGGTTGGTTGATTGGTGCTTTAATTGGCGGTGGTTTGCTGGCACTTATTATTTTCATCTATCAAAAAACCGGAAATATGTTTTGGTTGTATGCCTGGATTGTTGTTTCGGTATTTTCTGTTTTTATGGCCATGTTTTATTCCAACCTTATTGTGCCGCTTTTTAACAAACAAACGCCACTGGAAGAGGGCGAACTGCGCGATGCCATTTCTGAATTCGCTAAAAAGGTAGGTTTTAAACTCGATACTATTTTTGTTATCGATGGTTCGAAACGATCGACAAAAGCAAATGCTTATTTTACCGGTCTTGGCGCAAAAAAACGAATTGTATTGTACGATACCCTGATTAACGATTTAAATACCAGTGAACTGGTTGCAGTTTTGGCACACGAAATCGGGCACAACAAAAAGAAACACGTTGTACAAAGCCTTTTAATCGGGCTGGTTCAAACCGGAGTTGTTCTGTTTATTTTTGGGTTGCTCATAAATAATCCGGATTTAAGCAAGGCGCTGGGTGTGGATTCGCCAAATTTCCATATTGGCTTGGTTGCTTTTGGTGTGTTGTATTCTCCGGTGTCGTTTTTTCTTGGCATTTTTATGAATATTCTGTCGCGTAAAAACGAATATCAAGCCGATCGTTTTGCTGCCGAAAACTACCAGCCCGAAGCGTTGGCATCGGCATTAAAAAAGCTCTCGGTAAATAACCTGAGTAATCTTACTCCGCATCCTACTTATGTTTTCTTTCATTATTCGCACCCTACGCTGTTGCAGCGTTTGGCTTATTTGAAACAGTTTGAGAAGTAGTCGGATGCTAGAAGTCAGAATAAGGAATCCATACATAGTGCTTCCTCCTTTGAAAAGGAGGTGGCTGACGAAGGAAGCCGGAGGATTATTGTACAACTCTCTGCTATTTTACAGATTAATCACTTTTTCGGCAGCTTTCTGCAACTGCATAATGTCGATCATTGTTCCGGCCAAACCCAGTTCCATTTTATCGCTTAACTGAAAATGGTTCAAACAGGTTTTGCAGGCAATCATTTTTACCCCCTTTTGATCCAGATCGTGCAGAATTTCAAGAACCGGCGAACCCTTGCAGATTAGTTTTACTCCGCCATTGTAAAATACAATTACTTTGGGTAAAACAGTCTCTTCGCCCAGTAGTTTCAGGTAATTCGAAACCAGAAGCAAATCCAGCGTTTCATCGCCCGAACCCATCCCGTATTGAGTTATTTGCAGTAATGTGTTTTTAAAAGTTCTCATAGTAATAGTTTAAATTAGTTGTTGTAAAAAGAGAGGACAAATATAAACGAATTTGTTAGCGAATTATGTTAAAAATATATTTCCCGGAATTTTATTCATTATGATGAACCACAAGAAATTAAATTCCAACTTTCGGTATTTCAATCCCTGAGAATATTAATTTTGGTCCTTTAAAATAAATCCGGCTTTGGCATCGGACTTCCAACATAAAACAACATGAAAGCAGAAATAATTACCATTGGCGACGAAATATTGATCGGACAAATTGTAGATACTAATTCGGCGTGGATTGGCGAACAATTTAACCTGAATGGCATCGAAATTTACCAGATAACATCGGTCCACGACGATCACAATCACATTGTAGAAGCCATCAGAAATGCAGAAAAAAACGTGGATTTGGTGGTAATAACCGGCGGACTGGGGCCAACCAAAGACGACATTACAAAACATACACTTTGCGAATATTTTAATACCAAACTGGTTTTTCATCAGCCTACGTTGGATGCAATTGTAAAACGTTTCCACAAAAGGGGAATCGACATGAACAAGCTCAACCGCGACCAGGCCATGTTACCCGAAGCTTGTACCATTTTAACCAATAAACTGGGAACGGCTCCCGGAATGTGGTTTGAAAAAAACGATACCATTTTTGTGTCGATGCCGGGTGTACCTTTTGAAATGAAATACCTGGTGGAGTTTGAATTGTTGCCTAAACTTAGGGAAACGGGCAGAACCAAAGCTATTTTTCATAAAACGGTTTTAACACAGGGAGTGCCCGAATCGATGCTGGCCGAGCGAATCGCTGACTGGGAAGATGCTTTGCCGGCACACATAAAACTGGCTTATCTTCCAAATCCGATGCTGGTGCGTTTGCGTCTGTCGGCAATGGGCAACGATGTGGAAAAACTAAAAGCGGAGGTTGAGGACGAAGTTAAAAAGCTGCAGCAGATTATTCCGGAAAGTATTTTTGGCTACGACAACGAAACTTTGTCGGAAGTAACCGGACGCATGTTAACGCTGCAGGGGAAAAAGCTGGCGGTGGCCGAAAGCTGCACCGGAGGCTACATTTCCCACCTGATTACATCTGTTTCGGGAAGTTCTGACTACTACAACGGATCGGTTACGTCGTATTCGAACCAGATAAAAGAAAGTGTGCTGGGAGTGAGCAAAGAGTCGCTTGAAAAATTCGGAGCGGTTAGCGAGCAGGTTGCCACCGAAATGGTACAAGGTGTAAAACGGGTGATGAATGCCGATTATGCCATTGCAACTACCGGAATTGCCGGACCAACCGGCGGAACAGAGGACAAACCTGTGGGAACCGTGTGGATTGCGGTATCGGGGCCAGATAAAACGCTGGTAAAAAAATACACTTTTGTGGGCGATCACCGCGAAAGGAACATTGTACGATCGAGCCAGACCGCTTTGCAGATTTTGCGCAGGATGGTGCTGGAGGATGGTAGCAAGTAGTAAGAAGGCAGAAGTTCAAAGGCAGGAGGTAGAAGGCAAAAGTAGAAAGGAAAAAGGCAAAAGTAGAAAGGCAGAAGTAAGAAGAGCAATGGCGAAAGGAAAAAGTTTAGAGTTTAGAGTTTAAAGTTCAAAGTAAGGAACCATCGCACAACTGTAATCCCGAACTAAGGTACGAAGGAGGGATCCGTTATACGAAGCTCAAAGGAAAAAGGCAAAAGTAGAAAAGAAACTCGCGACTCGTAACCCGTAACCCGAGACCGAAAGCTTGAAGCATGAGGCTTGAAGCTTGAGACTAAAAGTAAAAAGGCAAAAGTTCAGAGTTCAGAGTTCAGAGTTTAAAGTTCAAAGTTGAAAGGCAAAAGTACAAAGGAAACTCGCGACTCGTAACCCGTAACCCGTAACCCGTAACCCGTAACCCGAGACTGAAAGCTTGAAGCTAAAAGTCAAAAGCATTTGATGGAAGTCGAAACCTTTTCTGCTGGCTTTAAACTTTTTAACAATTTCTATCCTGCAGAATCGTTTCAATAGTATATTTTTGATTCCGGAAAACAGAAAGCAATGAAGAAAACATTTCTTATAATACTTATCGTAATTGTGGTATTGGTTGGTGCTGTAATTGCCATTCCCATTTTGTTCAAACAGAATTTAATCGATGCTGCCAAAAATACGCTCAACAAACGCTTAAATGCCGAGGTAGAATTTGCCGATCTTAAACTTTCGCTCTTTCGTAATTTTCCGCAGGCAACCGTGGAATTGAGCCAACTTAGTATAAAGGGAAACAACGAATTTAAAAACGATACTTTACTACGTGTTGATCTGGTCCAAACAAAAATGGATTTGTCTTCGCTTTTTAAGCGCTCGGAGATGAGTATCGAAGAAATCATTCTGGAACGTCCTGAAATTAAGTTGCTTGTTTCGGAGTCGGGGAGTGCGAATTGGAATATTTCCTTGCCGGAAAGCACCACTTCGGTACTTGCCGAGTCAACACAAAGCGATGCGGAAGAATTTCAACTTCAGCTAAATAAAATTGAAATCAGAAATGCTTCCTTACTTTATTCCGACAAGGAATCGAATATAAATCTGGTGCTGAAAGATATCAACTCGGGTATTTCGGGAAATATGTATGGCAATTCATCAAAATTGCAAAGCGAGGGAACGGTGGGTGATTTTTCATTGGCCTACGAAAATATATCTTACATTTCGAAAACCAGTTTAAGCGTGCACACGCTGCTCGATGTTGATTTTGAAACCATGAAATTTACCATTACCGAAAATGAACTTCTGGTAAATCGTCTGCCTCTGCAACTTTCCGGAAGTATTGCCGTTCCGTCGGATACCACATTTTTAGATCTTCAGCTTAAAACAAAGGATTCCGATTTTGAGAATTTTCTGGCCCTTGTGCCTCCTGTTTACGAATCGTATTTAAAAGATGTAACAACAACCGGTTCTGCAAATATCTCCGGAAAAATAAAGGGGTACTATTTTGATGAAAGTTATCCGTCGTTTAGCCTGAAATTAGAAGTTTCCAACGGCGATTTTCAGTATGCCGATTTGCCGGAAAAGATTAAAAACATTACGGCCGATGTGCTGATTGACAAACCTCAGGGAGACCTTGATTTAACGCAAATAAAAATAAACGAAGCACATGCCGAGATCAGAAATAACCCGGTTGATTTGACCTTAAAAATTCTGCATCCGGTTACCGATCCGTATTTTGATGGCGCTTTTGTGGGGAAAATAAACCTGAGTCATTTAAAAGGAGCATTGCCCATCGACAGTGTAAATATGTCGGGAGTAATTGATGCGAACCTGTTTGCCAAAGGAAATTATTCAGATGTGGAAGCCGAAGCCTATCAAAAAGTGCAGTCGGACGGTATTGTTTTACTCGATAATTTTGTGTTCGATTCGCCGGATTTAACACAGAAAATTGTGGTGCCCAAAGGCCAGCTCGACTTTTCGCCCGAGAGCATTCATTTGCGTGGTTTAAACGTACACATCGGGCAAAGCGATTTTCGTTTAAGCGGTAAAGTTTCCAATTACCTGAATTATGTGTTTAAAGAAGGAGTGCTTCAGGGGAACCTGCAATTAAACTCAACGCTGGTAAATTTAAACGAGTTGTTGCGTCTGCAAAAAAGACCTGAGCCACATGACAATAAAGGTGCTGCGAAAAAAGAAAACACCGCATCGGTGCCGGATGCAGAAGCAGAGGTTCTGGCCTTCGACGTTCCCAAAAACATTGACATTACCTTTAAATCGAACATAAAAAATGCCTGGTTCGATCGTTTGCTAATCACCGATATTAGTGGCTCCATTCAGGTGGTTGACGAAAAATTACTCTTGAACAACCTCAACATGAATACGCTCGACGGCGGATTAAAAATGAACGGTTCGTACAAAAATACCGGTCAGAATCAGCCTTTGTTCGATTTTGGATTCGACATGGCAAGCCTGGATATTCCAATGATGTACAAAACCTTGTCGGGTGTGCGCAGTATTATGCCGGCTGCCTCGAACAGCACCGGAAAACTGAGCTCAAATCTTACTTTTAAAGGGCGTTTGAGTCCGCAGCTAAAGCTTATTCCTGCCACTGCAAACGGTGTAGGAAGTTTGTCAACACAAAGTCTTGAAATAAATAATTCACCCATTTTTAACCAGCTTGGCGGCATTTTGAAAAAGGAAAAGCTAAAGAATGTGAAGGTGGATGATTTTAAAGCCAATTTTACCTTAACCGACGGCAATCTGCTGCTAACGCCTTTTACCACGCGGGTGATTGGCCAGGAAACAAAAATTGCCGGAAGTTTAAATGCCGAAAGTCTGCTGGATATGCGTTTCGATTTTAATGTTGAACGCGAGTTGTTCGGACCGGATATTCAGAAAATTCTGGCTGTAATTCCCGGAAATCAGAAAATTACCATGTTGCCGGCCGGTGTTCTGATAAAAGGCCCGGTGGGAGAGCCAAAAGTAAATATGGATTTAAGCGCTACCCAAAAAGCAGTTACCGAAGCCACCAAAGACGATTTGAAAAAATCGCTCGATAAATTGGGAGAGGGGCTCAAAAAACTGTTCAAATAGCGAATCTGTTAAATTATGTTATGAAAATAGGTGAATGTTCCGCCTACTCATGCAAAATTTATGTATTTTTCGGGTCTGAAAATTAGCAGACACAGAGTATTCGTTTCAATTTGATTTTATGCAAAAAAAAGTAGTTGTTATAACCGGGGCTTCTTCAGGAATAGGAAAAGCATTAGCGGAAAAATACGCAGCAGAAAACTTTAATTTGGTTTTGGCAGCCCGGAGGTTGGAGCGTTTACTCGAATTAAAAGAACAACTAAAATCGGTTGAAGTACTGCCTGTACAAACCGATGTGTCGAAAGAAGAAGACTGCAAAAATCTGATTGAAAAAGCCATCCAAAAATTTGGTAAAATCGACATCCTGATTAACAACGCAGGTATTTCCATGCGTGCTGCATTTATCGATGTTGAAACCGATGTCCTTCGCCGCCTGATGGATGTAAATTACTGGGGAACCGTTTATTGCACCAAATACGCACTTCCACACATTCTGGAACAAAAAGGCTCTATTGTGGGCGTTATTTCCACCGGTGGATACATTGGTCTGCCCGGACGTACGGGTTACTCGGGATCGAAGTTTGCGGTGCGCGGATTTTTAGACACGGTGCGCATTGAGTATTTGCGGGCCGGCCTGCATGTGTTGGTAGCAGCTCCAGGATTTACAGCCTCCGAAATCCGGAAAACAGCGCTTGTAAAAGATGGCAGTCAGCAAGGCGAAACACCACGTAACGAAAGTAAAATGATGTCGGCCGAAAGATGTGCCAGCATTATGTACCGTGCCATTAAACACCGCCGCCGCAAAATGATTATTTCGTTTTGGGATGGTAAAGTAATTGTTCTTACTGCCAAACTGTGGGCCTGGCTGGTTGACCAGGTACTTTACATTGTCTTTAAAAACGAACCCGATTCGCCGCTGAAGTAGGAGAGAGTTTAGTGGTCAGTGGTCATTAGTCATTAGTTATTAGTTATTAGTCAGTGATCAGTATTGGTTGTTGGTTATTGGTCGTTCGTTATTCATCATTGGATATTCGTTATTGGATATTCCGAATTTGCTTTACTTTTCCCGTAAAAAAAGTTCAGAGTTTAAAGCTCAAAGTAGAAAGGCAAAAGGCAAAAGTTGAAAGCCCAGAGTTCTGTATTGGTTATTGGTTATTGGTTATTGGTCGTTCGTTATTCATCATTGGATATTCGTTATTGGATATTCCGAATTTGGTTTTCTTTTCCCGTAAAAAAAGTTCAGAGTTCATAGTTTAAAGCTCAAAGTAGAAAGGCAAAAGGTAAAAGTTGAAAGCCCAGAGTTCGGTATTGGTTGTTGGTTATTGGTCGTTCGTTATTCATCATTGGATATTCTGAATTTGGTGTTCTTTTTACGTAATAAATTTAGAGTTTAGGGGTCAAAGGCAAAAGTAGAAAGCTCAAAGGCAAAAGTAGAAAAGAAACTCGTGACTCGCGACTCGCAACCCGAGACTGAAAGCTTGAAGCATGAGGCTAGAAGCTTGAAACTAAAAGTAATAAGGCAAAAGGCAAAACCAAAACACAGTGATTTAGTTACTGACTCTTTCGCTTGGTTTGATGATCATTCTAAACGACTGGTCTTTGTAGATGTAGTACCCCAGCCAGTTGTATAAGGTTTGTACTTTATTTTTAAAATTAACCAGTCCCATTATGTGTACAAAAATCCAGATTAACCAGGCACTAAATCCCGTAATGGAATGTTTTTGCCCGGGAAAATCCAAAACGGCTTTGTTGCGTCCGATAATGGCCAGCGAACCTTTGTCGGTGTATTCAAACGGCTTCCGGTCTTTCTCTGCTCTGCTTAAATTTTCGGCCAGATTTTTTGCTTGTTGCAACGCCGGCTGGGCCAGTTGCGGATGTCCGTTTGGGTAATCTTTGTCGCCGGAAACCAAGGCACAGTCGCCCAGAGCGTATATGTTATCGTACAATTCCACGCGGTTAAAGGGATTTGTTTTTAAGCGTCGGCCGGCTCCAAAACATTCTTCGGCAAAACCTTCAAACACCTTTGCCGAAACCCCGGCAGCCCAAATCAGGTTTTTCGATTTAATTTTGTTTCCGTCGGACAAATACACCGTTTCTCCGTCAAAATCCTTAACCAGTGTGTTTTTTAAAAAAGTAACATTCAGGTCGGATAATTTTTGGGAAGTGTAGTTTTGAGCGTTGGTGGACATGGCCGATAAAACCGAATTCTGACCATCGATGAGGTATATATCACCCAGATCGTGTTGCTTTAATTCGGGGTAGTCCTTCAGTATTATCGAGGTTTTCATCTCCGACAAAATACCCGAAAGTTCCACTCCGGTTGGTCCGGCACCAGCAATAACAAAGGTGAGGTGCTTTTTTCGTTCTTCGTCGTTTTCAATTCGTGTGGCACGGTCGAGGCGGGTAAGAATAACGTTTCGCAGCGACAAGGCATCGCTGATGGTTTTCATGGGCAAACTCTTTTCTGCAATGTTTTTGTTGCCAAAAAAGTTGGTTTCTGTGCCGGTTGCCATTACCAGAATGTCGTAGCTTAATTCGCCGTTGCTGAGTACGATTTTGATTTCTTCGGGAAGCACTTTTTCGAGCGCACCAAGCCGAAAACGCACGTTTTTTAATTTCCGCAGAATTTTCCGAAAGGGATAACTAATGGCCGACGGCTCCATAAAACCGGTGGACACCTGGTAGATTAATGGCGGGAAGAAATTATAGTTGTTGCTGTCGACCAGAATAATCTCATATTTGTCCGAATTGCCCAACCTTTTTACAAATTCCAAACCTGCAAAACCTCCTCCTGCAACAACAATTCTTTTCACATTTCCCATGGCTTTCTTCTACTATTAACAGTACTGATGGCAAAATTAATGAATTCCAAAATCCTAAAAATTAAACTCGTTTAAGAAAATGGATTTTGTTTGGGATTTTGAATAACAGAAGCTGTTAATTCCTTACTTTTTAGCCTTTAAATCCTGATGAAGGTACTCTTTTAATTTTTTATCCTTTTCAACAAGGTCAAGTCGCTCATCCAGTAAAATAACTTCGCCATTTTCAATATTTAGCAATTTTTTTGTTAGGCTGCATACAGTTCTTGCTGTTTCACCATAATCTATTAATTGGCAAAAAGTATCCTTAAAATAGCAGTAATCACCAAAATATTCGATCTTCGTGAATTCCGTTTTTGGACCCAATACCGGATTGTTTGGATTGATATACACGTTTTTACCATCGCTAAAACCATATACACTACCAATTGAATTAGCGGTTTTTCTATTAATTGAAATACGATAGTAGGTTACTTTTCCTTTTGTTACATTTTGTGGGAATCCATTCCCGTAATTGAAGAATCCGTAATTGCGGGTTTTTGTAGAAATCTGATAACTAAACTCAATTGACGGATTATTAAACTTAAATTCTTCAAAATTTTTATATATCCCGGGTTTGTAAGTTGTATCGTTAACTATCAAACTCTGACCATTTGCGAAAAATGTTTGAGCAATTAATAGAAATGCAAGCATTAATTTCACTCGTATCATCCTGGTTTTTGTGGGATTAAGATTATTCATTTTAGGATTGTTTAAAGATTCTTAATAACGGTAAATTGTATATTACCTATGGGATTTCGGAGAGTGTTCTTGTCTGCGAGGACAGAGCTGCGAAAGGAGAATCTATAGTTGGCGTTCCACCGAACCTCGCCCTGCAATATGTACTGTTATAGCCAGTGCTTTGTTCTCTACATAAAAAATCTAAAGTCATAAGGTACCGCTTGTAAAGTTTCCGCTTGTTTGGCATAACGTGATAATTTCCTTGAAAAATCAAGTGTTACTGGCAATGTCTTGTATAATTCACCGCCATTCCAATTCATCTTTGTGAGTGCAAGAATTTCTTTAGCAGTCGTTTCGATGGGGTCGGTTCCTCTAAAACGCCTAACAAGGAGAGGGGCAGGAATTCCTCTGCCACTCTGATAGTAATTTCTGTTTTTACCAGCCACGTTATTGTCAAGGACTGAACCATGTGTCCAAAGAAGGAAACTAAAGTCGTCTAACTGAATAACTGTACCACGCTGTATAGGGTAACCATGAATTTTAATTTCTTTTGTTATGCTATTTTTTTCACCTCTAATAGCTCTCCAGTTTGAATACTTTTGAATTTGTAATAATTCAACATTGTCAATCCCGTCTAAAGCTTCTGTTATTCCTTGCATTTCTTCATTTGTAAAATGCAGTACCTTATGAATAACAAGTTTTTCGAGTTTTGAATTTCCATCAATTCTATAATAAGCCTCTTTTAATTTTAATATCAATCTTCTTGCATCTTCTTTACTCATGAACGGATTTTTGCCATACAAAACTGGATGTTCGATAGGTTGAATTAAAAACCTTAACCCTTGACCAGACGAATCAAAGATTTGGCTGCTTCCCAAAACAAAATTTGTTTTACTATTTATTTTTTGAACAGAAAAATCTAAACCGATAAATGCTGTTGAATCAGTTACTGTTTGATTTCTCCAAGGAGTACCATTTGCCTTTACATACAAACCAAGGGAAAGCCACCATCTTACTTTTGCAGGGTCTTTGTAACTTATCGATTTATCCTCAATTATTTGAATTTTGATATTTTTCTTAGCACAGTAAAGTTTTAGAGAATCATGTAAATCAAAATAAGTTGTTTCGTTTTTGAGTTCACGAAATCTTTGAAATGAATTTGGTATATAAAGAATTAAAACATCAAATTCTCCTCGAATAGTGTAGAAATATTCAATCTTTCTTTTTAGGTAATCATAAAATTCTAATTGACTAAGTTTATTTATGTCAGCAACCTTTATTAATCCAACGTATTTGTTGTCAGCATTCTGTGGAATGTCAAGGTATCTTTTGTAAATGGTTGAAAAAGGTAAATACTCAATCAGATAATCTTTTTCAGTTGATGCATTTATCTCTTCATTAAGACCATTTAGGTGCTTAACTATTTTGGCAAAACCGGTTTCTGGGCAAATTATTCCTAATTTTATTGATTGGGGATTCGCTTTGCTATTTTCAAAAGAATAATCTAATGGACCAAAAGCTTTTAAACCTTTCAAAGGATGACTCATTTGATAATTCTTTTCCGAAATATGAAAATCTAAAAGTGGTTCGTCATTCTGAAATGCACCTTTAAAACTATGTGTTTTGGCAACTGGAATCCCAGCACTTGAATAGTTTGATTCAAACTCGATTTTAAATGTATCAAGTGCAAACTGAATTGTTTCATTGCCATTCTTGAATAAATTAATCCAAAACTTTTCTTGTTCATTTACAGCATTATTTCTGCGATTGGAGAATATTTTATTTGAAATATTTTGTTTCTCAGTCCGTGTAAGTGTACTATTTGAGTCTACTTCAATCGAGGGTAAAAAAGTCAAGAAAAGTTCTAAGTTATGAAACTCAATTTGAAGTTCTACTGCTTCATATATTTTTGTATCTGTTTTAATATAGTATTTTGTTAGTTCCTCTTGTGATACAAGTCTGTCGGTTGAATAATATTTTCTAAAACGATTTGTTGGAACTCGTTGTAATTTAAAAGTAGAAAGAAGGTTAAATTCAATAAGGTCATAAATCATACCAGTGAAAAAAGAATTTTGGCGATAAGTAATATTGTCGTCAATATCAATGGGGGTTATTTCTGACTTTATTCTGCCATTGAATATTTCATTTACGGTATCGATATTTGAGAAAACTAGGGTGTTCCCTTTTGTGAGTGCTGCGGATATTGGTTTTCCTGCAATTAATTCTCTAAGTTCTTTCCATCCTTCCAAATCGCTTTTAAAACTGTAAACAGTTTTAGGATACTTTTTTGCTTTTAGTCCATTTAGTTTTATTGGAGTAAAGTTATTGCTAATCTGTGGAGAGGAGAATGGCTTTCTTGTTTCAAATCTTATTTTAGCAATATTCTCAATTTCATCATTAGGCTTTTCATTTGCAATATAAAGTTCAAAAAGAAATTCATCAAAACTTTCAACTTCTACAAATCCAGATAGCTTCTCTCTGCTTCTTGAATTTACATTTTCAATTAAGTCAATTAAATTTTGGTTTGGTTTTTCACCTTTACGAATACACCAATGCAAGCCATATGGAAATGGATTCTTTTCTTTTAGTGTTTCATTAAATGCCTCTAATACAGATTTGTCATTACCGCTGTAACCAATAACAATTAATCCTGTCTTAGATTGAATACTTGCAAAGTATTTATTCAAATCATGCTCTAAAGTTTGTAATTCATCAGATGTATTTTGAAGTTTATCATAACGATAGTCGCCATGGAGTTTGATTATTCGCTGCAGTTTATTTAAATTATCTAATTGATGTTTACTGTCTTCTGATATTGTTTCAAAATTTGAAGCACTATTTATACTTTTAATTCCACTTTCTATTAATTCGTCAAAATTGGTTGTCCAAATCGTATTTACCTTTTGAGTGTCAAATAGAACTCCAAGACACTTGTGACCAATCGATGGATTCTTGCCTTGTACAGTTCGTTGAATGAATGCTTTTCTATCAATTGAATTGGGATAGCATTTTTCAAAATAAAATGCATATTCCTCCGAATCATAGGGAGGAGGAAATTCGCCTTTTAACTCAAAGTAACTTTGAATGGTACTTCTATTTCTTTCAGATTCTAAGTCTTTAAATTTTTCCTCTCTAATATTATGTGCTTCACAATAAAGTTTTCTTTTGAATTGCCAAATCAATGTACTTGCAGTTGGTATATTTGCTTGTACAGATGCACCCGCTCCAAGGAGAAAATTAATAGAACCGTTTGGTCTCACTCCAAAACTTCTTAAAAAATCTTTTTTATCTATTGTTCTCATTGTATGTTTGTCTGTCTTTTTTCAGCATTGCCCATAACTAGTATATCATATACCTTTCTTGTACATTAAAACAATTCTGGGGTGGCTTTCCTACGCTTCATATCTTATTCTGTGTCACCGGGTAAAGATGTTTTGTAAACATAACAATAATGAGGGAGTAATAAAAACACCGGCGAACAAAAGTTAATAACTTATTGAACATCCAGTCTCGAGGTGCGAGTCTTCTTTTAGCCTCAAGCCTCAAGCCTCAAGCTTTAAGCTTCGTGCTTTCAGTGTCGGGTTACGAGTTACGAGTCTCGAGTTTCTTTTCTACTTTTTCCTTTCGCCTTTACACTTTTTCCATGCGATTACTTTTGCCTTTTTCCATTGCTCTTCTTACTACTGCCTTCTGCCTTCTAACTTTTGCCTTCTGCCTTTCCTCTTTTTTCACTACTTTTAAACACACAAAAAACAGAAGGCCGGGTGTAGCTTTCTGGCATTGTTAAAAACACCCGGTATTCGCAACTAAACAACTAAAAATGACACAACTAAAACGATCGCTTTTTCTGGTCTTACTATTTTTGGCCGGAATTTCAAATGCACAAAACACCTCTAAAATAATTGCAAAAGGAGCCGAAGTGCAACAGGCCGGAACCGATTTTGCTTTCACAGAAGGGCCTGCCGTAGCTGCTGACGGGCGGGTGTATTTTACCGACCAGCCCAACGACCGCATTTATGTGTGGGACGAAAACAGCGGGATTACGCTCTGGCTGGAAGGAACCGGAAGATCGAATGGCATGTATTTTAACAACAAAGAACAGCTGGTTACCTGTGCCGACGAAAAAAACCAACTGGCTTATTTCGACGCAAATAAAAAACTACAGGTCATTCACGAAGGCTACAAGGGCAAACACCTGAATGCACCCAACGATCTCTGGATTACACCTGACGATGGAATTTATTTTACCGATCCCTACTATCACCGCGATTGGTGGGCCGCAGGACACAAGGAAATTCAGGATACACGCGGTGTTTATTTTGTGCCGGCCGGTGGCGGAATTACACGGGTGGTTGATGATTTTAAAACACCCAACGGTTTAATCGGAACACCAGATGGTAAAACTTTGTATGTGGCCGATATTGAAGCCGACACCACCTGGCAATATACCATTCAGGCGGATGGAACGCTGGCCGGTAAAACCTTTTTTGCCCCGCACGGAAGCGATGGAATGACCATCGATAACAAAGGGAATGTGTACCTCACTTCGGGTAAAGTGTGGGTGTACAGCGCAAAAGGCAAACTGCTGGAAGAAATTGAATTTCCGGAACAACCGGCCAATGTTTGCCTGGGGGGTGCAAAACGTAACATTCTTTTTGTAACGGCCCGCACGGGGATTTATACCCTCGAAATGAATGTAAAAGGAGTGGATTAATACATAAAAAGTAAAACGAATCATGAGAATAAATTATAAAATCAACCTGGCTCTTGTTTTATTGGCAGTCGTGTTGGCAGTGGCTTGTCAGACTAAAAACAAGAATACACAAGAAACAAAATCCGACCGCCCAAACGTGGTAATTGTTTATATGGATGACTTGGGCTACGGCGATGTGAGTGCCTACGGCTCAACAACCATACATACGCCAAACATGGACAAACTGGCGCAGGGAGGAATACTATTCACCGACGGACATGCTACCTCGTCAACCTGCACACCAAGCCGCTATGGTTTATTAACCGGCGTGTATCCCTGGCGCGAAAAAGAGGCGCGGGTACTTCCCGGAACTGCTCCTCTGATCATCAGTACCGGGCAAATAACGGTTCCAAAAGTTTTTAAAGAGAAAGGGTATTACACCGGAATTGTTGGCAAATGGCATTTGGGACTGGGTAGCGGAAATGTGGACTGGAACACACACATTTCGCCGGGGCCAAACGAACTGGGATTTGATTTTTCGCACATTCTGGCAGCCACGCAGGATCGGGTTCCAACGGTGTACATCGAAAACGGAAATGTGGTTGGTTTGGATTTAAACGATCCCATTGAAGTGAGCTACGACAAAAATTTTGAAGGACAACCCACCGGCCTTGATAATCCGGAGCTCACCACAATGAAATGGGAGCACGGGCACAACAACAGCATTGTAAACGGCATTCCGCGAATTGGTTTTATGAAAGGCGGCGAAAGTGCCAAATGGTCGGATATTGACATGGCCGATCATTTTCTGGCTGTTGCACAGGACTTCGTGCAGACACACAAAAATGAGCCCTTTTTTCTGGTATATACCATGCAGCAACCACACGTGCCGCGTACACCACATCCGCGTTTTGAAGGAGCAACCGGAATGGGGCCGCGCGGCGATGCCATTGCCGAAGCCGACTGGTGTTTGGGCGAGTTTATGAAAATACTTGAAAACGAAGGCCTGCTGGAAAATACGCTGATCCTGTTTTCGAGCGACAATGGCCCGGTTATTAACGACGGATATTACGACGATGCCATTGAGATGCTGGGCGATCACACGCCGTGGGGTGAATTTAGGGGAGGCAAGTACAGCCTGTTTGAAGCCGGTACACGCGTTCCGTTTATTGCCTACTGGAAAGGTAAAATTACACCTGCCGTTTCGGATGCGCTGGTGTGCCATGTCGATTTTCTGGCGTCGCTGGCTAAACTTATTGGCAGCGAGAGCACCACTCCCGACAGTGAAGAATTACTTGATGTGTTGCTGGGTAAAAGCACCGTAGGACGCGAGTCGCTGGTACTTGAGGCATCAACACGCACCGCATTCCGAATGGGAGAGTGGGCACTGATTCCACCTTACGGAGGGCCGGCCCTTGCAAAACATGTAAACATTGAATTGGGGAACGCCCCTGAATGGCAACTTTACAACCTAAACGACGATGTGGGGCAGCAAACTAATGTGGCAAAAGAGCATCCCGAAAAACTGCAGGAATTGATTACTGCTTTTGAAGCCATTCGGGGTGAAGATTATACTTCATTTAAAAAGCCGGAGTTAAAATAGAATTTATCCGGACCTGCGCATTTGTTCATTTTAACTGTTTTGGAGATGAGCAAATGGGCCGACAAAACGGAAGATAGGAGCCTTGTGCCTGTCTTTCGTTTTTTTTGTGCAGGGTATTGCGCCTAAGGGTAAAAGGTCATACATTTGAAAAAGAGGCACTTTTTCAGCTTAAAAAGAAATCGGATTTAGAACCGGATTTAGTGCAGGAAAGTAGCTGAAAAAAGTCGCGACAATCAAAATTTAAAATGCAGGCATATGAATATACTTCAGAGATTTAAAAAGATTGATGAATACTTTGCTCCCAAAATTGTGGGCGAAGTGAACGATGTGTATGTAAAGATTGCAAAAATCAAGGGCGACGAAATTCCCTGGCACAACCACCGCGATGAAGACGAAATGTTTTATGTTTTGGAAGGAAGTTTACTTTTTGAGATTGAAAACGAAGAGCCTTTCAGAATGAACAAGGGAGATTTGTACATTGTCACCAAAGGGATAAATCACCGTGTGTCGTCGAAAAAAGAGTGCAAAATAATGTTGATAGAGAATAAAACAACCGCGCACACCGGCGATGTTCAGAGCGAGATTACAAAATCGATTTCGGAACAGATGTAGTTTTATTTAACCGGAAGTGTGAAGTAAAAAAGAGAACCTTCGCCTTTGAGTCCGGTGCTTTTTACACCAACAGTGCCATCCAGTTTTTCCACAATACGTTTAACGATCGACAGGCCAAGCCCGTATCCCAGGGCTTTTTCGGGTGCCAGCCGTACATGCTTTTCAAATAGTTTGTGCTGCTGATCTTTTGGAATTCCGTCACCGCTGTCTTTTATCCAGAATCTTACTTTGTTACCTTTGGGTTTATCGCAACCTACTTCAATTTTGGGTGCATCGCCGGCATATTTTAATGCATTTCCGAGGTAATTTATCCAAACTTCAACAATCCAGGCAGAATAGCCAAGGGCAGGTTCCCAGGTGGCCGGGGTTGTAATTTGTGCCTCTTTTTGCGCGATGGTTTCGCTCAGTTGTTTTTGTGCGAGTAGAAAGGTCCCTGCCATGTCAACCGCTTCCTTTTCAACATCCTGATGACCGGCGGTGGCCATTTTTAACAATTCGTTGGTAAGATCGATGGTATGCCGCGATGAATCCCTGATCATCGTTAACAGATCAAGAATCAACTCTTTGTTGTTTTCTTCAAACAATTCAATAACCAGTTCGCTTGATGAAAAAATGGATCCCAGCGAGTTTTTTAAATCGTGGGCCAGTGTGTGTGCAAACGAATCGAGATCTTCAATCAGCTTTTCGTTTTTTTCCACTTCCTGAAGCAATTGTTTGTTGCTGTTTTTTAAGCGCATCTCGGCCTGCCTGATCGAAGTAATGTCGTTAAGTACAATTAGTTTTCCCGATAATACGCTGGGGCGTACATAAATGGAAGTAATTTTTACGAGGTAATATTTTACATTTTTCTTTTTACCCGTTTCCAAATGGATGGTAGTGTCCTTTTTTGCATAAAATGCTTCTGGTATTTTTGGAAAATCCTTAAAAATATGTTCAATCGTTTTATTGGAACATTCTTTAAACGAAATTCCAAAGATTTCTTCGGCTGCCGGATTCATGTCTTCCAGCTGTCCTTTCAGGTTGATCACCACCACACCCGCGCTCATGGTGTCCAGTAGTTGTTTTTTAGCCATAGGTATCAGTTCAAACATGTGATAACGATAGATACCAAATGCAATAACAATTCCTGTTAAAACAAACGAAACGGTGGTCCAGTCGAATCCGGCAAACGGATTTAATTTTGAAACATAAATTACATTCGCAATTACCGGAATAAGCGATGCGATAATTAAAATGAGGATATGTGATTTGTAATAAGACGTAAACTTATAAATAGAGCTAAAAAGATTGTAAAGTCCCGAAATAATGAGAACAAAGGTATACGAGTAGAACACCCAAAACCAATGTCCGTGCACATACAACAACATGTTTTTTTCGGTCGACAAGTTTACTTCTTTCCAAATAAGATGGTGTTGCTGATTGCTGAAAACCAATAAAATGGTAGCCAGTGGAATAATGGAAATTAAAATTTTATTTCGTGTATTTATAGGTTTCTTTTTCTGACTGAATGCGGTGGTAAAAAGAAAATAGGAAGCGGGTAAAAATGCAATTCCAAAATAAGAAAACTGCGACCACAGTGTTTTGGTGGCCAAATCACCTGCAAAAAATTCGAGTGCGTAAAAAATGGCCCAGATCGCCACATGCATTTCCAGCACCATTAAAAACTTCACCTCGTTCACCTTTCTGAATTTCCACAATAAAACAATGACAAGCAGAGCTGCAACAGCTGTAATAAATTGGATGAGTCCATTTATGGAAAATGATTCTGCCATAATCAGTAAAAAGGTTTGAGAAACAAATGTAATATATGCTAATTTAATTTATGTTTTCGTTTTTAGCCAAATTGTTTTTTTAATCCATTAATCAGAAATGTGAGAAAATGAATGCAGGCGATTCATTCAAATGGTTATTGTCATTGTTTTTAAGCACTTAATTTATTCTCTTTGAACCTTCTTGAAAACATATATTAATTTTTACAATGAAAAACACAGTAATTACACTGCTCATATTTTTTAGCGCTTTTCATATTTCGGCAAAAGAAGGGATGTGGATTCCGCTTTTGCTTGAGAAATACAATTTTTCTGAAATGCAGCAGATGGGATTTAAACTAAGCCCGCAAGACATTTACGATGCAAACCATTCGAGCATGAAAGATGCCGTGGTGATTTTTGGAAGAGGATGTACCGGAGAGCTAATTTCAAACGAGGGACTTTTAATTACCAATCATCACTGCGGATTCGGCCAGATACAGTCGCACAGCTCGGTTGAACACGATTATCTGACCAACGGTTTTTGGGCGATGGACAAATCGGAAGAACTGGCCAATAAAGGTTTAACAGTTAGTTTTTTGGAATACATGGAAGATGTTACCGAAAAAATTATGGAGGGAACCGATGCGCTTGAAGGTGAAGCAAAGGCCAATAAAATAAAGGGAAACACCGACAAGGTAAACAGTGATGCCAGTGAAAACGGAAAGTATAAAACCGCTGTAAAACCTCTTTTCTACGGGAACCAGTACTTTTTGTATGTATATAAAGTGTATAAAGACATTCGTTTGGTTGGTGCGCCGCCATCGGCCATCGGAAAATTTGGTGGCGACACAGATAACTGGATGTGGCCAAGGCATACCGGTGACTTTTCCATTTTCAGAATTTATGCCGACAAAAACAACGAACCGGCTGAGTACTCGGAAGACAATGTTCCGTTTCAACCCAAAAAATTCTTTCCGGTTTCGATGAAAGGAGTACAGGAAGGCGATTTTACAATGGTATTTGGAAATCCAGGAAGCACAACTCAGTACTGGCCGCACCAGGCAGTTGATATTACCATGAATCAACGTAATCCGGATCGAATTGCACTGCGCGATAAAAAACTTGAAATAATAGGTGCGGACATGGATGCCGATCCTAAAGTCAGGATTCAGTACGCTGCAAAATACGCCGGTATAAGCAATTCCTGGAAGAAATGGCAGGGCGAAAGCAAAGGGTTAAAACGTTTGAATGCAGTGAATACAAAACTGGAATTTGAAAAGGAGTTTAAAAACTGGGCGGAACAAAACGGAAGCTGGGAAAGCACGTACAAGCCGGTTTTTGAGAATTTCGAAAGCCAGTACGCAAACTATGCGAAGTACATAAAAGCGTCAGATTATTACTCGGAAGTGGTATTTAGGGGAGTTGAGGTTTTTAGAAATGCACGGCTAATAAATACAATCATTAACAACATTGAGAACAAGCAGAACGAAAAGGTGGAATCCTTGCGTTCGGCTGCGCTTGGTGGTCTTTCGGCATTTTTTAAAGACTATCAGCAATCAACCGACGAAAAGCTGTTCGCGGCTTTGCTTCCCATGCTGGTTGACGGTTTAAGTCCCGAATTTTTGCCCGAAGAGCTTGTTGAGATGGTAAATAAATCCGATGGCGAAAAATTGCTTGATAAAGTATTTCGGAAATCGATTTTGACCGATGAGATGAAATTGAGGAAAGTACTTGAGAGTGGTTCGGAAAAACAGCTTTTGAAATTGAGAAAAGATCCGGTGGTGGCACTTTTTAATCAGCTGAATTTTAAATACGAAGCCGATATAAGTTCGGTTGTGGCCAAAGTATCGGATGAAATTACAGAAGGGATGAAAGTGTACATGGCCGGTTTAATGGAGATGAAAAAGGGGCAGTCATTTTATCCCGATGCCAATTTAACGCTGCGTGTAGCATACGGAAAAGTGGAAGGATACGAGCCGAAAGACGGTGTTGAATACAAATACTACACTACTTTAAGTGGAATAATGGAGAAAGATAATCCGGCCATTTACGATTACGATGTACCGGAACGTTTAAAAGAACTTTACACTGCAAAAGATTTTGGGCGATACGAAGTTAACGGTGATGTTCCGGTTTGTTTTTCTGCATCGAATCATACAACAGGTGGTAATTCCGGAAGTCCGGTTGTGAATGGAAACGGAGAACTGATCGGTGTAAATTTTGATCGCTGCTGGGAAGGTACCATGAGCGATATAATGTTCGATCCGGAACGTTGCCGCAACATTTCGCTTGATATTCGTTATGCACTGTTTCTTATCGATAAATTTGCCGGTGCCGGTTATCTGTTGGATGAAATGGAGATTGTTTATTAGTAAGCAGTCTCAGTCTCAGTTTCCAGAACGTCGTGCTGTACTTGATTCAGCATCTCTGGGAAAAGCTTTCATTCTTTTCTTCAGAATGAAAGCTTTTTTAATGGGTTTGGCGAATTCCAATTCGCCATTTATATCTGTTGTTTAATAGATTGTTCAATTATTTATTCTTTACAATTTTTAATGTTGAAACTCCCTCAGAAGTTGACAATTTGCAGAAGTAAATTCCAGTGAATTTTAGTTGATTTCCAATTGGAAGAGTGTGTGTTCCTGCATTTAGATTTCCATTTATCAGCGTGCTTATTTTTCGTCCCTGAATATCGAAAACAGCCAGATTTACTTTTTCGCTGGTTTTGGTATGAAATGAAATGACCGATTCGCTTGTTACCGGGTTGGGGTAAATGGTAAAATTGTTTTCAGGAATAAGTTTAATTTGAGTATTTGTAATTGTTCCTGTAACATTAAAATTATCCAGTAAAAAATAGATTCCATCATTGGCAGTAAATTCTGTGTGAAAAGCAAAATAAATGGCATCTCCTAAATCTTCAATAATTATATTTCCTGTGTTATTCCATTCATTTTCGGTTTCCCCTAACAAATAATCCAGTTCAATCCAGTCGGAAGCATTTCCATTGCCATATAAAATCTTATATAAAAGTTTAGGTTTTTGTCCATTCCCATTATGCTGAACATCAAAATTTATGGTAAGCTTGCTTAATTCCGAACAATCGAGTGCTTTGGTAATTAACCAGTCATTCTGGTCGATATCACAATTTTCGAATCGCATACACTGGCTGTTGTTAACTCCTTGTCCGGCAATTATATGCCAGTAATGCCAGCCATCCAGATTTTGAGTTGTCCATTGTGAAAAAGTGGCATCTTCGTTGGATTCTTCAAAATCATCTGAAAAAGGAAGTTCGGCTAATTCGAGATAATCGAAAAGTGTTGATTTTTTTATCACTCTAACCTCATCAAAATATCCATCGAAATAACGGTTGCTGGGGCCGCCAGTACCTCCAATTATAAGCCGGTTGGTATTTTGTTTTAAAATGCCGTTGCTTCCTTCCGGGAAGGGCTGATAGTTTTCATACATTAAATTGCGGTTTTCGTCGTGAACAAAAAAGTTTACGGTTTGCGAAGCTGAATCGCTGATTAATGTAACGTGGTACCATTTGTCAAAATCGAGGGTTTGATTCTGAAAAAAGGTTATGTTCGAGCCATCCGCAAAATTTAAATAGGCATGAAATCCATTTTTTTGTGCAAAATAATTTTGGTCCACCAATATTCCACACACATCTTCTTTTTCAATAATAACAGGGTAGTATCCGGTTTTATCGTCACCAATGGTATTTATTTTTACCCAGGTTTCCATGGTCCAGTTGGTGCCTAAATTCAATTTGTCGGAATTATAAATCCATAAAAAATCGGCCATCGGGCTACCGGGGCCACAATCGTTTTTAAATGCTTTTCCTAAGTTCAGATCATAATTATCTACATATTCACCAATTGTTAACGCTTCCACGGCATACATATCATTGTTTGCAGCGTTTTCCAGGTTATTTTCAAAATGCATTAAAAGCTCTGTTCCTTCCTCATTATTATAGAGAAAACTTTTAACAGAATTAGTGGAAATACTAAAATTTCCAGATAAATAGGTAAGTTCACCGTTTTCCAAATCGGTGGCCCTCAATTTTGCTTCGTTGGTTTCAGTTTCAGGGAAAATAAATGATAAATTATCGTTTACATTTGCCGAATCCTGAATTACCAACCACGTTGTTCCGTTGTCGGTTGAATATTCCAGTTTAAAAGCTATTATTCCTGTTGCTTCCCAGTAAACAGGTTGCTGCATTCCGCCATTAATAACAGAATTTGTTCCTGGATTTTTAAACTCAAATTGTTTGTTTTCATAAACTTCAAAAACATTGGTGCGGCGATTAACATTTAAATCTTCTGTTTCTGAAATCCTTATTTTATATTCTTTCGAAGCCAAATTAGGTACTGTCCAGTTGTATGCCTCATTTGCATTTGTGCTTTCTGTAATCGTGTTCCAGGTTTTTCCAGCATCATCGGAATATTCCAGCATTACCTCGTTTACGTTTGTTGCAGACCATTTAATTTCGGTTTCTGTAGCGGATTTTAAATGACTGTTTTCTGTTGGTGTTATAATTTCAAGTGTTTTATTGTTCCAGTCAGGTTCCATAAAGGCGATAATTGACATTCCATAACCATAGTCAAAATTATCCGGGTCATCCCAAACATTATCGGCCATTGAATAATCGGTATGGAATTCATTGTTTTTATTGTATCCGTCAATTACATAGTAATGACCAGCAGCGCCTTGTCCTGTAACCGTTTCCTTTATAACTCCACCTGCAACCACAGGCCTGCCATTGTTCAATTCATTTTTTAAAATATTTATCCATTCATCATGTGAATAATCTTCCCGGTGTAAAATTCTGGTTTTAGGCGAATAATGAAAATGGTTAATTAAAAACTCGGGATAGCACGGCATGTAATCATAACTTTCACGCGATGATGCTCCGATATGCATTGCGAATGTGGCAGCCGGTGTATATTCTTCAACTGTAACATCAGTTGGAAAATTATCGGGCATTAAATCCCATAAATATTCCGTGTTGTCAAAATCAATATACCAGTCGCAATTACTCATTGTATGTTGCAACACTCCGGATGGAAATCTCGGAAATTCCCAATAATGTATTGCCCTGGATACTGCTGTTGGTCCACAATGATTTTTTCGGAATATTTCGCCGGTTTCTTTATTGATGGGAAACAACTCACCAAGAGGCCATTGGTAAGAACCCCAACTATCTTTTAACTGAAGAAAAACTTCTTCCTTAAAAGATGAAATATCAACATCTTGTAAAACATCATCCCGATAATTTCTTTTTTTATTACTAATCCGTAATTCATCAATCCAGCCATCGAAACAAGACCATCCACCACTTCCAATGCTTAATTTTCCATCGCCGGTTACAGGAGGAGCTTCCGAGCCGCCATATGTAAAATACAATTCCTTATAATTTGCATCTCTTAGCAATAGTAATAAATGTCTTCCTTCATAACGATAATAAAAAGAGATGTGGTACCATTTATCAACTTCAAAGTCTAATAACCGCGTACTTGCATTAACACTCCAATCCCAGTTATTTAAAGTATCACAATCTAAAAATGCTTCCAGGGCATTTAATTCAGAACTCACAAATGCACTATATTGCTGAGTTCCATCCTTTCCTTCTTTCCATAATAATGTTTGCAGATTACCATCTCTTTTTGAAGCTGGTTTAAACCAAAACTCAATCGAAAACTCATCCGTTAAATTTAGCTCGTCGTAAAACGGAACTTCAATCCAGCTTTGTTTATCGGAAGTAGAATTATCGAGACGTAAAGCCTGCCCATGAACTCCGGTTTCGTATGATACTCCGGAACCATGCACAATTCCATTGTTCCCAACATCAGCCGAGTTGGTGGCGTCGCCATCGAAATGCATTAAAAGTACAGTGTTTTCATCGGTGGTATATGGTCCACCATTTTCCTGAGAAAATACAACAATAGAAAAAGCAAATGTGAATAACAGCGCAAAATAGGTTTTCATAGTGTTGAGTTTTAGGTTAACGTAATGGATAGAGAATTGCAAAAATCAGAGTTGTATGTTGCATATCCTTTAGGGATGAAATAAGAAATCCATTTGGTTAACGGTTATTGAACAGTTTTTGGTTTTTTATCTTTTTGTTTATCCTGCTTATAAAGAAGGATAGTCATAAATTTAATAAAAAATTATGACTATAAAAAGTTTACTGTTAGAAGATTAGATGTGTTTGAAAACCTATTTTCCAAAAATATAAACGATTGAAAGTTGTTGCTGTTGATCCAGAATTTCCCAATCGATAAGGTGCATGGAAACATTAAATTTTCCCTTTACGTTTTTGTGGTTGATAAAATACCAGATGAGGTCGGTACGCCAATAATTTTTAGCCGTGTAATACGTATCTCCAAATGCAAATTTATGACTGCCACCCGAGCTTAGAACCGATTTTAGTCCAAAATTTTTGTATTTCGCATTTGCTTCTGCAAACAAACTGGTGGCAGTAATATATCCGTCGCTAACACTGCGTTCGCGAAACATCGAAGCCAAAATACCGGCTTTTACATCTCCCTGAAATTCGGAAGTTTTGTTGCTGCGTATCCCAGCCTGAATGGCGTAACCCGAATAGTCTTTTATATGCTGGTCGGGCAGGTTTTGTTTAGTGTGCGCATCATGAAACATGATCAGGAAGTTTTGCAGAAAAAAGTTTTTGTAAAAAATTTCACCAGAAGAACCTGCCATAAATTGCTCGCGTTGCGAAATTGTTTGCCGACCTACCCACTCAACAAAACCAAGCTGATGACCCCAGTCCCAGTTTATTTTTCCTAAAAAACCTTCAATGTTCGGGCGGTAATACAAAAGGGTGTCGGTAAGCATTGCCAGAGGGAAATTTAACTTGTCGCGGCGCGGAAATGCTCCAAACAAAAATTCTTTATTTTCATCGGTGAACTGATAGTAGAGGGTAAGTTTGGGTTTTTGAGCATCAATGTCGCTGCCAAACTCCAGCAAATGGCTAAGCCCGCCACGCAACCGATGATTGTCGATATTTATTCCAAATTCAAATGCACCTCTGGCACCCATAATTGTTTGAGGTAAAGCATATTCACTCGAAAATTCACGGTTGTCGCCAATTCCTTCAAACAAAACCTGGTACTCAAAATCCTGTGCTTTTGTTACAAACGAAATAAAGAGCAGTAATATAAAAAGCGTTTGTTTCATGCTAAATCTGATATCTGTTGCGAAAGTAATAAATGATTTGGTTTTGTAAATTGTTAAATTGATAAACTGTCAGATTACAAATTCTAAATATTCAATGACCAATGACCAATAACGAATATCCAATGACGAATAACGAATAACGAATAACGAACAACCAACATCGAACTCTGAACACTTTCTTCCCCTTAGTCGCATAATATATAATTGTCTTTGCGCGCATTTATTACCAAAACCGGTAAGTTCCCTGCACGCTGAATAATTTTTCGCTCGGGTAAGCCAATCAGCAAGTCGAGTGGAGTTACCGCCGAACTGCCCAATAAAACCAACAGGTTGCAGTCGGAAGCCAAAGCCAGATCCAAGGCTTCAAACGAATTTCTGAAACTCGATTTGGTTCCTTTGTAAATTTTATGTTTGATTTTGAATTTACGGTATAATTTACGGCTAAGCTCAATGTTTTTAAGCAGTTCGTTTCTGTTGTATTTGCCTTTGTCGTTGGCTGCTACCACAACAATTTCGGCGGCATTAAACCGGCCAAAGTACGAGCACCACAACGAACTGTCGCTGTTTTCTTTTCGCAAATCAACGGGTTGAACAAGCTGGTTAAAGTCCATTATTTTCGAATCGGGACGAACAAATAACAAGGGGACAGAGCTTTCGGACAGTAGTTTTGAATACTGTTTAAATCGTAGCGAATTAACTACCAAAACAATGGCTTCATAGTCGTCGGCTAAAATATCCGGCAAATCCACGTGATTTTCAGAAAGCAAAAGCGTAGAAACCGTTAAATGGGGAACTTCATTTTTAATGGTAGAAGTGTACTGTTTGAGTTTTTCCTTAAAAAGCGAATAATTATTCTTGTTTTTTTTTGAATAATTATACACCAGACAAAGCTCCTTTTTAAAAATGGAGGCTACTTTTATTCCGTTTAAAATCAAAGAATTATCTTCAGAAACAAGTTCGGTAAATACAACAATCTTTTGCTCTTTTGTAGCGGTCATTCCATCTTTTTTTGTAAAAATATAGAAATACAAACACCTTTTTAAGCCATGTTGAAAAAAATCAGGAAAGGTTAATATTCCTTTTTCTACTTTTACAAACCTAAAGCTAGTGTAATGATAAACGACAAATTGCTCCATCCTGAAAGTATTGTAGTTGTTGGAGCTTCAAATAATACAGGAAAGCCGGGTGGAAAGATTGTAAAAAACCTCTTGGACCATCATTTTAAGGGCGATTTGTTTGCCATTAATCCACACGAATCGCAGGTGCAAGGTATTCCGTCGTTTGAAGATGTGGGCGAATTACCCGATGTTGATTTGGCAATTCTGGCCATTCCTGCCAAACATTGTTTAAAAACCATTACACAGCTTGTTGAAGAAAACAATACAAAAGCTTTTATAATTATTTCGGCAGGTTTTGGCGAAACCGATGAGGCGGGCAAAGAGCTTGAAAAGAAAATTGTTGAGGTGATTGAAAAACACGATGCCTGTTTAATTGGCCCCAACTGCATTGGAGTTATGACACCCTCGCACGCCAGTGTTTTTACTACTCCAATTCCGGAATTAACACCTGAGGGTTGCGATTTTATATCGGGTTCAGGCGCTACTGCCGTTTTTATCATCGAATCCGGGATTCCGAAAGGATTACGCTTTGCCAATGTTTTTTCGGTGGGAAACAGTGCCCAAACAGGAGTTGAAGATGTTTTGGCTTATCTCAATGAAAATTACGAAGATGGTGTAAGTCCGCGGGTAAAGTTACTTTACATTGAAAACATAAATAATCCCGACAAGTTGCTTTTGCATGCCACTTCGCTGATTCGAAAAGGCTGTAAAATAGCAGCCATAAAAGCCGGAAGCTCATCGGCAGGGAGTAGGGCTGCTTCGTCGCACACCGGAGCGTTAACGAGTTCGGATGCAGCTGTGGAAGCGCTTTTCAGAAAAGCTGGTATTGTACGTTGTTACGGCCGTGAGGAGTTGACCACAGTGGCGAGTGTTTTTATGTGTAAAGAACTGGAAGGAGATAAACTTGCCATTATTACGCACGCCGGTGGTCCGGGAGTAATGCTTACCGATGCACTTGAATCGGGTGGCTTAAAAATTCCTGAGATTGAAGATGTGCCGGCAAAATCGGCTTTACTCGAAAAACTTTTCCCGGGTTCATCAGTCGAAAATCCAATTGATTTTTTGGCAACCGGAACGGCAGAACAACTGGGCCACATTATTGATGCCTGCGAAAATGATTTTGATGTGGATGGAATGGCAGTTATTTTTGGTAGTCCCGGATTGTTTCCAATTGGTGATGTGTACGATTTACTTTCCGAAAAAATGAAAGTGTGCAAAAAACCCATTTATCCCATTCTGCCTTCCATTATTAATGTGAAAGAAGATGTGGCGCATTTTCTGGCACGCGGAAATGTGAATTTTCCGGATGAGGTGTTGCTGGGCAGGGCATTGACCAAAGTGATGAATACAGCAAAACCATCGGCCAACAATGTTTTTACCGATGGCATAAAAACAGATGAAATCCGAAAAATAATTGATACAACTGAAAATGGATATCAGCCACCTGAAATAATTCATAAACTGTTTGCTGTAGCAGGGATTCCAATGGTAAAAGAGCTGGTGGCGACTTCGGAGTCGGAGGCTGTTTTAGCTGCCTTAAACATTGGATTTCCGGTGGTAATGAAAGTAGTTGGACCGGTTCACAAAACAGAGGTTGGAGGTGTTGTCTTGAATGTCCGAAATGTAAATGAAGTGCGGAAAGAATTTCATCACTTGTTTCAGATAGAAGGTACAGAAGGTGTATTGATAGCGCAAATGGCATCGGGGACTGAACTGTTTTTGGGAGCAAGTTATGAGCCCGATTTCGGACATGTGGTTTTATGCGGAATGGGAGGGATTTATGTGGAAGTTTTAAAGGATGTATCGTCGGGGTTGGCACCGCTTTCGCATGCCGAGGCACATTCGATGATTGAAGGTTTAAAATCGTACAGGATTTTGCAGGGATTCCGGAAACAGAAAGGTGTTAACATTGATAAGTTTGCCGATATTTTAGTGCGTTTGTCGACATTACTCCGTTTTGCAACTGAAATAAAGGAATTGGATATCAATCCTTTGCTGGGTAACGAAAACGAAATACTGGCTGTTGATGCCCGAATTCGAATTGAAAAATAAATTCGAAAAGAAATCTAAAGCCCGAGTACTTCGGCAATTTCTTTCATTGCGTTTACCGAAAGTTCGGCAAACTCAGGCAGCGGAATTCCTATTTTTTCACATTCCAAAATATTTTCGCGTTTTACAGATGCGGCAAAAGCTTTTTGTTTCATCCGTTTGGTAAGCGATTTGGCCTTAACACCTGCTATTTTTTTATCGGGATAAACCAGTGTAGTAGCTGTAATTAATCCGGTAATGGTTTCGCCCGCCGCCAAAGCATGTTGAAATTCGCTTGTTCGCTCTTTTCCTGTAGCTACTTCGTTGTGCATTACAATGGCATCCATCATTTCATCAGTTACTTTCCCCTGCAGAATTTTTTCGGCATAAGGACCGTGTGTGTGCGGATCGGCATTGGTAATTTCAACATCAATATCGTGCAACAAACCTGCCAGGCCCCATTCTTCTTCGTTTTTTCCCAGTTTTTTGGCCATTGCCCTTAAAACAACTTCAGAAGCATAACAGTGTTTGCGCATGTTTTCAGCTTCAATATTTTCTTCCAGTAAACGAATGGCTTCTTCTCTAGAAATCATAATGCAGGTTTATTTTTTTATTCTTACAATGCTTTAAAAATAGTAATAAATTTGTGCCAACTAAAGAGAATGGAAACAATGCTTGAGATTGAGAGGAAATATTTGATCGATTTGGATAAATGGGAACCTAAAAACAAAGGACTGAAAATAAAACAGGGCTATTTATCTGTTGATAAAGAGCGGGTTGTGAGGATTCGTACAAAAAAAGATAAGGCATATTTAACCATAAAAGGAAATCAGCAGGGAATTACACGAACCGAGCTGGAATATGAAGTTCCGGTAAGTGATGCGGAAACAATGTTGAGAATGTGTTTAAACTTCCCGATCGAGAAAACACGTTATCTTGAAAAAATTGGTGGTTTGTTGTGGGAAATTGATGTTTTTGAAGGTGAAAACAGTGGATTGTATCTTGCCGAAGTAGAACTGGAAGATGAAAATCAGACCATTGAATTGCCGGACTGGATCATTAAAGAAGTGAGTTATGATCATCGTTACTTTAATTCCTGGCTCTCGCAGAATCCATTTTCAAAATGGTAAATTAGTTTCTTTTTCATTGTTTAAAATTTTAATTAAGAGCGAGTTGTTAATTCTTCCTTTTTTTTTCTGATGAGAAAGAAAACAATGGTATTATTTTTGCGTTTTAACCGAAAGCTAAAAAAACAGTACATATGTTCGTAGTACGTGGAAAGTCTATTTTATTCACCTTTTTATTTATTTGTTTTGCGCCGTTTGTTTTTGGTCAGACCGAAAATAAAGAGGAAGCAAATCAAGCTCTTGAAAGTGGCATTCAGATTTTGAAAAACTATTTTTCGGAAAACAGCAACTGGCATGTAATTGATTCTGGGGTAGGAAAGGATGTTTCCGGATTGATTAATTATCTGGAAGATCAACCAATAGATGATATTATTAAAGGATTGAACAATGCCAAATTGATGCACGGTAATTATGTGCTTCGTTTGCCCGAAAATGTGGAAGACAGTTTAAGTGTGCCGGGCTATGTGTCGGCGTCGATAGTAAAAACCAATATTGAAAAGATTGGTGTCGATTATCGGAACGAGGTGAAAATTCATGAGATTATGGTGCCCGCTTCAGTTATCGAACAGGCTACAAACGAAGTTGAAACCATCCCTCCGGGGAAAGGGATTCAATTGTTTAGCGATTCTGTTTATACTTTTCCCAGGGATTTAATTATTCCTGAAGTAATACCGGATTCGGTATTGAATTCGCCCGAGCAGTTTAACCGGCTTGTCCGAATCGACAGTATCCGGAATGTATATATTGAAAATAAACGGGTGGCGTATAACGATTCCATTACTGCATCGCATGTAAATTCGGTTGTAAGAGATTATCGACAAAAACGATATAACGAAGGTTTGGACTTTCGCATTAAACGATACAAAGACAACACAAAAGTCAGCAACTATCAGATATTAAAAGAATACAACGACAATGCCATAATGCAAGTCAATGATTCTATTGAAGAAGTAATTGATATTCTGACCGAATATGCCGATTTTATTGATACTACAAGAATTCGGTTTGTGAACCTGACAGGCGACACCGAAGATATTTTACTTCAGAATGGGAATGAGCGATACTCAAGAGTGTGGCTAAAAAACGAGCAAAACGACTCATTGCGGGTAATGGTTAAAAACCTGGACAAAAGAAGCGTTCAAATGCTGATTGATGATGGTGTGACTTTTTCGCGTTTTAAAGAAAAAGAAACCAAAAATTTTGATTTTGAAACTTTAAAAGGCGATTACAATAAATTCTCGAAAGTTGGGAAAAGTTACGAACTTGAAACTCCCTGGAGCATTGGAGGAGAAGGTAGTATTGGCTTTACTCAAACTTATCTGGAAAACTGGAAAAAAGGGGGTAAAAGTGCCTTGTCGACTTTAATTGTTTTAAAAGGTTTTGCCAACTATTCACGTAGCGATAATAAATTGAAATGGGAAAATTCAGGCGAGTTACGGAGTGGCTGGATAAGACCCGGTGGCGAAGATGAAGAATTACAAAAGAACGACGATAAATTTGAACTTACTTCGCGTGTGGGAATTAGTGCTTTCAAAAAATGGTACTACAGTTCTGAATTGAACATTAATACCCAGCTTTTCAGAGGGTATAGTTATCCTAAAGCAAGTCATCCCGAACCGTTTTCGGCAATTATGGCTCCTGTTCAAACCTATTTAAAGGTAGGTTTAGACTATAAACCGAATAAGGATTTTTCGTTGTTCCTTTCGCCTCTTACACTTAAAAATGTGTACGTGCGCGACACCAGTTTAATTGACCAAACCAAATACGGGGTGGCAGCAACCAGAAAAGCTTTTTGGGAGCCGGGTTTAAATGCCGATATCAGATATAAAACAAATTTTACCAAAGACATTTCGTATGAAACCAAATACAAAATGTTTATCAATTATCAGGATCCGTTTAAAAAGTTTGATATAAACTGGGAAAACCTGTTTAAAATGCAGCTTAACAGTTACATCGGAATGCAGTTTATGGTTCATTTTATCTACGACGACAATATACTTTTCCCGATTTATGGCGACGATGGCGTGACTAAAATAGGGGAGGAACCCAAGCTGCAGATCAAAGAATTTTTTAGCATTGGATTTACCTATAAAATCAATAAGCAAGTAATGCGAACTCACCGCGTTCGTTAAGCGATTGCAGTGTATTCCAAAAATAAGCCGCTAATCTTATATTATAAATATAAAGCGCTAAATTTGAAGCAAACAAATTACGAATGAAACAAATTAAAAGATACTACACACTGGGAGCCGAACCCAAAGACGTTTACAACTCATTAACCAATAAAAGAATGTTGGAGATTTGGACAGGTGAGGAAGTGCTTATGGAAATTGAACCGAACACTGAATTTTCGTTGTGGGGAGGAAGTATCTCGGGAGTTAACCTTGAATTTGAGGAAAATAAAAAAATTGTACAAAAGTGGTTTTTTGGCGAAGAGGAAGAGAACTCAATTGTTACCATTAAAATACACCCGCACAAAAAAGGATGCAGTGTGGAACTTTTACATACCAATATTCCGGATGAAGCCTACGAAAATATTTCGGAAGGATGGGATGAGGATTATTTTGGAGCAATAAGCGAACTGTTTATGTAATGGAGTCGGCAAAATTCTGGATTGATAAGCTGGCTCTTCAAAAACATCCGGAAGGTGGCTGGTTTAAAGAAGTGTATCGTTCGGAAGATACTGTACCAGAGGACGCGCTGCCCGGAGGTTTTTCCGGTCTGCGAAATTTTTCAACATCGATTTATTATTTGCTCGAAACCACCGACTTTTCCTCGTTTCATAAAATTAAATCAGACGAAATATGGCATTATTATACCGGAAGTTCTGCTGTGGAAATTTTATGGATCGAAAATGGAAAGCTGATTTCACAAAAACTTGGAGACGGTAGCCAGAACGACCATGAATTTCAGGTGGTGGTGCCAAAAAACAAATGGTTTGCAGCCCGTTTACTTAATTCCAAAGGATTTGCCCTGGTTGGATGTACTGTTTCTCCCGGATTTCATTTTGATGATTTTGAGTTGGCTGATAAAAGTTTGCTTGAAGAGTTTCCCGGGTTAAAAGGTCAAATTGAAAGTATGGTTGGAAACAATTGAATGAGATTGCTGTTTTGAATTGAAGCTAATTTTTCAATTCTTCTTGCAATAAATCACGTATCGACATGAAATTATTTTCCAGTTGCAACATGTTGTCAATGTAAAAGTTAAATATGTCGGGCCACTGGTTTTGCCGGTGAAAATCAACATTTGGAAGCCGGGTGAAAATACGGCAAACTTCTTTCCCGCTATCTTCCCGTTCGTGAAAAAATTCCCATATCAAACCTTGTTCAAAACCTTCTTCAATCAACACTTTGTAGCGTTCTAAAAATTCGTAAGCCTTAAAACGAAGATTTTCACTGCGATTACTTAATTCCAGAATAACTTTGGCATCTTCACGACTCACATCAAAACGCAACGCAACACCTTTTATTTTGGTACGGTGCAGCACCCATTTTCTTTTCCGAAACTGAAGCTCGGGATGAACTTCACAACGTTTTCCAAACAATTCCCAAAAGGTTAATCGTAGTTTTTTTATCTCGTCTTTTGAATACATATTCGAATATACACTAAAAACTATTTATAGGGCAAAGAAATAATTTTTACATTTGAGAATTACACAAAACTAAACGGAAGATGATCCGAAAAAACTGTTTCCTTTTGTTTTTATTGCTGTTTGCCGGGACGATTGTAGCGCAGCCAGTAGATGTTCAGGCCGATTACAATGGGGTAGGCGACTGTATTTTTACTGCAAACAATAACTCGAAAGCGCCGGTATATTTACACCTTAATTTTGCCGATTTACAAAATACTTCCTTCCCCGAAACGCTTCCATATGTAAAGAGATTGACACCGGGTTTTAATTCGTTGTTTACACTTCAACGCGATGTGGATGCGGATGTGCCTCGTTTTCATTACGAAATTAACTCGTTCCGTTCAAATCCCATGGCTGATGTAAATTTGGACTTCCCTTATTTATTTCCCTTTGCGGAAGGAGAAAAGGTAAGTGTTTTTGATGTGGAGAATATTGACGGTTTTCGTGGAAATTCAAAAATGGATTCGTGGAATGCAAGCGGCTTTTATGCAAAAGCCGGTGCAGCGGTGTATGCCGTTAGAAATGGAATTGTGGTAGAAACGGTTGGAGCCAAACGTAACGACGATCCACAATCATGGTACAACGGTTGGGTGTATAACATTACAATTATGCAGCCCGATGGCACTTTGATTTGCTACCGAAATGTATTCGACAAACAAAAACAGTTACAAATTGGGCAAATCGTTTATGCAGGGCAAATTCTAGGAGAAGTGGCGCCCGGCACAAATCAACTACAAATACTTATTTATCATCATTCGTTAAATACAAACGGATTGCTGTTTGTTATTCCTCAGTTTGTAATTCAAGAGGGTAAAACAGATATCGTTAATTCAGTCACTGAATATACCGTTGTACATCCGGTTTCGGTTCTCGGTCTTGAAATGACAAAACGTGAAAAAAAGAAAATATTAGGAGTAAAATAATTAAGTACATTCATAAATGTAGATAATTAGATATGTGTTTCATGTTTTTGATAAACTTTTCAATTCTCATTTTGTTTAAGGATAGGAATTAAAGAAAATCATAAATTATTTAATGTAGTTTATGAAAAATTGGAGAGTGAGTTATGATAAATAAATTATTGAAAATCAGACTTCATTTGCAAATTTTAAATTTTGATAAATGTTAAAATGTATTAATAATCCTCAAAATCTGTAATTATTTAATCAAAACATTGACTAAAGTCACATATAATTTCTGAGATGTAAATATATTTGTTGTACTATTTCGGGTGAGTAAATAAATTGAAATAGTGGCATATACAGTTGAAGGGTTATTTATACTAAAATTAAAATACTAATTTACAGAGGAATATTTGATTTTTTTCTTTTGTGAAAAAATGTTAATTTGTATTTTTTAAATTTAGTCTGTTTATTGCGTTGTGAGTGAGTTATTAACTATTTATAAATTTTATTCTATGAAAAAAATTGCGCTAATGCTGTTAGGCATCGCCATGTTTGGCGTGCTCGTAGTTGAAGCACAGGTGAAAAGTATCTCAGGAACAGTAACGAGTTCAGAAGATGGTACCGGGATCCCGGGTGTTTCAGTAAGTGTTAAAGGAACCACCATTGGTACCGTTACCAATATCGATGGTGTTTATCAGTTAGATGTACCTACTGATGCAGAAACTTTGGTTTTCTCATTTGTTGGTATGAAATCGCAAGAAGTAGCTATTTCGGGTTCAACTGTAGATGTACAGATGCAAGCTGATTTGGTTGGTCTTGACGAAGTAATGGTTGTTGCTTATGGTACTGCAACAAAAAAATCTTTTACAGGTACCGCTACAAAGGTGGATGCAGAAAGAATTGAATCTAAGAATGTTTCAAACATTTCTCAGGCGCTATCCGGTGAAGTTGCAGGGGTTCAGGTTATCAATAGTAATGGACAACCAGGATCATCTGCACAGATTCGTATTCGGGGAATTGGTTCTATTAATGGAAGTAGAGATCCTCTTTACATTGTGGATGGAGTACCTTTACAAGGAGATATAAATTCAATCTCTCCATCCGACATTGAATCAACGACTGTGTTAAAAGATGCATCGGCAACTGCAATCTATGGTTCCAGAGGAGCTAATGGTGTAGTAATCATTACTACTAAAAAAGGAAAATCAGGCGAGAGTAGCATTGAGGTAGATGTAAAACAAGGTGTTAACTTTAGGTTATTAGCAGATTATGATGTGTTTGATAATCAAGAAGAGTATGTAGAAACGGCTTGGTCTGCTCTAAAGACTCGCGGAATGCTGAGAGGGAATGAAGATCCTGCAGGTTACGCTAATACATGGTTGTTCAACTCAAATACACAAGGTCCAGGGTTTAACGATTATTATAATATGTGGGATGTTTCAGGCGATCAGTTGATTAATCCTGAAACTGGGAAATTTAATTCAAATGTTAATCGCAGATATACTCCGGAAAAATGGTCAGATGAACTTTTTCAGAGTGCTAAAAGAACAGAAGCAGGCTTGCGACTTAACGGTGGCAATGAAATGACCACATTCTATTCATCTTTTAACTTTTTAGATGATGAAGGGTATTATCTAAATTCAGATTATGAACGGTTTACTGGAAGATTGAATGTTGACCACAAGATTAGAACTTGGTTAAAAGGCAACATGAACATGAGTTACATGCATTCTACCTCTAACTTTGCTGGGGGACAGGATACAGACTCTAATAATGGATTTTGGCTTGTTGCAAATATGCCATCAATTTACCCAGTATATGCTCGCGATGCAAATGGGGTAGTAGTTCCTGATGAGGTTTTAGGCGGATCTGTATTTGATTATGGTGATGGTACTTATGGTACACGTCGTTTTGCATCATTAACGAATGCAGTTGGTTCAAGTACATACGATGTGGTTCGTTCTATTAATAATCAATTCAGCGGAAGTTCAAAATTGGAAGCAACCTTTTTAAAAGATTTTACTTTAAGTTCAACTTTTGGTGTAGAGTATCTTACTTCCGGATATGATAATCTTGGCAATGCTTTTTACGGTGGTTCTGCACAACAAGGAGGTAGTATTTACAAACGAAAAAGGGAATGGTTTGCCTACACACTTACAAATATGTTAAGGTACCAAAAGGATTTTGGCAATCATAATTTTAATGCATTTATTGCGCAGGAAGCTGTAGATATTGAATTTAAGCAAATGTCAGCTTTTAAATCGGGATTAGCCGATCCATGGAGTCTTGAGTTAAATAATGCTATCGTTTCTTCACCATCAGGTTCTTATAAAGAAGATTTAATGTTGTCAAGTTATTTTGGCCAGCTATCTTATGATTATGATGAGAAATATTTCTTTAATGGAGTAATTCGTCGAGATGGTTCATCTAAATTTATTAATAATAAATGGGGTACTTTTGGCTCAGTAGGTTTAGCATGGATGATTTCAAAAGAATCGTTTATGGATGGCACAAATGGCTTTTTAGATGAATTGAAATTAAAGACCAGTTACGGTATTATTGGAGAGCAAGGAGGAATTGGTACCTATGACTCTTACACCTTATATGAGGTGAATAATCAAAACGATAATTTGGCGTTAACCGAAAATCACGTTGGGAACCCTGATTTAACTTGGGAAAAGGCAAAAATGTTTCAGGTAGGAACCGAATTTGTATTGTTTGATAAAATCAATGGTTCGATAGATTACTACAATAAAAATACAAGTAACCTATTATTTGATAAAAGAGTTGCTCCAAGTCATGGTTATGCCATTATTCAGGTAAATGATGGAGAAATGCTTAATTCTGGTTTAGAAGTTGCCTTCGATGCGGATATTGTTCGATCAAATGATTTTAATATTAATTTGAGTATTAATGGAGCATTTGAAAAAAACGAAATTACTGCAATGCCTTTGGAAGAAGGTAGTGGAGAGCAAAAAGTTATTGATGTGTCTGGTCTTTATGGTCGTTCTGTAGGGCATTCGTTATTTGATATTTACACCACAGAGTTTGTTGGAGTTGATCCTGAAACAGGGCTGTCACAATGGAATAGATATTACAATGAAGTGAATGGACAAAAAGAGTATATCACAGATATGGCATCATATATGGCAGAAAATAAGGATAATATTGGTGAGATTGGTAAAGAAACGACCACGAATTATGCCAATGCAACTGATACCTATATCGGAAAATCACCAATTCCAACTGTTCGCGGATCATTCAATTTAAGCATAGATTATAAAGGTTTTGCATTAACTGCATTATTTAATTACAGTTTGGGAGGATATGGTTATGATGCAAATTATGCTACTCTTATGGATGATGATTTAGTAGGTAGTAATAATTGGCACAAGGACATGCAGAATGCATGGAAACAACCAGGAGATATTACAGATGTTCCTGCAATTACCAGTGGAACAAATTTAGGCGCCGCCAGTAACTATTCGTATGCAAATGCTACTTCTGATCGTTTTGTCACCAAAACGGATTATCTGACTTTAAACAATGTTGTTTTATCTTATTCGTTTAATAAAATTGCATTAGATAAACTTCATTTAAAGGGACTCAAACTGTTTGTTTCTGGCGATAATTTGTGGGTTGGATCAAAGCGCAAAGGATTCTATCCTAACACATCAGAAGTTGGGGCTTCTTCAAGATACCAGTACGTGTCTTTGTCAAGCATAACAGGTGGTGTAAATATTAAATTTTAATTGTAAAAAATAGATGACATGAAAGATACATTGAAATACTTCTTGTTAGCTCTGGTTGTTGGATTAGGAGCTTGTACGGATGATTTTTTAGAATCTGAACCTACCGAATTCATTTCAACAGACAGAATGGCTGAAATGGGTGGACAAAACCCAGAAATATTTAATGGAACCATTCGAGGTTTATATACTTTAATGTACCAAACAGGAACTGGTGGAAGTACAGGGCATGATGATTTTGGTCAGAAAGGTTTTGATATCTACTCTGATTTATTAAGTGGAGATATGGTTTTAGGAGGTTATAATTACGGTTGGTATAAAGATATAGCAACTTTGGCATCGACCGTTGATTATAGAGATGTGGACAATTACAGAGCTTGGCGTTATTATTACAGAATTATACGTGCAGCGAATACAATTATTGATGGTCTTGGAGGAAATGATGTTGTATTAGATACAGATAATGAGAAATGGCAAATGGGACAAGCTAAAACAATGAGAGCATATTCCTATTTCTATTTAGCGAATTTTTATCTAACTGAATATGATGTAAATTCAGCCGCATTACCCTTATACCTTTCGTTGGAAGATAAAAATTTAGGACTTAGTACAGGAGCTGATGTTTGGAATCAAATTAAGTCAGACTTGGAACAAAGTGTTGTGCTTTTAGATGGTTATAGTCGTGAAGGAATCCATGGTGTGAATAAAGACGTAGCCAATGGATTATTAGCCTATACATACCTTACCATGGGGGATTATGCAAATGCTGCAAGTACAGCTCAGGAAGTAATTGATAACGGCTATGCAATTGTTCCTTTTGACTATGTGGTTGGTGGATCTGCTATTCCTAGAAATGCATTTAGTTATTACAATGGCGAAGGTGCCGATTGGATTTGGGGAATGGATTTAACCTTAGATCAAGGATTAGACTTGGTTTCATGGTGGGGACAAGTGGACCTTTTTACATACAGTTATGCCTGGGCTGGAGACCCAAAAACAATGGATATGGGTTTATATAACAGTATTCCTGAAACAGATTTAAGAAAGTACTGGTTTTTAGATCCATGGGCCGAAGGTTTGAATTATCCGATTTATAAGTTTTATGATGAAGGAAGGAGTATTGGAGGACAGCGAGAAGTTACTTCTGACTATGTTTACATGAGAATTGAAGAAATGTATCTGATTAAAGCAGAAGCTGAGGCTTTCGATAATAAAGATACAGAAGCTAAAATTACTCTGTCATCACTGGTTGTTGAAAGAAATGCAGACCCTAGCTATTTAGATGCATTATCTGGTCAAGACTTAAAAGATGAGATATACAAACAATGGAGAGTTGAGATGTGGGGAGAAGGTAAAAGTTATTTAGCTATGAAACGTAACCATGCAACCGTGGTTCGCGAGGGTCATATCGATCACGATGGTGTTGCTATTCCGTCTAACGATGATAGATTAACTTTTGATATTCCTTATCAGGAAATTCAAGATAATCCTAATATTAGTAGAAACTAATACTGGTTATATTAATATATTAATTAAAGGCTGCTCGTTTTACGATGCAGCCTTTTTTTATGCCTAAAGGTAACTTTGCTAACCCTCTTTTTTTATGCTGACATAACATCAAATTCAATTGTTTACATACTTTCAATTCCAACCAAACCAATAAAGGTTCTTTTAAAGAGTACTCTTCTGTCCGGGTTGCCTGAGATAAAAGTTTTATAGAGGAGATTTAGCGGTGGAAAACAAATTATTGATGATTACATGATGGCTTTGTTTTTCTTCGGGTTTAGCCTGCTTGCAAGGTTTGAAATATCTGGAAATGTAAATTCCGAAACAGGTGAATGATCGGGGCCAGATCAAAGTTGTACTGTTGTATGAATTGGAAATCGTTTACTAGTGGCAGATCGAAAACAAAAAATCCCGATCTGAATTTTCAAACCGGGACTTCATTTGTTTTGCTTATTATTCTTTCTTTGCTTCCTGCATAGGATTTGATCCGGAAAAACCACCCCGGCCATATCTTGATTTATACAACTGAAAACGCGAAGGTACCTGTTTCTCTGGCCAGAAATTATTCTCCATTTCGGTATCGGCTGTTTCTAAATACGGATCAAGCGTTATCTGTTTAACTTCCTTTTCAAACATAAATACTTTTGAAACTTCCTCGTTGTTTTTACGCCATATCTCAGCAGGAATTCTTAGAATCTCTTCTGTTCCATCCGTAAAGTCGAATTTTAAGATAAGTGGCATTACCAAACCACCAATGTTTTTGAAATCGATTTGATAAAAATTGTAATTGCTGTTCACCATATCTTTTTCCTCATCCGATAACGATGAAAGGTATTTGTCGTATTGTTTTCTATCGGCTTCGGTTACTTTGTATTTGTCGTAAGTAGAGTAGAAATCAATGGCTTCCGGATTGTTTGACAAATAAGTTTGATCTGCCAGCTTTTTATTCCGAATATCAGTTATAGCAACTTTTTCATCAGCCTCCTTTTTCTCCAGCGCTTTTTCAATTTCCGGATTTTGTGTATTTGGCTGATACCAGGTTACCTTCTCCATTGAAATGTCGCAGTGGTCGGTGGTGTAAAACCAACCTCTCCAAAACCAATCTAAATCCACTCCCGATGCATCTTCCATCGTTCTGAAAAAATCAGCCGGGGTAGGGTGCTTAAACATCCAACGCTGGGCGTATTCTTTGTAAGCGTAGTCGAAAAGTTCGCGCCCCATAATGGTTTCGCGCAAAATGTTTAGTGCAACAGTAGGTTTACTGTAGGCATTGCTTCCAAGATTCCAAACCGATTCGGAATTGGTCATAATTGGAGAAATAAACCTTTTGTCGCCTTTCATATAGGGAACAATTGTATAGGCTTTTCCCGATTGCGAAGGATAATTAGGTTCCCATTCCTGTTCGGTTAAAAACTGCATGAATGTATTAAGTCCTTCGTCCATCCAGGTCCACTGGCGTTCGTCGGAGTTTACAATCATTGGGAAAAAGTTATGACCTACTTCGTGAATGATTACACCAATCATCGAGTATTTGGTACGTTCGCTATACGTTCCGTCACTTTCCGGGCGGCCACCATTAAAACAAATCATAGGATATTCCATCCCAATTTGTTTGGTATGTACCGAAATGGCGACCGGATAAGGATAATCAAAGGTATGTTTCGAGTAAGTTTTAATGGTATGAGCAACCACGCGTGTTGAATATTGTTCCCAAAGCGGATTTCCTTCTTTTGGATAATACGACATGGCAAGCACTGTGCGGTCGCCAAAAGGCACTGCCATTGCATCCCAAATAAATTTCCTTGAGCTGGCAAATGCAAAATCTCTTACATTTTTAGCTTTAAAAATCCATGTCTTTTCTTTTTTCGATTTCGATTTTTCGGCATTCTCAGCATCTTTTTGCGAAACAATTACAACTGGTTTATCGCTTGATTTTTTTGCCTTCTGAAAGCTTTTGATTTGTTCAGAAGTTAGCACTTCATCAGCGTTTTGAAGCTCGCCGGTGGCTCCCACAATATGATCGGCCGGAACGGTAAGTTTAACTTCAAAATCGCCAAAAGGCAATGTAAATTCTCCGGTTCCTAAAAACTGTTTGTGTTGCCAGCCTTCCACTTCGTTGTAAACTGCCATTCGCGGATAAAACTGTGCAATGGTGTACAAATAATTGTCCTCGCCTTCAAAATATTCGTAGCCCGAGCGACCGTGATCAGTCATACGATTATTAACATTGTACCACCATTTTACCGAAAACGAAAAAGATTCTCCGGGTTTTAACGGTGCCGGCAAATCAATTCGCATCATTGTTTTATTTACAGTTGCAGGTAAATCTTTTCCTTTTGTATCTTTTACATAGTCGAGTTTAAATCCGCCATCAAAATTATTTTGCAGCCTTTTAAGTTGCGAAAACGAAATGCGGTCTTTCATTTCGGAAGTGCTTATTTTATAGGTATCCGAATTTTGTTCCCGAATGTTCTGATCGAGTTGCAACCAAATGTATTTTAATATATCGGGCGACTGGTTAAAATATGTGATTGTCTCTTCTCCGTATATGCGTTGATTCTCATCGTCCAGTTTAATGTCTATTTTGTAATTGGCTTTTTGCTGCCAATATTCGTGCCCGGGAGCTCCGGAAGCAGTTCGATATACATTAGGAGTTGCCAACTCTTGTTTTAGTTGCCTGAATTTGTTGAGATTAATGTTTTCCTGTGCAGATAAACTAAGTGTGATTGCTAATAAAAAGATAGATAATAAAAATTTATTTCTCATTTTGAAAATAGATTACACGAAATGTTGTCAAATTGTATTTAAACCAAAATTAATAATACTACGTATTTATTATATTTTTTACTCAACAAATTAACAAAGGTTAATAATTGTTTGTTGTACTCTGACCAAAATTATTCCGAATGGTTTAATCAAAATTAGAACAATACTTTTCCAGTGTCCATAAGTAAAATCATAGCAATTCCGACTGCAATACCTGAAATAAATATGCGCCAAAAATTGTCACGTGCCTTAAATACATTTACTGTTAAAAGCAGGAGTAGGAAATAGGCGATTAAGATTACAATCTGTCCCAACTCAAGCCCGATATTAAAGGCCAGTAGCGGTGTAATTATATTGGCTTCTCGGCCAAGCAATTCCTTCAGGTAATTTGAAAATCCCAATCCATGGATCAATCCAAAAAATAAAGTTACAATATAAATAAACCGGTTGTTGCGCGACTTAAAGGGGAGCACATTAGATAGGGCAGTAACTAATATGGTTGCCGGAATTAGAAATTCGATGATATCAGAAGGTATGCTTATGATTTTTAATGTGGAAAGAGCCAGCGTTAATGAGTGTCCAATCGTAAAAGCGGTTACTAAAATCAGAACTTTTTTTAATTCTTTAATGCTGTATCCGGCGCAAAGTGCCAAAACAAAAACAATGTGATCGTACCCGTTAATATTAATAATATGTTGGAAACCCAACTTAAGGTACATCTCAAATAAACTCATAAAATTTATAAATTAGCCCAAAATTTGAAAAGGATGTAATCAACCAAAAGTGTTTAATTTTACTTTAAGTTGAAAATTTAAAAATATCGAGGTGAAAATAGGAAAAATATACATTATTCTGATCTTGGTTTCTGTGTTGAGTATAAAATCGGTTGGTGCGCACCCGTTTTATGTGAGTATTTGCCAGGTAGAATATAATAAAGAAACAAAGTCGTTGGAAATGGCGTTAAAGGTATTTGCCGATGATTTGTTGCTCGGCCTGGAAAATGAAGGGATTACAAAATTGTTTTTGGGTGAAGAAAAGGAAAATCCAAAAACCGATGAATATATTTTTGACTACTTAAAATTGCAGATGAAATTTAAGATAAATCAAAAGGATGCTGAATTTAGTTATGTGGGGAAAGAAATGGAAAATTCAGTGGTATGGATTTACCTTGAAATTGTGAATGTGGATGATTTGCAAACGGCTGAAGTGGAGACTAAATTATTGACTGAAGTTAGGGAAACTCAGAATAACATAGTTCAAATCAATAAGAACGGTGAGATTAAAAACATGCTTTTAAATAAAGATAAGACAGTTGATTCAGTGCAATTTTAAGTAATTCGTAAGAATTATGTTTAATTTGAAAATTAGCAATAAAATACTTTGATGTCTTATTCATAGGATTATCTTTGTTACAGAAAAATATTATATATGAATCCATTGGCAATTGTTGGAGCATTTATAATAACCCTCTCACTGCTTTCGTATGGCATAGGAAGCATCTCACTTATTCGTTTTAAAATTGTTAGTTCAATTGTACTTATCTTTTTAAGTTTGGGTATTCTATTTGACATGGCGGCCATAACTTTAATGGTTTTGGGAGCAAAAGGATCACCTTTTACTGCTCATGGTATTGTAGGGTATTCTGCATTATTGGTGATGTTGGTAGATGCCGTGAGTGTTTGGAATATTTATATCAAACGTGGAATTGATGCACCTGTTAGAAAGAAATTGCTGAGATATACAAAGTTTGCTTATTTTTGGTGGGTGCTTGCGTATTTTACAGGCAGTTTATTAGTACTTTGGAGATAAATTATGGCAAACGATTGGAAAGAACGATTAGGAATGGTTTATTCAACCAATTCCGATTACGAATTTAATACGGGTGATGACGAGGTTGAAGAGACTTTGCCTCCGCAGCAACAAAACCTGCGAGTAATGCTCGACCGGAAAAAACGGAAGGGCAAGGCTGTTACTTTGGTTACCGGTTTTGTTGGTGATGCTGAAGATTTGAAAGATTTGGGCAAAATTCTTAAATCGAAATGTGGAGTAGGAGGAACTGTTAAAGATGGGGAAATTCTTATTCAAGGTGATTTTTGCCAACGAGTTATGGATATTTTAAAAAATGAAGGTTACAAAGTGAAACGATCGGGAGGATAAAAGCAATTTTGGCAATATACAAAGAGAGGACTTTCAGCTGAAAATCCTCTCTTTTTATATTTGAGCCAGTTTATTAGCAGAGATTTAATCTGAGGCAAATCGTTCAGCCAGTATACTAATCAATTCTTCCTTATTAATTGGTTTTAGCAGAAAGTCGTTGCAGCCGGCTTCAATTGTTTTAACACGGTAACCGTCTTTTGCAAACGCTGTTTGAGCAATTATAAAAACATCCTGGTTCATTTTTCTGATTTGGCGTGTAGCTTCCAGACCGCTTATTCCAGGCATTTTCATATCCATAAGAATAACATTGGTGTCTGGGTTTGATTTAATCAATTCAATGGTATCGTTTCCATTTGTTGCAAACAATACTGTTTTTGCTATTCCTTTCACCAGTAAACTCAAATATGTTGCAGAAATGTTGTCGTCTTCAGCAATTATTATTCTTAGTTTTCCGGAAGGAATTTCAGCATTTGATCGCTCTTTTACCGGCGGAGTTTCCAGTTCTGGTTTTTGAATAACAGGAAGGTGTACCACAAAACTTGTTCCCTCACCAAGCGTCGATTTCATTTTGATAGTACCTTTCAGCATTTCTACGTAACCTTTGGTTATCGATAAACCAAGTCCGGATCCTTCATAGCCTCTGGTAGTGGAAATGTCAGCCTGAACAAAATAGTTAAAAATCGACTTTTGTTTGTTCTCCGGAATTCCCATTCCGGTATCTGTCACAAATATTTCTAACCCGTTTGCTGAAAAAGAATATCCAAAAGTAATTTTTCCTTCTTTTGTAAATTTTAATGCATTCTTAATCAGATTATTTACGATGGAATTTATTTTGTAATTATCAGTAGAAAATAGATGCTCAGTAGTAATTGCAGGAAGTTCGAGGACAAATTTTAATCCCTTTTTTTCAGCCTCCGGTAAAAAGAACCGATACCAGTCGTGCATAATTTGTTTGATATTTACCTGGTCGATGTGAACGGTTTCAACACCGGATTCAATTTTGGAGATATCAATAATACTGTTGATTGTAGAGAGCATTCGCTCGCCACTTTTTTGAATAATATTTATAAAACCAAGTTGTTCTTCTGTTGAATACTTTTGCGATTTCAGCAGGTCTGCAAATCCGAGTATACCGTTCATCGGTGTTCTTATTTCGTGACTCATGTTGGCCAAAAACGCTGATTTTAAATGGTCGCTTTCTTCGGCTTGCTGTTTTGCTTTTAGTAATTCAAGTTCTTTGTTTTTACGTTCGGTAATATCATGTATTATACCCTGAATGGCGAGCTCATCTTCCAGCTCGATAAAAGTAACAGATACTTCCAGATAAAGCCTTTCATTTGTTTTTGTAATGCCCGTAAATTCAATATTTTGCGATGCTTTACTGTATTCTAAAATGTTTTGGTGGTATTTTTTTATTTTGTCACGGAATTCAGGTGCGACCATCGTTAAAAAATCGAAATCAGGATGTAGCAATTCATTTTGACTATACCCAAACAAATCTTCAAGTTTTTTATTAACCAATGTAAATTTACCCCGGTGTAAAATGTAAATCGCATCGGTTGAATTTTCGATAAGCGAACGGTAACGTTTTTCGTTATTACGAATTATAGTTGTGGCTTTGTAAACTTGTTTTCGAAGATTGGTTAACCAAAGCCACATAATTAGAATTGTAAATAAAGTAATACCCGATAAAATCAGAACTGCATAAACAATCTTCATCGAAATATTAATAGGAACATTGTAAATCCATTTTCTGTATATTTCTTTTTGTCGTGATACCGGAATCTGGTCAACCGCCTTATCCACAATTTCATAAAGTTTTGGATTTTTTATTGAAACGGCAGCAGCCATCCGATTTATATAACCGCTTTCTCCTGCTATTTTTAAGTTAAAAAGTCCTTCTTCTTCAATAAGATATGTGCTGTTTATCTGGCCAATTAACATGGCATCATACGTGCCCGAAGATACTGCCCTTAATCCACTCAGATCCGATTCTACTTCGTTTGCCTGCAATTTTGGATGGTGAAGTTTTAGATATTCCTTTACGGCATAATCCTCTGTAACACAAAAAGAGGTGTTGCGAAGATCATTCATGTTCAGAATCTTAGCATCTTTGCGAGTTACAATTACATACGGAATTTTTAAAAACGAATTGGTAAAACGCAGGAACTTTTCGCGCTCGCTGGTTCGTGCAATTCCAACAATTATGAAATTTTCCGATTGTTCTGCGAAATCCAACAGTTTGCTCCAGGTTTCGATGTGTTTTATTTGAAAATCAGTATTTAGCGTTTTTTCAAGTTCCGCTGAAAAATCGACTAATAATCCTGTGTATTGGTTGTTTTCGTTGTAAAATGCATCCGGTGGAGCTGAATATCCAAATGGGATAACAATTTTTTCAGCATTTTCTTTCAACCATTGTTTTTCTTCGTTGGTGAATTCCGAATTGGATTGTATGCATGAACTTAAAACAAGAACAATCAGAAAATACAGCATTTTCGTTGTTAAACGAAAAACCGGTATTTGAGATGATTCTGTAGTATGATTGAATTTCGAAATGGATTTCAACTTAATTATGGTTTTAGAGTTCTGCTAATTTAGTTAACCAATTACAAAAACAAGTGCTCTGTATTCATGTTTCTAACTTCACCTAAAGTTAAATATATTTCGAAAATAAAAAATTAAAGTTTTGAGCAAAAAAAAGGCCTCTGTGCAGAGACCTTTTTTAGTATGATAATTCTTTCTAGAATCTTTTTTCTTTGATACGAGCTTTTTTACCAGTAAGATTACGTAAGTAAAAAATTCTTTTACGACGAACACTACCGTGTTTGTTCACTTCAATACTGTCGATGAAAGGAGAGTTAATTGGAAAAATTCTTTCTACTCCAATATTTCCAGACATTTTACGAATAGTGAATGTTCTTGTAGAACCGCTTCCACGTAACTGAATAACTACACCACGGAAATTCTGAATCCTTTCTTTGTTACCCTCCTTAATTTTGTAACTAACAGTGATTGTGTCTCCCGCACCGAAATTTGGGTAGTCATTTTCTACCGCGAATTCCTTTTCTACTAATTTAATTAAATCCATTTTATTTTCTTTTTTAATAAGTTGGCAATGTAAAACGTCCTGTTAACGAATCAGAGATTGCTTAAAATCGGCTGCAAAAATAGTATTTTTTTTATTACGCCAAACACATATTTCCATGTATTTTAATCAAATCGTTTGATTTTCAATAAAAGTACAGCTCTTTCTGAAATCATATAACACGATTTAACCGCGAACACCAACCACCAACTAACAACAAATAACTAAAAACCGTTAATTAATTAGTGACTGCTTCCGGTAACTTTAAAATGATCGCCTGTTGCATTTACAATTGCTTTGTACCACCAGTCGGGGTAACCTGCAAAAATTGGAGATGCCGGCATGCCGGTTTCGGTACGTTCAAATTTACCGTCTTTTTCGCGTTTTATATTTCCATCGGTATATTTTACCATTAAATATTGTCCCAATTTTTTCCAGTGCTTGGTTGCATTGTTGGCTTCGTTAACCGAATATTGCGTGATAAATTTACGGGCTTGTTTTTTTCCTTTGTTTGTATACAAGTCTTCTGCAGCCTTGTCAATAACAGGAATGTAGGCTACAAATTTGTCTTCCAACTCTTTTTGAACCAACTGTATGTCCTGAATCATATCGCTGTAACGCAGGTAAGCATAGTTGGCCACTGTGCTGAATGTCCAAAATGCTGAAGTCTCACTGAACGTTAACATGTCGCCGTTGCCAACTTTAAAACATTCCGGAATCTCTGTTATTCCACAATACATAGGTACATAACAAGTGCTGTACGCGTCGTCAACACCAAACCAAAGTATTCCACCAATTGGATCGGGCAGCCAGTTACGGCTTTGTGCCACAAACGAAAATCCGGTTTGTTGAGTTGAAATTGCTCTTTCGTTGCAGTATTCAACCGAATCAACTTTCCAGGTTAAACCACGCCAGCGGTATGGCAATTGATATGGCCCGGCACCAATGTCTTGTGTCATATCCAAATCAGTACCTTCAAAGTGGTCACGCATCATTCCCATTACATCCTGAACCGAAAGTTGTTTGTTGGGCTTTACCCACAAGGGCATACGATTGGTTGGGAAGTTGTTTTCTCCGCCATGTTCCACTGTTCCTTTGGCATATTCGGTATAGCTTTGCATTCCACTGGCCACCTTGTTAAAACCTGCCCAAACCCGAGCGTCGCAAAAACGTGCCCCACCAAAATCAACCGGAGCATAAACATCCGAAAAACTAAAATCTTTGTTTGTTCCTTTGTACCATCCTTTTTCGCGGGCAAACGAAATTACATCTTTTGCATATAGACAGTTTTTCGAATCACTTAAAGGAAATGTAGTAATACGTGCCTGATTGGCATGGCCGCTTATAAAACCATCGGGAATACGTTGTGCCACCCAAACAGCACCTTTTTCACCTTCACCTTTTCCAATCATTTCCAGAATCCATACTTCTTCCGGATCAGAAATAGAAAAGGACTCGCCCGAACTGTAGTACCCGAATTCTGCAACAAGGTCGGTCATAACCTGAATAGCCTCGCGGGCAGTTTTGGCACGCTGTAAGGTTACATATATTAAACTTCCGTAATCCATAATTGCTCCACTTTGGCTTGCCAATTCACTTCGTCCGCCATAAGTAGTTTCGCCAATGGCTACCTGAAACTCATTCATATTTCCAATTACACTGTAGGTGTGTGCCGGTTGAGGAATTTCTCCCAAATATGTTCCAGTGTCCCACTCATAAATTTTACGCATGGCTCCTTCAGGATAGTCGGCAGCCGGCTGGTAATACAATTCGCCATAAAGGGTATGCGAGTCGGCAGCATAAGTTATCATTGTTGATCCATCGATGCTGGCCCCTTTTGTTATTAAAAAGTTGGTGCAGGCAGTAGAAACTTGCTGGTTTATAATCAGGAATGAAATAATTAACATTCCAAGCATGGAAATTCTCTTCATTGTACAGTTTGTTTTATTTTTAAGAATGGAACAAAGATAATTAAATCGTATTTGCTTTGTATGATATTTGTTATTAGTAAACTATGTAATCATGATGTTGTTCAATATGCAATTGCCAAATGGAATTTTGTACACGGAAGTAAAAGAAAAGGATTCCATCTTTTCTAAAAAATGAAATCCTAATATACTTACAAACAAGTCTTAATTTTCTCAAATGTTTCGTTAATATCGTTGTCTAATCCAACTGAAAGTCGCACTAAACCATCGGACAATCCCATCTCTTTTTGAACTTCAACCGGAATCTCGGATGAAGTGCTGTGTCCTGAACAGCTAAATAGTGTGCGGAAATATCCCAGAGAAACTGCCAAATAACCAACGCCCGCTTCTTGCATTTTAAACATGATTTGATTGGCATTTTTTTCGGTTCCGAAATCAATGGCAAGCATACCACCATAACCAAATTGTTTGTTCATAAGTTGGGTGTGGAGTTGATTCTGAGGATGACTTTCCAATCCGGGATACTTTACAGCCAATCCCATCTCTTCCAGTTTTTTTGCAACAAACAAGGCATTCGAACTGTGTTGTTTCATTCGTAAATGAAGGGTATGCAGGTTTTTAAGAATACTTGACGAACGCAAAGGATCGAGTACCGGCCCAAGCAACATCGCAGTTCCATCGTTTACATTCGATAATTTTGCAATAAATTCGTTCGAGCCACAAATGGCACCGGCCACACAATCGTTTTTACCGTTAATAAACTTGGTCATGCTGTAAACTACAAAGTCAGCACCCAATTCGGCAGGCGAAAAAATCATTGGTGTAAAAGTGTTGTCCACCATTAATTTTGCACCGTTTTCGTGTGCAATTTTTGCGAGTTCCGGAATGTCAGAAACCTGTAAAAGTGGATTGGTAACGGTTTCGGTATAAATAACTTTTGTATTTGGTCGAATTGCTGCTTTTACCTGCTCCAGATTTGTGATGTCAACAAACGAAACTTCAATGTTGTATTTGGGCAACCAGTTTTTCAAAAATGCATAGGTTCCTCCGTAGGTTGTTACACTGGTAATAATTTGGTCGCCCGAGTTGCATACCTGTAATAACGAACAGGTGATAGCCGCCATTCCCGATGAAGTGATCCATGCGGACTCGGTCTTTTCCATAGCGGCCAAAGCATCAGCCAGGTATTTGTTACTTGGATTCCAGTGTCGGGAGTACAAAAAACATCCTTCCATATGTCCCAGGAAGGTTTCCTCCATCGTTTCTCCTTCTAAAAATGTATAAGTTGACGAATCGGTGATGGAAGGATTTACACCACCAAATTCACCGAATTGCTGAATATCATAAATTCGTTTTGCCGGATCTGTACTCATGTTTTAGATTTTAAGTTTCCGGCAAGTTAAGAGGATTGCAATAGTTGAAGAATGATATTTGCTTGGTATTTTTTTATTCAAGAATCAAGAATAGAGTAGTAAGATGGAAGATGGAAGCTGGGAGCTTGAAGTTGGAAGACTGTAGACAGTGTCCGGTCACTGTTCCTTTTTCCCATTTGACTTTTTCTTTTTCCTGATGACCAATGACCAATGACCAATGACCAATGACTAGTGACTAGTTACTAGTTACCAATGACCAATACCTAATTTTGGCTATGGATTATAAACGCGTCCTCCGCAACTGTCTTTTGACGCCCCGGTTACCGAAGCCAGACAATTATTTATGTTTTTTATTCGAAGAACTCCTAAAAAAGCAAAAATGATGGCTTCTTTAAAATCGATGATTTCTTTTGAAGGAATTATTGTTTCACAGGTTGTTAGGTCCTTGATTCGTTCGGTTAAAAAGGAATTAAATGCACCACCTCCTGTGAGCAGCAATTTCCCTTCGCCCGATAAAACTCTGGTGATTTGTATTGCAATGTGCTCGTAAACTGTTCGCATTTTGTCTACATCCGAAATATTGAATTGATCAAGAACCGGAAAAAACGCCTCTTCAACCCATTCTCTTCCCAACGATTTTGGTGCTGCAGAATTGTAAAAAGGAATCTGATTTAATTTATTCAAAAGCCCGGTGTTCAGATTTCCTTTTTTTCCCAGTTCACCATTTTTGTCGTATGCCAAACCCTGCTTTTCTGCAAAATGGTTGAGTATAAAGTTTGCCGGACAAATATCAAAAGCCAGACGTTTTCCGTTTTGCTCGAACGATACATTTGCAAAACCGCCAAGGTTCAGACAATAGTCAAACTTCGAAAATAAAAGCTTGTCTCCAATTGGAACCAAAGGGGCACCCTGGCCACCCAATGTTACATCGCCCGTTCTGAAATCTGTAATTGTAAGCGTTTTTGTTTTTGCAGCAATCGAGGCTCCATTGCCTATTTGTAAAGTGTAACCCTTTTCCGGGCAGTGAAACACGGTATGACCATGCGACGCAACCAGGTCGGGAGCGAAGTTTGTGCTCTGTATAAATTTCAAAACCTGTTCGCCAATAAACCTGCCATATTCGAAATGCAATTCGGTCAATTGTTCTCCGGAAAAAGTGGGAGCATTTTTTAAGAGATCGAACCATTGTTCGGAGTATGAAATTGTAGTAGCCGCATGTAATTTAAAGCTCCATTTATTTTCCTTTAAAAAGAATTCGACAGCAGCAATGTCCATTCCGTCAAGTGATGTTCCCGACATTACTCCAATTGCAATAAATGCTGTTTTATTTACTATTGACTGATTCATTTTCTAATGGGCAACTACAATTACGACTGAGAATTTACTTTAACTGGTTTTGTTTTACTTCCAACTTCTGACTTTTCTCTATTTCCAGAAAGTTGCTTCGTAAACGGAAGAATTTCCACGGTAATCATTGACTGTTAATTTCAAAGTGTGGCGTTTATTCATTTCGAACCGTATTTTATCGAAATAATGGGTAATCTGACTGATTCTGGGGTCGTATTCAAACAAAGCCCATTTCCCGTCAATAATTCCTTCTACCTTTTCAATTCCTGCCAAATCATCCATGATTTTAAATCTGATTCGGTTCGATTCAGTTAAACTATTTTCTTTTATGCTGAGAGGAATTATTTCTGGCGCCAAAGTATCGACAACAACAGCATAAGTGCCAAAATTTTTTGTATCCGTTTCAACCCAGCCATTTTTGTAAACTCCTCCGGCTGCATACATTTCTCCATTTATGGTGTCGACATTTGCCATTATAACTTTCGATTCCAGCTCCCCGGAGATATTTTTTGTTTTTATGCGGAAAGTTGCACTTTTTTGAAGAGGAACCCGATTGTTGTGAATGTTGTGCAAATCGCTGTAATATACGGCGCTTGCAGGTTTTTTCGAATAGGTGAAGTTTAAATCATCATACAAAGCTCCTTTAGGAATAAAAACATCTGCCTCACTGGTTTTAAATTGGTTTTCACGGTCGTATTTAAAACTGGTGGTATTTTCATTTCTTATTGGTCCAATTTCCTTAAAACTTCCTTTTACTGAAAAAACAAGTAGGGACGTGTTTCCATATGTATCCTGCAATTCTATTTCAATTTGTTGTACTTGATCCTGTTTTGGGGTAATAATTCCCTGCGAACCATTGTGGTTGTAGATTGGTAATTTATTTCCGGGGTCGAGCCATGTTTTCTGAAAACGCCTTTTTGAACTCATGTATTCATCAAAAACAATGTGGCTGTTAATGTAGCGTGTGTCATCGAATGAAAAACGGTTTAGCTGAAATGTAAAATAGGTTTCGCCATCAACTGCCATTCGTAACAGATTGATCCCGCATTTGTTGTAGTTTCCATTCAGGTAATCGTTGGTTTGTACCGCTACACCAATTTGTCCCCAAACCGGAATGACAGGATTGTTTTTTAAATGATATGCTCCATCGTAAAAAACCACAGGATAACTGCGCTGAACTGTACCAAAATTTACATTCGATTCATCAGAAAGCGGTACCAGCAGTACTGAAAATATTTTGGGAGGAATGCTGTCATTTACCGGAAAATTGTACTTCAGTGGATTTAATGGCTCTTCTGTATTTGTATCTCTTATTTCAAAGTGAAGGTGCGGACCTCCCGAACTTCCACTGTTCCCGCTTTTTGCAATTTCTTCGTTTTGTTTTACCGGAAACAAGTAAGAGGGGACTTCTAAATCAACACGAAACGATTTTTGCTCGTACTGCTGGTCTTTAACATATTTCGAAAGGGCTGCGTTAAAACGCATTAAATGACCATAAACCGAGGTTGTTCCGTTTGGGTGATTTATATACAAAGCATTTCCGTATCCTGTTGGCGAAACTGAAATCCTCGAAACATAACCATCGGCAACGGAATATACCGGCAGTCCGGTTGTACCCTGTGTTTTTATGTCTATTCCGGAGTGAAAATGATTGCTGCGTAACTCGGCAAAGCTGCCACTTAATAGCATGGGTATTTTAACCGGATTGGAATAATAGCGCTCCTGAGTCACGCCTGCCATCGAAATTAAAAGAAATAAAAGCAGAAATAATCGTTGCATAATTGAATTTTATCAGCCTGTAAATTTAAAGATTTTAATGAGAGCAACTGAGTATACCACACTTCATTCGGAAAAAAATTTTAAGAACAAATGGGCTCAGAAATTGGATTTTAACAGCGTTTTTATCCAGATCGGAAGATTTTGGAAAATTTCCAATAGTGATTCGCTTATTCCATCAACATGCCAGTGTTAGCATTATTTGGAGGCAATCAATTGCTTTTGCTTTTACAATAGGGAAAAAAAGTTAACTTTGTCCGTGAAATGCAGCTGTTATGACTGAAGAAGATTACTTGCTTCTTAATGATTTAAAGACGAATACACAGCAATTGTTCAAAGGATTTAATGCACTGGAGAACGAAAAAAAGATGCTGGAGGAAAAGATTTTAAATCTTAAAAATGAAATAGAAATACTGGAGCAGGAAAAATCGGAATTGAGTCGAAGAAATGAGCAACTGAAAGTAGCTACCCAACTTTTATCGGAAAACGAAGAAAGACAGGAAGCTAAACAGAAAATAAATTTTTTGGTACGGGAAATTGATAAATGTATCGCATTACTAAATAAGTAATGAGTGAAAGATAAAGACTTTAGAATACATATTAAGATTGATGGAAGGGCATATCCTTTAAACATTAATCGCGTTGATGAAGAGAGATACAGGAGAGCTGCAAAGATTGTTAATGAAACAATTGCTGAATTCAGGAAGATGTTTCAAGGCAATGACCAACAAGACATTATGGCGATGAGCGCTTTTCAGGTAGCACTGAATTTTACAAAAGAGCAAGAACGCCACGATTATTCTCAATTTGTTGACGATATAAAAGATTTGAACGATGATATTTCTGATTTTTTGAAAGAAAAGGAAAGAAATAAGTGAAAAAGAATATTTATCAAAGCCCGTATTAGGTCCGTTCCGAAAGATGAATGGATTTATTACGGGTTTTTAATTATATATATAAACTAAATATGGAATTACTAATAGGAGTAGCCGCAGGTTTTGTAGTGGGAGGTGCCTTAGCGTACTTTATCTGGGACAAGGCTTTGAAGGCGAAAAAGAATCGAATAATCAGCGAGGGACAAGCCCAGGCTGAAGTAGTAAAAAAGGATAAGATTCTGCAGGCAAAAGAGAAATTTTTGCAGCTGAAATCGGAACATGAAAAGTACATAAACGAAAAGACTGCGGGTTTGTCTCAGTTGGAAAACAAACACAAACAACGCGAGAACTCTTTGAATCAGCGACGCGATGAAATCAATCGTAAAACCAAAGAATTTGAAACAGAAAAACGCGATATTGAAATAATTCGTGAGAATCTGAATTCTCAATTGGAACGTGTGGAGCACAAAAGTGCAGAGCTGGATAAAGTTCATCGTCAGCACCTTGAAAAACTGGAGCAGATATCAGGCTTGTCGGCAGAAGATGCCAAAGCGCAATTGGTAGAATCGTTGCAGGAAGAAGCCAAAACTGAAGCTGTTGCCTACATCAACGAGATTATGGAGGAAGCCAAACAAACCGCCAATAAAGAGGCGAAAAAAGTTGTGGTGAAATCGATTCAACGTGTTGCAACCGAAACTGCTATCGAAAATTCAGTAACTATTTTCCACATCGAAAGCGATGAAATCAAAGGTCGAATTATTGGTCGTGAAGGTCGTAATATTCGTGCTTTGGAAGCTGCAACCGGAGTTGAAATCGTAGTTGATGATACACCTGAGGCAATTGTACTTTCTGCATTTGATCCTGTTCGTCGCGAAATTGCCCGTTTGGCTTTGCACCAGCTGGTAACCGACGGCCGTATTCACCCTGCCCGTATTGAGGAAGTGGTTGGAAAGGTTAAAAAGCAAGTAGAAGAAGAGATTATTGAAACCGGTAAACGTACCACTATCGACCTTGGAATTCACGGATTACATCCTGAATTGATTCGTTTGGTGGGTAAGATGAAATACCGTTCGTCATACGGACAAAACCTGTTACAGCACTCGCGTGAGGTAGCTAATTTGTGTGCTACAATGGCATCGGAGCTTGGATTAAATCCGAAAAAAGCAAAACGTGCCGGACTGTTACACGATATTGGTAAAGTGCCTGACGATGAGCCGGAATTACCACACGCTGTTTTGGGTATGAAACTGGCGGAGAAATACAAAGAGAAGCCGGACATTTGTAATGCCATTGGTGCTCACCATGACGAAGTTGAAATGCAATCGTTAATTGCTCCAATTGTACAGGTTTGTGACGCCATTTCAGGTGCACGTCCGGGTGCTCGCCGCGAAGTGGTTGAATCATATATCAAACGATTGAAAGATCTTGAAGATTTGGCATTGTCGTATCCTGGAGTAATGAAAACCTACGCAATTCAGGCAGGTCGCGAATTACGCGTAATTGTTGGATCGGATAAAATGAGTGATCAGGAAACTGAACAACTGTCATACGATATTTCAAAACGTATTCAGGATGAAATGACTTATCCGGGTCAGATTAAAATTACTGTAATTCGTGAAACACGTGCAGTAAGCTACGCAAAGTAAAAGTTTGCACAAAATATAGTAAACCTTCGTTCTTAGGGACGAAGGTTTTTTTATGTCTTATTTTTCCTCAGATTATTGGCTAAAATGATCCAGAAAGAAAATAATGATATCAAGTATCGAGTATCAAGAAGACAATGGAATGAAACAGAAATCAGAAATTGTACTCTTCCCGTTTTCCACTAATAATTTTTCTAAAACAGGCTGAGCAGTTGTTTTATTTTTTCTTCTTTATCGGGAAAGCCAACGGCGACATACGATTCCTGCATTGATTCCAGTAAGCGTTGAATAAACAGTGAGTCAGGTTTTGGCTCTGTGTACTCATGGAATGGCAGGTAGTCGTTTTTTTTTAAATGGTACTCAATTTCTTTCCGGCTGGTAATCGATCCTTTATTCGACGGATTGATGTAAAACAAAACATCGGAATTTACAGAAGAACCATGTACTTTTTGGGCCAACTCAGAGTCGACAATGCCAACCAAAGGATTTTTGGGGAAGTCGATTAGTTTTACCGGCAATTCAAGCTGACGCGCCATGATCGTATAAAATATACTCATGGAAATGGAATTTCCTTTTTTAGTGTCGATAAGTTGGTTTAAAAAGCAATTTTGCGGAGAATGGGGATTACTCAAATTAACAGAGTAGCCATTCATGTTGAATAAAAAATGGTTTAATATTGTTGTTTTTTCAAGAAGCGTGAGCGAATTGTTTAACTCCAGCCAAATTGATTTTCGAAGGTTTTCAATTTTAAGCTGAAGGTTTAATAAATTTAGATCGGGGTATTGAAACCGATCAACAATTGAAAAACCATCGATTAAGTTTTGATGCTTCGGTTTTAGCGCAAGCCAGTTTTTTAGTTTGCTGTATGTTTTTTTAAACTGAAGGTTTTGAATGATATTTTCAATACGTTCCTGACAATTCTCGTCAAAACTCGATTCCCATTTCTTTTCCAGCTCAGGAATAATTTCGTGAGTTTCTTTGAGTAATTCTTGTTCAACCATTCCAAAAACCATGTTGTCAGGGTCATCTAATAATTCAATAAGCGCATTCAGTTTACCTTTTTCCATAAATCTCTTAATTGGTTAAATTATTGAGTACTTTCTGTATCAGCTTTTTCATCTCAGTTCTGTAATTTTCGTTTGCGGTTAGGGTAACACGGTTGGCAATAATCAAACACACCGTTAAAGCACGGTGACCAAGCATTTTGGATAAACCATAAATTGCCGAACTTTCCATTTCAAAATTTGTGATTCGTAAATTGTTGTATTTAAACGATTCAATTTGTGCATTCAAATCAGGAAATGCCAGTGGCAAGCGAAGTTCTCTTCCTTGTGGTGCGTAAAAGCCCGGAGCCGAGATGGTTACACCCATTTTGAAATCTTCTGTTTTGAATTTTTCAAGCAATTCATCCGAAGCATTCACCGTGTATGGTGCTGCCAGTAATGGACTCCAGTTGGTATATTTTGTAAACGCCTGCTCAAATTCCATATCGCAAAACTGTTCGCGGTTGGCATAAAAGTTTAATAGCCCGTCAAATCCAATTGATTTTTGAGAAACCACAAATGAGTTAACCGCTAAGTCGGTTTGTAATCCTCCCGAAGTACCTATACGAACAATATTCAGCACTTTGTGCTCCTGCTTTTTTTCGCGCAATTGAAGGTCAATATTTGCCAAAGCATCCAACTCGTTTACAACAATGTCTATATTGTCGGTGCCTATTCCGGTTGAAATAACCGTGATTTTATGTTTGTTAAACCATCCTGTAATTGTTTTAAATTCACGGTTTTGAGTTGTGAATTCAATCTTGTCGAAATACGTGGAAATGGTATCTACGCGTGCCGGATCGCCCACAAGAATTATTTTATCTGAAATATTTTCCGGTTTTAGGTGTAAGTGGAAAATTGAACCGTCATCGTTTAATATTAACTCAGAATGTTTAATCATAGTTTTGCTTTAGAATGAACCAAAACTATTCAAAATTAGATGAATAGCCAATTCTGCTGCGCAAAACATATAAACATGTAGGGTGATGAAAATTTGCAGAATATGATATTTTGTTAAAAACAATAAATATGTTAAATAGAATTAGTATTGTTATGCACAATTCGAATGATTATCGAATTAAAATAAGGAATAATGACTGAATTTTATATTTTTGATATTTATACGAATCTAAGAACAAACCGATGTCATTTAAAATTTTCTCACTTCAATTAACAGGTAAAATAAAACCTGTAAGCACCATTGAAAACCGAAGGAAAGAACTAGCCAATGATTATGCCGAGTTTCAGCAGACTGAAGCATCTGAAGAATTAAAGGCTTTTTTGGAGTTGGACAGCTGGATAAACTCGGATGAGTTTAAGAAAAAGAAAAAGGAAATTGAAAGCTTAAAGTTTGCTGGAAGCCTTGAAGAAAATCAGTTAAAAGAATTTCAACGCCTAAAAAAATCTGCCCGAATACGGAAATATTTCAAGCTTGCAAATTCTTCTGATCTTTCGAAATTCGAAAATGAGAAAGAGTCGCAAAAAATGGCTGATTTTTATGCGCTCTCAGAATATGTAAAAGAAGGGCAGTTCGAAAAAGAGAAGAAAGAAATTCAGAGTCAGGTGTTTAAAGGTTCGGTAGAGGAGAAGCACTGGCTGGATTTCCGTCGTTTGGATAAATCGGCGGCATTTCGCGCTTACAATGAATTGGAAGGTTCGGAGAAACTCAAAAAGCACCTGGCTCTTGAACAAACAGATAAGTTTAAGAAATACAATCGGCTAAAAAATGTATCGGAGCAAGATAAGGAAAGTAAAAAGGAGTTTACTTTGCTAAAAAGAGATGCTGAGATAAAAGCCTATTTCAGGTTCGAAAAATCAAAAAAACTTAAGCTGTACCACGAGACAGTTGGTAGCCATGATTTAACAAAGTACAATGAATTAAAAGAATACATCAGCACTGATGCATATAAAAAACAGGAAGTCTTTTTAAAAGACAAAAAGAAGTTTGAGAAAAGTGAAGCCTACAAAAAGCAGCAGGAGTATAAAAAACTTGCAGCTGACAGCCTGGTTAAATTCATTTTAAAATTTGAAAAATCGGCAGCGTACAAAAACTACCTCGATGTAAAAGACTCGTTTGATTTAAAACGATATTTCGAGTTGGAAAAAATTATTGATTCGGATGAATTTAAACAGCAGAAAGTTTGGCTGGAGGATAAAAAGCGCTGGGAAAAGACAGAAGAGTTTAAAAAAAAGCAGCAACATAAACAAGAACAAGCCAAGCCTGAATTTGTAAAATACTTTAAATACCAGAAGTCGAATGATTTTGATTTTTTGAAGAATTGGGAAGTAGTTTTCGAGGACGATTTTACAGGAAAAGAATTGGATTCGACACGTTGGAGCACAAGCAGTGCAGCGGCAGAAAAGTTGCTTGGCGAAAATTATGCGCTACCCGGTGACTTAAATATTTTTACAAACGGTAAAAATTTACTGACTGGAAAAGGACTGTCGATAAGTGTGAAAAAGGAAAAGAGCACCGGGAAAGTATGGCAAATGCCGGCTGGTTTTGTGCCAACCGAATTTGAATATACATCGGGTTTGATAACCACAGGCTCGAAATTTGTGATGGAAGACGGTATTTTGGAAGCTAAGCTGACATTTAATCCTGTTAAGCAAGTGGCAAGTTCGTTTTATCTGGCAGGTGACGAAACAGCTCCCCGATTGAATTTATTGGAAATGGGTGCAAAAAATAATGTGGGTATCTCAACGCTCAATGGAAAAGGAAAAATTGAAAATTCGGGTTTAGATATTTTGAATCTGAAAAAAGGATCGTATATAGTAAGTTTGGAGAAGAGTGGAGCCTCGTTTACATGGAAAATAAATGAGACCGAAATTTGGCAACAAAACAACAGCGAGTTAAATAAACCACTTCAACTAAATGCTTCCAGCTTGGTTATCGAAGAGTTATCCGGATCGCAAATACCGGTAAATTTTCAGATAGAATGGGTAAAATGCTATCGTAAAAAATGAAGCTGGAAGGAGTTGACGTAAACTGGGTTGATGAATTTGACGGAGCTGTTACGGTTTGCGATTTGGAAGGAATTATTGTTTACATGAATCAATTCTCGATTCGTCAGTTTGCAAAGTATGGCGGCGAGAAACTTCTGGGAACAAATCTGCTTGATTGCCATCCTGAACCTTCAAAAACCAAGCTCAAAGAAATGCTTGCTCAGCCGCTTGAAAATATGTATACCACAGAAAAGGAGGGTGTTAAAAAGATCATTGTTCAAAAACCATGGCTAAGAAATGGTAAATTCTCAGGGGTGGTTGAAATTTCATTCCAACTGGATGAAAATATGCCACACTTTATACGTAAATAGCTGAACACGCTCAGGAATTATCCTTCTTTATAAACCTCTTTTGTTAAAAAGAATGTACCCAAAATTTAAGGTCAAATAGAGGTTGCTGTTTTCTTTTTCGTAGTAGTTTAGCGATAAACTCACTGGGCCAATTCCGGTTTGATATACCAGAGAAGCCATTCCCTGCAGGTAATAATTATCAATGAATTCGGTGCTTTCAACAGCAGTTAGGTCGCTCGTTGGTAAAGCTTCATAAATGGGAACAAAACCATAACCTTCAATACGCAAATGCATTGCCTGATTAAAATTAAAAATGGCTTTTAAACCTCCTGCAAAATAGTTATTTGCATGAAAGTGGCTTATAAACAGCGATTTGCTGTGAGGTGTTGGCGCAAAACCCGGAGCCGACAACATACTTGCCCGATAGTTTTGAAAAAAATCTTTACTGCTTAAAACTCCTTCGACGTGTGTTCCCAAAGTAATATTTTTCGATAATTTGTAATGACGCAAGGAGTAGGCTTGCAACTGAAAATAATTATGGTTTGTTTCCTTTTTTATTCGACTTTGGGCTGTACTTCCCGGAACATGGTTTTCCTGGCCAACCACATATTTTAAATTAATAAAGCGAAATGCCCCTTCGGTTGCATATTGTTTGTAATTCAACGAATTGTTTTCCAATCCAACCTGGCTTACAAAAGCATCAAAAGAAGTTTTGTCGGGCGTGTCTTCCTTGTTAAATATATCAGTCTGGTAATATTCGTCAGTAGCTCCTGAATAGGCCATTCCTGCATAAAACTTGCTGTGCAAACCCATCGGGAATCCTGTTTCTAACCTGAAATTCGATTCGTCCTGTATGATATATGGAGGCCTCACATCTTCGAAAAATAACTCCGTACTCGATGAAAAATAGTCCCACCTGTTAAGTGTGAAATTTGCCGACAAATAAAAGGGGAGGCGGGTAGGATAATCAATTCTTCCACCAAATTTTACCGAACTGTAAAAACGTCCAAAATACAAGTTGGAATTTAAGGTGTAAGCACGGCTTTGGTACGAACGGAAATTAAAACTGGCAAAACCCTGGTTAATTGGTTTTGTCGAAAGGTTTCCGCCAATACTAATGTCTACTTTTTTTTCGGGCTCTACTTTTAAGTGCAGATCAAAATATCCTGTTTCAGGATTGTAGCGTGTAAGCGGCCGAATTGATTTTAAATGCTCATCAGCAATCAGTTTAAAATATTCTGTTTTTAAGGTCGATAACGAAACCACATTGTAATTGTGTTTCATGCTTTGAATAATAAATTTCCGTTGCATTGGATCGCTAACACCTTCAACCTGAATGTTCTGAAAAAATAATTGGGGCTTTTGTGCATTAAATTTTGATCGTTTTTCCTGTATTTCTTCCAGGCTTACTCTCCGGTCGATTAAATCTTTAATCTTTTCTATTGAGGCTTTGGCTGTTTTTTCACCTCGCTGCATTACCTCGTCAATCTTCTGAAAATCGAGCAGGCTGACATCGTCGAAAGTAGTTTCAAGTAATATGCCATCCTCGGGCGATATCTCAAAATCAGTTGGGCGCATTACCATGTTGGCAATTTGGGTGAGAACATCGTCCTGGTCGGCTTCTTTGGGACCGTTTGCCACTTTATGACCAATAATAATATCGGGTTTGTAGGTTTCTTTCATTTCCCGTGTTGGAAAATTATTCAATAAACCTCCGTCAAATAGTAGGTTTCCATCAATCTCAATGGGTTTAAAATACAAGGGAACAGTCATGGAAGCACGCATGGCAGAGCCTAAATCGCCATTTCGTAACATCACCGCTTTGCTATTGTTTACATCGGCTGCAATACAAAAATAGGGAACCATTAAATTGTCGAAATTGTAATTACAAGCCGCATTTGTCGCGGCTGTTAATTCCATAAAGGCAAAATCCATTTGTCCTGCAGGAATGATATTGGTAGGAGGAAGAAGCTTTACCTTTTCTTCTTTTTTTGCAACACGCAATTGTATCCAGGCAGGTGTTGGTTCCGGACGTTTAAAATAGTAGCGGTATTCGCGTTGAATTTTTCCGGTCGACCAGAAATAAAAATCATCCGATTTAAAAAGTTGTTCCATTTCGTCGGGGGTGTAACCGGCGGCGTAAAGTCCACCAACAATGGCACCAATACTTGTTCCTGCAATGTAGTCAATTGGAATGTTGTTTTCTTCGAGAACCCGGATTACAGCAATATGCGCCATACCTTTGGCTCCACCACCACTTAGCACAAGTCCAACCGACTGTGCATTTAATTGTATGGAGATAAGTACTAATAAGCAGGTTAAAAGTAGAGTATGCTTCATGACCAGGTTAAAACTTTCTGAACGGTACCAAATTTACAAAATTCAGAGATTGCTAAACAGTTAATTCCGAAAAAATCCAAGATAATCGGTTAAGTGTCGATTTTGCGCCTTGAATGAAGAATTGAAGTAAAAATCAGGCACTTTTAACTAAATGGCAGTAGCTGTTAAATTGTACATAACCAAAAACAAAAGAGTTGACAGGAATTCACTTTTTTAAATTTTTATCGACGAACGGAAATATGGAACTTGATTTAGTATCATAAGAAGAATATTGATAGATTTGTACAAGAACCAAAATATAACCTGAATCATGAAAAATGCAATTCTTCTTTTTATCCTATTAGTTTTTGGAACCGTGGCATCTGCCCAACACGGGAAAGTTTTCGAATCGCTTGAGTTTAAAAGTAATCTGGTACATTATCCTGTTGAATATTCGATTTACCTGCCACCGGATTATTACACTTCAGAACGCAGTTATCCGGTTCTGTATTTGCTGCATGGATACTCTGATGACGAAACCGGCTGGATTCAGTTTGGTGAAGCCAACCGAATTTCAGACGAAGGAATTGCAAATGGCGATTTCCCTCCTTGTATAATTGTAATGCCCGATGGGAAAGTTTCGTGGTACATTAACAGTGCCGATGGCAACGATCCCTGGGAAGATATGTTTATTCAGGAGTTTATTCCATTTATTGAGAAAGAATATCGAATCAGATCGAAGAAAGAGTTCAGAGCGATTGCAGGACTTTCGATGGGAGGAAATGGTTCGTTGTTACTTGCCATGCGCAATCCCGATTTATTTACGTCGTGTGTGGCAATGAGTGCAGGTACATTCACCGATGAAGAAAGTATTGCAAACGACCAATACGATGCTTATTTCAAGAATATTTATGGTGCAAAACCCAAAAACGATGTAAGTGAACATTGGAAAGCAAACAGTCCCTTGCATTTACTCGATAGTGTTGATATCAAAAAATTAAAATCGATACGATGGTACATTGATTGTGGTGATGATGATTTTTTATACAAAGGAAATTCTGCTTTACATGTAAAAATGCGAAACCTTGAAATTCCTCACCAGTACCGGGTTCGGAATGGAGGCCATGAATGGAGTTACTGGCGCACCGGATTATTTGATGGTTTAAAATTTATTGCCGACGATTTTCATCGTTAGGAGTTGTACTTTGATGAATTGTTATAGAAAACAGAGAATTGAAACAGTCTTTAGAAAATAGAAACCCTGTAGTTTTTTTGTGTTCAAACATAGCTTCTGAAACCCAAAAAAGACAATTGCTATGGTTTTGCAAGCTATTTGTACTTGTAGGGTTTATCGGATTTCCGGGCGTGCTGTTTGCACAACAAAATGCCGGATTTAATTGGGGAAATACAAGCTACTTGAATATGAATGTTGGCGATAGCATTGAATACAATTCGCTTATAATTAAAGTGCTGGAACTCGACAATCACTTCAATAAAATAAGTATTGGCAACGATACTGTGTGGATTAAGGTAAGCCGGCGAACATTGCCAATTAATGTAAACGGAGTACGATTGTTTGTGGCAGATAACAAAAATGTACAAAACATTCATGACGATAATAATCTGCATTCTCTGCTCTTTAAAGATGTGATGGTCGGTGTTTCAGAACCAAATAAAAGGATGCTTGAGTCGGATCAATATGTATTTCCAATAAGTTTTAACGATGGATTTTTATGGAGTGCAGAAGAAGATTCGTATGTGTTTTCGTTTCAGAACAACAGCATTGGAGAGGATGAAAAATGTTGTAAATCCTACGAAGGAATTGGCATTGACTTACAGGAGGCACGGGGCATTGAGAGACACTGGATTGTTGCGATTGAAAACAGTACCGTAGTTTGGATTGAAGATAAAAAACTGGACGAATCGGGAAAGGACGCTTGTGTTTTGTTGCAGAGTGATTCCGATTCAAGTATTTACTATTTGTACAATCATTTATACAACAAAAGTATTGAAGTAAAAGAAGGACAGAAGCTGATTAAGGGAGAATTACTTGGCACTGTATGGGGCGATGACAAGTGGGGGCATTTACAATTAGTGGTTTTAAAATCGGATTCGATACCGGACTACACGAACAGATACGCAAATTCAATCAACTTCTTTCCACAATTTTACGAATTGTATTTTCAGCATACCTACAGTGCCAACAAATCGTTTACGCGCGGTAAAATTGATTTCGGACAACCTTCATATATAAACAGAAACCAAAAAAATACCTGTGCATTTGAAGAATATTCGGGAAAAGGTTGGGTGCTTGGAAATTGGAACATTGCCGATAAGGTTGACCACGTTGAAAAAGGGGAAGATGGAAATGCCCGTTTGCAAAAAACATTATTCGCAAATTCGGGAGCAAAAAGCACTAATCCGGAGGATTATTACGATTACCAGGTGAATGTAAAAAATGGAGTTTACCGTGTTCGGGCTAAAGTTGGCGATTTGATTTTGCCATCGTGGCAAAAAATAGATTTTGAAGGTGTGAATGCAGCTACCTATTCACTCGCGGCCGGCGAACAAAAATGGACTACTGAGAAGGTTGTAAAAGTAAGCGACAGCAAACTGAGTATCCGAATTTACATCGATTCTAAAAATAACAAAGTAGCCGGTTTAAGCGAGATCGTATTTCAACGCGCTTATTAATTTCTGAAAATTACGGTTTAAGACGAATCTTTTCAAATCCAGCGGATTTGAATGTCTACAAAAAGGGCTGTGAATTTATCGTACGACCCCAGACGGGGTCGGGTAATTTTTAATTTGAAACGTTTATAAATATGTGATGCCGCCGGCATCATATTCATTCAAATAAAGAGTAAGTTTAAACATTACTCTTTAATCAAGATTGATTTGCGGAGTTTGTCATACCAAAATTTCTAACGATCAAAATTCAAATGTCATTCCTGTTTTTACCTGCTGAATTTTAAATTGCTGATAGAACAGAGCTAAAGCAGGCAAATCGGTACAATGCGAGGGAAGTATCGTTTCTACTTTATTTTTTTTGAAATATTCAATGGTTTGCTCGGTTTGTTTGTTCTGAAATTTTAAATGAAATCCGCCGATAACCGCCCTTATTTTGTCTTGCCCGGTCACCTTTTTGGCATATTCGCAAATGTTGCAAATTCCGGAGTGAGAACAAGCTGTAATTACAATAAGTTCATTGTTTTGTACAACAACCAAGGCGGAGTCGTCGTTTACAAAATCATAATCACCGCTGGCCAATTCAAATGGCGTTGTTTGACTTTCAAAATCATTCAATCGCGGAATTTCACCTAAAAAAAATACGTTTTTTACAAGCTCATAAGGTTGTGTTGTTTCAATCAATTGAAACTGATTTTTAATCTCATCTTCGCTAAATGCAAGTCCAACAGGACTGTGATCGGATTTTCGAAAGCGTGGAATAAAAACCTGGGGATGCGTGATCAATGTTTTGTTTGAAAGATGTTTTAATCCATTCCCGTGGTCCCAGTGTCCATGACTTAAAACAACTTGTGTAACAGAATTTTGAATGTCGACTCCTAATTTATTGGCATTTTGTAAAAATACATCGGAATGGCCGGTATCAAACAATATACATTCACCATCAATTTCGATTAAATAGGAAAGACCGTGTTCGGCCAGATAAGTTCCTCCTGCAAGATTCTCTGTTAAAATTGTAATCTTCATAATAAAAATGGTTCAGTTATTCTTAAGTTGTTGGTTCATTATCTTTTACAATCGATTTTTGCTATAAAAAAGGCAGCCGAGAGAATGATTATCATAAACAGAATAAAAAACGATTGAAATCCGAATTGTTTGATAATGCTTCCACCTATTAATGGAAAGAGTGCCGGAAGTATGTTTCCTGCACCGGCAAATCCTGTATATAAGGCACGATTTTCAGTTCCCGATATTTCCAGTAACAAACCACTCATTGTCATTGTGTATAGTGAATAAACAATTCCGCCCAGCACAAAAATGTATTTTAACAAACTGGCATCGTTTATAAAAATTGCCATAGTTGACAGAGCCAGCGAAAGAAAAACATTGGAATATAATAATACCTTGTATTTTAGTTTTTTTGCACCAAACAAAACAAGGATACTGACCAACACAATCCCAACTACTTTAAAAATTAGAAATGTGCCGGTTGAATTACTTTGGGTGTGAAATGTTTCTTTGGCGTAAAGTATTACAAAAGGTAAAAATGAAATTGCAATCCCTTGTGTATTAATAAATCCAAGAAAATAGGGGAGTTTTTTATTTTCTTTTAGTTCTGTTTTTAACAGCTTAATAAATGCATTGAATCCTTTAATTTTTAGTTTCGAAGGAATAACTTCTTTGATTGCCCAAAATCCTCCTGATGCCAGAAATAAAATTCCCGCGCCGGCAAAAAACATAAAAGCATAATTTTCTGGAAATGTTTTCCAAACCAGAATTCTTTTTACAAGAAATGCCGAGGCCAAAACAATTATTCCTGAAATGATTTGTAAGGATGAAAAAAAGGTTTTTCGTTTATCCTGATTAACCGATTTCCCGAGAATATCGGTATAGCTGATATTTGCAAAAGCACCGGCCAGCGAAAAAAGGGTGATAAAGAGGAAGGTCATCCACAGCACAAATCCAACCCGTTCACCTTGCAATAAGAATAGCAAAACTCCAAGGCCCAGAAGCGCAAATACACGTGTGTTGATGCCAAGTAAAAGGTATTTCTTTTTATAGGTTTTATTGCTCAAATAGGGTGCAAAAAATAGCTGAGTAAAGCTCGACCCACCCAACATTATCGCAGTCATAATCCCAATATGCATGGCACCGCCACCGGCTTCTACTATCATTGCCGGAATTACGGTGTCTACATCCATAAAGTTTTTGGCAAAAGCCAAAAAAGTGGCATGCCATATAAAAGCTCTGAAATTATACGTCGATATTTTTTTTGATAACACTTTTGGCAAATTTGGTTTGCGTAAAGGTTTCAATTTATTTTGGATTTGTTGTAATCCTGGATTTTAAAATTCCACTTTTTACTTGAAAAAGAGCGTATTCGCCATTGCGGTTTTTTAGTTCGTCTTTAAACCACTTTTTGTGTTTGTCTAAAATTGGTACCACTGTTTCTGGTGAATTTTCATGAATAATTACCGGAATAAAATGGCTGTTTACCCGGTTAATATTCTGACCAAATTTTCTTGAAATTAATACATTAACGTTCTTTTCTTTTAGCAAACCAATAACAGCATTCCCTTTTGCCAGTGAACCATGCGATGTTTTTTCGTCGAATTCTTTTGTCGGGTTTATTATGTATTCGTTAAAAACAAGGCTTTTGTTTTCTTCGCGGTACAGTGCAAATTTGTCGGCTTCTCCAAAATGTTTGTTCTCGAATAGCCCGTCGTTGTTCAGTGCAAATGCAAAGGTAAGTTTCATCATTTATTGAATTTAAGATTTACGTATTAAATAAGTTAACTCTTCTTTGGGTTCTGTAAATCGGAGTAAGCGAAAAGGAAGGAGAACGGGTCAGAAATTCCGCTCTCTTTCCGGTGTCATGTCTTAATTCAATCGGATCACCTACCTTTTCATATTTTCAATTTGGTCGATTATTTTTTCAGCTGCTTTAATCAGAATTGTCTTTGTTGGGGCACTGGTTAACAGAGGGTGCGATCCAATTTGGAACGAAATCATTTCGAATACGGTAACCCCTTTTTGAATGGCAAGACTTATTGTATTAATCATTTCTCCGGCCGATTTGCCTCCCCATACTTCACCTCCAAGTATCGAACCTTCGCAAGCCGAAGCATACAGTTTAATAGTCAAAGGTTTTGTATCTTCAAATTTGTCCGGATGCGTATCGAAATCGCTAAATTCTGCCGACAGGATTTTAATGTTTGCCGCCATTGCAGTAGTTTCGTTAACTCCGGCTGCTGCCATGGCTACGTGATTAATTTCGGTAGAAAATACAGCCAGGGTTCCATTAAATGTTTTTCTGATTTTTACACCAAATAAATTATGCCCTAATACCCTTGCTTCTGCAGTTGCTGTTGAGGCAAGCATAACATAGTCTGACCGCCCTGTCAGAAATCCTAGAGTTTGCGAACAATCGCCAACAGCGCAAACATCGGGTTCAATTGTACGCTCGTAACTATCTACTTTTATGGCACCTCTTTTATTCAGTTCCAAACCTGCCTTTTTGGCTAACTCGGTATTCGGGCGGTAGCCAATAGCCATAATTACTGCATCGCAATCAATGGTTTCGCCAGTACTTAGCAATACCGATGACACCTGGCCGTTTGTTTCGTTTATTCGTTCAACTTTTACAGATGTACTCACCTTTACTTTTGTTTTTCGTAATTCATCGGTGGCAACTTTACTCAGGTCTTTTGAAAATGCTTTTGAGAAACATTGTTCTTCACTTTCGATTAAGAATACATTTTTACCGGGATTCATGGCCAGTTGTTCCGCCACTTCAGCACCAATAAAACCACCTCCAACTACTACAATATTCTTTTTGGTTTGAAATTCATCGAACAGATGACTGATGTACTGGTAACTTTTTTTAATGTAAAAAACATTTTTTAAATCGTAACCGGGAATAAATGTTGGAATTATAACTTTCGAGCCGGTAGCAAATACAAGTTTATCGTATTTGTATTCTTTTCCCGATAAAGTTTGTATTGATTTTTCTTTAATGTTTACGTCAGTAACACTGTCGGTCTCTACTATTCCGCCCATGTCGATAAATGGTTTTGGACCCATCACATTTTTATCCACATTGTTTAGGGTATGGAAAATGTAAGGAATACCGCAGGGAACCAAACCTTTTTCTTCTTCTTTGAAAAGTAGCATACTTTTATTGGGGTGAGCTTTTTTTGCCGTAACACCGGTGATAATTCCGGCAGGACCAGCTCCGATGATAATTACATCAAACTGTTTCATGGTTTTATTTTTATTGATTCTGATTTTTTGTGCGTGTAAATCATTTATAATTCAGATATCATGTTATTCCATATGGTTTTTAAGGTGTTGCTGACATTACTTTCCCGATCAAATTCAATAACTGTTTTTTCGGCAATCATCGATTCCACCATTATTTCGGAGAAGGGGATTTTACCTGCAAGCGGAATTCCTGTTTCCAATAAATAGTCTTCTACTTTTTTTGTAAATTCTGTGTTGATGTCGTATTTGTTAATGGCAGCAAACACGGGTATTTCAAACGATTGTATTAACTGAACCACACGTTTGGCATCGTGCAATCCCGAAACGGTAGGTTCGATAACCAGCAAAACTGCATCGGTTCCGGTAATGGAAGAAATGGCGGTACAACCAATTCCCGGAGGGCCATCATTGATGATGTAGCTGGCTTTTGTTTCAGTTGCAATTTCTTTTGCGCGCTCCCTTATTCTACTCACAAGTTTGCCCGAGTTTTCTTCTCCCGGCCCCATTTTAGCGTGAACAAGTGTGCCAAATCTTGTTTCTGAAATGTACCAGCTATTGTTTAAGTTTTGGGTAATTGTAATTGCATTGGCAGGGCAAATACGTTCGCATAATCTGCACCCTTCGCATTGAAACGGATTAACTTCGGGATAATCATTTTGGTTTTTATGAATGGCATCAAAGCGGCACGAATCTTCACATAAACCACAGTTTGTGCATGTTTCCTGATTTATTACTGCAAGCGATCCACTATCAAATTTGTGCGTTTCTTTGGTCTTGGGTTTAAAAATCAGGTGCAAATCGGCTGCATCAACATCGTTGTCGCAAAAAACGGCATTTGGTGCCAACGAGGCAAGGGCTGCAGCAACTGTTGTTTTTCCGGCTCCTCCTTTTCCGCTTAAAATGGTTATCTCCTTCATTTTACAACAATTTTAGATTTTAAGCTTTTTACTATTTGTGAATAGTAGGCTTCAATTTCAGCTGGTATATTATTAAGTAGTTCGCCTTTCGAGTAGTTTTCGGCGTATTTTTTCGAGAATGGAATGTTGCCGAGTAATTCAATATTTTTCTGCTTCAGGAAATCGTAAATCGCATTGTTTCCTAAGCCGGCTTTATTTACCAGCACACCAAATGGAATTTTTAAATCATTTAGCAATTCAACGGTTATTTCTAAATCATTTAGTCCAAATGGAGTAGGCTCGGTTACAAGAATTACATAATCAGCATCAGCAACTGTTTCAACTACCGGGCAACTGGTTCCCGGTGGTGCGTCAAACAGCACAAATTCAGCTTGTTTTGAAGCTTCTTTTTTTACTTCTTTTATCAGCGAAGTTTGCATTGCCGAGCCTATTTCCAATCTGCCTTCAACCAATCCCAATCCAAATCCTGTATTGAAATAAGTTATTTCTCCAAGTGGCTTTTGATATTCAGTAATTGAATTAAAATTACAGGCAATGGAACATACACCACAAGAGTGGCATAAATCTGGATTTACTTCGGCAAATTTTAGGTTCTTTACAACGGTGATTGCATTAAATTCGCACCAGTCTGCACACTTTTTACAAAATGTACATTTATCGGTGTCGATTTTTGGCACCAGGGAGAAGACTGGTTTTTGCTTGCTTTTTTCTGCTGCTGAGAAGAACAATAAATCATTGGGTTCTTCAACATCGCAATCAATAAGCTGTACTTGGTTTTTAAACTTTTTCGAAAGAGAATGGTACAGGTTTATTGCAACTGTTGTTTTTCCTGTTCCGCCCTTTCCACTTGCAATAGCAATTTTCATACTGATTTATAAAGTATTAATGTGATTCCGAGTACTGTTCTTGCAAAAAAAAAATACGATCCACTTTCATAAAAAACTCCCCGAAGTAGGATTGTACTTCGGAGAGTTGTCGATTTAGTTTTGCGTTTTCTGATAACGATACACCTTTTTTTTATCAGAAAATTATAGTAGAAGAAATTGTTAATGGTCGCAATAGTTTGCAGTAAATTCAATTGTATGCTGCAGAAATCCATTCGCCAGTTCGTTTGCAGAAAGCTGAGGTGCTCCAACAAAAACATTTACATTGTTGTAATTAAAAATCTGAATGGCTTTATGGCCCATACCTCCGGCAATTACATCGGTAGCTCCTTTTTCTGCTAACCATTTGGGCAAAATACCGGGTTCGTGTGGGGGAGGAACAACTTTTTCTTCCGAAAGGATAGTATCTCCATCAACGTTTAACAAGGCAAAAAATTTGCAGTGTCCAAAGTGTCCGTCTAAAATCCCGTTTTCATCAACAGGAATTGCGATTTTTTTATTCATAATCAATATCCGATTTTAGTTATAAATTTCGACCACGTCGTAAACCTCTCCAGCCATTTCCTCTTCCTCCGCGAAATCCTTCCTCCGCTTCATTCTCCATATTTCCTCTGTGTCTGAATCCTCGTCCGTTTCTTCTGCCACGCATCGGATATTCTAATGTCGTGTCATTATCGGTGCTGCATCTTCCGTTTTTTCTTCCGGTTTGAGATCCTTGTCCCATTGGTCCGGTTTTGTCTAATCCTGGCATGGTTTTAATTTTTAGCGTTTTCCAGTTTATTTATAATATCAACAACAAGTAGTTCGTTTTCATCCATTGTAACCATCTGAATATTCAGACGTTCTAATAAATCTTTGGCTTTTGGTCCAAAATGCCCTGATATAACCTGATTTGCACCCAGCTCGGCAACCATTTCTGAAGATTTAGTTCCGGCACCTCCGTTGGAATCTTTAAAACTATTTTGTATAAAATTTGTCGTCTTACTTTCTCTGTCGTAGATGCAAAACCATCCGGCGCGTCCAAATTTTAAGTCAAATCCGGCGTCAATTGAATCTCCAAGTGAAGTAATAATTGTTTTCATATAATAATAATCAAATGTTCACTACAAAAATAATTCTATTATTTGATTAAAACAAATTTTATATGAACAAATGATTGTTATGTCTTGGTCGGGGCTAGAGTGTTTAATTTGCTAAAATAAAAAAGGTGTTACACATACTTTCCCGAAACAGTATGTGTAACACCTTGAATTATAATTACGTATTGTGTTTAGTCTCTCAGGTCATCTTCACTTTTTTTCTTAATCCGAAAAGCAACAGCCATTAATATTAAACCTGCAAATAATGCAAATGATCCAATTATTTTTATAATTACCAAGGCTGAAGCAAATGGCGACGACATAAGTACAATACCAAGAATGACGGAGAAAACACCGCCCCAAATCATCGATCGTTCATTTCTGTTTGTTTTCTGAAGCCGAACACCGGTAACAATACCCGAAATACCATTTAGAACCGCTACTATCCCAAGAAACCACATTAAAAAGGAAGTGGTTAACACGGTACTTGAAAAAGGTTTTGATAAAACCACAATTCCGGCAATAATACCTAAACCACCGGTAACCAATCCCCACCACCAATTTTTATAAATATTTCGTCGTAGTACGGAATTGACTGAAGTTACAATTCCGTCAATTAGCCAATAAACACCCATAATAAATACCAGGGTTGTTAAGGTTCCTTTCGGGAAAATGAGGAGAATTAATCCAACAAGTATCAAAAAAATACTTCTTGCCATAATCAGTTTCCAAGTTTTTTCAGCAAATTTCTTTGCTGTGTTAGCATCTGTGTTTGTCATTACCGTTTTATTAATTTGATTTGAGATATTTATATGTATTAAAAATAGAACAAATGAATGAGTATCTCAAAATTTATTTAGACTTGATGCCCTCAATGTTGGTTTGGAGCAAAAAAAATCCTCTGAAATTACCTTTTTGGTAATAACAGAGGATTTGTAGTACAGGAAACAAAACGTTTTATTCGTACCTGCACAAGTAGCTAACAGGCTCATTTACTTTAACTTTAAACGATGAATCTTTATCTACTTTAAAAGTTTCGTTTTGAGCAAAAAGTTTCCATTCTGCTGAACCGGGTAACAAAACCAACATTTCGCCATAAGTTACTGTCATGTATTCAATTGTACTGGTTCCAAATTCAAATTCGCCCGCATCAATTACTCCTGAAGTTGCTTTGCCTTTTGAATTATCAACTGCAATCGATTTTACTTTTCCCTCAAAATATTCATTAACTTTTAACATATTATTTTCGTTTTAATTTTCGGTAAAAATAATAAATCGAACAGATCGTGATATCGGTGGAGTAGTCGAAATAGCACAATCATAACTTCACTATTAATTCTACACAATCTCTGTTTCTATCGCTTCAATCTTTTCCTGTTAATTTAAATAAGACGTAAAAACCGGTTTCGGTAAATACATTATTGAGGATTTTGGGTATTTTAGACACTTAAAATCAAATACTATATCAAATAAAAAAACAAATACTAAAAGAATGAAAAAAGTTACCGCAATAACTATTCTGTTTTTATTGGTTTTCAATGCTTATGCACAGCGGGTTGATCAATACTTTCCATCATCTGAATTAACAACAGTAGGGGCGTATTATTATCCCGAACATTGGAATGAGTCGCAATGGGAGCGCGATTTTCAGAAAATGGCTGAGATGGGATTTGAGTTTACTCACTTTGCTGAATTCGCCTGGGCACAACTCGAACCACAAGAGGGAGTTTATGATTTTGTTTGGTTGGATAAAGCTGTTGATTTGGCTACAAAATACAAGCTGAAAGTTGTAATGTGTACATCAACTGCAACTCCACCTGTTTGGCTGGTTCGTAAACACCCCGATGTTTTAAAAAGCAACGAAGATGGTACAACTTACGATCATGGTTCGAGGCAGCATGCCTCATTTTCGAATGAATATTACAGAGCATATTCGCAAAAGATGATTACGGAGCTGGCAAAACATTATGGCAACGATAAACGAATTATTGGATGGCAGTTGGACAACGAACCTGCATCGAATACCGACTTTGGTGAAGATGCTCAAATACGTTACCGTAATTGGTTAAAAAGGAAGTATAACACAATTAATGCCTTAAATAAAGCATGGGGAACAAATTTCTGGAGTGGTACATATTCCGATTTTTCAGAAATTAATATTCCCAAACACAAACAGTGGGGAATGAATTTGTATCAGCGTTTGGATCACAGTCGTTTTTGCGATTATGAGACCTCTTCCTTTTTGGATGAGCAAGCCCAAACTATCCGTAAATACTCCGATGCCGGTCAGTGGATAACAACGAATTATATACCTTATTACGATGCAAGATATGTTGGCGCAAGTAAGGAGCTTGATTTTATAAGTTATACACGCTATATGGTGTATGGCGAGCATCCGGGAATTGGAACAAAAGGATACCGGGTAGGCGAATATTCAAGAATAGCCATGGCGAATGACTATTTCAGGCCACTTTCGCCTTTGTATGGAGTAATGGAACTTCAGCCGGGACAGGTAAACTGGGGATCGATAAACTCTCAGCCACTGCCCGGAGCTGTTCGCTTATGGTTGTGGCATGTTTTTGCAGGAGGTAGTAAATTTACCTGTACTTACCGTTTTCGTGCGCCTATTTATGGCTACGAACAGTATCATTATGGCATTGTTGGACCCGACGGAGTGACTCCAACAAGAGGAGGGAAGGAGTTTCAGCAATTTATGGATGAGATAAAAGTACTGCGCGAAAATGCCGCTGATTATAAAGTTCCTGAAGACTACATGAAACGAAAAACAGCCATTCTTTATGATCCGGATAATACGGTAGCCATCAATCAGAACAAACAAACGGTGGTTTGGAATACCGAAGAACACGTTTTAAAATATTACAAACCATTAAAGGCATTTGGCGCGCCAGTTGATTTTATTCGCGATACCATGGATTTTTCAGGATATGCGGTGCTCGTACTTCCGGCCTATCAGCAAATGAGTTTGAAATTAATCGGGAAACTTAGCACTTATGTAAATAATGGAGGAAATCTTGTCATGTCATGTCGTTCAGGTCATCAGGATGAGTTTGGACATTTATGGGAGGCAAAACACGCCGAACCGATCTATAAATTGATTGGGGGAGAAATTGAATTCTATGATCTGCTCAGACCTTATGCACCGGATACCATTTTAATGGACAATCAGAAATATGCATGGACAAGCTGGGGCGACATTTTAAAGCCTGCAAATAACACCGAAATATGGGGAAATTATGCAGGTGATTTTTATTCCGGTAAGCCGGCTATAACCTTTAATAAACTAGGTGATGGAACAGTTACTTATGTGGGAGCAGACAGTAACAGTGGAGATTTGGAGTTTAATGTTCTTGAAAAATTATACAAACGATTGGACATTGGCATTGAAAACTATCCTAAAGGAATAATTGTAGAGTACCGCGACGGATTTGGAATTGCTATGAATTATTCGGACAAAGTTTATCAAATGAAACTTCCTATCGGTTCGGAGATTTTACTGGGAACAAAAGATATTCCAACGTCAGGTGTGCTGGTTTGGAAACTCTAAATTTTAGCGAAAATTCATTGCATTAAAAAAGACCGTTGAGCCCAGTTTCAACGGTCTTTTTTTCGACAGATTATTCTGAAATTGGCGTGTAAACAAAGTTCTTAAAGCTTACTTTGCCATAACCAATAGAGCAAAGCCCGATACGCAAACTCAGGAATCCGCTTAGTACATTATGATGCAAAGCTGATGTTTCAAACGAATTTTCAATCTTTATCCAATCTTCTCCATCCAGACTATAATACATGTCAACCGTGTTGTTTATACTTTTTAAACGCAAGTAAACGTGCCGGTTGATGACATTTCGCTCGGTGGCAAATTGCCAGCCTCTTAAGTTCGCCAAAACATTAGTATCGTCTGCCAGAATTCCGGAAGAAGCTTGCTGGTTATAAAACAATACCAAACCTCCAATTGCATCGCCTTCAATTTCCATTTCAACATCAGCCATATAAGCATGATCGGCCGGAATTGTCAACATGGGCGAACAATTGGCAATTCCATTTCCTTTGCCATTGATAACAATGCTGTTGTTTTTTATTTCAAAGCGATCGTTCTCAAAACCACCAAAGAATTTCCATTGCGGATTTAATTCGTCTCCTGAAAAATCGTCGCTTAACTTCAATGCTTGCTGAGCTACATTTGCTTTTCCGGGAAGTGTCATTTGCTTTTCGATTTTTATATCATCTGGTATTTTGTACCAACCATCTTCAGTCCACTCAACAGGAACGAGCATGGTTTGGCGTCCCATGTTGTAAAAACCATTTTCGTAGCCATGAAACATCATAAACCAGTTTCCGTCCACATCGTCGAAAATTGTACCATGTGCTACCGACCACCACTGATCTTTGTTTGATTGTGACCTGAGAATCGGATTAAAAGGCGAGTTTTCCCATGGTCCAAGTGGCGATTTCGAGCGGGCAGAAATAACCATGTGTCCGGTTGCCGGACCGGCAGTTCCTCCTTCAGCAACGGTTAAATAGTAATATTCGCCTCGTTTAAAAAGTTTCGGACCTTCCATACAAAAACATTCGATCGACCACTCGCGGGGAATTTCCCAACCATCGTAACTGTGAATAGGATCGCCGGCCACTGTAAGTCCATCGTCGGTTAAAGGAACATAACTTCCACTGCTAAAATAGAGGTAGCGGTTGCCTTTTTCATCAACTACATGCCCGGGGTCGATCATACTGATATCGATCAAAACCGGTTCTGTCCAGGGACCTTCAATATTCTCTGAGGTAATTACATAATTCTTGTTGTCGGCCGGAAAATAGATGTAGAATTTGTCATCGTATTTGGTCAGTTCCGGTGCCCAAACCGAACCAACATAAGTGTTCAGAGCATTTGCTACCGGCTTCCAGTTTATTAAATCAGTTGAATGCCAAATTAGTAGGCCAGGGTAGTAATAGAACGATGAATGAACCAGATAATAATCCTCACCATCGCGTAAAATACTTGGATCGGGGTAATCGCCTTTAAATAATGGATTTGTAAAAGTTGGCTTATTATCGGGCAAATTTTTGTACTGGCCGTTGGCAAAAATACATATACTAAAAAGCACAATTCCGAAAAAAATCTTCCTGTAATTCATTTTAATTTTTGATAATGTTTTATTGAATTTTAAACCTTTACAAAGCTAATGCACTTCAGTAGGGCAGGAAAAAAAATGTATGTTCAAAATGTTTCAAGTTGGTAGTTAATATGTTTCAGTATAGGAAGATTCATGTGTAAAACACACATGGCTAGCGCTAAATTTTCTTCATCCTGTTTTCGAAAGAATATATAATCTATTCCTGAGGTAACGACAAAGTAACATTAACATCTCCCTTTCCAAGCACTTGAATCAACTCTTGTTTTGTTATATTATCAATCTTTCCGAGCCTGGTAAAACTCCATGAGTTGGGAGCGTAATAAATGACCAAGGCATTTCCCTGGTATAAAATTATGTCTCCCGGTTCGGTGGTTATCGATTCGTCGTTTGTTGGGTAATTTTTCCCAAGCGATCCTACTTTTTCCATGTTCCCGTAATCGCGCATTTCAATTGTTATCGAACCATTAGTAAGTTCTTTTACTAAAGCTTTTGCCGAAGAATTATCAGCAAGCGTGGCTGTAAGTGTTGTATCTCCAATTTTTAAAATCATTTTGTCTGTGTTTATTTTATTTTCCGTTGAGTCGCTAACAATGTCTTCGTATATCAGATTCTCTGCTTCAAAATCATGACTTTCACCTGAACAGGCCAAAGTCATGATTACCAGTATAAAACTGAAAAATTGTATAATGCTTCTAATCATTGTCCATTTACTATTAGAATCTGCATTTTATTAGAAAAGTAACTGCAAATTGTAGGTTTATTTAAATAATTTCTGCGCAAATATCGATAAGTAATTACGCCAGTTATTCCAGGTATGTCCGCCCTCAGTCTCGAGATATTCGTATTTCATACCCATGTCGTCCATCTTTTTTCTGAAATCGGCATTTCCTTTTATAAGCATTGGCATGTCGTCAACTCCCATGGCCATCCAGTATAATTTGTATCCGTTCTCCATTTGCTGTTTTAGTTTTTCATCCTGATTTTGGTAAACCGGTGAAGTAGTATTACCACCAACCGGGCGAACACCTAAAGCCGACGAAAACAATCCCACATAATTGAAGGTATTGGGGTAATACATCGAAATGTTTGCAGTATGAAATCCACCCATTGATAAACCTGCAATTGCCCGTCCTTCTTTTGTCTCGATTGTACGATAATTGTCCTCAACAAACATCATTACATCAATAAATGTTTCTTCAAATTTGCCATCCATAGTGTGCGGCAACATAAAAGTTGGTTTTACAAATCCATCGCTTCCATTTCCTGGGGCTGCTTCCTGCGAAACATTTCCATTGGTCATTACCACGATCATTGGTTTGGTTTTCCCCTGCGCAATCAGGTTATCTAAAATTTCAGCTGCCCTGCCTGAACCGGTCCAGGCTGTTTCGTCGCCGCCAACACCATGAAGCAAGTACAAAACCGGATATTTTTCAGTGCTGTTTTCATAACTGGCAGGAGTGTACACTACCATTCTGCGAACCATATCGTTTCCCGGAGAATCGTACCATCTTAATGCCACTGTGCCATGCGGAACATTTTGAACTTTGTATATATCTGCCTGGCCTCCTCCAATAATAAAAATGCTCGAGAGGTTACCAACATCGCGAATGGCAAACGCATTGCCCGGATCGGTTGATCTTGCCCCGTCAATTACAAAATGATACCGGTATAACTCTGATGGTAAAACGGGTGTGGTAAAACTCCAAACGCCGTCATCACTTTTTGTCATTTCGTAAGTAATGGGAGCGAAAGCTTTTTCGACATCGAGGCTGCCTGAAACACTAACTGTTTCGGCTGTTGGGGCTTTTATCTGGAAAGTAACGGAATTATCCGCGTTAATCTGCGGAGATACAATTGGATTTTCGTTAAACAAATCTTGCTGGGCGCTTAAGGTGCTGGTGAACAATCCCAGAAATAAGGTGAAGAAAAGTTGTTTCATGATTAGTTATTTTAGCGATTATAGCCTATTTGGAAATTATTAGTTAAATACGTTTGTTTTAATTGTCTGGTTTAGAATAGAGCAGAATGTTGAAAAAATAGAAAACACCTCGTTGATGCGAGGTGCTACTATTTTATGTCCATTTGATTTCATCAAATTCTTATTTCAGGTTTTCTTTGAAGAACGATTCAAGTTTGTCAAAAGGAATAACATCGGTTTTGTCGTACAAATCGGTATGAACAGCACCCGGAATGATCATCAGTTCTTTTGGCTCGTTGGCTGCTTTGTATGCATCTTCGCTAAAATAGCGGGAGTGTGCATTTTCGCCGGCAATAATCAATACCGGACGAGGTGAAATCTCGCTGATGTAAGTCAGCAACGGCATGTTCATAAATGATAATGCATTGGTTGCTGTCCACGATCCGTTTGAGTTGATCGAACGTGGGTGAAAACCGCGCTCTGTTTTGTAGTAGTTTACGTAACCTTGCACAAATTCAGGTTCGTTTCCGGTTAATTGATCAGCTTCCGGTAATCCGGCAACTCCGTACGCTGGTTCTCCGTTCTCAGCATCTTTCCAGCGTTGTTCGCCCAATTGTTCCAGCATTTGTGAGCGTTGTTCCGGAGTCATGCTATCAAAATAACCACGTGCAGTAACACGCGACATGTCGTACATACTGGCAACTGCCACAGCTTTTACACGTTTGCCGACTGCGGTAGCATTTAAGCCCATTCCGCCGAAACCACAAATTCCCATGATTCCAACTTTCTCACGGTCTACGAACGGTTGAACTCCAAGGAAGTCGATAGCGGCGCTAAAGTCTTCAGTATTAATATCGGGTGATGCCACGTTTCTTGGCTCGCCACCACTCTCTCCTGTAAAAGAAGGATCGAAAGCCACTACAGCAAAACCGCGCTGTGCGAATTGGTTAGCATATAAACCTGATGATTGCTCTTTAACGGCTCCGTATGGACCACTGATTGCCAATGCCGGAAGTGGTTCTGTTCCTCTGTCTTTTGGTAAATACAGGTCACCGGTCAGGGTGATTCCGTAACGGTTTTTGAACGTTACCTTTTCGCGGGTAACCTTATCACTTAATTCAAATGTGTAATGATCTTCTGTCTTTTTCATCTCTGTTTTGTTGTTTGTTTGCTTGTTTTCTGAACGTGCCTGTGTCAGTACCGTGACTGACAGCACTGCCACTGCTAATAGTTTTCTCATTATTTAATTGTTTCTGTTTTTGTAATTGTTTTCTGTTTAGCCCAGTTTGTTGTATTCTTCATCGGTAACCGGATCGTTCCATTGTGTGGTGGAATTTTCAACCGGAACCGACAATGCGATGTGTGCGAACCAACTGTTTTTTACCGCTCCGTGCCAGTGATTAACTCCGGCAGGAATGTTAACGGTGTCGCCCGGATTCAACTTTTGGGCAGGTTTGCCTTTTTCCTGGTACCAGCCTGTTCCGGCTGTGCAAAACAAAATTTGTCCGCCGCCATTGTGTACGTGCCAGTTGTTGCGGCATCCCGGTTCAAAAGTTACGTTGAATGAAGGAACGCCTTCCAGTGTTAATACTGCCAGGTAGCTTTGGCCTGTAAAATATTCTGCATAAGCATCGTTTTTCTGTCCCAGTGGAAATGGTTGTTTAAATTCACTCATTTTAAAATCCTCCTATTATTTTATTATTTATTTTCCGGTAATACTTCGTTGATGCATGCCAGCGCATTCAATGTTCTTGGGAAACCCATGTAGGGCAAACATTGGGTTACAGCTGTCAGCATCGTATTTTTATCGTTTCCAACACTCAGGTTGCCGTTTACGTGCGATTTTACCTGGCTTTCGCAACCACCCAGTGCGCTTAAAATGCAAACGGTGAGTAGTTCGCGGATTTTAAGATCCAGTGTTCCTCGCGTATAAATATCGCCAAAACAGAATGCCGATAAGTAGTTCTGAATGTGTTTCTGATTTTCGGGTGCAGTCTCATGCATTTTATCGATGATCTCTCCGAAGATGCTTTTTTGAACTTTCAAACCGTCGTTAAAACGGGTTTCTTCGCTTACTGTTTTTTGGCTCTCAACAGGAAGATAAATGTTGGCAGCTTTAAAAACCTCGTTGGCTTTATTAATGGCATTTAGCGTTTTCGGAAATCCAATATATGGAGCACATTGGTAAATAGCTTCTTTAATTTCAACCGAAGAAACGCCAATATTTAATGCCGCAAAAACATGTGCCTGAAGCTGCTCGAGCGTTTGATTAGTTGTTAATACTACGATTGTAATTAACTCGCGTAATTTGTCGCTTAAATCGCCCTGATAGAAGACCTCACCGAAAATGAAACGGTTTAACATGTCTTGTAAATCAGGATCAGTTTCTGCCAACGGACCGTTGTGTTGTCCGAATAACTCATCAAACTTTATCTTACTTAATTCTATCCTGTCCATTTGTTTGTTTTTTAAAAAATGCTCAACCTCAAAAGTTTATGAGATTTTACAATGCAAATATCATTATTCGCATTTTTAAAAAATTACCCAAATAACGGATAGAATTACCCCGATTACGGAATGTGAGAGAGAAGTGTGTAAAAGAAGTTTTGTTAACTTCCAGATTCGTAAATTATCTGATTGAGAGAAGGTAGGGGTATACTACTATTAGCTAGTCAATGTGCTTAATTATTTTAGCAGGAATACCGCCTACAACCGTATTATCCGGCACATTTTTGTTTACAACAGCTCCGGCTGCCACAATCGAATTCTCACCAACAGTAACACCGGGAAGAATAGTTGCACCGGCACCAATCCATGCACCGTTTTTAATCACAACCGGCCGAACCATTAATGCTTTTCTGTCGGCAGGATTTACAGGATGCTCTTCGCTTAATAGGTTTACTTTTGGCCCGATCAAAACATTATCGCCAATTGTTATGGTGCCCATATCGAGCATTGAACAGAGATGATTGATATATACATTTTTACCAATGCGTGTGAATTTGCCAATATTCACATAAACCGGAATCTGAATCATGGTGCTCGGGTCAAGTGCTTCGCCCGAAATTTCGCCCCACATTTGGCGCATCTTTTCAGTATCTGCCGTTGCGTTCAACTCTAAAAGTAACTTTGTGGTGCGCACAGCTACTTCAGAAATCTGAAAATGTTGTGGATCGGTATAGGGAACTGCTTCACCACCTTGTAAACGATCAAAAATATTCTTTTTCATTTTTACCTAAATTTAAACGTATTACGTAGCAACTTATCTTTATTACGAAATCGTATTTCCAGATGTTGTTTTAAGCTATAAGCTGATCAAATGACATTTTTAGTCTATTCAGTCCTTCTTGTAAAACATCGCGCGAACATGCAATGTTCAGGCGCATAAATCCTTCTCCTGCATCGCCGTAAACCGTTCCTTCGTTGAGCCAGACTTTTCCTTTCTCTATAAGCAGTTCGGTTAGTTTTTCCGACTTAATGTTTAATGCAGAAGTATCGATCCAAACCAAATAAGTTGCTTCCAGTGGTAAGATCGGGAATTGTGGAAAGTTTTCCGTGAAGAAGTCTTTTACAAACAAATAGTTGTCCCACAAATAGGCTCGCAAATCATCCAGCCATTTTTCTGAATCTTCGTTCGTGTAAGCGGCAATCAGTCCTTCAACCGCAAACGGACTTACATCGCAAACTTCGTTAATGTTGATGGCTTTATCGATCTTTTTGCGAATCTCCGGATCGTACGTTAAAATATTTGCGATCTGTAATCCTGCCAGATTGAAGGTCTTACTTGGAGCAACACAGGTTACAGAATGCTCTAAAAACTGTTGGCCCAGCGACGCGAACGGAATGTGGGTGTGTCCCGGATGCACCAAATCGCAATGGATTTCATCTGAAACCACAATTACCTTATTACGGAAACAGATTTCACCAATTTTCTCCAGTTCTTCTTTTGTCCACACACGGCCTGCCGGATTATGCGGGTTGCATAAAAGCATCACTTTGGCTTTTGGATCTGCCGCCTTTTTTTCCAGATCTTCAAAATCGATGGTGTATTTTCCATCTTTGTAAATCAGGTCATTTGAAAAACTCTCACACTGGTTATTCCGAATCGACGAGAAAAAACAGTTGTAAACCGGCTCTTGCACAATTACTTTATCACCGGGTTCTGTCAAAGCCAAGATTGTTGCTGAGATGGCAGGAACCACACCAATTGTGTAAATCATCCATTCCTTTTCAACCTTGAAATTATGTCTGTGTCCAAACCAACTGATAACCGCATCGTAATACGCATCTGGTACTTTTGTATACCCGAAAATACCATGCTGCACACGATTTGCAAGTGCATCAATGATAGGCTGAGCAGTTTTAAAATCCATATCGGCCACCCACAAGGGAATTATATCGTCGTTGGTTTTTGAATCCCACTTGTATGAATTAGTGCCTTTGCGTACTATTTTTTCGTCGAAATTGTGTTGCATATTTTTATACGTTTACTTCGCTTTCTACTTTGATTTTACATCCTCCCGGATTTTTACAGTTTTCATCAAAAATAACATCTCCAATATTATGTGCCAAAATTTCACCTTCCGAAGGATTTTTAACGCTGGTAACCGGACTGTTAATTTCAGCTTTTAATGTGCTGTATTCAAATGCCAGATCAGCATTTTCTTCCATTGTACAGTTTTCCATTACTAAACCTTTGGCATAACAAAGCGGTTGGGTTCCGCTGATTACACAGTTTACCAGGCGTAGATTTTTCGAGTGCCAGCCCAGGTATTCACCATCAATAACAGAATCATACACGGTAACATTTTCGGTATTCCAGAACGCATCCTTCGAGGCCAGATTAGAGTTGCGGATTTCAATATTTCTGGCATACTGAAAACCGTAGTTTCCCTGCAGCGTAAGGTCTTCAATTTGAATGTTTTTACTATCCTTAAAAATGTAATCGCCATTAGTTATTTTAACATGGTTAAGTTTGATGTTTTTACACCACCACAAACATTCCTGAGCATCGGTGAGTTCGACCTTTTCAAGAGAGAGTCCATCAATTTCCCGAAACATTTTTGGTGCGTCCACGCGGGTGTTAATCATACGAATATCGCTACAGTACCAAATGGCTGCACGCCCGCCTGGAGTAAATAATGAATTTTCGATAACACTGTTTGTATTGTGCCAGAAAGGGTATTTGCCTCCAAAAGTACAACCGGTAGCTTTTATGTTGCTCGCTTCCTTTAATGCTGATTCTCCTAATCCAATTTCAACATTCTTAATGTGTAAATCTTTTTCTGCAAACAACGGTCGTTCTCCTTGAAAAAATTTGTTTTCTATTGTTTTCATTCGTCTATAATTGTTTATTTCTAATGGTGACTCATGTATCTCCCATAGTCATTCTCCTCTGTATTAAGAGACTTTTTATTATGCTCGTTTCATTCGTTTCGAATTGTTCATTTCTAAATTTATGGATACAAAAATCGGGCTTATAACTTTAACCGGATGACCCGTATTCCTGTATTAGTTACCAATATTACGGAATGCGACATTTTGAATTAATTCTTTGTAGCTCTTAGTGGTTGAATTTTTTTGTAGGTAAAACTTCGCCAGATCCATTCCAGTGGGCCAAAGCGAAAGAATTTCAGCCATAAATTACTCAGGATGATTTGGAATGTAAATATGATTACCGCAGTAATTGTCCAGGCCAGTGGGCCAAATTGCTGAGCCAGACCAAAACCAACTCCATAAAACAGAATTATTCCGATTATACTCTGAAATACATAGTTGCTAAAGGCTGTTCTTCCGACAGTCAGTACCGGTTTTAGTATGTTTTGTACCCACTTTTTTTCGTAAATCAGTGCCAGTGCCATCATATATACAAGTGCCAAAGGAAACACCAGAAGTGAATCTGCAATGGTATAATACAAACCTTCGATTTGATGCTGATAATAAGCGTGCTCATTTTTTAGAACACCTTCGAGCCAGTAATTAAGCGGAACAAAAACAATTAATCCTGTGATGTTTGCTTTTAACGCTACCTTTTTGTGATTCATCAATTTTGAATACAAATTGGTTCGGCCAATATAAAAACCAATCATCATGGCACCCAGTACTTTCGGAATGCGGCTTACGGCAAATAAATAAGCAAAACGATAAGGTGCGTCTGCCAGTGTAATTTTAATACTTGCTGTTATACTTTTACTTTCACTCAAAACACCTGTTCTGCTAGTATCCTGATCAATCCAGCCAAAGTGTTGATACATTTTTTCTCCAAGGCTGTATAAATAGTCGGAAGGGTAGTTTACCCACGGCCAATTCATCTTTAAAAAATATAGCAATACGGGAGACAGAAGGAGGAGAATGCCGGTGATCAACAAGGTGCTGTTGGAATATTTCCTAAATGCAACCAAAACAAAACCAACCAATCCGTATAGAAATACAATGTCGCCTTCCCAGATAAAAAACATATGTACTCCCCCCAGAAGCATCATAAACCAGAGTCGTCGGCGTAAAAAGCGGGCAGTGGAGGCATCGTCTTTTTTCGAGCGGTTGATCTGAAGTGCAATTCCCCAGCCAAAAAGTATACTGAAAATGGTATAAAATTTACTTTCTATAAAAACACCTTGAAGAAGGTGGACTATACCGTCGATTTCACCTAAAGTAAACCTGCCACTCACTTGTGGAGAATAAAGGGAGAACCACCTTAAATTGGCGATTAGAATGCCGAAGATTGCAATTCCTCTCAGCAGATCCATGTAATCAATACGTTCGCGCGAAGAAAGCGGTGTAGGATTGTTACTCATAGTTATTTTCTGACTAACCTTTGCTTGTTAAGTTGCACTAGTGTTACACTTGTAAGAATAAGAACCAGTCCGCCAATTTGAATTCCGGTTACCAGTTCTTTGCCTAATGTAACGCCAATAATTATTGCGATTACAGGATTTACATAAGCATGCGTTGCAACTTCGGCAGCAGGACGAACTTTTAAAAGCCAGATGTAGGCCGTGTAGGCGAATATGGAACCAAATATTATGAGGTAGAACACCGATGCCCATGATGATGTAGAAATTGTTTTGACATCAACCGTTGCTAACTCACCTCGCCATAAGGAAAAAATCCAAAACATGGCTGAAGCAAAAATCATTTGCCAGGCAGCTCCCGAAAATGCATCGGTATTAGCTTCACGCATCGAAAAGTATTTGGTATAAAGCGTGCCCACAGCCCAGGATATACATCCAAATATGAGAATGTAGATGCCGGTGTTGTGAAGACTGGTGATATTTTCGTTTAAATATTGCTCCAGATAAAGCATTAAAACTCCCAGAAAACCAATAACAATTCCCACAATGGTGAAGGGATTACGAAAATTCTTTTTCCACATCGGAAAATCGAGTAATAGAATCCAAATGGTGGTTGAGGAGGCAATTATGGCCACCAGGCTACTTGTTACATAGCTTTGTGCCAGCATAATAACTGCCATGTCGATAAACAAGAGAACCAGCCCACTTACTGCCGATTTCTTTACCAGACTTTTCTCGAATACATTCACACCTTTGTAGTAGCGCCATGCCAGCAAAATAACTCCGGCTATCGAGAATCGAACGGCGCCAAGCAGGAAGGGAGGAAAATCGTTTAAAGCATAACCAATAAAGTAGTAAGTAGACCCCCAAACTACATAAATGAGAAAATATGCAAAAATGATTTGTAGCGATTTGTTGTCAATCTTGTTTAGCATAGTCTTTAAACGTTTACTTCGCTTTTAACTTTTATTGTGCAACCACCCGGGTTTTTACAGTGTTCATCGAAGATAATTTCGCCAATGCTCTGTGCTATTATTTCGCCACTGGAAGGATTTTTTACACTGGCAACCGGACTTGTAATTTCTGCTTTTAACGAGCTGTATTCAAATGCCAAATCAGCGTCTGCATTCATTTTGCAGTTTTCCATTATTAAGTTTTCGGCATAACATAAGGGCTGAGTTCCACCAATTACACAATTAACCAAACGCAGGTTTTTAGAGTGCCATCCCAGGTATTCGCCATCAATCACCGAATCGTAAACGGTTACATTCTCCGTATTCCAGAAAGCGTCTTTCGAAGCCAGATTCGAGTTTCGGATTTCGACATTTTTTGCATATTGGAAACCATAGTTTCCCTGAAGCGTTAAATTTTCAATTTTAATATTCGCACTGTTTTTAAAGATGTAATCCCCATTTCCCACCTTAACATTCTCAAATTCAATGTTCTTACACCACCAGGTACATTCCTGGGCATCGGTGAGTACCACGTTTTTCAGATATAATCCGTCAATTTCGCGAAACATCTTTGGTGCTTCCACACGGGTATTTACCATGCGAATGTTTTTACAATACCAAACGGCCGCACGACCATAAGGTGTAAATAAAGTGTCCTCGATTACGGAATTGCTGTTGTGCCAGAAAGGGTATTTACCGTAAAACTCACAATTAACCGCATGAATATTGCTTGCTTCTTTTAAAGCAGACTCTCCGGGGTAAAATTTAACATTTTTAAGGTGTAAGTTTTTAGCTGCAAATAAAGGTCGTTCTCCTTCAAAAAATCTGTTTTCAATTAGTTTCATGTTGAATTATCTTCTTAATAATAGTATAAGACACTAATATCTTAAATAGGTTTAAAATTACATCTGTTTTTCTGCCATATTCTAAGAATTATAAGATCGGAAGTTGAAGTTTCATTCCACTTTGATCCATATTAATTACCCAAATTCCTGAATTACTTACCCAGATTACGGAACATGAAACAAACCTGTAACTGCTTCAAAAATAGTTCGATATGTTTGCATGGAATTTTAAAAAGAAAACAGAAATGAATACAGATTTCACATATCAAAATCCAACAACGATTCACTTTGGTAAAGAATCGTTAAAAAATTTGAAGACAGAATTGGCCAATTACGGAGATACAATACTATTGGCTTACGGAAAAGGGGCAATCAAAAAAATCGGACTCTTCGATCAGGTGGTTTCGATTCTGAAAGAGAGCGGAAAACACATTGTTGAGCTTACCGGAATTATGGCCAACCCAACCTGGGAAAAAGTAAAAGAGGGGGCACAACTTGTTCGTGAGAATAAAGTTGATTTGATTCTTGCAGTGGGTGGCGGTTCGGTTATCGACTGTGCAAAAGGAATTTCGGTATCGGCTTATTGCGAAAATGATCCATGGACTAAATACTGGTTGCAATTTCAACCGGTAGATAATGAGATTGTACCGGTAGCTTCGATTCTTACATTGGCTGGTACAGGTTCGGAAATGAATGGCGGATCGGTGATTACCAACGACGATATGAAACTGAAAATGGGACGAGTGTTTCCTGCAAATGTATATCCTACATTTTCAATACTGAATCCTGAGTATACTTTTTCGTTACCAAAATACCAGATGGTAAGTGGTATTTTCGATATGATGTCGCACCTGATGGAAGTGTATTTTTCGGGCAATGATGATGTAACATCAGATTATCTGGTTGAAGGTTTGTTGCGTTCAATTGTTAAAAGTGCCAAAGTTGCCATTGAAAATCCGGAGGATTACGAAGCAAGAAGTAACCTGATGTGGAGTGCAACGCTTGCAATGAATCCGCTGATGGGATTGAGTAAACCTTCTGATTGGCAGGTTCACATGATCGAGCATCAGTTGGGGGCTTACACCGATTGCGCACATGGTATGGGTTTGGCGGCTGTTTCGCTTCCGTATTACCGAGCCATTTACAAAGAAGGGCTGGATAAGTTTGCTCGTTTTGCAACACAGGTTTGGGGAATAAAAGAGGACGACAAAACAAAAGAAGAACTTGCACTGGCCGGTATCGATGCACTGGAAGCTTTTTGCAAAGAGTGCGGCATTGTAACTAACCTGAAGGAATTGGGCGCAACAGAAGAAATGATACCCGATATTGCCAACTCAACCATAATACTGGGTGGGTATAAAAAGTTAACACACAACGAAATTTTAGATGTTCTGAAAACTGCTTATAATGCAGAGTAAGAAATAGTTATTGGTTTAAAAAAGGTGAGTGAGCTATTGCCCAAATGTTTGTAACATTGGGTAATATCTCCTTTTTTTTGTGAAAAATAGTTTATGGTTTTATTCAATTACCAAGGATGATGGAAAAGTTAAACCGATTATTTTTTTTGTGCATATTCGCTTGGCAAAATACCAAACTGATCTTTAAAACATTTTGTGAAATAAGATGGTGACGAAAAACCAACTTCGTAGGCAATTTCTGAAATGGTTTTACCACTGGTTTTTATAAGGTTTAACGACAGTTTTAGTTTTACAGAACGCACAAATTCACTGACAGACATTCCCGTAAGTTTTTTAATTTTTCTGTAAACATGTACTCTCGAAAGTCCTATCAACTGGCTCAATTCTTCCACAGTCAACTCTTCTTTTTCGAGGCGTTCTTCCACAATTCTCGAAATCTTATTCAAGAACTTGCGGTCGAGACGGGAAAGATTATCATCGTCGTCTTCAACCATTAGCTGACCTTTGTAACGTTCCTGCATTTTCATTCGAAGTTCGAGCAGCTTCTTTACCCTAATTTGCAAATGTTTGCTGTTAAAGGGTTTTGGTATATACGAATCGGCACCATCTTCCAATCCTTCAAATTTCTGTTCCTGCGAGGCTTTTGCTGTTAATAAAATAATAGGTATGTGGCAGGTTTTCAGATCATTCTTTAGTGTACGTGTTAAATCGAGCCCATCCATTTCAGGCATCATAATATCGCTAATAATCAAATCGGGTTCTTCTTCCCGAATTATATTCAAGGCCTTTTTCCCGTTTTCTGCTTCCCGAATAGTGTAATATTCTATTAAGCTATCTCTTACAAATTCACGCACATCTTTTTCATCTTCAACCAACAGAACAACCTGTTTTTCAGAAAAATCAACAACAGTGTTTTTCTTTTTAGCACTTAAGTCAGGAGTGAAATCAATTTCATCACTTCGTTGAATCTTCTGTTTTTTAGAACGGGTATCAGGAATTTCAATTTTTTCGGAAGCTTGAAGATGTGTATGGCCCAAGGGCAGTTGAATAATAAAACTTGTGCCTTTTCCTTCGGTACTTTCAACCTTTATTTCGCCGTGATGGAGGGTTACAAATTCTTTTGAAAGTGAAAGGCCTAAACCTGTTCCCATAAACCCGAATGAACTTTGAGCCTGGTAAAAACGATCGAAAATATGCTTAACCTGATGGAGCGGAATACCACTGCCGGTATCCGAAACTTTAATTTCTATTTCTTCATCCCAAAGCTTATTTGTAGTAGGTTTAGAAACTTTAAGACTGATTTTTATGATTCCGTTTACCGGAGTGAATTTAATTGCATTTGAAAGCAGGTTAAACAAAACTTTGTCCAGTTTGTCGAGGTCGAACCAAGCGTTTAAACTACTTTTTTCAGTGTCAAACAAGATGGAAATTTGCTTTCTTTCGGCCAGGTCTAAAAAGGGTTCAACAATTTCGCGCAAAAAAGCAACAATGTCGTAATTTGCCGCCTGCAATCTCATTTTATTGTTTTCTATTTTTCTAAAATCCATTATTTGATTGATCATGTGCAAAAGCCGAAGTGAGTTGCGGTGCATCATCGAAACCTGGTTTTTAAAACGTCCCGGGAAATCTGCGGAGTCAATCAAATTTTCCAGCGGACCTAAAATGAGCGTAAGAGGAGTTCTGAATTCATGGGAAATATTGGTAAAAAATCGAAGTTGGGCTTGTGTAGCTTCTTCCAACTCACGTCCTAATCTCATAAGTTCCGTGTTTTGTGTCGATATTTCATTTTTTTGTTTTTCCAGATCAATATTAGACCTTTTTAGTTTTTTATTAGCAGAAAGGTACATAACGAGAAATACAATCATTACGGTAAACAGAACGATTAAAACAAACAGAAGGAACTGTTGAACATGGTATCTTCCATTTAATATTTTAAGCATGTTCATTGATTTGTTTATATCATCCTGAAGTTCCTGTATATTTTGAAATTGATGGCGGGTAATCTTCACATTTGAATTATCGACAATTGTTGTAGAAAGTGAACTGTATTTTTCAAATGTTTCTTTATGAAGAATTTGTGAAGCTCTTTGTATTGATTCCTTTCCTCCGGTCGGATAAATTATTGTTGCAGTTAAAATTCCATTTTCAACCATTTCAATTCCTCCGCCAAGAGTTGGTAGTCCGTCTACTCCAACAATTGTTATATCGGATCGTTTTGCAAGCTTTTTCAGTACTTGGTCCGCATCAACAGCCAGACCATCGTTAAAAGCAAATATGGCTTTGATATTGGGATGTTGTTTGAATCCGGATGGCAAACTGTCAGAAACAATATTATCAGTCCAGAATGAATGAATTTTGAATACGTTCTTTATGTTAGGATATTTGTTCAGGGCATCATTAAATCCTTTGCTTCTTTCTGTTGCCGGAGATGTTGTTAGTGCTCCCTGAATTTCCAGAACTTCTCCCTTGAAATTTAATTTTCCGGCGATGTATTCTGCTGCAAATTCTCCTATCTCATAATTGTTTCCCCCTATGTATGCTGTAAAGTTTTCCGAATCAATACGTCTATCAATCAGAATAACCGGTATTCCTTTCTGATATACTTTTTCAATTGCTTGTTGTACCGGATTTATCTCGTTGGGAGAAACAATTAAAAGGTCGATGCCCATGTTAACCAGTTCTTCAATCTGTTTTACTTGTGTCTCACTGTCATCTAAGGCTTGTTTTATGATTATTGATAAATCGGGATGAAATAGCAATTCCCGGGTCATCTCAGCTTCCATTGTTAGACGCCAGTTATCTCTTTGCCCGCATTGCGAAAATCCGATTAAGTATTTTTCCTTTGAAGAAAGATCGAACGATAAAAACAACAGCGTGAATAGAAATAGAATGGTCAATTTCTTCGGCATAGCAATCAGTTCTATGATATACATGTGTGAAAATACTAAATTTAAACTTACCAGTATTCTATGTTGATTGATAAAATGAAAGAAAATCGTGTTTGTTGAATGCTTGGTGTATCATAACTGATATCGATGTAACATGTTTGTTATTGTGTTGATTTACAGTAGTGTAATGTTACATGGTTTTGACGGTTTGTATCATAGCTAAAAGTCAGAATTTGGGTTTGCCCGTACTTTTGATTCAGAGTTTTAAACCAATAATTCTGGATCGAAATGAAACAGCAAAATGTATTTCTTGTAGCAATTATTATTGCCCTTGGTGGATTTCTGTTTGGTTACGATATCGCTATGATGTCGGGTACCACTTCTCAATTGGAAACGATATATAATTTAAATAGTTTTTGGTTAGGATTTACAACAGCCATTGCAATAATCGGAACAATAATCGGAACCATTGTTGTAGGCAAACCAGCAGAGAAATTTGGTAGGAAAAAATCATTGATTCTTTTATCTGCTTTATTTGCCATATCTACATTAGGAAGTGCTTTTGCCGTAAACTGGGCAATGTTGCTGTTTTTTCGATTTGTTACCGGTATTTTACTTGGTTGTATTTCTGTAGTTACGCCTTTGTTTATTGCCGAGATTTCTCCGGCTAAAAAACGGGGACAACTGGTTTTGTTGAATCAGTTTTTTGTAGTAAGTGCTATTTTCCTTGCATTTGCTGTAAATTATCTTTTATCCAATATAGTTGAAACCGGTTCGTGGCGCTGGATGATTGGTGTGGAAGCCATTCCGGCCGCTACTTTCTTTTTTTTGCTCAGTATTGTTCCCGAAAGTCCACGCTGGCTGGTTAACCACGGACGAATTGATGAAGCACTTGCCATTTTTCAGCGACTAAAAGCTGAAAATCCCAAAGAAGAAGTTCGTATAGTAAAGGAATCGGTTGAACAGGAAGAAGCTTTGGGGCACGGTAAGTTGTTTGCAAAAGAAAACCGTTTCCCGATAATAATTTCCATTTTGATTGCTGCCTTTAACCAGCTGGCAGGAATTAATGCCATAATGATTTATGCGCCAAGGGTATTCGAAATGGCAGGTTTTGGCACCAACGCATCTTTGCTTCAATCCATATCAGTAGGTGCTACCAATTTGATTTTCACTTTTGTTGCACTTTTCCTGATTGATAAATACGGACGCAGAACACTGCTTATGGCCGGTTCGTTTGGAATGGTTTTTTTTCTGGGAATGCTTTCAAAGTCATTCTATACCAATAACTACTCCGATTTTGGCGGTTATGGTGTTATGATTTACCTGATGGGTTTCATCGCCTTTTTCGCTTTTTCGCAGGGCGCCGTGCTCTGGGTGGTTATTTCCGAAATTTTTCCAAATAAAGTACGCTCTCAAGGACAAGCTCTTGGAAGCTTCACTCACTGGATTTTTGCAGCTGCATTAATATGGGGTTTCCCGGTATTAAACAGCACCGTTGGCGGAGGAATATCCTTCGGCTTTTTCGCAGTAATGATGGTACTGCACTTCTTTTTTGCATGGAAAATACTTCCTGAAACAAAAGGCAAGTCCTTAGAAGAAATTCAACAGGAAATGAAAAAACGATCCAACTAAAAGCAGAGCTAAAATGAAAATAAAAAACAAAGAAATATTATGTGTTGGAGAGGTTCTTTGGGATCGATTGCCGTCAGGGGCAAAACCCGGAGGCGCGCCAATGAATGTGGCACTGCACCTGAATGCAATTGGGCTTGATGTTGCCATTGCCAGCAGCATTGGAAACGATGAAGCAGGTTGCGAACTAAAAATGTTTTTGGAAGATTCAGGCCTGAGTACCGATTACATTCAAACGGATGAGGCTTTAGCTACCAGCGAAGTATTGGTTCATTTGGATGAAAACAACAATGCAACATACGAAATATGCGAACCGGTAGCCTGGGATTGTATTCGTTTAACGGAATCGCTGATGCAGAAAGCCAAACGTTCCGGGTTAATGATTTATGGATCTCTGGCATCGCGCAACCCAATGACACGGGAAACACTATTGAGTTTGTTGGATTACGATGGCATTAAATTGATAGATGTAAATTTCCGTAAACCATACGATTCGCAGACAGTGGTTGAAAAACTACTGGAGAAAGCAGATATCGCAAAATTAAACGACGACGAGTTGCTGGTATTTGCGCAATGGCACAATAAAATGAATTGCGACGAAAAGAGCCTCATAAAGTGGTTTGTTTCGAAGTACAATTTAAAAATGGTTTGTGTAACAAAAGGCGAGAAAGGTGCCTTGTTGTATTGCAATGGCGAATTCTACGAACACTACGGATTTAAAGTAATTGCAGTAGATACAGTTGGAGCCGGCGATGCTTTTCTGGCCGGCCTGATTGCAGGTCTGCTTCACGAAAAAAAACCTACCGACGCTTTGGCATTTGCCTGTGCTACAGGAGCATTTGTGGCATCGAAAGAAGGAGCTACTCCAAAGTATGAAATGAATGAGATCAATTCGATTCTTAATATTAATTAAACTAGTCAAATTATGATGAAAAACGAAAAATTAAAAAGGATTGCTAGTGGAATAATAATTATTCTTCTATGTGTGTTTTCAACTTCAACATTTGCGCAGCAGGTAACTGTTTCGGGAAATGTAAAAGACGCCTCGGGCTTAGCACTGCCCGGAGTTACAATTGTTGAAAAAGAAACAACAAATGGTACCGTCACGAATATGGATGGTAACTATTCAATTAACGTATCAAGTGCCAATGCCGTTTTGAAAATCTCTTTTATAGGGATGAAATCGCAGGAGATTATTGTTGCCGGACAAACCAGCATTAACATTACAATGGAGGAAGAAACAATCGGTCTTGCAGAAGTTGTGGCAGTTGGTTACCAGGTTCAACGAAAAGCCGACTTAACCGGTGCAATCGAAGTGGTTGAAATGGAAACCATCGAGAATGTGAGTTTAAGCTCGGGTAATCCGATGCAGGCTTTACAAGGCAGGGTTCCCGGACTTTACATCGAAAAAACAGGTTCTCCATCAGGAACAAACAGCCGCATTCTTATACGTGGTGAAAACACTTTGGGGAATAATGATCCACTTTACATTATTGATGGTGTACCTACAAAACGACCAGAGGTGTTTCAGGGCCTGAGCGCAGGATCTATCGTTTCGGTACAGGTGTTGAAAGATGCATCAGCTTCTTCCATTTACGGAGCCAGAGCATCAAACGGAGTTGTGATTGTTACCACAAAAAACGGGGCTAAGCAAGACGGGAAAATCAACGTTCAGTTTAACTCAAATGTGTCAATTCAAACCGAAAAACCACAGCGCTTTGACATGGTAAATGCTGTTGACAGAGGAAGAGCTTTGTGGCAGGCTTCTGTTAACGATGGTGTTGATCCTGCAAGCGGTTATGGTGAGATTTACAATTTTGACTGGAACGGAGATTTTAACAATCCGGTTTTAAACAGTGTAAGTGTTCAACCTTATGTTGGTGGCGATACAAATGTGCCTGCTGGTGATACCGACTGGCAGGATGAAACCTACGAAACCGGTTTTGTTATCAACAACGACCTGACCATTTCCGGAGGAACTGATAAATCTTCTGTTCTGATGAACCTGGGATACATTAAAAATACGGGTATGTTAAAATATACCAATTACGACCGTTTAACAGCACGTATTAATGCCCAGACAAAAATGTTCGACGATAAATTTCGTACAGGAATGAATGTTCAGGTTGTTTCTTCAAATGAAACATTGGAAACTCCCGACCTTGGTAGTGCACCAACTCCTGGGCTTGCCGTTACACTGGCACCTACAATTCCGGTTTATACCAGCACAGGTGAATATGCCGGTCCGATAGGATCTGGTTATTCCGATCGAAACAATCCGGTATTTATGCAATACATTAACCGTTGGGACAATACCAATCGTTCTTATTTATTTGGGAATGCTTATGCCGAAATTGAACTCATTAAGAATTTAGTAGTGCGTACAAATGTCGGCATTGATTATTCAATGGTAAAAGATAAAGACATTGAACAAAGTTTTACCAATGGATTTATTGCGCGTTCGGTTAATAGCCTCACCAATTATAATAGCCAGTTTACAAGCGTTACCTGGTCGAATACTGCAAGTTATAAACTTGAAGTGGGCCAAAGCAATTTTTCATTCCTATTGGGAGTTGAGTCGGTTGGCGATGATTTTAAAGATTTTACAGGTTACAAAGAAGGTTTTTCATCACAAACTGAAGACTTTTTTGTTTTAAGTGCAGGTACCAGCAACGGTAATAGTTTTGGAACTGCAGCTTCCAGTCGTTTATTCTCACAATTTGGAAAAATCGATTACAACTTTGCCAACAAATATTTGGCTTCATTTACCTTACGCCGCGATGGTTCATCCCGATTTGGTGACGAAAATCGTTACGGATATTTTCCTGCTGCAACATTTGGTTGGAGATTAACAGAAGAGAACTTTTTGAAAGATGTTGATTACTTATCGAATTTGAAATTCAGAGCTGGTTGGGGAAGTGTAGGAAACCAGGATGTTGGAGAATACGCAAGCCTTGGTTTGTACGAACCTCGTTACGGTGCTTTGGCGAGTCAGGTTGCATCCATCAATCATAACGACTTTTTCGACCAGTATTGGAATGTAGGTACAGCCTATTCGTTAAGTGGTGCCGATTCAGGAAATCTTCCTTCGGGCTTTGTATCTGTTCAGGGAGCAAATCCGGCACTGAGATGGGAAACAACTAAAGAACTGAATATTGGTATCGATTTCGGATTTTTTGATAGTAAGTTAATTGGTGCTTTTGATGTGTTTACACGTACTACTTCCGATATTTTAATTCAACCACCGGTAGCATCGGCTTTAGGCGAAGGACAAAAACAATTTTTAAATGGTGCTACCCAGAAAAACAAAGGTTGGGAATTTGCAGTGGGATACCGAAGCGAAACCAAAAATGATTTCTCGTACGATATTAATCTTGGCTTGAGTCATTTTGTAGATAAAATTACCGAATTACCGGAAGAAGTAAGAACTGCTTATCCTGGAAATGCAGAGCAAACAATTATCGGACATTCCAGTCGCTCAATATTTGGTTATGTTACCGACGGATTGTTCCAAAACCAGGCTGAAGTTGATGCACACGCCTCGCAGGTTGGTGCTGCCCCCGGTAGAATCAGATACAAAGATTTGAATAATGATGGAACAATCGATGCCCTGGATCAGGATTTTCTTGGAACTACACTTCCTGATTTGGAATATAGTTTAAGGGTAGATTTAAACTACAAAAACTTTGATTTTTCTATGTTCGGTTCAGGTGTAGCAGGAAAAACCGGTTATGATATTTATACCCAGTACAATGATTTTGTGCGTAGCCGCGATAATGTTGGCCCTGGTGTATTTCGTGCATGGACTCCCCAAAATACAAGTTCAACTGTGCCTGCTTTAAGTTTGTCGGATAATAATAACGAAGCCAGGTCGTCTGATTATTACAATGTGAATGCCTCTTATTTTAAACTTCGAAATGTGCAATTAGGCTACACCTTTAACGAAGCGTTTACCAATAGAATCAGGCTTGAGAAACTAAGAGTTTATTGTATGGCCGATAACTTGTTCTGGATAAAGAGCAGCGATTTCCAGGGACCTGATCCTGAAAGAATTGACGTGAATTCAATACCTATTCCAACTTCAATTTCATTTGGTGTGAACGTAACATTATAATCAACTTAAAACATTAAAATTATGAATAACATAAATAAATATTTGATTTTACTCTTGATGGCATTTTTGTATGCCTCATGCAATGACTACCTCGACACAGAACCGCAGGGTTTTATAACCGCAGGAGCTCCTTCCATTGATGGTGCTGAAGGTTTGGTTACAGCAGCTTATGCAGGAATTGGAAATAACGATATGATCGGGCCCATTGCAAGTATGTGGGTGTATGGTAGTGTACGTTCCGACGATGCATACAAAGGTGGTGGTGGAACCGGTGATGTGGAGCCGTTCAACTTTTACGAACAGTACAATTTTACACAGCCTGAACAAAGCTGGCTGGCTGGTTTGCCTTATACCTGGGAAAACTTTTATACGGCTATTTCAAGAGCCAATGCAGCTTTGAAGATGTTAAACCAACTTTCCGACGAAGAATATGCAGATCGAAAAACACGCATTGCAGAAGCACGTCTTTTACGGGGACATTCTCATTTTATGCTAAAAGTTCTCTTTAAGTATGTTCCGTACATTGATGAAACCTTTTCAAATGACGAAATTCTGGAGACATCTAACAGGAAATACACAAACGATGAATTGTGGAATGTAATTGCCGAAGATTTTCAATTCGCTATAAACAATCTTCCTGAAACACAAGCAGAAATCGGACGTGTTAACAAATTTGCCGCTGCTGCTTATCTGGCTAAACTTCGTCTTTATCAGGCCTACGAACAAGATGAAAATAACCAGGTTACAAATATTAACCAAAACCGTTTACAGGAAGTGGTAGATTTAACCGAAATGGTTATTCAATCGGGAATGTACAATTTACAGCCTGATTTTGGTGAAAACTTTCTGGATGGATTCGACAATGGACCGGAGTCTGTTTTTGCTATTCAATTCTCGATTAGCGACGGAACCACTTCTGGCCGTTTAAATTTTGAAAACGGATTAAATTATCCGCATGGAGCACCTCAGTACGGATGTTGCGGTTTTCATCAGCCAAGCCAAAATATGGTGAATGCTTTTGCTACTGATGAAAACGGATTGCCAAAATTCGAAACGTTCAATGATGTGGCATTAAATGCTGCAGATATTACTCCTGATGGTGTTACAGTTGATCCGCGAATCGATCATTCTGTTGGTATCGATGGACATCCTTACAAATACCGTAACGAAGATGCTTATATTTTTAGCAACAGTTGGGTTCGTGAAGCGGGAGTTTACGGATACTATCAAAGTATGAAGGAGCAACAGGCAGCAGATTGTTCGTGTTATAAAAAGCAAGGCCCATTTATGGGAGTGTCTAAAAATATCGACATCATTCGTTATGCCGACGTGCTTTTAATGCAGGCAGAAGCTTATATTGAATTGGGACAACAAGATAAAGCACGGCCTTTAATTAACGAAGTTCGTGCACGTGCAGCACAAAGTACAAGTAGAACAAGACTGGCAGACGGAACTTCTCCTTCAAATTACCTCGTTAATTTATACGATGGTTCAAACCTTGATTGGACACAGGGAAATGCACGGAAAGCTTTACAATGGGAACGTCGTTTAGAGTTTGCTTTGGAAAGTCCACGTTTCTTCGACCTCGTTCGCTGGGGAATTGCCGAAGAAGTGCTAAATGATTATTTAGAAATAGAAAAGACCAGAAAAGATTTTCTGAACGAAGCTCATTTTACTGCCGGTAGAGATGAATATTATCCTATACCACAACGCGAAATTGACTTTACAAAAGGTTTATACGAACAGAACACCGGGTATTAATAAATTAGTTTAGAGTATGGTTGGGAGATAATTCTCCCTCCATACTCTGTTTTGTTTTCACTAAAAAGCTTGTTTAACCATGAAAAATTCTGCCCTGATTTTATTCCTGATGTTGATCCTTTTATTTGGATGCACAGAAAGGAAACACCAGAAAGCTGCTGCCAGCTTACACTTTAGTCTGAATAATTCGATGCTGCAAAATCCTGTGGCCCTTATTCATACCGAAGATTGTTATAACCTGTTTTTTAGATATTCAGTTGATGGTGGACTAAAACAATGGGGAAAGGCTCGAAGTAAGGATTTGGTGCATTGGAATTACAATTTGGTGAATGTCGCCTTTGGAAATGTTGGCGGGCAAAATATTAAAACTGTAGTTGTTGATCGAAATCAAACATCAGCTTATAGTTCCGAATCACCGGCATTAATTGCCTTTAGTACATCTGCAAATCAGTTTGGAAAACTGGAACTTTTATACAGTGCCGACAATGGTTTAATTTGGAAACAAGATGAGGTAAACGAGATATTGTTAGCCGATTTTTATGAGCCGGTTCAGGATGTAAAAGTGATCTGGAATGACGATCTGCAAAAATGGATTATGTTAACGCTTTCAGGTTACGAGGTGCGTTTTTATTCGTCCGATAATCTGATAAACTGGGAGTATTTAAATCGATTTGGCGATGACGTATACCTGAAAACAGGAGAATGGACCAGCCTTGATTTTTTCCCGATGGAAGTAGAAGGAAGTCACGAGATAAAATGGATTTTGTTTATTAGTGCCGATAGTGGTTCTCCAAACGAGGGGAGTGGTGTTCAATATTTTGTTGGCGACTTTGACGGTTTTGTTTATCAGGCATCGCATAACAAACCCAAATGGATCGATCATGGAAGTGATCTTTACCAGGCAGTAGTTTTATCCGATTATCTGTCTGAAAATAAACCGCCTGTTTTAATCGGAAGTATATACAACTCGATCTATGAAAAATTTAATATCAACAGTGATTCGCTCATTGAATTTTCATTGGCCCGTCAGTTGACTTTAAAAGAAGAATTTAACGACTACTATCTAATTGCCGTACCTGCTAATACCATTGATACCATAGAAAAAGAAAAGGAAAAAATTGCAAAAACTGAATTGACGGATGGTAAGCAAGTCGGAAAAAAAATACAGTTGCCTGTTCGCATCGATCTGAACTTTAGCGTGAACAACCGTTTGTACTTGGGAATGGCCGAAGCTTTTGGTGCCAAAATAAAAAATAGTAAAGGAGAGGAATTAATTTTAGGATACCAGACTGAACGAAGATATTTTTACATTGCTGAACCTTCTATACAAAAAAAGTTCCCCGATTCCTGGGATGGCTTTAATTACGCCCCTTATGTTACCAACGATGCACTGATGGATATGACTTTAATTATTGACAAGAACTCGGCCGAGTTATTTGCAATGAATGGACTTATTTCCTTGTCGAGGAAGTTTAATTTTAATGGAGAGTCAGCACAACTTCAGCTATTTGGAGAAAAAGGAACTGTAAGTTTACAAGAAGGAACGATTACTGAATTCCGGAAATAGAAACATCATATACGAAAGAACTGCTAATACAAATTTCATGAATCAAAAATATTTTAATTATCAGCTTATTATCTTAGTATTGTTTGTGTGGTCATGTTTTTCATGCTCAAATCAGACAACAAAGAATGCCGAAAATACAAAACCATACACCGAAAAATTTCGGCCACAATACCATTTTTCACCTGATTCTGCCTGGATGAATGATCCCAACGGCATGGTGTACTTCGAAGGAGAATATCACTTGTTCTACCAATTTTATCCCGATTCAAATGTGTGGGGACCAATGCATTGGGGGCACGCAATCAGTACTGATTTGGTACATTGGCAGCATTTGCCTGTTGCCTTGTCTCCGGATAGTTTAGGATTCATTTTTTCAGGCAGTGCAGTGGTCGACCGGAACAATACAAGTGGATTTGGATCCAAAGAAAATCCGCCATTGATAGCCATTTTTACATATCATAATCCGGAGATTGTTGAAGCGGGTGGAGTAGAAGTGGAATCGCAGGCTATTGCCTACAGTTTGGATAAAGGACGAAGCTGGACAAAATACGAAGGAAATCCGGTTATCCCGAATGACGGGAATAGGGATTTTCGCGATCCGAATGTGATTTGGAATGAAGAAATTCAAAAGTGGAACCTGGTGCTTTCTGCCAGCGATCATGTTCAGATTTATTCTTCAGAAAACCTGAAAGAATGGAAGCACGAAAGCGATTTTGGCATTGATGCAGGAACGCATGATGGAGTTTGGGAATGTCCTGATTTGTTTCCTTTACAGATAGAGGGAACGGATGAAATGAAATGGGTTTTAATCGTTAATATTAATCCCGGAGGTCCAAACGGTGGTTCAGGAACACAATATTTTTTGGGAGAATTTGATGGACATGAGTTTACTGCAGATTCGAAAGAAATCAATTGGGTGGATTGGGGACGTGATAATTATGCCGGAGTAACGTGGTCGGATGTGCCAAAAGAAGATGGCCGGCGTATTTTCCTGGGCTGGATGAGCAACTGGGATTATGCTGCAGTTGTTCCAACTAAAAGATGGCGAAGTGCCATGACCTTGCCCAGATCATTGTCTTTAATTAAAAAGAAAGACAGTTATGTATTGAAGTCGACGCCGGTTAAAGAAATTGATCTGATAACTGATGAGTCAACATCGGTTATTACTGAAAATATAGAAGTTTTGGGTGAGAAAAAACTGGATTTGAAAGGTAGAGCATTAAATCAGAGTCGTATCTCACTTGAATTTGAAATGGAAGAAACGCTTCCTCAGTCATTTGGAGTTGTATTTGAAAACGACCTGGGAGAGCGTGTAATATTAAGTTATTTGAGTTCCACAGGGCAGTTTCAGTTTAATCGTACAAAATCCGGAGACATGAGTTTTTCTGATAAGTTTTCCGGAGTATCATTCGCCCCCTACAAAATTGGATCAACCGTTACACTCGACATATTTGTGGATGCTGCATCTTCTGAAATTTTTGTTGACGGTGGTGAGCTGGTAATGACAGAAATATTTTTCAGCACTCAACCATTTAGCACGCTCAAGGTTTTTGCCGATAAGCAAGCGCTTACTCTTCGAAGAGCAGAAGTTACTGCTATTCGTTCAATTTGGAATAAATAGATATTTAAAAGAAACAGAAATGCACACTTATATAAATAAACTCATTTTTGGCATTGGACTTGTTTGTTTTTCGTTTACACTGGCCGTTGGACAAAACACAAAAGTAATTGAGATCAAAACCAAATCAACATCACTTGTTTATGCGGTAGATCAAAGTAGCAGACTGATTTTTCAACACTACGGAAAAACAGTAGATTCTCCGGAAAATTTCAAACAACACAAAGCGTATGCAAAACCAGATACCGACCGTGATTTTTCGTATGAAGCTTATCCTACATTTGGATTGGGAAATATAAATGAGCCGGCATTGGCTGCAATCCATTCCGACGGAAGTTTAAACACCGAACTGGCTTTTGTATCTGCAGAAACTAATGATACTCAGCCTGGAATCACAGAAACAGTAATAACCTTAAAAGACCGTGTTTATGATTTTACAGTAGAACTTTATACAAAAGCTTTTTGGAATGAAGATGTTATCAGCCAGTGGACGGTAGTTGAAAACAATGAAGAAGCTACGGTGAAACTGAACAATTTTGCATCTTCATTTTTGCCGCTTAAAGCAGAAAGTTATTACCTGACCCATTTTTATGGAGCCTGGGCAGGCGAGATGAGTGTGGCCGAAGAAAAGCTAGAAAATGGAATTAAAGTAATTGAATGTAAAAAAGGTGTACGAACCACCCAAACAGAGAATGCTTCGTTTCTATTAAGCTTGAATCATCCGTCGTTGGAAAACTCAGGTGATTGTTACGGAGGCGCACTTGCGTGGTCAGGGAATTATCGCTTAGCTTTTCAGGTAGACGAGTGGAGAACATTAAATGTTATTTCAGGCATTAATCCATTTCTTTCGGCCTGGTCGTTAAAAGCGGGAGAAAGGCTTGCAACACCCGAAATGATTTACACTTTCAGTAGTACCGGTCGTGGTCAGGTTTCCAGAAATCTACACGATTGGGGCCGCAAATACGCGATGGTAGGTGGAACAAAAATCCACGATATAGTGCTCAACAGTTGGGAAGGCGCATATTTTAGTTTTGATGAAAACACTCTGACCGGAATGATGGATGATGCAGCTGAAATGGGTATTGAAACCTTTGTACTCGACGATGGCTGGTTTGGGAATAAATATCCAAGGAACAACGACGATGCAGGTTTGGGTGATTGGCAAACGAACACAAAAAAACTGCCTCGGGGCCTGGATTATTTAATCGACTATGCACATTCGAAAGGTTTGAAATTTGGGTTGTGGATTGAACCGGAGATGGTAAATCCGGAAAGCGAATTGGCCGGTAATCATCCGGAGTGGATTGTGCAAAGTGCTGATCGCGATAAAATTACCTGGCGGAATCAGTTGTTACTTGATTTGTCAAATCCCAAAGTTCAGGATTTTGTGTACAATGTTTTTGATAGTTTGCTTACAAGTCACCCGGGAATCGAGTATGTGAAATGGGATGCTAATCGTCATGTTGAACAGGCAGGTTCTACTTTTCTTCCAGCTTCGGAACAAACTCATTTCTGGATTTCCTATACTCATGGATTGTATTCTGTTTACGAGCGAATTCGGGAAAAATATCCTGATTTTGTAATCCAGGACTGTGCATCGGGCGGTGGCCGTCTGGATTATGGTGCCTTGAAATATCACAACGAATATTGGACTTCGGATAATACTGATCCTTTATCACGTATTTTTATTCAATATGGAACAACACTGATTTATCCACCGGTTGGGGCAGCATCGCACGTGTCAACCAGCCCGAATCATCAAACACTGCGTATGACTCCTCTGAAGTTTCGCTTTGATGTGGCTATGACAGGCAGGTTGGGAATGGAGCTGCAACCAAAACATATTCAGGGAGATGAGCGTGTTTTTGCCGAAGAAGCCATTACGAATTATAAACAATTTGTAAGACCTTTGGTGACAAACGGTGATCTGTTTCGTTTAAAATCACCTTATGACGAGGGGGGATGGGCTTCGCAAATGTATGTTGCAAAAGACCAAACATCTGCTGTGTTGTATGCTTTCAGTTTGGAGCCACATCTGCGTGGAATTTATCCAACTATAAAACTGAACGGACTTGATGCCAAGAAAAAATATCAAATCGTTGAAATCAATAAAAATGGGAAAACCCGTTTCCGGGGCGATGGACAAACATTTTCAGCCGACTATCTTATGAATGTTGGAATAGAACTTAAAATTGCGGATCAGTTTGATAGTGCTGTATTTTTACTGAATGTTGTGCATTAGTTCTGACTAAATTAGAAGTTGGTTGAATTACCAAGATTACTGAATTGGATACCCGTATTACGGAATATAGTACTGAGGTGTAATACCTTTATAAATAGTTGTTTAAATTTGCATCGTACTTATTTTTAAAACGTGGGTTATGAGTGATATTCATAAAATAAACTCGGTAACAGAATACAATAATTCAGTAGGGCAGGAAACGCTGCATCCATTAATCAGTGTTATTGATTTTGCAAAAACCGAACCTTTTGCATTTGTAAAGGCTCAGATGAATTTTTATGCCATATTTCTAAAAGATATCAAATGTGGCAATATTACATACGGTATCAATAATTACGATTACGAAGAAGGAACCCTGATATTTATATCTCCCGGTCAGGTTTACGGAATAGAAAGCAATGGTGAAAAACGACAGGCTTCGGGTACTGCTATTCTTTTTCATCCGGATTTAATTCATGGAACATCATTGGGAAAAACCATTGACAACTATAGCTTTTTTTCGTATGAAGTAAACGAAGCTTTGCATCTCTCGGCCAGGGAAAGAGAGTTAATAAATCAGTGTATTGACAATATTAATTTCGAGTTGCAACATGCCATCGACACGCATAGCAAGGAATTAATTGTGTCGTATCTGGAACTCTTTTTAAAGTACAGCAAACGTTTTTACGAGCGCCAGTTTGTTACACGTAACCACGTAAACAAAGATGTATTGGCTCGTTTTGAGAATATTCTGAAAGATTATTTCACTTCGGAGCAGCCATTGATTTCTGGTTTACCATCAGTTCGTTATTGCGCCGATAAGTTGTTCATTTCGCCAAACTACCTGGGTGATTTACTGAAAAAGGAAACCGGCAAATCGGCGCAGGAACACATCCAACTTAAAATGATAGATGTTGCTAAAGAAAAGATTTTCGATACCGAAAAATCAATCAGTGAAATTGCTTATGAGTTGGGTTTTAAACATCCGCAACATTTTACCCGCATGTTTAAAAAGCAGGTGGGGATTTCTCCCAATGAATACAGAAATATGAATTAAGTAATATTGCAAAAGAAATGCTGGTTAACCAGCATTTCTTTTGCTCTTTCTTTGAAGTGCCCAATACCCCATTATTCCCATAAAACCTCCCATAAATCCGCTTATTGCTCCGCTAATTCCATGACCAAAAGCGTGATCAACGATAGTTTCTGGTATTGGTGTCATAAAATAGTTCATTATAAAACTCATTATAAATCCCATAAGCCCACCAATAAGTCCTTGTTTTATAAAGTTGTTCATTGTTTTGTTAAATTTGAATTAGACTGATTTATTATTGATAACTCTTCTATTCAGATATAAATACACAAGCGATAAAAGGGCCAGTGCTGCACCAAGCACAATAAAACTGGTATTGATACCCACCATATTTTGAATAGGTTGAATGATGATAGGGGAGAAAAACATACCTAAAAAAGTTGCTGTGGTTAAATAACCAACATACTTTCCCCGAACCTGAACAGGAACCAGATTAATCATCCACAGATTGCCGTTTGGAATTAAAATACCAACTCCCAAACCGCTTATTAAAACTCCTGAAATTGTTTGCCAGTACGAATGACTGAAGCCGATTATCCCAAAACCTATTGCCATTGGAATAAATCCCAGGCTGTAAATGCCAATGAAATCGAATTTCTTTTTAACTCGTTTGTAATAGAATGAAGCAATGGCTTGCGCAAATGGCAAGCTTCCGAGTGCATGTCCCATTTTGTTGCCGTTAATACCTTCCAGTTTTTGCAGAAAGAAAGGCAACTGAACGGGAATCATATAAAAACTAACAGTTGTTATAAATGCACTTACAAAAACCAGCCAAACAATAGGCGATACCCTTGTCCCGTTTTGTGTAGCCTTTGATGTTTCTTCATGCGTAATTTTGGGCTCGTGTAAAGCAAAAGGTACAAGCACCAGCACAATGGCAGAAAATCCATAAATTAAAAAGGCCAGTCGCCAATTTATATCTGTTAATATGCCGGCAGTGGTAATAAAAATAAGGCCTCCGAGCGCAACAAAAGCTCCCTGCAATCCCATAAAATGCTCTCGTTTTGCACCCGTAAAATAATCGCCGATCAGGGTTGTTGAAACGGTCATAATTCCTGCAACACCAAGTCCGAATACTATTCGGCCTATTAATATGGGAAACAGACTTCCAAGCCAGAACCCCGAAGTTCCGGCTAATAAATAAATCAGCAACGAAATATACAATACTTTAATTCGACCGATTTTATCGAGCAGCCGGCCCGCTAGTGGAGCAACAAGGGCAATGGTAAGTGCCGGAAGCGTTAACATCATTTTAGTTAACATCTCTATATTGTTTACATTAGCAAAATCACTACTGATTAGTGGTAGTGACGGTGCAATAATGGCATTGGCCAAAATGGTTAGCGTACTTGCCAAAAGCAGGGTTATTTCCAGCAACTTTGTATTTCTTTCGCTTTTCATTGTTCGATTCTACGACGTAATTCTTTCAGGCGCCTATCTCAATAAGGTGCTTATAAAAATTCCAAATTGATTTTCTGTAAGTTTTTGAGGACCGTAGCAGTCGTAATTGTAGGCGGCTCCAAACGAAAATGTTTTATAGCTGGCACCCAACCTAGCATAGAAATGACTTCGGTCGTGTTTGCTGATTTCCGAATTCTGGCTGTAAAGACCTTGAATACGTGAGTACACCGACCAGGCTCCTTTGATTGGCGGACGATATTCAACAATAGCTAAGGTTTCGAAATTTTGTGTTTCGGTAAGATGAAATCCCGAATTAATAACTCCCATAAACGTTTTACTGTGGTATCCGTACTGGGCACCGGCATAGGGTCTGAATCCCCAGTGCGAATTAAATATTGCTCCTGAAAGCAGACTAATGCCCTTGAATACATCGTATTTCAGAAATGCCAGGTTAATTGATTCTCTTAAGAATTCGTCATTGTCATAATCGGCTTTTAAATACGACAATCCAAAAAATCCAAACTTACTTTCGGGGGCAAATTTTTTGTCGATAATCATTTGCGATACCCATCCGTCGCCACTTAAAACAATTTCTAAGGGAATTGGTGCCGATTGCTGAGCCGGAGCTTCTCCCGACTGGGCATAAACTCCAAACGAAGCTAAAACGGCAAACGTAACTAATAACAGGCTAAATATATTTCTCTTCATTTTGTTTCATTAAAATTAAAAATCATGACTTTGAGGCGTTTGAATAGCTTTTAGAATGCCAGTGCAAGTTCTTCTGCTTCTTCAATAGCTGAGTGCAAAATTTGTTCGGTATCTTCAGTTATTACATCAAGACGATCGGCAGCAACTGTGGTAAAATCGGTAATTCCCATAAACCTGAAAATGTTGCGCAGGTATTTGTCGGCCATTTCAAGCGACTCCATCGGCTGCGATGAATAGTCACCTCCACGTGTGATAATATTTACGGCCTTTTTATTGTGGCACATTCCCACAGGACCGTGGGCAGTGTAAGTAAAAGTAATACCGCCCACCGCTACATAATCGATGTAGGCTTTCAGAATTGCAGGAATTCCAAGATTCCAGATTGGCTCCGAAATAATGTATTTATCGGCTTGAAGAAACTGGTACGCATATTTCAGAATTGGATGGTCTTTTCCTGCATCTCCGGCTACGTTTCTTAATTCCTGCAACTTTCCTTTAGGTAAAAACTGTAGATTCTCTTCATACAAATCAAGTACAGTAATTTCATCTTCAGGATGTATTTCCATGTACTTGTGAATCAAACTGTCTGAAATACGAAATGTTCTTGATTCGCCTTCCGGTTTGGCGTTGGCTTTAATGTACAATACTTTGCTCATGGTTGTGTTTTTTAAATTTGTTAATTGCATTAAATCAGTTACTTAGTATCTGATTTTATTCACTTCTTTTCGATAAAAAGCCGATTGTAACCTGAATTTTTTGGCATACAAATCCCATTAAAGCATGATTATTCAGCTTTGTTACAAATCGACTTTTAAAGTCTTTTTGTCAATCGATATCCAATTTTGAAAAGACTGTGATGCAAATGTATTGGCGGGGGAGGAGAAAACTTTTTACAAATGTTAAAAAGTTATTTTTTCGATCGGATACGGCTTAACTGTACTTGAGAAATACCCAAAAAACCAGCCGTATCGCCTAAACTAATTCGTTGCTGAAGATGTCCGTATTCTTTAATAAACTTGGCGTAACGATCGGTAGCATTAAGATAAAGAAGGCCTTTCAGGTTTGAAATGGCAGTGTAGGCAACAATAGAAACAAACTTACGGGCAAAGCTTTCAAAGGAGTGATGTTTCTTGCAAAGACGTTCAAAATCGTCATATCCAAGATAACTGAGTGTTGTTTCTTCAAGAGCCATGGTTGAATATTCGGCAGGCATATCGTTAAAAAAGCTATCAGTGGCTATAAAAAAATCCTTTTCTGAAAAAAAACGGAACACGTATTGATTGCCATTGTGGTAATAGAAATGTTTGGCCAGACCGGATTCCACAAAAAAAAGATCTTTACAAATTTTTCCTTCGGAATGAATCAGTTCTCCTTTTTTATAAGTTTTTGTCTGAATACACTCCAAATATTCAGCATTGGCTTCATCTGATAAAGGCGATATGGAATTTGTAAATTTTAAAATTTCTCTCATCTCCTGATCCTAAGAAAACAAAAATAGAACAACCGTTATTAATAACAAGTTACGGGAACCTTAATTTTTGAATGGCTAAATGATCAGATCCATAGTAGTTCTGTCATTTTTATTTGCCGGAAGGGTAATTTTTATATCGTATAAAACAAAAAGCCTCTTCAATTTTTTGAAGAAGCTTCTCTTTGGTCGGGATGACAGGATTTGAACCTGCGACCCCGTCGTCCCGAACGACGTACGCTACCGGACTGCGCTACATCCCGATTTTTTTATGTATATAATTTAATAGTGCAACTCTCTTTTTCCAGCTTTTTAACCGTTTTTCAAGTTTCATTGATTCGGAACGAGAACTACACTCTTCTTCATATATTATTTTCCAAGGTATTTTAGTTTTCGTGTACCTGTTTAACCCTTTATTATGTTTTTTTATACGCTCCACTAGATTTGATGTTTGCCCAATATATAGCGTCCCATCTAATTCTGATTTGAGTATATAAACAAAAAACTTCATTTTATTTCACTAACGGAGTACGCTATCCCGATTTTCTTTAATCTTTGATTAATTAGAAAATCGAGGACTCACGATGACTGTGTCATCGGAGCCGGACTGCGCTACATCCCGAAAAATGTGATGCTAATTTAATCAAAAATTAAAATTTCAATAAAATATTTATACGAATTTTTTAAAAATCAATAATCAGTTATTATTGCATATATTGAGCATAAATTCAAAATGATTAGAAATGGTTGAATTAAATCGTATAGAACTGCATACAATTGGAAAACTAATAACACCACATAAAACCATTGAAAATATTCCGGTTCAGGCTGTTGGGGGAAGAGAATTTACGGGCATTGCAGAACTGGTTCCTGAGCTTGCAGAAGGTTTAAAAAGTTTAGATGGTTTTTCTCATATGATCGTGCTGTTTCATCTTCATAAAAGTAAGGGTTACAGTCTTACTGTAAAACCTTTTATGGACGATAAATTGCATGGAATATTTGCTACCCGTTCGCCTAAACGTCCTTCTGCAATTGGCATGTCGACCGTAAAGATTATTAAAGTAGAAGCGAATAGGGTATATTTTGAAGGCGCCGACATGTTAGACGGATCTCCGCTAATTGATATTAAACCCTTTTTTGCAAAAGTGGATAATGTTCACGGTGCAATATCCGGGTGGTTAGAAAATAAAGACAGTGATGTGGCAGAAAAAACGCGCTCCGATGACCGTTTTGCTTAAGTTACGCAGTTTCTATTTCTTTTTAAAAATGCTTTTAATTTTTTTCCAGATTTGTCCTTTTTCTTTGCTTTCAGGAACGGTACGTTTTTCTCCTTTTTTTAGCTCTGTTTCTGTTTCTTTCTTTCCAAAAATGGATGCTAAGTTAAAATCTCGTTTTTCAATATCCAGTACTTCGCGGTAGTCGGGTTCACTAAGCATGGCCAATAATTCTTCGTTGGGTTCTGCAAACGAACTGTTTTTAAGCTGGGCAAATTTGCGGTCGTTGTAAGTTTTATGAAAGAATTTACCGACAATTGGAAGCGCCATATAAGCTCCCTGTCCATAAGTTGTGCTGCGAAAATGCACTCGCGGATCGTCGGCACCTACCCAACATCCGGTTACCAAATGTGGAGTGATTCCTATAAACCAGCCATCGGAGTTGTTTTGTGTAGTACCTGTTTTTCCGGCAAAATCGCCGGGAATATTGTAGATGGTACGAATTCCTTTTCCTGTTCCTTCATCAACCACAGCCTCCATCATATTTATAACTGCCCTGCAGTTTTCGCTTGATACCACCGGATCCTGAGCCAATTCATATTCAAAGGTTTCCAATACTTTCCCGTTCTTATCTGCAATTTCAGTGAGGTAATGCGTTTTTACCGGTTTCCCGTCATTTACAATTCCAGCGTATGCTTCAACTATTTCTTTCAGTGAAATGGAGGCAACTCCCAGTGCCAGCGATGGATAATCGGGCAAATCAGCAGAAATTCCCAGGTCTTCGGCAATTTCAATGGTTTCGTCAATACCGGCTTCCAGTAAAACTTCAACCGAAACTGTATTAAGCGATCTTGAAAGTGCTCCTTTCATACTGTAGTAACCACCGTATGCATCGTGCGAGTTTCGTGGTGTCCAGTCGTTGTATTCTTTGTAAACTTTTAACTGATTTATAAAATATGTGTCGGCTTCAATATCTTCTTCCAACGCGGCCAGGTATACAAAAGGTTTAAATGTAGAACCGGTTTGTCGAGGCGATGTAACATGATCGTATTTAAAAAAACGATAATCAATGCCACCCACCCAGGCCTTTAATTCCGCTTGTTGCGGATCGATTGCAATAAATCCGGCATTCAACAGCTTTAAATAATGTTTCAGCGAATCAAGACGCGAAATATTGGCTTCTTTTAACCCATCCCAGGTAAAAAGGGTAGTGTTTATTTTGGTATTGTATTTTTTTAGCTCTTCGCTGTAATCGGAACCACTTGTATTTTTGTTTTGAATGGCACTTTTTAGAACAGCAGGATTTTCTTTGAATAAATCTCTTGATTTCCAGTGATTGTCGAAAACCTTTTGCAGGTCTTTCATGTACTCTTTTACCGACTGCTGGGCGTAGTACTGCAGATTGTAGTCAATGGTTGTTGTAATTTTTAAACCATCGGTATATAAATTATACGGTTCTCCGTTCTCGTTGTAATTGTCTTCGCACCAGTCCATTAATTCGGGGCGTAATTTTTCAAGGAAATAGGGCGCCGGTCCCTGGTTGTATGATATAAGTCGATACTTTACTCCCAGTGGTTTCTCTTTGTATAGAGCTGCTTTTTCGTCGCTTAAATACTCGGCTTTTACCATTTGGTCGATAACCACATTTCTTCTTCCCAAGGCACGTTCGGGATGCGTTCGCGGATTGTAGTAATTATTGGCTTTTAACATTCCAACCAAAACGGCAGCTTCGTGAACATCAAGTTTCGAAGGTGGTTTTGAGAAAAATCGTTCAGCGGCCACTTCAATTCCAAAAATATTTTCGGCAAACGAAACCGTATTTAAATACAAGGCAAGTACTTCTTCTTTACTATAAATGCGCTCTAAACGATAGGCAATAATCGATTCGCGCAGTTTGTTGATTGGCATGGAGAGCGGGCCGTAATTAACACGCGGGAAGAGATTTTTTGCAATTTGCTGACTGATGGTACTGCCACCACCGGAGCTGCTCTGATGCATTAAAATCGACTTTACAAAAACACGTGCCAATGCCACTTCATCAATACCACGGTGTTCGTAAAAACGCGAATCTTCGGTGGCAATTAATGCCTGAATTACGTTGGGCGAAATTTCGTCGAAAGAGGCGTAACTTCGGTTTTCAACATAATACCGACCAAGTATTTTTCCATCGGCAGAATACACTTCAGAGGCCAGCGGATTATTAATTTGCTGGAGTTGCGCTTTTGATGGAACGGGTCCAAGAACTCCTAAAAATACCAGGATAAAAAACAGGCAACCCAACAGAAACAGAACAGCTGCAGCCTGTGCAATAAAGCGGAGTACAGGACGCTTGTGTTTTTTCTTTTTTGAATTGCTCTTTTTTGCTGAAACCGGTTTACGGTTCGGGGTTGATGTATTTGATTTTTTATTTGCCACGTTGTAAAAATACGATTATAATTAGCATCTAACGGGTAGATAACTGATTTGAATGTAAAATTATTGCGCATTGTGTGCTGAATATTGCCTTAAGTTTTTAAAATACTGAGTGTTGTATTCCATTCAGAAAATATACAGGATTTAAATTCAATTTAATTTTATTTATGTTTTAATTGAATCGCTTAAAATGAACGCATTTAAAAACTGAATTTATCTATTCGATCAGGTTATTTTTTAAGGCGTACACTATTAATTCGGCGTTGTTTTTCAAATTCATTTTTTCGAGTATTCGAATTCGATGGGTGCGGACAGTTTTATCGCTAATAAAGAGTTGAGATGCAATTTCGCTGACTGATTTTCCGTTGGCTAGCATTCTCATTATTTGAAATTGTCTCTCTGATAACTTTTCGTGTGGCGACTTATTTCTGTCTTCCAGAGAATCAAATAGAATACTTTCGGCTAAAGAGGTGGAGATGTATCTTTTCCCGCTTAGAATTGTTTTTATGGCAATGGCAAGTTCTTCGTACAAACTGCTTTTGCATAAATATCCCGAGGCTCCTAATTTTAACGCCCGTATTGCATATTGCTCCTGAGGATGCATTGTAAGAACCAGAATTTTCGAAACAATTTCTCTTTCTTTAATAATATTGAGCACATCCAAACCACTTTTCCCGGGCATGGAAATATCCATAATTACAAAATCGTATTCTTGTTTTTTTATAAATTCAAGTGCGTCATCACCGTTTGTGGCTTCGTCTATCACCGCATTTGATATTACTTCTTTTAATATCTGTTTCAAGCCTTCGCGAACAATGGAGTGGTCGTCTGCAATAAGTACTTTCATATAATTATCGTTTAATCAAATGGAATTTTAATACTTATTATTGTTCCCTTATTTATGGTTGATGTAATGTAAACTTTTCCATTAAACTGTTTAACTCTTTCGTGGATGCCAATAAAACCAAGTGATTTGGATGATTGAATTTGTTCCATTTTCATGCCAATCCCGTCGTCTGTAATTTTTAAAATGATGAATTCCTTACTGCGATGTAAGTTAATTTCAACATGTTTTGCTTTTGCATGACGCATGACATTTGTAAGAGCTTCCTGTAAAATACGGTACAAAGCCAGGTTTTTGTTTTCGTCCGACGCCTGTGTCCCATCTGTTACAAAATTGTATTCGATACCGGTTCGCTGGTGAAATTTTTGGCAATACCATTCAATGGCAGGAACCAAACCCAAATCATCTAAAAGTCCGGGGCGTAAGTCGGATGAAATTCGCTGTACAGTTCGGATTGTTTCGCTTACTGTTGAAATCATTCCGTTTATTTTCTTTTTAACATCTGCCCGGTCGCCAACATTGTCTTTGGTCCAACCCAAATCAATTTTTAAGGCGGATAAAAATTGTCCAAGTTCATCGTGAATTTCCCTTGATACAGCTTTGCGCTCGTTTTCCCGAATATTATTTTGGTGTTGATATAGTTCTTCCAACAATTTGTGTGCTTTTTTTACTTTTTCTTCGGCTTGTTTACGTTCTGTAATATCTCTGTTATTTCCGCGTCTTCCCATAAAATTACCCTCTTCGTTAAAAACAGGAATACAATTGTGTTCTATCCAACGTATGTCGCCATTTCTGTCGTGTATTTGAAATTCAATTTTACCCACAGGTAAATGTTTTTCTTCTTCGTCGTTGTAATGATTTCTTACCATATCTACATAGTCGGGATGAACGAGGCTAAAAAATAAATCCGGATTCTGGTAAAAATCGTCGGTGGAATAACCGGTAATCCGTTCGCAGGCTTTCGACAGAAATAAATATTTCCCTTCTGAACTTAGCCAGTACTCCCAGTCGTAGGTGTTGTTTGCCAGTAATCTGAATTTGTATTCGCTCCTGCCCAAATCTTTCTCCGCCAATTCGCGTTCGTTTATTTCTGCTTTTAACTCCTTTGTTTTTGCGTCCAGATCTTTCATTATAATCAGGTTTGCAAGTCGCTGTTTTTCACTTTCTTCAAATTGCATTTTTAATTCTGCAGTTCTTTCTTTTACTTTCGATTCAAGGTCTTCAGTATAATTAAGAAGTTTATTTTGGGCAGTTTTCAGCTTGCTTGTCATGGCGTCAAAAGAGCGCGATAGTATTCCTATTTCGTCCGTCGATTTTATACCAACTTTATGATCGAGATTACCTTTCATTATTTCTTCCGTTCCTTTTTGAAATTTAATAATTTGAAGAATTGTATTTCGGGTAATCAGAAAACCAACCGTTGTGGTAATAATAATTAGCACCACGAATATGGATAGCATCAATACTATATTATCGCGAATTGGTTTATTGGCTTCTCTTATATCGAATTCGGCTATAACTCCCCATTGCGTTTCACTAATGTAACGGTGCGTCCCCAGTACTTTTCTTCCGGTATAACTTATATACACGGTAGGTATTTCATCCATTTTAGGCATTAAATTCGATTCCACGTGCTCCATAATACACAGGTTTACCTGCTCGGTATTTATCTTCTTTTCTAAAATGGTATCGTCTTTAAACTTCGATGGGGTAATTAAATAACCCTCTTTGTTTACCAAATAAATTTCTTCGGTTTCGCCTAAGCCAACTCTGTTTGTCATTATATTAAAGAGGTGCTCTTCAACTTCAAAATGAATAATAAGTACGCCCGCAAAAACATCTCTTACTTTAATAGCCGAAGATGTGCTTAGTATTAAATTACCTGTGCTCTGCGATTTATGAATCTCTCCGAAGAATATGCCCTCAACTGCTTTTGTAAATTCCACCTCTCCTGACAAATTATTACCAATTTCGTTATTTGTTGATGCCACAACAATTCCATCCTTATTTAAAACATTTATTTTAACGATGTTGGGATTGGTTTTTATCGTTCGGGCCATTCCATTGTTTACTTCATTTATAATTTCGGTTCGGATAAATTTGGAGTCTACAACCAATTCAAAAGTTTTCGATACCGAAAGGATCTGGGCAACATCGGTATAGTTTTTTAGAAGCATTTCAATGTTACGTGCCCGCGCCTGTGCATTTGAAATTAAGTGGTTAACGGTTTGTTCTTTTACCGTTTTATTGTGAATTTTTAGCGTAAACAGTAATGAAATAAAAAGCATTATTATTGCTAATGCTATTGGAAAAATCCCGAGTTTCGTTCTCAAATTCATGAATATGACCGGTTATTTTTGAGTAGTTATCGAATAATTTGAATGCGTTAACTCTGGAATAAAAACAACCTAATCGATTTTGGGTGTATGTACATACTGAATTTACTATAAATATAACGCAAATGTTTGATAAATACCTCCTTATAAAGTCATGTTTTCGTTTTTATGTAGTCCGAATAAGATGTATTTTAATAAAGTGTATCACCGCAGACACAACAATAATTAAATAGAACTAAAAAAATCTCATCTTATACCAGATGAGATTTTTTTAATTATAAATGATATACATTCAATATTTTAAAACAGCTGGTTGAAATAAACTCTACCCCATGAACTTATTTCTCTGTTGTCAACACTGAAATGTAATCATTTATTTCAATCTTCCGAATTACTATACTCCTCCGGTTATCAGAGCTAATAAATCGCTAATGGCTGAGGTAAAATCCTCCGGAAGATCATCGGGCCAACATGGGCATACAAATGTACCGTCATCAATTGCAGTAACCAAGGTTATCATTCTTTCGAGAATAACTTCAGGTGGGCATGGAAATATTGCAGTTCCGTCGCAAATGGCTTCAAGTTTGTCAACCTGAAAAGTTAAACCAAACGGAACCCTCATATTAGCATCGTCAGCAGCTTGTTCAACCAGTTCAACGGCATCAGCTATTTCACCTACAAAATCACAATCAAGATCTTGAGCAAAACTTTGTTGTAATCCCATAAAGAGTACAAAAAGCCCCAACAAACTCAGCATTTTTTTAATCATAATTCAAAATTTTAATGGTTAATAAATAATTTCAATACTAAAGGATGCAGTCTCCGTATTTTTTGCGTTGTATCCTTTACAAACTGTGCTATAAAAAAGTATTCCAAATTTACCTATACTTTGTTTTTGCAGTATTAATTAAAAAGGAGAAATTGATGATTAAAGTGTTGATGTGATGGGGTTTATATGGACTACAGCGGGTGCTCGGAAGGATTACTTTAGGGGTGTGAAATGACTACAATATTATTTTAGGAAGGAGCAATAGTATTGAAAAATTGAAACCGGGAGACACTTGTTTACTTGTTTTAACCGCTAATTAGCAATTTAAAGAAATACCAGGTCATCATTCCAGATGTGATAAGTTTTAGAAGGGTTCCGGCTAAAAAGCCGATGAACGAACCAAAGCCCGATTTTAGTGCTGCACTGTGATCTTTTCCTGCAGTGAGTTCACCAATTACCGCTCCGGCAAAGGGGCCAATTATAATTCCAAAAGGAGGGAATAAAAACAGTCCAAAAACAAGCCCGATAATACTTCCCCAAACACCCCGTTTACTGCCTCCAAATTTTTTTGTTCCCCAAACCGGAATAATGTAATCGAGTGCGTAAACAATAACCGTTATTACGGCCCAAACTATCAGGAATTTTGAAGAAAACTGGTAGCCTTTTGTAAAATGAAGCAGCAATAAACCAATGTAACTTAAAGGCGGGCCCGGAATTACCGGTAATACACAGCCTAAAATTCCGGTGATGATAAATAATACGCCAAAACTAATTAGTACAATATCCATTATATGTGAAGTATATTTTGATGTAAAAATAGCCGAAACAACATTTGGTATTCTGTTTTTTCGGTGAACAGCAGATTATTTTCGATTTTTACGTCTCCAGGGAATGCTTGTAAAATAAATCAGCACCAGCGAGAGCAGTATCACAAGTCCACTTAAAACCAGGAAATTTTGTTTTTCAAGTAAATAAATGGGATGTTCGTGTAAATCTTGCCAGTAAGTTACCGTTAACAGTACCCATGCATTGTTGATTGAGTGTCCTAAAATAGCCACAAAAATGTTATTGGTACGTAACATCAGCCAGCCAAGTAATAGTCCCAACACAAAAGTTGCAGGGAACTGCCATGGATTTAAATGAAATAAGGCAAACAACAATGCCGACATAAATATGGCTACAAATCCGTTGTAATTTCGCCGGAATCCATTAAAAATAAGCCCCCTGAAAATCAACTCTTCAACAATTGGTGCAATAACGGCTACCTTTAAAAAGGCTCCGGTAAAACCGAAATCTCCTTCAAAAATCCGATTGAATAATTCCCAAAACCAGAGTGGTGCCGGAATTAGTTTTTCTACCCAGATATTTACCTCTTCCAAAAAATTATGGGCACCCCACAAAAAGGTTGCAATTGGAAGCAATACAAGCGGATTAAATATTTTTACAGGAAATATTTCGAGAACGGGGCGTTTTGTTTTTCGAATTCCGTACAATAAAATAAAAACAACGGAACCCACTCCAAGTACAATTTTTTTTATGGGATTGTAGAGGTATTCGGTGTCGTTGTAATAATCAAGCAAAGCCAACGGAAAATCGACAACAGTTTGTATAAAAATGTACAAAATTACCAGATGAATTCCTTGTAAAATGCGTGGATAATATTTCTGTTGAGTGTCTTCCATATTGTTATTAAAGATAGCTTTTAATGCGAAATAACAAAGCTGAAAATTTAAAGTTTATGGTCTTACTCTGGCTGCTTTTAAACTTTTTCCTGTTTTAAATGTAAAGTAGCGCTGTGCCAAATAACTGTATAGCACAACTATAAGGGTTGTTGCAATTTTAGAAGCGGTAGCATACCAGCCAAAATATTCAACAAAAGTTTTTAGAAATATATAGTTTAATACAATTGATCCGGCAACCGTAAGTAAATAACGAAAGAGCTGAATTTTACCTTCCAATTCGGATGAAGTAAAAGTAACGTACTTTGCCAGTAAAAATCCGGTGGAAAAAGTAATTGGGAATACCATTAAAAAGGCTGCAATATGCGGACTTATTGCAATAAAACCGAGGTCGACAATTTGCATGTCAAGCACATAACGGTAAAACAGGAAATAAAGCAGGATATCGAACAAGGTATTTGCTCCACCACTTGCTGCATAACGAAAAATCTCTTTCGGAATAAATCGTAGAAATGGAAAATAAAACCAATCAATAATTGTGGTAATTATTTCCCCGATTTTCTCGAAAAGATCTCTCATTGAATTGCAATTAATTTGAATTTTTCGTTTGCAAAGAAAATAAAAAAATATGAACCTGATAAAAATGGCTTTACAGTTTGCTTTAAAAGTGAGCTACAATTCAGGCGGTTTGCGCAGTTGTTTTTTTGTTGCTACTATTTTCTTGCCGGCCAAACGTTTTAATTTCGACGACTTGGTAGGAGAGGTTTTTATGCGTTTTTTCACCGGTGTTAGTGCATTTTCTATTCTGTCGAAGAATTTTTGGATAACTTCTTCTTTGTTTCTCCACTGGCTACGGTAAACACTCGATACCAGTATTAACTCGTTTTCTGAATTAATCCGGTTTTTAAGTTTCTGTTGCAGGATAAGTATTTCAGAATCAGAAAAAGTAGTGGTTTCGGATAATGAAAAGCGCAGTTCAACTTGTGTATTTACTTTGTTTACATTTTGCCCTCCCGGGCCGCTGCTCCGCGTGGCGGCAAATTTTAGTTCGGATAATAATTGCTGTTTGCGTGTATCTGAAAGTTTCATTTTTAGCCGTTTTTACTAATGCTCTCCAGTTTTTGAACATCTTTTACTTCAATTGCTTTTCCTTTTAGTTTTAAAATTCCTTCTTTTTCGAATTCTTTTAAAAACTTTATGGCACTTTCGGTTGAAATAGATGCAAAATCGGCCAAATCCTGCCGGGTAAGCAGCTGAAAAATATTGGCTTTCTGAAAATCGTTTTTTGATAAATATAGCAATGAAGAAGCCAGTTTTCCGCGCATTTGTTTGTACGAAACATTTTTAATAATCTCTAACAAATGTTTTTCGTAACGGTAATTTCGTGATGTTATTTCAAGTGCAAATTGTGGATTGTCGATTAAAATTTGTTTCAGGCTTTCTTTCTCGATCATACAAATTTCAGCATTTGTTATTGCCTGCGTAGAGTAGGTGTGTACGGTTTCCCCAAATACCGATGAAAACGCCAAAAAATCGCCCGGTTTCGAAATGCTAATGTTTATTTGCTTGTCAAATCCGGTTTGCAGATATACTTTTACCAAGCCTTTTACAACATAAATTACGTATGGGGCAAAAGCTCCCTGCTTAAAAATATTTTCACCTTTTACATATTCAACGCGGGTTTTATGCTCGTTTAAATCGGTAAAATATTCCAGTTTACAGTCGCCTTTAAATCCTTCAAAGTCACTCATGAAAGTGTTTTTTTAAGTACCCAAAAATACATAACTAAACCAATAATTCAAGCATTGTTTACATCATTGCACGATATTTTACAATCTGCTGCCACATTTTTTTTCTGTCATATGACAGAAAAAAAACTATAAAAGTTCAGCTCGTAGTATGCCACACTTCGGTCTGGTTTTCTGGTATCTGGTTTTTATGTCATCTATCTTTGTCTCATAAGTTTAATCACAAAAATGAAACGAGTAGCAATACCAATAGCAGAGAATAAGTTAAGCGAATATTTCGGAGGATGTTCCTATTACGAAATTTTCGAGATTAAAGATGGTAAGGTAAAAAACAAAATTACCGAAATGCCAACAGTATCTGATGTTTCAGAATTACCCGATTGGTTAAAACAGAAGAACATTACCGATGTAATTGCCTACAAGGTGAACAAGAATATCATTTCTCTTTTTGCCTCGAAAAAGGTAAATCTGTTTGTGGGTGTACCTCAAAATACCAGCGATGTACTAATCGACGAATACCTGCAGGGTAAGCTGGTATCGGACGAACATATTATTTCCGAATTGATTAAATAAAAGCATGAAGTACACTAAGCTTGTAAAAATAATAGCACAAAAACGGTTTCTTATCCAGCTCTTGTTAGGCGCAGTTACTTATGTTGCTGTTTCATATTATCATGTTTCGTTGTGGTGGATTTTTGGCATAGGAACCTTTGTGGGGGTAATTTGGGGGAAGGTTTTTTGCCGCTGGATGTGTCCCATTGGAATTATGATGGAGCTTCTTATGAAATTAAGTCCCAATGATTCGTTAAAAGGAATGTATCAGTACCACAAAATGGGATGTCCCATAGCTTGGGTTTCAGGTCTTTTAAATCGATTGTCGTTGTTTAAAATTACCTTAAACAAAGATACCTGCAAAAATTGTGGATTGTGCGACAAAGCTTGCTACATGCCCAGTATTGATCAACAAAAATTTAGTTTATATAAAAGCAATAAGTCAAATCCTGCTGAAGCGTACAGTTGTTCGAAATGCCTGAAATGCGTTGAGCAATGTCCGAATGGCAGTTTAAGTTACCGACCAGTATTTAGTATAAATCAATATAAAAATTTTAAAAAATGAAATTATTACACACAGGACTTCACGAGATTGAAACAGCGGCTGAATTAGAAAAACTAATTGCAGAAAACGAAAATGTAATGGTATGTTGCGGACGAATGGGCCCAATGTGTTTGCCGGTTTACGATGTAATGGAGGAGTTGGAAGAAGAGCGTACAAATGTAAAATTTGCGGTTATGGCTTTTGATAATCCGGAAGCTGCAGTAATTCGGAATGCTCCCGATTGTCGTGGTTTTATGGGGCTGCCATTTACCATGTATTACAAAGATGGGAAAGTTGCAACCGCTACCAGCAGCATCCAGAACATGCAACAGGTTTCAAGCATTCTTGACGAAGAATTTGGAGCTTAAAACAGGTTCCACATACAAATAATGTTGTTCCTGAAAAAGTGATTTGTTTTTGCGGGAACAACAGAATTGAATAAATTAACACGAAGAACGATGAATGAAATATTCGATACAATAATAGTGGGAGCCGGTGCTGCTGGTTTAACAGCAGGTATTTATGCATCGCGGGCAAAACTATCGACACTTATTTTAAACGAAGGCGCTGTTGGCGGACAAATGGTTTTAACCGAAGAAATTGCAAACTATCCGGGAGTACCAACTACAAAAGGATATATGCTGGCCAACAACATGAAAATGCAAGCCAAAAGTTTTGGGTGTAAAATAAAATCGAATGTTAAAATTAAAAGCTATAAACTGGAAGGCGATGTAAAAAACATTGAACTGGAAGACGGCAGAGTATTTCAGGGAAAATCGGTAATACTTACTCCGGGTGGCAGGCCACGTTCGTTAAATATCGAAGGCGAAGACCAGTTTAAAGGCAAAGGAATTTCGTACTGCGCAACTTGCGATGGCGACTTTTTTACCGATAAAGAGGTGGTTGTAGTTGGTGGTGGAAATTCGGCTTTGGAAGAAGCGGTTGCGCTTACAACTTTTGCAACAAAGGTTACTATCGTTCATCAGTTCGATCATTTTCAGGCATTCGAACATGCGATTCAAGAGGCTAAAAACAATCCAAAAATTGAGTTTGTTATGGAATCGGAGTTGCGCGGTTTTTATGGTAAGGGGCAGCTGCAAAAAGTTAAAATAGAACATTTGCCTACGGGTAAAATGTCGGAGTTATCCACCGATGGGACCTTTATTTTTATTGGTTACCAGCCAAACACCGAAGATCTTGCCGATTTAATAGAATTAAATATGCGGAATGAAATTGTTGTTGATTCGGATATGAAAACCAGTGTTAAAGGTATTTTTGCAGCAGGCGATTGTATTAACAAAAAATACAGACAGGTAACCACGGCTGTTGCCGAGGGAACAATTGCAGCATTAAGCGTTTCGGAGTATTTGCGCAGTTAAAAATGATCGAAATAAAATAAATACAAACAGATAGAGAATATAGATAATGGCAAAACAAGAAGTAAAAGTTAACTGGCTGGAAAATATGGCCTTTGAAGCGGAAATTAATGGACACAAAATTATATTGGATGCGGCTGAACCCGTTGGTGGAGAAGATCGCGGGCCAAGACCAAAACCATTGATGTTAACCGCTTTAGCCGGATGCACAGGAATGGACGTTGTGTCTATTTTGAAGAAAATGCGGGTAGAGGTGGAGGATTTTAGCGTTAGCGTGGAAGGCGATTTAACGGAAGAACATCCGAAACAGTTTTCTAAAATGAATGTTATATATAGCTTTAAAGGGAAGGACCTTCCATTGGAAAAACTAAAAAAAGCCGTTAGTTTGTCGGAAGAAAGATATTGTGGAGTAAGTGCTTTGTACAAAAAAGTAATTGAAGTTACTTCCGAAATAAAAATTATTGAATCGTAAATTATGTCGATAACACTTATTGTAATTCTTGTAGTTGTAGTGGCGCTGGTTGCGCTAATTACTGTGAACTATTTTCGAATGAAAAATGCGAAACCTGTAGCAAACAGTAAACAAATTAAAGTTCTGAATAATAAAAATTTTAAAGCTGCTACAAAGCGGGGAGTGGCTTTGGTTGATTTTTGGGCACCCTGGTGCGGGCCATGTAAAATAATTGCCCCGGTTGTAAACGAAATAGCCGATAGCCAAAACGAATTTATGGTGGCAAAAGTGAATGTGGATCACAATCAGCAGTTGGCACAAAAATTTAAAGTACGAAATATTCCAACCATGCTTATTTTAAAGGATGGTAAAGAAGCCGGACGAATTGTAGGTGTAAAAACCAAAAAAGCAATTCTAAGGGAAGTAGAGGCCGTTATGGCCAGCTAGAACAGATGTTCTTGTTCGCCGGTCAGAATTTTGGCCATAAAAAGTCAGGTATTTAGAAGCAAAATACAGTTCGAAATAAATTAAACCGCTTTTTACCTAGGTAAAGGGCGGTTTTTTTGTTGGCTTATCACTAAATCTTATTCAAACAGGTATAAATCGCTGAATGCACATCAGGGTTTAAGTAGTGATTTTCAAACCTTTTGTTAGGTGCAAATCAGCATCGAATTTTATACTACAAGCCGAAGTTCAGATATCTTTGAAGTATAAATTCGAAACACAAAACAATACATATCGAAGTTGCTTCTACAAAGAAATTGAATCCTGGAGTGGACGCCAGGATTTTTTCTTTTTACACTCCATTGAATTTGAAAATTAGTTGATTTCTATTCCAACCGGACAGTGATCTGATCCCATAACTTCGTTTAATATAAACGCATTTGAAAGTGAAGGCAATAGTTTCTCGCTCACTAAAAAATAATCGATCCTCCAGCCTACATTCTTGCCACGTGCTCCGGCCCTGTAACTCCACCACGAATATTTTCCTGTTTCTTCGGGATAAAAGTGCCTGAATGAATCCAGAAGTCCACCATTGGTAAATCGGTCCATTCCATCTATTTCTTCCTGCATGTAACCGGCCGATTTATTGTAATTGGGTTTGGGACGCGCCAAATCAATGTCTTTGTGCGCCACATTAAAATCGCCGCAAACAACAACCGGCTTTGTTTTCTCAAGCTCTTTCAGGTAATCGAAAAATGCTTTGTCCCATTCCTGACGGTACTCAAGTCGTTTTAATTCGCTGCCTGAGTTTGGGACGTACACATCAACCAGAAAAAAATCGTTGTATTCGAGGTTTAAAACCCGCCCTTCAGTATCGTGCTCTTCAATTCCAATACCACGCGAAACACTTAGCGGTTCCTGTTTTGAAAGAATTGCCGTTCCGGAGTAGCCTTTTTTTTCGGCCGAACTTGAATAAATAAAGTAACCTTCTATTTGCGCGAGAGTTTCCGCCACCTGATCGTCTTGCGCTTTTGTTTCCTGCAAACACAAAATGTCAGTATTCATCGATTTAAAATCTTCAAAAAAATTCTTTTTGGCCACGGCACGAATTCCGTTCACATTCCACGAGATAATCTTCATTCTTATTGATTTATTTTTGCGGTTAAAATAATAAATACACATTACTCGCGGAAGTGTTCACCAAAGTTTTAAACAGAAAAAAGCCTGTTTACATATTTGCAAACAGGCCTTTTACTTAATATATTCTACTTAACTCAGTAATGAAAATTCTTTTAGAAAGAAAAACCCAATTCCAATTCAAACTGGTTCATTTCAATTTCAATGGTTTGTCCCGATGGAGGATCCATTGGGTTTGCGCCTTTAACGCTATTGTTTAATGCGTAGTTCATTGCTACATGAAACTGGTTTCCGCTTTTACCAACTTCTTTTGATAAACCAAGCGAAATTTGATTTTGAACTACACCCGGAGCCAAAATGTTAAACATTACTTCCGATTCCTGTACCGGATTTTGACCGATTGAAACACCACCTCTGAATTCCCATGTGTCGATACCTGCATAGTTTAAACCAACTTTATATACCATAACGTTTTCCCATCCAAAACCGGCGCCTTCGTCTGTTCCAAGCGGGCTGGTCATTAAATTGGGTAACATTGGATTTCCAATCGAATTTATTTCGCTGTACATAATTGATTTTACATCGGCCATTACGGTAAAGTCTTCCACAACTTCCCACGAGAAACCGGCTGTCCAGCTCGATGGAATGTTAAAGGCTCCCTGCTCTGCAAAAAGACCGGCATAATCTTCGAATTCGCTCATAAATACCTGCGACTGGTACATAACGCCAATTGAGAAATTGTCGGTTAACTGACCCAGGTAACCAATTTTAAATCCGTAGCCAAAACCACTGTCGGTTCCGTTACCCGAAAGGGCAGCCGGATTTGATGAAAAAGCACCAAAAGAAAGTAAGCCGTTGGCTTCAAAAGTTTGATAAGCAACCACACCGGTAACACCAATACTGTGTTTCTCTCCCAGTTTTTGCGAGAAAGTTACATTTCCAAACATCTGAATCAGGTTAACACCTGTGGTTTCAGAAGATGGATCATAAAATGTGGCTGTTGGATAATTGGTATTCATTCCTCCATTGCCAAAAAGGGCAGCCGAAATTGCCGATTTTTCATTCAACATCCAGTTGGCTCCAAGCGATGGAATTACAAAAAGTTTGCTGTCGCTTTCAATGGTACCGGGCATTAAACCAAAAGTACCTTCCATGCCCGAAGGGTTTCCTGCAACTGTGTACTGACGATTTGGATTAAATAAGCCAACTCCAAGTTGGTATTTATTGCCTAAGAATGCTGCTCCTGCAGGGTTTCCATTAATTAATGAGCCCTGGTAAAAGGCTATTCCTGCTCCTGCCAAACCTTTGTTAATAGTTCCGTAGCCAGTGCTAAAGTATCCATCGGTAGCCATTACCTGAACAGATACAAAAAGGCTCACCAGCGCTAAAACAACTGTTTTCCTAAAATTTAGATTTTTCATAGTATTTAACAATTTTTATAGATATAAATCGCCGATAAAAGTATCGCATAAAAAAAATGCCGCCATCCAATTGATTATGATAGTTATCATACCTAACGTGTTCAATATTGTGTTATAAATCATCTTTTTATTTGAATTTCTATTTAAAAAAAATGTTATAAGAATGTAAACGAATGTTTAAATTAAAAAGATTCGCCTTTGATTAAGAGTTCGAAAAACTTTGACTTCGGCGATTGGCAGGAGCTTTCACGAAATGTTTCCCGAATTTGGCAGCATAGATAAATAGTTAAATCTTCCTATCAAACCTGTCTTACTATTCTCTTTCAAACTTCTAATCCGTATTTTTGTTAAAGTAAGTACTAAAAAAGTTTTATATGAGTAATAATAACGCACCCATCAAACTAAAGAAAAGAGATCGTCGCGACATGATCCAGTACATCAATTTACAACTGGCGTCGCTTGGTCAACCTTTATTTGCTGATGATTCAGATTCGGGTACTAAATATGCCAATGCTAAATTTCAGTCATTAACTGAAGGTTTAATTAGTAGTTTCCGCGAGAAATCGCGTTTGTTGAGCGACCATCTTTCGCCCGCCGACACCCGAATTCAAAACTTTATTGATGATTATTTGAAAGAAGTAGAGTTTGATAAGGAATTTCGTTTGCCAAGCGAAACGTTGGTTTTAAACCAAAAAGGAATGGCGCGCGAGCTTAGTTTGCCTCCGGATGGTAATGAGTTTAAGAGCGACCTGGTAAGTTCTTATCGTCTGAAACAGGGAATTCTGAACAATCCTGCAGCAGATAAGCGTACTACTAAAGGTACCTTTCATATTGTTCGCGGAGGATTACCGGTTCCTTTGGATAAAAAGGAAGTGCCGAAAATTACTTTCGCACACATGTTAAATGCCGCGGTAAATCCGCCTGAAGATTTAAAATTACTGCCATTTACATCAAAACAGGAAAACAAAGCCAAAGTGTTTGTTTCCTTGCTGTTACGTCCTGTAGTTTGCCCTGAAGTTGAAGGAGTAATTAGTGAAAAAAGTATGGAAGTTCGCTTTTTTGCTCCGGGAAGTCTGGTGAGTAACCTCGACTTTGTTGAAACCATTTTTGGAAATGCAGGCGATCACAATTTGGCTATTAACGATGCTGCTCTTGATATTACACACTGGACCGGTCATACCGGATGTATTATTTTGGCACCGCATTTAACCAAATTAAAAAAGAAAGACATTGGTTTACCTCACTACGACGATGCGTCGGAACGTCAGAAACACGACGGAATGTGCTGGAAAGACAAAGATGAACTGTACAATGACGGATCGGCTTTTAAACTTACCTGTCGCGACGAGCGTGGGGTAGTGGTAACTATAATTGCTGATAATTATTATGGTTATTCTAAAAAAGAAATAAAAACTCAGATTAGTTACTCGGCCAACCTTTTTGGTTTGGTGGAAGAAGAACATTCCGGTGGTGCAATTGCATTTCCGCGCGGAAACATGAGTGACAAAGTGTTTGGCACCAACTTTACCAACAAATTTGATTTACCTTATTCTTTTGATGATGTAAAAAAATTGCTGGCCGATAAAATTGAAGTTCAGGAAGGAAATTATGCCATCGATAAGAAATTTGAAAATGTAATTTATATTCCTGAAAACGCAGATATTAGTGTTGATCAGAGTTCGGTAAGCTGGACCTATAAAGGGAAAGAGTACAGTTTAAAACTTTCGCCCGATAAAACCTATGTACATCCAACCGGACACAAATTTCAATTGGTAAAACATCCGACACAACAAATGTGGAGGATAATTGATACTGCTCCGGAGGGTATTTTCTGTCATAAACCAAGTACTGTTTCGGGTGGAGGAAAATCGGAAATCTCAAAATCGATGCAAAACGCCATCAAGTATGGTTCTTTTTACATCGAAAATCTGGAAGAAGCCCAAAATAAAGTTGATGAGATTATTAACCGCGACTACTCGCACCGATGGAAAAACATCAGAAACGATTCCGGTAAATCTCGTCCCTTTCTTAGTAAAGAAAGAGCTTTGGGATCTGCAGTAAAACTGTTAACTCCTTCTGATCAGTACAGCGATGAGTACAATAAATTCTTAGAAGAAATTCCGGACCACATTCGTACACTGGCCTTTTTTGTTAAGCGCCATTACCGTGGTTTTGAAGAAAAAGGAATGGCCTGGAAAGAACTGTTTACCGTTGAGATTGTAAACGGACGTCCGGGGAATGTACTTCGTTACAAACACAACCCAATTGCTGCCAGTTATGTTCGAATCGGATTTAACCAGGAAGGAAGATGGTATTTGCACAAATTGCGATCAGACTTTGTTCCTTCAATGAAAATTCAAACTGAAGATGATATTTCGGCAACAATTACAATTCCTTCAAATCGTTTAAATAATTTAAACAAGGAATACACCAACAAGAGTGTTAAGCTGGTTGCCAACTGCGAAAGTTATTTGTTTCAACGTCCGGATGAAGCTGTGATACGGGGGTACGATAAAGAGGCTGAAATGGAGATTGTTGAGAACAATACCTTTTTAACGAATTACGAACCGCTAACCAAAGAAAACGCACAGGAGCTGATTGAAAATGCAATTAGTTTTGAAAGATACACTCAGCCGGTAAAAGACTTTATTACTGAAGTTGCCAATAGCGAAAACGATACTTATTTTGTAACGCCTTCGCATACACGAATTGTGGATGGAGAGCCTACAAAAAACCCGCGTTACCTTCAACGAAATATTTTTAAGGAGGAAACACAAGATGCGTATCTGGGGGAAATAGGTGTTCGTTTGTACCGGAAAATTAAACCAAAAGATCCGGTAGTATGGCCTGTAAATGCTGTGTTGCCCGGGCGAAGAAATAATCCTGCCGACCCGGAAGCAGGCATTCGTCCGCTTAGTGTGTACAATCCTATTCATTACCAGGAACTTCCTGAGTTGTTTATGGATTTTATTGCAAGTATCACCGGTAAATCACCATCAACAACCGGAGCCGGGTTAGAGGGAGCTTTAACAAAAGGACCATTTAATATGCTTGCTCCAACAACCGACTTAAATAATGCATTGCTTTCCTATATTCTTACCGAATACCAGGGATTTAGTTCTGCTGCCGGTTACATTGGTTCCGAAAACAGATTCGATCACGACATTAGTATCTTAATTCCTGAAATTTGGGCTCGTTTGGTACCTGAAGATCGCGATCCAAAGAAACTGATTGAAAACAAATGTCTTGAAAAACTGGAAGATTTTGAATACAAAGGGAAAAAAGTACTGGCCAGTCGTTTGGGATATCGAATTACCAAAAACTTTGCTTTCCGTTGTATGAACCGTTTGTTTGACGAGCCGCTGGCCGTGTTTAACGAGCGGATGTTAAAACCTGAATTGCAGGGAATGGATGAATACGTAGATGGTATTGATAATATTACTGATGCTATGAAACGCGCTTCCTTGCCATATTTTGAAGATGGTAGTGTTGCAGCCGCCATTCCACCGCTAAAAGTATTGTTACATGTTATGGCATATGGACACTATGAAGGCAAAGATATCAGTGATCCGGAATTGCGTAAGTTGTTTGAACGGGAAGAAGTAATTAAAAGCGATTGGTACAAAGCTCGTTTAGAACTGAAACAAAAACACGATGTTGCTTTTTATGTAGCACAAGTAGGGTATTTGGAAGATTTTATGGACAACAAAGAAAATGCGAGCCTTATTGTTCCAATGGACATTCCCGGACGCCTGGCTAAGGTGAAAGAAATGTTGCAGCATGTAGAATCGAAACAATACATTAAAGAGTTAGTTGGTACCATTGGTGCCGATCCGCTGTACAAGAAGTAATTTACCCGATTTTAAAATACAGGAGCCGTTTTCGCATTAAGAAAACGGCTCTTTTTTTATTGTTTTCATACGTAAATATCCTTAATATCCAGCAGCCTGACCGTCTTTTCTCGATTCAGAAGCTCCAAAATATACCTTGTTCTTTTTATCGAATAATATGGCCTGGTATCCTCCGTAAGGGCCTAGCGCATACGAAATGCGGTGGCCTTTGCTCATTAATTCGCGAATGGTTTGGTATTCAAATCCACTTTCCAGAGAAACAACACCGCCGTCCGTCATTTTTTCACCTGTTGGCTGGCTCGATCCGTCGTGACTGATTCGTGGTGCGTCACCGGCTTCCTGCAAATTCATGCCAAAATCAATCAGGTTACAAACTATTTGCACGTGTCCCTGTGGTTGCATGGCGCCTCCCATTAAACCAAAACTGATAAATGGTTCGCCATCTTTGGTAATAAATGCAGGAATTATAGTGTGAAACGGGCGTTTGTGTGGTTCGTAAACATTCATGTGGCCTTCTTCCAATGCAAACAATTCGCCGCGGTCTTGTAAAATAAATCCGAGTTTTCCCGGAGTCATTCCCGAACCCATGCCGCGGTAATTACTTTGAATCAGCGATACCATATTTCCGTCTTTGTCGGCAGTTGTCAGGTAAATGGTATTTCCCTGTTCCAACTCACCGGCAGGATAGGACCGGGCCGAACGATTCTCGTTAATAAGCGTTGCCCTTTCTTTTCCATATTCCTTTGAAATGAGTGCTTCGATTGGAATCTTGTTAAAATCCATGTCTGAATAATATTTGGCGCGGTCCTCGTAGGCCAGCTTTTTGGCTTCAATAAAGGTGTGCATGTATTCCGGTGTGCCGAATCCCATTTTAGCAATATCGAAGTTTTCCAAAATGTTTAACATTTGTAAAACAGCAGTTCCTTGTCCGTTTGGCGGTAGTTCCCAAACATCGTATCCTCGGTAGTTGGTCGATATGGGTTCTACCCATTCCGATGTATGATCTTCGAAATCTTTCATGCTTAAAAAACCGCCTTGCTCCTGAATGTAGGCAACAATTTTTTCAGCAATTTCTCCTTTGTAAAACACATCCCTGCCTTGTTCTGCAATCAGTTTAAAGGTGTTTGCCAGGTACAGATTTTTAAATATTTCACCTTTCTCAGGTGCTTTTCCATCCGGCATAAAAATTTCTTCAAATCCGGGATATTCTTTCAAATAAGAACTTCTGCCCCAGTAGTAGGCAATCAACTCGGTAAGTGGAAATCCGTTTTCAGCATAGTAAATGGCGGGACTAAGTATTTCATGCATGGTTTTGCTTCCAAATTTTTTATGCAATTCGAACCAACCGTCCACACAACCCGGCACCGAAACAGGAAGCGGACCCAGTGACGGGATTTTTTCGTAGCCATTTTCTTTAAAATAATCCAAAGTTAAGTTGTATGGTGAACGCCCACTGGCATTTAATCCATATAGTTTTTTCGATTTTGCATCCCACACAATGGCAAACAGGTCGCCCCCCATTCCGTTTCCGGTAGGTTCAACCAGGCCCAGTACTGCATTTGCAGCAATGGCTGCGTCGATGGCATTTCCTCCGGATTTAAGTATGTCTAATGCAGCTTGCGTGGCCAAAGGCTGGCTGGTGCAGGCCATGCCGTTTTGCGCAATAACTTCGCTGCGTGTGGCAAAAGTTAAACCGGTCACCCTATCCTGGGCAAAAACCAGGCTTCCAACTAGTAAAAAGAAAATAGTGCTGATAAAATGTTTCATTTCTCGTGGTTTATTGTTGTCAGGAAGCCTAAAAATAGCAAAAATTATGGTGTAGCAAGAGCTTCGGTTTTGGGAAACAGGAATAATGGCATTTTAAACATAACCAATTGAAAAGTCTGCCGGAATACTTTTTAACAATCCATAAAAACTTATATAAATTGCTTGTAAATTCGGGTTAAACTCTGAACTTTAAACTTTCAACCTGTCTGCCACAAAGCAGGCTCGAAACTCATTTTAATGGAACGATTTCTTTCTCAATGTGCTAATTATATTTATCAGAAGCATTCTAATGAATTGAATGAACTTTGTCTGGTTTTTCCTAACCGCAGGTCGGGCGCTTTTTTTACCCAATATATGCAGGATGTGATTAAACGGCCGGTTGTTGGCCCTAAAACCACCACTGTAAATGAGCTGATATCATCCTATTCTGATTTGCACAAAGGAGAAAAATTACAGTTAATTTCCATATTATACGATGTTTTTAGAAAACATACCAAAACCACAGAAACCTTTGATGAGTTTTATTTTTGGGGCGAAATTTTGCTGGCCGATTTTAACGACATAGATCGTTATCTGGTAAATGCCAAAGATGTTTTTACAAATATCTCCGATTTAAAGGAAATTGAATCGATCTTTGATTACCTCACTCCCGAGCAAAAAAAAGCGCTGGAGCAGTTTTGGGGAAGTATGGCGGTTGTCGATAAAAAAGGATTTCAGGAAAAATACACTTTTATATGGGATAAGCTTTTCCCTGTTTATGTTGATTTTAAAAAGGAATTGCAAAAGGACGATCTCGCTTTTCCCGGGATGGTTGATCGCACAGTAGTTGAGAATCTGGACAGTGCTGAACTGGAATTTAAGTATAAAAAATACTATATAATTGGTTTGAATGCCCTAAACACTTGTGAAAAGAAGTTTTTTACGCACTTGGTGAATTTGGGTAAAGCTGAATTTTTATGGGACTTCGATAAGTCTTATCTGGAAGACATTCAAAATGAGGCCGGTTATTTTTTGCGTACAAACCTGGTCGAATTTCCGCCACCTGACGATTTTGAATTAAATACCGAAATTTTTAGTCAACGAAAGAATATAAAGCTGGTTGCCGTTTCGTCGGTGTACGGGCAGTCGCAACAAATTCCAAATTTTCTGACGGAAACGAGGTTGGATTATAAGGAGAAATTTGATAATACCGCAGTGGTTTTAGCCGATGAATCACTCCTGTTTTCAGCAATGGGAGCAATTCCTGAAAACATTGGAACAGTAAATGTTACCATGGGCTATTCTGTTCGAAACTCGGTAATTCACGGTTTTTTGATGTTGTTGGTTACGCTGCTTAAAAACAAACGAAAAGAGGGAAGTGGTTTTGTTGCCTATCATCGTTACGTAACCGATGTTTTAAACCATCAATTGCTTGGTGATTCGGAATCAGAAAAAAGCAAAGCATTTGTAGCTGAGTTAAAACGGACAAACAGCATTACGGTTGACCTTAGTAAAATAGATTTTGCACCGCTTTACAAGCAAATATTTCTTTTGCCCGAAAAAGTGGAAGAATACAGTCATTATTTTTTGAAAGTTTTGGGCATGTTGCATCAACAGTTTAAAGCGTCTGAAGTCAATAACGCCATGTTGCTGGAGATAATTTATTCCATTTACCAGGCCGTTGAAAAGCTTGGTATTGTTGTAAAAGGTGTAATCGATTCGCAAAAAAGAGAGATTAATGAAGCTGTATATTTTCGCCTGTTTTCGCAGTATTTAGGTCAGGTTTCAGTGGCATTTGAAGGCGAGCCATTAAGCGGATTGCAGGTGATGGGTATATTGGAAACCCGTTGTCTCGATTTTGAGAATTTGATTGTACTGGGTTTGAATGAAAACAAGTGGCCGCGAAAGTTTACTGCACCTTCGTTTATTCCCTTTAATATTCGCAAGGGTTTTGGCTTGCCGGGTATCGACGAGCAGGATGCAATGTATGGGTATTATTTTTACCGGCTTATTCAGCGTGCAAGAAATATTACTGCAACTTATAGTGTTGTAAAAGAAGGAATCGGTACAGGTGAGTTGAGCCGTTACGGTTATCAGTTGCAATACGATTCGATTCATAAACCGGAAATGAAAAATCTGGATTTTGTATTTGCCAACGATCCTGTTCAGTCCATAGAAATAAAGAGTTCGAAAGATGTTGTGCAAAAATTGCTTGAAAACAATTCGGAGGAACATCCGCTTTCTCCAAGTGCTATAAATACCTATTTGCATTGTACGCTTAAATTTTATTTTCGTTATGTGGTGAATTTGCCGGAACCCGATGAGGTAAAAGAGGAAATTGATGGAGTGGTTTTTGGAAATATCTTTCACGATACGCTGGAAGAATTGTACAAACCATTTGTGGGGAAAGTGGTAAATAAAACCGATCTCGAAAATATGTTGAAGGATCGGGTGCGTCTTGAAAATGAAATTACCAAACAAATTGCCATACACTATTTAAAAAAGAAAAAACCCATTAAAGGGCCTGTAAAGTTGCAGGGAAAAACTTTACTGATTTTTGAGAATGCAATAACATATTTGAAACAGCTTTTGCGGGTTGATTTAGCGATTGCTCCCTTTTCGGTTATTAGTCTGGAAGAAAAGTACAAAAGATGGATTGAGCTGGAGTTAAACGGGGCCAAAACCAATTTGTGTATTGGTGGAAAAATTGACCGGGTTGACAAAGTGGATGGCCAGTTGCGAGTGTTGGACTATAAAACCGGAAATGTTGAATCGCTGGGTTTTTCGAAAATTGAAGATCTTTTTGACGCTGAGATTAAAAAGCCCAAAAAAGAGATCTTGCAGGCTTTGATTTATTCGTGGGGACTGTCAGAAAATATATCAAACGAGGCTATCCAACCTGCAATTTATAGTTTAAGAAGTCTGTTTTCCGAATCATTTTCGCCAAATGTTAAACTCAATAAAAACGATGTTTTATTTGAGGATCTCAAAGAAGATTTCGAAATCAATTTAAAACAACTGGTTACGGAAATTTATTCAGAGAGAAATACATTTAAACAAACCGAGCACATTGAAAAATGTCAGTATTGCCCGTATAGTGGGATTTGCAGAAGGTTTTAAATGTTTTTAGAACTTTGAAAGAAAGTCGAAAACCATTTTTGATTTACTGTAGATGCTTTCATTCGCTTCCTTAATATCATATTCCAGCGTAATTGTCGGAATATTTCGTTCAATACCACAGTATGTACCAAATGAGCCGGGAGTAGGATAGCCAAGATCTTCTATAACCGGATAGTTGCAAATTTTAGCAATTTTCTCAGCTATTTTTTCAGTTGGCCCATCAAAGTTGATGCATTTTAGCGGAGCATGCAAAGTTAAAATGATGTCTGGCTTTACTTTATCCAAAAGTTCTATCATAAACTTTGTTTCTGCCTCGGAACCTGGCGAATCGCCCGAATAGTTTTCGTCTTTATCAGTAAGTTTCCAGTTTTTAGTCGGGTAATTCCGATTTAAATCAACACCATTACTATTGGTTCTTATTCCACGTTCTTTTCCCCACGGATTGAGGCAGGGAATAAAAAGAAGTGTGTTGTTTCGTTTCGAAAGATCATTCTCACGTAAATATCTTTCTATTGCATATTCGCCTTGTGGCTCTTCTCCGTGAAAAACACCAATAATCAGAATTAATTTGGAACTTTTGTTCTCCGAATGTTTTTCAATCAAACATACTTTTGGGGGAGGGAGGGGAGGTTTCATAGTTGACTATTCGCCTAAGTATTTTTTATACAAATCAGGTCTTAACTTTCTAGTTCTTTCAATGGCTTGCTCGTGTTTCCAGTCGTCAACCAGTTTGTCGTTGCCACTTAATAAAACCTCAGGCACTTTTAATCCCTTGTATTCGGCCGGCCTGGTATAAACAGGTGGGCTTAAAAGATTATCCTGAAACGAATCGGTTAGGGCAGAAGTTTCATCGCCAAGTACTCCCGGCAAAAGGCGAACCACACTATCTGTAATAATTGCAGCAGCCAATTCGCCACCGGTTAGCACGTAATCACCTATCGAAATTTCTTTGGTTATATAGGTATCTCTAATTCGCTGGTCAATTCCTTTGTAATGCCCGCAAAGGATAATAATATTCTCTTTGAGCGAAAGGGAATTTGCCTCCCTTTGATTAAAAACACCTCCGTCAGGAGTCGTAAATATAATCTCATCGTAATTTCGTTCAGCCTTTAAAGTTTCAATTGCTTTTTCTATCGGCTGAATTGCCATTACCATTCCTGCACCTTTCCCAAATGAATAGTCGTCAACTTTTTTGTGTTTGTTTTCCGAATAATCACGCAAGTTGTGGAGATGAATTTCGGCAAGCCCCTTTTCTTTGGCTCTTTTTATGATTGAATGATTAAACGGACCTTCTAATATTTCCGGTAGTACAGTAATTATATCTATCCTCATTGTTTGCAAAATTTCCGCAAAGGTAAACAATAAATTGAGGAGTAGAATCATCGGACTATATATCTAGGAAACCACATAAGATGACATATGTGCGTGCAAAAGTGCTGTGATGTGACAAAATGACTGGTAAAAATGAGGTAATTGGATAAATTTTGTCCGATTTATTCTGATGGAACAGGAATTGATTTATGGATTGTGAATTTGATAACAAAATATTTAAACAAAATAATTAAAAGAAAAAGGAGAAATAGTCATGAGTTTAGTAAAATTTCACAATCCAGCGTACAACGCAAACAACGTTTTAGTTAATGAGTTATTTAACAACTTCTTTAAAAACGATTACAGTGAACAATACGTAAAAAATGGGGCAAAACCAGCCACAAATGTATTTGAAACTGAAAAAGATTTCAAAATCGAAGTTTTACTTCCGGGTTTTGTTAAAGAGGATGTAAATCTGAATGTGCACAATAACATTTTAACCATTAAAGTTGACAAAGAGAAAGAAGAAAAAGCGGTAGAGTACAAATATGCACACCGCGAATTTGGAGTCTATAATTTTGAAAAACAATACAAGCTGCCAAAATCGGTGGATACCGAAAAAATTGAAGCAAAATTTGAGAACGGTATTTTAGTTCTTAATCTACCTAAAAAGGAGGAAGCTTTACCAAAGGCGCCGGTTGATATTAAAATTGCATAATTAATAGTTGAATGGATTTAATAGTTGAAAGCCTGCTTGTTGTAACAAGCAGGCTTTCTTTGTTTTTTATTTCATGTTTTATTTGATTTAGGTATTACAAATTGTAAATTTATTTTGCATTTAATTTATAAGTGTTATATTTACACTTTAAATGAATTGAAAACCTAATTCAATAATTAAATAAAACTAATCATGTGTAGAACTATCCTGTTCTCAGTATTAATAGTATCTCTCACGTTAGTGGCCGGTGCAATGAACTATGAACTAAAATCACCTGATGGGAGTATAGTTGTGAATGTTTCGGTCGATAACGAGATTAACTATACCATAAGTTTCAATGGTGAAAAAATAATCAGCCCGTCAACCCTTGGTTTTACTTTTAAGCAGGCACCTCCAATAGGCAATAAACTGGAGGTTTTATCATTTAAAGAATATTCAACAGACGAAACCTGGACTCCGGTACTAAAACGATTTGATAGAATCAGGAACAATTACAAAGCATTACGAATAGAAACTCAGGAAACTAAATTTCCTCAACGAAAAATGACACTGGAGTTTCGCGCATTTAACGATGGGATAGCATTTAGAACTGAATTTCCGGAACAATTTGGTGAACGGGAGAATGTAATTACCAATGAATTGACTCAGTTTAACTTTTCTGGCGATTTTACGTGCTGGGCTGTGAATTACGGAAGTTATACCACTTCGCAGGAAGTAGAATTTTTTGAACGTAAAATTGCGGACATTACATCTGAAATGGTAATCGGTTTGCCAATGACGGTTAAGGTGACAGACGAATGTTATGTTGCAATTACAGAGGCTGCATTGGTGGATTATGCCGGAATGTACCTGAAAACTGATACCCGATCGAATGGTTTAACGTTACGCAGTGCATTGGCTCCCGCAAAAGGACAGGCTGAAAATAGCGATAAAGTCGTTTTTAAAACACCTCATAAAACACCCTGGAGAGTTATTATGATCGGTGATGCTCCGGGTAAACTGGTTGAATCGGAAATCGTTCAGAATTTGAATGAGCCCTGTGCCATTGAAGATCCATCGTGGATTAAACCCGGAATTAGTGCCTGGGATCATTGGTGGAGTGGTGAAGTTAAAATGGAACAATCTGTAATTCTTGAATACATTGATCTGGCCGCTTCAATGGGTTGGCCGTATATGTTAATCGACTGGCAATGGTATGGTGAATTTAATACCGAAAAGGCAGATATTAAAACAGTAGCCCCTCAATTGAACATGCCTGAAATACTCGATTATGCCAAAAGTAAAAACGTAAAATGCTGGTTGTGGATGTACAACACCGATGTAGACCGTTTTGATTTTGAAGAAGCCTGTGCTTTGTATGAAAAATGGGGGATTGCCGGAATTAAAATAGATTTTATGGATAGCGATGCCCAGGCAATGGTAAACTGGTATCACCGGGTTGTTAAAACTGCTGCAAAATATCATTTAATGGTCGATTTTCACGGTGCGTATAAACCAACAGGGTGGCGTCGTACTTATCCGAACCTGATGACCCGCGAGGGAGTGATGGGCAACGAATACAATAAATGGTCGTTGCGGGTTACTCCCGAACACATGTGTACCTTACCATTTACCAGAATGCTGGCAGGACCAATGGATTTTACTCCGGGTGGTTTTTTAAACAGAAATCCGGATAAATTTTTGAACGGTACACCGGCAAATGTGTTGGGAACACGCTGTAATACCCTGGCGCAGTTTGTAATTTACGACAGCCCTTACACTGTTGCATGCGATCATCCTGATAATTACAAGGGAGAAGTTGGAGTAGAATTTCTTCAAAAAGTACAAGCGGTTTGGGATGATACAAAAGTTTTAAACGGTGCAATTAGCGAGTACATTACAATGGCTCGACGAAGTGGCAAAAACTGGTTTGTTGGTGCAATGACAAACAGCGAAGCCAGGGAGTTGGAAATTACACTCGACTTTTTACCCGAAGGAGAATTTAAAATGACCAGTTTTTCGGATAACAAAAAAACAAAACAGGATGCTGAATCGGCTGAAAAAGCTGAACGTAGAGTTGGAAAAGACGATTCGGTAAAAATAAAAATGCAGGCCGGTGGCGGTTTTGTGGCAGTATTTGAACCGGTAGAATAAAACCTAATGTGGTTTAAACAGTAAACAGATTTATAAATTAGAACTGCGGTTAATTTGTAACAGTAATAAACGGCAGAAAGAAGTTAAAATATCATGCTCGAAAAATTAAAAGAAGAAGTATTCCAGGCCAATCTCGACCTTGTTAAACATGGTCTGGTAATTTTTACATGGGGAAATGTAAGTGGAATTGACAGAGAGAAAGGATTGGTAGTAATTAAACCAAGTGGTGTTTCGTACGAAAAAATGAAGCCCAAAGATATGGTTGTGCTAAATCTTTACGGACAAGTTGTAGAAGGAAACTTAAAGCCTTCAAGCGATACACCAACGCATTTGGTTTTGTATCGCCAGTTCGAAAATATTGGAGGTGTGGTTCACACGCATTCCGAGTGGGCAACCAGCTGGGCACAGGCAGGTAAAGGTATTCCGGCAGTTGGAACAACACAAGCTGACTATTTTTATGGCGAAATTCCTTGCACACGCAAAATGACCAAAGAAGAAATTGAAGGTGAATACGAACTGGAAACAGGAAAAGTAATTGTTGACCGTTTTAAGGATATGGATGCAGATTCAGTTCCGGGAGTATTGGTGAACAATCATGGCCCGTTTTCGTGGGGAAAAGATGCGCACGATGCAGTACACAACGCTGTTGTTATGGAAGAGGTCGCAAAAATGACATTCAGAACATTTCAGCTCAATCCCGAAACAACAATGGATCAGGTATTACTCGACAAACATTTTTTGCGTAAGCACGGTAAAAACGCGTATTACGGACAATAGAAATCAGTTCAAAGTTCAATGTTTAAAGTTCAAAATTTTAAGAAAATCAAAAATACTAATCAATAATAAATTGTTATGGCAAAATATACAATCGGCTTAGATTATGGTTCGGACTCGGTTCGTTCTTTAATTGTAAATGTAGAAACTGGAGAAGAAGTGGCCAGTGTAGTTTTTAACTATCCGCGCTGGCAAAAACAAATGTATTGCGATGCTCCAAACAACCAATTCCGTCAACATCCGAAAGATTATTTGGAAGGTTTGGAATACACGATAGTTGAAGCGTTAAAACAGTGTCCGGAAGGCGTTGCTGAAAATGTAGTTGGAATTTCGGTTGACACTACCGGTTCTACTCCGGTTGCAGTTGACGAAAAAGGAACACCACTGGCGTTAACTGCCGGTTTTGAGGAAAATCCAAACGCCATGTTTGTTTTGTGGAAAGACCACACCGCAGTAAAAGAGGCAGATCAGATTAATGAACTGGCCAAAAAATGGGAGGTGGATTTTACCAAATTTGAAGGTGGTATTTACTCGTCGGAGTGGTTTTGGGCGAAGTTGCTCCACGTAATTCGCGAAGATGCCGGTGTGTATCGCGCTGCTTATTCGTGGGTGGAACATTGCGACTGGATTCCTGCTGTTTTAACCGGCGATACGAATCCAAAAACATTAAAACGCAGTCGTTGCGCTGCCGGGCATAAAGCAATGTGGCACGAAGCTTTCGGCGGATTACCGGCTGAAGAATTTTTGGTAGAGCTTGATCCGCTGCTTTCGGGATTAAAAGACAGACTTTACAAAGAAACATATACCTGCGATGTGGCAGCAGGAAAATTATCTGCTGAATGGGCAGAAAAATTAGGACTTTCAACCGATGTTGTAATTGGCGTTGGTGCTTTCGATGCGCATCTTGGTGCTGTTGGAGCAGAAATTGAGCCGTATTACCTTTCAAAAGTAATGGGTACTTCTACCTGCGATATGTTGATTGCTCCAATGGAAGAAGTGGGTGATAAACTGGTAAACGGTATTTGCGGACAAGTTGATGGTTCAATTATCCCCGGTATGATGGGACTGGAAGCCGGTCAATCGGCATTTGGCGATATTTATGCATGGTTTAAGCGACTTCTTGAATGGCCGTTAAAAAACATTTTGGCCGAATCGGAATTAATTGATGAAGCAACCAAACAGAAATTAATAGACGAAACTTCGGATAAGATAATAGCAAAATTAAGTGTTGAGGCAGAAAAAATTCCAATTGCAGAAAGCGGAATTGTAGCGCTCGACTGGATGAATGGTCGTCGTACTCCTGATGCCAACCAGGCTTTAAAAGGGGCAATTGCAGGCTTAAACCTTGGATCGGATGCGCCACGCATTTTCCGTGCTTTGGTTGAAGCAACAGCCTTTGGTTCAAGAGCAATTAACGATCGTTTTATTTCAGAAGGTGTTCGTATTGACGGAGTAATTGCACTGGGTGGTGTGGCTAAAAAATCGAAACTGGTAATGCAAATTGTTGCCGATGTTTTGGATATGCCAATTAAAGTTGCCCGTTCGGAACAAGCTTGTGCACTGGGAACAGCAATGGCTGCTGCTGTTGCTGCCGGAGTTTATTCAAATACTTCTGAAGCTCAGAAAAATATGGGTGGAGGTATCGAAACTGAATATCATCCGATTCCTGAAAACGTAGAGAAATACAAAGCACTCTACGAAAAGTATCAAAGCTTTGGAAAATTTGTTGAATTTGAATTTTAGTAGAATTAATAATTAGTTTTAGTAAGGGTTTCACTTTTAGTGAAGCCCTTACTTTTTTTCAAACTTTCTTCCCCGAAGAGTCCAATCCCTCAATTCGCGATTAATTTGTATCATTTCATGTGGTTTTATACTTATGTAAGATTATTATTTAACATTTTTGCGTCATACGTGTTTTGTAGTTTTAATACACATTAATTTTTAGATTTTGAAAGCATTTATGAATACGATAATAATTTTACTGGTAGTAATTGTAGTACTTGTTATTGCCATTACAAACCAAAATAAGTTTGGGGCTATACCAAAAGGCGAACGTTTTGAACGAATAAAAAAGTCGCCAAATTTTAAAGACGGTAAATTTCAGAATTTGAGTGAAACACCTCAAATGTCGGAAGAAGCGAGGTTTTCGACAATGCTTAAAGAACTCTTCTTTTCAAAAAACAAAAGACCCGAAAATCCAATTCCATCCATTAAAACCGATTTGCATTCTTTAAATCCGAATGAGGATGTAATTGTTTGGTTTGGGCATTCATCGTATTTTATACAAATCGATGGGAAAAAGATTCTTGTCGATCCGGTTTTTAGTGGTTCTGCGTCACCTTTTTCATTTAATGTAAAAGCATTCGACGGAAGTAATTTTTACCAGCCGGACGACATTCCTGAAATTGATTATTTGGTAATAACACATGATCACTGGGATCATTTGGACTATAAAACGGTTCTGGAGCTGAAACCTAAAACAAACAGAATTATTACCGGCTTAGGTGTTGGAACTCATTTTGAGAAATGGGGATTTGAAACTTCAAAAATTGTTGAGACCGATTGGTTTGAAGATGTTCTTTTAGACGATGGATTTCGTTTTTATTGTACGCCGGCCCGCCATTTTTCGGGACGTGGTTTAAAACACAAAAGATCGCTTTGGGTATCGTTTTTATTGGAAACACCAGGTAAAAAGATTTTTATTGGAGGCGATGGCGGATACGATGCTCATTTTAAAGAAATTGGCAAAAAATACGGCCCCATCGATTTGGCAATCCTGGAAAACGGTCAGTACAATAAAGCGTGGAAATACATTCACATGATGCCGGAACAGGTTTTACAGGCTGCCGTTGATCTGAATGCAAAACGGATTTTTCCGGTACATTCAGGAAAATTTGCGCTGGCAAATCATGCCTGGGACGAACCATTAAAACGAATTACTGAATTGAATAAGAATACAATTCCATTGGTAACTCCGCAGATTGGTGAACTGGTGTACCTAAATGAAACTCAGCAAACATTTACAAAATGGTGGTTAAATGTTGATATGCAATAAATAATACTAGCGATAATATTTTTGCTTATTCCTCTTCAAAACAGTAGAGCGATTTAAATCCACGTAACAAAAGTTGATTGCCAACAACTACTGGCGATGCATGAAAGTTATCATCCAGAGTATTTGATGATAGTATCTCAAAGTTGTTACCGGCCTTAATTACCAGGCAAATATCTTTAGCAGCAATGTAAATTCGATCGGCCACTCCGGTTGGCGACGAAAATATGGAACTGATACCTTCCAGTTTTTGTTTGGAGTAGTTGATTGTTCCGTCTTTTGCATCGAGGCATGAAATATAGCCATTATTTACCCTCAAAAAATAAAGCTTTCCATCCATTAAAACCGGATTTGGAGTATAGGGTGTTTCTCCTTCGTGTTTCCATAAAATGCTCTTGGTTTCGCTAATATCACCTTGGGCAGTAGTTAAATCAATGGCTTGCAGGGCAGTTCCTCTAAAACCACTCATTACAAACAAAATTCCATCGGCATAAACCGGATTTGGAATTACATTTGCCGTTAATCCGGTACTGGTCCAAAGGAGTTCTCCGGTTTCAAAATCGTTGCTTCTAACGTTTGTTGTGGCACTTGTAATTACCTGGGTTTTTCCGTTGGCTTCAATAACAAATGGTGTCGACCACGAAGTACGCTCGTCGCGCTCCAACTTCCAAATGTCTTCGCCTGTTTTTTTATTTATGGCAAACAGTAACGATTCTCCTTCATGATCCCACTGAATAAAAATCCGGTCACCGTAAAGGTAAGGTGAGGCACCTTCCCCAAAACTCATACGCTTTTCCATCTGTCCAAAATCGCGTTTCCAGATTATGTTGCCCTCAAAATCGAGGCAGAATAAACCGCGCGAACCAAAATAAGCATAAATGTATTCACCATCGGTGCAAGGCGAATTGGATGCCCAGCTGCCCAAATCGTGGGTGCTTTCCTGCGGTAATTCGCGTGCAACTGTGGTTTCCCATTCAATTTTGCCGTTTTCCCGATTTACTAAAATTACTTTGAACTCATGTATCAGGTCGGTTTTCGTGCCCGACATTCTGCGTTGACCTTCGCTTTCTTCTTTTTCTTCCAGTTCAATTTTTTCATCAGTTTGAACAGCAGTCTGAACAATGATCTTATCTTCCCAAACAATTGGAGTTGCGTGTCCTTTCCCCGGTATTTCTGTTTTCCATTTCAGGTTTTTAGTTTCACTGAACTCAATCGGTGGATTGCCTTTTATGGCTGCACCGGTTCCCAGCGGACCGCGCCATTGAGCCCAGTTATCAGCATCGATGTTTTGAGAAAAGCCGATTGAAGCAAGAAAAAATGTAAAAAGAATGGTGAAAGTTAGCCTGGTTTTCATAGTTGTTTCATTTTGGTTTACTTATTATCAGACTAAAATACAATATCAGGGTTTAATCCTTTGTATAAGTGCGGTAATTTATGGTTCTGTTTCGAAACTATTTACCGTTTCGAATTGCCATATTTCCAAAAGTTGTGAAACCGGAATTTCATAGGGCGAATAATTCCGGTTGGAGGAAACCAAAAGGAAATTTTTATCTTCTAATCGTTTGTAAACCAGTTTAAAAACAATTCCCTCGTCTTTGGTTACAACAATGCAGGCTTTGCCGTCTTTTATGTGGCTCCAGTTTTCCACAAACGAACAGGTTACCCACGAACCTTCTTTTATGGGTAGCATCGAATCGCCCTGGATTTGAAAAGTGCGGTAGGTTTTTTCTTCAGGCAAAAAAGGAAGTTTAAATTTTGGCAGCCCTGAAATAAAGTCAAGATCGCCATAACTGTTTGTATAGCCGGCCTGTGCTTTTACCGGAACCATTTCAATGTTTTCTTTTCCTTCGTTATCCACCGAAATAGTGAGCAAACGCAATTTATTTCCGGTAATATCTACGTCGAAACCTTTTTCAATTTGCGAAAGCTGAAACTCGGACAATACTTCAAGCTGGTATTTTATAAGTGCATCCAGCGAAATGTTAAAATACTCTGCTATTTTTATGAGTACGCGAAAAGGGGGCTGTACATTTTTTTCGTAGCCCGAAAGGGTAGTGCGGGTAAGTTCCAGTTCGGCAGCCAAATCCATTTGCGATTTTTGGCGACGCGTTCTAAGAAATTTTAAGTTTTGTGCGAAGTACATAGTTTTTTTGTTTTGCGCCATGCTTTAGCTTGGCGAATGTAATTATCAATATCAATCGGCTTTAGCCTTTACTATTTGAGAATATTTGTTGCAATTTTAATGGCTGAAGCCACTTCTGTTGTTGCTTTATAATTACCGGGCTAAAGCCACGGTGTAAAAATTTCTTTTGTATTTTCATTTTACCGATTGTCGATGCTATTCTTATTTTACACCATGCTTTAGCTTGGTGTTTATGGTTTATCAATACAAATTAGGCTTTAGCCTTTAAATACATTAAATCCATATTTCTGAATAAACTCCTGATATTCTTCCTCCCAGGTTTTCTTTTTATGATGTTCTTCCTGATTTTGAATATACTTTCTTACTGCGTTTACCTGCGATTCACTAACACTGACAGCAAAATATTCTTTTTGCCAGATTAGTTTCGGGTGGTTGTCTGTATTTTTATTGAACCCAAAAGATGACTCACCTTTGATTAATTGCATAACCTTTTCAATTGTTTGGTCATTCTTTAACCGAAAAAGACAATGTACATGGTTGTTGTATCCATAGACAACTTCCATTGGTATCTCTTTCTCAAGCGCATTTTTATGGATATGCTCAAAAAGTATTTTTCTTTTCTCTTGTGAAATAACTGGTTCTCTGTTTTTTACTGTCCAAACAGCATGAATCCAAATTTTTACGTATGACATAACTTTAAACTTAAAGGCTAAAGCCGTTTCTGCATTGTGTCTCACAATCACCGGGCTAAAGCACGGTGCAAAAAGTTTTTCTTCCAACTTCAATCTTCCAACTTTCTTTTTCAAATATAATAAAAATGACTAAATTATAGTCGAAATATTGACGACATTATTGTCATTTTAATGAATAGAAACATAGTACATATAGATTTAGATACGTTTTTTGTTTCCTGCGAGCGTTTATTAAACTCGGAGTTGAACGGAAAACCTGTACTGGTTGGCGGTACCAGTGGGCGGGGAGTGGTGGCGGCTTGTAGTTACGAGGCACGGCAATACGGTGTGCATTCGGCAATGCCCATGCAAATGGCACGGCGGCTTTGCCCCGAGGCAATTGTGGTAAAAGGGAACAGTTCGGTTTACAGCAAGTTTTCAGAAAGTATAACTGACATTATAAAAGAGGAATCGCCGCTGTACGAGAAATCTTCCATCGATGAATTTTACATCGATGTAAGTGGAATGGATAAATTTTACGGTTCGTATTTGTGGGCGCAGGAGTTGCGGAAGCGGATAATTCGTGAAACGGGGCTGCCTATTTCCTTTGGGCTTTCAACAAATAAAACGGTATCGAAAGTGGCAACGGGTGAAATAAAACCCAACAACCACTTAAAAATAGAAAGCGGGCAGGAAAAGAATTTTCTGGCTCCCCTGCTGGTAAAAAAGATTCCGATGGTGGGCGACCAGACTTACAAGCTGTTGCTGAGTATGGGCGTTCGCTACGTAAAAACCATTCAGGAAATGCCCATTGAACTGATGGAAAAAGTGATGGGAAAAAACGGAATTGCCCTTTGGAAAAAAGCGCAGGGAATTGATAATTCGCTGGTGGAACCTTACCACGAGCGCAAATCCATTTCGTCGTCGCTAACCTTTGAGAAGGATACCATTGATGTACAGGCGCTAAAAAAACTGTTGCTGGCCATGGCGGAAAAACTGGCTTTTTATCTGCGCAACGGCAACAAACTTACTTCGTGTGTTACGGTAACCATTCGTTATTCCGATTTCGACACCCGCACCCGGCAAAAACGAATACCCTACACTTCGCTCGATCACACGCTGATTGCCACTACCATGGAACTTTTCGATCAGCTTTACAACCGGCGGGTTTTGGTGCGTTTAGTGGGCGTACGGTTTAGTCACCTGGTTGGAGGAAGTTACCAAATGCGATTGTTTGAAGACAATGCCAACCTGATAAAATTGTATCAGCAAATGGATAAAATGCGTAACCGTTTCGGGCAGAATGCTGTTCGGCGCGCATCTACTCTGGGAACCCGAGGAATTGGGCAAATGAGCAACCCGTTTAACGGACAGCCGCCGGTTATTCCGGCACACCGAAGGATGTGAGACATGAAAAGAAACAGGATTGAAATGATTGAATGAGATTGAAAAAGGTTGATTTTTATGGCTTTATCCCATCAATCATCATCAATCTCGAGTCAATCTTTATCAAACTAATTTTTTAAAAAGATGCTACTAAATTGTCATACTTATTACAGTTATAAATTTGGAACCATTTCCATCGATCAGTTGATTGAGGAAGCCATTGATAAAAACTACCATTCGCTGGTTTTAACCGATATTAACAATACATCGGCAGCCATCGATTTTATCCGGCGTTGCCAGGGAAAAGATTTAAAACCTGTTCTGGGCATCGATTTCAGAAACGGTGCCAGGCAAAAATACATTGGCATTGCAAAAAACAACCAGGGTTTCCGGGAATTGAATGAGCACCTTACTTTTCATCTGCATTCGGGAAAAGAGTTTGCAAACAGAGCGCCAATATTTTTGAATGCTTTTGTTGTGTATCCGATAGGAAGTATTCATCCGAAACACCTGAATCGGGATGAATTTATTGGCGTGCGGCCGTCGGAAATAAACAAACTGTTTGGCGATTTACGAAATTACCCCGAAAAACTGGTGATTTTGCAGCCGGTTACTTTTCGCAATAAACGCGATTTTAATGTGCACCGGCTTTTGCGCACCATGGACAACAATACTTTGCTGAGCCGTTTGCCCAAAAGCGAAGAAGCCAGCCCCAATGAGATCATGCAATCACGGAATGAAATTCTTTATCACTTTCGCGATTTTCCGCAGATAATTGAAAATACACAAGGATTAATTAAAAGCTGTTCCATTGATTTTACCTTCAAACAAAACAAAAATAAAAAGTGCTATACTTCTTCTTCCGAAGAGGATTTTAAGCTGCTTAGCAAACTGGCGTGGGATGGTATTTTGTATCGTTTTGGAGAGCCTTCGCCCAGGGTAGTGGCCCGAATGGAAAAGGAACTGAAAATTATCCGGCAGATGGATTTTTCGGCCTATTTTCTGATTAACTGGGATCTGGTGGAATACGCCCGCAGCCAGGGATGTTACTATGTGGGGCGGGGAAGTGGCGCCAATAGTATGGTGGCGTACCTGCTTCGAATTACCGATGTCGATCCGCTTGAACTGGATCTGTATTTCGAGCGTTTTATCAATCCTTCGCGGCAAAGTCCGCCCGATTTTGATATTGATTTTGCCTCGCGTGACCGCGATCGGATTACCCGTTATATTTTCGACAGGCACGGCTGGAACAAAACGGCGCTGGTGGGAACGTACATTACTTTTCAGTACAAATCGATGATTCGCGAGCTCGGGAAAGTTTTTGGTTTGCCTGCGCACGAAATCGAAAAATTGCAGGCTACAAAAGATTTTAGCAGTTTGGATGATATCGGAAAACTGGTGCTTCAGTACAGCCAACTGATTCATGGATTTCCGAGTCATTTGAGTGTACATTCCAGCGGGATTTTAATTTCTGAAGAGCCGATAAGTGCTTACACGGCTACCATTATGCCGCCCAAAGGTTTTCCAACCATTCATTTTAGTATGCTCGAAGCGGAAGATCTTGGTTTTGCCAAATTCGATATTCTGGGGCAGCGCGGTTTAAGTAAAATTGAAGATGCCATTCGTCTTGTTCAGGAAAATACGGGTGATGAAATTGATATTCACGACCTGAAAACATACAAGGATGACGACCGCATAAAAGAGCTGTTAAAACATGGAAATACAATTGGCTGTTTTTATGTGGAATCGCCGGCCATGCGCATGTTGCTGACCAAACTGGAAGCCGACGATTACCTGCGTTTGGTGGCGGCAAGTTCCATTATTCGCCCCGGAGTGGCACAAAGCGGAATGATGCGCGAGTACATTTTGCGTTACCGCGATCGCAGCCGGTGTGTGGAAGCCCAAAAGGAAGCGCCCGCACTTTACGAGCTTCTTGAAGAAACTTACGGCGTAATGGTTTACCAGGAAGATGTAATAAAAGTGGCGCACCTTTTTGCCGGACTTACTTTGGCCGAGTCGGATATTTTGCGGCGCGGCATGTCGTGGAAGTTTAAGCAACGCAACGAGTTTGGTAAAATAAAGGACAAATTTTTTTCCAATTGCGAAGAGAAAGGCTACGATTATGCATTGGTTACGCGTGTTTGGACCCAGATTGAAAGTTTTGCCAATTATGCTTTTTCGAAGGGGCATTCGGCGTCGTACGCGGTTGAAAGTTACCAGGCCTTGTTTATAAAAGCCTATTATCCGTTGGAATACATTGTGGCCACCATTAACAACGGCGGTGGTTTTTACCGTACCGAATTGTATGTGCACGAAGCGCGGATGCACGGCGCCAAAATTTTTCCACCCTGTATCAACCGCAGCGAAAATCAAACGGTAATCAATGGAAATGTAATTCATTTGGGATTTGGCTTTTTAAAAAGCCTTGAAACCACTACTATCAATGCGATTTTAAACGAACGTTACCGGGGCGGTTATTACCGGAGTTTGCAGGATTTTTTGGGGCGCGTACCCATTTCGCTGGAGCAACTCAGTATATTAATTCGTGTGGGCGCTTTTAATTTTACCCGGAAATCGAAAAAAGAATTGCTTTGGAATGCACATTTTATTCTGGCTAAATCGAAAAAAACAGCACCCGAACGCACGCTGTTTCAGCAGGAAGTAAAAGAGTTTGCAATTCCCGAGTTGTATTATCATCCGCTGGAAAATGCCTACGACGAAATTGAATTGCTGGGATTTCCGGTTACCCGATCGACGTTTGAATTGCTAGAAAATATGCCTTTGCCAAAAACACTGGCTGCTGATTTGCCACAGCTAATCAATCAAAACGTAGTAATTGTAGGTAGTTTGGTGCATGTAAAACGAACCCGCACCAACAATGCAAAAACTATGAGCTTTGGCGTTTTTATTGATTACCAGGGGCACTGGATCGACACGGTTCAATTTCCGCAAATTGCAGCACGTTACCCGTTTTCGGGTGGTGGCTGCTACCTGATAAAAGGCAAAGTAGTGGAAGAATTTGGCTTTATAAGTATTGAAGTAGCCGAATTGTACCGACTGCCCAACGAAAATATGGAAGAACCTTCAACACGCTTAAAACCGGTGGATTCTGCGGTTTCCAAACCACAGTTGCAGAGTGAAAAATTAAAGTTGCAATCGAATTATCCGGAAGAACAGTGGTAATTGCAATTTTTTAAAGAATCCGAAGGATTCAAATATTTATAGAAAAGAATCAAACGTATTTTAGCTACGACTCCGGCCGGAGTCGAATTCCTCTTGTTGCACCAATTCTAATAATATACGAATTATTCAAAATCGATTAAACAAGATTGTATTACACCATGCTTTAGCTTGGTGATTTTGAGAATTATTTGGAAGAACGGCTTTAGCCATTAATTTCCCCTGAACGGCTGAAGCCAGTTTTATAGCTACTGGAGGTCACCGCACTAAAGTGCGGTGCAAAACACAATGACTTTTATAAATATCCTTTCCTTTTCAAATTACTTCTGACTACATTTGGGTTTGTCAAAATATTGTCAAACTTAAAAACAGGAAAGATTGATTTTGGAGTTGAAGATTCTTCTTCGTGCTTCTGTATTTGGTCTTCCAACTTGTTTCAAATGAAAGCTGTTTACTACGAAGAATTTCAGGGAAAAGTAGAAATCAAAGAAGTTGCAAATCCGACGGTTTCACCCGGCAGTGTAATTGTAAAAGTGGCTGCTACCGGAATTTGTCGCAGTGACTGGCATGGCTGGATGGGACACGATCCGGATATTGTTTTGCCCCATGTTCCCGGGCACGAGTTGGCCGGAACCATTTCAGAAATTGGCTCCGAAATTAAAAACTTTAAAGTAGGCGACCGGGTAACTGTGCCTTTTGTAAGTGGTTGTGGTTGTTGTCCCGAGTGCCAAACGGGAAATCATCAGGTTTGCGACAAGCAGTTTCAGCCCGGTTTTACGGCCTGGGGATCGTTTGCCGAGTTCGTTGAAATAAAGTATGCCGATATAAATTTGGTTCATCTGCCCGATGAAATTGACTTTGTAACAGCAGCAAGTCTGGGCTGCCGCTTTATTACTTCGTTTCGTGCGGTTATCGACCAGGGCAAAGTAACTGCCGGACAGTGGGTAGCCGTGCACGGTTGCGGCGGTGTTGGGCTTTCGGCCATCAACATTGCAGCCGGTGCGGGAGCCAGTGTTATTGCAATTGATATTGACGATAGCAAACTTGATCTGGCGAAAAAACTGGGAGCTAAAATCGGCATTAATGCAAAGCAGGTTGATTCGGTTCCGGCAGAAATTATTAAAGAAACGGTTCGTGGCGCGCATCTTTCCATTGATGCACTGGGAAGCCAGGAAACCTGTTTTAACTCCATTTCGTGTTTGCGAAAACGGGGTAAACACATACAAGTTGGATTAACAACTGCCGACCACAAACATCCGAAAATACCCATGGACAAAGTGGTGGCACACGAAATTGAAATTTTGGGAAGTCACGGTATGCAGGCGTTTCGTTACGATGCTGTGTTTGAAATGATAAAAGCTGGGAAAGTACATCCTGAATTGATGCTGGGAAAAACCATTTCGTTGGAAGAAGCACCTGAGGCTCTTGTAAATATGAATAAGTTTGAAAATTTGGGAGTAACTGTTATAACTAAATTCTAATCTGCGTTTATCTGTGCAATCTGCGAGAAACAATATGAAAAACCTTAAAATAACCATCATACAACCCGATATAATCTGGGAAAACCCAAAGAAGAACCTGGAGAAATATTCAAAATGGCTTGAAAACGTTGGGGATTCAGATGTAATTATTTTTCCCGAAATGTTTACCACCGGTTTTTCGATGGAGCCTGAAAAGTTAAAAGAACCGATGGACGGAATTTCTGTTAACTGGATGAAAAAACTGGCTGCTGAGAAAAATGTTGCTTTGGTTGGCAGCCTGATAATTAAGGAGAATGGTAAAATTTATAACCGGGCACTTTGGGTATTTCCCGATGGAACGATTGAGAAATACGACAAACGCCATTTGTACACCATGGGGCAGGAGCACCTTCATTATTCGCCCGGAAAAGAAAAAACGATTGTGGAATACAAAGGCTGGAAATTCTGTCCGCAAATCTGTTACGATCTTCGTTTTCCGGCTTTTGCACGAAACCTGGAGGACTACGATGTCGTTTTTTATATGGCCAACTGGCCCTCGCCACGCCATCATGTCTGGAAAAATCTTCTGATTTCGCGTGCCATTGAAAATCAGGCTTATTGTTTTGGAATAAATCGTACCGGAACCGATGGAACCGGATTAAAATATCGGGGCGATTCTGCCTGCATTTCGCCAAAAGGAATAGCTGAATTTATGGGCGAATCAGAAACTACAAAGACCTTTGAAATATCGTGGACAGAACTTCATAATTTTAGAAAACGTTTCCCGCTGCTGAACGATCGTGATTCATTCCATATTTTGTAATTCTTCTTTCTAATTTCTCAAAATTTCACTGGTTTATTCCGAAGCTTCCCCTTTACATGATATCTGCAAGAATAGATACTTATCTGATATAACTATGTTTTTAGTTGTGTAATATCCACTGAAACAGATAGATATGGTTTCATATAAAAAATAACTAATTATTTAGTTTGAAAACTAAAAACTTAGTTATATGTTTGTTCGTATAAATTATAACAGGATTAAAGCAGGGAGCTGGTTGTTTATTGAACGGTAATTCAAATAAAAATTAACCAGTAATCTTAAAAATCATGGAAACAAAAAAATCGAGAAAAGCAGATTTAGAAAGTAAAAGAAGCACGTTCTTTTTAATTGGAATTGTTGTGGCATTGGGAATTTCGTTGGTAGCTTTTGAATGGACTACTAAACCCATTAGAGCAGAATCGTTGGGAATGATTCAATCGCTGGCTGTTGAGGAAGAGATTATCCCAATTACGAGGGAGAAGGAAATAAAACCTCCGCCACCGCCTCCGCCACCAAAAGTTATTGAAGTGTTAAACATTGTGGATGATGACATTGAGATTGAAGACGAGTTGGTAATAGAAGACACTGAAGCCGATGATGAAACCATAATCGATGTTCAGCCCGTAATTGAAGCGGCCGAAGAGGAAGAAGAAGATATGAATCAGATTTTTCTGATTGTGGAGGAGCCGGCAGAATTTCCTGGAGGAACGCGTGCTTTGTACAATTTCATTAGTAATGCGGTTCGTTATCCGGTAATTGCGCAGGAGAACGGAATTCAAGGTAGAGTGTATGTAAAGTTTGTAGTTAACGAGGAGGGAAAAGTAAGCGACGGAGAGATTACGCGTGGTGTGGATGCATCGCTCGACAAAGAAGCACTTCGGGTAATTAACAGTTTGCCAAAATTCAAACCCGGGAAACAAAGAGGAAAACCCGTAAAAGTGTATTACAACGCGCAAATTATATTTCAGTTGCAATAAATTGTTGAACCAATAAATAAAGTAAAAATGAAAATTTTAAAATTAGTAGTTCCAGTAGTGTTTTTATTCCTTGGCATGGTATTTACTGCAAACAGCCAGGAAAAATCGAATAACAAAGACGATGTTTTTGTTATTGTAGATGAAATGCCTGAGTATCCGGGTGGTGATGAAGCTCTGCGTAAAGACATTGCCAATAGTGTGAAATATCCTGAAGATGCTGTTAAAAAAGGTGTTCAGGGAAAAGTGTATGTTACTTTTGTAGTTGATGAAAATGGTAAAGTTTCGGACACAAAAATAGCACGCGGTGTTGATCCGTCTTTGGACAAAGAAGCCATGAGGGTAATGAACGAATTAAAAACATGGACACCCGGGAAACAAAAGGGAGAACCTGTAAAGGTTTCGTACACAGTGCCAATAAATTTTGCGCTTAATTCGGGCGACTCAAAAGAAAAAAGTCATTCCAAAGTGAATGAAAAAGGTGATGTTGTGTTTTTTATTGTTGAAGACATGCCTGAGTTTCCTGGAGGTGACGAAGCACTCAGACAATTTATTGCCACTAACGTGAAATACCCGGAGGATGCAAAAAAGAATGGAATTGCGGGTAAAGTTTACATTAGTTTTGTTGTGGATGAAAACGGTAAAGTTGCCGATACCAAAGTTGCGCGTGGAGTAGACCCATCGCTCGATAAAGAAGCGCTTCGTGTTGTAAATTTATCGCCAACATGGAAGCCTGGGAAACAGAGAGGCGAAGCAGTAAAAGTTCAATATACTGTACCGATCAGTTTTGCTTTAAATTAATTTTTTTTGTCTACCATACCTAAATAAATAGTTGTAAAACTAAGTGTTTAGGTATGGTTTTTGTTATTATTGTGCAGGCTATATATTTAAATGCAATAAAATGAAGGAACTAACAAAGGCTGAAGATCAGGTAATGCAGTTGTTGTGGAAACAGGAGAAAGCATTTGTAAAAGATATAATCGAACAAATGCCGGTGCCGAAACCTGCATATAACACGGTTTCTACAATCATTCGTATTTTAGAGAAGAAAGGATTTGTTGGACACAATGCCTACGGAAAAACGCACGAATACTTTCCGTTGATAACACGTAAAGAGTACACTCGGTCGTTTATGAAAAATTTTATGCGAAATTATTTTAGTGGCTCTTTTCAGGAAATGGTTTCGTTTTTTGCCAAAGAAGACAACATGAGCTTATCTGATTTGGATGAGTTGATGGAGGATGTGAAACGCGATATACAAAACGAAAATCCGGACAGCGATGAACAACTTGGTTAATTTTATTCTCGAATCAGGAATTAGTCTTTCGTTGCTTGCGCTTATTTACATCTTGTTTTTGCGCAAAGAAACCTTCTTTCGGCTCAACCGAATATTTTTATTGATTTCAGTTAGTTTTTCCATTTTACTTCCCTTTTTAAAATTTAGAATATACGAACCTAAATCCATTATGTTGGCCGAGGTAACTGTAACTCCGTACCAAAATTTAATGGAAGCAGTTACAATTTATGGTCAAGACTTGTCGGGAACACTTGTACAAACAATTAGTTCCAGCCATTTAATCATATTTATTTATCTGGCCGGCTTGGTCTTTTTTCTCGCTCGATTGATTTTTCGCCTGATACAAATTTCGTTGTTAATTCACGGAAATCCGGTTCAGCAGGTTGGAGGAGTAAAGTTTGTATCGGTAAATAAAGAGTTTAGTCCGTTTTCGTTTCTGGGCTGGATATTTATAAATCCTGAAAAACAGCAGGACCGGGGTTATGAAAAAATTGTGGCTCACGAAATGGAACACATCAAACAGGGACATTCGTTTGATGTTTTAATTCTTGAATTTATGACCATTATACAATGGTTTAATCCTTTTATGTGGTTACTAAAACGGGTTATTCGCGAAAACCACGAGTTCCTGGCTGATCAGGCAGTTCTTGGATCAGGAATTAGCGCTGCTCAGTACAAACAACTCCTGTTAAGTCAGGCAGTTGGTTTCCAAATTGAGATGGCAAATAATTTTAATACATCGCTGGTGAAAAACAGAATAAAAATGATCTCAAAAATACGATCTTCAAAAATTGCCAATTTTAAATACGTATTTGGAATTCTGTCGGTACTTGCTTTACTAATTGTTTTTGCCTGCGAGCAAAAAGAATCGGTTGAGGTTCAAACGCCGCTAATTCCTGAAAATTCAAAACTGGAGCTCACTCTGCAAGATGATAAAATCCGTCTGGATGGCGCTGACTCTGATATTCAAAAAATAGAGGAAATGTTAAACTCAGGGAAATTGGTTTTAACAAAAGATAGTTTGGGAAATTCATTTATTTCGGTGGTAAAAGAAGTGAAACCTAAAGTGCTCGATTCGGAAGAACAGGTATTTTTTATTGTTGAAGATATGCCGGAGTATCCGGGTGGTGATTTGGCTTTGCGTAAGTTCATAGCCAACTCGATACGCTATCCTGAAGCTGCCGTTGAAAATGGCATTCAAGGCAAAGTTTATGTAACATTTGTGGTTACCGAAAATGGCGATATTGCCAATGCTAAAATTGCGCGAGGTGTTGATCCTGTGCTTGACAAAGAGGCTCTTCGCGTCGTAAATATGCAACCCAAATGGAAACCGGGTTATCAGCGTGGAAAAGCAGTAAATGTAAGTTACACTGTGCCAATTAATTTTGTATTACAGTAAAACAAAAATCAGAAGATTAATAAGGAATAGAAAGCCATGCAAATCAAAAAACAACTGTTTTTTTTAGTCGTATTTGTTTATCCTTTTATCGGATTTTCGCAAAAAAATATCGATCTGCTAATTTTAAATAAGAAATACGATCAGGCTTTAACCGAAATTGAAAAACAAATTGAAACACATCCTAAAGCTGGTTTGTATTTGAAACAGGGAATGATTTACCAAAATCTTCAGGATTATCAACAAGCTTTGCAAGCATTTACAACCGGCTTACAATTCGCTCCCGATAATATTGAATTATTATCGCAGGCTGCCGAAAGCTTCTCTATTCTTGGAAATAACATTGATGCCATTAATTTTTATACACGAGCCTCGGATCTGGCTCCTGAAAATTTAAGTATGGCTGCAAAACTTGGTCGCGTGTACATCAACTTAAAAAATTACAAAGCTGCATACGAAGTATTTTCATCCATTTATGAACTAGACTCTACAAATGTTTACTGGAACAAACAATTGGCCTACGCTGCATTCAGAACATTTAAACGCGAGCAGGCCAGCTACTTATACGAGAAAGTGCTGGAAGCTAATCCGCGGGATCATAGTTCGTATTCCAACCTGATTCATACCTACAATTGGAAAAAGGAGGGTGGCAAAATATTGGAAACAGTGGATAAAGGATTGGCTCAATTCCCGAATGACCCTGAGTTGTTATACGAGCGTGCCATGTATATGTATAAAACAAAACAATATGGTTTGGCGATGGAAAACTTTGATAACTTCCTGAAGTTTGAAAAGGATCCGGCTTATGAAACCATGATGAATATTGCCATTAGTACCTATTTTGCTGATTACGTGGAAAAGGCATTGGAACGTTTTAATAAATTAATGCAGCTTAATCCGAATGATCCCCTGGTAATGTATTACCAGAGTTTATGTTATAAAAAAATGAATGATTTTGAAAAATCGGAAGAGTTAATGCAATGGGCTATAGATGCTTCCACTCCAAATTATGTTGCCGAAATGTATCATCATTTGGGGCAAATATACGGGCAACAACGCAAGTTTAGTGAATCGGTTATTGCTTTGGAAAAAGCACATGAACTAAACCCTAAAAAAAAGGAAGTATTGTTTGAAATTGCAACTACTTACGAAGAGTTTAATTCGAATAAAACCCTGGCTTTAAATTATTATCGGGTTTACCTTGAAGAAGTTGGCGATGGTGGAAAAAACAGAATATATGCACTCGATCGTATTGAAAAGCTAAAGGAGGATTTGTTTTTTGAAGAATAATTTGAAACTGTAGTTCGCTGAAAATCAGCAGCTAATTATTACCTCTAACTACTCTTTTTGTAAGCAAAGATTTATCCATCCACGACTTTTTTGATTTGTAAAAAAGCAACCAGCTTGTTAAAATACCAAGTATTCCAATCAACGATCCCACAACAGTATCAATTAAAAAATGCTGCGACAAGTACACCCTCGAATATGCAGTGAGCAAAGCAATACACAAACAAATACATTTCACTACATTGTTTTTGCTAATTAACGCCAGCATAAAAAAGATATTAAAGGCAGTTGCAGTATGTCCCGACGGAAAACTATGCAGCGAATACAACCTTACCCCATCAACCAAATGAAGTTTGTAAGTTTCATAAAGTTCGAAATACTTCGATGGCCTGTAAATATTTGTAAATAAAAACCACTTAAATAACTGAACCACAATGTTTGTGAAGATACTTCCTAATGCAAAAATCACACTTAACCTGTAATTCACAAAGAGTAAAATAGCCAGTAAAACAAGGTAGAATAATCCATCACCGAGGTTAGTTATTATCTTAAAAAAGAGATCAGCAAACCGAGAATTCCATGTATTTAACAGAATATGCAACTCGGCTTTTGAGTAAATAAATAGCAAAATACTACTTAGTAAAATCAGTAAGCCGTACGGAATTAGAAAGTATTTATTTTCGGTTAAAAGTCGTTTCATACTAATTGTAGAAAATTTGGAGATTTGGTTTCAGCAAAGTGCAACTATTACGATTCAAAAAAATAGAGCCAACCAATTCGTATCAATCTCCCTAAACGGTTTCATTGTTCTTTTTTAACTTCATAATTATTGTTGCCCAAAAATAATAAATTTGCACTCCTGTAATGTTGCTGAATTGTGAAATTTATACGGCAATAAATTAAACTAGAATTAAGAGTATGAATATAAAGCCACTGAACAGTAGGTATTTACCCATTTTATTATTTCTATTTGCATTGTTGGTGTATGTTTCTTACAGCTGGGGAGTAAGTATTTATATCCTCGACGAAGCAAAAAATGCGACCTGCGCACGCGAAATGTTTGAATCGAACGATTTTTTTGTGCCAACTTTTAATTATGTACTTCGCACTGATAAACCACCTTTGCATTATTTTTTTATGATGCTATCGTATGCAATTTTTGGTGTAAATCCTTTTGCTGCCCGCTTTTTTTCGGCAGTGTTTGGGGCCTTAACAATTCTGATTACTTACTTATTTACCAAAAAATTTCTGGATAAAAGAGCAGCTTTATTTACCACTTTGGTTTTATTGGCGTCTATTCATTTGTCGCTACAATTTCATTTGGCAGTTCCCGATCCCTATCTAATTTTCTTTTTTACGGCAACACTGTTTTTGTTTTATTCGGCCTTAAAAACCAATAAGTTAAGTCATATAGTGTTGATGTATGCAGCAATCGGATTGGGAACACTTTCAAAGGGACCGGTTGCTATTTTGCTGCCGGGTCTTATTTTTTTATTGTACCTGATTTTTTCGAAGCAGTTTAAATGGAAAATAATAGCAAGCTTAAAACCTTTTTTAGGCGTGCTTATTGTTTTAGCAATAGCTGTGCCCTGGTACCTGGTTAATGGTTTACACACCAATTGGGAGTGGACACGTGGATTTTTTCTGAAACACAATGTCAACCGCTTTTCAGGAGCGATGGAAGGACATGGAGGTATATTCCTGATTACCTTTTTATACGTATTTGCAGGCTTATTTCCTTTTGCGCTTTTTTTTCCTCAGGTTTTTAAAGAAGCCTATAAAAACAAGTCAAATAATTTTATTCTTTTTAATCTGATTGCCGGATTAACAGTAGTTGTATTTTTTTCTGTGTCGCAAACAAAACTAATTAACTACACGGTGCCGTCGTACCCATTTATCGCTGTTTTAACCGGATATTATTTTGCATTCAAACTGCAAACATTTCGGCAAATCAGAACAAATTATTTCTTTCTGCTTTTTCTTGGAATTTTGATTCCGATTGGCGGTTTTATTGGACTGAAATACGATCCTTCGCTTGCTCCGGTGAATACACAGGCTCTGTGGTTTGCCGTGCTGCCTTTGGGATTAATTTGTGCTTATTTTTTCAGAAAAGAAATTGTGAAATTTATACTGCTTATTGGAGCAACTACACTTCTAACTGCTTGTGTGTTTTTCGCAATCGTTTTTCCGGTTTTCGATCAACAAAATCCGGTGGTTCAAAGCCTTCCACTTTTGAAAGGAAAAGAAGTTGTTTATTTTGAAAAATTTAATCCGTCCTATTCCTTTTATTTGAAGAAGAAAATCGAAAAAATAGAAGCAAATCAAATCAATGACTTTTTCAATTCGAATCCTGAAGGTGTTATCATTTCTACAAAAAAGAGATATGAAAAAGCTGAACTTGCCGGCGATTACACCATTTTATATTCGGGCAAAGACTTGTTTGAATCACCAACAAGCATTTTAATTGGTGCGAAATAAATTAAAACGTATGTTTTGAGGCGCAATGTGTCAATTCGTATTTCCGGTTTTTTCGTTTACCAGATTTGAAAGTTGTACGCGGCTTTTTACTCCGGTTTTTGTAAAAATGCGGTGGTTGTGGTCTTTTACAGTTTGTAAGGTGATAAAAAGTTTTTCTGCTATGGCCTTGTTCGATTTGCCACTACATATCTCCAGTATAATTTCTGCTTCACGTTTCGAGATTTCATAAAGCGTACAAAAGGCATCGAAATTTATATTTTTCGAACTCTCCTGCAACTGCGAATTCAATAATATTTTAACAGGAATAAAAACACTTGAGCCAAATAACAATATAATTGCCAGGCTTGTAGAAACAAAACCGTAGATGTTAAAAACACTCATAATGGCCGATTGGGCAACAACGATGAACAAATACAATGCGGCCCATTTTCTGGTAAAGCCTGTTTCTTTATCTAAAGTTGCACTTTGTTTGGGATAAACAAACGGATAAATAAAAAATAAATGAATTACCAGGTTGAGCGCCACAATTATTCGCACAACAAATAAATCAGGATCTTCAGGAATTTGTAAAATTTGTTTATGTATTAACAATGCCAACACAAAAATCAGCACTACTAAAGTTGGAAAGTATCCCCAAATGAAAACTTTGGTGAATTTATAAGCATTTAAATTGAAGGCAAATTTTAATAACATAAACCAACTCACAACCAAAAATGGAATACCAATTATGGGAATAAAAACGGCCAGTTTGGCTGATAAATCCGGATTAAAATTCAAATCACTAATTATTAATCGTAAAGCAGTGTTTCCCCAAATTCCATAAATGTAAAACGAGAATAAAAAGATTTGCTGGTAAAGCAGTGTGGACAAGACCGGCATTTTATAACGCTGATAGTTTTGGTAGGCTATCATTATTCCAACCACGGTCATTCCTGCCGAAACCACAAATGCAATTATATACGAAATACTTTCAATCCACATATCAGTTGTAACTAAAGTAGTGATGTGCAATTTTACGAACTCCTTGTATTTACTGCTAACTACGAAAGTAGTGAATTATATAAATCCAACTTTAGTAGGAAGGATTTTTTTCGGTGGTGTCGTACATTTGAACTAACAAAAACAAAAAACAATGTTCAATGCCGAAAGGTAATGAAATAGAAAACAAAATTTAAAAATCAGAAAAATGGAAAGTTTAAATCATTTTAGTTTGAAGCCTTCGGCTGGTGGTAGTTTTAGTTTTGGATGGAATAAGATATTCGGAAAAGCATTTCTGCCACTTCTTGTAGCTGTAATTATTGTTGGTATCCTTAATGGTCCTTCGGGCGGTGCCAACTGGAAACTAAACGGAGATCATGATTTTGGTCCGATGTTATTTCTTGTACCACTGGCTTTATTTGGTATGGCTTACGCATTTTTATTTATGCCCGTAATTAAATACGGAGAAAACTATTTATTTCTAAAAGCCATGCGTGACGAAGAGGCAGATTTAAAATTATTATTCGATGGATTTAAAACCAAGTATTTAAATATTGTTTTGGCCAATTTAATAGTTGTTGCTTTGGTTCTAATTGGATTTATAATGCTAATAATACCCGGTATTATTGTACTTTGCAGATTGTCCTTTGTTTCGTTTCTGGTAATGGACAAAGATTTGGATGCGATGAAAGCAGTTGAAAAAAGCTGGCAGATGACACGAGGTTACGGATGGACAATATTTGGAATGGGAATCATGTCGTTTTTTATAGTTATTGGCGGAATAATCGTATTTATTGTTGGAGCAATATTTTCAATTATGTGGATTCACGCAGCTTTTGCTTCGTTGTACCAGGCGGTATTGAATCAAATGGATGATGACAATCCAATTCCTATTTTGGGAGTAAACGAAGAATAAAAACAAAAAACAGTTCAAGCGAAAAACCCGGATATTATCCGGGTTTTTTTATGCCTAATTAGTCGCATTTAAAACCATAAAATACACTTAAACTTAAACTAACCCGTTTGTAATTCAGACTAAACCGGAATACAGAATAGTTAGAATTTAACATTTGTCCGTTTTATTTTATAAAATGCTTTGTGTATTTTGGAAACTTAAAATTTATCTATGAAGAAGTTGCTGGTTTTGTTATTTATGTTTGCAGGTATTACTGCAAAGTCTCAGTATTTTCAGACAGGACAAGACCCGGCATCCTTAAAGTGGAGACAAATAAATACCGAGAATTTTCAGTTAATCTATCCCGATTATTTTGAAAACCAGGCACAAAGGCTGGCACAGAAATTAGAAGTAGTATATAACTTTGGCGGTTACTCTTTGAAACACAAACCCAAAAAGATCTCGGTAATTTTGCACACTCAAACGGTACAGTCAAATGGGTTGGTTGCTTATGCTCCCAAACGATCCGAATTTTACACAACACCGCATCAGTCGATTTACCCGCAAGATTGGCTGGAGCAGTTGGCGATTCACGAGTTTCGACATGTGGTTCAAATTGATAAAGTAAACGAAGAGCTTCCGGAAATTATAAAATTGCTTTTGGGCGAACAAGGCACAGCATTAATATTTGGTGCCTATTTACCATGGTGGTTTATTGAAGGAGATGCTGTAGTAACTGAAACAGCTTTGGGGAATTACGGGCGCGGACGTTTCCCGTCATTTTTAGTTGAACACCGCGCTCAAGTGGTTGAGAAAGGAAAATATTCATACGACAAAGCCTATTTGGGATCGTATAAAAATTACGTTCCAAACCATTATAAACTGGGCTACTATCTGGTTGGAAATTCGAGGGTACGATATGGAAGTGATATGTGGGAATCGGTTGTAAAAAGGGTAGGCGAAAAACCATTTTCCTTAACTCCGTTCAACAAAGCGCTAAAACTTGAAACCGGATACAACAAGGTTCAACTTTACAATTCAGTTTTCGACAGTCTGACACAGGTATGGCAAAACGAAGATCAAAATTTTAATTCTGTTCCATTTAATACAATAACGAAGCCACAGAAAACGTACTCAAATTACACCTTTAACTATTGGCTCAATAACGACGAAATTATCTCATACCGAACTGCTTTAAATAAAATTCCTGCTTTTGTAAAAATCGATAAAAATGGGAGAGAACAGACAATTTTGAATCCGGGAAGCATATTTGATGAATCGGTAAATTACCGCAAAGAATGGATTGTTTATGCTGAGCGCATACCCGACCTTCGCTGGTCACACAGCGGGCGTTCAAAAATTTGCCTCTACAATGTAAATACGAAAAATAAAGTGAGCTTCTCTCCCGAGCTCAAAGCATTTTCGCCAACTCTTTCTCCAAATTTGAATGAGGTACTTGTTGTTGAAAGTGACTTTTCAAATAATTATTTTTTATCCGTTTATCGAATTACCGACGGAAAACTTTTGCACCGAATAAGTACATCAGAAAACAATTACTTTTTTTCGCCGGAGTGGATCAACGAAAAGGAAATTGTAGCAATTCTGTTAACGAACCAGGGCAAACGTATTGCAAAATTTAATTTGGTTTCCGGTGAACACGAAATTCTTTTCGACACCGATTTAGGAGAAATCAAACAACTACGTTATACAAATAGTAACCTATATTTTATTAGTGGTTATTCAGGAAAAAATGCCTTGTATTCGTATAATTTTGAAAGTAAACAAATTGAACAGATTTACGATCCTCGTTTTAGTGTTGAATTTCCTTCTATAAATTCTGAAAATCAAATTCTTTTAAGTGACTATACCGCGGATGGTTTTCGATTAATTGAAGTTCCTTTAAATACTTCAAAACCTTTGCCGGATGTTGAAAAGGAGGATTATCCGATGACAAAGAAACTGGCAACACAGGAGTTGGGAATTCCCAATCTGTTGGTTAGCGACTCTGCGCATTACGAATCTTTGGCTTATAAAAAGCCGGCCCATATTTTAAACTTTCATAGTTGGGCCCCGGTATTCATCGATGTTTATGATTACGAGTTTGCTCCGGGGGTAAGTTTAATGTCGCAAAACAAACTTGGTACTGCCGAAACTGTTCTGGGCTACAAATGGAATACAACTGAAAAAACGGGTCAGTTTTACGGTAAGTATACTTACAAAGGTTGGTATCCGGTCATTGATTTTGAAGTTACCAGCGGCAAAGAGGCTTCCTCGTACTGGTTAATAACCGAGCGAACAAGAGACGGTGAAGTTGTTAGCAGAGACACGACTTTAGAACGTTTCAAATACAAAGCCACATCCTTAAATGTCGATCTTAGTTTACCACTAAACCTATCATCCGGGGCATATTTCAGACTTTTTCAACCTCAGGTAAAATATGAAATGTCGTTGTACCAGAAAGACGAGTCAACGATTGATCATTTTTTAGCAGGAACGTATCAGTCGTTGTCATATCGTTTATATTTTCACCAGTTTTTGCGTCAAAGTTATCAGGATGTATATCCGAATTTTGGATTTGTTGCTGATGTAAATTACCGGCATTCACCAAATTCGACCAATGTTTTTGGTAATTTGAAAGCTGCACAAACTCAAGTTTATCTTCCGGGATTGCTTCGTAATCATGGAATTAAACTTTATGCCGGAGTGCAAAGTAAAAAGGCAGGCGATATTTTGAGCTTTTCAAATGCGATCTATTTTCCTCGGGGATGGCATAATATTGAGTCTACAAAATTAAATTCCTTCTCGGCCAACTATAAACTTCCAATTGTACATCCCGATCTAAGTGTGGGAGGCTTGGCTTACTGCCGAAGAATAAATGCAACTTTATTTGCAGATTATGCCAATCTTGAAGGGAATATATATGAGAATGGTGAAATTGCCGGATCATATTCCAGCAACATATCTTCTTATGGAATGGAACTATTAGGTGACTTTAATTTTCTGCGTTTTTATGCTCCGGTAAAAATTGGAGTCAGAACTTCCTATTTGCCGCAACATGACAACTTTGTTTTTGACTTCTTGCTGTCCGTCGACTTTAACTCGCTCTAAGCTCAAATTTGTTCCTTTTGATCAGGATATAGAAATATCCAATATTATTTTGAATTAGTTAGTTAAAATCGAAGCATTTAGCTCCAAATTTCCAGATGTAAATATTTTGTGAATACATTTTGTTTGCATTAATGTGTTTATTTGTAGCTATTTATGGCAGAATAAGTCAGATTTTAACGCCTTCACATTTTAATGAAATTAATCTCTTGCCCACATGTGAGGAAATATCTTCGGGAAATACAGGAATAATTACCTTTTTGAGTAATTAAATTATTGAATGCTGCATAGCGCTTAAAATTTTATAATGTGCAATAACGAGATAATAGCAATGGAGTAGAGAGAGAATAAAACGAGTGTATTCCATATTATATAAGTTAATCGGTACCACTTTATAAATTGATAAGAATAGGGGTATAAAATGATCGGCTCGACCAATTTATAATTCAGTTAGTTTTGTATCATTAGTAGAAATGTGAAATACTATTTTGACATTTGTAATTACAGTTTAAAATCATGTGCTAATACAAATGTGTATGTCAAATTCTGACAACTTTACTGCTGATACAAATGTATACGCATGCTTTAGGCAATACTTCTTTACATTATTACTCATAATTTAACAAACAACTCAATATTGGTTACAAAAATAATTTGTTGTCTATGTTAAAACCTTGTGTCGGTTTTGAAAATAACTCTTTTAATTACATCTCTAATTACTGCGAATAATTGCAATATCTGTGTTATTTAACACTCACTATATTAATTAGTTACATTCAGTTAATTATTTGGAATTATAATAATTTTGATCAATAGGGGAGTTGTGGCTGTATTATTTGTTTGTAAATAATCCTATGTAGCTGTTGTCTAGTTGTTTATATTAATTACCTAAAGTGTATTGTAAGATTTATTTGCTGGTTTTATAGCACTTTAGTAAAATCAATTGTAGTTAGTAACTTGCAAATAGAAAAATTAATTATTACATTTGTATCAACCACATGCAAATGTTACCAAACACTAAATGGGCGTATATTACATTTGTATTTAATTTTGAATAATGAAAGATCGTATAAAACAATACATTGAACAGAAGGGGATTTCAGCGGGGGAACTTGCTGTTATGCTTGATGTGCAGCGGTCTAATATTTCCCACATCCTTAATGGACGAAATAAACCCGGTGCTTCTTTTATTGAAAAATTACTATTGACTTTTCCTGATTTAAATGCCAGGTGGTTATTAACCGGCGCAGGACAAATGATAGAAGGTGTTGAAACACCTGTCCAGAAGAATGAAACATTACCTTTCAAACCAGCAGTAGAAGTGGAGGAACCTGTCGAAGTTAAGCACAATCCTGCAAAAAAGGTACAACCTGAAGAAACTTCTGTTAATCCGGAGGAAGAAGATACGTTGGATCGATTAGTAGTTTTATATAAGGACGGTACATTTACAACATTCAAAAAACGATAAAATTAATTCAGGTATTACAATTTAGATTTAATTTTATAGTCTGGAATAACAAATATAAAAAGGTCATCTCTTCGTCAGGTGGCCTTTTTGCATTCCAGAAAATTGATATAAGTTGACATCCTGGTTTATATATTGGAATGTGTTAGTCTTGATTGGTATATGCAATGTGAACTTTTCGGCTGAAACTTAAATATGTTTACATATTTAACACTAGGAGTGACGGAATCGATTTGGGCTTTACCAAATCGTTATAAGTAATGTAGAGTAGTTTACACAAGCCACATAATAATTTTGGCATTTATTCATTTTATTGGTTTCTTGTTTGTAGTGATATTGTAAAAGTATTGTAAACACTGCTGTTTTGTGTGTTTATTTACAATTCTGTTATTTTGCTTTTTGATGTAAAGTTTACAAATGTTTGTATTTGTAACATAAATGAATTACATTTGAACATATTTGTTGTTATAATTGTAGAGAATAGTGGTGTGCGGATTTAATATTGTAGAAATGCAATAATCCGGTGTCAGTCATACTCCGGAACATAAAGATCGTTAATATATTTAACGGTCTTTGTTGTTTTAAAGCTACAAGTTACTTCATAGGTAGTTAACAATGTTAATATTCTTAAACTGAACTCCAAATAACGCTAGCGGTCAATTTACATATCTAAAATACGCATCTAAATTAAATTTCATATTTGTGAAATTATTTTTCAAAAAAGTTTGCATATGTAAATTAGTATTTGTACATTTGTAATGTCAATATAAGAGACAAATAAAAAAGACAGGATGATTACATTATAATAGATTCAATTTACAAACCCAATTTAGAAGTTGATAAATCCAGAAGTCGCTTGGCCACTAGTAATAGTGGCCATTTCTGGTTTATATACTTGTGTAATAAAAATGTAAAATCAGGCATTTAAAAAGATTAAATATTTTTTTCAAAAAAATTTGCATATGTAAATTAGTGATTGTACATTTGTAATGTAAATATAAAAGACAAATAAATAAGACAGGATGATTACATTATAATAGATTCAATTTACAAACCCAATTTAGAAGTTGATAAATCCAGAAGTCGCTTGGCCACTAGTAATAGTGGCCATTTCTGGTTTATATACCTTGGTAGTGATCATGTAAATCCGATTGTAAATAAAAATTGTAAATATTCAAACTAATGTTTGCATATGTAAAAACAAGTAGTTACATTTGTACTGTTGAAAGTTTAGCAGAGACCCTTATTTTTTATCCTAAATATATTTTAGAGTTTAAATACAAGACCGTTAATTCTGACGGTCTTTTTGTTTTTATAGATCGATTGGAATCTGAAAAGCATATAATTCTATTATATTTGCATGCAAATTTTTAATACATGCGAAAAAAATTTGTTGCCGATTTTACGGTGGTAGAAAATAAAGCACTCAACTCTACCAATTTTCTAATAAAAATAAAAAGCGATTCTGCTTTACCCGAGATTAAACCCGGGCAATTTGTAAATGTTGAAATAAAACAAGCTTCAGAAGTTTTTTTACGCCGACCATTTTCAATATTTGAAGTTGATTATAAGGATAATACGCTCTCGATGATTATTAAAATATTGGGAAAAGGCTCTAAGATACTAACAGACATAAAAGTTGGTGATTCTGTAAGTTTGGTTTATCCGCTTGGTAAAAGTTTTACTTATCCTGAAAAGCAGGATAGAATATTGCTTATTGGAGGAGGAAGTGGTGTAGCACCTATGCTTTTTTTAGCAAAAGAATCAGGATTAGCAAAAGAGCAAGTTGATATTTTATTGGGAGCCCGCAGCAGTGAAGATCATATTAATGTTGAGGAGTATTCGCAATTCGCCAATTTACACTATGCATCAGAAGATGGTTCTTTAGGCGAAAAAGGATTTGTTACACAACATTCAGTTTTTACAACTGATTTGAAAGCTTATACCAAAATATACGCTTGTGGACCTGATGGTATGATGCGTGCAATTGCAAAAGAAGCAAAAACTGCTGAAGTATTTTGTGAAGTTTCGCTTGAGAATTTGATGGCATGTGGTTTTGGTGTTTGTTTGTGCTGTATAGAGCCGACAAATAAAGGCAACCAGTGTGTGTGTACTGATGGACCGGTATTTAATATTAATGATTTGAAATGGTAGATTTAAAAGTAAAATTACACGATTTAGAGTTTAAAAACCCGGTTACACTAGCTTCGGGAACTTGTGGTTTTGTACGCGAAATTGCTGATTTTTATGATCCTGGATTGCTGGGAGGGCACTTTTTAAAAGGAACAACCCTTAAAAACAGAGATGGCAATGAATATCCACGAATGGCAGAAACTGCATCAGGAATGTTAAATGCCGTTGGTTTGCAAAATAAAGGAATAGACTATTTTATTGAGAATATTTATCCCGAAATTCAGGATTACGATACACAATTAATTATAAATGTAAACGGTTCAACAGTTGAAGATTACATTGCATTAGCTGAAAAAGTAAATCAACTTGATAAAATACCGGCCATAGAGTTAAATATTTCGTGTCCAAATGTAAAAGAGGGGGGAATGGCTTTTGGAGTTACCTGCCCGGGAGCTGAAATGGTTACTCGCGAGGTGAGGAAAGTGTATGATAAAACAATGATCGTTAAACTTTCGCCAAATGTTACCGATATTTCAGAGATTGCAAAGGCGGTAGAGGCGCAGGGTGCCGACTCCGTTTCGTTGGTGAATACATTTTTGGGAATGGCAATCGATGCCGAAACCCGAAAGCCAAAATTATCGACTGTTACAGGTGGATTGTCGGGGCCAGCAATAAAACCAATTGCACTTCGTATGGTTTGGCAAGTGTCAAATGCTGTAAAAATACCCGTAGTTGGTATTGGTGGAATAATGAATACTGAAGATGCCATCGAATTTTTACTGGCAGGTGCGTCTGTAATTCAGGTAGGAACCGCAATATTTAAAGATCCGATGATTCCACTTAAGATTGTTGATGGAATAAGTGAGTACCTCGATCGTCATAACATACAGTCAGTTAGTGAATTAATTGGTGGTTTACAATTGTAGAATTCAGTTGGTTTTGTAAACAATGAATTTACAAGTCTGTCTTCGATAAAATCTATCGGAGATAAATACTATTTAGTACTATTTTCTTCTATAATTCTTATTAATTTTCATTTAAATCTAAATTTGTTGCGAAATAAAATTGCAATGTGAACATTTCAATTTATGTTCTGTTGTTTAAAGTGCAAATAGCAAAATAGAATTAAAAGAATAAGAATTATGGCAAGTTTTAACATTGTTATGCCCAAATTAGGTGAGAGTATCCAGGAAGGAACCATCACCAAATGGTTTGTAAAAGAGGGAGATACAGTAGAAGAGGACGACATGTTGTTCGAAGTAGCTACTGATAAGGTAGACTCTGAAATCCCTTCTCCGGTAGACGGAGTTATTACAAAGATACTGTACGCAGAAGACAGCCTTGTTGCTGTTGGTGAAGTGTTAGCCGTTATTAGTCTCGACGGAGAACAAGAGGAAACAAGCACTGAAGAAGTTGCAGAAGAAACGAAAACCGAAAAAGTTGAAACCGTTTCTGAAGAATCTGAAAATTCTGTTGACGATAGCAGAAAGCTCTCTAACCGTTTTTATTCTCCATTGGTTAAAATAATTGCCAAAGAAGAAAATGTATCATTGGAAGAACTTGAGTCTATTGAGGGTACAGGAGCCGGTGGCCGGGTTCAAAAGAAGGATATTTTAGCCTACATTGAAAACAAAGGAACAGCAGCTCCGGCAGCTAAAGCACAACCTGCAAAAACAACAAGTGCTCCGGTAGTTGAACGAAAAGCTCCAATGCCGGTTTCGATTGGTGCCGGTGATGCGGTTATTGAAATGGATCGGGTACGTAAGTTGATTGCCGACCATATGGTGATGTCGAAGCAGGTATCGCCACACGTAACTTCGGTGGTAGAAGCTGATGTAACAGAGCTGGTTCTGTGGAGAAATAAAAATAAAAATGCTTTCCAGGAGAAATACGGCGATAAAATTACGTTCATGCCGATATTTACTGAAGCAGTAGCTGCTGCACTTGCTGAATATCCACTTGTAAATTCATCGGTTGACGGCGATAAAATTATTCTGAAGAAAGACATAAATGTTGGAATTGCAGTTGCAAAACCCGATGGTAACTTAATTGTTCCGGTTATTAAAAATGCCGAACAACGTAACCTGATCGGAATAACCAAAGAATTAAATCGTTTGGCAAATGCAGCGCGCACCAATAAACTGGAACCGGCCGAAATTCAGGGAGGTACCTTTACAATTACCAATTTTGGTTCGTTTGGAAATATTATTGGAACACCTATTATTAGTCAACCTCAGGTTGCCATTCTTGCAACCGGAATTATTGAAAAGAAACCAGCTGTGTTAGAAACACCAAGCGGAGATGTTATTGCAATTCGTCATAAAATGTACTTGTCGTTGTCATACGACCATCGTATTATTGATGGTGCACTGGGCGGAGCATTTTTACGCAGAATAGCTGATTTACTCGAACAATTTGATACAAACCGCGCAATTTAAGAAGAATGAAAGATTTAAAAATTCCAAAAATATACAGCATTAAAAAAACTCCAAAAGAAACTTTGGAGAATTGGTACCGACTAATGACAGTTGGTCGTGCCATTGATGAAAAAGCACCTAATTATTTAAAACAAGCTATAGGTTGGTCGTATCATGCACCCTATGCGGGTCACGATGGAATTCAATTGGCAGTTGGTCATCATTTTAGAAAAAATGAAGACCACATGTACTTGTACTACCGCGATATGTTAACTGCGCTTGCAGGAGGAATGACAGCTGAAGAAATTATTTTAAACGGTATTTCAAAAGCTACTGATCCATCCAGCGGCGGTCGTCACATGTCGAACCACCTTGCAAAGCCGGAATGGAATATTCACAGTGTGTCGTCTGCCACAGGAAACCATACTTTGCATGCAGTTGGAACCGCACGTGCAATTAAATACTATGGCGAAAAAACAGTTGCCATAAGTGGTCAGGGCGAATCGTCGGTAAGTGAAGGTTATGTTTACGAAGCAATTACCGGAGCTGATAAAGAAGAATTGCCTGTAATTTTTGTTGTCCAGGACAATGGTTATGGAATTTCGGTTCCGAAAAAAGACCAGACTGCACAACGAAAAGTAGCTAACAACTTTTCAGGATTTAAAAATCTTCGAATCATTCATTGTAACGGAAAAGATGTGTTCGATTCGATGAACGCAATGGCTGAAGCAAAACGTTTTGCAATAGAAGAAAGTAAACCTGTTCTTTTGCAGGCCAACTGCGTGCGAATGGGCTCTCATTCCAATTCAGATGATCATCTTCTTTATCGGTCTGATGCAGAAAGAAACTATGTGCTGGAATATGATCCGCTTGCTAAATACAGAAGGCTTTTGCTTCGTTACGAACGTTTTACTGAAGATGAATTACAGGCCATTGAAGCAGATACGAAACTTGTAATAAAAGCTGCTCACAAGGCTGCAATGAGTGCTCCCGATCCTGATCCGGCTACAATTCATGATTTTGTTTTTTCAGAACCAATGGTATCCGAAAAATATCCGGAAGGATTGCATTCAGCTCAAGGCGACAAGAAAAAACTAATTACTGCCTTGAACGAAACATTAAAAGCTGAATTCAGGCACAATCCCGATACTTTTATTTGGGGGCAGGATATGGCCAATAAAGATAAAGGCGGAATTTTTAATGTATCGAAAGGGATGCAGCAGGAGTTTGGTGAAAAACGTGTTTTTAATGCACCAATTGCCGAAGATTTTATAATGGGAACCGCCAATGGAATGTCGCGATTTAACGATAAAATCCGCGTGGTTATTGAGGGTGCAGAGTTTGCCGATTATTTTTGGCCAGCTATGGAACAGTACGTTGATACAAGCCATGATTTGTGGCGATCGAACGGTAAATTTTCACCAAACATAACCATTCGTCTTGCTTCGGGAGGTTACATTGGTGGTGGAATGTATCACTCGCAAAATATTGAAGGTTCGCTGGCAGCTATTCCGGGAGTTCGTATTGTTTATCCGTCGTTTGCAGATGATGCAGCCGGTTTGTTGCGTACTTCAATGCGTTCTGAAGGATTGACAATGTTTATGGAACCCAAGGCGCTATATCAGGATCCAAAAGCAGCAACCCCTGTTCCTGATGATTTTGAGGTTCCGTTTGGTAAAGCACGAATCAGAAGAGAGGGCAGCGATTTAACTTTAATTACGTATGGAAATACCACTCATTTAAGTTTAGACGCAGCTGAAAAATTAGCTGCTGAAGGAGTTAATGTTGAAGTAATTGATTTACGTTCGCTAATTCCACTTGATGAAGAAACAATTCTGAAATCAATAAAGAAAACAAACCGTGTACTAATTGTTCACGAAGATAAAGTGTTTGGTGGTTTTGGTGGCGAGTTAAGTGCCATTATAACTGAAAAAGCTTTTGAAGATCTTGATGCTCCGATAAAACGGGTTGGTTCGCCATTTACACCTGTTGGTTTTAACCGTATTTTGGAAAAAGCTATTCTTCCGAATACGGAACGAATTTACAAAGCAGCAAAAGAATTAAGTGAATATTAAAAAAGAAACAATGAGTAAAACAGCAATAATATATAGCTACAATACACAAAAATCGAAAAAAGTAGCAGAAAAAGTAATTGCAGCTTTTGGAGAAACAAATATTGAAGCCGTTAACGCCGAAGAGTTATCGAAAGAGGTTTTTGAGAACTACGATAATTTTATAGTAAGCGCACCTACCTGGTTCGATGGCGAACTACCAAATTATTGGGATGAGTTTCTTCCTGATTTGGAAGAGATGGATTTATCGAAAAAAACATTTGCCATCTTCGGATTAGGCGATCAGAAAGGTTATCCTGAGAATTACTGCGATGCAATTGGACTTTTGGCTGAAATTCTGGAAGAATGTGGTGCTAAATTAGTAGGGCAGACTTCAATAGAAGGTTACACATTTGAATCGTCGAAAGCCAAACGCGGAGATGTGTTTGTTGGACTGGCACTCGATCAGGAAAACCAGCCACGTTTAACAAAAGACCGGGTTACCAACTGGGTAGAACAACTTAAAAAAGAATTCTTATAGTAGAATTTTCTATTTGCAATAGTTAAAAGGCTGTTTGTCGAAAGATAGATAGCCTTTTTTATGCTAATAGCTGTGATATATATTTTTTCCATTGAATAAATCTTTCAATTTATATCTAAATTTTAATAAGAACTTAAGGTTGATAAAATTGTTTATACGAATAGAAATTGGCAAAAATCAACTATATTAACTTAAACATTCGATTGTTATGAAAACATTTTTAATTCTCATCGTCCTTGTTCTGGCTGGAATTGCTGCAGAAGCACAACAGAAAGTTGAAGTTGAAGTGTCCGAAAAGGAAATGTCGGAGGGCTTACATACGGCATTTACTGTGTTTATTCCGGAATGTTCGCCAAAAGTTGCGACAAAAGAATGGAAGAAATTTATAAATGAACGATCGATTTTTGAATTTGCAACAAAAGGTACTACCCAGACATTTGAAAAAGCAATACTTGGCATTTCAAATTTGTTTGCCAATGATAAAAAAGAATACTCAAAAAAATCATTAAAAATAGAAGAACAAGCTGGGAATGAAATAATAGCATATAATGTTGTACATGAAGATATCTCAAATTTACATCTTGATGTAATTGCCCAACTATCGGCAATAGATACCGGTGTTTATGTCAGTGCGTATATAAAATATTCAGACTCTGTTTATATATCCGAGTTGAATACATCTGAAGATAATGTGAATTCAATCAAGGAATACATTAGGCAATTCGGGGTTGAAACGTATAAAGTTGTGGTTAAAGAGCAAATCGAACTGGAAGAAAAGGAATTAAAAAGACAGGAGGATATTCTTAAGGATTCAGAACGTGACAATAAAAAATTAGAAAAGTCGATTGGGCAATATGAAACGGAAATAGATCAGTATGAGTACAATATTAAAGTGATGGAACGGGAATTGGAAGGCACTGAAGAAAGACTTCAAACGTTTAAGGCATCACTTCGTAGTACCGAAAAAAAATCGGATGAGTATTATTTAGTTAAAGAAAAAGTTGATGATGTTGAGAAAGAGCGAAAAAGAAATCTAAAGAGTCAGAAGTCCAATAAAAATAAAATAAAGAAAAATCAGTCTGACATTAAAGATGCCCAAAACGAAATTTTGGCTAACCAGAAGGTACAGGAAATTCAGAAAGAAGTAATTCAGAAACAAGTGTTACGAGTGGAAGAATTCGAGGCTAAATTGGAAAACATTAAATAGTTTAGAGGCCATAGAGAATAGTGAGTTAATTTTAAAGCAAATAAATATGATATAAAATGGGTTTGGCATTTTTGCTAAACCCATTTTTTGAGATAGAAAGTAAAATTAGCACTCAATGTCTGGTAGATAAGAAAGATAATAAAGTTGATATTTTACTCAATTTCGATCTGCATGATAAAGTGTGTTTACAAATGTGTATTGTATTGGTTTCTTTTGTTGGTAGGGTTTTTGGCAAGTATGGCATGATATGTATTTATGCTAAAACACATTATTTACATATGTATTACACATATGTAAATGTTAAAATGTATTCTTGTTGGGCAGTTATTCAAATTCTATTTTATTCAATAAGCAAATCCTCAAGAAGTATTTACATATTTCACACTAATTACTTTACTCGTATTAAATATTCCAAAGAAACTGAGTTGATTATTGTTAAATAGAAAATGAGTTGTTAAAAGCTCGTTGTTATTAATTAATTACAATCGCCTCCAATTAAGAGCAGGTTTAGTTTACTGTTAGGTTTAATTGATTAATTTTGTGCCTTTAAAAATATTAAAAGCTTTTATTGTGCCTGAAACAAGATACATATTCGTTACCGGTGGAGTTACTTCATCGCTGGGAAAAGGTATTTTAGCCTCGTCGCTTGCCAAGTTACTGCAATCACGTGGTTATAGTGTTACCATTCAAAAACTCGATCCGTATATTAATGTGGATCCCGGAACGCTTAATCCTTACGAACACGGTGAGTGTTTTGTAACCGAGGATGGAGCAGAAACCGACCTGGATTTAGGACATTACGAACGTTTTTTGAACGAAGCCACTTCGCAGGCTAACAACGTTACAACCGGTCGAATTTATCAGTCGGTAATTGATAAAGAACGCCGTGGTGACTATTTGGGAAAAACGGTTCAGATTATTCCGCATATTACCGATGAAATTAAAAGACGTATTAAAATTCTTGGATCGAAAGGAAAATACGATATCGTAATTACGGAGATTGGCGGTACGGTTGGCGATATTGAATCGCTGCCATACATCGAAGCGGTTAGGCAGTTAAAATGGGAACTTGGTAACAGGGCCATCGTTATTCACTTAACACTGGTTCCGTATTTGGCGGCTACCGGCGAATTAAAAACCAAACCTACGCAACACTCAGTTAAAATGTTGCTCGAAACAGGAGTTCAACCCGATATTTTAGTTTTACGTACAGAACACGACATTGAATTATCAGTTCGTCAGAAAGTGGCTTTGTTTTGTAATGTAAGCCTCGATTCTGTTATTCAATCAGTAAACGTGCCAACCATTTACGATGTTCCGTTAAAAATGCTGGAGGAGAAACTGGATATTACAGTTTTGAAAAAGCTTGATCTGGCCATTAATGAAGACATTGATTTATCGGCGTGGAATAGTTTCCTTACCAAACACAAGAATCCAACTCAAACTGTTGAAATTGGTCTTGTTGGAAAATATGTTGAACTACACGACGCCTACAAATCGATAGCCGAAGCGTTGATTCACGCAGGTGCCGAAAATCGTGCTAAGGTGAATGTATCATGGATTCATTCGGAAAACATTACGGAAGAAAATGCGGCAGAAAAACTTGCAGGTTTAAATGGTATTATCGTTGCACCTGGATTTGGTCATCGTGGTTTGAAAGGTAAAATCTATGCAACAAAATATGCACGCGAAAATAATGTGCCATTTTTAGGTATTTGTCTTGGAATGCAGGTAGCTGTAATTGAATTTGCCCGTAACGTACTAATGCTCGAGGGAGCCGATTCTTCAGAAATGAATCCGAAAACACCTCACCCTGTTATCGATTTAATGGAGCAGCAAAAAGGAATTACAAACTACGGAGGTACAATGCGATTGGGAGCTTATGAATGCCGCATCATCGAAAAAGAATCGAATGTTTGTAAGGCATACAATAAACTTACTGTTTACGAAAGACACCGTCATCGCTACGAGTTTAACGAAATGTACAGACAGCAATATATTGATGCAGGAATGACTCCTGTTGGAATTAACCCGGAAACTGATTTGGTGGAAATTATGGAAATTCCAGACCACAAATGGTTTGTAGGAGTACAATTTCATCCGGAATATCGTAGTACGGTATTAAATCCGCACCCGTTATTTATAGACTTTATTAAAAATTCGTTAGTTGAAAAATAGAATATGGATAAAAAATCGATAATTGGGATCGGCCTGATTTTTGCCATTTTGGTTGTTTTTTCATTAATCAACCAGCCTTCGAAAGAAGAAATAGCAGCAGCACAGCTAAGAAAAGATTCCATTGCACAGGTTGAAGCCCAAAAAGCTTTTGAGCAACAACAACTAAATGCACAAATAGAACAACAAAATGCGGTTTCAGAAACTGATACGGCTAGTTTGAACCAGGCAACACAAGCACGAACTGATGAATATGGTGTTTTTGGTTCGGCAGCGCTTGGAAAGGAAGAGTTTAGTACGCTGGAAAATAACCAGATAAAAATTACCTTTTCGAATAAAGGTGGACGTATTTATTCGGTTGAATTAAAAGAATATCAAACTCACGATTCGTTGCCATTGATTCTTTTTGATGGTCCCGAAACATTGTTTGGCTTAAATTTCTTTTCGCAAAACAGAAGTATTCAAACCGATCACTTGTTTTTTAAACAAGTTGGTGGCAGAAAAGACTTAAAAGTAACTGGTCCTGCTGTTAAAAAAGGTGACGAAGGAAGACTTAAAGTGAACCGTGAAAATCCGGGAGGAAAAGAGTCGGTTACTTTCCGTCTCGAGGTTGAACCCGGAAAATACATTGAATACATTTATACTCTGGAGCACAATTCATTCCTTGTAAATTTTGATATGAATATTCAGGGAATGAATCAGTATATTGCTGGCAATCAGTCGTATTTGAACTTTTCGTGGGCATTTGATGTGCCACGTCAGGAAAAATATTCACGTTTTGGCGAGGATCGGTATACAAACATTACCTACAAATATTTCGAAGATGAAGTAGATAACCTGGATCAGAACAAATCGGATGAAGCAAATCTTGCTACCAAAGTGAAATGGATTGGCTTTAAACAATTGTTTTTTAGTTCGACATTGATTGCCGATGATGCTTTTGCAAATGCGCAGGTGAGCCAGGAGAAATTTAAACACGAAGACAATCCTAATTATTTGGGATATTTTAAAGCCGATATTGCATTGCCTTACAACGGTACTCCGCAAGAAACGGTTGGAATGCAATTTTTCTTTGGTCCAAATCATTACCAAACTTTAAAACAGTACGATTTGGATATGGAACGCCAGGTTTATCTTGGTTACATTGTTATTCGTCAGGTGAATCAGTACCTAATTATTCCTGTATTCAATTTCTTAAGACGCTTTATCGACAACTTCGGTATAATTATACTGTTGCTAACCATTCTTATTAAAACCATTCTTTTCCCGTTTACTTATAAATCATTTATGTCGCAGGCTAAAATGAAAGCATTAAAGCCCGAAATAGATGAGATTAATGAAAAGTTCGGGAAAGATAAAGCGATGGAGAAACAACAGGCTACAATGGCCCTGTACAAAAAGGCAGGTGTTAATCCGATGGGAGGTTGTTTGCCAATGGTGTTGCAGATGCCTATTTTATTTGCCATGTTCTTTTTCTTCCCAACATCCATTGAGTTGAGGGGAGAAAGTTTCTTATGGGCCGCAGATTTATCAACATACGATTCTATTTTAAACCTACCTTTCACCATTCCATTTTATGGCGACCACGTTAGTTTATTCTGTTTGTTGATGACTGTTACAACAATTATTTCAACCAGTTTGAGTCAATCGGCAGCTACAAGCCAGGGAATGCCTGGAATGAAGACGATGATGTATATGATGCCGGTTATGTTCTTGTTCCTTCTGAATAATTACCCTTCAGGATTGAGTTATTATTATTTCCTTGCCAACTTAATTACTATTGGTCAAACCTATGCAATTCGATTATTTGTTGACGAGGATAAAATAAGGGCAACCTTACAGGCCAATAAAAAGAAACCTGTTAAAAAGTCAAACTTTCAGAAACGTTTGGAAGATATGGCAAAACAACAAGGAGCTCAAAAGCCAAAGAAAAAATAAGAATAAAGTTTTCATAAAATAAAAGGCCGGAAATCTAAATGATTTCCGGCCTTTTTTGCACTTATCCTATTTGGTATTTCTACTTGATCAAATAAGATTTGTTAGAATAGCAGACCTAAACTAATTGAAGCCATTTTGTTGTGTAAATCGGGTTCCGATTTATACACTTCAATAAATCCCATGTCGTAATTTAATCCAACCTGCAAGGTTTTTGTTTTAAATACAGGAAAATCAAATCCAATTTCATACGACAGTCCAAAATCAAAATCTTTTGTATCACTAGCAAGATCGAAGGATACATCGTTCAGCTCACCTTTAGCATCGAGTAAATAGCTAACATACGGACCAACTGCGAAATAAATACGCTGACCGTTTTTGAAACCGGCTTTTTCTCCTGCCGAAAATTCAGCTTTTACAGGTAGGTTAAGGTATTGAAGTTTGTTTGTTAATGAGTTTCCATTCTCATCGTAACTTCTCCCTTTTTGCAAATACTCCAGTCCGCTTTTAAGCGCAAAAGCATCAGTAAACTGGTATTTCGCAAGCAAACCAATGCCCGGGCTAAAACGGACATCGCAGTTTTTAGCTATTTCCAACATATCCGACTGGCAAGTAGCACCCGCACTCGCTTTAACTCCATATTGAAGTTGTGCATTACTTGTTGCTGATATTCCGAGTACTACAACCATTAATAAAACTAGTTTTCTTAACTGAGAGCTCATTTTTGAGCTTTGTTTTTGCAATTGTGATAATTGCTTTTCTGATTTCTGTAACATGATTAATTGTTTAATTGTTATTGTTCTACTATTTGTTAAAACCGACTAATAATATAAAATGGTCGGTTCAGCTTTAAATTTTTTTTAACTACATATTCCGTATAAAAACATGTCTAATACTTCATTTATTTTTTTTCCAAATTCAACATTCGACTCCGGATTTTGTAGAATGGGAAGTTCAAAACCGATCATGGCTGTAAGTAAAGCGCTTCCGATAAAATCAACATTCATTGGTTTGAATTCTTTATTTATAACACCCTCCGAAAGAATTGAAGTAATCATTTTCAGTTCATATTCTTTGTGTTTATTACGAATCTTTTCAATAAAGGAAAATGTAGCCAGGAAATTGTCGTTTAAAGCAACATGGAGATTTCCTTTCGCTGCAAAACGATTCATTCGCAAATAAATGTAGGTTCGAAGTTTATCGGTAGATTTCTGCGTTTGTTTAAGAGCGGTATTAATTTCTTCCTTTAAAAGATCGGCCTCAAGTGCTGTAACGGCTTCAAATACTTCTTCCTTGTTTTTAAAATAATAGTAAAGCGAGCTTTTACCTTTTCCAGCTGCAAAGGCGATGTCGTCCATAGTTGTTTTTTTAAATCCAAAACGACTAAAGGTTACTCCGGCAGCTTCAATAATTTGTAATTTCGATTTACTTTTCATCTTTTTCGACGATTTTAGTCCAAATGTACAGAACGGGTTTTTCACAAAACATGACTTTTATCAAAACTTTCAATAAACTGAATATAATTTAACAATTGAGCAACATTTATGATAATAGTGAGAATGAAGCTAATGGCACATGAAGAGTTTTATTATTTTTGGGCTTATGCGAAAATGGATCAGTGTACTTTTTCTTTTGGTATATATCACTGCGTCAGCGCAAGAACGCGAGTTTACTTTGTGGAACAAGAATGATGTCTCTGTTTCGCCCTGGGAAAAAATTTCACTGGATGTGAGCGAAAAAATTCATTATTCTACCCAACGGAACTCGGTTGATTTGAAATATGCCGAGTTATTTGTTGACTACGAACTTAAAAAATGGATTGAATTTGGGGTTGGCTTTCGGCATACAAAAGTTAATTTACAAAATGGCAACTGGTCGGATGAAAATCGTCCAATGATGGTTCTAAATCTTTCGACGGATGTGCATAAATTTGAGTTAAGTTTTTCAAACAGGATAGAATACAGAAGCTTTAAAACATTCAATAATCATTTTCGTCACAGGCAGGCACTAACTTTTGATTTTCCGAATTTGACAGAATGGGGAATGCAATTTTATGTTACAGAAGAGTCTTTTCTGAAATTGAATGGGGCAGGAACTCATTTGGCGAGAATTTATACCGGATTAAAAGCCATAGACCAAAAGCATTTCGATTTGAAATTTTACTACAGCCTGCAGAAAATGAAAGTGCTAAGTTCCTGGTATACATCTGATATTATTGGATTAAACCTGGGATTTTCAATTTAACATCTTTTCACATTTTACTTCTTAAACCTTTTGGGATGGATACCGTCCAAGCATCATCGTTTGAGTATTAAACAATATTAAAAACAGAATGATGCGTAAACTTGGATTCTTACTTACACTACTGGTTTTTGGTACAACAATCGCGTTGGCTCAAAACAATGGAGGTCAAAGAACTTTTGATCCGGAAGAAATGGCCACCAGGCAAACTGAAGAATTAACCAAAGTTCTCGATTTGGATAAAAATACAGCCAAAGAAGTGCATGCTATTTTATTGGAATCGGGAAAAGAGATGGGGAAAATGCGGAGTGAAATGCAAGCTGGTGGTGACAGAGAGGCCATGCGCGCCCAAATGACCGAAATGCGCAAAAAACAGAACGAGAAATTGAAAAAGGTATTTACTGAAGAGCAGTATACTAAATACGAAAAATATTTGGAAGAAAGACGTGAACAACGTGGACAAAGAGGTCAACGTTAATTTCATATAGTTTAGTTAAATTAGTTTTGGTAGTGGGTCTGTAGTGGTGTACAGGCCCATTTTTTTTTTCTAAAAACGTAAAAAAGCCGGTTTTTAAACAATTTATTTAACAACCGGCTTTTTAGGTAAACAACAATTTACCTGTTATTATTTAAACGATTGCTGCAGATCAACCATTTTAATGGCTGTAACGGCAGCTTCGTCGCCTTTATTGCCATGAATACCACCGGCACGATCCAGTGCCTGCTGTTCGTTCTCAGTGGTTAATACACCAAAAATAAAAGGCTTGTTGTATTTCAGATTTAAATCTTTGGTTCCTTGAGTTACACCTTCACAAATATAATCGAAGTGGCGTGTTTCGCCCTGTATTACGCAACCCAGCAGAATTACTGCATCAACGTTGTCCAGTTCTGCAAAAAATTGTCCTCCCAGCGGTAATTCAAATGTTCCGGGAACATATTTTACCGAAATATTCTCTTCAGAGGCACCGTGTTTTTTTAAGGTTTCCATTGCTCCGTTGGCCAAAGCTCCGGTTATTTGCAGGTTCCATTCGGCTACTACTATTCCAAATTTCATGTTTTCGGCCGAAGGAACCGAATTTATATCGTATGCTGATAAATCTTTTGTTGCCATTTCTAAGTTCTTTTAAACAAAAAACCCCTCGTAAAGAGGGGTTAAATATATAGAATAATTAACGCTTAATTCAATTTAGTGTTCACGCGTGCAATGTAACGATCAGCATTTGTTCCTTCTGTTGATTCAGGAAATTTTGCTTTAATCTCTTTGTAGATTGCAAGAGCGTCTTCCAATTCATCCATCGATTCCAGTAATGAAGCTGCTTTCATCATATAAATAGGAGTAGTTAACTCGTTATCGTTTACTGCGTACGCCTTTTTGTACTGTTTTAGAGCTTTGTCTTGCTCGCCCATTTCAAGGTAAGCATCACCTTTTGCACCTTCAACAACAGGAGCCAACAACAAATCATCGCTTTTAAACTTGTTCAGGTAATCCAATGCTTCTTCGTATTGTCCCAGGTTCAGGTACGAAATTCCGGCATAATAATTAGCTCTGTTTGCAGCTTTGGTAATACCGTAGTCATCAATAATATCTAAAAACCCAAGGTAGTTACCGTCTCCGTTTATTGCCAGATTAAATGAATCTTTTTCGAAATAATTTTCGGCCATAAACATTTGCGACAATGCTTCGTCTTCTTTCGGCTGTAAATAGAATTTGCCGAAACCAAGATAAGCGGCTACAACAATAATAATTCCTCCAACAACGTAACTAATAATTTTCTGATTGTCTTCAACAAATTGTTCCGTTTTGGTTAACGCACTTTCCAGTTCCTGTAAATTATCGGCTTGATCAACTTTCTTTTTTGACATTTCTCTCTTTTTCAAAATTGTGCCGCAAAAATAGTTTTTTTTTCAAAAACGCTAATCTTATGCTTGTATTATTTTGAATAATAATCAACATAAAACTGTTATTAAGTGCTTTTTACCAACATTTCTAAATTGTGCGACGTTTTTTAATAGTTTTGTAGCACTTTAATAAACCGGAAAAGAATGCATATTGAAGAAATTTCAATAGTTAATTTTAAGAATTTAAATGAAGTTAAGGTCGGATTCTCGCCTAAATTAAATTGTTTTATTGGTAATAATGGAGCAGGAAAAACCAACATGCTCGATGCCATTTATTATTTGTCGTTTTGCAAGAGTTTTTTTAATGCCAGCGATCAACTGAACATAAATCACGAAGAGAATTTTTTTATGCTGAACGGGAACTACCACCGTTCTGAATCGAAGGAAGTTATTTCGTGTGGATTACAAAAAGGGCAGAAAAAACAGTTTAAACGAAATACCAAAATTTATAAAAAGTTGCAGGAACACATTGGTTTGCTGCCCTTGGTTATGATTACTCCTTCAGACGGGAATCTGATTTTGGGAGGAAGCGACGAACGCCGTAAATTTATGGACGGTGTTATTTCTCAGTACGACCAGAATTATTTGAACGATTTATTAAAGTACAACCGCGCATTGTTGCAACGAAATAATTTATTAAAACAGTTTGCTTCGGCACGTTTTTTTGATGAAGAGTTATTAAGTATCTGGGACAGCCAGTTGGTTGAATATGGGACGCGCATTCACGAGCAGCGCACAATTTTTGTAGAAAAGTTGATTCCTGTTTTTCAGCGCTACTATTCATTTATTTCGCAGGGTAACGAAATTGTGGGGCTCGAACATCAATCGGATTTGTATGGCAATGATTTTGAAGCCGAATTAAAAGCTGCTTTGTCAAAAGACCGCGCTGCTCAATATACCACTGTTGGAATTCACAAAGACGATTTAGTGTTGAATATTGGCGATTATGCAATTAAAAAACTGGGATCGCAAGGCCAGAAAAAAACCTACCTGGTTGCTTTAAAACTAGCTCAATTTGATTTTATAAAAGAGATATCGGGGCAAAAACCGATACTTTTACTCGACGATATTTTTGACAAACTCGACCAGCACCGTGTTGAGCAAATAGTTACGACTGTAGCGGGCGAACAGTTTGGTCAGATATTTATAACAGACACCAATCGCGAACATTTAGACACAATTATTCGAAAAATGGATACTGATTTTCGTATTTTTAATGTACAATCAGGAAAAGTAGAACTGGCACAATGAGAAGAAGTAATACACAATCGTTAAGTGAGGTTTTAAAAGAGTACATCGCACAAAACCGAATAGAAAGCAAACTAAAAGAAGTTGATGTGGTGCAAGGGTGGGAAAATTTGCTTGGTAAAACCATAGCACATTATACAAAAAACATATACATCAGTAATCGTATTTTATATGTTGAAATCTCATCGTCGGTTGTAAAAAATGAACTTTTTATGATGCGCGATGAAATTTGCCGCCGCATAAATGAGAATGCCGGTCAGAATGTAGTTTCAAAAATTATTTTTAAATAAAAACAAACCTAATCTATGAACCTGGACGAATTAAACGAAGAGTTTGGACTTGAGGGAGAAATTGGCTTTTACGAAGAAGAAGATATTGTATTTGCGATGGTTTCGAATAAATATGCCGACGCCACAATAAGCTTATACGGAGCACAAATATTAAATTACAATCCGGTACGAAGTATGGAAATTTTGTGGATGAGTCCGGAGAGTATTTTTGAAAAAGGCAAAGCAATTCGGGGTGGAATTCCGGTTTGTTTTCCCTGGTTTGGTCCACATGTTAGTTATGAAAGTATGCCTCAGCACGGTTTTGCCCGTATTTTGGACTGGGAAGTTTCTAAAACTGAAATGCTCCCGAATGGCGAAAGCAAAATTGTATTACAGCTTTGTTCTTCTGAAGAAACTAAAAAATACTGGCCGTACGATTTCTGTGCCGATATGATTTTTACTGTGGGAAATAAACTTTCGGTTACGCTTAAAGTTACCAATACTTCAAACGAGCCACTTGATTATACCTGTGCCTTGCATAGTTATTTTAGTTTGTCGGCTATTCAGAATATTACCATTGAAGGATTGGAAAATACGCTTTACAAGAACCAGTTAGATGGAGGCGAATATCTACAGGAGACTGAATTACTTGAGATTGCCCAGGCAGAAACCCGTCATTATTACGACACCGAAACTACCTGCGTGATTGACGATCCCATTTATAAACGACGTATTCGAATTGAAAAAGAGGGGAGTAAGAATACCACAGTTTGGAATCCATGGGCTGAAGCATGTTTGCAAATGGGCGATGTACCAGACGATGCATACGAAACCTTTGTGTGTTTGGAAACGGTAAACAAGATTAACAACAGTATTAAACTTGCGCCGGGAGAAAATCACGAAACCACAGCAATAATTGGAATAGAATAGAAAAAGCTGCCTGAAACGGGCAGCTTTTTTGTTTTATGATGCTTTGTTTAATAATATATTTCCAGTCTGTTGAAAAAGAAATCAGCCTCTATTTGAGCATTCTCATCGCTGTCTGAACCGTGTACCGCATTTTCAGTCATACTGCAGGCAAACAATTTTCGAACCGTACCTTCTTTGGCATTTTCAGGATTAGTTGCCCCAATTAGTTCTCTAAAATCTTCAATTGCATTCTCCTTTTCCAGAATTGCGGTAATTATTGGACCCGAACTCATAAACTTAATTAGGTTTTTAAAAAAAGGTTTTCCCTCGTGAACTGCATAAAAAGCAGCTGCCTGAGTTTTCGAGATTCGCGTAAATTTTAATGCTTTTATTACAAACCCGGCTTCGTTAATCATTTTCAAAATTGCCCCGGCATAATTGTTTTTTATCGCCGTTGGTTTGATTATTGTAAAAGTCATGTTTCCAGCCATATTCGAGTATTTTATTATGGTTAATATACAATATTACAAAAAATAGGATTATGAAAGCTTTCTGTCGAGTGAAGAATTCTTATATTTGTCCCTTCAAATTTTTAGCATTTTGAAAAACACTGAAATAGAGATTATTACGTCGGTAAAAAAGATATTGACCGAGAGCAAAAAGAAGATCACAATTGTTCCGCATGAACATCCTGATGGAGATGCCATTGGCTCAGCATTGGGACTTGGTCAGGTATTAAAAAACTTCGGACACGAGGTTCAGGTAATTTCGGTAAACGATTATCCCGATTTTTTAAAATGGTTTTCTTCCGATGTTCCTGTTTTAATTTTTGAGAAAGAAAAAAAAGTAGCAAAAGAATTGATGTTTGCTTCGGATATAATGATTTGCGTTGATTTTAATGAAGAAAAACGCACCGGACACCTGGAGAAATTCATAAAACGTTTTGAAAATACCAGGATACTTATCGATCATCATCCGTATCCAACCGACTTTTGCGACTATACTATTTCCGAAACAAGTTACAGTTCAACGGCCGAATTGGTTTTTGATGTAACCGAAGCAATTGGCTTACATCCACAGATTGATTTAAAGGCTGCTGAAGCCTTGTTTACAGGAGTTTTAACCGATACAGGAGGATTTAATCACAATACATCGAATAATACCTTTAAAGTGGTTTCAAAGCTAATGGAGCTGGGTATTAATACCGATAAAATTCGTTCGGAGGTATTTAGTAACTTTTCTGCCCATCGCATGAGATTGCTGGGATACTGTTTGAATGAAAAAATGAAGGTTTTTCCTGAATTTCGTTCGGCTGTAATTAGTTTAACCATTGAAGAACTGGAGCGATTTAACTTTAAACCCGGCGATACTGAAGGATTTGTAAATTATCCGCTCTCGATAAATAATATTGTATTCAGTGCGTTATTTATCGAAAAGGTGGGATTTGTTAAAGCTTCTTTTCGATCAAAGGGTAATTTCCCTGCCAATACTTTTTCGAGCCAACATTTTAACGGCGGCGGCCATTTAAACGCTGCCGGTGGCGAATCGGAATTAAACCTGGAAGAAACTATTGCAAAGTTCACGCAACTATTACCCGAGTTTAAGCATCAGTTGTTGGAAACAACAATTTAAATGTAATAGAATGAAGTTAAGATTTTTTAGAAATTTAGTATTTGCAGCGCTTTTAATTGGTTTTGTAGCATCGTGTATTGATGATAATGGTAGTACTTATATTCCGCCGACTCACGAAGAAGAAATGGCACTTTTAAATGAGTATCTGGATACATTACAAAACAGAGGACTTGACATTGATACAACCGAACTGGGTGTGTATTACATTGTCGATTCCATTGGTGAAGGTGCTTTCCCTGTGGTTGGCGATACTTGCGAGGTAAAATACACCGGCTTTTTTATCGATGGATCAATATTTGATACGTCGGGTACTAACACGTTTGAATTTATTTTAGGTTCGGAAAATTTAATTCCCGGATGGAACGATGGAATGAAAGTAATTAACAAAGGAGCATTTGTTTATTTGTTAATTCCGTCTGAATTGGCTTACGGTAGCACGGGCTATTCTTCAGTCCCTCCGAATACTACAATAATTTTTAACATTGAAATGGTAGATATTAAGCAAGGTTATTAATTTTGCTGAAAATTAGAATGGTGTTAAACTGTTTCCATTCTATTAAAACATGAGAAATAATTATAATCAGATGAAGAAAACTCTAGCAATAGTATTTTTGGTTTTAGGCACAGTTGCATTTTTTGCCTGCAACGATGGTATTGATTACGAAAAGATGAGAAAGGAAGAATTGGCTATTCTTGATGCATACATTGCCAGAGTGCACCCGGGTGCCGAGCCAACTCCTTCGGGTCTTTATTACTTTAATGAAGAAGGAACCGGATCGGGAGATACCATTAAATTAGGAGACAGGGTTCAGATCTATTATGCAACCTGGGCACTTATAGATGCAGAAGATAGTGTGCTTGTTGATGAAACTTCGGGTTATTTAGATGGTCACAGATACGAACCATACAGTTTTGTTGTTGGTGCCGGAACTTCAATCACCGGCCTTGAAGAAGCAACAAGATACATGCAGCCCGGTACTCGTTCTCATTTGGTAATAAACTCCGAATTGGCTTATGGCCAACAAGGTTCAGGAAGTATCGGATCGTTTCAAACCGTTTTAATGGAAGTTGAAGTTTATAAAGTAATTCCATTGGATACCGAATAAAAGTAAGAAGTTACTGTTATGAACAGAGCACAACTTCTGAAAAAATTATTACCCGGTTTTATTCCTCTTTTTGTTTTTATCGCAGCCGATGAAATTTGGGGGACTAAAATCGGGTTGTTTGTTGCTATTGGTGTTGGTATTGCAGAAATGGCATGGATTGCCATAAAAGAAAAGCGTTTCGAAAAGTTTGTTTTATTCGATACGCTTTTGTTAGTTATACTTGGTGGAGTATCCATTCTGCTCGACAATGATATTTTCTTTAAACTTAAACCCGGTTTAATTGAACTAATTCTAGTGGCCATTCTGGCTATTTCATCATTTTCATCGATAAATATTATTGGATTAATGGGGCAGCGCTACCTAAAAGATGCCCAATTTAATGATACACAGCTGGCCCAAATGCGACAAAGTATGAAAGCCTTGTTTTATATTTTTTCGGCACACACTGTTCTGGTTTTTTATTCAGCCTTTTTTATGAGTAAAGAGGCCTGGGCTTTTATCAGCGGAGTTTTGTTTTATATTATTTTCGGCATGTATTTTCTGTTTGAAATGTATCGTCAAAAGCGATTACAAAAGAATACGACAAACGAAGAATGGGTTCCCTTGGTTGACGAGAGCGGTAAGGTTTTAGGCCGGGCTCCCCGCAGTCAGGTGCACAACGGTAGCAAACTTTTACATCCGGTTGTACACTTGCATGTGTTGAATAAAAATAAATCGATTCTTATTCAGAAACGTCCCATGAACAAACAAATACAACCCGGTAAATGGGACACTGCCGTCGGAGGTCATATTTCGGATGGCGAAACACTGGAGCAAGCCCTGAAAAAAGAAGCATTTGAAGAAATTGGGTTAAAGGATTTTTCTGCGAAACTTCAGAAAGTGTACAAGTGGGAATCGGAAGTTGAAGCTGAACTGGTTTATATGTTTACCACCTACGACTTTAAGAATTATGGAGTTCAGTCGGATGAAGTGGAGGAACTACGTTTCTGGACCAAAAACCAGGTGGAGAAAAACCTTGGGAAAGAAGTGTTTACACCCAATTTTGAGCACGAATTTTTACTGCTCAAAAAACTGCAACTACTTTAGCATCTCTTTTTACATATAACAACTAAGTCTTTAGTTTAACCACTTGTTTTTTAACTAACCAAGTAAAAATATAACCGGTTGTTTGTGCAAATCGGGTGTTTTTCCTTTCCACTCCTGGACGGTTTTTGTAACAATATATTCCTGTTCTCCGGTAATATTGGCAGCAATGCAGAGTAGAGTCGATGGCGAGCATGTTTTTAACAGATCGGCAATTAACTGGTTGTTACGGTATGGCGTTTCAATAAAAATCTGTGTCTGCTTTTCGATTATTATTCGTTTTTCAAGAGCAGCAATTTCTTTGGTGCGTTCTATCGGTTTCACAGGCAAATAGCCTTTAAACGCAAAATTTTGTCCGTTTAATCCCGAAGCCATCAATGCCAGCAAAATGGATGAAGGACCAACAATGGGAACTACTTTAAACCCACGTTGATGAGCCATTCGAACTACATCGGCTCCCGGATCGGCAACTCCCGGGCAACCGGCCTCAGAAATAACGGCAATGTCCTTTCCGTCAACAAGTGGTTTTAAAAAACGTGGCAAATCCTGCACCTGAGTGCGTTTGTTAATTTCGTAAAAAGTACACTCGTCAATGTTTATATCGCGGTTAACCTGTTTCATAAACCTGCGCGCCGTACGAATATTCTCAACGATAAAATAGCGGGTATTGGTAAGTATCGTTTCAATTTGTGCCGGCATAACAAGTTGCCAGTCGCCTTCGGCTAAAACATTTGGTACAAGATAGAGTGCTGCCATTGTTAAAAATTTTATGCAAAAGTAGTTATAATCCCAGTTTCAAAAGCACTTTTGTTAAATTTGCTTCATGCCCATTAACAAAAAACTACATATCGAAGCTACTTTTCTTGGAACCGGCACATCGCAGGGAGTTCCGGTTGTTGCCTGTAAATGCGAGGTATGTCAATCTAACGATCTTAAAGACAAACGGCTTCGTTCTTCCTTGTTATTAACTATTAATGGTTTTAATTTTGTGATTGATGCCGGACCCGATTTCCGTCAGCAAATGTTACGGGAAAAAGTAATGTCGTTGCGGTCGATACTTTTAACACACGAACATGTCGATCATATTTTTGGCCTCGACGATATTCGGTCGTACAACTGGATTCAGAAGAATCCGATGGAAATTTATGCTGAAGAACGGGTGCAAACCGCGATAAAAAGAATATTCAATTATGTGTTTGCAGAGTTTAAATATCCGGGCATCCCGAAGATGCATCTCGAGGATGTGACTGATAATCCGTTCGCCATTGAAAGCATTAAGTTTGTGCCTATCCGTTGCTGGCACCATAAACTTCCGGTGTACGGATACAGAGTAGGGGATTTAACCTATATAACCGATACAAACTTTATAGAAGACAAAGAATTAGAGAAGATAAAAGGCACAAAGGTTTTAATTATTAATTGTCTGCGTAAAGAAAAACACCTTTCGCATTTTAGCCTGGACGAAGTTCTTGAAATAGTCTCTAAAATCGAGCCTGAAAAAACATATCTTACACATATGAGCCATGCTTTGGGTAAGTATGAAGATTTAATTAAAGAGTTGCCCGAAAATATACTGCCGGCTTATGATGGTTTAAAAATTGAACTTTAAAATCGATATCCTAAGGACATAAAGATTCAGATCGCTTTTTGTTGTATTCGGTTTTTGTATCTGGTTTCCTGTTGGTATAACTAATTATCTAATGCTTGCCGGATTTTATCCAGGGTAGTGCAACAATTAAAGCTGAAAGTAGATATATACTACCCGCCAGCATAAATGCTTTGTTTAAACTTACATTGTCAGTTATCCAACCTAAAAGCGGGCCTATTCCTGCAAATGCTATGCGAATAATGAAATTACGAACCGACAACATGGTTGCTCGCACATCGCTTTCGGTATATTGATTTATGTAGTTTTTAAAAATAGGTGTTGCAACTCCACGAACCAGATAAAACAGAAAAAGAGAAGCAAGTCCCCAGTATGAGATTTCTATTCCGGCCAGGAAGTAACCTGCCGACAACAATAAAATTACCATTAAAATGGACCACTTTCGCCCCAAGAATTCTTCTACTTTATAGGCGAAAACAGATGAAACACCAACGGTTAAGTTCAGTGCTGTCCAGAAAATTCCAAAAAATTCAACAGGTAGTTCAATGGCTTTAAAAAAAGGCTGAACAAACCAGGCAAAAGTTAAGGTGGCGGTGCCTGTTACCGAAGAAAGTAAAATTGAAATGCGCAGATTTTGATTGGAAACAAAGGTATTCCGAATGTTATTAACCAGTTTTTTGATGGAATGAACGTGTTCGGTCGAATGTATTTTAGGTTCAATCATTGTAAGGGCAGCAGGAATAGCAATTGCCGCAACCGCAAATTGAAAGTAGAAAGGTGTTCGTAAACTTATAGCTGCCAAAAATCCACCCACAACGCCGGCAATAGCTTCTGCAAAGTTACCTACTGAAGTAATCCGTCCTTCTTCGCGAATGTATTTTTCGGTTTTATTATCTGCCTTTAAACTATCGAAAAGCATAGCCGAATCGGCTCCCGACACAAAAGAGTGACCTATACCCAATATGATTTCAGCAATAACAAAAGCCCAAAATCCATACGAAAAACTGTACACTAAAAAGCCGGCACTTCCCAGTATACTCCCTAAAATCAAGGTTTTTTTGCGTCCCCAAACATCGGCCATCCAACCCGAAGGAATTTCCATAAAAACAATGGCAATGGAATAAATAGCTTTTAATACAAATATTTCATGCATTCCCATGTTGTTACTTTGGTAAAAAAGCACAACAATTGGCATCACCATATTAAACCATTTCGAAATTTTTACCAGATAAAGCCTGGGAATATTTTTACTGAAATTTGCCATAAATATTGGCAGCAAAAATAACATTTCGGAGCAACTTCTCTCCGTAAAACGATTTTGAAATATTAGTGACCGATTGTGTTTTAATTTAAAAGCAGAATAATATATTTGCTTTTAAATAGACAGCAGGTATTAATTCTACGGACTTCGAACTAACGTTTTCCGACAATTTACTAATTATGAAACTATCAATTCCAAAAGATTATCAGTCGGTTTTAAACCTGGCTGAAACCGAACAGGCTATTAAACAAATCAAAGATTTTTTTCAACTTAATCTGGCTTCCGAGTTACGTTTAAGAAGGGTAACTGCACCACTTTTTGTAAAAAAAGGCACCGGTATTAACGATGATTTGAATGGTATCGAACGTCCGGTTTCGTTTCCAATAAAAGATATAAATGAAGATGTTGCCGAGATTGTACAATCGCTGGCGAAATGGAAACGAATGGCGCTGGCCGAACTGGATATCAAACAAGGTTATGGTATATACACCGATATGAATGCCATTCGTCCGGATGAAGAACTTACAAACATTCATTCTCTTTATGTGGATCAGTGGGACTGGGAGCGTGTGGTTTCAAAAGAACAACGTAATTTGGATTACCTGAAATACATTGTTAAAAAGATTTATTCAGCATTGGTACGAACCGAATATCATATTTCGGAAGCTTATCCGGACCTGATTCCTGAACTGCCCGAAGAAATAACATTTATTCATTCCGAGGAGCTGGCGGCCAAATACCCTGATTTAACTCCATTCGAACGCGAAACAAAAGAAGCAAAAAAACACGGAGCCATCTTTGTAATTGGAATTGGCGGAGAAATGCCAAATGGAGAGATCCATGACGGACGAGCTCCCGATTACGATGACTGGAGCACTCCAACCACGGGTGATTCTGCAGGTTTAAACGGCGATATAATTCTTTGGAACAATGTACTTAACCGTGCTTTTGAAATCTCATCAATGGGAATAAGAGTAGATAAAGATGCTTTGTTAAAACAACTTGAAATAAGAGGGGCCGAAGAACGCAAGGAACTGATGTGGCATCAGATGCTTTTAAACGGTGAATTGCCACTTAGTATTGGCGGTGGAATAGGCCAGTCGCGTTTGTGTATGTATTTTTTACGAAAAGCACATATTGGCGAAATTCAGTCGAGTATTTGGCCCGATGAAATGAAAAAACAGTGCAAAAAAAATGGGATTAATCTCTTGTAGCCCATACAAATCGAAAGAAAGCACACGTTAAAACGTGAAAATATTATCGTGAAGTTTGTTTTTTGAGATTTGATTTATACTTTTGCACCGCAAATTTGCAACAAGGATGCCTTGGTAGCTCAGTTGGATAGAGCAACGCCCTTCTAAGGCGAAGGTCACAGGTTCGAATCCTGTCCAGGGTACCAATTAAAGAGAGTTTGATTTTCAGACTCTCTTTTTTATTTCTCACAATTCGACGTATTACAATTACAAATTTTACATAAATTTCACATTTATCTAAAATCATTCCAGATAAGCTTGCGGTTTTAAAAAATCAATTTATATTTGTGGCATACAAAATCGACAACAATGAAATTACAAACAAGAAATATTCTTTCTTCTGCAGCAGTAAACAACTGTTGTGGTTTTTTCATGTCGTCTATGTCTATGTTTATGCGCTAGCCTTCTTGCGGTGGTCAACCATTGTTTGAAGGCATTCTTAATACAAGCGTTACAAATCAAAATCAAATTTTTTAAGATTAATTTTTATGTCGGATACGGTTATTCGATTGGGTGGAAGTCATATTGGCAATGCCCTTTCAATACATAATTTAGAAGAATATTTAGGGCGGAAAAACGGACGAAAATTTGTTGTAGTTTCTGCTATTCCTGAGTTGTCGAAGTTAATTCACAAAAGTATTTCAAGCGTGTTTCAATACGATTTGAACGAAAGCGAATTACGAAATGAAATCACTTCATTTTTTACCGGAAGTACTAAAATTAAAGTAACAAATGAATTTGCAGAACTGGTTGAGCAATTGATTAGTTTGTTAAAAGGTATCGGGTTAATAGGGGATTATTCAAGGGCTTTAAAAGACCAGGTACTTTGTTTTTCAGAAAAACTTTCGGTTGAAATATTAAAGGCTCAATGGCCATTGGGAACTCTTTTGCAGGTGCAGGATATTGAATTGGCTGTAAGTTCCGATTTTGGGACAGCAACATTTTTATCAGTAAACCTTGATAAATTGCAAACTTTACCCGATGGTGTTTATTTTATTCCCGGTAGTTTTGGGGTTACTGAAAACGGCAAGCTGGCCCGAACCGGTAAAACTTCGGCAGATTATACAGCTGCATTTTTAACAAAAGAACTCGGAGCCGGCAAATTAGAGCTTTGGGATTTAGATCGTGATTTTCAGCGTGCCGATCCGGCAATTATTGGTAATCTTCAAAAAATTAAACGCTTAACTTATTCAGAAGCCAGTGAGTTGGCTTATTTCGAACATTATTCTTTTCACCCGCGTACAGTTGAACCACTGGAACACGAACACATTCCGATTGAGGTGATTAGTTCCGATTCGGCGGATGGTGTTGTGGATACCATTATAAATACCGAAACTTTTATCGAAGATCAGATTGTAAAAAGTGTGGCTTGCACCGATGATATTTCTTTGCTTAAACTGGATGGGCCGGGAGTTGGTTTGAAACCGGGTATTCTGGCAAAAGTTACCACAGCATTGAACGATTCCGGTATCAACATTAAATCGGTTATTACGTCGCAAACATCCATAAATTTTATTCTTAGCGAAGAAAATGGGATCAAAGCTCTGAGTCTGATCAAAAAATTAGGCTTTTCATCGGTTACAGAAATTTCTCTTGTTGATGATATTTCGTTGATCGGAGTGGTCGGGCACGGAATGCAGCATGCTTTTGGCGTGTCGGCAAAAATTTTTACTGCAGTAGCCAACAATAACATCAATGTGGTGTTAAGTGGTTCAGGAGCTTCCGATTTAGTAAGTTATCTGGTGGTGCTAAAATCTGACAAAGAAAAAAGTGTACGTGAAATTTATAAGGCGTTTTTTAACAAATAGAATAATGAATTTAGACTTTATCTAAATTTTATTGCGCAAGCAAACCGCCTCAATGTAATTTATAAAACTGACAGCGAGGTAATTAATATGTTTTTTATAATCCAAAAATAATATCATGACTACAAAAAAATTGAATTTCGAAACTCTGCAACAACATGCAGGACAACAACCCGATCCAACTACCAATTCGAGGGCTGTTCCAATTTATCAAACAACATCGTATGTTTTTAACGATGCCGAACATGCAGCCAATCTGTTTGGGTTAAAAGAGTTTGGTAATATTTATACCCGAATTATGAATCCAACTTCTGATGTATTTGAACAGCGAATTGCTGCTTTGGAAGGTGGAGTAGCAGCTTTGGCTGTTAGTTCGGGACATGCAGCACAATTTCTGGCCTTAAATAACATACTTGATATTGGCGACAACATTGTTTCTTCGCCTTATTTATACGGCGGAACGTATAACCAGTTTAAAGTAACATTCAAACGTTTGGGAATTGAAGCTCGTTTAACGGAGGATCTTGAGCCTGCCTCGTTCGAAAAATTGATTGACGAAAATACAAAAGCAATCTATTTCGAAACCATCGGAAACCCCGGTTTTGTTGTACCTGATTTTGATGCGATTTCGGCCGTTGCAAAAAAACACGATATCCCTTTAATTGTTGACAATACTTTTGCCGGTGGCGGGTATTTATTCCGTCCGATAGAACACGGTGCCGATATTGTTGTTGAATCGGCCACAAAATGGATTGGCGGACATGGAACGAGTATTGGTGGTGTAATTATCGATGCAGGAACTTACAATTGGGGAAATGGTAAATTCCCTGGTTTTACTGAACCTTCAGAAGGATATCATGGTTTAAAATACTGGGACATTTTCAACTTCGATGGTCCATTCGGAAACATTGCCTTTATTATTAAAGCCCGTGTTGAAGGATTGCGTGATTTTGGTTCGGCCTTAAGTCCGTTTAACTCTTTCCTACTTATTCAGGGACTTGAGACACTTTCGTTGCGTATGGAACGCCATGTTGAAAACACACTGGCTCTGGCAAAATGGTTGGAACAACATCCAAAAGTTGACAGTGTAAATTATCCGGGACTGGAAAACAGCCCTTCATATAAAAATGCACAGAAATATTTGCCGAATGGTGCCGGAGGTGTGCTTTCGTTCAATGTAAAAGGCGATAAAGAAACGGCCAACCAGGTAGTTAACAACCTTGAGTTGGTAAGTCATTTGGCCAATGTTGGTGATTCAAAAACGCTGGTGATTCAGCCGGCAGCAACCACACACCAGCAATTGCCGGAAGAGGCACAAATCGCTGCTGGTGTTTATCCAACCTTGTTACGTGTGAGTGTAGGGCTTGAACATATTGATGATATTATTGCCGATTTTGAGCAAGCACTTGCCAAAGTTGGTTAATTTTGCAAACGAACAATGTATATAGTGGCGGGTTGTGAAGTATTCCTCTTCATTACCCGCCATTCAAAATTTATAAATCGAAACAGATATGCCTTTAAATATCCCGGATAAATTACCGGCAATAAAAATTCTTCGCGAGGAAAACATCTTTGTAATGAATCAATCGCGTGCAGCTCATCAGGATATTCGTCCCTTGAAAATTATTATTCTGAATTTGATGCCGCTAAAAATATCTACTGAAACTGATTTGTTGCGATTGCTGTCAAATTCGCCACTTCAAATTGAAATTGATTTTTTGAAGATTAAAGGGCATACTCCTAAAAATACGCCATCCGATCATATGGAGGCTTTTTACCGAACTTTTGATGAGTTGAGAAACAGGAAGTACGACGGAATGATTATTACCGGTGCACCGGTGGAACAACTGGATTTTGAGGAAGTAACTTACTGGGATGAAATGAAACAAATACTTGACTGGGCTGAGCATCATGTTACTTCGTCGCTTTTTATTTGCTGGGCTGCACAAGCCGGATTGTATCATTATTACGGCGTACCAAAGTATCCGTTGGATAAAAAAATGTTTGGTGTTTTCGAGCACAAGCTTTCAAATCCGAAACTTCCTATTTTCAGAGGATTCGACGACTTATTTTACGTACCACATTCGCGACATACCGAAATAAGAAAAGAAGACGTGGACAAAATAAAAGGACTGAAAGTTATTTCCTGTTCTGATAAATCAGGAGTTACTCTTGTTAAAGCGAAAAATGGAAGACAGCTTTTTATCACAGGCCATGCCGAGTACTCCCGCCACACATTGGATGGTGAATACAAACGAGATGCAGCCAAAAATTTGCCCATTGATATTCCAATCAATTATTATCCCGATAATAATCCCGGTAAAAAACCGGTTATGCGATGGAAATCAACAGCGAATTTATTATTCTCCAATTGGCTGAATTACTATGTATATCAGGAGACACCATATAATCTGGAAGAAATCCGCTAAACATTTGTTTGTTCCGAATAGTTGAAGTTTTCTTCATTTCCAATTTTGACTTTTAAACCGTAATTTTGAAGTTAAAATTCAAAAGGAAAAGAAATCATGAAAAAGATAGCGGTTGTATTAGCAGGAAATGGGGTTTATGACGGAGCCGAAATTCACGAAGCTACATTAACATTATTAGCAATTGCACAGCAGGGAGCCGAATACCAATGTTTTGCTCCCGACATCAATCAGGCACATGTAGTTAACCATATTACCGGCGAAGAAATGCCCGAAACCAGAAATGTTTTGGTGGAATCGGCTCGAATTGCCCGTGGAAATATAAAGGCACTTTCGGAATACAAAGCGTCTGATTTTGATGCCATTGTTTTTCCGGGCGGATTTGGTGTAGCAAAAAACCTGTGTACTTTTGCCTTTGATGGCCCCGATTGTACTGTAAATTCTGACGTTGAAAAGGCGATAAGAGAAACCGTTGTTGAAGAAAAACCTGTGGGAGCATTGTGTATCTCACCGGCATTAATTGCTAAAGTACTGGGCGATGTAAAACTTACAATTGGGCAAGATCAGGGAACTGCCGATGCCATTGAAACGCTTGGTGCAACCCATATAAAAACCACTCATGGTGAAATTGTGGTCGACGAAAAATACAAGCTGATCACCACTCCGTGTTACATGCTCGATGCAACTATTTCTCAAATTGCCGTTGGTGCTAATAATGTAATTGCCAAAATTATTGAATTAGCATAAAAGGCAAATAATAACCCATCAATCTTACCAGCCATGAATCTAATTCCATATATCGATATACATACACATTCCAGTCGGGCGGAAACGGATAGTATAACTGTTCAAAACATTTATCCGGGAGAGGGATTTGCTGCATTTTCGGGTCGTAACTTTTATTCAGTTGGATTACATCCCTGGCACATTTCAACACCGAAAGAAAATAATGATGCCTTACAAATGGTTGAGGATGCCCTGGAACTGGATCATACGATTTTTGTTGGTGAAGCCGGATTGGATAAACTATCGGATAATGATTTTAAAGAACAAATGCGTGTTTTTGAAGCACAAGCTTATATGGCCGAAGAATACAATTATCCATTAATAATTCATTGTGTAAAAGCGTATAACGAGATAATGGAGGTCAATAAAAGAATGAATCCGGCCATGCCCTGGATTTTTCATGGATACAACGGAAGTACTGAATTAACCAAACAACTGGCAAAAAAGAACGTATTATTTTCCTTTGGAATAAATCTGTTCAACAATAACTCAAAAGCCATTCATTCAATTCGCCACCTGCCATTTGAAAAAATTCTTTTTGAAACCGATGAATTTGATGGGGGAGTGGATCAAATTTACCAGCAAGCCGCAATTTTAAAAGCAACTTCTGTTGAATTCCTAAAAAAAGAAGTTTGGGATACCTTCAGCCGAATAGAAAAATCAGCCTTAAGTCGTTTCTAATTGTTATTTTTGACGCCAAATTTTGAGAAAATTAGATAAATGAATTGGTTAGATCGCACAGAGTTGCTGCTTGGTGCAGAAAAATTAGAGCGCTTAAAATCGGCAAAGGTTTTGGTCGTTGGATTAGGAGGAGTAGGGGCATACGCCGCAGAACAGCTTTGCAGAGCAGGTATTGGAAACATGACAATAGTTGATGGTGATGTTGTGGAAGAAACAAACCGAAACAGACAAATGCCTGCCCTGATTAGTACCACCGGAAAATCAAAAGCAGAAATCCTGGCCGAACGGTTTAAAGATATAAATCCTGAAATTGAGCTGACTGCAATTAACGACTACATACGTGATGAGAAAACGGTTAATTTACTCAAAAGTAAACCTTTTGACTACGTAGTAGATGCAATTGATACCTTATCTCCAAAAGTATTTTTAATACATCATGCTGTTGATTTAGGGCTTCCAATTATTAGTTCGATGGGGGCTGGAGGCAAAATGGATCCTTCAAAAATTACGATTGCCGATATTTCGAAATCGTACAATTGCAAATTGGCAAAAATGCTCCGCAAACGATTGTCCCGGCTGGGAATTAAAAAAGGTGTTAAAGTGGTATTTTCTGCTGAATTAATTAACGAGAATGCTGTTCGGCTTGAGGAAGCACAAAACAAAAAATCGACAGTTGGAACAATTTCATATATGCCACCGGCTTTTGGTTGTTTTCTGGCCAGCCAGGTTATTTCTGATTTGATAAACGAGAAATGATAATAAAAATAGAGCGCAAAACAGAAAAGGAGGTTATTTAACCTCCTTTTCTGTTTTGCATTTATAATTAGTTGCTTAATGCTTTTCTATTCGATAAAATCCGCATTTGTAATTTTTGATTCTTTTTATCGAATCCAACCGAAATGGTATCGCCTTCTGAAATGGATGCTTTAATAATTATTTCAGCCATTTCATCTTCCAGATATTTTTGAATTGCTCTTTTTAAGGGTCGTGCACCAAACTGTGGATCATAACCTTTTTCGGCAATAAAATCTTTGGCTGCCGGCGAAATTTTCAATTTATAATTTAACGATTCAACACGTTTGTATAAATCTTCAATCTCGATGTCGATAATTTTGTGGATGTGTTTTTTCTCCAACTGATTAAACATTACTACATCGTCAATCCGGTTCAAAAACTCAGGAGCAAATGCTTTTTTTAATGCTTTTTGAATGACATATTTGGCATGTTCATTTTCCTGCTCCGGTGTTTGTGTCGTTGAAAATCCAACACCACGTCCAAAATCTTTCAGCTGCCGCGATCCAATGTTTGATGTCATAATAACGATTGTATTTTTAAAATCGATATTACGTCCCAAACTATCAGTTAATCTACCTTCGTCCAACAACTGAAGCAACAAATGAAATACATCGGGATGTGCTTTTTCGATTTCATCCAACAACACCACTGAGTAGGGTTTACGACGCACTTTTTCAGTCAGCTGACCTCCTTCTTCGTATCCTACATATCCCGGAGGAGCACCAACCAATCGTGATACAGCAAATTTTTCCATGTATTCGCTCATGTCGATTCGTATCAGAGAATCAATGCTGTCGAACAAATAGGTGGTTAAAACTTTTGCCAGTTGTGTTTTTCCAACTCCGGTTGGGCCAAGAAATATAAATGAACCAATTGGGCGGTTCGGATCTTTTAATCCGGCACGGTTACGCTGAATGGCTTTTACAATTTTTACAATTGCTTCTTCCTGTCCAATAACCTTTCCTTTCAGATCGTTACCCATGTTCATCAGTCGTTTGCCTTCTGCCTGGGCAATCCGTTGAACCGGAACTCCTGACATCATTGCAACTACTTCTGCAACTTTGTGTTCGTCAACCGTTTCTCTGTGTCCCAGCAGTTCTTTTTCCCACTGTTCTTTTTCCTGGTCTAATAAAGTAAGCAGGTTTTTTTCTTTATCGCGGAAATTTGCAGCCAGTTCGAAATTCTGACTTTTAACTGCGGTAATCTTTTCCTCTTTTGTTTTCTCTATTTTTTCCTCAAGTTTTACAATTTTCTCAGGAACTTTAATGTTCGAAATATGTACTCTTGAGCCTGCTTCATCCAGTGCATCAATTGCTTTATCGGGTAAATACCTGTCGGTAATGTATCTTGCCGTTAGTTTTACACAATTTTCAATTGCTGCAGGAGTATAATTCACGTTGTGGTGATCCTCGTAACGCTCTTTTATATTGTTTAATATTTCAATGGTTTCTTCAATCGAAGTTGGATCAACCATCACTTTTTGGAAACGTCTTTCAAGCGCACCGTCTTTTTCAATTTGCTGACGGTATTCATCCAGGGTAGTTGCTCCAATACACTGAATGTCTCCACGTGCCAGTGCAGGTTTTAGCATATTTGCAGCATCGAGCGAGCCTGTAGCACCTCCGGCACCAACAATGGTATGAATTTCGTCGATAAACAAAATCACGTTGCTAACTTTCGAAAGTTCGTTTAATATTGCTTTCATCCGTTCTTCAAATTGTCCGCGGTATTTTGTGCCCGCAACAATCGATGCAATGTCTAAACTAACTACTCTTTTATCGAATAAAATACGTGATACCTGTTTGCTGATAATTCGTAAAGCAAGTCCTTCTGCAATTGCCGATTTCCCAACTCCGGGTTCTCCAATTAATATCGGGTTGTTCTTTTTTCGGCGGCTTAAAATTTGTGCCAAACGTTCAATTTCTTTTTCTCTTCCAACAATGGGATCAAGGCTGTTTTCTTCAGCAAGTTTGGTAATATCAATTCCAAAATTATCTAAAACAGGAGTGTCCGATTTTGCTCCGGCACCTTTTTTACCGGCTTGTGGATTGGATGGCCCTTTTGCAAAACCTTCTCCCGGCTCGTCATCGTCTCCTTCCGGGAAATCAGATTTCGATTCAGGAAATTTATAATCCTGTAATTGAGATTTAACCATGTAATAATTAATTCCCAATTCAACCAATAATTGTGTTACCAAACTGTCGTTATCTTTTAAAATAGCAAGCAAAAGGTGACCGCTGTTTGCAGTGGCACTTTTAAACGAACGAGCTTCCAAATAGATCAGTTTCAACGTTTTTTCAGTCGATTTAAGCATTTTCAAATCTGCTTTTCTGTCTATTTCTTTTTCTGTTCTGATCTTTTTTTCAATGAGTTGCTTTACTTCAACTAAATCGATACCCAGGTTTTCCAGTATATCCGTAGCTATACCTTCGCCGTCTCTTAAAATGCCCATAAACAAATGTTCCTGACCAATATAATCGTTCCCCAAGCGAATAGCTTCCTCCCTGCTATACCCAATGATATCTTTTATTCTTGGTGAAAATTGTGAGTCCATATATAATTCTAATTTTATATCAGTTCAACAAATATTATTCCTAAAAGGTTGAAAGACTAAATTAGTTAATTTTATACGGCCCCGGCAACCTATTTGGCAGAAGTTATCAAGTGAATAACAATTGACCTGAATTTATGGCAGTTGAATTGTTAATATCTTCTTGTTTTAATAGGGTAAAACACGAGTGAATATGCCTGATTCATTAATGTTTTTACTATTTTTGTGGGTCTTTTTAAGTGATAATTTATTGATAAAGAAAATATAATGACAGAAGGTGAAAAGATTATCAGAATAAACATTGAGGAGCAGATGAAATCTGCCTATATTGATTACTCAATGTCGGTAATTGTATCTCGTGCATTACCTGATGTGCGGGATGGTTTAAAGCCCGTTCATCGCCGTGTTTTATTCGGAATGAATGAATTGGGAATGTTCTCGAACAGAGCATATAAAAAATCAGCAAGAATCGTTGGGGAAGTATTGGGTAAATACCATCCTCATGGTGATTCATCAGTATATTTTGCAATGGTACGTATGGCCCAGGAGTGGTCGTTGCGTTACCCAATGATTGACGGCCAGGGAAACTTTGGTTCCGTTGACGGTGATAGTCCTGCAGCAATGCGTTACACTGAGGCCAGAATGGCTAAGATTGCAGAAGAAACTTTGGCTGACCTTGATAAAAACACAGTTGATTTTCAGCCAAACTTCGATGAATCGTTGAATGAACCCACGGTGCTACCAACTAAAATTCCGCAACTTTTAGTAAACGGGACTTCGGGTATTGCTGTAGGTATGGCAACCAATATGCCTCCGCATAACTTAACCGATACCATAAATGCAACCATTGCATATATCGATAACAACGATATTGAAATGGATGAATTGATTGATATTATTATTGCTCCTGATTTTCCAACCGGGGGTATAATTTATGGTTATCAGGGCGTTAAGGATGCATACGAAACCGGACGAGGAAGAATTGTGTTGCGGGGAAAAGCGCATATCGAGAACGAAGGCGGACGTGAAAAAATAGTTGTAACCGAAATTCCATACCTGGTTAACCGTGCAGAAATGATTCAGAAAACTGCAGAACTGGTTAACGACAAAAAGATTGAAGGTATTTCGAATGTGAACGACGAATCGGACCGTGAAGGAATGCGCGTGGTTTACGATTTAAAACGCGATGCCATGAGCAACGTTGTTTTAAACAAACTTTACAAATATACCGCATTGCAAACTTCATTCAGTGTGAATAATATCGCATTGGTTGGAGGTCGTCCGAAATTACTTAACCTAAAAGACCTAATAAAATACTTTGTTGAGCACCGTCACGATGTTGTGGTACGCAGAACAAAGTACGAATTGGAGCAGGCTGAAAAAAGAGCTCATATTTTGGAAGGTCTGATTATTGCCAGTGATAATATCGACGAAGTAATCCAAATTATTCGTTCTTCATCAAATCCAGAAGAAGCCCGTACCAGTTTAATGGAACGATTTGAGTTAAGCGATATTCAATCACGTGCTATTGTTGAAATGCGTTTGCGTCAGTTAACCGGTCTGGAACAGGAAAAACTACGCAAAGAGTACGAAGAATTAATGCTACACATCGAATACCTGAAAAGTATTTTGGCCGATGTAGAACTTCGGATGAATATTATTAAAGAAGAGCTTGAGGAAGTAAAAAGAAAATTTGGTGACGGACGCAGAACTGAATTGGAGCCAAATGCCGAAGAATTTAATCCTGAAGATTTTTATGCCGATGAAGAGATGGTAATTACTATTTCTCATTTGGGTTACATTAAACGTACACCATTAACCGAATTCCGCACCCAGGGAAGGGGAGGAGTTGGATCAAAAGGAAGTACCACCCGCGACGAAGATTTCCTTGAGCATATTATTATTGCATCGATGCACAACACCTTGTTGCTGTTTACCGAAAAAGGTAAATGTTTCTGGCTGAAGGTATACCAGATTCCGGAAGGAACACGTGCTTCAAAAGGAAGAGCTATTCAGAATATCCTGAATATTGAACCTGATGACAAAGTATTGGCATTCATCAATGTAAAAACCTTGGCCGATAAAGAATTTATAAATAACAATTACATTATTCTTGCAACCAAGAAAGGTATTATTAAGAAAACCACACTGGAAGCTTATTCGCGTCCTCGCCAAAACGGAGTGAACGCAATAACCATTAAAGATGGCGATCAACTTTTGGAAGCCCGTTTAACAAACGGAAGCAGCGAAGTGATGCTTGCCGTACGTTCCGGCAAGGCCATTCGCTTTAACGAAAGTATTGTGAGAGCTATTGGTAGAACAGCTTCCGGAGTTCGTGGTATTACTTTAGGACACGAGAACGATGAAGTAATTGGTATGGTTTGTGTACAAGACGAGAATGAAGACATACTTGTAGTATCGGAAAATGGTTACGGAAAACGTTCTAAAATGGATGATTATCGTGTTACAAATCGTGGCGGAAAAGGAGTTAAAACCATTAACGTTACCGAAAAAACAGGTGACTTAATTGCAATGAAGAGTGTATCTGACGATAGCGATTTAATGATTATCACACAAAACGGTATTACGATACGTTTGGCGGTTAGTTCAATTTCTGTATTAGGTAGAGCAACTCAGGGAGTACGTGTTATCAATTTAAGAGGAGAGGATCAGATTGCCTCGGTTGCCAGAGTTAATGCAGTAGAAGAGGAGGAAGTGGAAATTGTTGAAGGAGTGGAGAACATTGAAAACTCAGACGACAATGGAAATTCTGATTCAAGTAAATCTGCTGATAATGAAGAAAATAAATTAGAACAAGAATAAATTATCGAACATTTTTTAAAGATATTTGAATAAAAAGTGAAAACGTATATTTTTGTGACAAAATAAAAACTGAAAAAATTATTAAGTAATGAAAAAAGTAACTATTCTACTGGCATTGGTATTAGTTGTTTCTGTTGCATTTGCGCAGAAAGGAAAAGTAACAAGTGCTCAGAACTTTAAAGACACCGGTAAGCTAGATAAGGCGCTTGAAGCAATTAACGAAGCTATTGACGAATCTAATCCAAAAGCTGAAAAGTCAATTCCATGGCCAAAAACATGGGAAGTACGTGGTGAAGTATACCAGGCGATTGCTGCAAGTGCCGATGCAAACTTTAAAGCACTTTGTAAAGATCCTTTAACTGTAGCATTGGAGTCGTACAAAAAAGCACTGGAATTGGATGAAGCCGATAAATTTTCGAAAAGTGTAAAGATTAAATTGACTTTATTAACCAATGATTTAACAAATCAGGCAGTTGAAGCATTCAACAAAGATGATTACGAAGGTGCCTTAAAATCATTTGAACAAATACTTGAAGTTCAGGAGATTGACGTTGTAAAAGAAGATAATCCGGACGCTGTTGATACCGTAATTTTATTTAACTCAGGATTAGCTGCTTACAATGCTAAGAATTTCGAAAAAGCTGTTGATTATTATGGAGAAGCTGCTAAATACGGTTACAACGGAGCTCGTACTTATAGCTTAATTGCTGATTCGTATATGCAAATGCAGGATACAATGAACGCCTTAAAAACGGTTCAGGAAGGTTTCGAAAAATATCCTTCAGACAATGGTGTACTTACCAGCATGATTGATTTGTATTTGAAACTGGACAAAACTGATGAAGCTATGAAATATTTAAGCATGGCTATCGAACAGGATCCTAAAAACGTAACTTACCATTTCGCTCAAGGAACACTTTACGAAAGATTTGGTGATGAAGAAAATGCAATTGCAGCATACTCCAAAGCCATGGAGATTGATCCAACTTTCTTTAACGCATATTACAACCTTGGAGCTTTGTATTACAACAAAGGCGTAAAACAAATTGAGATTGCAAATGCTGTTCCTGCTAGTGATAATGCAAAATACGAAGCTGAATTAAAGAAAGCTGACGTATGGTTTGAAAAATCAGTTCCTTATATGGAAAAATGCGAGGAAATTAATCCTGAGGATCCAATGACATTGGAATCTTTAAAGAACTTATACTATCGAATGAAAGCGATGGATAAGTACAACGCAATTCTTGAAAAATTAGGACAGTAAGATATTATTATAAAAGGAGGGAAATTCTCTCCTTTTTAAATCTATATATAATTTAACATAATATAAATTATAGGACAATCGTATTTGTATAATATTTTGGAATACTCGGCATGTTTACGTCCAATCCGTCAGCTGACCATATCTGTTAACCTAAGAGGCTGGTTATAAAAATTCACTAAAAAAAATGAGACTTGAACATACTACCCCAATTGGGATAGTATTTGTTTTTTCCTCATTATCTTTGTTTTTTATGTTAAAAAGGCGGTTGGTTTTTTCGGACTATATAACCGCTTTTTGTTATAACAAAGATAACATTTTTAGAGGAAAAATGATTTAACATTAGGCTTAAATAAGCTAATAAACAAAGACTTAGATGGCATTTGTACGTCTTTCAAAACTTGTTTTTCAGAAGAAGTTTTAGACCAGTTAGCACGAAAAACAAAATTTATCAAACGCAAGGGGATTCTTGATGCAAAGACCTTTGTTAAATTGCTGATATTTAATACTCTTGACCAATCTCAACTTAGTTTACTTGATTTAAAGCTAGACCTACAATCCCATTTTGATTGTAACATATCCCGAGAGGCAATCCATAAACGTTTTACTCCTGAAGCAGTAGACTTTCTGAAGGCGCTCCTGGCTAGATTGCTTGAACTCCAGTTAAAATCAGGAAATAATTTTTCTTCACCTGCAAAGGCTTTTAATCGGTTGTGTTTAAAAGATTCAACAAAATTTTCAATCCCTAAAGAGTTTTCTGAGACTTATCCCAGTTACGGTAATTTTCATAAGCAAGGCGCATTAATGAACATTCAATACGAGTATGACCTGCTTTCAGGAAATTGGACTTCTTTTGAATTTACCAAAGCAACGCGTAACGACCAGAAAGATTCTCGCGAAACACTAGACAATATTGATAAAAATGATTTGCACATCAGGGATTTAGGGTATGTGACAATGATCTATTTAGAAGGAGTTGTAGAAAGAGAAGCATATTTTCTTAACCGTTTGCCCACAACAATAAATGTCTACGGCCTAAAGAATAATGAATATCATCGGCTGAACTGGAAGTCTATCGACAAGGCTTTCAAAAACAAAGGGATGGATCAAATGGAACTGGATGTGGTATTATCGAAAAAATACAAACTTGGATCCCGGATGATAATAATTCCTATACCCAATGATGTTTATAAAGAAAGAATTAGAAAGGCAGCAAAACAAGCAAAAAGTAAAGGTTGCCAATTGACAAATGAATATAAAATAAAAGCCAGATACAATATATTTATTACGAATGTTCCTGCTGACAGGTTATGTGTCCAAGATGTAGCGCAGGTTTACAGATTGCGCTGGCAAGTTGAGCTAGTATTTAAATCATGGAAATCGGGACTGGCAGTTCACAAAACTAAAAGAGTACAGAAAAATCGTTTTGAATGCCAGTTGATTGCACGAATAATCTGGGCATTGATCAATTGGAGGCTTTACCAGTCGGCTAACCTGGCAACAAGGGCAGCAAAACCTGACACAGGGGTTTCAATTTTAAAATTCAACAAGCAGACCAATAAACATGCTCTCATACTAAGAGAAATTATTGAAGATGCCTCTCGGCTAAAAAATTGGGTTAAAGAAAAAATAATACCGCTATTACCCTATTTGCTTATTGAAAAGAAAAAAGGAAAAACGCCTCACTGTGAAATACTTAGTCGAAACATATGGAAGTTAAGTTAACGGACATGGTCAGCTGACGGATGGTATGCATAAAATCAGATATCGTGACGATGAAGTCCGATATCGGTAAAGATTTTATGAGACTGTAAAATGAACTCTGTCTAACAATATTAATTTTGTAAGACAGAGAAATTATGGAAAGTGAAGAATTTAAAGCAATGCGTGACAAAGCCCTTGAGCAGTTACGCAATGGACAATCCCTAACAGGAAAAGATGGTGTTTTTGCTCCCTTACTGAAAGAGTTTATTGAAAGTGCTCTTGATGCGGAGATGAGTTCCCATTTGGATGATTTTGAGCGAATATCAGGCAACAAACGTAATGGGAAGAAAAGTAAAACCCTGAAAACTGATTCGGGAGAAATTGAGATTACTACACCTCAAGACCGCAATAGCAGTTTTGAGCCACAACTTGTAAAAAAGCGAGAAACAGTACTGGCAGATAATCTTGCCCCTAAAATCATTGGATTATATGGTCTTGGGATGAGTTTTCGGGACATCTCGAATCACATCAAAGAGATGTACGATGTAGATATCTCGCATTCCACATTAAGCGAGATAACAGAGAGAGTTATTCCACAGGTTAAAGCGTGGCAAAGTCGCCCACTTGAATCGCTGTACACGATTGTCTGGCTTGATGCGATGCACTACAAGGTCAGAGATGAAGGCAGGGTGGTAAGCCGAGCTGTTTACAACGTATTAGCCGTTAACAAAGAAGGTCGAAAAGAACTAATCGGGATGTATATCTCAGAAAGTGAAGGGGCTAACTTCTGGCTTAGTGTACTGACTGACTTAAAATCCCGTGGAGTAGAAGATATTTTAATTGCCAGCATTGATAATCTGTCAGGATTTTCAGAAGCCATAGCAAGTATTTTTCCAAAGGTAGAAATCCAGTTATGCATCGTTCATCAGGTGCGGAACTCGATAAAGTACGTGGCATCGAAAGACCAAAAGGTTTTTATGAAAGACCTGAAAAAGGTATATCAAGCGGTCAATAAGAGCCAGGCAGAAACTGAACTTATCAACCTGGAAGAAAGATGGGGGAACAAATATCCTGTAGTCATCAAATCGTGGAATACCAACTGGGATAAATTATCGGCTTATTTTCAGTATGATGAGCAAATCCGTAGGCTCATTTACACGACCAATCCCGTAGAAGGTTTTCACCGTCAGGTACGAAAAGTTACCAAAACAAAAGGTGCTTTCCCAAACGATATGGCTTTGCTGAAATTGATTTATCTGGCAACCGAGAACATCTCTAAAAAATGGACACAGCCACTCCAGAACTGGGGACTTACAGCACAGCAACTGAAAATAAAATTTGGAGACAGGATGAAACTTGACCTCTGATTTTAATCTTTAAAAGCAAAGAAAGAACAGGATTTAAAACCTGTCAAGGGTATATAAACGGCTTCGTATACTCAGCCGCCCCTGACAGAACTCAAATCCCGTTCAAAAAAGCTTTTACGATTGAAAAATCAGAAAATGAATTAAATTTGAATGAAAGAAAATTACCAGACAGAGTTTAGATTACACTCCCGATTTTATGTAAAAGTTTATACAGAGTTCTTCACTAAATGTTTTTCCTATAATTCAATATGATGTATGTGTTCTTTCCCGTATGGATAAGCCAATCTCTTCAGGTAAATATCACACATAAATCCTGGTCCGTTATTTTTGCATATTCTGAATATCAGTGCTAAAAAATAATTTTATGCAATTCTCAGAGGCTTAAATATCCAGACGAAAAAAATGCAATAAAAAAGCCGGCTATTTATATAACCGGCTTTTGACTTATTGTACTTGTTTTTATTCAGGATCCATTTCGTCAATGACTCTAATTTTATTCCTCAGGAATTCAATTTTCTGTTTGGTCATTTCAATTTTCTTTTGAACATCCTTAATCAGCGACTCTGCATTTTTTGATTCAGCAAAGAAACCAATATTATTATCAAGCAAAACCAGATCATTTTCAAGCTGCTTCATTTTATTCATGTATTTATCACGCTCGTAACGCATTTTATTTTGTCCGCGTGATGATTCAGAGAACGATGACATTTTGCTTCTGAATTTAAGCATATTACGCTTTTCATCGTCAATATTCAGTTCGTCGTACAACTTGTTAATGGCTTCTCTGAATTTGCTCTGAATTTCTTCTTTCTTTTTAAATGGTACATGTCCAATTTCAGACCATCTTCGTTGAAATTCTTTTAGTAAATTCAGATTTTCGCTAACGTTTCCGGTTGATTTAAAGTCGATTACTTCTTGAACAAGTGTTTCTTTTAGTTTCAAATTATCAACTTGTTCGTTATCTAAACCTGAAAAATGTTCCGATTTCTTTTCAAAAAATGAATCACATGCAGCTCTGAAACGTTTCCAGATAATATCTGATTGTTTACGTGGAACAGGACCAATTTCTTTCCATTTCTTTTGAATATTGATAAAATCCTGTGTGGTTTTTTTCCAATCAGTATTGTCTTTTAATTCTTCGGCCTGAACACATAAATCGGTTTTCAGTTGAAGATTATTTTGTTGAAATTCTTTGTTTTTGGTATAAAATTCGCGTTTTGCGTCGAAAAATTTATCACAAGCACTGCGGAAACGGTCGTAAATCTTGTTATTATCTTTACGAGGTGCAAATCCAATGGTACGCCATAATTTCTGGAGTTTAACCAACTCTTTTGATTTTTCGTCCCATTCCTTGTGGTTGTCAATTTCGGCAATATTTATTGCTTCAACTTTTTCGCACAAAGCAGTTTTTGCTTCCAGATTTTTCTTTTGATCAACCTTTCGGTTTTCAAAAAACTCCTGGTGTTTTTTATTTATTGTTGAGGTTGCCGTTTTAAAACGTTCCCATATATCATCTTTTTGTTCGCGCGGAACAGGACCGATTTCGCGCCACTGTTCGTGGTACTTTTGTAAAGTGTTAAAGGCTTTTATTATCGACGATTCCAACAATAATTCTTCCGCTCTTTCGCATAACTTGATTTTAGCCTCCAGATTCTTCTTTAAATCCAGATCGCGCAATTCGCGGTTAATTTTAATGTAGTCGTAAAAGTTCTCAACATGAAAATGATAAGTGTCCCACAAATTTTTCATTTTCGATTGTGGAACCAAACCAATGTCTCTCCACTGTTTCTGTAATTCTTTAAAATCCTGAAAGGTTTTATTAATGGATTCTTCGTTGTTAATCAGCCCTTTTATATCTTCTATAACCTGGTATTTCAATTTCAGATTATCTTCCTTCTCGTGCTCTAGCTTCCGGTTAAATTCAATTCTTAAATGACGAAACTCTTTAAGCAGATCTTTTATATCTTTTTCGTATGGATCGTCTTCAGGAACAAATTCTTCTTCATTTCCACCTGCCTCAATAAATTTCTTTTTTGCTTCGGCAATGTTCTCATTCAGGTTTTTATAGAAGATAGCTTTAATTGTGTCAACTTCTTCCTTTATATTGTGCTCTTCGCTTTCTTCGAGCACATCGCGCATTGCGTTAATTAATTCAACCTGCGAGTATTTAGTGTAATCTACTTCTTCCTTTTTTTCAGGAAGAACAATCACTTTTTCCTCTTCTTTGCTTTCCTCCGTTGATACACTTGCTTCCGCTTCATCAGGTTTAACTTCCGCTACCGTTTCTTCAGTTGCTGCTTCCGGTTCTTCTTTCACATCATCTGGTTCAGATTCTTCTTCCACTTTTGCAACTACAGGTTCAACTGTTTCCTCTTCTGTTGCTACTTTTTCATCCACCTGTTCAGGTTCTGCAACCGGTTCTTTTTCCTGAGGAATTTGCTCTTCTACGTGCTTCGTTTCTTCTGAAACATTTACATTTTCAGAATTCTCAAGGTCCGCTTTTTCAGGACTTTTTAACTCTTCCGAGTTTTTTAGATCTTTAGGTTCCATTTACATTATTTTTACCCGCATTTTGCGGTGTGTGTAATAATCATTGAACTACGAAAATAGGGAAAACCGTACTAATACTCAAAGTTTTTTCAGCAAAATGCGAAGCACTTTGAAAATCAATTCCCAAAATATCAAATACTTATCAAGCTTTCAATTCGGCAAGGTTGCAGTAATCGATTCATTTCTAACTGTTTCGGGCAAGCATCCAGCTTTTTAATTTGGCAGAACGAGGTTTCTTTCCGTAAAAATAATCGTCTAATTTAATTGCAAACCAGCGATTTATCGGATTTCTTTTTATTATCCAACGTATAAAATTGTGCAGAAAATTGTTGGGATGCGCGTATGGACATACAGCAATACATCTGCCACAGTCAGTTCCTGTTTTACACCAATAGTTAAAACAGGTATCATGATTGATTTGCCATCGTTTCGGCTGGTTTACTTTTTTTAATGAAGTATGAGGAATTGATTGCGAAGGGCAGTTGGTAGCACATTTTTTACAGACTTCGCAAAAATGAATTACAGATTTGTCGATTGGTTCTTCACTTGGTGTTAATTCCAGATTGGTTGAAACCAAACCAATACGTACGCGTGGTCCAAGTTTAGGTGTAATTAAAAGTCCCATTCTTCCAATAGTACCGAGGCCAGCATCCTGAGCCACAATTGGACAAATAAGCCGGTAGTTTGCATCGATATGTGCTCTTGCCTCAAAACCTAAATTTCGCAGAAATTCGGCCAGCTGAACTGCTATCGTTCCTGCATTTAAATATTGTTGTGCCGATTCAACAATCACTGGTCCTCTTGGATTAAAAGTCATTGATTCGTGGTTCATTTCAACCGTAAATGCAATGGCATATTTATGGTTTAAAACAACCTTTTTTCCGTACTCTCCTCCCCTTCCGATGTGCGAATAAATGTGGTGTGGTTTTATACGAGTAAAACCTATATCGGCAGCTCCCAATTGAATCGCCCATTTTCTGATGAATGTTTCTATTTCTTTTTCACTAAGTTTTGTTTGTAATGCATTGGATTCTCTGCTCACAAGTGGTTGCAAGAGATTTACAGAAGAAAATGTAGCTTTGGCAGCAGTAAACAATAACTCGTTATACAATGCAGCCCCTTTCGCAAGTAAACCCGGTTCTTTTCTAAAATTGTCATCAGCAATCTTATTTTCAGGTCGGTTTTTGTAATATTCTTCAAACTTGTCAGTTCCTTTAATCAGCGTATTTCTCGAGAACATTACATCCCGCTCATCAAAACGATTTTCAGGAAGGTTAAATTCAATGTTTTTATTGCCAAATTTTAGAACGATTAGAAACAAGACCATCAAAACCAATCCTGTTAATATATAGAAGATAGAATCAGGCAAAAATGACAATAAAAATAAAATTATTATGTAAATAACTAAGATTAATAGTGCCCTTTTTAATGCTTTGTACTCCTTTTCAAACCACGACAATATGATAAATGACAACATAAATACTCCCAGCAACGCATAGGAACACAGAACGAAATATATTGTTAGTTTTTGCATAAAAACAAGTTGTATCTCAAAAATAGAATTATTCGTAAGACTTTTAGCCCCTTATTACCAGGTATGTTATTCAACTATGTTCAAAAACACCCATAAAGAGTTAATTCACAAGACTTAAGGCATGTTTTGTTTGTTTTATAATTCTTATATTAAACTCAATTCAATTGGCCCAAATTATCAACTAAAACCGTTTCTGATGGGATAAGTATTTTCTTTTTAAGTAAGCGCAATTCGTGCAGAAGTCAAATGGCAGAAGCCATTCTCCGTAGTTTTGATAAAGAACTTGAAATTTACTCGGCTGGACTTGATCCTGTTGATCATGTAAGTCAGATAGCCATTGAAGTAATGGCTGAAATTGGAATTGATTTAAAGCAAAATGTACCGAAAAACTATTCAGAGTTTGTAGGTGCCGGGTTCGACTATATAATTACGGTTGGCGAAGGAACACAAGAAGAGATTCAATTCAAAAATATTAAATACAAACGCAAAATGCATTTGGGCATTCGAAGTCCATATATGAATTCAAAAAATCACGATGAAATACGCGAAAAATGTCGTGAAGTGCGGGATGAGATTAAAGCAGAACTGGATTATTTTTATTTCAGAATTATAAAAAAAAGAGGCTGACAATTGTCAACCTCTTTTTTACTCAACCTTTTTGAACGATCTCTTCTACTTCATCCGGATTAATTGGTACCCGCTCTCCTATTATCTCACTACCTGTTTCGGTAACAAGAATATCATCTTCTAAACGAATGCCTCCAAAATCGCGGTATTCATTTACTTTGTCGAAATTAATAAAGTCTTTGTTTATTCCCTGTGATTGCCATTTGTCAATTAAAGCCGGAATAAAATAACAGCCTGGTTCATTGGTAATTACAAAACCTGGCTTAAGTCTTTTCCCTAAACGTAAATACGCTGTCCCAAACTGTTCAATCGGTTGTATTTCGTCGTCGTAACCCACATAAATCTGGCCTAAATCTTCCATGTCATGCACATCCAGTCCCATCATGTGTCCAAGTCCGTGAGGAAAAAACATGGCATGAGCTCCGGCAGCTACTGCTTCTTTTACATCGCCTTTCATTAATCCCAAATCTTTTAATCCGGAAGCCATTACTTCTGCCGCAGCCAAATGAACAGACAAATAGCTTACTCCGGGCTTTGTCAACGAGGTGGCGGTATTATTTGCAGCCAAAACGATCTCGTAAATTTCGCGTTGCTTTTGGGTGAATTTACCGCCAACAGGAGTGGTACGCGTAAAATCGGAAGCATAGTGTAATAAGGATTCTGCACCTGCATCGCATAACATTAACTTACCTTCCTTTAATAGCTGAGAATGATCGTGGTTGTGCAAAGTTTCTCCATTTTGCGATAAAATAATCGGAAACGATGGCATTCCTCCACCTGCCAATGCTACTCCTTCAATTGTTCCCGCAATTTTTTGCTCCCAAGTTCCTGCCTGGGCCATTTTCATTGCTGTTACATGCATATTATAACCGGTAACACAGGCTTTTTTAATTTCTTCAAGCTCTTGAAGTTCTTTTATTTCCCGAATAGAAATAACTGCCTTAATAAACGCCAGCGAAGCATGAGTATTAATGGTTAATGCCGATATTCCCAAAAGTTTTTCGAGTAATAACTTGTTCTCTCCCCGGTAAGGAGGAAGAAAATGTATGGTTCGTCCATCGGCTTTTGCTTTTTTAACCAGGTCAAAAACCCGATTGAAAGGTGCAGTATTTTTAATACCTGATTTAGCTGCATTTTCCTGCAGTGCGACTTGCGGTCCCATCCAGATAATGTCGGCAATATCAACATCATCGCCAAAAATAAAGTCTTCCCCACTATCAAAATCAACTACGCCAATTAAACCCGGAAAATTCAATCCAAAAAAATACAGGAAAGAACTATCCTGACGGTAATGATAGGTGTTGTCACTGTAATTCATTGGCGATTCGCCATTACCCAGAAACAAGCCAATTCCTTTTAAACCTTTTGCTTTTAATGCTGAACGTCGATTTATATATGTGCTTTTATCAAACATATTTTATAAGTATTATTTATGAATTTACGAATATAATTTATTTAGAATGAGTAAAAATATAAAAGGAGTTAAAAATAATTAGAACACCATTTTTAGGGAATGATTCTTATCAAGTTTATGAAAATAGTTTTATAAATATCTGTTTATCAATAATTATAAAAAGCTAAATCACAAAAGTGTTTCATATTGTCTCTTTTACAGTACTTAGGCAGATGTTTTTTTCTTCTGCCTGAAACATAACTAAAGTTTTTTATTGCCGTAAAAATTAGAAAAAGCTACTATCATGGGAAATTCATTAATGACCTACTTAAACAAACGCCTTGTTGATGAAACATCCTTTTCTAAAGGCAACATGAATATGGCCGGACCAGTAATTACTATATCCAGGGAAGTTGGATGCAATGGTTTAAAACTGGCCAATTTACTTGCTTCCAGGATGAATACTCAGGAAGGTATATCGGATTGGAAAGTACTTAGTAAAGAGATTTTTCATCAAAGTGCGAAGGAGCTCGATTTGGAACCAGAAACAGTGCGGCAGACCTTGAAAAAGTCGGACCATTACACTTTTGAGCAAATCTTAAAAGCTTTTAATGACAAACGTTACAAGAGCGAAGAGAAAATTGTAAAAACCGTAAAAGAAGTGGTGCGAACTTTGGCTATTGACGGCTACAAAATAATTGTTGGACGAGCCAGTCATCTGATTACGAAAGACATTGAGCGTTCGCTTCATATCCGGTTAATTGCACCCTTAGACTACCGTGTAAATACAATTATGAATAACAATAACCTGAGCAGAAATGAAGCGCTGCAGTTTATCGATAAAGTTGAAAATGAACGAATCGCATTTAGAAAAGCATTAAAGGAAGATAAGTTGCGTGAAGAGTTGTTTGATTTAACCATAAACCGGGCATCGTTTACCGATGAACAAATACTTGAGATCATTGATTTTACCGTAAAGAAGAAAGAACTGATGAAAGGATTAAAACGCAAAATGGAATATTTTTAACAGTTTGTCATTCTAAAAAGGAAGCCCGTCTGTTTTCAGACGGGCTTCCTTTTTATGGATTAAAATATTCCTTTTTTGAATTTTTTACCAGAAATAAATGTAGAAAGCAACTGTTAATCCCAGAATTATCACCGAGTGGAATACATCCCACTTGTTCCAGCTGGCAAAAGTTGCAGCTTTTTGCTGGGTTGTTGCCGATGAAAAGGTAAGTCCTTCGATTTGTGAGGAAGGTGCATTTTTTGTAAATCGACTTACAATAACAATTACAAGTATACTAAACACCAACATACCACCACTAAAAAACAACCAGTTTACTCCATAGAACAACTGATAAAACCAGTTATGAACACCTGTGTCTGCTGCCCAAAGTTTAACATCGGCATATCCGTCAGCTTTGGCCATACTTGTGTATAAAACTTTTGCACCAATACGTGTAATTCCAATTGCAAATCCCGAAATCATACCCCACATTCCACCTTTGGGAGTTGGTTTGGTTGAAACAACACCCAGCAAAAATGCGGCTGCAATTCCTGGTGCTAAAACCGACTGAACATCTTGTAAATACTCGTACAAAACATTTCCCACACTTCGCATAATTGGAATCCAAAGAATTCCCAGAACAACAACCACTACAGTGGCAATTCGACCCACATGTAATAATCTTTTTTCACTCGCCTGCGGACGGTATTTTTTATAAAAATCGATGGTAAATAACATGGCCGATGAATTAAACAATGAAGCCAGTGAACTCATTAATGCAGCAAGAATTCCGCAAACAACAAGCCCTTTAACACCTGCAGGCAAAAGTTTGGCAACCAAGGTTGGAAAAGCAGCATCCGATGATGACAAACTAAAGGCTTCACCATTGATCACAATGCCTTTCTTAGCCATTGCAAAAGCGATCATACCGGGAATCATAAACAAAAATACCGGGGTTAATTTTAAGTAAGCACCGAAAATAGTACCACGACGAGCTTGTGTTTCATCTTTTCCGGAAAGTACACGTTGTACAACAAACTGGTCGGTACAGAAATACCAGAATCCGATTACAGCCGAACCAATAAATACACCCAGCCAGGGGAAGTTTTCGTCTCTGTTACTGCGAATCAGGTTGGTCATTGTGTCGCCGTAGTCGTTAATTTCCACAGCGCTGGCAATTCGCATCATTTCGTCCCAGCCGCCAAGCGCGCGAAGTCCTAAAACAACTATGATTAAGGAACCAATCAATAAAATCGGAGTTTGCAGGACCGATGTATAAAGTACCGATTTCATACCTCCTACAACCGTATAAATAGCAGTTATCACAACCAAACCAATGGCAGAAATCCAGAAGAAATCAATGCCCCACATTTTATCAATCCCAAATACTTCTTTAAATACCAATCCTCCGGCATAAACTGTAACGGCAACTTTGGTAAGTACATAACTAATCAGCGAAATCATCGATAATATAGTACGCGATTCTTTGTTGTATCTACGTTCCAAAAACTCGGGCATAGTTGTTACCATACTTCGCGAATAGAACGGAACAAAGACCCAGCCAAGCACCAAAATCATATAAGCCTGAATTTCCCAGTGAGCCATGGCCATTCCGCTTGAAGCACCGGCACCGGCCAGTCCTATTAAATGCTCTGAGCCAATGTTTGATGCAAAAATGGAGGCACCAATGGCCAGCCAGGTTGCTCCTCTTCCTGCCAAAAAATAGTCACCCGAGGTTTCTTCCTTTTGCATAAAAACCCAGGCAATGATCCCGATTAAAACAGCTGCAAATGCCGCAATTACTACCCAGTCTAACGTATTCATTCGTTTTTGTTTAAAAAGTTATAGTTTCATCGATTATGTTCTGTTACAAATGGAATAATGCATCCTTTTAAAATGCTGTATTACAGTATATAAATTGTGAATAAATGTTGCGAAACAATATAATTAAACAATTAATTTTTCAATTTTTCAGCTTTTGGGGCGACTACTTTTCTGTTAGCCAGACATCCATTTTATTGGCTCCTCTGTTATTCCATGTATAATACGGAATGGCTGTAAACTGCTCCTCTTTTTCCGGTCCTTCAGCTTTTATAAGCTCCACTCCTGCAAGTAAATCAGCTTGAAAATTGCTTGAAAAACTTGTGTTTTCCGAAACGGAAAGGTTTTCAATTGCAGGATTATCTATTTCTTCCACACAATATACAATCGGGCCCCGTTCCAATGCAATTTTTCCTCTGTCGTCTTCTACCAAATCATTGGCTTTTACTTTTCGAACTTCCATTGGCAGCGTAAGTTTAATCTGATCTTCGTTATTCCATTCACGGTTTAATATTGCATATCCATTCTCAAGCGAATAAGCTACCTGCTCGCCATTTATTTCGATTACCGGTTTTGTTCCCGTTTTTTCTTTGTATGAATACAAATCACCCGGTACCGGTGTATTTACTGACCAACCCGGAATTCTAACTTTAACACTAAACGTAGTTTTCTTTTTAGGCGATACCGAAATTTTAATATCACCGTCCCAGGGATATTTGGTGTCTTGTGCAATTTCTACTTCATTTCCTTCCATTTCAAGTTTTGTACTACTTTGAACAAAAAGGTTTACATATAAATTATCATCTTTTTGGGCGTAAATGTAACCGGGAACCGAAGGCATAAAACGACACAAATTAGTAGGACAACAAGAACAATCGAACCAGGTTTGACGATCGAGATGTTCGCGATTAAAATGATAGTGCATATCGCAGGAAAGCGGATTCGGATAAAAGAACTCTTTTCCGTTGAGAGCCACACCAGAGATTACCCCGTTGTAGAGGCTTCTTTCCAATACGTCAATGTATTTCGAATCGCCATAAAGTAAAAACATTCTGTAATTCCAATATACATTGGCAATGGCCGCACACGTTTCGTTGTATGCAGTAAGGTTTGGTAATTCATAGTTCTCACCAAAAGCTTCTCCTTGATGCAGAGCGCCAATTCCACCGGTGATGTACATTTTTTTTGTTACCACATTGTCCCATATTTTATTCACTGCGTTTTTATAGGCGGCATCGTTATAAAGCGCTGCAATGTCGGTCATTCCGGCATACATATATGCTGCACGAACGGCATGACCTACTGCTTCTTCCTGCTCAATAACGGGTTGATGATCCTGGTTGTAAGGTCCCCAGGTTTCACGTTTGGTGCTGTCGCCGCGTGTGTCTAAAAAATGACGGGCCAAATCGAGGTATTCCTTTTTATCGGTAATTAAATAGAGTTTTATCAAGCCGGTTTCAACAATCTGATGGCCGGGAACCTGATAATTACCCTCAGCACCAAAAACCTTCACCAGTAAATCTGCATTTTTTGTAGCAATGTCCAGAAAGTTGGTTTTACCGGTGGCAATATAATGTGCTGCTGCAGCTTCAAACATATGACCTGCGTTATACAATTCGTGGCTCCAGGCAAGTCCTTCCCAACGTTCTCCGGGAGGGCACCATTCAGCTGGCGAATGAGTTGGGTCAATTGTTTTCCAGGTTGTTAAGTAGCCATCTTCTTCCTGCCCGATCGCTATAATTTCGATTAGCGAATCAACGTATGCATCCAATTTTGGATCGGGAATAGTAGTCATTGAATAGGCTGCACCTTCAATAATTTTGTACACATCGGTATCGTCAAAAGGCATATCTCCTCGAACTGTCCCTTCCATTTTTCCACCGGCAATTAAAAAATTCTCCAAACGTCCGGTTTCTTCACATTTCTGGAATGAAGCAGGTATTGTAGCAGTTCGGTTGGTTTCTATTTTTGGCAGCCAAAAATTATCGTTTATCTGAACCTGGCTGAATGGAACGCCCGAAATTGGATAATCGGCTGTTGTTACAGATGTTTGTTCTGGATTTGTTTTACAACTCCAAAGAAACAAAACCGTAAAAATTGTAAATAATAACTGTGATTTCATATAATTAATTTTTCTTTTTTAAGGTATGTTGGATTTGCAGAATGTAGAATAGGATCGGTTTGCTTTTTTCAGACTCTTTCCTATTTTATCTAATTTTTTTGTTCTTCTAATCATTGAACCATTCGATACTGATATTGGAATGTATTTTAGAATTAGTTTGATTTAAAGTGTTGAAGATACACTCTAAAATTAAAAATATAAAATATTATTTGCAGAACTCTTTATATCAATATTTTATATATACAGGTTTTATCTCCTAAATGTATGGAAGATACAACCTTTGCTTTCACCGTTTGCCCAATTACTTTTGAAAACATCTTCTCGGCAAAACCTTCGGAACAGTAGCAAAGAATGGATGATTTTACTCCATTTTTTTTGTTTACCAAAGGACAAACACAGTAGTTTTTATTCTCATCGGCCAGAATTACCTTATTCTCCTTTTGGTAGTTTATTTTCCAGCCCCACTCTTTTTCAATAAACTGTATAAATGATTCAAGATTCCCTTCATAAGGTTTTAAAAATTCATCCATGTTAAGACGCTTGTAATGGGCAGTTGCACATTTTTTCATTATTTCACGTGCCCCGCTCTCATCGCAATTCTGATCAAGGTTTAATAAAAGGGTAGAAATCCACTCTTGCATAAAATGAGTGTCCGATTCATTCTGGTCTTGCTCCTGGTTAGATGCTTTTAAAATAGCCGGAAAACCACAAATACATGCTCCGGAAACACATGCACTCTTTAAAAAATCTCTGCGTACTGTTTTCATTCATCTGCTTGTATTAGGTTTTAAACTGATAAACACTAAAGTCTTTAATTTTTATGGGAGAACCAAGACTCCAATGGAATTCATGGTTCTCCCTAAAAATTTGAACAATCAATAGTTATTGTTCTATTTGATTAATATCCCTGATTTTGTGTCAGGTTTGAATTTGTTTCCAGTCGTCCGCGAGGAATCGGATAAATGGAACGGTAATCACCATTTGGTGAATGCGACAGCCATGATTTAGTAGTAAATACTCCAAATCGGATCATATCCTGACGTCTTCTGCCTTCCTGGTTAAACTCCCATCCCAGTTCATCTAGAAAACGACCAAACAGAATATCATCGCCACCTTCTGTAGTTGAAGTAAACTCATTTCTTAAACCATAATCATACGAACTTCCCTGTGATAGCTGGTCTCCGGTGACTATTGCTTTAGCCGGATCGTCAAAAGCTCTCGCTCTAACTTCAGAAACGATGGCAGCAGCACCATCGGCGTCTCCGGTTCGTAATAAACATTCGGCTTTCATCATTAAAACATCTGCATAACGAAACAAGGGATAATCGTTATTTAATACATTTGATGATCCAAGGCCAATTTCAAACTTTTCAAAACGATAGCCATGAATTTCTTCAGAAAAATGTACTCCGGGCAGTTCGTTAATAAGCGCCAATGGCTGGCCAACCAACCCTCCCATTGTTACTAGCAAAGGTTCTCCACTTGCCGAATATTGTTGCCCCATCATATAATTATTGGTTAACCTTTTATCGGCAGGATCAAATGTTTCAATAAACTGAGGTATGGCACACATTCCTCCCCACGGCGTTTGTGTTAAATTGTATTTCGCCTGCATTGATGGCTGACAGGTTTGCATGTGAATATCAAAATCATTCCATCCTTTGGTGTATTGATCGTCGATGGCAATACCAAAAATAATTTCCTTTGAGAATTGATTTTCAGTTACAAATACACTCTTCTGATTGCTTTCAAGAATAAATCCGGCATTTGAATTAATGATTTCATTACACTGATCAATGCACTCGCTCCATTTTGCTGTTCCCGAATAAACTTCCGCATTTAAATACATTTTAGCTAACAAAGTTCGTGCTGCCCAAACATTAAATCGTCCATAAGTTAACATCGAATTTTCGCTTGGAAGGTATTGCAGGTTTTCGTTTATTTCGCTTACAATAAAGTTATAAACCTCTGCCCTGCTACTTTGCTCAGGCAGGTATCCTTCTTCAACATCAAAATCGGTTACGATTGGAACGTTACCATACAAATCGCACAGCAGGTAATAATAAGCAGCCCTGAGTACTTTTAATTCGGCAATTACAGCATCTTTTGTTTCCTCCAGTGGAAGCAGTCCCGACTCAATTTGATAAAGTATTCGGTTGCAATTGGCAATACCGGAATAAGTTCTGTCCCAGGTAGCATAAACAATATCTTCGTCGGTAGTCCAAACGTGTTCGTGTATTCTTCGGTAAATTCCTCCGTCGACCCAACCGTTTGGTCTGGCGGGAATTACAATCTGGTCGGCACCAACTTCCTGTGCACGCCAAAATCCATTCCAGTGATTTAAAATTGGAACCCAACTTCCGTATGCCGAGCCGATTATGGCAACTACATCTTCATCGGTAGGTTCGAATTGTTCCGCAATAATTACGCTATAGCTTGTATCCTCCAGCTCGGTACATGCCGACATCAGCAATGCCAGCGAAAGGAAAAACAGGCTGAATATTTTGTTATATCTTATTTTCTTCATTTCAATATAATTTTAGGAATTAGAAATTAATATTTACTCCAACAGTAAAAGTTTGCGTGGTTGGATATTTATCGCGCCCGTCGTTACCGGGACTTAGACCACCACTGTTTACTTCCGGATCGATACCCTTGTATTTTGTCAGAATAAATGTATTTAATGAAGATACGTAAACACGAGCACTGCTTATAATTTCGGTTTTAGGTTTAAAAGAATAACCGAAAGTGATGTTGTCAATTTTCCAATGGTCGCCATCTTCAATATAATAGGAATTGTATTCCAAATCCATTTCATTACTTAATACAGCTTTACCAAATACTTTATCGTAGGCAGAACTAAGTCTGTTGTATTGAACTGTTTTTGTGTTTTCCAGATACATTCTTTCAAAATTCAGAATCTGGTAGCCAAATGCACCCCGCATTGTCATACTAAAATCGAAGTTTTTATACCGAATGCTGTTGTTCCAGCCGGCGTAAAGTTTTGGCAGGCCATTTCCTAATTCCTTTTTATCTTCGAACGCATGCGAAAATTCATCGTATGGCACGGCATTACCTTCTGCGTCTTCGTAAATCCATTTTCCGTTATCATCCACATCGATAACTTTAAATCCGTAGAAGTTTCCTATTTTTTCGCCAACATCAACACGGTGTGTAAATGTTTGGATAGGCTCGCCGGTACCACCGGTTGTAAAATATTCTTGCGTTGCCTGGTACAAATCGTTTGACAGACTGACCAGTTTATTTGAATTGGTTGAAAAATTAAGGCTTGTCATCCACTCAAAATCCTTTTTGCGAACCGCTACGATGTTTAAAAGAGCTTCCACTCCCTTGTTTTCCATTTTACCTACGTTGGCGCGTGTTGTAGTAACAAGGTTTGGTGGAACAGGAACTGTATAATCGTATAAAAGGCCATCGATGGTACGATTGTAAAAGTCGAGATTACCACTAACACGATTGTTTGCAATCACAAAGTCAAGTCCAATATTGGTTTCTTTCTTTTCTTCCCAACGCAAATAAGGGTTTGGATTTCGGGTTGGAGCCAAAGTTTTCATCCATTTACCATTCGAATAAACAACGCCTGAGTAACCAATTGTTGCTACACCAAGAAACAAATCACTGGGTTGTGTTCCGGTAACACCATAACCGGCTCTCACTTTTAAGTCGTTTACAAATGAAACGTCTTTCATAAAAGATTCTTCCGAAATTCTCCATCCCAGCGATACTGAGGGGAATGTACCCCAAGGGTTTTCAGTCCCGAATAACTGGCTGGCTGCTTCATGGCGTAAACTTGCCATTAACAAATAACGGTTTTTGTAATTGTAATTTAACCTTCCGAAGAAACCAATCAGATTGGTTTTATTACGTGAACTGCCAATACCGGAAGAAGTGCCACCTTCTATAATTCCTGTTCCCAGTTGGATTTGATCGGCACCGAATAAATCGGTTGGAAAATCCTGATTGGTCATATACATATTGTGCCAGTCGTTATCCTGATAGCTGTATCCACCTAAAACAGTAAATCGGTGTTCACCAATAACTTTAACATATTCAGCAGTTAATTCCACCAAACGATCTATTGATTCTGACGAAGAATTAGATGCGTAACCGTTTAAACCTGCACGAACCGTAGAAATATGATTTTTTGTTTCGTAGTAACTTCCTCGTGAGTTGTATTTCGAATAGCTAACCAAACTCTTCAAGGTCATTCCTTCAAATGGATTGATAACCACAGTTGCATTCAACCGCGACCATTGCGAACGGTCGTCGCCATCGCTTTCGTTAATACGAGCCACCGGGTTGTCGTAATTAAATGCACCCGGATTTTCGTACCAGCCACCATCTGCTGTTTTAATGGGCGCTGTTGGATTATAAATTAAAGTTTGCCGGTAAGTATAATTTGTACTCGATACATTTGAATGATAAATATTTCGGGAAAGTAGTCCCAGATTAACTTTTACAAGTCCGTCGAACATGGTATGATTGATGTCGGTTCGCGCTGTAAATGTCCTTTTATCCGTTTTCAAAAATATACCTTCGGTATCGTTGTAATTAACAGTAGCCAAATAGTTGGTGGTGCTGTTTCCTCCGCGAAAAGTGAGGTTGTGCACATGACTCATGGGTGTTTGAGTTATTTCGTCGAGCCAGTTTGTTGAAGCTCCCAAATCATCACTTGCATCGCGAATTCCATCTGAAATTTGCTGACGATAATCCGCTGCACTTAACATATTTAACTGGTTTGAAATTACCTGAGTGGACATGTACCCCGTGTATTCAACCGTTGAGCTATAGTCGCCACTGGCACGTTTTGTTGTAATCAGAATTACTCCATTTGTACCACGAGTACCATAAATTGCAGCTGCCGATCCGTCTTTTAATACGTCAATCGATTCAATATCTTCAGGTGCAACAGCATTAAAATCGCCGGGTACTCCATCAATCAAAATTAAAGGACTGCTGCTTGTTCCAAATAATGTTGTATTTCCGCGTAAGGATATTTGTGTATTAGAAAGTGGGTCGCCACTACTCGACGTAATTGTTAAACCGGCAACTTTACCTTGTATTAACTGGCCAACATCTTTTACTCCGCCTTTTACAAAATCTTCTGATTTTACAGATGCAACAGCACTGGTAACGTCAACTTTTTTAAGTGTACCGTAGCCAATCGCAACAACTTCTTCAATTCCAATTGCATCAACCTGCATTGTTACATCAAGTGTTGACTGACTTCCAATTTCAGCTTCGAAAGTTCGCATTCCAACAAACGAAAACTGTAATACATTTCCGGGAACCACATTTTGCAAAATGTACTTTCCATCTGCATCAGTAATGGTTCCCTGTGTTGTTCCTCTTATCACAACGGTTACGCCCGGTAACGACTCGCCACTTTCGTCGGCAACTCTACCTGTAATCGTTTTTTGTTGCTGTGTTAATTCATCAAAACTTGCATTATTACCTTCTTGTTGAATTAAAATATAACGGTCGTGTACTTCATATTTAAACCCACGATCGATTAATACGTCATTTAAAACCTCAAGAATAGTTGTTTGATTTGCTTCCACCGAAATATCTTTTACCTCTTCTACTTCTTCATTTTTATAGAAAAAATAGAACTCGGTTTTTTCTTCAATTTCGTTTAAAAGCGATTTAAGTGAAACATTTTGCACTTTTAAATCAAAGCGTGCAGTTTGCGAATACGATTCTGCATTTGCAGTGAGTAAACCTGCCAGAATAAAAATCCATACGAATTTCATCATGAGTAATAGTTTCCGCCATTGCCCATACAAGCAACAACTTTTGTTAATTTTTTTCATAAATTTGAAAAGTTTTAATAGTGAATATTTGTTAAAACGTTTACGGTGAAAGTGTTCGGGCACTTTCGCCGTTTTTTTTTCGAATGAACTCAAAAAAAGAAGGAGTAAGTTTTTTTAGATAATAAGCTGAAAAAATTAATCCATTAGAAATCGTATTTCGGGTACGATTTCAGAATTTATAAGTTCGATAAGTTTTTTAGTTAGAAAGTTTTCAAAATTTCATAGGCTATTAGTTTTTATATATAAGTACTTCGTCTTTGGCATTATTATTTATTTTTAACTGGTAGTTAATACCGTACATACGTTCCAGTATTTTCAGAAATAAGTCGAGAGGTTTTCCTTTAAGGATGGTTCCTGATATCATTATATCGCCTGTCCCTTCTCCTTCAAGATGAATGTCAACATTGTACCACCTTTTAAGAATTACAGTTAAATCGGAAAGTTTGGTGTCTTCCAGTACAATTTTACCATCAATCCAGCTGCTGTAAAATTTGGTATCAACCTGTTTTAATGTAGCTGCTCCGGTTTGTTTGTTTACACACAATTGTTGCGAAGGATTTAAGGTGGTTAAGTAATCGCCATTGCTGTTTTCAACAGTTACTTTTCCTTCAATTAGAGTTACTGTAAGTTCAGCATCGTCATCATACGACGAAACATTAAACGTGGTTCCCAAAACTTTAATATTGCCGGTTTTTGTTTGCACAACAAAAGGCAGGGTTTTGTTGTGTGAAACTTTAAACTGTGCTTCGCCATTCAATTTTACAAGCCTTTGTTTTGTATTAAAAGAACTTGGATATTCGAATGTTGTTCCTGCATTTAGCCATACCTGAGTACCATCAGAAAGATTTATTTTCCCCATTTGCCCCCACTCCATTTCAATGGTATTTCCGGCGAGTTGGTTGGTGTTGTTAAAAAATAACTTTTGTGAAAACATACCCAATAATACAGCCAATACAAAAACCGCGGCATAGCGGGCAATAGTTATGTATATTTTTCGAACCGGATTGGACTTGTTGATCTGGTTTAGAATGTAATTCCAGTTTTTTTCTTTATCAATTTTAGAAGCTAAAAATGCATCAGCAGATTTTGAATGCAATTGTTTGGCCCGTTTTAAAGCGTTTTGTGCTTCTGCCGAATTTATGACGGTTTCCAATTCAGCTTTACTGCTTTCATCCAGGCTGTTATTCACTTCACCTACAACCAATTCCCAAATAGTATCTTGTTTTTGCCTATCCATTTATTTTGTTTTGCAAATAAAGGATGCGGCAAGTTCAAATTAGGGTGACAGTAAAATCATATTTTTTTTAAATTTTTCGAAAAAGGAACCAAAGCAGGTGTTGGTCTGAATTAACACCATCGCGTAAAAAACGATAAGCCCGTGCCATTTGTGTTTTTACAGTATTTACCGAAATATTCAATTGTTCAGCAATTTCCGTGTAAGTTTTTCCTTTAAAAGCAGCAAGTTCGAGAATATTTTTTCGTTGTTCCGGAAGTTGTTCAATTAACTTCGAAATCTGATAAATGGTTTCATCTTTCTCCAGGTTGTATTCTTCAATTGCTGTATTCTCAAGACGGGCAATTACCGTGTTTATGTCTGTTTTTCTGCTTTCGGGCGAACGCATAAAACCATAAATGGAATTTCGGACTGAGATTAATAAATAATACTTAATTGAGGATTCAATTTCAATAGATTCCCGTCGTTCCCAAATTCTCACAAAACATTCACTAACAATATCCTGCGAAAGTTCAATGTCGTGGACAATTGAATTTGCGTACAAACACAATGAAGAGTAGTATTCATCGAAAAGTACTCGAAATGCGCGTTTATCGCCAGCTTGTATTTCGCTCCAGGTAAAATTCTCCATTCAGTAGTGTAAGTCGGCACAATTTTAACAATAGAAATCGGAATATCAAACATTACAAAAATCAACCGGATTTTAAATGGCACTTTGAATGAGTATGTAAGCAGAGTTACTAATCTGAAAGTTAGACCAATAGAAAAAACACCAATGTTGGAATAGAATTACAAAATAGATTTGAGTTATTTATTTATACAAGGCTAAGGATGATATACACTTTTGTTCAGGTTCTTTTAATTGCATAGATTTGTGATCTACTCATGCGACTAATTTATATGCTAAATCGTTTAAAACATACGTCTGTGCTCCTGTTGGTTTTAGTGATAAATAGTGTTGCATTTGCATTTAACACTGATGTGAATCCGGATCAAATCAGGTTTAATTACATTACTACAAATAATGGATTACCTCAAAATACCGTGGATTGTATATTAAAAGATAGTCGCGGATTTATGTGGTTTGGCACCTGGAACGGAGTTTGCCGCTATGACGGGTACACATTTAAAACCTATCAGCGGAACCAGGGAATGCTTTCGCTGCCCGGCAACTTTATTCAAACCCTTTGCGAAGATGATTTAGGAAACATTTGGGTTGGAACCAACAAGGGACTGGTTTATTTTGATTACAAAAAACTGAAGTTTGTTGCCCCGGATTTGCTCAACGAAAATGTTGGGAATTTCTCGATAAACCACATTTTAAAAGATAAGAATGGTGATTTATGGGTGGCTACTGAAGAAAACGGTTTGTGGAAAATTACGATTAACACGGATCAAAAAATACATAGTACAAAAGTTATTTCGGAAAAATTACAAAACAGAAACATAAATAATTTGTGCTTGTTGAATGGCGATTGTTTGTTTGTAGGTACCGAATTTGGTTTGGTTGTTTTAAATGTAAACGACACAAGTGTAAATACGGATTGGAAGCAAGTGGAAGAAGCTCTTGAAGGCCAGGATATATCAAAAGTTTATCTGGATTCAAGAGGCAATATTTGGGCAGGCACCTTTGGAAACGGTTTATTTATTTACGAAAAAAACAGCACAAATCCCCGGTATATCGGTGCTCAGGCCGATGTGGACACAGACTTAAATCATTTAACGGTTTACGATATTGTTGAAGACAACAATGGTATTGTTATAGTAGGAACACTTGGCGGCCTTAATTATTACAACTACCAAAACAAAACCTTTTCTCACCTTTCTGATGAAACAGAAACCGTAAAATATTTAAATAGCCCCTTTGTAAATTCATTGTATTCCGACAAAAGCGGGAACATTTGGATTGGTACGGAAATGGGAGGAGTAAATTATTATAATTCGTTTCAGAAACCATTTAATTCGATAAAACACGATCCGAGTAATTACAATACAATCAGCCACAACACGGTTAACTCAATTTTTAAGGACAAAAATAATTTGTGGATTGGAACTGCAGGTGGCGGACTAAATAAGTTGTTTGCCAACGGAAAGCAAAATACCCGTTTTATATTTGATCCTGAAAATCCGGGAAGTTTAAACAGCAATTTTGTTTCTTCCATATTTAAAGACAGGCACAATAATTTGTGGATTGGAACCTGGGGGGGCGGACTAAATTTGTTACTTTCCGAATACCGAAATGAGTTTCGGATTATTGTGAACGATCCTGCAAATTCCGGCAGCCTCTGCAACAGTTTTGTTTCGTCGCTTAAGGAACTTGACGAGCACCGAATACTGGTTGGCACCCGAGACGGGCTTGATATTTTTAATCCAACAAAAAATTCGTTTTTACATGTGCACGAAAAAATGCACATTGACAACGCCCTGGAAGTTGGATGTTTGTTAAGCGACCAAAACGACCGTATTTGGGTGGGTACACGAAATGGATTAATTCAACTTTCGCGAAAGGAATTACTGCGGTGCAATGATAATACTGAGTCTGTAGCATTTAAAAAATTTACAAATCAATCCAACGACCCCGGTTCCTTGTCGGGTAATTATGTGATTTCGCTGCTTGAAACAAAAGATGGAACCATTTGGATTGGAACTTATGGTCATGGCATTTGTAAGTATCAGGAAAAGGACGGCCAGGATGTTTTTATCAATTATTCGGAAGAACAGGGACTTTGTAATAATGTTACCTATGCCATGGAAGAAGACAGGCAGGGAAATTTGTGGATCAGCACCGATAAAGGACTTTCAAAATTTAATCCGATTACCGAAGAGTTTCAAAATTTCTATACCAGCGATGGCCTTTTAAGCGATCAGTTTTACTGGGCTTCGTCATTTGCTGACGAAAACGGTGTTCTTTACTACGGTGGAATCGAAGGTTTAAATTATTTTCTTCCGGAGCAAATTGAACCCTATCCAAACACTCCGCAACCTGTGTTTACTGAATTTTCGGTATTTAACACTCCTGTAAAGGTTGGCGACAAATACCATTCGGAAATAATACTCAATGCGCCAATTGAAGCGACCGATAAAATTAATTTATCGTATAAAGATGCCGTGTTCTCGATCGAATTTTCGGCACTCGATTATTTTCTGCCGAATAAAATAAAGTATGCCTATAAAATGGAAGGTGTAGATCAGGACTGGGTGGAAGTTCCTTCAAGCAGGCGTTTTGCAAATTACACCAACCTTTCGGGCGGCAATTACACGTTTAAAATAAAAGCGACCAACAGCGATGGTATTTGGTCGGAAAATGAACGCGAATTACTTATATATGTAAATCCTCCTTTTTGGGAAACTGCATGGTTTCAGTTTCTGGCGGTTATTGCAATCATATTTTTGGTAATGGCTTACATTCGTTATCGTACAAGGTTTTTGAAGGAACAAAAACAGAAGCTGGAAAAGCAGGTGCGCGAACGAACTTCAAAAATTGAAGAGCAAAAGGAAGAACTTGAAAAACAAAATCTACAGATTGCAAAACAGCGCGACGAAGTAATCGATCTGAATGAACAGGTAAAGTTGGTAAACCAGTTGCGACTGCGGTTTTTTACCAATATTTCACATGAATTCAGGACTCCCTTAACGCTGATAATCGATCCGTTGGAACAGTTAATGCAAAACCTGAAAGACGATCAGAACGCCAGAAATACCATCTCTATCATTAATAGGAATGCCCAGCGATTATTGCATTTGATTAATCAGTTGCTTTATTTCAGACGAATTGAAACCGGTAAATTAAATCTAAATGTAAGCATCGGCAATTTGGAAGATTTTCTTGGCGGAATATTTGAGTCGTTTAAAGATCTGGCTGAACATCAGCAAATAAACTACCGGTTTATTTCTGCAAAAACTGATGAAGACACCTGGTTTGATGCCGAGAAAATTGAAAATGTATTTTACAACCTCCTTTCGAATGCATTTAAAAACACACCGGTTTCAGGAAGCATTACCGTAAAAATGGAGTATATTAAAAACAATGGCCTAGATTGTATTCAGGCGCCATTTGTTTCAATTAGTGTTATTGATTCCGGCTCCGGAATTTCAAAAGAACATTTACCAAATATATTCAACCGCTTTTACAAAGCCGAGCAAGGTGCCAAAGGTTCTAATTTTACCAGTTCCGGAATAGGACTGGCTTTAACCTACGAAATTGTTCAGGCCTTGCACGGCGAAATAAAAGTAGAAAGCGAGCTTGGAAAAGGCAGTTTGTTTACGGTTTGTATTCCTTACTCAAAAGATCGTTTTTCTGCGGAAGAAATTAACGAAACGACTGTACCTAGCGATTTGAATCTGGAAGGACGTGTTAATGTTTTATCGGAGCACATTATTGCACGCGAATCGGGGTACAAGGAAGAAAATGATGCGCAGGACGATAAATCAAAACCGACCTTGTTGATTGTTGAAGACAATTTTGATCTGCGCAGTTTTTTGCTTCAGACACTCCGCAATGAATACCGTGTTTTAGGCGCCGAAAATGGGAAAATTGGTTTGGAGATGGCCAAAAAATACTCGCCCGAATTGATTATTAGTGACGTAATGATGCCCGTTATGGACGGAATTGAATTGTGCAGCAGGTTAAAGAAAAACATACAAACCAGCCACATCCCCATTGTTTTACTAACTGCAAAAAACATGGTTGAAAGCTGGATAGAGGGCCTGGAAACCGGCGCCGATGATTATATTCCAAAACCATTCAACTTACAGATTCTGCAGGTTAAAATGCGGAATTTAATCGAATCGAGAAGAAAAATCAAACAATTATTTGGCAGCACCAGCGAAATTCCGGAAGATTACAAAATGTTGAATTCGCTTGATCAGGAATTTATAAACAAAGCCTATAAAATTCTTGAACAAAAATTTGTCGAACATCAATTTTCGGTTGAACAGTTTGCCCAGGAAATGTTTGTTAGTCAAAGTTTGCTGTACAAAAAAATTAAAGCGCTAACCGATTTAAATATCACCGATTTTATAAATTCATACAAATTAAAAAAGGCGGTGGAATTTATTAAAACCACAAACGATCCCATGTCAGAAATTGCCTACAAAGTTGGATTTAACGATCCCAAATACTTTAGTCGTATTTTCAAAAAGTTTTATGGAATGAGTCCTAGCGAATTTTCAAAAAACAAGTAAGTAGCTAGCTTTCAACTATAAATCAACCCCCACTACACATTCTTCCCAATTCGTCCACTACCTTTCCGAAATTGTCCTCCCCCCTTCTGCTTTACCCGCCGTAATTTTATCCCAGTTTAAAAATGCGAACCAATTTAATTAATTATGAATAGAAACTTAACTAATCTCTTATCTGACTTATTTCATCACATACCTGGAATAAGTTCCGCGCAACACACCAAATTGGGTTTGGTTTACAATGCGGGTTCTACGAGTGATCATCCCGTATTATATGGTTTTGAAAGGAACAATCAGCAGTACTCTTACGTAAATAGAGCGTAAATGTAGTCTGTCGAAAATACTTTTTAAAAGTATGTTTTGGCTAAAAAAATAACATTTCAAATGGGGTAAATAGAATATATGTGAGGGACGATTTTTCCACTTTTATCAATTTGTCCACCTCTATTATCTAATAGTGCTCAATGTTAAGAACTGTTAAAATTAATTTTATACCGCTGAAGATAAAGTAAAGAATCTTACGCAACTAATTATAAAAAATGAACTTAATCAAATTAAATTTTATGAAAAAAACTAAACTGTTTAGGCGCGTTCTATACGCGTTAGTAATAGCAGCAGTTGGATTTTACGGGTGCGAACAGTTGGATGTTTATTCAATTGATGCTCCTTCCGATCTGCAGGACAGGATCGACTCAATTGCAGATGCTAAAGCAGGTGTTGATACCGGAGATACTACTTACATCAATATCGCTACTGCGATAGTTGGACCTGAAGATAACAGTGCCGGTTGGTGGGCTTATTTCTCCGATTACTTCACTGTTCCTACAAACAAATTATTGCATTTGGAGTTTGTTAACCACGGTACAGGTATTAACAACTGGAATAACTGGAACCTTGCCATCGCCAATGAAGCAGATCGTGATGGAGACAACTATGCAGAGTACTTTTTACTTCGTTCTGATGCTTACGGCTGGGGCGGAGGAATGGCCGATGAAGGGTATGAATTCGATCTAGCCCTGGTATCTCATAATTATCCCGATACCGACGGAGATGGTGATATTTGGAATGACTTCCGTACTACTATGCAAGGTGCCAATGTTTCTATTGATGTTGACCACTCTGCAACCGGTAATGTTTATGTTACAGCCACTGCGGTTGGTACAAATGGTACCGAACTGGTGATGACTTACAATCAACCGGTTTCTGCAACTGCTGATATTGTGGCTTTCTTAGTTTGCGATGGTAGTTATTTCGAGATGAAAAAAGCATACCTTATTCCTTCTAAAGTTACAGTTGTTGAAGACTTCAATCCGGTTTCCATCACAGTTACAGGTGCTCCCGAGTTTGTTGAAATAGGCAACGAAGATTTCTGGGGCGATGCAGTAGCCACGGTTACTTATGCTGACGGATCATCGGCTGAAGTTGATACGGCAGATCTGTCATTCACTGTTGTCCCTGAAATGACTACATTAGGAGAAAAGACAGTAGTTGTAGCTTACAGCAAAACGAAACAAGGCGAATACACGCAAGCAGTATCTACCTTCTATACCTTAGAAGTTACCAACTCTGTTTCAAGTCTGGAGGTTACTACTTTGCCAAATATTACAACATACTATTACTACAACAGCGATTCAATTGTATTTAATACAACCGGTCTTGTTGTTACAGCTACTTATTCCGACGGAACAACAGGAGTTTTAGGAAAGGACGCTTTGAAATTTGGCAAAATTCCAGCTGCCGAAGGTGCTCAAACGGTTGATATTTCTTATGTTGGTGCAACAAATACAGTAACAACAACTTGCCCCTTAACTCTTGTACAAGGTTTAAGTCAGGTTGGTCTTACTGACATGACTACTCCTTGGTGGACTGCATTTCATCCTGACGTTGCAGTGGCATCAGGTACCAGTACTACAATTACCATGTATTGCTACTCTAACGGAATTAGTAACTGGAACAGTCCAAGTACAATACTTCGCAAAGCTGACCTAACTGAAAATGCTGTTGTTCGAATGGACAGTTTTGGATGGGGCGATGGCTATGGCACAGCGACTGTTACAAACGATTGGAATTGGGATGTTTTCGGACCAAATATTAGTGGATCGAAGATCGCCATTACGGTGAAAAACAATGGTGATAATACAGCCGATGTACGTTACGATGTTACTTACGCCAATGGTGATAAGCATTTTCAGGAGTATGCGGGTTTAACCGTAGACAGTTCCGATTTGAATTGTGCACTCGTTTTAGAGGGAGCCTATCTTGTAATTGTAAATAACTAAGCTAAAAATATATAAACTATGAAATATTTATATTTAATCCTGTTGGGATTCCTGGCGGTGGTACCGGCAACATATGCAGAAGGTATTGGCAATGCCGACCAGGTATCAATGGCTCAACAAGACAACATAACAGTAAATGGTACAATCGTTGACGAAAACGGGGTATCGCTTCCGGGCGCAACCGTAGTTGAAAAAGGAACATCAAACGGTACCATTACCGACATAGATGGAAAGTTCTCTCTGTCTGTTGCTTCAAATGCTGCACTCACAGTATCTTTTATCGGATACAAAAGTATCGAAGTAAACGTTGAAGGAAAAACTGATCTTGGCAACATTGCAATGGTTGCTGATATGATAGGACTCGAGCAAGTGGTAGTAGTTGGTTACGGAACACAACGCAAGGTTGACCTTACAGGATCAGTTGCCGTTGTTGATGCTGAAGAGATGAAGAAAGTATCGAACTCAAACATTTCAACCATGCTTCAGGGAAAAGTTTCAGGTGTTCAGATTACATCTGACGGACAACCGGGAGCCGACCCAATCGTACGTATTCGTGGTATCGGTTCATTTGGTAGCACATCTCCTCTTTACGTTGTAGATGGTGTACCTATGGGAACAACAATTCGCGATTTCTCACCGAACGACATCGAAACCTTACAGGTACTAAAAGATGCTTCTGCTGCTGCAATTTACGGTTCTCGTGCTGCAAACGGTGTGGTAATTATCACCACAAAGCAAGGTAAAAAGAACCAGCCCATGAAGATCGACTACAAAGGATACGTTGGTATCGACCAGGTACAAAAAGATGTATACGATGTAATGGATGCGTACCAGTATGGTGAATACATAAACATGGCTTACACCAACAGTGGAATGGATGTTCCGGCCGGGTACAATCCAGCAAGCGATAAATATGTTGATCCTGCCGAAGTGAACACTGACTGGTTCGATGAAGCATTTAAAACAGGTATTCGTCAGAACCACAACATCAATTTATCAGGTGGTGGCGAAAGCAATACATACAACATCGCTCTCGACTACTACAGCCAGAATGGTACGATGGAAGGCGCCGGTCCTAACTTTGAACGTTATACGGCCCGTGTGAATAATACCATGGATGTGAAGTTTGTAAAAATTAAAACAAACATAGTTTACAGCCACAGCGATCAGGACAATATGTCGCTGAGTAACGCCAACGAGTGGGTACAAGGTCTTTATGGCGCACAATTTCCAGTAATGGCTTCGGCTCTGATTACACCTCCAAGTATCAAGGCTTACGATGAATCAACTTGGGTACTTGATGACAAAATTTCGTCAGCATCAGAATATACCTACGACTCTTACGGTTATGGAACTTACTACGACGATGTTCATGGAGACTTGCGTGTAACAAACCTTTTGCTTACCAATAATCTTTTGGAAAGAAATACGGTAGTTGACCGCATTGTTGCCTCGGGTTCGGCAATTGTTGATCTTATTGGCATGGTTAATCGTACCAGTAAAAATCACAAATTGGATTACAACCTTAACTTGTCGTACAGTAAAACCACCGCGAAGGACTTTACCTTTGTGCCTGCATTTATACAAAGTACAACAAACTACTTGTCGAAGAGCAATGAGAAGCTAACACAGGGCTACCGTAGTTTTAGCGACGCACTTGTTGAGAACACCTTAACTTACGATGGAACATTTGGAAAACATCATGTAAATGCGCTTGCCGGTCAAACATTCCAGCGCGAGCTCTATCATACACTTACAGGTACAGGTGTTAACATGCCTGAACCCTATTATCTGCAGGTAAACAACGCGGAGGAAACATCGGCTGGCACCTATGAAAGCGAACATGTTTTGGCTTCGTACATTGGTCGTATCAACTACAATTTCGACGATAAATACCTGCTTTCTGCTACTGTTCGTCGTGACGGTTCAAGCCGTCTTTCTTCAGAAGACCGTTGGGATTGGTTCCCTTCAGTTTCAGGAGGTTGGCGTATCGAACGGGAAAACTTCTTCCCCGCAGATGAATCAACCATTAACCTGCTTAAAGTTCGTGGTAGTTATGGTGAATTGGGTAACGAAAACATTGGTGAATACCAGTATATGGACATTATGGCGAGGGGTAATTACGCTTATAGTTTCGGAAATGAGAAAATTACCGGATCAACCGTTACAAACTATGTAAACACAGCCATTAGATGGGAGAAGAAAAAGACACTTGACTTTGGTCTTGACCTTGGGATGTTCAACAATAAGTTGGAATTTACTTTCGACTGGTATAAATCAACATCAGAAGATCTTCTATACAGTGTAGCAGTTCCAACAAATGCAGGTGCTGCCAACACAACTGTAACAATGAATGCCGCAACAATGGAAAACTCAGGTCTTGAGTTCCTGCTTGCCTACCACAATCATCAACACGCTGTTAAGTTTGATGTGAGTGGAAATTTATCTACCCTTAGCAACAAGGTAACAAAGTTGGGCGTTTCAAACGAACCTCGTACCGATGGTTTCTCTCGCACAGAGGTTGGTCGTGAAGTTGGTTCATTTTATGGCTACGTTTACGAAGGCATCTTCCAGTCGCAGGACGAGATTGACAACCGCATTAACTCTGAAGGCAACTATGTGAATCAGCCGGGAGCACAACCGGGTGATGTTGCTTACGCCGACATTGCAGGAGCATTTGATGAAAATGGCAATCCAATTCCTGACGGTGAAATTACAAATGCCGACCAAACGTACCTTGGTAATGGCTTGGCCAAAGTGCATTATGGAATGAATGTTCGTGCTGAATGGAAAGGATTTGACTTGAGCGTATCAACACATGGTGCTGCAGGTTTTAAAGCAGTAGATTTTGTTGACCGTACATTAACCAGTTCATACGGTTCGCTCAACAAAGACGTTGCTCTATTGAATGCGTGGACACCGGAAAACACAAATACCGATGTACCCCGAGTAGCTTACAAATCGTCAGGTTCAATCACCAACGATATGTTCAGCCAGCGTTTTATTCAAGATGCATCGTACCTGAAAATTGCCAACATCGAACTGGGTTACAATATGCCTAACAGTTGGTTTGGCGGATACATCAGCGGTGTACGTGTGTACGCATCGGCTCAAAATTTGGCCACATTGTCTAAATACAAAGGTTACAATGTAGATTTTGCAGGAGGCACATTCACTCCGGGTTACAATTACGCTTCGTATCCAACACCACGAAGTTTAATGTTTGGAGTAAACTTGTCATTCTAAAAGTATAATCTAATAAATAAGATATCGTTATGAAAAGAATAAATATAATTCTAATAATATTGGCACTTCTTGGAGGCCTGGCAGCCTGCAATGAAGATCTGAATGTTACGAATCCGAACAATCAGACAACCTATGATTTTGGCAAATCAGAATCAGAGCTTCAGGAGGCTATCATTGCATGCTACAATCCTTTGCGCTACGATGGTACATTTTCACGTGTTGGTTACACTTTGGATGCTGTACGTGGCGACGAAGTATGGAACTCATCTCAGCAGTGGTATTTGGAATACGACAACCTTAATTCTCCGGGAACAATTGGTATTGGTGACGAGTGGCCATGGCGAAGCTTCTACATTATTGTAAACCACACCAATTTTGTGTTATCGAAAGTGGATGAAGTTGAAATGTCGGATGATTCGTACAATGAAATTAAAGGACAGGCACTGTTCCTTCGTTCTTTGGCGTACTATTATTTGGCAACCTATTACCAAACGCTGCCATTGATTACTGACTATGCATCGTATTCAGACATCAACACCATGTATGCGCACTCAACCAGTCAAGACTCGATTTTTGACCAAATTGAGGTTGACCTGACTGAGGCTATGAATATATTGCCATCGCGCGATAAAGGTGGCGAATGGGCAAAAGGTCGTGCTACAAGTGGTGCTGCTGCCGGATATTTGGCACGTTCTTTAATGTTCCGTCACAAGTTTTCGGAAGCCAATACTGTGCTAAAAGCCATTATTGCAGGTAATTACGGTCATTATGAACTTACTGCTGATTATGGCGACAATTTTAAAGAAGATACAGAAAACAACTCTGAGAGCCTTTTCGAAGTTCAGTTTATGAACTTTGGAACAGGTGGTACCGAAGACGAGTGGGTGATAGAATTATTAACTCCGGAAGCAACTCAGGGACACGCTGTGGAAAGCAACTATGCTTCGCAGGATTTGGGTAGCTGGGGCGACCTGGCAGGCTCTCCGTGGTTGTATAACTTATTTATTAAAGAGAATTGTACTGATGACCGCCTCGATCCTCGTTTGTACTGGACACTGGTAACATATGAAGATGAATATGGTGTTTATACAGGTCTTAAAACTGCAGCATATCCCAACGGAGATCCACGTAGCAATGTAGTGTATCAGGAGGAAATAACTGAAACTCCGTTATCGAACACTTCGCAGGGCGGTATTTCAATAGCTAAGTTTACCAACGCCAGAAATAACATTTATAGTTCTATAACCAACGGTTTGCATTGTGGAGTAAATCTTCGCCTTATGCGTTACAGCGATGTTTTATTGCGTGCGGCAGAATGCGAAAATGAACTTAATGGTCCAAACCAAACTGCTATTGGTTATATTAACGAGGTGCGTAACCGTGTTGCTCTTGAAGATCTTCAGGTTTCCGACTTCTCGAATGCCGATCAGCTTTTCGAACACATTGCAAACGTTGAACGTCCAAAGGAATTTGGTTGCGAAAACGGACGTGGTATCGATTTATTACGCTGGGGATTCTTTTACGATAATGCTCGTTTGAACCAGTTGGTTGAACATGGTTTTTACAAGCGCGATGGTACAGCTTCAACAGAAGAACTGACCGAAGAAACTGCTGACGATTCTTCATTCAAGTATTACTATAAAGGACATGAATATCTTCCAATATTTCAATCAACTCTTAATGCCAATCCTAACCTTGTTGGTAACTCTGCAAATAACAATGTGGATAATGGACCGGCTTTCAGAGAGAAGTATAACATTCGTCCAGTTGTGGAATTAAACTAGGAATCATTCTCTTAAATTAGAGACTTCCTTATCTGGCTTACTTTTTGTATGTTGATAGGGAAGTTTCTAAGAAAACAATTTAGCATGAGACTAAGGTATTTTTTATTTCTTTTATTTATCAGCATAACTACTGTTTACTTTGTAGGATGTAGCGACGATGGTTTAGATCCAACAGGAATCACCACAAAAGATGACGATGATGATGAGCCTGTTAACGACCCGGATTTTACCATTCCAACATATGCCGACGACTATTCTGCAATAGCATCGTGGTCAAACCGAAACGAATGGAATCTGGCAAACGTTCACGATCCATCGGTTGCCTACTACAATGGATACTACTATATGTATGCTACGGATGCTTCGTATGGTAATGAGGCTGCCGGGCATGGTCATTTTCAAGGCAAACGTTCAACCGATTTGGTGAACTGGGAATGGATTGGCGGACCGTTTTATGAGGCACCGTCGTGGGTGGCCGATTCGCTCAATGCCATTCGTTCACGCATGGATTTGGATGCCATTGCCGAAAACGACATCCAGTATGGTTTCTGGGCACCGGTAGTACGTCGGGTTAACGTTGGTGGACAAGAGGTTTTACGTATGTACTACAGCATAGTAATCGAGAACTACATCAAAACGGGTAATCCCATTTCAGCAAGCTTCGATGGAAGTTGGACCGAACGTGCCTTTATCGGCATGTGCGAATCTACAGATCCTGCCGGAGCGGTATGGGAAGACAAAGGTTTTGTAACAACTTCTTCGTCAGATCGTGGCTTGGATTACAGTCGTGCCAGTACAAATGACTGGAGTGGTTATTTTTACTACAATGCCATTGATCCAACTTATATAGTTGCACCCGGAGGGAAACATTACCTGATACATGGCTCGTGGCACAGTGGCTTTGCGCTATTGCAAGTTGATGCTGTTACCGGAAAACCGCTTAATACACTCGGTAATCCATGGGCTGACAATGCCAGTGAGCTTTCAGCCCGATATGGCCTTAGGATTGGGACACGCACTGCCGGCTCGCGTTGGCAGGGTAGCGAAGCTCCGGAGATAATTTATAAAGATGGTTACTATTATTTGTTTATGGCATACGATGGCCTCGATGTACCGTATAATACACGCGTGGTTCGGAGCACAAACATAGAAGGTCCGTATTACGACATCACCGGGCGGAATTTCACCAATGGAAACGGCGACTGCTACCCTATTGTAACTCATCCTTACAAATTTAATCTTAGCAACGGATGGGTAGGTATTGCACACTGCTGTATTTTTCAGGATGAAAATACCAACGACTGGTTTTACATGTCGCAAGGACGATTGCCTGCCAATGTTGGCGGCAACGCGTATTCCAATGCCATTATGATGGGACACGTGCGCCGCATTGTTTGGTGCCCGGCCTCTGCAAGTGAGCCCGATAATCTGTGGCCAATAGCATTACCTGAACGTTATGCTGCTGTACCTGATTATGGAAAAATTACAAAAGACTCGCTTGTTGGAACTTGGGAACACATAAACCTTAAATACAGCTATGCTCAACAAAAGACCGCTACTTCACTTTCTCTAAAAGCCGACGGCACAATGACTGGTGCGCTGACAGGCAATTGGAGTTACGATGAGACCAAAAAGCAACTGACATTGGGCAATGTTATCGTTTGTGTTGAACGCGAAGTGGACTGGGAAGCCAACCCACGCCGTGTGACTCTTGTATATGCCGGAACTGAAAAAAATCTAAACGCCACTTATTGGGGCAAACTAAAAAAATAAAGTTGTTGTCAGCTAAAAATATTTGCATAAAGCAGTTAATACCTGGCAGACTCTGATTTGTAACAGCTTGTTTTTTTGAATGAAGAAATAGAATTAGATCCAACTTATGCCTTAGGCTAATATTGAAACAGCAATATTTCAAAAGGCTTTTTGTTAAGAGAGAAAATAGTGCTGAGGAGTTTTTGCATATACATGGTTTTATCCAAAACTCCACCTTTTGTATGTAAGACTCCACCTTTTTCCCTTTTTTGTTGTCAATCTTTGAGGTGGTTTCTAACCGTTTAACGATAACTATAGTGCATGATTTAGGGATTATAGCGAATGTGGTTTTTAGAATAAAACGTTTTTTCAGATAAGAGGTGGAAAGTCCGCAATCTTACTGTTAAGAATGAACAAACCTACTAGAATAAATCAATTTATGAACTCATTAAGAAATATAGCAACAATTTGTCTTTTGGGTACGATCCTTTGGAGTTGTTCTTCGGGCGAGAATACTGAAAAACAAAAACTTGCAGACAATACTCCTAAAAAGGAACTCAATATCAATAATCCTGTAATAAAGGACAAATTCACCGCCGATCCGGCAGCAATGGTTTACAACGATACTGTATACCTGTACGCTGGTCACGATGAAGCACCCAACGATTTTGATTTTTATAAAATGAACGAGTGGTTGGTTTATTCATCTACGAATATGGTAAACTGGACAGAACATCCGGTTCCTTTAAAAACCACAGACTTTTCATGGGCTTTGGGCGATGCATGGGCTGCTCAGGTTATTCAAAGGAATAATAAATTTTACTGGTATGTTACGGTTAGTCATGCTTCCATAAACGGAAAAGCCATTGGAGTTGCAGTTTCTGATTCTCCCACCGGGCCATTTAAAGATGTTTTGGGCAAAGCACTGATAACAAATGATATGACCACTGAGTATACCAGTATTGACTGGGATGATATTGATCCGACTGTTTATATCGACGACGATGGACAGGCCTATCTTTTTTGGGGAAACACAGTTTGCTACTATGCCAAGCTAAAAGAAAATATGATTGAGTTGGATGGTGCTATTCATACCATTGACCTCCCCCATTTTACGGAAGCTCCGTGGATACATAAAAAAGACGATTGGTACTATCTTTCCTACGCCTATCAATTTCCTGAAAAGACAGCTTATGCAATGAGTAAATCGATTACAGGCCCCTGGGAATACAAAGGAATTTTAAATGAGTTGGCTGGCAATAGCAACACCAATCACCAAAGTATTATCGAGTTTAAAAACAAGTGGTACTACATTTATCACACAGGAGGAATTCAACCGAATGGAGGTAGTTTCAGACGATCGGTATGTATCGACGAAATGCATTACAATCCGGACGGAACAATTCAAAGAGTAATTATGACATCAGAAGGAATTCAATAAATACTAAAATCATGAAATTATTTATATACATTTTACTTGCTTTCTTTTTCGTTTCAGAAACGAGTTTTGCGCAAGATATAATTGTTCACGATCCGGTTATGATCCAACAAAACGACAACTACTATGTTTTCTGCACAGGTATGGGAATCAGTGTTTGGTCGTCAAAGGACATGAAAAACTGGAACGCAGAAAAATCTGTTTTCAAAAAAGCTCCGGCATGGACAAAAGAAGCTGTAAAAGACTTCCAGGGCCATATGTGGGCTCCCGATATTTCGTATTTTAACAACAAATATTATTTGTATTATTCGGTTTCTTCGTTTGGAAAAAATACATCGTGCATTGGTTTGGCAACAAACGTTACACTCGATCCAAACGATCCTGCTTTTAAATGGGAAGATCAGGGAATGGTGATTCAATCGGTTCCCGGAAAGACAAACTGGAATGCGATCGATCCGAACCTAATCGTTGCTGAAGATGGTACGCCTTATTTAAGTTTTGGCTCATTCTGGGATGGGTTGAAGCTGGCAAAACTTACGCCCGACGCAATGGCAGTTGCCGATGATATTACTAAAATCCCAACCATTGCTTCACGTAAAAAAACAATAAGCAGCACAAATCAAAATGTTTCAGTTGAAGCCGGTTCAAATGCCATTGAAGCGCCTTTTGTATTCAAAAAAGGTGATTTCTATTATCTGTTCGCTTCCATTGATTATTGCTGCAGAGGAGTAGAAAGTTCGTACAAAATGATTGTGGGCCGCTCGCACAGGATACAGGGGCCGTTTCTCGACAAAAACGGAAAAGACATGGCAACAGGCGGAGGCAACATTGTGCTGCAGGGTGATAAAAACTGGCACGGTGTAGGTCACAATTCTGCTTACACTTTTAATTCAAAAGATTACCTTGTTTTTCACGGTTATGATGCCAACGACGAAGGACGTCCTAAACTTTTGATCAAAAAAATGAACTGGGACAACGACGGATGGCCTGTAATTCCAAATGAATAATAAAGCGTTTCTAAAAAACCGTAAATGAATATTGTAAAGAAAATTCCACTATTTTTATTGGCAATACTAATGCTTTCAGAAAATATGACCGCACAAAATGCCCGTATAAAAATCGATATTGACAGACAAATTGGTGAAGTAGATAAAAATATTTACGGAAACTTTGTTGAACACCTGGGACGATGTGTTTACGGGGGAATTTACGATGAAGGTAATCCATTGTCTGACGAAGATGGAATTCGTTTGGATGTACTGGAAGCGGTAAAAGGCCTGAATATTCCAATTACACGTTATCCGGGAGGAAACTTTGTTTCGAATTACAACTGGAAAGATGGAGTTGGCCCTAAAGACGATCGGCCTGTGCGAATGGAACTGGCCTGGGCGCGTTTGGAAAGCAATCGCTTTGGCACAAATGAATTTGTGGACTATGCCAGGCGAATGAATACTGAACCTTATTTTGCTGTAAACATGGGCACCGGAACCATAAAAGAAGCACAGGAATGGGTGGAGTATTGTAATGTGAAAGAAGGTCCGTATTATGCTGAACTACGCAAAAAACATGGATATCCGGAACCACACAACATAAAATACTGGAGCCTTGGAAACGAAATGGATGGTTTCTGGCAAATGGGTCATTTAAATGCAGAGGATTATTGCAAAAAAGCTCGTGAAGCCGGAAAACTGATGAAATTAACCGATCCAAATATTAAACTTATTGCTGCGGGAGCTTCCAATTTCAGGCCCGATAACGACCCACACGAATGGAATGCAACCGTTCTTTCTGAATTAAAAAATGTGGTTGATTACATTGCTTTGCATATGTACCTTGGAAACCACGAGGACAATTACTACAATTTTGTTTCGGCACCATTGGTACTTGAAGAACGGACAAGAATTGTAAAGGGAATGATAGCCCGGGAAATGGAAAAAGCCGACCGTGGCGACCGCGACCCGATTTACATTGCATGGGATGAATACAACATTTGGTACCGCTGGCGAGCTGAAGAAACCATGACCGGAACACGGGCGCTCGAAGAACGTTACAATTTAGAAGATGCCCTGGTTATTGCCGGATTTCTAAATGCTTTTATTCGAAATGCTGATGTTGTTAAAATGGCGAATATGGCGCAACTGGTAAATGTTATTGCCCCAATTTTTGCTGAAAAAGAGGGTATCTTCCTGCAAACAATATATTACCCGCTACAACTTTTTGCAAACAACATGTTTGGTACCTCGCTTGATGTATTCGTAGATTGTGAAACCTACAACACTGACAAATTTCAACTGGGACTTGCCGAACAGGCGACTCAACAAAACGGAGTACCTTATCTGGATGTTTCGGCAGCATACAACAATGGCGAAGTGGTTATTGGAGTAATAAACCGACACAAAGAGAATTCGATTACAACAGATATTTTGTCGCAGGAAGGACTATTTGATGGTGAATTTAAAATTTTTGAAGTAAACGGCCCGAATATAAAAGCCGAAAATAACTTTGATAAAACGGAGGTGAAAACCATTCAGAAGGAATCAGTTAAACTCAAAAATGAAGCTGGTTTTACATACGAGTTTCCACCCCACTCATTTACAATGTTAAAAGGAAAAATAATACAGTAGAATTTCATCTGCTTACAGTTCATATTCACATTCTGCTAAAATTATGTTTTAAGTACTTTATAGTGAATGTGGAATATCAGGATAAAATAAGTGTATTATTGACAATAATTATTATTTTTAGATCGAAAAATTAAACTAAAATAAAATGAACAAACCAAAATCACTAGTAACTATTTTTTTAGTACTTGCAGCAACTACTCTTTTTGCTCAAAGTAAACTTTCACTTCACACCGATCAGGCTAAAACCGAAATAAGCAAAGACATTTACGGACATTTTGCCGAACATCTGGGACGCTGTATTTACGGCGGTATTTATGTTGGAGAAAATTCGGAAATTTCAAATACCCGTGGTTTTCGCGACGATGTAATAAGTGCACTCAAGGAAATGGATATTCCGGTACTGCGCTGGCCCGGAGGATGTTTTGGAGATACTTACCACTGGAAAGACGGAATTGGTCCGCGCGAAGAACGTCCTTCAATGGTAAATATTCACTGGGGCGGAGTTACAGAAGACAACAGTTTTGGAACACACGAATTCCTCGATTTTTGTGAGATTATCGGCGCCGAACCATATATCAATATTAATGTTGGATCGGGAACTGTTCAGGAAGCTTCTGAATGGGTAGAATACGTTACTTCATCAAACGTTAGTCCGATGACTGACCTTCGGAAAAAGAATGGCCGTGAAGAGCCATGGAATGTAAAATACTGGGGAATTGGTAATGAAAACTGGGGATGCGGAGGAAACATGACTCCTGAATATTATTCTGATTTATACAACCGTTTTGCAAGTTATTGTGGCGGTGCCAAATATAAAATTGCCGGCGGCCCGAACGTTGCTGACTATAACTGGATGGAAGTGGTAATGCAAAAGACATCGCGCCACAGAGGACTTGTGCAGGGAGTTTCGTTACACAACTATACTTTTACAACTGCATGGGAAGACAAAGGTCATGCAACCGATTTTGGCGAAAAAGAATGGATTTCTGTTATGAATAATACCTTAAAAATGGAAACCCTGGTTAATCGTCATTCAATCATCATGGACAAATACGATCCGGCAAAACGAGTTGGACTAATTGTTGACGAATGGGGAAACTGGTTTAACGTGGAAGAAGGAACAAATCCGGGATTTTTGTATCAGCAAAATACTTTGCGTGATGCTTTGGTAGCCGGTATCAATCTGAATATTTTTAACAACCATGCCGATCGTGTTAAAATGGCTAACATTGCACAAACTGTAAATGTTTTGCAATCGGTAATTTTAACCAAAGAAGATGAAATGGTGTTGACACCAACTTACTATGTATTTAAAATGTACAGCGTTCACCAAAATGCCAAATTAATTCCATCGAACCTGAAAACAGGAACATATGAATTAGAAGGTAAAAAAGTGCCTGCTGTGCATGTATCCGCATCAACAAAAGACAATGTGGTTTCTGTTACGCTTTGTAATCTGAATCCAAACAAAAGCGAATCAATCGATATCGATATAACCGGTGAAGAATTTTCTTCTGCATCGGGTCAGATAATTACATCTGAAAACATGAATGATTTTAATGATTTTGGTAGGAAGGAAACGGTTAACTTAAAATCGTTTGATGTTGCAAAACCAAAGGACGGGAAACTAACGGTTGAGCTTCCATCAAAGTCAGTTGTACTTGTACAGTTGAAATAAGAGATACCGTTTCAAAAAAAAGAAAAAGGAAGCCTTTGAGCTTCCTTTTTTTGTATTGTGAGAAACGTAAGTTTATCCGGTAATTTTAGCTGGAAGGCCTTTTACATTAACAGGCTTCTTATCTTCCGCTTTAATCTCAAACATGTCGGCAGGAGTTAATTCACATTCCTCCATCATTTCGAAACAATATTCAAGTTGACCCAATTCACGGGTAACATTGTTGGTTCCAAAAGAGAATTTAACTCCGGCAGCTTTTGCCATTTTAATCATTTCTGCGCTGGGTGTTTTATACCTCGCATTAATTTCGAGAGCAATACCGTTTTCAGCCAAAACTTTAACAACCCGTTCCATTCGTTCTTTTGTCCAAAGCTCAGTATATTCAGGCATTAATTCGTTTGGCAATACGGTTGGATTCACATAAATATCAACCGGTTCCTGCGAAAAAATGGCTTCAATTTTTTCTACCAGGTCATCCATAAACTCTTGTTTGTCGTCTACCCAAACTTCTTCCGGAATCCAAATGCGGTTGCGCCGGCCCTTTTTATCGGTAAAGGTCATTGCATCGGTAAAAACATAATCAAATTTTGCCACTGCTTCGGGCGAAAAAAGTGTTATCCATTCGCGTCCTTCAGCTTGCATTCCTTTAAAAGTAGCACTTCCTTTTACATCTTCCATGTATTGGTACAACGAAGCATCGTCGGTAACCGGGAAGTGTAATCCACAGTTTGGAGCCACGCCGTAATTAATGCCCAGTTTTTGTGAATTAGTAACCAAATCTTCAATGGTTAATCCGCCTTTCAGGTGTACATGGAAATCAACCAATGGGAAACCTGCGTACATAAGTTGTGTAACTTTGGTGTCCCAGTCTTTATCTTCAACCACTTGTTTTTCACCGGCTTCCAAAGCTTTTATTTTCAGGTTACGGTAAAAAGTTGTACTGCCCGGATCGTGCGCTTGCAAAGCAATGGTACCTTCACTTAATTTACAGTTTTCGCCACCCTCCCAGCGCCAGGGATTTTCAGGTTCAATGTATTCATTCACTTTTACATCGTTTACAAAAACCTCAACTACGTTTTCAACCACTTTTATACGCATTTTAAACCACTCATTGTCGTTTGCCAAAGGATAATATACGTTTCTAACATTGTATACACTTCCAGTTTTCCGGCGTTCAGGATATTCTTCCGAGCCACGAAATGAATTGTTTACCTGTATCTCATAACCATTTGAAGGCCACCCCTGGTTTTGGTATTTTGTATGAATAAAAACTCCTGAGTTGGAATGCTCCTGCGCTTTTATTTCGGCTTCAAATTCGAAATTTTTGAAGCTGTCGTTGTAAAATAAGTGGCTTCGTTCTCCCGAGCATTTTATCATGCCATCTTCAACAGAAATACTTTCCGGGTTTTCAGCTGCTACTTTCCATCCCTTTAGAGTTTGTCCGTCAAACATGTTCTGCCACTCGCCTATCGGTGCCTTTTGCTGGCACGAATTCAAAAAGATCAAAGAAAGAAAACTAAGAATAATAAGTTTTTTCATTTTTAAGTTGGTTTAGTATTTTGATAAATTCAAATCTAGCTAAATTCTTTTACTTTCTTCAACATGTAGTTTCTAATTTGACCCGGCCAAAGGAATTAAGCGGGCACTTAAATCCGGATCTTCCATATTCTTATCCAACGGGAACATAGGACGTTTAATGTGTTGGTAGCCCAACCTGTCGAGGTCCTGATCTACACCACCCGGTGTTTGCGCCATTAACCAGTCGGCACGCATATTATACAATTCGGGAACCAGGTAACCAATTTTAACCACTACAATATCTGTTTCCTCCGGATTTAGGTTCAAATCGGTAAAGTCGGCTTTGTAATGATAGGGCTTGCGTTTTTTTGTTACAATAACCCGAACACTCCCCACTTTTACGACCACTTCGGTTTCGGCATTTTTATCGCCCTGTTTAATGGCTTCAATTGTACCGGTAAGTTTTACTGGCGGCGCAAAACGGGCATCAACAGCGGCTCCTGCAAACTCGCTTACTTTTCCACCAATTCCTGCTTCAACCGCTTTAGCAACAAAATCAGGCCCGGGAAGTGAGGCATAAATCAACGATGGTCCCTCTTCCGATTGAAACTCTTTCCGTTTTAATATTTCGGTTAATGTCCACGTTACATCACCAGCGCCACCTGCTGTTGGATTGTCGCCCATGTCGCTAATAATAAAAGGTTTGCCTTCAAAAGCAATTGCCCGGTTTAAACATTCATCTAAATCTGCCACCGGTGCCACAAAATCAAACTCTTCGCGAACCGCCCAAAAACTTTGAGCCAGCTCTTCTGCAGCTTTCGAAACAGCTTCTTTATCGTCGCCATAAGCCATAACAACTGCATGATTTCGTGGTGCATCGGCCCATGCATAACCAACCCAAATTGCAGCATCGATCACACCTTCGCGGGCAGCAGCCGGTGCTACTTTAGCATATAAACTTTTACCCGGTTCAATGCGTGTGCTTGTTTTTTCGCCCGGAAGCAAAATTGGTACAGGTACCCATGCTTTGTATTTGGGTTTGCCTTTGCCACTTTCCAACCGGTCAAGTAAATTTTCCAAAGCCCGTTGTTTCGATTCCAGTGCATCTTCGTGTGGAGCCAAACGATAGCAGGTTATTAAATCACTTCGTTCAGCCAAAAGTTCTGTTACATTTCCGTGCAAATCCATCGATGTGGAAATCATTGTTTCATTTCCAATAACTTCCCGAATACGGCTAATAAAATCTCCTTCCGGATCGTCCAGACCAACGACACTCATTGCTCCGTGAATGTCGAAAAATAAACCATCGTAAGGCATGTCCTTTTTTAAGCGATCGAGGGTTTCTGTCACCAATGCTTCGTAGGCTTCGCGTGTTACAATTCCACCCGGCAGCGCGTGCCCGTGTAAAATTGGAAACCATTGTGCGCGGCTCATTACCGACTCATCTGAATAAAACGGATAGGTAGCAAATATTTCTTCTCCCCTGTTGGCATGAAAGGCTTCGATACCTGATTGTGCCGGAGAAAATGTACTCGATTCAATAGCTAAACCGGCAATTGCTATACGCGGTAATTTTTTTTCCTGTTTACAGCTCACGCTAAATAGTGTAGCAAAAACCAGTAATCCACATAGCATTCGTGTCATAACTTTTTAAAATATTTAATTAATAAATACAAATAACAGAAATATTATTAAATGTATCTCATTTTATCTGGTGTTTTTTGTCAGGTATTTTTGCGATTTAAGGTTTCTAAATGTGTGATTTAAGCGGGGAATTGACTGAAATCCGCGTAGTCATAAATTTTATAGCGAAATCGTTCAAATGTTGTTCTTTTATTTATTTTTACTCCATCATTCAATTCGATTAAATATGACAGACATCGGATACATATATAAGTTGCTTTTGGTTTACATCGACCGAAGCAAAATGCTTATGTTCATGTATATCTTCTCCGAACTGTAATTCCTTCAATTTCTTTCTTCTACCCCCTTGTTTTACTTTCTTATTATCAATTGTTAGTAGTTCTGATTTAATAGATGAATTCATATTACAACTGGCGAAATTCGCTGGTTAATGGCAATAAAGCTGCCTTTGGTTCTTATACAGGTTTAACCTGGCTGAATAGTTACAGTGCTCACGATGCACAGGAAAAGAAAGATGCCCTGATGCATAAAGTGGAAAATGTTTTGTTTAAGGGAACCAAACCGTATTACAAGCAAATTTCCGATGGCTGCAAATTATGCGGACTTGGCCAATGGAGCTGTTTGTTTATTACCGGAAAATGTAACGCTTCGTGTTTTTACTGTCCGGCATCGCAACAAGAAGACCATGTACCTACAACGCAAAATCTTAGCTTTGAGAATGCGGCAGCCTACGCCGAATACATCAATTTCTTTGGTTTTAAAGGAGTGAGTTTTAGTGGTGGCGAGCCATTGCTAAAGTTCGAGCGCACACTCGACTACCTTAAGCAAGTACGTAAAAAGTGCAAGCCCGCAACATACATTTGGATGTACACCAATGGCATTTTGGGTGAACCGCAAAAATTTAGAAAACTGGCAGCTGCCGGCATAAACGAAGTACGTTTTGACATTGGAGCTACGGCTTTTCGACTCGATAAAATAGCAGCCGCAAAAGGCATAATTCCAGTTGTAACTATTGAAATACCTGCTGTTCCGGAAGAGCTTGAAAAACTTAAAAAACTTCTGCCTGAGATGGTAAAAGCCGGAGTTAGCAACCTAAACCTGCATCAGCTAAGATTAACACCACACAACGTTAAACAGCTCTCAAAACACAATTACACATACATTCATGCCGAGCAGCCCATTGTTTTGGAGTCGGAACTTGCCGCCCTGGAACTGATCAGTTATGCCCGTGAACATTCCATCGATATTGGCATCAATTATTGCTCGTTTCATTTTAAAAATCGTTTTCAGAAAGCCGGTTTCCGCAACCGCATCTCATCCAGGCTGGCGCTACCCGATGATGTAATTACTGAAAATGGGTACATTCGAAAACATTCAGCAGATAGTATTGGGTACGATTCAATTCGGATCTACGATCAAAAACCCGGGCAACAAAGTGCAGAAGAACTACAGCTAACGCGCAAAAACTATTTCTTCACCCGGCAGCCGGTAGTAAGTCAGCAAACTGTTCCGGAACAGATGAAAAACGAAATAGGAGGATTGCTTCAAAACGAACCAATCGAAGCTCCCGAGGATTCACTCTTGTTTAAAATATGGCAAATGGAACACATTGAAAGAGGAATACGTGAATATTAGAAGCTGTTTTTAAATGGCTTCTACTGTTTATTTTGCCGCATTTTCTTTGTTTTCATTTACTCTGAATTGTACCATTTCCTCAATTAAATTGATAGGTAGTTCTTTGTTGTGTGGAAATTGCACCGAACCTTTTCCTCTTTTGTATTTGGCCAGCTCTTCTTCAAATTTATCATGTCCTGTTGGTGTGGCGTAAAAACCAATGTGTTTGGCAAATGCAGCAAAGTAAACCAGTGGCTTTTTAAAGGTTTTGTACGCAGGCATTCCATACAAAATGCTTTCAACCGCTTCGGGCGCATGTTCTTTTATCGTTTGCCTTATTAGCTTAAGTCGAGTTTGTATTTCTTCCGGAAAGCCGGCAATGTACTCATCAACGTTGTTTATATTCTTATCCATCAGCACAAATTTTAATGCTACTAATTTAATAAAGATAACAAATCTGAAACGCCAGCATCTCTTCAATGGTTCGTTTAAGCACTTGTATTTTTCAAATTTTAATTGAAGTTGTAATAAAGTTCACGAAAAGATGGAAAAGTTTTTTGGCATTTTTTAATTAAGATCAATCTCGTTTTTACAAAGCAAAAATCACCCTGTATTTGAGTTAGTTAGTTCTAATTTCAACAAAATAATTTTTGTTTTAAAATTTGCATTTGTTCTTAATCTTTTCAGGATTGTTGCTCCATGGGATGATAAAATTTGTTGTTGCTTTTTTTGAATTCTGATAATTGCTTATACATTTACGTGCTACTAACTATCTGAATGGGGACATCGAATCAACATATTGATTACATCCATATTGTTAAATTAATAGATGGAGATGCCAGGTCTTTCGATGTATTATTCGAAAAATATTCGGGGCGTTTGTTCAACTTTGCTTTAAAGTATTTAAAATCGGTTGAAGATGCTGAAGAGGTGGTACAATCTGTTTTCTTGTACATTTGGGAAAAGCGCGGAAGTTTAAAACCTGAATTCTCGTTTAACGCCTATCTTTTTACCATTGCGCACAACATCATTAAAAAACAGTTTTTAAAGAAGGCACGCGATAATGCCTACAAAGACGAAGTTTTATATACTTTATTGAAATCTGACAATAGTCTGGAGAAGATAATTGATTATAAATATTTATTAAAAAAGGTAGAAGAAATAATAGAGCAACTTCCGCCAAAACGAAAAGAAGTATTTATTAAACGGAAATACCAGGAACTTCCGGTAAAAGAAATAGCTGCTGAAATGGGCATCTCCCCCAACACTGTCGAGAATCATCTGTCTGCTGCACAAAAGCAAATTCTAGAAACACTGGAAAAAGAAAAACTGGCCGGATTTTTATTCTATATGCTTTTTGTAAAGCTGTAACTTTTTTTTGATCTGATATTCACTCTTCAGAACTCTGAAACGAACACCTCTTAAAAATTGTCATTTCGAGCGTTGTGAGTAATCTTTTAATTTTACCAAACAGTAATAAAAAAACACACCTGTAAGGCTCTTTAAATCAGTTATTAAAACTAAGACTGCTTTAAAAAGTGTATTTTTTTTTGATTTTGACTAGTGGATTATTAACCGAAGTTGACATATGTAAGTAGTATGAGGATAGATAAGAATAAAATAAGACGTTTTACATCTGATAAATTTTCGATGAGTGATTATTTATCCGTGAAAGAATATTTCAAAAACGAAGAATATGATGAAAACTTGTCAGAGCAAATGAAATCTGACTGGGACGAAACAAGTTCAACAGACAGGAGCATGAATCACATTCTGAAATTTCTACACACAAAAATGGGGATTGAAGAGCTCAACTTTCGTCAGAAATCTTACCGCCTTTTTTCAAAAATTGCAGCCATATTAATTCTTCCTGCTTTTATCACAATTGCCTTTTTAACCTATCAATCAATAAAACAAAACAACGCGGAAGTAACCTGGGTCGAAATATTTTCACCGGCTGGTTCCCGAACAAACTTTCAGCTTCCCGACGGAAGTATTGGCTGGCTTAACAGTGGCTCGTCTATAAAATATCCTTCTCAGTTTAAAGGCGAAAGAAGGGTTGAGATATCGGGCGAAGTGTGGTTCGATGTTGTTCATAAAAGAAACAAGGAGTTTAAGGTGAATACTCCATATTTCGAGATAAAAGTTTTAGGTACACAGTTTAATGTAACATCGTATCCTTCCGAAAAAACGGCTCAGGTAATTCTGGATAAAGGGAAAGTTGAACTGACCGGAAAAAACGGCCGGCAGGCAATTACTATGACTCCCAATCAACGTGTTGTATATGATATCACAAAGAAGAATTTTGTAAAATCGGAATGTGATGCCAGTTCCTATTGCTCGTGGAAAGATGGTTTACTGATTTTTAAAAATGTGCCTTTTTCTGAGATTGCCCAACGTGTTGGCAGAAAGTACAATGCCGAAATAATTGTACACGATGAAGCTTTGAACTCGGAAATTTTCAGGGCTACTTTTGAAGATGAGACACTGGATCAGATTTGTAAACTCCTAGCAGGGGTTGTTCCAATCGAATATAAAATCCACAAGAGAATTATCCAACCGGATGGTTCTTTCTCGAAAAACAAAGTCGAAATCTGGACAAAACGAAATATCAACTAAAAAATAAGAAATGCCAATGAATTAAACCAAATCGAATTAAACAAAACAGGGAAGGTACTTGCACTACCCTCCCTGCAAATTGTGAATTAAATATTAGTAGTACTAAATCCACAGCTAACAAAATTATGAAAAAAAACCGAAGTTATGGGGTATTGAATAACTATGCCCTGTTTAAAATGCTAAAAATTATGCGATTTACCATTATCATTTTACTCGTAACGTTAACACAGACTTTTGCAGTAAATAGTTATTCGCAACAAACAAAACTTACCCTTTCATTACAAGGGGTTACCGTAGAAAAAGTGCTCGATGAAGTTGAAAACAGCACCGAATTCTATTTTTTGTATAACAAAAAAATGGTTGATGTTAACCGAACTGTTGACATTAATGTAGAGGCAAAAACGGTAAATAAGGTACTCGAACAACTTTTTCGCGATTCAGATGTATCCTATACCATTATTGATCGCCAAATATTATTAACCAATAAGTTGTTAACCGAATCGGAAAATAATATCGGGTATGGTGAGCAAAAATCAATTACCGGAAAAGTAACCAACGACAGAAATGAGCCAATTCCGGGTGCCACAGTAATTGTTAAAGGTACCACACAAGGTACAGTAACCGATGTAAATGGAAATTACACGCTTGCTAACGCACCTGCTTCCGGATTCTTACAGATTTCTTTTGTGGGTATGATAACTGCCGAATTTGATATTAGCGGACAAACAGTTATTGATGCAAAATTGCAGGAAGATTTTATCGGAATTGAAGAGGTGGTAGCCATCGGTTATGGAACCATGAAAAAGGCGGATTTAACAGGGGCCGTTTCACAGATAAAAACAGAAACGCTTGAGCAGGTTCCGGTTTATAACATGGAGCAGGCTTTAAAAGCCAATGCATCAGGTGTTCGCGTTAGTCAGAATTCCGGTCAGCCCGGAGCACGGATAGAAGTTCGTATACGTGGGGGAAACTCGATGATTGGCGACAATGGTCCATTGTACGTTGTTGATGGTTTTCCGGTAACCGGAGGAATTAATTTCATGAATCCTTCGGATATCGAATCGATCGACATATTAAAAGATGCCTCTGCAACTGCAATTTACGGAGCAAGGGGTGCAAATGGTGTTGTTTTAATTACTTCAAAAAGAGGGAAAAAAGGGCAAAACAGCAAGATTGAAATCAATACATACCTTGGATTTCAACAGGAAACAAAACGGTATGACCTTTTAAATGCGCAGGAATATGCAATAATTGCCAACGAATGGCTAAAAAACGGAGGGTTAGATCCATTCTTTTCTCAAGATGAAATTAATAATCTGGGAGAAGGAACAGATTGGCAGGATGCGATTTTTCAAACTGCTCCTATTCAAAACCATACCATTACTTTCTCGGGTAGTTCTGAAAAAACACGTTATTCTTTATCCGGAAATTATTATGATCAGGATGGAATTATCATCAATTCAGGAGTTAAAAGAGGTTCTGTTCGTTTAAACCTTGACCATGAGTTGAACAGCTGGCTAAGCATGGCGGTTAACCTGAATCTATCAAGAAGATCGAATACCAGAATTCCGGTAGACAATGGATATCGAGGTACCTCTACCCTATCTGCAGCAGCTTCTGCCCCTCCCACATTACCCGTTTACGATGAAGATGGTTTACCAACTCAAATTGAACAGTTTTACAATTTCGGCTCTGCAGATATGAGAAACCCTTTGATTTATGCAAGCAGGCAAACAACCACAATGGCAAATACTGTTATTGGAAACGGCAGTTTTGATGTGAAAATAACAAAAGACCTAACCTTCAAAACATTATTGGGTATTGAATATGAATATGCATGGACAGATTATTACAGTCCTATCATATACGAAAATGACCGAGGATCAGCTTCTCAAAGTACATCGTACAACAATTCATTCTTAAATGAAAACGTTTTAACCTACAAGAAAGAGATCGACGACAAGCATGAACTCACATTAACTGGTGGATATACCTATCAAACCCATATGGGAAGGTCATTAAATGCCAGTGTGAGTGGATTTGCAAACAATACCACTGAGAATTACAGTCTACAGGCCGCTGAAATATCAAATCCGCCATCATCTTACATTTCTGAATGGGTATTGGCTTCGTGGCTGGCTCGTGTGAATTATTCCTTCAATAATAAATATTTAGTTACTGCAAGTATCCGAGCTGATGGTTCTTCCCGTTTCGGTGCAAATAATAAATGGGCTGCATTCCCGTCAGGAGCTTTTGCCTGGCGTGTTTCAGAAGAACCTTTTATGTCTGATGTTACTTTCCTTAGCGATTTAAAATTCAGGGCAAGTTATGGTGTAACTGGTAATACTGCCTTGAGCCCTTACCAATCGTTAGACAGATTAGGAACAGTTAAGACTATTTTTGCCAATCAGGCCGACGAGGTTGGATTTGTGCCAACCGGAATATCAAATGCCGATTTAAAATGGGAAACAACTGCCCAGACAGATATTGGTTTTGACGTTAGCTTTTTCAAAAATAAGTTGAGGGTAACAGCCGACTATTATAAAAAGAATACGACTGACCTTTTGGCATCGGTTCCGCTGCCTCCATCTGTTGGTTTTGGCTCTATTCTTCAAAATATTGGAGAAATTCAGAATCAGGGTTTTGAGCTTACCGCAAGTGCAGACATCATCAGAACGAATGATTTAGCCTGGAATATCTCTGCGAATTTTTCTTCAAATAAAAACAAAGTTATTGAAATTGCAGGAGGTAGTGATATTTTCGCATCCGGTCAGGGAGCTGCATGGTCAAGTACCAATATTGCCCGCGAAGGAGAGCCAATTGGAAGTTTTTACGGCCTTGTTGAAGACCATATCGGAGACGATGGTTTGATTGTATATAAAGATTTAAGCGGCCCGGACGGAACACCTGACGGCGTTGTAAATGCACTAGACCGGGTTATTCTTGGCAGCCCACATCCTGATTTCTTTTATGGGATGAATTCAAACCTTTCATACAAAAACTTTGATTTAAATATCATTTTGGATGGTGTATATGGAAATGAAATTTTCAACGCAACTTTAGGAACACACCTGAATTCTTTCCAACGCGGAAACAACCAATTTACTGATATTATGGGCAACTACTGGACAGCTGAAAATCCTGATCCAAATGCCAAATATCCAAAAATCAGTTCTGCTACTCAAATTGATGTATCCGACAGGTTTATTGAAGATGGAAGCTATTTAAGGGTAAAATCAATACGCCTTGGATATACGATCCCAACAAAAAGACTGGGCTTGAAATGGTTCGACTATGCACAGGTTTACCTTTCAGGAACAAACCTTTTCACATTCACAAAATATTCCGGACTCGATCCTGAAGTTAATACTAAAGGTGGTGATAGCCAGGATATTGCCAGCCGATTGAATATGGGACACGATCAAAGTGGATATCCCAATGCAAAAACGTATGCAATTGGTTTAAAACTTAATTTCTAAAAACACCGAAATTATGAAAAGAATAACATTATATATTTTAATCACAATCCTATTTTCATCTTGTAATGACATGTTGGATGAAGTTCCAATGGATTTTGTTTCCCGTTCTAACTTTTATACAAACGAAATTGATGCACAGGGAGCCCTCAATGGTGCCTATGATGCCACTGGCCCTGATTTTTACGGCATTACTCACTATTTAATGGTTGAGCTTCATGGAGATTATTTGAATGGCAGGGGATCTCAGGCACCGATTTCGATAATGGATCAGGTATTAAATCAGCAAAATATTGGTAGATGTGAAACCAACTGGTTAACACTGTATCGTGCAGTTAACAGGGCCAATGCAGTGCTTGATAATGTAGTTAACATTGAAGATATTACAGAAAGTGCCAGAACAAGAATATTGGCTGAAGCACACTTTTTAAGAGCAATGGCCTATTTCGAATTAGTTAGAGGTTGGGGACCTGTTCCAATTAAAACAAAAGAAAGTACCGACCTGAGCGAACTGGAATCGCCCAGAATGCCTGAAAGTGATGTATATGATCTGATTATTGAAGACTTGTTAATTGCTGAAAAAGATTTATCGGAGGATATTGGTGCAGAAACAGGACGTGCTGGAAAATGGGCTGCAAAAATGCTCCTTTCACATGTTTATTTAACAATTGGTGAATGGGCCGAAGCAGCCAGCAGAGCCAATGATGTAATCAATAGTGGTAAATACGCAATGGTGCAGGTAACAGAACCGGATGATTTTTATAAAATATTTGCTTCTGAAACTAGTTCTGAAGACATTATGTCTATTCACCACTCTGAAACAAGTACTTCTACCATTCCAACCTATCTTCACAGAGGAAGTGCATACCCATATAACAACAGTAGTACAGGCTATTTTGCATGGCTGCCCGACATGAATTCGTTTATTGGTGATAGTTGGGATACCAATGATTTAAGGAAACAATTTAACTTCTACGAAAAATATCAGGATTCAGACGGAAACTGGGTTTCACTGCCTTCGACCGTTCCTGTGCTGATGAAAAAATTCATCAACAATGCAGATGGGTTAAATATTTACAGCGTTCCGATTTATCGGTATACTGAAGCTTTCTTATTCTATGCTGAAGCTGCCTGCCAGGCAGAAGGAGCTCCTTCTGATCTTGCACTTGAACGCCTAAATATGGTAAAAAGAAGGGCTTATGGTTACGATCTGAATACGCCTTCTCCTGTTGATTATCCTTCAGGTATGAGCAAAGACGAATTTGTGGAAACAGTTCTCCAGGAGCGTGCCTATGAATTTATGGTAGAGCGCAGAAGATGGTTCGATCTTAAACGTACAGGAAAAGTAAAAGAAGCTTTTGCTGCCGTTGGTAAAAACATTATCGACGAAAGATTTTTCTGGCCAATCCCGGAGGATGAAATCAATAATAATCCTGCAATCAATCAGGAAGATCAAAATCCTGGATATTAATAAGCTAATAAAGGGAACTGCTCACTCAGTTCCCTTTAATTTCCCTTTTTAACCTATAAACTAACTATTTTACGCTGTTACCGCGCTATCGTATTAGTCGATTTTAGGTAAATGCAAACAGAGTTATCATAATAGTCAGAGACTGGCTTTTTACGGTGAAATCACTTTGTTGTAATACTGCGGCCAACAGAAAATTGTAAGATCAGCTAAATCATCTAATTATGCGACTGATTGTTTTATTGTTCATATTCATCGGTATCTGGAATTATTCTCCGGCTTCAAATAACCTGGTCTCTCAGTCGGCAAGAGATATTCCGCTTATAGCTTCGGTGGATGTTGTTATTGTTGGCGGGACAACAGCTGCCGTATCTGCAGCAGTGGAGGCATCTTCGCATGGAGCATGCGTATTTTTAATTGCTCCCAGACTTTATTTGGGCGAAGATATGTGTGCTACTTTGCGTTTGAAGGTTGCTGAAGATTGTATACTTAAAACCAATCTTGAAGAACAGCTTTTTTCAAATGAGCTAGAAATAACTCCTTTAAAAGTGAAAGCTACTTTAAACCATGCATTGCTCGATGCCAACGTGAATTTTGTTTTTGGATCTTTCGCTACTGATATTTTATGGGATGAAAACCACATCCCGTCGGGAGTTATAATTGTAAACCGTGCAGGCAGACAGGCAATTGCTGCCAAAACAATTATTGATGCCACGCCACAAGCCTGGGTATGCAAAATGGCAGGAGCAAAATCAAACGATGCAACTATTTCGGAAATAGAATTTGAAAGAACTCTTATTATGCCGGGTTTAAAAAAGGATGAGCCTTTATATGTCAGAAGGAAATTAACCATTCCGATGAACGATTTAACCTTTCCGTCGTTTGCAAAAGCCGAACAAATTGCCAGAAAAGAAACATACTCCGAAGTTCAGTTACGGGCTTCCGAGTCCTTGTTTTTTATTCCACCAAATCCAATTGTTTGTAACAAGAATGTAACTGAATGGACCGAAAATTCTGAAACAACGCTTGAGTTTTTTCAGCCCAAAGGTTTTAACAACCTCTATGTATTATCCGGAAGTGCAGGAATTCCAAGAGAAGTTGCTAAAGATTTGTTGCAACCGGCAGCACTTTGCAGCATTGGTGAAAAAATAGGTGAAGCAGCTTCAAATTCATCAATAGAGAAAATTTTCGCTACCAAATTCTTTTTACACAATAAAGCGGTTGCAACAACAGAACTGGGCGATGTAAAAGAAATTCTAACCGGACTTCGACCGATTCACGAAAATGAAAACGTAGTTAGACTTCAGGAAAGTTCAGTGCCTGTTATCTCCGATTACGAAGTTGTTGTTGTTGGAGGCGGTACTTCGGGTGCTCCTGCAGCTATTGCGGCAGCCCGAATGGGAATGAAAGTGCTGGTAGTTGAATTTCAGGAAGGACTGGGCGGTGTTGGCACCCTTGGATTAATTGGGAAACCCTGGTATGGCCGGAAGGTAGGTTTTGCCGCTGAAGTTCCTTTTCCGCAAGAAAACATTGAACCTAAAATGGAATGGTATCGCTCAGAACTTGAGAAAGCAGGAGGTGATATTTGGCTTGGCACTCTTGGATGCGGGGCTTATGTTGACGGAAATAAAGTAAAAGGTGCAGTTGTAGCAACCCCAGCAGGCAGAGTGGTTGTTAAAGCAAAAGTTGTTATCGATGCAACAGGAAATGCAGATGTGGCAATTGCTGCGGGCGCTCAATACATGTACGGCGAAATTGAAAAGGGCGACATTGCTTTGCAGGGCACTGGATTGTCTTCAAGATCAATTGTGGGAAACTACCTAAATACGGATTATCTGCTTGTGAATGAAATGGACATGACTGATGTTTGGCGCACTTTAGTAAGTGTTCAGCAAACAAAGTTTTCGGAAGGCGAATTCGATGCAGGTACCTTAATTCAGAGCAGGGAGCGCCACCGTGTTGTTGGCGATTTTGTATTGCACTACCTCGATCAAATTACCGGTCGAACTTTCCCCGATGCCATTGTTTTTTCCCAAAGCGATTACGATTCGCATGGTTACCCCAGTTCCGATTATTTTGCATTGTTGCCACACGACAGCATTTCGCGCAAACAAAACCATCCTGCGCCGGGAGGAACCTGTTACACGCCATTTCGTTGTTTGCTTCCCAAAGGTTTGGATGGTATTTTAGTTACCGGACTTGGTATTAGCATGGAGCGGGATGCGTCGGCAATGATTCGGATGCAACTTGATCTGGCCAACCAGGGATATGCTGCAGGTATGGCCTCTGCGATTGCAGTTTCTGAAGATAAAAGTTTAAGAGAAATCGACATTAAAGAACTTCAGAAATACCTAGTTGAAAAAGGGAACTTACCCGAAGAGGTTCTTTCTCAAAAAGACTCTTATCCATTTTCGCGTCAAATCGTTCAACAGGCAGTTATCGACTACGGAAAGGCAAGCAATCCGGAACAGGCAGGGAAACCACTGGCAATAATTCTGACACACCAAGAGACAGCTATCCCGCTTGTAAAAACAGCATTTTTAAATGTACAAGGAAAACAGAAACTACAATATGCCCAGGTTTTGGGCATGTGCGGAGAAAAGGATGGTGTGGAAATTATGATTGATGAACTTAGGAATATTAAAACCTGGGATGAAAAAATTTTCCAGGGAAGTTTGGCCGATTTTGCTCATTTACCCACACCGGTTGATGCGCTCATTCTGGCCTTGGGAAATTCCGGCGACGAAAGGGCTATTCCCGTTCTGATAGATTTAGTTGAAAAGCTGGATTCGGGAGTGACACTTTCTCATTTTCGTTCTGTTGCGCTTGCTTTGGAAAAATTTGCTTGCCGCGAAGCGGCCGAACCACTGGCTCAACTTCTTCAAAAAGAAGGAATGTCTGGTTTTGCCATGGCAAATATTGAACAAGCTTCAACTCAATTAGGCAACGACGGGAAAGGTCCGAATCCGGTGAGAAATGCTTCATCGGATAAAAGAACAAAGGCACTGCGTGAAATTGTTTTGGCCAGAGCCTTATATAAATGTGGCGATTACAACAACATTGGTGAAACCACATTAAAAAGTTACCGGAATGATATGCGTGGTTTATTTGCACAACATGCAAAAATGGTGCTGGAAGCAAACGAAAGAATACTGGAAACAGGTTCCAATAAAACAAATAAATTTAAAGGCAAAATTGAATAAAAGAGATACTTGTATATTTCCGGGCAATTTTTAACTAAACCAATAGTACATTTATACAATAAATTATATTATACATTTAATAATCTACCTAAAAATATGAATCTCATACTTAGATATTTTAAAGGCGTTTTGCTGATAATAACCGCAGGAATGATCATATGGGGATGCCAGTCTGCTATACAAGCAGAAAATGAATTCAGTGCGGATGTTATCATTTATGGTGGAACGTCGTCGTCTGTAATGGCTGCGGTAGAAGTCGCACAAGCAGGAAAATCGGTAATAGTGGTTTCTCCCGACAAGCATTTAGGAGGATTAACTTCGTGTGGACTGGGATACACCGATACCGGAGATAAATCAACCATTGGAGGTTTGTCGCGCGAATTTTATCACCGCGTGTGGCTGCATTATAATGATTCTTCGGCCTGGATCTGGCAAAAGCATTCAGAATATGGCAATAAAGGTCAGGGCACAGTAGCTATGGATGGCGAAAACCGCACCATGTGGATTTTTGAACCTCACGTAGCCGAACAGGTTTTTGAAGATTTTGCAAAAGAAAACAAGCTTACCATTTATCGTGATGAATGGCTGAACCGAGAAAAGGGTGTTGAAAAGAACAATGGAAAAATAACAGCATTCAAAACGCTTTCGGGAAAGACATTTAAAGGAAAAATATTTATTGATGCCACTTACGAAGGCGATTTAATGGCTGCGGCCGAAATAAGTTACCACGTTGGCCGCGAGAGCACTTCTACTTATGGAGAAGAGTGGAATGGTGTTCAAACGGGCGTTTTACATCATCAGCACTGGTTCAGAGCAAAAATCTCACCTTACAAAATTCCGGGAGATCCATCCGGCGGACTGGTTACAGGTGTGTCAGCCGAAGCGCCCGGAGAATATGGTGCTGCCGATGATAAAATTCAGGCATATTGTTTTCGAATGTGTATGACAAACCACCCTGAAAACCGTGTTCCTTTCCCAAAACCTGATAATTACAATGCTGACAATTACGAATTGTTGCTTCGGGTGTTTGAAAGCGGCCGGAAAGACTGGTTTAACAAGTTTGATGCAATTCCGAACAAAAAAACAGATACCAACAATCACGGGCCTTTTAGCAGCGATTACATTGGTATGAACTACGAATATCCGGAAGCAGGTTACGAAAAGCGCAAAGAAATTATTCAGCAACACAAAGATTATCAAATGGGATTGCTTTGGTTTGTTGCCAATGATCCGCGGGTACCGGAAGATATTCGCACCCAAATGGCTACCTGGGGGCTGGCAAAAGATGAATTTACTGAAAGTGAAAACTGGCCACATCAGATTTATGTTCGTGAAGCCCGGCGTTTGATAGGTGAATATGTAACCACAGAAAATGATGTATTGCTAAAACGTGAGGTTCCGCGTCCGGTTGGAATGGGGTCTTATGCAATGGATTCTCACAATGTTCAGCGTTACATCACGCCTGAAGGTTATGTGCAGAATGAAGGTGATATCGGCGTTTCTCCTCCGGGACCGTATTCCATTTCATACGGTTCAATTGTTCCGCAAAAAACGGAATGTCAGAATCTGCTGGTTCCGGTTTGCGTATCGAGTAGCCACATTGCATTTGGTTCAATTCGTATGGAACCGGTGTTTATGATTCTTGGACAATCTGCTGCTGTTGCGGCTTGCATGGCAATCGATAAAGATGTGGCTGTTCAGGACATTGATTATTCTGATTTAGAAAAGGAACTCGTAAATCGAAAACAAATTTTAACCAGATAATAAACGATTTAAGCACTTAACAATGATTACATTTTTCGCAGGACTGCTAACACTGATTTTAGGGTACATTTTTTACTCCCGGTTTATCGAACGTTTTGCTGATGTTGATGGAACCCGCAAAACTCCGGCATTTACCATGAAAGATGGTGTTGATTACGTGCCTTTAAAATGGTGGAAGATTTTTTTGATTCAGTTTTTGAACATTGCAGGATTGGGTCCAATTTTTGGCGCTATTGCCGGAGCTATGTGGGGGCCGGTTGCTTTTCTGTGGATTGTGTTAGGATCTATATTTGCCGGAGCAGTTCACGATTATTTTTCAGGAATGCTATCCATAAAACACAAAGGACTTAGCATAACCGAAATTGTTGGTATTTACCTTGGAACCGGAACGAAACAGTTCATGAGAGGTTTTACTGTGATTCTGATGGTGTTGGTAGGTGCAGTTTTTATTATGGGCCCGGCAAAAATTCTGGCTGGTTTAACTCCCAATTTTGCATCGGTAAGTTTTTGGGTATGGATTGTTTTTGTTTATTACCTGCTTGCAACAATGTTGCCCATCGATAAAATAATCGGGCGGGTTTATCCGGTTTTCGGATTATCACTGCTTTTTATGGCTGTAGGTTTAATTATTGCACTCTTTGTAAAAGGATATCACATTCCGGAATTAAATTTGACCAACTTGCGCAATTTTCATGCGAACAGTGATAAGTTTCCAATATTTCCCATGCTATTTATTACGATTGCCTGTGGTGCAATTTCCGGATTTCATGCTACTCAGTCGCCATTAATGGCACGTTGTTTAACCAACGAAACATACGGCCGGCGCGTTTTTTACGGAGCCATGATTTCAGAGGGTATAGTGGCATTGATTTGGGCGGCCATTAGTATGAGCTTTTTTGGAGGAATTCGCGAATTGAATGAAACGATGGTTGCCAACGGAGGAAATGCCGCTGTAATTGTAAACGACATATCGAATTCTCTTTTGGGAAGACTAGGCGGTGTGCTGGCATTACTGGGTGTTGTGGCAGCTCCGATTACTTCCGGTGATACTGCATTTCGTAGTGCAAGACTTATTGTAGCCGATTTTATGAATTACAATCAGGGACCAATAAAAAACAGGTTGTTTGTTAGCATCCCTCTTTTTGCCATTGGTTTCCTTTTAACACAAATCGATTTCAGCATTATTTGGAGATATTTTGCCTGGTCGAATCAAACACTGGCAATGATTGTATTATGGACGATTACAGTATTTCTGGTTCAGCAAAGAAAAAACTACTGGATTACTTTGCTTCCGGCAGTATTTATGACCGCTGTAACCACTACTTATTTACTCTTTGCACCAGAAGGATTTTCGCTTCCCAAGAGTATCTCCTATCCTATTGGTGCTTTAATAACTGTATTTGCGCTGGGTATGTTTATTGTTTACAAACGAAAACATTCAGCACAACTAATTGCTAAAACGTAAAATATTTATATTTAGAAAAATACCTTGACCAACTAAATAATGAAACGACGAAACTTTATAAAAACCACTGCGGCCGGATCTGCAGTGATATTTACATCCGGAGCATGGGCTTTTAATGCCCCGGGCCTGGATTCTAAAAAATTTGGATGGCAATCGAAACGTGGAATTCCGGTAGCTTATAATGTTGATGTGGTTGTGATCGGAGGTTCTACCGCCGGAGTTGCAGCTGCTGTTGAAGCTTCCAGAGAAGGAGCATCAGTGTTTTTACTGGCACAGGAGCCGTATCTTGGCGAAGATGTTTCAGGAACCTTCCGTTTATGGGCCAAAGATACATCCATTCAAAAAACAGAGCTGGGGAATGCCATCTGGGCCGATGGTTTGCCCTCGCAACTGAAAGTAAAAAAGACGCTTGACAATGCACTTATCGATAACAAGGTAAATTTTTTGTATTCGTGTTTTGCCACCGATATTTTAACGGATAAAGAAGGAGCTCCGGCAGGAATTATAATGGCGAACCGCTCGGGAAGACAGGCCATTATTGCCAAAACAATTATTGATGCTACTCCGCGTGCACTAGTAGCTCGTATGGCTGGGGCACAATTTGGTGATTATCCGTCAGGAAAGCAGAATTTTAAATTTACAGTTGTCGGGAATCAGGTGAAATCGGGGATTGATTTTGCCGGAAAAATCAAGGAGGAACCGGTTTTGATTCATCCTTCGGGTGTTGTAAACGGTGAAGGTTCATCTAAAAACATTGAATACAATGCCATTGAATATACCTTGCAAATTGAAATGAAAGATGGCAGTTGGTCATCGTTTGCCAATGCCGAGCAGGTGGCCCGCGATCTTACCTGGGATGCTGACCAGGTAGAATCTTCTGACTTACTTTTTCAAAATCCACCGGACAAGCTGGTTGGACAAAAGCGTTGGACTAACGAAGAAGTAGATTTGGAAAAGATTAACTTGAAGGTATTTCAGTCACGAAAAATTGACAACGTATTTGTTTTGAGCGGAAGTGCCAATTTAAGCGACAAGGCTTCAGACACACTGTTAGAACCGGGTAAAATGATTCGGATTGGTGAGCGAATTGGCTCCAGCGCAGCCATTCTTGCCAGCGGATTGAGCAAGCCGGAAAATCCAAAAGTGCTTGGAAATGCTTCTGCAAGTATCGAAAATGGTAATGTTGGAGAACTGCTTGAAGGCTTACGTCCTTCGTTAAACATGGGCGAAATTGTTTCAGAGGAAACCACTCTTCCTGTTCTGGCTAAATATGATGTAGTTGTATTGGGAGGCGGCACTGCAGGTGCTCCTGCCGGTGTTGGAGCAGCCCAACACGGAGCCAAAACACTGGTAATTGATTACATGCACGGTTTGGGAGGAATGGGAACATTAGGCATGATCGGGAAATATTACCACGGTTACCGCGAAGGATACACCAATGTAGTTGACCGCGGAGTAAAAGATATGGGCCCCGACAATCCGCGTAAAAAAGATAAACTTGAATGGTGGGTATTCGACTGGAAAACAGAATATTTTAGAAAAGAAATAAGGAAATATGGCGGTGAGATTTGGTTTGGAGTTATCGGTTGCGGTGCCTATGTTGAAAATGGCCAGGTAAAAGGCGTGGTTGTGGCAACTCCCGAAGGCAAAGGAATTGTGTTGGGACATACTGTAATTGATTCAACAGGAAGTGCCGATACCGCCGTTGCAGCAGGTGCCAGCTATCATTTTACCGACGGAAATTCAGTGGCTGTTCAGGGCGCCGGTTTCCCGCACAAAAATCCGGAAGATTTTTACAACAACAGCGACTGGACTTTTATTAATGATTCAGACATGCTGGATGTTTGGCGTGCCATGGTAGTTGCAAAAGACAAGTACGAGGGAGAATACGATATTGGTAAAATTCCGCAAACCCGCGAAAGAAGAAGAATGGTAGGCGACTTCACCATTTCTGTACTTGATGTGTACAATGGCAGAAAACATCCCGATTCCATTTCGCTACATAAAAGTTCGTTCGACACACATGGGTTCACCGAAGATCCGTTTTTCTCGTTAAAACCGCCTGAACACAGTGGTGTAGATGTTTATGCCTATGTACCTTTCAGGGCATTATTGCCCAAAGGTTTAGAGGGTATTGCGGTTACAGGTTTGGGTGCCAGTGCCGATCGCGATGCAATGCCGGTAATTCGTATGCAACCTTGTCTGCAAAATCAGGGATATGCGGTTGGATGGGCTGCTGCGCGTGCTTCAAAAAACAATCAAAGAATTAGAAATATTGATGTAAAATCGCTTCAAAAAGAACTGATCAAACTGGGTAGTTTGCCCGAAAATGTTCTTAGCGATGTGGATAATTATCCTCCCCCGTTTGAAAAAATACAGGAGGCTTCCAAAACTGTGGTAAATAACCTGGAGGGACTTGAAACCATTCTTTGGGATAAAGAAAGAGGAATTGTAGCACTTACCGATCAGTTTCATTTTAGCACGAAAGAGGAAGACAAGCTGGTGTATGCGCGGATTTTAGGAATACTCGGTGTAGCTGATGGATGGCAGGAATTAATAAAAGCCATTGATTCCTACGAAGATTGGGATGAAGGTTGGAATTTTACGGGTATGGGCCAGTTCGGAAAAAGTATTAGCTACCTCGACAGTCTGATAATTGCAGCTGGCCGGACAAAACATGCTGAAGCGCTGCCTTCCATTTTCAAGCTGATGAAAAAGTTAACGCCCGAAAGTGAATTTTCTCATTTTCGTGCGGTAGCAATTGCACTTGAAACCATTGCCGATGAAGAGGCTGCAGAGCCGCTTTTCAATTTATTAGAATTGCCTGGAGTGCGCGGGCATAGTATGTCGGACATTGAAACGGCCAAAAAACTGGAGCCCAAATTTCAGAACGATGTTAGCACGCGAAATAACTCACTTCGTGAATTGATTTTAAGCCGTGCACTGTATCGTTGCGGCGACTTTAACGGAGTTGGAAATCAAATTCTAAACGATTATTCGAAAGATTTACGCGGACATTATTACAGGCATTCAAGCGGTGTTTTGGAAATGTATTCGAAACCAAAAGAAAAGAAAGTTGTATTGTAAATAGATAATTTGATAGTTAGTTAGATCAAAAAGAATGCATCCCAAATTTACTTTGCGGGTGCATTTTTCTTTTCCTATTTGAAGTATTTATTCTTCGTATTTATCCTGAGGATTTTTTGCCTTATAGCTAAAAGCAGAAATTACAAGAATAAGAACAAGTAGAAAGTAAATGGCGTAGGCATACGAACCAAAAACAGAATACGAAAGACTAAAAAGGATGGGCCCCAAAGCACTTGCAAATACCACAATTGCCATTACAAACCCGGTGATTTTTCCCAAATGTTCGCGACCGTAAAAACGCGGCCAGGTTACACTCAGCAAAACATTGTACATGCCACTTGGGATGGCACTTCCGATAATAAATGCGTAATAAAACAGTCCGTCGTTAATGTTTGCCAGCGAAAACAAAGCAATTACTTCACCAACAAGCATCAGATACAACAGGTATTGAAGTTTAATTCTATCGCTGATCCAGCCGCCTGCAAAAGCCAGTGTTACCGATATTAATGACATAGGAATAAAAATAGACAGTGCCCTTTCACGGTCAATTCCGGCCTCGCCAAACAGCGATATCAGGTGGAAAACATAACCGGTAATAAACAAGGCGTAAACTGCAATGGGCAATACAAACAGCCAAAAACTAAGGTCTTTGCGAGCCTCTTTAAGTGTGAATTGTTTAAAGGGTTTTATAATTACGTCGTGTTCTTTATTACCGTGTTTTTCACCATCGGGAATTTGGTTACAGTCTTCTGGATTGTCGCGAAAAAAGACAAAAACAAACAAAAAGAAAAATACGCCAATGCCCAAAGCCATTAACAAATAGGCCGAACGCCACGATGTACTTTGAATAAGCATGTCGAAAGTAAGCGGAGCAATAGAGAATCCCAGCGAAACAAACACCGACGAAATGCCGTTTACCAAACCACGTCGTGCAATAAACCATTTCATTAACATGTTACGCGAAACCATGGTAATTACTCCCTGCCCCGAAAAACGCAGCATAAAAAAGAAAAGTATAAAACTGGCAATGGCGATCCCCACATAAATACTTGATGTTTGCGGAACGATGGCTTTTATAATCCGGTCGGACTGGCTAAACAGCACCAAAACAAATCCCAAAGTCAGTGCAGCGGCCATTCCCACCCAGCGTGCGCCGTATTTATCATAGAGTTTTCCTGCGTAGGTTAGAATAAACGAACTGGCAATTGTACCAAACATATACGCCATACTTATCTGGTCGCGTGTAATACCAATGTTTTCAATCAGGTAATCGGTAAATGTAGAAACACCCGTGGTTTGCCCGGGGGCACTGCATAAAACGCCAATAGTTGCCGCAAATAGAATTAACCATCCATAAAAAAACGGAACTTTCGACGGATTAAACGGAAAATTGTTGTATTGCAGCTTGAGTTTCATTGCTTGTAAAACTAGCTAAAGTTTGTATTGTAGCTGCCATTCGTACAGTTTTCAGATTGAATAGTAATGTTTTGTTAGTGCATTACAATTCTGAAAGTAAAAAGTATCCAAATTGTAGAAATGTTAAAAGGTAGCCTTCTAGTATCGTTTAGGCCGATAATCCGGAAACTCCGCTGGCAAAGCCTGCAAATATCCCCACAAACATCATGATTATAAATGCAAGAATGTAAAGGGCAAACATTACAATTGTAAAAATGCCAATAAAGCGGTAATGCGCTTTCAGGTTAGTAAATGCAACGCTCAACTGCTCCTGGTTTTTTGAAAGAACGGCTTTGTTTATGTTGCTTGAAAAGCGGTACAAGTACAATATGGGGAGAAAATAAATGGCACCAATAATCAGGTAAATCAAACCAAAAAGAAAAGGAGGAAAGGGCATTTCTCCGGCTAAGTCGCCCGGAATTACCAAAAATACGATGCTCATTACAAAACCACCGAACACCATCATTCCCATAAATACAAAACCAAGAATGGACAAAAATTTCCCCCATTTCCCGGCGCTTTGTAATATCTGGCCCAGTTCGTTTGTAATCTCAAGTTTTGCGTGTTGTTCGGGCATTTCCTGCCCCGGGGTTTCGTTTGTGGTATTCATTTTTCAGGTAAATAATAATTTGGTGAACTATAAAAATCAGGAACTCTTGTTTAATATCGGGTAAACTTATCAAAAACGTTTATAACCGGCAACACATTTCCGTTTTCGTCGAAAAAACTTCTGGAGCCGTGCCTTGCAACTGCGGGTTCCCACCAGAAGATCCCGATTCCGCGGTTGTTGTTTATGCCCATTACAATCCGGTTGCACTCGTCCCAAAATTCTTTTTGACCTTCGGGAGTTTCAGCAAACGGCGGATCTTTTTCCTTGTATTCGGTTGGTGTCCAGTTGTAGGCCGCTTCAACCAGAATAATGTCTTTTTTGTATTCGTCGGCAGCAAAGTTCAGGCAGGCTCGTAAATCGAGTAAACTGCCGTGCCACCAGGGATAATACGACTGGCCGATTACATCGAATTTTATGCCGTATGAATTGATTTTGTCGTAAAAGTATTTGGTAAAGTCTTTGTCGCCGCCTTTGTCAATGTGAATCATTATTTGCGGACAGGGATTATTTCCACAGCCGGCATAAACACCGTTAATTCCGGCCTGTACCAATTCCGCAAAATTGTCCCAGTTTTCAGGGAGTTTTCCATCGGGCCACAGCATACCATGACTGATTTCATTTCCCACCTGCACCATGTCGGGGAAAACGCCCGAGTCGCGAAAGGCGATCATGGTTTCGCGTGTATACTCGAATACCGCTGCTTCCAGTTCGGCGTGCGATTTGCCTTCCCATGCTTTTGGAATAAACTGCTTCCCCGGGTCGGCCCAAGTATCGGAATAGTGGTAGTCGAGCAGAAATTTATAGCCCAGCTTTTTGGCCTCTTTAGCCAAAGCAATGGTGTATTCCAGGTTATTGGGCAAACGGTCTGGCGTATGAAACAACCTTAAACGAATCCAGTTGTACCCGTGGTTTTTAAAAATCTGCAATCCGGGCTGAGCCTCCCCGTTTTCTTTAAACTCAAATCCCATGTCTTCGGCCTGCTTTAAAAACGAAAGATCGGCCCCAACGGCATAGTCCTGCGCCTGCATTGTTTGCACTGATAGTAAAACAATACAAGCCATAAAGAAACTACGAATACATAGAGCGTTTTTAGTGATTCCAGGTTTTGTTTTCATAGGTAGTTATTTAAGTTATCCGAGACTTTTAACCGCCTCTGAAAAGTTGCGTTTTATTTCCTGCTAATTTCGTAAAATATTTTAGTTCCGGAACACTCTGCTTTTGTATAAAAGTAATTTTAATACAGCCACCTGCCCAAAATGCAAACACTTTGACAAGTTTTTCCCGGTGTTGCCCCTGCGAAATACGTGGAGCGCTACCCCGGTTTGCCAAAGTGTTTACAAACAATAAAAGAGCTGTATTAACTTCTCACAAACTTGCCAAGAGATTCAAGCAGTTGTGGTTTATCTTCCAAAGCAATTTTTGCAACGGCATAAAATTCGCTCATCCAGTCGTCCATTTTTGCAAAGGCTTCGTCTTTTGCTTTTGTTGCATCCTGCGACTCCCCTTTTTCTCGTAAATATTCGGCTCTTGCTGCTTCCAATTCACCAATTACGGTTCCTGCTGCGCTTAAATCATCGGCGGTAACCTTTAACCTGAGTAGTTTTGTTTGTATATCAGCATCTCTCGAAGCCACCGAATAAAATTTCTTTACCGTCTCTAACCAGTTTATATAAGCTTGGGGTATACTCCCTGATACCGCTAATTTATCGAGAGTTTTAGGATCGGTACGAAAAATAATTTTGGCCTTTTTGCGGTGCATCTTATAGATTTCTTCCAGATTTGATTTAAGTGCAGCAAATTCACTGTACGCTTCTGTTGTTTCATCGTCTTCGCTTTTGTTTAAGTCGTAAGCCTGCCGCGTTTGTGTTAACAGAGTTTTACCCTCGGCTATTACAGTGGTGTCGTAGCCAAATTCGGCCATGGTGGTGGCAATTTCAGGTTGAATTTCTACATTGTCAAGCGATACCCGGTATTGTTCGAGTGCTTCCGCTTCGGTGAGTGTTTTTTTTGTTACCATACTTTTAAAAATTTAAGGTTTACATTTTATTTATTGCGAACTCCTTACGGAGGTTTGCCGGTTCCTTAATGGTATTTTTACGCTCCTTAATGCCTTGCTTCTGTTTCTTACCATTCTGCATGCGTTCCTTAAGGCCTTGTTTCTATTCCTTACCATTCTGCATGCGTTCCTTAAGACTTTGCACGCGTATTATACAACATGCCCCCAATTCCTTAGAGCTTGCCAAGCCTGATTTTTGCTAAATGGGGTTCTCCTTTAATTTACTTATGCTTGTTTTTGTTTTGAGTTACTGACTGAGGGTGATTTACATAGGTTTAAAATACCATTTGTGAAGGTAAGGAATATTATTTGAACGAATTTTATGTTGAACGATAATATGGAGGAGTTATGCAACATAAAATTGCTTTGTTGGGGCTTTTACTTAGATAAAAATGGCAATACCGGCAGTTTGAGGGTGCTGGTGAATTTTGAAGTTGTCTCCTTACCTGAAATACGGAAATTTGTTGGGAGAATCAAGGAATAGATACAGCACCAATTCAGTGAACCAATTTAACCATTTTTCCTTGCTCATTAATAAAAAACAAATTCCATATCTTTTACGGGCATAAAGTTCGTTTTTTCCCAATGGTATATTTTTTTGTCATCAATTAATTCATTTTTATCCGGTTCATATGAAAAATGGTCTATTTTCATATTAGCTGGAGTTATTAAAGTATACAAAACTTCACGAAGAGGTTGCTTCCAGTAATTTGTCGTAATCAATATGTATTTTGCTCTATTTGATTTTAATTTTTGCCTGTAGGAAATAAACAGTGTCAAAGTTGAATCAATCTTAATATCAAAAATCACTCCGCCTGATTTGAAACTAATATTTTCAACTTTACTTTTATTTGTTATGTCAAAAATGTGAATTGAATCTGCTGGGTAAAAAATACTTTCGGTAGGAAAGGGATAATAGAGAGGCGTTTCCGAAATGCTTGAACCACTTGTTTTTAAGTGATAATATCCAGACACATAAAATGTATTTTCTTCAATTCTGAAAGTTAATTCTTCTGAGTCAAATGACAGTTCTTGCGCATGACTGAATGAATTGATAAATATAAAAAGAAGAAAAACTAATTGGCGGCTATTTATCACAACTTAATAATTTGATTGTTCTTTATATCAACTCTTCTACCATCAATTGTTAAGACGTAAAAATACAATCCCGAACCGTTATTATTAAAATCTTCATTTGTAAAAGTAATTATTGTTCGATTCATAGTTAACTTTTGAGAAGTAATAAATTTACCACTTGAATTATAAATGCTAAATAATGAATTGTTCACCGGTGTTGCACTTGGAATATCAATAATTACCCTTAGATATTCATCAAAAGGATTTGGATAGACATTAAGGTTAAATTCAGTTACAACAATTTCATCATATGGATTATAGTTTTCGACTGAAAAAAGATATAAATCTTTGTCAATTGTTGAATTGGGGATTATATTAATTGTATCACGGCAATAAATATATTTTTTGTAAGTGGTGTTTTCTCTTATCCGAAAAGTATCAAGTTTGTATGTTCTTGATAATACTTCTCCGTAGAAGAACCCATTTTCATCAGTTTCCAGATTTCCAATAAATCCTCGAATAACAGAATTTGGAATTGGTTCGTTGTTTTGGTTATATAAATATCCTTGAATTGTTCCAGCTACTCCATTAATATCATTGTATCTACCAATTGATGGAGTATTATCCAATGAATAGTAACCACTATGCCCATTAAAATCTTTTACATGTGATATAGAACAACCATATTCAAGTTTATTAAAATTTGAACTTGATCTATTCCCAAAAATTAATTCATCTTTTAATTCCATGTTTCGCAGGAACGATTTTATGGCAACGAAATCATTAGACCTATTAAGTGTGAATGAATTTTCTATATTTTCTTTTGAGAGTACAAGCAAATAAGGAAACCACCCTTCACTGCATTCTATAATTGAATCATAATTCAGAACTTTAAAGGTACCTGAACTTGTTTCTATAAATAAACTGTCGAGAAAGTCTTCTGGTTTTTCCGGAAATCCTAATTCAATATACCAGTTGTTTAAGGAATCAATGTAAATTTCAGAAATGTATGCTTGTGGAGGAGCAATATTTGCAAATAAATTGACATTTACAGAAAGTGTTAAAATAAATAGAATAAAGATTGTTTTCATGATTTTCATTTTAAGGCTAACATTTTAGTTTTTCATTATACTCGCAAAAGTTTCTGCTAGTATGCCAACAATACCATCACAACTGTTGGGATATACTTTAAGTGTACTTTTTAACGTTGACGGCTTATTTTTAATTACTAGCATTTATGCGTATTGAAAGGTATTGTGGTTTTTAAAAGTAAACATCATCTATTTAAAAAGCAAGCGAGTAAAAAGGTATTTTGTGTGGTGTTACAGACTGTCCGTTTTACAAGGTAATATTCTGAGGCTTACGAACAGAAATTTTACTTTTTATACGAAGGATCGCAAATAAACCTTTACTTTTAAATGTCCATATTTTGGCCCCGATTTATGAAAAAGATACATATATCAGCGTTTAAAAACAGACTTCAGCTAAGTCTGTTTCTGGTATTTTGGCTGGCCTATTTTACCATTAACACTGTTTCTACCCTGTTTTTCGACAAGGAAGTTTTCCGGACTATACTTCTTATTCACAGTTTGTTGTATGCCTTTAGTGGTTTGGCCTGTAGTTTTTTTGGTTACAAAACGATAAAATTTATTCGAAGCAAAATTCAGTCGAATACCCGGTTTCTGTTGCTTGCTGTGCTTTGTGTGTATGCCGTTACTTTTTTATGGGTTATTTTAAATCATTTTTCGTGGTGGGTGGTTTCCGGCAACGAAACTCCGGTGATCCGGCTCAGCGTTTACCCGGTGAAAGCTTTGTTGTTTTCAATTATTACCCTGGCGGCCATTTTGCTTTTGCTGCTTGCCGAAAATAAGTCACTGACAGTGCCGGGCGCCAACAAAAAAAGCACCCTCGATTTGCAAAACATCCAGCATTTATTCGACAGCCGCGAATCGAATTATAACGATACAATTCTACTTCCTGTAAAAAACAAGCTGTTGAATTTTAAAATCGACACCATCAAACTAATCCAGGCAAATGATTACTATTCGAACCTGTTTTCCGACAAATTCGACAAAACCGTCCTTACTAATTATTCGCTAAAAAAGTGGGAGGAAATTTTACCCAAAAAGCATTTTCTCCGGATTCATCGTTCCTCCATTATCAACCTGAATTACGTTGAGAACATTGAAAAAATGTACAACAACACCTACGAGGTTAAAATAAAAGGCATTGAACAGCACATTTACATGAGCCGAAGATGTGCAAAAACGGTGCTCGAAAAGTTTCAGCTTTAAGCGGCGAACCGTTTACTGATTTATAAAACCACTGGCTGAATTTTTAGATCAACTCCGGCGCATTCGGGGTATTTTAGTCGCAAAAACTTAAAAACACTACAATGACCGGAAAACGCAAAATTTACCTGGGTACAATTCTTTTACTTGCACTTACCCTGTTTGGTTTTGTTTACGCCCAAACCATGGGCAGCAAAAACGAAAGCAGCATTTGTATTACATCAAAAATTCTTGGCGAGGACAGAACAATATGGATAAATCTACCCGAGGGCTACGAAAATTCGGATGTTAGCTACCCCGTTTTGTACCGCCTGGATGGAAATAAAAAGCTGGTACAAAAAACGGCTGCCACGCTAAAACGTGTGAATAAAAAGGATGAAAATACTCCTGAAATGATCGTGGTTGGCATTGAAAATATTTGGCGAGACAAGGACATGTGGCCTACTTATAACAAATATTATCCCGAATCGCAGGAACTGGGTTCGCCAAAATTTATGGCTTTTATTGAAAAGGAACTTATTCCATACATGGAAAACCACTACCGCACCAGTGAAAACAGGATTTTGTGTGGACAATCGCTCAGTGCAGTATTTACATTGTATACGTTTTTAGCCAAACCCGCTTTGTTTGATTCGTACATTGCCTGCAGCGGGGCATTTCCCGATTGCGAACCTTTTTTTAAGGAGCTAAGCACAACGGCGTTTCAAAATGCCGGATTGTACAGTAACAAAAAGCTGTTTATTACACATGGTCTAAAAGACCCGCTTGATCCGGATGGAATCGTTCACCGGCAAATGACTGAGTTCTCTCAATCAATTCAGAATCAGCTCGGAAGTATGGTTTCGTGCAAATATCTTATTTACGAAAACGAAGGGCATGTTCCCAAAAACAGTTTGGAGGATGGTTTGGCATATTTGTATAAATAGCAATTGATTTTTATGTAGTTCAGATTCAAATTGGTTACGAATTCCGACAAACTAAACGGCAGCTGCTTTTGTTTTGATTTGTTGCACAAAACCCAGCGAAACAACACTTAGGCCTGCGCCAATTACAAAAGGAATCCTAAAATCGACCATCCACAACAAACCGCCCATTACCGGAACCACAACCGCCATAATGTGGTTAATGGCAAAACCTGCCGATGCAGAAGGTGCGATATCGCGCGGATCAGCAATTTTTTGCAGGTAAGTGCTTATGCCAATGCTAAAATTAAAAAACAGATGATCGAGCAAATACAGGCCTGCTATGTAGTAGCGATTTTGAAAGTAGGCGTATCCCAGAAAAATAAAAAACAGGCCAATGTATTCGAGCGACAATACTTTGCGTTCGCCGTATTTATTAATCCATTTGGCAATAATCGGATTAAAAAAGTAGGCCAGAATGTTATTGGCAACAAAAAGAATGGCGATTTCTTTTACGGTAAATTGGTAACGCTCAACCAACAGAAATACGGCAAATACAACAAAAATCTGGCGGCGGGCACCACCCAGTAAATTCAGCACATAAAAAAGCCAGTATTTTTTGCGTAAAATAATTTTTTTATGCTGTGCCACCGGTTCCTTTTTAATCGGATTTTGTGCGAGTGTATATATTCCGGCGGCTACCACACACAAACCAATAAACAAAAAGCTGTATTTGTAGGGCAAATAATCAGACACGGCCCAAACAAGCCCTCCAACAAGAATATTTGTAAGCGCACCAAACGAGCGCAGTTGTGCAAAAACAATGGGTGCCTGCGTGGTATTAAAATGCTGAAGTGTGAGCGATTTGTTGGTGGTTTCGAAATAATGAAATCCAATGGACATTAACACGGTAGTGAAGATCAATCCCGGGAAACTTGGAAAAAATCCCACCAAAGCAATTCCCAGCCCCATTACCAACACCGAAATAGCTGCCAGTTTGTGTTCGCGGATCAGCATCAGTACGAACACCACCAAAAATACCAGAAAGCCCGGAACTTCGCGCAGCGACTGCACTACTCCTATCTGAAAACCCGAAAGTGTAGCTTCTTCAACGGCAAAGTTGTTTAAAAGCGTTCGCCATCCCTGAAAACCGGCCATGGCCGAAAGCACAAGCACCATTAAATAGGGATACATCGGATTTTTCCTGATTTCCTTCATTTATATCGTTTGAAATTTAGTTCGTTTAAAACACGAGTATTTGCAAGCAGAACAAAGCTAAAATAAAAATGCCGGGTGAAACCTGAATCGGCAACAGAGGAACAGTAATTAATATAATCGTCATAAAAAAAGCCACTCCGGCATCCGTATAATACGAACAACAGAGTGGCTCTTGTTTGATACCTTGTAAGTTCAGGCTAATCGTTGTGCTTTTCGCTACCGTGATCGTGCCCTGTTTCATTGGTTTCTTTCACAATCTCGTCGTATTCTTCCTTGCTGATTTTTTCGGCTATGTACCCTTTCTTTTCAACGGCTTTAGCCAAATTCTCATCAGTATTTTTACCGTCTTTGTATTTCACTAAAATAGTGTTTGAAGCATGGTCAACTTTTAAGTCTTTCACCCCTTTTTCAAACTTCAGGTATTCGGTAATTGTTTTTTCGCAATCGCCGCAATCCATATTGCTTTTAAAACAAACTACTTTGTCTTCCTTTTTTTGAGCCATTGTATCGTTTGCTGAAAAACCGATAAACAATGCTACCATCAATACATAAATTAGATTTTTCATTTTGTTCTTTTTATTTGCTTCATGCTAAGGGCTGCAAGCCACAAGTTTTAAGTACTTGTTGTTTGAAACCTGTAACGTAAAGCTGATTATTTATTTTTTAGTTTCATTTTCGTCCTTCCTACTTCCATCTTCCAACTCTCTAGTCGTAATTCAAATTAAACCGCAGTCCCAAATATACCTTTCTTCCCAGAACCGGCCCCCAAACATTGGTTGCATTAAAGTCGGGTCCAAAAGGATTGTCGGCGCCCTCAATCGGATTCTCCTGTTTAAAATCGGTTAAATTTTCGGCACCTAAATAAACGCTCCAATACCGGAAATATTTGGTTATTTGGGCATTCATTACCGTGTATGGCGAAAATTCAAAAGCCGCCATATCTACCTGGTTCATCCAGTCTTCGTGAACATAAGGAATTCGTCCTCCCCCATTAAACTGGATGGTATAATCGAACATCCATTTTTTTAGATTGGTGGAGTAATTAAAATTGATTAAACCCTTGTAATCGTTGTTAAGCGGTTTTGTTTTTAACTCGCCGCCAATGGTTTGTTTAATGTCGTTTACACGGTATGCCAGCAGAACATCCAAACGTTCAATGGGTTGCCAGCGTAAATCAAACTGTAAACTGTTGGCATACGATTTTCCATCGAGTGCTGATAAAAGAATATAATCGGCAGATGTTTCGCGGTCAACAATCAACTGCGATTGAAAATTGGTACGGAAAAATTCGGCATTCAACGTTAATTCTCGTCCCAGAAGTGTATAGTTTTGAATAAATGCAATTCCATAATTCCAGGCTTCTTCCTGCATCACATCGGTTTCCCACTGCAGCGGTCGTGCATTGGCCAGCATAAAGGTATTTTCCGATAGTACATTGGCAGTTCTATACCCTTTTCCTGCACTTGTTCTTACGGTAAAATGCTCTCCCATCCGGTACCTGAAATGCATACGAGGGGTTACAAATGTTCCAAAAATATTGTGAAAATCAGCGCGAATACCAGCCATTAAAGTCAGGTTGGGATTTGGCTTAAAGGTGTATTCCGAAAATATTCCGGGAACTTTCTCGGTTCGTTGTACATCCTGATCGTACAGCATTTCATTAAAATCGTCGTAGATAAAGCTAAATCCACTGTTTAAGGTGTGGGTTGCTGCCGCATTTAAATCGCGAGTAAGAACGGCACTGGCATAAAAACGTGTTTCGTCGGCATTGTAATCGGTTAATCCGTAATACGATTCGGTTTCGTGATACGAAAAATTGGTAAGCAAAGCCACGGCAGTTCTAGTGTCGGCCGAAACCAGCCCCGATTTAAAAAATGCATCAATCCTATCGTTGGTAATATTCACGCCATACGGATTTGTAATGGACGGAATCATGTCGCGGTTAGCGCCAACCTGCCCGCCCATACGGTCTTCTGTGAGAATATTAAATCCGGCCTGTGCCATGTACCCTTTGTGGTTGTTGTATTTCCAACGGTTGCCAATCTGAAACATGCGCGACAAAGGTTCATCGAGAAAACCGTCGGCGTTGTGATCGTTCTCCTGCGACAAGTCGTGTCCGTGTACAAAAATACCCGTTGTTAAAGTGTCGCCTTTTACTTTTATGTTGGTGTTGCCGTTAAATTCCAAACGCCCGTCTTTGCTGCCATACAGATTTAAGAACAGTTTTTCGTTTGAATCGGGCTTTTTCATCTCTGCATTAATCTGTCCTGCAATGGCATCGTAACCATTCAGTACTGACGCAGCTCCTTTCGAAACCTGAATGGATTCCAACCATGGTCCGGGAATGTAGGTTAGCCCGAAAGTGGTTGCCAATCCGCGTAAATTGGGCATATTTTCTACTTGCAAAAGCGAATATGTTCCATCTAATCCAAGCAGTTTAATTTGTTTGGCCCCTGTAATGGCATCGCTGTAACTCACATCAACCGACGGGTTGGTTTCAAAACTTTCGGCCAGGTTACAACATGCGGCTTTGTGCAATTCGGCACCGCCAATGTTTTCAGTCTGAATGGGATTAATTGTTGACAGGTAGGTGCCCCTACTCTTTTTAACAACCAGAACTTCTTCCAGTTCCAGATTGGGCTCCAGTACAACTTCAATCGGATCAGTATCGTGTACATGAACCACTTTTGATTCGTAACCAACAAAACTAAAAACAAGCATGTGTTGGCCATTCTTTTGTTTTATTTTAAAACTGCCGTCAGGGCTGGTTGCAGTCCCTGTACTGGTTCCCTCCCAAACAATATTTACTCCCGGGAGTGGTTGTTTGCCGCTTTCATCGTTTCCGAATACGGTGCCTTCAATATTTTGCGAAAAAGATAAAAACGGAATAAATAGTATTACTAGTAATATGTAATTTTTCATTGCTTAAAGTATTTATGACAAAAATGTCAAATCAATCATTGGTGGGTTTTCTTGTCATTTTACTGCGTTGAACGGATTAAATTCATTAATTACAGGAATGAATAAACACGTTTCACTCGGGCACATAAAATGACACCAAAGAATAACTTTAAGCGATTGAAGGGATTTTAAGCTGATGAATTTGAATTAAAAAGTCGAATGACTTTATTACGGTTGGCGGCGAGCTGTTGTAATACTCGTGCTCGTTAATATCGACGTATTGTAGTTGAAGTTCATCAAACAAAGTAGAACTTGCAACCATTAATTCAAGGCTTTGCACACCAATAAAATGTACTTCATCGTCGATTGCCTTGTCTTTTAATTTGAAAAAGAATTGCTGGGGAGTTTCACAACCACAGTCGTGTGTGTGATCCGAACATTCGTGACATTCATGAGCTGAACAGGATATTTCCTTCTCCTGTTGATCATGCTGATGATGCTGATGGTATGTGGTCTCACAAGTTTCAGGACGGACAAATACACTTGTTTGTTCTTCTCCTGTACACGAACAGCTTGATTTGTAAATCATAAATCCTGAGGACGAAATCAAAAAGATCATCCCAACAAGAACTACTGTTATGTGTTTTAAAACTTTCACTCTACAAATATAACCATTTATACATGTTAAAGGTTGTTAATGGGATGTTAAAGAAGTCGCAGTTTACAGTCTAAGTCTCAGTTAAAAGAAACAAAGGGAGAAAATTCAATAATTTTCTCCCTTTGACACTGATCACTGAACACTGGCAACTGATCACTTTCTTATAGTCCTAAAACTTCGGAACCTTGTTCAAAAATAATATCTCTCGGAATACCAGCTTCGCCAATTCTGTCCAGGTCTTTTTGAAGGGCTTCGCGAATGTATCCTTTCTCATTTAATAAGGCCTGTGCTGTTTCATAATCTCCATCGCCCTGAATTTTCAAAATATCAGCGGACAAACCGAGCATGGCCTCTTTCATTTTTTCGTAGTCAACCCGATAGGTGCCGGTAGTTTCGTCGCGGGTAAACGCGCCTGTTTCCTGGAAATAATAGAAACGCATCATGTTTGCTTTCCCATGGGCACTGGCAGCACCAAAACGTACCGAGCGGAAAATTCCTGTCATAAAAGTCACAAAATTGTCCATCATGTCTTTGTCGCTCAACTCCCCCATTTCGTTCAGTTGATACACACACCACAATCCCAAAATATCGGCTTTCCCTTCTTCAATTGATGTGTACACATCTTTTAAAGCTTCGCGAACCGTGGTCGATTGGTCAACTGTGTTTCCCATTCCCAAACCGTGTGCTACCTCGTGAAACATTGTATTTTCAAAAAATGCGTCAAACTTTACATGCTTCCGCTGGTCTTCGGCAATTAACAAATCGGCAATTGGGATAACAATTTTATCGAATTTTGCCTGCATCGAGTTTTTCAACTGCAGTTTACGGCTGCCTTTTGTATTTCTAACCACCTCGTCGTTGGGAAGGTTAATGGCAATTGTTTTGCTTCCGGCATTACAATCTCCGGCATAATAAATGGCATCGTATACATTCATATCGGAATCAATTCCCGGTGTTTCACTTTTGTATTTTGGTTCGCAGGGTAAGGCAGTTTGTAAGCCAGGCAACAAGGCAGCGTACTTTTCAAGTTTTTCGCTCCATACTTTGTCTTTGATCAAAATAAACGATTCGTGAGCCGCTTTGTAACCATACAACTGGTCTTCGTAGTTCTCAATGGGGCCAATAATAAATTCGATGGTGTTGTTTTTCATTTCCATCCAGGCTACGTCGCTATCGAAATAATCGTCGGTTAATAATGCCTGAGCACGTTTTTCAAGGTAATTTTTCAAACCCGGGTCTTCTGCCAAAGCAGCTGCCTTGTTAAGAAGAGCTGCGGCTTTTTCAACCTGCTCCTGAAATGCGATGTGGTATGGGATTGATTGTAAATCTCCGTCTTCGCCCCTGCGGATTAAAGTGTACAGGCTTGTTTTTGTATCGTCGTTCCAGCTTTCAAATTCTTCCTTCATCATATCCGCAGGATAGAAATTGGCACCTGCCGGTTTGTCTTCATATTCGGCTAAAAACGATTTATTGGCATTTAGTCGTTCCCAGGGGCCGTAATTCAATTGTATAAACTTCCGGGTATATTCATCCCAGTCTTTGTTACACAATTCATCCTTCTTTCCAAATGCTTCCACCCAGTATATTTCTTCCATTAATTTGGCTGCATCCAGCAATAAGGGAATCATTTGTTTTTCGTTTTCTGTTAAAACACCTAAGTCGCTTGTTAATTTAAACGAAACAAACTCGTCGGCTTTTTGCTTTATTTCATTGTTTTCTGTCATATCCTTTTCTTGTTTTGATTCCTTTTTTGAGGACGTATTGCATGCGAAAGCAAGTAGTGCAGCAATAAATACAATTCCTGTTATTTTCATTTTAGTGTCTTTTAGATTTGGGTATAAAGCTATAAAAGTTCGAATTAAATTATATGATTTTTGTATTCAATAATTGGAATAGAATTGTTGTTCTTCGTCTGATTCGTGAAAATATCAGAAATTAAAAAAAATGTTTTGTTCTAAATTTTCGAATGCTTGTGAACAAAATTCGACAGAAAAAGTTAAAAAAGCAGAGTTTAAACTTGAAAAAGCATCAAACATTGAGTTTTTATTTAAACTCAATTAACTTTGTGGCCTATTTCATAAAAAATAATTATGAGTAATAACTTATTAAAAGGTAAACGGGGGATTATTTTTGGAGCCTTAAATCCGGATTCAATTGCCTGGAAAGTAGCAGAACGTGCGCACGAAGAAGGCGCAATTCTAACGCTCACAAATACTCCTGTGGCGTTACGCATGGGTGAAACCAATGCTTTAGCTGAAAAACTAAATACAAAAGTAATTGGTGCCGATGCAACAAATGTTGAAGATTTAACAAATCTGTTTATTGAGTCGATGGAGTTTTTGGGCGGTAAAATTGATTTTGTACTCCACTCAATTGGTATGTCGCCAAACGTACGTAAAGAAAGACATTACAGTGATTTAGATTACAATTATCTGGACAAAACACTGGATGTGTCGGCTATTTCATTTCATAAAATTCTGCAAACAGCCCGCAAGCTGGATGCGATAAATGAATGGGGTTCGGTAGTTGCGTTGTCGTATGTGGCAGCACAACGAACATTTTTTGGTTACAATGATATGGCTGATGCAAAATCATTGCTCGAATCAATTGCACGTAGTTTCGGCTATATTTATGGTCGCGAACGTCATGTACGAGTAAATACCATTTCGCAGTCGCCAACCATGACCACTGCAGGAAGTGGTGTAAAAGGTTTCGATCGTCTTTTGGATTTTGCCGAAAGAATGTCGCCTCTTGGAAACGCCACCGGCGATGAGTGTGCAGATTATTGTATTACACTTTTTTCTGATTTGACTAAAAAAGTAACCATGCAGAACCTGTTTAACGACGGAGGTTTTTCAAACATGGGAATGAGTTTACGTGCACTTCAGCAGTACGAAAAAGGATTGTACACCGATGAAGCAACCGGAAAACGCAGTGCTGACCACAGTTATGATTAATTTATGCTAAGCATACTTTCAAGGCCGTTTTATTTGCAAAACGGCCTTTTTTATTTTTATTCCTTTCCCCAATCGCTAAAATAATTTGAATTATTGTCTTCCCCTACCGTTAAATATTTTTATCTTTATTCAGTTGATTTTACTGAACATACTTCTATTTTCGAGTAGTTTGAAGAATTAACAAAAGCTTACAGATTAATTATAAACAAGTTAGAACAGGCCCTTTGTACACAGTAACTTTTCGAATTAGAACCTAATTTAGTTTGTAAATACATTTAAAAATTGCGCTTGAAACTTTAATGAATAAACAAGTGTAATTTGTTTTACCTTATGTTTACAAATCACCTGTTAGATGTTAAAGCACAAAAATTGAATATTATGAGAACATTTCTTTTCTCTTTGCTTGCAATACTTTTTGCAACTCCTGGTTTTGGAGAGAAAAACAACATTCAGAAGTACAAACTTGAGAATGGTTTAACAGTTATTTTATACGAAAATCATTCACAACCCACCGTGTTTGGTTCGGTTGCTGTTCGTGCCGGATCGAAAGATGATCCTGCTGATGCAACAGGTTTGGCCCACTACATGGAACATGTAATGTTTAAAGGAACAGAGGATTTGGGAACCTACGACTGGGAAGCTGAAAAACCACACTACGACCGAATTATTGAGTTGTACGAAGAGTTACGTGCAACAACTGACGAAGCCAGAAAAGCAGAAATCAATCAGGAAATTAATGAGGAATCGCTGGCTGCCGGAAAATATGCCATTCCAAATGAGTTTTCGAATCTGGTTCAGGCAATGGGTGGAACCGGTTTAAATGCAGGTACGGGTTATGATTTTACCTACTACCATAACTCTTTCCCACCATTTCAAATTAAAAGCTGGTTGGATTTGTATGCCCACCGATTTATTAAGCCGGTTTTCCGTGGTTTTCAATCGGAGTTGGAAACGGTGTACGAAGAAAAGAACATGTATTCCGACAATCCGTTTCGTGCCGTAAGTACCGATTTTATGCGTCAGGCTTTTGATGCCGAAAATCCATACGGAAGATTAATTCTTGGCAAAACTGAACATTTAAAAAGCCCATCGATAAAACGTATCAACGAATTTTACGATGCATTTTATGTGCCTTCAAACATGGCCTTGATTTTGGCCGGCGACATCAATCCAGAGGAAGTAAAACCTTTGATTGAAGCTACTTTTGGAAAATGGGAAAACAGAGAAGCCAAGGGAGTACCTGTGGTTCCTGACAATGTGAATATTCCGAAACCAATAAAAATAAAAGAAAAATTAACGCCTTACCCAACAATTATTATGGGTTTCCCCGGAGTGAATGTTTCGGACAAAGACAAATATGCATTCGATTTTTGTACCCGATTGCTTTCAAATAACAATCAGACCGGACTGCTTGACAAACTGGTTTTGGAAGGCGACCTTATTAGTGCAAGTGCCTACCATCAGCAATTTAAATACGCTGGTTTGGTAACCATACAGGCCATTCCAACTTTCGATATGAGCCAAATGAAATTTATGTCGTTAAGTGTTGTTGAAAAACTAATTAACGATGAAATTGAAAAACTGAAAGAGGGAAATTTTGACGATTGGCTGGTGGAAGCTTTTAAAGATGAACTGATCAAACAGCACGAAATGAGTCTGGAAACTCCGGCCAGTGTTGGTGTTCAGTTAATGAGTAGTTTTGCTTATGAATTGCCTTTGGATGAGTTTCTGAATTACAATGAAAAAATTCAGTCGATAACAAAAGACGATATTGTTCGTATTGCAAATACTTATTTAACCAAAAATCACATTACTTACCTGTCAGATATTGGTGAGCCGGTAAAAGATGCATTGAAAAAACCCGATTATAAACCAATCGATCCTGAACCCGGACATCAGTCGGCTTATGCTGAACATTTTAAAACCATTGATTTAACAGAGGTAAAAGAAAATTTTGTTGATTTCGACAAGGATGTAACCACCTCTCAACTGGCGCCGGGTGTAAAACTGTTTTATACTCCAAATCAACAAAACGACATCTTTTCGCTGGTGATTAAATATGGCGTAGGTAGCGGAGAAATTCCTACACTCGACCTGGCTACTGAACTGATGAATAATGCAGGGATTTTAGCACAGCACAAACCTCAGGATCTTAAAAAAGAATACAGTAAACTGGGTTGTTCCGTGCGTTTTCAAAACAACGAAAGCTACACCTATATTATTCTTGAAGGAAATGAAGGCAACCTGGGAGCAGCTTGCCAGTTGTTATCGCGTACATACCTGCTTCCGGAACTGGATGAAAAGCAGATGAACAATGTAATTGGTAGCGAAGTTGGGATGCGCAGGGTTGAAAAAACAAACAAAGATATGCAAGCCGAAGCCCTAATGGATTATATGATTTACGGTGAGAACTCTCCTGAATTGAACCGTTTGTCGACTGCGGAAATCAGGTCGCTTTCCATTTCAGATTTAACGGGTGATTTTATTCTGGCGACACACTACGAAGCAAGCGTGCATTATGTGGGTAAAATTCCGTTTGAAGAGCTTACTCAAACACTAACAGGAAACCTGGCTTTTGCAGCCGATCTTAAAAAATCTACTTCGCCTTACATCCGTCCGATTGCCGAGAATAAAAAAGAATCGGTGTTGTTCCTGAACAATGCCGATGCCCGTCAGAGTGAAATTTATTTATTCACCAACGGATCAGATTATCAACTGAGCCAGGAACCAACAATTGACGCATTTAACCAGTATTTTAGCGGTGGTTTTAATGGTTTGGTAATTCAGGAATTACGCGAAAAAAGATCGTTTGCATATTCTGCCGGAGCATCGTATACAAAACCAGCTATCCCCGGGAATCCTGCATTCCAGATAGGATACATTGGTACACAGGCAGACAAAACTGCCGATGCAGTTGATGAGTTTGTTAAACTAATTAAGGAGATGCCTGAAAAGCCTGAACGTATTGAGAATATTCGCGATTACCTGGTGCAGTCGTCACGAGCCAGCCGTCCCGGATTTAGAAGTTTAAGTCAGGTAATTGAATCATGGCAAATGAAAGGTTATACCACCGATCCGAATAAATCATTAATTCCGGAGTACGAGAAACTAACTTTTGAGACTATTCTTGATTTTTACAATACCGAAATTGCAAGCAAAGCATTGAATATAGCTGTTGTTGGTAACCGAAAAGAAGTTGATATTGAAAAACTGGAGAAGGTCGCCAAAGTTGAAAAGGTAGCTGTAAAAGATATTTTTAAAGACGAAAACGCTATTACAATGCCACGTTTCAAAAACTAATATTCACATTACATTATTAATAAAAAGTCCCTTTTTATACTTTAAAAAGGGACTTTTTATTTATCTTGTGTTTTAAAGAATAACGTTTTACTCTTAAACATTAAATACAAACCTACTCTTATAAACACAATGATTTCGACCAGATACGACAGTGAAAATAATATTGTATACTTATCACACGATGGTGAAATTACTATAAATGATGCCACAAAGACGCTTCGGATGCTAAAGAATACATACAACCATCTCGATTATGTGTACCTGCTGGAAGATTCCCGAAATAGTTCGTTCTCTTTTTCAATTTCAGAGATTCCGATATTAATCAAAGCAGTAAAAGAGAATTTATACGGAATAATAGAAGTCAGGCATGCCGACATCGTATTGTCTCCTCTTAACACCGCACTAAGTTTTATTTATGGTCAAATGGTAAATACCATTAGAAACTACAAATACAGGGCCTTTTCAACCGAAGAGGCGGCTATTGCCTGGTTAAAAAAAGGGATTTATTTTCAGAAATAGATTTATTTCAAACTTCCATTAATAAGTGTACGATACAAAGGCTACTTTCTTTGAATCAGGACTCCACGATGGAACATTTATTGTTCCCTGTCCTCCATACAAGAATGCAACCGTTTTTATTTCACCTCCATCAACGGGCATTAAACGCAACATAACGCGTTGGTTATGCGGATGCGATCCTGCCGGAACCACTGATAAGTACGAAATCATAATCAGCCATTTCCCGTCGGGCGACGGGTGTGCAAACCAATTCTGAAAATCATCCTTCGTCACTTGTTCCTGCTCCGACCCGTCAGGTTTCATGCGCCAAATTTCCATCATTCCTGTACGTGTGGAATTAAAGTAAATGTACTTTCCATCCGGAGTATATTCCGGTCCGTCATCCAGACCTTCGGCATTTGTTAAACGAATTTCATCGCCTCCTTGCGAAGGGATTTTATAGACGTCATAATTGCCACTTCTTTCGGCACAATAGCTTAACCACTTGCCATCGGGCGACCAGCCATGCCAGTACGATGGGCCGTTTGGTGTAATCCGGGTAGCTTCTCCCCCGTCAATGGGTAAAGTATAAATTATAGAATGACTGTTTCCATTTTCAGACACATGATTGCTAACGGCAATCGTTTTTCCATCAAAAGAAATTCCGTGGTCGTTGTTATTTGATGTGGCAGCTCCTGTATTTAAAACCGAAGACCGTTTTGTTTCCAAATCAAATTTATACAATCTTCCATCCGAATTATACAAGAGAAATTTTCCATCGCGCGACCAGTTAGGCGCCTCAATATGAGTTGAAGTTTCGTATATAATTTTTCGGTTTCCGCTTTCGATGTCAATAACCTCAAGCCGGCTGGGCGATTGTTGCTGATAACCATCAATACCATCGGCAGCAGGTACTTCCAAACGGACATTCCAGAATTTTGCAGCTTCAATAACATTTTCGTCGTGAGAACAAATAAAGAGCCCTGCTAATACATTTTCCCCAAATTCAAAGCTTTTTTCGGCAACGGTTACCAGCGGTTGCTTGTCTTTCGAAACACGCACGGTATAAGTATTGTTTTTCCGTTCAATTTGAACAAATTCAGGCGCACTTATATCCGCTTTTATTTCATCTGTATCTTCTCCCTTTTTACTCCGAAACTGCATGCCGGTTAAACCATCGCCATGAACCGCACAATCCACATATGCTGCGTCGGTGTCAAAACCGGAACGAATCATTACTCCGATTTTACGGTGTGCGTTCTCTCCTTCACCAATAAATTGAAGGTTGGCAGAAAGAATAAAATCGCCTTTAATTTTTTTGAATTCGAACCAGCCTTCATCTTCAGCAAACCAAAAGTTTTTACCTGCACCTTTCAGAATATAGGTCTGTGTTTCAGCATTGTAAATGGTGCTTCCGTTTAATTTTGGATGACCAATTGATGTTCCGGAAAACTGTGTTTTCATGCCTTGAGAATACGTAGTTTGATTTGTAAAAATGAACATGCTTAGTAAGATAAGCAATGAATAAGGTTTCATAAGTTAGGTTTTATAATGAATCCCTTAAAAGTAATGAAGTTGGTAAAACTTCGGCAATTTTTTGTTTGTTTTTTACAAATTCGGCAGCGCGGGTTCCCATTTCTTCAAAATCAATGGAGATCACGCTAATCCCTCCACCAACAATTTGCTTCATTGGAGTGTCGTTGTAAGAAAGAATACCAACATCCTCCCCCAATATTAAGTCTTTGCTTCTGCAATATTTTATAATTTCAACCAAATCACTGTCACGCAGCACAAAATAAGCCTGTCCCTTTTTAATTTCGGTTGTGTTTACTTTTTCTTTGTTTCGAAATTCAATTTGATTTTTTTTGCAAAAGCTACGGACCGCGGCAACGGTTTCAACCGGATGCGGGGTATTGTTTTTAGCGTAAACAAGAATTAGTTCGCTGTATTTTTTGAGTTTGTCTTTGCCCTCTTCCAGACACGATTTTACCGATGCATTAAAATCTTGCAGGAGGTAATTCATTTTCCCTTTTTCAGGGCGCCCCATGTCCAGAATCAATAGCTTATTCTGATCTATCTTTTCCAGAATCGGATCGATGGTTTTATGATCGATGTTCATTACCACATACAAACTGTAGCGCCCCATACTGTTTTGAATCAACTGCTGAAAAACTTCGGGGTTGTAATGATGAAACATCAGATCTACTGAATACGAATTAGGAAGATTCTGCCGAAACGACTGATAAAACTGCTCCTTGAACGCACTAAAATCGTCGAGTAAAACAAAAACCTTGTACGATTCGTTGGCTACAAAATATCCTTTTTGAGGTGCCGATTCAATTACATTCCGTTCTTTTAAAATATTGTATGCCTTAAAAACCGTATCGCGCGAAAAACCACTTTTGGCACTCAACTGATTAACCGAAGGCATTGGATCTCCGGTTTTCAATTGTCCGTTGCTTATGGCTTCAGTAATTGAATGCACCAGTTGTTGCAACTTGGTTTGTCCTTCTGATTCGGATATTTTGAACGGAAAATCTGGCATTAACAAAGTATTTTAATGGATGGATTTACAAATATAAAAGTGGCATCTGATTTATTGCTACAACAAATTCAGATGCCACTTAAATTTATATTTTATTTATACAGAGGTCCAAAATTTTCGCATGCGCGATAATCAGCACCTTCTTTGTTTTCTCCAAAGCCACTCCATGCACTCGGACGGAAAATTTTATCTTCGTCCACATTGTGCATACAAACCGGAATACGAAGTATAGAAGCCAGCGTAATTAAATCGGCTCCGATATGACCGTATGAAACAGCTCCGTGGTTAGCGCCCCAGTTGGCCATTACCGAATAAACATCTTTAAAAGCTCCTGTTCCTGTTAATTTAGGAACAAACCAGGTAGTTGGCCAGGTTGGATTGGTGCGTTCGTCAAGAATTGCATGTACATCATCCTCCAATTCAACAGTATAACCTTCAGCAATTTGCAGTACCGGCCCTAATCCTTTCACAAGGTTTACACGGCTCATGGTAACCGGCATTTGTCCTGCAGTTTTAAACTGGCTCGAGAAACCTCCTCCGCGGAAATATCCTTTATCACCCGGACAGAAATTGGTATTTTCAAGACAAGCTTTAACATCAGCATCGGTAACTTCCCAATAAGGTTTCATTACCGGATTTCCGTTTGCATCTTTTTGCTGCGCAGTTGCATCCATGGTTGTCGATCCGGAATTAATCAGGTGAATAATTCCGTCTTTTGCCAAACCTGATAATTCTTTGCCTGTAACACGTTTTACCGCTTCCGGGCTCCAGTATGTACGAACGTCAGAGAAAATCTGTGCAGTATTGGTTAAGAGGTGTCCAAACAACATTGGAACCGCATTTAAACTATCGTTTTCGGTAGCAAACACAAATGCCTCACGAATTCCGTTCCAGTCGAATGAAGTATTTAATATCGTTTCGGAGAAATCGCCGTTTGGATAATAATCTGTCCACTGGCGTTGTCCCTGGAATCCTCCTGCAATTGCGTTGTGCCCATGAGATTCTTCTCCAAAACCTGCTTCTTTTAGTTTCGGATTTCCTATCATCAGGTCTCGCATAATCAGTGTCATTTTTACAACCACGGTCCATTCCCAGTCTTTTCGTTCACGATCCGACTGCTCTTCCGGTGCATTGTAATCGTCACCTTCAATGATGTTGGCTTTTGTCCAGGCCAAGGCTTTTTCATATTCTGCTTTGTCGTAGATTTCTTCATCTAAACGACGTTTAACCTCTACCATGTCAACAAATTCGGTTCGCATACCAAGGTATTCCTGGAAAAAATCAGGATTTACCATCGAACCTGCAATTCCCATCGAGGTATAACCCAGCGACAAGTAAGATTTGCCTTTCATTTGAGCCACTGCAAGGGCAGCATTTACAAAACGAAGTACTTTTTCTTTTACATCTTCAGGAATGGTTTCATCGCCGGCATCCTGCACATCGCGGCCATAAATGCCAAAGGCTGGAAGTCCTTTTTGAGTGTAACCAGCAAGTGCAGCGGCCAGATATACAGCTCCCGGACGTTCAGTTCCGTTAAATCCCCAAACTGCTTTTGGAATCATTGGTGTTGAATCCATAACTTCGGTTCCGTAGCACCAGCAAGGAGTAACCGTTAACGAAACGCCAACTCCTTCCCTTTCAAATTTATCGGCACAGGCCGCAGCTTCAGCCACTCCGCCAATGGTTGAGTCGGCAATAACACATTCTACCTTTTCTCCACACGGAAAGCGAAGGTTTTCTTCAATCAATTTAGCGGCATTTTTTGCCATATTCATGGTTTGCACCTCAAGCGATTCGCGCACACCACGTTCGCGCCCGTCAATTACAGGGCGGATTCCTACTTTCGGAAGTCTACCAATTAATCTATTAGCCATTTTTTAAGTGATTATTTATTAGTACTTGTTACAAATTAAAAATTCAGCACAAACTATGCTGTCCTGTACTGTGCTGCAAAAATAGATACTATTTTCATATCAAAAAAGATGTTTTGCAACAATTAACATTCTGTTTTATCCAGCTTGTATGAAAAAGCATTGAGTAATTATGCAGAAAGTCTTGTTTTCATTTGTATTTTAGCTACCAAATCACAAACAATGAAACTATTTATTTACCCATTACTACTGTTCTTTGTTCTTGTTAACAGCGGATTGGCCTCTTCGCAAAACGTTTACAAACAACTGTACCCGCTAAAATGCGACAGTCTGATTAAAGCCAATTCTGCCAATCCGAATTTTGTAATATTAGATGTAAGAAGAGATAGCGAGTGGCGCAACGAACATCTTGAGGGATCGATTAACAGAAGTACCGGCGATTCTGATTTTCAGCAGCGTTTGGCGCTATTGCCCAAACATAAAATATTTCTTTTGCACTGTCAGTCGGGTGGAAGAAGTGCCGGTGCATTTGCAAAAATGAAAGAGCTGGAATTTGCCGAAGTATACGAAATGATTGGTGGAATTAACGGATGGAACAGCAATAACCTGCCAACCACATCGGTACTGGCACCAAAACTAATGTTGGTTTCGCAGCAAGGTACTGAAGGTGAAAATGCAGATACAATACAAGTAACCATCACCAACCGGGCAAATGATCTGTTGACTTTTAATTCGATAGTGATTGACGATGCCCATGCCATAACACACAATTTTAACAACGAAATTAGTATTGCCGGTGCTGAAGATTACACATTTTCAATTTACCACATGCCCGGATATTCAGACGATGACACAACACAAATCAATCTTGACAGTAATGGCGGAACACTCGATTTAAAAGTAATGGTTGAAAAAGATGCATCTACAGGTGTTCATGAATTTGCCGGTTCAGATTTTGGTTTGTACCCCAATCCTGCAAACAACAGGATATTTGTTAAAGGAATTCCCGAAAATATCAGAATGGATATAAAGGTGTATAATCTGAACGGGCAGATTGTTTTTGAAAAAATGAACCATTTTTCGGGGGAAGCGATTAACGTTTCGCGTATAAATGAGGGTGTACATGTGTTGTTTATAGAAACTGCTACCGCTACTTATTCGCAAAAGTTATTTATAAAACATTAGTTGTTTTTAACAAAATATTATTTTTTACAAAGTACATTTTTCTTTTTTTTGCAGATCAGAAAACCAAAAAGCCATGTTGACCAAAATTAACTTTCAATCCGCCAGTAGAAAACTATACACCTTTTGCGCTGTAACTATTTTATTCGTGCTTCCCTTTTTAGCAAAAGGCCAGGTAATTTCAGGACTTATAAGCGACGAACAAAACAATCCCATTCCGTATGCTACCATTTTTGTAAAAGAAACAAAAGAAGGTACGACATCGAATGTGGATGGAAAATTTCAGTTGCAATTACCCAAAGGAAATTACAATTTTACAATTCGTTCCATGGGGTTTCTGCAGGAAAATAAAATTGTAAGTACTCAAACCGACAGTTTAAATTTACCCATTACCTTAAAAGTGCAGAAGTTCGAATTAAAGGAGGTAAAAGTGTTTCCCGGCAAAGAAGATCCTGCTTATTTTATTATGCGAAAAGCCATGGCCAAAGCACCTTTTTATCGCAACAAAATCAAACATTATTCAGCTGATTTATATATCAAAAGTAATTTTGAGTTTACCAATATTCCAAAACTGTATCAGAACAAAATTGAACTGGACGACGGTAAAAAACTAAAGGATTATTTTAAGGAGAATGTAACTTATGTAATTGAGTCGCAGAATAAAATAACTTACGATTATCCGGACACTTACGACCAGAAAGTGATTAGTAAAAAAACATCGCTGGTTGGAATAGACGAGCCACCGGTAATGGGTTTAATTACAACAAGTATATACGAAGAACGCCCGTTTCAGGCCATTTCTCCCCTATCTTCGGTTGCATTAAAACATTATAATTTTCAGTACGAAGGGTATATTACCGTAGGCGATTTTGATGTGTTTAAAATTAAGGTGACACCAAAACGGAAAAGCAACGAGCTACTGGATGGCTACATGTATATTGTCGACAGGCTTTGGTGTGTGTATAACCTGGATTTGAATTCGAGCTTTGAGTTTTTTAATTTTAGAATAAAGCAGCAATACCAGAATTTAGACAACGACAACTGGTTACCCGTTTCGTACAACATAAGCGGAAACATTAGCATGCTGGGTTTACGGGGCAACTTTTATTACGGATCGTCGGTAAAATACGATTCAATCGTAGAAAACTACCAGTCAAAAATTCAGCAGGAGATTGATGCGAACCAAGTTGCTAAAGAGAATGTGGCAGTAAGAGAAAAGAGTGACAAAGAAAAAGAATTAACAAATCAGGTGAATGCTTTAAGTGCCAAAGAAAAACTGAGTAATGCCGATGTAAAGAAAGTATCGAGGCTAAACCGTAAAATTTTAAAAGAGCAGTACCGAGATTCTACAATTGTTGCATCAACGTTCAACAGCTACAATATCGAAGACAAAAAAGATTCGTTACAAAACAACATAGTTTGGGACACAATCAGGGCAATTCCGTTAACTCCGGCCGAAATTCAAAGTTACAGGCTGGCCGATTCAATTGTAGCACTTGAAACCATGGATATTGATTCGCTGAGTGCGGATGATAAAAAGAAAAAACAACAATCGAAGTTTAACAAACTACTTTTCGGGCATTACGATTTATGCAAAGACTCGTCGATTCGATTGGGATATGACGGATTGATCTCAACTGAAAATTTTGATTTTAATGCTGTTGATGGTTACAAATACAAACAATCGCTTCGTTTTCGAATAAATCCCGACAGCGGAAAATACGTGTATATTACCCCTGAATTGGGCTATGCATTTAATCGCAAAGGTTTGTTTGGCTCAGTTGAAACTCAGTTTATTAATGTTCTGGCCGATGGTAACAGCTTTGGTTTTAAGGCAGGCAAACAGAGTAACGATTTTAAAAATCAGAACATTGGAATATCTCCTGCTTTAAATGCCATTAGCACCTGGTTTTTTGCAGAAAACTACATGAAATTGTATGAAACTGGTTTTGTTTATTTTGAAATTACGCAACGGATTAAAAAGGGATTTACGGTGCTCGCCAACGCAAATTACGATCATTTTTACCCGCTGGAAAATCATGCGTCGTATTTATGGTCCGACAACAAAGTATTCTCACCAAACATACCAAAAGGTTTAACTGCCACCAGTTCTGCTTTACAGGAACAAAAAAGTTTCAGCTATGCGTTGGGTTTTGAATTTAAACAACGTCAGCGAAAACCGTGGCTGGAGGAGTCGCCATTTCTTTTTATTGATGATTTTTATACGCTTCGTTTAAATTACAAACAAGGTATTACCGGAATTTTCGACTCGGAGTCTGATTTTAACCAGTTGGATCTGAGCTGGCATCAGCAAGCCAACATTTCTCAAACTGCGGGTATCGACTGGCATTTAAATGCCGGATATTTCTTCAACAACGACCAAATGCATTTTTCGCAATATCACCATTTTAAAACGGCCGAAATTCCGGTTTTGCTGAGTTCGTTTACCAATACATTTCAATTGCTGAATGATTATGAATTCAGCACAAACAAAAGCTATATTACGCTTGGAGCCGAATACCGGACGGAATATATTTTGTTGCGCTATTTTTCGTTTATAAACCGAAAAACATGGAGCGAAAGCCTGCATTTTAATTATTTAAGCACTCCTGCATTGGAAAATTACTGGGAAGCCGGCTACAGTTTAAACAGTTTGTTTTTTGCCGGAAACATTGGTGTTTTCACCGGCTTTAAAGGAGGCGATTTTGAAAGTGTGTCTGTAAAAGTTTCGATATCGGTTTTTGACTAATACCGGCTAAATTTAATACTCTGTTGAAAATTTTTCAGGATGTCTACCTTTTATTCCTTTTTCGCGGTAAAAGTCTTTCATCCGGTTAATGTCTGTTTTGGCATCATCGCTGATCTGAAATTTTTCACCAATTGAGATTTCTTTTCTGCCCCAATCGAAATACCCCAGATAAACAGGTATTCCGGTTTCTTTGGCAATTATATGGAATCCGGCTTTCCATTTTAGGGTGTAATCACGCGTACCTTCAGGAGTTAGTGCCAAATGGATGTGCTCATTTTCGTTTACCAGCTGAATGGTTTGCCGAATAACATTGGCTCCTTTTGATCGGTCGATGGGTAATCCACCCATTTTTCGGATGACAGATCCAAAAGGCCAGAAGAAAAATTCTTTCTTTACCAGTGTTCTGGCAAAACCGCCTACCGAAGTGTAAAACAACCAGGATATTACAAAATCAAGGGCACTGGTATGAGGCGCTCCGATAATAATACATTTATTTTCAGGAGCAGCTCCTCCAACCGTTTTCCAGCCCAATATCCGCAATAAAAACTTTGAAAATTTCATTGTCCGCTTATCGTTTTTAATTCAATATTTGTTGCCTGTGCATATTCCTTTAACAAGTCAATTGCCATTTGCGTGGCCAAAGATAAAGAAGATGCGCCATAATTTATGATAACCATTAAAAATCGTTTCGTATCGTTTGTTACGCATGTTCGCACCGAATCGCTGGTTGGTGTACCAAATGCACCTGTTAGATCGCGGAAAACAGGCATAAATTCAATGTTTAATTCTCCTCTCCCGATTCCTTCGTATGGCTCATCACTTCGTCCGATTCCAAATTCCACATGCCCATTTATTTTTTCCGCATCATAACCGCCAATTGAAAATCCGCTTGAAATAGAAACCAGATTTAAAAGATCAACGGCATTGTTTACCTGGTAAATTTCCTTTCGTTTTAACACGCGTCTTAAAAGTGCTTCGGCCGATAATCGATAACGTGCCGGATCTTTCCCACACAGTTTATAGGCTTTCCGCGAGCTGGCAATGCCTGGTAACTGGCTGATTTGTTCCACTTTTAATTCGGCATTCAACTCAATAACTTTCTGAAGTATAACATTCCAAAGTTTATCGTTTTTTGTCTCTAAAACAATATCGCATTCAATACACGATAATTCGAGCTTGGGAATTAAAGCTGACAAGTTGCTTGCAATCGTTATATTCTGCATGTCAAAAAAATATTTTTCTATTTGCGTTTGTTCTTTTTAATATTTTATAAAAGTATTACTTTCGTCAGTAAAATTAAACATCAAAACTATTAAAATGAAACAACTAATTCCTATCCTTATTCTATTAATTTTTGCGGGCACATCAATGGCTCAGCAAATATCAATTATTCCAAAACCCGCAGAAATGTCGGTTAAATCCGGAAGTTTTTTACTTGACAACAATTGTGTGTTAAACTACGACAATGAAAACACAGAAGTAAGTCGTATCGCTACTTTTTTTAGTGATTACCTTGCTGAAGTATATGATGTAAAACTTGCCACCGAAGGCTCGGGAAACAAAATCAGCTTTAAAATAATGAGCCGCTTAAATCTGGGCAAAGAAGGTTATTTGTTAAAAGTGGACAAGAATTCTGTGGTAATTACTGCTTCTGAGCCTAGTGGTTTATTTTACGGAATGCAGTCCTTGAAACAGCTAATTCCGTATGAAGCATCCAATGCATTATCCATTCCCTGCATTGACATTAAAGACCAGCCTCGTTTTGCCTGGCGTGGAAATATGTTGGATGTAGGACGCCATTTTTTCCCGGTAAGTTTTATAAAACAGTATCTCGATATTTTGGCCATGTACAAAATAAACACCTTTCACTGGCATTTAACCGAGGACCAGGGCTGGCGTATCGAAATAAAAAAATATCCTTTGTTAACTGAAATTTCGCATTGGCGTGACGAAACAAGAGTTGGGCATCAAAGAGATGGAAACGAAATGGACGGAATTGGTTACGGTGGATTTTACACACAAGACCAGTGCCGCGAAATTGTTCGTTATGCGGCTGAACGATACATTACTGTTGTTCCGGAGATAGAAATGCCGGGCCATTCGAGTGCTGCTTTGGCTGCTTATCCTAATTTGGGATGCACTGGCGGGCCTTACAAAGTTGTTGGCGAATGGGGCGTTTTTAAAGATGTGTATTGCGCAGGAAAAGAAGAAACATTTACTTTTTTACAGGATGTTTTAGATGAAGTGATGGACATTTTCCCTTCTGAATTTATTCATGTAGGTGGCGACGAATGTCCGAAAGATGCATGGGAAGAATGTGAAGCGTGTCAAAAAAGAATAGCTGACGAGGGCTTGAAAAATGAGCATGAATTACAAAGCTGGCTGATAACCCGAATGGATCAATACCTGACATCGAAAGGACGCCGACTGATTGGCTGGGACGAAATACTTGAAGGTGGTCTAGCACCACAGGCAACAGTAATGAGCTGGCGGGGAATTAAAGGTGGAATTGAAGCGGCCAAACAACACCACGATGTTGTAATGAGCCCAACAACACACATGTACATCGATTATTACCAATCGGAAGATAAAAAGAACGAACCACTTGCCATTGGTGGATTTTTGCCTCTTGAAAAAGTGTACAGTTACGAACCCGTTCCGGAAGAATTAACAAGTGACGAAGCAAAATACATTTTAGGTGTTCAAACCAACTTGTGGACAGAATACATTGCCACAACTAAAAAGGTGGAATACATGCTTCTTCCGCGCTTACAGGCAGAAGCGGAAGTAGCCTGGACACCAAAAGAATTAAAGGATTTTGATGATTTTGGAAATCGTTTGAATGAAGATTATAAACGCCTGGAAAATCTGGGTATTCATTTCAGAAACCACAACAAGTAGTTTAATCATTAACATAGTTTAACCAGAAGGGATACAAAAAGTATCCCTTTTTTATTTTCAAGGCATACTTTTTGAATATTCGAACACGGTAAATTACATCAAACAAAAGATAATTTAGTATATTAGTAATGCAATAAATAAAAAACTATGAAGAACTTAATTTTAATCACCTTACTGGTTTTTTCGGTTGTATTTGTAAATGCCCAGGACCAGAAAAAGACAAAAAAAGAAAAAAAGGCGGAGCGCGAAGCTCAGGCCATTGAACAAACTAAAAAACTCATTGAAGCACAAAGCTGGCAATTTGATGCCAGACAAATGATACCTGCAAAAGGACAAAGCAGAAGTTTAACAACTAGCTACAATGTGGTTTTAAAAGACAACAAAGTTGATTCATATCTACCCTATTTTGGAACAGCTTATTCTGCTCCTTACGGAGGAACTGAATCACCTATGATCTTTAAATCGGATGCAGAAAATTACAGCATCACCGATGGGAAAAAAGGAAATAAGATTGTAAAGTTTAATGCCAAAAACAAAAACGACAATGTTATTTACACTTTTACGATTTCTACCAACGGCTCAACTTCATTGAGCGTTAGCAGTACAAATCGCCAAACCATATCGTATTATGGTACACTTGTTCCGGTGGAAGAAAAAGAGGAATGAATAAACTTCGGATAAAAAAAGCCGGGAACGTTTGTCTAAATTGTTTCCGGCTTTTTCATGTCTATCCAATTATAATTCAAATGGAAGTTTGCGCGTGAAATCGATGGATTGAGGAGTTACTTTTACCTGCATCGGTAGTATTTCAACACCTGCATCAAAAGCTTCCTTTAATGTTTCTGCGTAACCGGGATCGATTTCTTTGGCCGGGGCAAAAATATTCACATCGCTGCGCTGAATTACATACAACATAACTGCTCTCATTCCTTCTGCTTTAACCTGCATCAATGTTTTCAGATGCTTTCGCCCCCGCGTGGTTACTGCATCGGGAAATAATGCGTACTTCCCTGCTTTCATCGAAACGTTTTTAACCTCGACAAAACATTTTTCCTGTGCGTTTTCAGCGTAAATATCAAAACGCGAATCACCAAACTGAACTTCTCTTTTCACCAATGTGTAACCGCTTAATTCGGGTATTATTCCGGACGAAACTGCGTCAAAGGCCAATTTATTTGGAACACTTGTATTTATTCCTACCCAGTCGTTGTTAATTTTTATCATCTCCCAGGTAAAGCGGGTTTTTCGTTTCGGATCGTCAACCGGAGTCAAATACACTTCAGCACCTTCTTCCAAACAACTTTTCATCGATCCGGAATTGGTGCAATGCGCAATCACTTCTGTTCCATTGTCGAGTTTAACGTCGGCCAAAAATCGTTTGTAACGGCGAATTAAAGTACCATGAACCAGTTGGTTTTCGAAACGCATAAAACAAACAATTTACAATTGAGTACGAGCAAAAGGAACCGTATTTTGTCCAATAAATTCCTGTTTTAAATATTTGTAATATCCCGTAATTGCAATCATGGCAGCATTGTCCATGGTATATTCGAATTTCGGTATAATCAAATTCCAACCGTATTTCTGAGCATTTTCTTTTAAGGCATTTCTTAAACCCGAATTAGCAGAAACACCGCCTGCAATGGTAATTTCTTTAATCCCGGTTTCTTTTGCCGCACGTTTTAATTTGCCGAGCAGTATTTCAATAATGGTGTATTGCAACGAAGCGCACAAATCATTTTTATTTTCTTCAATAAAGTTTTCATTCTCCTTTAAATTATCGCGAAGAAAATAAAGGAAATTGGTTTTTAATCCGCTAAAACTGTAATCCAGTCCGGGGATTCGGGGTTTCGAGAATTCAAATTTTAAAGGATCACCTTCTTTTGCCAGTTTATCGACGTAAGGACCACCCGGATAAGGCAATCCCATTACTTTGGCACATTTATCAAAGGCTTCACCTGCAGCGTCGTCAATGGTTTGTCCGATGATTTCCATGTGTAAATGATCGCGAACCACAATAATTTGAGAATTGCCACCTGAAACCAGCAAACACAAAAACGGGAATTTGGGTGGATTGTATTCCACCTCTTTTTCTTTAATAAACAAAGCAAGTACATGGCCCTGCAAATGGTTTACATCGATTAACGGAATTCCCGAAGCCAGTGAAAATCCTTTGGCAAAAGAAGTTCCAACAAGCAAAGACCCCAACAAACCCGGGCCACGGGTAAAAGCAACTGCCGATATTTCATCTTTGTTTATGCCCGCCTTTTTTATGGCCAAATCAACCACCGGAATAATATTTTGCTGATGTGCCCGCGAAGCTAACTCAGGAACAACGCCGCCATATTCTTCATGAACTTTTTGGCTGGCAACAACATTCGACATTATCTCGCCGTCGCGAATTATAGCCGCCGAAGTATCGTCGCACGATGACTCTATTCCCAATATCGTAATTCCATTGTCTCTCATATAAATTATCTTCTTTTTTACGTTACTAAACAAGATAGAAGCAAGCAGGTTTATATATTTGCAAAAATGTTTTTAACGATTGGTTACAGAGTAATTTCTTATTAAAAACAAGTCGTTAACAAAACGTTACAAACCAGACACTTTTATTGCTTGAAAAAGTTTATGTTCGTTTTTTAAAATGCAAAACTATTAAAAAAGGCTGGAAAATAACTATTGTCGTGCTAGCAGTGTTAATAACGCTGCTGGGATTAAGCTATTATGCCTTACAAACCAGTTGGGCACAGACTAAAATTACCAAAATTGTTGCCGAGCGATTATCAAAACAATTAAACGCCACCATATCTGTTGAAAAAGTTAAAATCGGCTTTTTTAACCGCTTGTACCTGGAAGATGTTTTAATTGAAGATCAGAAAAAGGACACACTTTTGTACAGTCAGCTGATTACCGCAAAAATTGACACCATTAAATTTCGGAAACAGCTTCTTTCGATAAACGAACTTTCTTTTAAAAACAACAAATTAAATGTTTCGCGCGATTCGGCAGATGTGTATAACTTCAGCTTTATTTTAAATTCGTTTAACAAACCTACTAAAAAGGACACGCTAAAACGATGGAGAATTGATTGCGATCATTTTAATTTTGGTCAGCTAAACATTGTGTACAACGATGTGGATTTTAAACGTCAAACCCACCTTGCTGTGCACGATTTAAATATGGAAATCTCAAATTTCCTGAGTGTTCCCGACTCTTTGTCTTTCTATCTTAGCCGGTTAAGTATGAATGATGGCGGCAATTTGTTTATGCAAAATGCTGATGCTTACGTAAATATACACGACGGCAAAGTTGCAATTAGCGAGTTTAACTTCAAAAGCAAATTTTCAAGCATTGAAAACAGTGAAGTGGAGTTGGAATTTTTCGAACAATCCGACTCGGTAAAAGCTCCTTTTGAGATGAAAATCCGGCTCGGAAAATCAAAAATCAATTTTCGTGAAATTGGCGAACTTATCCCGTCATTACAAGGAATGAATCAGGAAATTGAGTTGTCGGGTTTAATTTATGGTACACTCAACGATTTAAAGGGAAAAAACCTGTACTTAAATACGGGAACAGAAACCGAAGCTATTTTTGATTTTTATGTAAATGATTTATCGAGTATTGAAAACATGTATTTGTTTTTGGATTTGAAACAATCGGAAACCAGTTTTAATGATTTAAGTAACATTCGTTTCCCCAATGCAGCAAAATTGAAGTACCTCGAATTTCCGGAAAGTTTTTACAATGCAGGCGTGTTAAAATTCAGAGGAAATTTTAGTGGCTTTTTAAGCGACTTTGTAACTTTCGGAACACTGGAAAGCGAAATGGGAACCTTAACCACCGATATTATGGTGGCACCCGAAAAAGACGGAACCATTTATTATCGCGGAAATATTGCCACACGGAATTTTCAGCTGGGACAACTTTTTGAACAGGATTATATAGGAGAACTTACATTTAGCGGCTCAACCGATGGTAAGTTTAATAAAAGAACAAAAGCTGTATCCGGTATTTTTAAAGGCGATATTGCTCAAATTGATTTAAACAACTACAACTATAAAAACATTCAGTTTGATGGTATTTTATTGAACAAGATGTTCGACGGTCTGCTCAGCATAAACGACCCAAATCTTGAATTTAATTTTCTTGGAGAACTGGATTTAAACCAGAAAATTCCCCGTTTCGATTTCAACCTCGACCTGAAACGCGCAGTACCTTATAAACTGAATCTGGGGTCCAATTTTCCGGCAGCAGAATTTTCGTTTAAAATGAATGCCAACTTTGAAGGCGATAAAATAGACAACCTGGATGGAGCAATTATTGTAAAAGAAGGTTATTACAAAAACAGAAACGGAAGAATGGATTTGCGTGGAATGGAATTAAAAACCGTTCCTGGCGAGAACCAGAGTTCGCTGTTTTTTACCTCCGACTTTTTTGATCTCTCCATATTAGGGAAGTACAATTTTAAATCCATTGTAAATTCATTTCAGAAAATAGTAAGTTATTATATCCCATCTTCAGGATACGAAATTTCGGAAAATGCAGGTTCAAATATTTTTGACTTTCAATTAAATGTAAAAGAGATAAATGAGTTGTCGAAAATTTTTGTGCCAAGTATGGAGTTTGAAACTCCATTCCTGCTTTACGGAAAGATTGATACCGACAATAACGATCTGCAATTTAACGGAAGTATTCCGGGTATGAAGTACAAAAATTTATGGGCCCGTAATATTTTCATCGGAAACCAGGGATCGGCTGCGGAATATTCATCTAAACTAAGAATTGGCGAGTTGTTTAACCGCAGTGGTTTAAGCTTGTATAACTTCACCGTGAGTTCCAAAGTCAAAAATGATTTATTAACGAATTCAATTAGCTGGAGTAATTTCGACGAGTTAACCTACAGCGGATCGTTAAAAACACAAACACGCTTTTTCCACAACGACTCTACCGATCAGAAATACATCGAAGTGAAAGGAATGCCTTCGCAAATATACATTGCCGATACGCTTTGGGCCATTGCTCCCTACTCCGCCATAATCGATTCTGCGTCTTTCGAAATTCGTAATTTTAGCATTCGCCACAACAACCAAATGTTTTCGGCCAACGGAAAAATTATTGAAGGGAAAACAGATCAACTGAACATTGTGTTGCAAAACATTAATTTAGGACATCTTGACAAGTACTTTAACCGTGAAATAAGGCTGGAAGGTATTGCCAATGGCCGCTTTGGGATTTCGAATAATTTTGATGAGCCCGCTATTTTATCCGATCTAAAAATTGATAACCTTCGTTACAAAAACCAATTCATGGGTAACATTTCGCTCAATAGCGAGTGGAACCGCGAACGTTCCACAATTGATTCGGAAGTAAAAATCACACGAAATAACAGAACGAGTTTTAACGCCACCGGTTATTACAAACCATCATCGGGTGAGTTAAATTTCGACACCGAACTGGATAGTGTTTCGTTGTTAATACTCGATGCGTTTATGCAGCGAAACTTCTCCGATATTCATGGTCGTGGAAGCGGCAAAGTGAATATTGGAGGAACGTTTGATAAAATTAATTTTAATGGCGCAATTGCTGTTCAAAATGGTGGATTAAGAGTGAATGTAACACAAATTCCGTATTCGTTTACCGATACCATTTATTTTAAAAACGACACAATTGATTTTGACAACATCACCATTTTTGACGACCAAAATAATTCAGGAATATTTGACGGCACAATCGTACATCAGAATTTCAATCGTATGGTTTTCGACCTTCATATTCGTTCCGAAAAAATTCGCGCATTAAATACAACTTCGCGCAACAACGAGCAGTTTTACGGAACAGCTGTTGCAAACGGGCGTTTTGACATTACCGGGCCCATTAGTAAAACAAAAATGTCAGGTTCGCTTACTACCCTTTCCGGAACCGATATTAGTATTTCGATGGAAAGTGAAAGTGAAATTGAGAAATACGATTTTATACAATTTGTTACACCGGAGAAAGCAGAGGAAAATAATTTTTTCGACAAAACAGTAAATTCCGGGAAATCGGAGTATGATTTAAGTTTTACAATAGAAGCCACTCCGGATGCAAAAGTGCAGCTTATTTACAATTCTCAAATTGGTGATATTATTAAAGCCCAGGGCGAGGGAATTCTGCTTTTTGAAATGGATCAGGATTACAACATGTCACTCTCCGGCAATTTTAATCCAACCCGGGGAGATTATTTATTTACACTTCAAAACATCATTAACAAACGATTCAGCATTGAGCAAGGCGGTTCAATTGTGTGGTCGGGAGATCCGTACAATGCGATAATTGATTTAAAAGCGATTTATAAGTTGAAAGCTTCGCCACATGATTTATTAAGCGAATACGACGATGTAAGCCAAAGTCAGCGCATACAGGTGGAATGTATTATCGGACTTGAAGATGAACTTTCCAATCCGACCATTAAGTTTGACATTAATTTCCCGAGTACCGACGAGCTGATTAAAGACCGTTTGCGTCAGTATTTTAAAACGGATGAAGAAATGAACAAACAGATACTTTCGCTAATTGTTATGGGGAAATTCTACACCCCGGATTACATGCGCGGAACCTACGATGCGCAAAATACAAATGCCCTTGGAACTACTGCCAGCGAAATGTTGTCAAATCAGTTAAGCAATTGGTTGTCACAAATAAGCAGCAACTGGGACGTTGGTTTGAATTACCGCCCGGGCAACCAGGTTACCGACGATGAAATAGAAGTAGCGTTGAGTACTCAAATTTTTAACGATCGTGTTTCGCTAAACGGAAATATTGGAAACAATACAAACGAATACACAAATAACAGCAGCCAGATTGTTGGTGACTTTGAGATGGGCGTAAAACTGGTACCAAGCGGCAAAATACAGTTTAAAGCATACAACCGATCGAATAATAACCTCATATACGAAACGGCACCTTATACACAAGGAATTGGTTTATCTTTTAAAGAAGAATACAATTCAATAGAAGAACTTTTTCAGAAAATGACCAGAATTTTCAGAAAGAAGAAGGAATAAGCCGACATCAAATAATTCAATTTCGGGAATTATCATTTCAAATATTAAAAATTTGAAAAAAACTGACGGAATTTCTTTTTTTCTGTCCAACGAAATCTATTTTTGTTTTTTATTATAAAACTAATCTTGTAAAAATAGTACTATGTTCATATTAATGGTTATCGTATTTGTTCTGGGCTATACCGCGATTGCACTGGAACATCCTCTCAAAATTGACAAAGCTGCTTCTGCTTTAATTATTGGAACATTAACCTGGGTAGTTTATATGCTGGGCGCCGAAGGAATTCTTCACATGGGCTTTAGTCCGTCGTGGCAAAACTTTTTGGCAATGTACCCTGATGCGCATGGCATTCATGCCGTTCACGAGTTTATTGTAGAGCACGAAATTATTCATCATTTAGGTGAAATTGCAGAGATTTTATTCTTTTTGCTTGGTGCAATGACCATTGTTGAAGTGGTTGACCAGCATGAAGGTTTTAAAATTATTACGGATAAAATTAATACTACAAACAAAGTAAAGTTGCTTTGGATTTTAAGCGTCCTTACTTTCTTCATGTCAGCACTGCTTGATAACCTTACAACAACCATTGTTTTGGTTGCCTTGCTTCGAAAACTTATCGACGACAAACAAACACGCTGGTTTTTTGCCAGTATGGTAGTATTAGCGGCAAACGCCGGTGGTGCATGGTCGCCAATTGGTGATGTAACAACCATTATGCTATGGATTGGCGGACAAGTTACTGCATTGAAAATTATTGAAGGCGTAATATTGCCAAGTTTAGTTTGTATGATTGTTCCGCTTGCAATTTTATCGTTTACAATGAAAGGGAATGTAAAACGCCCTGTTATTGAGGATGATGATATTGAATATACCACATCAAAAGAAAGAGTTCTATTCTTGATTTTAGGTGTCACTGGTTTATTGTTTGTACCTGTTTTTAAAACCGCAACACACTTGCCTCCTTATATGGGAATGTTATTGTCGTTAGGAATGTTGTGGGTGGTTGGAGAAGTGGTTCACCGCGACAAACCAAAAGAAGTGAAAGACAAATTAAAAGTTACGGCAGTATTACGAAAAGTAGATGTGCCAACCGTGCTTTTCTTCCTTGGAATTTTATCGGCAGTGGCTGCATTACAATCAGCAGGACATTTGAGTATTTTGTCTCAGTATTTGGACGAAAATTTAGGGAATATTTATTTAATCGACCTCGCAATTGGTGTGTTATCATCAATCGTTGATAATGTTCCACTGGTTGCAGGATCTATGGGAATGTACCCGGTTACAGAAGTTGGAGCAGTCGGATACGATGCCTTCTTTGTTCAGGACGGTGCGTTCTGGGAATTTCTGGCCTATACTGCCGGAACAGGTGGCAGTATGTTAATTATTGGCTCAGCTGCCGGTGTTGCTGCAATGGGGCTCGAAAAAATTGATTTTATATGGTATTTAAAACACATTAGCTGGCTTGCTTTAGTTGGTTATTTGGCCGGAGCAGGAGTTTATTACCTAATGTTTGCTTTATAAGCTATCAAAGTTGCTTTGTTCATAACTAAAGTATTTTGGCGAACAGAGTAAAAAAATGCAGTTAAAATATTACTTATTTTTGCGGGGTATAATATTTAAGATTATACCCCGTTTTTAATTTTAGAATTGAATAAATAACATTAATGCTCATGCTGAATTTATTAATGATCCAATCAGACCTTCCACAGGGAATGGAAGCCATGGCTACTGAACCGGAAGGAATATCTACAAAATTTATTGATATGGCAATGAAAGGAGGCTGGATTATGCTTCCTATTCTTGCGTTGTCGATTATTGCAGTATATATTTTCTTCGACAGATATTTTGCAATTCGCAAAGCAGGCAGATTTGATTCAGGCCTTTTGGAAAAAATAAAGGTTTACATTACCAGTGGTAAAATCGATGCTGCGATTGCATTGTGTCGTAGTAATCAAAATCCTGCTTCGCGCATGCTCGAAAAAGGAATCAGCCGAATTGGCCGTCCTCTGACAGATGTAAATACGGCCATCGAAAATGTAGGTAATCTTGAAATTTCGAAACTGGAAAAAGGGCTTCCTGTATTGGCTTCGGTTGCCGGTGGTGCTCCAATGATTGGATTCCTGGGAACCGTAATTGGTATGATTCAGGCTTTTTACGACATGTCGAATGCTGGAAACAACATCGACGTAACTTTGCTTTCAACAGGTATCTATCAGGCAATGGTAACCACTGTAGCGGGTTTAACAGTAGGTATCATCGCTTATTTTGCGTACAATATTTTGGTTTCGAATGTCGAAAAAGTAGTTTTTAAAATGGAAGCTACCACATCGGAATTTATGGATTTATTAAACGAACCGGTATAAACCAGCAAAAATGGCACTAAAAAAGAGAAATAAAATAAATGCCGCTTTTAGTATGTCGTCGATGACTGACATTGTATTTTTATTGCTGATTTTCTTTATGGTTACTTCTACTTTAATTGCGCCAAATGCTTTAAAATTATTACTGCCACAAAGTAATAATCAAACGGCGGCAAAGCCAATTACAACCATTTCGATAACCAAAGATCTGAAATACTACATCAACGACGACAACAACATGAAACGGGTTTCATTTAAAGAAATTGAGCCTTTTCTTCAGAACAAGTATGGCTCGGGTGACGACGATATTTTTATTTCGCTGCACGCCGATCAAACGGTTCCGGTTAACGAAGTAGTAAAAATGATGAACATTGCGCGCCGAAATAAATACAAAATGATTTTGGCCACAGCTCCTGAATAATTGTCTTATTCTAGTAATTAAATTTTCAGAATGAAGGAAGCAGAAGAATACAGCGAAAAGAAGAAAGGAGTAATAGGAACCATTACATTTCATCTTGTTATTTTATTATTGATGTTCCTTCCGTTCGCCACTACTTTATTACCACTTCCCGGAGAAGAAGGTATTCTGGTAAATTTTGGCGATACTGAAAATGGATTAGGTGATCGCGAACCTGCTCCGGCACGTAAACAGCAACAAACTCCTCCTCCACCGCAACCGGAGGAAAAAAAGGTAACACCAACTCCTGTAAAACAGACACCTCCTCCACCTGTTTCTCAGCCTAAACCTGAACCGGCCAAAGAAGTTGCCATGACTCAGGATTATGAAAAAACAGTAGCTATTGACGCTGCTGAGAAGAAAAAACGGGAAGAGGAAAAGAAGCGACAGGTAGAGTTGGATGCAAAAAAAAGGATCGAACAGGAGCAACTCAAAAAACAACAGCAAGAACATGCTGAACAAAAGAGACTTGCGGAAGTAGAAAGAAAACGGCTGGAAGAAATTGAGCGTGTAAAACGTGAAGAGGCAGAAAAAAAGGCCAGAGAAGAAGCAGAACGAAAAGCACGTGAAGAGGCTGAGCGCCAACGTAAGGCTGAAGAACAACGAAAAATAAGCGAGATTAATTCACGAACTCAGGGTGCATTTGCCAACAGTGGCAGCGGTAGCGGAGGAACGGGAAGTGGTGACGGTAAAAGTCAGGGGGTTACATTCCCGGGAGGAAATCAGGGGGTGCCGACAGGCGATCCAAATGCAGATAAATATGGACCAGGCGGAAGTGGTTCGGGCAACCAGGGATCCGGTATTTCGTTTAGTTTATCCGGCCGATCGGCTAAATCGTTACCAAAACCAAACTATCCGGGAGACGACTCCGGAATAGTGGTAGTAAAAGTTACTGTAGATAAATACGGAAACGTTACATCTGCCGAGCCCGGTGTTAAGGGAACCACAATTGCAAACAAATCATTTTGGGATGAAGCCAAACAAGCGGCTTTAAAAGCTAAATTTAATCTCGATAATAATGCTCCGGCATTTCAACAGGGAACAATTTCATATAGATTTGTTTTAGACTAATTTCAAATTCGTAGTAAAACTCGCTTTCCCCTTTAATACCTTCATTAAATAAAGGTGTGTTTTTACAAATCATAAGCACTGCTAAGTATTTGACTATAAAGGATTAAAAGCGGAATTATTTCTGATATTTATCACTATTTAAATCCTCTATTTTATAGTTTTTTGCCGAAAATTTGTGAATATGACATTCCTTACCAAAGATAAAATTTTCAGTAAAAAATGGCTGATTGATTACTTCTACATCCTGCTTGGCTCCTTTATACTCGCCGTAGGTTTTGTATTTTTTATAACACCACACAAAATTGTTCCGGGCGGCGTATACGGCATTGCAATTGTAGTACATTACCTTACCGAAAACTTGTTTTACCTGTGGCCCGAAGGTTTTCCAATCGGCTTGTTTGGCCTTCTGTTAAACGTTCCTTTAACCATTGCCGGCATTCGGATTTTAGGCCCGAAGTTTGGCGTTAAAACAGTAGTTGGTTTTGTCCTTACCTCTGTGTTTATGGATACAATAACCATTTTACGCCCCGATGGAGATTTGCCACTGGTACAGGATGTGTTACTTTCGTGCGTATTTGGAGGTGTTTTGCTCGGATTTGGATTGGGATTAATTTTTAAATCGCGTGCAACTTCGGGCGGATCGGATATAATTGCAATGATGATTGCCAAATACACGCGTCTTCCTCTTGGGAAATTAATGATTTATGTTGATTCGGTTATCGTTTTATTTGGTTTACTCGCATTTCGCGATTGGGCGATTCCCTTGTATTCGTGGATTGTAATTTATATTACCGGAAAAGTGATTGACTTAACCATCGACGGAGCAAACTACAACAAAGCCATGATGATTGTATCCAAAGCGCACGAAGAGATCAGGGACAAACTGGTTCTTGATTTGGAACGTGGAGGAACCTATTTACGTGGAGAAGGCATGTTTACTGGACAGGAAAAGCAAATAATCTATACAGTGCTCAGTCGTCGCGAGGTTGCTATTCTTGAAGAGTTTATCAGCAACATCGATCCGGATGCCTTTATCACGATTATGGATACGAAAGAAATTCTGGGAGAAGGATTTAGTAGTTTACAACAAAAAGCCAACGACCACTAAAACAGTCAACTGATTCATAAAAATTTAAAACACAATTTTTCATACAACCAGAACTTTCAGCATCAGTTTAATAAGTATGAAGCTACACTATTCATAAACTTTTACGGCTTTAATTCCTCACGATTTTGTAATTTACACAAACGTAAGAAGTGTGTAAAATGAATTGTAAACCAACCACCGTATATCAGTCTTATATCGCTTTATTTGTTTTTGCATTGGCAATGGGCATTCTGGAAGCCATTGTTGTGGTTTATGTTCGTGAACTTTATTATCCAAACGGGTTTGTTTTCCCTTTAAAAACATTGCCTAAACACATTGTAGCAATTGAAATAATGCGGGAACTTTCCACCTTGCTCATGTTGGGTTCTGTTGCATGGATTGCCGGAAAAAATGGGCTTAAGCGACTTTCGGCTTTTCTTTTTTTGTTTGGAATATGGGATATCGTTTATTACATCGCTTTAAAAGTTTTTTTAAACTGGCCCGAGTCGTTTTTTACGTGGGACATATTATTTCTAATTCCAATAACATGGGTTGGGCCAGTACTTGCTCCGCTTATTTGTTCGTTTTTAATGATTTTAATGGCGCTGCTTTTCGATTATTACCAGTCAAAACGCAGACTTTACAAATTAACCATTGCTGAGTTATTGTTGCTCTTTGCCGGTTCCGCTGTCATTTTTATTTCCTTTACAATTGATTTTGGACTGATTATTTGGAGAGGTAATTTTTCAACCGGTTTCTTTTCGTTGCCTGAGAATGAAGAATTTACACAGATTGTTTCAACCTGGATTCCCGGCGATTTTCTGTGGGGAGTGTTTGGTACCGGTATTTTAAGTATCTGTGCAGCAATTTTATTGATCTGGCGAAGAGCCGCCAATAATACAGCTTCTCGTTTTTAAAGTTTGGATTTTTGTTAAGGCACAGAATCTGTAAATTGTCAGAATACATTTTCTTTTTATCTTAGTTGACTTTCTTACAATCCACATTATGATTATAGTTTTTGTTGCCTACATGGTAATTCTTATCGGAATTGTTGTTTATTCTGCCCGACGTTCAAAAACCAACACTGACTTTGTTTTAGGAGGTAAAAAGATTTCCGGCTTTTCGCTGGCGCTCTCCGAGCGGGCAACCGGAGAATCGGCCTGGCTGCTTTTGGGTTTAACCGGTCTGGCCTACTCCGAAGGAATGGCAGCTATTTGGGTTGCTTTGGGCTGTGTGGCAGGCATCTTGTTTTTATGGATTTTTCTGGCCGAACCCTTGCAAGCCTTAACCGAAAAGTCAGGGGCACTAACAGTTCCAGGTTTATTTTCTGCGAAGTTCGAAGGCACTCAACGTAGTTTTGGCATTTTATCTTCGCTTATTATCATCTTCTTTTTTGTGTTGTATATAGCTGCACAATTTAGTGGCGCAGGTAAAATTTTTAACGACACATTTAATATCGATCCGTTTTGGGGAATGGTACTTGGGTCGGTTTTGGTAACACTTTATACCATGATGGGAGGTTTTATTACCGTTGTTGCAACCGATGCCTTTCAGGCCATTTTAATGGTTATTACCTGCGTGGTTTTACCCATAATTGCAATTGGTATTGCTGCAACCTACAACATTCATATTGCCGAAACAATTGCACAAGCCAGCTATACCGTTCCTTTAAATTTGGGAACAATGAACCAGGCCACCGGCGGACTTCTTATTTTAAATGGCTTAAGCTGGGCCTTTGGTTATACAGGTCAGCCACAACTGCTAACCCGGATGATGGCCATGCGAAACAAAAAAGAAACCCGTCAAAGTCGCTGGCTGGCCATTTCGTGGACTTTGCTCGCATACATCGGTGCATTTATGATTGGAATTATCGGGTACAAATTGGTACAAGCCGGTGCATTGGGCGAAGCAGCTTCGTCGGTAGCCAACGATTCTGAAAAAATTATGCCGGTTATGGTAATGACTTTGTTAAATCCGATTTTGGCCGGAATACTTCTTTCCGGTGCAGTATCGGCCATGATGTCGACTGCGTCGTCGCAATTGATGGTCGTATCATCTTCAATGACGGAGGATTTTTATGTACATGTTGCCAAAAAGAAAATAGAGGAACGACGCATGTTGTTTCTGAACCGGATTTTAACGCTTGCAGTTGGTGCAGTTGGATTTTTGCTGGCCATAACAATGGAAGATACGGTTTATGGTCTGGTATCGTATGCATGGAGTGGCATTGGCGCTTCATTCGGACCAGCCATTATTTTATTAATATTCTGGAAAAGACTCTCGCGAGCCGGAGTATTTGCAAGTTTAATAACAGGAACACTCTCGGCCGTAATATGGAAAACGTGGTTGCTTGATTTAACAGGCGTTTCTGAACGATTGGCATCTTATTTATTGGCTTTTGCCATGGCTGTACTATTTAGTTATCTGTTTCCTAAAAAGGAATAAACACCGGATTGGAGAGTTATGAAATACAACGCTACAAGTATTCAGGATTATATAAATGCTGTTTCGGACGAAAGAGGAAAGATAATCGTGGAAATTATAAGTTTGATAAAAGAATACTTTCCCTCTGCAGAAGGCAACCTGGAATACAATATGCCAACCTTTCCTTCCATCTGTTCTGTTGCCTCTCAAAAACATTACATTTCGGTGTATATTTACCGTGTTGACTTGCTTGACAAACACCGCGAAGAACTTGGAAACCTGAAGGTTGGAAAAAGTTGCATCCGTTTTACAAGTAGTGAGCAAATGCCAGGAAAAGTGCTTCGTTCAATTTTTGCTCAAATCAAAAATGAAAAATTGTAGAAACATCGTTTTAATCACCTAATTATTCTGCTATCTTCGTGCTTTTCGAAACCAAATTGAAATGATTTTTTCACATAAAACCATATGGATAACAGGTGCTACCTCTGGAATTGGTAAAGCTGTCGCACTTGAATTATCGAATCAAAAAGTTAATCTTATTCTTTCGGGACGAAACGAAGAGGCTTTGCAAAAGGTTGTTTCTCTTTGCGAAAAAAACGGGAGTTCAGCACTTTCTGTTCCATTTGATTTGGGAGATGAGAAATCGGTTGACGAGGCTGCCAGAAGAGTTTTTAGCAAGCAGCTAAAAATAGATGCACTTTATCATTTTGGAGGAATCAGTCAACGTTCGTTTGTAAGTGAAACTCCAGTTGCTGTGGATCGTAAAATTTTTGAGGTCAATTATTTCGGAACCATTGCATTAACCAAATATGTTCTTCCTCACATGATTAAGAATGGAGGCGGCCAAATTGCGGTTACTTCAAGCATTGTCGGGAAATTTGGTTTTCCTTACCGCTCTTCCTATTCAGCATCGAAACAAGCCTTACATGGTTTTTTTGAAAGTTTACGTGCCGAAAACACAAAGCACAATATCGTTGTTAGTGTAATAATCCCCGGACGGATTAAAACAAACATATCGGTAAATGCAGTGAATAAGGACGGAAAAACGCATGAAAAAATGGATGCCGGACAAGACACAGGCATGTCGGCAGAAAAATGTGCCGCGGTGATTTGCAAAAAGTTAAAAAAAGAAAAAAAGGAAATATTAGTGGGTGGAAAAGAGTTAATAATGGTACATATTCGTAGATTTTTACCACGTTTGTATTATTATATGGCATCAAGGGTAAATCCGCTATAAACTGAAAATTGGTAGATTAAAATGGTAGCACAAATTAATGGAATTCAACAATTAGGAGTTGGCGTTGAAAATATGTCGGAAGCATGGAAATGGTATCGTGAGCATTTTGCAATGGACATCCGAATGTTTGAAGATGAAGCAACAGCTGAATTAATGTTGGCTCATACAGCAGGCAAAAAACGCGACCGCAGAGCAGTTTTAGCACTTAATATGCAAGGTGGTGGTGGTTTTGAGATATGGCAGCATACGGGCAAAAAACCTGAGTCAGTTGGATTTGAAATACAATTAGGCGATTTGGGTATTAACATTGGCAAAATAAAAACAGAAAATGTAAAAGCTGTTTACGATAAATTTCAAAAAGCAAATCTTAGTCTGCTTACTTCCATAAAAAAAGATCCCGCAGGAAACGACCATTTCTATATGAAAGACATTTATGGAAACATGTGGGAAATCAAAAATCAGGAAGGAGTATTTCGTAAAAAAGAAAAGTCGTTAAGCGGAGGCGTTTTAGGGACTGTAATTGGCACCAACGATATGGAAGCCAGTTTAAAAGTCTATCAGGAAATATTGCAATACGACCAGATTGTGTACGATAAAACCGGAACTTTTGACGATTTTAAAGGAATTCCGGGAGGCGACAGAAAATTTCGTCGTGTTTTGTTAAAACATTCCGATGTTAAACAAGGTGCTTTTAGTCCGTTTTTTGGCCAATCGGTTATTGAGTTGGTTCAGGCATTTGATTATGAACCACGTGACATCTACGAAGGACGTATTTGGGGAGATCCGGGATTTATACATCTTTGTTTTGATATAAACGGAATGGATGCTTTCCGCGAAAAAGCAAAAAATTTAGGTTATCCGTTTACAGTAGATAGCGCAAAGGCCATGGAATCGTTTGACATGGGTGAGGCTGCAGGTAATTTTGCCTACATTCAGGCGCCCGAAGGTACATTGATCGAGTTTGTGGAAACACACAAAATTCCGATTATCAAAAAAATAGGTTGGTATATTGATTTCAGAAAACGTGGTTATCATCCCCTACCCGACAGAATTATGAATCTGTTTCGATTTATGCGCGTAAAGGATAAGAAATAATGCGAGACAAAAAAAGAGGAGATACATTTGTGTCTCCTCTTTTACTTTTCCAGAACCTGCTATTTTACCGAGAACTTATAAATTGTAGTGGAATTTAATGTTTCTCCCGGCAGTAATAATGTCGACGGGAAATTGGGTTGGTTTGGACTGTTGGGATAATGTTGTGTTTCTAAACAAAAACCGGTTCGTTTGGTATAAGGCTGGCCGGCTTTACCAATCTCGGTACCTTTTAAATGGTTTCCTGTATACAACTGAATACCTGGTTCTGTTGTTTTTACTTCCATAAAACGTCCGCTTTCAGGTTCGTAAGCACTTGCTGCAAAATCCAGTTTATTTTCGGCTTTATTAATTACATAATTAAAATCGTATCCAATTCCATATTGCAACATTGGATGATCATTGTCGATTCGATCACCAATTGCATGTGGAGAAGTAAAATCCAAATCCGTTCCTCTAATGTCCACTATCTCTCCGGTTGGAATCATGGCCGAACTGGCTACTGGTGTCGATTTATCGGCATTTATTGTCACAATATGATCCAGAATGTCGCCATTGCCTTCTCCCCGTAAATTAAAATAACTGTGGTTGGTTAAATTAAAATGGCAGGCTTTATCGGTTGTCACACTATAATCAATTTTAAGTTCATTTTCATCAGTCAGCGTATAGGTTGCCTGAACCTTTTTATTACCCGGGAAACCAAATTCACCATCTGCACTTGCAAGGCTGAAAACTACTGAATTTCCCGATTCTGTGTAATCCCATACTTTCCGGTACCAGCTGTCGGGGCCTGAATGTAAACAAGCCTCACCATTGTTTACAGGGAAATTATATGTACCACCATCGATTGTAAAAGTCGCATTTGCGATACGGTTTGCAAATGGTCCAACCACTGCTCCATGACTAGCTCCGTAGTTTTGGTAATCTTCAATTGATTTAAATCCAAGTAAAACATCGGCAAATTGTCCGTTCTTATCAGGTGTGTAAATCGAAACAATTTTTGCGCCATAATTGGTAAGAGAAACAAGCATTCCTGAATTGTTTTTAAGAGTGAAAAGATGGGTTGCTTTTCCATCAATCACACTTTCAAAATCGGCTTTTGTGTAAGGCATTGTAATTTCTTGTTTTTGTTTGTTGGTGCATGATACGACCAGTAGGATTAGTAACAGAAGGCTTAGGTTTTTCATTTATGTAAAAATTTAAAGTTGAATTGTTAAAAGTAATAAATACCTCCGGCTTCTGCTTGTGTTTTTTCAACTTTTCAGCCAAACTACCAATTTCAACAGCTAAAAAGATATTTTACATTACCACTTGAGAAAACAGGTTAAAATCATTGCGAATTTCAATTTAGTAGTTTTCATTTGCAAAAGATAAATAAGCAGATGGAATCGATAAGAGAAATATACAAAATTGGGCATGGTCCCTCCAGTAGTCACACAATGGGACCCAAAAAAGCAGCCGAAAAATTCCTCAAAAACAATGCGGATGCAACAAATTTTAAAGTGTATTTATATGGAAGTCTTGCAGCAACAGGGAAAGGCCATTTAACCGATTTTGCCATTGAACAGACCTTTGCAAACAGAAATCTTGAAATAATTTGGGAGCCCAAAACTTTTTTGCCCAAACATCCCAATGCGATGAAATTTGAAGCCAATGACAGCAATGGCAACTTGTTAAACGAATGGACGTGCTACAGCATTGGCGGAGGTTCTCTTATTGATGATTTTACAAGTATTGAAACAAAAGAAATATACCCACACCAAACGATGAACGAAATATTAAATTGGTGCAGAATAAATGAAAAAGAATTGTGGGAATACGTTGCTGAATACGAAGACAGCAGCATTTGGGAGTATCTGGAACAGGTACTTGACGTTATGTTTGAAAGTATCAACCGAGGATTAAAAACCGATGGAGCTTTGCCCGGAGGTTTAAGATTATTACGAAAGGCTCAGAGTTTTAATACACGCGGCCAAAATTTTGCAACTCCATTTAAACGTCGTTCTCAACTTTTTTCATATGCCTTGGCTGTTTCTGAAGAAAATGCTTCGGGAGGATTGATTGTTGCAGCTCCAACATGTGGTGCCAGCGGAGTATTACCTGCTGTTCTGAAATACTTCAAAAAAATACATAAAAGCGATAAAAAAACAGTTCTGCGTGCTTTGGCAACCGCAGGTTTAGTTGGCAATCTGGTTAAAACCAATGCGTCAATTTCAGGGGCAGAAGTTGGTTGCCAGGGCGAGGTTGGAACCGCTTGTGCCATGGCTTCGGCTGCGGCAACTCAAATGATGGGAGGATCAATCCATCAAATTGAATATTCAGCAGAAATGGGTTTGGAACATCACCTCGGATTAACCTGCGATCCGGTTAAAGGCCTGGTGCAAATACCGTGTATTGAACGGAACGCATTTGCTGCTGAACGTGCAGTGGCACACAATAATTATGCGCTGCTTACCGATGGCCGCCATCGAATTAGTTTCGATGAAGTGGTAGAAACAATGTACAACACAGGAATTGATTTACAAAGTAAGTACAGGGAAACTTCGGAAGGTGGCCTGGCTCATTTCGATGCACTACCAAAATGCTAATCAATATTATTGTTGGGAAAAGCGGAAAAGAAAATCAGTTCTAGAATTTATTGGAAATGAATCAGAGGCGATAATTGTTTGGGATTTTACCTGCTGGGAATTCTACCTCTACCAAATCACCTTCTTTCCATTTTTTGGCAATCAGACAATAGCTTCCGGGAGCAGCAAAATATTTTACTTTTTTTACGGTAACAGTGCTTCCATCGGCCCAGCTTGGTATGCGAATGTATAACTCGATGTATCGTCGCTCAGTCATGCCGAAATGAAACTTAACACTCCCCGATTCCGGAAAATCTGTTTCCTGGCTGAATGTAACCTCACCTCCAAGCGTGTGAGTATAATTTATTTCTTTGTTTTGAAAGAGGTTTACATAAATGTGGTCTACCCGTTTTGTAAAAACAAAAGGATTTATTGTCCCATCGAGGCTGTTATCAGAATGAAACTTACAATTTTCCAATTCTTCTGCATACACCGTGTTATTCGTTAGCTCCAGCAATAGTCCTGTAATCTCGGCCCATTGTATTTTCTCACTGACATTCCATTTCGAAAGAATACGGCCTTTCTGAAATTGAGACCATAAATTTTCAAAATTATTCAGGTTAAATTGCTCATCGTGGGTATTGTATTGGTTTACAAAGTTCTTCAGGTCTGAAAAATCTTCAGTATTGGGCATTGTACCCGTTTCAGTATTTGGGACATTTAAATCATCCGATATTATTCTGGTTGAAAGCTTTTCCGGAAAACGATTTTTATTGGTGCAGGATAAAACAACTACCAGCAAAACAAATAAGACGGCTTTGAATTTCATTTTAACTCAATCGGTTTAATATTGTTACTCTAACATTCAAGTATTCCGAGTGTTCATTCAATTGAAATAAAAAGACAAAAAAGAAATTTATTACGATAGACTTGCATCCAAAGTAAATAATTCCATATATTTGCCCTATCTCAAAGAAAGGAAATTATTATGAATAGCTCAATTTATCGTACCACAGTCATTTGCCGACCGTTCTAAGGTTGGAGTTGAGAGCATTATTCAAATAATTTATTCATTTCATTTTTCATATTTCAGATGTTACATAAAAAAGAATCTTCATTGTCTTTAATGAATTTAAAAGATATAAACATAAAAGAGCTTTGGATTGATGTAAAAGAAGCCATTGGTGGTACCGAACGTGATTTTACAGAAACAAGTTTAGGAAAAGCAATTTTTATTCTGGCCGTTCCTATGGTTCTCGAGATGATAATGGAATCGGTTTTTGCTGTTGTTGATATATTTTTTGTATCGAAACTGGGAGCCGATGCGGTTGCTACAGTAGGCATAACAGAATCGGTACTTACCGTTGTTTACGCAATTGGAATCGGTTTGGCGATGGCAACTACTGCGTTGGTTTCGAGACGTATTGGTGAAAAAAAGAAAAAGGAAGCCGGCGTTGTGGCATTTCAAGCCATTCTTGTTGGTGCATTTATTTCTGTGTTTATCGCAATTCCCGGAGTTATTTTTGCCAAAGAGTTTTTGTTGCTTATGGGAGGAACCGAAACAATGGCTGAAGAAGGTTTTATGTTTCCTGCCATAATGTTTGGAGGAAACTTGGTTATTATGCTGTTGTTTATTATCAATTCAGTATTCCGCAGTTCGGGTGATGCCGCTATCTCCATGCGGGTTATGTGGTTGGCCAATATAATAAACATTGTACTCGATCCTTTATTGATTTTTGGCTACGGCCCCTTCCCTGCTCTTGGCTTAAAAGGCGCAGCTATTGCAACAACAACCGGACGTGGATTGGCTGTTATCTATCAATTCTATCTTTTGTCGAGCGGAAAATTCAGAATTCGTTTGTACCTAAACAGTATAAAACTGAAGCTAGAAGTAATGTGGCATTTGCTAAAAATATCGGGAGGAGGAATTATGCAAAACCTGATAGCAACTTCTAGCTGGATATTGTTGGTACGTATTATAGCCGTTTCCGGACCTGATGCCATTGCGGGTTATACCATTGCCATTCGTATTGTTATCTTCCTGCTTTTACCCGCCTGGGGATTAAGTAATGCAGCATCTACGTTGGTAGGTCAGAATTTAGGAGCCAAACAACCTGAACGTGCCGAAAAATCGGTTTGGATTACAGGTTATGTCAACATGGTTTTTATGGGGATAATGGGAACTATGCTGGCCATTTTTCCAGAATTTTGGATTCGCTTGTTTATTGCGGATATAACCGTTGTTGAGAATGGTGTACTTGCATTACGAATTATAAGTTTCGGCTTCCTTTTCTATGCTTTAGGAATGGTTTTAATGCAAGGTTTTAATGGAAGCGGAGATACCATTACACCTACCAAGATAAATTTACTGGCCTTTTGGCTTATTGAAATTCCATTGGCATACCTCCTGGCAATCGTACTCGAAATGGGGCTTACCGGAGCAAGTATTGCAATTATCTGTGCCGAATCGGTTTTGGCACTCACTGCACTTTTCCTTTTCCGAAAAGGCAAATGGAAACTACGTGAAGTGTAAACTTTTGCAACTAAGGGAATATTCAAATACATATTCCCTTAGTTGAAGTTCCAAAATTTCATCATTTTTTATATAACAATGTGACTTTATGCACTGAATCATTACAAGTTGTAAGCTATATTGTGCCTAGGATTTAATATAATTTTATATTAAATTTATAGAAAATCGGGTGTTCTAACATTCTTCTTTACTTATGGGAGAGTCGAAAAAATTTCAAATAAGTTTTGATTTGCTAGATGACTTTTTGGAAGGTTGTCAAATAATTGATTTCAATCAGAAGTACATTTATATTAACAATACTGCCTGTAAACAGTATGGTTTTTCGCGAGATTTTGTGATTGGAAAATCGTTTAGTGAGGTGTGGCCAACGGATAGAGCTAGTGTACTGCAAACAAAAGTAAAAGACTGTTTGGAGAAAAGAAACGCGCATAAATTTGAACTCTCAGATGGCGATTCAGGATGTTTTGAAATAAGTATTCAAGCAGTAAAAGAGGGTGTTGCTATTTTATCTATTGATAACACCACGCATAAAGCAGCAAAAAAAAGACTTCGTGATAGCGAAGATTATAGCCGCCAATTATTCGATGAATCATCCATTGGATTGGCTGTAACAAATTTAAAAGGACAACTGCTGGACATTAATCAGGCTTATGCAAACATAATTGGCTATTCAATAGAAGAAGCAAGAAAACTCACATACTGGGATATAACTCCAAAAAAGTATTCACAACAAGAGAATGAACAAATTAAATTACTCGAACAAAACGGCAATTACGGTCCTTACGAGAAAGAATACATTCATAAAAACGGCAGCTTAATACCTGTGCGTTTACAGGGTAATTTGATTGAAAGACATGGCGAAAAACTCATATGGTCGAGTGTGCAAGATATTTCGAAGAGTAAACAAATCGAAAAAGCATTAAAAGAAAGTGAAGATAAATTTAGAAAAGCCTTTCACACCAGCCCCGATTCGATAAATATAACACGGGTGTCGGATGGGAAATACCTGGAAATAAATAAAGGATTTGAAAATGTAATTGGATATTCAAAAGACGAAATAATAGGAAAAACATCCATTGAACTTAACATCTGGAAAAATCCTGAAGACAGGAAAAAATTAGTTAGCGGGCTAAAAGAAAGAGGATTCGTCAGTAATCTGGAAGCCGAATTTGAAGCAAAAGATGGATCTATTATTCACGGCTTAATGTCGGCAAACTATATTGAACTAAACAATGAAAAGGTAATACTTTCAATTACACGCGATATTACAGAAAGAAAGGAAAATGAATTAAAAATTGAGGAGAGTGAAAAACATTTTCGTACCATTTTTGAACAGTCGGTAAGTGGAATGATTTTACTCTCGCTTGATGGGAAATTATTAGATGTAAATGTTCCGTATTGCGAAATGCTGAGTTATTCCGCCGACGAACTAAAAGGGAATAGTGTTGATGATTTTACAATTCCTGAAGACCGAGTAATTGGCAATGATATTATTAAAAAGATGCTGTCCGGGGAAATTCAAAAGGCCAAATTCGAAAAACGTTACCGTACCCAAAAAGGTAAAATAATTTGGGTTCAGGTTAGCTCCGCACTGCTCCTGGATGAATTAGGAAATCCCAAATATATTGTTTCGCAAATTGAAGACATTACAAAACAAATAGAAGCTAATAAATTATTAGTAGCATCGGAAAGTAAATTTAAAGCGCTTGTAGAACAATCGTTAACCGGAATTTACATTTTCGAAAAGGAAAATTTCATTTATGTGAATAAACGTTTTTGTGAGATTTTTGGTTATAACGAAGACGAAATTATGTCAAGTATGAAACCAACTGATGTGATTTCGCTTGAAGACAGAAATCGGGCGGATGAAAACATAAAAAGACGACTGGAAGGTGAAGTGCAAAGTGTACGATATATTGCAAAAGGAAATCATAAAAACGGTGAGCTTTTATGGGTTGAAATTCATGGTACGCACATACAAATTGAGGACAAGGCAGTAATTACAGGCACTGTTTTAGATATCACAGAACGGAAAAAGAATGAAGAAAAAATTATAAAGTTGAATGCAGAACTGGAGCAAAAAGTAAAAGAACGAACAACCGAGCTCGAAAGTAAGATGAATGAAGTTGAAAGAATGAATAAACTTTTTGTGGGTAGGGAATTAAGGATGAAAGAATTAAAAGAAAAAATTAAGAAACTGGAAATGGGTTCAAAATAAAGAAAATGGGTAGCAAACTCTTAGATATAATCGACTTTGAAAAGGTGGATACCTTACTGGAAGGGTTTAATAAATCGACCGGATTTGTTACAGCAATACTCGACTTGGAAGGAAATATTCTTTCAAAATCAGGTTGGAGGGAAATTTGTGTCCTATTCCATCGTGTTTATCCCGAAACGGCCAAAAAATGTACAACAAGCGACACTGTTTTAGCAAACAGTTTGGCTAAAGGAGACAAGTATCATTTTTACAAATGTATGAATGGGCTGATTGATGTTGCTGTTCCAATTGTTATAAAAGGCGAACACATTGCGAATTTGTTTTCAGGCCAGTTTCTTTTTGAAGAGCCCGACGTACACTACTTTAGCACGCAGGCAACCAAATACAAATTCGATAAACAAAGTTATTTAAAAGCGCTTGCAAAAGTTCCTGTGCTTGAAAAGGAAAAAGTTTTGAAGATTTTAGATTTTCTGCTAAATATGACCGAGCTTATTGTAGAAATGTCGAAACAACGTTTAGATCAGCTCGAGGCAGAGGAAGAGATTAAAGAACTAAACAGAAATCTGGAAGAACGTATAACTGAGCGGACCAAAGAACTTGAAGAGAGCCAGGTGGCTTTATTGAATCTTGTTGAAGATTTAAATGAAAAATCGGAACAGTTACAGCAAAGTTCCAACCTGCTTCAGGCAAAAAATAAGGAACTCGAAACTTTTACATATTCTGTATCTCATGATTTAAAAGCCCCTTTACGGGGGATTGACGGATACAGTAGTTTACTTGAAGAATTGTATTTTGATTCGTTTGACGAAGAAGGCAGACATTTTCTGAGAACAATTCGGAGTAGTGCTAAACAGATGAATCAACTCATTGAAGATCTTCTGTCATATTCCAGATTGGAACGGGCATCCATTCAGGAAAATGTTTTTAACATTAAAAAACTGACTTTAAATATTTCAGACTTACTCACTTCAGACATAAAAACGAGTAAGGTTAAAATTGTAAACCGTATTCCCGATTATGAAATATGTTCCGATAAAAACTGCCTTTCAATCGCGTTAAGAAATTTAATTGAAAATGGCATGAAATTTTCAGCTCAAAGCGAGAATCCAACGATAGAAATTGATTTTCAGGAAGAAACAGAATTTGTGGTACTTTCAATAAAAGACAATGGTATTGGCTTTGATATGAAGTTTAAAAATAGAATTTTCGAGATATTCCAGCGCTTAAATTTACCGGAACAATTTAAGGGAACCGGGATAGGTTTGGCAATGGTTAAAAAATCGATGGACAGAATAAAAGGATCGGTTTGGGCGGAGAGTTCACTCGGAGAAGGTGCTAAATTTTATTTAAAAATTCCAAAATCATGTAATAATGCAAGCTAAAAATAAAACACTTTCTATTTTATTGGTCGAAGATAACCCTGTTGATATAGATCTGACATTGCGTGCTTTTAAAAAACAAAACTTGCTTAACGATGTTATTGTTGCGCGTGATGGAGAAGAAGCCATAAACTGGGTAAAAAAATGGGACGAAGGTTCACCTATTCCAATAGTTATTCTGCTCGATTTAAAATTGCCAAAATACAATGGTTTAGAAGTGTTAAAAGCAATTAAAACAAACGAAAAATACAAAACAATACCCGTTGTTATTCTTACTTCATCGGAGGAAGATTCGGATGTATTAGAGGCGTATAAAAATGGAGCTAGTTCGTATATTGTTAAACCTGTTGAATTTGGAAAATTTATTGAAATTGCAGCACATATTGAGTTGTACTGGAATGTTATAAACAAGCCATATATTCCGTAATACCTGTTATCCTATGTTAAAAATATTGTATCTGGAAGATAACCCGCAAGACATAGAATTAACTCAAATTGAACTAAAGAAAATATTTTCTGATGTAACAATTGACAATGCAAGAACCATAAAAAAAGCGCACGACTTTATTGCCGGAGAAAATAAATACGACGTAGTAATTTTAGACCTGAGACTTCCGGATGGAAACGGCCTGGATATTTTATTGGAGATTCGAAACAAAAATCTTGAATTGCCGGTGATTATATTAACCGGATCGGGCAATGAAGAATCGGCCATTGCGGCCATAAAAGCCGGTGCCAATGATTACCTGGCCAAAAATTTCGAATACTTGCACAAACTGCCGGGAGTAATAAAAAAAGTATTGCAAAACTTTAAACACAATACCGATAAAAAAGTAGAATCGATTAATGTGCTTTATGTAGAATGGAACAAGTCGGACATCGATCTTACAATCCGGCATATGCATAAATATGCTCCGTTCATATCCATCACTAGTGTGCCTGAATCGAGCGAAGCGCTCGATCTTCTACCTCTAGACAACAATAAAAACTGCCCCTACGATGTAATTCTTATGGATTATCGTCTTCATGGATTAGATGCTCTTGATACCATAAAAATTATTAGGGAGCAACGAAATCTTAAAATTCCGATCGTACTTGTAACAGGACAAGGAAGCGAACAAATAGCTGTGCAAGCTCTTAAATTTGGTGCTGATGAGTACCTTGTAAAACGTAAAAATTATCTATATCGCTTACCTTCATTAATTACAAATGCATATCAGCGTTTTAAACTCGAACAGCAACAATTCCAACTGCGAAAAAGTGAAGCACGTTATCGTTTACTTGCAGACAACTCGGGTGATGTAATTTCAGTTTTCGATATGAAACTGAATTACGTGTATGTAAGTCCGGCTGTTGAGCACTTACGTGGATATAATGTGGAAGAAACTCTCCAACAGAATTTGCGCGACATATTAACTCCGGAATCGTTGAAATATGCCATGCAGGAAATAACAAAGTATATGCCTGCTGAAGGCGTTCCACTTTCTGAAAATATTTCGCCCAAAACGCTTGAACTTGAAATGATAACTAAGAACGGGAGCACGATATGGACTGAAGTAAAAGCTTCGATTGCTCTCGACGATAATAAAATACCAATAGGCATTCAGACTGTTACACGCGATATTTCAAAGCGCCGAAAAGCACTTGAAGATTTGGTTAAAAGCCGGGAAGAATACAAAAGTTTTTTTGAAGACGACCTAACCGGTGACTTTATTTCAACTCCCGAAGGTAAAATTATTACATGCAACCCAGCATATCTTAATATCATGGGATTCAAATCGTTGGAAGAAGCGCAAAACTATGATTTAAATAATTTATATACCGACAAGGAAGCAAGAACCCGGCTATTCAAAAAAATTGAGAAAAAGAAAAGACTGAATTCTCACGCACTTGAATTAATACGACCTGACGGGAAATTGATTCATACTTCGGCGAATCTTATTGGCGTATTCGATAAGGATAATAAATTGGAATCGATAAAGGGATACTTAATTGATGATACCGATCGTAAAAAAGCGATGAACGAACTTCGCAAATTATCGAGAGCCATTGAGCAAAGTCCTGTTTCAGTGATTATTACAAACACAAAGGGCGATATCGAATATGTAAATCCGAAGTTTACTGAAGTTACAGGATACTCATTTGAGGAAGTGTACGGAAATAATCCCAGAATATTAAAATCTGACTCTACCGATCCCGTTATATACAAAAGTATGTGGGAAACAATTACCACAGGGAAAAGCTGGTATGGCGAATTTCAAAACAAACGAAAGGATGGCTCATTGTTATGGGAAAATGTATCAATTTCACCCATTCTGAATGAAGAAATAGTAAGTCATTATATTGCGGTTAAAGAAGACATTACAGAAAAAAAGGCATTTGAAGAAGAGCTAATCATTGCACGCGATAAAGCAGAAGAAAGTAACAAGTTAAAATCAGCATTTCTTGCCACCATGTCGCATGAACTGCGAACTCCACTTAATGCCATAATCGGATTTAGTGGTCTTATCGATAATAGCCAGACCATGTCAAGCGTGATTGAATTCTCAGAAATAATAAATAAAAGTGGTATTCATCTGCTAAATATTATCGAAGATATATTTACAATTTCAATGCTTCAAACCGGGGATACAAAAGTTGAATACAGTGAGTTTATTGTTACCGATTTCATAAAATCCTTGGTACACAATGCCAACATCGAAAAGAAAAATAAAAACAAGGATTTCCTGGACCTTATTATTAATCAACCTGTTAACGACACTTCGTTGATAAGAAGTGATAAAACAAAACTTTTTCAGATTCTAATCAATTTTATAAAAAATGCAATTGCTTACACAGAGCAGGGCGAGATTGAGATTGGTTATTCCGTAACAGACAGAAACATAGAATTTTATGTAAAAGATTCCGGCATTGGAATTCAGGAAAATAAATTGGATGTTATATTCGAACGTTTCCGGCAAATTGATCAATCGCAAACCCGTAAATATGGCGGTGTTGGGCTTGGTTTAGCAATTTGTAAAGAAATTGCTCAGATATTAAATGGGAAAATCTGGCTCGATTCCAAAGTCGGAGAAGGATCAACTTTTTATTTCGCGCTCGACGATGTTATTGTTGAAACACCCAAAGCGGCAACCAGCCGTTCAAAAATTGTTTACCCTGATTTAAGTAATAAAACAATATTGATTGTTGAAGATGAAGAATCAAATTATTTATTGCTAAATGTTTATCTGCAAAGAACCCGAGCAAATATAATTTGGGCACAAAATGGCGAAGAATCGATTGAAATATGCAAAAGGAATTCGGACATTGATTTGGTTTTGATGGATATTCGAATGCCCGGAATAAACGGAATTGAAGCAGCAAGCAGAATAAAAGAAATAAGACCGGATTTAACAATTATTGCCCAAACGGCTTTTGCTTTAACCAGCGATAAAAATGAGATCCTAAATTCGGAATGCGACGATTACATTTCGAAACCGATTAAGCTGGAAATAATAATCGATTTGCTTAACCGTTACCTTGTTGCCCAACCTGATTAATTGTACACACAGATATAATTTACAATTCTGTATTTAAACTTTTTAAGCACTTTATTGCTTTATACAATGGAAACTCTAACTTAATTTTATGAAAAAAATAGCAATAGAAATCAAATGGGCCATATTATTTATTGTGGTACAGCTGGTGTGGATGATAGGTGAACGTGTAGCAGGCTTGCACGATGAGAATATTGACAAACATTATATTGTAACCAACTTCTTCGCTATTGTTGCCATTGCAGTTTATGTGGTTGCACTTTTGGATAAGCGGAAAAACTCGTACCATGGAAAAATGACATGGAAACAAGGCTTTTTATCCGGTTTAATAATTACGGCCGGTGTAACTCTGCTAACTCCTTTATCGCAATACATTACATCTGCCCTTATCACACCCAATTATTTTACCAACATGATTCAGTATTCCGTTAACGAAGGCAAATTGACACAAGAGGCGGCTGAAGCATATTTTAACATGAAAAGTTACATTTTACAGAGTTCAATTTTTGCCCCGGTTGTGGGCGTAGTAACTTCTGCAATTGTGGCAATTTTTACCAAAAAGAAATAGTATGTTACCGCATAAAACCGTTGATGAATACATTTTAAATTCAAAAAACGGCATAGAAATTCTGCTGGTACTTCGCGATATAATTAAAACAACCGAATTACAGGAAACTATTAAATGGGGTGTTCCCTGTTACACAATTAATGGGAAAAACGTACTTGGTTTAGGAGCTTTTAAATCGTATGTTGGAATCTGGTTTTTCCAGGGAGCATTATTAAACGATAAGGCAAAAGTTCTAAAAAATGCACAGGATGATAAAACCAAAGCTTTACGTCAATGGCATTTAAAATCGGTGGAAGAACTGGACGATTTGCTGATTTTAGAATATATAAATGAGGCCATTGAAAATCAAAAGCAAAATAAAGTTATAAAATCAAACAGAAGCAAAACGCTTATAATACCGCCGTGTTTGGAACAGGAATTTAGAAAAGATGCAGCATTAAAAGCTGCTTTTTATGCATTTACCCCCGGGAAACAACGCGAATTTGCAGAACATATTCTGGAGGCAAAACTTGAAAAGACTAAACGGACACGGCTGAATAAGATTACTCCCTTAATCAAACAAAACATAGGATTAAACGATAAATACCGTAAATGATTTTCGGATTAATGAATTAGTTTTAATTTCATGCATTTGAAACACGTATTACATGAAATTTAAATTAACGATTATCCTTTTAATTATGTGCTCTGCCAGGTTAATTGCACAACAATCAACACTCGATTTCGACTTGAAAAAGGCGAATTACCTGTACCATTTTGCGTACGAATGTATCGATCAGGAATACCCGAATAAGCTGGGGCAAGTTTTGGGCGACGATAGTTATCTCGCTCCTCCCCGCGTGTTACATCCTGCATTCTATGGCTGTTTCGACTGGCATTCGTCGGTACACGGGCACTGGACTTTGGTAACTATTCTGACTGAATTTCCTGATTTTGAATACCGCAATGAAATACTAGCCAAGCTTCAGAAAAATATCACAAAAGAAAACATTGAAAAGGAAATCGCCTATTTCGACGACGAACACAACAATACCTACGAACGTACTTATGGTTGGGCATGGTTGTTAAAACTCGACGAGGCTTTGCGTGAATGGGATGCACCCGAAGCAAAAAACCTGCAGCAAAACTTATCGCCCTTAGTGGAACTGATATCTGGAAAATTCACTGAATTTTTGGATAAACTTGTGTATCCCATTCGTATTGGAGAACATAGTAATATTGCATTTGGGATGAGTTTTGCTTACGACTGGGCTAAAAAATACGACAATGTATTGGCTACCAAAATCGAAGAAAAAGCAAGAGAATATTATTTAAACGATTGCCAGTGCCCCTTAACATGGGAACCGGGAGGTTTTGATTTCCTTTCGCCATGCTTACAGGAAGCGTCCATAATGCAAAAAGTGTTGGGAGAACAGGAGTTTAAAAAGTGGCTCAAAAAATTTCTGCCAAAATTTGAAAAAAATCCGGAAACATTTCTGGAAATTGCCGTTGTAACCGATCGTAGCGATGGCAAACTCGCCCATCTGGACGGCCTAAACTTTAGCCGTGCCTGGTGCTTGTACGAAATGGGATACGCACTTCAGAATTCAAAAATGATCGAGTTGGCTGACAAACATTTTCATTACAGCTACGATAAAATGGATTCGGGAGAATATGCCGGAGCACACTGGTTGGCTTCGTTTGCTGTTTATGCGTTGGAAAAAAGTATGGATGCTGACAATTAAAACCAGACCAAAATGGATTGAAAATCTTTAGCTTTAACAAAGCAAATGAAATTCACAAGTAAAACCACAAAGACTCAAAGAAGTCTCAATATACAATTTCTTACACTTTGTGGCTTAGTGTTCTTTGTGGTAAGTCGTATTGATAAATTTATAGAAACTAAAGTAGCTACATTAAAATGCAGGGTTTTTAACATTAACTAAAAAACAAATAATAAAAAACCAGAAGTATAAGGTCTTCTAAATTTCTTATTCATTATTTCTTATTGATTTCAGAAAAATTAAAAATATGAGTTTTTACAAATATATATATATACTTTTTTTTATTTTAGGCTGCTTAAAGATTCATGCGCAAAATCACAACTCCCGTTTTGAAAGTATTGACGTACAACATTACAAATTTGAGATTCATTTAAACGATACAACAAATCGGATTGAAGGTACAAGTAAAGTCACGGTAAAATTTTTAAAACCCGCTGAGAATGTAATATTTGATTTTGTACATACAGATGATCAAAATAAAGGAATGTCAGTTGAATCTGTAAAACTTGAAAATCAACCCTTAAAATTTAGTCACAATAATAATTTGCTCAACATTGAACTACAGAAAGCGGCACAAAAAAACGAAATACTAAACTTTACCGTTGAATACGCAGGTGTTCCGGCAGATGGTTTGGTAATTTCGAAAAACAAATACGATAAGCGAACTTTTTTTGGCGATAACTGGCCCGACCGTGCCAATAACTGGTTGCCTTGCGTCGATCATCCTTCGGACAAAGCAACACTCGAATTTTTGGTTTACGCACCTGATCATTATGAAGTAATTTCGAATGGTCTTCTGGTTGAGAAAAAAACACTTGAAAAAAATGTCGAATTTACCCACTGGAAAGAAGATATGCCTTTGTCGACTAAACTTATGGTAATTGGTGTTGCTGATTTTGCAATTGGAAATAAAATCACGTACAAAAACATTCCTGTGAGTTCGTGGGTATTTCAAGAGAATGCAGAACAAGGTTTTAGCAACTACAAATATGGCACCGAAGCACTCTCCTACTTTTCTGAATTAATTGGCCCCTACTCGTACGAAAAGTTGGCGCATGTGCAATCAAAAACGCGTTATGGAGGAATGGAAAATGCCAGTTGCATCTTTTATTCCGAAAACTCTGCAACGGCTGAAACAAGCCAGGAACGTTTATTCGCGCATGAAGTGGCTCACCAATGGTTTGGCAATTCGGTTACTGAACAAAACTGGCATCATGTATGGCTTAGCGAAGGATTTGCCACCTATCTTACCCACGTTTACATGCAACATTTTTATGGCGACAATCTGTTTAAAGAAAGGATGAATGACGACCGTGATCGAGTGATTTCCTATTCAAAACGAAATCTGGCACCAATAATTGATACAACAGTTACGGAATATATTCGTTTATTAAATGCCAATTCGTATCAAAAGGCAAGTTGGGTTTTGCACATGTTGCGCCACAAACTGGGCGATGAAATTTTCTTTAATGGGCTTCGAAAGTATTATGCTGATTTCCAAAATGTAACAGCATTAACAAAGGATTTTCAGAATGTAATGGAAAGCGTTTCAGGTGAAGATTTGGATAAATTTTTCAAACAGTGGCTTTGGCAGGCTGGACATCCTGTTTTGAATGTGAATTGGGAACAGGTTAAAGAAAATTTCCATCTAACGATTCAGCAAAATCAGACCGATTATTTGTTTCAATTCCCGATTGATATTGAATTGTTCTATGAAGATGGAACTACCGAAATGAAAATTTTACGAATTGATAAACGAAAATTAAGTCTATCGGTACCTGTAAAAAACAAAGTCAAGAAATTGATCATTGATCCGGAGGTAAAACTTCTATTTGAGATTGGCGAATAATAATATTACGCGATTACATTTACCAACCGGATTCTGAAACTAGTTCAGGATGACGTGTAAAAAACATTTAAGATTTCAAGGAAACACGATTAGAGATAAAAGTGAGTGTAATGCGCTACCTATTTCGCTTCTCTCCTGTCTATAACTTTCATGAAAAGAAAGATAATATGATGGCGATAAAGAATCCGGGATAAGATTAAATTGCAAAAAAAAAGCCCCGACTAAAAAGTCGGAGCTCATTATGTATTTCACCTAAAAATAATACAGTCTTCTTACTTTACTTTTTCAACGATTGCTTTGAACGCTTCAGGTTGGTTCATGGCTAAATCAGCCAAAACTTTCCTGTTGATTTCAATCTCGTTCTTTTTCAACAATCCCATGAATTGTGAATACGACATTCCTTCCAATCGAGCGGCAGCGTTAATACGCTGAATCCACAATCCACGGAATGTTCTTTTCTTTGCTTTTCTATCGCGGTATGCATAGCCCTGCCCTTTTTCATAGGAGTTCTTTGCAACTGTCCACACATTTTTACGCGCTCCGTAGTAACCTTTAGTTTTTTTAAGCAGTTTCTTTCTGCGGGCACGTGATGCTACATGATTTACACTTCTTGGCATACTTTTTACTTTTTTGATAATCGGCGCTCCCGACTTGTCGGGATACTTTAAAGCTCAATTACCTGGTTTTTAACTTGTTTTACCTTTCTCGTTTTAAAAGGATATTGAATTAATCAGTCAAACGACAGATTACTTCATGCACAACAAAAGTTTAACGTTGCTTTCGTTTGTCTTATCGATAGTTGTCCAATAAGTCAAATTACGCTTACGTTTTGTACTTTTTTTAGTCAAAATATGACTTTTGTAGGCGTGCTTCCTTTTAATTTTACCACTTCCGGTTAATCTAAAGCGTTTTTTAGCTCCGGAATTCGTCTTCATTTTTGGCATAATCCTACTTTAATTAAAATGTTATCAAAGAACTATATTACTTCTTTTTAGGTGTAATAAACATCGTCATTCGCTTGCCTTCCAATTTAGGCAACTGCTCTACTGTTCCCCAGTCTTCTAACGAAGTAGCCAGTTTTAACAGTAAAATTTCGCCTTGCTCTTTAAACAGAATCGAACGTCCTTTAAAAAACACAAAGGCTTTCACTTTTGCACCTTCCTGAAGGAATTTCTCGGCATGTTTTAATTTGAAATTAAAATCGTGCTCATCTGTTTGCGGACCAAAACGTATTTCTTTAACCACAACTTTTGTGGTTTTTGCTTTCATCTCTTTTTGTTTCTTTTTTTGCTGATAAAGAAACTTTGAATAATCAATAATTTTGCAGACAGGCGGATCAGCTTTTGGCGAAATTTCTACCAAATCCAATTCCTGCTCTTCTGCCAGTCTTAGTGCATCACGCAGTTGGTAAACACCTTGTTCTTCAATATTTTCTCCAACTAAACGTACCTGTGGCACTCTGATTTTGTGGTTAATCCGATGTTGCGGTTCCTGCTCTTTTCGTGGCTGGAACTTTCTTCTTGGACCTCTTCTTTTAATAGCTATTTTAAGTTCCTCCTTAAGTTAGTTATACAATCCTGATAATTGATCTCTTACTTCTTTTATTATAAAGTCTGCAAATTCATTCATTGTCATCGAACCCTGGTCTCCTTCGCCTTGGCGACGCACTGAAACAGATTCGGTTTCTGCTTCTTTTTCTCCAACAATCAATAAATAAGGTACTCTTTTTAGTTCGTTGTCTCGTATCTTCCTACCAATCTTTTCGTTACGATCGTCAACGACGGTGCGAATATCGGAAATATTTAGAAAATCTGAAACTTTTTTAGCATAATCGTTATACTTTTCACTGATTGGTAAAACAACTGCTTGCTCGGGTGTTAACCAAAGCGGGAATTTTCCGGCAGTGTGCTCGATCAATACAGCAACAAAACGTTCCATCGATCCGAAAGGTGCACGGTGTATCATAATCGGACGGTGACGGTTGTCATCTGCTCCAATAAACTCTAAATCAAAACGCTCAGGCAGGTTGTAATCTACTTGAATTGTTCCAAGCTGCCAACTTCTTCCTAACGCGTCTTTAATCATAAAATCGAGTTTAGGTCCGTAAAATGCTGCCTCACCCAATTCGGTAATTGTATTCAATCCTTTTTCTTCACATGCTTCAACAATTGCCTGTTCGGCTTTGTCCCAGTTTTCAGGAGAACCGATGTATTTTTCAGGTTTATTCGGATCGCGAAGAGATATTTGTGCAGTATAATTTTCGAAGTTTAAGGCTTTGAAAATGATAAAAATAATATCGATTACTTTTTTGAATTCGTCTTTTAACTGATCAGGACGACAGAAAATATGTGCATCATCCTGGGTGAAACTACGTACACGTGTTAATCCGTGTAACTCACCACTTTGTTCGTAACGGTATACTGTTCCGAACTCAGCCATACGAACCGGCAGATCTTTGTACGAACGTGGCCACATTTTGTAAATCTCACAGTGGTGCGGACAGTTCATCGGTTTCAGCAAATACTCTTCGCCTTCTGACGGAGTTGTAATGGGTTGAAATGAATCTTTACCATATTTTTCGTAATGCCCTGAGGTTTTATACAATTTTACATCACCAATATGAGGTGTCATTACCTGTTCGTAACCGTATTTCTTTTGAACTTTTTTCAGAAAGTTTTCCAGTTCTCCTCTAAGTTGCGCACCTTTTGGCAACCACAATGGCAGCCCTTGCCCCACAGCTTCCGAGAAACCAAACAATTGCATTTCCTTACCAATTTTACGGTGGTCGCGTTTTTTAGCTTCCTCCAACATCAGCAAATACTCTTCCAGCATTTTTGCTTTTGGGAAAGTAACACCATAAACGCGGGTAAGCATTTTATTTTTTTCGTCGCCACGCCAGTATGCTCCTGCAATTGCAGTAAGTTTAATTGCTTTTATATAACTGGTATTAGGCAGGTGCGGTCCACGACACAAATCGGTAAAATTACCTTGATTGTATAAAGTTATTGTTCCGTCTTCCAGTTCACTGATCAGTTCTTGCTTCAGCTCATCATTTTTCTCAGTAAACATAGCCAATGCTTCTTCTTTAGAAATATCCGAGCGAACAATGTCATTTTTCTGACGTGCCAGTTCAAGCATTTTTTGCTCAATCTTTTGCAAGTCTTTTTCCGACAACACTTTTCCTTCAGGTAAATCAATATCGTAATAAAAACCGGTGTCAACAGTTGGTCCTATCCCGAATTTTGTTCCTGGATAAAACGCTTCAATGGCTTCAGCCATAAGGTGAGCCGATGAATGCCAGAATGTTACTTTTCCTTCCCTGTCGTCCCACGTATGTAATTTTATAGCTGCATTGTTTTCAATTTTACGCGATAAATCCCATACTTCTCCATCTACCGAAATAGACAGAACATCTTTTGCCAAACGGTTCGAGATCGATTTTGCAATCTCGTATCCATTAATTGGTTCAGTAAATTCACGAACACTATTATCGGGAAGTGTTATTTTAATCATTTTCAAATATTTATTTAACATTATTCAATACACGTATTGAAACTTCAATCTAAAGCTTTGGGTTCCTCAATCCGTGCTTTTAAACTTTCAGCATGCAATTCCGGAATCCTTACTTTTTAGCGCCGCAAAGATAATTAATCCTTTAATATATCCACTATTCAAGTCCTTTCATGCCAATGATTTTAAAGAATATTTTATGTATTCCATGTTAACAAATCAACGATGTGCTACTAAATCATACGTATTTGAATCGTTTCATAAAAAATCTGTCATCCCACGCATATATTTCAACAATCAATTGTTCATTACAACAACACAAGAACTAAACAAAATGTTGGTATAAAAATTAATTTAATCAGAGAACTATAACAGTTTTAGCTTGCTTGTAATTCAATACAAAATCAATTCTTATTATTTTAAATCGTTTCTAAATTTGCCTTATCACTTTCAAATTATTACCGATTTGAATAATAATTTCTTTTCTTTGCCGACGACAGCAAATTGATATTAAGATTTAATTATTTGAAAATATGGGTTTTAAAGATCCAAAAGATTGCCATTCGTTGGAAGAGGTAAGAAATGAAATTGACAAAATTGACGAGCACATTATTTTATTGTTCGCCGAACGTCATAAATACGTTGAAGAAATAGTACGTTTTAAAAATGATAAAGATGCCGTAATTGCTCAGGAACGCAAGGATCAGGTGATTCTTGACCGAAAAAAATGGGCAAAAGAAAACGGACTAAACGCCGAAACTTTTGAAAAGATTTATACGATTTTGATTGAAAGCAATATAAATCATGAACTTGAATTATTAAAAAACAAAAAATAAAACAACATGTACAAAGCAGATATTAAAGTAATGGATTGCACCGTTCGCGATGGCGGACTGATGAATAAGTGGCAATTCAGCGATGATTTTGTGAGAGGAGTTTATCAAAGTTGTGTTGAAGCCGGTGTTGATTACATGGAGATTGGCTACAAAAGCAGCGAATCGGCATTCGACAGAAAAGAAGTAGGCCCCTGGAAATTTTGCGACGATAAAGATTTGCGTAGAATTGTAGGAGATAACGATACAAATTTGAAACTTTCGGCAATGGCAGATATCGGTCGTATCGACCCGAACGACATTCCTCCTGCAAGCGAGAGTTTAATCGACATGATGCGTGTGGCATGTTATTGTCACCAGGTTGATAAAGCTGTTTGGCTGGCCGAACACTGCATGGACAAAGGCTACGAGGTAACTATAAATTTAATGGCTGTTTCAACTGTTAGCGAACCGGAATTGGATCAGGCCTTGGCTGATCTTGCTAAATCGCGAGTGCCAATTATTTATGTGGTAGATAGTTTTGGTAGTTTGTATTGCGAGAGCATTGAACACCTGGTTAAAAAATACGCAGCCGCTCTACCCGGAAAAGAACTTGGAATACATGCACACAACAACATGCAACTGGCAATGTCGAACACTGTTACATCGTTAATGAATGGTGTAACCATGCTGGATGCCACACTTTTAGGAATGGGACGTGGTGCAGGAAACTGCCCTGTCGAAATTCTTATCGCATTTTTGAAAAACCCGAAATATCGTTTACTTCCTTTAATTGATGCCATTCAGCACCATGTAAAACCATGGCAGGAAAAAATTGACTGGGGATACCATATTCCTTATTTAATTACCGGAGCCATGAACGAACATCCACGAAGTGCTATGAAATGGATGGATTCGGAACAAAAAGATGACTTTGTAACATTTATGAAAGAAATGCACGACTACGAATTGTTAGAATAGTAATTTGGTTCTCGCGGTTTCCAAACTGCGACTTCTTCATTCAGGATATCGCGAAATAAGTTTCGTGATTAAATATTAGAAATGCCATCTTTATATTTTGAAAATAAAGTTGGCATTTGTTTTATTGGGTCTCGCGGTTTTCGAACCGCGATTTTTTTAATGGCGAATCGGAATTCGCCAAACCCTTTAAGAAATTTTTTACTTTTGCTTTCTATACAATTAGAAAATTAAAGTTTCATTATATGAAAAAGTTATTCGGTTTTATTCTTGCCAGTATTTTTGCATTTTCAGTACATGCCCAATCCACGCAAAAAATTAGTTTAGAAGATATTTTTGTAAATGGTACTTTCAGGGCTCAATCGGTTTATGGTTTACGATCGATGAACGATGGCATTCACTACACAACCATGGAAAACAGAGCCAAAGTGGTAAAGTACAGTTATAAAACCGGCGAAGAAGTTGAAGTGCTTTTTGACATTACAAAAGTTGAGGATGCCGCCATTTCTTCTTTTTCGAATTATGAATTTAGCGACGATGAAACAAAAATTTTGTTGACAACTGATGTTAATTCGATTTACCGTCACTCTTTTACTTCCGAATTTTATGTCTGGAATTCGGTTACCAAAGAATTAAGTCAATTGTCGGACAAAGGAGCACAGCAACTTGCTACTTTTTCTCCCGACGGAGACCGTGTTGCGTATGTACGCGACAACAATATTTTTATTAAAAACCTAAAATTCGGAAGTACAAGCCAGATAACTACCGATGGCAAATTCAACGAGATAATAAATGGAGCTCCTGACTGGGTTTACGAGGAAGAGTTTGGTTTTAATAAGGCGTTTTGGTGGTCGCCCGACAGTAAATTTTTAGCTTTTGTACGTTTCGACGAAACTAAAGTTCCCGAATTTTCGATGCCAATGTATGCGGGTGGCAGTCCTGAATTAACGGCTAACAATTTATACCCCGGAGAATATACCTTTAAATATCCCAAAGCCGGAGAAACCAATTCAACGGTTCAGGTTCTGTCATACGAAATAAAATCGAAGTCTACCATAAAAGTTGATATAGGAGAAGATATCAATATTTACATCCCACGTTTAAAATGGACACCAGATGCCAATGATTTGGTTGTTATGCGTTTAAACCGTCATCAAAATAAGCTGGATATTTTATATGTAAATCCTTACACCGGCGATTCGCGACCAATATTAACTGAGAAGAATGACCGCTACATTGACGAAAGTTTTTTGGATGCATTCACCTACCTGGAAGACGGAAGTTTTGTGATTAACAGCGAACGCGATGGCTGGTCGCATTTGTATTTGTACGACAAACAAGGTTTTGAAGTAGCGCAGTTAACCGAAGGCGAATTTGATGTAACCGACTTTTATGGTTACGATGCTGCGAAGAAGGTTTATTATTATCAGGCAGCTGCAGAATCGCCTTTGCGCAGAGAGGTTTATTACATAAGTCAGGATAAAAAACAAAAAGGAAAACTTTCAACACAAGAAGGAACAAACAGTGCCGTTTTTAGCACAAATTTCAAATATTTCATCAACTATTTTAGCAGTGCAAAAATTCCAAATTATATAACGCTGCACGAAAATAAAAAAGGAGAACAAATACGTTTCCTGCAAGACAATACAGTCTTGAAAAACACGCTCAAATTGATGAAAATTCCTCAGAAAGAGTTTTTCTCGTTTACAACTTCTGAAGGAATAGAACTGAATGGTTATATGATAAAGCCGGTTGATTTTGATGCTTCTCACAAATATCCGGTTTTAATGACACAGTACAGTGGCCCCAACTCGCAAAGTGTAAGCGATTCGTGGGGACGTGGAATAGGCTGGAATGAATACCTGGCGCAGGAAGGATTTTTAGTTGTTTGTGTTGATCCGCGCGGCACTGCTGCCCGTGGCGAAGATTTCAGGAAAGTAACTTACCAGCAACTGGGAAAGTACGAATCGGATGACCAGGTGGAAACAGCCAGATATTTAGGAACACTAAATTATGTTGACGCAGCAAACATTGCCATTTGGGGTTGGAGTTACGGTGGTTTTATGACTTTGCTTTCGTTGGAAAAAGGTGGCGAAGTATTCAAAGCCGGAATTGCTGTTGCTCCGGTAACAAGCTGGCGTTTTTACGACAGCATTTACACCGAACGTTACATGCGTACACCACAGGAAAATCCGGAAGGTTACGATGACAATTCGCCACTCTCCCATGCCGGAGACATCAAGGGGCAGCTGTTAATTATACACGGATCAGCCGACGATAATGTACATACACAAAACACCTTCGAAATGACTGAAAAAATGGTTCAGGCCGGTGTTCAATTCGACATGGCTATTTACACCAACCGCAATCATGGCATTCGGGGTGGAAACACAAGTATGCATTTGTATACTAAAATGACTAATTATTTAAAGGATAAACTGAAGTAGTAATCAACTTTAAAGCATAAATTATGAAAAAAATTGTTCAGTATTTTCTGCAGGGAGTATTACTTGTTGGACCATTGGCCATTATAGTTTATGTTATCTATGCCATTTTTGTTTCGCTCGACGGATGGCTAAACAGCAATATCGAACCTATAATTGGGTATCGGATTCCCGGACTGGGAGTGCTTGTTCTTTTTGCAACCTTAACATTGTTGGGACTAATTGGGCAAACTGCCATTATTCGCCCCATCAAATATTTTTTCAGAACACTCATCGAGAAGGTGCCTCTTCTCAACTTGTTTTACACCTCGTTAAATGACCTCTTTTCGGCATTTGTAGGAAAGGAGAAAAAATTTAATACACCGGTAAAAGTTTTATTTAATAAAGAAAATGATCTTTGGAAACTGGGTTTTATAACCCGCGAAAGCCTTGAAGAGATTGGTAATTCGACGCATGCTGCCGTATATTTTCCACACTCGTACAACTTTTCAGGCGAATTATATATGGTGCCTGTTGACCGTGTGATAACAATTGACATTTCGCCTGCTGCTGCTATGAAATTTATTGTATCTGGTGGTGTAACACGTTTTTAATTGAAAAAAAACACCCACCATATTATCACCACCGGCAGTCAGGTAATCCTTTTATTGTTTGTACTAACAGCATTTAATCCTCAAAAAACGGAACGTATTCAAAGACTGGACAAGAGTGTTGTCGATTCTGAAATTAGCTCCATCGATTCGTTTGTTTGCGCCATTAACGATACGCTGTCAAACAAAATACTGATTGTGTATTCAGATCGCAATGGCAATCCAGTATATTATTCAAGAAATATAGATACTGATGTGTGCACCGATGGCGAATGCAGAATGGTTAGCATAAAAATATTCTGGAATTTTACAGGTCGTTACCTGGGCTTTGAATTGCCGGAAGGTGAGTTTTTAAGTAAATCGAACCACATTTTATTTACTAATTCGGAATACGACAGGCTACACGAAGTTTTATTGGATGCAAATTCTGCTTTGGCCAACTACACCATACAGCAGCTGGCTCCGGTCAAAACTAAAAGTTCAAATTCGGTTGATGCAGTATCATCAGCTACCATTGCTGCAGTGCTCAATTACATTGTTGAAGGAGCTGTTTATACCACTTACACACTGTGGAATATTGTTCATGGTCCAACAAAAATGGAAATTGAAAAAATAACAGAACAAAGATTATCTTCTGAATTGTGTTTGAATGTTTTAAATGGCAATAACCTGAAAGATAAAATATGGATTCTAAATCATATTTCGTGGGTAAAACCTATTTCAAAAGACCTTAACAACAAGCTAATTGAACTTCTTTCGGCAAACGACAAGTACCTGGCAGAACGTGCTTTAAATGCCTTGCAGCCTGAAGTTATTACGAATGATATTCAACTAAACCTGGCGAAAGCATTTAAAAGTCTGGGCTTTTTGCAGCAACGGCTAATCCTTTTAAAATTTAAGGAACTGGATCATTTAAATGTGGAGGCAGCCGAAATTTTAACGAACGAACTGAACAACCTGAATGGCACGCTTTCAAAAAGTATGCTCGATCTTTATACCGTTCATTCCATCGATAATATTGAAACAAATTTCAAAATTGCACAACTCTTAAAAAATGGGAATCGCTACATTTCAGAGCATGCATTTCAGTATTTAAAGCATCAGAATGAATTGGACCACAGAACACAAAAATTGATACACAAATACCAAAAGAAGCAGTTATAAACTATCTGATAAAAAAAAAGAAAAAATATATTGTAAACAAACATTACAAATTGTTAATCCAAATTTCTTATCTTAAAAGCAAATTAAATTTAACCAAACAAAACTTTTTTGAAATGCTTAGATCAAAAAAAAATTATGTAAGAGCAGCAATTCTATTTATTGTTGCAATTATTGCCTTTTCGTGTTCCGAAGAACAAAAAAAACAATTGCCTCCTCCGGATGTAAAAGTTGTTGAAGTAGTGCAAAAAGACATTACCAACAAAGTTGATTTTGTTGGTGAAGTGTACGGATTTCAGGATATTTCCATAAGGGCAAGAGTGAGTGGATTTCTTGATGGGATACATTTCAAAGAAGGTTCTCACGTAAAAAAAGGTCAACTACTTTATTCCATCGATCCGCAACCTTTCGAAGCGGAAGTGGCTGCACAACAAAGTACGTTGGCAGAAGCTAAATCGGTATATGCGAAAGCCCAAAGCGATTTAAAAAGGTATAAACCATTGGCTGAAACAAATGCTGTTAGTCAAGCCGATTTGGACGGAGCGCAGTTGCAATTTGAGGCGGCTGAAGCAAAAGTTGAGGCAGCAAAAGCCAATTTGGAAATCGCCCAAATTAAACTGGGATATGCAAAAATATATTCGCCAATTGATGGCGTAATTGGAAAATCGTTGGCTAAAGTCGGCGAAGTGGTTGGCCAGGCACCACTCATTGTGCTTAACACCGTTTCGAATATGAAAGACATTCATGTTGAATTTTTTCTTCCTGAGAATCAATACTTAAGAACGGCGCAAATACTTAAGGCATCACCTGAATTAATAAAAGAGAGTGAAGAACACGACGGGCTTTTGGAACTGGTACTCGCTGACGGAAGTGTTCATGATTACAAAGGCTCCATAAATTTTATCGACCGTGGAGTTAATAGTACTACAGGAACAATATTAATACAAACTACTTTTAAAAATCCTGATGGACTAATTCGTCCCGGGCAATATGCCAAAGTTCGTATTCCGGTTAATTATAACGACGCCATTATTATTCCTCAAAAATGTGTAAAAGAGTTGCAGGGACAATATTCTGTATTTTCGGTAAATGCTGAAAACAAGGTTGAAACCCGGCAAATTGAAGTAGGAACAAAGGTTGGTGATATGTGGATTGTAACCAAGGGACTAAATGCTGGTGAGAAAGTGCTCATCGAAGGACTTCAGAAAGTTAGAAACGGTGTAACTGTTTCGCCCGAAGTTATTGAGTTTAAAAGTCAGTTCGAATCACTTTAAGAATTAGCCCATGTCAGATAATAAAGGAAATTTCTTTGTACACAGGCCTATTGTTGCAATGGTTATTGCCATTGTAATTGTGATTTTAGGACTGGTAATGTTAATGGGGCTCCCCATTGAACAATATCCAAACTTAACTCCTCCCATTGTACAGGTTCGAGGTAGTTATACAGGAGCAAATGCCTTAAATGTGGAAGAATCGATGGCTACACCGCTGGAACAGCAAATTAACGGTGTTGACAACATGATTTATATGAAATCAACAAACTCAAACGATGGATCCATGAATATCCAGATTTCGTTTGATGTTGGAACCGATCCGGACATGAATACGGTACTGGCGCAAAACCGTGTTTCGGCAGCCACTGCCAAATTACCCGAATCGGTAAAAAGAATGGGAGTAACCACTCAAAAATCCCTTTCCAACGTTCTTCTTCTAATTGCCTTAACTTCAGATGGTCGATACGATCAGGATTTTCTGGGAAACTATGGACTGATAAACATCAAGGACCAACTGGCAAGGATTAAAGGTGTTGGTCGTGTTGATGTAATCGGAGCCTCCGATTATTCGATGCGTATTTGGGTAAAACCCGACCGATTGGCTGCCATTGGAATGACCATCCCGGAAATATTAAATGCAATTAATCAACAAAACACCATTGTGCCGGGAGGTAAATTTGGTGCTGAACCATCACCTGCCGGAACGGAATATACCTATACTGTTCGTATGCCCGAGCGCTTTAATTCGCCGGAAGAATTTGGCGAAATTGTGGTTAGAACGGAGTCGGATGGCTCGCAGGTAAAACTAAAGGACATTGCTGAAATTAGCCTGGGAGTGGAAACCTACAGTGCATTTACACGGTTGAATGGTGAAGCCTGTTCGATTATTGCACTTTACCAGGCACCCGGATCCAATGCAACGGAACTGGCAAGTCAAATAAAACAGGAAATTGAAACCTTATCCGGTTCATTCCCTGAAGGAATCAAATACGACATATCACTTGATTCTACAGCGGCAATTACTGCAGGTATCAACGATATTGTTGAAACGCTTATTATTGCCTTACTTTTAGTAATTCTGGTTGTATTTATTTTTATACAAGACTGGCGTGCCACTTTAATTCCAACCATTGCAATACCCGTTTCACTGGTTGGTGCATTTATTTTCTTTCCCTTTTTAGGTTTTAGTATTAACGTATTGTCCTTACTTGGATTGGTGCTGGCAATTGGAATTGTAGTTGACGATGCCATTGTTGTTGTAGAAGCTGTACAGGTAAACATATCGCATGGAATGACTGCGAAAGAAGCGACACTTGATGCCATGCGTAAAGTTACTGCACCGGTTATTGCAACTACTCTGGTTTTGGTTGCGGTGTTTATTCCTGTGGCAGGAATGGCCGGAATTACAGGTCGTTTGTATCAGCAATTTGCAATTACCATTGTAGTTTCAGTTATTGTTTCGTCGGTAAATGCGCTTACTTTAAGTCCGGCTCTTGCCTCCCTTCTTTTAAAAGAACCCAAAGCTTACAAAGGTCCGCTTGGTTGGTTTTTCGGAAAGTTCAATAAATGGATGGGGAAATCTACCGAAGGTTACATGAAAGTTACCAATATATTTGCCCGTAAAATCAAACGCGGCATTGTATTTATTATCGTTTTAACAGCCGCGGCCGGATTCTTTGGCAAGTTGGTTCCCGGAGGATTTATTCCTGCTGAAGACATGGGCTACTTTTTTGTAAACATGCAATTACCTGATGCAGCATCATTGCAACGGTCGGATGTGGTGAGTAAAAAAATTGAAGGCATTTTAAATGACATTCCTGAAATAGAATACATTACCAACGCAACCGGATTTAGTATGTTATCCGGGTCGATGGCTACAAATACCGGGTTTATGTTTGTTGCCTTGCGTAACTGGGACGAAAGAGACAAAACAGCAAATGAAATCATACAGGAAGTAAATGTAAAATTGGCACTTGGAGTAAACGAAGCGCAAGCTTTTGCATTCGGGCCTCCTGCCATTCCGGGTTTGGGAAATGGTTCCGGATTTAGCATCATGCTTCAGGACCGCGGAGGAAATACTCCGAATTATTTGTCTGAAAACGTGACGAAATTTATACAGGCGGCCAATGCCAGAGACGAAATTGGAAATGCATTTACTACTTTCCAGGCCAATGTTCCGCAGCGCTACATGAACATAGACAAGGAGAAAGCGTTAAAACTTGGCGTTTCGCTAAACGATCTTTACACCACCGTTGGCGCATTTATGGGAGGAGCTTATGTAAACGACTTTACACGGTTTGGACGATTGTACAAAACCTATATTCAGGCGGAACATCAATACCGTGTATCTGAAAACGACATCAACAGTTTCTTTATTAAAAACAAAACCGGCGAAATGGTTCCGCTTGCAACACTTGCCACAATCGATCCAATATCTGGTCCGGAATATACCACCCGTTTTAATTTATACAGGGCAGTTGAAGTTACCGGTTCACCAGCTGCAGGATATACTTCAGCTCAGGCAATGAAAGCCCTGGAAGAAGTTGCGGCAGAACTATTACCCGAAGATATGGGGTATCAATGGAATGCCATGTCGTTTCAGGAAAAACAAGCATCAGGATCTTTGGGAGTAATCATGACCTTTTCCTTACTTTTTGTATTTCTGATTCTTGCTGCCCAATACGAAAGCTGGTCCTTACCATTTAGTATCTTGCTGGGAACTCCCTTCGCCATTTTTGGGGCACTGTTTGCACTTTGGGCAGCACGTCTTTTTAGCGGCTCGTTCGAGAACAATATTTTTGCGCAGGTGAGTTTTGTAATGCTTATTGGAATGGCGGCCAAAAATGCCATTCTTATTGTAGAATTTGCGAAAGAGGAATTCGACAAAGGCAAAAGCTTATTCGATGCAGCCATAGAAGCAGCACGATCGCGATTCCGTCCGATTTTAATGACAGCTTTCTCGTTTATACTTGGTATTTTTCCTTTGGTTGTAGCAAGTGGCTCAGGAGCTGAAGCGCGTAAAGTTATGGGAATGGCTTTGTTGGGAGGTATGACATTGGCAACACTTTTAGGAGTATTCCTCTACCCTATGCTTTTTGTATTTATCGGTAAAATCGCAGGCTACGAAAAGAAAAGAGATAAAGCAGCACTTGCAGTGGAGTCTGGAAATAAAAAATCAATTTAACCTAGACAAATGATGAATATGAAACACGCAAAAATAATATACAATTTATCGCTGTTTGCGCTTCTTTTAGGTTTGGCAAACAGTTGCATGGTTGGCCCAAACTTTCAAAAGGTTGAAATTGAAAGCCCTGATTCGTACCGTTATCAGGATTCTGCCCGCGGAACCGAAACTGTAATGGATTGGAGCACATTTTTTAACGACAAAGTACTTCAGGAACTCATTGATTCCGCCTTGGTAAATAACAAAGACATGCGGATTGCTATTTCAAAAATAAATGAATCGAGAGCTTATTTGGGAATGGCAAACGCCGATTTGTATCCAGGTTTTTCCTACAGTGCCTCTTCTTCATTTGGAAACAGTTTGACCCCGGGTGGTGATGCAAATGCTGCATTCACCGGAACAGCAAATATAAACTGGGAGCTTGTTTTTTGGGGGAAATACCGCAGAGCCAGCGAAGCTGCCCAGGCAGATCTTGTAGCTTCTGAATACGGATTAAAAGCCATTGAATTAAGTTTAATTGCGCAGGTATCGAATACCTATTATTCGCTTCTTGATTATAAAAATCGTTTAAGAATTGCCAAAAGCACGCTTGACTCGCGCACTGAATCCTTACGTATTGTTCGTGAAAGATTTGAAAAAGGTATTGTGCCGGAAATTGATTTAAATCAGGCGCAAATTCAGGAAGCTACTGCTGCTGCTGCAATTCCTGTTTACGAACGTTCGATTGCATTTACAGAAAACGCTTTAAGTATTCTGATAGGTGAAAATCCCCGGAATTTTATTGCTGAAGTTGAAATTGAAAATATAAACCTGCCGGATTTTGTTCCTGCCGGACTACCGTCAGAATTGCTTCTTAAACGACCTGACATACTGGAGGCAGAACAATTATTGAAAGCTCAAAATGCACGAATTGGTGTTGCCCAAGCCATGCGTTTCCCTTCAATTAGTTTAACAGGCTTTTTAGGATTATCAAGTCCTGAACTATCAGACTTTAATGCATTTGGTTCGATTGGTGCCGATTTGTTTGGACCCATTTTCTATTTCGGAAAGAACAAACGCAGAGTTGAAGCGGCCCAGGAAGTAACTGAGCAGTTTAAATTGAACTACGAAAAAGCCGTTCTGTCGGCATTCCGCGAAACTGAAGATGCTCTTGTTTATATACGCACGCTGCAGCAAGAGCTGGTATTTGTTGAAAAACAACTTGCTGCATCGCGTAACGGAGCTAAATTAGCACGACAAAGATACGATGGTGGTGTTACCAGTTACCTGGAAGTATTAGACGCCGAGCGTGGACTTTTTAACATTGAATTGTATTATTCTGAAACGCTACAAAAAATTATGGGGGCACATACCGATCTGTATAAAGCGCTTGGCGGTGATTGGTAAAATAGTTGAAACAACTTAAGTTGGCATACAAAAAGGGCTGTTAATGTTATTAACAGCCCTTTCTATTATAATTATGGTTTGGATTACTTCCTGTAGTTTTTGTAGTAATTTGTTTTTTTCTCGTCGCCAAAAAGGGCATAAATATTGGCTAAATATCCGGCGTATTCTTTTCCCGGCTCAATTTCCCACAATTTATTCAAATAGGGCAATGCCCTTTTAAAATCAGCAGTTACCAAATCGAGTTCTTTTAACAGGACATTGTACGTTTTTGTTGTTTTCTTTTGGTTGTATTTGTCCATTTCGCGTTTGTATCGATTTTGGCCTGCCCAGTAATATTTTTTTGCGTTCCACTCCAACGCAGTAATATTTTCAGGATTTAGTTCCAGAATGGCGTTTGAGGCTGAATCACACACCACAGTATTTTCCACAGATTTGTTTGCCTTTAAATAATTCAACAGTGCATCTTCTGTATTTTTGGCTTCTACACTCATTTTAGCCCACATTTCCAACGCTTTTTCATTTGAATCGATCTCACTGTAAAGAGCAAACATTCGTGCGTTTACATCGGCATTGGTTGTTCCATATTTTTCAATGTAACTTTCCAGTGCTGAAAGTTCTTTCGAAAGATTGTCCTCTTCCTTATATATTTTCGCAAGAGTTTCGTACATTTCTGCATCCGAGTAATTTTTATATCTGGCCTGATCGAACCAGGCTTTGGCCTTTGCAAGATTGCCTGCCTGAAATGCTGTTTTGGCTGCATGAGCAAACTCATTTCCAGCTACTTCTTCAACTGGGACATCAGTAAAATAGTTCGTCCACGAGTCAACAGCTTGAGCATAATTTCCTGCCGTTTCAAAAGTTGCGGCATCAGTTTTACCATTCGTAACAAGTTTAGGAGCTCCGCACGATGCAAGTAGAATAAGTAGCAGGCCACTCCACAAAAATTTACCTCTTTTCATTTAAATCGAATTCAATATTAAAAATGCTAAAAACAAAAAACAAACCGGATTAAGGCGCAATCATTGCCATAAATTCATTCGATATCCTGATTTTTTGTTTTTATGAATTCCCAAAACTACATAAATAATTGGGACTGGAACTATTTTGGAAGTTGTGTTAAAATTATGGAAACATGAACAAAGAAGATGATTCTGCTATTTGGTATCGGCCATTTGCTCCACTTTTCTGTCTTTCTCATGTAGATTTTCGTTTGTGGCTTCTAAAATATTGTCTTGTAATACCGGGTTTGTAAGCAAGTAGTCATGGCCCAACCCTTTCATATCTTTCATAGTGATAATCTTCTTTATATCCAGCACATTGATATACGATTCAAGTTCTTCGGGATCTTTCGGCCCTTTATTTCCCATCCTGTTTTTTAAATGCGCTACACTCGATAATTTTAATAAAACATCTTTCGAATTTACAAATACATCAACGGTATCAGCCATTTCATTCAAATTACAAAAGGCATTTCCCGCTTCAAATTCGTTTCGTGGAGCAACGCTTCCAACAAATAAAATCCGGTTGTATGTTTTCACCAGTGGAATGTTTTGTTTTTCCCTGTTTATCAAATACTGACGGAACATTTCATTTCCCATCGACGAAAATAAAATGGAAATTGTAAGGTCATCGGGGTGAGTTTCGAAAAATTTCTCATCGGTAACAAAATCTTCAAGCATGTGTTGAAATATTGCAAAATCGGCGGCACCTCTTTTTGAAGCCCTGAGCGCATTGTAATAACGATATGCTTTGTCCTCGGTTCCCCAAGCAAATACAACAATTGCAGCATCGTTAAATAAAGAATCGCCATAATTGGTTTTCAAACGTTTCATATAACTATGCACCTGTGTCTTAAACGATTTCCCATAACCGCCAACCACAAAATAGAAGTTTCTGATTCCTCTGTCCATTCTGGTATTTTGATACATTTGATAGAAAACATTGTTTTTTATGGGCTCTTCGGGATATTTGTCAGAAACATTAATGGCGCGGTAGTTAACTTCTATCGAATCGTTTTCAAAGTCGTAGCTGCAAAAATATAGTGTATTCGTTTTATCTGTAAAACTATTTTGAAAGGTGTAGCTATTGTCCTCATTCACAACAATTGGCCGGTTGGTAAAAAAAGGAACTTTACTCTTGCTGTATTCTTGAGAAGAATTTTTAAAAACAGTGCTTTCAACCTGGGCGGATAATTGCCACGACAGAAGGACCAAAAGAAATAAAAAAGCAATAGACTTCATGATTGTTATTTTAACTAACGAACACATTAAAATTACAAAAGTTATTTAGCATTCACCAATTCCTCATTTATCAATTCACTGATTAGCGATCCTTTGGTAAGCACCATCATGTGCGAACCGTCTTCTACCAGGTAATCAAAATAAATATTTCTGGCTGGTAAGGTATGATCGTTATCGCCGTGAATGTGTACTATATTTTCCCCTTTTTCAATGCGATCCCACTCCAGAATCATTTTTACTGTTCTACTTAAAAACTTAGGATCTTTGTCTTTTAACATCGAAATAAATGTTTCCTTGTCTTTGTTCCGATCAGGCTCAACAATTGGCTGAAGTATGCGAGCACCCATTTTCACAAAAGGAGATGGAATAATTTTGTACACAGGAATTGTTTTTTGAAAACGGTAGCGAAAAGGAAATTCTTTTCGGTTTTTAGCACTCGATATAACGATTATCTTATCAGGTTTTAAAAAATCACCCATTTCAATTGCCAGCATTCCACCAAGTGAAACACCCACAAGATAAAACTGTCGTGTTGTATCAATCTGCAGAGAAAGTTCCTTCGCAAATTCAGTCATGCCGGAACCTTTTTCGGGAGTAAAATAATTTATGTGTTGAACTTCGAAACTGGAATCCAGTTCAATATTTTTAAACAAGCGGGCATCCGCGCCTTGTCCGGGTATAAAGTACACAATAGGTTTTTCTCCCTGAACTTCAGCACAAAAAACCTGATTGGCAGCAACTACTAAAACAAAATAAATAAGGAATAATCTCATCAGCAATTCAGCGAGTTTTTCAGTTTATGCTAAAAATACAAAAACCAAAACAGAGCTGACGAATATTTTACGACGAATTAAGAAGGTGAAAGAACTTTTAATTCAGACTGAGCCAATTCCAACGACTTTTCAAATGAATCGCAAATGTGTAATTTCATTAAAATATCAGAAATGCCGTTTTTTGCAAAATCGGCCAAAACATCCTTGTTTACACCTGAAAGAATAACAACGATACCTTTATTTCTCAGTAATTTTAGCGTGTCTTTAAGGTTGTGTATTCCGGTTTGGTCGACAAAAGATACGTGTCGCATACGAATAATCAGTACTTTACTTTTTATTCCAACTTCTTCCAATACTTCCGAATATCTTCTGGCCGAAGCAAAAAACAAGGGCCCGCTAATTTCGTAAATACTAATCTCTTTGGGCAAGTTGGAATAATCTTCAATAATATCGGTATCAACAATATTGTTAATTCTTTTTTCGCTTAAATCTGACATTCGTTTCATAAACAGGATGGCAGATAGAACAACTCCAACCTGGATGGCGACAGTCAAATCAACCAAAACAGTTAGCAAAAATGTACTGATCAAAACAATTATATCGAAAAACGAACCTTTCAAAATGGCTTTAAACGACCGCCACTCACTCATATTATAGGCCACAACAATTAAGATTCCGGCTAAACACGACATCGGAATTAATTTTGCCCACTTGCCTAAAAACAACATTATCAACAATAAAGTTAATGCGTGTACCATTCCGGAAATAGGTGTACGACCGCCATTTTTCACATTGGTTGCTGTTCGGGCAATTGCACCGGTAGCCGGAATTCCTCCGAAAAACGGGGGTAACTATATTTGCAATTCCCTGTGCTATTAATTCGGTATTTGAACGGTGTTTTCCGCCAATCATACCGTCGGAAACAACAGCAGAAAGGAGTGACTCGATACCACCCAACAAAGCAATGGTTAATGCAGGTGCAAAGTAGTTATGTAGATTAGACCACTCTATTTTGGGTGTAACAAATTGAATGTTATTTGGAATATTGCCAAAAAAAGTTTCGATTGTTGAAACCGGAATATTAAAAACCTGAACCAATGCAGTTATAAGTAGTATGGAAATAAACGATCCCGGAATTTTTGTCGTTATTTTTTTTGAATAAACCGTTATTAAAATGGTAACAACGGTGATGGATAATGCAGCAAAATTAATGGTATTTAAGTGTTTGAAATAGACAGCCCATTTTTCAATAAAATCAGAAGGAAGATGATCAACAGAAAGGCCCAGAGCATCCTTAATCTGTGTTGAAAAAATAACAAGTGCAATTCCACTGGTAAAACCTACGATTAAGGGATGTGGAAAATATTTTAAAAGAACACCTAACTTTAACAGGCCAAAAAGAATCAGGATTACACCGGCCAGAACAGTGGAAATTAAAAGCCCGTTAACTCCGTATTGTTCCACAATACCGTAAACAATAATAATAAAGGCACCGGTTGGGCCTCCAATTTGCACCCGGCTGCCACCTAAAAAAGAGATGAAAAAGCCAGCTACAATTGCAGTAATTAAACCTTTTTCAGGAGAAACTCCGGAAGCTACCGCAAAGGCAATTGCCAGTGGTAAAGCAACAATACCAACAACAATTCCAGCCAAAATATCATTCGAAACCTGCTTTCTGCTTAATCCACTTTTAAGTAGGGTAAACAGCTTTGGACTAAAAATCCTATTCATACGTAATAATTGAAAACGTGTGCAAAGCTATATCGAAATCCACATTATTATTTTCATAGGATACGATTTTAATAATTTGAAACAAATAATTAACTTTTGCTATATAAAGCACGCTTTCTCCTTTTTTTCGGATGATAAAAGTCAGTGCATTTGAATGATGCAAATAACTATTGTAAAAGGTGTGAGAAACTCTATTAAACTTTAAGCTCAAATAAAAGCAGTGCAGTTAATTATATTGGTAGCTCTTTACTTCAAACTCCTTCTCTGTGTTAAAACCATTGCCTGAAATTTGCAATTTGTAATTGCCAGCCTTTACCGGTTCTCCCTTATTTAGTAAGTCCCAACTAAAATAATTGAGTCCCTTTTTTGCATCCATTTCTGCTGAATAAACCTCTGCTGTGTTAACATCTGTTACTGTCACATTAATATGAGCAGCTTCTTTCATATAAACAGGAGCTTCCATCTTTTTCACTGTTTCGTTGTAATAATCCATATTGTAAGGCAGGTTACATTCCGGAATATCAAAAACAGAAGTTTCAGCACCACTTGTTATGGCATCATCTAAATTGCGAAGTAAACGAACATCCAAAGCCCACATTCCGCGTCCGTGAGTAGCAATTACGGCAATATCATCGCGCTGATGAATATTTATATCGTGCACATAAGTACTTGGTAAATTGCCTGTTAATGTTTCCCAGCTTTCTCCTCGATTTGTCGATACAAAAACACCATAATCAGTTCCGACATACAAAATATTTTCATTCTTCGGATCCTCGCGAATTACATTGCACGGCCCGTAAGGAAGATTATTTTTGATACTTTCCCATGTTTGGCCATAGTCTTCCGACTTCCAAATATAGGCAGCAAAGTCATCATCGCGTTTGCCATTTTGTGTCATATAAACACGTCCTTCGGCAACTCGCGACGCTTCCATGTGCGACACCCACTTTCCATATGGCAAACCTTTATTGATCTCAGTCCATTTGCTGCCGCTATTTTGAGTTATCCACACTCGTCCGTCGTCGGTGCCGGCATACAACAAGCCAAATTTTAAGGGCGACTCGCCAAGCGTAAAAATGGTTTGGAAAGGAATGTCTCCCTTTCTATTTTCATCGTTGTACGTTAAATCGGGACTGATTTTCTCCCAGCTCTTCCCTTCATTCATCGAACGGTGTACGAATTGTGAACCGTGATAAATAATTCCGGGATTGTGTGGCGATAAAATAAACGGTGCCAACCACTGTCCACGCAACTTCTCTACTCCCTCAGGTACCGGTGGCATAATATTTTCAGTTTTGTTCTTGTCCATTTCTGTTCGCGAAATTGTTCCATAAAAACCGGCAGAATAGACAATATCAGGATTATCGGGGTGAATAACATGGTTGCTCCCCTCACCTCCCGGCGCACTTTCGAATTCAACAGCAGGAATTGAATTACGCCCTTCGCCTAAATTTACCTGCCCGCGAAAACTAAAATGATCCTGAATAGAACCATACACATGAAAAGGCTCGGCCATATCCATTCCAACATTGTAAAATTGCACTAAAGGCAGGTTGTCATAAAATGTTCTAAAATGCTCTCCATCATAGGAAATGGCAACACCACCGTCATTTACATTAACCAAATAATTTGTATTGTCCGGATCGATCCACAATCCATGATGATCCATGTGCATTCCATCGAGCGTTTTAAATGTTTTGCCTGCATCTTCCGAAACATTCAGATACAGACCCAGCGTGTATAATTTATCGGGATTTACAGGATCAACACGTAATTGGCCAAATACCCAGCCATAGGTTCCCGACATGCCTTCCATGTATGAATTTTGTTCACTCACCTGTTTCCAGTTTTCACCACTGTCGTCCGATCGATAAACAGTTGCTCCTTTTATCCGGCCACTACTTGGACGCCCATACGCATCTTCGGTTTCGTTTAACTTATTGTCCTCTTCCAGTTTCTCATAATTATCAACAAATGCATACAAAGTACTGGGTTGCGCTTTGCACAGGTCAATTCCTATTCGTCCACGAAATTGAGGCAATGGCAATCCACTGTTTATTTTTTTCCACGATTTTCCTCCATCAATAGTTTTGTAAATACTGGTTTCTGTGTAATTCGATTCAGTGCGTGGATCGTTCCATTTTTTACGAATTCGCTGCCAGGTAGTCGCATAAAGCTCATCCGTATTCGCAGGGTTAATTACCAAGTCGTAGGCTCCGGTCATTTCATTCACATACAATATTTTGTTCCATGTAATACCACCATCAACTGTTTTATACACACCCCGTTCGGTATCGTTGGTCCATTCGTTACCACCGGCAGCTACGTAAACCACATCCGAATTTTTGGGATGTACCACAACACGCGCAACGGTATTTGTATTTACCAATCCTTTGTGTTCCCAACTTTCTCCTGCATCCTTCGATACATATATTCCGGCACCCGCATTCGAACTCCTGAAAATATTGGCTTCTCCTGTGCCGGCCCAAATTGTATTCTGATTTTGCGGATCAAGTGCCAGGTCGCCAAAAGCTGTCGACATTCCATGTTCAAACACCGGATTCCATGTCACTCCTTCGTTTTCAGTTTTCCAAATACCTCCGGATGCTCCGGCCACATAAATGGTGTAATTTTCTCCTTTCGGAACTACAACTTCCACATCAGTCATCCGTCCGCTAATATTTGTGGGCCCTATAAACTGCCAGGGCAAGGCTTCAAAAATCGAATTGGCTTTGAGTTGTTCAAATTCCTGATACCACTTAATACGCTCTTGTGCACTTGTTTTAGTTACAGTGGTTTGTCCCTGAGCGATAGCCGGATTCAAAACCAGCACGATAAAGAATGCCGAAAGGAAACGATACAACATAAGACTTGGTTTTTATAGGTAAAATCTAAATGTATTAAATATAATTCTAAAAAAAAACTTCGTATATTTTTCAAACAAAACAAAAGTTAATTCGTTAGAATTCAAAACAATACTCAAACATTGTATTGCTTCAACCACTTGTTGTATGGAAAACATAAATACAGTTTTTTTATTTGGAATACAAGTTGACGAGCCCATAGTAACGCTAACCGATCTTTTAGTATCTGTTTTATGTTTTGTATTTGCCTACAAAATCAATAAAAGAGGACAGCCGGAAAAAGTATTCAGATATTTCAAAATATATTTTTTTGTGATGGGGATTGCCACTGCATTGGGAGGTTTAATCGGACATGCGTTTATGTACCATTTTTCTTTTTACTGGAAATTACCCGGATGGATTACAAGTATGATTTCGATAATGTTTGTTGAACGTGCAGCCATTGAACATACACGAATTCGGCTCAATAAAAAACTTGTTCAGGCATTTGGCATTATTAATATCATCGAATTTTTAACATTTTTAATATTAACCATAAGCACTCTTAATTTCTTCTTTGTTGAGTTTCACTCGGGATACGGACTTATGTTTGTGGTTTTGTCGCTTGAAGGTTACTTGTACCTAAAAACAAAAAACAACGCCAGTAAATATATGCTTATCGGAGTTTTATTTGCTGCCATTGCCGCCTTGTTTTTTATGAATAAGATTGTGATTCATCAATGGTTTAATCACCTTTCAGCAAGTCATGTTCTAATGGCTCTTGCTGCATGGTTCTTTTATTTGGGAGCCATTAAAATCGACATGACAGTAGTAAAAGAATAACTTCCCAAAAAGCCTTCATTTATATCTCCCAAAAAAAATACTTAAAAAATAAATATTGGTGTAACGTATATGCAAAAAGTAAGTCTTATTTGTAAAACTATTACATGAAAATTGCGTACACCTTAATTTTTCTACTTTGTGGAGGTATACTTTTTGCACAGGAAAAACGAAATTACACAGCAACAACCGCTGAAAACCTGAACATTAACATCAATGGTATTTTTGACGAACCCGAATGGCAAACTGCCAATTGGGAAAACAATTTTATTCAGCATGAACCCATTGAAGGAATTGCTCCATCGTACCAAACCGAATTTGCTCTTTTATACGACGCCAATAATATCTACGTAGCCATTCGGGCTTTTGATGATCCGGATAGTATATCGATGAGAATGACACGGCGGGATGATATTGATGGCGATTTAGTGGGAGTGTTTTTCGATTCATACTTTGACAAACGCACTTCATTTGGGTTTATCGTTTCGGCTGCAGGTGTGCGTTCGGATGTGGTAAATACCAACGATGGTAACAACGAAGATGACACCTGGGATCCTATTTGGTGGGCAAAAACCAGCAAAACAAAAACAGGATGGAACGCCGAGATTCGAATCCCACTAACACAGCTGCGTTTTGAGGAAGGTGATGAACAACACTGGGGATTTCAGGCATTACGTTTTATTTTCAGAAAAGATGAATTGTCATCGTGGCAACCCATGAAACGCGAACAGTCGGGTTTTACTTCTCAATTTGGGTCATTAAGTGGCATTAAAAATATTCAGCCACAAAACTCAATGAACTTAACTCCCTATGTTGTTGCCCGTACCGAACGCTTTGAAAAGGAACCTGAAAATCCCTTCAGAAGTTCAGGGAAGGCCAACAACATTAATGCAGGATTGGATGCTAAAATTGGATTAACAAACTATTTGACCATGGATTTAACAATTAATCCTGATTTTGGGCAAGTAGAAGCTGACCCCTCCGAAGTAAATCTGAGTACTTACGAAACATTTTTTGAGGAAAAAAGGCCGTTTTTTATCGAGGGCAAAAATATTTTATCATACGGATTATCGTTTGGCGATGGCGATTTGGCAGCCAATAACCTTTTTTATTCACGAAGAATTGGACGTCGCCCGCACTATTCACCCGATTTAAATGACGGTGAATATGTGGACATACCAAGTTTTACAAACATTATTGGCGCAGCAAAAGTTACCGGCAAAACAAAAGATGGCTGGTCGGTTGGCGTTTTGGAAAGTGTTACCAATGAAGAAAACGCAGAAATTAAAGGAATTGGAAATGGTCGGACGCAATCTGTTGAACCACTGACAAATTATTTTGTAAGCCGTGTTCAAAAGGATTTTAACGAAGGGAACACCTACATTGGTGGAATTATTACGTCGGTTAATCGAAGTATTAACGATGAAAACCTGGAATTTTTACATAAAAGTGCTTACACAGGAGGTATTGATTTTGTTCATAAATGGAACGACAAAACATGGTTTGTTGATGCCGGGATTTATGGCAGCCAGGTGAATGGAACTGAAGAAGCAATATTAAATACACAAACAGCTTATTCCCGCACCTATCAGCGCCCGGATGCCGATTATGTAACTCTTGATTCCACGCGAACTTCGTTAAGTGGCTACGGAGGAAAATTTACCATCGGTAAAGAAAGCGGACGCTTAAAGTTTGCCGCTATTTTTAACTGGAAATCGCCGGGACTTGAAATTAACGACATCGGATTCTCTCCGGAAGTGGACGAGGCCATGCAAATTTTTTGGGCCGGTTATCGTTGGTACGAACCATTTTCAATATTCCGAAATGCAAATGTCAACTTTAACCAATGGACTGCCTACGATTTTGGTGGAAATCTTACTGTTGCCGGTGGAAATATTAACGGGCACGCACAATTTAAAAACTTTTGGAGGACATTTGGTTCCTTTAACATGAACGGAGAAAACCTGTCGCATTCAGCACTGCGAGGAGGACCGTCTCTTAAAACCCCCGGTAACAGAAGCTTTTATACCGGAATATTTTCCAATAATCAGAAAAAACTGACAGTAGGTATTGATGGAGGAATGTCAACAAGTTTTGAAAAGGACTTTAAAAACCGAAAAAGTTTTGAAATAGAAGTTGGTTACCGTCCGTTCCAGGCCATGCAGATCGAAATTTCGCCTGAATATTCTGTTAGCAACGACAAACTGCAGTACGTGGAGCAAGTTGATTACGCGGGAGATAAACGATACATTATGGGTACTATCCATAGGAAAACATTGAACATGTCGATACGACTGAATTACAATATTACACCCGATTTGACCATTCAGTATTGGGGGCAGCCTTTTATTGCAACCGGCGATTATTCTGACTACAAGTACATAACCGATAGCAGATCGGATGATTTATACGACCGTTTTGATCTCTACACCAACGAGCAAATTTCATACAATCCTGAAGACGAAATCTATTTGATCGATGACAATCAGGATGGAATAAATGATTACAGTTTTGACAAACCCGATTTTAATGTAAAAGAGTTTTTATCCAATCTGGTTTTGCGTTGGGAATACCGGCCCGGTTCGATCGTTTACCTGGTGTGGTCGCAAAATAGAAACAGTTATACCAACATAGGCAAATTTAATTTCAACAACGATATTGGAGATCTTTTTGATGAGCAACCCAACAATATTTTTCTTGTAAAATTTTCGTATAGAATTGGCAGATAAGACACTATACGAAGGGTAATAAAAAAGGCGCAGTTTTAAACTGCGCCTTTCTGCATTATACCAATCGGGATTCTTTTTTAATTCAACTAATTATGTGCTATTGGGTCAGCGTTGCCATCAGGGTCTCCGTTTACATACCCATCGGTTACTATATTTCCGTTAGTAACTAAAAGCAAACCACAAACATGGGGAGCTGCCATTGAAGTACCACTCATTGTTGCATAGGTATCTCCTTTGTAAGTAGAAAGTATTGATACTCCTGGTGCACAGTAATCGATAGGTGGATTTCCGTAGTTAGAGAAAGATGCGAAATTATCATTCACATCCATTGCTGAAACGGTATAAATATTATCAGCATTCGCTCTTGCCGGAGAATGATTATTTGCGTCGTCACTCTCATTTCCTGCTGCCAAAGCTACAAGAACGCCTGAATTTGCCAATTCAACTACAGCTAAATCAATTGGTTCGTAAACGCCACCACCAAGACTCATGTTCGCAACATCGCCAGCACTTGCATGGGCCATTACATACTCAACACCGGCAATAATTTGCGAGTAAGCACCTGAACCTCTTTTGTCTAATACTTTAACAGGCACTACAGTAGCACCGGCAGCAACACCAACTACTCCAATTTCGTTATCAACAGCAGCAACAATTCCGGCACAGTGTGTACCGTGTCCATTGTCATCTTCCGGAGTATAAGTTCTGGTTACAAAGGTTTGTCCATTCACCTGATCCACTACTAAATCAGGGTGATTCATATCAATTCCGGTATCAATAATCCAGGCTTTATGACTTCCGGAGTAAGTTGTACTTCCGCCAACACGTGTTATTCCGTAAGGTATTGTTTCAGCCGGAGGATCTGTTGGAACGGTACCTGGTTTTTTCAAGGTTACCATTTTGTCAGGATAAACACCTTTAACGCCTTCAGCAAATTGAAGTTCTTTGGCATCCTCCTCAGTCAAATTTGCAACTACTCCTTCCAAAGCAGCGCTATAAATCATCTTTACTTCTCCCAAATCAATTTTTGCAGCAGAACTAATCGTTTGTGCTTTTCTTAAAACAGCAAGATCGGCTTCCTGTTTATTTGAGTAAGCTGATTTTAGTCCTGTTGATTCCAAAAGCACAATGTACTGCCCGGGAATAACAACTTCTGAATGTGTAACAAATTCAGTTTGTTCAGATACAACAGAAATTTCTTCCGATTTTTCACACGAAACAATTACGATGGCCACAGCCATCAAAAATAACATTAGATATTTTTTCATGATAATAAAGGTTTATAAAATTAAACAGCGATTGGTTTTACAACAATTTACAACATTATAGTAAACAAACCAAAAAGTAGACATATGTTTTTTCATCATCCTCACTTAAAAGAATTTTAATTACTCATTCAGAAAGGATTACAAAACAAATTTATTTCAGCTATCAAACTTTTGTTAGTATCAGAAAAATAAATACACAAAAAAACCTGCTCTCGTTATGAAAGCAGGTTCACTATTATTCGAAATATTTTATTCGATGTATTTATTTTTGCCCGTTAATTCAACTTTGGCAGAAACAACCTTAGTGGCTTCAGTATCCGGTTGACCACCGCCAACAAATACGGTAAACGAACCACTTTCAATAATTCTTTTATCATCGGCACCAATAATGGAAAACTGACGTGGAGTTAATTCAAACTCCAGCGTTTTTGACTCACCCGCTTTTAAAAAGATACGTTCAAATCCTTCCAGTTGTAGTTTAGGACGTGGAGTTGATGCGATTTCATCTTTAAGGTACAACTGCACAACTTCTTCGCCGTCTCTGTTTCCCGAGTTTGTAACATTAATACTTACATGAATAGTTTCACCAACTTTTGCCTTTTTATTTACTTTCAAATCAGAATAGGTAAAGCTTGTGTAGCTTAAACCATAGCCAAACGGATAAAGCGGTTCACCTGTAAAATATTTATAGGTGCGGCCTGTCATGTTATAATCCTCAAAGGCCGGAAGTTGATCAACCGACTTGTAATAGGTAACAGGCAACCGACCTGCAGGATTGTAATCTCCGAACAATACGTCGGCAACAGCAGTGCCACCTTCCTGCCCGGGATATCCTGCAGAAATAATGGCTGCCAGATTTTCATTGGCCCAGTTTACCGCTAGTGCACTACCGTTTAGTAATACCAAAATTACAGGCTTCCCGCTTGCTGCAACTGCCTTCATCAACTCACGTTGTGTTTCGGGTAATTTAAGGTGAGTTCTGTCGCCTCCCGAAAATCCATCTACATGAATTGGCATCTCTTCTCCTTCTAACCTCTGTGAAAGACCAAGTACCAGAACAACTGCATCAGCTTGTTTTGCCACCTCTACAGCTTCCTGTTGCATGTTATTGTTTGGCATTGTCCATAATAGTTTTGCATCACCATCGCCATAATCGTTGGAGTATTCGTAAACAAATTTGTATTTTTTACCTGCTTCCAACTGAACCGCCTTTTCGTGGTAAAATGCATGATGTTCCGAACTGTGTGCTAAAACCTTTTCTCCTTCGAGCCAAACTTCCAGCTTTGGCATTCCCCAACATCCAATGTTGAATTCTCCGGAAATAGGAGGAACCAAATAACCGGACCAACGTACACTAAAATCGTCATCGTTAAGTTCAGGTTTGGGTGCATTTTTTTCCCAGTAAAAATTAATGTTTTCATCAATTCTTGTAAATGCCGGTTCTCCTTCCAGTTTTGCATTGTTGAAATACTCTCCAACAACACCCTGTTTACCATCGGCAGTCATTAAATATTTCGATGGAATTGCGCTCAAATTACTAACTCCATCTGCCAAATGACTTCCTTCAGCAAATAATATTTCAGTGCTTCCCAATTTCTTCTGCAAACCCTTTAATACAGTAATTGGATTTTTAGCAATTCCGTTGTAGTTACCCACCAACGATTCCCAGTTGTCGGCATTTGGCCCAATTACAGCAAGCTTCTTAATGTCCTTTGACAAGGGTAAAATACTGTTTTCGTTTTTTAATAGTACAATACTTTTATGGGCGGCTTCCAATGAGAGTTTGTCATTTGCGGAAGATGTATTTACAGAATAAGGTATTTGAGCAAAAGAAACATCTTTTTCGGAGTCGAACATGCCCAACTTAAAACGCGCCATCATTAAACGTTTAACCGACACATCAATTTCATCCTCTGTGATCAGTCCTTTTTCAACAGCTTCCATTAGGTATGGATAAGAATTACCGCAATTTAAATCGGTACCGGCTTTTACTGCTGCTGCAGAAGCCTCAGCCGGACCTGCCGAAAATCCCTGGTATTTATAAAAATCGGAAATGGCCCAACAATCCGAAACAATATATCCTTTAAATCCCCAATCATTTCGTAATATAGAATACAATTCAGGGCTCGCACAACAAGGAAAATCACGAAACTGATTGTATGCACCCATTACAGAGTAAACATGAGCGTCTTGAATCAAAGTCCGGAATGCCGGCAAGTACGTTTCGCGTAAATCGAGTTCGCTAACTTTTGCATTAAATTCGTGCCGCAGCGGTTCGGGGCCCGAATGAACAGCATAATGTTTAGCAGTAGCTACAACTTTCAGGTATTTCGGGTCGTCTCCTTGTAATCCTTTTACAAATTCGGCCCCTAATACACCTGTCAGGAATGGATCTTCTCCATAGGTTTCATGCCCTCTTCCCCATCTTGGATCGCGGAAGATGTTAATATTGGGCGACCAAAATGTAAGTCCCTGATAAATTCCCCGTTTGCCGTTACGCACAAACTCGTGGTGTTTGGCTCTTGCTTCATCGGAAATTGCAGTAGCCACCCGAAACATAAGATCTTTATCCCACGATCCTGCAATTGTTATGGATTGAGGGAAAACAGTAGCATATCCGGCTCTGGCAACACCGTGCAGACATTCATTCCACCAGTTGTACTCCGGCACCTGCAATCTTTCCACGGCTTTGGAGGTATAAACAAGTTGATCGACTTTCTCCTGGAGAGTCATTTGAGAAACCAGAATATCGACTCTTTCGTCGAAAGGTAAATTTGAATTTAGAAACTCAAAATTTTCATTTTGTGCAAAAATACTTGCTGACAACAGCAGAAGTAATAGGCTTAATGTGGTTTTCTTCATTGGTATAGTATTAAAAATCTGTTCTGTTCTATTCTGTCAAAAATAAGAAATTCAATTGGTTATATACAAGAATTATAGAGCAAATTTAATTGAAATTAAAGTTTAGGAAAAGTAGCGAATTCCGGAAACGATTTGAAAATATAAAAAAAGATCATTCTTATTGGTTTCCAGACGATAAATACAGAATTATGAAAGAAGAAATTATGGCGAGAGAAGATGGTTTCAGGCAAAGTAATTCCTCATAAATGGAAGACAATCCAATTATTTAAAGTAGCAATAACAAGTTAGATAAGTATTCGAGGTGATATAGTTGCAGGAATAAGAAATAAAAAAGCACCTGTCAACAGACAGATGCTTTTATATATTTCTTCTTTTAATATTCGTCTTCGTTAAAAAAGAAATCGTCCTTACTTGGATAATCAGGCCAAATATCTTCAATACTTTCATACATTTCACCTTCATCTTCAATCTCCTGCAAGTTTTCAATAACTTCAAGCGGAGCGCCAGAACGAATTGCAAAATCGATTAATTCATCTTTAGTTGCCGGCCAAGGAGCATCTTCTAATTTCGATGCCAATTCAAGAGTCCAATACATGTGCTAAAATTTACGTGGTTAAACCCATTTTTTACGTTGGCGCGAATATAATAAAAAAATGACACGAAAATATTTTCTGCAAAAAAAAATATCAATGATTCCAGGCCGTTTCTTCTACTCCATTGTTATTACCCAGCTTTCGGGCCAATACAAACAAAAAATCGGATAAACGATTAATGTATTTAATAATTTCTGTTTGCACAGGTGTTTGTTCGGCAAATTCAACGATTCTACGTTCAGCTCTTCTGCAAATTGTACGTGCCATATGACACTGAGCCATTGACAGTTCGCCTCCGGGCAGAATAAAATTACGAAGTTCAGGAAGTCCTTCTTCAAACCTGTCGATTGCCTTTTCAAGCACTTCAATATCTTCGTATTTTACAGCTAGATTTGCGGTCATTGCATCGCCTCTTTCATCCGATGCCAAACGCGAACCAATGTTAAAAAGTTTATTTTGTATTTCGGTCAATAACACGCGAATATCTTCATCCATCTCGTACGATCGAACAATTCCAATCGATGCATTTAATTCGTCCACCGTTCCGTAAGCTTCCAGTCTGAGATCGTATTTCTTTACTCTGTTGCCACCAACCAGTCCTGTAGTACCGTCGTCACCGGTTTTTGTGTATACTTTAAACTCTTTTCCCATTTTTGTGAATTTTCATCAAAATTATCAAAAAAATATCCCGACAAACCATGTTATCGGGATAAGTTTTATTGTGCTATTCAAATTTAAACTCGATTGTATTTGTATCTCTAATAAATCGGATTTTCATTGATAATATCCGATTCTACCTCACCATCTTTTAGTCGAATAATACGATGAGCGTGCTTAGCAATGTCTTCTTCGTGTGTTACCATAACCAGGGTGTTCCCTTTTCGGTGAATTTCGGCAAATAATTTCATGATTTCTTCCGAAATTTTCGAATCAAGGTTTCCGGTTGGCTCATCGGCCAAAAGCAATGCAGGTTTATTCACCAAAGCCCTGGCAATTGCAACGCGCTGACGTTGACCTCCTGAAAGTTCGTTTGGTTTGTGTGTCATCCGATCGTCCAAACCTACATCAATTAAGGTTTCTTCTGCCAAACGTTTTCGCTCTGCTTTTTTTATGCCCGAATAAACCAAAGGCAACATTACATTTTCGAGCGCTGTATTTCGGGGTAATAAATTAAAAACCTGAAAAACAAATCCTATTTCTGAATTTCTGATTTCGGCCAGACTGTCGTCCGACAAACGACTTACATCTTTTCCGTTTAACACATATTTACCACTGGTTGGAGTATCCAAACAACCTATAATATTCATTAGTGTTGATTTCCCGGAACCTGAAGCCCCCATTATGGCAACATATTCTCCTTTAAAAATATTTATTGAAACTGAGCGAAGTGCGCGTACTACCTGGGTACCTACTTTGTAATTTTTTACAATGTTTTCTAATTCAATAATTTTGTCCTTCATGGTTTATTTTTTCAATTGGTCGTTTTCTTTCATGATTTGTTACATTTATAACAAACCGTTTTTTTTATAAATATATTCCTTTCCATTTAGTTAAACCGAATTTCCGGCATATTTTAAGAATTCTTATAGAAAGTTGTGTTTTGGTATTTAACAAAAACTATACCTATTTAACTTAAGTATTCAAGAATTATTTCATAAAAGAGTTTTTTGATTAAAATAGCGAATAAGTATATTTGCTTCATGCCAGATTTTCTAGAAACGGAAATACAATTTTTACCCGGTGTTGGTCCAAAGCGCGCGGAAACTTTAAATAAGGAACTGAAAATTAAAACTTTCGGAGACCTGGTCTATTATTATCCTTACAAATACATCGACCGAACTAAATATTATAAAATTTCGGAGATCCATACCGAAATGCCATTTATCCAGGTAAAAGGTGTAATTAAACAAATTGAAACCATTGGGAGCGGACCAAAACAAAGGCTAAGTGCGCGGTTTTACGACGATACCGGCAGCATTGAATTGGTATGGTTTCGCGGTATTAAGTGGCAAATTGAAAATTTGAAGAAATTCAAAACCTATACTGTTTTTGGGAAACCATCCTTATTTGCGGGTAAAATTAGTGTTGTTCATCCGGAACTTGAGTCGGAAGAAGAAAAGCAATTGAATCCGGCGGGATTATTTCAGGGGTATTACATTACGTCTGAAAACATGAAAAAAAAGTATCTGAATTCAAAATCGATACATAAATTTCAGTTAACGCTGATCAGCCTGGCAAAGGAAAAAATAAAAGAAACACTTCCGGATTTTCTGCTTTCGAAACTAAAACTTATGCCGCTGGAAAAGGCCTTAATTAATATTCATAAACCGGCGGATACAATTCACCTTAAAAATGCACGATTCAGGCTAAAATTTGAAGAACTGTTCTTTATTCAGCTTAAAATTTTGGCGATCAAACACAATCGCGATCAAAAATTTAAAGGTTTTCATTTCGAAAGAGTGGGTTATAATTTCAATACTTTTTACGATAAATTTTTACCGTTTGAACTTACAAATGCACAAAAGAAGGTAATCCGCGAAATACGAATTGATGTAAACCGGAATACGCAAATGAACCGATTGTTGCAGGGCGATGTTGGAAGTGGTAAAACACTGGTTGCTCTTATGACCATGCTTTTGGCCATGGATAACGAGTTTCAGAGTTGTTTAATGGCACCAACCGAAATACTGGCACAACAACACTACCAATCCATTTCCAAGTTTTTGATGGGGATGAACATCAACGTGGGCTTACTCACCGGATCAAATAAAGCGAAAGAACGCAAGGTGCTGCATGCCGCTTTACAATCGGGCGAAATGCAAATAATAATCGGGACTCACGCATTAATAGAGAACACGGTTGTATTTAAAAAGCTGGGGCTGGTAATTGTTGACGAACAGCATCGTTTTGGAGTTGCTCAGCGCGCAAAGCTATGGCAGAAAAATGATTTAATTCCGCCGCACATTTTGGTGATGACTGCAACACCAATTCCGAGAACATTGGCCATGACAGTGTATGGCGATTTGGATGTTTCGGTGATAGATGAACTGCCTCCCGGCCGCAAACCGATACAAACCATGCATTTTTATGAAAACAGGAGAAAGCAGCTTTATAATTTTTTACAACAACAAATAGATAAAGGAACTCAGGTATACATCGTATATCCGCTTATTTCTGAATCGGAAAAAATGGATTACAAAAATCTGGAAGAAGGGTTCAGGCACATTTCGGAAGCGTTTCCTGATGTTAAAATAAGTATGGTACATGGGAAAATGAAACCTGCCATTAAAGAGAATGCCATGCAGGCTTTTAAACGAGGCGAGACACAAATAATGGTAGCTACAACGGTTATTGAAGTAGGGGTTGATGTGCCAAATGCAGCTGTTATGGTTATTGAAAGTTCTGAACGATTCGGATTGTCCCAGCTTCACCAATTGCGCGGCCGCGTTGGGCGAGGAGCCGAACAATCGTACTGTATACTAATGTCTTCGTACAAATTAAGCACTGAAAGCCGCAAACGGTTGGAAACCATGGTTCGCACAAACGACGGTTTCGAAATAGCTGAAGTGGATATGAAGTTAAGAGGCCCGGGCGATTTGGAAGGAACACAACAAAGTGGGATAGGTTTTGATTTGAAAATTGCCAATCTTGGAAAAGATGGTGAAATACTTCAGCTAGCCCGAAATGTAGCCAATGACATTCTGGATGAAGACCCTTTTTTACAAAAGGAAGAAAATCAGTTGTTGCTTAAAAATCTACTTTCAACAAAAGATACCAGTTTCGACTGGAGTTCAATTAGTTGATATTCTTTTGGGATGACAAAAAGAAATCCAACTGTAGATCAGGATACCATTTCGAAAAATTTTTGTTGAAGAAAACGTGTTATTTTTCCGGCTTCACCATCACCAATTCTCACATTATCTACCTGAACAACCGGTGTAATTTCACTGCCGGTTCCCGAAATAAATAATTCATCCATGTTGTACAACTCCTCTTTTGTAAACAGGCGCTCTTCGATCGGTATATTATTGGCAGAGCAAATTTCGAGGACTACTTTTCGCGTAATTCCGGGTAAAATTAAATTTGAAAGCGGGCGGGTAATTAGCTTGTTATTTTTTACGGCCAACACACTTGAATGAGTCGCTTCTGTAACTTTTCCGTCGCGAATTAGAATACACTCCCCTGCTCCACTTTCAACCGCTTTGTTGTAAAGCATTGTGTTTGGAAGTAAAGAAACCGATTTTATGTCGCAGCGTTGCCAACGAATATCCTCCTCTGTGATAACTTTAATACCATTCTGAAGTTTGTCTGTTGCAGATGGTAAATCAAATGCAAAAGCGTAAACGGTGGGGATAATATCTACCGGAAAATGATGAACTCGTTTTTCGACACCCCGTGTGATTTGCAGATAAATACCGGCATGTTTGTTTAGCATATTATTGCGAACGAGCAATTCAGTAAACACCTTATCCAGTTTATCTGTTTCAGAATAATGTATGTTAAGTTCAGCCAAACTTCTTTCCAAACGATCCAGATGATCTTTATAACGAAATGCTTTGCCATTGTAATACTTGGCTACTTCGTACACTCCATCGGCAAAAATAAATCCACGGTCGTTTGGCGAAATTTTGGCCTGCTCTTTTTCTAAAAATTCACCGTTCAAATAAACTATTTCACTCATGCAATTACAAAGGTTATGTTCAACCCGAAAGTATAATTATTTGGTCAGATACAAACAAAAAAAAGGGATTCAATTTTTGAATCCCTTTTAAATATGGTATGTTAAATTACTTCAACATTAATGGCTACCGGTCCACGGTTACTTTCTTGAGCTTCGAATTCGACCATTTGGCCAGCTTCGAGTGCAAATACACTATCTTTAACCCCTGAACGATGAACAAATAAATCTTTGTTCTCGTCAGACTGGATAAATCCAAAACCCTTTACTTCATCGTACCATTTTACGGTACCTTTCATTTTAGTAGCGTTCTCTGCGTTGGTAACCACCACCACCGCGACGGTCACCACCACCACCACCGCGACGATCGTTGTCTTCGCGAGGTTTAGACTCGTTAACTTTGATGTTTCTTCCGCCTACTTCAGCGTTGTTCAATTCTTGGATAGCTTTGTTTGCTTCTTCATCGCTTTCCATTTCAACGAATCCAAAACCTTTACTTCTTCCAGAAAATTTGTCAGAAATAATTTTAGTTGTTGTTACTTCGCCGTACTCTTCGAAGATTTCTCTCAAATCTTCCTCGCCTAAATTAAAAGGCAAGTTACCAATGTAAATGTTCATTTGTTATTATTTAAAATAAATTAAAAATTTTCTTTAACTATTGAGAACCAACAGCAAACCATTTCAAAATGGATTACTTCCAGTAGTTACTTGAATACAACAAATAAGAAACTTAAATAAGGATTGAAATAACATCGGGAAAACACAGGAAAGATGAGCCGTCCGGTTTAAACTAAAAATCAATAAATAAAGACCAACTTGCTAATTACCAGACATTCGAAATGCAATTTCTTTTTATAAATCTAAAAATTAACGCTCCAAAGGTATATTATTATTCCAATATACAAGACAAAAACCATTTTATTTTGCTTATAGTATTAACAAACAGATGTTTAAAGTTATTAAAACTGAGGGTAAAGATGTAATCAAGGCTTGTACTTGAGAATGAGAATACTGATGTCATCCGATTGTTTTGATTCACCCATAAATTGATTCAGGCTTTTCTCTATTTTCGTAACAATATCAGCTGCAGAAAGTCCCCCCATTATTTTCAGGTTTTGTTCTAAACGTTCGTTTCCGTATTGCAAACGGTTTGAATCGTTAAGTTCGGTTACACCATCGGTATACAGAACTACACAGTCGCCTTTTTCAAGCTGAATTTTGGCTTCCGCATATTTTTTATCGTGATACAAACCCAAGGGCAAACCATGCGACTGGGCCAAATCAATTAGTTTCCCGTCCTCTTTTAAAATATACGAAGCAGTATGCGCTGCATTACAATAAGTAAGTATTCCGCTTTCAACATCTAAAACCCCTAAAAATAAGGTAAGAAAAAACTGGTGCTGATTATTGGTAAATAAATCGGTGTTTGCTGCTTCAACTATTTCGCGAGGCCTTGGTTTGTTTGCATTACTTTTTATGATTGTTTGTGCAACACTCATAAAAAATGCTGCCGGAATTCCTTTCCCCGACACATCGCCAATGGTAAAAACAAGCTGTTTTTCATTCACAAAGAAATAATCGAACAAATCGCCGCTTACCCCACTGGCAGGTTTATACACGGCATGCAAGTCAATATCTTTTCTTTCGGGGAAAGCCGGAAATTCAGTTTTAATAAAGCTTCGTTGTATTTCGGATGCCTGATCGATATCACGTTCTCTTATTTCACGTTTCTGATCTTCCACTGAACGGGTAACCTTATACTTTTCAAACCAGGTACGCATTAAATTTAAACTTTGCGAAAGCTGTGCCACCTCGTTTTCAGAATCATCTTTAAGGTTTCCTGCAATGCGGCTAAACAGCTTAAGTTGTTGCGTAACCGAACTAAGCGGTTGTATTTGCTTGTTTGTGATATACGTAACCAACAAATAAATCACAAGGATACCTAAAACAGAGAAAAAAAGCATTTGTAAAATGGGTAAGTACAACGGTTCGTACAATTCATTAAAAGGTAATACAAAAATTAATATCCAACCATTTTCGGTAACAGGAGCATAATATACCCAGCTTTTTTTATAGTCATACAACTCGGGATAGGCAACAAGAGTTCCCGATTTCTTACCGGATTGAATTGCAGCAACATCAAACTTTTCGACATCAAAAACCGATTTCGACAGATTAAAAATATTCTTATTCAAAATCCACTCTTCAATTGGATGTGTAATATAAACACCGCTACGCGAGACAATAAAAGCAAAACCATTATCTCCCACTTTGACTTTATTCACCGAGTTATTTACTTCAAGAAGCGATAGTTCACAAAATACCTCTCCAACAACTACATCTTTACCAATACTACTTTTTTGCACAATAGGGAAATACATTGCCACAACCACTTTGTTGTTTTTCTTGCATAAAAACGGTTCTGTCCATCCCGGAATTTGTTTGACAACCAATGGTGCACTCGACGGTTCTAGTTTCAAACAATTTTCAAAAGGAATATTTGCTTTTTGCAAACGAATGGAATCACCAACCCGGTAACAGTAATAGTTTTTGTAATCCACATCAAATACTGTTGAATCAATGTTTACATGGATGGCATTTATGTATGAATATTTATTTACCAGGCTGGTTAGAAAATGCTCAGATTGATTCTGCTTACTATAATAAATAATTTGCTCAGATATGTTAGATGTTATTTCCCTTACCGATACCACATATTGATTCACTTCGCCGGTAATTTCGGAACTAATTGTAATTGCCTTATTTTCAACATTCTCTTCAATTAACTGACGATTAAAAAGAAAATAAATAGCAATAAACACAATAAATACACCTATCACGGCCAGCGATATGTATATACTCAATCGGTACGCTATAGACTTATTTAACATACTAAACCTTATTTTCCCTTCGCAAAAACAATTTACGGAATATTTTCCAAAACGCCATCCTTATTTCTTCAACCAATCGCGAGTACCTTTAAACTTACAGGTATTGGAAGCCAAAAGAGCTGCTTTCGACAAGGCGGAGATAAAACTACTTTCCAGGTAGTAATAACAAAACGCGCCATGTAAAAAATCACCCGCTCCAAGCGTATCAACAACAAAGGTGTTTTCAACTTCAATTTCACCAAATTTATCATAATCAGAATAAAGAATACTCTTATCTCCTCGTGAAATAGCAATTTCCTTACTATTTTTCGATTTTAAGAAAACAAACACATCACCGGAATCAGTACAATTGGGCGGAAGAAAATCGGCTGAACAGATAACGACATCAGCATATTTTAGTAGTTCATTGTATTGTGGTTTCCAGCTTCCACAATCAAGAACCACCGGAATACCATTCTCCTTGGCCAGTTGCGCACATTGAATTCCAAATTCCGGGTAAAATCCATCAAGTAGTATCACTTGCGGATCGGTGGTCTCAAAAAGTTGCTCCACATTAATCTCCGATTTAATTTCGGCAGGATTGTAAGTAAAAATATTTCTGGCACCATTTTCGGAAGTGATTACGGAGGCCACAACCGGATTATTTTTTTGAGCAGCAACCAAATCAACACAATCAATCTGAGTACGCTTAAAATCTTTTTGAATAAAAGCAGTAAACGAATTGTCTCCAATTGCTGTTGCCAAATTTGCGCCGTCGTTTAAATACGAAAAAGCAACCGCAGCATTGGTAGCAGGGCCGCCAACCAAAATATCGGGTGGATTGGTTTTAACTTTTATGTTCGATTGGGGAAAAATGTCAACAAAATATTGAATATCGATTGTGGTTAGTCCAATAAAAAGGCCTCTGTATTGCATAAAAAAAGCAGTCTGAAATTTCAAACTGCTAATTTATCAAATATCCTTAATACTTTGTATTTCCTAGGTATTCATTGCTCCACAAACAGTAATTACCTGTCCGCTCACGTACGACGACAATTCAGAAGCAAGGAAAGTTGCAACACCGGCAACTTCTTCTGGAGTTCCGCCACGTTTTAACGGAATTGAAGCTTCCCATGCTTTTCTCGCATCTTCAGGAATTTTACCTGTCATTTCAGTAATAATAAATCCCGGTGCAATGGCATTCGAACGAATTCCACGAGAACCCAATTCGCGGGCTATCGATTTTGTAAATCCAATAATACCTGCTTTCGATGCTGAATAATTGGCCTGTCCTGCGTTTCCGCTAACACCAACAACCGAACTTAAATTGATAATAGAACCGCTGCGTTGTTTTAACATCGTTTTTTGTGCAGCTTTTGTAAAATTAAAAACCGATTTTAGGTTTACGTTAATAACTGCATCCCACTGGTCTTCAGTCATACGCATTAATAATGTATCTTTAGTAATACCTGCATTGTTTACCAATGCATCAATACGTCCAAAATCTTTTACAATTTCGCTAACTACGCGGTCAGTATCTTCAAAGTTACTGGCGTCGGAAGCATAACCTTTTGCCTGAACTCCCAACTCTTTTAGTTCAGCTTCAGTAGCTTTCATGTTTTCATCGTCAAACAGGTCGGTAAATGCAACATTACAACCTTCTTGTGCAAACTTTAAAGCAATGGCTTTTCCAATACCGCGTGAAGCACCGGTAATTATAGCCGTTTTTCCTTCTAATAAGCTCATATTTTAAATTTTTAGAGTTTCCATTTTTGGATGTGCAAATATAAATGTTCTAAAGTTTTAATGAAAAGCAGCGATTATAAAGTTTCTTAAATCAACGAATATTTATGTAATTGCACTTAAACTTCAAACATTTGGTTGAAAAGTTCAAAATAATTCCTTTGCCAGTTTTGTCATTATTTCTGAAGCTTTTCCTTTTAAGTGAATGTCGGTTACGGCATGTGTAAACGACGATTCTTCTGGGTTAATTTCGATAATAGTAGCACCTGCCTGCTTTGCGGTGCGCGGCACGTACGAAGCCGGAGTAACTTCTCCGGTAGAACCTATAATGATACAAACTTCTGCTTTTTCGGCATCGGCAAACGAATTGGAATAAGCATTGGCCGGAATTCCTTCGCCAAAAAAGATAAAGTCTGGTTTTAAAATTTCATTATCAATCTTACACCTTGGCGGAATATTTTTAAAATCGAATTCATTTGCAGCATAAACTTTACCGCATTTTAAACACTTTAGTTTTTTTGAGTTTCCATGAAATTCGTGAACTACTTTATTTCCGGCTTCAATATGTAAATTATCGATATTTTGAGTTATCACTGATTTGAGCAATCCTTTTTGTTCCATTTCAGCTAAAACCAAATGAGCAGGATTGGGATGCGCATCGGCAAAAAAGTCGTAAAATATTTCGCGAATGTACACCCAGCATTCTTCTGCATGATCTAAATAATAGCCAAGGTCCAGAACTTCCGGATTGTATTTGTTCCACAGCCCGTGTTCTCCTCTAAAAGGAGGAATTCCACTTTCTACTGAAATACCGGCTCCTGTAAAAGCAATGGTATAGTTCGATTTTCTGAGAATTTCAACGGTCTGCTTCAATATATTATCCATAAGTATCCACTTTAATTAAATGATGTACCAATCAATTTATAAAAATCAATTTATAAAAATCAATTTAATATTTGTTTGTTAATTTCGCGCTAAATTAGGAATATTGAACTATGAGCACAGCAAAAATCTATGTAGCATGTCATCAAAAAGAAAGAATACCGGATTTGGATCCTATTTATATTCCACTTCAGGTTGGTAAAGTCCACTCCAAAATCGAGTCAGGATTTATCGCAGATGATAGCGGCATAAATATTTCTGAAAAAAATCCATTTTACAGCGAATTAACCGGATGGTACTGGATTTGGAAAAACCAGCAGCACAAAATTGTTGGCACTTCACATTACCGTCGTTATTTTACAACTAAAAAATCGGTTTTCCACAAGCTTCTCTCAATTCCGCACTATTTAATCGGCATTCGGAAAAAACGCATTGGACTTTATTATACCGGTAACATTAAAAAATGGCACAAATATATTTTGTCGTCAAAAGAAATTAAAGAAATTTTAAAGGATTACGATATAATTTTACCGATCAGTAAAGTTTTTAAATATTCGGTTGCGGAGCAATACACAAGGCGACACAGAGCTGAAGACATTGTACTTACGCGTACAATTTTATCTGAACTACAGCCGGAGTACGTGGATAGTTTTGACGCCGTTTTTAATGCGAATAAACTATACTCGTTTAACATGTTTGTTACCCGTTGGGAGCTTTTCGAAGAATACATGAATTGGTTATTCGCCTTATTATTTGAGCTTGAAAAACGCTCCGATTTCCCCAGGGATGATGCTTATCAAAAAAGACTTCCTGCGTTTATGGCAGAAAGATTACAAACCGTTTGGCTGCATAAAAAGCAATTGAAAACAAAAGAACTTCCTGTAATTTATTTCAAAAAAAACAAAAAGGCTCATTTTTAGTTCCTCATTACCGTATAACAAATCATTTCATTACTGTTTTACATTTTAGTTTAGCTTATTTTTCGGGACGAATAAAAATGGTATTGTATATTTGTGCCCATAAGATAAAAATACAATGCTCGATCAGTCAACTATTTGTGCTATATCAACATCTCCGGGAATTGGAGCCATTGCAATCATTCGTCTTTCGGGAAGCGAGGCGATAAGTATTACCGATAAAATATTTAAAAGCCCCAAAGAAGGCAAAGTGCTGGCGAATCAAAAAGCCAATACACTTCACTTTGGTCAAATTATTTCTGATGCTGAGGTAATTGATGAAGTAGTTGTTAGTCTGTTTAAAGCGCCACATTCTTTTACCGGAGAAAACAGTATTGAAATTGCTTGTCACGGATCAACTTATATTCAACAAAAAATACTTGAAGTTTTAATTCAAAACGGAGCCAGATTGGCATTGCCCGGAGAATTTACACAACGCGCCTTTTTAAATGGCAAAATGGATTTATCGCAGGCCGAAGCAGTTGCCGATGTTATTTCATCGTCGAATGCTGCAGCACATAAATTGGCAATTAACCAAATGCGGGGTGGTTTTTCAAAAGAAATTGGAGCACTGCGCGACCAGCTTCTTCATTTTACTGCAATGGTTGAACTGGAGCTCGATTTTAGTGAAGAGGAAGTGGAATTTGCCAATCGCTCGGAACTTCGAAATCTGACAGAAAGAATAGAAGTTCTGATTCGCAATCTAAAAAATTCTTTTCAGCTCGGAAACGCAATAAAAAACGGGATTCCAGTTGCCATTGTTGGTGAAACCAACGTTGGGAAATCGACCCTGCTAAATGCATTGTTAAACGAAGACAAAGCTATTGTTTCCGATATTCATGGAACCACACGCGATGTTATTGAAGATGTTGTAAATATTCATGGTACGGCATTCCGTTTTTTCGACACCGCCGGAATACGTGAAACCGAAGACCACATCGAAAACCTTGGAATTGAACGCAGTTACAGTAAACTGGAAATGGCCACTGTGGTTTTGCTGGTAGTTGACACCGAAAACCCCTACCCGATTATTGAACAACGAATAAGTAAAATCAGGGAACGGATTTCACACAGTCAGACACTTATTATTGTTGCCAATAAAATTGATTCGGGACAGGAACAAACCATTCAGCAGCTCGAAGTTTTAGAACTCACCGACAATGAAAAGATGGTATTTATTGCGGCCAAACAAAAAGAAAATATGGATGAACTGATTGACTATATGATTCATTCCATAAATCTTGATGCTGCATCGCAACAAGATATTATTGTAACCAATGCCCGCCACTACGAGATACTAAAAAATGCACATGAAGCAATTTTGCGCGTTTTGAATGGTTTAGACATGCAGATTACAGGTGACTTTTTAGCCCAGGATATTCGTGAATGTTTGCACTATCTAGGTGAAATCACCGGCGAAATATCTACAGATGAAGTACTTGGACATATTTTTGCCAGTTTCTGTATCGGAAAGTAATGCACAAAATTTAAAATCATTCTGACAGTTTTAAGTGTTGGAATGATTTTAAGAATGGAAAGAATGTTGCGGAAGTTTTCATTCAACAATTTATTTCACTTCCAGATTTGATCTGAGAATATTCAAAACTAATTGTACATCATTTGTAATAGAATTTGCCGAAATAGTTGCTCCTGAAATTGCGGAAATATCCTTTTTGTACTTTAATTCACCCGATGAATAACCGACAAACTGTTCCAACCACTTTTTAGAAGCTATTTCTCCACCATGCTCCGAACGATATTTTAATACTCTGACTTGTTCAACTTCCAGATTACTGTTTACTGCAATCAAATAATCAAACAAATCATAACGCCCTGGTGCCTGCGAAATAATAACATAAAATGTTTCGGCATTGTCGCGGCTACATACGTAGAATGAAACCGATTCTGATTTTTCGAAATACTCAGTAAACTCAAGTTTTTCCTGTAAAGTGATACTCTTATCTTTTAAAGCAATTTTTGCAATTTTTTCAGCTTGTTCGTTCGAATAAATATCATTGTCCCGGCTGTTTGTAAAAGCCAGGACAATGAATAAAAACGTTAATGTATAAACCTTCATCATTTTAAAACCAGATTCCAATTCCTAAATTAAATTGACCGTTTGAATTATCGGCAGCATCACTATAAAACTGATAATCTGCTTTTAAAACGGTTCCTGAACTTAACCACCAACCGGCGCCAACAGTTACGTCAGTGCGGTCGTAGGCTTTATTAATCTCAAGATTTCCTTCGGTTTTTGCATGAGTATTGTATTTCTCGTATCGAATAAACGGAACCAAACGCTGGTTGGTGTCGGCACCAAAAAGCAAATCATAACCAGCTTCAAGATACCAGCCCAACATTTGACTCCCCATATCTTTCCCTGTAAAATCATTGTATTCATCCGTGTTCTTATTGTTTGCAATATTTAATTGGCCTTTTACTTCCAGTCCTCCTGTTCTATAACGTGCATCTACGCCAAACATGGAGATTCCAATTACTGAAGAATCTGCTGTTGCAATTGCTGCATCGTCATCTTTATCTAAGCCATTGTACAACGATGACTGAGACTTACCATTGTACGTGCTTACTCCCAGTTTTAATCCGGGAATCCCGTAATAATCAACTTTTGCTGAAAGCGTTGGTGAACTCATAAATGATTCAGCACCTTTTTGTCGCCCTTTCCGGTATCCATCGGTTCCGCGGAATATACCACCTCCATTGTAACCGTTAAATCCGTTCATCAGGTACACCTGGTATTTTAACGATGCATTATCAATTCGACCAGTAAACCCAGCTCCTATTTCGCGCCAGGTTGTTGGCACTATTTTGCTGTCAAGATTTGGACGTTCCACTCCGTTAAATGTTGGCGGTTCATGGTATTCGTTGGTAATACCCATTGGAACCAACATCAAGCCGCCTCTAAAATTTAACCAGGGGGAAATTTCGTGGTTTAAAAATGCTTGTTCCACAAAAACTTCTTTTACATGCTCCAGTTCAATTTCTGTAACAAAGTTGGTTTTTTCGCTAAAACGATAAGCAAAAAGCAAAACCAAACGGTGTACATCCAGGTTGGCATTACTGTACTTACCATCGTTTATGGGTTGGTTAAAATCAATTTGTGCGTATCCTCCAATCGATAATTTTGAATCGGATTGCAATAATTTTTCAGCGGCGTTAATTGAAACATCTTCACTGCCCGGAGTGTTTTGTGCATAGATAACCGACACTGAAAGGAAAAGTGTCAATAATAGAATAGATCTTTTAATCATTTTTATGTTTTTACATTGTTAATTCCGGGGGCAAAACTATTTAGATCTATTCAAAATAATATCCCAACATGTTGGGATATTTAACGACAAAACAGGAATTAATGCTTACATCAAATTATCTTTAGCCAGATCGGTTTGTGAAATAATCTTTTGAATTATTGCATACACCGTTAATCCGGGAATTGATTTTATCCCTAATTTATCGGTTATGTTTTTACGATGAGAAATAACCGTATGAGTGCTAATAAACAGTTCATTTGCAATTGATTTATTTGTATGTCCAAGTGCAATTAGCCTTAATATCTCCTTCTCCCGCACAGTTAATTCATCTTCTTCTTTGGCTTGATTTTCGACATTAAAAAAGTGATTTATTTGATTGCTTAATAAATCCGGAGAATCGTTCACCGAAATATGCAAGTCGAATAATTGCTGTGTTTGTTTTTCGGATTTAGAATTTTCAACACCAACAAGAAACAGTCGTCTGGCCTTACTTCTGTAGCTAACAAATAAATTATGATCGCTGGTTTCAGCAGGCAAAATCACAACTAAATCGGAGTAAATAGTTAAATATTTACTTTCAATTTCGGAACAATTAGTACAGGAAATAACCGACACAAAAAGCTCCTTCTCGAGAATAGCGATGAGCCCCTTTTGAATAATTTCGGAAGGATGCGATATGATAACTGCTTGTGCCATAACTTACATGCTTAACTGAAGTTGTTTCACCTGCGGAATCAATATGGTATCTTCAATACGGGCATGATTTAGTATATCCTTTTCAAAGCGAAAAATTTCAATAAGTAGCTCATTACATATTAACTCATTATATCTCGGGCTGATGTATTTGATTATCAGGTTTTTTAAATCATCAATTTCCAAATCTACATTTTCGTGTTCTTCTTCAAAGCTTAACTGCAAATTTTTATTTTCAATTTGAGTTGGCGTTTTAACCAGCTTTACGATATATGGAAACACTTTATCTTCTTCATCAGAAATATGTTTCAGCAATTTCGTTTTATATTCCCGATAAAACTCCTCGATCATTTTCATCTCTCTGTTCTGCTCCGCTGCACTTATTTGCAACTGGTTCATCAACTTTTCGATACGTGGAATTGAGTACACTTTGTAATACTGATGCGTACGTTTTAAATAATCGATAATAAGTAAAGGCGAAAATGTAAGTAGCTTTTCCTCCGGAAAGAAATCTTTGCTTTGAAATGTATTAACGATGGTTAAAAAAAAATCCGTGTCAATTTTATATTCATCACAGAGTGTTTCCACAGTTTTATTGCCAAATCCCAAACGAAAACCAAACCGGTGAATAACAGGTAATAAATGATAATTTGAATGAATCAAATCAACCATTTTATTCTTTTTTGTAAATTCTTGCATTTTACTATAAATGAGCGTAACGATTCCAATTAAACAATAAAAAAAAGTAGCAAAACCACCTTGCGAATATATAATGTTTTACTTCGGGAAAGTTCAGTTAAAATACGATTTACTATTTTTTAATCCAGCTTACTATTTTCTCATCGTCGGGTTTTACTTTGGGTTCAACCATATCAACCAGGTTACCATCTTCATCAATCAGGTATTTTTGAAAATTCCAGCCCACCTCCGAATCCATTTTACCATTTTTAGATTTTTGTGTTAACCACTGGTAAAGTGGATGCATGTCGTCTCCTTTCACCGAAATTTTATCCATCATCGGGAAAGTTACGCCATAATTTCTTTCGCAGAATTCAACAATTTCTTCATTGGTGCCCGGTTCCTGGTTGGCAAAGTTATTTGCCGGAAAACCGATAATTACAAAATCATCGCCACCAAAATTTTCATACAAGGCTTGCAGTTGTTTATACTGCGGAGTTAATCCACATTTTGAAGCCGTATTTACAACCAATACTTTTTTGCCTTTTAAATCTGACAAATCAAAGGCATTTCCTTCAATGTCTTTTACACCAAAATCGTAAAAATTTTGTTGTGCCGAAACCACGAGAACAAAAGACGCAAGTAGTAGCAAAAGTGATATTTTTTTCATGACATACATTTTTATATCCTATTAAACACTTCGCTGCCTTAAATGTTTTTAAAGTTAAAGCAGTTAAATCTATTTTCTATTTATCTTTGAATAATCAAATCTCAGCTGAGTAAAATCAAAATACAATTTGTTTGAATTTTGTTAAATCTGCCCAACAGAAACTAAATCTGCTAGCATAAAAAAGGTGAAAAAAGTAATTTTAGAGAATGAACAAAACATTTAAATGGGGAAAAATTTCAGTGCGAAAGAATTCAGATACTGAGATATTAATCAACGATACTAAAGTTCTTATAAATTCGCAAAACGATGTACTATCGTTTAAACTTGTTTCGGGAAACGAAAATATTGATGATGTTTCGTTGAACCGCGTGGTTGGAAAAACCCAGGAAATAAGCATTCTTCCAGCATTGCCCGATCTTCCGCTGGTGTTAAAACCTAAAACCAATTTAACAATTCTCCCTTCCACAACTTTTAAGTTTTACGTTTATTTGCCGGTTACTTTCCAGATTTATGCAGGAATTGTAAAACCTGAGAATAAAATTTTTGAGCATCCTATTGACAATTTATCGTCAACCTGGTTTGGCGAACCAAAAGAAGGAGAATTGTGTTACGCCCTCTACACTTCGTTTGATACGGAGATAAACGAAGAGCGGAAAGGAAATGAATTTGTAATTTGTCCGATAGAAATATCAAACAGCTCGAAAGAATCGCTTGAAGTAAAAAGGCTGGCCGTGCGTGGTATTCATTTAAATATTTACGCAAACACCGAATTAATGATAAGCAATAAAGTAAAAATAAGGTACAATGGTTTCGATAATTTAAGCGATATTCAGTTTGCCAGAAGTGCCACCAGTTCAATTGCCAACCTAAAACAAATAGCAGAAGCGCGGATACCTGAAAACACAACCGTTTTAAAACGTAGTTTCCAATTAATTCGTCACATCACCCAATATTAAAAAGTATGGATTTCAATATATCTGAGTTAATACCGGCCGATGCAGGCGAAAAAGCAATTAAAGTAATTCTGATTGCCGTTATTGGAATATCTGTTGTTCAGCTACTGGCTTTTATCGCCGGCAAAATTGTGGGCAGCGGCAAAAGCAAACATCTGAAAATGATTGTTCGCCGGGCGATTGTATACACCGGCTTTATTTTAATTGTATTGCTGATTTTAAAAACGCTGGGGGTTCAGGCAGGAGCCTTGTTTGGTGCAGCGGGAGTTATGGGTATTGTTCTGGGTATTGCATCGCAAACCAGCATTGGCAATATTATTAGCGGTATATTTTTGGTTTCGGAACGTTCTTTCGAAATTGGCGATTTAGTGCGGGTTGGCGACAAACTGGGCGTGGTCGACTCCATCGATTTACTTTCTATTAAATTAAAAACATTGGATAATTTACTGATTCGTATTCCAAATCAAACGATTATTTCAACCGAGTTAACAAACATTACCCGCTACCCCATCAGGCGAATGGAAGTAATAGTTAGTGTTGCATACAAAGAAGATTTACGACGCGTAACACAGGTTTTGAACGAGGTTTTGGCTAACAATCATCTTTGTTTGGATGAGCCCGAGCCACTGGTTATTTTTAAGGATTTTGGTGATAGCGGGATAAACATTCAGCTGGGACTGTGGTTTGAAAAAACAAAATACAAGGATTTGCGCAATTCTATTTTTATCGATATTAAAGAAGCATTTGATAAGGCCAACATTGAAATTCCATTCCCACACATTAGCTTGTACACAGGAGAAGATTCGAAACCTTTAAAAATGGAATTAAACAAGTTGCCATAGATTATAGCTCACAGCAACTTGTTTAACATCTTACTAATATTCAATCACTTTCAAGTCTTTCAAATTAAGTCTGACTTTTAACCAGTCTTCAATTTTTAAGCGTTTTTCAGGTTTAGCTGCCGCCAAAACATCCGGGCTAAAGTTCATCAGAAAAACCGGAATGGTATCGATCTGAATGGTATCGCGTAATGAATTTACCTGTGTGGCTTTGGCAAAAGAGTACTTTTCCACATCCTTAAAATGGAACTTCAACTCCTGCCCAATTTGCTTAAAAGGAATGGTATCAGCTACACTCAAGCGCATAATTTCTTCTTCAAGTAATTGTATTTTTAAATCTTTATCCTGAATAGTTTGTTCATTCTTCGTGTAAATATCTTCCAGAATTTTTAAACGCAGGTCGCTGTTAAAGTCAACCATCTTTCGCTCAAAATCGATATTATTATCTGTTTCCTGATGTACCCTTACAAAGGTCCGTTTTGTGATCGGGAAAAGTTGATCGCCCGACAAACCATATTTTGCAAGCTTATCCTGAAGCACTAATTTTTTGTCATCGGTAATGTCATTTCCGATGTAATACAAATCAATTGTTGACAAGGTATCGGAAAATGACACTTTTTTACTGATCAGCTCCGAACCATCAAAAACACATTCGTCGTTTATAAAACTTTCGCTGGCAATTGTAAACCGGGTTTCCTGAATTACATTGTAAAAAATAACTGCACTCGGAATTATTGTGATAATGAGAAATGTAATTAATACAATGCGGTACTTTTTGGCTTTTGTTGGATTTAAAAAGGAAACCAGGGGAATTTGAGGTACCTTACCACAAGAAATGTAGCCAGGCTTATAAAAACTGAATTGATAAAAAAGAGGTAAAAAGCTCCAAAGAAGTAGCTTAATTTAAGCGTTGCCAATCCGTAACCTGCTGTACAAAGAGGCGGCATTAAAGCGGTAGCAATGGCAACACCGGGAATAACATTGGTTTTTTCCTTTCGCGAACCAGCCAAAATTCCTGCAAAACCGCCAAATAATGCAACCATAACATCAAGTATGGTCGGCTTGGTGCGGGCAAGTAATTCCGACTGTTCAATGGTTAAAGGGGTAATAATAAAATACAAAGTAGAAGTAAACAAAGCTATTGATACCGCAATACCAAGGTTTTTTAAAGACCTGACAAGCGTTTCAAAGTCATTTGTACCAATGGACAACCCAATTCCTAAAATCGGCCCCATTAAAGGTGAAATTAACATGGCACCTATAATAACAGCCGTTGAATTTATATTCAGTCCAATTGATGCAATAAAAATGGAAAAGATAAGAATCCACGCTGTAGGACCTCTAAATCCTATGTCGCGCTTAATTCCTTCAATGGTGGCAGGAATATCAGTGCCGTCGTTAATACTCAATACAGACCGTAAAAACCGTCTGATCGCCACAATCAAATATCTTGAATTTGCATTATGATCCATGATTTATGGTATTACTTGTTCTTTTTTATCATTTTTAAATACAATGGTTCTGTATGGGAACGGAATCTCAACTCCCTCTTTATCAAATCGTTTTTTTACACTTTCAAGCACATCACAATGTAAAACAAATGCATCGTCGTTTGAGTTCGTCCAGGCATACGCTTTTATATTCACCGAAAAATCGGATAAGGCAACAACCCGCATCACAATTTCCGGCTTTTTCTTTTTCTTTTCTTTGGGCTCTCTAATATCTACAAACAAGGGATGTTTAATAATCTCATCCTGAATGATTGATTTTGCAAGATCGATGTCTGAATCGTAACTTATTCCAAACTCAATGTGTTTGTTTATTTTTTCTTCTACAATACTGCTGTTTACAAGAATGGTTTCTCCAATTAAACTATTTGGGATAATAATTCTTCGGTTTTCATAATCACGTATAACAGTGTGACGTAAGGTAATTTCTTCCACAACACCCTTTAATACATCTGCTTTTAGTTCAATGGTATCCTGAACGCTAAATGGTTTAAAAATCAAAATAAAAATACCGCTTAAGATATTGGAAAATGCTTTTTGAGAAGCAAAACCAATTGTTGCAGCAATTATTCCGGCCCCGGCAAATAATCCTTTACCAATGTCATTTAACGAAGGTGTTATCAGAAAAATAACAATCAGTGCAATTGAATAAATGATAAAAGATACACTGTTCTTTAAAAAAACAAATTTTGTAGGATCTTCTTTTAAGCTCTCTGACTTCCGTTTAATAATACGAGCCAGTATTTTGCGGGCAACCAAAGAAAGAATGTATGCAACTACAATAATTCCGGCTACAATACCCCAATAAAGAATTTTATTTTCCATTATTTGTTGTCTAAAATCTGTCCTATTTTACCTTGTTCAAATTGAAAATATCCAGTCGTCGGTCTCTCAGGTTGCGAACACTTCCAAACTGGTTCAATTCGCGCAATAAACCAATGTCAACATCGGCAATTAATATCATTTCGGTATTTGGTGTTGCTTCGGCTTTTATTCCATTTGCCGGAAAAGCAAAGTCGCAGGGAGTAAACACCATCGACTGTGCATACTGAATGTCCATATTATGTACTTTGGGTAAATTGCCCACACTACCGGCAATTGCAACATAACACTCGTTTTCAATGGCGCGCGCCTGCGAGCAGTTTCGTACACGCGAGTATCCATTTTGTGTATCGGTTAAAAAGGGTACAAACAAAATATCCATGCCTTCATCGGCAAGTAAACGGCTTAACTCCGGAAATTCAGAATCGTAACAAATTAAAATTCCAATTTTACCGCAATCGGTATCAAAAGCTTTAAGTTGTTGTCCTCCCTGCATTCCCCAAACTTTCTTTTCATCAGGAGTAACATGCAGTTTCTCGTACCTCTCAGTTGTTCCATCTCTTCGGCACAAATATCCGGCGTTGTATAAATGCCCGTCAATTATTTGGGGCATACTTCCGGTAATAATATTGATGTTGTAAGAAATAGCCAGTTCGGAGAATTTTGTGACCACATTATCGGTATGTTTTGCCAATTCACGAATGGCTTCAGGCTCGCTCAAATGATTGTTCTCAGCCATTAAGGGCGCATTAAAAAACTCAGGAAAAAGGGCAAAATCGCATCGGTAACCCGAAACGGCATCAATAAAAAACTCGGCCTGCTGCATTACTTCCTCTAGGTTTTTATAGGGGCGCATTTGCCACTGTACCAAACCAATACGCACAACGGTTTTTATGGTTGCCGGGCGTTTACTTGGTTTTTCGTAGTAAATATTGTCCCATTCAAGTAAAACAGCATATTCTTTCGATTCTTTGTCACCTTCCAGGTAGCCGGTAATTATTTTAGCCGGATGAAAATCGTTTGAAATCTGAAAATTCAAAACCGGGTCGTGGATTTCTTTTTTGCGAACCTTTTGAATGTATTCTTTCGGACTCAGCTCCTTTTGATATTTATGGTAATTTGGAATTCTTCCTCCAAAGGCAATTCCCTTTAAATTCAAACGCTCGCAAAGTTCTTTTCGGTAATCGTATAACCTACGTCCCAATCGTAATCCTCTAAAAGCCGGCTTTATAAATACATCAATTCCATACAACATATCTCCTTTGTCAGAATGTGTATTGAATGTATAATTTCCGGTAATGTCTTTGTATTTGTGGTTGTCTTCAAATTTTTCATATTCAACCACAATCGACAAAGCACAACCGGCAAACTGATCATTTACTTTTAGTACCACCTGCCCTTCCGGAAAACGGTCAATCAAAGATTTGATGTGCTCTTTTTTCCAGTATGCATTTTGCATGTTCGAGTAAGCCTCAATCATTGCATCTTTTAGGTCATCATAATCGTCAATGCTTAAATATTTAAGCTCAATATTTTCTATTTCCTGCATTTTAAAATTCTAATTTGGGGTTTTACAACCATTTTTTACGTTTAAAATAATACAAAAGGACGCCGGTTACCAGTAAAACTACTATCCAAAAAATCAGGTAGGAGTACTTAAATCCAAGCTCCGGAATGTATTCGAAATTCATTCCGTAAATGCCGGCAATAAAAGTTAAGGGGATAAAAATAGAAGCAAATATGGTCAGCACCTTCATCACTTCATTCATTCTGTTGCTTACATTCGAGTTGTAGATATTTAATTGTTCAGAAACAAGATTATTATACAATTCAATGGCATCGGTTGATTGTACTACCATATCAGCGAGGTCGGTTAAAAACTCTCTATTCGTGTCTTCAAAGTATGAATTTTCACTCCGCATTAATGCTGTCATCACATCTTTTACAGGGCGTACTGTTTTGCGCAAATAGTTTAATTCGGTTTTAAAAGAATAAATTTCCTCAACAATTTTAGCATCGATTTTGGTAAAAAGCCGGTCTTCCAGGTCTTCAACTTTAGCACCAATGTTTTCAATCAGAAAGGTATAATTATCAACAATAATATCCATTAATGCATAAGCCAGATAGTCGTTTTTCTTTAATCTAATTCTACCTCTTGCTGATCTGATCCGCTCTCGCACGGGAGTAAAAACATCGCCAACCTGCTCCTGCAATGTTATCAGGTAATTTTCGCCAAGTATGATTGAAATTTGCTCAGCATGTATCCGATTGTCTTTTTTGTCTTCACGAAGCATTTTTAAAATAAATGCATCAAAAGTTTCGTCATCCTGGTATTTAGGGCGTTGGTCGGTGTTTACTATATCCTCCAAAACCATTGGCTGAACATTGAACATTTCCCCTATTTTATCCACAAGTTCCATGTCGTGCAAGCCATAAATATTTATCCAGTTAACACCATTAGGTTTTAACATCGAATAGGCTTCATCAATAGAATCTACTGTTTTTTCGACCAGATAATCCTTATCATATTGCATAATTTGGATTATCGGCTTTTCCATTTTCTGGTTACCGATAAAAACGAGTGAACCGGGAACCTGCCCTTGTGCTTTACCTCTGTTTTTTATAAATCGTGCCATATTCTATTTTCTACTTACAGTTAACTAAAAAGTATTTCGGAATTAGTACGAGACTATTGTTCTGCGGTGTATCCCAAAATATGAAACATTTCGTTTGCCGACTGTTCTTCGCGATAAACATAGTCAACAATATTCCCTTTTTCGTCCCGGTCGATAATAACATGTTTTGGCGATGGAATTAAACAGTGTTTTATTCCCCCGTAACCACTTATTGAATCCTGGTATGCACCAGTGTGAAAAAAAGCCCAAATACAATGGTTCTTTATCGTCATTGTCAAATTTTGGCAACAAAACTTCCTGGTTTAAATCCTCTGAGTTATAATAATCACTGTGGTCGCAACTTATTCCACCAATGTTTACACGTCCGTATTCGTTGTTCCATTTATTTACCGGAAGCAGAATAAACTTCTCGTGAATCGACCAGGCATCAGGAATGGTATTCATTAAACTGTTGTTTATTATGTACCAGGTTTCAGTATCGTTTTGTTGTTTTTGTTCTAAAACTTTAAAGATAATGGCACCCGATTCGCCCACTGTGTATTTTCCAAATTCGGTAAAAATATTAGGTTCAATAACATTATCAACAGTACAAGCGTCCTTAATGTTTTTTATAATCTCATTAATCATGTATTCGTAATTGTATTCAAAGCCCAAATGATTTCGAATTGGAAATCCACCTCCCAAATTAAATGAGTTTAGATTTTCGCTTTCTTTTTTAAGCTCCACATACAATTTTAAAGCCTTCTGAAATTCACCCCAGTAATACAGTGTATCTTTAATTCCTGAATCGACAAAAAAGTGAAGCATTTTTAGCTCAACTTTTGGATTATCCTTGATTTCAGCCTTAAAAAAAGCAACAATATCAGCCGGTGCAATACCCAATCGCGAAGTATAATATGCCGATTGAGCCTCTTCGTTTATGGCCATCCGAATGCCGATTTTTATTACTTGATTTGTGTCAATACTAACTAAGCGGTGATATTCACTTATACTGTCGAGAATAATAATTGAGTTTTCAAAGCCCTTTTCCTGCAACTCAATAATTTTTTTGAGGTAATCATCGGTTTTATATCCGTTATGAACAATGATCCTTTTCTTATCAATTTTCTTTTTCTCGTAGAGTTTTAAAATAAGATCGATGTCGAATTCCGACGATGTTTCGAGGTTTACCTTGTGTTTTAACGCTTCCTGAATAACATGATAAAAGTGATTGCATTTTGTACAGTAGCAAAAATGATACTTTCCACGATAGCCATTGTTTTTAATCGCCCGGTTAAACAGGTTCCTGGTTTTTTTTATTTGAGCTCCAATTTTGGGTAAATAAATAAAGCGGAAAGGTGTGCCGTGCTTTTGTATCAGGTGTTTTAACGAAACACCGTGAAATGTAAGGTTGTCGTTTTGCAGATCGAAACCTTCCTGAGGAAAGTAATAGCTTTGTTCAATTAAATCAAAATACGTATTCTTCATTTTTATTTTTGTTGTCGGTAGAAGCATTGAAATTACAATACTTTTTTTATCTATTTATATTTTATGTCATTTTTTGGATTCGAAAAAACGCGGTTCATACTCCTTTTAAAGTACTTTAAAAGGAGTAAAACTTTTCTGATGCCTATTTACGTTTTGTACATTCGATACTTTCATTGTCAATCTTTTAAGTAATTAAAACAATCAGCATTAAACTGATCTTTTTCGAATTAAAGCTTTGGTTTTTAGTCTACAAAAATCGCTAAATGACCAAATCCGAATTGATTAAAATTTACTATTATTTAAAACTTGATGGTTGTGTTTCGACTTAAACAGAAATACTCTGCTTTATTTGAAATACAGCGCGGGAATGGAGTTATTCCCTTATTTATTTAGGTCCTGACTAAAAGAAGAATTATACATAATACTTTCAATACTCTTCATATTTGTGGAACCGTGAGTTCTGAAAAAATCTATTTTTTTCATTTTCAAACAAACTAAATAAGACGATCTAACTTGTGATTTCAAATTTTCACACAAGGTGTTAATTCATCGCCAATATTCCAATAAAAAAACAAATAAAAACATGGGTAAAAGTCATGTTTTCGACACGTGACTCATTTTTAAAACAGAGCATGATTCGCATTGAAAATAGCAGCATAGATTCTGTTTCGTCAGTTTTCAGAAGCGATTTACTAAGTATTTGCAAAACTTTGGCCATTACCATTTCTGTATGCGCTTAATATTCCCGATTATGAAATATAAATGATAGCTTTGAACGAATTTGAATCTTATTTATAATGAAGCTGAAAAAGTTATTGCCGGAATTGGTTGCCGGAATTGTTGATGCAGGTTACGACAAAAATCCGAGAGAAGTACAAAGCGAAAGTATACCGGTTATAAAATCGGGAGCCGATTTATTTGTGCTTGCTCCCGAAGAGTCTGGAAAATCGACTGCAATTGTTATTGGAATTATTCAGCAACTTAAAAAAGCTTTTGAAGAAGCGCCTCGTGCAGTTGTTATTACAGCCACTAAAGAAAAAGCTTTTGAAATGGAAGAACTGTTTAAACTGCTTGGTAGTCATACCAATTTGCGTGTTTTTACTGTTTTCGACAAAGGCAATATCCAGTACCAGAAAAATATGATTTATGAGGGATTGGATGTTTTAATTGGCACGCCTATTCGAATTAATGAACTTTTAAATATTACCGGTATTCCTACTACTTTACTTAAAGTTTTAGCCGTTGACGATGCAGAAACACTATTTCCAAATAACAATCATCCGGTTGTGTATCGTTTCGACGACAGAACAAAAAAACTTCAGTTTCTGATTTTTGCCAATAAATGGCACGATAAGTTTGAAGATTTATACGAAAGGATATTGAAAAATCCGATCGAAATAAGAAAATAAGAACCACGCTTCAAGCTCTTTAAAATTGTTTTGAAAAATCAGTTCTATTTGCCTGTCCCTCCTCACTATTAAAATTCATCGTTGAATAAAGATATATTTTGCGCTTTTTTACTTTTTAATTTTTTTCAATACTGCGAAGTTCAATATTAAATATTTTTTACATTTGCGATAATTAAGAATTTAAACAAATTGTATATAAAATATGAAACGATTGATACTCCTTCTGCTAATCACCACATTAACAACAACTTTGTGGGCACAAACTTCAGTTAACGAAAACTATTCTTCGAAGTACAATCAAAAGAAGTTCTATTTTTCTGGTTGGGGTGAACCGAATAAAAACGCAACAAAAGAAGAACAGCTTGAAACTTTAAAGAAATGGTCGGAAGCTGGAATTACGGATTTACTGCCCAGCGTTGGCGTGGAGCGTTTGAAGGAATTAATTGATTTAGGTTCGAATTACGACGTAAAAATACATGCATGGCACTGGATGATGAATGTTGGTGGTTCTGAAGAATGCCGGGAAAATCCGGAATGGTATTCGGTAAATGCTTTGGGACAAAGTTGCCGCGATTTTCACCCCTATGTAAACTATTATAATTTTTTAAGTCCTTTTTCTGAAGGTGCCCGCGAGTACATAAAAAAAGGTGTTCGCGAAAAAGCGCAAATTGAAGGTCTCGCATCGGTTCATTTTGATTACATTCGTTACGTGGACGTTATTTTGGGTAATAATCTGCAAAAAAAATACCCTTACAAAGGCGGTAAATTAAAACAAGACCGTATTCTTGATGAATATGATTTTGGCTACCATCCGAATGCACGCAGGCAATACAAAGATATTTTTGGTATTGATCCAATGGAATTGGAAGATCGTGCTGAAAATCCTGCCTGGCAGCAGTTTCGGATGAATGCAATTACTTCGCTGGTTAACGAATGTGTAGAAATTTGTCACGAAGAAGGCACTGCTGCTTCTGCCGCAGTATTTCCGTTTCCGCAACTGGCCCGCGAATATGTGCGTCAGGACTGGGCGCATTGGAACCTGGATTATTTTTTCCCGATGATCTATAAAAAAGATCACGATGGCAACATGGGTTGGGTTGGATTTGCAACAAAAGAAGGCGTACGCGACATGGAAGAAGGGAAACATTTATTTACCGGTATTTTGGTTGGCGACTACGGTGACAATCTTGAGGATTTTGAAAAGGCAATTCATTTAGCTCATGATAACGGAGCACGCGGAATAACTTTTTTTACCATAAACTCGTTAACCGACAAACACCTCGAAATCATCAAGAAATACAACAAAAAATTCAATCAATAAGATGAAAAAACAATTGACATCGTTTATCCTGCTTTCCTTTCTAATCTTCGTGCAAGTGAATGCAATGTTCTGATTACTTCCAGTATTTCTGATTCGAAACGATAAATTGAAATTCGGTTTTCGTCGGTTTCTGCCAAACGTTTGGTAAGATAAGTGCGTACTTTTTGCAGTTGCTCTTTGAAATCGGCTTTTGAAAGTTGTTTGTTATTAATTGCTGCACCACCATTAAATAAACCAAGGCTTTGTTCAATTGCATCGGTTGCTGTTACATACAATTGCGTCAAACGTTGGTTCGTCTCATTACTCGATTCAAAACCATGTTCGATCCGGTGTTCTGCAGCTTCAACCAAGTTGGTTGTGATTAAATCGGCTGCCGTTTCCAGTACATTCACAGCTTCAATCTGTTTCTCCAGTCGTTTAATTTCTTTTTTCGAGATCGATTTACTTTGAACTTGCTGTAAAAAGCCAAGTATTTCTTTGTGCCCGTGATCAATAATAATATCTTTTTTACGCAAAGCGGTGAGTTCTGAGGCTTGCCCTTTTAAAGCTATCTCCAAGCCATTTTTCATCAGGTTTAATGTTTCGCCTCCTAATTTATAAATTGAAGAATTGGCCATATCAAGTGCCATCGAAGTATTATCCAGATAAAAACTATGCAGTTCGGGAAACAGCCGAGTTGTATCTTTTTTTACAGGTAAAATCCACAAAACCAGTTTCGAAACGGGGTGAACCAACCAAATAAAAACCAAGGTGTTCGCAATATTAAAAATGGTATGTGCATTGGCGATTTGTCTCGACTCACTGTTCTCCGAAATCATGTTCACCAACACCGAAAGCTGATCGATAAAGGCATACCATATAATTACGCCTGCCACATTAAAAAACACATGAGATATTGCAACTCTCATTGCTGCTCGCGGTTTTCCTATGGCTGAAAAAACAGCTGTAACACATGTTCCTATGTTGGCTCCAAAAACGATGGCAATTCCGGCTTCTACGCCGATTAATCCCTGCGAGGCCAGTACAATAACAACGCCGGTAGTAGCCGACGAACTCTGAACTGCCGCAGTAAAAACAGTTCCTATTAAAATCCCCCACAAATAATTATCGAGCCCTTTCATTAAATCAATAAAAGGCTGATAGGATTTGAGTGGTGTTGTGGCTTCGCTCATTACATTCATTCCCAAAAAAACGAGTCCCAATCCAAGAACTATCGTACCAATATCTTTGTATGATTTTTTTGAAAATACGATAGAAAACAAGTATCCAAATGCAACCATTACCCACGATGCTTTGGTTATTTTAAAAGCAATAATCTGAGCAGTAATCGTGGTTCCCAAATTCGCACCCAAAATCAATCCCAAAGTACTCTGAAATGAGAGCAGACCTGCAGAAACAAATCCAACGGCCAAAACGGTTGTTACTGATGACGATTGAATAACAGCAGTAATACCGGTACCTGCCAGAAGCGAAGTCCAGCGATTGCGGGTCATCGCCTTTAAAAACAATTTCATACGATTGCCTGCCGCAGCTTTAAGGCCATCTGTCATTACTGTCATTCCATGTAAAAAAACAGCCAGTCCGCCCAGCAATAAGATTCCTAATGTCCACCAACTCATAAAAAAACTTTTATACTAAAATAGAAATATTTACTTGTAGTCCTCAAATTCAGGCGAATATTCTATTTTTGAACTTTATAATAAATAAGCAATTATGTACCTAAAGCAACTATTACCGTGTGCGATGATAATCGTACTATTCTCGTTTATTTCCTGTACAACTAAAGTAAAAAATGAGCAAGCCAGCACTCAACCCAATGTTGTAATCATTTTTCTTGATGATTCGGGTTATTCCGACTTTTCTCCTTTTGGCCAGAAAAACGTTGTAACGCCCAATGTGCAAACGCTTGCCGAAGAAGGAATCATGTTCAAAAACTTTTATGTTCCGCAGGCAGTTTGTTCGGCTTCGCGTTCTGCGTTAATTTCAGGATGTTATCCGGGACGAACCAAAGTTTTTGGGGCGCACGGTCCCAATGAGCGTGGTTTGGATACAAGCTTTCCGACGATGGGCGAAGTATTTCAAGAAGCAGGTTACAAAACAGCCATTTTTGGCAAGTGGCATTGTGGCGACCAACCTGACACACGACCTCAAAGCAGGGGTTTTGGAGAAAGTTGTGGATTAATGTATTCAAACGACATGTGGAAACACCACCCTGAGTCTCCGGAATATTGGGGAAGATTTCCAATTCGCTTTTGGGAGAATGGTGAGATATTGATTGACGACGTTGATTCTGCTGACCAAAAAATGCTAACTAAATGGTACACCGAACATGCTGTCGATTTTATCTCGCGTCACAAAGATGAATCATTTCTTTTGTATGTTCCTCACAGCATGCTTCATGTTCCATTATTTTGTAGCCCCGAATTTGAAGGCAAATCGGGAGTCGGGCTGTATGGAGATGTAACAATGGAAGTAGACTGGTCGGTTGGGCAAATCAATAATGCATTAAAGGAAAACGGAATTGAAGAGAATACGATTGTAATTTTTACTTCGGATAACGGCCCTTGGATTTCGTATGGTAACCATGCCGGTACTACACCATTTCGCGAAGCCAAAGGGACTACCTTCGATGGTGGAACAAGATCGGCAACCATAATAAAATATCCTGCGAAACTAAAGGGGAGACAACAATCGGAGCAAGCTATGATGACAATAGACTTATTACCAACACTTTGCGACATTTGCAATGTACCTTTACCTGAAACAGAAATTGACGGCAAAAATGTTTGGGATATAATTAGCCAAAAGGATGGAGCAGTAAATCCGCATGAATATTATGCTTTTACAAACGGTAAAGATTTTGAAGCAGTAATGAGTGGCGATGGAAAGTGGAAATTACATTTACCACACAATTACCGCACAATGACAGAAATTGAAGGCAAAGATGGAATGCCTGGTAAGTACGACTACACGGCAAAAATCGAACTTTCACTTTTTGATATGGTTAACGACCCGTTTGAAACAACGAATGTTATAAGCGAATATCCTGAAATTGCTAAAAAGTTACAAGGATTTGCAGAAATTCATAAAGTGCGTTTTTTTACAGAGTAGGAAAATAAAAGGCCCGGATTCTAATTTTCAAATAAGAGAATCCGGGCCTTTTGATCTATTTTTTGTCTGTCAGAAATTCAAGCTTAGAAACTTCTCCGGATCGGAAAAGTTAACTTTATTACTAATCAGTTCAGGTTTAATTTCGCCCTTTACGTAAATAAGCGCGTTGTCGTCGCCTCCCACAAGAACAACCATTTCTTTTATTACTGAATCTTCTATTCGCCCAAATACAGTAACACTTTCAGAGTCATCTCTAACAACCAGCAATTCTTCGTAATTATTGTTCTTATTTATCTTTTCGTAGAATTCTTTGTGCAAATCAATATGTGCATTTAAGTCATCTTTTTCTATCGACATTACTCTTACCTTATCAATACTGTCCAAAATTTCACGTTCCGATTCATCAAGATCGCCAAATCCTGCAGCGACATTTATCACCCAACCTGGAATAGAAATGGTTGTTACACCATCTTTAAAACGATATTTAGTAAACGCTTCTGAAATTCCTGGTTCGTAACTACACGATGTAGCCAGAAATAAAATTAAAATGGAAATGATTGTACTATTTTTCATGATTTTGAATTTGTTTCTGTTAAGACGTTCGATCTTACTTTCCGTTACCTCAAAATTCTAAAAAACACAATTCAGTGCACAATTTATTCGATAAACAGACTTTTTCGAATGACAAATAAAGTAAAAACGATTTCTCTCCTATCTCAAATTCGATTTACCAGTTATATGGCTAAAACAATTTTTGGCCTATTAAAATGTAGTATTAATATCCTAAATTTTTCCCCTTCTCAATGGCCGGTATACCTTTTTCCATCCACTCGGGTGCCGGCTCATTTTTTAGGTAATGATTAAAAAACTGGAACATTCTATTACTTAAATCCATACGATTCGCCCAACTTTTAACCGGAAGATTGTGCTCTTCGCCATTGTAATTCAACAACCACACAGGTTTATCAAGCCTTCTTAAAGCAACAAACATTTCAATACCCTGGTACCACGGAACGGCACCATCACCGTCGTTGTGCATCATTAATAATGGCGTGTTTACTTTCGGAGCAAGAAACACTGGTGAATTTTCGATGTACAACAGTGGTTTATCCCACAAGCTCCCTCCTATTCTACTTTGGGTATGTTCGTACTGAAACATACGACTCATTCCCGATCCCCATCTTATTCCTCCGTATGCACTGGTCATATTACTAACAGGTGCACCGGCCATAGCTGCAGCATACATATCAGTTTGGGTTACCAGCCAGGCGGTTTGATATCCTCCCCAACTCTGTCCCTGCAGTCCAATTTTGAACCGATCAATGTATTCATATTTGTCAACTAAAAACTGTGTTCCGCTAACAATTGCATTGTAGGCACTTTCGCCCGGATATCCTGTTTTATAGGTAATATCAGGCACAAAAACCAGGTAACCGTTGCTCGCATAAAAACTTTTGTTAATGGTTGAATGACTTGGTTTTGGATAGGCATGCGAATGCATGGTTTCCGAACTGAGTTCGTAAAAATAAACGATCATTGGATACTTATAATCCGTACTGTAATTTTCCGGTTTATACAACAAGCCTTTTAATTTTTCTCCTGTAAATGAGGTCCATTCAACCAGTTCAACTGTGGGCCAGACAAAGTCGTTTTGTTGTGGATTTGCATCCGATAATTTTTTCACTTGCTCAAATTGCAAATTGCTGCTCCACACATCAGGAAAGGATTTTACATTCTCCTTTGTCCAAATTAACTTATCTGCATCTTTTGCCTTCTTAACATTATTGAATATGTACTTGTCCATTATCAGCAAACCCGGATCTTTAATTGAATTTAGCTTTGTTTCAAAAAATCCTCCCGACATGGTACGCTCATCAATTGCACTCAACACAATTGTTTCAGTAGTTGGCACATAATCCAGCTCCCTGTCTAACTTAACATACCGCAGCCGTGTTTTATTTCTTCGTCCAAATGCCTTTGTTACACAAACAGGAACTTTTTCATTGCTTAAATCCAATCTCCAAATATCGTATCTGTCGTACACAAAAATATAACGGTCGTCTTCACTCCATCCGGCAAAACCATACGGAGTTGCGTTCATAGGCCGATCGTTTCTTTCGTCGTAAAAGCTTACCGGAATTTTCTTAGTTAATGCCACATACTCCATGTTATTTATATCGGTCGACACCGAGTAGTAACTACTATCCTGCGGTTCCCACCAAACCACATAATTGCCTTTTGGAGAAAGCCTTACGTTTGCTTTATTTTTTAAAATCTCACGTTTTATGCCTGTTTCCTGATCGATCAGATAATAATCTTTAAAATTTTCGCCAGTCCAGCTGGAAGCTCGTAAATAAGGCAAATTACTGGAACCGAAGGCAATTTGTCCGTTCCCTTTTTCAATTGTCGAAACATTTGGAATTGAAAAATCAGCCAACTGCATAAAACTATTCTTAGCGATATGATAGACAGCCAAATAAGATCTTTCTTTTTCCTTTTTTGCTTCTAAAAGTTGCTGAGGTTGCAGCTTAAGGTCTTTCCAGTTCCAAACATCTACTTTGGGTTTATCTTCATCAAGCAAAGTATCCTTTGGTTCTTCAACCGGAGCTACCGCTGTTCCAATATAAAATTTCGAGCCATTTTCGGAGAAACTTATTTTGCCAAATTCACTTGGCGACCACCCAACAGGCATTCCTTTGGTAGTTGTTGTAATTATCTCGCGGGATGATTCATCTTTTGTTGTGTAAAACACAGAATATACTTTCTCATCAACTGTATCTTTCGACAACAAAAAAACACACTGTTCTCCTAGTTCATCAAGTGTTGCTTTTTTAATCCAGCCTTCGGTTGTATAAATGTCCAATACCTTAGCCGAAGACACATCGAACCATTTTAATGTGGAATATGTATTTACTGAGTCTTTGTTTTGCTGCACACACACCAGCGCACTTCCCTTTTTTGCCCAAAAATACTCCGTAATATTATGCACGAGCAAAGTGTCTTGATTCTGAATATTAAACAAAACCAGTTCATCTCCCGGTTGTTTCTCTTTCTTTTTATCTGAAACTGTATCGTTTTCGGCAGTGGATGCTTCCTGTAAAAATGCCAGCCAACTTGCATTTTCTTCAGCAAGTTTAAATGATTTTAATTTTGGAAATGTTTCCAGCTCATTGTGTTTAAGCAGATAAATACCCAGGCTGTCTTTTGGCATTTTTTTCTCATCAACTTTGTCCTGTTTTGCTTTACGGAGAGTATCAACCGGTTGTTTTATCTTAAAAACAACAACATCGTTTTCGCTTCCAATTTTTGCATCGTAACCACGAGCTATTGTTTTAGAATCATCAGCATCAGTAATTATTAATGTGCCGTCCCCTTTTAAAGGATTCTGTTCGTAAACCACAATTTTACCGTTATTCGATATACTTTGGTTTGGAATAATATTCCATGCAGCAAAATCGTCGGTACTTAATTTCTTTTTGGCAACAGGCTGAGAAACAGCCATAAAAGTAACGCATATCAAACCAACAATAGTGATAATATTCTTATGCATAATCTAAATTCTGTTTTTTTACAATATATAAAAAATTCAACTTATTTTACATAAAACACTCAAGCGAACTACCTGTTGCAACAATTGGCAGACTTACTTTTTGTAATGCTCCATCACTTTTTGAAATTCATCGGGTAATTTTGATTCAAACACCATTTTTGTGCCTTCTGCAGGGTGGACAAATTCCAATTTCTGTGCATGTAAAAAGAGTCGGCGTACATCTGTATCAGCTAAAATTATTTTATTAAGGGTAAAATCGCCGTGATGTGTGTCACCAACAATATCAAACTGGTTTTTAGCAAAATGCTGACGAAGCTGGTGCCAGCGGCCGGTCTCAGGTTTTACCTCAACCAAACTTAAGGCAACATTTTCCTTTTCTTTGTAAGATATGTTGGTTTCAACGGTTTCGAGCGTTTTATAATGCGTTACTGCAGGTTTCTTAAATTTCGATTTTTTCTTTACTAAAACTTTCTGATCAAAAGTGCCAGTACCCGGATTTCCCTGCACCAATGCGATGTAAGTTTTCTGTACCTCTTTGCGTTCAAACTGCAGTGTTAATTCTTTTGCCATTTCAGATGATAATGCCAAAACAATAACTCCCGATGTTTTCGAATCTAAACGATGAACATTGTAGATCCATTTCCCGGTCATATCGCCAACCAGCTTTGTTAAATATGCTGCGTCGTTTGGCATAAAATCGTTTTTATGCACGGGTAAATCAATTGGTTTTTCAACCACAATTATATGTTCGTCCTGATATAGAATTGGTATTTCCATTTTGTATTAAATAAAATTCAAAGTTAACAAACCTGTTAAGCAAAGTGTTTTTTTAGGTTTACAATTCTTAACAAATTCAAATAAACCAGTCTTCTGTTTTTTTGTTTAAGTAAGTATGAAAGTTTTAGTAATAATAGTACTTCTTGTTTTTGCATTTCAGGTAAATGCGCAGGAGAAAAATACGGAAAAAGACAAAAGTTCAAAAGAAATGAAATACAAACAGTTAACAGAATTTGAGAAATATGTAATTATCGACAAAGGTACCGAACGACCATTTACCGGGGAATACACCGATAACAAATCGAAAGGCACCTACGTGTGCAAACAGTGTGGTGCAGCCTTGTATCATTCGTCTGATAAATTTGATTCGCATTGTGGCTGGCCGAGCTTTGACGATGAAATTGAAGGTGCAGTTTTTAAAACAATTGATGCAGATGGCCGACGCACAGAAATAACATGTACAAATTGTGGCGGACACCTGGGGCATGTGTTTTATGGAGAAGGTTTTACAGATAAAAACACACGGCATTGTGTAAATTCGGTATCACTTGAATTTATTCCGGCTGACAAAAACTAGAAAAGAGGCCGTCTCAAAAGAGATGGCCTCTTTTCTAGTTTCGGCGAATAGCTGAATAAATTTCACAACTTGATGTTCATCGTTTTTGTTGATTTTCAATTATTTAGTATCTTCAGGCATGACGAGGGATTCAGAAAAATACCGATCAATGCATATACGATAGTCATTCCGACAATAAAATATCCAAAATCACGGTGTAAAATTCTTATTATTTTTCTGATCACATGAAATTTCAGGTGGAGTAATTTTTCGAAGTTTGTATAATCCTGCAACAATAGATATTATAATGCGCCTTTGCCTTATCAGGCCGATTCTACTCTTTGGTTTGGCCCAAAGAGTAGACAGAAAACCCAAGGCTGCGCCCGCTTCACTCGGAAAAGCTACGCGATGCCGGCTAAAATTCCTGAAACTCGTCGTACCTCCTCAAACAGCAGTAATTTTTTAACGCCGACACCACTTGTTTTCCGGCTCACCGAACGAGGCCGAAGCTTCGAATAAGGTCTTTGGTTTGCCCTCCCCAGATCAGAGGATCGGCCTCTTTTGGTCTTTATGATAACGGAAGGTAAGGATCAAAAGCAGCCTGGATTTTTCTGCTTCGTCCCAATTGAATCGGGATGAAGGCCTGCGGCAGCAATTTTAAAATCGACTAAAGGTCAAATTGACTTTTAGTGTGCCCATGTACTTTTGATATATAAATATTCAAATCCACCTGATTTTATGGGTGAGCCTAATTTTCTGATTTCATGCGAAATAAAAATGGAGGAGTAATATATTGATAAACGGGAATCGTGCTAATTGAATGTAAAAAAAAAAGATATTTTTTTTACTGCGGAAGTAAAAGAGTTGTATCTCTGTTATATCAACCTATTTGGGAGTTTATTGGCATTTGTTAACTAAAATACGGGAAATCAGGTATTGACATGAAAGACTAATAGTCGTAAATTGCCGACATCCTAGTGTACTAGGGCTCTGGTTTTATCACAACTTAATTGGGTAGGGCTTCCGTTATTGAACGGAAGCCCTTTTATCTATTCAGCTGTATAATAATCGTTTAATGAAACCAGATCATCTGAACTACATACTGCACACTTAGTAACTTCTTCAGAATAGTCACTAAAGCTCGCTTTGCACTGATTGCATTTGTACCAGTTCTTATCAAAGTAAATATCGCCGCCACGGAATATTAAATCCCTGCCCTCAACAAATGCAGTAGCCACTTTGTTTCTTGCTTCTTCGTAAATGCGAGTAAGCGTAGGACGTGAAACATCCATAAAAACCGCTGCTTCCTCTTGCGTAAGGTTTTGATAGTCGAGTAATCGAATGGCTTCGTATTCTTCTAAATGAAGAATAACTTCATTTGATTTTCTACCACGAACACCATAGACAGACATTCCTTTAATTACAGGAGGTACTTGAATTCTTCGGTTTCTTTTTCTTCTAGGCATATTAATTAGCGTTAAGTTTATTTAGTAAATAATGATCTACAAGAACTAAAGCTGCCATTGCTTCCACAATTGGGACAGCTCTTGGTAACACACAAGGATCGTGACGGCCCTTGGGATTAATTGTAATATTATTTTCGTCTTTATCAATTGTATTTTGTTCTTTTAACAAGGTTGCAATAGGTTTAAACGCCACATTAAAATAAATGTCTTCGCCGTTAGATATTCCGCCCTGAATTCCGCCTGAATTATTTGTTTTTGTATGAACACCGGCTTCGGTTTTAACAAAAACATCGTTATGTTCTGATCCGCTTAATTTAGTCCCTTCAAAGCCCGAACCATACTCAAATCCTTTAACAGCATTGATTCCTAACATTGCAAATCCCATATCGGCATGTAGTTTATTAAATACAGGTTCTCCCCAACCAGCAGGAACTCCTGTTGCAACACCAGTAATAACACCGCCAACCGTATCATGTTCACGACCTGCCTTCTCAATTCGCAAAATCATTTCATTTGCGACCTCCGGATCGGGACATCTTACAATGTTTTCTTCGGTTTTCGATAAGTCTAATTCTTTATAATCTTTTGCTAATTTGATTTCGCCAACTTGCGATACAAAAGCTTGAACAGAGACTCCAACCTGGGCCAATATTTGTTTTGCAATTGCTCCTGCAACAACACGTGCAATTGTTTCACGAGCTGATGAACGTCCGCCTCCCCTGTGATCGCGTGTACCATATTTTTTAATATAGGTATAATCGGCATGCGAAGGTCTGAAAACATCCTTCAGATCGTTGTAATCGCCCGAATGCTGATTTTGGTTCCAGATGGCAAATGCAATGGGTGTCCCCTGGGTTTTTCCCTCAAAAACGCCGGAAAGAAATTCTACTTCATCGGGTTCTTTTCGTTGAGTTGTAATTTTTGATTGTCCTGGTTTTCTTCGAGTAAGGTCTTTTTGAATTAGATCGATATCAAGTTCTAAACCGGCAGGACAACCATCAATGATTCCTCCAATACCACGACCGTGTGATTCGCCAAATGAGGTTAGGCGAAATATCTTTCCAAAAGTATTCATATATATAAAGCAAGAAACCCCGTTTCCGTTTGACTAGAAAACAGGGTTAAAATAAATAAATTGAACTTATTATCAAAATTTATTAGCAACCGCATCCGCAGCCGCCTCCGCTGTCAGTACCACATGAATCGGTACCACACGAATCGGCTCCATCGCCACAGCCGCCACTTCCGCAGCCACAACCACCAGAACCACCTGATAGAATTTGAGCTACTTCTTCGTCAGAAGCTTCGCGAACTTCAACTACTTTTCCTGAAAAATAAAGATCTTCACCAGCCAGTGGGTGGTTGAAATCCATTTTTACAGCTTCGTCAGTAATTTCAAGTACCAGCCCATTCATACGCTGACCGTTGCTACTCATCATTGGTACAGTATTACCAATTTTAATTAATTCGTCGTCGATTTTACCATCTACTAAAAAAACACTTTTTGGAAGCTCTACAACTGCATCGTTGTTTACTTCTCCATAAGCATCATTTTTATCCAATTTAATTTCAAACTGTTCGTCTTGTTTTAAACCGGCCAATTCAGTTTCAAACTTTGGTAACATCATTCCTGCACCATACAAAAACTCTAATGGACGCTCGGCAGTTGCCTGCTCGATCATTTCGCCATTTTGGTCATCAACATACAAATCGTATGTCAATTTTACCATTTTATATTTTCCTATTTCTAACATACTTTATTATTTCAGAATAATTTACAATTATAAATTCTTTTACCTAGCCAACAAAATACTTTCAACTCTTTTGTCTAATATTAACAATAATTTTTCACCAGAGTTTAATCCAAATAAAAATTATTTGTTCTTAAATATAATTTCCGGTTTTTTAATTGCCCGTACTACCAAAAATATTCCGGTAAGTATAAACGGAATACTTAACCACTGTCCCATATTTAGCATCATTCCGGCTTCAAATGCTTCCTGATCTTCTTTTATAAATTCGATAAAAAAGCGTGCTGAGAACATGAGAATAAAAAAAGCTCCCATTAATAATCCGGGACGATTTTTTGAGCTTGTTCGCCAGTATAAATAAGTAAGAATACCAAATGATACGAGATAAGCCAATGCCTCGTAAAGTTGTGTTGGATGTTTGGCTACTATTTCGCCGTTTCTTTCAAAAATTATCCCCCAGGGCATGGTTGTTTCTATCCCATAAATTTCTGAGTTCATCAGGTTTCCCAAGCGAATAAAAGCAGCCACCAATGCAGTGGGTACTAAAATACGATCGAGTGTCCACAACATAGTACGCTTGGTGATCAATTTCGAATGTAAAAACATGGCAATTAAAATTCCAATTGCACCACCATGACTGGCCAAACCGCCGTGCCAAACTTTAATAATCTCAGCAGGGTTTTGCGAATAATAATCCCAACCGTAAAAGAATACATGACCTAAACGGGCACCAACTACAGTTGCAATTATAATATAAAAGAAAAGGCTATCGATCCATTTGGAATTTACATTTTCCGACTTCAGCATTTTTTCGCCAATGTAATAGCCAATTAAAAATCCCGAAGCGAAAAGTAAACCATACCACCGAACCGATAAAAAACCGAGACTGAAAATTTCAGGATTTACGTTCCAGTGAATAAAACCAAGCAAATTAAGCATACTTCTTATTGTTTTTTATTTACATTCCACCTCTTCCGTGGCATTGTTTGTATTTTTTACCACTACCACACGGACAAGGATCGTTTCGTCCTACATGCTTCTCAACTTTTACCGGCTGTGGTTTCGAACGTTCCTGTGTTTGAGTATTTGCACCCTCCATAGCATTTTCAGCTCCCGGAAGTTCCGATTTTTGAGTTTTGTAACGACTCATATCTACTTTTCTGCGAGCCTCAGCTTCGCGCACCTGATCAGGACTCTGAATAGGAATCTGTCCTTTCATCAAAGTAGAAACCACATCTTTATTTACCTTATCAACCAGTACTTTAAATAAATTGAAAGATTCAAACTTATAAATTAACAGAGGATCTTTTTGCTCGTAAGTAGCATTCTGTACCGATTGTTTCAAATCGTCCATTTCTCTTAACTGCTCTTTCCAACCTTCATCAATGGTATTAAGTACAATTTGTTTTTGATACGATTTTACAAGCTCTTTCCCTTTGTTTTCATATGCTTTTTCGAGGTTACAAACAATTTGGAATACACGTTTACCATCGGTTATCGGAACTACAATGTTCTTGTAAACTTCTTTTTTGGTTTCGTATACATTTTTAATTACAGGATACGCCTGTTTCGAAATCGCCTCTACTTTGCGATTGTATCCGGCAATCATTTTCTCGTATAAACGTTCAGAAATTTCGGCCGGTTTTAAACTTTTGAACTCTTCGGCACCAATAGGCGATTCCATCGAAAGCAAGCGCATCAGTTCCATGTTAAAGTCTTCAAAAGTATCCGAACCATGGTATTCATTTACCAGTTCCTCCACCGAATCGTACATCATGTTCAGTACATCCACTTCCAAACGTTCTCCAAACAAAGCGTGTCTGCGTTTTTTGTAAATCACCTCACGTTGCGAATTCATTACATCGTCGTATTCCAGTAATCGCTTACGAATACCAAAGTTGTTTTCTTCCACTTTTTTCTGAGCACGTTCAATCGATTTTGAAATCATGGAGTGTTGAATAACTTCTCCATCTTCCAATCCCAGCTTGTCCATAACTCCTGAAATACGGTCAGATCCAAACAAACGCATCAAATCGTCTTCCAGCGACACATAAAACTGCGAAGATCCCGGATCTCCCTGACGTCCTGCACGACCTCGCAGCTGTCTGTCAACACGTCTGGAGTCATGACGCTCGGTACCAATAATTGCAAGACCACCGGCCTTTTTAACCTCTTCGGTAAGTTTAATATCGGTACCACGACCGGCCATGTTTGTAGCAATAGTTACCGTTCCTGCCCTACCGGCTTCAGCCACAATGTCGGCTTCGCGAGCATGTAATTTCGCGTTCAGTACATTGTGTTTAATCCCTTTTATTTTGAGCATTCGGCTTAATAGCTCCGAAATTTCAACCGAAGTTGTACCCACCAAAACGGGGCGACCGGCATGGTGCAATTTTACAATTTCGTCGCTTACAGCATTGTATTTTTCGCGTTTGGTTTTGTAAACCAAATCTTGTCTGTCATCTCTAACAATTGGTCGGTTTGTAGGAATTACCACAACCTCCAACTTATAAATGTCCCATAATTCACCTGCCTCAGTTTCAGCAGTACCAGTCATACCGGCAAGTTTATGATACATTCTAAAATAATTCTGTAATGTAATGGTAGCAAAAGTTTGTGTGGCAGCTTCCACCTTTACGTTTTCTTTTGCCTCAATTGCCTGGTGCAATCCGTCGGAATAACGGCGGCCTTCCATAATACGGCCTGTTTGTTCATCAACAATTTTAACCTTGTTGTCAATTACCACATACTCCACATCTTTTTCGAACATGGTGTAAGCCTTAAACAATTGGTTTATAGTATGAACCCTTTCTGATTTAATTGAATAATCCTGCAATAAACGATCTTTCTCATCCTGAATTTTATCAGGCGCCAAACCAGAGTTTTCCAATTCTGCAATTTTTCCTCCCATATCAGGCAGAACAAAAAATTCTGAATCTTCAAAACCTTTCGAGATAAGATCAATTCCTTTATCCGTTAATTCAACCGAATTTTGTTTTTCTTCGATGATAAAATAAAGCGGATCGGTAACAATATGCATGTTTTTACTGTTCTCCTGCATATATAAATTCTCCGTTTTCTGAAGAATCGCCCGCATCCCTTCTTCGCTCAGGAATTTGATAATCGATTTATTTTTGGGTAAACCTTTGTGTGCACGAAGCAATAATAAGCCACCTTCCTTTTTCTCATCGGCTGTGGCATTTGGATTTGTCAGCAGTTTTTTAGCATCGATAAATATTCTATTTACCAACTCGCGCTGAACCCGGTACAATTTTTCAACATAACCTTTAAGTTCCTCAAATTGCTGATTTTCGCCCTTTGGCACCGGTCCCGAGATAATAAGCGGAGTACGCGCATCATCAACAAGAACAGAGTCAACTTCATCGACAATGGCATAATGATGTTTGCGTTGAACTAAATCTTCAGGATTTATTGACATATTGTCACGCAAGTAGTCGAAACCAAACTCGTTGTTTGTACCAAAAGTAATATCCGAATTATAAGCTTTGCGTCTGTCTTCCGAATTGGGCTGATGTTTATCAATACAATCAACCGACAAACCATGGAATTCGTACATTGGCCCCATCCACTCAGCATCACGTTTCGACAGGTAATCATTCACCGTTACCACGTGTACTCCCCTACGGGTTAAAGCGTTAAGAAAAACAGGTAGTGTAGCTACCAAAGTTTTTCCTTCACCGGTTGCCATCTCTGCAATATTACCGTTGTGAAGTACAATACCACCAATTAGCTGCACATCGTAATGTACCATATTCCAGGTAACTTCTGTTCCGCCGGCAATCCAGGTATTACTCCAAATGGCTTTTTCACCATTAATTACGATACTGTTCCGTGTGGTCGACAAGTCTTTATCAAAATCGTTGGCAATTACCTCAATGCTGGCATTTTCGGCAAACCTGCGTGCTGTATCTTTAATAACAGCAAAGGCAGTTGGAAGAATTTCAGCTAAAACTTCTTCCAGTTTTTCATCAATTCGCTCTTCCAGCTTATCAATTTGCTCGTAAAATTTTTCACTGTCCTGAATATCTGCTTCTTCAGCCTTTATTTTCAGAGCTGCAATTTCATCTTCTTCAGGTTTTATACGTTCAGCAATAATCTGCTTCAATTTTGCCGATTCTTCTCTTAACCCATCGTGTGAAAGTTTCAGAATACGATCGTATTCAATTTTGATTTTTTCTACAATAGGACTTACTTCTTTTATATCGCGTTCCGATTTATTTCCAAGTATCTTTCCAAGTAATTTGCTAACAAAAGCCATATGTAATAATGTGTTAATTCGAAAAATTATAACCAGCGCAAATTTAATTAAATGTACAGGCTAAAAAAACTATTGAAATACTAATTACTAATAATTGTGCCAAATGTTATAATACTTATTCATGAGACAGTATTTCCGATAAAACAGGACAAATACTGACATTATCGACAATTTGAGGGCGATATTATTAGTTTTATCTATTTTTGCAGCATACAATATTTAAAGATGGGAAGTATTAAAGACACTTGTTTTGTTTGTAAAATAGGAATTACTCCGGAAACATCGGTTTTAAATCAGGTTGTTAATATGCCTGTTTGTTTGGATTGCCATGGCAGCGAAAATGAAAAGAAGGAAGAGAAGGAAGTTTTGGAAAGCCTGGCTGACGGTTTTGTTTGTGGTTGCATTTAATACAAACAGAAAGGACCGCAGTAAACTACGGCCCCTTCTACATCTAATTTTTTTCTGTTTAATTTAACAAGTGAGTGTATCCATCATTCACAAGTAAGGGCAAATAACTTGCAATTAAACCCACTGCCATTTTATCGTCAACTTTATTAGGTGTAATCACCTGCTGACGAGCCAATTCATCTTTACTAATTACTGCATTTGTTATTTTTCTAGGTACATCACACCACGATCTGCGTGTTTCTTTAGCACCAAATCCATCAACTGTAGTGGCATAACTTACTTCAAAATGTTTTGAATGTACAACATATTCAACTCCTTCCAGAGTTTTTCGTTTTACTATAGTTACCGGCTCTTCATTGGCACTGTAACTTACGGTCCATAATGCTTTCACTTCTTTTCCCATGTGCAAGTTATTTAACTCCTCAATTTCATACGCTTTAAACTCGGTACGTAAACCGGTGGCATTTGCTGATAACGACACAAGAAAGAATGCTGCTAAAAGAACGATTGCAAAATTTAATTTTTTCATGACTTTAATTTTTTAGTTTTCGTTAAAATGTTTTCTGTTTTCAAAGTATATGTACTCTATGGACGTAGTGATTACACATTTCGTGACATGTAAAATCGCTGCTTAAAAACACAGATCATTGGTAGAAAAAAGTTGTATTTTATAATTTCAAAGAAAACCGGAATTAAACCTTTAATTTAACACAATTAAAGCCTAAATACTTACAATTTCATCAATTAAAACACGCTTCGCTTTCAGTTCAACCATTAAGAAAAACACATTAAAGTATTTTTTTGCCAATTTAATCGACAAAATCGCCCCGTTTAACTGAATTATTTTTCTCGCTTTCAGAAAATCGGGCATAAAAAAACCGCGATTAACGCGGTTTCAAAAAATTATAAGGCTACAACCTAATTTAACAAGTGGGTATAACCATCGTTAATTAAATCAGGTAAATAATTTGCGATTAGAGCCAATGCCTGTTTGTCATCTACTTTTTTAGGTGTAATTATTTTCTGATTGGCCAACTCTTTTTTGCTGATTACAGCATTGTTAATTTTTTTGGGAACGTTGCACCATGCAGATCTCGTTTCTTTCACGCCAAAGCCATTAACTGTAGCAACATAGCTTACTGCAAAAAAGTTAGTTTGTACGGTGTACTCAATTCCATCCAATGTTTTACGTTTAACAACGGTAACCGGAGTTTCGTCGTTACTATAACTTAAAGTCCAAATAGCTTGTACATTTTTACCTACATGAATATCCTGCACCATCGCAATTTCAAACTCTTTAAACTCAGTGCGTATTCCGCTGGCATTTGCCGAAAAAGTTGCTAAAATTAATCCAACTACTAAAACTGTTACATAACTTAAATTTTTCATCACTTTCAATTTTACTGGTTAAACATTTTGTTTCATTCTGTTTTCTAAATCGGCTGCAAATGACGTACTTTTTTTTACATTCAACATGTAATAATTCATGCTTTAAAACACATCAAAACAAATCATAACACATTGATATTTAAGTTCTTTAAGCAATAAACTCATCTAGCAATCTTTTTTACCAAAAAGCAATTCTTTAGCTTTAAAAGTGAAAGTAATTCAGTATTTTTACTTTCACTTTTAATTCAATAGATTATCAAAAAAATTGCATTATGGATTTTTCAGAACTGATTAATTCCCGTTTCTCTGTTAGAAAATACAAAAATACTCCCATTGAAGTAGGTAAGCTCATTAAGGTTTTGGAAGCCGGACAAGCTGCCCCTTCTGCCGTTAACTTTCAGCCCTGGCATTTTATTGTAATAAATGAACCCCATCAACTTGCTCAAATACAGAATACGTATCAACGCGAATGGATAAAACAGGCACCGGTAATTTTTGTAGTTTGTTCAGATCATTCCGTGTCATGGAAAAGGAATACCGATGGAAAAGATTCGGCTGATATCGATGTTGCTATTGCAGTTGATCATATGACTTTAATGGCCACCGAACTCGGATTAGGTACTTGCTGGGTTTGTAATTTTGATGTAAACAAAGTTTCGGAGCTACTCGAACTACCCAAACATATTGAACCTTGTGTTTTGCTGCCAATAGGTTACCCGGTTGCAGAAACAGGAGTTAAAAAACGCAAAAGTCTGTCCGAAATAGTTCATCAAAACAAATTTGGGAATACCTTTAGCTAAAATTATCGGCGAGATACTTTTCCAGCCGATCCATTCCTTTTTTAATATTTTCGATGGAATTTGCGTAAGAAAAACGTATAAAACCTTCCCCATTTTCACCAAAATCAATTCCGGGAGTAACTCCAACGTGTGCTTTTTCCAACACATCAAATGCAAATTTATAGCTGTCGTTTGATAAATGTTTGATATTTACAAACACGTAAAAAGCTCCGGTTGGTTCAACTTTAATCGAAAATCCCATTTGCTTCAAACGTTGTATTAAATACTCACGACGTTTGCCGTAGGTTTGTCGCATTTGCTCCACCTCAGCATCAGCCGATTTTAACGCCTCTATTCCGGCTCGCTGAGCAGTTGAACTGGCGCAAATAAAGAGATTTTGCTGCAGTTTTTGCATGCTACGAACATATTCCTTTGGAGCAATAACATAACCCAAACGAAGTCCTGTCATTGCGTATAACTTTGAGAATCCACTTAGAACAAAAGCCTTATCAGTTACTTCAAGTATTGAATGTGCCCGGTCGTTGTAAACCAAACCATGATAGATTTCGTCAGAAATTATTGGGATATTAAACTCGTTCAGTTCCTGCATCACTTCTAGCGAAAGCAAGTTTCCCGTTGGATTCATCGGACTGTTAATCATTATTCCTTTTGTACGGTCAGAAAGCCGTTTTTTTATTTCACTGCTGCGGTACTGAAAACCATCTTCCTCATACACAGGCACACGAACGGGCTTTGCATCAATAAACTTTATAAAATTGGAATAACAGGCATATCCCGGATCCGAAAGAATGATTTCGTCACCCACTTCGCACAAAACTCCGAGTGTGAGTAAAATGGCAGGCGAACTTCCGGACGTTACGATAATCTGATCAGGAGAAACCGCCGCGCCATATTCATTCATGTATTTTATTGCTATTTGTTCGCGTAATTCAGGATCGCCCAGACTATGCGTATAATGTGTACGGCCCTCAGAAAATGCATTTTGAACAGCTTTTGAAACACAAGATGGTACATTAAAATCAGGCTCGCCTACTTCAAGATGTACAACATCAATCCCTTTTTTCTCCATTTCCGCAGCCTTTTCCAAAACTTCCATAACAATAAATGGAGTAATCTCCTTCGCCTTTTGAGTAATCATTCGAGTCAGATATTTGGTTTTGCTGCTAATGTAAACATTCGCACAAATTCATACAATGTACTTACTCATAATTTAAGGTAAAATAGAAAAAGTGAAGTGCTTTTCTTTTTAAATCAATTTAAATTTATTGGAAATGTATTCAGCTGCAAAGTAAAATGGCAAGGGTAAAGTAATGGGACTGTAAACACTTTCAACCAAAGTATTATTTACTTCGAATATTTTAGCACCGATTTTTTCAACTGTTTTCAAAAGTTTTTTTGTTCTTTTTTGCTCGGGGCCAATGTGGTTTATTGCAATCACTAACGAATCTTTTGCTGTTTCCTGAAATCCATGTTCGTAATGCGAAACTGACATTGAAAGCACCGGCACTTTAATAACTTTACTTAAAACCAAGGCGGCCATGTTGGCGGTTGCAATATTAGGGCCATTACCAAGAATGTATATGGCACATTTTTTACGCCATCGTATTGAACTTCTTATTAAATCGCCGATTTCTGTTCCAATCTCTTCAAAATGTATCATTTGTTTTTTTAACACATTAATGGTGTGCAACGGATCAAAACCAAAGCCCAGGTATAAAACCAATAATGTATTTATATATGTTTTTGCAGTAATCGATTTCTCTGTTCCGGAATGCAATAAAACACTTTTACTGCAATTGGCATGTTTGGCCAACTGACTTCCTTCATCATTTACTATTGCAACAAAAGAGTCGACTAAATCGGCACACCACAAGGTTTCTGCACTTTGTCCCGATTGCGATATCAGCACTCCATTCTTAGGTTTCTTGTATTTTATTAAGTAATTATAATATTCAGCTGATTTTTCGGAAAAGATGTTTATTCCAAGATAACGAAAAGCTTTTGAAGCAATATTCGAAGCTCCCATTCCAATGTAAGGAACGTCTTCGGGAAGTATTATGCCTTTATTTTTCTGATAACACAATTCTGCCCGGTATGGAATTTCGTAAATCTCGTTTTTCATTACTTAACTCTTTGAAATAATATATAAGTTAGAAAAAGAGATTTAACAAATCAACTATTTTGGCAATAAAGTTTACTGTCTCTATATAAACCGTTTAGATATTGACAAAGCTTGCTGACCATATGTTCCCCCAAATAAATAGTAATGGTTTAAAATATGATAGAGTTGATAAAGCAGGTTTCTTTCCTGCCAATCCGGTTCGAGTGGATTAATTTCGTTGTAAGCCTGAAAAAAACGATTTGAGAATCCGCCGAACATTGTTAATATGGAAAACTCCATTTCGCGATCGGCATAATAAACTGCGGGATCGATTAAAGCAGGTCCCTCGGATGTATTCATGTAATTGCCCGACCAAAGGTCTCCATGAATTAAAACAGCTTTTGATTTTTGGGGCAAAAGTGATGGAAGTTTATCAAAAAGTTTATCAAATAATTTTAATTCGCCACTCGAAAACAAACCCTTTTCTTCAATTAAATGAACCAAAAAACGCAAGCGGTTTTCAACAAAAAAATCGACCCAATTCTTTTTCCATAAATTATTTTGAACTGTAGCACCACAATAATTCGTCTCAAAAAATCCAAACTGTGAATTCTCATAATTATGCATATTGGCCAGTCCCCTTCCGAGCATTTCGTCGGTTTTGCCGCTATTATTACCTGTCTGCAAATATTCCTGAACCAAAAAACCCGGAGAATCATCAACTTCTTTTACACAAATTACTTTCGGAATTTTCAAACAATCTTCGCTTGCTTTTCTAAGCTCATTTAAACCTTCTGCTTCGCGAACAAACAGATCGGGCGCACAATTTGAATTCCATTTTAAAAAGTACTGTCCCCGATTGGTATCGAGTTTCATTGCATGATTAATACAGCCGCCACCTATAAGTTTAGCCGAAATAACCTTTACCTTTTCGGCAAATTCCATTGTCATTAAGGCTTCAACCTCTTTCATCAATAAATCAGGCATATTTTTCAAATTAAATTTTTCGAACCATTCAGTATACACATTTTCAGCTTATTCTAAAAATAAAAAATAACTACAATTTAGGCCAAACAGCGTTCATTTTTTTGATTACACTTTTAAAGTATTTATTTTCATTGTTATCTATAAAAAACTATTTTTGATTGGAATAAAAAAACCCGTAATGCGAAACATTATTTTAGTTCTTGTACTATTTCTAAATTTCTTTTCAAACCGTGTTAGCTCGCAGTACAATGTAATGTTTAGCAACCACTACCCACCTTATAACTACCAAAATGAAAAGGGAGAACTAGTTGGATTTAATGTTGACATTTTAAATGCAATTGTTGAACTCTACAACCTTGACATTAGTATTGAAGCAGGTAGCTGGCAACAAATAAATGAGGCACTTGAAAGCGGAAAAATACAGGCCATTGGAGGCACTCATTATCCAGGCAGTCAAAACACTGATTACATTTACACCAGGTCTACAATAAACACCTCGCACTGTTTCCTTTACAATCAGAAATACATAAAGACATTTTCGATCGAGCATTTTCGATCGGAAAAAGATCCACTGGTTGCCTTATGGAAAAACGATGTTCTGATGCACTATGTTTTATCCATTAATCCAACTACACGATTTTTATTTGTTGATGATTACACAGAACTAATAAACACACTCGACCGTAATGATGTAAGCTGCATTATTGCCCAGCGAATTGGAAGCATGTATTATGCACACCAACTCGGCAAAGATTATATACAGGCCAGTGAACATCGGATTTTAGAACGAACGATGGGTTTTAAAGTTGCGCAAAACTCACCTGAACTGGCTAAAATAATTAATAATGGACTGGAGGTACTTCTATCGAATGGTGAGTATCAACAAATTTACGACAAATGGATTTTGGAATATGATAAAACGCCCAACGACTGGCACAATTACATTAAGTATATACTTGTGGTTGGCACTGTTATAATCCTTTCGTTTGTAATGTTGCTGTTTTTTAACTGGCTTTTGCAGGACAAAGTTAAAAAGAGAACCCGTGCTCTTCAATCGCAGCTTGTATTAAACGAAAAAATGATGACCGAACTCGAGGCTCAAAAATTTAAGGCAGAGGAAAGTGATAAAATGAAATCAGCCTTTTTAGCCAACATGAGTCACGAAATAAGAACTCCGATGAACGGAATTCTTGGCTTTGCAGAACTTCTAAAGTCGGAAGAATATTTACAGGAAGAACAACAACAGTTTGTCGATATCATCCTGCAAAGCGGAGATCGTATGCTCGATACAATTAATAATATTATTGACGTATCAAAATTGGAATCGGGAGCAGAGCAGAAGCAAATCTCTGTGGTTAAAATTAAAAAGATTATGACCGAGCTTCAACGTTTTTTCACACCTGAAGCAAACAAAAAAGGACTTGAACTTATCTTTAATGGCACTATTTCGGATGATGCTGATACTTTTTATACCGATGAATACAAACTCAATTCGATACTAACCAACCTTATTAAAAACGCAATAAAATTTACCTCAAAAGGATTTGTTGAAATCCGTTATTCAATTGATAAAACAAGTGCGCATTTTTGGGTTAAAGATACCGGAATGGGGATTGCACCAAACAAACAAGAAGCCGTATTTAATCAGTTTGTTCAGGCGGATATTTCGCATTCAAGAGGATACGAAGGATCAGGATTGGGCTTATCTATCTCAAAAGGATACGTTAAACTTTTAGATGGAGAAATTAGTCTGAAGTCGGCTTTGGGAGAAGGTTCAGAATTTCACTTTTCAATTCCAAATTCGGTCAGTGAAGCACAACAAGAAACACTCGAGATTCAGCCGGTTAACGGAAAAGAAACTTCTTTATCAAAATACAAAGTACTTATTGCAGAAGATGATGCAATTTCATTCAACTATTTAAAAGAAATAATAAAGGAGATTGCCAGCAGTATCATACATGCTAACGACGGAGAAGAAGCGGTACAACTGCTGAAAGACAACCCCGACACTGACATTGTCTTAATGGATATTAAAATGCCTCAACTTAACGGATTTAAAGCCACAAAGTTAATCAGAGACTTTAATAATGAGGTTTTTATAATTGCCCAAACAGCTTATGCTCAAGACAACTACATTAACGAGGTAAAAAAAGCAGGCTGTGATGCGTACATAGCAAAACCCATTTCAAAACAAAAGCTTTTTGAGATAATTGCGGCAGGTAAAAGCCAGAATTAGAAAAAAATTAAATGTGCGAAATTTTATTTTGTACACTTTACACAAGTGCGCGATTGTGGCATTATCAGAATTCGACCGAGAGGAATTGCTTGTTTACATTTTGAGCACAAACCAAAATCATCGTCGTTAACTTTAGTCAGCGCGAAACGTAATTTTTCCAATTTTTCTTTTGCCTTTCGAAGTGCTGCCTCGGTAACACTCTTGTTGTTAATGGCATCCATCCGTGAAATTCGGCCAATAGCATTCTCCGGTTCAACAGGACGAGTAAGCTCTTTGTACTCTGCAATGTGTTTCTCTGTCTTGCTGATTTCCTTTTCTATTGTAGCTCGTATTTCTATCCGGTTTATTGCCATTTCGTAATTTACGAGAACAACGAATCAACAAACTCGCTACGTCTGAAAATTTGAAGGTGTTCAAGTTTCTCTCCAATACCGATGTATTTTACCGGGATTTTAAATTGATCTGAAATACCGATTACCACTCCCCCTTTAGCTGTACCGTCGAGTTTGGTTAAAGCCAGCGAAGTAACTTCGGTTGCTTTGGTAAATTGTTTTGCCTGTTCAAATGCATTCTGACCGGTTGATCCATCCAATATCAATAATACCTCATTCGGAGCATCAGGCATAATCTTTTGCATCACTTTCTTTATTTTCGAAAGTTCGTTCATTAAACCAACCTTATTGTGCAAGCGTCCGGCAGTATCAATAATAACAACATCGGCATTATTTGCTTTTGCCGAAGCCAAAGTATCATAGGCTACCGAAGCAGGATCGGAACCCATTTTCTGTTTTACGATCGGTACGTCAACCCGTTTGGCCCACACTTCCAACTGCTCAATTGCTGCGGCACGAAAAGTATCGGCTGCTCCCAATACTACAGATTTTCCGGCTTGTTTAAAATTATACGCTAATTTTCCGATAGTTGTCGTTTTTCCAACACCATTTACGCCAACAACCATAATAACATAAGGCCCATCTGTTTCAGGAAGATCAAAATCGGCGACATCTGCTGAATTATTTTCTTCCAAAAGAGCTGAAATCTCCTCTTTCAAAATTTTATTCAGTTCATTTACGCCCATGTATTTATCTTCGGAAACCCGCTTTTCAATTCGGTCAATAATTTTCAACGTGGTATCAACACCAACATCAGAAGAAATAAGTACTTCTTCGAGGTTATCCAATACTTCATCGTCAACTTTCGATTTTCCAACTACCGCCCGGCTAAGTTTTTTAAAAACGCTTTCTTTCGTTTTTAATAATCCCTGGTCGAGGTTTTCTTTCTTCTTCCTATTGAAACTTCCGAATAAGGCCATAATATTTCGATTTGCAGGTTCTAAAAATAATACAATTATTCTTAAGGCACTGATGTTCCTTTAAAAATCATGCTTCAAAAAACTGTCGTTTAAAATACAACAATTATTTTTTTGTAGAGGTGAAATTAAAGCTCACATAAAGGAACTGGCAAATACAAAAAAAGCCTTCATGTAAATGAAAGCTTCCCCTGTTATACAGATATATCTTCTTATTTTTTAAAATAAGTTTTAACGTCGTCATTTGGAACAATTTCTTCTTTAAAAGAATATGCACCTGTCTTTTCCGATTTGGTCATCTTGATAACTTTAGCATAACCTTTACCGGCACCTTTCTGTAATGATGCTACTGCTTTCTTTGCCATGTCTAAATTTATTTAATTTCTTTATGTACTGTTACTTTCTTCAGAATAGGATTGTATTTTTTCAATTCCATTCTTTCGGTAGTATTTTTTCTGTTTTTAGTAGTAATATACCTTGAAGTTCCCGGTACACCGCTATCTTTATGCTCAGTGCATTCTAAAATTACCTGAACTCTGTTACCTTTTCCTTTTTTCGCCATCTCTAAGATTTTTAGTATTTATCGATAAAACCTTTTTCCTGCGCTTCGGTTAAAGCAGCTTTAACGCCTTTTTTGTTAATAGTGCGCATACCAGCAGCAGATACAGTTAATTGCACCCAACGATCTTCGTCAGGCATATAAAATTTCTTTTTGAACAGGTTTATATCGAACTTTCTTTTGGTTCTTCTTTTAGAGTGAGAAACATTGTTCCCAATCATTGCTTTCTTTCCTGTTATTTGACAAACTCGTGACATTTCTTTTATAATTTCTTGATGTTCAAACAAACACGTTACTAAAACGGTGTGCAAAGGAAATACTTTTTTGGAAAATAATCAAGGTCTTAACAAAGTTTTTGCAAAAACAGTTAACATTTAATTGTTAATTACTCAAAACCAAAGCATATTTCATTGTTACCGGGCGCAAATATACCACAAAAAAAGTTAAATCAAAGAAACCAAATGCCCGTCAACAGCTAATTTCAATCTAAATGCAAGATATTAATCCTGAGGCTTATAAATATCTGTCTCTTAATTAAAGCTACTGTTATTTTTTTCTTATTAGTGAATACACTTATTTAATAATAAAAGGACTCTAAAAACAATGAAGCAGTTTCTTTAACAACACAACAGATGATTCTGCAATCAGAAATCTACCTGTTGGCTTTTGTTACAATACTACGATTATCCGTACTTTCCCCAGGTTCTGTTATGTAAAACTTCATTGTACTTATAAAAAATTATAACATAACTACTTAAGAACATAAATACTATCTAACACACATCAAAAAATACAATCGAATTGTGCCATAAATATTGAGCTAATGTTCTCCTTATTCCATAACTTTGAAGTATGTAAAACTTAAAACGATAATAAAATGGAAGAACAAAATGTAACACAAATGCCACGAATTGGCGATTTGGCACCCGATTTTAAAGCCAACACAACACATGGTCCGATCCAATTTTCGGAATATATTAAGGACAGTTGGACCATTCTTTTTTCACACCCGGCTGATTTCACTCCTGTTTGTACCACCGAAATGAGTGGCTTTGCAATACGTGGAGATGAATTTCGAGCTCTAAACACCAAATTAATTGGTTTAAGTATCGACAGTATTCATGCTCACGTAGCCTGGGTAAACAATGTAAAAAAGAATACCGGAGTATTGTTTGATTTCCCAATAATTGCTGACATTGACATGAAAGTATCGCAATTGTACGGAATGTTGCAACCCAACGAAAGTGAAACAGCAGCAGTTCGAGCGGTCTTTTTCATTGATCCAAAAGGAAAAATACGTCTCATAATGTATTATCCGCTAAATGTTGGTAGAAACATGGATGAAATCCTGCGTGTACTTAAAGCTCTTCAGGTCTCAGATAAGTACAGTGTTGCCTTACCTTTGGATTGGACTCCCGGACAGAAAGTAATTGTTCCTCCGCCAAAAACAGTTGCAGAAATGGAAGAGCGCGAAAAAAGCAATTACGAAATGGTAGACTTCTATTTGGCTAAAAAAGATTTGGATGTATAAAAACCAATCAACATAAAGAACAAAAAAAACGCTTCAGAAACCTGAAGCGTTTTTTTATATCATTTCTATTGTATTCTTATTGAACAGCTTTACAAGCTTCTAACAATTTGGTTGCATTTGCATTTGAAGCATCTAAAGCAAGAGCTTTATCTAATACTTCAATGGCAGCCACAAATTCTTTTTTGGCCTTTGCTACTTCTGCCGCATATGCATCATCAGCTGTAGACATTGCTCCGTCGTTAACTTTCTGATTAGCTGCACTCAAAACTTCAGCTCCTTTTTTGTATAATTCATTTCCTTGCATAACATAAGCGTTTGCCAAACTGCTGATAAGTATGGTTTTATTTTCAGCACAAACATCAACCTCTTCAACCGATGTTTTACCTTCAGCGGCTAAATCTTCTGCAACCTTTTTTAATGACGCGTTTTTATATTTCTCCGCTTTATCGTTTTTGAAATCCACTTCGGAAATGGTAAAGCACTTAGCTGCTTCCAGATAAGATTTGGCTTTATAGCTAACGATACCGGCATTATAAAATTTCACACCAGCCAGTGATGCTATACTTTCATCATCTGGGAATTCTGTCATAGCAGCCTTATAAATTTCTAAAGCCTTATCATACTCCTTACTATCAATCGCATTCGATGCATCGTCTTTAGCGATCACCGGTTTCAACTGGTTAATGGTACTTTTAATACCTTCTGCATCTTGTCCATGATCAGGAATGGCTAATACTTCTTGATACAACTCGAGTGCTTTTACGTATTCTTTATTTTGCAAAGCCTCGTTTGCCTGGTTCATTTTTTCTGCCGCGTCCTGGGCGAAGGAAAATACAGTAAAACATACTGCAACCACTAATAATACTACTTTCTTCATCTTTTCAACTACTTTAATTTTGTATAGATTGTTTACGTATTTTTTCCGATAAGTCCCAAAAATAGTAATTATCGACTAAAATCCTAAATTACTGTCATTAAGATTATTGACTAATTTTAAGAATCCAATAAAATATTAAAATTGCAAACAATCAATATGAAATTTAATATCCATGTAACCCTTTAGCTTTTAATAAACTATGGATTGTACATATCCGGGTTCCAGAAATTCAGGATATTCTGTATAAGGTGTAAATTATTTTTTGCTTCGCTATTTTCCGGTTCCTGATCCAAAACCCGGTTAAACGCATTAATTGCTTCACCCCAATTCTGAAATTTTTGTTCAATTTTCCCTTTTAAAAGCAAATAATCAATTGTTTCTTCTGATTTAAGCTCGTAAAATGCCTGTTTTGCTTCTTCTGCTTTTTCTGCATCGAGCAACAAGCGTATGCTATTTAGTTGTTTTGATTCTGTCACTTCTATCTAATTTTACAAAAATGCAAGTATTATTCTTGCTCTTTTATTCTTAATGCATAAATTGTTTTTGCCAACTCTTTCGAAAAATTGTAAAGCAACTGCTGAGCATTATTCATGGCGTACTCCAGGCTTAGTGGCCCATTTACCAGACTATAAACACCATCAAAAATATCGCTTGTAAAACTTTCAACTTTACCACCAATGGCAAAAACGGGTTTCCCATATTTTTTTGCACTTTTAGCAACAGCAAACGGCGCTTTATTGTTTAAGGTTTGCGAATCGATTTTCCCTTCGCCTGTAATAACAATATCGGCCCATGAAACCTGTTCAGCAAAGTTTAATTGCTCCAAAACAAAATCGGCACCGGGTACAATTTCAGCATTTAAAAATCCCATTAGAGGCAAGGCCATTCCACCGGCAGCTCCTGTGCCTTCAATCGCTTTCAAATCATGTCCTGTTTTGTCCAAAATTACCTGAGCCCAATTTTCAAGTCCTTCTTCCAGAATTGGTACCATTTCTTTGGTTGCTCCTTTTTGAGGACCAAATACATTGGCAGCTCCATTTTCGCCCAATAACGGATTATCTACGTCGCAAATAATTTTTATTGAAACTTCTTCTGAAATATCTGCAGACTTTACTGCGTGAATTTTACAAAGATTGGCTCCATTCCCGGCTAAAGTCGCTCCATCTTTATCTGAGAATACAAATCCCAACGCTTCCATCATTCCCATTCCCCCATCAACAGTAGCGCTCCCACCAATGGCCAAATATATTTCAGTACACCCATTTTTTAAGGCATCGGCAATAAGTTGCCCGGTACCATACGATGTAGCCACTAAAGGATCTAAATCGCTTGAACGTACTAATTTCATTCCGGAAGCATCGGCCATTTCAATGATTGCTTTTGCTCCTGAAACAGCGTATTTCGACAAAACAGTTTGTCGTAGCGGCCCAACAACTGCCATCTGTTTTTCGGTAGCTCCCAAATTTCGCATTAATACTTCACCTGTAAAATCGCCACCATCGGCAACCGGAATTTTTCTAATTTCAAACTCGGAAGAACATTCTAAAAAAGCCTGTTCTACTGCATCAGCAAAGTCGAAAGCATTTAAACTTCCTTTCATCGAATTAGGTGCAACTACTACTTTCATTTTAATCGTATTGATTTTTCAGAAATTGAAATATAGATAACGCTTTCTATTTTTCTCCTCTGGTTACCGATATAATTCCTTTCACTTTTTTTAGCTTACTTATAAGAAACTCCAAATGGTCCAAACTGTAAACTGATATTTTTAAAATACCTTCAAATTGTCCCTTTTCAGTTTCTATATTAATCGAACGCATTTGCGTACCGAGGTCTTTGGCAATTATATGTGTAACCTCCGAAACTATTCCCACCTGGTCATTCCCAGAAATATGCAACGAAGTTAAAAACGATCCTTTCCCGGAATTGTCTTTCCACATTGCCTTAATTACACGATATGGAAAACGTTGCTTCATTTGAGGCGCATTCGGACAGGAAGTTCGGTGTATTTTAATTCCTTCGCTGATTGTTACAAAACCAAATATTTTATCTCCAAAAACAGGATTACAACACTGCGCCAGTTTATAATTTACATCTTTTAAATTGTTGTCTATAACCAGAAAATCATCTCCTCCCTCGTAGTTTAATTCCTTGGTCTCGTTATTGGTAAGTAAATCTTCGATGGTGTTTTTTGCAGTAACTTCTTCCTGTACTTTAAAAATTGATTTTACCTCAAGAGGATCAATTTTACCATTTGCAATTTCATAATAAAAATCAACAGCATATTTAAAACCAAAGTGTTTGAGAATCTTCCGAATGGCGTCATCGTTTAAATCAAGTTTCCAGTTTTTAAACTTTCGAAGAAGAATTTCACGTCCTTGTGCAGCTTCTGTATTACGCTCTTCGTTTAAACTGGCTTTTACACGGTTTTTTGCTTTTGATGTAACTACAAATTCGAGCCAATCGAGTTTTGGTTTCTGATTATTTGAAGTATCAATTGAAATTTGATCCCCATTCTTTAATTTGTATTTAAGTGTTACATTTTTACCATTCACCTGTCCGCCAGTACACGTATCACCAAGTCTTGAGTGAATTTCATAAGCAAAATCCAATAAAGTTGCTCCTTTCGACAATTTTTTCAAATCGCCTTTTGGTGTAAACACAAAAATTTCGTCGCTGTAAACATCGGTATTAAACTGATCGATAAAATCAACCACATTCAAGCCTGGATTTTCGAGAACATCCCTGATTCCTGCCAACCACGAATCAAAACCGGATGCCTTTCCTCCTTTGTATTTCCAGTGAGCAGCCAAACCTTTTTCGGCAATTTCATCCATTCGTTTGGTTCTTATCTGGATTTCAACCCATTTATTATGAGGCCCCATAACCGTAGTATGCAGCGATTCGTAACCATTCGATTTTGGGATGGTTATCCAGTCGCGCAAACGATTCGGATTGGTCTGATATTCCTCAGTTACGAACGAATAGGCAAGCCAGCAATCAGCCTTTTCATCCTCCGGCTTCGAATCAAGAATGACACGAATTGCAAATAAATCCATCACCTCATCAAATGATACATTCTTCTTATTCATTTTATTATGAATGGAAGAAATGGATTTTGTACGTGCTTTCATTGAAAACGAGAGTCCTCGTTTTTCCAACTTTTTTTCGATGGGTTTTACAAACTCGGCAACAAAGTTTGCACGCTCTTTTTCAGTTTCTTTAAGCCGGTGAACCACATAATTATATTCCTCGGGTTTCTGATATTTCAACGACAGATCAAGAAGCTCTGAATTAATGTTGTACAAACCCAGCCGGTGTGCCAAAGGAGCATACAAGTACAACGTTTCGTTAACCAGCTTATCCTGGTTTTCCTCAGAATACATTTCCAGATTACGCATAACCTGCAAACGATCGGCAATTTTAATCAGGATAACACGAACATCGCCGGCTAAGGCAAGCATCAGTTTCCTGTAATTTTCTGAATGCAAATCAATTGTATCGGTTCCCAAGGCATTAATTTTCGCCATCCCTTCGAGAATGGAAAAAATATGTTCGCCAAAACGTTCACCAATTTCCTGATGGGTTGCCTTCTCTTTTAAGCCAGCATACATAACATTGTGGAGCAAGCCGGTAATCACCGAGTCAGGTTCCAGCCCTATTTCCATAGCAATAATTGATGCTACTTCAAGCGAATGTTTTACGATAACTTCGCCATGAGAAAAACACTGTTCTCCAATTACACTCTGAGCAAAGTCAAATGCATTTTCTAATTTTATGTATGCCGCATCATCCCAAGTAAGTTGGCAAAACTCCTTTAAATTATCGTACCGGTTTAATATTTGTTCCCTGGGTTCCATGATTTTTGCAAAAAAAAAGACTGCAAAAGAGCAGTCTTCGTAAATATTATAATTTGTTTTTACTTATACTGCTGTGGTTGAATCAACAAAAGTGCGAGTACGCATTTCACGATCCAACATAAAAATACCGTTACCCTGGCCATTAATAAGTTTCAATGTATCAAGAATTTCAGTAACATTTGCTTCTTCTTCTACCTGCTCATCAACAAACCAGCGAAGGAAACTCTGTGCCGCATGGTCTCTTTCTTCAATGGCAACATCAACCAAATTATTAATAAGGTTGGTAACCAAACGTTCGTGTTCAAGGGTAGCTTCGTAAATATCAATTACACCTTCCCAGCTAGTTGGCATTTGCTTAATCGCCTTTAATTCTACTTTACCACCACGTTCCACCACGTAATTGAAAAATTTGTTTGCATGACTTAATTCTTCCTGATACTGCACATACATCCAGTTTGCAAACCCAGGCAGCCCTATATCGTTTAAATAGGCCGACATTGAAAGATATAATAAAGATGAATATTGTTCCGCATTGATTTGCTCATTCAGAGCTGCTAGCATTTTTTCTTTTAACATGATGCTTGTGTTTTTTTATGTTTGGGTTAAAAATAGGAAAAAGCGCAGATAAATAAAAAAGAAAGACCCAGATTTGAGTCTTTCTTAACGAATAAAAAATCGAATGGTGATAGAGAAAATTTTCGATACAGAATTGTTGTTGAATTTAATCGCTGATTTTATTCGATTCCATCGTTATATAAACAATAAAAAATAAGGATTAAATTCGTTGTGTAACTATCAATCGAATTTATTCCGATGAATCCTCAGTTCTGAATGACCAGGTTGGACTATTGGCAACCCGACTACCCTCATGTTTTGCCACCACATACCAGTAATAGGTAGTGCTATATTCTAAATTGGAAACAACTACTTCTTTATCGGGCAGGTTTTCTCCTGCAATTTTTTGAGTTGTAGAATTTGATTTAAAATAATAAACCGTATAATCCAACTCAACCCCACTGTTCTCTTTGTCAACAGCCCACTGAAATGTAATATCAATATTCTGATCAACAGCCCCGTTACCCGGAACAGGATCATAAATGGTTACCCAACCCACATCTTTTTCATCTTTCAAAAGGAAAAAGGTTAGATTGGTTTTTTCTCCATCATAAACCGCAACACTAACTGTACTGCTTAAATAGTCTTTTTTACGGGCTGTAACAGCTAACTCACCTTCCAATACCTTCGAAAATTCAAAAACACCATCATTATTAGTTATTGCTGAAGTACTTGCAGGATTTGTTGCAATCTGAACTCCTTCAATTGGAGCATAAGATTCACCATCAACAATTACACCTGCAATAGAACCGTATTTTTCGATATCCAATTTGTCTTCTTCGCATGCAGCAATTAAAAATATGCAAAGAATATATCCTATGTATTTTAACTTATTCATCAGTATCTATTTAAAATTTTCGCCAACATAAAATTTAACACCTAATTTAAAACCCCAAATAAGGTCGTTGTACTGCCCCATTTTAGCACCATCATAATAGTCAGAAAACAATTGATTTGCATAAACGCGCCCGGTAATGGCAAGTCTATTATTAAACATATATTCCATTCCACCACCGTACGAGATATAAGGAATTAGTTCTTTTTCTGATAAACCGATGTAGTTACCAAAATCGTAATACGTACCACCACCTATTGAAAAATAAGGAGAAAAATCCCCCAACGGATTTGCCATGAATAGTGCATTCAAATCTGCAAAATATTCATTTGAAGTCATTAAATCTTTTACATGAACGCTTTGCCAACCAGTATTTGTTTCAATAAAAAAGTTTTTGCTTAATGAAAAACCAAAACTTACAGTTCCTCCCGGCCTGGTATAGCTTTGCGAATAATCACCAATGTAGAAATTTGCATTCCCCATTGCTGAAACATAAAATTTTCCCCGAATTTCCTGTTCAAATGGTCTGCCAATGTGATCATATTCCAGCGTTTCTTCCTTTTCTTTCCGATAGTTTTGAATTTGTTCGTCACTTATTTCCTTTTGGTCTTTTAGCGACCATAAGCTATCAAGAACACCTTCTACTATTAAACTATGAACTGCTTTCTCGATGGCTTCAGTTACCGCCAGTTCTGTTGGTTCATTATAGGTATATCCCGTTTCGGCCTCCAGTAGCCTTTTAAATTTCACATATCGAAAAACGCCCATCGAAACTTCCTGTGAAAGTATTGACTTTGTTGTATAAATCGTTTTCAGAATTTTACCATTACTGGTTGAAACCGCCCTTATATAAATACTTACCCGATCTTCACGATATTGCGCCGAAACATCAGTTCCAAAATAACGAGCACCGGCACCTCCCGTATAAACATTCGTTTCGTAAGATACGATTCCGCCTTCGAGTAAAACCCCTGCAAAAAGCAAAGGTGGAAGCATTACTCCGGTGCTTCCTTCATATTGTTCACGACTGGAACGAATAATTTTACGTTCATTTAAAAGATTACTGATATTTTCCCTTTCAATTGGAATAAACCAACCAGACTCCTCTAAAGCTCGGATCAGAATATTTGTTGCTCCCTGAGTTACTGCAGTTGACCAACTTGCACCAACATTCGACGGTTTATATTGACCGGTCTGATCTCTAAATTTATATACAGCCACCACAATAGGCTCTTTTGGCGCCGGTAAATCCAGCAATTCCTGTTTTACAGGAGTTTCCGGTCCCAGCTGGGCTCCTTTTTCTTTTCCAATTGGCTGATGGAAATAGGGACTGCACGATGAAAACAGCCACACGAAAAAAGAAAATGCAATAAGCCTGAAAATTTTATTCTTCAGCATAATTCCCTGGTTTAATGTATTTTCTGATTCTAAAAATAGGGCACTTCAACCGTTGTAGTGGCACCGGTTGTATTGTCGGTTATTGTAATGTTTACCCCGTTTCCGGCATCACCGATATCGATCTGGTAGTCACCAAGGAGGTAGGAACCTTCGGCAAGTGCTTCTTCTCCAAACTGCCGGGTAACAATTTCCCTGGATAATCGGCTTAATATCTGTCTATTCAAACTCTCGGCAAAATCCGATGCAGGATCGCTACTGTAACTGCTGTAAGAATCTTCTCCATCACTGGGTGCTTCTATGGTATTTTGTGCCTCAGCCGAGCTTAGCATCCAGCTGTAATTGTAAGGGCTTCCGCCAAATGCTGGATTTTTTGGTGTGTAAACAAAATCTTGTGCGCCTGCCAAGTGGCAAAATAGCAACAAGAATATTGGTATTAAAAATAAAATCTTTTTCATAATGTGTGGTTTTAAAAAATACCTGTTCCCGAACGATCATCACCATCCAGTTGCCGGACCAACTCCTCGTAATTGGCCAGGTATACCTGAGTGCGTACGACTGCTTGTTGTGCAAGTTGCTCAACAATGTCGTTTCTGGGCTGAAGAAAAGATTGGAAAACAAGTGTTTCATTTATTTTGACTTCAATCATGGTGGTGGATAGCCGGTAAGGTTTTTCGCTTATATAAATAAAATAATTTCGGGCTCCTTGCGGTGCTTCCCACGCGGTATAAAAGAAATCGTAAAAATCTCTTCCGCTTTTCGTTTTGGTTTCATCGAAAAGCAGGCCATCAATTTCAATGTCGGCATCAGAACTAACCTTTTCTTTAGTTGCTGAAATTTCCTCGATCAGTTTTTTTAGGTCGTCCGGTACTTCTTTTAATTTTATAGTATCCTGAGCTACCTCAGTTTGAGCGGCGCCGTTAAAGGCTAAAGCACAAAAAAATAATATAATAGTTAAATACTTCATCGCACTATTTCATCGGAAATGCGAATGTTGAATTCGAAATGTTTACCTGCATACCTTCTCCATTTACACCCGGTGTTTGGGTAATGGTAATGGGTGCGAATGAATTCTCCAGTATGGCATCCACGCTGTGGTCATTTCCGGTTTGTGAAATTTGTACCTGTTGAGCATCACTAACCGAAGGAATTCCATCGCCAAATAAGGCAAGTTCAATACGGTTATTGTTACCATTTTGCAGCAAGTAGGCCGAGCGCGAAACGAGAAAATAATTCTCAATAAAACTATTAATAGAATTATTGTTACCATCTTGTTTCACCTCCACTGTTATGTCTTTGCCTTCCGACCACAGGTTGGCCTCATTATCTGTATTGTACTGCCACAGATGCGTTTCCAGTCCCGAGCCGGTTTGTTCCACAAACCCTGCGTTACCGGTGCCGTTTTGGTTAATGAGCACGTTGTTCCGCATATCTCCGGGATTGTCCTGGATAGAGACCGCGTTGTTGTCATCGCTAATCTGGCGAATCATCAAAAAATTGCTGATGATGGGATTCTTGAGATGAATCTCCCGGCTGTTGAGCAAATCATTTATCTCCGCCTCTGTAATTACCTGCGCGATTGCGGTATAAGAAAACAGACCCAGAAAAAACAGCAGTGTGATAAAATTTCGCATGGTGTCAAAAATAAATGTTTTCCGTTGGATAAAAATCATCTGTTCTAAAAATCTCCTGCCACGGGCAGGTTTACAGTTGTGTGGTGAAATCCCGGGGAATTGCTTCCCCGGGATAAACCATCACATTAATTTGATCGAGGAATCACCTAACTTGATGGCCAGGTATCTTCTTATTTCAACCATGCTTCCTACTCAACATCAACTTGATCAACATCAATAAAATCAGACGAACCCATCTGCCATGAATTTACAGTTTGAGTTGTGTATCCAACTTGTAAAATGGTAGTTTTGTTGTCCATTCCATCCTGAGTCGACTCTGCCAATTGGTAATCAACTTCACCCGTTTGTTTTACGTTAAGTTTATTTTCTTTTCCAGTTTGCCACGAATAACTTTCATCAGATGGAGTTCCTGCTAAAGCTACATCACCATCGTTACCCATTTGCAACAGATCTGCTTTATTCATATTACCCGACTGAGTAATTGAACTCCAGTTTTGGTAACCTACCTGATCGATATCTGCTTTATTTTCATTACCCGATTGGGTTAAATACGAAGTATTATCAGGAATATCAGTTTGACGACCTTGCAAGAGTTTATAGCTGTTTTCTTTTCCCGACTGTGTTGCTGTTGCCAGGTTGATACTGCGATCTCTTTCTGAGATAGTTATACTTCCAAACCAACCGAGATCGATATAACCATCATTAGCATCTCCATCGGTTTCCATTTGAGACAGATTGGCCGAGTTTTCTTTTCCCGACTGCACTACAGTTGCGGTATTGTAACCATGTGTTATTCCAAAATCCTGAGTCAATTGCTCCATTTTTGCACTGTTACCATTACCGTCCTGTAGCAGATCGATGTTATTGTCCAAACCATATTGGTTAACTTTTAAGGTATTATTGTTACCTAACTGGTCAGCATCAACTTTATTGTAAAGTCCTTGTTGATCACTTTTTACAGTATTAGAATTCCCGTCTTGTTCTGAATTAAGTTCATTATATGCACCAAGTTGAGAACTTGTCAACATATTACCATTACCATCTTGCCACGAATCCACAATATTAGAAGCGCCGTCCTGCGAACTGGTAATTTTATTGTTATTTCCACTTTGATCAGCCTTTAAATAGTTATCAAAGCCTATTTGCTCAGCTGTTAAAACATTTCCATTACCTGATTGTGTTGCAAAAATATCGTTCCAAGAATTACCATCCTGGTATACATCGGCCATATTAGAATTTCCCGATTGAACTAATGTTGTTGTTTTTTGTGCCATTGCGAAACTCGCTACCAGCACCATTACGAAAAGAATACTTAATTTTTTCATTGTTAAAATTTTAAGTTGTTAATAAAAAGGAAATTTCGATTTCAATAATCCGTCAGCTGACGGATTAGTTTCCGGAGTTGCTACCAACGTAGCCTGGCAGTTAACCGGAACGAGTTGGGGTAGCCGCGCTCTACGTCACTAATGTGTTTGCGGCTTACACTTTTTCAATTAGGCTAAAGTCATTTTTCATTTTTCTCGGTTTAACATTATTATACTTTTAAGTTATATTGTATACATAACTTTCAATTACATAATTTTTGTTTCCTAGCACTACGCTGGAGCACAATTATTCAAAACCGATTTAATGGCTGGGGCTTTAAATTGTATTATTGGAAAATGACCTGGAGATAAACCCTTATTTTTTTATCGTCGTTGATCGGAGAACGCTTAGGGGGCAATTCCCTTTTTCCGATGACTAAATTACGCTGCACCAATTGAATATGAAATACGTAATTTCCGACCTATTATATTTAATATAAGTAATATTACTAATATCGGATGGTATTAAGCAAAAGATCACTACAGGATAGCATTAAAAATCAACAACCTTGTTTATTGCCTCAATAATATTTGATGTTCCTGTTTTGCGCATAACATTCGAACGGTGCTTTTCTACTGTTCTACTCGAAATTCCCAGTTTATCTGCTATTTCCTTTATTTGATAACCTTTCGCAGATAAAGTAGTGATTTGAATTTCCCTGTCAGTTAATAAATCATTGTGTTCATTTTCAGTAATTGCCATACGTTTCCTAGCTTGTAAATAGGTGCTTATTGACCAATCATTCTTCCCATTTGATACAATCCTATTAATCTCTTCTGATTCAACAAACTGTATCAAGGCACAACTGTTAACACCTTTATTTATTTGCACCATATATAAATCAACATACACATCACTGTTTTTAACTTGTATCCCTTTTACTGAGCAAACGGAGTCCAATCCTTTAAGACATCTTTGCAAAGAATTTTTCAACAACATATTATTCTCCATTTCAAAATAATCTTCAAGATGGTATTGGTTGGCATTAAATTCCTTAATTCCGGCAAGGTCACGAAAAGCCCTGTTTACTCTTTTAATGCGATTATTACATATTTCGGCGATGGCAACCGGCGAATGAGTAAACAATTTTTCAAAACGTTCAACTTCTAAAGCTTTATGCTTATCTATTTTACTGAGTATAGTATTGACTTTTTTAATGATTCTGTTTTCATAAAATGGCTGAAAAATAAAATTATCAATTCCTAACTCTAAACCCATTTCAATATCAACTTCATTAAACTCCTTCATAATTAAAACGAATGGTATTCCAGTTGTTAAAATCGAATTTTCAAGCAAGTTGTAAATTTGGAATCCTGTATATCCATTCAGTACTGTGTTACAAATTATTACATCAGGACTACACTCTATTATTTTACGAATAGCAGCATAAACATCTGTTACAATTACGATCTCAAAGTTTTGCGTAATAAATATTTGATTTAGATACTTTGATATGATTTTATCACATTCAATTAGTAGGATCAGTGGTTTTTTTATAGTAATCATCAGGGCAGTTTAAACATTTATTAAAGTCCACAAGTTAAGTAAAATAAGAGTTATTACCTATATAAAAGATCACCTCAAGAACTACAAATCAACATTTTTTCCCAAAATGAAACAATAACTGGCAAATTGCAAAAATTACCTTAGTTCAATAATACATAGTATGAATTTTGCGGGAATCGAATAAAACCATCAAATTATTGAAGAAAGGTAACTAAAATCACATAAGCAGAAAACACAAGCAAAGCGCCGATAAAACAGAACAAAAGGTAACAATATCGCTTAATCCAAATAGTAATTAACAAATACTTTACAAAAGCATTCGAACGGGAATTAATAATATTCGAAAGCCTGTGCTGATAATTAAATTTCTATCTTTGCGCCCTGAAAATATTAGCTGATTTTAAAACCAAGAAGGCATGAAGAATATTAAATTCATTTCAGCTGCAGAAGCAGTAAAAGTAGTTAAATCGAACGATCGTGTACACTTACACAGTGTGGCAGTAACTCCTCACCCGTTAATTAAGGCTTTGGTTGAAAGAGGAAAAAACAAGGAATTCAGAAATGTACGTATCCAACACATTCACACCGAAGGTGAAGTTGAATATGCTGACAAGGAACTGGAAGGAATTTTTCAGCTAGAATCGTTTTTCGTAGGACACAACGTTAGAAAACAAACTCAGGCCGGATATGCCGATTACATTCCTGTTTTTTTACAAGAAACACAACGTTTAATTCGCGAAGGATATTTAAAAGTTAATGTTGCAATGATTCAGGTTTCAACACCTGACAAACATGGCTATGTATCTTTAGGAACTTCGGTTGATGCTACTTTGGCTGCTATTGAAAATGCCGACACAACCATTGCAATCATTAATCCAAACGTACCACGTGCCTTTGGTGATGCAATGATCCATATTAACGATATTGATTTATTTACTGAAGACGATAGTCCGCTTTACGCTCCTGCTCCGGGTGCAATCAACGATACCGACCGTAAAATTGGTAGATATGTTGCAGAATTGGTAGAAGACGGAGCAACACTACAAATGGGTATTGGTGCTATTCCGAATGCGGTATTAAGCATGCTTGGAAACCACAAAAACCTTGGAGTACACTCTGAAATGTTTGCCGACGGTATTCTTCCCTTGGTTGATAAAGGTGTAGTAAACGGAAAAAACAAAAGTATTGATAAAGGTAAAATGGTTGCCACATTCTTAATGGGATCAAAAAAACTTTACGACTTTATCGATAACAACCCGGGTGTTTTAATGCAAGACGTTAAATACACCAACCGTGTAAATGTGATTGCAAAAAACCCAAAAGTAACTGCAATTAACTCTGCACTTCAAATTGACATCACCGGTCAGGTATGTGCCGATTCTATCGGAACCATTCATTATTCCGGTGTAGGTGGTCAAATCGACTTTTTAAGAGGAGCATCTTTAAGTAAAGGTGGTAAACCAATTTTGGCAATGCCTTCAATTACCAATAAAGGTATCAGTAAAATTGCTCCAATTTTAACACCAGGTGCCGGTGTTGTTAGTACTCGTGCAAATATTCACTGGGTAGTAACCGAATTTGGTGCAGTTAATTTATATGGAAGAACATTGCAAGACAGGGCAAAATTATTAATCTCTGTTGCACACCCTGATCATCAGGAAACATTAGACAAAAATGCTTTTGATAGATTTGGACCCCACTTCCATTTTGTTTGGGACGAAAAATAACCAACTATACAAAAAAAGGCAAACTTCGGTTTGCCTTTTTTAATATGACAAAATGCAGGCTTTTAAGTGCACAAAAATTCGAATATTAACTATTTCTGAATTTAAGTTTGAAAAACATATGTTTTTTTGATTTACCGATTTCAGATTGCATAGAACAATAACTTTGCATACTATAAAATTTTGACTATTAATATTTTATAACCGTTCTAAATAAGCCGAAGCAAAACTTATTTTACAGTTGTTAGAGGTGAAAAAGTTGCGCATTCTTCTTTTTTAGAATTAATAAATTACATAATGAATATTTCACATATAGAACACATTGGAATTGCAGTTAACAGTTTGGAAGAAGCCATTCCTTACTATGAAAACATGCTAGGGTTAAAATGCTACGCTGTAGAAGAAGTAGCAGACCAAAAAGTTAAAACAGCCTTTTTTATGGTTGGAGAAACTAAAATTGAGTTGTTGGAGTCAACATCACCGGATGGTCCGATCGGAAAATTTCTTGAGAAAAAAGGTCAGGGAGTTCATCATCTTGCTTTTGCAGTTGATAACGTTAATGATTCGCTGAACGAACTTGGAGAAAAAGGAGTTCAGTTAATCGACAAAACATCAAGAAAAGGCGCCGAAGGCTTAAACATTGGGTTCCTTCACCCAAAAGCCACCATGGGAGTGTTAACCGAAATTTGCGGAAAAGAATAAAAGATATTTTAACAACCGATTTTATGAGCAACCAGGATAAAATTAAAAAGCTAATTGATTTACGTGCAGAAGCCAAGTTAGGTGGTGGTTTAAAAAGAATTGAAGCACAACACAAAAAAGGCAAATTTACTGCAAGAGAAAGAATTGAACTACTGCTAGACGAAGGTAGTTTTGAAGAATTCGATATGTTTGTAACTCACCGTTGTACAAACTTTGGACTGGAAAAAACCAAGTTCTTAGGCGACGGAGTTGTTACTGGTCATGGAACAATTGATGGACGTGTAGTTTACGTTTACTCACAGGATTTTACTGTTTTTGGAGGTTCGCTGTCTGAAACTTTTGCACAAAAAATTTGCAAGGTTATGGATATGGCCATGAAAGCCGGAGCTCCTGTTATTGGAATTAACGACTCCGGCGGTGCCCGTATTCAGGAAGGAGTAAACTCTTTGGCAGGTTACGCCGAGATTTTCCAACGTAACATTATGGCTTCAGGAGTAATTCCACAAATCTCTGCCATTTTTGGCCCTTGCGCCGGTGGTGCTGTTTATTCTCCAGCTTTAACTGACTTTATTATGATGACCGAGCAAAACTCGTACATGTTTGTTACTGGTCCGAAAGTAGTAAAAACAGTTACAGGTGAAGATATTTCAGTTGAAGATTTGGGTGGCGGTAAAGTTCACGCATCAAAATCAGGTGTTTCTCAATTTCTGGTTGAAAACGAACAGGAAGGATTGTTAATTCTTAGAAAACTTGTTAGTTACATACCTCAAAATAACCTGGAAGATCCGATTGTTACCGAATGCGCTGATCCATTTGACAGAATGGATGATATTTTGAACGAAATTATTCCGGATAATCCAAACCAACCATACGATGTAAAAGACGTAATTCATACGATTGCTGACTATGGTGAATTCCTTGAAATTCACAGAAATTATGCAAAAAACATTGTAGTAGGTTTTTCTAAATTCAATGGTCAACCCTGTGGTATTGTGGCAAACCAGCCAAACTACCTTGCCGGAGTTTTAGATATTAACGCCTCTGTTAAAGCTGCACGTTTTGTACGTTTCTGCGATGCATTTAATATTCCGATTATAACTTTGGTTGACGTTCCCGGATTTTTACCAGGAAGCCGTCAGGAATATGGTGGTATTATTACACACGGAGCAAAACTGATGTTTGCTTACGGTGAAGCTACTGTTCCTAAAATTACAGTAACATTGCGTAAATCATACGGAGGTGCACATGACGTTATGTCGAGCAAACAACTTCGTGGCGATTTAAACTATGCATGGCCAACTGCCGAAATTGCAGTAATGGGGGCTGCTGGTGCTGTTGAAGTACTTCACGGAAGAAAACTTCGTGATATTGAAGATGCTGAAGAACGTGCGAAATTTATTGCCGATCATGAAGAAGAATACACCGAAAAATTTGCAAATCCATACCAGGCTGCATCATTCGGTTACATCGACGATGTGATTGAACCTCGTAATACTCGTTTCAGAATTGTTCGTGGTTTACAAAGTTTGGCTACCAAAAAACTTGTAAATCCTCCGAAAAAACATTCAAACATACCATTATAAAACAGAGCTATTATGGATTCATTATTTATAGTATTAGCAAGTACCGTTGAGTTTGGATTGACAGTTGCAATTGTAGGTTTTTTCATCGTATTTTTCTCGCTAACTGTTTTGGTTATTGTTTTTACACGATTACCTAAACTGATTAATATGCAGTTTAATCGGAAAAAACTTAGACGCAACAAAAGCAAGGACGAAGAAGAAGTTACTCAAGACGATTTTGTTGTTGAAGGTAACGTTACCGCTGCAATCAGTTTAGCGCTACACATGTACTTTAACGAATTACACGACGAAGAGAGTAATGTTGTTACAATTAAAAAAGTAAGAAAAGCTTATTCTCCATGGAGTTCGAAAATTTACAGTGTTAACCAAAACTGGCCACGATAAAAATTCAATTTAGAGCTAAGGGAAACAATTCTCATCGTTGAATATTTTAAGTTATTGATTACAAGCAAGCTTAATTTGATGAAAAATGATAGAGTAATTGAATAATTCAAAAACGATTTTAGCACAGATTAAAATATAAAAAAATGAAAAAATATAAATTCACAATCAGAGGTAACGATTACGATGTTCATTTAAAAGATATTGAAGATAATATTGCCGAACTTGATGTAAACGGAACCATTTATGAAGTAAAAATTCACGGAGAAGTTAAAACAACAAAAACACCAACTTTGGTTCGTAAACCTGTAGAAAAACTGCCGGGGGAAGGCCAGATCAAGAAAAGTACTTCTACCGGAAAACATAAAGTAACCGCTCCGCTTCCCGGAACCATTTTAAAAATTAATGTTTCGGTTGGAGATGTTGTTACCGAAGGTCAGAATCTGATGATTATGGAAGCCATGAAAATGGAAAATCAGGTGCAGACAACAAAAGGTGGTGAAGTAACTGCTATTAAAGTAAATGTTGGCGACAGCGTTTTACAAGACGATGTATTGATTGAATTAGCATAACCTTTACTTAGAGATAACATGAGAAAAATAATTCAATTAATATTCTTACTGATTTTTCTGACTCCTGCAGTTTTTGCAGGAAATAAGTCGGAAAAAATCGGAGACGTAATAGCCAGCGGAAGATGGGTTAACTATTCCGATGGTTATGTGACAATTCCTACGTACAAAGAGGGAGAAGACAACCAGAAAGAAGATCCAACAACCGTTAAGCGTTTTAAAACACTTACGTTTGAAGAAAACGGATCTTTTGTATTGGATTCGGCCAAACAACGCTATTCAGGGCATTACAAAGTAATTGATAACAGCGTAGCGCTTACATTTAATTCTGTGCCGATTACACATTTACGTGTAAATACCGACCCAAATCAATCGAATGGTTACAATACGACTTCGGACATGGTTAAATTGCCAAACCGTACACTGTCGCTAACGGCAGACGGCAAACTGGCAGGTGACGGAAGCAGCTATAAAAACTATAGCGGCGCAGTATCCGGATTATTTAACTTTTACGAATTTTCGGGTTTTGCCAACGTTTCATGGGGTAACCTTATTATGATGTTGGTAGGTTTTGTATTTCTGTTTCTGGCAATAAAATACGATTTCGAGCCCATGCTTTTAATCCCAATTGGTTTTGGTATTTTGGTAGGTAACATTCCGATGTTTCAGGTTACCGATTTCAACCTTAAACTGGGAGTTTACGAGCCGGGGTCAGTACTAAATATTTTATATCAGGGAGTTGTACAAGGTTGGTATCCGCCATTAATTTTCCTTGGAATTGGGGCAATGACTGACTTTTCATCATTGATTTCGAATCCAAAACTAATGTTGTTGGGTGCGGCTGCTCAGATAGGTATTTTCCTAACCTTCTTAGGTGCTATTTATTTAGGTTTTGCTGCGCCGGAAGCTGGTGCTATTGGTATCATTGGAGGTGCCGACGGTCCAACTGCGATTTTTATTTCGTCTAAACTCGCAAACGGGATGAACGTACTCGCTGACGGGACAACGGTGAAAAACCTGATCGGACCAATTGCGATTGCTGCTTATTCGTACATGGCCTTGGTTCCCGTTATTCAGCCTCCTGTAATTAAGTTAATGACAACAAAAAGAGAACGGTTGATAAAAATGAAACCTCCGCGTGCGGTATCAAAACTTGAAAAAGTTCTGTTCCCAATTGTTGGTTTAATACTTACTGCATACATTGCTCCATCGGCACTTCCACTTATCGGTATGTTGTTCTTTGGTAACTTGTTAAAAGAATCGGGTGTTACAAAACGTTTGGCAAATACTGCGGCAAATCCATTAATTGATGTAATTACCATTTTATTGGGTATTACAGTTGGAGCTTCAACTCAAGCCGATGTATTCTTAACTCCGGCATCGATTAAAATCTTTGCATTAGGTGCAGGTTCGTTTGTAATTGCAACAGCAGGTGGTGTTGCAGGCGCAAAAATCATGAACTTATTCCTGAAGAAAGAAAACAAGATCAATCCAATGATTGGTGCTGCCGGGGTTTCTGCAGTGCCAGATAGTGCACGTGTTGTACAAACCATGGGATTAAAAGAAGATCCAACCAACCACTTGCTTATGCATGCAATGGCACCTAACGTTTCGGGTGTTATCGGTTCTGCAGTTGCAGCTGGTATTTTGTTGAGTTTCTTAATGTAAGAATTTCAATACAAGCATATAAAAAGGTTTCATCAGTCAACTGACCGATGAAACCTTTTTTTTTGCGTCTTACACACAACTAAACAAAACGTTAATTCACTGCCCATCGTTCGCTTGGATCACCCGGGAACGAGACTGTTTTCCACGAAAATTTGAAAACGCGTGGCTCCACCAAACGACTAAAATCTTCATACTTTAACTGAATGATTTCAGTGTGGTTACCTGCATTAAATGAAATATTTTCATCTTCGGCAAGCGTCTCGGCTACGAATACATCCATATCGTATAAATTTCCAAACGGTGGCATTGCCCCAACTTCACAGTCGGGGAAAAAACGGTTAAATTCTGCTTCTGTTGCCAAAGCAACCTTCGGAGTTCCAAAAATCTCTTCCAACTGTTTAAAATCAACCTGGTACGAAGCAGGCAATACTGCCATAGCCATCTTACCATCAATTTTCACGATTACTGTTTTTGCAAATTCCTTTCCCGAAACATGTGTTTTTGCTGCTATCTCCTGAGATGTGTAGGCATTGGAATGTTTTATGGTAACATACTTTACCTTCTTTTCATCAAGAAATGCTTTAAGTTTTTTTACTGGCATGATAAATTTTTTAAAGGTTAAAGTGATTCACATACATAACAATTTATCGTATGTCAAATAGAAAAGTGTTGTAGTTCTTTTTTACATGATTCTTGCCTTTTTAGTTTCAATCTTGCCTGCCAATTCTTGTTCTATCATGTGCAAATAGGAATATAATTTAAAATGTTTTTAGGAGGAAATAAATTATTTTCGAACAAATGAGTCATACATTCAGAATATATTTATGTTAATTATACCAGACCGTAGAACTTAAAAAAGAGGTATAAAATCAGAAAATCTGGCAAAAACACTGTATTGAGCTCCTTTCCAATTGCCAAAGAAATAGTGATAAAATCTTTCTGTCTCCTACTCTTTTCTTTCGTTTTAATAAATAATTGCATCTTTTATAAACGGAGCTTGCTTTATGTAAACCACTGCGAATCAGGTTAAAATATATTAAGAGTTATTTGTATTTATTTACACTTTGATTGTAACTTGTATAACAATCTAAAACTTACCTGTATGAAAGGCGTCCACACTTATTCCATTTTAGCGCCAGAAATTAGTTTTCCGGTTCTAAAGTTTGATGAATACCTGAGTTTACTAATCCAGCATTTTCTTTTAGCCTTAGTTCTGTTTTTCGCCTTTTTCTTATTAGCCATAATCATTTATTACACGGTATGCTATTTTCTATTGATTTGGACCAATACAAAAAGTTATTCTAATAATTACCGAAAGAGAAATATATCCTTTGAATTCACCGGAAAAGTTTAGCTGGAATGCATAAAAAATTACACATCCGCATTTCCCTGACACTCATTCTTATAATCAGCCTTACACTTCTTTTTACTCATAAAATTAATGCACAGGAACAAATCGTTCATGGCAAAGTATACGCTTTCAAAAATCTTGAACTGGTTAATATTCAGGTGAAATCGAAGAAAACAAAACAGGAAGTAATTACAACATCAGAAGGTGCATTTGTAATAAGTTGCAGTAAAAAAGATAAACTCATTTTTTGCGGCAGTGGTTTTGAAAGAACTACCCATAGAATTTCAAACGCGGAGGAAGTTAGCATTAAAATGATTTTTAAAGGCGGTACAACTGATATTGCGAAAGCGGTAAGGGGAGAACATACATCAAACGAAGCCTTGGTTTTTGCAATCGATAATTATTCAAATTACAACACGTACACTGAACCCTATAATTCCAAAAGTCTTTTTCTACAACAACACCATTCAAAACAGGAACAGGAATTTTCGTACGAATTTTCTCAACTCAATATATTTTCCCCCGGTTACTATTCGAACATAAATCTTAAAAATTACAAGTATTCAATTCACAAATGATGAGTAGAAATACCCATCGACTAAAACTTTACATTATGAAAAAAATTCTAGCTCTATCGATTCTTATTCTTACCTCAACTGGTATTTTTTCTCAGGAAACAGATCAAACATTGTATCTACTTTTTGAATTCATGCATGTGGAAGACCAAAACAACGACGATTACCTTGCAGTTGAATCTTTTTGGACCGAGATACACAAACAACGTGTAGCCGACAACAACATCTTAGGTTGGGATCTTTGGCAACTTATTCCTTCCGGATCACGACAAGGTTCGCAATACATGACGACTACACTTTATTCAAGCCTTGAAGCTTTACTTACAGGAATACCTGATGGCAAATTTCAGGACTACATGAACAAAGCTTACCCGAATAAAACGGATGATGAAATTAATGCAATGATGGCAAAAACAGTTACATCGCGCGACATTGCGCACCAGGTATTTTGTCGTGAAATAAATACAACAAAAGGTGATTTTGACATGAAAATCGGAACCATTGTAGCGATGGATGTTATGAAACAATTAGATGATAGCTATGCAAAAGCAGAAGCTGAGATTTTTAAATCATGGCATCAGGAAATGGTGGATAAGGGACAGAAAGGAAGCTGGGGTCTAATACAAATCATTCTGCCAACCGGAAGTGAAGCATACGGCACACATCTAACATACAGTATGTATGGAAATATGGCACAACTGGCAACATCAATGGAAACCTGGGGCGATGAAATGGATATGCTTACTCAACTTGCAGTTCAGGAAGGACTAAAAACACGCGACTGGAAAGAAGTAAAAATTGGAAAATTAATTATGATGGTAAGGTAAATATAAAACACGTAATGATGAATAATTTAGAGACATTAAAACACGGGTACCAGCTTTTTGCTGAGCACAATATTGAAGGAGTTCTGGCAATGTATCACGACAATATTGTTTGGGATATGTGCACCGGCTATCCTTTTGTTGAAGGCGATGGCAGACTAATAGGACATCAGGCAGTTGTAGAAGGTGTTTTTGCAAAAATACCAGAACACTACGATAACTTTAATATCGAAGTCTCAGATTTTGTTGATGGAGGAGATAAAATTGTGATGGTAGGCTTTTATACCGGAACATGGAAAGCTACCGGCAAAAAGTTTAAAGCAAATGCCACACATACATGGACTTTTAAAGATGGAAAAGCTGCAGCATTTTTCCAGGCCGTTGATACCGCTGAAATTATAAATCCTTAAAATTTGAACAGTATGAAAAAATTATTATTGGCATCTGCTATCGTACTATTTTGTGTAACTTTTACAATGGCGCAAGACGATTTAAAGCCTGCAAAATATGAAAATGTTACCTGGCACAATATTGTTAAAGTTGATTTTAAACCAGGACAGGTTGCTCGCGCAAAAGAAATTATCAAAATTTACGAAACAGCTGGTGCTGAAGCAGGAACAACAGGACCTGAAAAATTTTGGTTCGAGACAGGAAAATACGATCTGATGTTGATTTGGAAAATGGAAAACGGACCATCAGCAATGGAGTGGCAACGCTCTGAAAACAACATTAAATGGAGAAATGCATTGATTCAACAACTTGGTTCTGAAGAAAAAATGCAAGAACTGCAGAAAGAATATTCAAGTTTGATTTCATCGTCAACCAATGACATATGCAGAAAAGAAATAAAGTAAAATGTTTAAATCCATTTTACTCTTTTGGCGTATACACATATTAAATTGAAATAAATTTTAGCCTGTCGCTTATAAAATAAATCCGTCTTTTATCCGACAGGCTTTTATACTATTAATGTAAAAAAATGTAAAAATGAAACTTACACACATTTTATTCTTTGTAGCGCTGTTTTTTACGCTTGGTCTCTCTTCCTGTTCAAACACGACTAAAGAAAGCTCCGAAAAAACGCAGGAAGTTGCTGTACAAACAGAGGAAGACATTATTGTTCGTGGTAAATATCTTGTTGAAACGATGGGATGTCACGACTGCCATTCTCCCAAAAAACTTGGGCCAAACGGACCAGAAATAATCCCCGAATTAATTTTATCAGGCTATCCGGCAGAGCGGCCAATTGTTAAGTTTAGCGATCCGATGATTAAGCAGGGATTTGCAATGTTTTACCCCGACCTTACAGCAGGTGCCGGGCCCTGGGGAGTATCATTTGCAGCCAACTTAACACCCGATGCCACCGGAATAGGCACCTGGACGGAAGAACAATTTAAAAAAGCATTAACCGAAGGAAAATTTAAGGGACTTGATGGTACGCGTATGTTATTACCGCCTATGCCCTGGTTTAATTTAACCGAAATGAAAGATGAAGATGTTCATGCCATTTTTACCTATTTGAAAAGTATAAAACCCATCCAAAATGTAGTACCGGCACCAATTCCTCCCGACCAAATGTAATTAACAAGCGAAATGAATCCTTGAAAAATTGTGGATACGAGCCACTACACTAATAAAACGGGCGACACTTAATAGACATACAAGTAAGAAACTAAAATTTAATTAAGAAAATTATGAAACAAATTCATTTGACAGCAAAATTCAATATAAACGATGGAAAAATTGAAGAGTTTAAAAGTATTGCATCGAAATGTGTCGCAGCGGTTTCGAAAAACGAAAAAGGGAAAGGTTCTTTACAATACGAATGGTTTTTTAGTAAGGATGATAAGGAATGCCATGTTTTGGAGACCTATTTAAATTCAGAAGCCTTTATGGGGCATATGGGAAATGTGGGAGAATTACTGGGGCAACTTTTACAGATTTCAACATTAAGCGGAGATATTTATGGAGATGTATCGGATGAAGTAAAGAGCGCGTTAAATGGATTAGATGTCAAGTCGTATTCTTTTTTTATGAAGTCATAATTTTTTGACGTGAAATAAATCTCCTCGAATTAAGAATCCAAAATATTAGTTGGAATGAACTGATATGGATTTTGACCCGGGAAGATCTGCTAACTCTTATTTACACGAATCGATGTTGATCTGAATGGAATCCGGTTTTCCCATAATCCATTGATTGCAGGAAGTTTAAAAATAAAATAAAATTATGAGAACAGTAAATGCCTATGCAGCCGATGGACCGGGTGCTAAACTAAATCCCTTTCAATATGAATTACCAGATATTGGTAGTGACCAGGTAGATATTAAAGTACATTATTGTGGTATATGCCACTCTGATTTAAGTATGATTAAGAACGAATGGGGAATGACACAATTTCCAATTGTTCCGGGTCACGAAGTTATTGGAGAAGTAGTTTCAGTGGGAAGTGAAGTTAAAAATATTAAACAACACGATTTGGTCGGACTTGGGTGGAATTCAGCCTCGTGCATGCATTGTAACCAATGCATGGATGGAAGCCACCACTTGTGCCAAAGTCTGGAAGGAACAATTGTAGGGCGTCACGGTGGGTTTGCCGATTACGTGCGATGTCACTGGTCATGCGCTATTCCACTTCCGGAAGGTATTGATGTAAAAAAGGCCGGCCCACTTCTGTGCGGAGGAATAACAGTTTTTAACCCTATAATTTTAGCAGGCATAAAACCAACCGATAAAGTGGGAGTTATTGGCATTGGTGGTTTGGGTCACATGGCGCTAAAATTCTTAAATAAATGGGGTTGCGAAGTCATTGCCTTTAGCTCGAACCCGGATAAAAAAGATCAAATTCTGGCCATGGGTGCCACCAAAGTAATCAATTCAAGAGATCCAGAGCAGCTGGAAAGTATTGCAGGAAGTTTAAATTTTATTTTAAACACTACAAATGTAACGCTCGATTGGAATTCTTATTTAATAGCGCTTGCACCCAAAGGCAGATTTCATAATGTAGGCGCGGTACTTGAGCCCATGGCTATTCCAACATTTACACTTTTAGTAGGTGAAAAATCGGTTGGCAGTAGTCCAATTGGAAGCCCAGCCTTAGCTCGTACCATGCTAGAATTCTGTGTTCGACACGATATTTACCCAATGGTAGAAGAGTTTCCTATGGAAAATGTGAATGATGCCATTGAGCATTTAGAAAGTGGAAATGCCAGGTACAGGGTGGTTTTAAAAATTTAGTTTTCCAAACTTTTCTTCATGAAATGAGTTAAAAGTATTTTTTGCAATTATCAGGTGTAACCCTGAAACTAAAATGAAGCCGAATGAATAGTTAATTGCGAATCATTCGGCTTTTATTTTAATCAAATAATTCCTCGTGGCTTGCCACGAGGTTTCCTTATATTCTCCGCTGAATTTCACCCTTCTGTCTGTCGAAAGACTGACAGAAGGGTGAAATTATTGATTTATGAAGGAAGTACTGTTAATCGGTATAAACCTGGTTTTCCTGTTCTGCAACCCGAATAAACGTTGTACGTTTGGTTAATTCCTTCAACGCTGAAGCGCCAACATAAGTACAAGTGCTTCTTATTCCGCCTAAAATATCGAGAACGGTATCTTCAACCGCACCACGGTATGGCACCTGAACTGTTTTACCTTCGCTTGCCCTGTAATTTGCCACACCACCAACATGTTTATCCATTGCAGTTGCTGAGCTCATTCCGTAAAACTGACGGTATTTTTTGCCACTTCGTTCAATGGTTTCACCTCCACTTTCGTCGTGGCCGGCCAACATACCACCCAACATTACAAAATCGGCACCGCCACCAAAAGCTTTCGAAACATCACCCGGGGTTGTGCAACCACCATCGCTAACAATTTGTCCTCCCAATCCATGCGCAGCATCGGCACACTCAATAACAGCCGACAATTGGGGATAACCTACCCCCGTTTTTACCCGAGTGGTACAAACCGAGCCCGGCCCAATTCCGACTTTTACAATATCGGCACCTGCCAGCAACAACTCTTCAACCATTTCGCCGGTTACCACATTACCTGCTATAATTACTTTTTCGGGGAACCGATTCCGGGCTTCAGCAACGTAGTGTACAAAATGCTCCGAATATCCGTTGGCAACATCAATGCATAAAAACTTCAGATACGGATTTTGTTTGAAAATTTCATCTACTTTTTCGGTATCACTTACCCCGGTTCCTGTACTTACTGCAATGCTGTTCTCAATTCCTTCGGGAGCCAGAGCCAAAAACTCACTCCACTGTTGTACCGTGTAGTGTTTGTGCAAAGCGGTAAACATTTGTTGTTTTTGCAAGGCAAGCGCCATTTCAAAAGTACCAACAGTATCCATGTTTGCAGCCATAATCGGAATGCCGGTCCACGAGGTATCACTGTGCATAAATTTAAAGGTACGTTCCAAACTTACCAGCGATCTGCTTTTTAAAGTTGACCGTTTGGGACGAAACATTACATCTTTAAATCCAAGTTTAATATCGTATTCTATTCTCATCTTCTTTTTATTTAATTCAAAACAAATTTAAAAGTAAAAACGACTTTGGCATTGCAAACAAAATCATTTAACAAGTTTTATATTTATTCGGGTTGAACAAAAAACACTATAAAACTTTATAACAGTACATTTGATTGCAAAATAAGAACTGTAACTGCTGACAAAAGACATTTTGGATTTTGTGCAGTGAATTGACAAACAAAAACAAATAACAATGAAAATAGTAGTTGTAGGAGGAAATGGAACAATTGGCAGCGCCGTTGCTAAACACTTTATGATAAAGCACGAGGTAATTACAGCCAGCCGAAATAATGGTGATGTGCAGGTTGATATGGAAAGTTCAGAATCGATAAAAAATATGTTTGAAAAGATTGGAAAGGTGGATGCCATTGTAAATTGTGCCGGAGCTACAAAATGGGGACCTTTTGCTGAACTTTCAGAAGAAGACTTTTATATTGGACTAAGGGGCAAATTGATGGGACAGGTAAACATTGTTAGAATTGGCAAAAACTATTTAAACGAAGGCGGTTCCATCACTTTAACAACCGGTGTTTTGGCCGACGATCCGGTTTTGGGTGCAACCAACTCGGCCATGGCGAATAATGCTATTCATGGTTTTGTGCTGGCTGTTTCGCAGGAGCACCGAACTGATTTCCGTCTGAATGTGGTTTCTCCTGAACTGGTTGAAGATTCAGCAGAACGACTTGGAAATGCTTTCCCGGGACACACACCTGTTTCGATGCTAAAAGTTGCAAAAGGATACGAGCGCAGTGTGGAAGGCTGGCGAACCGGAGAGATTATTCGCGTTTACAACTAGTACTTCTTGTTCTGTTTTATAGCAGAGCTGTTTCAGATCTCAAACAATTCACTTAACTTCCGTCTAAATTTTTATGTTTATGACGGATATAAACACACAGTGCAAAAGACTTATTATTGCGCACCGCGGCGAATCTTTTGATGCACCCGAAAATACATTGGAAGCCATTCAACTTGCATGGAAAAGAGACGCTGCAGCAGTTGAAATCGACATCCAACTTTCGTTGGATAATCAGATTGTTGTATTTCATGATTTGACTACAAAACGAATTGGGGGAAGGAATAAAAAAGTAAAAAAACAAACGTTATCGGAGTTACGCGAGTTAGATGTGGGAATACATAAAGGTGATAATTGGAAAAATACCACCATACCAACTCTTTCCGAAGTTTTGGGAACTGTTCCAGGGGGCAAAAAAATTATTATCGAAATAAAATCAGCAGCAGAAATCATTCCTTTTCTGAAAAGTGAAATTAGGTCTTCAAAACTAAAAAAGGAACAAATTGAATTTATCAGTTTCAATTTGCCGCTTATTGCTGAAATAAAAAAAACAATGCCTCAGTATAAATCGCTGTGGTTACTAAATCTCGATTATTTGTGGATAAACCGCATATTCCCGCCAAACCTAAAACGTATCGTCACTAAAACTAAAAAATACAAACTAGATGGTCTGAATGTATTTGCAGGTACGATGTTAACACCTGCATTTGCAAAAACGATTATAAACTCGAAATTGCTGCTTTACACATGGACCGTAAATGATCCGCAAAGAGCAACTTATTTGTTTAATATTGGCGTTGATGCAGTCACCACCGACAAGGCATCCTTGCTGAAGGAAGAATGTATGGCGATTGATGCTAAAAATGTATATTTTTAAACTTCTTTAAATCAAACGCTATTTACTGCATATTCTATGGCAAAGGTAATTATCGGAATTCACGGACTTGGCAATAAACCATCAAAAGAAATACTGGAAAAATGGTGGAGAATGGCAATAGAGGAAGGGCTGATAAAAGCAGGACATCAAATTAAACCCTTTATTTTTGAGTTGGTTTACTGGGCCGACCTGATGTACGAAAAGCCACTCGATTTGGAAATAAGCGATAAAGACTCGCCGTACTATTTATTGCAAAAATACATGCCAGGCCCCGAAATCCTATTCGGAGAGGATCATCCAAAACGTAAAAAAATACTTGACTTTTTAACAAAACAACTCGATTCGATATTTCTGAATGAGGACTTTTCTTTAAATTACACTTACCTCACCGACACCATTTTGCAACGCTATTTTAAAGATCTGGATATTTATTACAAAGAAAAATGCAAGGATGAAGATGCACAGAAATGTGAAATAAAGAAAGTGATTCGGCAAAGAACAAAAACAATACTCGAGAAGTACAAAAAAGATGAAATTGTGCTAATTGGGCATTCAATGGGCTCAATAATTGCCTATGATGTACTTTCTTTTTCAGAACCTGCAACCCCTGTAAATACTTTTATAACCATAGGATCGCCACTTGGAATACCAATTGTAAAAAGTAAAATAGCAAAAGAACTGGAGCAAAATCATTTTAACAAAACACAATTAACCACACCTCCATCTGTTTTTAAAAACTGGTTTAATTTTTCGGATATTGAAGATAAAGTTGCAATTGATTACCAACTGGGCGACGACTTCGCTGAAAACAAATTACATGTAAAACCGATTGATTTTGAAGTGTACAATGATTATACAATTAATGGCGAGAGAAATCCTCATAAATCGTATGGCTATTTGCGTACTCCAAAATTTTCGGAAAAAATTAACGAATTCCTGCAGTATAGGAAGCCAACTGTTTGGAACAAGCTCACAAGTAACATCAGAAAATTACTTATCAAACAGGCTCGCCAAGCTAGTCGTCATCCTCAGCACCTGTAATTTTCACAGTTACAATATCGTCTCTATTCAAACTCCTGTAGCTTGAAATCAAAACTTCGCTGTCTACTTCCGATATATCATCTTTGGTACGACCAACCACTAATTAACCTTCCGGTCCGTCAATACTTACTTTAAACTCCTTTCTCAAAAACCATCTTCCGATTCGTGATTGTTTTATTCCCGTTCGTGGAAATAAGCCAACCGTTTGTGTTCTTTTATTTCTCTCACTCCTTTTTCTGAAAGATATTTGATTTATGAAAACAATTAAACAGAAAGAATCGTGAAAACAGGTTTAATACTACTTTTTCAATTTTTGGTTTTGTTTGCTCATGCTCAGATCAAAATTTCCGGAGTTGTGCAATCAGAATCGGGAAGTCCGCTTAGTGGAGTGAATATTTTTATCCAGGGGACTTATGACGGTACAACCAGCGATAGTCTTGGTTATTTCAATTTTGGAACTGAAACAACCGGAGAACAAACATTAATTGCCAGTTGTGTTGGATTTGAAACCTACGCGCAGCAGCTGAATCTTTTCAGTACTATTTCCGATCTTAAAATCACACTGATTGAAGAAATAAGCGAACTTGACGAAGTAATAATCAATGCCGGCACTTTTGAGGCCAGCGATAAAAAGAAATCGGTTGTTTTAAGACCTCTTGATGTAGCACTAACCGCAGGCGCCAATGGCGATATTTTTGGTGCTTTTGGCAAATTGCCCGGATCGCAAACAGTTGGTGAAGAAGGGCGGCTTTTTGTTCGGGGCGGAGAGAGCTACGAAACCAAAACCTTCATGGACGGGATGTTAGTGAATACACCCTATTATTCAAAAATGCCCGATCTGCCCACACGAGGCCGGTTCTCCCCCATCCTTTTTAACGGTTCGGTATTTAGCACCGGTGGTTACTCTGCCGAATACGGACAGGCACTTTCGTCGATTGTTGCTTTAAATACCGTTGCGCTTGAACCGGAAACCAAATCGAGTATTTCAGTTCTTTCAGTCGGATTACAAGGTTCGCATGCAAAAAGATGGGAAAATACTTCGCTGTCAATTAGTGGAGAATACCTGAATACTGCCCTTACTAACAAGATGTTTAAGCAAAATGTTGAATGGTTGAAAGTACCCGTAATTGTTGGCTCATCAATGCTTTTCCGGCAAAAAACCAGTGAAACAGGAATGATAAAATCTTTTGCCAGTTTTAACTACGACACCAGCAGTCTACTTTACAACAATTTCGAGCAATCTGTTTTGCAGGAAGTTACAATGGGCAATAAAAATTTATATTCAAACACCACGTATAACGAAATGTTGAATGACGACTGGATGATACAAACCGGCATTGCAGTTAACATCGACCGCGAAAACATGGATATCGATTCAGATAAAATCGCTACTTCGCGAAACAGCAGCCAGTTTAAACTTACATTTTCCAATTATTCCATAAAAGATGTAAGCACAACCTTTGGTGCTGAAGCATTGGTTTATAAATACGACCAAGAGATTGATATGAATGGGAATTTCAATCTTTCATTCAACAACAACTTGTTTGCGGGCTTTGCAGAATCGGAATGGAAAGTAACAAAAAGCTTTGCGTTAAAAGCCGGCGTGCGAACCGAATACAACTCGCTGATAAATGAATTGAATGTTGTTCCACGTCTTTCGGCAGCGGTAAAAACCGGCAAGAACAGCCAGCTGTCGGCAGCTTACGGAAAGTTCTTTCAGAATCCGAATGATGATTATCTGAAATTCACCGATGAACTGGCACCTGAAATTTCAATCCACTCCATTCTGACCTGGCAGTATAAAAAAGACAGCCGCACTTTGCGAATTGAAGCTTACAATAAAAACTATTCCGATCTGGTAAAATTTGACGAAGAATTTTCTGCTGAGCCAGGGAATTATAATAATACAGGCAGTGGTTATTCCAGAGGTATTGATGTTTTTTGGCGCGACCAGAAACAGTTTGGGAAAGCCGATTACTGGATTTCGTATTCCTGGATCGATTCAAAACGGAATTACCGCGATTACCCGACGCAAGTCACTCCTCACTACGTTTCAAGACACAACCTATCAGTGGTTTACAAGCAGTATTTCACAAAAATTAATTCCTTTATATCGGGTTCTTACTCCTTTGCCAGCGGACGTCCGTTTGATAATCCAAACACTCCTGCATTTATGGCTGATAAAACCAAAACCTACAACGATTTGAGCCTCGGGTTCACACACATTTTTTACCTTTTCGACACACAAACCGTGGCACATGTTATTGCAAACAATGTGTTGGGCTTTAACAACGTGTTTGGTTACAACTACGCTCAAACACCCGACAACAATGGATTTTACCAATCGCAGCCCATCGTGCCGGGCCAAAAACGACTTATTGTATTTCTACTATCATTTCAATTATAAACTTAAAAATGAATCACATGAAAACTTTATTAACACTTATTTTCAGTCTGGCAGTTTTAACTGCAGCAGCTCAGGGGAAAAATTATGAGGCAGCCATGACTGCAACTCTTGAAAAAATGAATAGCTCGGAAACAGTTGCCAACTTTCAGGAGGCAGCAAACACCTTCGAACGAATTAGTGCAACTGAAACCAAAGAATGGTTGCCTTTGTATTACGCATCTTATTCAATGATTGTGATAAGTTACTTCGATCAGGATGTTGCGAAAAAAGATCCTTACCTCGATAAAGCGCAGCAGTTTCTTGACAAGGCACTTAAAATTGCACCGGACGAATCGGAACTGTATTCACTTCAGGCGTTTTTGTATCCGTCGCGAATTACAGTGGATCCGATGACAAGAGGAATGGAATACATGCCAAAAATGAATGCTGCAATCGACAAAGCAATAGCGCTGAATCCCGAAAATCCGAGAAGCTACTATTTGCGCGCTATTACACTGTTTAACATGCCCAAACAATTTGGTGGTGGTGCTGAAGCTGCCCGCCCTCATTTTGAAACTGCAAAAGAGAAATTTGACAAATTCGAACCGAAATCACCACTTCACCCGAACTGGGGAAAAGAAATAAACGAAACGGAAATGCAGAAACTATAATCAGATTTTAAACCAAGTCTCCGTAAAGGTCATAATCTTCGGCACCAGTTATTTTTACTTTAACAATGGTGCCGATTTTTAATTCATCGTCGGTTGTAACAAACACTTCGCCATCCACTTCCGGCGAATCAAATTCAGTACGTCCAACAAAATAATCACTTTCTTTTCGGTCGATAATCACATCGAACTGCTGCCCTATTTTTTGTTGATTTAATTCTGCAGAAATGTACTGTTGAATCTCCATTAACTCATCTGCCCGATCCTGTTTCTCTTCATCCGATAAATCGTCTTTAAATTTATCGCCGGCATACGTACCTTCTTCTTTCGAATAAGGGAAAACACCCAGACGTTCAAATTTTGTTTCCTGAATAAACTCTTTCAATTCTTCAAAATCTTCTTCGGTTTCGCCCGGAAATCCGACCAACATGGTTGTACGAATTACTACTCCGGGAACTTCTTCTTTTATTTTTGCAATTAAAGCTTCTGTTTCCTCGCGGGTAACATGACGTAACATATTTTTCAGTACCGGATTGGCAATGTGTTGCAAAGGCATATCAAGGTATTTACACACTTTTGGATTTTCGCGCATTATTGGCAAAATCTCCATTGGAAATTTTGTAGGATACAAATAATGCAAACGAATCCACTCGATTCCATCCACTTCCGAAATTTGATTAATTAATTCGGCCAACTGACCTTTTCCGTATAAATCAATGCCGTAGTACGACAAATCCTGCGCAATTAACAGCAATTCTTTTACGCCTTTTTTGGCCAGGTAACGAGCTTCTTTTACCAAACTGTCGATACTGCGCGATTTATGACGGCCGGTCATTTTCGGAATGGCACAGAATGAACAGGAACGGTTACAACCTTCCGAAATTTTCAGATAAGCGAAATGTGATGGAGTGGTAATTTTTCGTTCATAAATAAATTCGGGCTGATAGGTTACTTTCAACTCATCAACCATGGCTTTCATATCAAACTTACCAAAGTATTTGTCTACCTCGGGCAGTTCTTTTTCCAAATCGTTTTGATAACGTTCCGAGAGGCATCCCATCACATATAACTTATCAATCTCTCCCCTCTTTTTTGCCTCGGCATAATCCAAAATCATATTAATGGATTCTTCTTTTGCATCGTGAATAAAACCACAGGTATTTACAAATACTGCATCAAAGCCTGTTTCATTTGAATCGTGCAAAACTTCAAATTTTCCACGTTCCAGCTGGTTTAACAAAACTTCCGAATCAACCAGGTTTTTCGAACAGCCCATGGTTACCACATTTACCCTTTTCTTCGCCATATCAATAAAAATTTCTTTTCAGGGTGCAAAGTAAAGATAAATTTGTCTGAAATAATAAAGTATTACCAGATAGTATCAGAAATTGGTTTATTGATTTAATAATCAGACAACCTACCAGATGCTTCTATCAACGATTTAAGCAAAGCATTAAAAGCTTTGGCATTTTTTAAATCATCAATACTCTGTTGCATTCTGTACCTCCATTTATGGCGAACATTACTTGGCTCATTAATCTGTTCTTCCTGCGTTTTATCCCACCGCAAGCGGCCATCCATTGCCAGTAAATCCTGAATAGGAAAGGTTGTCCACATCGCATTTGAATACAGATGTTGAACAATAATTTGTTTGCAGATGTCAGGCTCGGCATAAAAAGGTGCCGTTCCGCTGTTGCCCAATTCCTGTTCGTAAAAAAGTTGTGTTGACTCACGATCTTCTTCCCACCACCCGCGAATGGTGGACATATCGTGCGTTGAAGTTGTGCACACTGATAAATAGGGCGCATCAGCAGGATGGGCAAATTTAATTTTTGGATTTTTCGACATTCTCTGAATTTCCAGGCTCAAAATGTTTAGCTCATCCATAACCGGCGGAACACAATCGGGAACCATTCCCAAATCTTCTCCGCAAACGAGCATGTTACTGGCTTCAATTATGGCAGGCAGTTTTTCCATTCCTTTGTGGTACCAAAAATCGTCGTGCCGCTGATAGAAAAATTGCAGATACAACTGGTTGAGCAGATTTTGAGTATAATCGTCCAAAGCTGCAAACGATGCTGTTTGCTGAAGCGAGATTCGCGGCTGCCATTGATCGTGACCGGTTTGAATAAACAAAACATTGGCGATCAAATCAAACAATCCGTCTCTTATTTTCCGGTTTTTATCTGAAAGATTTTCCTCCTCAACATCGCTCAAAAACCATGCATTTACTTTCACCTGCGAACTGAACTCTTCTTTCATTCGGTAACTGTCGTCTCCGGTAGGTTCCAAAAACTTTTGAATCACTTCACCAGCGAATTCTCCAAACAGGTCTTCTATTAAATACTGTCGAATATAAGGTTGCACCATTCGCTCGAAATCAAACGGCACTCCAAAACCTTCAATTTCACTGGCAGTTAAGGGCAGCGCCGGATTAAAATAACCCAATAAACCTTCAACTGCATCTTCCGGAATTTCCCAAATTCTAAAAAAACCAAGAATGTGATCGATCCGGTATGCATCAAAATAATCGGCCATTTTGTGCAGGCGTTTTTTCCACCACGAATAATTTTCTTCGGCCATTCTTTCCCAATTGTAGGTTGGAAAACCCCAGTTCTGACCTTTTACTGCAAAATCGTCGGGTGGAGCACCTGCTTGTGCGCCCAAGTTAAAAAGTTCAGGCTCGGTCCAGGCTTCCACACTGTTTGGGCTGATTCCAATCGGAATATCACCTTTTAACACGATGCCATTCTCGCGTGCGTACAAACTCACTTCACTCAATTGTTTATCAAGGTGAAACTGGATAAAATAATGAACGGCAATATCGTCCCATTCCTTCGATGTTGGATTGGTAAGTTTTAATATGGCTTTTTTATCGTATGTGCTGTATTTCCCCCAAAGCCTAAAATCAGGGCTTTTCATTTTATCGCGCAGATATACAAATGCAGCATAAGGCACCAGCCATTCTCTATTTTTGTCAAAAAAACGTTTGTAATCTTCTCTATCAAAAAAAGTAGCTTTTTCCTGATCAAATAGTAATTTATAATAATCCGATTTTAATTTTAACACCTCGGGATAATCAACATGCGTACTGGCATTTAACTGTGCTTTTTTTGCAGCATATTCATTCATTTTGTCCTTATCCTTTAACACACCCATTTTATCCAAATTCAAATAAACGGGGTGAAGTGCCATAACCGAAATCGACTTGTACGGGTACGAATCGAGCCAGTTGTGCGACGCAATGGTTTCATTTACAGGCAAAAGCTGCACCATTTTCATTCCAACGCTTTTGGCCCAGTCGATAAAATCGATTAAATCGCCAAAATCGCCAACACCGAAGCTTTTTTCACTTCGCTGCGAAAAAACAGGAATACTTACACCAGCGCCTTTCCAGTTTCCCAGCGGGTATTTAAAACTTTCATCTGATTTAACAAGCAACAAAGAATCAGCATCTAAGGAAGGGATTTCCAAAAACCGGTCAGCTCCTTCTTCCAGGGTAACCAGCTCTTTTTTAACCGTATCGTAAATCCCGTATTTATAGTGGACAGGCGATTTAATTCCAGCCAGATTTATTGAACCTGACCAGATTGCAGTATTGGAATCGCAGGCAAGCAATAAAGGTTTTTGTTTGTTCCAATTCCCAAGTGTCAATTGATTTCCCAACACACAGACCTGGTAATTTTCACCAATCCTTGGCACCTGAATCCTAAATTGCAAGGTGCTTTTTGCCCTCGACACAGCACCTTTGGCTGCAGAGTTTACTTTCATTATTACCTCTGAAAAAGCAGAACTAAACATTGCTTTCTCTTCCCTACCGGGAGCACGCCAACTATCTGTAATATGAATTAAATCCTTTGTTTGCGCAGGCAGAGCCAAAGTTCTTTCGTTACCCCACTCCCATGTCACACTTCCGTTTTCGTCCTTCAGATAATATTTATATTCCAACAATTTAACTGCGTTAGGAATTTCAATTTCAACAGACCAATTGCCATTGTCGGTATAATTTAAAACGATCGCTTTTGAGACATCTCTGTTTCCCAAAAATTTACCTGCCCCACTCACACAAATTTGCTGTCCGGGTCTGGTAAAATAATTAATGTTGAATCTGATTTTCATAAGCCAAAATTAGCTTTAATGTTTGAAAGTTATTGTTTCGTTTTTAAGGGATTTTTTGCGTCTTCGAAAAACTGTTTTTGTAAGGCAGGAACAACTGTATCCGCTTTCACCAACTGAATCATTTCAACCAATTGTCTAACGGTTTCGTTTATCAGAAATTCGCCGGCTTTGGCAGTTGCTTTTGATGCATCGCCACCATAATGATTTGGAAAACTGGCATACCACCAAATTCCGGTGTACACATATTTTAAATGGTTAATTCTATCCAAATCTTCTCCCGATTGTTGCGAAGAACGCTCCACATGCGTAAAATCGGGTTGTGCTGCTGCCATCATCGATGTTTCACTGTTTCCGGCGTGTTGATCGTATTTATCGTACTGACTTGCTTCCACTGCTTTTTTCTCCACTTCCGGATTGTCCTGAGGACGAAACCAATACAACGAATAATTGCGTGGCTCGGAAAGCTGTGCCATTCCAAAATAATTCAGAAAAGCGTTATTTCCGCCATGGCCGTTTACAATTATAATTTTTTCAAAACCGTTTCGGTTAAGTTCATCCAGTGTTTCCTGAAGAATTTTCCAAATCAGCTCGGGCGAGTAAGCAATAGTTCCGGGTTGCTGCCTGGCTTCATTTATCTGGCTAAAATAATACCAGGGAAAAACTACAGCATATTCCTGCTCAGCGGCTCTTAACGAATATTCGCGCGACATGTATAAATCGGTTCCCAAAGGAAGCTGAGCACCGTGCTTTTCCATTACTCCAATGGGAATAATACAGGTTTTTTCGCTTTTTTCAACTGCTTTCACAAAATCAGGTGCGGTTAATTCTTCCAATCGATACGACAAATCCTGACTGAATACGGAAAAGGAAATACTCAGAACAAATAAAAACGAAGCAAAACGTTTCATAGATTTTAGGTTTAAGTTAAACTTTTCATAAAAATAGAATCTTCCGGCTGTTTTAACAATGATTTCCTACTTTTAACAAAAAAGATATAAATTTTAGAAAAACGTAGAAAAAAACAACTTTATTAATTCGTCCCTGTTTTGAATGGGGCGTTAATATAAAAGCTAAAACTTTATTGTTCTTCTACTACCTAAAATCGCACATTGTTCTTAAATTGTTTCAAAAAAAACAGCACATGCAAATAGTAATTGCACACAGTCATTTAAATCCCGGAGGAGTAACGCGAATTATTGAATCTCAGATTGATAGTCTCAGTGGAAACGATATAAAAGTGTTAGTGGGGGCATGTTCCGATGAAGAAAGCATAACATCGCGAGGAGCCGAATTGCATATTATTGAAGACCTGAATTACCTGGAACGAAGAAAATATTCGGACAAGCAGGCAATGGAATTGTTGCACAAAATTCACCGCGAATTACGCGAACACCTTGGCAAGGATAGTGTTCTTCATTTTCACAATTTAAATCTCGGGAAAAATCCGATTGTTACCTATGCTGTTTATTTACTGGCAAAGGAAGGAGTACGTGTTTTTAATCATGCACACGATTTTGCGGAAGACCGGCCTACAAATCTTCAGTTTTTAAAGGAAATTTTAACCGACATATTCTTACAGGATGTAAATGAAGTTTTGTATCCGAATCTTCCCAGTTATCAGTTTGGTGTACTCAACTCGCACGATTACGAAAGACTTGTATCGTATGGTGTGAATACAGACAGAGTGGAATGGTTACCAAATCCGGTAGCGGTAAAGGTTTCGGATGAAGTTCCGGACAAGGAGAATGCGAAGACTGACATTTGTACTTCGCTTCAGTTGAATCCGGAGAAGCTTCTGGTAACTTATCCGGTTCGCGTTATACAACGCAAAAATATTGGTGAGTTTATTCTGCTATCACTACTTTTTGCACACAAAGCCAACTTTGTGGTTACTCAGCCACCGCAAAATCCGGTGGAAATTGAAATGTACAATCAATGGTTGGCATTTTGTGAAAAAGAAGGCATTACAATTGCATTTGAAGCCGGTACAAAAGTCGATTTTGAGAAACTGTTAAGTGGCAGTGATTTTTGCATTACAACCAGTTATAAAGAAGGATTTGGAATGGTATATCTGGAGCCTTGGTTGCTGGATACTCCGGTTGTTGGGCGCGACATCGATTTTATTACAAAAGACTTTCGAAAAGATGGTTTTGAGTTCCCGACCTTGTATTATAAAATAAATATTCCGGGAGTTAAAATCGATTTTAAAGACCTGAACATGAAAATGCAAATGGAAATTATATCAGGAATAAACAGCGGCAAAATAGAAAAACAAAAAATATTTGAACAAAACCCCATTCTCAACACTTTGTTTAGAACGGTTGCTACTCATATTACCGAAAAAAATAAATCAATTATCAGAAACAACTATTCGTTAAAAGGGTATGGAATTAAACTTCAGGAGCGATATAAAAAAATGGTTGGATAACACGGAAAAACTGGAGCCAATTCCAACAACCTTTTGTCCCAATTTAAAGACTGACTCAGGGCAAAAAATAAAAGCGGTAATTTTCGATATATACGGGACACTGCTTATTTCATCATCCGGCGACATTGATCAGGCCTCGTTATCGGGCGATAATATGCGCATGGCAATGGAAGCGGGAGGTTTTGATTTGCAAAGTTGCCAGCCCGGTGTCTGTACATTTTTACTTGATCAGTTGCAGGAACAAATTGCAATTCAGCACAATGAGTTGCGCTTGCAGGGGCATCCTTTTCCTGACGTTGATATTTTTAAGGTTTGGGAAGGAATGTTTGCAGCTGCCGAAGAGCAAAAACTCCTCAAACGATCGGGCAGCGAATCGTTGGTTGATACAATTTTTATGTTCGAAATTTTAAGTAACAAAGTGTATCCCATGCCGGGAATGAAAGAGGTTTTGAATGCATTAAGACAAAAAGGGATTCCATTGGGAATTGTTTCCAACGCGCAGTTTTACACGCCTATTATTATGAATTACTTTCTGACAGGAGAATTTACACCGCGCAAGGATATTGAATTCTTCGACAAAGATTTATCGGTCTTTTCGTTTAAAGAGCTTCGTGCAAAACCCGATACTGCTCTCTTTGATCCCATAAAAACAACACTTGAAAATAAATACAAGATTCAAGCTTCCGAAGCTGTTTTTGTGGGTAACGACATGCTAAAAGATGTATATACTGCCACAAACAGCGGTTTAAAAACGATATTATTTGCCGGTGACGAACGTTCGCTTCGCTTACGCGAAAAAGATGCGCGGGTAAAAGGAATGTTCCCCGACTTTATTATTAATGATTTATCGCAATTGACTAAAATTATTGACTAAAACTATCCTGCCTAAAATTGAACGAAGAGCTTAAACTTATTACCAGGTATTAACAGGATAAAAAAAAATCTTATGAAACTCAACGAATTACGAATAGGTATAATCCACTCCTTAATTGGAAAAAACGACGGTGTTTCAATTGTAATCGACCAAACGGTGGAAGCCATGTCGCAGCATCTGGGAATCAACATTGGTAACTTCTTCTTTTTGGCAGCTCACTCTTCGCCACGGTTTAATGCACAAACCAACGACGTGTTCTGGCATAAAAGTGACGTCCACAAAAACATCATCCGTAATTTTAATAGTCCCGACACAGAAGGACTTGACGAGATGATCCACGAAAATGCCCTGTACGCAAAAAAAGTAATTAAGGAGTGGGTTGACGAAAACGATATCGATCTGATTATTGCACACAATACTTCGCATCCCTACAACTTTATAACTGCCGTTGGTTTGGGATACTACATTGAAGAATTACGTGCTGAAGGAATTATTTGGCCAAAACTAATGGTTTGGTGGCATGACTCGTATTTCGAACGCGATATATTTGCCAATCCAAACGAAGTAATTAAAAAGTACATTAAATACCTTCCGGGAGTAACCTACGTAAACTCCATTGCATTTATCAATAAGCAGCAAATCGAATTGGGAAAAAGGTTGTTTAACCAGTACAACAGCAGCAAGCTCGAGAAATTCTTCAAGCTTCGCACAACAGTTGTGCCGAATACCAGTGAAATTCCGTGGGATTGGGAGGATCTGAATCCAGATTCTGAAAAACTGATCTGCCCGCCACAAGACAATTACAATGATTCGTTTTTTAAAGACATTGGACTGGAAAAACAAGTGGAAAGCAAAGGTTTTACGCTCGATGACACTGTAATATTGCTTCAGCACACACGTGTTGTTCCGCGTAAAAAAATTGAATTGGCAATCGATCTGGCTTTCGAACTCGATAAAAAATTCAAAAAGAACAACAAAGAAAAATGTGTTGCGATCATTGTTAGTGGCCATTCCGGAGATGAACAAAACGAATATTTGAATAATTTATATGTACACTATTCCGATCTCTGCAAAAAAGATCCGGCAAGTAATGTTGTTCTCATATTTGGAGAGCACAATATTCTGTCGCACCGCGATATTATTGTAGATAAAAAATTCTACAATTTTGCAGAAATACCATCGATTGTAGCCGCTCACGGAGGAATTGGCACCTATTTCAGTGATGTGGAAGGTTTTGGAAATAACCTGTTGGAAATGATTTCGTTTGCCGTACCTGCCGTAATAAACAAGTACGATATTTACAAGGAAGAAATCGAACAATTTGGTTTTGATTTGCCTTCGATTGAAACAGGCGAACCCATCAGCAAAGAACTGGTTGATGCTGCCTACAAACTTTTAACCGATATTCCGTACCGAAACAAAGTAGTTGTAAATAACCTTAAGGTTTTGAAACAAAATTTCGATCATAAAATTATTGCCGACAAACTGGAACCGATAATTAAAAGTATGTACATGCGCGAATTGTAAATTTTATCGTGGTTTATGTTTACCATAAAGTTAAACGATTCGTTTCACAGGGAAATACATCCGCCGATATCAGATGTATTAACTATATTTAAATGGTTTCGAATCAATTGCAGATCGAAACGTCGTAGTTATTTGACAAATAAAAAAAGAATATAATGGGAGATTTTTATCAGAATGGATTTGTAGCTACGCTGCATAATTTAAGGGCCAGACCTTATGAAGAACTGGAACAAAAACTGGAAAGATTTAGTACAAAACGTCCAATTGGTTTGATCATACCTTCTTTGTATTCTGAACTTTCACGACAGGCTTTAAAAGATATTGTTAAGGTTCTGAAAGACATCCCGTATATCTCTGAAATTGTGATTGGTCTCGATCAGGCCAATGAGTCACAATACAAACATGCACTTGAATATTTTGCCGAATTACCCCAGCACCACCGTGTTTTATGGAACGATGGCCCGCGCATGGAGGAATTTAAAAAGAAACTGAGTACAAAAAAAATTGACACATCGGTTGCTGGTAAAGGACGTAATGTTTGGTTTTGTTTTGGTTACATGATTGCAAGTGGAAAATCGGAGGCAATTGCCTTGCACGATGCTGATATTATTACCTACAACCGCGAAATGTTGGCACGTTTGGTGTACCCGGTTGCCGATCCTTCATTCAACTTTAAATATTGCAAAGGCTATTATTTCAGAACAGACGAAGAAAAAATGCACGGACGTGCCGTTCGCCTTTTGGTAACGCCGCTTTTGCGCACGCTTAAAAAACTTCTCGGACATCATACCTATCTCGAATATTTAGATAGTTTCCGCTATCCGCTTGCTGGCGAATTTTCAATGCGTGCCGATATTATAAAAACAATTCGGATACCTTATGACTGGGGACTGGAAATTGGCATTTTATCGGAAGTGGAACGCAACAACGCTTTAAACCGTGTGTGCCAGGTGGAAATTGCCGACAGGTACGATCACAAACACCAGTCGCTTTCGGCTGAAGATGCAGAGAAAGGTCTGTCGAAAATGAGCCGCGATGTTTCAAGAGCCATATTTGCAAAATTATCTACTGACGGAATCACATTAACTCCGGAGTTTTTTAGAACCTTAAAAGCAACGTATTACCGTATTGCGCTTGAATTTGTTGAGCTGTACAAAGCCGATGCTGCCATGAATGGTTTAACATACGATTTTCACAAAGAAGAAGAAGTTATTGATTTGTTTGTAAAAAACGTGTACCAGAGTGGAATCGATTATTTAAACAATCCGGATACAGTTCCTCTTATGCCAAGTTGGAAACGCGTACAAAGTGCATTTCCGGGAATTCTTGAAGAATTCAACCAAATTGTTGAAGACGATAACAACATCATTTAAAAGTTACCATTATGGCAAATCCCAAAGAAACTTTCATTACTACAATTGAGAGCAGGCTACGCTTTATCTATAAGGATAGTTATTCCGATGAAATTCTGCAAAAGCTCTTTGCTGTGCTTTCAAAATATCAAGCCATCGACAACTCAAACTTAAAATGGGATGAAAAAGATGTGGTGCTTATTACATACGGCGACAGCATAAAAACCGAGAATGAGATTCCGCTGCAAACGTTAAATCGTTTCCTGAATAAAAAGCTAAAGGAACAACTGACGGTAGTTCATATTCTGCCCTTTTTTCCTTACAGCAGCGACGATGGTTTTTCGGTAATCGATTTTAGGAAAGTTAATCCTGAACTTGGCGACTGGAGTGATGTAGCAACATTAAACAGCAATTTTGATTTAATGGCAGATTTAGTCATAAATCATGCATCGAGCCGGGGCGAGTGGTTTCAGAACTTTCTGAAGCAGAAAGGTGTTGGAAAAGACTATTTTATTTGTGAAGATCCGGCAAAAGACCTTTCGCAGGTAACACGCCCAAGAAACACTCCACTTTTAACTCCCTACGAAACGGCTGAAGGAATTAAACATGTTTGGACAACCTTTAGCGCCGACCAGGTTGATTTAAACTTTTCGAATCCTGATCTTCTGGTTGAAATGATGGATATTTTATTGGCTTACATTTCGCACGGAGCACGAATAATCCGATTGGATGCCATTGCCTTTTTATGGAAAGTTGTTGGAACAACCTGCCTTCATCTGCCGGAAACGCACGAAGTGGTAAAACTGATGCGCGATGTGGCCGAGCACGTTAATCCGGCCACCATAATATTAACCGAAACCAACGTGCCCAACAAGGAAAACCTGAGTTATTTCGGGGAAGGTGATGAAGCCCACATGGTGTATCAGTTTAGCCTCCCTCCTCTTTTACTGCACGCGTTGCACACGGCTAATTCGAGCTATCTAACTACCTGGGCAAAAAGTTTACCTTCACTTAGCGGAGACAAAACATTTTTCAATTTTACCGCATCGCACGATGGTATAGGAGTTCGTCCTTTGGAAGGTTTATTGCCGGAAGAAGAGAAAAATACATTGGTTGAAAACATGAAAGGTTTTGGCGGATTTGTTAACTACAAATCAAATCCCGATGGTAGTCAAAGTCCTTACGAATTAAACATTACTTATTTTGATGCATTAAAAGGAACTGCCAACGGCGAAGACCGCTTTCAGGTGGAACGTTTTCTGGCTTCGCAAACGGTTATGATGAGCTTTGCCGGGGTTCCTGCGTTTTACATTCACAGCTTAACAGCCACTCCGAATTACCATGAAGGAGTTGCCGTGACAAAACACAACCGAACCATAAACCGCAGGAAATGGCAATTGAATGAATTGGAGGAAATCCTGAATACGGAAACTCCGCAACAGAAAGTATTTACTTCTTTACAGAAATTAATTACGCTGAGGAAGAAACAAGCAGCTTTTCATCCCAATGCAAAACAGGAAATCATTGACTTAGGTAAGGAAGTATTTGCAATGGTTCGTCGCTCGCCGGAACAAACAATAGTTGTTGTAGTTAACTTATCCGCATCGAAAACAGCATTCGAATTACCTGCAGATTTAACGGAACTAAACCACGATCTGATTTCGGATTCAAAAATAAATAAAAGGGAATTGAAAGCTTACCAGTGTTGCTGGTTTACTTAACTGGCAACCAGAATTTTTTTACGTTTTAAAACCTTTACAATCAGGTAAATAACAAGAAAAATTACAAGCGCTGTAGCCGAAGTTTTTAAACTCATTACTTGTTGATGGTAAGCTAAAAGTAAAATACCACTGAAATAAATAAACAGTGAATTGTATTCGCGAATTACAACACGTGTAAAGTTAAATTCGTAACCAGAAAATGCTTTGCCTAATCCACCTAATTTTGGAATAATGGCAAATGTTTTCTTTTTGTATGCAACATATTCGTCGCCAAACTCATTTGTTAAAAAGGCCTCTTCTGCTTTAATAATTCCCAGATAAATTAGTCCGAAAATAGGAAACATAATGGCCAAATACAGTACTGAATTGGCGAAAATACCAAACCCCAATAAAAGCAACAGGTTACCCAAATACATCGGATTGCGGCAAACACTGTAAATGCCTTCAGTTACAAGCTTACTGGCATGAATTCTTCGGTTTTTTCCACCCCGTTGAATATACACCAAACCAATTGTAACACTTCGGGTAAACATTCCCAGAAAAATTATGATAGCACCAATGGTTAACGAGATACTGGTATCGGCAAACAAATGCGGTGTAGGAATAAAAAGTGTAAGGTAAAAAACAGGGAACAAAAAATTCCGGTAATGAAAAATGAGACTGTAAAATGAACTCTGTCTAACAATATTAATTTTGTAAGACAGAGAAATTATGGAAAGTGAAGAATTTAAAGCAATGCGTGACAAAGCCCTTGAGCAGTTACGCAATGGACAATCCCTAACAGGAAAAGATGGTGTTTTTGCTCCCTTACTGAAAGAGTTTATTGAAAGTGCTCTTGATGCGGAGATGAGTTCCCATTTGGATGATTTTGAGCGAATATCAGGCAACAAACGTAATGGGAAGAAAAGTAAAACCCTGAAAACTGATTCGGGAGAAATTGAGATTACTACACCTCAAGACCGCAATAGCAGTTTTGAGCCACAACTTGTAAAAAAGCGAGAAACAGTACTGGCAGATAATCTTGCCCCTAAAATCATTGGATTATATGGTCTTGGGATGAGTTTTCGGGACATCTCGAATCACATCAAAGAGATGTACGATGTAGATATCTCGCATTCCACATTAAGCGAGATAACAGAGAGAGTTATTCCACAGGTTAAAGCGTGGCAAAGTCGCCCACTTGAATCGCTGTACACGATTGTCTGGCTTGATGCGATGCACTACAAGGTCAGAGATGAAGGCAGGGTGGTAAGCCGAGCTGTTTACAACGTATTAGCCGTTAACAAAGAAGGTCGAAAAGAACTAATCGGGATGTATATCTCAGAAAGTGAAGGGGCTAACTTCTGGCTTAGTGTACTGACTGACTTAAAATCCCGTGGAGTAGAAGATATTTTAATTGCCAGCATTGATAATCTGTCAGGATTTTCAGAAGCCATAGCAAGTATTTTTCCAAAGGTAGAAATCCAGTTATGCATCGTTCATCAGGTGCGGAACTCGATAAAGTACGTGGCATCGAAAGACCAAAAGGTTTTTATGAAAGACCTGAAAAAGGTATATCAAGCGGTCAATAAGAGCCAGGCAGAAACTGAACTTATCAACCTGGAAGAAAGATGGGGGAACAAATATCCTGTAGTCATCAAATCGTGGAATACCAACTGGGATAAATTATCGGCTTATTTTCAGTATGATGAGCAAATCCGTAGGCTCATTTACACGACCAATCCCGTAGAAGGTTTTCACCGTCAGGTACGAAAAGTTACCAAAACAAAAGGTGCTTTCCCAAACGATATGGCTTTGCTGAAATTGATTTATCTGGCAACCGAGAACATCTCTAAAAAATGGACACAGCCACTCCAGAACTGGGGACTTACAGCACAGCAACTGAAAATAAAATTTGGAGACAGGATGAAACTTGACCTCTGATTTTAATCTTTAAAAGCAAAGAAAGAACAGGATTTAAAACCTGTCAAGGGTATATAAACGGCTTCGTATACTCAGCCGCCCCTGACAGAACTCAAATCCCGTTCAAAAAAGCTTTTACGATTGAAAAATCAGAAAATGAATTAAATTTGAATGAAAGAAAATTACCAGACAGAGTTTAGATTACACTCCCTGAAAAATCCAATTTCCAAATTTAACAAGCATAATCGTAAAATATAAAGGTGCTATTTAATTGCAATTAATCCGGTGAAGTTGTACCACTTAAAGAACGTTTCGCAGTCTTTAAATCCTGCTTCTTCCAGCATGTGAATATTTTCGCTCAGTTTAAACGGGATGAGAATGTTCTCGAGTGCTTCCCTTTTCTGGGCAATTTCCATGTCGTTGTAATCGTTTCTGCGCTTGTAATCGTAGTAATAATCAATAAACTTCCGATTAAAATCGCTTCCTTCACCAATTACTTTTTCAACCAAAATAATTGCGCCACCCGGATTCATTTGATCATAAATTGACTGAATTAATTTAGCACGGTACAAAGGACGAACAAACTGCAAGGTTAAACATAGAATGACTACTGATGCGTTTTCAATTTCAACTCCTTTGTTTAAATCAAAAGAATTTAGTTTTACCACCTGCTCTACACCATTTGCATCTAAATTATTTCTGCAACTTTCAAGCATTTGAGGCGACTCATCAATACCAACAAAACCTACCGATTTATCCAATTCTTTACTCATCGAAATCATAGTTGTTCCGGTAGAACATCCTAAATCGTATAAATTGGTATTTGGTTTTGCAAATGTATTTGCCAGTTCTACCATCATTCTCTGAATCTCGAGATAATATGGTACTGAACGTACAACCATATCATCAAAAACATCTACAACCTTTTTATCAAACCTAAAATCAGTTGACTGGTCTGCCTTTTCTTTAAATACTTTGTCAATCATTAATCCTGTTCCTTTTAAACGGCCACAAATATTGTTAAAATTTCATTAAAAGACTGTAAAATATTTATAAATAAGACAAAAAATCTATAAGAGAATTCCGATTCCTAAGTTGATTTATAAAACCGGCATTCCAGAATTTATTCTGTTTTCTCTTACATCAAAAGACGACAATACACCACAACACTCTCAATATCTAACAATTACACAACAATTACCTTTTTAAAACATGTTGTTTTATCAAAAGAAACACAGCATGTTACGACATTAAAGCTGGAAACAAACACTTGATAAAAAAGTAACAAAAATGAGACAGAGATAATATTATGAACAATAATATTTTACGATATTGTAATCACGTTAAATGCAGAAAATTTCAGAAATTATGAAGACAATATTTCGATTAATTACAGCCGGTTTTTTCGCACTTCTTTTAGCTTCTCAAGTGAGTGCACAAAAAGTAGATTTGCTTGATTTCGATAAAAATGGAGAATTTAAAATCGTTCAGTTTACCGATACACATATCAATCAAAAAGACGAAGATATTTCCTTGGTACTCGATGTAATAAACAGTGTTGTAAAATCAGAAAGTCCGGATCTGATTGTATTTACCGGAGATATTGTTACCGAAGATGATCCGCGAACAGCTTACCAGGAAATTGCGGAATTGATACAAAGTTACAATACCAAATGGGTTGTGGTACTTGGTAATCATGATGATGAACACAACACAAGCCGAATGAAAATTGCCAAACTGCTCACCACTTTTCCAAACTGTTTAAACCAGGTAAGTACAGATATTTTTGGAACAACAAACTTTACACTGTCTATTGGAGAGAAGAAAAAACAAGCTCTTTTGTACTTTTTAGATTCAAATGCCTATTCAACCCTAAAACCCAAAGTTGAAGGTTATGGATGGTTTGATAATTCGCAGATAAACTGGTATAAAAAACAAAGCCAAACCTTTACGGAACAAAACAATGGAAATCCCATTCCTGCACTGGCCTTTTTTCATATTCCGTTACCCGAGTACAACCAGGTTTGGGACACAGATACGTTGAAAAAAGTTGGTTCGAAAAATGAAGACGTTTGTTGTCCGGAACTAAACACCGGCATGTTTGCTGCCATGGTGGAAGCCGGCGACGTGATGGGCACTTTTGTTGGTCACGACCACGTTAACGATTACATTGGTGTTTTATACGACATTGCTTTAACATACGGTCGCTGCTCGGGTGTAAACAATGCATATGGCGAATTACCATCGGGTGGACGGGTTATTTTGCTTACAGAAGGAAAACGCGAATTTGCGACATGGATTCGTGAGGCAAACGGCAAAAAAGTTCTTGAAGCCAACTATCCCAAAAGCTTTCAGTAGTTTTTGGGAATGTAGATCGAATTGATTTTCTACCCGACACATGAATATTAAAACCAAGACTTTACACCCACTTTTTTGAAAATTTTGAGTGGCTTTTCAGAAAAATATGACGTAACTTTATATCTATAATTGTCTCGAAGTTCTTCGAAATACGTCATAATCAACCTGAAAATAGCTCGCCATGAAAAATACAATTCACCTTCAGGGATCTATTCGGAAAAAAGAGTTTCTGGTTCCCATTAAAAAGAGTATTCTAACAAATACCGTTGTTAGCGAAGCATCAAATCCGTATGCCGACTATTACGGCCAACTTCCGCGTAAAGCTGAGCCCAATTCCATATTCTTACACACAACTAAATTCTACTTTTTAGAAGAAATTTTAAGTTACTCTCAAGGATTGGAGAAATGCCTGCGAGATACCTTAAACATAGCGAGTGCGTATATCGAAATAAACAAAAAACAATTTCCTGCCATTCGGATAAAACAATTTACAGATTATTCGCAAATTGAAAAATTACAGACTTGTCTGGCCCGACAGGGTGTTGAGTTTTCAGAGAAATTTCAGTTTAACGGAGAAGTAGACGTTAGAATAAATAAAATATTTCATTTAGAAGAGATTGAAAATACCGTATTTATCGATTTAACAGAGGAGCACAAAGGTTATATTACACACGAAACACCTTTAACATCAGAAGAATTTGAAGAAAAGATTATTGCAGTAAAAAATAATCATGTGTGCAAACTTTTTGATGCCGTGCGTGGAGAACTTTTAATGAATGGCAAAGTAGTTGAACTGGTGCGCGTTTACTCGGAAGCACTGGATCTTAAACTTTTGGAATGCATTAAAAAAGGCTTCAAGTAGAATACCAGCTTATCGCCATAAACTCAGAAACTTTTATCAGAACCAAAAACCTACATTAAAAAACAGGTTTAAGTTTCGATCGATATTGGAACTGGCAAAAACCAACTCAACCGGCCCGATGAAGCTGTTGTAACTAAACTTGGTTCCGTAGCCCAACAATAATTCAATATTATCCAGATTACCAAGTTCATTTTCCATCATACCAACATCTGTCATAAAAGTAACATACAGTTTGGGATAGAAGTTATATTCAAAATTTGTACTGATTTTTCCGGCATAAATTCCGAGACTTTCCAAATACCGAAGACCGGTAAAAGAGATGTGACTGTCGACATAATTACGCGGATTTAAACCACCAAAAGCAAAAAGGTGCTGAACTGCCGGAATTCTCGGTCCTGTTACCTGAGATTCAGCAAACGGAGTTATTTTATCGGTAAAAGTATAACCTGCAAAAATTTCGGGTTTGTAAATCCATTTTTCAGCCATTCTGATATTGCTGTTATACCTAAACGATAATATGGATCCATTTGATAAAATATCGCTCCACTGGTCAGAAAACGGGAAAACATGTTTAAACTGAAGTTCGAGTAAGCGGCCTTTGCTTGAGAAAGTTGTTCGGTTTCTGGAGTCGTGATGAAAGGAAAAAAACAAATTTCCGTAGTCAGCAAATTTATTGTAGGCATCCAAATCAGGATCGATTACTACGTCCTGTTTAAACCTGAAATTTTCGTATTTAAAACCAAACTTAATCAGGTAATTGTTTTTTATGGTCATGGGTATAAATGCCGATACACTTAAATTATCGAAATCCCATTTATTTACTTTTTTACCGTGGTCGTACTGCGAAAAACTCATCGAATACAAATCGGTTTCCATTCCAAAACCCGGTTTAAATCCATTGTTGATGATAAACATTGATTTTAGTCTTGGATTTTCACCCAAAACCATATCGGTAAAAAGTTTTGCCCTGCCCTCTTTTATATTTCGTAAGGCCAAATTAATCAAAACGCTCCCTTTCGAATAATTGTCGTAATGGATACCTGCTGACAAACTGCCTTTATTGATGTTTCCGGTTTCTATTTTTACATCAACCTTATCATTTTCTGCCGGCTCAAGTTCGTAACGTAATTCGTTAAAAACGCGCGAACCATTTAAAAGCAGCATTTTCTGTTCCAGATCGGAAAGAGCCGTTCTGTTATTTCGCATTTCGGTAAGAAAGCCCTGATACTTGTCGTAGTTTTTAATCTGCTCATCGGCCCAAACTATCTGATTTATGTCTATTGAATCCTGCAGCGGCGTGTGTATTCGTTTCGGTCGTTCGGTATCGAGTGCATTCAGTGAATCAGCCAAAGCTTTCAGATCGGCATAATTTTCACGTGCCACACGTTCGCCAATGGCCATAATAGAGTCGTACTGATTAAAATCAAGCATTCCGTATGGCATATCAATTTTCACATAATGATCGGTCATTTTCATACCGCGCTTATTGGCTTCCACCCTGTAAAAACTAATCACCTGATCGAGAACAGTGGTTATTGATTCAATTTCGTCGATACTCGACTTCAATCCACTTTGTACATCAAGACCAATAATAATATCAGCGCCCATTTCTTTTACATACTCTGCCGGATAATTGTTAACTACACCACCATCAATCAAATACCTGCCATCGTATTTTGTAGGCGAAAAATAACCGGGAATCGCCATGGAAGCTCTCACTGCACGTGCCAGATTTCCTTTCTTCAGCACAATAGCTTCTCCGGTAAGCAAATCGGTTCCCACACATAAAAACGGAACAGGGAGTTGACTAAAATCGCTTATTTGAGCCACCGGAGCGAAAAGATTATTCAACATCAAATCGATGTTAAAACTGGTATTTAACGATTTACTAAGCGAAACGCCATTTCCCTGCAATGGTAAAGTGAACACAAATTTATCGCTAAACAATTTCTCTTCAAACGATACATATTTGCGCTCTTGTACATCGCTGATAAAACTATCCCAATCTTGTTCTCTGATAATTTGGGAAATGGTTTCCGCTGAATAACCGACTGAATACAAAGCAGCTGTAATGGCTCCCATGCTCGAACCACCAATATAATCAATGGGCATATCCACTTCTTCGAGCACTTTTAACAAGCCAATATATGCAAAACCTTTCGCACCTCCTCCACTCATCACCAAACCCACTTTTGGGCGCTTGTTCTTTTCTTTATTATCCGGAACCTGAGCAAAACCATTAATGGTAAAAACCACTAAAAGTAAAAGTGAAAAGTATACGCTTCGAAAATCCATATAAGTACCTGTTTTTTCTGTCATTTAAAATAAAACAATATTTGAGCTTATTAATACTGAATCAGGATATTTTTGTATTTAACGGCTCATTTATCCGGTTCAAACATCGGAATTATAATTCATACGGTTGATCGAGCCAAAAAAAGCCTTGAAAAACAGTATTTTCAAGGCCCATTATTCTGTCAGCTGTTACTATTGTGCCAGCTCTTTAATTTGATCCAATTTTGTTTTGACCTCATCGTCATCGCGTAATAGTAAAGCTTTTCGATACCAAAAACGAGCAACATTGTAGTTCTGTTCTTCAAATGCTTTATCTGCAGTTGATTTAAACTGATCGAATTGTTGTTGCGACTGACCGGCAACACGTTCGGCAACACGACGTTCGATCTCAACCAGCTGAGCTTTTGGATATTCCTCGTCTGCTTTTTGGCCCAAAGCCTGATTGTACCATCCACGAGCCACAGCCAATTCATTTTCACGAAAATTGGTATCACCTAAATCAACAAAACGCTGATATTCTCTGTCTCTCTGGCTTAACATCATTCCGTTTAAAATTCGGTTTATTTCGTCAATTCTTTGTGGTGGATAACTTTCTTCAGGTTTCAACTCATTGGCTTTGTAATACCAGGCGCGCGACACATTGTACTGTTTATCGTCGAAGAAGGCGTCTGCCTTTAAAATCAACTGATCGTAAAGTGCGTTTATTCCGGACTCTGCCAGTATTCGCTGTTCATCCAACTCTTCGCTCATTTTCGCGATGTCCGCTTTTCGATTGGCCAAATCTTCTGCTGCAGCTTTCTCTGCCAAAATTCGTTGCTGCTCCTGATTACGGATCTCATCAATTTTCATAATCTGCGAACGCGGATATTCTTCCTCCGGTTTTACTCCAAGCGCCAACTCATATTGCAAACGGGCATCATCGTATTTTTGAGTGCGGAAATAACCGTCAGCCGCCACAATAATATTTCGGTACCTTTCATTATCGGCTTGCTGCTGCAAAATCTGATCTATTTCAACAATCCTTTCTTTTGGATAGTTTTCTTCAGCTTTTAGTTCCAAGGCTTTTTGGTAATTTACCTTTGCCGGATTGTAATTTTGAGAATTAAACATCCTATCTGCTTGCTGAATCAAATTTGCATAACTTTTGTCCAGTGCATCCTGAGCTGCTTGTGCAGCAGCTAACTCGCGCAAGATTCCGTCTATTTCATCAATACGTTGCTGCGGATAGGCTTCTTCGGGTTTTACATCCAACGCAGCGCGGTACTCGTTGCGTGAATTGTCGTATTCTTTTGCTTCAAAGAAATTATCTGCACGGGCAATGGCATCGGCGTAGTTTTTATCTTTCTCGGCCTGGATAGCTGCCAGTCGTGCGGCTTCTGCAGCTGCAGCTTCCTGTGCTAGACGTGCTCTTTCGGTCCGAATTGAATCAATTTTAGCCAGTTGCTCATCCGGATAAATTTCGTCAGATTTGGCTTGTTTAGCTGTGTTGTAAGCAGCGATGGCAGCATCCCAGCCTTCTTTGCGGAATTCAAGGTCGCCTTCGGCAACTGCTTCTTCATAGGCTTTTTGTGCGGATGAAAGTTGAGCCAGAATGGTGCCTATTTCATCAATACGTTGCTGTGGGTATGCTTCTTCGGGTTTTACATCCAAAGCGGCGCGGTACTCATTTCTTGAATTATCGTATTCTTTTGCATCAAAGAAATTATCTGCACGAGCAACGGCATCGGCGTAGTTTTTATCTTTCTCAGCTTGAATGGCGGCAAGTCGTGCAGCTTCAGCCTCTGCTGCTTCCTGTGCAAGTCGTGCTCTTTCGGTCCGAATTGAATCAATTTTAGCCAGTTGCTCATCCGGATAAATTTCGTCAGATTTGGCTTGTTTAGCTGTGTTGTAAGCAGCGATGGCAGCATCCCAACCTTCTTGGCGGAATTCACGGTCGCCTTCGGCAACTGCTTCTTCGTAGGCTTTTTGTGCAGCTGAAAGTTGAGCCAGAATGGTGCCTATTTCATCAATACGTTGCTGCGGATAGGCTTCTTCCGGTTTTACATCCAAAGCGGCGCGGTATTCATTTCTTGAATTATCGTATTCTTTTGCATTGAAGAAGTTATCTGCACGGGCAACGGCATCGGTGTAGTTTTTATCTTTTTCGGCCTGAATGGCTGCAAGTCGTGCAGCTTCAGCCTCTGCTGCTTCCTGTGCAAGTCGTTCACGAGTTGTTACAATTGAATCAATTTTAGCCAGTTGCTCATCCGGATAAATTTCGTCAGATTTGGCTTGTTTAGCTGTGTTGTAAGCAGCAATGGCAGCATCCCAACCTTCTTTGCGGAATTCACGGTCGCCTTCGGCAACTGCTTCTTCGTAGGCTTTTTGTGCAGCTGAAAGTTGAGCCAGAATGGTGCCTATTTCATCAATACGTTGCTGCGGATAGGCTTCTTCCGGTTTTACATCCAAAGCGGCGCGGTATTCATTTCTTGAATTATCGTATTCTTTTGCATCAAAGAAGTTATCGGCACGGGCAATGGCATCGGCGTAGTTTTTATCTTTCTCAGCCTGGATAGCGGCAAGTCGTGCGGCTTCTGCAGCTGCTGCTTCCTGTGCAAGTCGTTCACGAGTTGTTACAATTGAATCAATTTTCGCAAGTTGCTCATCCGGATAAATTTCATCTGACTTAGCTTGTTTAGCTGTGTTGTATGCAGCAATGGCAGCATCCCAACCTTCTTGGCGGAATTCACGGTCGCCTTCGGCAACTGCTTCTTCGTAGGCTTTTTGTGCTGCTGAAAGTTGAGCCAGAATGGTGCCTATTTCATCAATACGTTGCTGTGGGTATGCTTCTTCGGGTTTTACATCCAAAGCGGCGCGGTATTCATTTCTTGAATTATCGTATTCTTTTGCATCAAAAAAGTTATCTGCACGGGCAATGGCATCGGCGTAGTTTTTATCTTTCTCAGCCTGAATGGCGGCAAGTCGTGCGGCTTCTGCATCTGCAGCTTCCTGTGCAAGTCGTGCTCTGGTAGTTACGATCGAATCAATTTTTGCAAGCTGTTCATCTGGGTAAATTTCGTCAGATTTGGCTTGTTTGGCTGTGTTGTAAGCAGCGATGGCAGCATCCCAGCCTTCTTGGCGGAATTCACGATCGCCTTCAGCAACTGCTTCTTCGTAGGCTTTTTGTGCAGCAGAAAGTTGAGCCAGAATGGTACCTATTTCATCAATACGTTGCTGTGGATAGGCTTCTTCCGGTTTTACATCCAAAGCAGCGCGGTATTCATTTCTTGAATTATCGTATTCTTTTGCATCAAAGAAGTTATCGGCACGGGCAATGGCATCGGCGTAGTTTTTATCTTTCTCAGCCTGGATAGCTGCCAGTCGTGCGGCTTCTGCAGCTGCAGCTGCTTCCAAACGTGCTTTTTCGTCAGCTTCCTTTTGTGCCAACAATCTTGCTTCTTCTGCTATTAATCCGTCAATTTTGCCTATCATTTCCTGCGGATAGCTTTCATCGGGTTTAATTGCACCGGCATCAGCAAAGGCAGTTTTGGCATTCACGTAATTCTTTTGCTCAAAAAACCGGTCACCTTTTGAAACAGCATCCTGGTAGTCGCGTTCTGTTTTTGCAATGGCAACCAAAGCTGCATCAATTTCAACAATTTTATCTTTTGGGTATTTCTCCTTTGGTTTAAGAGATAGAGCTTCATTGTATTTCCCTTTAGCAGCACCATATTCTTTTTGTGCCAGCAAATCATCAGCCGAAGCAATGGATTGATTGTACTGCTCATCAACTCCCTGTTGCGCAAGAATGGTATTGATTGCAGCAATTTGGTCAGATACATGTTTATCTGAGGAATTAATTGCAAGCGCCTTTTCATACAATGACTTTGCGTTTGCATAACTTTTAGCATCAAATTGTTTATCGGCCTGGGTTACAAATTCGGCAAAACTGCGCTCGGTGTAAAGAATTTCATTGATCTCCTCCACACGTTTTTTGGCCCTCGGATCAGTTGGCACCAATGCCAAAGCTTCTTCGTAATTCGTCAGTGCTTCAGGATAATCTTTTCTTTTATACGCTTTGTCGGCCTCAGCAATAAACTTATCAAAGGACATTTGATCCAGAATATCCTTCATTATTTTTTGTGTTTCTTCTATACGTCGTGTGGCTTTTATGTCGCCCGGCCGGTAGTTTAATGCATTCTGAAAAGAAGTTAATGCTCTGTCGTAAAACTGTTTGGTGAATTGTTTTTCCCCCTCAAACATAGCATCGGTATAATTTTCCTGTTTCTCCTGATCTTTTTGTTGTTCGGCCAGCAAACCATTTATTTCGGCAATTTTTGTTTTTGGATATTGCTCATTTGGTTTAATTTCCAAAGCATTGTTAAACACTCCCAAAGCCTCATTGTAGAAGCGTTCTTTTATCGCCTTATCTCCCTGCGCGATCAGATCAAGGTATTTTTCGTCCTGCAGTTGTTTTTGCAACAGATCAGCAATTTTTTTAAGCTGATCATTTACATATTTATCAAAGGGTTTAATGGAAAGGGCACGGTCGTATGACTTTTTTGCTTCGGAATAAGCGGTTTGCATAAAAAACAAATCACCCTCTTTTACCAGATCGTCAAATCGTTTTTGTTTTGCCTGATCCAGTTCTTCAGCAGCCATAATCAATCCAAGCAAATCATTTATTTCGGCAATGCGGTCTTTTGGAAACTGCTCGCCGGGCAATATTTTACTTGCCGCTTTGTAGCCATCGAGTGCAGCCAAAAATTTTTCGCTGCTGTATTCTTTTCCGGCCTGTTCAAGTAACTCATTGTATTCTTTGCGCAACTCAGCCAGTTCGGCACGTGTGAGTTTCGACATGTAGTCCGCATTTTTGTCAACCATCTGACCTTGCAGAATGGCCTGATCTATCAACTTTCTAATTTGAGCATCGTTGTAATACAACTCCGACACAAAATTATCGACACTTGGGCTGTAGAATATCTTTAATACTGTATTTTCTGAGAATGAATTATCAACGCCCGGGATTTCGGTAAACAGGTTAATATCAACCGGGAAAGGTGGGAATTTTGGATCGGTGACTAAAACTGCTTTAGGCACCGCTGTTTCAACCACAATTTTTTGCTGAAAATTGCCTTCGCGCTGAAAGATCAATTCAAATTTATGGTTCCAGTTTAGCTCTACTTTGTATTTACCATCGCCACCAACTCCATAATTGTCAAGCCGGCGACCATCTTCGTACATTTGTATAATAGCACCTTCGGCTGATCCTTCTTCAACCGCAATATGTCCTTCAACCGCCAAACCATTCGCGCGCTGAGCCGATACATTTAATGCGTAAAATACAACTAAAAACCCTGTAAATATCTTGATGTAAATTCCCTTCATAAGCCACTTAAAATAAATCAAACGAAAATATAAACAAATAATTATCCATTGGCTAAAAAGACTGCCAATTTTAAAAGTTCTACGGTTTTTTACAATTTTGAATAAATGATTTACCTTTTATTCAATTTTCCGAGTCAAAAACATTATTTTGTCGCACTTATAAATCTTTTTGCAAAATAATGACAAACAAACGCGAAGCATCCCTTTTTTTGGCCTTGTTGCCAATCCTTATATTAATCGGATTATTAACTCTTAACGTACTCCTATTTGACGACACGCTCTCGGGTGCCAACCAGGTAGCTTTGATGTTAGCCGCTGCAATTGCCGGCGTAATCGCGTTCCGTTTGGGATTTGGATGGGAAAGCATACGAAAAAAGATTGTTTCCACCATAGGATCGGCCATGCCCTCTATTTTAATTCTGCTTCTTATTGGTTCACTTGCCGGCACATGGCTGATAAGTGGTGTTGTTCCTGCTATGATTTATTATGGTTTGGATATTATATCGCCCAAATTATTTTTGTTTACCGCTGTGGTAGTAAGTGCAATTGTAAGTGTAGCTACCGGAAGTTCGTGGTCTACCATTGCAACAATCGGAGTTGCGCTGCTAGGTATTGGTAAAGCCATTGGAATTGATGAAGCAGTGGTTGCCGGGGCGATTATCAGCGGCGCCTATTTTGGCGACAAAATGAGCCCTTTAAGCGATACTACCAACCTGGCACCAGCCATGGCAGGAACCGATTTATTTACGCACATAAAATACATGACATACACCACGGTGCCTACAATGACACTGACGCTGATTATATTTCTTGTTATTGGTTTTAACTACGATTTTTCAACGGCAACAGTGGATGTTGAAAATGTAAAACTGGCCATCGACAGTACCTTTAACACAAGTCCATTGTTATTTTTAGTACCTGTTATTTTGTTGACTGTTATTATTTTAAAAGTTCCGCCGCTGCCCTCGTTACTGATTGGAACATTACTGGGCGGTGTTTTTGCAGTTATTTTCCAACCCGAAATCATACGTCAGATTGCCGGCCATATCGAAAACTATTCAACCGCATCGTATTATTCTGTTATGCAGGCAATGTTTGGCGATATTAGTCTTTCAACAAGCGACGAAAACGTCAATGACTTATTGAGTACTTCCGGGATGCGCGGAATGCTTGACACCGTTTGGCTTATTCTTTCAGCCATGGTATTTGGTGGAGTTATGGAGTCGGCCGGCTTATTGAAACGAATTACACAACCTATCATAAAATATGCAAAAAGCACAGGGAGTTTGGTTGCCTCAACGGTCGCAACCTGTATATTTTTTAATACAACCGCATCCGATCAGTACATTGCTTTGGTTGTTCCCGGGCGAATGTTTCGCAAGTCTTACGAAAACAAAGGACTAAAACCTGAATTGTTAAGCCGTACACTTGAAGACAGTGGTACAATTACATCTGTTCTAATTCCCTGGAATACTTGTGGCGCCACCCAATCAAGAGTGCTCGGAGTGGATACCTGGGCCTATGCACCCTATGCATTTTTCAATATTATTAGTCCTTTTATGACAATACTTTTTGCTTACCTTAACATAAAAATCAGACGATTTGCAAAAGGTGAAAAACCTGAGAACAATACAGAAGAATAAGAATTGCAGATAATTGTAAAAAGATGAATATTTCAGGAAACTGGACATACAAAGAGGATTTTGAATTTGGCAATTCGGTGGGTGAAGTTAAGCTTACACAAACCGGAAATGATGTTAGCGCCACGTTTACTTTTACGGAAAAAGTTGAAAACGATTACGAAATAAATGTAATTGAAAGCGTTAAAGGAATTATTAATGAAGGGAAAGTGGTATTGGAAAGTCAGAAGGTTAAAGCCACTCAAAACGGAAGAACAATTGAATACATACCTAATAATTTTGAAGTGTATTTGGTTTCAGAAAACAAAATGGTAGGCTCGACTTACGACAGCGAAAATGTTTGTGGAGTTTTTGTTATGGAACGTATTAACGTGGAATAGTTGGCTAAAATCAGCATGTTTGAATTGACCGGATTTTAACAATTTGCTAGAATACAATAGTAAGTACACCCCACATTCATTTCTCTTTCTTACATAAAGCTATTTTTTATCGTATTTTAATTTTCAACGCAACCCTGAGCAGCAACTTAACATCTCCTAATTGTTGTAAAATAATCCACTTCGGATTGATTCAAAAAATATTAAAATATGGAAAAGCACATGAATTACCTGCCATCAATTACATTTTTACTACTGTTTTCAACCATCCTGTTTTTAAGTTCGTGTAACGACAAAGAAGATCCGATAGGATTATGGGACGATAACATTAAACTCTCGATAAAACAAGCTGAATTTAATGCCGAAAGTGACTCGATTGTAGTTACTACCGAAGGCAATTGGTGGTGGATTGACGGAATTAGTGTGAACGACAGCACCTATACTTTTTACGACGACGATGCAGTTAATCTGGAATCTGAAGAATACTCAATTCAGAAAGATTGTTATACAGTTGAGCGTCGCAATGCAAATACACTTTTTATAAAAATGGACGAAAACAGTTCGGGAGAAAAAAGATTAATGACCATTTATCTTCAGGCCGGCGACTATTTTGATTCGGTTCATATTGAACAACTCGCAGAGTAGATTAAGTTTAAGGTGTACCAATTACGGTATACACCCGACACTCAAATTAAAATATGAATTTCATAAAAAAAGGGCCACAAGGCCCTTTTTTCTATTCTAAATAAAATTTATTCTTTGTAGAAAACAGCGTCATCGCCATTAAACAAATCAATAACCAACGAATTGTCGGCAGGGAAAATTCCATACATCGAATCGAATGCTTCAATATCGGAAAGTTCAGCTGGCAGTGGTACTCCGGAAGAAGAATAAGAATTTTTGTATTCATTCCAGGGAATAAAAGTTCTGGTTCCGTTTGCGGTCATTGAAACCCCCTGAATTTGAAAATTCACCCAACAAAAATATCCTTTTTCATCTTTGTCGTATTCCACATCTTCAGTTAAAGTGTATTGATATTTGTATGCATATTCATAACTCATGTTTTGTCCGTTCATGGAATAAGAACCAGACAGAACAAGATTACAGATTGTGCTAGTAAATTGCAGCGATGGAGGATTTGAAGTAACGGTCATACTCACTCCGCCTTGGCTTTGTGTGACAGTTTGTGGCTTATCTTTCGAAATCCAGCTTCCTACCAAACCACCCGATTTTTTAAAATTGATTAAGTCTTCACTTATCGCATTTCCTTTAACATTTTTAATTTCTTCACCTTCGTTTCCAATACTGGTGACCAAACCAATCATGCCATTTACGCAACCTGCAACATCAGCAGCCGACCTTGTGGCAATGGCTTTTGTGCAGTCTACAGTGGTACCGTTTATTGCCAATCCCTGCGCCAGGTCTGAAAAAGGTTTTACACCAGTTATGTCGCCAACCAGCCCTGAAGCAAAAGAACCACATGCATAGGTGGCCATAACAACAGAAAATGGTGTTGCAGTTCCTGCCGATCCGGCAAAAGTAACTCCGGCACCAGCCAATCCCAATCCGCACCCAACTGCTGCAGTAACATGTCCCACTGTTCGTTTGATATTTGGCACAAAAAATTCATCCCATAAACCGGCAGTAGCACCTGCAGACTTAAGGTAGGAAATGGGCTGAGCAGAAGAGATTCCTTCAAATTCAACACCAAGTACATATTTTGTTTCAAGGGTAACCGCTGAAATTTTCGATGTTGAATTACGTGTAATGTCAGTAACTTTTGATATGGCAAGGTCCACAAAATCGCCATTGTATCCTGAAAAAACAATATAATAGTTGCCTGAAGCTGTTAGCATATACAAGTGAGTTGGTTTACCGGTTGATGTATCGATGTGTAATGACCATTCATCACCTGTGGCAGTTCTAACATATACATTTGAAAGATCTTCGTTAAATAAATAGCTGGTTCCATCTTCTTCAAGACCCATAACCGGGTAGTCAGAATCTTCAGTAATCACCAATTCTACAGGTGCATTTTTTTCAACAGTGTCGTTATCATCTTCCAGTAAGGAACATCCAAACACTAACAGAGACAATGATAAAAATCCAAACAAATACTTCATTTTTTACAATTTTAGGCTTAATATAATTTACAATACAATTATTATTATAAAATACAATTATATAATTTATTGCCAAACCGTTCAAGATTTTCTTATAAAAATATGTTCATAACAACAAAGTATGCCTGTGAAATATGCATTCATTTATTCTGAATTAAAGTTCAATTTTTAACAAATAAAAAAAGCCCTTTCAAATTAATGAAAGAGCTTTTACAGATTCCCACAGGCCTAACTGAACCTCACATTGTTTACCTGAAGATTGACTTAAAGGTTGATACGAATTGACTTGTAATATCCGGGTCTGAAATTATTCGCATTTTCAACAAGAGCCTCCGGCATTTGGTGTTTTAAAGTGCAAACCTTTTAATTATCTCACACCTAAATGCCGAAACTGTATTTTAATTTATTACTATAGTTTCACTTCAATAACAGCGTAGTGCGAAATCTTCCAAAACTCTGCAGGTGTATCAATTTCCAGGCGGGTAATTAATCCGTCCTCTTCAATTAAGCGATACGATTCGGCAGGATGTTCCGAAATCAGATTTACCTTTTTGGCATTTAATTCAATTGAATGTTGTTCGCTGATATCAATTTTGGTAAAATAATCTTCGTTGAAATTATCAAGTAAACTTTTGCTGGCGCCAATTCCCAGAAATCCACCTTCCTTGGCAATTACACCATTGTCGCTAAGTTCTTTGCTGGTACCATAGGCAAAAAAGCCTTTATGAAGTTCGCTGATTTGCTGGTTGATCAATTCTTCTTTCTGAACCAACATTTCATCTTTTAATTGCACAGTATCCAAAATGGCCAAAACCTGGTTGTGTAAACTATCTTTTTCGTAGCTAACTTTTGCCAATTGTTTGTTTTGGATTTCATATTGTGTCTGCAATTCAGCAATCTGAGCATTTTGTAGCTCAATGCTTTTGTTTAAGCTGGCAATTTTGTTTTTAAACGATTTTAGCTGAATTCCCGAATTTTTTAGTTTCTGCTCAAGGTCTTCAATCTTTTGGCTACTTTCTTCCAGCATGGTATTCATCATTTGAATATCGCTGATAATTGCATCCTTTTGCGAAACAGTAATTTCACTGTCTTGCAATTTTAACTGACCTCTTTTTTCGTTAATAAAAGTCAGGCTGCTTTCAATGGTATCAAACGCACTGATAAATTCGTTTACCATTGAATCGCGTTCCTGCACGGCCACTTCCAGTTTTGTGTTTTCTGAACTTAACTGATTAACTTGTTTTTTACTTTTATTGATGATAAATCCACCAATAACTACGGTTAAAAATAATGCCGCCAGTACGGCTCCGGTAATTAGTCTCGACGATTTGTTTTGTGTTGTCATAATACTTGTGTTTATATTTTAAAAGTTGATTTTAAATTCTGCCTCTGTATAACCAATTAATGTTCCACAAAATGGCACATAACTCAAAACACTTATTTTCAAATCCTTAGAAACAAGCAACTAGTAGGAAGATTTATCAAAATGATAATTCACTCATCAATGTGATAATAAAAAGGAGAATTTTTGAACAGGAATTACTCCTTTAACATGCGGTAAATGGTAGCCGTACCAATGTCAAGTTTTTGAGCAACCAGTTTAATGTTGTTGTCGTATTTTTCGAGGTATTTTTTAACGATTCTCAAATTGTATTCACGCAAACTAACTTCGCCATCCATAACTTCAGGCAAAAGATCATCGTTCCCTAAAATTATATTACTTCCGGGGATTTCGTTGCCATCGCTTAAAGTTACTGCGAGTTCAATAATGGAACGTAATTCCCTTATGTTGCCCGGAAAAGAGTATGCACGCAATTTAGATACAGCATCGGACGCGAGTGTTTTTAAGGGCAATTTATTTTCGGCACAAAAGGTTTTTACAAAATGTGTGGCAAGTATAAAAAGGTCGTTTCCTCTTTCACGAAGCGGAGGCAATTCAATGGGTAATCCGTAAATGCGATAATATAAATCCTGTCTGAAATTTCCGTTTTTTACCTCATTCTGAAAATTGCGATTTGTAGCAACAATTATCCGGCAATCAACTTTTACAGGGGTGTTGCTTCCTACACGAACTATTTCTTTTTCCTGCAGAACGCGCAGCAGACGGGTTTGAAGCGAAATATCCATCTCGGCAACTTCGTCTAAAAAGAGCGTGCCCCCACTCGCCTCTTCAAACTTTCCTATGCGCCGAAAATTGGCACCTGTAAATGCTCCCTTTTCGTGGCCAAACAATTCGCTTTCAACCAAATCTTTTGGAATTGCAGCCATATTTACCGCAACAAATGGTTTACCCGAACGATTTGAATTGTAATGAATGGCTTTTGCCACCAATTCCTTACCCGTTCCGGTTTCGCCGGTAACCGCTACCGAAATGTTTGTACGGGTAGCTTTGTCTATTAAATCGTATATTTTTTGTGTGGCCGGGCTGCTGCCTACAATTGTATTTTCGTAACTGTATTTCTTCTTAACTTCTTTACGCAGACTTACAATTTCCTTTTTTAGCTTATCGCCTTTTCGGATGTTGTTTACAGTGTTCAGAAGTCTTTCGCGAATTTCGTTCGATTTAACAATGTAGTCGTATGCACCATATTTCAGCAATTCAACAACTACATCAATTTCATTTTGCTCAGAAATAAGAATAACCTGAATGTCATCGTTTACCGCCTTAATTTTCTTTAAAACCTCCAAACCTTTCATATCCGGCAAGCGGTAATCCAGAGTAATTACATCGGGTTCTTTATCCAGATTATCAATACAATCTTTACCGTTTGTAAAGGATACTATCTGATAATCGGGATTTAAGGACAATTGATGCACCAACAAACGATTGTACCACTCGTTGTCTTCAACTACAAAAATCAAATACGGTTTTTCGCTCATTTTTATTTACATCCTTTTTTTTGGAAATATTAGCCAACCCAAAATTTCTCAAAAGTCAGTTTCTTACTTCAAAATTACATTCATTTATCAACAATTAACAGAATTATCCACTGAATAAAAAAAAACAATCCTGAAAAAATCATTTTGAATGTATAAAAATGAAGAGCCTATGAGCTGAAATTTCCGGCCTCAATTTGAGAAAGCAAAGCTGTATTTATTTGATTCACATCGTTTTCAACCGCTAAAACCAGGCTGGTAATTTGATTTGAACGAACAAGCTTTTCGGTATTCTTCTCCAGCTCCTTCAATTTAGAATACAAAATATCGGCTTTTATGTGTTTACAAGGTGAAGCAATTTTATGTGCTTCTTCCGAAATTTTTTCCCATTTTTTTTGTTCCAAAGCCTGTTTTATGTTTGTGATACCGGTTTGCGAGGTACGAATAAAAACTTCGATCATTTCTTTCATAAACGTCTTGTCACCATTGGTTAATCGTTCCAATTCGCTTAAATCGAATGTGGACAAATCGGCATCATTGTGCTTCGCATTTACATGGGTAGTTTCTATAATTTCCAGCAGCTCCGATTCGGCGTATGGTTTCGACAAGAAATAATTTATTCCGGCATTTTTACACATTGTTCGTTCGGCCTCGCTGTTTATTGTTGCAAGTGCAATAATTTTCTGCTGAGGTTTTGCTCGGGTTATTATTTTGGAAGCTTCCATTCCATTTAAATCGGGCATGCGCAAATCCATCAAAATAAGGTCAAAATTTTCGGACAAGGCTAAATCAACTGCTTCATTCCCATTTTTAGCTTCTGTATAATTCGAAATCATTCCCCACTTCTCAAAAATAATCCGAAGCAAATAACGGTTGTACTCATCGTCGTCAACTCCTAAAATACGCAAAGCTTTTACATGTGCCGGCACAGAAACTCCGTGTTGTACTGCCTGTAAAATATTATCCAGCAATCCCAATTTATAAGGAATATGAAAGAACATGCTGGTGCCGTCGTTTAAAACACTTTTAATCCCAATTTCGCCATTTTGCAATTCAACCAGTTTTTTAACGATTGATAAACCCAAACCTGTTCCTCTGAATTTTCGGGTATAATCGGTTTCAATCTGCACAAAATCTTCAAAAATCGAATCAAGGTTTTCCTCCGAAATACCAATTCCGGTATCAATGATTTGAAATTGCATGTCAAACTGATCGTCGCCAATTCGCTTATAATCAACAAGCAAGGTTACATTCCCTTTTTCGGTAAACTTAATGGCGTTTCCGATTATATTAATTAGTATTTGTTTTAAGCGAAACGGATCGCCAAGCAAAACAGCCGGCAGAGTATGTTCGCAGCGGTAAAGTAATTCGATGTTTTTTGCTTCTGCTTCCGGTTTTAAGATGGCCAGAATTTCATAAATCAAATTTTCGGGCGCAAAGTCAGTTGCGGAAATCTTTAATTTATTGGCCTGTATTTTTGAAAAATCGAGTGTATCATTTACCACTTCCTTTAAATGTTTTGAAGAGGTTAAAAGAATACCCAACTTTTGATTCACACTTGCATTGGTTTCCTCCTGTAACAACTGCTCTGTAAGTCCATGAATGGCATTTACCGGAGTTCTCATTTCATGACTCACATTGGCCATAAAGTTTTCTTTTGCCTGCGCCAGTTTTTCGGTTTCCTGCTTGGCTGCTTTTAATGCCTTTTGCACTTTGCGCGACTTGCTTAAATACCTTACAAACAGCAATAATACCACAAAGAGCATTATTACGGCCACTACCGAAAAGCTTGAAAGACGTTTATAGATTATTGTAGCCAACCTGTCGGCTTCGTTGTTTTTATGAATTAAAGCGTCACGTTCTGCTTCTTCGATTTGGGCAATCAGGTTATTTAGTTTCCCGGTTACCAGAATATTTTGCTGAATTAGTTTTAATTCGCGCCTGTTTTTACGTTGCTCCTGCATAATCAATCCGGTCTCCAAAGCTTCAATTTCTTCCCTGATTGCTTCACTCTCCGGAGAAACCTCAACATAACTGGTATCAATCCGGATAACAGCTGTATCTTTTTTACCAAATATTTTTTTGAAAAAACCCTTCTTTTTTTCAGGTGGAACCAACACTTCAACCTTAACAGTATCAATATCTTTTTGGGCGAGTAAAGTGTAGAGTTCATCAAATTGCGGCTGCGGATCGTTTTTTTCAACATTGATCTCTTTAATCTCTTCCCAGATTTTTAGTTTGTTATTTACCAACGTTTGCACCGAATCGATTAATGATGCATCTTCTTCTGTTTCGGTTTTGTTCTCAGCCAAAAGTTTTAAACGTTCATTTAAACGTTTGTTTACATCCCGGTATTTTTTCAGATTGGTATTACTCCGGGTTAAGGCAAAAAGTTCTACACTATTCTCAATCTCAAGCAAGTCTAAAGATATGTCCTTGATGATAATTAACTTAAAATCGGTGCTTGCTTCAGCATGAATGGAATTTACAATATCGGTTAAACTGCGATGCACAAGAATTCCGGAAATACCAACTGCAAGAACAATTAGAATGGCCAAAACAATCATATTTAGTTCAATTCCCGATCTTTTCATATCGCATAAAACTTCTGGTAAACTGCAATACTTTCCTGCTGAATAAATTACAATTTTAAAACACTGGCAAAATACGAAATATTGTTCTGGCAATTTCAATAAAACAGCAAACACAAGCACAAACCCTGATTTCGGTATACGAAACACCAACAAAAAAGGAGCTACCCGAAGGCAACTCCTAATTTTGAATTGAATACCAAATTTAGTATGTATTTAGTTGTAACCCGGATTTTGAATTAATGCGTTGTTTCCTGAAAGGGCATCTTGCGGCACAGGGAAACGACGAAGATGATTGGAATTAGAAGCTTCGTGATCCCACCAATTTTCGGTAGTAAACATGTTCCAGCGGATCAAATCAGTCCGTCTTCTTCCTTCAGCAAGAAACTCAACTCCCCACTCATCCAGAAAACGGTATTTATCCAAATTCGCCGCACTTACCGGATCAGGATCATTTCCTTCTTCGAAATAACGTGCTCTTACCGAATTTATAAGACTTGCAGCACTTTCCTTATCACCTGCTCTGAATTTACATTCTGCCAGCATATAATATACTTCGGCCAAACGAAGAATTGTGTTGTCTGCACTCCAGCGAAGCGATTCATCAGCTAAATTTGGCATTGGTACTTTTACCAAACGAACACCTGTATTCTCTTCACCGTTTGCCATGGTTGATGGCAAAGAAGCAACATCAGGATAATCACTACCTACCTTTTTAAAGGTGGCTACCATATCAACAAACGATATAACTTCATCTTTGTATTCCTGTGTTCCGTATGAAGTTCCGTAAGGACTTATCTGGTCGCCCACAAGAAACATTCCTTCGTATTTACCACCACCTTTATACAAATAAGGTTTTTTTCGAAGATCTGCATCGTTAAATTTCTCGTATGGATTTCCGAGTTTGAACTCAGTGTACAATTCTCCTGTTGGTTTCCGCGATGGTTGAAGGTGATGTCCGTTCCAGGCTCCGCCATCCAATCCGAAATACTTAAAAGTTTCGTAATGGTAAAAGCGATTCCACATCCAATCGTATTGCAGTTTATTAAATTCCGATGGTGCCGACCAAATCACTTCAGGTGATTCGTTGTTGTAAAAACCATGAACACCATTCCAGGTTGGATCTAAAGTATAATCGCCATATTTTCCATCAATAATATCCTGACAAACGGTGGCACATTCGGCAAATTTGCTCTCGCCAATATACGATTCAGCATTAAAGTACAACTGTGCCAGCATAGTAGCAGCACCGGCCTGACGAATGGCTCCTTCTTCTTTTTCGCCGGCTACTTTTTTAGGTAAGCTTGGAATAGCTTCCAACAAAAGATTTTCAATATGATCGAAAGTTTCTTTATCGGTACTTCGTGGAATGTTTTCCCCTTCGTTGGAAGTAAAAATTGGCAGACCACCAAAATAATCGAGCCCACGCAGGTAAAAATAAGCGATTAATGTCTGTAACTGCATTACATGTGCTGCTTTATCCTGATCGGTAAGCCCAACAGTTGTATAATCAAGTTTTTCAAGATCCTGTTTTGTATCCAGTGCCAAAGCAACTCCCATCAGTGTACCACGCCATGTTCCCCAAATCCAGCCGTCGTTTACTGTCCACTGGTGATAATGATAGCGGTAATTTTCGCCACCGTTGTACCAGTGAGGACCTTTTGTAGTAATGGCAAACTGGTCGGCAGTCATTTCCTGCAACTGCCACCTGTCTTCCTGCACATACCAACGGGCATGTGTAAAAGAGCGATAAAGTGCGGCTTTTACATCCTGTTCTGTTTTAAAGAACGTTTCAGGTACCACTGCGTCGTACCATACCTCTTCCAGGTCGGTACAGGCAACACCCGAAAACAATAAAATGATGAGTAATAAACTATATGTTTTAATTTTCATAATAATCTGTTTTTAAGGTTAGAAAGTTAATTGTACTCCCAAAGTCCAGGTACGTGTTCTTGGATAGATATTATTGTGCCATTCGAAACCGGGATCAAGGCCGTTGATGTTCGATTCCGGATCCATTCCCGAGTAAGATGTAATGGTAAACAAATCTCTTCCGGTTACATATACATTTGCATTTTGCAGGAAGCTGATTGCAGAAGTATCAAACCGGTAGCGCACTGTTAATGCTTTCAACTTAAGGAAATCTCCGTCTTCAATCCAGTAATCGCACAATTCTTTTTCTCCCGTAACATTCTTATTCTTTTCAAAAGCATGTGCAAGTACGTTTTGTTCTTCCACATTCGGAAGGCCATAATACATATCAATTGTATTAAATATATCGTGTCCTAACCAACTGGTAAAAAAGGCATCAACTTCCCAGTTTTTATAACGAACTGTGTTGTTCCATGACATTTGCACTTTTGGAATTGCATTTCCAACAAAAGCTTTATCGTCGTTGGTTTTGGTTTGTTTGGTTACGTCAAAAGCATTCCCGTCTTTATCGTAAAGCATCCAGTTGCCTTCTTCAGTAAATCCGGCAAATTGCCACACATAAAACTTACCAATTTCTTGTCCGGGGAACAAACGAACCGCATTACCCGGAGAGCCCGGAGCAGGAAATCCTACCCTATCCCAATAGGTTTGACTACCCCACAGCGACTCCAGAGTTGATTTATTATGCGATATTCTTAATGTTGTTGAATAATTCCAGTTACTTGAATTTACAGCATTGTAATTTAACTCTGCTTCCCATCCTTTGTTACTCATGGTTCCCACATTCATTGTGGTTTTGTCGTGTACCGCAGGAGGAACAGAAACCGAAATATCGTAAATCATTTTATCTACGGTTCTGTCGTACATATCAAATTTACCGGTCAGTTTGTTATCGAAAAGGCCAAAGTCAACACCAATATTTAGCTCCTTTTTCTCTTCCCATTGTAAATTTTTGTTTTGATTGTGTGCCGATCCGTAGGTATAAATCCATTCATCGTCAACCAGCCACCATGTATCCGATTGATACATACGTGTTGCAACTCCCGGTGCAAAACTTTGGTTACCGGTTATACCATAACCACCTCGTAATTTTAAATCGCTTACAAAGTCTACATTGTCCATAAACGATTCTTCACCAATTCGCCATCCGGCAGAAACAGCAGGGAAAAATCCCCAACGGTTGTCGGTGTAAAATTTCGATGAACCTTCATATCGGCCACTAACCGAAAGAATGTATTTGTCGCGGAAAGTATAGTTAGCTCTTCCGAAGAATGCAATTAAACGTTCGCGTGGATTTTTATACGATCCCATTCCGGCTTTTCCTTCCGAAAGGAAAGTTCCTTTTCCCATGTCCCAGGCTTTAATTCCATCAACCGGGAAATCGTAGTTGGTCATGTCAAATCCATCACCGTTAAACTCTTGGAAACTGTAACCACCAACCGCATTAATTGTATGATCGCCAAACTGGTTAATGTAGTTCACCAACCACTCGAATGTTTTGTCGTTATTTTGCGAATAAGACTGGCTGCCACGGCCTGCTCTTGCATTATCCAACGATTCTTTGTGTTGAGCAGAATAATACAACACATCACGGTTTTCATACGAACGGTGTGCAATCATTGCCTGAGTGCTCAGGTTCTGCGTTAAATTCAGTTTCAAAGTAACGTCGCCTAGAAAATTATTCGATTGTCCCTGATCATCACGTAATTTAATATCGGCTACCGGGTTGTAGTATTCCCAACCACCGGTCCATACGTTTAATCCATGCACCTGTGTATCGTCGTAAGCAGGTTGAGTAGGATTTAATTTCAAAGCCATGTTGAAAATTCCATTATGAGAACGGTCGCTACTGGTTTTGCGGTAGTCAGCATGGGCAATAATTTCAGCAAATCCATCCAATAGTGTAAAATTGGCATTTACACGGCCACCCATTTCTTTGCGTTGGTCGCCAATGGCAATACCTTGCGCATCTGAAGCAATAAAGGTTGCATAAATTCTTGAAGTTTCTGATCCACCTGCCAGGTTAATGTGGTGACGTTGACGAAATGGATTATCCACTGTTACTTCATCGTACCAGTCGGTTGCTGAACCATAATCGGTACCCAAATCGTTTGCTACAAACTCTTCTGCCGAAAGCACTTCAGGTTTTCTGCGAATGGTTTCTGTTGTAAACTCCGAAGTATATGTAAGTCTGATTTTACCCACTTTTGCTTGTTTGGTAGTAATTAAAATAACACCTCCAGCAGCACGAGTACCATAAATTGCACCAGCCGACGCATCTTTCAATACGTCAATCGATTCAATATCTTCGCGGCTTACCGAAGTTAAACTACCTCCGGGCACTCCGTCGATAACAATCAGCGGGCCTTGTCCGGCAAGCACCGAAGCCACACCACGTAATTGTACCGATGTTCCCGCGTTTGGACTTGTACCATTACTCGATTGAATGGTTAAACCCGTAACTTTTCCCTGCATACCAATTAATGGATTACCCGAAACTCCCGGAATCAAGTCTTTTGATTTTACAGTTGTAATCGAACTGGTAACTTCCTTTTTCTCCAAAGTACCGTAACCAACAACCACAACTTCGTCCACATTAATTGCATCGGCTTGCATTGTTACGTTTAATGATGTTTGGTCGCCCACCTGAAATTCCTGAGTTAGCATTCCCACAAACGAAAATTGCAATGTTGCATCACCCGGCACCCTGGTAATGGTATATTTACCATCAAAATCGGTAATTGTACCGTTTGTAGTTCCTTTCACAACAATTGTTACTCCCGGCAGTGGCAATCCATCTGCATCGCTAACAACTCCCGAAATGGTTTTCATTTGCTGTACCTGAAACAACTCATCTCTGCCCGAATCAGATCCGTTACCTTTTGTAATTACAATGTCTTTGTTCAGTACACGATAAATAAGGCCGGTTCCGGTTAAGACTTCATCCAATACTTTATCAATTTTGGCATTGGCATAAATGGCATCAATTGTTTTATTATTAGGTAAATGCTCGTTTTTATAAAAAATATCAAATTCTGTTTGATCCTGAATGGATTGAAAAACCGATTCCAGACTTGCATTTTTTAATTCGATGTTAACCCTGACTGTTTGGGAATAAACGCTTGCCGACAGATTAAACATACCGGCAATGAATAAGATTAAGGATAGTTTCATAATGAGAAACAATTTTTTCCTCTTACTTCTTTTTGGAAGAAAGAGGTCAATTAGTTTTTTTTTCATAGTTTCGCTACGATTTAAGTTTATAAATCAAAAAAATTACTTTGTAATGTTAAACGGGAAGTATGTGGCGTATTTCCCGTTTTTTTTTGGCAAAATCCAGTGTTTTAGTTCATTGGCAAATTAGGTTTAGTTGGTTTAATTTACTTTAATTTCACTACAATATTATCGTTATCAATCTGATAATCAATTGGTATCAATTCATTGATAACTTCAAAATGTTGTTTAATTGGTTTATGTTTTCTCAGAACTCCTGAGATGTATTCGTATTTCAATTCTGCTTCGGAGTATTCGATTTCAACGTCCCACCAGCGTTCCATAATTTTAAATATTTTCGACACCGATTCATTTCTAAACTCGTATCTTCCTTCTTTCCACGCCGTGTATATATCAAAATCCTTTTCGCCAATAGTTATTTCGGCCGTTTCGGTATAAAATGTAGATTGCTGCCCCGGTTTTAAATCCTGGAAAAAATTGCCGGATATTATTTTCACTTTTCCTTCCACCAGCGTTGTTTCTATCATTTTATCCTCCGGATATTCGCAAATATTAAACCTGGTACCGGTTACTTTAACTGTGTGGTTTTTTGTTTTTACCAGAAATGGATTTTGTTCGTTTGAGGTGACTTCAAAAAAGGCTTCTCCCTGTAATTCCACATTTCTTGTTTTTGCAGTAAAGTTCGAAGGAAAAGTAAGTTTTGAATCGGCATTTAACCATACGTGTGTTCCGTCTGCCAGAAATATTTCTTTTATCTGACCTCTAATCGACTCAACACTTTTCATTTCCACACTACGATTCAATATGTTATTTTGCAACAGTGAATTACTCATCCAGCCAATACCAATGGCAAAAATTACGATGGCAGCTATCCGCAGAAATTCTTTAAACCTAAGATTTTTTACAGGAGTACTGCCAATTTCCTGCTGAAGTACCTGCCATTGTTTTCTTTCTGTTTCTTTTAATTCGGCCGAATCAATACCTGCAGCATTCCACAAATCCTTTTCACTAAAAATCTTTTTACGATCTTCAGGATGATCTTCGAGCCACGTTAAAACCAAAGTGTGCTCATCGATATTTGCGTTGCCTTGAATAAAATGCAATATCGCCTGTTCTATATTTTCAGGTTTCTGGTTCTTCATTTTGTTATACGAGTATTTAAGGAGGCGGAAACCCTACCTCAGTTTTGATTTTTTCTAAAAAAAAGCGAAAAAAGAAAAATTGACATGTCTTTAAATTCATCACGAAACAGCTTTAAAGCCTTTGAAATGTGCATTTCTACAGTTTTAACCGACATCTCTAATTTTTCGGCTATTTCTTTATTTTGCAGGCCATTAAATCTACTTTCGTTAAAAACTTCGGCACATTTTGGTGGTAATTTGTCAATGGTTTTTCTGATGCGATCATTGATCTCAAATTCCAGAATACTTTTTTCGGAATACATAAAGAAATTTAGTTCTTCCTGTTTTAAACGCAAAAGCAGGTCGTCCTGAACATTTAATCGGGCCTTCTCTTTCTGAAAATGTTTAAAACATTTATTTTTTACTACAGTAAAAAGATATGCTGAGAATGAATTGTTTATTTGCAGTTTTGAACGGTTCTTCCAGAGTTCCAGAAAACAATCCTGAACAAAATCCTTTGCCAATTCCGGCTCGACAAATTTTTGAGCAAAAAGATACAGTCGCTGAAAATATTCCGAATACAGTTCCCGGAACGCGTCCACATCACCTTTTCTGATTCTTTCAAGAAGCTTATTTTCTAGTTTAGTTGGCATAAAGTTGGAAAAAAATTCCGCGTGCAAGATATATATTTTGAATTGATAAAAACAAAACATTTCTACATGACACGGCGAAACAAAAAATCCTACCACCACATAAACACCTCTACTAAAAACACTTACAAACACACAAAAAGATTAAACAATACATAACGGACACATTACTACAGTTAAATCTTGAAAATGCGAAGCCAAGAATACCCCATATTTCATGATGAATCCAATTAAAAAATTACATTTGTCCTCGAAAGCCACAAAATGATCCGTAATTTATTCAGAGAACGATTAATTTAAGTAAAATCGTTATATGAGTTCTATTAACTATAATTCAAATTGGCGCAAAGTGGCGTCAACAATTTATAAAAAACCCACCGATTCTAAAATCTACGGTACCGTTGAGTTAGATGTAACCGATCTGGAAAAATACATTTCGAAGAGACGTAAGGAAGGTGTAAAAACCACTTTAACTTACATCTTGACTTTGATTGTTGGTCGTGCCATTCGGCAAGATGTTCCTGAATTAAACACCTACGTAAAACGCGGTAAAATTAAACAACGCGAACAAGTTGATGCCACGGTAAGTGTTTTGCTTCCCGGAGGAGAAATGGGTTCGGTAAAAGTTGAAAATGCAGATCAACTCACCATAAAAGAGATAACTGATTTAATTGCAGGTAGAATTCGGGACTCGCGGAAAGGTTCTGAAAATGATACCATGCAATCAAAAGGAATGCTTGCATCTTTTCCCTGGCCTTTCAGAAAATGGCTTTTTAGATTGTACCGAACAATAACCATTGACTGGGGAATGTCGTTGCCCGGAATTGGTCTCGATTCAAACAGTTTTGGTTCATACGTAATGTCTAATATCGGCACGGTTGGTTTAGATACCGGTTTTGGATCGCTGCTCCCTTCGTCAAACGTATCGTTTGTTATGGTACTGGGTAATGTTGTAAAAAAGCCGGCTGTTGTAAACGACGAAATTGTACCCCGCCGTTTAATGTTGCTTGCAGCCACACTCGACCACAGGGTGGTTGATGGTTCGCATGGAGGAAGAATGTTCCGGACCATTAAATACCTGATTAAACATCCCGAAATTTTGGAAACCACACCCGACCCTTCAAAGGCAGCTTTTTAGTTTCTGATTGTTTAATTTCTGTTGCAAAACATATTGATTGAAATTTTTCCGTGTACGAACACGAAAAATAAAAAAAATCCTTACTTTTGCTAGTATCACGCTTGTACAACTCAAGCTAACTAACTTTAAAACAGAATATTATCAAACAAAACATTCAAATAAGAATTAAAGATATTGCAGAAAGAGCAAAAGTATCAATTGGCACTGTCGACCGTGTACTTCACAACCGTGGAGAAGTAGCTCCTGCAACCCGTAAAAAGATTCTTCAAATTATTGAAGAACTTGATTATCAACCCAATATTCTTGCAAGTACTCTGGCATCAAAAAAGTCGGCTGTATTTGCAACCCTATTTCCTGAACCGCCTTCGAAAGAAGGATATTGGAGCAAACCCTTAAAAGGCGTTAAAAAGCGAATTTCGGAGTTGGGCCAATATGGCGTTCAAATTCAGTCGTTTACATTTGACCAAACCGACTCAAAAAATTTCGTCCATGAAACTGAACGAATAGTGGAATTACATCCCGACGGAGTTGTTTTGGCACCATTCTTTAAAAAGGAGTCGCTCGAGTTTATTAAAAAGCTTAAAAAACTTGAGATCCCTTTTGTATTTATCGATTCGGAAATAAAAGATGCAGGCCATTTGGGATACATTGGACAAGACTCTTACCAAAGTGGAATGGTTTCAGGAAAACTTCTTGATTTATTGGTTCAGGAAGGAAATATTCTTGTTGTTCATTTTGCAAAAGAAATGGACAATCAAAACCACCTTGTTCAGCGCGAAAAAGGGTTTTACGACTGGTACAAGAAAAAAGAAGGTAACATTCACGAAATATTTACCACCGATGTACCCGACACCAACGACGCAAAGTGGATGATGAAAATCGAATCAAAAATCAGGGAGAAGAACATAAGGGGAATTTTTGTTACCAACTCGAAAGTTTTTCACATTGGCCAGTTGCTCGAAAAATTAAATCTGAAGCACATTAAAGTGATCGGGCACGATTTACTAAAGGAAAACGTAGAATGTTTGAAGAACGATTTGGTGCAATTTTTAATCTGCCAGCGTCCTGAAGAACAAGGATATAACTCTGTAAATAAATTATTTAGAAGCGTTGTTCAAAAACGTGAAATCGCCAAACGAAATTACACCTCGATTGACATTGTAACCAAAGAAAATATCGATTACTACAAAGAATTTAAATAAAACTAATATGCAAGCATTATCATTCAACGACTTAAACGGCAAAGTATGTGTAATAACAGGCGGTGCCGGTGTTTTAGGAAGCGCCATGGTGAAAGCCATTGCCTCGGTAGGTACCAAAATTGCCATTGCCGACATCAATAAAGAAGTAGCCGATAAAGTGGCTGCAGAAATCGCTGCAGAATCGGGTGCCACAGTAATTGGAATTGAAGCCAATGTACTTGATAAAGCTTCACTTGAAAAAGCGAAAGCCGAAATTAACCAGAAACTTGGCGAAATTGATATTCTCATAAACGGTGCAGGCGGTAATAGTCCGCAAGCTACAACAAAAGTGGAAGTAATGACCGAAGACAACATGGACAAACTGGAAGATACTTTCTATGGTTTGGAGATGGAAGGTTTCGACAAAGTGTTTGCTTTAAACTTTAAAGGTACATTATTACCCACAATGGTTTTCACCACCGACATGCTCAAAAACAAAAAAGGAGTTGTGTTAAATGTTTCATCAATGAACTCGTATAAACCATTGACAAAAATTCCGGCTTATTCTGCTGCCAAAGCATCTATAAATAATTTTACCGAATGGCTGTCGGTTCATTTGGCAAAAGTTGGGATACGTGTAAATGCGATTGCTCCCGGATTTTTCATCACACATCAAAACCGTTTTTTGGTTATGGATGAAAAAACAGGAAACTATAGTCCTCGCGGACAAAAAATTGTAGACAATACGCCAATGGGTAAATTTGGTGAACCCGAAGATCTTCAGGGTGCCACCTTATTTCTTATTTCCGATGTATCTAATTTTATTACCGGTATTGTAATCCCGGTTGATGGCGGATACAGCGCTTTTGGCGGAGTTTAAACCACAAAAAAACCTAAATTCTAACACTTACAAAAAATGAAAAGAAGAGACTTTCTAACCACAAGTGCCGGTGCTGCAGTTGGAGCTACTGTATTGTCAAATCCGGTTCATGCCGCTGTTTCGAATGCTTCTAAACGAAGAATTGCCTTGGTAGGCACCGGAGTGCGGGGAACCTCGTTCTGGGGAAAAAGAATCGTTGAAAACTATGGCGATATAACCGAATTTGTTGGACTTTGCGATATTAATCCTGGTCGCCTGGAACTGGCAAAAAAATACATGGGCGTTAATTGCCCGGTTTATACCGATTTCGACAAAATGATAGCAGAAACCAAACCTGAATTGGTTATGGTGACTACCATGGACTCTACACATCATATATACATTATCCGGGCTTTGGAACTGGGAGTTGATGTATTAACCGAAAAACCATTAACCACCGACGAAGTTAAGGCGCAAGCCATTATAGATGCTGAAAAAAGGACAGGTAGAAAAGTTATTGTAGGATTCAATTATCGATACGGAACGTTATTTAGCGCGATAAAAGAACAGCTGGCAAAAAAACCAACAGGCCAGATAACTTCTGTCGATTTTCACTGGTATTTGAATACATTTCACGGAGCATCCTATTTTCGCCGCTGGCATGGTGAGCGCGATAAAGGTGGAACTTTGCTGGTACACAAAGCTACTCACCACTTCGATCTGTTAAACTGGCTGATCGACTCCGATCCGGTTGAAGTAGTTGCTTATGGCGACCTGGAACATTACGGAAAGAACAATAAATTCCGCGGAGCAAACTGCCGTACTTGTGCTTACACCGATAAATGCCAGTATTATTGGGACATAACCAAAGACGAACGTTCGTATCAATTGTATGTTGAAAACGAAAAATACGATGGATACATCAGGGACAATTGTTTGTGGCGTAACGATGTTGACATTTATGATAAAATGGCCGTTCAAATAAAATATGCCAATAATGTACAAGTGAGTTACTCACTAACTACCTACTCTCCTTATGAAGGTTGGCGAATTACATTCAACGGCAAAAACGGACGACTTGAATCGTGGGAGGATATTCCATGGAGAAGAAATGAGAAAGTCGATCAGGCTGCTCTTCATGCGGCTGAAATGAATCAGGATGCAGGAGGCGATGTGCGTTATGATGAGATCTTTTTCCAGGAGAATTTTACAAAAGACTACGAAATGATTAAGGTTGAATCAACCAAAGGTGGTCATGGCGGTGGCGATAACCGTTTGCAGGATAAAATTTTCAGAACACCGGATATGGCTGATCCATACAAACACGCAGCCGGTTTGCGCGATGGAGTAATGTCGGCAATAATCGGAATTGCAGCCCGTAAGTCAATCGAAGAAAAACGACCAGTTAAAATAGAAGAACTAACAAGTATAGTACCTCACCCAACCAGAGGAGCTTAAAAAAAAATAAGCCAGATTGTTATCTGGCTTAATTTTCGCACGTTACCGTTAACGCTAACGTACTTTATTTTGAAGAATAATTAGTTAAAGAATTATAAGAAGTATGGATTGGAAAACTAAAGCTTATTTATTTGCGTAGTAAATAAGATAGTTAACCGGTGTGATGTAAAATTGAAAACAAATCAAAAAAATAGAACAATGAGTATTGAATTAAAACAAAATTGTAAATATGCGATGTTGGTTCCAACCAGCATGGGAACCAGAATTACCCCTGAAAACGGACAACCCGTTCACTCCAGCGATAAATTTACATTATATGCAACCAGTGCTGAAACAAATGTGGCCAGCATTTCGTCGTATTTAGGTTTACCGGTAAAGGTGCTAACAACCTTTGTAAAAGGAAGTCCGATTGCTCAGTTTATCAAAAGCAACCTAAAAGCCCGCCATATGGACTACGAAGGTCCGGAAGTAGAACAAGGTGATCCGTGGGGTTATCGTCACCAGATTAATATCGCCGACAGTGGTTACGGTTCGCGTGGGCCTCGTGTATTTAACGATCGTGCCGGCGAAGTTGGACGTACCTTAAACGCCAAAGATTTTGATTTGGAAAGAATTTTTGGAGAAGAAGGAGTTCAAATCGTACATCTTTCAGGTTTAATTGGTGCTCTTTCTCCTGAAACCACACAGTTCTGTCTTGAAATTGCCAGAGCTGCAAAAAAACACGGCACTAAAATTTCTTTCGATTTAAATCACAGAGCTTCGTTTTGGAAAGGTCGTGAAGAACAATTGCGCAAAGATTTTACAGAAATCGCTTCAGTTTCTGATATACTTATTGGTAACGAAGAAGATTTCCAGTTGTGTTTTGGCATTGAAGGACCAGCTGCCGGAGGCGAAGGACTAAAAGCAAAAATTGATGGTTTTAAAGGTTTAATAAACCGTGTAAAAGAAGCGTTTCCTAATGCTTCCGTTTTTGCAACCACACTTCGCGAAGTAATCAGTGTAAATGAACATTTATGGGGAGCCATAATGTTGGATGGAGAAAACTGGCATGTTGTTGAGCCCCGAAAAATTACAGTGCTCGACCGAATTGGTGGAGGCGATGGTTTTGTGGGAGGAATGCTCTACGGTATACTTAAAAACTGGGATGCCGAAAAATGGCCTCAGTTTGGCTGGGCTACAGGAGCAATGGCAACCACCTTTTTAACCGACTATGCGCAACCTGCCGACGAAGATCAGGTATGGAGCATCTGGGGCGGAAATGCACGGGTAAAACGATAGATTTTCCAAATCTGACGTAATCCGGTATTCTAGCTGACAGATGATAAAATTCAAATTAAAAGTCGGGCAGCAGCCCTTTATTTTAAAAATTACAAAATGTTATATTACGAAATAGGTTCAACCGAAACAGCGCTAAAAGCTGAAGACCTGAGATACGGATTGTTTGTTGCTTTAAAAAAATTAGGCAATAAACAGAAGGTATTGGCTATTCCTCCTGATTATACTCGTTTGCCTTCGCGCGCAGGAGAATTGACAGAATATGCATGGGAGTATTACAAAGAAAAACTGACCGATGTACTTCCTGCGCTTGGTACGCATTCACCTATGACAATGGAACAAATAAGCCATATGTTTGGAAAAATGCCGACTGACTTGTTTCGCGAACACGATTGGAGAAATGATGTAATTACGCTGGGTACCGTGCCTGCTGAATTTGTAAAGGAAGTTTCGGAAGGAGCTTGTGATTATACATGGCCGGCACAGGTAAATAAATTATTGGTTGAAGGAAATTTCGACCTGATTCTTTCCATTGGCCAGGTGGTACCACACGAAGTAGTAGGAATGGCCAACTACAACAAAAACATTTTTGTTGGAACCGGTGGTTCTGAGGGAATTAATAAAAGCCACTACATTGGAGCTGCCTATGGAATGGAAAAAATGATGGGTAGAGCTGATACTCCTGTGCGTAAAGTTTTTAATTACGCATCAGAAAATTTCTCGAACCACCTTCCCATATTATACATACAAACCGTTGTTGGCTTAAACAAACAAGGCAAGTTACAAACGTACGGATTGTTTATTGGCGACGATTTTGAAGTATTCGACAAAGCAGCAAAACTCTCGTTGCAGGTAAATTTTGAAATGCTCGACAAACCAATTAAAAAGGCTGTTGTCTGGCTCGATCCTACCGAATTTAAAAGCACATGGCTGGGTAACAAAAGTATTTACCGTACACGAATGGCTTTGGCCGATGACGGTGAACTAATTGTACTTGCACCGGCATTAAAAGAATTTGGAGAAGACAAGCAAATTGATAAACTGATACGTAAATATGGTTATTTTGGAACACCTCACACCTTAAAAATGGTGAGCGAAAACGAAGAATTACAGAATAACCTTGGAGCAGCTGCTCACCTTATTCACGGTTCTTCCGAGGGTCGTTTCAGCATAACATATTGTCCGGGAAAAGGCGAAGAAAACCTTACACAAAAAGAAATAGAAAGTGTTGGTTTTAAGTATGCCGACTACGATGAAATGACCGCAAAATACAATCCGAAAAAGCTGAAAGATGGATACAATACCTTACCCGATGGTGAAGAAATCTTTTATATTTCAAATCCAGCCATTGGACTTTGGGCCTTTAAGGATCGGTTTGAGTATTAAATAACTGTTTAATAGAATAAAATTCAATTCATTTATAAGAATGGACACCGTTAACTGGGGAATCATAGGAGTTGGAAATGTTACTGAAGTAAAAAGCGGACCGGCCTTTTACAAAATCGCACATTCAAAATTAGTTGCAGTAATGCGCCGTAATGCTGATAAAGCTGAGGATTTTGCAAAACGACATAATGTTCCCAAATGGTACTCCAACGCATCTGAATTAATTAACGATCCGGATATAAACGCCATTTACATAGCCACTCCACCCAATTCGCATGCCGATTATGCCATTGAAGCCATGAAAGCCGGGAAAGCGGTTTACGTAGAAAAACCCATGGCAAAATCGTATGCCGAATGTATGAAAATGCTTCAAGTGGCAGAAAAAACCGGCTCGTCTTTATGGGTAGCTTATTATCGACGAACACTGCCTGCTTTTCTAAAAGTGAAAGAGTTGGTGGAAAGCGGAGCAATTGGTAAGCCATTAATGGTAAACATTAAGCTCTACAAACAGGCTACAGAAAGAAACCAATTGCCGGAAGAAATGCACTGGCATGTGTTTCCCGAAATTTCGGGAGCCGGGCATTTTTTCGACCTGGCTTCGCACCAATTGGACTATCTCGATTTTGTATTTGGAGAAATAGCCGATGTGAAAGGAAATGCAGCAAATATTGGAGGATTATATCCTGCTGAAGATACCGTTTCCGGTACATGGAAACATAAATCGGGGATTATTGGAAGCGGAAGCTGGTGTTTTGTAGTAGATGAAAATTCGGAGGAAGATTATATACAGATTATCGGAGAAAAAGGCGAAATTTGTTTGCCTTGTTTTAGTCCGGGAAATGTAAAAGTAAAAACAGCGGAAGGAATCAGGGAATTAACATTCCAGAATCCGGAACACATTTCACAGAACCTTGTGCAACAGGTTGTAGATGAATTAAGAGGAATTGGCAAATGTGTAAGTACCGGCAAATCGGCTGCCCGAACAAGTTGGGTACTCGATGAAATGGTAAAAGAATATTACGCTGACTAGTTATTATAATCTGACTAATCGAATTGAAAAGAATAGAATAAATGAAAATTGTTGTTGATAACAAAATACCTTATATAAAAGGAGCATTGGAACCTTTCGCCGAAGTAGTTTACCTTCCGGGAAGTGAAACGACCAAAGAAGTTGTAAAAGATGCTGATGCAATTATCACGCGTACCCGCACCATTTGTAACAGTAGTTTGCTCGAAGGTTCGAAAGTAAAATACATCGCTACTGCCACCATTGGTTTCGATCACATTGATACCGATTATTGCGAAAGAGCCGGTATTAAATGGACAAACGCACCGGGATGTAATGCAGAGAGTGTAAACCAGTACGTTGCTTCTGCCCTGTTCTCCTGGTCGATGCGTAAACGAAAAGATTTAGCCGGATTAACAATTGGCATAGTTGGAGTTGGCAATGTCGGGAGTAAAGTGGCCAGAACATGCGAAATTATTGGCATGAAAGTGCTGTTAAACGATCCTCCACGAGAAAGAATGGAAGGTTCGGACAAATTTGTTTCGCTCCAAACCATTCAAAAACAAGCAGATATAATCACCTTTCATGTTCCTTTAAATATGAGTGGACCCGATTCCACTTTTCATATGGCAAATGAAACCTTTCTTCAAAATCTGGACAAAAAACCATTGATCATCAATTCTTGTCGTGGTGAAGTAGTTGATACTGAATCGATTTACAACGCCATTGAAGCCAACGATGTGGATGGTTTTATAGTTGACTGCTGGGAAGACGAACCGGAAATCAACCTTGATTTACTCAATCAAACCGAATACGGAACGCCACACATTGCAGGTTATTCAAAAGACGGGAAAGCCAACGGCACTAAAATGAGCATTCAGGCATTAAGCCGGTTTTTCAATCTTGGAATTAATGATTGGCAACCATCGGGAGTTGATCTTCCTGAAAATACAACCATAAAAATTGATGGAAACCAACGACGTGAATATTCAATTCTTGCAGAAGCAATTCTTTCAACCTACGATATTGAAACAGACGATGAAGCATTAAAAGATACCCCCCATTTGTTTGAAAAACTAAGAGGCGATTATCCGGTTCGCAGAGAATTTGACACCTACACTATTGAAGCAAAAAACATTGAAAAAGTGACTTTGGATAAATTGAAGGCACTGGGATTTAAAATACAACAAATTACAAATTAGTATAAAATGAAAAAATTAGCAGACATTGGTTTAATAGGCTTGGCCGTAATGGGCGAGAACCTTGTATTAAACATGGAGAGTAAAGGTTTTACTGTTGCAGTTTTTAACCGTACAGTTGAAAAAGTTGACAGTTTTATTAGTGGTCGCGGTGCGGGCAAAAATTTTATCGGAGCCCACTCCATCGAAGAGCTTTGTGCTTCGCTCGAGCGTCCAAGAAAAGTTATGATGCTTGTAAAAGCAGGTGCCCCTGTCGATGCATTTATCGATATGGTAATCCCTCATTTAGAAGAAGGCGATATAATTATCGATGGTGGAAACTCACATTTCCCTGATACGATCCGTCGTACAGAATATGTAGAAAGTAAAGGACTTCTTTACATTGGAACAGGTGTTTCGGGTGGTGAAGAAGGTGCTTTATTAGGACCCTCAATTATGCCGGGTGGATCGGCAAAAGCATGGCCTGCTGTTAAAGAAATATTCCAGGCTGTTTCGGCAAAAGTAGAAGATGGCTCACCTTGCTGCGAGTGGGTTGGTACTGATGGTGCCGGTCATTTTGTAAAAATGGTTCACAACGGTATTGAGTATGGCGATATGCAAATTATTACCGAAGCCTATCAGTTAATGAAAGAACTGATGGGAATGAACAACGACGAAATGCACCAGGTTTTCAAAAAATGGAACGAAGGTATTTTAGATAGTTACCTGGTTGAGATTACACGTGACATTTTGGGTTACAAAGACGAAAACGGTGAAGAAACTGTTGAGATGATTTTGGATACAGCGGGTCAGAAAGGAACCGGTAAATGGACCGGTATTTCGGCGCTCGATTTAGGTATTCCTTTAACGCTTATTGGCGAATCGGTTTTTGCACGTTGTTTATCGGCTCAAAAAGATTTACGTGTTGAGGCATCAAAAGTAATTAATGGACCAAAACCAGAATTTGTTGGTGACAAACAGCAATTTATCGACGATATTGAAAGTGCATTATTGGGAGCAAAAATTATTTCTTATGCACAAGGTTACAACCTGATGATGGAAGCTGCGAAGGAGTACAACTGGGATTTAAATTATGGCGATATCGCCCTGATGTGGCGCGGCGGTTGTATTATCCGTTCGGTGTTCTTAGGCGACATTAAAAAAGCGTTTGATAAAAATGCTGAATTGCCTAATTTATTGCTCGATCCGTTCTTTAAAGAAAAAGTGGAAGAAGCTCAGGCTGGCTGGAGAAGAGTTTGTGCAACTGCCCTTTCAAATGGTGTTCCTGTTCCGGCATTAACTTCGGCACTTTGTTATTTCGACGGTTTCCGCAGCGAGCGTTTACCGGCTAACTTACTTCAGGCACAACGCGACTATTTTGGTGCGCATACGTACGAAAGAATTGACAAACCTCGCGGCGAGTTTTTCCACACCAACTGGACCGGACGTGGTGGTGATACTGCTTCGTCAACATACAATGTATAGTATTTATTATTAGCAGAGAATTGTAGTTCTCTGCTAAACAATACAAATATAAAGAACCGTTTCCCGTAGATTAAAATATGGTAAACGGTTCTTTTTTTATTCGTATCTCAAACAACGCCAGACGAATTCTTACTATTTTAGTGATATGATATGTTTCGAAAATATAAGTCTTTCCTTTTCCGAGAAAATAATTTTCGAGAATCTGTCAATTACGATCAATAAAGGCGAAAACATTTGCTTGAGCGGTCCTTCCGGAAGAGGTAAATCAACACTTTTAAACCTTTTACAAGGATATATTTTGCCCGATAAGGGAATTATTTCAGTTAATGACACAGTACTTAATGATTCAACCATTAAAGAAATAAGAAAACAGATAATTTCAATTCCTCAAAATATTAATCTTCCTGTAAAAAATGGGATGGAACTGGTTGAATTGTTAGAAATATCGCAACTCTTACCCGGGATTAATGAATACATGCAAAAGCTTGATCTGGAACAGGATATTTTATCAAAAGACTTTGCAAAAATTAGCGGGGGGCAGAAACAACGACTATTAATTTCCATTTGTTTGAGTCAGCCAAAGGATATTATATTAATGGACGAACCTACTTCTTCGCTTGATGACAAATCAATTGAACTTCTATTACATGCAGTTGGTGAGTTAAAAGGAAAAACCATTATTTCTGCATCGCACAATCAACTTTGGGCCCAAAGTACAGATAAAACAATTGAGCTATGAATGCAATAATAGACATCAATATTTGGGAACTGGCTTTTGGATTTCTACTACTGATTTTTCCAATGTCCTTTTTCTATTATTTCCGAATAAGGATGGAAAAGGATGTACTGATTAATGTTATTCGAATGGCAGTGCAACTCTTTCTGGTGGCACTTTATCTCGAATTTATTTTTACATTAAATAACGCCTGGGTGAATAGTTTATGGGTGCTGTTAATGATAATTGTGGGAGTATTTACCATTACCAAACGTGTAGCTTTAAACCGAAAATATTTTATTGTTCCTTTTTTTATTGCCGGTTTAACTTCCATACTTATTATCGATGTATTTTGCCTTGGATTTATTCTCAATCTCGATTATGTTTTTGATGCCAGGTATTTTATACCAATTACGGGAATGGTACTTGGAAATGCACTAAATCATAATATAGTTGGGCTAAACCGATATTTTACCAGCCTTACCGAGAAAAGAGAACTCTATCAGTTTTTACTTACCAACACAGGAAATAATAAAATTGCAATACGGCCTTTTATCGAAGAAGCTGCCAGAGCTGCCTTAAATCCTATGATTGCAAATATGTCGGTTATTGGTTTGGTTACACTTCCGGGAATGATGACCGGACAGATTTTAGGTGGCAGCCCACCTGCAGTCGCCATAAAATATCAGGTAATGATTATGGTGGCCATTTTTGTGGGGTGTACCATCAATATATTTTTAAGTATTATTTTATCGAACCGATTTATATTTGATGAATATGGCAATTTTAAGCAGAATTTAATTCAGCTAAAGAAAAAACAGCTGCAAAAAAAATAAAGCACCTCGCCAATTACAAATCAATCATCGCTTTAATTGCCCCGTCTTTATACCCGGCAACAATATCAAAAGCTACACTACTTTCTTCAAGCGAAAAAGTGTGCGTTACCATTTTTTCCACATCTATTTTACCAGACACTACCAAATCGATGGCTTCTTCCACACAATGGTTCTGGCGGCGAACATTTATAATGGTTAACTCTTTTCTGCGCATTTGATCCATGTCGAAAACATACTGTGCATCCGGAGGTATTCCAACCAACACCAGTTTACCGCCCGGTTTTAAAATATTTATTGCATTTGTTACTGCTTCCTGTTCTCCACTGGCTTCAAAAACAACATCAAGCAACAATGCTTCCTGCTCCGCAATTTTTTTCTCTACATCTTCGGTTTCAGGATTAACCAGGTATTTTGCACCAATTTCATTGGCTTTTTTAAGTCGGTACTCCAGTGGTTCAATCATTCCCACATTGGTTATTCCATCGGCCAAAAGTTTCATTAAAATGCTTAAACCAATTGGGCCGGCACCAAATATTCCTACCGATGAATTTATATTCTGAAGCTGGGCCAACTTAACCGTATACACACCAATTGTTAAGGGTTCAATTAACGCAGCCTGCACTTTATTTAGTTTGCCACTAACCGGGAAGCAAGTAAAATGGGGCATTACAATATAATCTGCCAAACAACCTTCCAGTTGACCGGGGCAACCTAAAAATTTATTGTTACGGCATGTGTGTGGTCGACCTGCCAAACACTGATCGCACTCGCCACAATGTACTGAAGGATCGACAACAACAAGGTCTCCAACTTTTACGTTTGTTACTCCCTCGCCTACTTCTTCAATAACTCCAGAGCACTCGTGCCCTACCGGGAAAGGATATTGAACCACCTGGCTGCCAATTTTTCCTTCCGAATAATAGTGAATATCAGATCCACAAACTCCTATTGTACTTAGCTTTATTTTAACCTCCTTATCGCTTTTTATTTCAGGAATGTTGGAATCTACAAGCTCCATTTTTTGAATACCGGTTAGTACTATCTTTCTCATTTTTATTTCGTGTTATTTATCAAAAGTATGTTTTTTCTTTCAATTACAATGCTGTACTGTGCTGCTACTTAAATCACAAATGTCATGACATTTGTCATGAATCACTCTTAGGTGCAATTTTGAATATTATTATAAGATATTCGAAAAAACATAGAAATATTATAAAACATATTTGTCATGTCATTCATCTTAATAACCAAGCAGTTAATACTCACAATTCGAGATTTTTTAACAAACATTAATAAATTTTTAAAATTGCCTCACGTTTAAATCAATTTTATGTTATCTTAGCGATGCCTTTATAAAGAATGAATTAGAGACTTATTAAAACTACCTTTTCTCTATTAGACCAATAAGTTTTCTGATCTAACTAAACTAGACTATGAACAATCGGGTTATCGGAACAAGATAACCCGTTTTTTTTTGCCTTCACTTTCCCATTTTTCAATTTAAATTATATGATGTTTGGGTGTGCGCTCACATACCATTTCAATCGTAATAAACGGCAAAAAAAAAATCCCAGATCACCAGGATTCTTTTTTGGAAAACTACTTAAAATTTTGAAACTTAACTGCAATAATGGGTTATTTACAAATTCAAATATACAAAGGGCAACTCTCTGCCCGACGCTTTGTAATGCCTAAATTATTGTTAAAATTGCTCATTTACAGTTCAGTAAATCAAACATTACCGGGTTAAATTTTCTTAGTTTATTTTCAAAATCGGTTATAAATACTCTTTAACCATAGAAAGTGTTATTCCTTTAGAAACTAAAACAGAATTCACCCCCAAGGCACTAACTTCCCTGACATTTCGATATTCATCATCAAAAAATACCATTTCTGAAAACAACATTTTAAAGTGATTTTCGATCTGATTAAAATGGTGAATTTTACTGCTCGGATATATTTCTTTTAAATCGAAGTATTTATCAATATCCAACAATTGCAATAATTCCTGAGCCCAGATGGGACGGTAAGTTCGTGATGCTGCCACGATAAATTTATTTTGACTTTTTAATACATCGAGAATTTCGACAACTTCTTCATACAATCGAATCCACCCTCCTTTTTGGTCTAACAGCTTTCCATTTTCCCATTTATAAGGTGGACTTGTCGCGTCGCACCAGGTACCCCCGGCATCCCAAATGGTAAAGTCCAAATCAAAAACAAAAATTCTCATTCAGAAAACGTTTTATACAAAAAAGGGCTGGTAAACTACCAACCCTCTTGTATATAATTCTATTTTTTATACTAAATCAGTAATTCGTTTGTACTCGGGTACCAGCGACTTCATTACTACCCATCCAATCAGGTACGCAAATGCACAAATACAGAAAATAATAAAATAACCTGCTTCAACACCTTTGAAATTTAAAAGTGTCATTTGAGTTTCGCGTGCAAAATCGAACAATACACCTGATCCTTTATTAATGACTACCGAACCTAAACCACCGGCTAATCCACCAATACCGGTAACTGTTGCAACCGCTGCCTTTGGAAACATATCGCTTACTGTAGTAAAAATATTTGCCGACCAAGCCTGGTGCGCAGCACCTGCAATACCAATAATAACAATGGGGAACCAATAAGAGAAATGGCCCAAAGGTTGCGCCACTACAGCCAACAATGGAAAGAATGCAAAAATCAGCATCGATTTCATACGACCGGCATACGCATGCATTCCTTTCTGCTCAACAAAATAGGTGGGTAACCAGCCTCCAATAATGGATAATAATGTGATTGCATACAAAATGAATAAACCAATTTGTGCTCTTGGATCAGATGATTCCATACCATAAACAGAACTCAAATATGCAGGTGTCCAGAACAGGTAGAACCACCAAACACCGTCAGTCATGAATTTTCCGAATGCAAATGCCCAGGTCTGCTTGTATTTAAACAATTTCATAAAGCTTATTTTTCGTCCGGCATTATCATCTGTTCCATCCTGAACTTCATCATCATCCTGATCTTGTCTGATGTAATCCAATTCTGCTTTATTTACTTTTGGGTGTTTGTAAGGCTTATTATAGCCAAACTGCCACCATCCCATCCAAAGAAAACCCAATGCACCAATAAGAATAAAGGCAGCTTCCCATCCAAAATGTTTTGCTAAAAGCGGAATGGTAACCGGAGCGGCCAAAGCTCCAACAGTTGAACCTGCGTTAAAAATGGAAGTAGCATAAGCACGGTCTTTTTTAGGAAAGTATTCGGCAGTTGTTTTAATAGCAGCCGGAAAGTTACCTGCTTCACCAATGGCTAAAACCAAACGGGCAAAAACAAACAGAACAACACTCACATTAAGAACTCGTGCAACATCTTCCACCTGATTAATGTAGTGACGTGCCTGCTCGAATCCAACAAACCAATGTCCTGTAATTACTCCTGATGTTGCAATTCCACAAAATGCGTGTAACACAGCACCAACTGACCAAATTGCAATGGCCCACATGTATCCTTTTTTGGTACCTAACCAGTCAACCAAACGACCGGCAAAAAGTAAGCTTATTGCGTAAAAAAGAGAGAATAAGGCAGTGATAGTTCCATAATCGCTATCTGTCCAATGAAATTCCGGTGCGATAAAGTCCTTCCACGTCAGGGAAAGCACCTGTCGGTCCATGTAATTTACGGTCGTTGCCATAAACAACATTGCTACTATCGTCCATCGATATTTGGACATTTTTTCAACTGTTTGATTTATGCTCATAAAGCAAGGTTTTTTATAATTATTATTAGTTCTAATTGATCAAAGTGTAAACTTAATTTAGCTTTTGAATAATTGCAAGTGCATCTTTACATTTATTCGTAATATAATTCCAGTCTTTGTTCTCTAGTACATCTTTTGGAAATAATTGCGATCCCATTCCTACACAAGTAACTCCGGCATCAAACCAACCTTTTAAGTTATCTTCGGTTGGGGTTACACCGCCGGTAGGCATAATACTTGCCCATGGCATTGGCCCTTTTACTGCAGCAACAAAACTAGGTCCTCCCACCTGCGAACCAGGGAATATTTTAACTACTTCTGCTCCCAACTCGTGAGCTCTTCCAATTTCGGTTACTGAACCACAACCGGGACTCCAGGCTATTTTTCGTCTGTTACAAACTTTTGCAGTTGCTTCGTCGATTAAAGGAGCCACAACAAAGTTGGTTCCCAAGGCGATGTACATGGCAGCAGTTGCCTCATCAACAATAGAACCAACTCCCATAATCATTTCAGGACAGTTTTCAATTGTCCATTTGTTTAACTCTGCAAACAGCAATGTTGCAAAATCACCACGGTTAGTATACTCGAAAACACGTGCTCCACCATCGTAACAAGCTTTTACAACAGCCTTGCAAACGTCGATATCTTTGTGATAGAAAACCGGTACCATACCTGTTTCCTTCATTTTTAATGCTACTTCTATTCTTGAAAATCTAGCCATTTTCTTTGTAATTTTTCTTAATTCTATTTTTGTTTTTATGTAACTGCTCTGCATTTGGCTGCAAAAGAAGTTTCGTGTTGTGAAGCGATTTTTCCAAATTACTAAAAGATGAAGTAAACCTCAACACCAATTTTGTATTTAGGCCCCGGATAAATCCCGGGGCTATATTTTTTCAAAGCAGAACCGTAGTATTTATAACTACTATATACTACATTCAATCTTTACTCTAGCGATCAACACGTGCGCTCCCACCTCCGATTATCTTTTCAACTTCGGATAAAGTTGCCATAGTAGTATCACCAGGGGTTGTCATGGCCAATGCGCCGTGTGCAGCACCATATTCAACAGCCTTCGCCCCATCATTAAATTCGAGGAATCCATAAATTAAACCAGATGCAAAACTATCGCCACCACCAACACGATCCATGATTTCAAGATCTTCGCGGTGTTGAGCTTCGTGAATAACACCTTCGGAATAACAGATTGCACCCCATGAATTTACAGTTGCTGTTTTAACGGTACGTAATGTGGTTGCAATAACATTAAAATTTGGAAATTCTTTGATTGCACTCTCAATCATTCCTTTGTATCCCGACAAATCCAATTCTTTCAGATTTTCGTCGTTTCCTTCAACTTCCAAACCTAAACATGCCGTAAAATCTTCTTCATTACCGATCATTACATCCACATATTTGGCAATTTCGCGGTTTACTTCCTGTGCTTTCGCCTCACCACCAATTGCTTTCCAAAGCGATGGTCGGTAATTTAAATCATACGAAACAATGGTGCCGTATTTTTTAGCAATTTTTACTGCCTCGATAACAGTTTCGGCAGCAGATTCAGATAATGCAGCAAAAATACCACCGGTGTGCATCCAACGAACTCCTAAGGTTCCGAAAATGTATTCCCAGTCGATATCACCCGGTTTTAATTGAGAGGCTGCTGTATTTCCACGATCGGAAACGCCTTTTGCACCACGAATACCAAAACCTCTTTCAGTAAAATTCAATCCGTTACGAACGGTACGCCCACAACCATCGTAAGGCATCCATTTAACAAATTGGGTGTCTAATCCTCCCTGGAGCATGAAATCTTCAACTAAAGCCCCAACTTCATTGTCGGCAAGTGCTGTAATAATAGCGGTTTTCTTTCCAAAACACCTTCTAAGGCCACGGGAAACATTATATTCTCCTCCACCTTCCCAGGCTTTAAACTGGCGGGCAGTTCGTATTCTGCCTTCACCCGGATCCAACCTTAACATAACTTCACCAAGAGAAATACAATCGTATGTGCACTCTGATTTTGATTTGATATTCAATTTTGCCATGATTTAATTATTTTTTTATAGAACCAAAGGTTAATAGCTATCGGCAAAATATGCTTTTTCCTATGGTTACTATTTTCAGGTTAATGATGCAATTCGAATTATTCTATGCAATCGATTGCAAAAATACTATTCCTTTTCTAATCAGCACACTTGCACCATTAATTAATACCATTCTTTACTCAAAATTAAAATACTCTTTCGCGTTATTGAAACTGATATTCTCTACCATTTTACCCAACAATTCCATGTCGTATGGAATTTCACCATTTTCTACATCGTTACCCAATAAATTACACAGAGTTCTGCGGAAATATTCATGGCGGGTGTATGATAAATAACTACGCGAATCGGTTAACATCCCCACAAAACGACTTAAAAGTCCCAAACTCGAAAGCGCCTGCATTTGTTTTTCCATTCCATCTTTTTGATCGAGGAACCACCAGCCTGAACCGTACTGCATTTTACCAGGGACCGAACCGTCCTGGAAATTACCAATCATAGTTGCCATCAACTCATTATCGCGCGGATTCAAATTATACAACACCGTCTTCGATAGTTTATCTTCCAAATCCAAACGGTTTAATAATTTTGAAAGCGGACGTGCAACATCAAAATCACCGATCGAATCAAAACCGGTATCAGGGCCTAACTTATTAAATAGGCGGGTATTGTTGTTGCGTAATGCGCCTATGTGGAATTGCTGAGTCCAACCCCGCGAATGATCCATGATTCCAAACTCGTACAGCATGCACGACTGGAATTTTAAAATTTCTTCGGCTGTTAAATTATTTCCACCACGTACTTTTGTAAAAATCTTTTCAATTTCAGCTTCGATATAATCGGCAGCCAAAACAGTTTCAATTCCATGGTCGCTCAAACGGCATCCATTTTGATGGAAAAATTCGTGACGATTATCCAACGCATCCATTAAGTCGCTAAAACTTGCAATATTCATATCTGCAGCTTCTTCCAGCTTTTTAATGTAGTCGTTATACGATTTTGTATCTTCTACAGCCATGGCTTTATCGGGGCGCCAGGCCGGTAAAACATTTACTTCAAAACCATCGGCTTTTATCGCACGGTGGTATTCAAGAGAATCAATTGGATCGTCGGTTGTACAAATTGTATGAACGTTTGCCATTTTAATAATACCACGACACGAATACTCAGGAGTCTGTAATTTTGCGTTACATTCATCCCAAATCTCTTTCGCTGTTTCCGGGCTGAGTACTTTATCAATTCCGAAGAATTTTTTCAACTCAAGATGTGTCCAGTGAAACAAAGGATTACGAACCGTGTGCGGAACGGTTTCTGCCCATTTTTCAAATTTTTCCCAGTCGCTGGCATCGCCTGTACAATATTTTTCGTCAACACCATTGGTACGCATTCCACGCCATTTGTAATGGTCGCCATACAACCAAATTTGTGTTATATTTTCGTAGCTTTTATCCTCTGCAATTTCCTTTGGATTGATATGACAGTGGTAATCAAAAATCGGCATCTTAGCCGCATGATTGTGATATAATTCCTTTGCAACATCGTTCTGCAACAAGAAATCCTTATCCATAAACTTTTTCATAATAATAACTTAGTAGTTGAAAGCACTTTAACAAATTTACCCTCCTCAAGTCAAAAAAACCTGAGAAGGGCGAATTGTTGTACTATCTATTTTGTTTTTATAAATCAAATAATCTTTTTAGGTGTCGGTCGTAAATGTTCTCTTCCACACATCCACCAACAACATCCGAATACTTTTTCAAAAGACCGGTATATCCATCGCCCATTTCGGCGGCTACTTTGTATCCAACGTGAATTAACTGACGGAAATTAAGGTTGTAGTCGGCGTGACCGGGAATATGACGAAGTGTGTTTCCAAATTTTTCGCCTGACCAGCTTAAAACTTCTTCCGGGCTTGGTAATGCAGCATCGTCAATATCAATTACATCGGCATAAGGTGCGCAAAGCTCATCTTTACGTTCCAATGCTTTGATATAAATTTCTTTGGCAACTGCCAAACCTTCATCTCCCGAAATCGACAAACCAATTACTTCTTCGAGCCAGGTAGTACCGGCAGTTTTCACGTGAAGTCCTTTATCGTATTTCTTAATAATGTTAGCCATAATCGGGTAAATGGTAAATTTATCCGATCCCGAGTGAACACTCAATTTCAAGTCTTCAGGAAGTCCGAATTCTTTTACTGCGTAGTCAATTACCAAAACATCCTGCTCGAATTCTTTTGTAAACTGATCAACGTCGCCAACATAGTCAACACCTTTATTAAAGCGACCTGTAAATTTAGGAGCTATGGTTTGTGCCGGAATATTTTCGTTGGCAATCATTTTTAAAATAAAGAACATATCAACCGGAGTTTGCGGAGCTTCCACCTCATCCATCGATACTTCGGTAACAAAATTACCTTTCCCTTTAATCGATTCGATGTGTGCATAAATCTTAGCCGCTTCTTTTACAGCAGCCAAATATTTCGACGCTACTTCGTCCAATAATTCATCCGAAATTAGTATTGCTTCTTCAATACCAGGAATTGTAACTTTTTCGCCCAGTGCCTCACACGATTTTTTGAAAGCGGCAACATCGGCTGATGCGGCATCATTTCCAATATACATGGCAACATCTAAAGTAAAAAAGTCGCTATAATCAATAAATCGATCCACGTTTGTTAAATTAATATGGTCGGCATCAACACAATAAGGTCCTTCCCATCCCAATTCTTTAACGGCTTCGTTGGCTTCAATCCTTGTCCCAGCTGGTTCTGAATGTACGATTTGGTGCTCACGATTCGATTTATTCCAAACCGGTGTCACCTCAATTCCCTTGGCATTTGCTTTCATTAGGGCGCGTAGTTGTGCTTGCCCTTCGTGATTAAAACGGTCTCCTACTCCAAAGCTGTATTTTCCTAGTTTCATTTTTATTGATTTAATTATTTAAAAACACTAAAATAAAATTTCCGTGTACGTGCACGAAAGTAGATATATATTTCCAACTACCAAAAAAAAATTACCTGTTGTACAATTATATTTATCGATTTTAAATAACTTTCACATTATACGATTGCTCAACACAACACAAACTAAACCTCTAAAGCTCACACAAATACTACAAACTGATTTTAATATAGGTAAATGAAAAAATACTTAAATACGGGCAATTAACCATCAGGAAAAATTCAATTGCGCTAAAATTGGAACTAATATTTACAGCTTTGGGGATTTCTTTCCCAATTAGCTGCAGAAATCTCCTTAAATACAATGGTATTGTTATTGCATACAACTTTCTTTTAAAAAATTTCTGCTGGATTATTAATTCTTTAAACATTATACACAAGAAGAAGAATAACCTTTACAAAGACTCGTTTGCTTTACTTTAATCTTATCTTTGTAATTTTATAACTTACACAACTCAATCTTTTAAAATAATTCAATAACTAATGAGAAAACTATATTCGTTCTGCCTGTTTATGACGATTTCTCTTTTGCTTTTTTCGCAAGAGAAAATTGCCGATTGGGAAAATCCGCAACTATTCGATCTGAACAAGGAAGCAGCACATGCTACACTTATGCCATTTGGAAGTGTGAATGAGGCATTTTCGCAACGTGCCAAACAATCTGTTTATTACAAAAGCCTGAGTGGCACGTGGAAATTCAAATGGGTACGTAAACCCGCTGAGCGCCCTCTTGATTTCTACAAAACAGATTTTGATGATTCCGGCTGGGCTGATATTCCGGTTCCTTCAAACTGGGAATTGCAGGGATACGGAGTTCCGATCTATGTAAATCATCAATACGAATTCTCCGATTATAAAAGGCCAATTTCGGAAGAAATGAAATTCGTTGATAAAATATACCCTGCGAATCCAGGTAAAGTTCCGCACGATTATAATCCGGTTGGCTCGTACAGGCGAACCTTTACGCTTCCTGATAACTGGAACGGTCGCCAAATATTCATCCAGTTTGGAGCTGTTAAATCTGCTTTCTACCTGTATATAAATGGAGAAAAAGTGGGTTACAGTCAGGGAAGTAAAACGCCAGCAGAATGGGATATCACAAAGTATTTAAAAGAAGGCGAAAATGTAGTAGCTGCCGAAGTGTATCGCTGGTCGGATGGTTCGTATCTGGAAGCCCAGGATTTTTGGAGAATTAGTGGAATTGAACGCGACGTATATATTTACTCTACGCCAAAAGTACGCATTCGCGACTATTTTGTTCATGCCGATCTTGACAATGAATATAAAAACGGAGCATTCTCAATGGAGGTCGATTTGCAAAATCACTTTGAAAAATTAGGTTCCGGAAATTACACAGTCGAGTATCAAATTCTTGATGCAAACAAGTATAAAATCGCCGATGGTGCTCAACCAGCCAAAATCAATAAAAAAACAAATACAAAAATTTCATTTTCTAAAGAAATTGAAGCACCAAGAAAATGGACAGCGGAGACTCCAAACTTATATACGCTCGTTCTGATTCTAAAAAATGAAACCGGCGAGATTGTAGAGACAGTTGCTTCAAAAATCGGATTTCGAAAAATTGAAATTATTGATGCTGTATTCTGTATAAACGGCGTGCCCGTTACAATAAAAGGGGTAAACCGCCACGAGCACGACCAGTACAACGGCCATGTAATTAGCGAGGAAGCAATGATAAAAGAGATTGCTTTAATGAAACAGTTCAATATTAATGCAGTACGAACCTGCCATTATCCCAACGCCGAACGGTTTTATGAATTATGCGACGAATACGGATTATATGTGACTGACGAAGCCAATCTTGAATCGCACGGAATGTATTACGGCGAATATTCACTGGCCAAAAATCCGGAATGGACTGCAGCGCACATCGACCGTAACATGCGAATGGTGGAACGCGATAAAAATCATCCCTGCGTAATTGTTTGGTCGATGGGAAATGAAGCCGGTGATGGAGAAGTTTTCACCTCGGTTTATAAAACGATAAAAGAGCGGGATTCATCTCGCCCTATCCATTACGAACGGGCAATCATGGGAGACAATACCGATATCTTCTGCCCACAATACCCAAGTGTTCAGGCTTTGGAGAATTATGCAGCAAAACATCAAACCAAACCTTATATTTCGAGTGAATATTCGCATGCCATGGGAAACAGCAACGGCAATCTGGTTGATTTGTGGGATGTTTTTAACCGTGACAAAAACGACCAGATGCAGGGTGGTTACATTTGGGATTGGATTGATCAGGCACTGGTAAAAAAAGCCGCTGATGGAACTGAGTTTTGGGCCTACGGTGGCGACTTTGGCGAAAACATGCCAAGCGACTATAACTTTGTCTGCAATGGAATTATTTCGGCCGACTACACTCCGCACCCAGCCATTTGGGAAGTAAAATATGCCTATCAAAACATTAAAATTGAACAGGTAGCCAATAACTTTAAAATTACCAACCTGCACGATTTTATCGATTTAAGCGATTATGAAATTTGCTGGACAACAAGCAGAGATGGAGTGCCTACGAATTCCGGAATTCTCGATGATATTAATTTAAAGCCAGGCGAAAGTACAAGTGTGCATATCAATACCGGCATCAAAATAAGTTTTGATGATCCGGTAACGCACGTGGATTTTATTGATTTTTCGGTAAAACTGAAATCCGACAAAGCCTTTAGAAAGGCAGGATTTGAGGTAGCACATGAACAATTCAAATTTGAAATTGAAAAAGTTAGTTCAGCGAATGAAGTAAACACAACGCCACCGCTAAAACTTTCAGAAATTAAAGATAAGATTAATGTTAGCGGAGCAAACTTTGAAATTAGTGTCGACAGATTATCGGGAACTATTTCTTCGTATGAAATAAACGGATTCAACCTGATTCAAAAAGGGCCACAAACAAATTTCTGGCGCCCGGTAAACGACAACGACAAAGGAAGCCAGATGTTAAACCGCCTGGGTATTTGGAGAGAAGTTTCGCGCGAAGCCAAACCGGAAAGTGTGGAAGCATTTCAATCGGCTGAAAACAAAATTTACATTACCGCAAAATACGAACTCGAAAAAGTAAAATCATCGCAAAGCGTGGTGTATATTTTAACAGGCGACGGAAAAATTGAAGTAATCAGCAGCATTAAAACTTCGGACGAAAAACTGCCAAACATGCCACGTTTTGGAATGCGTTGGGAAATGCCCGTAAATTTCGACAACCTTAAATATTTTGGCCGTGGTCCACACGAAAATTACATCGACCGCAACAGAAGTGCCTTTGTTGGAATATACGAAAGTAAAGTTGCCGATCAGTACTTTAACTACGTTCGTCCACAGGAAAACGGCTACAAGACAGATGTTCGATGGTTCGAACTCAGAAATGAAAACGGAATTGGATTAAAAGTGAGCGGCTCGCCAACGGTTGGTTTTTCGGCACTTCATAATCCCATTGAAGATTTTGATATGGAAACTCCGGATGATTACCGCCACACAAATGACATTGTTAAAAAAGACGGAGTGTTTATTTGCACCGACCTCAAACAAATGGGCGTCGCTGGCGACGATTCATGGGGAGCTCAACCCATGCAAAAATACCAGATTCCATCCGGTGATTATCAATTTACATTTACCATTGAACCGATTTTTTAAATAATAGTGGTATCAGTGATAGGCTGACTCAAAGTCAGGCTATCACTGATACAATCAGAAATCAGAATAAAATAGAAAATAATGAAGAAACAATTTTTAGCAATCCTTCTGTCTGTAATTTCGCTGGGCGTTTTTGCGCAGGAAATTGATGTGATACCCCAACCGGTTAGCGTAATAAAAAACAGTGGAAATTTTAAACTTACCGAAAACACGAACCTCCTGTTTAATGTTACCAGCTCAAGCGAAAAAGATTTTGTTGATTTGGCAACATCACTAATTCAGGATGGCGCAGGTTTAACACTTCAACACAAAAATTCATCTGCAAATCCCGAAGGAAATATTTTGGTACAAATCAACAATCCCTTTAACTCGGAACTGGGTACCGAAGGGTACAAATTAAGCATTAAAAACGATCGTGTATTTTTATATGCCAACACTACTTCAGGTTTGTTTTATGGCATGCAAACCATTTGGCAACTGCTAACCGCAAATAGTTCAAACAGCCTGCCTTGTATGGAAATCACAGATTATCCCCGCTTTGGCTGGCGAGGTATGCACCTCGATGTTTCACGTCATTTTATGCCGGTTGATTTTATTTACAAATACATCGACTACATTGCCATGCACAAAATGAATGTGTTTCACTGGCATTTGGTTGACGACCAGGGCTGGAGGATTGAGATAAAAAAATATCCAAAATTAACTGAAATTGGAGCCTTTCGCGCAGATCGTGAAAACCTGGACTGGAATTCACGAAAAACGCCAATTAAAGGAAACGAAGCTAAATACGGTGGTTTTTATTCGCAGGAAGACGTAAAAGCCATTGTGGCTTATGCACAAAAAAAGCACGTAACCGTTATTCCTGAAATTGAAATGCCTGCCCATGTTATGTCGGCTTTGGCTGCCTACCCCGAATTGTCGTGTACCGGCGAATACCAAGCTGTTCCTCCGGGCGGAGTTTGGCCAATCACACATATTTTCTGTGCAGGAAAAGAGGAAACATTCAATTTTCTGGAAGATGTTTTAAGCGAAGTGATGGAACTTTTCCCTTCAACTTACATTCACATTGGAGGCGATGAAGCTACTAAAACCGAATGGGAAAAATGTGAACTTTGCCAAAACAGAATGAAACAGGAAAGTTTAAAAGATGAACATGAATTACAGGCCTATTTTATAAAACGTATCGAAAAATTCCTGAATAAAAATGGCCGACAGTTAATTGGCTGGGACGAAATTCTGGAAGGTGGTTTAAATCCATCGGCTACTATTATGTCGTGGCGTGGTTCAGGTCCGGGTACCGAAGCCGCAAAACTTGGGCACGATGTTGTAATGACGCCAACCTCGCATTGTTATTTCGATTACTACCAGGGCGATCCTTCATTGGAACCAAAAGCGTTTGGAGGCAAAATAACATTAAAAAAAGTATATCACTACGAACCGGTTCCCGAAAATCTAACTACCGAAGAAGCAAAGCACATAATTGGTGCGCAGGCCAACATCTGGACCGAACAAATGCCAAATGGGAAACATGTGGAATACATGATCATGCCGCGAATGACGGCACTGTCAGAAGTGCTTTGGTCAACCAAAGAAAGCAGAGACTGGGGAAATTTCTCAAAACGTATGGAAACACAATATCAGCGATTTGAAAAATTGGGTATTAACTTTGCAACCAGTGCATTTCAGGTGGCTGCAACTCCCGAACTGGATTCGAAAAGCAAAGCCATAAAAATAGCATTGTCAACCGAAGCCTGGCAACCTGAAATTCGCTATACAACAGATGGAACAGAGCCAAACGCAAACTCTACTTTATACACTAAACCTTTTAAAATTACAGAAACAACTACCGTAAAAGCAGTGGTTGTAAAAAATGGAAAACCGATGTCGAAAGCCCTGGCAACCGACTTTTATATTCACAAAGCCATTGCCGGCGAATTGAGTTTAAAATACCCCAACAGCAAAAGCTATAATTCTACAGGAAAATTTGCGTTGGTTGACGGGATAAAAGGCTCTAAAAATCATGCCGACGGGAACTGGAAAGGTTTTAACGGCGACGATCTGGTTGCCACTATTGACATGGGAGACTCAAAATCATTTTCTTCTGTGAAAATAGGAGCCTTACAAAACGTGGGATCGTATATTTTTTACCCAACACAGCTTATTGTGGAAAGTTCGGATGACGGACAGAATTTCAAGAAACTGGGTACTGCTAAAAACAAAGTAAGTGTTTACGATGGTGCCACTCAAATTCAGGATTTGGAAGTTAAAAAGAAAGCGAAAGCACGCTACTTACGTGTAACTGTAAAAAACCTTGGATTATGTCCGAAAGGCCATGCCGGCGAAGGATCACCTGCCTGGTTGTTTGTTGATGAAATTGTAGTTGAATAACAAATAAACGGTGTGTAAATTGAATCTACACACCGTTTATATTTTTCAAAAGGCTTATTTTCCGGCTACTGTAAAAGTTACATTTTTGCCGCTAAACAAGTTCTCTTCAAGCAGAACATCCTCAAAGAAATCATATTCTTCAAAACCACTTTCAGTAAGTAGTTTCGCCAAATCGGCGCGTGAAAAAAAGTGAGTCCAGAAACGATAAACATCCAATTGTTCCTTTTCATCCAGAACTAAATGCTGATACAGAATCACTTTTTCTTTTTCGTACAAAAACGATTCCGATAAAGCCAGATAAGGTTCCGGTTTCCAGAATCCATTTGTTGCAAGCTCCCAGTTTTTCGGCGTAATTTTCTGTTCCAGACTTACATCATTAAGAACATCAAAAATAAAAACGCCTCCAGGCTTCAGAACTCTGTAAATAATTCGCAATAATTGCTGCTGTTCTTCAGGATGTAGCACGCCAAAATCGGTATAAACGAGTATTACCAGGTCAAAGGTATTATCGTCCAATTTCAGATCCAGATAATTTGAATGAATATAAGTGATATTCTGCTGCTGCTCGCGGGCTTGCTTTTTGGCATATTCTATCGATGATTTGGAGAAGTCGACACCCGTAACTTTACAGCCTTTTTCAGCCAGCAATCCGGCATATAATCCGGGTCCGCAACCTAAATCCAGAATATCTGATTTTTTATCCTGAACTTTGCTTAATATCCATTCCACCGTCTGTATAATGGTTTCTTTTTTACGACTGGCCAAATCAATTTCTGCATTTAAATGTACAGCCAACAGTTGTTCAGAGATGTATTCGTCTGTCCACATTACCGCTGTTCCTTTTTCGTAAATAGCCGGTTTTTGTGATTTCGAAAGTATTGAATCAAGTTTCATATCTAATTTGTATAAAGTAGAACAAGTAATGTTACTACTTCAATTGATAATTTATGTATTAAAATAATTTAAGGTAAACGAAAGACACACAGCTAAGTGCCATTCAAGTTTCGATAGCCCTGTGCTTTTCTGTTTTACAGAAAGAAATTACGATATGCTACTTATCTATAGAAAGTAGTGCAAATCTATCAATTTTATAATTCAACAACAAATACATACAACTGAGGTGTAACTTCATGATTTTCTGTGCGTCTATTCAGAAAGCAATTAACAATATTCAGAAAAATTCCTTCTTATGATCAAGAACTTGCTAAAAACCAGTCTCCGCTCACTGAAAAAACAAAAAGGTTATACCTCCATCAATATTCTTGGTTTAGCCATCGGAATTGCCTGCAGTTTAATCATTGCGTTGTTTATTCTACATCAGCTAAGCTACGATCAGTACCACACCAAAAAAGACCGCATTTACAGATTGATACTTGACGGAAAGATTGGAGAACAGGAAGTTCTGGTGTCATCAACGGCTGCTGTAATTGGCCCCACAATTGTAACTGATTTTCCGGAAGTAGAAAGTTGTATGCGACTAAATACTTTTGGCGAAACCATTGTAAAAAAGGAAGACAAAACCTTCACTATCCGGGATTTTGCAGAAGCAGACTCCACTTTTTTCAGTTTCTTTTCGATCCCCTTATTAAAAGGTGAATGCAAAAATGTACTCAACGAACCATACACAATGGTTTTATCGGAATCAACTGCCAAAAAGATTTTTGGTAATGAAAATCCAATAAACAAAACCTTAAAAATTAATACCCGGAATGAACCATACCGCATAACCGGTGTAATGGCAGACTTCCCTGAAAATACACATTTTAAAGTCGACATTTTAACTTCTTATATGACGAACCCACGATCAAGAGATCCGGAATGGTTGAACAATAGTTTTGAAACCTATTTAATGTTGTATGAAAATACAAATCCGGAACAAGTGAATGCAAGGTTTTCCGGTATGATTAAAAAATACATTGGTCCACGTGTTCAGGAATTGTTTGGAGTTTCGCTGGAAGATTTTTTCGCATCGGGCAACCGTTATAATTTTCATTTGCAGCCACTAACCAAAATCCATCTTGACCCAACTGTGGAGCACGAAGTTAAACCGGCAACCGATCCTAAATATTTATGGATCTTTGGTAGCATTGCAATCCTCATTATCGTTATTGCCTCCATTAATTTCATGAATCTGTCTACCGCACAAGCCAGCAAACGAGCCAAAGAAGTTGGAATAAAAAAAGCCACCGGGGCATCGCGTGCTAGTTTGGTTACGCAGTTTTTAAGCGATTCTGTTCTTATCTCTTTTATAGCTCTAATCGTTGCCATTGTAATTGTGCTTTTTGCACTTCCTTCGTTTAATCGTTTATTGGGAGCAGAAGTAGAACTGAGTCTTTTTAGCAATTGGTACACCATTCCACTGTTGCTTGTATTTTCAGTTTCCGTTGGTTTGTTAGCTGGAATATATCCGGCATTTTACCTTTCGTCGTTTGTACCGGTAAAAGTGTTGCGAGGCAAAGTACGCGATGCCATGAAAAACGGAAAATTAAGAAGCGTTCTGGTCTCATTTCAATTTTTAATTTCGATTGTTTTGATTATTGGCACCATGATCATGTATCGCCAACTGCAGTACATGTTAAACAAAGATGTGGGATTTAACAAGGAAAAGGTGCTTGTGATTCAGCAGGCCGGTTCCATTGGTGATAAAGTAAAAACATTTAAACAGGAGGTGCTTAAAATACCTGAAATATCGTCAGTATCTGCATCAACAGCTATTCCGGGGCACAACAATAACAACAACGGATACATGCTCGAAGGAAATTCGGATCAAACCTTTTTATTACAATCAAATTGGGTTGACTATGACTTTTTTAAAACGTACCAGATAAAACTTCAGGACGGTCGGCTATTCGACCGATCATTTACTTCTGATGAGCAAGCTTGTATTGTAAATGCACAAACAATAAAAGAATATAATCTGACAGATTTTTCGGCGTCTCGTTTTATTGTTATAGGCGATAACAACGAAAACATTTACCTGCCCATTATCGGCGTAACCAACGATTTTCATTTTCGATCGCTGCATAACCGAATAACACCCTACATTATTCGATTTAAAGACGAAAATCAAAACTATGGATACATCAGTATTCGTTTTAACAATCAGTCTACAATGCAAACCATAAATGAAATTGAAACCATCTGGAAAAAGTTTGCATCAAATAATCCCATGCAATACTTTTTTATGGACAAAGATTTTAATCAAATGTATCGTGCCGAACGTCAAAATGCACAGTTGTCGGTATTGTTTGCCATTCTCGGAATATTTATTGCCGCCCTGGGTTTATTTGGCCTAACCTCGTTTACCATCGAACAGCGAACCAAAGAAGTGGGCGTTCGAAAATCGCTGGGAGCTTCCGACAGCAGTATCTTTTATTTGATTTCGAAAGAGATAATTATTTTGGTGTCTATAGCCACTTTAATTGCCTGGCCTTTGGTATTTTTTGGTGCCAACAGTTGGCTGCAGAACTACTACTACCGGGTTAATTTAAGCGTTTACGAATTTGTTTTAGGTTTTGTAATTGCGATTTCCATTGCCTTACTTACCATTAGTTACCGCACCATTCAGTCGGTTCGTACAAATCCGGCGCTAACACTGAGGTATGAGTAATTGTAGGAATAAGGAATTGGGTGAATGAGGGAATGAGGAATTGAGGAAATGAGGAAATGCGTGAATGAGTAAATGAGGGCTAGTTTATGTTTTTAACATGGAAATCGCTTAAAACTCATATTTAATCGCATTCCTCAATGCTTTTCGCGAAGCCTTATCAACCAACGAAAAAATCTGTTCAATTTCATTTTTATAGCGCGAAGGTTGATGCCCTTTTACTTTTACAAGCTCGCAATTTAAAGCATCAAAAATTGTATAAAACTGATTGTACAACTCAGCATTTTTAAGAGGTTTGCCACTTTTCGAACAAAAATTATTTTCCTCTAATCGATAGCGGCGATCCAATAGTTGTGTAATATTTTGAGAATCGGTGTAAATTAAAACTGTGTACTCCCCTTTTTCAATTTCAGATAAAGCCCAGAGTAACGTTTGTAATTCGAGTTTGGTTGACGAAGTATTTTCGAAACGTTTGGTTCGGACACGTTGCTTCAGAATTTCAATGTTAAGTTCTGACTCAATGGCAAACAGACAGGCCCCGTATCCAATTTTTGATTGAACATGTACACTTCCATCGGTAAATACACACAACTTATCCATAATTAAATAATGCTGCAAAATAGGTATAGTATGGCTTCCAACCACAACCTTTAGCAGATTATTTGTAATTGTTGAAAAATGGGATTTGAAATACAGCAATTTGATTCAAAAAACGGATCCGATCTTTTTAGTTTTATACTAAAATAGACCGGATCCGTTTACAAAATTCAAATCGTTATTCTTGAAATAGTATTTTATTAATCTAAAGAAGTTTACAAAATCACACCAAGTTCAGCAACGGAGCTGTAAAAACTCCGACGTACTTCGCGCAAGCTTGTAAGCTTTATAAAGCGTACTTTATAGGTTTTGTCAAACATTATTTCCTGACGATCGTCGGAGTAGCGAAAACGACCGTTTTCAACAACCGTTTGCCAGGTTTTACCATCAACACTCACTTCGAAATTATAAGTGGCAATGCGGCCGTTCCATGAATCTTGTCGTGGTAAATAACTAAAACCTTTCAGCTCCAGAATCTCTCCCATGTCCACTTGCAAAAAATGTGGATGAACCAGTTTCTCATCGTCCCACTCGGAATGCCAAATGGTTTCAGGATTGTTATCAATGGCCATTTCAGGCCCGTTGCCTTCGTGGCTGCAATCTGCTGTGGCTGTCCATTTCTCCTTACTCATTTCAAAATAGCTGATTACAAGGTTGCTGTTCATTTTTCCCTTAACTTTTGCATAAACCGCTACTTTGCCACCTTTTTTTAGTTCGAAAGGCTTTTTGTATGCTTTGTATTTTCCATCGTTTACCGAATAAAAAAGATCGGAATTTTCAGAACTGCTTACTGAAATTACTCCACTTTCATTTTGTTCTAAAACCGGCGCCTGAGCAAGCAATAATTCGGCCACCTGATATTTTTCTGCTGCATATTCAAAAATGGCTTTTTGCTGAAGCTGTACCGGAGAATAAGTAACGTCGAAACGATAAATACCACTAGTTGCCACATACTGAGGTAAAATTCCGGGGCCACAAGTTGCAGTTCCCAACCCGGTTACCAGCGCATCGAAATTTACAGTTACAAAGTCGGCTTCATCCAACTCATTCAGGTGGCGTGCTTTTGTAATTTCAACATCGTCATACGGATATGCACTAAAATTCATATCGCCTGAACCGCTCATAAAAAAGCCATTTCCTTCCATATTCGAAACGGAGGCCCAGCGCACTCCCGACTGATTGCAATTCTCTTGCGGAATAACAATATTATGATCATAAAGCTCTTCGGCAGTAGTTGAATAAAAATCGAATTTACCTCCGCTTTTACGGTCAGGATAGGTAGAAACGCCACCCAAACCATACCAGCTAACTTCGTTGTACGAACGTTTCATTTTCATTTGCAAGCCAACTTTTGCAACCGCAGCAATTGATGCAGGCAAATTTACTTCGCTTGAAATGTTAAATGTTCCGTTGTCGAAAATCTGGTATTGCATTACGGCCGAAAATTCAGTAGAAGTACTTTTTAAAGTGACAGGAAAAATCAGTAAAAGACTTCCGTCGGCCTGATTTTTAATCTCAGCTTTTTGTGCCAATTGCTCCAACTGATCCAAACCCGCTTTGGTCCAAACCCGAAGTCCGTTTCGGTCGCGAACATCGTTTTCGGTTGGAGGTCGGAAAAAGTTCAATCGCGGCCCCTGTTTCATAATTTCTTTTCCGTTGATAATGTACGACGAAATGACACCCGATTCAGCATCAATTTTCAACTGGTAGTTTTCGCCCAAAACAACATAGTCTTCACTATTTTGCTGAACAGAAACTTTACCTTTATTTTCAACAGTAACATAAGCAGCCGATTGTTGTGGCAATTCAAACTCTTCCCATGCTTGTTCGTGACCGGCTTTTACCAAACCTTTTCGATTTTTTGTAATTATCGAAAATTTCAGAACATAAGTTTGTCCGGCTTTGGCTTGTTTCAAATCGGGCAGTTTAATGCTGAATGATTTTTCGGTGAGTGGCTCAACATTCAATTCAGGAACCATTCCGTGTGCAACAATTCCTTCCGCATTTTTCACTGTCCACATCAAGCTAAACTCGTTAAGGTTGGTAAAGAAATATTTGTTTTTTATGGTAAATTTTCCGGCACTTAAATCTTCAGCTGTTATTGTAACATTCTGATATACTTTCTTTGTTTCCCACAACTGCGGATTTGGAATACGATCTGGATTTACCAGTCCGTTCATACAAAAACTATTGTCACTGGGTTTGTTGGTGCCGTAATCGCCGCCGTAGGTAAAATACATTCTGCCTTTCGCGTCCACTTCGCGCAATCCCTGGTCAACCCAGTCCCAAATGCAACCGCCCTGCAAAGCCGGGTACATTTCAATGGCATCCCAGTAATCCTGCAAACCACCGCAGCTATTTCCCATGGCGTGTGCATATTCGCACTCTATTAACGGACGATCAGGATTTCCTTTTGCATAGTTGATAATACCCTCAACGCTCATGTACATTGGGCAGAAAATATCGGTATGTGCTTCCAGTCCGGCACGTTCGTACTGTACCGGGCGACTTTTATCGCGTTCTTTAATCCAATTGTAGTCGGCAACAAAGTTAATTCCATCGCCGGCTTCGTTACCCAGCGACCAGGTAACTATACAGGCATGGTTTTTATCGCGTTCCACCATGCGGCGTGTACGATCCAAATGCATTGGTCCCCATTCTGCATGTTTTGCCAGACTGGCTTCTCCGTATCCCATTCCATGCGATTCAATGTTTGCTTCATCAATTACATACAAACCATACAAATCGCAAAGTTCATAAAACATCGGATCATTGGGATAATGGCATGTGCGAACAGTGTTGATGTTAAATTCTTTCATAAGCTGAATATCTTTTAACATCATTTCGCGGCTAACCACATGTCCTTCATCCGCATCGTGTTCATGACGGTTAACACCCTTTACGTACACCGCTTTTCCGTTCACCATAAACTGGCCGTTTTTGATTTCGGCAGTGCGGAAACCAATATTTTGCGAAAGTGCTTCAACAGCATTTCCTTCGGCATCCTTAAGTACAATCATCAATTTGTACAAATTGGGTTGTTCTGCTGACCATTTTTTGGGCTCATCAACACTTGCACTGAATTGATAAACAGCACTCCTTTCACCAACCGTTGTGGTTTTGGTTAAATCAATTATTTTTTGATTTTTATCCAGCGTTGAAACACTTGCTTCAATGGTATAATCTCCGGCAACTGCACCGGTATAATTCTGAACTTCAACTTCCAACGCAAATGTTCCGTTTTTATAATTCTCATCTAATCCGGCATGTACAAAAAAGTCGCGAATATGTACTTTTGGTGTGGCCTGTAAATATACATCGCGCTCTATTCCGCTAATTCTCCAAAAATCCTGGCACTCCAGGTAACTTCCGGTGCTCCAGCGATATACTTCCAATGCCAGGGTATTTTCGCCCGTGTTTACAAATTCAGTTAAATCAAATTCAGCAGGAGTTTTTGAACCTTCGCTGTACCCCACCTTTTTGCCGTTTACCCAAATGTAAAATGCCGACTTTACAGCTCCAAAATGAATGGAAATCTGCCGACCGTCCCAATCTTCAGGAATTGTAAAACTACGTCGGTAACTTCCAACCGGATTGTAATTGTGTGGAATATTTGGTGGATTTGGCTGCTCTCCTTCAATCATCCAAAACGGATACCTTGTATTGACATAAATTGCTGTATCAAATCCCTGGCGTTCCCAGTTTGCCGGAACTTTTATATTGTCCCAGTTGCTTACATCAAAATCGTTTTTGTAAAAATCAACAGGTCTGCTTGCCGGATTTGTGGCAATATTAAATTTCCAGATTCCATTTAAAGATTGAAAATAGGCTGATTCATCTTTATTGTTGTCCCACGCCAGTCTTTCATTTTCAAAAGCAAAAAAATTGGCATGAGGTTCGGTACGATTGATATTAAAAATGGCAGGATTTTCCCATTCTTTTACGTCCTGGGAAAAAACGGACGAACACACAAATGTTAATACAATTAGTAAACTAAAATTCTTTATCATATTACCTGGTTTAATTGATTTCTACTATTTAAGACACAAAAAATGCAGATATAACCTAATTGGATTGCATGTTTTTTTAACATTGATTTTAGGAGGACTCAATAATCATCACATTTCGAACAAATCATCATTAAAAACGTTATTCTTGCAGCTATAGATCACACGATCTGAAATTAAAATACATGATTTTAGAAAAGACTGAATTGGCCACCAACAAACAAATATCTACAAAAGAAGCACTTGAGGATTATTACATCGCTTATTTGAGCCGGCAACTAAGTGTGCTTGGCCGACGTGAGGTTCACAACGGGCGAGCGCATTTTGGAATTTTTGGCGATGGAAAAGAAGTTGCCCAGATTGCGTATGCCAAAACGTTTAAAAAAGGCGACTGGCGCTCGGGATATTACCGCGATCAGACTTTTATGCTTGCCCTGGATTTGTTGCAGCCGGAAGAATTTTTTGCCATGATTTATGGCGATACCGATACCGAAATAAATCCATCAACAGCAGGTCGTAATTTCAACAACCATTTCAGTACGCCAAATATTAACGAAAAAGGTGAGATCAAAAACCTGACTGAACAATACAATTCTGCTTCTGATATTTCGTCAACAGGCGGACAAATGCCGCGTTTACTGGGAATGGCGCAGGCCTCAAAAATTGCACGCCAGCGGCCCGATCTGATACAGAGTTTAAATAACAATGTTACAGGTAACGAAGTAGCTTTTGGGAGCATTGGCGATGCCAGTACATCGGAAGGCATATTTTTTGAAACAATAAATGCCGCCGGAGTAATGCAGGTTCCGCTGGCTGTTGCCATTTACGACGATGGTTTTGGAATTAGCGTACCCATTGAACTGCAGACCACAAAATCGAGTATTTCGGAAGCATTAAAAGGTTTTGAAAAAGAGAAAGGCACAAATGGAATTAAAATATTAAAATGCAAAGGCTGGGATTACCCGGGATTAATTAAGACTTTTAAAGAAGGCATTGATTTTTGCAGAAAAACACATACACCGGTTGTATTTCATATTTACGAAGTTACACAACCACAGGGACACTCAACTTCCGGATCGCACGAACGTTATAAAACAAAAGAACGGCTTGCCTGGGAAAACGAATACGACAGTGTAAACCAGATGCGCAAATGGCTTTTGGATTCCGGAATTGCTGACGCAGACATGTTGGAAGAACTGGAGAAATCGGCTAAGAAACGAGCGAAAGATGCAAAAAACAAAGCCTGGAAAAACTATACCGATGGTTATTTGAAAGAACGCTCAGAGTTAAAGGAAATCCTTCACCGCATCGACAGCATAACCAGTTTGCAAAATATGCGTCGCTTCGAAAAAGTGACTAAAAAGATATTCCCTACCCGACGTTCGCACATAAGTTTTGCTAAACGATTGAATCTTGAGATTCATTTGAATCCGGATTTACAGGTTGAGCGTAAAGAATTAAAAGCGTGGATCAAAAGGTTTGAAGAACGAACTGCAGAATTTTACAGCAGTAGTTTATACCGCATCGGAAACGATTCGGCTCTGGCGATTGGAAGTACTCCCGCAGAATACAAGGACGATTCGCCCGACGTAAATGGATCGGAAATAGTCAATAAAAATTTTGACGTTTTATTTGAGAAATATCCAAACCTGGTAACTTTTGGTGAGGACACCGGGAAACTAGGTGGTGTAAACCAGGGGATGAAAGGTATGCAGGCAAAATATGGTATTGATCGGGTTTCGGATACCGGAATTCGTGAGGCGACCATTATTGGACAGGGAATTGGGCTGGCGCTGCGTGGTTTCCGCCCCATTGCCGAAATACAGTACTTAGATTACCTGATTTATGCCCAGTCGCAATTAAGCGACGATTTAGCAACCTTGCAGTACCGCACAAAAGGGAAACAGGCTGCACCTCTGATTGTACGCACACGTGGCCATCAACTACAAGGAATCTGGCATGCAGGATCGCCAATGCAGATGTTGCTGGGTTCGTTACGCGGAATGTATTTATGCGTTCCACGAAACCTGACACAAGCGGCGGGTTTTTACAATACCTTACTGGAGGCAAACGATCCGGCTTTGGTAATTGAACCCTTAAAAGGCTACAATGTTAAAGAGAAATTGCCGGCTAATCCGGGCGAATACAAAGTTCCGCTGGGCGTACCAGAAATCATGATTGAAGGAACGGATGTTACCGTTGTTACTTATGCATGGAATGTACATCATGCGGTAAAAGCAGCAAAACTACTCCAGGATTTCAAAGGGATTTCAATTGAAGTAATTGATGTACAAACTTTGATGCCTTTTGATGTAAATCATAGTATTCTGAAATCGATAAAAAAGACGAATAAAGTGATCTTTATGGACGAAGATGTTCCTGGAGGAGCAAGTGCATATATGATGCAAAAGGTATTGGAAGAGCAAAAAGCTTTTGATTACCTCGATACGGCACCACGAACGCTGCCTGCACGGGAACACCGCCCTGCTTATGGAATTGATGGAGAATACTTTTCGAAACCAAATGTGGAGCGCTTGTTCAGAAATGTGTACGAAATGATGCGGGAAGTGGAACCGAAAAGGTTTCCGGAGCTCTAATTATTATTTCACCAAATCTTTAAATGAAATACTAAAATCTTCGTTGTATAAATTCGAATAAAGTTTTGTGTAGTGATTGTACACCTCAAGTGCCAGTGTGTGTTTACCTTGTTTGTTTAAAATTTTGCATTTATACTCAAGGGCGGTTTCATTCATCTGATCGAATGTAAAAAGTACATCAGCGACTTCTAGAAGTAGGTTTTCATTGTCTTTACTGTCAATCAGCGAACAAAGTTTCTCGAGGCTGGTTAATATCCTTCCTGTTACATCGTCTTTTATCGGATCGAGCCAATCCGCTTCTGTATTTTCTAAAAAACTCCCCCTGCTTAAAATGCTAATAACCTGTCTAAAACTATCAATATTGGAGCTATTTATTTCCAGCGAAATATGATGTCTGATAAATTCAATGTCACAAAATACTTCTTCGCCATGATTAATACGCCAGAAATTACCGTCGTAGCTAATTGAAATATCTCCAACATCTTCCAGTATCAACCGCAGCTTTTTAATATTTACCCCACGGTTATTTTTTCCTTTTACATCCGATTTATCAGGCCATAAATATTCCTGAATCTTTTTGGATGAAATACCCTTATTATTGTCGGTTGTGCTGAGTAACAACAACAGGAATAGTTCCTTTAAGGTAGGACTAAAACGATAGGTAATATCTGTATTTCGTTTATCAAAAACCTGAAAACCACCGAACATTAGTATTCGTCCGTTTTCGGAATACTGAACTGCTTCGTTATTTAGTTCGCTTGAATCAATTTTTACTGCTTCATGCGGTGGCGATTTAGCTTTTCTACGCATTAAAAATACCACCATTGCCACTACTCCAAACACAAAAACTGCACCCAACAAATACAACATCCAATTCAATCGGCTACCTGATTCAAGGTTTGCATTTGAATCGATTTTTTCGGGAGCAAAATTAAGCGAATATAAAATCACTTCGAATTTGCCCTGTTCCTTTTCGGTACAGGTTAGTGCAATTAACTCGTGGTGCGTTTCCCAATAATACAGGTCGGCAAACGATTTTATGTCTTTAAAATTATAAGGTATTGTATCGGCCAGAAATTCCCAGTCCGGGCTGTTCAAATCGCCTTTTAACACCTGCAGGTAGGTTGAAAATTTATTATGAGGAAAACACAATGTGTAAAAACAGCCAGTTTTGTCATCAACAATCATCGAATTTACAGGCGTAAAATCAAGATCGGGATGTTTAGTTGATTCCCAAATCCGACTAATCCGATTCGAATCGCAATCGATACGGTACAAGTCGTAGTAAAACTCACGGCCAAATATTTGCTTTCCTTTTCGGTTTCCCAGTCCTCCAAATAAATAATAAATGTTTTTATCGATATTGCTTTCACCCAACGACGACAAGTATCTCGGGTAAATCTCATCGCCTGTCATTTCAAGATTTTTCCAGTTTTTTTGCTTGTAATCGTATTGTTGAAACCGATTAAAATACTGAAAGAATCCATATCCGCATATAATTGTTAAAACACTATCGGCCGGATGTAACATTTTGTTGTGGTGCCAAAATTCGGGTAGTGGAGGAATCGTATCGACTCTATTATCCCAACTTAATTTACTTTCATCAAATTCCGATATTTTATCAGAATAAAAGCTGTAAGCAATTAAATTATTTGCTTTGTTAAAAGCCACTTGCTGCCCATCTTCATAAAATGGTTTTCCACTTATTCCGTTGTAATGAATCAGGTTATCAACATTCAACTCGTACTTAAAAACACCATCGTTTCGAACTAAAAAGTAAATACTCTCAGTTTCTTTATTGAAAGCCATTTGCGGAAATGCGCTAAACTCCATCGATTTAATTTTCTCCCAATGCCGGTGCTGTTCAATGTGCCATACGGGGTGAATGAGTTGTGCTTTTTTACCTGCAACAGAGTCTTTTGCCCACAGTCCATTTACCTGGTTTAGTGGCCAAAAATATTTAGTTGAATTGTTTTCTGTAAAGCGAATATTTTTGATTGACATTGGAGGTACTTCATCGGCATCAAAATCTGCCTTATTCACCACGCCAAATGTCCACTTCAGCTCCGACTCCTCAGGTAAATCTATTGTATCTTTTACATGAATATCGTCGAAAACCATTTCTGCCACTCCGGTTTTTGCATCAACCGAAAGCGAAAACGAGTACCATCTATTGGTCATTTCGTTATGTATTGGCGCCAAACCTATTTTCAAATCGGTTTCATTCTTGTTTTGGAGAACAAATAAATCGGGAAAAAAAGCATCGATTTTACAAATTAAATCGAGTTGGTTATTGCCCTTTGTTTCTTTCAATTGAAAAATAGTTCCGTAACGTTCGGCTAAAAAACGAAATGAAATATCAAACGATATTGAAAATGAACCACTGTATTCTATTTCACCTTTTTTTGTGATGTCAATACCAGTTCTATTTTCGAGTCCCACTTCTTTCGACAAAAACAACAATCCTCTGTTGTCGTTAGCAAAACCAGAAAAAGTTAAGAGAGTTATGAGAATAATAAATACTATCCTGAAGTACTTCATTCCTGCGTTTAAACAATTCAGATACAAAAAAACGATTTATTATACAAAACGAGTAAATAATGAATATTAAAACAACAAAAATCATAAAAATATTTCATTTCTCTTAATTTTTGTAAAAATCGCATTTACCTCTCTACCAACTAATTACACCATTATTAATCGATTATTAATCAGAATTAACAATAATAATCGTCTGATTAATCAATAGTTAACCTTAAAATTAAGCCCCTGCGCTTAACATCGTATCAAAATTTTAGAAATTTTAAACTTAACTCAAATTTTATGGAAAAATCTTTTTTTAAGATCAGTCATCAAATTACAAATGGATGGCTCTCTGTGACAAAATTTGCTGTTATTATTTCCTTAATCCTATCTGTATTCACCGGACTAGCCGCCGGTGCTGATCAGTCGGGAGACTTAACAGGTAAAGTAACAGACGACACTAATTTCTCTCTTCCGGGAGTTACCGTAATGGTAAAAGGGTCAACAAATGGAACCATCACAAATGGCGATGGTGTTTACGTACTCAAAAATGTAAAAGAAGGCGATGTTATTGTATTCAGCTTTATTGGAATGCTAACACAGGAAGTTTCTTTTACAGGCCAGTCAACACTCGACATTACATTGACTACCGACACCCAGGACCTTGATGAAGTTGTTGTAACAGCTCTTGGTATTCAGCGCGACAAAAAAACGCTGACTTATTCATCGCAACAAGTTTCGGGTGAAGAAATGATGAAAGCCAGAGACATAAACTTTATGAGTGGTTTAAGTGGTAAAACTGCCGGTTTAGAAATCAAGAAAAGTGTTTCGGGTGCAGGTGGTTCTACAAAAACTGTATTAAGAGGTAACCACTCTTTAAGTCAGTCGAGCGATCCTCTTTATGTTATCGATGGTATTCCAATGGTAAACCGTAAAGGAAATCAATCGGGTATGTGGGGTGGAACTGACGAAGGTGACGGTCTTTCGCAAATTAACCCTGATGACATCGAAAGCATTAGCATTTTAAAAGGTGCTAACGCCGCTATTTTATATGGTAGCCAGGGTGCCAACGGTGTTGTAATTATCAATACTAAAAAAGGAAAAGAAGGTCAAACTTCGGTTAACTTCAGCTCCAGTACAATTTTCGAAAGCATTATTGAAACTCCCGAACTTCAGTTTACATACGGAAGTGAAGGCGGTGCAAAAGAAAGCTGGTCGTACACAAAAGGGAACTATGCCAGCGACTACGTTGATGATTTCTTTCAAACCGGTTACAACCTTGTAAATACTTTATCGGTAAGCGGTGGCAACGAGAAAACTACTGCCTATTTCTCATACGGAAATACTTCAGCAGCAGGTGTTATTCCAAACAACGAATACGCAAAAAATAACGTCTCATTCCAACAGTCTACCAAGTTATTTAACGACAAAGTTAAAGTTAGCTCGAATGTTATGTTGGTTTCGGAAAAAGCAAAAAACCGTAACACTGCAGGTTATTACCTGAATCCACTTACAGGATTGTATTTCTTCCCTCGCGATAAAGATTTTGCTGATTACAAAGAAAACTACCAGTATTTTGATGCTGAAAGAAACATGAACCTGCAAAACTGGTTTGTTGAAGATCATCATCAATCAAATCCTTACTGGTTAATTAACAATCAACCAAAAGAAGATATCACAAAACGTGTTATTGCAAGCATGACCGTTGATTATGACATTACCGACCACTTGAAATTCAAAGTTCGTGGAAGTTACGATTATGCCAACAAATCATACGAGCAAAAATTCTACGCAGGTGGTAACGGAACCAACGTTTCTACAAACGGCCGTTGGAGCTACAAAAAATTTACCGACGAGCAAGTATACACTGACGGATTGTTTACATACGACAACAAATTCGGCAACTTTAGCATTAATGGTGTTTTGGGTGCCAGTTACCAAAAAGGTACTTACGGAAGTGGTATAAGCGTTGACAACGGAACGAACGCATTACTTTATCCTAACGAATTCAATTTCCAGAACCTACCAACAAATGTACAGGTTCAGTCGATTTATGCCGGACAGATTATTAAAGAAGGTGTTTTTGCGAATGCTCAGTTGGGTTACAAAGACATGATCTTCCTTGATCTTTCAGGTCGTAACGACTGGTCTTCAACTTTAGCCGGAACAGGTAACGAATCGTATTTCTACCCATCAGTAGGTTTATCGGGTATTGTTACTGAAATGATTGAAGCTCCTGAATTCCTAAGCTTCTGGAAAGTTAGAACATCGTACAGTACTGTTGCCAACGAAGTACCATTTAACGTGGTAAATCCAATGCACACAATCAACTCTGGTGGTGGCGTTGACCGCAACACACAACAACCTTTCGACAATCTGAAACCAGAAATGATCAGAAGTTTTGAGGTGGGTACCGATGTAAGATTGTTTGAAGGCCGTCTTGGTTTAGACCTTACTTATTACAACATTAACAGCCAGGATCAGTTTATTACCTTGCCAGCTCCATCTGGTTCGGGATATACTTTCTACTATATTAACGCCGGAGAAATTGTAAACAAAGGTATTGAAATTACATTGAACGGTTCAGTTGTTGAAACCAGTGACTTTAGCTGGAACACAAGCATTAACTTCTCGAACAACCACAACGAAATTGTTGAGTTGGTTCCTGAATTTGCCGACAAACAAATTTCTTACGGAAGTTCGGAAGGTTACACTACCTACATTATGGCAGGTGGATCGTTTGGTGACTTGTACGGATACAAATTTAAACGTAACGAGGCTGGCCAAATTATGCTAGACGAAGACAGCGGTGCTCCGTTAAAAACAGCTGACAAAGAATACCTGGGTAACCTTGAACCTGATTTCAGTTTAGGATGGAACAACAACTTTAACTACAAACAGTTTGGTTTAAGTTTCCTTATCAACGCTAAAATTGGCGGCGAATGTTTCAGCCAGACTGAAGCTATGTTAGACGGATACGGAGTAAGTGCACGTTCTGCTGAAGCACGCGATAACGGTGGTGTTGCCATCAACGCAATCCAGGGAACTACTGCTGTAACTTCTATCGATCCACAATTGTACTACACAACTGTTGGTGACCGTAACGGTATTGCAGAAGCTTACGTTTACGACCGTACCAACATTCGTTTAAGCCAGTTGTCGCTTTCGTACGATTTTAATGTACAAAGTCTTGGTTTACCTATTAAAGCAGCTTCATTCTCTGTAGTTGGACAAAACTTGTTCTATTTCTACAAAAAAGCTCCTTTCGATCCTGAATTGACAATGAGTACAGATATGAATTCTCAATCGCTTGATAACTTCAATGTACCGGCTACAAGAACTTACGGATTCAACCTTAAAGTTACATTCTAATAAAGTAAAATCATGAAAAAAATTATATTCTTACTTTTAGTGGCCCTATTTGCGGGCGCATGTACGGATAACTTCGAAGAAGCGAATACCAATCCGTACCAAATAAGCGACAAGTCTCTGGAGCAGGATTTTAACAACGTTGGAGCCTATTATTCTTCAATGTTGGGAAACATTTTCGGTCACCAGATTGAAGAAAACCTTGTGGCAGAATCGTTCTGCGATTACATGGCTACTCCTACTCCATTTGTGAGCGGAGTTAACAATACAACGTATTACATTCGTTGGAATACATACTGGAATCGTATTTACGGTTCAATTATGGCTCCTTCGAAACAAGTAATTGAAATTGCTGAGGCAGGTGGATACGATGTATTTACAAAATGGGCAAAACTGATCCAGATTCTTGGATTGTCACGTTTAACTACTTACCACGGTCCGCTAATTTATTCTGATTATGGTTCTAGCAATTCAACCATTAATTACGACAGCGAAGAAGAACTTTACACAGCCTGGTTTAATGAATTAGACGAAATTCAGGCCGTATTTGCTGCAAATGAAGATTATGCTGGGATGCAAAATTTTGATGCCAGTTACGGTGGAGATGTTACAAGCTGGATGAAATTAGTAAACTCTATGCGTTTGCGTTTGGCCATTCGTATTTCGAAAGTTGCACCTGCTTTAGCAAAAGCTGAAGGAGAAAAAGCAATTGCTGATGCAGCCGGATTGATTGTAACAAACGAAGATAACTTCAACGTTTCTTTATACGGATCGAAATTATACCTTGCTGTAATTTGTTTCGAATGGGGCGATACACGCATGTCTGCCGGAATGGAATCGTTTATGGTTGGCTTGAAAGACAACCGTATTTCAAAATATTTTTCACCTGCAACCGACGAAAGTTTGTATGCCGATCATCCTGAATTCCCTTACAAAGGGATTCGCAACGGTGCATCGTTGGTAGCAAAAAGCGATCACTCAGCATGTTCATCAATCAACGAAAGCTTTAAATCAATTTCGGAAAGAAGTTACATTACAAGTGCCGAAGTTAATTTCGATTTGGCAGAAGCTGCTTTACGTGGTTGGGAAGGTGCAGGCGATGCCGGAGCAAACTACGAAGCTGGTGTACGTGCGTCTTTTGCTGAGTGGGGTGCTGCAGGTGTAGATGATTACCTGGCTGATGCAACAAGCACACCAATCGATTACAACGACCCTGTTTATGCAGGCGATGTAAACGACTTTGTTTCTCGTTCAACTGTTACAGTTGCCTGGAACGAAGCAGCTACAAACGAAGAAAAACTAGAGAAAATCATTACCCAGAAATGGATTGCCGGATTTACAAATCCGAACGAACCATGGGCTGATTTCCGTAGAACAGGATATCCAAAATTACCTTTGGTATATCAAAATGACAGCAACTCTGACTGGGGCGTAATTCCTGACGACGAATGGATTAAACGTATGCCGTTCCTGAACGACGAACGTACCGGAAACACTGAAGGAGTAGCCGGAGCAGTTGCTACAATGAAAGGAGATGATTTGATTAGCACCCGTCTTTGGTTTGATACCGGCGGTTCTAATTTTTAGATTGTTCATAGTTTAGTTAGTAAGGGCCATCACAATGTGGTGGCCCTTTTCTTTTAAAACACTATCTCTACCATTAATTAATACTTACCATGTATAAATTTACACTACCGCTGTTTATTCTTCTTTTAGGTGGTTTTCTTGTTGAATGTACACAAAAAACCGCTCCTATTGATTATACGTCTTTTGTTGATCCATATATTGGCAGCGATGGTCATGGTCATGTTTTTGTTGGTGCAAATGTACCCTTTGGCCTGGTTCAACTCGGTCCAAACAACGATAAAGAAGAATGGGATTGGTGCTCGGGCTACCATTTCTCCGACTCTGTTTTAATTGGTTTTGCACACACTCACCTCAGCGGAACAGGGATTGGTGACTTAGGCGACATACTTTTTATGCCTGTTTCTGATTCGTTCACCACCAAAGAAATACATGAAAGCCCCTACCCCTGGCAGGCAAAATATACGCACGCTGACGAAATTGTTAAACCGGGCTACTATTCCATTAACATTAAAAAATACAATGTTCAGGCAGAGCTAACTGCTACCGAACGTGTAGGTTTTCATAAATACAACTTCAATTCCGGTGGAAATTCAAAACTTATTATCGATTTCGAATATGGAACCGGGTGGGATGAGCTTACAAAAGCTGAACTCACTCAAATCAATGATAAAACAATAAGTGGCTCGCGTTACTCCACCGGCTGGGCTAAAAACCAACAAATATATTTCTATACTGAATTCTCAAAAAAAATTAAAAGCCTCAACGTAATTTCCAGCAACAAAACATCTGGAACTAAAACCGTACTTATCGAATTTGAAGGGAACGGTGAATTATTGGCAAAAACTGCGCTATCGCCAACAAGTACCGAAGGAGCAAAAAACAATCTTCAAAATGAATTGAAGAGTTGGGATTTTGAATCCACAATAAAAGAAGCATGCACCAAATGGAATGCAGAGCTTTCAAAAATTCAAATAACAACTGAAAATCCAAGAGACAAAAAAATATTTTATACATCGCTTTACCACACCATGTTTGTACCATCGTTGTATAACGACACAAACGGAGATTACCGAGGAACCGACAGAGAAATTAAAAAGAATCCCGGACACGAAACATACACAACCTTTTCGCTTTGGGATACCTACCGTGCAGCACATCCACTATACACAATATACCAGCCCGAAAGAGTGAACGACATGGTAAATTCGATGCTCGATATTTACCGACAACAGGGCAAACTTCCGGTATGGCATTTACACGGAAACGAAACCAATACCATGGTTGGAAATCACGCCATTCCGGTTATAACCGATGCCTACTTAAAAGGTTTTCGCGGATTTGACGCAGAAGTAGCTTTTGAAGCAATGAAAACATCAGCACTTTTGCAAGAAAGAGGTCTAAACTTTCTGCAGTCGAACAAATACATCCCTGCCGATTCGCTGCTTGAATCCGTTGCCATTGCATTGGAATATGCAATTGACGACTGGTGTATCGCAACCATGGCCAAACAATTGAATAAAACTCAGGACTTCGAATTGTTTTCGAAACGTGCCAAATATTACAAACACTATTTCGACAAGAATACAATGTTTATGCGGGGAAGAATGGCTGACGGAACATGGCGTACCCCTTTTGACCCCGTGGCATCGAAACACCGCGACGACGACTATTGCGAAGGAAATGCCTGGCAATACTCGTGGTTGGTTCCACACGATGTGGAAGGTTTGATTGAACTTTATGGAGGCGATAAAACTTTTACCTCAAGGTTGGATAGCCTCTTCTCTACCGAGCAAAAACTAAATGCCGGTGCTTCGGTTGATATTTCGGGTTTGATTGGCATGTATGCCCAGGGGAATGAACCCGGACACCACATTCCTTACCTCTATGCTTTTGCAGGCGAACAATGGAAAACAGCCCAAAAAATTAATTTTATACTTACCAATTTATATTTCGACACACCCAACGGGCTTAGCGGAAACGAAGACTGCGGTCAAATGTCGGCCTGGTATATATTTTCGTCTTTGGGATTTTACCCGGTAAATCCGGCCAATGGAATATATGTGCTGGGAAGCCCGCTATTCGACAGCGCCAGCATTAAATTGCCGGACAATAAATCATTTAATGTGAAAACAATCAACCGAAACCAGGTAAACATATACATTCAAAGCGCCACACTAAATGGCAAACCGTATTCTAAAAGTTACATCAGGCACTCCGATATACTTGAAGGGGGTGTGTTGGAAATAACCATGGGATCGATTCCCAATAAAGAATTTGGATTGAACAATGAAGACCGGCCAACATCGAACTACTAAAAACAAAATACAGATTTACGTTGACAGAGGTTATTTAGCATATTTTTGGGGAATCATTTGCTACAATATTTGAAGGAGATCTGTCCGTACAATCTATTTCGAAATGACCCGTAATGAGTAATCAGATCGGGTCATTTTTTTTCAAACCAATCCAATTCAGGAAAAGTTTAAAGTGATATTTCGGATAGTACTTTTTACTACTTCCAAAACTGCAACAGCAGTCCAAAAACAGTGAAAATTACCAATTGATAACCTCCCTGAATGAGGAACCGCGACCATTTTAGCGTACTATTTTGATTGGTCCACATAACAGCTCCTGCCATGGTAGGAATTACAAAAGCGGCCCAAATCCACAAAGCACGTTCCAATCCGCCAACCCTTGAAGTATCAGCAATTAAATGTGCCAAAACCAAAACCTGGAATAAGGTTAATAGAAACTGCGCTAAATACAGTGGTCCCGCCGTTTTTTGCATCTTTTTTCGGGCTTCTTCATCCGCCGGATCTACTCCAATAATTTCCATCCATTTTTTGCCAAACACAGGCCCGTACCAGATTGCTCCAATAATCATCGACAATATTGCTCCGGCAATAACTGCGAAATAATTGACATGTATTTCCATTTTAAAAGATTTTGTATTTGAATTTACATAACAAACTAATATATAATCTGTTCAAACAGGTTGGAGTAAGCTTCAGTATCTTCGCTTCCCGTAATCGTGCAAAGAATACAATTCTGATTAAACGTACAGAAAAACGGATTTTTATGATTACTGCCGGGGACAGCTTTAATAAGAATCATTGAATTATTTCTTATTCGAAATGTACTTGCCCATTATTATTCCGATGACTACCACACCGTAAAAATAGCCAATCAGTCCAAAAAACAAAGCCATTTTCTGAGCCACATCGGAAGCTGGAGTAATGTCGCCATAACCGATAGAAATTATGGTTATAAAACTGAAATAAATAAGATCTTCCAATCCTCCGAGTCCATCTGCCAAATTGTTAAACGAACCTTGATGTAAAGTTTCTATAATCGAAAACACATAACCGCCAATCAATCCCAACATAATAAATCCACATAAAACGGCCGCAATCATTCCAACATCAACATCCTTTACTTTTAAAATCTGACTGTATACTTCAATCGATAAAAACAAAAAATAGATGATGTAGGCAGAAAAAAACATTAACCGGCTGTTGGGGACAGTTATGGTCAGATTTAAAAATTCCAGAACGAATAAAAAGAAAAGTAGCAAAATAAGAGGATACCGCCACCGCTTTTTACCATAGAAAATTACAGTGCTGGCAAATACATTTTGAAAAATAAGGATTGGCATGGCATCCACATCTGAAGGCATAAATACATCGCCAAATAACAGTATAAGAAAACTAACCAGCAAAATCTCATATTTGTGCTTCATTCGTAGTTCGTGTATTCTCCTTATTTTTTGTTTTACCATAGTTTAAATTTAAAAGGCGATTTGGCTCGTAGTTTAGCAATGGCTAAAGAACTCTAATTAATAGAGTTAAATATAAAAATTAATCGAACATAAAACTGAATTCGTTTTGATTTGTTACAGATTTTAGTCAACGTAAAACTAAGAATTAAAATTTTGAACTCATGAAAAACAATATTGTAGGATGGTTTGAGATTCCGGTTTCAAACATGGAACGTGCCATCTCTTTCTATGAAGAGGTATTTGACATATCGCTGGAGCGCAATCAAATGGGGCCACTTGACATGGCCTGGTTCCCGTATATTGATGGAGCATATGGTTCAGGTGGTTCGCTGGTGTACCACCAGGAATTTTACAAACCATCAAACGATGGTGTGGTAGTGTATTTAACAGCCTTATCGGGCGACCTGGAGTACGAACTTTCAAAAGTGGAAGATGCCGGAGGAACAATTCTTCAGCACAAAACAAAAATTTCTGACGACCATGGATTTATGGCTGTCATTCACGATTCGGAAGGAAATAGAATAGCCTTGCATTCGAGAGCCTGACATATATTTTCTCACACATTCATGTAGTTAAACACCAATTAAATTCAATAAAAATGACTAAAATAAAAAAGGAACAAATCAGCCAGGAAGTTTTTGATTTATACGATCAATACGCACATAACAAAATTGAAAGACGCGATTTTGTGCAAAAGCTTTCTGCATATGCAGTGGGTGGGCTAACGGTAACATCGCTCCTGAGTTTTATAATGCCCAATTACCAGGACAAGATTCAGATTGTTTCTGACGACAATCGTTTAAAAACCAGTACTATTGAATACAAATCGCCCAAAGGCGGAGGTACAATAAAAGCGCAGTTATCGAAACCTGCCAATGCAAAAGGCAAGCTACCGGGAATTGTTGTGGTACACGAAAACAGAGGTTTAAATCCACACATTGCCGATGTTGGACGCAGAGCTGCCCTGGCCGGTTTTGTATCCATTTCGCCCGATGCTTTAACTCCGCTGGGAGGTTACCCGGGTAACGACGATGATGGCAGAACCTTGCAAAGTCAACGCGACAGAAATGAAATGCTGGAAGATTTTATTGCCGCTTTCGAAACTTTACAAAATCACCCTGACTGTAACGGGAATATTGGTGTTGTTGGTTTTTGTTTTGGTGGCTGGATTTCGAATATGATGGCTGTTCGTGTTCCGGAACTTAAAGCGGCAGTACCTTTTTATGGCGGGCAACCGGCAGATGAAGATGTTGTAAAAATTAAAGCAGCCTTGTTGCTGCATTATGCAGGACTCGACCAACGTGTTAATGCAGGTTGGCCGGCATACGAAGCAGCCTTAAAGAATAACAACAAAGATTACACCGCATATATTTATCCCGATGTAAACCATGGTTTTCACAACGATACCACTCCCCGATTTGATGAAAAAGCAGCTAAATTGGCATGGGAACGTACAATCGGCTTCTTTAATCAGAAGTTAGGATAAATGTACATTTGTTCTATTGGTGGCAAACTGAAAATACTAATAGCTTTGACTCTTTCATAAATAGTAGTACAATAAAAAATATTTATTGATATTTTTTTTCGTAGTATAATACTAAATATCAACACATAAACAACATTTGTGGTATCTCTGGGGCTTTATTGGTGCTGTAAAGCGCTTCAAAGAATGAAACTTTTACTAAATCTTTACGTTAGTTTTGGTTAAATTCAGTATGTAATAAATGTTGTGTGAATAATGATTCTGCATTTACATAAAAAAGCTAAAAACGTAAGTACTACTGAAATTACAAGAGCAAATCGAATAAGAGAATAATTAATACTTGTTTCCATCCCAAAAATTGATTAAAGTTGTGTAAACCAAAGAAATGGCATTAGGATGACTAAACGCAAAAATTTGAAATCATCAGATCATTCAAAAGAAGCATTGGAAAACCAATTGAATGATTCATTTCCCACGCAACAGAATTTATTCGAAGAAGTATTTAAGAACAATCCTATAGCAATTGCCATTTTGAACAGCGACGGTACTGTTTCAATGGTAAATCAGGCTTTTTGCAATTTCAGTGGATATTCTGAAGAAGAAATTACGGGCAAAAACTGGATGAATAAACTGCCACCACACGAAGCAGAACGCTTATTTAGCAACAATCAAAAAAGAAATAAAGGAGATAAAGATGTTCCTGATAAATACGAAATACCATTTTATACAAAAAACGGTGAGTATAGGTATGCACTCATCTCTCTTTCGATGCTTCAATCGTCGGATAAAACAATAGCGTCATTTATCGATATTACGGAACAAAATCGCGAAAAGAAAAAAAGATTTCAAAACGAAGCACTTCTTACGATATTGATGGAAACCCTTCCCAATCTTATTTGGCTTAAAGATGTGAATGGTGTTTATTTATGGTGCAACCATATGTTTGAACGTTTCTTTGGTGCAAAAAAGGAGAATATTATTGGCAAAACCGATTATGATTATTTCTCAAAAGAAATGGCCGAATTCTTTCGAATGAATGACCAAACTGCCATCGACAACGGTGGACCGTCAAAAAATGAAGAATGGATAACTTTTGCCGACGATGGACACAAAGCTTTGTTGGAGACGACAAAAACTCCCATGTTTGACACCAATGGAAACTTTGTAGGCGTATTGGGATTAGCCCACGACATAACGGAAAGAAAACAATTGGAGAACCAACTGGAAGAAAGTATTTTCTTTTTTAAAGAATCGCAACGTGTGGCAGCAATCGGTTCGTATAAAGCTGATTTTATTTCTCAGACCTGGGAGTCTTCAGAAGTTCTCGACGATATATTTGGTATTGATTCCAACTACGACAGAAGTGTTTCTCCGGGTTGGCTTGGACTTATACATCCGGACGACAGTGCTTATATGAGCGATTATCTTAGCAATGATGTTATAAAAGATCAAAAACCGTTTGATACAGAATATCGGATAATCCGTAACTCGGACAATGAAGTAAGGTGGGTACACGGACTCGGACAGGTAATACTCGATAAAGATGGAAATGTTACTTCTCTAATTGGTACTATTCAAGATATTACAACTCGAAAACTGGCAGAACAGGTCATAATCGAAAACCAATCGAAACTCGACATCGCACTAAAAATTGCTCATTTGGGGCCTTGGGAATACGATGTAAAAAGTCGACGTTTTATATTGAATGATACATTTTATGCCATCTTTAAAACCAACACTGAAAAAGAAGGAGGCAATACCGTTTCGCCCTATGAATTTGCCACAAAATTTATTCATCCCGATGATTTTAACATTGTAGCCGATGAAATAGAAAAGGCTTTAGAAACTAACGATCCAAAATACATTCGTCAGTTTGAACATAAAATAGTTGATGCGGAAGGCGAAGTCGGTTATCTAACCGTTCGTTTCTCGATTTTAAAAGATAAACACGGTAAAACCATAAAATTGTATGGTATAAATCAGGATATAACAGCCACGAAAAAAGCAGAAGCCGAGTTGCGTGCAAGCGAAATTCAATTGCGGGAACTTAATGCAATGAAAGACAAGTTCTTAACCATTATCGCCCATGATTTAAAAAGTCCGTTTAATTCCATTATGGGTTTAAGCGACATTTTGGTTGATCATGTAAAAGAAGGAGATTTTAATGAAGTTGAGACCTTTGCCGAACGTATTCTTCAATCTTCTGAAAAAGCAATGGATTTACTCAATAATCTGGTGCAGTGGTCACAATCAGAAACGGGAAGAATAATTTTCAATCCTAAAACCATAAATATCAGCCAATTAATAAACGAAACTGTTCTTCTTTTTTCAGAAACTGCAAGACAAAAGAACATTAAAATATCGACCTTTTTTACAGAGAAAATTGTTGTTTCTGCTGATTATTCAATGATTAGTACGGTGCTGAGAAACTTATTGTCGAATGCTCTGAAATTCACTTCAAACGGTGGAGAAATTTCCATTTCGGCTAAAAAAACAGATAACGAACTAAAAGTTGAAATAACCGACAACGGAATTGGAATACCCGAAAATGCAGTCCATAAATTATTCAGATTTGACGAAAGCTACACAACTACTGGAACAAATCAGGAACAAGGAACCGGGATGGGACTGATACTTTGTAAAGAATTTATCGACAAACATAAAGGTAGTTTAGGTGCAAAGAGTAAGGTTGGCGAGGGTTCCACATTCTATTTCACAATTCCCGATTCGATTCCTGTATATGAAAATCAGATAACGGAGCAAAGCACCCTACTTGATTCGAATGAAACTGATGAAACTACTTCAATTACCGGATTGAAACTTTTAATTGTTGAGGACGATGTTACTTCTTCAAAATTGCTTTCGCTTCAGCTACAAAAGTATTGCGATGAAATTTTGGAAACAAACAGAGGAACATCAGCCATTGAAATATGCAAACAAAACACGGATATTAATCTCATACTTATGGATATTCAAATGCCCGATATAAATGGCTTTGAAACCACAAAACGGATTCGGGAATTTAATAACGATGTTATCATTATTGCTCAAACTGCATTTGTTACTTACGACTCCAAACGAATGGCTCTTGCTTCGGGATGTACTGATTTTATTCAAAAACCCATTGACAAAACGCTACTTCTGGGATTAATGCAAAAGTATTTACGGAAAAAGTAAAAATATCTTTCCTTTGTATTCACCCAAATTAATAACATAACACTTATTGTTTATTTTGTACTTTGGCAAAAAGAATACATAAAAATGAAAATCCTACATACGTCTGACTGGCACCTTGGAAAACGACTTGAGAATTTTTCGCGAATGGAAGAACAACAAGCAGTACTGCAAGAAATTTGCGAGATTGCAGACATTGAAAATGTTGATGCGGTGCTTGTTGCCGGCGATTTATTCGACACATTTAATCCACCAACCGAAGCCGTTGACCTGTTCTATAAAGCGCTGAAAAAATTAACAAAAAACGGATACCGCCCTGTGATTGCCATTGCAGGGAACCATGACTCGCCTGATAGAATTGAAGCTCCTGATCCACTGGCACGTGAGTGTGGAATTATTTTTGCCGGTTATCCCAACTCAATTGTTCCTCCTTTTCAGTTGGATTCCGGCTTAAAGGTAATTCAAAGCTCCGAAGGATTTGTAGAAATTACAATCCCCGGCCAGAACATACCATTGCGCGTGTTGCTTACTCCATATGCAAATGAATTTCGCTTAAAAACATATTTGGGCAACGAAAATGAGGAACATGAATTGCGAACTTTACTCCAGGAAAACTGGGAAAAACTGGCTGCTTTATATTGCGATTCAAATGGTGTAAATGTTTTGCTTAGTCATTTGTTTGTGGTTAAAAAAGGTGATAAACAACCTGAAGAGCCGGAAGACGAGAAACCAATTCTACATGTTGGCGGAGCACAGGCAATTTATACCGAAAATATACCAAAACAAATTCAGTACGCTGCTTTTGGCCATTTACACCGAATGCATTTGGTAGATACAGAACCGTGTCCTGTATATTACAGCGGTAGTCCGTTATCGTACAGTTTTGCCGAAGCAAATCAGAAAAAACAAGTAATTCTAATAGATACAGAACCGGGAGAAAAAGCGAAAGTGAGCCAACTGGAATTAACAAAAGGCAGAAAACTACTGCGTTTCAGGGCCGAAGGTATTGATCAGGCTCTTGAATGGCTAAACGAAAACCAAAACAGTTTGGTTGAACTTACCATGGTTACTGATACTTTTTTAACAGCACAGGATCGAAAACTACTTGGGAATGCTCACAATGGAATAGTTACGATAATTCCTGAAGTAAAGAACAAAACAGAGCTGATGGAAAGTAAATCAAAAGGAATTGATATGAGTAAAAACATGGAAGAACTTTTTAGTGATTATTTTGAGCACTCAAAAGGGCAAAAACCAAATCAGGATATCAAAAATCTTTTTGCAGAAATCCTTGCTGTACGCGATGAACAAGAATAAAAACCTGTTTAATCCTCAGTAAAAAAATTAAGAAAGAATGATACCTATAAAACTAACGATAGCAGGTTTATATTCCTACCAACAAAAACAAACCATCGATTTTACAAAACTAACCAATGCCAATTTATTTGGAATTTTTGGTTCGGTTGGCAGCGGAAAATCATCGATCCTGGAAGCCATTACTTTTGCCATTTACGGCAGAACAGATCGACTAAATCTTTCGGGAGACAACCGGAATTACAACATGATGAACTTAAAATCGGACGAATTACTGATCGATTTTGAATTCGAAACCGGCAAAAACCAAATACCGTTTCGTGCAACGGTTAAAGGCAAACGAAACAGCAAACGATTCGACAATGTTAAAACACTCGATAGAAATGCATACCGGTTCGACGGTGCCAACTGGATACCCATTGAAACAACTGTTCTGGAACAAGAAATTGGATTGAGCTACGAAAATTTTAAACGTACTGTAATTATACCGCAAGGCCAGTTTCAGGAGTTTTTACAACTGGGGAATACCGATCGCACAAAAATGATGAAGGAACTTTTTAATTTGGAGAAATTCGAATTGTACTACAATGTAACTTCATTGGAAACAAAAAACAATGCAAAAAAACAAACCATAGAAGGGCAGTTGCTCCAATTGGGCGAAATTAATCCTGATCATGTAAAAATATACGACGAACAACTTATTCAGCTAAATAAAGAGTTGGCTGAGTTGGACAAAACACTAAGACAAAATCAGCAGAAGGAACAGGAATGGCAAAAAATAAAAGAGCTGTCAACAAAATCAGTAGCGGCAAAAACCGAACTGGCGAATTTGCTCAAACAAGAACCGGAATACATCCAACTGGAGAAAACAATCAGGCAATACGAAAAATCTGTATTCGAGTTTAAAACCACCTTTGATCTTCTGGAAGCCAGCACAAAAAAAATTGCAAGTCAAAGCAACCAAATCGAACAGGATTCAATAAAACTGCAGAAAGAAGAAACGGAAATTAATGCGCAAGAAAAAACGCTCGCAGCGCTCCAAACAGAGTTCGACAAGCGTGAAAAGTTAAAACAACAGGCTGAAGAGTTGGAGAAGCTAAGGCACATCAGAACAAAACAAAATGAGATTGAAAAAGAAAAGCTGCGATTGGTAAATGGAACAAAAATTTTAAGCGAGACCAACGAAAAAACGGAACAATTGGGAACTCAACTAAAAGAAATAAACGAATTTATTAAAGCAGAAAGGTTAAAACTCCCAAACCTGGTGCTTCTGGCAAAAATTAAAGACTGGCACAATACCAAAGAAACACTCGATAAACAACTCAAAGAAAATAACGAAGAGATCGTCAAACTTCAGACCCTGGAGGAGAAAACACAAAAAGAGATTGAGCTTGTTTTAAATGCTTCAGCGAATGATTTACCACAGCCAACAACACCTGAACGAATAACAAAGTTCTTTCAGCAAAAAACAGAATCTTTAAAAACTAAAATTGAAAAGATTGACAAAGATTTGGATCATCTAAGAGTTCAGGCTCAACTTGAAAAATATGCCAGCAATTTAGAAGATGGGAGCCCCTGCCCTTTATGTGGATCCACTCACCATCCGGCGATGTACAATGCTGACAACGCCAATGAAGATCAAATACGATTCAAAAAAACAAAAACGGACCTTGAGTCTGAGATCGCTAAAATTACAGAGGCAGCTTTAAAAGTAAAGGAACTGGAACGGCAAGTTAACTTTTACAAACAACAAAAAACTGCCTTGATAAAAAAGCAGGAAACAAACAAACAAAATTTAGCAGCGCATATTTACGATAAAAGCTGGCCTGAATTTGAGAACAAAACTGCATTGGAAAAATCATTTGATGCTGCCGCACAACTTCAGAAAGTATTAACTAATAAAGAAGAAGAAAAGGACGGTATAACTAAAGCGCTTGAAACCGCTCTTAAAAACAAAGAAACCTATCAAACGGCTATCGATAAAATCAACAGGGAAATAACTGTGCTGCAAACCGAAACAAACACCTTTCGGATGCAGCTTAAACTTGTTTCTGCCGAGGAGTATCAGAACCATTCAATTGAAGAAATTAAAACCGAACAGGAACAACTTCTGAGCAGTTACCTGAATATTGAAAAACAGTATAACGAGCTAAGCCGTCGGTTAATTGAATTGCGCAAACAAAAAGATACACTTGCCGGAATTTTGAGTGCCAATCAGAAGGAAATGCTGCAGGAGAAATTGAACTCTGAAGCACTTCAAAACAAACTTAAGCAGCAACTGGAGAAATCGGAGTATTCAGACTTTGAACAAATAAAACAGGTTTTGGCTTTATCAATTGATGTTGAAAAACAAAAAAGTGCAATTGCCAGCTTTAATCAAAATCTGACCTTGTTAAAATCGCGTGTTAAAGATTTGGAAACAGAGCTGAACAAACGAGTGTACGATGCAGAAGAGCATCAACAAATACTTAACGAACTTAGAAATAGTAATACGGCCATCAGTGCTAAAAAAGAAAAATCAGGCGAAATAAAAACCCTGATGAATAAGCTGCACAAGGATTTGGAATCGCGTTTAGCACTTACCAAAGAGTTGGAAAAATTAATGCTTCGGGCCGACAATATAAAAACGTTAAAATCATTGTTTAAAGCCAGTGGCTTTGTAAATTATATATCGTCGGTGTATTTGCAGAACCTGTGTAATGCTGCCAACGAACGTTTTTTCAGGTTAACGCGTCAAAAGTTAAGCCTCGAGATTTCGGAGGACAATAATTTTCGTGTACGCGATTTTATGAACGGAGGAAAAATTCGCAGCGTTAAAACACTCTCGGGCGGACAAACTTTTCAGGCAGCACTTTCTCTTGCACTGGCGCTGGCCGACAACATCCAGCGTATTACAGAATCAAATCAAAATTTCTTCTTCCTCGATGAAGGTTTTGGTTCGCTGGATAAAGAAGCACTTGCAGTGGTTTTCGATACCTTAAAAGCCTTGCGAAAAGAAGACCGCATTGTGGGTGTAATTTCGCATGTTGAAGAAATGCAACAGGAGATTGATGTTCACCTGCGCATCGAGAATTCAGAAGAACATGGAAGTTTAGTGAAGGCAAGTTGGAGCAATTAAAGCTTTCCTTCACCAATTTGAAGAAATCACCGTTATTTGTATTTTTGAATAATGATGGAAAATAATTTGGACAGAAAAAACCACTGGGAGAAGATTTACCAAACTAAAAGTGCGACTGATGTCAGTTGGTTTCAGTCACGTCCTTCGGTTTCGCTTGAATTTATCGAGGAATTTGCCATTCCAAAATCGGAAAAAATAATCGATGTTGGCGGTGGCGACAGCCTTTTAGTAGACTACCTTTTGGAATTGGGCTACCAAGACATTACCGTGCTCGACATTTCGGAAATGGCACTTGAAAAGGCCAAACTACGTCTGGGAGAGAAAGCTGCGCGTGTAAATTGGATTGTTGCTGATGCGGCAACTTTTCAACCCACCGAGAAATACGGATTTTGGCACGACCGGGCCGCTTTCCATTTTCTTACCAACGAAGATGAAATTCAAAACTACATCGCTACCATTCAGCAGAATTTAAAACCGGAAGGCGTATTGGTTATCGGAACTTTCTCGACAAACGGGCCAACTTCCTGCAGCGGAATTGAGATAAAACAATATTCTGAAACTTCGATGAGCGATCGTCTAAAACAGTTTTTCAAGAAAATAAGATGTATTATCACCGATCATAAAACACCCTCTGAAAGCATTCAGCAGTTTATATTCTGCAGTTTTAAACGACTGGCCATTTAAAAGTTAAACCACTTTGCACTGGAAGTACACAGGTTTAAAATTGAATCAAATTCAAAATAAGTAAAGAAAAAGATATGAGTAGAAAGTATTGAGAAATGAGAGAAGAAAAAGGCACGAATGAGTTTCTCAACACTCAAATCTCTGTACTAAAACCGACATCCAATACTATAAAAGTTTATAGAAACTGAAAGTAGCTGCAATAAAATTGCAGAGCTTGTCCCGAATTTAATTGTGGGATTTTAATCATTAATTGGAAACCAAACAAACTTCACGATTAAAATACACGTGGCAAATTTTCGATGAAATAAATTGATGGATCCACCTCGAACACATCTGTCTTTTTCTTCCATTCTACTTCTAATTGTCGAAAAGGCTGCCCTGTTAAAGCCACCAACTGCTCGTTGGTAAGTGCTTTTGTTAATCCGGAAATGGCTGTAAAATTGTATTTCGGACGAGGTTCCAGTTTGCTGTCCTCTCCCACTTGTAATTCCACTTTATCGCCATTCATTAAATGCACTGTAATTTTACTTCCGGCTTTGAATTGTCCGACATAACGCTGGCCATCTCCCACCGGAATTTCCCACACGTAACGTATCTGAATGTCTCCTAAAGTATTTACGCAGCTCATACGTCCGCGAATACGTCCTTTTTCCTCACCAAAATACCGTTCAAGTGTTTTACTCGTTTCATAAAAAATCTCTGTGGATTCGGTTTCATACTGGCGGCTGGAATCAATTTTTATTGTTTCAACTTCAACAGGAGTAGTGATCACCGCCACTTTCTTTTCAGTTTGCGAGTCCTGAGTTATTGTTTTCTCTTCATACTTCCAGGTGCCGTTATCATACAAAATTACCTTATTACCCGATTCGGTGGTTGCGCGAACCTGTGCATAAGCAATTTGGGTAAAACCTGCCAAAACAATCAACACAATAAAACGAAGCATAACTCAATATTTTTAAATTCAGAACAAATATAACAATCCAATTTTGACCAAAGTCAAACTGTAACTCTTTGTCGGGAAATTAAAAGTCTGCACGAAGCTAAAATGCAGCTTCAAAAGAAAGAATAAGAACCAAAAAACCTATTCAAACTTTACAAAACAATTTATAAAATAATAAATCGGACAATTCAACAAAAACATTCCAATTGCTTTGTTTGAATTTAAATCGAATTTGCAGTAAACATGCTATTTGCCTTTATGGTTTGTTCTGCTTACATTTAATCAAGGAAAAAATCGAAGAGAACTTCACCAAAAACGAATAGCAATGAAATCAGCGAAAAAACTCATCATCGTATTGTTTGTTGTTTATCTGTTTATTCCCAATGCCGGTTTTAGTCAGAGCATAGAAGCAAAAGATACTGCACAAAACCAGGTTTTGCTTGCAGCGCGTGAAATAATAAAGGCGGCTAAAACCTGCGCACTAATCACTATTGATGAAGACGGGAATACACGGGTGCGAACCATGGATCCTTTTCAGCCGGAAGAAAATTTTACGATTTGGCTGGGTACAAATGCAAACAGCAGAAAAGTGGTACAAATAAAAAACCATCCACAGGTAAGCTTGTACTATCTCGACAGCGATGCTTCGGGTTATGTTGTAATACAGGGAACAGCTGAGCTTATTAACGATAGCAAGGAAAAAGATAAAAGGTGGAAAAAAGAATGGGAAGCCTTTTACCCCAACAAGACTGACAACTACCTGCTTATTAAAATTACGCCTCAATGGTTGGAAGTTTCGAGCACTACCCGTGGCATTTACAGCGATCCGCAAACCTGGCAACCACCCCGGATTGAATTCGATTAAAACACCAGACTCCATCCTTTTTACTACGGCATTTTGAATTCGGAACAAACCATTGTAAACAAAAACAATAAAGCAGACATCACTTTTACCGGTACTTGTACAAATAATCTTTTTATGATTGTACTATTTTTCCCTGTAATTTCTTTTCAGAATAACACTTAAAAAGAATTAACTCTGTTTCCACATCACAAACGAAACACCTGTACTAAAACGGAATTGATACATTTCGTAATCAATGTTATTGAAATCGGGAACAAAAATACTTTTAAAGCCCACGTTAAAACGTCCCCACAGATGAACACGCTCAAACACTTTCCAACGGTAGCCAAGAAGCATACCAACATCGTAATTATCCAGTTCATCATTAAAATTGAAAAAGGTATTTTGAGTTCCGGGCAAAGGTGCATTATCTGTATCATTTTTATCCGCCGAAATCCAACCATTTCTACCTTCTGTCTCCAATTTCCCTTTCAAAATAATAGAATAGTAGGCTCCAAGAACCAACGACCAGCGGCTGTTAACATGGTAATAAGCCTGTATCGGAATTTCAATAAATTGTAATTCAGTTGAGGAATAAGCTTCCCCTGAAAAATAAGTGGCATACGATCGGTCATCTGACCAAAAAGCCTGACTGACAACGTTTACAATTGCGTCGATGGATAAAGTATGATAACTTAACTCGGTGCCTAAACTCCATCGCTCACACAAATTACGCTGAAAAGCAATACCCAAATTAGGTTTTAGTTTTGGTGTTCCTTTGGCATCGTCGGGTACTTCTGAAAGAGGAAGCGGAATAGCTCCCCCCATGTCAATTCCCAAAGACGAGGAAAACTGCCATTTGGTATCTTGTGCAATTAAACTTGTAAAGCTTAATAAAAAGAGAAGTACGAAGAACGTTTTATTCATAAATCAATTGAATATCGTCGATTATTAAAGTACTGCCTACAGCTCCTTTAAAAGTACCACCATCAAAACTTGGCGAAAAAGAAATATAAAAATGCGTTGGTTCTTCAGAAGAGAAATATTCTAAATCAAGTTTAAGGTTTGTAAGTTGAGCCACATCAACATTGCTTTCGAACTCCTTTTTGGCAATCTCTGTCACCTCTTCTCCAACTCTTTTTTCAAGTACTACTTTTATTCCAAATTTGTCTTTTCCTTCCAGATTAAAGACATTAAAGCCACCAAATAAATTTCCGGGATCTTTTAATACCGCCTGAATCAGTTGATCGCCCGATTGATACGAATACTTAAATTGAACGGCGGATGGTTTTCCGTAAAACGGAATCCCCAGTTTAGCTGCAGCTACCGGATTTGTTGGGTCTGCAATAGCTCCATCCAGATCGAATTTACCAACATAAAGTGCGCCAGCCACCAAAGGCAAAGCAACAGTTGGTACCGTTTCTATCTTTACCAGGGTATTGCTCCCCTCCTCTTGAGGGGTCGTTCCATATATACTGTATATGCTTGTGCCCATATTGGCTGTTGCCCAAACCGTCGATTCGGCATATTTTCCGGGTTGCTGAAAAGGCTGACTATTCATTCCTATTTCCTGAAACCAGTTCTCAAATCCTGAATTCGGAATTTGTTTATCTCGAATGGTTAAAATATATTCAACAGAGTTTCGACCATCTTCCGATGTTATCGTATATTTTTTAAAATCCTCCGGGGAAGTAAAGGTCACCGAAGTGCCCGACGCAGGAACAATAGTTGCTCCTTCTGAAACTGAAATTTCAGAAATTAGGGTAATTGGGAAAGTCAATCCTAAAAAATCAATTGAACTGAAGACATGCACTTCTGCATTTTCTGAATCGATGTAGGATTTTCCCGGACTAAAATTAGCATCCGCTACAAAGGTAAAATCTAATAATTCTGCTTTATCCGATGCAGGTACATCAGTGCCACTATCGTCGCTACAAGCAAAAACGGCAAACAGTAATAAACCTATTATAATCTTCTTCATAGGAATTATTTTGTTGTTAATTTATTGAATATCTTACTTAAAACAAAAAAGTATATTTAAAATTATAGACTTAAAACAATAAGCTAAGATCAATTGTTCAACATTTATTTCGTTTTATTAAACAACATTATCCTTTTATTTTGAATCGAAAGTTGAGATTACAGTTTAAAATCATAGATGCAAACATTACCCATTCAGAAAAATAGAACGATACTGCGAACAAATAAAAAATATCACTATTTTCAGAGACACTGGCAAAAACCATTTAAAAGTTAAACCATGAAAAATCTGATTTTGCTACTGACTATACTTATACTCGCTCCTGCAATTTCTTTTGGTCAAATTACTCTGGTCATTGAAATTGAACCTTTACGCAACAGCGATGGAAAAATATTACTGGAATTTAATAACGAAAACGAAGAAGTTATTAAAGGCATTACCGAAAAAATAACCGATAATAAATGCACGATACAAATTAAAGATCTTAAACCCGGCAAATATGCTTTTAAGTATTTCCACGATGAAAATAATGATAAAAAACTAACTACAAATTTTGTGGGAATGCCTAAAGAAGGTTTTGGTTTTTCGAACGATGCCAAAGGGAAATTTGGTCCACCACCATTCGATAAGATGATTTTTGAGCTAAGTGAATCAACTACAATAAAATGCATTCCAGTTTACATCTTAAAACAGAAATAATATGGTAGATAATAATGTCGAAAAAAGAATTGACGACTCGGAAAAAAGACAACTCAACATCGAGACAATTAAAGACTTGTGGTCGACCACCTACAATACAGATGGAAAACCCGACTGGTCGCACATTTTTAAATACTACCACAAAGACATTGTTTTTCAAGACACCATTCAGCGTATAGAAGGAATTGATAATTTTACAGATATGTGCAATCGTTTAACCAAACGTACCAAGCAATTAAACATGGAAATTGTTACCATCGTTCAGAATGACAATGTGATTATAATGGAATGGATAATGACCATGATGTTTAAAAAGTATCCAAGTACACCACTGTATGGTTGCACCAAACTACTGATAAGCGATGATAATTTTATTCTTGAACAACGCGATTACTACGATTTGTGGGGCGATATTTTCAACAACATCCCCCGCTTCGGGAAAATGTACAGAAGGTTTTTAATTAAAAAATTCGGGTAATATCCAATAGTATTTATGGTTAAAACAGCTGATAAACCTATGAAAAGAAAACAATTTGCAAATTACAGTCTCCTCTTTGGTATTGTTCTTATCATAACTGCCTGTGCTAAACCAATTCCCTGGCCAGCGTCGCCGTTGTACGATTTTTCAAAATACGAAAATGAAAAATCTTCTATAATCAGCATCGATTCAGTAAAAAAACTATTACAGGGTCATTATGCACACTACGATGTGGTTTCTTACGAAGACACAACAACCAAAACGCCCATGTTGACCTTTATTATATCCTATGGTTTTAGCGATTTTTATTTGGATGACAATAACGACCTGATTCTGTCGCAAAGATTTGTACGGGCCTCGCATAAAATCAATCAAAAAATGATAACCTCGGAATTTAGTGATGAATCGGTGCAAGCCATACAACCTAAACACCAAAAAGTGGAAATAAGCGAAAAAGATGGACAATGGCATATTTTAAGGCCTCCAACACCTACCTTACTTGGAATTAATGGCGATCCTTTGCAAGCACTTTCCAAAGACCGCAACGACCCGAACTTAACCGACCCCGACGGAGATGGAAATCCGGGAGTTACAGTTAATATCAACATTGGAAAAATTATAAAGGGAGAAATCTACATCACACGGAGAGAAATTTTTACGTATTATTTGCAACTTAATAACGACGGTACATTAACCGGACATGTGCAAGATGATTCAGAGCAGTTTATAGTTGGTGCTTCCAAAAAGATACTCGATCAACCATCAAATAATTTTCAACATCCTTCAACTGGGATGAATCCGATTCTTCTGGTTCCGGTAAGCGACGACATTGATACCCTTGAAGAATTAATGGCAATACGCGACGAACTATTTCCCAAAGAACCTAACTTCTTTTAATGCACTATGGCAAAAAATAAAAATTTCTGGAAATATTTTAAGCAATACGAGGTTTCGCAAATTGTAGCAATGATTAAGAACGGGAAAAAAGATCCCTTGAGTTGTGACGATCGTTTTGAAAATAAATTGGTAGTAATAAGTGGAGCCACATCGGGTATTGGAACTTATACGGCAAAAAAATATGCAGCCATGGGTGCCAACATCCTTTGCATTAACAGAAATGAAGAAAAGTCGAAAGAGCTAAAGGCCGAAATCGAGAATAAATACGCCATAAAATGCGATTATATAATTGCCGATTTAAGTAAACTTAAGGATATACACGAAGTTGCAAATCAGCTTTCGGAAATGAATCAACCCATTGATGTCCTTATTCATAATGCCGGATTAACCTTGTCGAAACAACAATTAACAGACAAAGGACTTGATCTGGTTTTTGTGGTCAACCATTTGTCGTCGTTTATCATTAATTACAAACTAATCGACAAGTTAAAAGCCCAGAACAGTGCCCGAATTATTATGAATAATTCAGAAGGACATCGTTTTGCGCCATGGGGCTTACAATTGGATGATCTGGATTGGAAAAAAAGGCGCTATTCAGGATTAAAAGCATACGGTTCGGCGAAGCTGTCTCAACTGCTTTCGATGCACATTTTTAAGGAAAAATTTGAAGGTTCATTTGTCACCATCAATGCCATGCACCCGGGAGCTGTTGAATCGAATTCGGGAAAAGACAATGGCCCGGTTTACAAGTGGTATAAAAGAAATGTGATCGATAAAATGCTACGTCCCACCGACATTGCTTCTGATTCGCTGTACTATTTAGGTGTATCGAAAGCTGTGGAAGGAATCAGCGGCAAATTCTTTTGCTTAACCACTGAGGAAGTTCCTGCACCACCGGCCTGGGACCTTGAAGAAGCCAGAAAACTTTGGGAGCATAGTTTAAAACTTGGGGGTTTAACAGAAAACAGCACGCAATAGGCATCTCGTGCGGCATTAACGTGAAAGCAAATGACAAACAAACAGTATCATACAATAGTAGTTGGAGGAGGAATTGCAGGCTTAACTGCTGCGGCTTTTGTAGCAAAAGCCGGGCAAACAGTGGCACTTTTCGAGAAACAGGACAAAGTGGGCGGCCTAATTCAAACCTTCCAGCGAAACGGTGTTTATTTTGACGGAGGTTTGCGTTCGATGGAAAACTCGGGCATACTTTTCCCCATGCTTCGTGCTTTAGGTATTGAAATTGATTTTGTAAAAAGTAAAACATCCATAGGTGTTGCCAATTCCGTAATGGTTATTGAAAATGAGGAAAGTATTGATGACTACCAGGCGTTTCTTATAAAGGAATTTCCCAATAATGCCGGGGATATTAAAAAGATTATTCAGGAAGTTCGGAAAAGTATGAAGTACATGGATGTACTTTACGGCATCGATAATCCCTCTTTTATGGATTTAAAGAAGGACAAAAAATACGTCAGAACAGTGCTTTTGCCCTGGATGTTTAAGTTTTTAATGACCATTCGGAAAATTAATAAACTGGAAGAACCGGTTGATGAGTACCTGCTACGTTTTACAAAAAACCAGGCGCTGATTGATGTTATTGGGCAACACTTTTTTCAGAAAACGCCAGCCTCGTTTGCCTTGAGTTATTTTAGTTTGTACCTCGATTATCACTACCCCAAAGGCGGCACGGCAACGGTGATTTATGCGTTGGAAGATTACATAAAAAATAACGGCGGCGTAATTCAAACGTCAACAAGTATTGCAGAACATAACCCCGAGCAGAAATTTGTAACTGACCACAGCGGGAACAAAGTTTATTACGAGCATTTAATTTGGGCGGCCGATTTAAACCAATTGTACAAACGAATTCCTACCGATACGATTAACAGTAAAAAACTAGTTGCTAAAATAAAGGACAAAATAAACTACTACAAAGATTTACGGGGCGGCGACTCGGTGTATTCGGTGTATACAACAGTAGATTTGGAACCTGAATATTTTTTAGAAAAATGTACCGGGCACTTTTTTTACACACCCGAAAAAAAAGGAGTGTCGGCAGTGGACAAAACAGTGCTTAACGATTTTATGACCAGCGAATTCGTTGATCCAAACAACACGCCACTAAAAGAACGATTGATACATTACCTAAAAGAATATTGCGATTTAAACACGCTCGAAATTGCTATTCCTGCATTGCGAGACCCTGCCATGGCCCCCAAAGGGAAAACCGGAGTGGTAGTAAGTTTACTATTCGATTATTTGCTGGCCAAAAAAATCGATGATTTGGGATGGACGTCTGAAATAAAAGAAATACTCGAGCAGCAACTCATTCAAATTCTGGATGAAACGATTTATCCCGGATTTAAGGAAAAAGTTTCGCATCGATTTTCTTCCTCACCGCTAACCATCCAAAAACTCACCGATTCAACCGAAGGCGGAATTACAGGATGGGCATTTACCAATCCGTATATGCCGGTAGTGAATAAAATGCTTCGCGTTGCCAAATCGATGAATACCGTATTGCCCAATGTGTACCAGGCCGGGCAATGGGCTTTTAGTCCTGCAGGAATGCCAATTTCGGTGTTAACCGGTAAACTGGCTGCCGATAAAGTAATTAAAAACAGTAAGAAAAAAGGCTGACAATAATGGATGCGCAAACCAAATTCACGTTTTTTTTACTCAAGCTGGTAAATGCTAAAAAGATGGCCAGCAAAATGATGTTACAGGCTAAGCGCTCCCGGAAATTCAAATTCCCGCGCCGACTAAAAAAATACAAAGTCGATGAGTTTATAGTGCACCGGCGAAATGTGGTGACTTTTTCCTCGCACAGCAGCACTACAAACAAACACATTGTTTTTCTACACGGCGGTGGATATACCGTTGAAGTGCAAAAAAATCACTGGTGGATGGTGGAACAAATTGTGAAAAAATTGGAGTGTAAATTTAGTTTTATTGAATACCCGCTGGCACCCGAACACAATTACAAAAAAGCACATACCATGCTTGCCGAAGCTTATACCCAACTTTGCCACAAACACCCAAACGATACGTTTTATTTGTTGGGCGACTCGGCCGGTGGCGGATTTTGTCTGGCTTTTGCGCAAACGTTGCGTAATATCCAATTTAAACGCAGGCCCAAGAAAATTGCCTTATTATCGCCCTGGCTCGATCTTTCGATAAGCAACACCGACATTAAGAAACAGGAAACTTTAGATTTAATCCTTTCTGCCAAAACCTTACAAAAGTGTGCAGCATGGTTTTCTGATGACTTGGATTTGAAGGCTCCCATTCTATCGCCTCTTTATGGAAATATGAACGATTTAAACAGTGTAGCAGTATTTATTGGTACCTGCGAACTTTTTCTACCCGACTGCCGCTTGTTAAAACAAAAAACAGAAGCTTCGAATACTTCCATCATTTACAAAGAATACGAGGGTATGCAGCACGACTTTATAATATTCCCCATTAAAGAGCGGCACATTATTTTACACGATGTGTTGGAGTATTTGGCCTAAAAAGATTAAATTTTCATGAGGCTTTTCTGTCAGGACCGCCAACTGTGTTCAACATCAAAGACAAACGGTAAACATGCAAGACAAAGCAACCGACCTCTTTTAGTCTGGTTTAGCATCAAGATTGAAGCATCGCGAAAACTGGAAATCCGAACGATGAAACGATGGACCATACAAACTTAATCCGGATGAAGTTTCTGGCTGAGAAGAAAGCGAGAACTCTGTAATAAAATCCACGAGATAGTATGGGTGATCAAGAAAAGACCCTTCTTTCTGAACTTATTTTAATAAAAATAAGACTTTACTACCTTTAGCAACATTTTTCCAAAAAAACTGTTGTTAGCTGTAACCACTTTCAAAAGATTTAGAAAGAATGAGAGCAAGTGCCTTTGTAATGATACCACTTTTACTGATTATGTTGCTGCTGGATTTGTATAGCTGGCGTGGCATAAGGCCGTTGCTTGCAAAAATGAAGCGCAGCATTGCCAAACGATTATTCGGTTTCTTGTTTTGGGGAATTTCAGCCATTATTTTTTCCGGTTTTATCTGGTTTATGGCAGGTATAAAAAATGTAAAACAATCGGAAGCCTATGTTTTTGTTGGTTATTTGGTTGCTGCTTTTGCAGTTTTTTATATTCCCAAATTCGTTTTTATAGTTTTTGTTTTTATAAAAGATATTCAACTTCTGATTCAACTAATTCTTAAATGGTTCGGGGGGAGAAAGGAAAAAAGAGTTCCACAATTTAATTCGGAGAGGAAAATGGAGAGATCGGAGTTTTTATACCAAATGGGGCTTATTGTTGCAGCAATTCCGTTTGCAAGTATAGTATATGGTGTAACCAAAGGAAAGTTCGCTTACCGCGTAATGCGCGAAAAAATAAGTTTTCCGAACCTTCCCAAAGCATTTAAGGGACTTAAAATTGTTCAGATTTCGGACATGCATCTGGGGAGTTTTAACAAAAAATACGAACAGATTGAGAAAGCCGTTGAGCTGATTAACCAGCAGGAACCCGACCTGATTCTTTTTACCGGCGACATTGTAAATAATTTTGCCGAAGAAACCGAAGGCTGGGCTCCGGTACTTAAAAAGATGAAAGCTAAAATCGGGAAATTTTCGGTACTGGGTAACCACGATTACGGAGATTATTCGCATTGGGAAACACCCGAAGAAAAGGCTAAAAATCTGGCCGCGATAAAACATTTCCATAAAGAAATGGGCTTCCGCCTGCTTCTTAACGAAAGTGAAACCATTACAATTGGCGATGAAGAAATAGCATTAATAGGTGTGGAAAACTGGGGAAAACCGCCTTTCCCACAACATGGCGATTTAAAACAAGCACATTCAAAGGCAGAACATCAGCCCTTTAAAATATTAATGAGCCACGATCCCTCGCATTGGGATGCCGAAGTTCTCCCTGATTCAAACATCGATATTACCTTTGCCGGGCATACACATGGCATGCAGTTTGGCGTTGAACGTGCAGGTATAAAATGGAGTCCTATTCAATACAAATACCCACGTTGGGGTGGTTTGTACCGTGAAGGCGAACAATATTTATATGTAAACCGCGGATTTGGATACATTGGTTTTCCGGGAAGAATAGGGATGCCTCCCGAAATTACTTTGGTAGAATTGGTGTAACGAATTTAGATGGCAAAAATCCAGGATGAAGTTAGAAATCAAAACTAATCAGAAAAATGGTGACAGGAGCTTATAAAAAAACCGTCCCCTGTAAAAGGAACGGTTCAATTTTATAGCAATCTATTTCATTAATTACTGCCTGTAAAAAATACGGTATCCAAATCAGTAACCATTCCAACAGTTACATCTACATTTTTAATCTCCCTGGTCTGATAGGCTGTATCCGGAGTAAAATCCAACTTATAAGTTCCAGCTTCCAGGCCCCGAATCAGAAATACTCCGGTAAGTGTATCGGCCAAAGTACTTGTGGTATCGTTTGTTGCAGAAATAGCCTGCACCAAAGCCCGTGCATCAACCGGCGAAACCACTCCGGTAATTGAACCACCACTGGCTTCGGTAAATACTTTTATCACCGGTTTAAGCGAAAACTGTCCGTTTCCTTTCTCAACAACAGACCGTGCTGCATCAAAATCAATCCACATTTCGTATTCAATACCTTCCTCAAGTGTTTCGTTGATATTAAATTTTAATCCAGATTGTTGTGCCGATGGAGTTTTTAAATCGTGGTACTCACCGTCAACTTTAATCTCGTTATTACTGCCCAAAATCATGCGCATTTGTGAGATTTTTCCTGATGGGAAATTGTCATCAAACAGAATGGTATCATTTCCGTTGGCAAGCTCCAGCAAATCGATCTGCCCGGTTACTTCCAGTGGCAACTCTGTCCATCCGGTCGAGTCGTCGGCTATATTTATCCACAATTCCTGTAAATCAATTAAAACTTCTTCGTAATCTGCCGGGGCATCGGTTAAACGAATTGTCAATCTTCCATCTCCTTCATTTCCATTGTTGTTGTTGTCGTCATCATTACACGCGGTAAAAAAAAGTACCGCCAGTGCGATTACATACAAAACCTTTTTCATAGCTACTTGTTTTTCTTTTTCTGACTCTAATTGTTTCTCTTTTAGGAATTTAAAAATACCTTATAATTGTTGAACGGAAAATTCATTCAAATATTTCCAATGTCCTGTCTTATACAACGAAAAGTTGATCATTTCGTTCAGGTTAATTTTAAGTTTCGCCTGCAGAATACCACCGGCGGAATTTTTGCTACCTGCCCAGAAAGAGTATTCAAAACTACAACACCAAAACCAAAGAACTACTGCTTACCTGCGATGTAAATAACGCTGTTATGAATACGGTTATAAAAATCCCGGCCATTGATTTTTCGTCCGAAACAAACAATGCACATTAATCTACTTTCGTCGCCGGACGATAATTATTTTTAATATTTTAATACCCGGCCAAATACACCGGGCTACCAATATTTAACAGCTCCGGCGTCAGAAAAAATCACATATCGTTGAATTAAAAAGCGAACTCCGGATAAACAACCAAAAATTTTCCCTTCACTCACTCACTCACTCACTCACTCACTCACTCACTCACTCACTCACTCACTCACTCACTCACTCACTCACTCACTCACTCACTCACTCACTCACTCACTCACTCACTCACTCACTCACTCACTCACTTCAGCATTTCAATTTTAAGTACCTGCTTAGAGTTTGCAGTAACTTTAAAACGATTGTCGAGGCGATGGCCCATGATCCACACAATTTTTTTACCGCTGCACAGCAACCAGGTATTTTCTTTTTCGTGAATCGGAATTTTTTGATCGATAAAAAAATCGCTTACTTTTTTGAAACCAGTCATTCCAAGCGGCTGAAAATAGTCTCCTTGTTTCCATTTCCGAATTAGGAGTGGAAACTCAATTTCGTCTCTGTCGATACAAGCACATCGCGCATCGCGTATTAATTCAAAATCGCTGGCATCCACTTTTTCAATGCTCATCTCAAAAGGCTCAAACAATTCAATATCGTCATCTTCGATATAATAAATCTTGTCGTCGTTTTCCTTTACTTCCGAAATAAAAAGTTGTTCTCGGTCTTTAATCAAACGATGTGTTTTCGAAAAAAAAGTTTTCCCCGATTCGTTTTTAAGACTGTTGTACACCTCCGTTACAACTGCTGCATTAAAATTATATTCTGATAATATTTCAAGCAACAGGGTTTTGGGGAATGCCGCATTTTGCAGCGCCTGAATATCAATTAAAACTTCTTCGTCCGATAAAGAAACCACCCCCGATTTTTCGGTAGTTAAAAAACCGGAATATACCTGTTCCGCTGCCTTCAGGTTTTCAACACTGGCTAAAAAATTCTTTTTAAACGATGGATTCAACTCGGTAAAGAGCGGCAAAATTTTGTGCCTTAAAAAATTGCGTTGATATATTACTTCGTCGTTCGACGAGTCTTCGCGGTATTCAATATAATGTTTCGAAGCGTAGGCTTCAATTTCGTTGCGGCCGGCAAACAATAGAGGACGCACAACTTTACCGGCTTTTTCTTTTATTCCGGTTAAGCCTTTAATTCCTGTTTTCCGGGTTAGGTTTAAAAAGAAAGTTTCAATCAGATCGTCCTGATGATGAGCCGTTACAATAAAATCGTAATTGTGTTCCTGCCTGATTTGTTCGAAATAAGCATAACGCAATTCGCGCGCTGCCATTTCAATGGAAATGCCTTTTAGCCTGGCATACTCCGTAGTATCGAAGCTATTAAAAAAGGCAGGCACACCCGATACCAGGACCTGTTTTCTCACAAAGTCTTCGTCACCATCCGATTCAGCACCACGCAAACGAAAATTACAGTGTATAACGCCGTATTCAAAATTCGATTTTCCGAACAAATGCAAAAGCACCATACTATCGATGCCACCGCTAATTGCCAGCAAAACCTTCTGTCCGGGTTTAATCAGTTGCTTTTCTTTTATATTCTGAATGAATTGTTCGAGCATAATTGATTTCTATTTAATAAGGTCATTCCGAACGTGTTTCAGAACCTCATGCATAATCAGGAAAGATGATGAAACAAGTTCAGGATGACGCTCCAATCGTTACACGCACGTTTTCAGACTTGCGGATCACTGTACTTTTTTACACTTTCAGCTTACCTACTGCTTTGGCAATGTTTAAAATTACTTCAACCGATTTTAACATCGAGGGAATCGGAACAAATTCGAATGGTCCGTGGAAATTGTGACCGCCTGCAAAAATATTCGGACAAGGCAAACCGTCATACGACAAACGTGCACCATCGGTACCTCCCCGAATCGCTTTAACTTTGGGCTCAACACCTGCATCAAGCATGGCTTGTCGGGCCACTTCAACCACGTGCATTACCGGTTCAATTTTTTCGCGCATATTGTAGTACTGATCTTCCAGCTCAATCTGAACCAGTTCTTTGCCGTACTCAAGATTAATTAACCCAACCACTTCAGTCAGCAATTTCTTTTTCTCTTCGAATTTTGTAAAACTGTGGTCGCGGATTAGGTAATACAAATCAGCGCTTTCCACATTTCCCTTTAACGATAAAAGATGAAAAAATCCTTCGTACTTTTCGGTATGCTCCGGACGTTGTGTTGGAGGCAGCATTCCAATTAACTTTTGCGCCACCAAAAGAGCATTTATCATTTTGTTTTTTGAAGCTCCGGGGTGCACACTTCTGCCGCTGATTTTAATTGTAGCACCCGCAGCATTAAAGTTCTCGAATTCCAGCTCACCTATTTCACCACCGTCTAAGGTATAGGCAAAATCGGCACCAAATTTTTTCACATCAAAATGATCGGTTCCGCGTCCCACTTCTTCATCAGGAGTAAATCCAAGGCGAATTTTTCCGTGCTTAATATCTTTTGAATTCAACAGCAATTCGGCTGCCGTTACAATTTCGGCAACACCGGCTTTATCGTCGGCACCCAACAAAGTCGTACCATCGGCAGTAATCAGGTCCTGTCCTTTGTAATTTAATATTTCAGGAAAATCGTTAGGATGAATGCTAACACCATTTTTTAGTACCACCGGCGAACCATCGTAATTTTTTATAATCTGTGGATTCACATTTTCGCCCGAAAAATCGGGGCTGGTATCCACGTGCGAAACAAAACCTACCACCGGAGAGTTGTCAACACCTTTGGCCGGAATGGTTGCCGTAACGTAACCAAATTTGTCCATTTCCACCTCACTTAAACCAATTGATTTCAACTCCTCAACCAGATTTTGCATAAAAACCAGCTGACGATCGGTACTTGGGTAGGTTTTACTGTGTGGGTCGGAAGTGGTGTATTGTTTTGCGTAATTGATAAATCGTTCTACTACTTTTTCCATGTATAAAATGTCCTTTTTTTGAGTCTGTGCTCTTTTGTTAATATTATTATGCGGTGCATGATTTTGTTTGCCTTTCAATCTGCTTTTCCAGATGCACCTTTTTTGTTTTCTCGTTTTAATCCCCGGTTAAAACCCGGGGCTATTATCATTAAACTCCTACGGAGTTTTTCATCATTTCCATTTACCTGTTTATTTACGGTGCATGAAACGCCGGCTTTGCAATAAGCTTTTGTTAAAGCACCTTTTTATTTTTCTTGTTTCAATCAACAGGGTAAAATCTGTTGCTATTTACATTTAACTCCTATGGTGTTTTTCTTTTCTATTTTTCTATTTCAGAATGTGTCATTGTTTAATCTCAAAACCTTTAACTGAACACTGATCACTGAACACTGCACACTGCCAACTTTTCTACACATCGTCAGAATTAAATGCGAACCCCAAACGTTTGCCGGTTGTCATTTTCGAGTGACTTATTTTTTGCCGCATTTGATCAACGGTTGCCACTTTTACCTGGTCGTAAAGAGGAACCAATAAATCGAACTCAATACTATATTGTATGGCCGTTTCAACAATTTGTCGAACAACTCCCGGAGAAATGGCATCAATGGCAAAATCCTTCACAACCTGATCATCCTGACGTTTTCCTTCTACAAAAAAGTGCTTGTCTTTGTTCACAAAAATTCGGGCAACCAAATAACCCAAATCGTTTAAACGGTTGTATTTAAACGAATCAGCAAGAAAATTGTAAATGTTTATTGTTCCGCAATATGCTCTCATCGGATCCTCCTCAATGTATGGCGTTTTCCAGATCGGATGTTTGTCGTCAAAATCAAAAACATTCGAGTGCATACTAAAAATCAACAGATCGCTTCCTACTTTAAACTCTACTTCAAAGGGACCACGTTCCTTGTAATAGGGCATCGCTTCTGCAGCAACCTTATCTTTTAAAGTTTTCTGATACTCTTTTTCGAGACCGTTTAACACCTTTTTTAAGATGGTAAAAGCGATCTGCGTATTCTCATACACTTGCTGTTTGACGGTTGATTTTATAACCAGTGCTTCAAGAAACGAAGCCCGAACTTCTTTTGCTTTCATCGGATGTGTTATTTTGAAAAATAAAAATAAGCAAAGCAATTAGTATAAAAAAAGAAAGCAGCCCTTTTGAGCTGCTTTTTCTTTATAAGAATGCCATCTGTGTTTTTTCAACACAAACAGATGGCATCCCTGACTAATATGCCAATGCAAATAAAACACGTCTGTTCGATGGTTTTCCTGAATAAACACAAACACCTTCTTCCTCTTCGTACTCTAAAGGAAGACAACGAATGGTTGCTTTGGTTTCGTTTTTAATCAGATCTTCAGTTTCTGAAGTTCCATCCCAATGGGCAGAAATAAAACCACCTTTGTTTTTCAGCACATCTTTAAACTCGTCCCACGAGTCTACTTTGGTTATGTGTTCTGCTCTGTAGTCGGCAGCTTTTTTGAAAATATTGTTTTGAATATCGTCCAGTAATGTTTCGATATACTCGTCGATATTATCAAGATTTGCAACGCTTTTTTCCAAGGTATCACGGCGGGCAACTTCAACAGTACCGTTCTCCAAATCGCGCGGTCCCATAGCCAAACGAACCGGCACTCCTTTTAATTCATATTCTGCAAATTTCCAGCCCGGCTTACGTGTGTCGCGGTCGTCGTATTTTACCGAAATTCCACGCGCTTTCAACTTGGCAATAATTTCATCTACTTTGTCAGTAATGGCAGCCAATTGCTCTTCGTTGCGGTAAATAGGAACAATAACCACCTGGTGAGGAGCCAGCTTTGGAGGAAGTACCAAACCATTATCGTCGGAATGCGCCATAATAAGTGCCCCCATCAAACGAGTTGAAACCCCCCACGAAGTAGCCCAAACATATTCTTCCTTGCCTTCTTTATTGGCAAATTTCACATCAAAAGCTTTCGCAAAGTTTTGTCCCAAAAAGTGCGATGTCCCTGACTGTAATGCTTTCCCGTCTTGCATTAAAGCTTCAATGGAATAAGTTTCCAAAGCACCGGCAAAACGTTCGTTAGCCGATTTTAAACCTTTTATTACAGGCAAAGCCATAAAGTTCTCAGCAAAATTGGCGTAAACGTTTATGATTTTTTCTGTCTCTTCGATTGCCTCTGCCTGTGTTGCATGCGCTGTGTGTCCTTCCTGCCACAAAAATTCGGCAGTACGCAAGAATAAACGTGTACGCATTTCCCAACGCACCACATTCGCCCACTGATTCACCAAAATTGGCAGATCGCGATACGACTGAATCCAATTTTTATAGGTGCTCCAGATTATGGTTTCTGAAGTCGGACGAACGATCAATTCTTCTTCAAGTTTTGCATCCGGATCTACTATTACACCACCGTTTTCCTCGTCATTTTTTAATCGATAATGTGTCACTACCGCACACTCTTTTGCAAAGCCTTCGACATGGTCGGCTTCCTTACTAAAAAAAGATTTTGGAATGAACAAAGGGAAGTATGCATTTACGTGACCTGTTTCTTTAAACATGCGGTCTAATTCGGCCTGCATTTTCTCCCAAATCGCATAACCATAAGGTTTTATAACCATACAACCCCTCACTGCAGAGTTTTCTGCAAGGTCTGCTTTCATTACCAAATCCTGGTACCATTGTGAGTAATTTTCGCTTCGCGAAGTCAATTCTTTCGCCATAATCTAATATTTGGTATAGATTTTGTTTTAACTTATATTATATTTTGAGCTTACAAATAAAGTAATTATTATTGACATTAAATAAACGGAGGATACGTTATGAAATCAAGATTAACATTATTAAGCATACTGGCAATTTTCTTAGGAGCCTGTAGCACGGGAAGTTACGTTTCCAGTTCTTATTCCGATGATATTTATTTTAATCCGGGTGATGTACCTCCTCCAATTGTAGTTCAGGAAAAAGTGGCTGAAAAGCCGGTTGAGAAATCGGCAAATACAATGATTGTTAGCCAAATTGAAAAAAATGAAGATGGTACAAATACCATGAACAATTACATTTTTGAAGGCAGTGAAGAAGATGCAGATGTGTTGCGTTACAACATGGAACAAATGGAAATGCAAGCCAGCGACACAACTGTTTATTACAACGATGACGAAATGAAATACGTCATTAATAATTATTACGATGGTGAGGAGTTAGATTATGCATACCGTATCCGTCGTTTCCACCGTCCTTATTACTACGATCCATTTTACTGGGACAGCTGGAATTATTACGATCCCTTTTATGATCCTTACTATTCTTCTTATTATCCCGGATGGTCGTTTTCTATGGGCTGGGGTTTAGGTTTTGGTTATGGATGGGGATATCCAGGTTACGGTTGGGGTTACCCAAGTTACGGATGGGGTTATCCTGGTTACGGATGGGGTTATTACCCACCTTATTATGGTGGCGGATATTGGGGCGGAGGTTACTACCCCGGTTACCCATCACATCCTATTTACCCTGGATACGGCGGAGACTATACTTACGGACAAAGAAGATCAACAGGTACAAATGTATATAGAGGCGACAGAAGAGGAACATCATCCGCGGCAGTGGCTTCCTCCAATAATCCAAGAAGATCAAGTACTACCAGTGGTGCGGTTTCTGCCCGAAGTCAGGCAACCGGAACCCGCGCATCGGGAACAACAAAATCGACTTCTGACTCACAGGTTTTAACCGAAAGAAGAAGAACCTCCTCAGAAGCAAATACAGCAAGAACAACAACAAAAGCTGCCACTACTTCGCGTACGCAAAGTTATACCCGACCAAGCAGTACCCGTAGTTCGTACTCACAACCAAGAGTAGTTAACAACAGCAACCGTTCGTCATCATCATCGAACAGTTATACTACGCCACGTTCAACTTCAACCTATAACAAAAGTTACAGGTCAAGTTCAACTTACAACAGAAGCACCAGCAGTGGAACATCGTCAAGAAGTTACAGAGCTCCATCTTCAACAAAATCGTCAAGCAGTTACCAAAGCAGTACACCTTCGAGAAGTAGCAGCAGTAGCAGTTACCGCAGCAGCAGTAGTGGTTCAAGTAGCCGCAGCAGCAGTGTAAGCAGTGGTTCTTCAGGCGGGTCAAGAAGTTCAGGTTCTTCTGGTAGTTCAAGAAGCAGTGGCGGCGGTGGCCGTAGATAATTTTACACCGGTAAAACAACGCTGAAAACAAACAATTAATATTTGCATGGTAAGCAGTTTGCGAAAAAAGGCTGTATTGCCGCAAAAGCCAAAGAAAATTAAAAACAAACTGAGATGAAAAAAAGTCTGATAATTCTCGCAATAGCATTCGTTGTGCCCTATTTTGTACAAGCGCAAGATATGGTGGATGCATTAAGGTTTTCGAACATACAAACTACAGGGACTGCTCGTGCAGGCGCAATGGGAAATGCTTTTGGAGCTTTAGGTGGTGATTTTACATCAGCTGCCATAAACCCTGCAGGTATAGCATTGTATCGAACTTCTGAGTTTGCTTTCACACCAAAATTTACCTACTCATCGGTTGAAGGCAATTATATGAACACGTCGATGGAAGATAACAAATACAACTTTGCCTTAAACAACATTAGTTATGTAACCAGCATTCCAACATCAAACACTAGCGAAGTAGGACTTATTAGTTTGAATTTGGGTATCGGTTACAATCGTGTTAAAGATTTTAACAGCTATTCATTGGCAGGTGCTTCGGGCGTAACCAGTTCGTTTTTGGATGATTTGGTAGAGAATGCAAATGGTGAAGATCCAAACAATGGTTGGAGTGATTTTTACGAAGAACTGGCTTATTACAACTCGGATAATAACTCGGGAGCTGATTTAATGTATTACGATGAAGATGCAGGTTTCTGGCGAACAGATATTCAAATCAATCCATTCGATCAGACCGTAAACAACCACCCGGTTTCTCAAAGAAAAAGTATTTCGCGTTCGGGCTCAATGGATAAATATTCTTTTGTTGCCGGATTAAATTTCAATCATAAATTGTATGTGGGAGCCTCGCTGGGAATTACTGATATTTATTACAAACAAAGCAGCACTTACGAAGAATGGGATGCACAAGGCGATATACCAAATTTTGAAAGCATGCGTTTTACCGAATACCTGAGAACTACAGGAACCGGTTACGATTTCAACTTTGGAATTATTTATAAGCCAGTTAACGAAGTTAGATTAGGTGCATCTATTCAAACGCCAACCTTTTATAATCTTCACGATTTTTTCCATACTTCGATGTATTCAAGAAACAATTTTGAAGACGGCGGTATAACTGATGACGAAGGTCATTCTCCTTACAACAATTACGATTACAATCTTGAAACTCCGTTAAGAGCAACCTTTAGTGGCGCTTTTGTTATTGCAAAAAAAGGAATTATAAGTGTTGATTACGAATATGTTGATTACAGTAACAACAAGCTTAGAAAAGGCGGTGATGGTTATAATTTCACATCTGAAAACCAGGAAATAACAGAGACTTTTAAATCGGTTGGAAACATTCGTGTTGGCGGTGAATTAAAAGCAACAAATGAGTTGAGTTTACGTGCCGGTTACGAATTTTATCCATCAGCTTATAAAAGCGAATCGTTTGGTAACGAACAGTTCAAATCGGATGACCGCTTAATGACATACACCGCTGGATTAGGATATCGTTTTGGAAGTTTCACTTTTGATATTGCCTACCGTTTAACTGATAATATTGTAAATGAGTTGCCATATTCGGCACCTTACACAAGCATTTATCCGCAACCATCGCCTGTTGAATACAGTGCATTAAATCACGATGTAATATTTACTTTGGGATTCAAATTTTAATAGAAAATATAAATTAATTTAAAGGCATAAATCGATTGATTTATGCCTTTTTTGTATCGTTTAAAATCATTTCAAATAAAGTGCAGCAGCTGGATTATTACTTTCAAAATAGCAGTAAACAAAATTTAGTAGAACACAACAGAAGCTGCCTTCTACAATTTTAGTTTTTCGTTTAAAACATCTTTGTAACTTAAACTAACCGGCAGCTTGTATTCTCCAAGCTTCACCTGATTCCCTTCCAGATATACCACTTTCCCCAACGAAATCACATATGATTTATGAATTCTTTCAAATTGATTTGAAGGGAGTTGCTCCAGAAACTCCTTTAAGGTTCCGTGCACCATTAGTGCTCGTTCTTCAGTAACAAAACGAACATAATCGCCTTGTGCTTCCAGATAAATAATTTCGTTGAAGTTAATTCTGTAGTTCTTTTTATTTGCGCGTACCATTACGTGTTTTACTTCCTTTTCCTCTTTTGCAAGAAAACGCTCCACAGCTCTGTTTACAGCAGTTCTAAAACGACTAAAAGCTACAGGTTTTAGCAAATAATCAAGTGCTTCTATTTCGAATCCTTCAATGGCGTATTCGGGGTAAGCGGTTACCAGAATAACCAGCGGAGGTTCTTTCAGGCTTTTTATAAAACCAATTCCACTAAGCCGCGGCATATTTATATCAAGAAAAAGCAAATCAACCGACTCTCTTTTTAACACTGCTCCCGCTTCCAAAGCATCGTTGCAAATGGCTACCAGTTTAAGTTCAGGGCAGGCTTTTACAAAATCCTCAAGTACATCCTGCGAAAGCGGTTCATCATCTATTATTACACAATTTAATTTCATACTAAAAAGTTAGAAGTCAGAAGACCGAAGTTAGAAGTTGGAAGTCATTTTTATCCAACTCAAAAACGGCTTTATTCTTTCCTTACAATTATTTTAACTGCAGCTGTAAAAGTACTTTAAAAGTTTCATCGCTTTTCGAAATCTGCAGCAAATGCTGATCGGGATAAATTAGTTCCAGCCGTTTTTTAACATTCTCGATGCCAATACCTTTGTACTGGTTATTTGCCGGTTCGGTAGTTTCTCCCCTACTGTTCTCAATTTCAAAATACATCACTTTATCCAAAACTTCGAGCCTGATTTGTACAAAAGCATTTTTTGCTCCTCCTTTTAAACCATGCTTAAAACTATTTTCCACAAACGGAAGAAAAATAAGCGGGGCAATCTTTTTTCCTTTTATTTCTCCAACCGTTTCAAACTCAATTTTTGCATCCTTTTGAGTACGTAAATTTTGCAGCTCCATATAATTTTGCACCATATCTACTTCTTTTTCCAATGAGATGTATTCCACATCAGAATCGTAAATTATGTGCCGCATTAAATCACTCAATTGAACTATTTTTTCAGGCACTACTTTCGACTCTTTTCGTGCCAGACTGTAGATACTATTTAACGAATTAAACAAGAAGTGAGGATTAATCTGCGATTTAAGCGCTTTTAACTCAGCCATAGTTTTTTCATTTTCAAGCTCCTGAACCCGAAACCAACCTCGTGCCAGCCGCAACAAACTGGTTGCAAACAAATAAATAACAAAGTACAGTGAGATATCCCAAAAGCTATAATAGGCAATAAAATAGTAGCCGGTAAAAATATGATCGATCCAACTGTCGAATAGCAGGAGATAGAAACCGGAGCCCAGTGCAACCAACAGAACTACTGCCAACGAATAATAAAAATACCGTTTCTGCTCCCAAAAGAGCGGAAAAATCAAGCGCAGATTCAAATAAACAACCAACACAATGGGAACATGAAAAACAGCTGTATAAATAAGGTCGATGCGTTTTACTTCGGCCGATACTTTTAATATGTTCATTAATATTAAAAACGACAAACACCAAAACAGGATATGTTGCAATACCCTGTCTTTTGATAAACGACTGATGACAATATTTAAATACCGTTCCATTTATTTTCGGTGTAAAACCACTTCCAGACCATCTTTATAGGCTTCCTCCGAATTTACATATTTCGTAACAAACTTTTGCAATTCGCCCGGTTTTGCGGTTAACAGAATATAGTCGCCGTTGTTCTCGTGGTGAATTCTGATTTTATTCTCCTTTATCAGGTTTTCGAGCCATCCCGGATCGAACCATTTAATTTCAAGCCGATCGTCGTAAATAGTTAGCTTGGCAAAAGTATGTACCGGCACCAAATGTAAGGTGGCCAAAGAAATCTCATCTTCGCCGCCATAATCTTCAATGTAAAAATCGAGAAAATACTGACCGGCAAGTTGAATAATATGAACTTTAAACATGGACTCTTTTTCAAGCTCATTTTCCTTTGAGGTGAGCGTTAACAGGTACGATTTTTTATCACGAATACTATCCTCTTTATTCCCGATAAAAGAGTGTTCAAATTTCCACTCATCATCACCTTCATCGAAAAATACATCCTGGTCATCATCCTCAAACCAATCTCCCAAAAGAATATCATTTTCAAACAAATCTTTTTCGGTATAAAGCGGGTAAAAAGAATAAACCACACACCCCGATAAAAAAAGCGCCAATACTCCAATTATGAATAAAATTCGTGTACGTTTCATTTCATTAAATATTAATTACTAAATCAAAAGTAAAGGCTATTTCTGCAAACAACGATTTTTTTCGTTGACATAAAGTTTTTTGTCGTTGAGTTGATAAATCAGAAGAAAGTTGGCAGTCTCAGTCTCAGTGTTCAGTGTTCAGTATTCAGTCTCAGTATAAAAGAGATCCGATCCTTTTATGTTTAGAATAAAAAGGATCGGATCTTCGATTTTCCTCAAAATTTCGCCGGATATTTATTTGTTTATTTTCTGTTAGAACAAATAGTTGAGACCAATGTACACACCCGAATCGCCATCGCGTTCGTCGGCAGCCATTCCATAATCGCAACGGATAATAAAGTTTTGATTCATTACAACCCGCAGTCCCAATCCATAAGAATAGTGCATCGCTTCGGCGCCACTATCAAAGTAGTTATTCTCGGAATCATATCCCGGATACAAAGCAAGATAATCAATTACATTTTCCCGTTTCACATCAATTTTACTGGTTACTTTTCCAAAATCGGCAAAAGCATTTAATCCCAGATAAAAGTTGTTGTTTATAAACTGAAAGCGGGCAAATTTCCAACGGGCTTCAACATTTCCTAAAAAATACGCATCGCCAACAACTCGGTTTCGGCGAATACCACGTAATGAATTTGCACCTCCCAAGCCTTCGGAACTGGCTCCTTTTAAAACGGAGGTAATCATTTGCGTTTGATAGTAATAAGGAACGTCGCCACCAAGTGTTGTTTGATACGCCAAACGATACACAAACGATAATTTTTTAGGAGCAATGGTAAAATACTGACGATGAATCAAACTCAGTTTTACAAAACTTGTTTCGCCACCCAAAAATTCAGGAGAACCGAGTAAAACAGCCTCCGTCCACATTCCTTTCATCGGATTTGGCCGATTATCGCGCGTATCGAAAACAATACCTCCCTTAAAAGTAGGAACAAATCCACCATTTGCTTCTTCTTCCGAAATTATTCCCCATTCCTGGTATTTTTGGTACAATCCGGGTTCTTCATCGTGCGATGGCAGCATGTCTCCTTCATCTTTCCCTTTGTTCAATTTATCGATATCCACCAAATCAATATCAAAATTCAGCAGGTTAAGTCCACCAATCCATTTCAATTTATCGCCCGATAATTTTCCCTGCAAATCCACCTTAAACCGAAACATTTTCCGATCGTATTTATAAAACATCCGGGTTCTGTAATCGGCCGATTCATCATCGAACCAATCTTTATTAACAACTGCATCGTAACCATTAAAGCCATAAAAGTCATACGCTTTATCCGATAAAAAACTCAAATCGACCGAAGTTTGTATGCCAGGCAGCAACTGATCAGAATCGTAATAAATTCGATTGATTCCACTTCCTTTAGTAAAACGCGAAACTTCGAGATAAAGCGAATGATTGTAACTCGGATAGCGGCTTCCGTCGCCATAATGATATAGGTTTATTAAACCACCGTATTGAAATCCTAAGTCGGTATCGAAAGTAATGGTTGGCAAAGCACCAAAATTCCAGCCTTGTTTACTTACTTCCTCCTGACTAAATACATTTCCAACAAAACAAATGGATAAAAAGAAAAAGAGAATTCGTTTCATACTGATTAGTTTTTAGTTAGATATAGAACGAAACTTTACATTGGTCAAATTAGAAACAGGAAAACCTGTTAACGATTAAACGAATATATATAATTTTAACTGAAAACATAAATACTGAATGATTCTGATTAATTTCCTTGCAGAATTTAAATTTTTCGTTTTTCTTAGAGACACTTTTTAAATTTATCTGAATCAAAATAAAATCAACACCAATGAAAACGAATCGTAGACAATTTTTCCAATTAAGTGGAGCAGCCGGCGCCGGATTAATGGCTGGCGGACTTTCATCATGTAGCCAGCCTGAGCCTGAGCAATCAAATTTACATCACATTAAAGAAGCAGCCATAAACAACAACCCTCAACAATTTAACATGTGTGGTTATGCAGCTCCAAAACTCGATAAAGTTCGTGTTGGTTTTGTTGGAATTGGCGATCGTGGTTCGGGTGCAGTAAAACGTATGACTTATATTGACGGTGTAGAAATTACTGCACTCTGCGACACCAGGCAAGCAGCAGTTGATGGAGCCCAGAAAATACTTGAAGAAGCCGGATTACCAAAAGCAAAAGAATTTGTTGGCGACGATTTAAACTTTAAAGCTTTGTGCGAAAGCGGATTGTGTGATCTGGTTTATACAGCTACTCCGTGGGAATGGCATGTTCCGGTTGGCCTTGCAGCTATGGAAGCCGGTTGCCATACTGCCATTGAAGTTTCTACTGCCAAAACCATGGAAGAATGTTGGCAAATTGTTGAAACATCGGAACGAACAAAAAAACATTGTGTCATACTTGAAAACTGCTGCTACGACTTTTTTGAACTTCTTACATTAAACATGGTACGTCAAGGTGCATTTGGCGATTTAGTTCATGGAGAAGGCGCCTACATTCACGACCTCGACTACTGGCATTTTAATAAGCCAAAAGACGAAGAAATGACTGATGGTGCTTACACCAAAATGTGGCGTTTGCACGAAAACAAACGAAAAGCCAATGTTTATCCAACGCACGGACTTGGGCCAATTTGCCAGGCCATGAACATAAACCGAGGTGACAAAATGGAATACCTGACTGCCATGATGGGAGACGATTTTACCTTAAAACAACGTATTGCAGAGAAAGCAAAAGAAGATCCGTTTTTTGAACAATTTGTGGGCTGGGACATGCGTGGAAATATGGACATGCAAATGATTCGAACCAACAAAGGAAAAACCATTCTGATACAACACGATATTTCATCGCCACGCCCTTATTCCAGAATTCACATGCTTAGTGGCACCAAATGTTTTGCACAGAAATGGCCTTTGCAGCACATTGCATTTGGGCACGAAGTTGCCGATGAAGCAAAAATGGAGGAACTACGCGAAAAGTATGAACCTGAAATTGTCAAGAGAGTTGGTGAAATGGCCAAACAAGTTGGGGGCCATGGAGGAATGGATTTTATTATGGACTGGCGCTTGATCGATTGTTTACGCAACGGTCTACCGATGGACATGGATGTGTATGATGCGGCAGCCTGGAGTTCGATTACACCACTTAGCGAATGGTCGATTGCAAATGGATCGCAACCCATCGAAATTCCGGATTTTACACGTGGTGCATGGAAAACTAACAGACCAGTGGAACTTACCCTTGCCGGCGGAGGAACCACAAAAGTCAGAAACCTGGTTAATGCAGACTCAGAAGGACAATTAAGTATTTAATAATCAATTCTTATTTATACAAAAAATAAGAAGGGCAGCCAATCGGCTGCCCTTCTTTTCAAACTAAACTAATCTAACTAAGTATTACAAAACTTATTAAAAAAAGACTTCGTTTAACCTTCTTTCGGTTAGGTCTTTTATATGCTTTTGCATAAATTTCGTTTTACAACTATTGTTTAGCCCACCACAATTTAGTGTCTTGTACATCTGGTCCCTGCTTAGTAACGGCATCAGCATAATTTGCACCGTTTGTATTGGCAGCATTATTTCCATAACGCATACGCTGAGGATAATGACCATTAATATCACCTAAACCATAGATGTCTCCATCGTTAACACCTTGTGCAAGTTCGGCAGGATATCCTAAATCACGAACAATTGCCCAGGCTTCGAAACCATCAGTATATGCAGCAATCCAACGTTGAGTAGCAATCTTTTCAATGTTCTCTTCCATGGTTCCATTCAAGGATGCCATCTCTTCGTTTGTCAAATAAGTATCGATGTCTGCATCGCTAACATTCCATAATTTCATCGCCTGACGAATACCTTCCTGGTATAAATCCTGAGCACTTCCACCACCAATGCCACGCACTGCAGCTTCGGCTTGTAAAAAGTTTGCTTCAGCAGATGACATAATAAGTTCAGGACGGATAGCACCGTTATTCTTTTTATTGATGATAATATCGGCTGGTGTAGAGAAGAAAGAATATTTGGTCATCGCATTTGTTTTCCCATTAATACGAGTTGGCTGACCTACATAATACATGTTCTCAGGAACTGTAATCTGAACATCACCTTCAGGAGAATCTTCACGTACATAACTAACACCTGCTTCGGTAAGCACATTCAGGATAAAGTCAACACGTTTGTCGAATTTGTCCACTTCGGTTCCTTCAGTTGGTTTTTCCATAACTTCGGTACCACCTTTAGCTGGTTTTGCGTACACCGATAAACGAGGGTCGTTATTGTTGCGCAATGCATCAATTAAAGTTTTTCCAACGGTCCAGTCAGAACCTTCGCCAAAGTTGTACCAAACATCTCCGTAACAAGCACTACCCCACTGCGAAATTTCCTCATCTTTTTCCATCAAAACGTTATCCGAAGAGCCATCTAATAATGGAGCACTAAGAGCAGAAGTTATTGCAGCTGTTGCAAAATCGGCACCTGCAGCTCCGTATGCACGTAAAGCCATACGAAGTTTTAAAGTATTGGCCATTCTTTTCCATTTCTGTAAATCGCCACCACAATAAATGTCGTTGCTACCAACATCATCAACGTTTGCACCTGTTGATGTTGCATCACCAATGGTTGCCATTGCTTCATCCAACTCGGCAATTAATCCCTGATAAATTACTTTCTGCTCATCGAATTTTGGCAGAACAATGTCAGGATTTGTAGCTTCAGTATAAGGAATCATTCCAAACACATCGGTGTACATTTGAAAATACAAACCTTTCATAATTTTACCAATTGCATACATGTACTCGTTTTCAAACTCGCCACCTGTTGCAGTCATTTTCATAAAATTATCGAGATTACCTACGTATCCAGCCAGCCAGTCCCACGATGCATCGGTATAACCACTGTTGTAACTGTAACCTAATTCGTCTGACCACCAGCTGCGGTTATGTCCAAAACATACCTGCCCTGAGTAACGGTCCATGTGAATAAGGTGAGCACGCCAGTATGGATATCTGTCAGGCGCGTACAAACGGTACTGTGGATTCGTTATAAAGTATTTTGCACTTACTTCTTCAACCGTAAATGAATCCGGTTTTGTATTTATATCGTTAAAGTCTTCGGTACAGTTGCTTAGCAAAAATACCACACCCAACACTATGAATATTTTAAATATATTTTTCATTTTTATGGCCTCCTTTAAAATTTAATATTCACGTTAAAACCAATACTTCTTGCACTTGGCAAGTTGTACGACAATATTCCCTGACCACTGTTACCTGTTCCTAAACTTGCCTCCGGATCAACATGATCGATATCTTTGTAGATAAAGAATAAGTTGCGACCTACCAATCCAACGGTAGCATCTTTAATAAATGTACTTTTTAATACATTGTATGGTACTTTGTACGAAAGCACTAATTCTCTTAAGCGCACATTGGTTTGATCGAATACATAGGCTGAAGCAATTCCTGAAACAGCTCCCCAATAATCCTGAGCACTAATTTGAGTTGTATTTTGTACATATGAACCATCATCCTGAAGAACAACGCCATCAACAACAATACCTGTTTCGCGATATTCCAACGATTCTGTTGATACACCACTTCCGGTTAAGGCAGCATTGGTTTGCGAATAAATTTCACCGCCAATACGTGCATCAATTAAGAAACGTAAAGACAAGTTTTTGTATGTTAATGTATTGGTTAAACCACCAATCCAATCAGGTTGAGAGTTTCCTAAAAACTCTTTATCAGTTGAAGCCTGTGGACGTCCGTTCGCATCAACTACAATCTGTCCTGCATCATTTGTTCTCCAGGTTGTACCGTAAATATCGCCATAACCACCACCAACAGTTGCCTGAATATTCAGGTTACCCGAGTTGGTAGAGTTGAAAATATGACTGTCAAGTTCTTCAGTTAACTCAACCAGTTCGTTGGTATTTTTAGAAAAGTTAGTTGAAACTTCCCATGAAAAGTTGTCTGTTTTTACAGGAATACCACCCACTAAAATTTCGAAACCTTTGTTGGTCATCTCACCAATATTTTCGCGGAATGTACTATAACCTGTTGAAGATGGAACAGGAACATCGTAAATCTGATCGGTTGTTTTAATGCTATAGTACGACATATCGAAAAAGAATCGATTATCGAACATACTTCCTTCCAATCCAAACTCCAATGAAGCAATATTTTCCGGTTTCAAATCTTCGTTGAATTTAACACTTGGGCGAGACAATTGAGTTAATCCCAAATAACCGTCGGAAGCCACATTGTAGTACTGACTTAACTGATAAACGCCGGTATCGTTACCAACATTTGCCCAGCTACCACGAACTTTCAACAGATTAAATAAATCACTTTCGGGATCGATAAATTGGTGAATCAACAACGAACCTGTTACCGATGGATAAAAATAAGAACGGTTTGCTTCAGGTAATGTTGATGACCAGTCGTTACGACCGGTAATATCTAAATACGCAAAATTACGATACGACAACGAAGCCTGAGCATAAACCGAGTTGATAACATGCTCGCTCATTGGCGAATAACTTGGACGTTGAATTACAGTATTGGCAACTGTTGCACGGGTTGGGATTTTGAAATCCTCACCATAAATACTAATACTTTCGTAAGTACGAATAGAATGGTTTCCTCCGGCATTTACCGACAAATGAAAATCTTCATTCAAATCTTTGTCAAACATCAAAAGAAAATCAGCATTTGTTTCTGAAATTCTGTCGTTACCAAAAGTCAAACGACCTGAAGTATAATAATGATGTCCTGGTTGGTATACTCTTTCCGATTTTACATGACTAACATCGGTACCGATACGTGCAAAAGCCGACAACCATGGAGTGATTTCGTAAGTCAGTTTTCCAAATCCAAGAAAACGCTCTCTTGTATTTTCATTTCTATCGTGGTATAACATCCAGTAAGGGTTAGCACCCAAACTACCAAACGAAATTGAATTCAACGATTCTTCCGGTTTTTGATACACTTTTAAATCGTTAATGTCAACGTTGCGCGGCATAGCAATAATCGATGCTAAAATACCTTCAGAACCCTGGTTGGCAACGTTGTTTACTTTTTGAGTAAAATAAGTTGCTTTTGCATCCAGTTTCAACTTGTCGCTTAAATCAACCAAGCTACGTAAACTAAAGTTGTGACTTTTTAAATCTGAATTAGGAATCATAGATTCAGTGAAGTTATTCGTATATGAAAAACGTACCGAATAATTTTCGCCTGCTCCGTCTAACGCCAACGAGTTAACGTATTTGGCACCTGTTTCAAAAAAGTCTTTAAAGTTATCAGGCTGAGCTGTGTATGCTCTGGTTTCGCCTGTATAATACATTTGCTGGCTGCCATCCAGTTTTTGTCCCCACGATGAAGTTGAATTTTTCAAATCATCCACATTTCCAGGTACGTTACCCTGGCTACCTTGTCCGTATTGATTTTGGTACTCAGGTAAAACCATTGGTGTATCAAAAGTGATGTTTGAATTAACAGTAACACCAAGACCTTTTCCTTTAGCACCTTTTTTAGTGGTTACCAAAAGTACACCATTACCGGCGCGCGATCCGTAAAGTGCAGCAGCATTCGGCCCTTTAAGTACCGAAATTGATTCAATATCATCAGGGTTGATATCGGTTAAACCGCCACCTGAAATTGTACTGTTGTACACACTTCCTCCACTGTTTACTCCGGAATCGTCAATTGGAACTCCATCAACTACAATTAACGGCTGGTTATTTCCGGTAATTGAGTTATTTCCACGAATAATTACACGAGAAGCTCCACCAGGACCACCCGATCCTTGTGTTACAACAACACCGGCAACTTTACCAACAAGCGAGTTGGCCGGGTTATGGTCTTTAACAACCGAAATGTCTTCACTTCCAACTTCTGTTACAGCATAACCCAGAGATTTTTTCTCTTTCGAAATTCCAAGAGCAGTTACAACTACTTCTTCCAATCCAATTTGGTTGGCTAAAAGTACTACATCAATTGTAGAACGTCCGTTAACAGCTTCTTCAATTGTTTTCATTCCTACAAACGAGAACATTACAGTTGCATCATCCGGTAACGAAATTGAATACGTACCATCTACATTTGTAATTGTTCCATTGCCAGTTCCTTTCTCCACGACTGATACACCGGGAATTCCCAGTCCATCATCACCTGTAACAGTACCTGTTACTGTTTTCTGTGCATACGCGCTACTAAGCAGCGCAAAGCACATCGAAAAAATTAAAAAAATCCTTCGCATAGAATTTAATTTAAATGATTTTTAATAGATTATTTATAGTTTATTCATACATGTCGCTGAAAATCTTTTGGTACAAGGTGGCAGTTATACCTTGTAAACCTGACTCTTTCCAGCTTTCTGTGATCACAATTTGAGTACTGCCTGAAATTTGTTCCAGACAATATTGATTTATAGACTGTTGTATAGGAGTAAGCACAAACTGTTTGGCTTTTGAAACCACTCCTCCCAATACAATAATGTCGGGATTAAGCAGTTGTATAGTATTCGATAAAGCTTTGCCTAAAGCCTGTCCAACTTCATTTATTAATGAAATGGAAAATTCATCACCTGATTTGGCTGCATTAATAATATCCTCAACTTTTAATTCATCTTCCCTGTTTTTAAAATTTGCAGTTAACTGCGAAACATTTCCGTTCTTTATCGCCTCTCTGGCTTTATTTAAAAGAACATGTGCAGAAGTAACAGTTTCCAAACATCCGCGTTTTCCGCATATACAAAGGTTTCCGTCTTCAACAAATTTGGTATGCGATAACTCACCGGCAAATCCGGTGGCGCCGTTGTATAATTTTCCATCCAGAATCATACCCACACCAAGTCCCCAGTTCCAGTTAATTATAATGGCATTGTTGTGCCCAATTGCCTTGCCAAATACAAATTCGCCGTATGCCTGCATACGGGCATCGTTGTTTATATAAACCAAACGATGAAACTTTTCCTGCAGACGCTCTCTGACATTTCTGAATTCTTCCTTTTTTATAGTGTAGTTAACACCCTCTATCTCATCAACCAATCCCGGCATTGCAACTCCAATCGCAAATATTCGATTTTCATCAATCTTATTTTCTGCAATAATTTTCTGGGCATTGCTATATATTTTTTCCACCAACTCATCATCATCAATTGATGTATCGAATACCGAGACAGGAGCAACCTTATTATTGTGAGAGTCATAAATTCCAATTCGTCCTTCAAATCGGCCCAACTCGCATGCAACAATAAAAATTGAATTGTTTTTTAAACCAAAAAGCATTGGCTTCCGACCACCTTTCGATTTTCCGGTACCACGCGATTCAACAAATTTATCGTTGCTTAATTCTTTGAGTAAGGAGATTGCAGTTGGTAAACTAACACCAATTCTTTTCCCAATAACTGAGGCAGAGAGTGTTTCATTTCTGTAAAGCAAGGCCAAAATCCTCTTTTTTCGACGGTAATTTTTTAATTCGTTACCGGTAAGATTAATATCGTTGATATTCTCGATAAGGATCATTTTTCGGAAATGTTAGTTTAATTATTCCGCAATTTAAGAACATATTTACGTTAAATGCAAATAATTATTAAAATTTTTTAATAAGTATTTTTCTTTTTGCAAATATTTTACTCTTTCAATCAAAGAAATTAATAAACTTTTGATAACAATCTTTTAATGAAAAGCCAGTATTAAAGAGCTTCTTGTATTTTTAACCATTTAGAACATGGGAAATTGGGCCATGAATAATACTTTAAGGTCTGATCTTTTTTGTAAAATTGTAGAATTACTATTACTGACAACTAAAATTTGTACAATGAACCAACTAAAACTGAAATTTTTCATTTTGCTGGCTTTGGCGATTTCGCTTTTTTCGTGTGCACCGCAAAAACAAGAAGAGCAAAAACCAAACATTTTGTTTATAATGAGCGACGACCATGCTTACCAGGCAATAAGTGCCTACGGCTATGGTTTAAACAAAACTCCAAACATCGACAGGTTGGCACAAGAAGGCGCTATTTTTACCCGCTCGTGTGTTACCAACTCCATTTGTGCGCCAAGCCGGGCAGTACTCTTAACCGGAAAGCACAGCTTTATAAATGGCAAAGTTGATAATGCACAACCCTTTAACTGGGATCAGGATAATTTCCCCAAATTATTACAGGCCAATGGATATCAAACTGCTATGATTGGCAAAATACACCTCGATGGTGTACCTCAGGGTTTTGATTTTTCGATGGTGCTTCGCGGACAGGGACATTATTACAATCCCGAATTTATGGTAAATGGCGAGTGGAAACGTTTTGAAGGCTATTGCACCGACATAGTTACAGAAACCATGCTCGACTGGTTAAAGAACAAACGCGATCCGAATAAACCATTTTGTGCATTGTACCACCAAAAGGCGCCGCACCGAAACTGGAAACCAGCTCCCAAGTACCTGCATTTATATGATGATGTAACTTTTGATCCGCCTGCCAATTATTTCGACGATTACGATGGAAGAGGGACTGCTGCCCACACTCAGGAAATGAAAGTTGACGGACACGCCTTGTGGGGTCACGATTTTAAAATGCTTACCGACCCGGATGGAAATGAAACCGGTTTTGCAAATGAGCTGAACCGTTTCAATGAAAAACAAAAAGCCGACTGGCTTGCAGCTTACACTCCAAAAAATGATGCCATGAAAGCTGCCAACTTATCAGGGAAAGAGCTGGGCATTTGGAAATTTAACCGCTATATAAAAGATTACCTAAGAACAATAAAATCGGTTGATGATGGAGTTGGTGAGGTTCTGGATTATCTGGAAGAGGCAGGACTGGCTGAAAATACGATTGTGGTTTATACTTCCGACCAGGGATTTTATTTAGGCGAGCACGGTTGGTTCGACAAACGTTTTATGTACGAAGAATCTTTCAGAACTCCGTTGCTTGTTCGTTTTCCAAAAGAAATAAAAGCGGGTACAAAAATTAACAAACTGGTTCAGAACCTCGATTTTGCACCAACTTTTTTAGACTATGCAGGTATTAAAGCACCGGCCGATATGCAGGGTGAATCATTTCGTCATTTGGTTGCAGGAGAAACAAGTGAATGGCGCGATGCTGTTTATTACACCTATTACGAATATCCATCGGTACACATGGTAAAACGCCATTACGGTGTTGCCACCGAGCGTTACAAGCTCATTCATTTCTATTACGATATTGACGAGTGGGAAATGTACGATTTGCAAACCGATCCGAGCGAAATGAAAAATATTTACAATGATCCGGCTTACGTGAATGTTCAGCAAGAATTACATACTCGGCTTACAGAATTGCGAAACAAATACGGAGACAGTGACGAAAATGATCAAAAATACCTGAACTCCTATCTTGCGCATCAGGAAGCAGTAAAAAAAAGACAAGCTGAACAAAAAGCTCAGAACAACTGATTTCCAAATTATAAAGTAGATATAAAAACACTTGTCGTATGGCAGGTGTTTTTTCATTTAACAATCCAGCCCTTGTTTAACTAAATTTAACAGCAATATTTAAAAAGGTTAAATAATAAAATCGTTATTTTCATATCGGAAGATTGATATGAAGCTTGTGCCAAACAAAATAATACCGATATCTGCTGGATGCCTGTTTATTTTATTTGGAGTTACAATCTGAAAACAATTTCCTAAATCAAACTACTCCAATAAAGCAGTAAGAATTAATGGGGATAAGTGAATGTTAAAAAAAGTTCGGATAGCCTTTATTATTGTATTGATTTGCACTCAATATTCGAATTTATTTGCCCAAATTGAACTGCAGGACACCACACCCGCCTCAAAACAAGAGCACTTTTACGACAGTCTGGAATACCGCGCCAGTCAACGAAAACTTACCGGTTGGATTTATGACTTTCTTATTTCACCTCCCCGTCCGTATGTGGACAAAAAAGCACTGGCATTGGATTATTATAGTGAAGCCGAAGGAAAAATCATATCGAAAATTGAAATTAAGGCACTCGATGTTTTTGGTCCTTCGTTTACCGACACCTCACGAACAGCAAAAAGCTGGGGTTCGCGGGCCGCCAATACAATTCACACCAAATCGAATTTAAAAACAATTGAAAAACAATTACTTTTTAAGGTTGGCGACTATGTAAACGGAGAAGTGATGTACGAAAATGAAAGGATTATCAGGCAGTTGCCATACATAAAAGATGTAAAAATTGTGTACGAGCAAGACACTGTTTACAGCAGTTTTGTAAAAATTACGGTTTTAACAAAAGATCGGTTTTCATTTGGGGTTTCGGGAGGAGTTAGCGGAACTGAATCGGGCGATCTGGAAGTGTACAACCGCAATATTTTTGGAGTAGGGCACGAACTCTCGATGAGATTTGTTGGCCACCTGAACCGGCAACCTTATTTGGGAATTGAAACGTATTACAAAATAAAAAACATTGGCGGTAACTTTTTAGATATAAGCCTGGGTTATTTAAATACGTACAAAAACGAAGGCTATGCTTTTAAAGTTGAAAAGCCATTTTACACCCAAAACATAAAGTGGGGATATGGCATGTTGTCTACCCGGATGTATCGCACCGACCGCATTTCGAATAACGATCCGGTGCGGGTTGACGAACCTTTAAATATGGCATTTAACAGCATTTGGGGGGGTAAAAGTGTGAATGTAACTCCGCAGCATGAAAATGCAACTTATATGGTGTTTTCGGCTGGAGTAAACAACTGGAAATATTATGAGGATCCGGTGGTTGCTGAAGAAAACGAACACTTTTTTGCCAATCGCACCTTGTATATGGCTAGTTTAACCTTCTCTCAACGGCGTTATATTCAGGATCAGTTGATTTACAGTTATGGTATAACAGAGGATATACCCGAGGGAATTAAAAACGAATTTATTTATGGTTACGATGCAAATGAATTTGGCGACCGGCATTACCTGCAGTTTTTTACATCAAATGGAAATCTTTTACTCAGTCAAAAAGGTTACATTTTCCTTTCTGCCGGAATAGGTGGTTATTTTAAAAAGCGTGACTTCGAAGAAGGACAGATACAGGGGAACCTGGACTATATTTCAAAACTGGTTTCGGCAGGCAGAAAACGTGTTCGTACCTTCGTTGATGTCAGTTATACTTTGGGGATACAACGTTACGATATTGAACAACTTACACTTGGCCGATTCGATCACATCAGAGGTTTTTCGAGCCGGACCGCCGTTGGTAAACAACGTCTGAGCCTGAAACTGGAACATGTGGTATTTCTTCCGCGGCAGTTTTACAAATTTAATATGGCTATTTTTGGTTTTGCCGATATGGGAATTATTGGTTCGAACAACGCGCTTATTTTCCGGCAGGATTATTACAGTGGTATCGGCCTTGGACTGCGACTGCACAACGAAAACCTGGTTTTCGAAACATTCCGTTTGCGTTTGGCGTTTTATCCTTTCCATCCCGACGATATGCAATTTGTTGGATTTGTTTTGAGCGAACAATCAAAACAACGCTTTATCTCGTTTGAACCTACCGAACCCAAACCAATGCGGTTTGAATAATGAGACCTATTCTTTCTTCACTCTTTTAGCTCAATATAAAAAGTAGTTCCGTTTTCGGGTGTACTTTCAAATCCAACTTTTCCTTTCAAATACTTTTCACCAAACAATTTCATACTATAGGTACCAATTCCCCGCCCCTTACCTTTTGTAGAAAAAGACCTTTTAAATAACTGAAGTTGTGTCAGTGAATCAATATAGTTTTCATTGTGGACTGAAAACTTATTTTTATCCTTCAGCTTAACGCTCATAAGAGTTACAGTACCATTGGGTGTTGAAGCTTCCAGGGCATTTTTAGTCATATTTCCCAATATTCTCTTCAAAAGAACAGCATCAGTGCTTAGAATGAAATCCTCCGATTTTTCACCAATAACGATTCTTTTTCCTTTGGTAACTTCGTGTCGTGAATACAAATCTGCAACACCTGAAAGTATTGAGAAAGAAGAAACATTTGCATAATTTAATTCAATTTCGCCGCGTTCGGCAGCACTTAATTCACGTTGAAGTTGTATCTCGCTTATTAAATCATCAGCAGATTTATGTATCATCGAAGCAATGGAAGCCAATTCTTCAGGATCGGAGATTTCACCAATAATATTTGATAAACCTGAAATACCTCCTGCACTATTCAGTACATCATGAAAAAACACTCGTTCTAATACCTGGCGTCTTTTTTCATTGCTTATATCGGTAACCACAAAAATCGTAAATTCTTCACCATTTGCATTAAATGGGGTAGCGCGTACCTGAATATCTATGGCATCATTGCTTCGGGTTTCAATTCGACATTCTTTGGTAGACTGAACGCCAGTTTGCGCTTCAAGAATAGCATTCACTGCACCACAGGTTTTACAGAACTGAGTAGTACCACATCCTCCTGACGATTGCGATGCATGAACACAGTCCAATAGCTCACCAGGCCTTCTCCCTGCGTAATTATCCAAATCTTTAAAACCGAATGCTTCCAAAATATAATTGTTGGCATAAACTATTTGCCTCTGTTTATTCAGCACAACCAACATCTGTGAAACAGAATTAGCTATTTCAGAAAATAGTTCGTTTTCAGTAAACAATTTATTCTGATTGAACACAGTTGTCTTCATTTGCCTTTCGGCAGGAGCATATTGAGTTGAAGTTGCCATAAGCGTTAGTCTTTTCTTCTGAAAAATAATAAAGGATATTCAATATTCAAAATTGCTTATGCTTAAAAAAATGGTAAGAAATACTGAGTAAATTAAGCAAACATTGTAGCATGTACTTCACAAAAGCGAACTTAAATCAGACTATTTTCTAAAACTGAAAATAAATAAAAGGTTGCATCTCCGAAGAAATGGATTGGTAAACAAAAATAACCACCATTGCAGAAATAACAGCTTTTACCCAAAGCGGCGACGAAACAAACCAGTTTTTAACTTTTTCTTTCCAGGATTCGCTTAGCCAATGCGTAAAAAAGCCAAAAGCCATAACCAGAAAAACCCACTTGTAAGCAAGCAAAACTTCAGGTATTAATGCAAACTGAATATCGGTGCCAATTTGATGCAACATTCCGTTTACAACTTCCATCGATCCGGAACGGAAGAAAACACGTGTAAAAGTTATAAAAGTAAAGGTTAAGGCGATTTTCCAAATGTTTACTGCCCAGTTATTGCGTTTTTCCCAGGGACTGATTTTCCGCCAGAATTTGTACACCACCAAACCAATTCCATTTAATCCTCCCCAAATAATAAATTGCCACGATGCTCCGTGCCACAATCCTCCCAGCAACATGGTCAGCATTAGGTTGATGTTTGTATCAACACTGCGTTTTACTGCCGGGAAGAGACGCGACAATATTGCAAACACCAATACAACTGCGGCAAAAATCGGAACCAAAATGAGTTTGCCCGCAAGCAATACAATTATCGACAAAATAATTCCCAGGCTGATGTAGCTAAATACCGAACCTTCACGGTTTCCGCCAATAGGAATATACAAATAGTCTTTTAACCACGACGACAGCGACATGTGCCAGCGTTTCCAAAACTCGGCCACACTGGTTGCTTTATATGGCGAATTAAAGTTTTGCGGTAATCGGTAACCCATTAACAGAGCCACTCCAATGGCAATATCGGTATACCCTGAAAAATCGACGTAAACCTGCAGTGAATACCCAAACAAAGCCATCAGGTTTTCGAAACCGGAGTGAGTTATTGGATCGGAAAAAACGCGATCGACAAAATTTACAGCAATGTAATCGCCAATAAATATCTTTTTTACCAAACCCTTTAAAATCATAAAAATTGCCCAGCCAAATTCAGCCTTCGACACATGATAATCTTCGTATATCTGCTTTACAAAGCCCGAAGCCCGCACAATTGGCCCGGCTACCAGCTGCGGAAAAAACGACACATAAAATCCAAAATCGATCAGATTATTTACAGGTTTTGTTTCGCCACGGTATACATCAACCGAATAGCTGATGGTTTGAAAAGTAAAAAACGAAATTCCCACCGGAAGAAGAATCTGGTTCACCTCGAAATGCGAACCGGTTGCTTCGTTGGCCCAAATTGCCAGGTGATTTACCACGTTCAAATCGGTATCGAACAGAAGATTTATACTATCGATAAAAAAGTACGAGTACTTAAAATAGGCCAGTAACAAGAGGTTTACAACAACACTTAAAGCAATTAATGATTTACGTACCGTTTCATTCTTCGACTTGTAAATGCTCTTCCCTATAAAATAATCGGTAAGTGTACTAAACAGTAGTATAAAAAAGAAAAAGCCACTTGATTTGTAGTAGAAGAACAAACTTGCGAAAAACAAATAACCCGCGCGTAAACTTCGGTTTTTGTTTCGGTACACCAACGAAAAGCCAACCAGTACAACAGCAAAAAATGCCCAGAAAAAGAAACGCGTAAAAATGAGTGGCGCCGTTTTATCGTACAGAAAAATTTTCCGTAATAATTCAACAAGGTCTATTTGTAGTAATAAGTTCAAAATCTATCGTGTTATTGTCGTTCCTCTATTTCGAAATGACTACTGGTTAGTTTATTGTTTGTTAGAATGTACTTTTCAAAATCCTGCACCAGGGCATTAAAAAACAAATCGGCTACCAGCAAATATCCTTCGCGGGTAAAATGCACCTTATCACTTTGGGCCAGGTTATTTTTTTGCCACAACACAATGGAGTTTAAACCACCCATTACCGAGTACAAATCCCACACTCCTGCATCGAAACGTTTGGCCAGTTTAAACATGCTGTCCTGTACCTTTTCACCGTTTTTATTTACATAACGACGATACAAATAACTGTCGTTGTTGCTGGTAAAAATGATAGCCGTATTGGGGGCCGCTTTTCTTATTTTGGCAATCAGCTCGGCGTAATTGCTTTCGAATTTACTTTGCGAGAATTTATTCCCGTAAGCATCGTTAATCCCCAACCCAAGAATCACCAGATCAGGTTTTAATTCGGCCAGTTGTTCTTCAAAAAGCTGGCAACGTAAAAAGGCCGGAACATGTGCTCCGTTTACACCAATACTGTGGTACATTATTCCATTTGGCGCACTCTCGGTTGTTATTCCCAAAAGTGTAAACGCTCCGCTTGAATTGTAATCCTTTTCAACTGTTATTTTCAAACTGTCAACGTACTGATTGATTTCAAAATCGATGTACTGATCTGTTTGTTCCGCTTTAACCAGCAAAGCCGAGTCAACCAAAACTTTATAATTCCTTTCAGAATTTTGATAATACACCCGAAACTTATTAAAGCTGTAATCCAGCTGGTTTTCCTTTTCAAGCAGAATCGTCAGCTCTGCTTTGGGCGCTGAAGTTGTAACCGACATCCCTCCCACTCCAAGAGTTCCTGATTTGCGTCGTTCCACATTTCGGAAACTTTGCCAACGCCCGTTGTAACGAATATAATAACCAAACGGCGAGTTGGTTCGTGAAATCCGGTACGGAAACATGTAACCCCAACCTGCATTCATTTCGCCATTGAGTTGTTGCAGTCGCGTTCTCATCTGACCACTGTACACACCAGCCTGAATGTGCGAACCACCGATGTGAACAATATTTATTCGTCCTTCGCCGCTTGTTGCAAGCTTTTCCAGTTTCTGATTAAAAATATCGGCATATTTTCTTGTACCGGGATAATGCATTTCGTTTAAATCGGTGCGGATAAAGTTGTATTGATTTACATGGTACAAATAGGAGTTCTCCTGTGCCGATGAAATGAGAACAACAAACAGCAGCAAGCCAAATACCAGCGACCACTTCTTCAAGCTACAAGCTTCAAGCTTCAAGCTATAAGCTTGCTTGGTGCGTTCGTTTTTTATATTCCAAATTGTATCATTCATCTTCAAACTTCTCTCTTACTAACTTTTTCTTCCGGCTTTTAACTTCCGCGCTTCTTGACCCTCCGTTTCGAAAAGGAACCAGTCAAGCTGTTTCTTTTTCAACTGTCCCCCTTTTTTAATGGGGACGATTCTTTCGAACTCGCCTCTGTATTCTGCTTTTTCTCCTCGGCCTTCTCTTCTCTGTCTGCTTCCAGATAATTATTGTATTCTAAAATAAGTGCATTGTAAAACATATTGGCCACCAAACGTGCTCCTTTGGGCGAAAAATGAACATAATCGGGGCGAGCCAGTTCAGGTTGTGCATTCACCCACGACGGCATACTGTTGTATCCACCCATTGCCTGGTACATGTCCCAGTATCCGCATCCGGCAGCCAGCGTCACCTTTTTAAGTGTTTCAACTACTTTTGGCAAATGTTTGTAGGTAACAAATTTGTCCTTCTCCTTTGTTGACATATCACTGGGGCCAATTACAAGAATTGCAGCTTCCGGACACAACTGTTTAATACGGTTTATCTGGCTCGCAAACCAACGACCATAGCGTTCAATCGCTTTATTATCGGTGATGTATGGAATTACATTTCCTCCAAACTGAAGAATAAAAAGCGAAGGATGCAAATCGTTGTACATTTTTAAACTGTGCAGATAATCGGCACGCGTAAAAATGGTACCCGAACTTCCGCGCAATGCAATGTTATCAACAATTACTCCTTTATCCGAAGCCAGTTCAATTCCGTAAATATCAGGGCTGTCGTAACCTTTAAAACGAACTGAAACGGAAGAAGTAGAATCCGGCAATTCACACTCCACAACGCCATAATCCAAATCGGGCAGTAAAGTATCCACCAGAACGGTATCGCCACGTGCAATTACATGAATGGCCACCGGACGTTTTGTGTGCCCGTAAAACAAGCGCATATTCTCGTACTCGCGTGTTTTTTTATACGAGATATTTGATTTTGCTACATACATTTCAGCTTCGTACAAAACCGAATCGGTAAAAGGTAGTGTGTCGCTCGCCAAAGGTGCATACCTCGAAAAAGCACCCATTACACCATAATTACTGTGTTCTACCATCGAATCTACTTTCCCGTAAATCGGATACCGCTTCCAATCGCCGGTATTTTCTTGTACGGCGCTAAAAACATAATCATAAGGTTGTAAAGCCGGACGTAAACCAACACCGGTACCTCCAAAACGCATTTGCAGTTTATTCCGCACAAACGAGGTTATTCTGTCTCCTTCAATCTGGCTGTCGCCGTAGTGCATAATTCGTGTTAATGAATCATTTTTCAGGTGGAAAAAAAACTTTGCCAGATTTTGTCGCCCCGAATCACTCATTTCGATGTGTAACACCGACTGGATTAACGAATCGTAATCTGCACGATGAATGACTTCCAGCACCGTATCCCCTGCAATTGTATCCAATGAAAAATCAACAAGAGAATCGATTTCAAACTGTTGATTTATAATGCCCGAAACATCAGCGTATTCCACATCATCCAACATAAGCATTTCGCTAAAAGTTGGCATATGGAAGGTAAATTCACCAATTTTCACTCCTTCACCGGGCGTAATTAGCATGCTTCCTGCAAGCAGTGCAAATACACTAAGAATAAAGAGTAATGTTTTTATTGGCCTCATACTTAAATGCTTATTGTGCCAGGTAAATAATTAGTTTCTGACCGATTTGTATTTTTCGTGCATCGCGAATTCCGTTCCACTGCAAAATTGCTTCGGGCGTAACACCATTGTATTTTTTGGCAATCACATAAGGCGATTCGCCACTTTTTACCACATGTTCTATTTTTTTTGCCGAATCAGGAATCTGGTATACAGGAGCTACGCTATTTTGAGCGAACTGTACTCCGGCAGAACCGGTGACAGATACTTTGCCTGATGATGCCTGTAAACCCCGGTAATAATCTGCGTTTTCATCGTCAACAAAAATATCGATCTTCTGCCCTGCCTGAATGCGACGTTCGTTGTAAATGTTGTTCCAGTATTTTAAATCGGCTACCCGCACATCGTAATCTTCGGCAATAAAACCAAGCACGTCACCCGATTGTATCGTGTACTTAATTTTTGTTTTCCCTTCTATTTCCAGGTCTTTTACTTTTTCGCCAACATACTGTCGGTTTGGTGCCGGCGGATATTCAATTTTCTGAACCACCAACTGAAACAAACTAGAATCATAAGCATTGTAAATGGAATCGGTCCACAATACAAATTCATCGTGTTTACCCGGAGGAATGTTTACCTCCATCGCTTGTTCGTTACCGGGAACAATGTTGTACGTGTATTGAGGATTTAAAAACTGCAGCTCTTGAATCGATATCTGCAATACATGTGTTATTTGCTGAAAATGAAGTTCGCGGTTCACAAGCACCGCATCCGGATGAACAGGTTGTGCATCCGGAGTAAATTTATTTATGCGAAGAAATACCGACAAAGCCTGATATGCGGCTATTGTTTCAGAGATTTCGGGCGGCAATTGTTTAATGATCTCATCCGGCGAAGCATTTTTACCTGCACGCGCCATTGTATTTCGCAATTTTGTAGTACCGCCCAAATAAGCTAAAACAGCCAACTCCGGCGAATTAAAACTTTTAATAGTATTATTTAACACCGTAACAAATGCTTCTGTTGCCAATTCAACATTCAAACGTTCATCTACCAGGCGATTTACCTGCAAACCATTTAACACTCCCTGAAAATGTGTAAGTTGCCAAACTCCGGCACGTTTGTTTTTACCAGTAGATTTCGGATTCATGGCCGATAAAGCCACAGCAAAATATTTTAAATCGTCGGGCAAACCGGCAGCTTTCAATTGCGATTCAAAAACAGGAACTGAATACGAATAACTTCTTACCAGATTTTGTTTTTGACTGGCAGGAAGCGCATTCAAATACTCAAAAAAGACATCCGCATTTGGCTGAATGGTTGAGAATAATTCAAGTTTGCTGTATTCCGAGTTAAAGTCAACATTCGTATTTATCAAAAACGAACCGCTAAAAAAGCTGTTTTCGTCCCAATCCTGTTGAGCGATCAATTCGCTTAAATTCTTCTGATAGATTGATTTATAATCTGCAGGAATTGAGTCCGTATTTGCCTTTACCGCAGCCGGGCACGCAAAAAACAATACTATAATAAACCAAATGAAACGTGTGCGAATATTTAAATTTAATGACCTCAACTGCATTCAATTTCTAGTGAGAGATGCAAAAATATTAAAACCGATTAAAAAGGAATCAAGAGTGGCCATTTATTATCAACATTCTTAGCTCCCTCTAACAAATAATTTCACCCCAAGAGATTGTTTCTCCGTCAGCTGACCATGTCCGTTAACTTAACTTCCATATGTTTCGACTAAGTATTTCACAGTGAGGCGTTTTTCCTTTTTTCTTTTCAATAAGCAAATAGGGTAATAGCGGTATTATTTTTTCTTTAACCCAATTTTTTAGCCGAGAGGCATCTTCAATAATTTCTCTTAGTATGAGAGCATGTTTATTGGTCTGCTTGTTGAATTTTAAAATTGAAACCCCTGTGTCAGGTTTTGCTGCCCTTGTTGCCAGGTTAGCCGACTGGTAAAGCCTCCAATTGATCAATGCCCAGATTATTCGTGCAATCAACTGGCATTCAAAACGATTTTTCTGTACTCTTTTAGTTTTGTGAACTGCCAGTCCCGATTTCCATGATTTAAATACTAGCTCAACTTGCCAGCGCAATCTGTAAACCTGCGCTACATCTTGGACACATAACCTGTCAGCAGGAACATTCGTAATAAATATATTGTATCTGGCTTTTATTTTATATTCATTTGTCAATTGGCAACCTTTACTTTTTGCTTGTTTTGCTGCCTTTCTAATTCTTTCTTTATAAACATCATTGGGTATAGGAATTATTATCATCCGGGATCCAAGTTTGTATTTTTTCGATAATACCACATCCAGTTCCATTTGATCCATCCCTTTGTTTTTGAAAGCCTTGTCGATAGACTTCCAGTTCAGCCGATGATATTCATTATTCTTTAGGCCGTAGACATTTATTGTTGTGGGCAAACGGTTAAGAAAATATGCTTCTCTTTCTACAACTCCTTCTAAATAGATCATTGTCACATACCCTAAATCCCTGATGTGCAAATCATTTTTATCAATATTGTCTAGTGTTTCGCGAGAATCTTTCTGGTCGTTACGCGTTGCTTTGGTAAATTCAAAAGAAGTCCAATTTCCTGAAAGCAGGTCATACTCGTATTGAATGTTCATTAATGCGCCTTGCTTATGAAAATTACCGTAACTGGGATAAGTCTCAGAAAACTCTTTAGGGATTGAAAATTTTGTTGAATCTTTTAAACACAACCGATTAAAAGCCTTTGCAGGTGAAGAAAAATTATTTCCTGATTTTAACTGGAGTTCAAGCAATCTAGCCAGGAGCGCCTTCAGAAAGTCTACTGCTTCAGGAGTAAAACGTTTATGGATTGCCTCTCGGGATATGTTACAATCAAAATGGGATTGTAGGTCTAGCTTTAAATCAAGTAAACTAAGTTGAGATTGGTCAAGAGTATTAAATATCAGCAATTTAACAAAGGTCTTTGCATCAAGAATCCCCTTGCGTTTGATAAATTTTGTTTTTCGTGCTAACTGGTCTAAAACTTCTTCTGAAAAACAAGTTTTGAAAGACGTACAAATGCCATCTAAGTCTTTGTTTATTAGCTTATTTAAGCCTAATGTTAAATCATTTTTCCTCTAAAAATGTTATCTTTGTTATAACAAAAAGCGGTTATATAGTCCGAAAAAACCAACCGCCTTTTTAACATAAAAAACAAAGATAATGAGGAAAAAACAAATACTATCCCAATTGGGGTAGTATGTTCAAGTCTCATTTTTTTTAGTGAATTTTTATAACCAGCCTCTTAGGTTAACAGATATGGTCAGCTGACGGATCGCAATTGCGAGAGTTAACCCAAATTTATTGGGCATAATGAGTAAATGACAGAGATGCTGAAACAACTTCAGCATGACGCTTCAGGAAAAATACAGAGTAAACTAAGAACGTCACCCTGTTCGTCAGCTGACGGATCAGGGTCTTAAAAAATAATCTGTCATTGGCAGCAACGCGAAGCAATCTGTTTGTAACCGGCAACGCACATTTCATTACAAAAATTACAAACCAACTATTAGTGTAAAAAAATTAGTATCTTATAATCACAATTTTCGACTACTTTCCAGACACAGGAGTATTAAAAAATTGTAGTTCATATGAGGATACTTTTAACAGGAGTTACGGGCTATGTTGGGAAGCGGATACTTCCGGTACTTATAGAACAAGGACACGAAGTGATTTGCTGCGTAAGGGAAAAAAGCAGGCTGAGCATTCATAAAAATCTGTTGAGCAAAACAGAAATTATTGAAGTCGACTTTCTTGAAGCGGTGCACCCGAGCCTTTTTCCCAAAAATATCGACATCGCCTATTACCTCATTCATTCCATGACTACTTCGCAGGATAAATTTGATGCATTGGAATCAAGAGCTGCCGAAAATTTCAAAAAATACATCGAATCTACTCAGGTAAAACAGGTAATCTACCTGAGTGGGATTTCAAACGAACATAAACTATCAAAACACCTGAGCTCGCGCCGAAAAGTAGAAGATATTTTAAAAAGCGACTACTACGCACTAACCGTTTTGCGGGCCGGAATTATTGTGGGTTCAGGAAGTGCCTCTTTCGAAATGATTCGTGACATTGTAGAAAAACTGCCCGTAATGGTAACTCCAAAATGGATTCTTACAAAGGCACAACCCATTGCCATTCGCGACGTAATTCGATTTTTGTCCGGTGTTATCAACCATCCCAAATGCTTTAACCGCACATTCGACATTGGTGGTCCCGAGATTCTGACCTACAAGGATATGATGCTAAAATATGCGCAGGCACGTAAATTGAAACGAAAAATATATACCACCGTTTTAATATCTCCCCGAATCTCGTCGTACTGGTTGTTTTTTATTACATCGGTTTCGTACAAACTGGCCATTAGTTTAGCCGACAGCATGAAAAACGAAGTAATTTGCGAAAACAACGACCTGCAGGAAATTCTGAACATACAGCCCATAAGCTACGACACAGCGCTGAAATATGCTTTTATCCGGATAAAACAAAACCTGGTTTTAAGCAGCTGGAAAGATTCCATGATTAGCAGTAGCCTGGGGCTTTCGCTTTCCGATTTTATTGAGGTTCCGGACTTTGGCTGCTACAAAGACAAAAAGCAACTGCCCGTTATTGACGAAGAACGTGCACTGCACAATATATGGAGCATTGGCGGGGAAAGAGGTTATTATTATGCCAACTGGTTGTGGAAAATCAGGGGCTTTTTCGACCAGTTGATCGGAGGTGTGGGTTTGCAACGCGGACGAACTTTACCCGGCAACATTAATCCGGGTGACGCACTCGATTTTTGGCGGGTATTGTATGCCAGTCGCGAAAAAAAACGCCTGCTACTTTTTGCCGAAATGAAATTACCGGGCGAGGCCTGGCTCGAATTTAAAATCGACGAAAACAATATTCTGCACCAAACAGCAACTTTCCGCCCAAAAGGAATCTGGGGGCGACTGTACTGGATTGCCACCTCCCCTTTTCACTATTTTATTTTTAAGGGTATGATTCGGAATATTGTTGAAACAAAAGATTCCGGATTATAAGTTTTCGAAAAAGTACCGGCTCACTTTATCCATTAAATGAATACGATCTTTGCCGCGTACATTGTGCGGATGAATGGGATAGGCAAAAAAGTCGACTTGTTTGTTTTGTTTTACACACTCCCGCAAAAATTTCATACTGTGCTGCATTACCACCGTTTGATCCTGCACACCGTGGATCAGCATTAATTTACCCTCCAGATTTTCCACGTAACTGGTCATATCGGCTTCTCTGTATCCCTCGGGATTTTCCTGCGGCATATCCATGTATCGCTCACCGTACATAATTTCATACATGCTCCAGTCCACTACCGGTCCACCGGCAACAGCCACCTTAACTACTTCGGGATGTTTTAATTTTAAATTCAGTGTCATAAAACCGCCATAGCTCCAGCCATGTACTCCAATACGGCCGGCATCGACATAAGGAAGCGACTTTAAATATTCAATCCCCTGCATTTGGTCTTCGGTTTCCAAAACACCCAAATTACGGTGGATGGCCGTTTCAAAATCGCGGCCACGGTTGCTGGTTCCGCGGTTATCGAGCGTAAATGCAATGTAACCTTTCGATGCCATGTAATATTGCCACCAACGTGCCTGGTTGTGCCAGGCTTTGGTAACCAACTGCGAATGCGGTCCGCCGTAAACATAAACAACAACCGGATATTTTTTTGCCGGATCAAAATGAACAGGCAATATCAAACGGCCGTACAAATTGGTTTTACCGTCACCAGTTTGTAGGGTCACCAGTTTATTTTCACCCAATTCATAGTCGGCTAAGGGATCTTCCGCCTCAAACAAATTCCGTATCAGTTTCCCCTTTGTCGACAACAAATCGGCTCTGCCAGGAACCTCAGTGGCATTCCACGAATCGAACACATAAGATGCCTCAGGACTTAAAATTCCGTTGTGTATTCCCGGTTCTGCACTCAATTTCAGCGCCTCGCCCGACTTTACATCTACTTTATAAATGTGTTGCTCCAGTGGCCCGTCCAGGCTGCCTTCAAGGTATAGCGTTTTCTCTTTTGCATCGAAGCCTAAAACTGCACTTACTTCCCACTCCCCTTTTGTAATTTGCGACAACATTTCGCCATCGGTATTGTATTTATACACATGAAACCAGCCATCCTGACGACTGAGGTAATAAAATTCGTTTGGATTACTTTTAGAAAACTGTATCGGGTTTAGTGGTTCAACATAGGTATTTGAGCTTTCTTCAAAAAGTGTTTTCACTTTTTCGCCCGAAACAATATCGTAACAATTTAGTTGCATGTGATTTTGTTCGCGGTTCAATTCCGCCATGTAAATTTTTGTCTCATCGGGCGACCAGGCTACATTTGTCAGGTAATGATCAAGCGGTTCACCGGTTTTGAGGAAGGTGGTTTTCCCGGTTTCAAGCGAATAAATTCCCAGTGTAACCTGATGACTATCCATTCCGGCCATTGGATATTTTACAGGCGTGTATTCAGCTTCACGTGCCATAAAATCAACCAGCGGATAATCTTTAACCATCGACTCATCTTTGCGGTAAAAAGCCACATAATTTCCGTTTGGCGAGTTATAAATACCTCCCGAAATTCCAAACTCATTGCGGTGAACGGTTTGTCCGTTTACAATTCCATTGCCGCCATCGTTTGTAACTTGTTTTACCTCTCCATCAGAAAAAGCCACAAATAAATCGTCTCCTTTTGTAAAGCTTACAAACTTACCGGCTTCACAAAAAACCGGATTGGCAGCTTCTTCTGGCAAAATAATTTGATATTCCGCTCTTTTATCCTGCGAATTTACTACCGCATAACGACTGCCACCATTAACAAGCAATTGGTCGTTGCTTAACCATTTATATGCCGGAAAACGTTTAAAATCGGCACCTGTTAAATCATTCAAATCTTGCAGGCTTAAAACGCTTGTTTGTTCGGCCTCTTTTACTGAATTGGCTACCAAAGCATTCTCCAGAATTTGCGTGTAAACAATGTCGTTTTTCCATGCAAAACCACGTATCGATTGAGGATTTAAATAAGTATAACGTCCGTAAACGGCATCCTCCAAACTCATTTGTTTGGTTTGGGCAAAAACAACCTGACTAAGCAGAACAAAAAGAATGATTAATTTTTTCACAACTGTAATTTTTCTGATTTGAGCGACGAAAATAGAACTTGTAGGTTTAACAAAAAAGAAGTTTAGTCACTTTATTCCCTTGAAAATCTTTCGAACAGCTGTGAATTCATAACTTACTTGAGTAGTAATAATTTTTTTGATCTGTGATAATCCTGATGATATCTGTTTCTACCGAAGGTCTTCATCCCGATTCAATCGGGACAAAGCAGAAAAATCAAGATTCTAACTATGAATTTGATTCAATTGCGGCATCGATGAAAAGATGCCGTAAGGCCGCTGTTTCAACGCAGCCAAAAATCCCGATAAAATCGGGATAAGCGCGCTGGATGAAAAAAATGCGGGCCGGCGTTGGCATGAACCGACTTTCAGGCTATTTTACCCTTGCTCCTCCATTTTCATAAATCCTATGCTTTTACAGCAACGGTTTCAATTTCGACCAATACACCCAGCGGTAATTCTTTTACGGCAAAAGCAGCACGAGCCGGAGGATTCTCTTTGTAAAAATCGCCATACACTTCATTCATCGCTTTAAAATTAGCCATGTCGCTTAACAAACAGGTCGATTTTACCACATCTGAAAATGAATAGCCGGCTTCGTTTAAAATGGCTTCGATGTTTTGCATTACCCGAAGTGTTTGCTCTTTAATTCCTCCTTCAATAACTTTCATGGTTTCGGGCGCCAAAGGAACCTGACCGGAAACATACAATGTACCGTTTACTTCCACTGCCTGGCTATAAGGACCAATTGCTGCCGGAGCTTTTGCTGTTGAAATTATTTTTTTCATGTTGGTAAATTTAAAAGATAAAATTCATGTAAGCGAATCTTCCAATTCAAATTAGAAATTCATACTGTCGTAGTGACTTTGTTGCTTCTGGATTTTTAAATCCTGCAACATCGACGACGAAGCGCTAATGGTGAAGCTATAACTTTTGCGGTATCCAAACGGAACAAAATTGAACGACATGTTCCAGCAATGCAGGTTTCGCGTTAAATTAAAAGTAGTAAACGAAAAAGCCATGGCTTCAATATCGAAATTGGTGTTCGCACTTAACTTCCACTTTTCGGTAATACTAACATTTCCGCGCATACCAAGCGTTTGCGTTACTTTTCCGTTGGGATACGATTTGGATGCTCCCGAATAACTCAAACTGTAGTCGAACCCAAAATCCCAGGGCATGCTAAAATCATAATAATTGTCAAATATTGGAAGTACTTCATCCTCTTCAACAACTTGTTCAGTTTCTGAGTCTGGTCCGCCGGTTGCATTTGCAGCTTTATTGCCTCCACCTTTTTTCTTGTCTTTCGAACTAAAATTCATTCCAAACGACAAGTTGGCCCGGGTTACACGTCCAAGTTTACCAATACCACTGCGTTCATTCCATGCGTATTTATGAATTCGGCGGTAATTTTCGTCAACCATGTACGGATCGAGGGTGGTTCCCATGTTTATGCTAACACCTGCCACAGTAGTACGTGCCCGAACCGAAATTGGCGCCAGATTTAACGAATCGGCAATTAAATTATACGAAGTAGATAAACTTAAATTATCAATCAGTTTAACTTTTCTGTATTTCTGTTCGGTATCGGTTTTGGTGGTATCTTTTGTATCAAGCACTTTCATTTCGAGGTTATTGCTTAGAGCAAACGAAATGGCTCCCGACTCACCCCTTCCGGGCGAACCACCGTAAACACCACCAAGGTTTGTATCGTAATATTCTATTGTAGAATCTCTTTTAACTTCCTGCCAGTATCCAAACTTATCTGCTCCAAAATCGGGTCGGTAACTAAAACCAATCGATGGTGTCATTTTATGCCTGATCCCCTTAACTTTTGAATTTGGATTGCGCGGAATATACATTCCATAAATATTGGTTGAAGAGCTCAAACTATACGCATAATCATAAACACGGTTCAGACCTGTGATTGTATCCACCCAAATATCGCTTGGAATTCCGGACGGATTATTTTCAAAGTCGGCACCTTCAACATAATTGTAGTTGTACTTTTTAAAATACCACTTTTCGTTATAACTAATACCCGGGCTAAAGTTGATGTACTTAAACAGGTTAAAACTTGGAAAAGCAACGGGCAGGTTGTGTTTAATACCATTTTTCCAGTCGGTGGCAAACGAGCTGCTCAAAATTTCGTTCTCTTTAGCCGAAATCGAATTTTTAAGGTTACCGGTATAATTTACACCAAATTTTTCGTAGAATTTTATTTTCCCGCTGCGGTTCTTTTTTCGGAACGGATAAACCTTGGCCATACTGAAAGTAAGTTCGGGCAAGGACAACTGCATCGTGCTGTCTTTTGTATTTTGCGAATGACGCAAGTTCATCGACATATTAAACGGCGTGTTTTCGAACCTTCTGGTATACGAAATACTCGACGATTTTGTAGTGGTAAGATAATCGTTGGTATTGTAGGCATTTTGTTTGTCGTAACCACTCGACGATAAATTTACACTGGCCGAAAATGTTCGGTTTGGATTGGCTTTTGAATCCTGCGAGTGCGACCACATCAGCTTAAACTGTTTCGATTTTGAATACGTATCCAGTCCTTTTTCGCCATACTTGTTTGCACCATAATCAAAACCAAAGTTCCCGTTAAACTTGTAACGTTTACGGTAATTGGTTTTTATTCGTGTTCCCCACGATCCTTTTGAATAGATGTCTCCCTGAACCGCCAAGTCGAAATATTCACTGGCTGCCCAGTAATATCCTCCGTCGCGCAAAAAGAAACCACGATTTTGTTCTTCACCATATTTCGGGATTAAAATACCCGATGAATAAGTTGGTGAATTTGGGAAGTATCCAAAAGGTATAATTGGAAAATAAATAGGAAAATCTTCCAGTACCATGTACGCCGGTCCGGTAATAATTTTTTTATTCGAAATTACCTTGGCCTTTGTAAGTTCCAAATAAAAATGAGGATGATCAGCGTCGCAAGTAGTATATTTTGCATGTTCGGTAATAAATACCTCTTCGCCAATCTTTTTGGTTCTATCGCTGTGAATATATCCCTCTCCTTGTTGCGAAACTACTTTTGTAATAAACGCTTTTTGTGAGTCAAAATTATAGCGCATCGTTTCCGATTCGTATTCCTCTGATCCTTGCTTAAAAATCGGCTTTTGAGTTAATTCTCCTGTCGAATCGGCAAGTCCTTCAGCGTAAATCTCCTTTGTTTCCAGGTTTAACTCAATGTAATAAGCGGTGAGTTCTATTTGCTGATAGGTAACCTTTGCTTCGTTGTACAGATACACTTTTTGCCCGTCAATTGAAACAACCATCGAGTCGATGGCATTGTACTGAATGGGCTCTTCGATAAACGTTTTATCTGTGGAATCAACAGCCATACTGTCAGCAGACTGAATTTGAGAGAATGTTGAATCCAAATCATTATTCAGAACAATAGAAGTATCAACCGGCGCTTCATACTCTTCTGATAAAGAAATTACCGGTTCCTGACCGAATAATAAAAATGGAAAAACAACGAATAAATATGTTACTATTGTCTTGTACAAAATGTTTTCTGTGTTTCAACTTTACTTTGGCTCGACAAAAATAGAAATATGGGTTATACTATTGCGCTAATAAATGCAAAATAATACTAATATTTATATTTTTACCTCGTAATCAAACTTGTATAGAATTATTCTACCCTAATTATTAGTGGAATAAATACTATTTAACAGTTTTATACGCTTATATTGAAACAAAGAAACACAGCAAATTTGATATGAACAGTAAAGTTCGGACATATTTTATTCACCTATTTGTGTTAATTGTAAGCACCCTGATTTGCCAATATAGCGATGCAGCAGACAAGGACAATTCGAAAATATCGGTTGTTGTTATCGATCCCGGTCACGGAGGCAAAGATTCGGGAGCTTCAATTGGTCAGGCTCAGGAAAAAGACATTGTGCTCGACATTGCCTTAAAACTTGGTTCAACTATAAAAAGCAATTATCCCGACATTGAAGTGGTGTACACCCGTACAAAAGATATTTTTATTCCTTTACACCAACGGGCCGACATTGCCAATAAAAAAGATGCCGATCTTTTTATATCCATTCATGTAAATGCGGTTGATGCTAAATCGGTGCATGGAACAGAAACCTTTGTTTTGGGTTTACACCGAAATGAGGACAACCTGGAAGTTGCAAAAAAGGAAAATGCGGTAATATTACTTGAAGACGATTACAATACTACTTACGAGGGTTTTGATCCGAATTTGCCGGAGTCGTACATTATGTTTGAAACCATGCAGGAAGAATTCCAGGGCCAAAGTGTAATGCTGGCCTCAAACATCCAGAATGAGTTTCGGAATTATGCAAAACGAGTTGACAGAAGTGTAAAAATGGCCGGCTTTTTAGTGTTGCGAAGAACAACCATGCCCAGTGTTTTGATTGAGACCGGTTTTTTAAGCCACAGCACAGAGCGGACTTATTTGCTTAGTGAAAGTGGAAAATCGCAACTTGCCAGTTCAATTTTCAGAGCCTTCGATTCGTACAAAAATGAAATAGAAGAGCGAAGTAAATTCAACCTGATTACTGAAAACAGTGCAGCAACAGCTTCCATAGAAGTTACCAATAAACCTACGAGCGAAGTTCAAACAGAAATCAAGGAAACGGTTCAGGCAGCAAAAACAACAGTATCGAATACAAAGGTTTCTACTCCTGAACCTGAGTTATATTACTCGGTACAAATTATGGCATTAAAAAAGAAGCTAAGTCCTACTCCTGAGAATTTTAAGAACGAGCAAAATATTTTCCGGATGGATGACACAAAAATAAGCAGGTATTTTTCGGGTAAGTTTGAAACATTTGAAAAAGCCGATGCAGAAAAAGACCGTATCAATAAAAAATATGAAAATGCCTTTGTTGTTGCCTTCGAAAACCAGAAGTTAATTTCTGTAAAAAAGGCTTTGGAGAAAAGGTAAAAACAGCCTGAAATAGCTACTTTTGTATTAAATATTGTATTTTTCCACAATGAAATTATCAAAATACACACGACTCGGACTTTTAATTGTTTTTTCGTTAAGCGTACTAATTTGGGGCTTAAGTTACCTGAAAGGAAATGATATTTTCAAAAAAAGCAATTACTACCACGTTGAGTACAACCGAATAGACGGACTGGTAAAATCGAGTAAAGTAAGTTTAAACGGCTACCAGGTTGGTCAGGTTAGCGACATTAAATTTGCACCCGACAACAGTGGAAAACTAATTGTATCACTCTCGGTTAATACTGAATTTAAAATTCCCAAAAACTCGGTGGCACGTATTATCAGTAGCGACATTATGGGAACACGCGCCATTGAACTGATATTCAGCAATCAAAATGAATTTTATCAAAATAACGACACTATTCCGGGATCAGTTGAAGAAGATTTAAAAGAACAAGTTAGTATGCAGGTTCTTCCACTAAAATCAAAAGCAGAAGAACTACTGAGCACGGTTGATTCAGCAATTACTGTACTTACTGTTATTTTAAACGAAGATGCCCGCGATAATTTGAAAGCCAGTTTTACCAACTTTAGCCAAACCATGGATAACCTTGAAAGAACTACTGCCGACCTGGCTGAACTTCTTTCAACAGAAAAAGACACAATCAAAAACATTTTATCGAATGTTAATGAATTAACCGCTGTATTTAAAGCCAACACAGAGAACCTGGAAACCATTATGGCAAATTTGAGTTCGTTCAGCGATACGCTTTCTACTATTTCGGTAACGCCAATGTTAGCAAATTTAACGGAAGCCTCGAACCAGATTTTAGTGACCTTAGAGAAACTAAACAGCGATGAAAATTCGGCAGGTTTATTATTAAACGACGACGAACTGTATCAATCGATAAATGCATTGGCCGAAAATATGGCTTTTCTTATTGGCGACATCCAGCAAAATCCCAAACGTTATCTTAAATTCTCGGCCATGGATTTTGGCAAAGAAGTATATATAAATACCAAAGACGACGCATCAGATAAAAACATCATGTTTAAAGTGCATCTGGTGTCGAGCAAATCAAAAGTAGATACCAAAAGCGATGTATTTGATGGCTTAAAAGATGTGGAAGAATATTTTGCAGGAGGCGTTTATTCGTACCTGATTGGTTCGACAGGAATTTATTCAGAAATAGAAGAGATTCATGAATCAGTACGCAAACAATTTCCGGAATCGGCCATAGTCGCATTTAAAAACGGACGGTTGATAAAATTAGAAAAAGCACTGAAACAAATCAGGTAATTAACTCCTTTTTGTTAGCAATCGGGGCATATAAAAAGAAATACCCCACCACTACCTACTAGTTACAGCCTTGCGTATCAGGACTTTAAAAATAACCCCCTGACTATCAGTCGATTAAAAATATTAAAGAAATATCAAGCGTTAAATAGCTGAAAAAGAAACCACTATAAAAAATAAGATATTAACAATAGTCTGGTGATTTTTTTTTTCACTTTTTTTTCGCAAATTTTGTTCTCGGAAAACCACTTAGGAAAAATTTGTAGAACCTCGATTATCCAGCAATTTTAAATGAGCAACGAATACAAAACTGCATGGGAGAAATGCCTCAACGTTATTAAAGATAACGTTCCTAATAGCAGCTTTAAAACCTGGTTTGAGCCTATCGAACCGGTAAAATTGGAAAATAAAGTTTTAACGATTCAAGTACCCAGTGCTTTCTTCTATGAATATCTAGAAGAACAGTTTATTGATATTTTACGAAAAACACTTCGTATGGTACTTGGTAACGGTGCCAAACTGGAATACAATGTTGTTCTTAGCAATAAGAACAGCAGCGAGCCATATACCGTTAGTTATCCAACCAATAATAACAACAAAATTCAAAATAAGCCTTTAACGGTACCTTTTAGATCGGAAGAAAAGGCTACCATTAAAAATCCATTCATAATTCCGGGGATCCAGAAATTACAAATTGATCCGCAATTAAAACCAGACAATACCTTTGAAAATTTTGTTGAAGGCGACTGTAACCGTTTGGCAAGAAGTGCCGGGTACGCTGTTTCACAAAATCCGGGAGGAACTGCTTTTAATCCTTTAATGATTTATGGAAATTCGGGTCTGGGAAAAACTCACTTGTCGCAGGCAATTGGAATTGAAGTAAAAGAACGTTTTCCCGACAAAGTAGTTTTGTATGTAAACGCCAACAAGTTTCAAACGCAGTTTACCGAGGCCACGCGTAACAACAATCGCAACGACTTTTTGCACTTTTACCAAATGGTAGATGTGTTAATTCTCGACGATGTGCATGAATTTGCAGGCAAAGAAAAAACACAGGAAACGTTCTTCCATATTTTCAATCACTTACATCAAATGGGTAAACAGCTGATCTTAACATCAGACAAACCACCTATTGAACTGAAAGGAATGGAACAAAGGCTATTATCTCGTTTTAAATGGGGTTTAACTGCCGATTTACAGACTCCTGACTTTGAAACACGAATGGAAATTCTGCGTCGGAAAGTTTACAAAGACGGCATTACACTCAGCGACAAAGTTTTGGAATACATTGCATCGCACGTTACAAATAACGTTCGCGAACTGGAAGGAGCTTTGGTTTCGTTATTGGCACAGTCGATGTTAAACCGACGCGAGATTACGCTTGAACTGGCAGCTAAATTGATTACCAAGCTGGTTAAAAACTCAAAACGCGAACTATCAATCGAGTACATTTCAAAAGTGGTATGCGATTACTTTAGCATGCCGGTTGATGCTTTACAGGCAAAAACACGCAAACGCGAAATTGTGCAGGCAAGGCAAATTGCCATGTACTTCTCGAAAAGTTTAACCAAATATTCGCTGGCAAGTATTGGTGCTCAAATAGGAAGTAAAGACCATGCAACTGTTCTGCATGCCTGCAAAACAGTCAATAATTTAAAAGACACCGACAAAAATTTCCGTCAGTTTGTTGAAGACATCGAAAAGAAATTAAAAATGTAATACAAAGGCAGGCTTTTAGCCTGCCTTTTTTATGCACACATATGGCATATCTCATTCTAAGTATTTTGTCCTCCTCAATGATTTATGTAGTTTTTAGGCTTGCCAAAAATTACAACTGCCAACTTTCCTCATTAATAACTTATAATTATTTGGCAGCAACCGTTTTGGGATTGCTTCTGTTTCAACCGTTCACAAACAATTCGGCAAACAACATTACCAACTGGTTTCCATACGGAATACTACTAGGAATACTATTTATTATAATGTTCTACCTGATCGGCAATTCAGCGCAGAAAGCAGGGATTACCGTAACAACGCTTGCCAATAAATTATCGCTGGTATTTCCGGTATTATTTTCGCTCATTTATTTTAACGAACAAATTTCAACCCTTAAATACATCGGTTTGGCAACCGCATTTTTAGCAGTTATTTTAACAATCTACAAAAAAGACGTAAAAAAAACCAATCTGCTATTTATTATACTTCCGATCATTATTTTTCTAGGAAGCGGTTTGGTTGATTCCACGGTAAAATATGTTCAAGCCGTAAAAATTACCGACGAAGAAGTTGCATTGTATACCATTGTTGTATTTTTTGTTGCATCGGTTTGCGGACTATTCATTTCGCTGTTTAGTAAATCAAAAACAAGTTTTCGCACATCTACCCTGCTCTTAGGATTGTTGCTGGGATTAGCCAACTTCGGTTCGCTGTATTTTTTTATGAATGCCCTAAACAAATCCAAACTTGACAGTTCGCTTGTATTTGCGCTAAATAACATGTCAATCGTTGCCTTATCGGCACTTTTAGGGCGCGTTCTTTTTAATGAGAAACTGAATAAGATTAACTTTGCCGGCATTGTACTTGCGATTATCAGTCTCTATTTTTTATTGTAATGAGCGATGTTTATAAAACCATAGAAAAGGAAAGTACCGGCTACTTTAAAGACAAAGGCAGCAAATTTTATTCGTATGCCTACCCTTTGTCAAGCGAAGATGAAGTAAAAGATATAATTTCGAATTTAAAAAAGGAACACCACAGTGCCCGTCATCATTGTTATGCATGGCGTCTGGGTACCGAAGAAATAAAAACACGTGCCAACGACGATGGAGAACCTTCTTCAACAGCAGGAAAACCGATATTGGGCCAATTACAAAGCTACGAGGTAACGAATATACTTGTGGTTGTTGTACGCTATTTTGGCGGAACGTTATTGGGTGTTAGCGGACTTATAAACGCATACAAAAATGCAAGCATAGAGGCTTTAAACAATGCTGAAATCTGCACAAAACTAATCGAAAACACTTTTGAAATAAACTTTGGTTACGAAGTATTAAATGCAGTCATGTTGGTAACAAAACAAGAGAATTTGAACATAGTCAACACTGATTTTCAAATTGATTGTAAGCTTACTTACACCATCAGAAAATCCGAATCGGAAAAAGTAGAAGCAATATTTCAAAACCTGTACGGCGTAAGTATCGAAAAAATAAATTAGCAACAAAAGTGTTAATAAAATGCTAATAAGTAGGAGAAATAATATTTAATATAAAAAGTGAAACAAGTTATTTTTGATGTCATGATGCAACATGTGATTTTCCAATCAAATATTCTTCGTACAGGGCGTAATCCCCAAAAGAAGAAGGTTCTTTTTTCCAAAAATTGCATCACACGATTTATAAAAGCAATCGTATTTTCCGAAAATATAGGAAACCAATTTTTCCTATTTATTGAAAACCAACATTTTTATTCAAAAAATGTTGGTTTTCTTTTTTTAACGCAGTCAAGTAACAAAAATCAATATTTAAGGCAATGAAGAAGGATTTAATTTCAATTACAGATTTCTCGAAAGAAGAATATCTGAGAATTATGGAACTGGCAGCCGATTTTGAAAAAAATCCAAACCAGGAGTTACTGAAGGGAAAAGTTGTTGCTTCCCTTTTTTTTGAGCCGTCAACACGTACTCGTTTGAGTTTCGAAACAGCCATCAATCGTTTGGGGGGACGAATCGTTGGTTTTGCCGATCCGGATAGTTCGAGTGCCACAAAAGGCGAAACTTTGCACGACACCATTAAAATGGTTAGCAATTATGCCGACCTGATAGTAATACGTCATCCATTGGAAGGAGCAGCACGTTATGCCGCCGAAGTTTCGAGTGTTCCGGTAATAAATGCCGGCGATGGCGCCAATCAGCATCCAACACAAACATTACTCGATTTATATTCCATTTTAAAAACACAGGGTACACTCGACAACCTAAATCTGTTTATGGTGGGCGACCTAAAATACGGACGAACAGTTCACTCTTTGCTTCAGGCTATGTCTGAATTCGAAAATCCGATTTTTAACTTTATTGCACCACCGGTTTTGCAAATGCCGCGTGCCTACAAACATCATCTTCAGGAAAAAGGTATTCGGTATTTTGAGCACGAAGAATTTACCGACATTATTTCGGAAGCTGACATCATTTACATGACCCGTGTTCAAAAAGAACGTTTTTCTGATCCGATAGAATACGAAAAAGTAAAAAATGTGTACATCCTGAAAAATGCGATGCTTGCCAACACTAAACCAAATGTGAGGATATTACACCCACTGCCGCGTGTAAACGAAATTAGCACTGATGTTGACAACAACGAAAAAGCATACTACTTTGAACAGGCACTAAATGGTGTTTATACCCGCGAAGCAATTATTGCCCACACTATGAACCTTATATAATTTTTACGATGAACGAGAATAACAAAAAGAAACTAAAGCTGAAAGTTAGCGCCATCAAGGATGGAACAGTTATTGATCATATACCGGCCAAAAATTTGTTTAAGGTAATCACCATTTTAGGGTTAGATAAAATAGATAACCAAATAACATTTGGAACAAACCTCGACAGCAAAAAACTTGGTGCAAAAGCAATCATTAAAGTTTCCGATCTATTTTTTGAAGACAACGAAATAAATAAAATTGCCCTGATTGCTCCGCATGCAAAACTGAATATTATTCGCGATTACGAAGTTGTAGAGAAAAAAATTGTAGTTACACCAGAAAAAATTGTAGGAATTGCAAAGTGTTTTAATCCGAAGTGCATTACCAATAACGAAAAGATAACCACTTGTTTTAAAGTGATTTCGAAAGAACCCATTGCATTAAAATGTAAGTATTGCGAAAAAATTACTTCCGATGATGAGATTGTAATGTTGTAAACAAACAATATTCAAATAAAAACCGTCTTTCAAAGGGTATCGAAAGGCGGTTTTTTTATATATTTGAGCCACCAAAAATAAGCCCAGTTGGCGGAATTGGTAGACGCGCTAGTTTCAGGGACTAGTATCCGTATGGATGTGAAGGTTCGAGTCCTTTACTGGGCACAAAATAGCTGATTTTCAACGACTTAACAATCTTGATTATCAGCTTTTTACTTTCTATCCCCTCTCATTACTTCCTCCAAGTGGAAACATGATGGAAACACTTCCGGTTTATAATTCAAATAACTAACACAAAAATATTCATTGCAACGGACTTCCGCAACCCTATTGTATATAATACCCTTTTATAGGAGTTGGTTGAGTAAATATTAATCTCCCGGAGGGTTCAGCAACTCAATCAAGTTGTATAAAAGTTATTATGTATCAATAGATAGCCCGTAACAACAGAGCGCATTCCCAACCGGGTTGAATGTTTTTCGATATGCATTCAAGCCGAAACAGAATCAATTAAGAATAAAAAAGTAAGCAGAACTACAGCCTAAGAAAGATTGATAATATTGGCATGCAGGATTTTAAGCATCTCAAATTCGAAGTCCTTTACTTTACCCATCTGAAACCTGTCAATATTATCTTTTACCATGGAAATGTTTAGTTTCATTGTCATATCATAAGGCTCATGATTATTTGTTGCGTCAAATTCTGTTACCTGTGTATGAGATACATTTAGGTTTTCCGATAATTTAGCAATAATATACTTCTCAGTATTCTCCTTATCAGCAAGTTCCTGCCCAGTAATCCCTGAGATAAAAATAACCAACTCAACATATGTTTCTTGTTCAAAGGGAGGATTCATGCCAATCAACTCCGAATTCGGGGTACTATGGCTTAGATTTTGGACTTTCATAAAATACAAAGTTAAAGGTTGTTTTGTCGAAAATAGCAAATAGTCAGCACATTACATGATGATATCCTGTCAAATGCATCAGTTGAAGACATACTTCGGTTTGAGCACATCTTGTCTGATTCTACCGTTAAGCCACTAATCTTTCAAGTGAAGGAATAACTCAAGGCTCCAATATCATTAAAATAAACAATACATTGGATTTACAAGGCCTTGAATTTTCCTGAACGTGGAATACCTTTGCTTGGCGGTGAGAATCAATACCTCTTAATACATTAATAATCAGAGTATTTTAATGCCTCAAACAACCTGTTTTGGTACCTTTTTTTTACTATAATAAGTTATGGTAAAGGCTGTTAAATCAGCGAGTTAAAACATTAAATAACGATATGGAGAAATCATTACAGGTACATTTAAGAGTGCCGTTATCAGTACGACAACAATGGCTCGACCTCTGCTGGAAAAAACGGTCAAAGTGACCACCCAAGGCCGGAATAAAATGACCACCCTCGCCAGTTTAAACTGACCACCCCGTGCCGGAGCAAAGTGACCACCTGCGCCGGACTAAAGTGACCACCCATCAAAAGAGATTGATTTTACTTCTGTCGAAGCCATAATTTCATACTGATTTAAACAAATTAATATGAAAACATGGCTAATAAATTAATCGACATGAGTAAAGTAAGAAAAGTCATTCAGTTGCACCATCAGGGAAAAGCAAAACAATTTATCAGTAGGTACCTGGGCCTCTCACGTAACACCGTTAAGAAGTATATCGCTCTATACAAGGTATTAAACCTTACAATTGATGATATTGATAAAAAGAGTGATGCCGAGCTGGAAAAGATCTTTAGCAGGGATACCGAAGATGTTCTTTCCCCCAAGCTAAAAAAGGTTTATAACTTCTTTCCCTACATGGAGCGCGAACTAAAAAAGACCGGCGTTACCAAACAGCTGATGTGGGAAGAATATTATGAAAAACATCCCGATGGACTAAAACTAAGCCAGTTTAAAGCCCACTACCTGCGTTGGAGTAAAAAGGTTAACCCGGTAATGCATATGGAGCATAAAGCAGGCGATAAGATGTTTATTGACTACGCTGGCAAAACCCTTAAAATTATCAATAAAGAAACAGGCGAGATTGAAGAGGTACAGTTTTTTGTTGCCATACTGGGGGCCAGTCAATACACCTATGCAGAAGCCTCACCGAGCCAACAAAAAGAAGACTTTATTGCTTCGGTTGAAAATGCACTGCATTTTTATGGAGGAGTTCCTGCAGCTATTGTCCCCGATAATTTAAAGTCTGCAGTAACCAAAAGCAGCCGGTTTGAACCTACCATTAACGAAACATTTATGGACTTTGCCCAACATTACGGCACAACCGTCCTTCCGGCTCGGGCTTACCGTCCCCGGGACAAGTCTCTGGCAGAAGGGGCAGTTAAGATACTGTACCAAAGAATATATCCGGCCTTGCGCGGCAAAGACTTTTACAGTTTAGAAGAGCTTAATTGTGCAATTTGGGATGAACTGGACAAGCATAACAACAAAAAGTTAACCGGCAGGCCAACGTCCCGTTATCAATTATTCGTCGAAGACGAAAAAGGCAAGCTTACCGCATTGCCTGTAGAAAAATACGAGATTAAAGAAATAGCAATAGCCACCGTAGCCATGAACGGGCATGTGTTGCTAAGCAAAGACAAGCATTATTACAGCGTTCCGTGTCAGTATTTAAAGAAGAAGGTTAAGCTGGTGTTTACATCAAAAACCGTTGAAATATACCATAAATACAACCGCATAGCTTTGCACAAAAGAGATGGACGTAAATACTTCTACACCACAAACAAAGACCACCTGGCAACAACACACCAGTTTGTTACCGACTGGACACCGCAGCGTTTTATCAACTGGGCAGCTTCAATTGACGAGAGTGTAAAAGAATTTATAATCAATGTGCTGGAAAGAAAACAACACCCTGAACAATCCTATAAAAGCTGTATGGGTGTATTGGCTTTTGCCAAAAAGGTGGGAGAAGAAAGGCTTGCCAATGCGTGTAAACGTGCATTGGAACATCAGGTTTACAACTACAAAATCATACAAAAGATACTGGAAAAAGGGTTGGATAAACTTGACGATGAAAAACCGGACGAACCGGAACTTCCTTTCCATAACAACATAAGGGGAGGAAAATATTACAACTGATAAAGTAAAAAAACAATGAACGAAGTAACATTAACACGAATGAAACAGATGAAGCTCCATGGTATGCATGGGGCTTTTAAAACAGCTGTCGAAACAGGTAAAACCGATGATTACACCATCGACCAGTTTGTATCGATGATAACAGATGCCGAGTGGGACGATCGCAACAACCGAAAGATAGAGCGATTGATAAAAAATGCAAGGTTCCACTATAAGGCATCCATTGAAAACGTGGTGTACGAACATACAAGAAATATCGATCGGACAAAACTGTTAAGACTGGCTGAGTGCGATTTTATTAATAAGAACGAGAATGTGTTAATATCAGGCAGCACCGGTGCCGGCAAAAGCTACATTGCAACAGCCTTAGGGTATCAGGCCTGTATCGAGGGATACAGGGTTCTGTACTTTAACACAACCAAGCTGTTTTCTAAACTAAAAATGGCAAAAGCCGATGGATCTTATCTTAAAGAACTTGCAAAAATGGCCAGGCATCAGTTAATAATACTCGATGACTTTGGCCTGCAACCTTTAGATAGCCAAAACCGAATAGCCCTGTTAGAGTTAATTGAAGACAGGCACAATAAAGGATCAATGCTTGTAACATCACAGCTGCCCGTTAGTAAGTGGTATGAAGTAATTGGCGAGAAAACGATTGCCGATGCCATACTCGACCGTTTAATCCATCAATCACACAGGTTTGAGCTAATGGGCGAATCGATGAGAAAAAAACGAAACATTTATAGTGAATAAAAAACAGTAAATTTGTTGTAATCTGACAGAAGAAAAACGTTCTCTTTTTTGTTGAAAATGGTCGGTGGTCAATTTGCTCCGGCGTCGATGGTCAATTTAAATTGGCCTGGGGTGGTCAATTTGACTGGCGTTTCCACATTTGGCCCGCTTCCCGGACAACGAGGCATAAATATGTATTATTGGTGGCTTAAATTCAATTTTTGAGACTATGATTTTTGGAATATCAATAAGGCGTTTAATGTTCATATATAATTGATAATCAATTATATATGAACATTAAACGACATCTGAAAAATGACAAAAATAGAACCTTTACTTATTGATTATCAATTAATTAACAATGTTTTTTGTCGTAAAATTTCACTCCCCGAAATTGACGAAGAACCAAATTCCATAGTTTTCATTCAAAGGTAAAAAATGAAATTTTTTGTTATTTTTCTATTATCCAGTTTCCCATACTACTATTCGGCTTGTCCCGATGGTGTTCGAGATATTCCTGAACCATCTCATCAGTTATATTGCCAGTACTCCAGACACCATACCCTACTGCCCAAAAATGTCGTCCCCAATATTTCTTACCCATCTCCGGAAACTCTTGTTGCAACAGACGTGAAGAACGTCCTTTCAACTTCTTCACAAACATACTCACACTCAAGCGTGGAGGATATTCAATATGAATGTGGATGTGGTATTTGCTCACTACTCCTTTTAGAATCCGAACATCTTCACTATCGCAAATCTGAATCAGAATATCTCGACAACGAGATTGAATATCGCCTTGCAAAACGTGATAATGTATTTGGTCGCCCAAACGATATGACAAAACATTTGACTTACTGTATGTGAATTCCTGCGAAGTTCTACCATACAACAAAAATAATATTTATAGAAACTTAAAGTATCTGCAATAAAATTCCAGGGTTTTAACCATTAACTTGACAATAAACCCTATGTAATTGTAAAATTATTCTGCTGTTCCTTCTATCGTAATAATTTTCCCTTCTGCATCATATTCCATTTCCACAACTTTCAAGCTGCGTAACCAGGTTTTGCCATTTGAAGGAACACAATCGTGATGAAACAAGTACCATTTGCCCTTAAATGCAACAATCGAATGATGTGTTGTCCAGCCTACAACCGGTGTTAAAATTACGCCCTGGTAAGTAAAAGGGCCATAAGGATTATCACCAATAGCATAACACAATTTATGTGTGTTTCCTGTTGAATATGAGAAATAATATTTGCCATTATACATATGCATCCACGAGGCTTCAAAAAAACGTCTGTCGTGGTCGCCGGCTTTTAGCGGCTCACCATTTTCATCCAAAATTACAAGCGCTTTAGGTTCTTCACCAAATTCCAGCATATCGTCGCTCAATTTGGCAATACGAGGAGGTATAGCCGGAGCATCGTTGACAGGTTCCTGTCCACATTCAATTGCTTTATTATTTCGATAGCGCTGCAACTGACCGCCCCACAAACCACCAAAATACATGTATTGTGCACCATCTACATCCTCAAACACACAAGGATCGATGGAATAACTGCCTTTCATTGGTGCCTCCTGTGGAATAAATGGGCCTTCCGGTTTATCACTAATAGCTACTCCTATTCTGAAAATATCGGTTTGATCTTTCAGAGGAAAATACAGATAATATTTCCCGTCTTTATGCGCACAATCGCAATCCCATAACTGTCGACCTGCCCAGGGAATATCTTTTACATCCAAAGCCACACCATGATCGGTAACTTCTCCATCCATATCATCCATTGAAAAAATATGGTAATCGCGCATATCAAAATGATCACCATTGTCATTTTCAGGGATGCCCGACTCAACATCGTGTGATGGATAAATATACAACTTACCATTAAACAAATGAACAGCCGGATCGGCTGTATACAAATGTGGTACAAGATATCTTGCTTTCTTCATAACCAATTATTTTAAACCTATTCCAACCGCGAGTGACTCTAAATAAGAAACACCCGCAGTGGAATACCTGTCCTAACTTTATATTTTTTTATTCTTGTTTTAATGCTTCATCAATAAGCTTTTGCACAATCGATTTTGGTTGATAACTGCGATCAAATAAAAGAGGATAATCGGTACGACCGCGAACCGGGAAGTTATTTTTCCACGACATACCGTCAGAAACTCCCCAAAGTGTGACACGAGAAACAGAATCGGAGTGTTTCAGCAAAAGTTGAAAAAGAGCTGTCATCCGATTATCCCAGGCAAGCATTTGTTCTTCAGGAACGCCTTCGGTGTATGGATTTAGTTTTTGTTTGTACTCGTAACTGGTAGCAATATCGGCTCCAACATTTCGGTCGGGTTGAGGAAGAATCGACATATCGAGTTCGGTAACCATCACTTTCATTCCTTCGGTGGCATAAGCAACAATTGCAGCTTCATAATCTTCAAGCGAAGGATGATCCATTCCAATGTGTCCCTGCATTCCAATTCCATCAATCCGAATACCATCAGCTTTCAGATTGCGAATTAATTGAACAATCCCATCACGTTTTCCAGAGAACCACTCATTGTAATCGTTGTAATACAACTCTGCATCCGGGTCGGCCTCGTGTGCAAATTGAAATGCCAGCTTAATAAAATCTTCACCCACAATTTGGTAGAATTTACTATTCCGATAACTACCGTCTTCCATGATGGCCTCATTCACAACATCCCACCCTTTTATTCGACCTTTGTATCTTCCTACCACTGTGTATATGTGGGTTTTCATACGTTCAATCATCATTTCGCGTGACACATCATTTCCAAGGCTGTCGGTAAAAAACCAGCGTGGCGCCTGCGAATGCCAGATTAAACAATGGCCGGTAATAAATTTATTATTCTCTTCGCCAAAATCTACAAACTGATCGGCTAAGGTAAAATCAAATTCACCTTCTTTTCTTTGTATCTGACCACTTTTCATACAGTTTTCGGCAACAATCGCACTAAACTGGTCTTTAATAACTTGAACACCGGCCGTATCTTTGCCGGCAATCTGCCAAGCATTCATTGCCGTTCCAATGTAAAACTTGTCTTTAAATGCATCCTTTAATGTTGTGGCTTCCTCGTTTTTGGGAGCGCTGCACGATACAAAAACAGTCGCAATTAAAAGAATTAGAATTTGGTATGATTTAACTTTTTTCATTTTTATTATTTCATCAGATTATTACTCTATTCGTATTTAAAAATTTAATTTCTCGAAGTTATTTTCTTCTCAGTTCCAGCTCTCTCTGTATCTCTATTTCTTTCTTTTTATTGATTTCATAAAAGAACATACATACGATAACACTGATTGTGAAAGTGATAGTAGGATAAACGCTTAAAGAGAGTTTTATTCCGTTAATTGTTTCAGGAGACTGAATTGTCAACTGTTCGCTGTAACCATAAACTGCCAGAATACCGGCAACCAATGCACCACCAATACTTAATCCGGCTTTTAGTCCAAAAATCATTGCTGAGAAAATAATGGCCGTTGCCCGACGGTTGGTTTTCCATTCTGAATAATCGGCCACATCGGCAATCATAGCCCACAACAGTGGAGTACCAATACCATAAAAGAAGCCATGAACCAATTGGGTAATAAACACCAAAGAAATGGACTCCGGAGCATAAAAATAAAACAAGAGTAAACAAAGAGCTGAAAGGAATAAACTGATTCCAAACACATCGCGCTTACCAAACTTATCGGCCAGTTTTTTAGAAATAGTTATCCCTAAAATCATCATTATAATACCTCCGGCGTTAAACAAGCTAAAACCAGATGTTGGTGCGTCCTCGGGCCATGTAAAACCATGAAGTCCCATTCCAGTCAGCATATTATTCAACCCGGCAATAAAATTATTAAAGCCAATATTCTGAAGGAAATTACTCAAAGCATCTTCACTCAGATAGTTTTCGAAGTAATACACATACATTCCTCCTTTTAGCGAAAGCGTAATAAAAATAAAGATGGTAATCACTAACATGGCAATCCATGGTTTATTTTTTATCAGGTCACTCACATCTTCTTTAACACTTGATTTTTGTTCCGGTTTTGGAATCACACGTTCCTTTGTGGTAAGAAAAGTAATCAGGAAGAAAATGATTCCGGTAACTGCAAACAGAGTCATAACACTCTCAAAACCTTTAGTTTTATCTCCATCTCCCATTATCAGTACAAGGGGCAACAGCAATGCCTGAACAATAAACTGAGCAACCATTACAGCTACAAAACGATAGCTTGAGATACTATTTCTTTCAGCCATATCACCGGTTAAAACTCCACTTAACGAGGCGTAAGGCAGGTTGTTGGCTGAATACACAATTACCAGCAAAATATAGGTAATCATTGCATAAGCAACCTTCCCTCCTGCACCAAAATCTGGAGTACTAAAAGCCAGTATGGCAATAACTCCAAACGGTACAGCGGTCCATAAAATCCATGGTCTGAATTTGCCCCAGCGTGTCATCGTACGGTCAGCAATAATTCCCATAAACGGATTAAAAAACGCACCGATCATTCCACCTGAAAAAATAATAGCCGAAGCTGTTCCCGGTGGTATTTTGTAAACATCGGTATAAAAGAAAGCCAAAAAGGTCATAAGAGTCTGGAAAATCAGGTTGGCAGCAAGATCTCCTAAACTATACCCAATCTTTTCGATTACAGAAACTTTCTGTGAAGATGTATTCATTGATTTGAAATTTATATTGTTAATGTTATTTTTCAGTTGTAAATGGTGATGCGGGAAGTCCTTCTTTATTTTTCAGGTTCGATCCGGCAGGATTATCGTCCCATGCGTAGCGAACTGCGCTTGGTTGTTTTATATTTTCACTCCATACTTTTACCGTATTTTTATTTAGAACCACTGCTTTTGCCCAAACAAAATCTCCATCTTTTCCAGCAATCTGAAATCCTTCGAGCATACTGTTGGCGTATATACCTGTACCTACCGATGAAAAAGTTAAAACAATACTGCCATCCTTCATTTTCATTGATTCGTACAGCGGCCCGGAACTAACTATCGACTGATTTCCATAAGCCACACGTTTTGCTTCGAGCGCCAACCTATGGGCAACTTCTTTTTTATTGAGTGGATGAATATCGTTCCATTCGCCAATATCAAAAGCAACTGCCATTCCAGTATTTGGCAACTCCAGTGCTCTGCGCTGTGCATCGCGTGTTTCAGCCCAGCCACTTTTTACCGGTTGTTTATTTGGAATACCCAAATTAGCCAACTGCACAAATAAAAACGGAAGATCAGGTTGATCAAGTTGCGAGCGCCAATCCAAAATAACATCTTTAAACAACTGGCGGTATTCGAATCCTCGCCCCGCATTGGTTTCGCCCTGGTACCAGATCACTCCTTTTATGGCATACTTTTTCATTGGACTAATTAGGGAGTTATATAAGCCTCCCGGTCTGAACGAAAGCCCGCCAAAACTAAAGGGAGGATTTAATTCTGCTCCTACATGGTAACGCCAGTCTCCTGTTAAATCGATGACCTGTTTGCCAATCCGCACTTCGTATGGTTTTTCCTCAACAAAGCCACCTTTTCCGCCCTGACAAAACACACGCACCATTACCTTATTTTTCCCCGGTTTTAAAACTCCTCCTGCAATAGTATAAATTCGGGGAGGATACTGGTAGGTAATGTTTCCTACAAATGTACCATTTACAAATGCCGAGTCACTGTCGATAATTCGCCCGAGTCGCAGAATGGCCTCCTTACCGGATAAAGAATCGGGCACATTAAATTCGTTGTAAAACCAAATCGATCCATTTCTTAAATCCACTCCTTTGTCCGACCAGTAACCCGGCAATGACATGGTTGGCCATTCTGAAACATCAACATCATCCTTCGACCATAAACCAACTCCGGGATCATTTTTATTTACTTCTACCCCCCAATTGTATGGTTTGGTCTCCTCTCCTTCTGTTTTGCGTGCTGTTCGCATCGAATCAATATCTGCTTGCCTATCCAACCACGAATCGAGAAAAGGAGTAACTTTTTCCTTGCTTAACCAGGCTTCGGCTGGCGATCCTCCAATTGCAGTACTAATAATTCCAATTGGTACATTTTTGGCTTTGTAAATCTCATTGGCAAAAAACCAGGCAATGGCCGAAAACTCCATTCTATTTTCTGGAGTTGCAGTCAGCCAGGCACCATTCGGATAATCGGCTTTTTCGGTTTCAGCATTCTCTCGTGTACCCGAGCGAAACAAACGAATTTGATTGTTATTTATCTTGCTAATTTCATCAGCATATAAATCCATTACACGCCTGATTTGCAATTCCATATTCGACTGTCCGGATGCCAGCCATACGTCGCCAATAAGAATATTGCTTAATTCAATTTCATTAATTTTCATTTTAAAGGGGCCACCACCTTTTGTTGCCGTAAGTTCGAGCTGCCAATCCCCATTTTTATCTGCTTTGGTTGAATAACTTTCTCCCAAAAATTCCACGTTTACTTTTTCTGAAGGTTTGGCCCAACCCCATATATTTAACGGCACATCGCGTTGAAGTACCATTCCATTACTTACTAGTTGAGGTAATGTTACGGCAGCATCGGTTCTATTGGAAAAAGTTGCCAATAAAAACAAGAAAATTACATTGAACAAAATGGTATATCGTCTCATCTCCTTAAAATTTTATTCGTTTGCTTTCAGGTGCACCTAAATAACTGGGTTTTAAACCTCCGGTATCGATTAGTATTTTCTGTAGTACAATGCCCGGCTCGAGCACCCGAAAACGAAGACTGTGCAAACCTGTTTTCTGAATAACATGCTTCGTGTTTGTTTTAATTATCCTGTCAGCTTGCCATTTCCCCAACTCCCCCCGGTACATGCCGTTGATGTTAACCACCTGCTCTTCGCCGCTGTCAAGCGAAACAGCATAACGCAATCCCTTATTGGCATTGAAATTTAGAGTTGGAGAAAAAAGCATATGCACTTCAAAAGTGCCGGTCGATTCAAAATTTATTTTGTATTCCAGGTAAAGCGAATCATCCTCTCCGGGATATTTGTTCTGCGGGAAAGTTGTTATTCCTGAAGCTGTTTTTCCGAGATCCGGGATAATTTTCCATTTTATTTCGCCATTTCCCTTTGCCTTTTGATAATTCAATGCTTCAATTGAAACGTATCCATCCGCTTCCTGAAAAGCCATCTCCGATCCCGGGATTTCAGGAAGCTCAATCCTTGTTACGCGGGGCATAATCAATTGTCTGGGTTCGGCCCATGTTTTGTAACCTATTCGAATCTGATCCATTTGATGGCTCCACTTACCACCTGCTATTTGTTTATTATAGTGATCGGTAAAAACCGAATCACGATCGAAACACTCCTTAACGATTTCGGCCCAGTAATTCGCTTCCGGATCATTGTTTTCGGCTAGTTGGTGGTTTTTAGCCTGCGCATAATACATTTCATACAAGTTTGAACTTGCATTTGTTGGGAAAAGGACCAGTTGATCGAAGGCATCTTTATATTCATTCGGAATAAAATTATAGATACGCAAGGCATCGAGTGTAAGATCGCGGTAATCGTTGCGCATCCGCTCAAATTCGTTGTAATTATCCAGGCTAAAAGTTTCTGAATCTAACAATTCGGGAGTAACCCGGTGATTGTATTTCGTGTACAGGTTGATAATGCGGGCAGCGTCAGCTCCGTACACCTCACCGAACTGCTCAGTACACCAATCAACGGTGTGTTTATACAGGTTGTCAGGTTTAAAAGCATCTGGATCCCACGCCATATCGAGGAAAAAACTAATCGGATATTCCATTGGTTTCAAGTCGCCAACATTTAGCACCCAAATGCGATCCACTCCATGTCTGTATGTTAGATTCATTTGTTCCCATATCCGCTGTATCTGGCTTACATTAATCCATCGGTAACTTCGTGGCCCCCCCACGTAATCAACATGATAATACATACCGTAACCGCCTTTGTGTGCCGGCGCATTTATATTAGGAAGTTTCCGAACATCGCCCCAATTATCGTCGCAAAGCAGCAAAGTAACATCGTCGGGAACACGCATTCCGGCGTCGTAATAGTCTTGTACTTCTTTATAGAGTGCCCAAACCTGCGGTGTTTTTTCTGCTTGCTTACCCGTTACATCTTTTATAATTTTTCTTTGATCGATAACAATACGTTCCAACAGGGAAATGTTGGTACCTTCTTCCATGGCTTCGTCGCCGTCGCCACGCATTCCAACAGTTACAATTGTTTCGTAATCCTTGTTGCGCTCCATTCCCTTTTTCCAGAAATCCTTCAGTACTTTTTCATTTTTATTGTAGTCCCAAGGACCTGAACCGTATTTATGCCATTCGGCCTGTGCTCTTCCCAGTGGTTCGTGGTGCGAAGTACTCATTACAATTCCCAGCTTATCTGCTAAAGGACCATTTGCCGGGTCATCATCAAAAAACGCTTTCCCCCACATTGCAGGCCACAAGAAGTTACCTCTTTGCCTCAAAATCAATTCAAATACCTTTTCATAAAACTGATGATTAAAGCCCCCAAACTTCTCTCGAACCCAACCACCCAGAGCGGGTTCTTCATCGTTTAGAAAAATTCCGCGGTATTTTACCTTTGGACTTTCTGTTACGAATCGACCTGCTTTCACATAAAGCGCTTCATGCTTTTTAACAGGCACGTCGGCCCACCAGTACCACGGCGAAACACCCATTGCACGAGATAAATTTAACATTGCATAAATGGTACCCCGTTTGTCACTACCAGCCAGAATCAGTGCTTTTTCCACTCCGGGAAAAGGATTTTCTACCACCTGAGTTAAACTGCGTTCCAATTGTCCACTGATGTCTGACACATCCAGTTTTCCTTCAGCAACCAACTGGTCGATCCATTTATTTTTACCAATAGAACCAGCCAAAACCACCTGTTTTGTTTGCGGCAATCCCATTTGAACCAGATTGGCGGTTTGCCCGCTTACCAACTCCAAATCGTTTATAAACCAGCCGGCCACTGCATTAACACCGGGGAAATCGTTTTTATCAATTACAAGCGGTGCAAGCTGATCGCTTTCGAATAGGGTAAAACTACCTTCGTTTTTGAAAGAGGTAATACAGTTGTTATCGTACTGTGCTGAAACAAACGATGGGTATACTACCGCGAGTTGTAGCAAAACTAAAAAGAGAATTGTTCGAATTAAACTTCTTCGATAAAAACTGTTCATCCTTCTTAAATTTCTTATTTGTTTTCTGTCCCCCACCAATCGGTCCACTTCAAGTAATCCGTATCCTGGAAAGGATGTATCGCAACATTCGTATCAACATTCTCATTCCCCAACAAAAACTTTTCTATAAAAGCTCCAACTTCCGGCCGTTGACTATCGGGTAACTGGCAATGTGGGTGACCTGCCACAATTGAAAAGCCAAACCTGTCGGCAATGCCAAAGTTTTCCCAAACCCGTTTGGCCGCCCGACAAGAAACATACCCTGACTCATCAGCCAACCATTCGTAATCGGGATTTCCCAATACTAAAAGAGCGCGGGGTGCAATCATAGCCATCAATTCGTGATGATCGAAAGGCAGTTTATCTACATCATTGGAAAATTGAAACATCTCTTCCATAAACCAAACATGACTGGTTTTAGCCAGGGTTTCAACATTTCCAAGTGTTTCAGAAACACGCCAGGCAGCAGCCCCACCACCACCCGATTCCTGTGCTATTGTCAATGCAATTCGTTCGTCGAATGCGCCGGCATAAAGTGCCATTTTACCAGCAAAAGAACAACCGGTTATTGCTAAATGTCTTAAATCTAAAGGAAGGTCATCGGCAACCAGTTCCAAACCATCAATTAAGCGGCTCACCCCCCACGACCATGCGGCATAGGCTCCCATGTATTCCAATTCGGGATACAATTTGTTGATTGGTTCGTTTCCACGAACTTGCTGCCACGCCAAAACATCTCCAAAATTGTAAGGGATTTGTGCAATATTTTTACTCGCGAAAATATCGGGTGGAAGACTGCCGGAGCCCCGGCCTACTCCAATTACTGCAGGAAACGGACCGTCTCCTTCGGGCAAAATAACTGCCGATGTCAAAGTGAGCGTATTTTCATTGACCGTAATTTTCACCCTTAAAGTATCGTTTATAAAACTTGCTGAAATCCTTTCAGGACGTTCCGGTTTTGGACCAATTTCATAATGCTGAATTTCGGCTGCAATTTCGTTACGACGTTTACCCCAATCTTTAAAATCCGTTGAGCGACCGCTGCCGTCTGACCACGCAAATGGATCAGTTAATTTATCAACTACCGGAAGCTGATTGAATTCGGGTAACACTACTTGTGAAAGATTTTTTTCCGTATTCTCATGGTCATAAACCAGAGGAGGAATTTTTGAAGTACATGAAGCAAGCAACACGATAGTTACTATTGACAGTAACAGTCTTACTTTTTTGTTCATAACAATTTGACTTTGGTTTATAGTTCAGTTTTCAATTTTGTTCATTCCAACATTTCTTTCTCGATTCAGATAAACATTGTTGCACCCTTTAAATAACTACTATTTACCCTACAAAAAACAAAGTTAAGTTTGTAAAAAACGAAAATGTTATAATATTGAATATTTGATGTTCAAATTTGAATACCTTTTGCCGTAAGTATATGTTATTCTTTTATTCATTGATTACAGCATTGAATAAGTACAATCAAATCCTTCTCAGATCGTAGTTTTAGCTTTTGAGTTTTTACATAGGAATTTACCTCCGGTTTAATTTTCTCGAGTACCGGAAGTAATTTTTTGGGGTTACCAAAAACGTATGGTATTTCCTTTCCTACTGCAAGTAAATACTGCTCCTCTTTTTGAACAAACCTGTCGGGTGTTGCTTCCTGAAAACCAATTGCCTTGGCTGCTGGCTGCAACTCGATATTATATTTTTTGAATAATTTCACCTGCCCGTCAACCAAAAGTTCAAGAATTCCCTGTTTCGATAGACCATCTTCAGAATACATCTGATTACAAAATAAAAAATCTTCGAAATGGAATTGGTACCTTGAAGTTGAATTGCTTATCTCAAGCACCTGACTATTCTTGTTTTTAAACTCCATCTTATCGTTATAAATATTATACCTTAATGGAATCAGTTCAAAGCGAATACTATCTTCAACGATAACTTCTCCTACAATAAATTCGTCGTTTAAATACGGCGTTCCATCAATATTTGGGGCGATAAAACCACTTTTCCCACTTTTATCCACAGTGTACTGATCGGACAAAGTGCTTAAGTCGGAAATAACATATGTTTGTGAAATACCTGCCAAAGCGTATAAAATCAGACTAAGCAGAAAAGTTATTTTCTTCATGATTTTCTATCTTGTTTGAATTTGAATGGTGTGTTGTTGAATATCCTCTGATTCCATTGTTAGCTGAATGATTCCGGATTCCCCATCTTTCCCTTTTACTATTACAAGGCACAATCCACTAAAAGCATTCCGTTCAAACGATGAAAAAGCTCGCATATCGGCAGGATTTCCATTGTCGGTAGCAACAATTTCGCCAGGACCTACAATACTAAATTGAATAAGATTTTCAGCGTCGGGAATCGGAAGGCCATTCTCATCAGCAATCTTTACTGTTACAAAAGAAAGATCTTTACCGTCTGCTTTTATTTCTTTACGGTCAGCTTCTGCTATCAGAAGTGCTGCATCGCCAGTGGTTTTAATCTCTTCTTGTGCCCATTTTTTGCCATTTTTATAAGCAACAGCTTTTAGCTTTCCAGGTTCGTAAACCACGTCATCCCACCGCAAACGATATTCGTATTTTGCTTTTTTCTTTTTCCCCAGCGATTTATCATTTAGGAATAACTCCACCTCATCACCCGATGTAAAAACATGCACGGGCGTAATTTTTCCTATTCTGTTGACCCAATTCCAGTGTGGTAAAATATGCACCATCGGAAAATCGGGACGCCAAAACGATTGATACAAATAAAAGCGGTCCTTTTTAAAACCTGCCAGATCAATTATTCCGGTATACGAGCTACGTGCTTCGTAATACGGAGTTGGTTCTCCCAGATAATCCCAGCCCGTCCAAACAAATTCGCCTGCCACAAAAGGATGGCTTTCAACCGATTTAAACACTTTATCGGCACTTGAGCCAAAATCTACGGCATGCAGTTCATATGAACTAACCTGATGGATTTTTGAATCTCCACCCGAACCATTCCGAACAGGTGCACTTAAAGCATTGGTAACCGGAAACAGATAAATTCCACGACTGCTAAATGCCGATGCCGTTTCAGTACTAACTATAACTTTTTCAGGAAATTTTTTGTGAAATGCATCGTATTGTGGAGCTGTACGAATTCTGTCGGTCCCTTCAAACATTGGATCCTGCCGAATGCCTTCTCCCTGATAGTTTAAGCCAATCATATCCGGAACTACCGGAAGCTCCATAAACGGTTTTGCAAAATTCATTGCCAAAATTGTTGGCCGGGTCGGGTCTTCTTCCTTTACGAAATCATACAAACGATGTGCTACAGCAGCACCAGCCTCACCAGTATATTGTTCTCCTACCTCGTTTCCAAAACTCCAGCTAATTACCGAAGGACAATTTCTGTCGCGGCGAATAAAAGCACGGGTATCCGGTTCCGACCAATCCTGAAATATAAGATGAAAATCGTGGGGTGTTTTTTTCCGTTCCCATGAGTCAAAAATCTCGTCCATTACAAGAAATCCCATTTTATCGGTTAGTTCAAGCAACTCCGGGGCTGGAGGATTATGCGACATCCGAATAGCATTACAACCCATTTCGCGCAAAATCTCCAACTACCGTTCCGCGGCACGGGTATTAAATGCAGCGCCCAAAGCACCCAAATCGTGATGGTTATTTACACCTTTAATTTGAATTCGTTCACCATTTACAAAAATTCCCTTGTCAGCATTAAAAGTTAAAGACCGAATACCAAATCGCGTTTCGTACGAATCGATTTGTTTTCCATCTTGTAAAACTTTTGTAAGCGCCATATACAAATTGGGCTTTTGTGTTGGTGGCGGGCCCCATAATTTTGGATTTTTAATAGCAACAGAAGATTTTACACTGGAATTTTTACCAGCTGCAACACTAGTGTTAATCGGTAAAAATTTAGACACCGGCTTTCCAACTTTGCGTCCTTCATCATTCAGTAAATAAACTTCGGATGAAACTTCAATCTTCACATCTGATTTAGAATCATTGTCGATGTTTACTTCCAAACTAACCGTTGCCGAATCTTCGGAAACATTATCTGTTGTGATATACGTACCAAATTGGGCAACATGAACCGGGTTTGTTTTGATTAACCATACATTTCGATAGATACCTCCTCCCGGATACCAGCGCGCTGAATAATTGGGATTGTCTAAACGAATGGCCAATTGGTTTGTACCTCCTGGAATCAGGTACGAAGTTAAATCCAGTCGCCATGAGGCGTAACCATAAGGCCAGCCCCCAACCAATTTTCCGTTACACCAAACCATTGCATACGACATGGTTCCATCCAAATCAAGAAAAACAGATTTGCCGGCATCAGAGGCAGGAATATCCAGTTTTTTACGGTACCAGGCCACTCCATTCACAGGCAAGCGTCCCATGCCTCCACCAACTTCTGAATCCCAACCTGTTTGAAACGGCTCCTTAATGGCCCAATCATGTGGTAAGTCAACTTTTTCCCATGAACTATCATCAAAATTAGTTTGAACAAAGGGGAAATCGCCACCCGGATTACCTTCCGGACGCATATATTTTTTGTTTGGGTCGTTTATAAAATCATTCGCCGTTGGTAATATCCAGGGCTTTAAAACCTTTGATTTTATTTCCAGACTTATCGCTTCAGTTGGTTTCGAATCTGCATCCTTAACCACATTCCTTTCTACAACCTCCGGACGAACATCATAAATCAAGTCATCCGTAATTTCTGCTGATTCGTATTTATAAAAACTCCAACTGTCATTAATAGAAATTCGTTCTCTCACAGAATCAAAAGAAATGTTTTCATTCACACATGAAACAAATAAAATTGCAACAAAAAAAAGTAGAAATTTTGGCATATTTTGAAAATTATCGATTGTACACATCCTTAAAAACCTACAGAATTTTTAAGGGTTCTGTTCATCTAAGAATCTGCTCACATAGCTCGAATTTACAAAAAGAAAGGAAAATTATTACCAACAAAAGAAACCATGTATTGAACTAAATTAAATATTGAAATGATTCTATTCGATAAACAAAAAAAAAGAGACTGTCTCTATCCAAACAGCCTCTTTTAAAACTATCAAAAAACTATAATCTCTATTATAGTAGATTTCTATTCTCCAGATAAACCATCGGCAAAACCAGCATATGCGGGTTTGCGATAATAACCTTCATTCCATAATCCAATGGGTTCGCCAGCTCTCCAGCCAGAACCTGTAGGACTGTCAAGAGGGCTCCACGCTGTAATTCCATATTGTTGACCGGCAGGAATTATCTCGAGATACTTTTGTACTACAAACTTGTACATTTCAGCCTGCGCCTCGTAATCTGCTTCAGTTGCTTCTGTCGTCTGTTTTTCAACACCGATATCCAATTCTGAAATTTTTATAAGTTTACCTGTTGCTGCAAGCAAAGTAAACATTTCGCTAATCTTGTCTTTATCACTATTTATATTGATGTGCATTTGAGTACCTATACCATCAACCTGCGCTCCCTGACTTTCAATGTATGAAACATACTGAATGATACCTTTACATTTATCAAGATTATATTCGAGATTATAATCATTAATAAAGAATTTATCATCAGAATTTCCATATTGACGGGCCAAATTAAAGGCAGTTACTGCATAATCTTTACCCATGTAATCCTGCCAGTAGAACTCATCGCTATTCAATTCACGACCTTCACCCGTTTTCAATTCATAAGGATTGCCATCATCCATAGGTTCGTTTACAACATCCCAGGCTTTTACGTAATCCTTTGTAACACCTAACATTCCAGCAATAAACCTTTCCATTTCGCTGGTAATGGTATCTCTTTTTTCTTCCGGTGTCATTTCAATTATCTGACCTCCACCTTCTTCGTTAAACCATTTTACCTGTATATTATCGAAATAATAGCTGGTTGCAGTGGCTCCCAGGTTAAAAGCAATACAAGTTACCTCTGAAGTATTATCGGCAATGGTAATTTCTTTTACAAAATGAGTCCATTCTGAAGTAAAGCTAACTTGTCCGAAAAAATCCCAGTGTTTATAAGCATACGGTACAGTATGTGCCTGTGTAGGAATTGCAGCCGGTGCATCAGCTTTTACATCCATCTCCAAAATGTATTTCTGCCCCACTTGAGTAGCATCAGGGAAGGTAAAAAAGAACTGGCTGTCCCAATCGTTTGCACGAACGGCATCGTTTGTAATTTTCAGAGCTCTTCCTTTTCCTTCAGCACCTTCGCCGGAAGCAGTAAAATTCATTACTGCATTTGAGTTGCCCTGATAATTGTTTGAATTATCCGATTCAAAATTATTTTCTGAAACCACATCCCAGCTTGGACCACTTGCTTCAGGATTTAACCATTCAACCTTTATATTATCAAAATAATAAGTGGTAACATTGTGACCCAGATTAAATGCAATTGTCGTACATTCTGAAGTGCTACCATCAATTGTGGTTTCAACAGAAACCTCACTCCATTCTGTTGTTGGATTTATAGCACCAAAAAAGTTCCAGTGTTTATATGCACCCGGAGAACGATGTGCCTGCGTTGGATAACTCACACCGGCATCAGCTGATTTCACATCCATGGTAAGTCTATACTGTTGTCCCTCAACTGTTTCCTGTGGGAAAGTTACAAATAACTGTACATTCCAGTCATTTTCAGTTTTTGATGGATTCACAATGGTTAAAGCTCTGCCATCGCCATTATTCGAAAAAGAATATTCAGCACCAGCCAGTGAATAGTTTGTTGCATCATCATCTTCAAAATCAATTTCGGTTAGCACTTCCCAGGCAGGTCCACCTGCTCCGGGAATTTTTATAGGAGCAATAATGCCATTCAAATATTCAGCATTTTGATTGGCATGCCAGGCAAGCGTGTGACCATAGATTGTAATTCCTGCTTCCTGAGCTTTAGATACAAAGTTTTCCACTCTTCCCAAATCTAAACTTCCGTCGCTTTGTACAATTGCGCCATGTTTCATTTCCCATCCGGCAGTCATTTCATCAAAATTTGAACTTACATGACTGTAACTCAAACCTTGCTCGTTAAAACCATCCACCGACACACCGGCTCCCAACTTAAAGTCGGGGCTGGCACTACGATCAACATAGTTTTTCAGTACGTCGTACTCATTCAGGTATTCTAACCGTGCGAGACTTTCTGGTTTATCGACAATATAGTCGGGCATTATATAATCTTCACAAGATACCAAAGCCAGTAAGGCAAAAGCACCCAGCCAAAATTTATTTAAATATTTCATATCCATCTTGTTTTAACGGTTAGTTATCTTTAAATGAAGGTGAGAAAGTTTCAATACTTACTCCACGGTCGCGAACTACCAAAGTATCTTTGGTTGCATAAGTCTTGCCCCCCATATCAATGGTGTAATCCAAATAAATGACATTCCTATCTTTGTTACCCCAGCTGTTTTTATCGCCATTTGCAACAAAAGCACCGCTGCCACTTGCGGTAAATCCTTCAGAAACGGAAGAAACAGTACATTTATTTTCATTGTTAAATGACAATAGTAAAGTACAGGTTTCATTTGTATTGCTGGCGTTTACAAGAGATACAGGATACTCAACCGAATTTAAAGAGGCGGTTACCATATTTGCCAAATCATCAGATTCAACGTAATCTGCATGTCGAACAACGGTACTTGTTTCTGCTCCTTCTGTAATCACATCTACTCCACGACGCAAGTAGTTTGCATGCCATTGATTAATAAATTTAACACAATAAAGCGTGTAATCTTTTGGGAGTACATCCCAGGCCGTTGCATCGTTGCGGGTTGCACCATCAAATTTTGGAACACCCGAAAGAATAGAATCTGCATTCACAACATTTGTCATTCGCAAAGGAATTACATAGGTGTTGTTTAAAGCATTTGCATCGGCAAAGAATGCATCTGTAAGTTGAACTTGAACACCACCCTGCAATTCTTTATCCAGAAAAATCTGATTCGCTGCCAGTGTAAAGTAATTACCAGGCATTGCTAGTACAGGTGATGTATAATTGCCATCGAAAAATAAATTAGTACACAAGGTATTGTCAACTGTTACATCAATACCAATGCTTTTATCGTTGGAATATACACCTCCCATGGTTGCATATATTTCACATTTGTGCTCGTTGTCAAGTGTATTGTCTATAATATCATCTCCCAGAACAATTGTTCTTACAGGGTATTGATAGGCAAAATACACCGTACTGTAATCAAAATCCGGGAATTCAATATCCTGATTTTCACAAGACATCATCAGAAATGACAAAAGCCCGGCTGATACTATCAATAAAATTTTAAACTGTTTCATACTTTCAATTATTTATAATTTTATTATTCAGAAAATTACCAACCTGCATTTTGTTCCAGGTTGCTCCATTTCTGTATCTCTCCGTATGGTAGTGGACCATAGTACATATAATCTTTATAATCTCTGGCTTCAACATTAATTGAAGTGTAGGTTAACGATCCATTTGGATTTTCGATTTGCATACCAGTTGCCGTTTCATTTAAATTTGCAACTTTCCAACGGCGTAAATCCCAGAAACGTTGGTTTTCAAAACAAAGTTCCAGGCGGCGTTCGTTTCGAATTAGTTCCCTCATTTTATCCTGATCGCTTTTCGCTGATTCTAAATAAGCATCGTTATTATCGGTTCCAATACCTGCTCTTTCGCGAATGGCTTTAATTACATCGTAAGCCGAATACGTATGACTACCTGTTCCTGTTGGTCCCCAGGCTTCGTTTGCAGCCTCGGCGTATGCCAGAAATATTTCGGTATAACGAATGCGGGCAGTATAATGCTTTTGCTCCGTATCAAATTCAGGATTCGGATTACAATCATAGCGTAATAACTTGCGCATATAATAACCTGTTCGGGTAGATAAACCACTTTCCTTGTTAATGGCATCGTTATTCGAACCATAAGCAGCTGTTACAATAACATCGCTGTTTGGTCCTTGCTGACTTTCGTTAACCACAATATAGTTTGACAAACGGGGATCGCGGTTGGCATAGGGATTCATTGGATCGAAATTACCTGCCGGATCGGTAATAGGATATCCATTTACCATTGGGAACGCATCAACCAAATTTTGAGTTGGATTTACACGTCCTTTTCCATACAACGAAGGAGGGAAATTATCGGCTTCCCAATCGTTGTTTTGGCCAATATCACTTCTCCAGATAATTTCAGCAGGATTTACTCCTGAAGCTAAACCTTCGATTTCGCTTTTATTGGCATACCACGTTCCTCCATTTCCAGCTAAACCAGCGACTCCATCAATACGATCGAGAACGGGTGCAGCATAATCGGCTGCGTCTTCCCAGGTAATACTAGTTCCTGCTTCATAGGCAGGACTGGATGCTAATAATGCAACCTGCGCACGAACAGCTTCTACAATTCGCCCGGTAATACGACCACGCATCAGGTTTCCATTTACCCGATTGTAGTCACCGGCATTGGTAACACCAAGCGATACATATTTTGCTGGAATTTCTGAATTCGAAATATCACCAAAATCCAAAGGAAGAAGACTGATTGCTTCGTCGGCATCGGCAAGAATCTGATCAACACACTGTTGGAAAGAATTTCGCGGCAGATTAAAATCAGATGAAGATGATTCTGATTCGGTAAGAATTGGAACCCCCAATAATTCACCACCTTGCGACCAACCACCATGAGCCAGTAACAAATAGTACATTTGTACAGCACGCAAACCGTAAGCTTCACCTTTTAATCGATCGTTGTACATTGTACTAATAACTTCATCTTTACTCCATACCACCTCATCTGTATTTTCAAGAAACAGATTCAGGTATTGAATGGCATTTTTACGTCCTTGCCATTGCGACAATGGATTGTTATTTGAAGTCCACGAACCGGTGGCCATCATCAAATAGTTATTGCTATTATCATTCGACACTGCATCATCGGTAGCTACATCGCTATTGGGTGTAGATGCATAAGGCAGTAGAATATAGGCATTGGCTAAAATGCCCTGAGCATAAGTAGGTTCATTGTACATGGCTTCGAGCCCCCGGTTGTTCTCAAGAGCCGGTTCGATAAAATCTTCGCAGGCTGTGAACAACAGTACAAGTACCAAAAGTTTTATTATATTTTTCATAACTTAATTCTTTTTGTGTTACTCATTCATTAAAACCGGGCTTTTATACCAATGTTATAGAATCGCGTTTGAGGAGCTCTGGTAGTCTCCAACTCTAAGGTTTCCCTTTCTTTTGAAATGGTTAACAAGTTAGCTCCACTTACGTATGCCGATATTTCTTTAAACAGAAAATTCTGCAACATGCTTTTGGGTAAATCATAAGTAAGCTGAACTTTCGCCAAATTAAAACGATCGGTTTTATACATCCAGTAATCAGAATCGCGGAAATTATTGCTCCCACCTTCCGTTGTTAAGCGTGGATAAGTAGCTGTTTCTTTTGTTGTTTCGGTCCAACGATCGCGTACTACTTCTGAATATTTACCATCGCCTTTCACCCAGTAATAAGCGCTATTTTTCATTGCATAAGCTCCGTAATTACCTGTTCCTAAAACAAAAAGCGTAAAGTTTTTCCATTTTGTTGTCAGGTTAACTCCCATTGTTAAAGGAGCTCCACTCCAACCGGCACGACCAAGGTAAACAACGTCTTTGCTATCAATAATCTGATCGTCATTTTGATCGATGTATCTCAGGTCACCTGGTTTAACAGTACCTCCAAATTTCTGTTCCGGAGCATTGTCAATTTCATCCTGGCTCTGAAACAAGCCTGCATTTTGTAATCCCCAAAGTCCATCAATTGAGCGTCCCTGACGATTTTGGTAATCGAACTCATTATTCTCATCGCGTTGTGTTGCCTCTGATGTATAATAAGTACCCGACACGCCCAAATTAAAATCAACTTCACCAATTTGTTTCTTCAGATTTACATTAAAATCGAAACCAACCCGTTTGTCGTTGTTGTAGTTCACATAAGGAACAAAAGAAGCGTCGGGATAGTAAGTAAAGAAATAATTCGGGTAAACTGTCATTGGCTCAATGATCATTCCTTCCATTGAATTAAGAAAGAATGAAGTGTTAACCGTTAACAGTTTATCCCACATGGAGGCCATCAGATTAGCAGAAACTTCTTTTCTTTTTACAAAAGTCAAATCTTCGTTGCTTCCTCGTTTCGAATTTGTTGACCGCTCGGAAGCTCCATCGTACCATCCCCACCAGGCACCACTGGCCTGTGTATAATTGGCTTCGTACATGTAATAATCTTCAATATCCAAATCTGAATTCAGAATACTTCCGGATAAACTTAATGTCAACTCATCAATAGCGGAAGCATCGGCAAGGAAATTCTCCTTTTTCATTTTCCAACCTAAAGTTACTGAAGGTGAAATTGCTTCGCGATGACCTTCAGCCAACTTCGCTGAGTGGATCACAGAAGCTCCAAGGTCGGCATAATACTTTCCTTTGAAATTGTATCCCACCTGCAATCCAATATTTGCATTACTTGTCCGGTGGTACACTTCCGATCTGGTTTGCTGATAACCTGATGCAATTAACATGGCATTAAAGTTATGCGTTTCATTGATCGAATTCTCGTATGTAAAATAACCGGAAAATGCAATGGTTTGATTGCTTACACTATTACCGATGTTCTGAACACCCGATTTTTCGTCGTTGTTGAACTTGGTTAAACCAGCAATTACATCGCTACCATTATAATTGTACCACGCCGGTTGATATACTGCATAAGAGTTATTGTACGAAGTATTATAAGAAGTAGCATAATCTACAGCAAATTGTGTATGAAATGCCAGACCATCCAGCAGGTTTTTCAAATCAAAATCCAAACCTGTATCAAACTGAAACTGACGACTTGTCCATTTACTGTAACCTCCTGCATAATAATCGGCAAAAACGTTTTTCTGATCTACTTGTGTTCCGGCCAAAAAGTATTCACCCCCAATAATATTATTACTACCGTTAACCAGGTTCCATGACGCCAGATCATTCTCATCGATATAACTTAAGGGCATTAACGGAGCTACACGGTTTGGACGCATAATGGAAGAATAAATCCAGTAATTGTCGGTAATATTATCATTTGCATCACGGTCAGTTGCATTTGCACTTCTTGCATTGTAAAAAGTTGCATTTGCATTGATATAAGCACTGATAAAATCGTTAATATTCAGGTCGATATTACCACGTATATTTAAACGATCTGTTTTGTTGTTTTGTGCTTCACCAAACTCGAATACGTCTCCCTGATTGTAATAACCAATATTGGTATAAAAACGAGCTCGTTCACTTCCTCCAGAAATTTCGGTTGTCACGTCGGTACGATTATAAGCTTGTTTTAAATAGTCAGAAGAATAGAAATCAACATTCGGATAACGATATGGGTTATTTCCTGACGAATACTGATAAATATCTTCATCACTATAGGAAGGCGACAAACCATCGTTTACCTGTGCTTCATTATACAGGGTCATGTATTCGGCCGAACCCAAATATTTAGGATAGCTTTTGGATACATGAAATCCGGTATTGGCACGTACATCAATTTTTAAAGGTTCTTCCTGTCCTCTTTTGGTTGAAATATAAACCACTCCTTTTGCGGCACGGCTGCCATACAAAACAACCGCAGAAGCTCCTTTTAAGAAACTAATTTGGTCAATTTCGGTTGGCAACACATTATTGGCATCGCGAGGTATTCCGTCAACAAGAACAAGGTATTCACCCATTCCCCATAAAGAATTACCGCTCAAGCCACCAATGTAACCTTGCATATTGTCTAAACTGTAGGTGTTATAATTCTTCTTTGTCAATTCGTTGTAATTGACAACAGAAACACCTCCCAAAAGGTCACTTTGAGCTACCTTTCGATAGGCAATCTGTACCAGTGGATCTTTTGCATTATCCAGCGAATCAGTTCCATTTACCACAACTGCCTGTGCCTCCATTAACAATGGAAGTAAAACAAACATCGCGTATAAAATGAATCTTTTTTGTATATGTTTCATTTGTTATTCGTTTTTTATTACAAAATGCTTTAACTCAATTTGATTACCATCCCGGATTCTGTGTAAATTCCGGATACATAGAAGCATCAGAGATTTTTAATGGAAACCAGTAATGTTTTACTCCAAATTGACGCGTTAAAATAACTTCTTCTCTAAAGTTGGCAACTCTGGCATCCTTCGGATCATTGTCTTCATAGAAATCAGAGCTTTCCACACGGTCAAACTCTTGCGAGGTTTTCACATTGTACGGATACTCGGTAAGCAGCAACCAACGTTGAAGGTCGTTAAAACGGAAGCCCTCGAATGATAATTCTACAGCACGTTCTCTTCTTACTTCATCAAGAAATTTACTGGCACTTGATGTATAGGCTGCATCTACATGGCCCGCTCCAACGCGGTCACGAAGTGTATTTAATGCTTCTTCTGCGGTTTTAGAGAAATTTGCAGATTTTCCGGTAGCACCACCAAATGCAGCACATGCTTCGGCATACATGGTATATATATCGCCTAAACGCATATAAGGCAAATAAGTATGTAAATTACCACTCCAGTTGTAGATACCGTCGTATTTATTTGCGGTATGTGGCACCAATTTCTGAATCAAATAACCGGTACGGCTGCCATCGGCCGGATTTCTCATTGTACCACCGGTAGCCAGACCAGTATGACGTAAGTACTCCATATCGGCAGGCATTGTCGCATTTACATATTTAAATCCATCGAATACGATGTCGTGGTAAAAACGTGGGTCGCGGTCTTTGAATGGATACTCTGGATCGAACCCTGAATTTGGATCATCTATTGGCAAGCCGTTTGCCATCCCATAATTTTTCACATAATTGGCAGTTGGGTGGTGGATGATATTATCGTGTTCCACCAAACCTTTTACTTTAGGACCGAATGTTTTTGCGGTATTCCAGTTACTACCGTTGTAATCGGTAGAAGGGCCACGAAAAATAGCTTCGGTTGAACCAGGCATTAACCAGTTTTGCCCTGAAGTATAAAACATATCGCTGTACTTAGAACTTGCATCTTTCGTCTTTTTGTGATTATAGATATCTTCATAATCAAAATCGACTAATGAATACTGTGTCGCTCCACTTTCAACGAGGTCTAATAATTCACCCAAAGCATCAGCAGCTTTTCTGGCATATTCTTCGTCGTAATTATAGGTATTGGCTCCACCTGTTTCTGCTCCGTTTTTCATTAACGGACTTGCTGCCCACAAGTAGTTTTTTCCCAAATAACCCAATGCCATAATTTTATTGGCACGTAACTGGTTTTTACCTAATGTATTTTTACCTACTGCGGTTTTATCCCAATCAATTGGTAATAAATCAGCAGCTTTTCTCAAATCGGCACCTGCCTTATCGGCACATTCCTGATAACTCAAACGAGGTAAGGTTAATTTCTCTCCCGAGGGAAGCGCCTCTTCAATATAAGGTAAACCACCAAAATATTGAATCATTTCGAAATGCCACCAGGCTCTGAAAAAATACAACTGACCTGCAATAATATCCTTTTCTTCCTGCGATGCAGAAGTTAGTTTGTCGAGGTTAGCAAGGCCAATATTCGCTTTACGAATACAATACCAGGCATGCGCCCACAAACCATGATCGAATTTATTAGTAGAAGTAGGATTTGCATTATCGTCATCTAACCAGGTACCTGCATTGTTTTGCCATGCCCAGAAGTTACCGATATCAACCTGGTTGGTCATATGCCAGCTACCTTCAAGGTTAAATAATTCATCATCTCCCCAGTTCCACGAAGTAGTCCAATATTTTTTCTCTTTATCGGGAATACAATTGTAGATTTCCTCTATGTAGCCCTGAAAATTTGTAAAATTCGAAAAGGCCACTTCTTCAGACACGATTGATTCAGGCTCTTTTTCCAAATAATCTTCGCAGGAAAAGAGTCCCAGTGCTAATACGGACAGCAAGCTGCCCCACATTAGTATCTTATATTTATGTTTCATTGTTTTCAATATTATAATGTAAATCTGATACCTAAATTATAACGCTTCATTGTTGGATACGCACCTTGTCCGCCACTTCCGGCAAAGTTTGATTCACGATCATCAGGCATTTTCGACCATACCCAAAGGTTGTTTCCATTCACAAAGATTTTCATCGTACTAATACCAATATTTTTTATCCATCCTTTATTAAGCGAATAGGCAATCTCGGCATTCTTTAAACGAACATAAGATCCATCATACAAATATTGCGTTCCCTGGCTGTAACTTGGTTTCGATAACCAGCGAGGTACTGTTACATCGGCATTAACATTATCTTCCGACCACCAGGTTCCCATATCGTAAACCGTATTTAGCTGACTGCCAAAACTGGTAAGCGGTACATTTCGGCTTACATTGTTAACACCATAAACCTGAACAAATGCACTAAAACCTTTCCATTCGAAACCCAGTGTAGCATTGTAGGTGTTCTGAGGAGAATCAGAATATCCCCAAGGAATTTGATCTTTACTATCAATAACACCATCAGCATTAAAGTCGATGATATTGTAATCGCCCGGAACTTTATACGGATCATTTGTATCGTGCTGAGGACTTCCGAACAATTGATCGTAGGTATTTAAGTAACCGGCATCAACATAGGCTCTTGTCTGACCAATACTATAACCAGCTTGCTTTCTGTAATCTTCGTACAAGGCTGGATCATCTCTTTCGAGAATTTCATTTTTAGCATGTGTTAAACTCAAATCGGCCCACAAGCGCATTTTATTAGCCAACATTTTATTAATTCGTAACTGAATTTCGTACCCCTGTGTTTCAACTTTACCAAGGTTTGCAGTTGGTGGTGTGGTACCAAAATAAGATGGCACTGCACGATCGTTACCACTAATAAGAATATCAACACGATTGTCGCGGAAATACTCAACCGTACCGGCAAATAATCCATCCAAAAATGCATAATCCATACCAAAATTAAATTTCTTAACGGTTTCCCATCTTACATCCGGATTACCAACAGCCGACTCTCGGTACCATGTATACGGACTTTCACCATGATTCAAATCCAATGATGAATGACCACCGTATGCCCATTGAGTTAAGTACAGCCAACGACCGCCACTATCATCTCCAATTTCACCGTAGGATGCTCTCAGTTTCAACATGTCTAAAAATCCCAGAGAACTCATAAATTCTTCTTCTGAAATCATCCATCCCAGTGCGCCTGAATTAAAAAAGGCAAATCGATATTCTTTATCAAATTTTTCAGATCCATTGTATGCTCCGTTGTATTCGATAAAATATTTAGAAGCGAAGTCATAAGTTGTACGGAAGGCCCAGTCTTCGCGGAAGGAAGGAATCATGTTACCAATTGCTCTCTCCTTTCGGCTAAACAATCCCATTGCTGTAACATTGTGTTTTCCAAATTGGCGCGCCCAGTTTAACTGCATCTGGTATTCCAGATTTCGTTGCGTTGACCAGTCCTGCACCTCACCGCCGGAAGTGTTCCAAAGAACTCCCTGCATAAAATCGAATTTATTGTTGTTCTCGTATTCCTTTTTATACGTTGCAATACCTGTTGCAGGATCAATCCATTTTTGTTGTGCATCGTTATAAAGGTCATTAATACCACGATTGTATTCAACAAAGGCATTATCCCACGAAATTGCTCCTCTTAATTTTAAACCCTTTGTAATAAAATCAAGTTCTTGTTCTAAGATAAAATCGGTATTGATGCGGGTTGTAGTGGTTGTCATCACACCCGAAAGCGCTAAATTGGCTGCCGAGTTACTTACATTCGAAATATTCGGATAAAATCCCCACGATCCGTCGGCATATTGTGGCAAAAACACATCAGGCGCAATATTATAAGCACCTGCCCACTGCTGAGCTACAGCCCAATCGGAAGAATTTGTCTGTCCCCAAGGACTTTGCTTTGCTCCGTTTGATCCGGCAAGATTAAGTCGGAACAAAGTAGTTTTTGTTAGCTGGAAATCCAGGTTACTACGAACATTAACTCTGTTGTATCCATATCCTGAGCTATAATTACGTCCGTTATCAAATACATCGAAGAGGTCACCTTCGTGTACAAAGTCGGCAGAAGCGAAATATTTTACAAATTTAGTACCACCTGATACATTCAGGTTTGCATTGTACGACATTGTAAAATCTTTGAATAACTCGTCCTGCCAGTCAACGTTTGGATAACGTTCTGCTTCTTCAAGGTTAGCAGGATAACGATATTTATTAATAATTGCCTGAGGAGTCATATATCCCCACGAATCAGGATATACACCCAGCTCGTGTTCTATAGCGATATTACGAGCTGTTAAAGCATCGTAAGAATCTAATTTATTGGGTAATTTAGAAGGAACTTTCATGGTCATATTTGCCGAAACTTCGATTTTGGCAGATCCCTGGCGACCGCGCTTGGTGGTAATTAGGATTACACCATTTGCTCCTTTTACTCCAAAAACGGCTGTTGCCGATGCATCTTTTAAAACAGATACTGACTCAACCGAACTGATATCAACATCGCCCAAAGGACGTTCTACTCCATCCACCAAAATTAATGGTTCACTGTTGTTCCAGGAACTCGCTGCACGAATCAAGATTTTTGGATCTTCCTCACCAGGCAAACCTGAACTGGAAACCGTTATCACTCCGGGTAGATTACCGGTAAGTGCGGCACCAACATCTGTAATACCTGCTGAACGTTGCAGCACTTCTCCTGTGGTTTGTGCGATGGCTCCAACAACACTTTCTTTTTTCTGTTGCCCATAACCAACTACAACTGTTTCTTCCAATTGTACACTCGATGATTTAAGTGTCGCATTAATTTTTTCAATATTTGTAGCGTCAATTTCCTGTGCTTCCATTCCAATAAATGAAATGATAATTATCTGGTTATCTACTGGAATATCTAAGGCAAATTTTCCATCGATATTCGTTGGAATTCCAATAGTAGTGCCCTTTACAACAACAGTAGCACCTATTACAGGATTATCCTGTTCATCAACTACACTACCTTCAATATGCCTGGTATTTTGAGCATAACCGCATAAGGAAATTACAAGTACCAACAAAAGCAGCACGCTTTTCAGTTGGTAAATCCTTATATTTTTGAATAAGGATTTCTTTTGAGATAATAAATTAATAATTTGCTTCATTACATCCTCAAATTAAATTGATATAAAGTTCTAAATTCATAAATGATTGCATTTGTAATCAAACCTGGCAATCAAGAATCCAGCGTCTTCATCATGAGTAAAAATCCTGAGAACAGGAAAAGAATAGATTCGCGTTTTCGAATAAGTGTTTCAATCATAAGTTTATTTTTTAGATTAATAATTAAGTATTTATTTCATTCTAGTTTCATTTAAAGTGCGATTTGCCCGACGCATACAAACCAATAGTTGTTCCGGTAAAACCGTAGGAGTTGGCTGTTGACAAGTAGTAAGCATCAATGTTGTCGGCCAATAAGCTCCAATCCGAATTTTCCACTGCGTAGAAAAACCCAAACTCGCGGCCATTTGAGGTTATTTTTAACTGAATAGGATTGTCTTTCGGGTTTATAGGCCGAGTAACTAAATTTTCGCTTGATTTTTCGCAAATTCGTTTTACACTAATTTGTGTTTGTCCATGGACTTTCTCTACAAGCAACAAATACTGATGTGTTTCATCTTTCATCAGTAACATACCTGCAGATTCCTGATCTGTTTGTGGATTAAAGTACATACTTGTTGTACTTTCAAATTTATGATGCTGTAAACGACGAGCTATAAGAGCAGGAGATTTTAATTCATTGGAAGCTATATCCGCACATTTCAAATTCAGAAAACCTTTGTCTTCGGTAAGAGAATAAAGATCTGCAGCATCACCGCGCACAGTCATCCAATCCATTCCTAATACCGGAGAGTTAAAACCATCTTCTTTCTCAAAATTACCAAATGTAATGGCGGTGTCTCTTTTAACACCTTCCATTTGAATTATTCGGGGAACAACTTCGTTGCCCTTGGTTATTCGGGGAATTCCATCTTTGCTCCAGTGCACCGGCATCATAAAAGTTTCGCGGCCCAGATTTTCAAATTCGTTTTCAATTGGACGACAAGCTAAAAACACTGACCACCACTGGCCATTATCTTTTTGAATCAAATCAGCGTGACCGGCACAGGTAACAGGCAAAGGCCTGTCAGGATTCAAATGTTTCTGTGTCAATATTGGATTCTCGTCCCAGGGGGTAAACTTTCCAAAAGGAGATTTACCTTTAAAAATAACTTCGCGGTGGTCAACTGATGTTCCCCCTTCGGCGCACATTAGGAAATAACTCTCATTTATTTTATACATGTGTGGTCCTTCAATCCATATTGGTTTTTCTGAAAGATCAACACCCCCATTTACCAGCATTCTACTTTCACCTATGGTTTTATCGTTTTCAACATCAAATTCGAAAACACGAATTGCACGATGTCCTTCATAGGTAGAACCACCATCCGGTTCATCATTATTTACAATATATGCTTTGCCTTTATCGTCAAAAAAGAAGGATGGATCAATACCATGAACCTCAGAAAGCCAAATGGGATCGGACCATTCTCCAAAAGGATCTTTTGTTTTAACAAAGAAATTTCCACGACGAATATTCGTGGTAATCATATAATAGGTTTGGTTGTGTGGATTATAACTTATTGCCGGAGCAAATATCCCTTCACTCACTTTTTGACCCTCCAATGGCAATTGTTCGCCTCTATTTAATACATGGCCAATTTGTTTCCAGTTTAGCAAATCTGTACTGTGAAACAAGGGTACACCCGGAAAATAAGAAAAAGTAGAAGTCACTAAAAAGTAGTCCTTCCCGTTTGTACAAATACTTGGATCGGAATACCAGCCCGGAAGAATTGGGTTATAGTAATAATCGTCAGCCGGAAGCGGATTTTCTTTATAAAAGTCATCATCACCCTTGTATGTAAAATAGTCGAAGTGAGCAACCATACTGTCGCTTACAAACTGCGGTTTATCAAAATCAGATGCAGAGTTACAGGATTGGAATTTCAGAATAATGACAGAAAGTATTATACCAACCAGAACCTGTTTTCCAATTTTAAGTTTCATTTCAATTTTCAATTTAGTCGAATAGTTTTACCTCATTATAAATCGAGCACATACATAATCATGCTCATCTTTCTTCAAAAGTATTTGGTGAAAGAGATCAGGAGTTTTGATAATAGATATTTGATTTCGAATTTGAGACACGAATACAAAACCGAATATAAATACTTGATTTTCTGCACACTAAAAACACAGCCAAAAGTATTTTTATAAAAATACATCAGACAATGTACCCTAATAGACTGATTATGATAAACCCGAAAGCGAGTTTGAAAGAGCAATAAGGGAGATTAAGGTGTCGGAATTACGATTCAATCATCTGAGATGGCGATTTCCCGTAATGTTTTCTAAAAACGGTACTGAAATAACCTACGCTTGAAAAACCACATAACTCACTCACCTCAGTAATATTATATTTTTTACTACTTAATAACTCAAGTGAATGATTTAATCGTACCAATTTTATGAAATCAGTTGGGGATTGATCTGTTAACGATTTTATTTTTTTATACAACAACGAAGGACTAGCATTCATGGCAGAGGCAAAATCATTTTTTGAAAACTGCGCATTAGAAATATTTTCATGCACCACTTCAATCATTCGTTTCAGGAATTTATCATTCAGTTCATTTTCTAAAATTGAGGTGTCACCCTCCCCTTTCTGAATGATTTTTAATGCCCTGTCTCTAATAATTTCCCGATTCTGCACCAAGGTTCTGATACGTTGCTGCAGGATAGAAACATCGAAAGGTTTTGTCAGATAATCATCTGCTCCCAGTCCCAAACCTTGCAATTGTTCTGCCTTTCCTGCCAAAGCAGTTAACAGAATTACGGGCAAATGCGAGGTTTCATAAGTTGATTTAATTTTCCTACACAATTCAAAGCCATCCATATTTGGCATCATAATATCTGAAACTACCATATCTGGTGTCTGTTGCTGAATCAGATTCCAGGCCTGCACACCATCCTCAGCCAAAAATATTTTAAATTGACTTTCGAGAGCCGATTTAAGAAATTCCCTCAGGTATTCATTGTCTTCCACAATTAATACCTTCATTTTTGGTTTTCCGGAATCATCTCCATCGCTTAATATTGACGGGCTAAATTCTTGCTTTATGATTACAGGTTGATGCGTATTTGAATTGCTCATGTCCTTTTTCAACTCAGAAACTTCTACTTCCCGGGTTGGTATTGTAACTTCAAAAGAAGCTCCTAAGTTTAACTGGCTTGTGCAATTAATTTTCCCTCCATGAAGATTGACGTAATTTTTCACCAAAAGCAAGCCAATCCCGGAACCAACTATTTTTGAGTTAATCACATTTTCGGCACGATAATACTCTTTAAACAACTGACGTTGTGCCTGTTTACTAATACCAATCCCTTGATCTTTTACCTCCAAAATCCATTTGGTAGAAGAACATTTCAAATTTACCTGAACGCTTGTATCGGCGGGCGAATATTTAATTGCGTTGGAAATCAGGTTATCAACAACCTTATCCATCAGTGTCTCATCAATTGCAGTTTCAAATTTTTCAATATTGCTACTAAAATAAAGTTGAATCGATTTGTTACTTGCATACGACTCAAACATCATCACCCTGTTTTCAATAATTTTTACTACATCTACCATCGAAAGCGAAATCCTTTCCTTGCCAATATCCGATTTTTGAAAATCCATCAATTGTGTTGCTACTTTCAGCAATCGTCTGGTTTGATCGGTGGCGAGATGTAAATAATGAAGTCCTTTGTCTGAAAGACCTGATTCTTTATTGAGTTCTTCAACTGGTCCGTTTATAAGCGTTAAGGAAGTTCTGATATCGTGTGCGGTATTGGCAAAAAACCTGATTTTTTCATCGGAGTGTTTTTTCTTTAAAAGGTCGATGTAATATAACATTGAAAAAACAAATACTCCTAAAATAAAGACAAACACAATGATTTGGAACCAAAGGGTTTCCCAGTAGGGTGGAATCATTTCAAGCGAGATTATCCTTTCGGCCAATACATTTGAATTAGAGTTATCAAGCATTCGTATCCGCAAAGTGTAACTACCGCTGGGGATATTCGAATAAGACAGTATTTTGTTACTGGATGGTCTACTCCATTCCTGATCCAGATCTTCTAATTTCCACGAAAATTTTGCTCCGGCTTCTGCTACTCCAATTGGTATCATTTCAAGGCTGATTGTATTTTGGTAGTAGTTGAGCGCTAAATTTGCCAGGCTATCTAACGGACTGGTAAGTGATGGAGTATTCAATTCGCGAATTGACCGGCCCGAAATGGTTAAATCCTGAAAGTAGATCCTTCCCTGATTCTCAACAGGCTGTATCACCCCTGGGTCAAATATCAAAGCCCCTTTACTGCTCCCAAAAACTAACCTCCCGTCGGCCATTACATCGTGAGCGGCAAGGTTAAAAGATGCGTTATTTAAGGTCAATAACGAATTAAATGTCAAAATTGATTTATCTTCTGGGTTTAATCTACAAAGCCCTTGTTCAGTACCAAGCCAGAAAAATCCATTGGAGTGTTGAATACTTGAAATAAAATTGGATGGCAGGCCGGAATCAACAGTAAAACTTTCTATTTCACGGGTTTCAGAATTGTAAAGGATTAGACCATTTCCGCTGGTGCATATTAAAATTATTTCCTGATTAACAAAAATATCCTGAACAATGTAACCTTCCAGCAAAGTTTCAGTTTCTCCGGTATTTTTATCGAAAAGGATAAGACCGTAAGTAGATCCTAACAATAATTTGTCCGATTTATAATCCAGGATATTGTAAATTGTCATATTGTCAAACGACCTAAAACTATCCTGTTTAGTATTGTAACAAATGAGGTCTCCATTAACACCTCCACACCACATATTTCCCTGGCTATCTTTAATAATATCAAATACAAAATTGCTTCTGAATTGTCCGTCAGTGGTTTCAACACTTAAATGTTTTAGCTCAACTCCGTTTTTTGCATCGATTAAATACACACCCGATGAATATGTACCTGCCCAAATTCGCCCCTGGCTGTCTTCACTTAATGTTAGAAATACCTGTGCTTGTTCCTTTTTATTCTGAAATAGGGATTTCCATCGAGAGCTTTTTACATTCAAAAAACTTACACCGTTGTTTGTTGCAAACCATAAGTTACCATTCGAATCCTCTAACACATCATTAACATCGTTGTTAATAAGCGAGTTTGAATTATTTACGATGTGTTTAAGTTGTGTTATTGCCGGATTCGCTTTATCGAAAAAAGAGACTCCACCACTGTAACTACAAATCCAAACTCTATTATTATTGTCGCTGTAAATATCATATACCCCATTGCCCTTTAACGAATTGGGATTATCGGAATCTTCTTTATACACATTCGAAACTGTCAGATCACTTTTATCTATTTCCCAAACCCCCTGACCATCAATCCCTAACAGCACTTTTGAATCAGAAATTGCCTCAATTGCCAAAATTGGTTGATGTGGTATTTCCTCTATATTTACGAATTGGAAATTCTGTTGCCCGCTTTTCAAAATAAACTGACCGTTGGCATTTGTTCCAATCCACAAATTATCAGTTGAATGATCATAACTTAAAGTCGATACAATGTAATTTTCTTCTTCGGGGAATTTAAAGAATGTGTGTTCCTGAAGTTCAGAAATACGAAATAGTTTTACATATCCATCAGCAATAAAAAAGAAACGATCGTTATCTTTCCACTCAACAGTTTGGATGTCCTGGTTCTGAATTTGTGCTTTAAGTCCGGTTTCCCGACTGTAATAAAAAAGTCCAAAACTAGACGCAATCCACAACTTTCCTGATTGATCAATTAGGATTTGATTAACCACAAGATATGGATTCCGAAGATCGGCAGACAGATTAATAAGAAATTCAAATTTATCCAGAATAGAATTGTAAACAAATATTTGACCATTATTGGTATAAACGTATAAAATACCATTTGAATACTCCATTCGTACTTCAACAATATTATGGCTTACAACAGGCAATTGATACACCCGAATATCGCCCAAAGAATATCGAAGTATCCCCATTTTGGATGAGATCCAGATAAAACCGTTATCGTCGCTACAAGCCTGATTGGTTTCACGTATAGACATTCCATATTCTTCGTTCAGATTATAAAACAGGATATCGCTTTCACCTTTTGCTAAAGGAATTGAAATCCAGCTACATAAAAACAATACAACAAATAATATGTAATTTCTTATGTTCATTTACCTAATATCACTACGCAATATTCCTATTCAAGATCGAATAAAAACAGAGTTTCCGAATTTCGCAAGAATTCTTTTGAATTTTACGCTTTTCTTTATCTACTAATTAGCCATCAATTGTACCAAATATAATTAATTAAAAATTTTTATTCTGCTATTTATTCAAAACTAAAATTGAGATCCAATAAAGTAAATGATTCTAAGGTAAGGATTCAAAGAAAACTCAGTTTCTTTGTCCACCATACCCCGAATCATTTTAACCTAACTACTAAAACTATCTATTAACTAAACCTAAATCCTATTTTTACACATCTTATAACAGCAACAATTTTTGTGAAAATTCACTAACTATAATCCAATGTTTTTTAAAGCGCTAACTGTTTAAATATCAAATCCAGTTTCCATAACTTTGGTCCTCTTTTTACAACATATATTCCTGCTGGAAGAGCTTTGGCAGCATCCCATCACTGAGTTATTGTAACTTAAACAGCCCTGAACATCGTAATTGTTCCATTGCCAGATTCCGGATTCCCCACCATTAAACCATTGACTTGAAGTAATTGCCACGCCGTGAAAGTTCACTCTATTCCCATGCATTTATTTTAAAAACCTTCCATCATCATGTAATTCGGGTGTTGGCATTCCTTCACATGTTGACGATATATAAAAACCAAGTATTAACACAACCTGTAAAACCAGTCGGGCAAGCAGTCTCTTCATAAGCAGGTAAGTCTTTTCCTTTTATCCTTTTCCAAACACAGCCCAAAATTTTTACGTTAGCCTTATTAGAGAAAAGTGAGTAATTGTGCCAATCACTCAACAATAATAAAATTAACTATTGCAATTATAGAAGAACTTATCCAGTCACTATTTTACTAATAGATAATTGATATTTAAAAATAGATACAGACCACTAACAAAATTTCAGAAAAGATTATATATCTATTTGTTACCAAACCATTTATTGCGAGAAAACTAAAACAGGAACTATTCCTATAAAAAAGGAAGCTGTTAAGCTTCCTTTAATCCGACCTATCCACTATGTATGGCAAATCCTATTTTAACTGAACCAGTACAACCGATTTAGAAGGCAGCTCAACGGTTAGGTTGCCATCTTTTGATTTTTCCACACTGAACGCTTTTAAACTCACCGCTTCATTTTTGCCAAAATCGTTATACGCATTCATTTTATCAGCAGTAAGTTCCTCGCCGCTTACAAATGAAAAATCGCTTCCTGTTATATCAATTTCTACACTTTCGCTTTTGTTTGGATTCAGGTTACATAACGTAATAGAAATAACACCATCTTTAGTTGACGCCGATACATTTACAGTAGGAACCGACTCCCCGTTCATTTCGTACTTGCTGGTTTTAAGGTTCGCCGGAATTAGCGTTGCATCCTGGTGTACACTATACATTTTAAATACGTAATACGTTGGAGTTAACACCATTTCATCGTCTTTGGTTAAAATAACCGATTGCAGCACGTTAATGGTTTGTGCAATGTTCGACATTTTAACACGATCGGCGTGATTATTAAAAATATTGAGGTTTATACCGGCAACCAGTGCATCGCGCAAGGTATTTTGCTGATAAAGAAATCCGGGATTGGTTCCGGGTTCCACATCAAACCAGTTTCCCCATTCATCAACAATTAAACCAACACGCCTATTAGGATCGTATTTATCCATAATGGTTGAATGTTTTTGGATGAGTTCATCCATAAACAAGGTTTTGCTAAGCGTGGTAAACCATTCTTTTTCATCAAAATCAGTAGCCGATCCTTTTTTACTCCAGTTATGTGTGATGGTGTAATAGTGCAGTGATAATCCTTGCATCAGGTTTCTTTTATCCTGCATTTTTTTCATTAAAACATCAGTCCAGTTATAGTCAATATCGCTGGCACCACAGGCAATTTTATATTCAGCTCCACGGCTATAAGTTGCAAAGTGTTTGTAAACATCGGCATAATACTCAGGCGTCATATTTCCACCGCAGCCCCAGTTTTCGTTGCCTATTCCCCAGTACTTAACATCCCATGGTTCTTCGCGTCCGTTTTTCTTTCTTAAATCGGTCATCGGGCTAATGTTCGACGATGTTACGTATTCCATCCATTCCGAAGCTTCCCGAACGGTACCCGATCCAACGTTTACATTTATGTATGGTTCAGCATTTATCAAATCACAAAAATCAAGAAATTCGTGTGTCCCAAAGCTGTTATCTTCGGTAACTCCACCCCAGTGCACATTTACCATCGATGGGCGTTCTTCGCGCGGGCCAATGCCGTCTTTCCAGTTGTAGGTATCGGCAAAACAACCTCCCGGCCAACGTAACAACGGTATTTTCATATCGATTAGAGCTCCGATAACATCATCCCTAAAACCACGGGTATTGGGGATATTTGAGTCTTCGCCAACAAATATACCGCCATAAATACAACGGCCCAGGTGCTCGGCAAAGTGACCGTATATTTCTTTATTAATTTTTGTTTCCGCCTGATCTGAATACAGCGTAATTTTGGTTTGGCCAAATAGTACATTCGATGTAAGCACTAACAAAACGGCCACTGTTAATTTCATTCTAGTCATCATTTGATATTATTTTTTAGTTGGAATTCAAATTATTTCATCTTTCATTATTGGTGCTCAGCGGGTAAAATTGCCTGGTAATTTCCACTCAGGTGCATTAAACTGAACAGGTAGAGCAAGCCATCGTAATAAGGATCGAAATATCCATCGTCGTACGGTTCTAGTCTGGCGTTCCAAAGTTTATGTACAAAATCAAATTCAGGATCAACATCGTCAACCATAGAAAGCGTTGCCGAAGTAGAAATTAATCCCAGCGAATGCCGCAATTTTCTGAAACCACCTGCCTGTAGTATCCATTCCGGTTTTGTGCCGTCGGGGTTGTACTGATCTACAAAGTCGTTAAGTCCTTCCGATCGCAAAAATCCCTGGAACCGACCGGCATAATCTTCCTGCCAGTTTTTGTCTTTCCCAAACCAAATGTAGTCCATGGTAATATTCATGGGTACCCGCCACGAATCGTAGCGAAATGCCTGAGGCATCCAGCGGGCATCGTGTTTCGAACCATCAAAATTAGCATAATCGTAATTCAGTCCGGTTTCAGGATGGCAGGCGCGATGCAGAAAAACCCGTGCCGTATCGGCACAATCGCGGTAAAACTGCTCGTGTCCGTCGTTGGCAAAATCGGCCCATACTTCCATAAATGCCGGAACATGATACGAAGGATCTGTCCAGTTGTAGCCATCTCCTTCGGGAACAAAACTAATTTGTTTATGCTCAACATTGATAATATGGTTTACTCTGTTGGAACCGTCTTTTTCCCACATGGCGTCTAAAATACGGCGTGCTTCGGCGTAATAATCAATTCCGGTATCGTTGCCCCAGCGGTTTGAGGCAAACAACAGTGAAGTTACAAAATACAGCTCGCCATCCGAGGCTGAGCCTATCGAGTTCATTTTATTTGTTTCCGGATTAACGCTCCATGCAAAATAGGCTTCGCGTGGCCCCGATTGGTGCTGCATATACTTTTTGCTCCATCGCCAAAGTTTATCAAACACTTCTTTTTTATCGAGCTGAACAGCCACCATCAAACCATACGAAAGGCCTTCGGTTCGTGCATCCTTATTTTTAATATCCGAAACGTAAGCCAGCGAATCTTCAACCTCGAAATAAATGCGATTAGGCCCCTCAAAAAGATCGGAATACGCTTTTTTCAATTTCTCATCAATATCTTTTTGTGCATACCCGGCTTCTGCTAAAAGGTTTCGGTACTTACCGGTATAATAGGCCCCTTGTTTGTTATCCTGCTGCTGGCCGAATATATTGGTTGCCGGCAACAACAGCAGTACTGTAACGAAAAGACAAATTGTTCTTCCCATTTTCATCATCGTAGGTTTTAAGCTATTTAATTTTTCTTGCATGCTATAATTTCATAAGAAGTATTTCCTGACCGGCAATTGTCTCCAAATCATACTCATACACTTTTTTCAACTCCGGCAGTTTCACTTCTTCAGCATTTACTTTTGGCTCCTTTATTTTAGGAATGGAATAAAACGGATTTGGATTTTCGCCGGTAGCCTCTTTCAAACCGTCACCAGTTAAAGGAACATAAGAACGAATACGGCAATTTCCACCCAGTTTCGATCGAACCACTGCAGTTTGTACTTCGCCACTCTTCCACTTAATACCCACTTCAAAACCTCCGCGAGCCACAAGTCCGCTCACCGATCCTTTGCCCCATTTTGATGGCAGTGACGGAAGCAGGTGAATGGCTCCGTGCTGACTTTGCATCAACATTTCGGCAATTCCTGCTGTGCAACCAAAGTTCCCGTCAATCTGAAAAGGCGGGTGCGCATCAAACAGGTTCGGATAAGTACCACCGCTCATTCTTCTGCCGCTACGCGCAACAGGTTTTAGCTGGTCGGTAATTAGTTTGTAGGCATGATCACCATCGAGCAAACGTGCCCAAAGATTTACTTTCCATCCCATCGACCAACCGGTTGATTCGTCGCCGCGGGCTACCAACGAAGTGCATGCAGCCTCAAATAATTCGGGCGAATGATAAGGCGATATTTGGTTGGAAGGGTAAAGTCCAAATAAATGCGATATGTGCCTGTGATGATCGTTGGGATTATCCCAATCGTACATCCACTCCTGCAGTTGGCCCCAGTTTCCAATTTGCATTGGCGGAAGTTTCTGCATGGTAGCCTTTATTTTTTCCACCAGGGCTGTATCAGTTTCTAAAACCTCAGCGGCTTTCACAGTTATCGAAAACAAATCGAAAAGCAGCTGGTTATCCATGGTTGTTCCGGCGGCAATATTTGATCCGTGCCCTGCCGGAGTATTTTCTGGTGAAACAGAAGGAGAAACCACCAGCCACCCATTCTCGGGTTCTTCAATTAAAAAATCAAGGAAAAACAATGTTGCTCCTTTAATGGCCGGATAAACACTTTTCAGGTATTCTGTATCTCCGTTATAAGCATATTTATCGTAAAGATGCTGCGATAACCATGCACCACCCATCAGCCACATGCCCCAGGTAGCGCCATCAATTGGCCCGTTAATACGCCAGATATCTGTATTATGGTGCAGCACCCAGCCATTGGCTCCGTACATATCCTGCGCAGTTTTTTGACCGGTTTCCGATAATTCCTTCACCATCTGAACCAGTGGTTCATTCAATTCGCTCAGGTTGGTAATATCCGATGGCCAGTAATTCATCTCGGCATTAATGTTTACCGTGTATTTACTGTCCCACGGTGGCATTAACTGGTCGTTCCAAATTCCCTGCAAATTGGCGGGTTGCCCGCCGGGACGCGATGATGAAATAAGTAAGTACCTTCCAAACTGAAAATAGAGCTCTACCAGTTGCGGATCGTCTGTCGTTGCAAATTCTTCCACCCGAACATCTGTCATTTTATTAACCGATTCGGTTTCTCCCAAATCAAGATCAACGCGTTTAAAATAGCTCTGGTAATCAGCAATATGATCGTCTAATAAATCCTTGTATTTTTTCTGGATGGCTGCCTGCAAATATTGGGTTGCACGCTCGTTGGCATTTCCGCTAATATCGTTGTAATTGTTAAAATTGGTGGCCATCGAAATAATGATGGTTGCCGCTTTTGCGTTACTCACAGTCAGCTCCGATTCATCGGCTGTAACTTCTCCACCGTCGTTTAGTATTTTTACCCGGGTTTCGAATTCTACAGCTCCTTTAACACCTTCATGGCTACTGGTAACTCCCGTCATCACCAACTCGTCGTTTTCGTTGGTGGTAACCGTAACTTTTGTAGGCCGGTCAAGCGTTGCCGAAAAATTCAAAGCATCTGATTTATCGGCAAAAATACGTGCAACAATTACCTGATCTGGGAAAGATGAAAATATCTCTGTTTTATAGTTTACTTCGCCAACCTGGTAGCCTGATGTAGCTACAGCCGTTTCCAGGTTCAGTTCGCGCGAATAGTTGCTAACATTTTGGTGCCCGTCAAAAGTCAACTTCAGATTCCCTGCTGTTTGGTAAGGCATTCCATGCGATTTTTTGGTAATAAAATCACGATTAACAAGATCCTGCGCTTCTTTGTATTTCCCATCGAAAATCAATTGACGCACCTTTTTTAATGATGCTTTTGCATCCGGATTATCGTTTCGGTTGGGTTGTCCGGCCCAAATAGTGTTCTCGTTTAATTGAATAATTTCATTTTCAGGGTCTCCATATATCATCGCCCCTAACCGGCCATTTCCAACAGGAAGTGCTTCAACCCACTGTTCAGCCGGCTTTTCGTAGCGCAGCTTAAGTAAAGTTTCGTCTTCGGGTTGTTGTTGAGCACAGGCACAAAAGGCAATGAATAATAAAAATGCAAATCTTTTCATCTTTCCAGATTATTTACCCTCTTCTTACAAAGAGGCATTTCTTCTTCTATTCAAAACTTATCCAGTCAATCTCCACCGGATTATCGTTCGCCGCCACCACAAAAATATTATGGATACCGGGCTCAACTTTGTTTATTTTTGTTTTTGATACGGTCATTTCTTTACTTTCCGGCACATCTATTTCAGCCAGAACAGGGCCATCCACTGCATCAACTCTCAGTTCAACTTTTCCACCGTTTAATGCACCGGCATTCACCACTACTTTACCAGTCTTTTTCTTTTCAAAATTTACCGTGTTGTATGAAATCCAGGCACCTTCATTGGCCAGCGTGGTTTTCCACCCTGCGAAAGTATTTGTGGTATCGTTAAATGCTATTGTTGCGCCATTTTCGCTTATTGCGCTGTAACGGTCGAGCTGAATTTTTCCAGATGCCGGGGTTACACCTACACCTCGTTTTGTTGGAATAACTTTTTGAATAGTTCCATCGGCATTAAAAAACAGGCTGTCGATACACACCGAACGGTTCTTATCAAATTGTGGTGAATAATCGTTATGGTGGTAAAACAAATACCACTGATCGTTATATTCGAGCAGCGAGTGATGGTTGGTCCAGCACCCTGTTTCCGATTCGTCCATAATCACTCCGGTCATGGTAAACGGGCCTTCGGGGCTATCGCCCATGGCATATTCCAACCGTTCGGTTTTGTTTTCAACGTGTGGAAATGTGAGGTAATACTTTCCGTTTCGCTCAAAAACGAAAGGTCCCTCTTTCATCCCTCTTTCAGGCAAATTGGCAATGGCAACCGGCTTCGTAGCCAGTTCTGTCATGTTCTCTTTTAGTTTTGCCACGTATATGTTGCCCATCGAATAATACAAATAAGCTTGTCCGTCTTTGTCGATCAGAACATTCGGATCGATACCAAAAATTCCTTCAATGGCATTTTCCTGCGGAACGTAAGGACCTTCAGGTTTATCGGCAACGGCCACTCCAATTCCAAAACCTTTACGGCCGTTGGGGCCTGCTACATTTTTATTGGCAGGAAAGTAAAAATAATATTTTCCGTATCGCTCAATACAATCAGGTGCCCACATGCTGTATGATGTAGAATCAACCCAGGGAACTTTATTCTGACTAACAATTACTCCATGGTCGGTCCAATCGCTTAGATTTTCCGATGAAAACACATGATAATCAGGCATACAAAACCAATTCTCTCGTAGGTTTTTATTTGACGGGGCAGGAATGTCGTGCGAAGGAAAAACATAAACCTTTCCGTTTATTACTCGTGCCGTAGGATCGGCCGAAAACTGATCCCTGATTATGGGATTTTGAGCCCAACACGAAAGCATCGATAAACCAACGAAAAAGGCAAGGATAAAACATTTTTTGATATTCATTTTAAATGGTTTTCAGCGGTTTAATTACTTACAAGATCGAGAACAGCATGTGAAAGAAAAATGTATTCAGCAGAACCGCCAATAGTTACTTCATTTTCTCCCCATAAAAATGGCCAGTCATCTTTGTTCTCAAAAAAATCGGGTTTTAGTAACAATAATCCTGGAACAATACCGCCGGCAATGGTTGTAAAGTCGGCCCTGTTATTTCCGTATGCTACCCTTTTTGATTTTGTTCCTACCGCATTTACAAACGAGATATTTGAATACGGATGACAACCAAAAATAAAGTTCAGTCCTTTAAAAACATATTTTTTATCAATCACATCTGGAAAAGCTTTATGTGCATGGTAATTAGTAATGGCAGCATTTACAACCATTCCACTACCACCCCACCCGCTGGCAGAAATCGGCACACCATAGGGATTATTTTCCTCCATTGCTTCCAACGATTCTTTGTATTTTACAATGTAGCCTTTGAGTTTTGTTTTGTACGCTTCATCCATGTAGGGAATGGCTTTTAATGCAGGGTTCAGACTTCTACTGGCAAAAAACATCTGACCAAAATCGCGATTGCCTGTTGGTTGATCAAGAATTGTCCATAATTTTTCTTCAAAACGATCGAGGTATTTTTGTTCTTTTGTGGTGATGTACAATTCAAGCACGGTACTTAAATCGGCTCCGCGGGCCATCCTTCTCATCCAGTTTTCTGAGTTATCGACGTTATTTTTAATGGCCTCGTCTGCTTCGTTCAACAATTTAACAGCATACTTCAGGCATTTATCAGCCAGTTCATTGTTGTAAGCTTTAAGTGCCCTGCTGGCGGCAGCCAATGTTGCTGCGGTTTGGTAATCTAAAAACGAGCTGCGATTGGTAAAAGCCCAGCGATCGTCCATTGTTCCGCTCGAAACACCATCGGTTTCAAATGGTTTTAGATTTGGATTGTAAGGCAGATTATCAGTTTCGGTCATGGCATCGCCCAGATGATGGTACTGGTGCAGGTTTGGAACAATAATACCACGCACCGGATGACCAATATTTTCTACCTGTGCCACAAGGTTTAGAACACCGTGTTCAATTTGTTGCAATATATCCGGCTGCCCGTCGGGACGATGAATATCGACATAACGTGTTTCCTGATTGATATAAGTTTGATCTCTGTCAACACCAAACTGTTCCCACAATCCAACAAAATCAGTTATTACACTGTTGTGCGAACCGGTCTGAATATCAAAATCACCGGCATCAAACCATCCGCCAACGGCCATTCCTGGAATACGTTCGAAAGGTTTGTATTTTGTATCGGTAGTTGGTCCTTGCTGGTAACCATCAAAATGCTGATGGTTTAGCGGAGCTTGTAAACAATCGTCTTTATAGGGTTCACCGTGCCAGGTTCGATAAGCTTCATTAACCTGCATGTGATCCATTTGCACCGGAAACCACACATCGAAAGTGGGCTGCCAAATTTCGTCGAAAACATCGGGTCCAATGGCAAATGTATTCGTCAACTGATCGCCGTATTGAATGCAGTAAATACCGGGTTCTTCTATTTCACTAAAATCAAATTTAGCGTAATTGTAGCGCAGGTAATCGCCCCAAACTTTTACCTCACCCTTTAATTTTTCAACATAGTTGCCCTTTTCGTTAACCTGAAAAACAGTGGCCGTCTTTAAAAGTGTATCATTTTTATCCAGCTCAATTACGGCTACCTTTTCCTGATCGGGAACATAACCAACCTGCGAAAAACCAATTACCGGTTTACGTACCCAGTTGTCTATTGCATTGGGTTCAAGGTACCAGCTTAATACTTTTCCGGTTTTATCCGAGGGAAGTAAACTACGCACAATATACCAACCATTTTGCGCTACATTCCGGCCATCAAACAACATCAACTCTGTTTCACTCTTAATTTTTATCAGTCGTTCTGTATCCTCTGGGGCCATTACAAGCGTATTTCCGCTGGCCAAAGGAAACGGTACTATAAACTCGTCTTTGCCTCTGTTATCAAAAGTGGTGTGTCCTCCAAATTGATGTATTTTATTGCTTCCAGGTTCTATCTTAGTATCACTCGACGGGTAACGGGGAAACGTTCCGGGTTTACCATCCATTAAATACATCTTTTCGAAATAGGCTGACGGCAGAAATTCGAGATTAAATCCTGCCTTCCCTTGCAATTTCTCAGGAAGTGGTTCATCCAGAAATACATTAATTTCTATACCCTCATCTTTTGCTGTAACAAGTAGCTTCGATTCAAAATCAAGCTCATCATAGCGCAAAGTAACCTCAATTGAATTGTTTTCACTAACCACTTTCCGATCGATTAATTTGGGAACCAAATCCCATTGTTCGGGAGTGTTTTGAAGTCGCACCGCCCCGCCGGTAGAAGTACGCACACCGTGCTGAATAATTTCAACGGCTGCTGTTTTTTCATCAAAAAACATTCCGTTGTATTCGCTGCTAAAAACCATAATATTAACACCCGTCTTCTCGAAATACTCCAGTTCGTTCACCTTTAGTGCTTGTCCTAAAACGGGTAGTGAACCACTTAGCAGAAATAAAGCCAAAATTACATTCAAGAACTTCTTTCTGCCAGATAAACGTTGGAATGTCTGTACCCTTTTTCCGGCCAGACTTAGGTTTTTACTCCTCACTATTTTTGTCATACTTTTCAATTAGGTTGTTGGTTCAATATTCTATTTAAAATGTTATTTTTCCGGGCTATTGATTACGTCGAACCCGCTGTCTGTCACGTTCGAGCAGTTCATCCAGGTTAAATAATGGTCGTTCCAGTTCATAAGGGATTGGTTGTTTACTGAATTGCTGAAAATAAAGCAAACAGGCGTCTTTCCATTCCTGTGCATTCATACTGTGTTTTGTAAGTTTATGCTGAATGGCTGCAAATCGTTCCGCATCGACAAAACGCTCTGCTTTGTCCCAAACCTGTTGAAAATCGCGCACTTGCTTCACGCCATCGTCATACCGATAGCATAGCTCATTCCAAAGTGTTCTGCCACTTTTCATTTTATGACCCCACGAAACATGATGAAACCAAAGCAAAAACGCTTCAGGACAGGTATTCAGGTCGGCTAACTGGCCGGCAAGCGGCTCGTGGTATTGGCTAATTGCATCGCTGCCCGAAGCCGTACGATCGAATCCAATTCCTAAAGAATCGGCCTGATGATAATACGGTGGAGTCCAGTCTGCACGCATACCACGGGGAGCCCACCATGGACCGGGGCCGTAATGTGCGTGTGCCGAGAAAATATGATGAAGCCCCAAAGGCATCATGTAATTAACAGTAGCTTCGCGACTATTAAGCATCATTTGTTTCACCGGTTGTAAAAACGACAGATTCCACTCCAAGTCGTAAGAGCTTGTTTCTTCATCTAAATTTTGTGGCCCGAAAGTAAGTTTCAACCATTCATCGGCTATTTGTGCGCTGCTAATTGAATGATTCCAGGCCTGCCGTCCAAAAGCATACCAGTTGGCCTGAGCAAAATCGTGACCACACCAGTTGGCATCAAGCCCGATGTTTGCAACGCCTGCAATAGCGCTGTATTTCTGATTAAAAATACTGCCATCGGTGCAACGGGCAACCATACTGCCTGCACCTTCCTGCCAGGTTTCGCTTTTTAGAAATTCTTCCCACATGGTAGCCAGAAAAACCAGATGCACCGACTGTCCCAAATATTCCATTGTAACCTGCAATTCGGGCATTACAGTTGTCTTTTTCATGGCACCAAATAAGGGGCTAAACGGTTCGCGTGGCTGAAAATCGATAGGACCGTTTTTTACCTGTATAATCACATTATCATGGAATTGTCCATCCAGCGGCATAAATTCATTGTACGCTTGTTTGGCACGGTCTTCATCCGATGGATCATAAACAAAGGCACGCCACATTACAAAACCGTTGTAAGGTTCGAGCGCTTCGGCCATCATATTGGCACCATCGGCGTGGTTACGCCCAAAGTTTTGCGGTCCGGGCTGTCCTTCGCTGTTTGCCTTTACCAGGAAACCACCAAAATCGGGAATTAACGTATATATTTCTTTTACTTTCTCCTTCCACCAGGCTTTTACAGCAGGATCAAAAGGGTCGGCAGTTTCGAGGCCACCAATTACTTCAGGCGAAGCAAAGTTAACAGCCAGGTATGTTTTTATTCCGTAAGGGCGCAGTACATCGGCAACAGCTTTTGCCCGCTCCAAAACAGGTGTTGTTAATACGGATGGTGAAGCATTTACATTGTTCAGTAAGGTAGCATTAATTCCTACCGAAGCATTGGCACGGGCATACTCTTTCCAAAGGTTTATATCTTCTACCGATACTTCCAGCGAATCGATTCCACGCCAAAAAATAGAACGTCCGGCGTACCCCCGTTCAACGCTTCCATTAAGATTATCCCAACGGTTTAGTATGCGCAAATTATACGACGGATTCACAATTTCTTCAGCTATTGATTCGCCGCTTTGTTGCCTGCGTAAAATTTCAAAAGCGCCGTAAAGTAAGCCTGCATCAGTTTTGGCTTGTATACTTTTATCGTTTATACGAAAACCATCGTCTTTCAGCAGTTTATCCTTTACAATCTTCAACTCAATAACCTCTCCGGCTTTTCCCTTCCAGCCATTCTTTAGTTCGTTAATTGCAATGTCGATGGTAGGCGGTTTTATTGAACTCCTCACTTCAACCGGGATAGTGCTATTGGCTCTCAGCCACAGCTTGTGACCATTTTCGGCCCCTACTCCGGTACTTATTAAAACAAAAACAAAAAGTGCTGTCAGTAACTTGATCATTCTCTTTAAATTTCTTTTTGTCAATTCTATTTCTGGTTCACGATCAGTAGCCCGCCATTGCCCGGAATCGAAATATTTATTTCCTGACTTTTAGCCAGTCGTTCCGTTTCAAGCTTTCCATTCAACGCTGCATCGTCACTATAAATCCGGTAGTTACTTCCGGCAGCTATCATTGGCAGCTTTATCGTTAACTCCAGGTTTTCTTTCTCTGCGTTAATACCAGCTACATACCAGGTATCGACATGTCTGCGTGCCAAAACCACATATTTCCCGGGATAACCGTCGATAAAACGTACTTCGTCCCAGGTGGTAGGTACTTCTTCCAGAAAATTAATGGCCCATGCAGGGGCATCAGTCAGGTTGTTGGGTGCCAGTGCAAAATGCTGCACTGCACTTTGAAACAAAACAGCTGTTGCCAGGGCATAAACATCCGAAGTCATTCGCTTCGTTCCTCTTCCCGGCGTATTGTTGGCATTGTAAAACTCGTTTAGGGCGCTTCCGCCAAAATCCATGCTACCAACGGCATTGCGAATAAAAGGATGTAAACAGCCATTTGTGGCTTCGAGGTCGCAGCTTCGTTGACCGAAGTGTAGATTTTCGCTGGCACGAACAGCTTCGGAAGAGGCAAAGTTCGGGAACATGCGCTCCCATCCACGAGGTAAGGTACAACCATGAAAGACAACTAACAGACCGTAATCATTGGCATCGTATAAAATGTCTTCATACACCTTCATGGTTACCTGTTTGTCGCCACCAAAAAAATCAACTTTAATACCGCGAATTCCAATTCGTTGCATCCACTCCATTTCTTTTCGGCGGATTATAGTATTATCCATAATTCCGCGTGGCCCCTGCGGAGCATCGTTCCAGTACCCGTTCGAATTGTACCACAAATACAAAGCAACATCTTTTGAAGCTGCATATTTTGCCAATTCCTCAATTTTTTCGCGACCGATCTGCGTATCCCACAAGGCATCTACCAGAACGGTTTCAAATCCCATTGCAGCACTAAAATCAATGTATTCTTTTTGAACATCAAAAGTTGTTGCACCGTCCATTTTTATAATCCAACTCCAACTTCCACTTCCGTATTTATATTCTTGCGAGGCCTCGTAAAGTGGCTCCACCACATCAAAAGGAATGGTGGTTTCTACAATAGGTGCCAGTGTTTCGCCAACCGTAATGGTTCGCCATGGAGTATATCCCGGCAAGGGAATTCCGGCGGTGTTGGTGCCGTTTCCGTTATTTTCTTCTTTTAAAGGATAGGCAATCGAGTAGGTTTTGTCTTCATTTCCAACCAGGCGGCTGGCACAATAACGGCTGTCGACTCCGGTTTCCGATATCAGTACCCAACCGGCATCGTTCACCTTAAACAGACAAGGGAAAGTGTATCCAAATCCCCATCCGTTTTTACCCATTTCATCGTCGAGGGTATAATCGGTTTCGTAACTTGGAGCGGTGCGGGCAAAACCGGTCATGGGTTTCATTTGCGGACACAAAAAGGTTGTGGTTCCTTCGGGGAATACAAAACCTGTTGATTCGCTGTTTACCACACAACTCCGGGTTTCTTTTTGCGGATGCACTTTGTATCGAAAAGCAATATCATTATTGCTAAGCTGAAAGACCACATCAAAAACTGCTTTATCATTTTTCAGAAATGAAAAAACAGCTTCGTTAGCCGTGTAATCAACCTTGCTTTGTTTGATGTTTCGGAGTTCGTAAGAATCTTTTATCTCTCTTGTCTGAACGGATTCAGAAAGGGTAAGTTCCTGGGTAAAATCGCCAATATTGGTTTCCATTCCGAGTGGAGATTCTTTGATAAAAATTTTACTGTTTAACAAAACGCTGTAAACAGGCACTCCTTCTTTAATTTCCACTGAAACAACAAGTTTTCCATCAGGACTTGTTATCTGATTTTGTTGTGCTGTGATTGGGCCAATAATAAGAATAAAAAATATTGCAAGAATGTAACTTTTCACCGTCTTCATTTGAATTAGTAGTAATTGATTTAGTCTCTTAAAAATTATAGTCACCGAAATATTCGCCCCAATTTAAAGCAGGTAGAATTCACCGGTAATTTATAAAGCTAAATGTACCGCTGAATCAAATGACAGGCATTATATTTTAGATAATTCAATTTCACTTTTAGATAATATTTGAAAAACTAAGGAATTGCAAAGGGAAAACAAGACACAAACCGTGCTGTATAAAAGAAACTAAACAACAGCCCCTTACAAGGTAAACCTTATAAGGGGCTCCGGAATAATTCGAATAAAACTTATACAAATTGATTCGAATTACATTTTTTGCACTTTAAAAGTTTTGGTTCTTCGATTCAAATTTCCATTCATCATCGTTGCACAAGCCACAGTCGTCGCCAACAAACATTTTCGATGCTTCTTTGTCGCCTTTCATTTGCCACAGGTACCAGGCTGTTGCCACTTTTGCAAATTCGCCTCCGTGTGGTTCACGATAAGTTCCGCCATGCCCCACATCCAAATTTGCCACATATACCGGCACATGATTTATACGTTTGTAATCGTCCATTCCGTTGTTGTAGGCAATATCCGTTTCGCCCCCCAAAAGGTAAAGCGTAGGTGTATGTAACTTTTTCAGGTCTTCTTTTTCCAAAGCCGGCATTCCCGGCATACCTCCGCCCGGAGTTGGTAAAACACCGCTGTTGCACACCACCACAGTTGTTACACGTGGGTCGGGTGCCATTTCAAGGGTTTGCAGCCCCCCGCACGACATTCCGCTTACGGCAATGTTTTCCACATCTACTTTTTTGTAATACGGACTGTTTTTGTCGCTGTTTTGCGCGATAGCCCAATCAATGGCATCGGTTAACTGCGACGATTGTGAACGGCCACCGCCACGCTCGCCTTCTGCCGGCATCGGGCCAATGGCAATCACTAAAAATCCGTGCGACGCCACTTCGTTCAGAAAGTTAATGTGTTCCCATGGCGAGTTGGCACAAGCGCCGTTTCCCCAGGCAACAACAGGCAGTTTGCTTTTCTTGCCAAAAACACTCAAATCCTGTGGCCGGAAAACGGTGTGTGTTGCCAGCGAAGGCTCAGAAATCATAATGGCTTTGTATTCGCCGGTTCCACCGTCTTCAACTACACGCGAAGCACTTTCCTGTGCTGTAAGCTGAATCGCAAACACTGCCGCCAACACAACTAGTAAAAATACTATTCTATGAATTTTCTTCATCTCAATTTTGATTTACAATTTATACATATCTAATTATTCCAGACTATTTACCCATTCTTTGCCTTCGGACGAACGTCGCCACTCAAAGTACTCGTTCAGGACCTCTAACGATGCTGCACTTGGAACTTCACCCACAAAAGGTGTTGCCCCTTTTAAGTACATCACATCGGGATTTTCGTTGCTGAAAACCGGCCATTCAGGAATTCCTTCACCATTAGGATCGCCATATTTTGCAAAGTTGGTCCAGTAATCAACCATTACTTCCGAAAGTGCCAGATCTGATTCATTTTCATGTTTATCTTCTGGCTTCAATCCAAACACAAAGGCAACATCCTGTCCGTGTGGCGAACCATATCCGTAACGAGGCGAATCTTCAGGATAATCGGGGTGCTGATCGAAATAGTACAAATACACATCCGATTGTCCGGTTTCCGATTGCAAACGCGCCCAACTCCAGGTATGCCAGCCAAAAGCGGCATCGCGCGACAGGTCGCGTGCGGTTTTAGGAACCGTGTTTTCACCTGCCGGATAAGCTTCAATCAGTTTGTCGGCAAATTCTCCGTACCGCGCTCTTACGCCGGCATAATATTGTTCGGGTTCCCTTTCGCGCGAGAAACTTGCTCCCTCATCCGAATTGTACCCGATAAGCACAGGCACATCGTTGTATTTTCCTTCTTCGTAAAGTTTATACTGATCGTCGGGAATTACATAACCATCAACAATTGGCCATCCTCCGGCCATTCCGAAACCGCTTGGCACGTCGTCGGCATCCAAAGCACGAAGTTCAGTCAAACTTGAAACGCCTGCTTTTTGCATGTACTCCACGCCATCGGCTTCTGCCTTTTCCAGTGTTTTCATGTTTTCGCCCGGGAAAGTTCTTGGACGGGTTGGTCCAAACGACCCACCACTTTGCGAAATAGCACCGCTAAAAAGACCTTTTGCCAAAGGCGATGCACACAACATACTTACCGAAATACCTCCGGCCGATTCGCCAAAGATGGTAACTTTCGAAGGATCGCCACCAAAAGCGGAAATGTTATCCTGTATCCATTGTAATCCGGCAATCTGGTCGAGAATCCCGTAGTTTCCAGAAACATGATTCGGGCTTTCGGCACTCAATTCAGGGTGCGCCAAAAAGCCAAACTGATTTACGCGGTATGCAACACTTACCAAAACAACTCCCTCTTTTGCCAATATGGTTCCGTCGTAATACGAAGTTGCTCCGCCACTAAAACCGCCGCCGTAAATCCACACCAACACGGGCAGTTTTTCTTCGGCCGACATTGCCGGAGTCCAGATGTTCAGGTACAAACAGTCTTCGCTTTTTCCAGCCGGAGGATTACCGCCCTGCATTGGAGATGGCCCAAATTCTTTAGTTTCTTTTACGCCTTCCCACTTTTCGGCAGGTTGAGGTGCTTTCCAGCGCAAATCGCCTACCGGAGGTGCGGCAAACGGCACGCATTTAAAAATCCGAAGTCCATCTTCAATGGTTCCTTCTACAATTCCCTGTTCAACTTTTACCTGCTCGGGCGGAAGCTGAGAACAAGCATTCATTAAAACAATGATTGCGAATGCAATTAAATAGAATGTTTTTTTCATTATTGATAGCTATTAAATTTCAGTCTTTTAGTTTGTATTATCAGACTTCCCTGCCTGTCGGCAGACAGGGACTACGCTCAGTCTGACGGTCACCCTGAGCGTAGTCGAAGGGTAAATAATATTTTGTTTGCTATTTCCAGAGATTTGGAAGGAACCGGTAATACAACAAATGACGCCAGGTTGACCAATCGTGGCCACCACTGCCACCCACATAATATTCGTATTCGATGTTGTGATTGTCAAGCGCCTTACACAATCCATCAACTCGCCGGCTAAAAAATCCTTTGGCTTCTTCCGTTCCCTGTCCGATAAAAAGATAATCTACTTTGTCGTTTACCTTCGGATCGGTCAGAAAATGTTCAAGCGTAGTTTCGGCAGTTGCGTCACCAGCGCTAAGGATTCCAAAGTTTGCAAACAAATCGAGCGAACGGAAGCCGATAAACATACTGTGGCGTCCACCCATCGACAAACCTGAAATGGCGCGTCCTTTTGGATTTTGAATGGTGCTGTAACTTGCATCTACCAATGGGATAACATGGTTACGCAGTTCTTTTTCAAAAATATCGAAAGTGAGTTCGGTATGCTGCGGATGATTCCGGTGAATTACCTGGTTGTTCGGAATTGCAATGATCATCGGTTCTGCTTTCCCTTCGGCCAGCAAATTATCAAGAATAAGATTGGCACGGCCGTCGTAAATCCAGTTTGAAGGCAATTCGCCGCTACCTCCCACAAGATAAAGCACCGGATATTTTTTAGATGCATCATAACCCGGAGGTGTATATACATACATTTCGCGCTCGCCATTGGTAACATTCGAATGATAAATGTGCCGCGTAACGTTTCCGTGAGGTACGTTTTTGGCATCGTAATACGCCGGGCCGTCACCGTGCACAATCAACTGACTGTAAGGCGGCATGGCCGTAAAAGCAGCCATTGTATTGCTCGGGTCGCAAATCTGCATGCCGTCAACATTAAAATGATAAGCATACATATCGGGTTTAAAAGGCCCCACGGTTGCCGACCAAATTCCATCTTCTCTTTTAACAAGCGGAAGAGGCTCACGACCTCTGCCAAGCGCGGTAAGAATCGTTCCATCGGTAATTGTAACCACCTTGGCTTCGGGTGCTTTTAAGCGAAAAGTTACCGTATGGTCGTCGTGCACTTCGGGAGAATTTAAAGGCGCACTAAAAGGAATCAATCCTTCGGTATCTTTCTGCGGATTATAATCGAGATTAACATTGGCCTGCTGTGCTTGTGAAAGCATTGGACACACAAACAAAGCCGCAATAAGAACCAGCAACAGATGTTTTATTCGTATCATAATTTAGTTTTTAGTTTTTTATTTTTTACTGAAATACTCTTGATGCAAAATCGTGTAATGACTTTCGCCAAACCTGCCACTCGTGGTCGCCGGGAAAAGAATTGAACTCCACATCCAGTCCGTTTTCGCGCATTCTTTTTATTGCCTTTTTGGTATGCTCAATACGCATATCCTGCTCGCCACACGAAATATAGAATAAATCCAGGTTTTTATTGAATTTTTCAGACTCTGATAAAAGTCCCGGAATTTCTTTTTCGGCATCAAAACCACTTCCCGAGGTTCTGATTCCACCAAACAGCCCGGAACTAAACACACAAACAGAGCCAAAAAATTCAGGGCTTTCGAGGCCCACATAAAACGACTGCCCGCCTCCCATCGATAGTCCGCAAAGGGCACGATTTTTAGCATCCGTCAGTGTGCGGTAATTCTTATCGATAAACGGAACAATATTCTTCGTCATTTCTTCTTTGAAACGAGCCATTCCCTGGCTGCTGTAGCCGCCAAACCCTCCACCGGGTACCCTAACGTTTCCGTTGGAAATTACCACAATCATTGGTTTGGCTTTTCCTTCAGCGATCAGGTTATCCAGAATAATGTCGGTTTTTCCCTGCACAGCCCAGCCGGTTTCATCTTCGCCACCACCGTGCTGAATATAAACCACCGGATATTTTTCGCGGGTATTTTTATCGTAGCCAGGAGGTGTATAAACAAACAGGTGCCTCCAGCTTTTGGTGTAATCCGAATAGTAGTATTTCGAACTTAAAGCACCGTGCGGAACATCTTTAATTTCATAAAAATCCACTCCTTCCTCAGGAATATCAATGGCGCTGGTCATTTTTCCGGTTCCGTAAAACGACTGGCTCGCCGGATCAGCAACGGGCACATTATCAATCACCAAAAAGTAATAATGAAAACCGGGAACAATAGGCTCGGTTTGAACCGTCCAAACACCATCTGCACCTTTTTCCAGGTCGTACTTTTTACCGAGGTCGATCTGCACTTTTTGGGCGTTGGGCGCTTTTACCTGAAACACCACCGAGTTATCGGGCATAATGCACGGGCACTGGTTGGCGTTGTTATTGGTAGGTGCCGGAATAGAATTTTCGGGCATTTGTGCCGAAACAAAACCTGCCAGCAAACAAAACACGACCAACAGCTTTGCTCGCCTGAAATCAGTTCTATTAAGTATATAGTTCATTATTCAGTTTTTATTTGAAAAGCAACTGTGCATACTGATGTAAACTGCGCCGCCAGGTTTGCCATTCGTGTGCAGTTTCGGGCGATTCGTAATACACATAATCGATACCTTGTTTTTCAAGCATGTTGCGGAAGGCACCAACCGAGCCGGGAAAAGGTTCGGGTTCTTTGGTTCCCAAGCCCAGCCAGAAAACTTTCATCTGTTCATTTACAGACTTCCCGTTTTTGAAGGCTCCGTTTAAAAAGGTTTCCACATTAATTTCGTCGGGACTAGGGTAGTTTGAAGTACCGCTAAAACCGCCGTAATACGCAAACTTATCAAGGTTGTTCATACAAATCCGCATGGTTTGGTTGGCGCCCATCGACAAACCGGCAATAGCCCGGTGTTCCCGATCGGCAATGGTTCGGAAACGTTTATCGATCATCGGAATGATTTCGTTGAGCATCACTTCTTCAAAAACCATTGCCGGACGACCGCCCCCTGAACTTTGTGGTTTATAGGCATACCCATTGTCCATAACAATAATCATGGGCACCGCCTTATTCGCTGCAATCAGATTATCCAAAATACGGTTCGCATGTCCTTGTCCGGGCCATCCGGTTTCGTCTTCAAAACTTCCGTGCTGAAGATACAATACCGGATAACGTTTTTCAGGATTTTCAGCATATTCGGCTGGCGTATAAACAAAACATCGCCGAAATGCTTGTGTAATTTCAGAGAAATAGGTTTGCTCGCTAACCAAACCGTGCGGCACATCTTTCAGCGCATAAATATTCCTATCGTCGGCCGGAATTTCGATACCACTTCCCCAGCGGCCGGCACCATAAAAATATTTGGTTCCGGGATCGGGCACTGAAGCGCCATCAACATTTAACTGATAGTAGTGAAAACCAACATCCTGCGGTTCCGATTCACCGGTCCACACGCCGTTTTCGTCTTTTACCATTTCATATTTTACGCCGCCAATATCGAGCCTCACATTGTTGGCTTCAGGTGCCAAAATCTGTGCGCGAACCCGGCCCTCAGAATTCACCTGAGGATATTGTTTGCCGGGCTGATTTACCGATGAAGGCTGAAAATCTTCAACCACATCCTGAGCGACACAATTTCCGCTGATAAATAAAGCCGCAATTAATAAGATTGTATTCTTCATAACCTATTCTTTAAACAGTAGCGGAGCCAGTTGATACAAACTTCTGCGCCAGGTTTGAAACTCGTGAGCAGTGCCTTCAGAAACATAAGAAACCGCATTGTAACCGGCATCTTTTAAAGCCACGACTGCATTTTTAACGCCATCCGGACGTTCTTTGCTACCGCAGCTGATAAATACCAGTTTCAGATTTGAATGGTCTTTCAAATCTTCAGGAGCATAAACACCGCCACTTAGCAGGGCATAGTGCGAAAACACTTCCGGTTTGTTCATTGTGATATCTTTTGTTTCCATTCCCCCCATAGACAGACCGGCCATAGCGCGGTGCGCCTGATCAGGGATCGTGCGAAAATGCTCGTCAACGTAAGGAATCAGTTCGTCGACCAAAACAGTTTGAAACGGAGTAACATCAAAATTTCGCAGACCGCCAAACTTAATTTCGTTGGTCATGCCATAGGTATTCACAATGATAAACGGATCGATTTTTCCTTCGGCAATCAGGTTATCCATAATCAGGTTGGCACGTCCCTGGTTCATCCACGCGGTTTCGTCTTCGCCCCAGCCGTGTTGCAAATACAACACAGGGTAGCGCTGCGACTGGTTTTTATCGTAACCCGGAGGCGTATAAACAAAAGCTCTGCGAGAAGTTTCGGTACTTGGCGAAGGAAAAAGTACCTGCTGAACATGACCGTGAGGAACATTTTTCAGGGCATAAAAATCCTGGTCGTGAGCCGGAATTTCAATACCGCTCTCCCAACGTACAGAACCGTAATAGTTCAATGCTCCCGGATCGTTAAAAACACCACCATCGATGGTAACATGGTAATAATGAAATCCTTCGTCCATTGGACCGGCAGTGGTTCCCATCCAAATGCCATCAGCGTTTTTTGTAAGCGGAGTTCCGCCTCTTGTTCCGCCCAAACCAAGGCTAACCACCACACTTTGTGCCTCGGGCGCTTCAATACGGAAACGAGCGTATCCCTGCGAGTTTACCATGGGATATTCTTTCCCGGGCTGGTTTAAAACTGAAGGTTTAAAATCTTCTTTTATGGCCGGTTTTTCGCTTTGAGCTACACACAGCGTAAGCGAGAAAATAAAGAACACTATTAGTGTTGAAATATATTTTTTCATGTTTTTTTAGATTATTTATTTACAGTTGATAGTTTACTATTGATTGTCAGAATTAATTCACAAGCCATTGGTTCACAGTTCGACTCCGCTCACCGTGACAGTCAGGCTGAGCGAAGTCCCTGTCTGCCGACAGGCAGGGAAGTCTGGTTTTTAGCTTTTCTTTATTAATCCTACCAGCATGTTTTTAGTTTTTGAATAATAAAGGTGCAAACTGATAAAGGCTGCGGCGCCAGCTTTGCCATTCGTGGGCCGTTTCGGGCGACACATAAAAATGGGTGTTCATACCGGCTTTTTTAAGTGCTTCGGTATTTTCCTTTGGATCTCCCCATGGTCCGGGGCGCGGATTTTCAATCTCGCGGCTTCCGTAGCTGACGAAAAGCAGTTTTACTTTTTCCTTAAAATCAGGATGCTGCTCAATGTCTTCCATGGTGATACTTCCGCCGCTAAACATTCCCACATGCGAAAACACATCGGGGTTGGCAAGTGTTATCACACGTGTTTGCATTCCACCCATCGACAAGCCGGCCATGGCACGGTGCTCCTGATCTGCCAGCGTACGGTATTTTCCATCAATCATCGGAATAATATCTTTCAGCAAGGTATTCATAAAACCATCGGCCCAACCTTCGGGTGGCCATGTGCGCGGGCGCTCGCCACCTTCGCGGTTACGCGGTGGCCTTGGCATTGCCCAGTTTCCGTTGTCCATAACAATGATAAACGGAACGGTTTTCCCTTCGGCAATCAGGTTGTCCAATATCAAACCTGCGTGTCCCTGGCTCGACCAGCCTGTTTCGTTTTCGCCACCACCATGTTGCAGATACAACACCGGATAGCGCTTTTGAGGATTTTCGTCGTAACCCGGAGGCGTGTAAACAACGCACCTGCGCATGGTATTGTTGCTTTCCGAGAAATACTGTAGCTCACGAACTTCTCCATGCGGAACATTTTTCAAGGCATAAAACTCCTGGTCGTGTGCCGGAATCTCAATACCACTTCCCCATCGGCTGGCTCCATAGAAATACAGGCTGTTTGGATCAGGAACAGCGGCTCCGTCAACCCAAAGCTGGTAGTAGTGAAAACCTTCGTCTTGTGGTGCCGATTCGCCGGTCCACACACCGTTTTCATCTTTTACCAAATCGTATTTTACTGCGCTGATATCCAGTTGCACTTTTTCAGCTTCAGACGCAGAAATTTGAACGCGTACCCGTCCTTCGGAATTCACCATCGGGTATTCTTTCCCGGGTTGATTTACTGAAGAGGGTTTGAAGTCCTCCACAACCTGAGCCTGCAATTGCGAAGAGATAATTCCACCAACCATCAATAGGATCAATGGAATAATTCGATTTTTCTTTTTCATATTATTTGGTTTAATGTTTTAATCGACTAATTAAGAGGTTTAATAAAATTCATCAACTCCCTGTCGTGATTGTTAACAATTCTGCATTCATTTTCAAAGTACATTGTAGCACCGTTTTCCGCATTATAGCATTCCCATTTTGGAAGCACGCCATCTACATTAGGATTAGCGGATTTTATAAAGTTTATCCACGCAGAACTCATTTTATCAGCTAATTCCCAGGCTTCTTCGGTATTACCGGTCCAGTCTGCCCTAAGATCAACAGTATTGAAGGCTAAAGGAATGTCCAAACCATGGAAAGAACCTTTTGAGGCATTATCAACAGCACTTTTCCATGCCAAAAAATAAACATACAATGGGGCACCAGACTCTACTGCCCTTGCATCAGCAGTTCGTATAGTATATGGTCTGAAAGTCTTATCAACAGAAAGTAGGTCCTGTGGTGTATAATCAGGATATGCCTTTGCAAACAACTCTACGAATTGCCTGGTTTTATCACCGTATTGTTTTGCCAGGCGTTCTTGTGCTAGTTCCAGGGTCAGGTCATTTTCGCCATATGCAACGGGCATCAGCTCATTCAAAGTGGACCCCATCATAAGTGGAATGTCTTTTGAAATATCGGCAAAACCCGGGCTGAACGGTTGTTGAAGCAATACATCACCATCCGCCGAAGGCGCAAAACCAAACATGGTTGGTGAACCGGGCTTTCTCGGACCAGAGATCTCAGCTATCGCTTCATTTCCGGCTTTTACAAGCTCAGCGTACGAAAACGTTTCCAGTTTTTCAACATCGTTTGGTGTAAGTCCCAATTTTTCAAGAACGGCCAAACCCAGTGTTTGCGATTTCTCTTTGGTCATGGTATTAATCAGCGTTCCACTCTGAATAATTGCTTTCTGAAACAATCCTTTGGCGGCCGGCATACACATAAGGGTACCTACTTTTCCGCCGCCACCAGATTCGCCCACAATGGTTACATCAGATGGGTTTCCTCCAAAATTCTCAATGTTATTATGAATCCACTCGAGCGCTTTCACAATGTCGAGCATACCCACATTTGCTGATTTCGCATACTTTTCGCCACATGCAGACAAATCAAGAAATCCAAGGATATTTAACCGGTGATTTACCGAAACAAAAACGATATCCCCTTTTTTTGCTAAGGCTTCACCATAGGTCATAGGATCGTTGCTGGCGCCAATGTGAAATCCGCCACCATGTAACCAGAGCATTACCGGGCGCTTTTTCCCATCATTAAGTCCCTTTGTCCAAACATTTACACTAAACAGTTCCTGTTCGTTTTGAACGGAATCAGGGTACCATGGTGCTACTTGTCTGGCAACAGGCCCAAAGTTTGTGCATTCACGAATTCCGTCCCAGACATCCGGATTCTGCGGAGGCATAAATCTTTCAGCCTTGGCGTAGGGTATGCCTTTAAAGGCATAAACACTATTGTTAATACTCCCAGATATATCACCATGTGTGGTTTTAACCTGCAATTCCTGATTGTTGTTAGTTTTAGGCGTACAAGCCGTAAAACAAAATCCGGCTGTCAATAAAATTGCCATTAAAATGGGTAGAATTTGATACTTCATAATTTGTTTGTTGAAAGTTTATGTTTTACTGTTTTAGTCCACTGTTTGTAATCCGGAAATAATCGAAGGCCACGTCAAACGGCGAATCCGGCTTGGTGGTGTCAGAATCAAACCAGAACGTACTTTTCATATAGCCGGTAATAATCCCGTCGCCTACCATTAAACCTGTCTTTATGTCTTCTAATGCCAAATCTGCTGTTCCCAGGATTTCGAAATTCTCACCATCCAACGAATACGAAGCCGTATAAATGCTTCCTTTTTTATCGAGTTTAAGTATCAAGGCCTGGTCGCCGGTGATTTCGGTTTTCAGATTGAAAGAAGCCAGCGATTTTGCAATGCCGTTTTCTTCCATCATCAAATCGACCGTACCGGGTCGCGGATCCCTTTGTCGTGTGGTTTTTATTACCGCACGGAACATGAGTTTCACAAAATTATCATCGTCCTGGTAGGCCAGAATCCCTGTATTTTCAGGTTGAGAAGGCATTCGTGAAGCCGTCAGTTTTGTTTCCGCTGTCCAGTCGTTATTGGCGCTTTGCAGCAGAATGTTTTTAGCATTGTTGGTACCTTCTGAAACATCGCCAACTTCGCTGGTAATGGTCAGGCTGCCATCGTTTGCCGAAAGGCTGTGTGTTGCAGCATTTTCCCTGATCCACTGCCACTGACTTCCAACAGCACCATTAAGCTCGTCGCTAACTGCTTCCACATCAAAATTGAAATAGTAGGTATTGGTTTCGAGTGTGATGTTATCAATAAACTTCACCACAGCAGTTCCGGGAATTTGTTTTACCTGCTGAATATCAACCGTAATTCCGTTTCCTGCAGCAGTTGCTTCCAGTTCAGGCACTTTGGTTTTATCTTTCAGCAGATAACTGTAAGCTTTTACATCTTTATCGAAGCTTTCGATGGGCTTGCCGTTTACCAAAATTGATTTCGGGTTGAGGTCGGGCATTACTTTTACGGGAAAGCTGTTTGATTCGGTTACCCCGGCAACAGTTACATAAGCAAATACCGATGCAACACCCACTCCCGTAGCGGTTACTTTACCGTTTTCATCCACGCTTACCACAGCCGGATTGTTGCTTTTGTATTCAATTTCAGCTTTCGAAATATCGTAAAAACTATCGTCCGACATGGCAGCGGTTACGCTGGTTTGTGCCGTATTTCCCGGGCGCAGAATAACCTTGTTGCTTTCGGCAACTACGGTTGTTAACACCGGTTTGTACTCGCCGCTCATAATCGTCTCCAGTTCGGCTTTTATATTTTTCGATGATGCCCCTATTTCGAAAATATAACGTCCCTGATCGAAGGTGATTTTACCGGCGTCGGCATCCCAAAACCACAGGTCGTCGCAATCAATATCAATCGAAACACGTTTTGTCTGCCCTGCCGGAATGGTAACACGTTTAAATCCTTTCAGTCGTTTTATCGGCCTCTCCAGTTCTGCCGGGCTGTCGGGTGTTTTTACATATACCTGAACCACTTCGTCGCCATCAACCGCACCGGTGTTTTTCACATCTACGCTAACGGTAATTTTATCGTGTGGTGTTAATCTTGTTTTACTGATACTGAGCCGTTTGTATTCGAAAGTGGTGTACGACAATCCGTAACCAAATTCATACGAAACCGGTTTATTAAAATACCAGTAAGTTCTTCCGTTCGAGCCATCGCCACGCAAGGTGTAATCGTTAAATCCAGGCAGGTCGTTTAAGGATTTATGCCAGGTAACATTCAATTTTCCGCCGGGATTTACATCGCCAAATAAAATGCGCGCCATGGCAGTTCCCTGTGCCTGTCCGTTGTAGCCGGTCCAGACAATTGCGGGAATATTTGGGTTGTTTTTAATCGGCTCCACTTCCACCATTCCCATGGTTTGCATTACCACAATGGTGTTTGGATTTTCGGCAGCAACAGCATCGATGAGTTTATTCTGATTTCCGGGCAATGTAATGGCAAAGCGGTCGGATTCTTCGCGGCCGGTAGTTTGATCGGTTCCTACAAAAACCAGCACCACATCGGCAGTAGCAGCCATTTCAAGTGTTTCCTGATCGGTTGCAGGACTTTCGGCTTCGCGGTAAACCAGTACCAGCGTTTGCGGCCCTGAAATTCCCAGCGTATTTATTTTTACCGATACATTTTGCGGACGGGAAAATCCCCGGAATCCACCGCTTTGCTGAACGGCTTCAATTTTTTGCGTTGCCAGAATATTTCCGGTTGCCGAGCTAACACGCACTTCAAGGAAGCCACCGTTTCCAGAGGCAGCCACGTTAAAGCGGATGGAATCGACGTCGGTAATATCCACATTGTCGTAAGCCGTCCAGTCGCCATCTTTTACACCGCGAATTGAGGTTCGTCCAAAACGTGCTGCCACAATTAATCCGGGTGCCGAATCATCGTATTTTGTAGCATCGAATTCGGCCACTACTTCGCCGTTACGCTCAGTGGAAAAACTGTTCATTGTCAGAAAATCGGTATTTCTATCCGTATTTCCTGTTGATGCAGAAACAACTTCAATGTCGAGGTTATGTTCTTTTATATAATTCTGAATACCTAATAGAGGTGAAATGCTTAAATGAGGTTCAATTGGCCCCGAGTAATCTCCCAGTTCCACTTTATCGGCCTGTGGCCCCAATACAGCAATTTTTTTGATGTGTTTGGTATTTAGTGGCAATGCTTTTTCGGCAGGTTTAACCGTTACCTCATTTTTTAGCAGAACCGGTGTTTTTGTTGCTATTTCAATGGCAAAATCGTTGTGCGAAGGATCATTCACAATATCCGGCTTTATACCTGCGTAGGGTACAATTTCTGCGGGGTCAAACTCGCCCAACCGCATCCTTGTAGTAAAAATATTAATCAGTGCTTTATCGATATCGGCCTGAGCAAGCATACCTTTTTCCAAAGCATTCAAGGCATGGTTTTGATACACTCCGCCACAGTCGGTATCCACTCCGGCTTTTAGCCCCAGTGCCGCTGCTTCTTCATAACTATCCGTAAAATGATGGCCGCGAACGATATCGTCGATTGCACCGCAGTCGCCGGTAACATATCCATCCATTCCGTAAGTTTTTCGCGCTACCGTATCCACCAAATATTTACTGGCCGACATGGGAACGCCGTTAACAGCTCCATAGGCAGTCATTATCGAAGGTAAATTGTAATCACGAATCAGTGTCCGGTAAGGAAGCAGGTAAAACTCGCGCATGTCGCGGTCGTCCATATCCGAGCTGCCCGAATGCCGGTTAAACTCGGTGTTGTTCGCAAAATAGTGTTTGCCGCAAGGGACAGTTTTCAGGTAGGTGGGGTCGTCGCCCATTAAGCCCTGAATAAAACCTTTTCCGATTTCAGAAACCAGAAACGGATCTTCACCAAACGTTTCGGCGGTTCTTCCCCAACGCGGGTCGCGGGCCGGTTCAATTACCGGCGACCAGTAAGTCAGCGTAAAAATCAGGTCGTGGTTAAAACCACGCGCTTCGTCGGAAATTACTTTTGTTTCGCGTTTAATCAGCTCCGGGTCCCAGGTTGAACCCACGGCTACACTGTTTGGAAACGAAGTGGCTGTCATTCCGCTGTTGTTGTTTCGACCCATTATTCCATGCAGTGCTTCGCCCCACACATCGTAATGGTTTACGCCAAGCCGCGGAATCGGTGGCATGGTATTTCCCAACTGACTTTGTTTTTCTTCGGGAGTCATCCGCGAAACAAGGTCGATGGCCCGCTCTTTAAACGAATAAGCCGTGTTGAGATAAATGGGTTGCTTTGCCATTTGCCTTTGCGGAATAAATGCCAGAAGAAAGAACATTCCGAGGAGAATAATTGACAATTTTAGAGCTTTTTTTTTCATAGTAAATTGGTTATAAGGTATTTTAAACTCAGCAAACGAGTGAGCAGGAAAAGTATAGTTAAACCTTATCCTTTTAAAATCTTTTAGTTACGGTTGAATGTCTATAAACTGTCTGCTTTATTGTTCTGAAAGAATGAGAAATGATATATACCAGAACAACAAATTTTTAACATCTAAAATTATAATGTTCTACACCTTGCACTATTCAATTTTAGATATTCAATTTCAGAATATAGACAATATATTGTGCCAGCTTTATTAATATTTTTTTAGAATAAAGTCATTCCTCGATTGCGTTCAGTGCTTTAAGTGTGATTTTAACACTTAGAAAAATAACACGTGTATCTAATTTTATAAAAGACATATCTGATTTTAAAAATTAGAAAGATTATTTGTTTCTAGGTTTACATCAATCAAATTAAACTATAACGAAACTCAATTATGAATTATTCACCTTTGACTCATTTGTCATTTGAATTGACACATCTGCGATTCTCAAGAATCGCAGAAAAATCAGACAAAATATTTATTTAAAAAGACGTGTTTTGAAAATCTTAAGTAGCATTTCCAACACGTTATTTTTATGTACAATACACTTATTGTAATTATTACAGCATCAATAATAAAATAGATATTGAAATAAAATACAGATCACAAAAGAATGGTGTCTTCCAAGACACTAAAAACTAAATAAATAATCAAATAAATTAATCACTAATTAAATTAAATTCTATGATGAAAAAACACAGAATTACAAGGTTAACAATTGCATTGTTACCTCTGTTGTTGTTCTCACTCTGGAGCTTTGGACAATCTAAAACGATTCAGGGTACAGTTAAAGATGAAACAGGATCACCAATGATAGGTGTAAATGTTGTCATCCAGGGAACAACTATTGGAACCGTTACCGACTTAGATGGTATGTTTAAAATCGATGCTGGTGAAGAATCAACTCTCGTTTTCTCTTTTATTGGCTACAGCGCTCAAAATGTGTTGGTTGGAAACCAAACAACCATTAATGTGCAAATGAAAACTGACAATCTGGGATTGGATGAAGTAGTTGTGGTTGGTTATGGAAGTATTAAAAAGAGCGACATTTCAGGATCAGTTGCTTCTGTTAATACAGAAACCATGATGAAAAAAGCTCCTACAAACATCTTACAAGGGTTACAGGGAGCTGCTGCAGGTGTTATGGTTATGGCGCAAGATGGTGCACCAGACGCCAATGTTGCAATTCGTATTCGCGGGGTTGCAACCATTAACGGTAGCGCCGATCCATTGTATGTGGTAGATGGAGTGCAGGTAGGTACAAATGCTGATTTTATTGCTCCAAGTGACGTGGCAAGTATTGAAGTATTAAAAGATGCTTCGGCAACAGCTATTTATGGAGCCGCCGGTGCCAACGGTGTAATTATGATTACAACCAAACATGGTTCAGCAGGTGTTTCAAACATCACCTTTACCGCCGACTATGGAGTTCAAACTTTAGCCTCAACACTGGATGTTGGTGACGCCCTGCAGTATTCAAAAAATATACGCACAGCACGTGCAAACGATGGTGCAGTTTTACAAAATCAAATTTTCGCGACAGAATATGATGGTAAAAGAAAAACCATTAACTGGCAAGATGAAATGACACAAGTTGCACTTAAACAACAATATAGTTTATCTGCTTCAGGAGGCACAGAGAAATCACAATCAAACCTTTCACTAACGTATTTAGATCACGATGGTGTTGTTGTTAATTCGAATTACAAACGATTTACTGCCCGTGCAAACGTAGTTACAAAAGTGGCTGATTATTTAGAAGTGGGTGGAGATGTCAATTTTGTTCACACAGAATCACAAGGGAGTAATGGAGGTTTGGGAAACAACGGTAACCTTTCTTCTATTCGTGACTGGGCTTTCTTATGCCCCACAATGGACTATGTTGACCCGGTAAGCGGAGTTCATGTAAGTCCAAATGTGGTCAATGCGAACGGAACGTTGGGCTCTCCATTACAGGGTAATGTGGGTGCATATGATGGAATGTTGGGCAACAACGTATATGCAGAACAAATGGAAAATACCGGCATTAGCAAAAACAACCAGGTAATTGCAAGTGCGTATGTCGATATCAAACTAATGAAAGGTCTAAATTTTAAATCATTAGGATCTTATAATTTTTCAGCAGGCAATTCATACAACTTTTGGGGTAACAAACAACGTTACATGCCCGACGGTGTAACACCAGTTGTTTTGTACAATTATGACAAACGTTACCAATTGAACATCAGCAACTCAAATTATAATGGTTTAGCGCTTGAAAGTTATTTGACATACAACTGGAAAAATGAAATACACAACCTGACCGTAATGGGAGGTAATACAGTACGTAAAAGCTTTGGAAACTGGAGTTCGGCTTCCGCCGTTGATTTCCCGGCTGAAAACATTCGTGATGTAAGTTTAACCAGCGACCCAACTACAAGAACAGGTAGCGGTGCCTATAATCTGGAATCTCGTGGATTATCATTCTTTGGCCGCGCCTCGTATTCATTAAAGGATCGTTATATTGTTACGGGTACTATCCGTCGTGATGGTTCTTCAAACTTTGGTGAAGGTAACCGTTGGGGTACTTTCCCTTCAGCAGCAGCAGCCTGGCGTATTTCAGAAGAAAGTTTTTTGAAAAACAATCCAACTATCAGTAACTTAAAACTTCGTTTAGGTTGGGGACAAACCGGTAACTCAGGAGGGCCAACAGATAAAGCAACCGCTGCATTAACATCAAATACAATACAATACTTCTTCTATCCTGAAGGAGGACCTGCAGGTTTAGGAACAGCTCGTATGTTATCGAACGGTTATGTTAGAACATTGGTTGATACCAACTTGAAATGGGAAACCAATGAGCAAACCAACATCGGACTTGACCTTGGAATATTAAACAGTGAATTAAATTTCACGATGGATTATTTTATCCGTACTTCTAAAGACCTGCTCTTAAATCAGGCAATACGCCCATCAGCAGGTTATACAGAAGTGTATACTAATTATGGTGAGATTCAGAATAAAGGTTTTGAATTTAGTGTCGACTACAGAAAGCAAATTAACAGCGATTGGAACATTGGTGCAACATTAACTGGTTCAACCATTAAGAACGAAATTAAAGAAATTGGTTCAGATTTGTTCTTTGAAAACACAAGTTCTACCAATGACGGTTCCAACGTAGGTGCAATCGGTGCTCCATCCGGTACTCACTGGAACGGTCACTCTATCATGCGCGAAGGTTATGCAGTAGGTTCTTTCTACGGTTACAAAGTTGATGGAATATTCCAGTCACAGGATGAAGTTGACGCTATCAACGCTGCTGCTGTGGCTGCAGGTCATGGTCAATACCAAAATGCAGGAACCGGCCCAGGCGACTTTAAATACAAAGATCTTAATGGAGACGGTTTTATTGACGATAATGATATGACTATTTTGGGGAATGGATTCCCAAAAGCAAATTATGGTTTGAACTTAAATGTTTCCTACAAGAATTTCGATTTGGGTATTTACACTCATGGAGTAATCGGTGCCGAAATCTATTCTTACTCTGCTATGACATTATCAAATATGTTCCCAAGTGACAACGGTACCACACCAAACCTTTTAAATGAGGCATCGCAAAATGCATGGACTCCTGAAAACCACAGTACAACCATGTCTAAATTGTCATTTCTCGATTTAAATTACAATATGCGCGGTTCTGATGCATGGGTAAAAAAAGGTGACTACTTTAAAATCGACAATGTTCAGGTAGGCTATAATTTTAATAAAAACCTGTTGTCTTTATTGCATCTTGAAGCTGTTCGTGTTTACGCTGCTATTCAAAACGTGGCTACTTTCTCTAGTTACAACAAATATGGTGATCCAGAGGTTGGACAAGGAAGTGTGCTTTACACTGGTTTGGATTCAGGTCGTTATCCTATGCCTCGTACTTATTCATTTGGGATGAATATTCAATTTTAATTGTACTACTTAAATAGATAAATATTATGAAAAAAATATCTAAAATATTATATACACTGGCAAGCGTGGTGTTCTTTCTGGGAATAAGCTCTTGCGATACTGAAGAATTCTTAAAAGTGGATCACTACTCCATTTTAGATGCGAATCAAATGTTCATGAGCGATGACGATGCCAAAGCCGGCCTTATGGGTTGCTACGATATGATGCTTCCTGTTGCAGAAACCAACGGTGACTGGGGATTTAAACCGAACTTGTTTATTGGAGGACATCCAACTATGGATACCCAAGCCACAGGTTGGGATAAGGACTGGAATACGCAGAACTGGAATCCCGGTAGCCCGGAATTGTTAAGCGGTTGGAAGCATTCGTACAAAGCAATTACGCGTTGTAACGACTTTCTTGCCGGTCTTGCCGAGGCCGAGAATATCACTCCTGCCTTAAAAACCTCACTTGATGGTCAGGCCAGATCAATACGTGCCTTTTTCTATATGTGGCTGGCAAAAGCTTTTGGTCGTGTACCAATGTTGGCAACAGGCGAAAACTATGTGAACACACCAGCGAAAGCTCGTGCTGAAACCTACGAAGAAATGTGGGATTTTATTATTGAAGATTTAAAAGTGGCTGCCGACGAATTGGAATGGGAACCACTAAGTGGTGAGTATGGTCGTTGTACCAAAGGTTTTGCACTTTCTTACCTGGGAGAAGCTTACATGTGGATGGCATTTCGTGTGCCTGAAAAAGCCATGGAAAATTATACGTTGGCTGCCGCGGCTTTCAAACAAATTATTGATAGTGGTAAGTACGAATTAAATCCTTCTTTTACCACTTTATGGGATCCGGGTGCAGTTTGGACCAAAGAATGTATTTGGGAAGAAGTACTTGACGAAGGTTCGCAATGGAACAGTTGGAGTAACTTGACTGATGCACACACCTGGCATACTTATTTCTCAGCTTGTCCTTCGGTTGGCGGATGGGGTTCACTTTACCTGTCATGGGAATGGTGGAGCTGTTACGAACCGGGAGACAAACGTCGTGAAGCTTCGGGTGTAACCGGTGCGATAAAAGGTATTAATCCGGAGTGGAAATCTGCCACAAACTATGGATACAATCCATATTTACAGCAAAGCCTTTCAGTTCCCGATTCATTAAATACGCATTATCATTTTTACATGAATGGTGAAGCTGCTCCCTCTATATGGAGTTTAAAAACATGGCGAACTTGTCGTGCCGACTGGCAAGCCATGTGGGGCCCACAGCAAATTTATTACAAACGTTATTCGAATGTATTGTTTGACTACGCCGAATGTTTATTCAATTTGAATGGTGAAGGCGATGCAACGGCATGGGGAATTATTAATGATATACGCGATCGTGCATTCGGAAACACTGAGGTTGGGAAAAAAGATGCATTAACAGCCACCTATCTTCCTTACTATCAACAATTGGCACAGTACTATGGCGAAGATGTACCTGATGAATATCCTCTTCCATTTAATGAAACCACAGTTGATGTTCCGGATGCAAAGACATATTATGCTCAACTTACCTCAGATAAAGGTTTTACCTCTCCGGTTTGGTTGGTAGCACTGGGTATGGAACGTCGTAAAGAATTTAATACTGAATGGTGTCTTGCTCAGGATTTGATCCGTTCAGGTTTTATAGAAGATCATATTACCACCAATTATCCCAAAGGAGTTGGTGTTCCAAATACCGATCCTGGCGTACAGGATAACTGGCATACTTACCGCACTTTTGATTTTGATATCGAAAAAATGGACATGCCAATCCCGACCGATGAGTTGTTGAAAAATCCATTGTGTGATCAAAATAATGCATACAAATAATCTAATATCCGTAAGCTGAGATATACGGATTATATAGATAGTTTTAGTTTGGTTAGGTAAATAGTAAAGACCGTCGCAAAACAAGTTTTTGTGATGGTCTTTTATTTTTATGAACTTATAAAAGTTAAGAATCTCGGGATCAGTACTAATTAGCTACCACCTTGGTAGACTAAATATGCTAATTTTCGTTTGCTCTGAATTGAAAATTTTGGATCACATTAAGATTCCAATAAAATACATAAAATTTAAAATGCAAAGAGTTTAAATTACGCCATAGAAGTAAGGTAAAAAGTAGATGGTTAAAAATAAAATATGCCTGATTATTCTGCTTCTCTGCACGGATTTTTCACAAACAGCAGGACGAGTTCTTATAAGATACAGTAGCCACCGACAGAAATAGTTTGAATGAATTGGGAAAACGATTCAAAATATTAGTTCACCACATTTTCAGAGTGAACCCGTTAACACATTTATTGATCAGAATCCATCCTCAATAAGCGCATAAAATATACCGCACCTGCAGTGGATCCAGAGTGTGACAAAAACTTTATTCTCACATGAGTCTTTCCTTTAACCATTGCATCAGGAATGGAGTAAACAACATCTTTAAATGCCGACAGATTCCAGCGACCGGTATTATCTTCGGTTACCAGCTTTTCATCATCAACATATATAATGAATTTGCGGCCACCCCACTCTGCCCCCCAGTAACGCACAAGCAAACTCAGGTTTGTTTCGGAGTTGGTTGCAAAATCATAACTGAAAAAACCGCCACCAAAAGCCTCGCGGTAGAATTCGTTTTGGTTATTTCCTGATTTTGATCTTTCCTGTTGCATGGCATGGTCTGTTTCAGGCTGTTGCTCGCCGGTGGCTACATAATCAACGGTTCGTTTTTCGATGGCCAGCTTTGCCTGTTCATTGGCTGCGAGCGAATCCACATAAGCCTGATAACCACCGTTGGTTAAAGCCAGCCAGTAAATCATGTACCTCGAATCGTGAATCTGACTGAACGGTTCAAGCGTCAAATCCATCGGATTCACCATCTTCACATTCAGCTTAAAATGAAGCGGATTCCCGTCAATCGGCTCCAGTTTGTCTCCCAGGTTTTCCATATCGTCTTCCACCAGGATGGGTGCTCTATCAACCGGCAAATATTCGCCACCTGAGTACTGTCCCCAGCGACCATCGTCTGCAATCAATCCCCTTAAATCTTCGGTTCCGGTTTTTGCACCGAGTAAAATTGGCCCATGAATAAAAGCAATGTATTCGGGCACATTTGGTAAATGCTCGATGGTACTTTGCATTGGCAATTCAATTACTACTTCATCGCCTTTTTCCCATTTTCGGTCGATAGTAATGTACGACGAAGGACGTTCGGTATATTCGACAGCTTTGCCATTTACTTTAATTTTTAGTGCTCCTGCCTTTACCCAAACCGGGTACCTTACTTTAAGATTGAAGGCTAAATTACCTTTGGTAATGGTGAGTTTTGTTTGTTCTGAATAAGGAAATGTCGTTTCCTGCTTCAGCTGAATGCCTTTTTCTTTCCAGTTGAGTTCCGAAGCCACAAACAAATTCAGGTACAAGTCGTCATCAGCATGGGTGTAAATAAAACGGTTGTACTGCCCGTGGTTTTCCATTCCGGTACCCACACAGCACCACATGGCCTCGTTTGGCGCCGAATAAACACGATAATGTCGTGGCCGCGCGGGCGTAAAATACACATAACCACCGTGCTCGGGATGTTGTGATGAAAGAATATGGTTGAACATCGTACGTTCATAATAATCAGCATATTTGGCCTCGGGATCATTACGGAACAAATCTTCGCTGAGTTTGAGCATGTTATAAGAGTTACAGGACTCGGGCCCGTCGTTTACATGTACAAAATCGATACACGAACTTTCGCTTGGAAAGTGCTCGCGGCGGCTGTTTCCGCCAAATGCCAGCGACCGGTTTTGGGTAATGGTTTCCCATGAAAATCGTGCTGCCTCCAGGTATAGTTCATTATCATCTAGCTCTGCTATGCGCCCGAAACCAATAAATTTAGGTATTTGCGTATTGGCATGCTGATTATCAAGATTGTCGATATCGTGCGACAAGGGCTCCAAAAATTTTCGATGCGAATAACGCTTTGCGGCAGTCAGGTATTTTTCATCGCCGGTAATCTGGTAAGCATCGGCGTAAACTTCGTTCATTCCTCCATGCTCCATGCCCAGCATTGTTTCCATCTGCTCGTCCGACAAATCTGCAGTCAGATCGATTCCCCAATCGCAGAACTTCAGAAACAAGTCTTTCGCCAATTCGCTTTCACCATAAAGCCAGGCATCGCGCAAACCGGCATACATTTTATGCAGGTTGTAAAACGGAGCCCACGAACCAAAAAACACTCCAAAATCGCCTTTTTTGAATGCTGACCAAAGTTTAGCACTATTTGGGAAACCGCCAACATAACCAACGCCCCATTCGGGGTTATTTACCGCATTGGCTTCCTGGCATTCTTTTAACTCTTTCAACATATAATCCATCCGGCGCTTGCACTCTTTGTTACCTGTTGCGGCGTAGTTCATTGCCATAGCCGATAGGTAATGACCGCCAACATGACCGTCTAATCCGTCCCAGTTCGGATAGGTTGGTTTGCGAGGCTCCAACCCGGCTTCCTTACGGTATGGTGCCAAAAAACGATCGACATCGTATTGCAACAAAACCTCAATGTTCAGGTCGCGCGCGTGTTTAAACGGGCCATCCAGCAGAGTGACATCGCCTAAGGGAAATTCGTTTGGGTACAATTTATTTTGTGCGCCGGAATACATGCTCGCGGCAAGAACAAAAGTAGTAATCAGAGAAAGATAAATTAGTTTACTCATAGTAAGTTCATCAAATTCAGTTGGTTATGATATTGAATTCGGCATAGCCGATGCTATTGTTTCCTTCGGTATTTTTTAGTGCGCGTAGCTTAATGTAACGGGCTTTTGCGGGCTCGAAGTTTTTAGCTTGCCACAATGGATTGTTTTTAATATTTGAGAATTCACCTTCACTAACCAGTTTCCACTTTTTATTGTCGGATGAAACAAAGAATTGGTAATCTGTAATAATCCCCGGGCCCCACAAAGTTTGGTCGGGGAAATACCTGAAACCGGTGAGTTCAAGATCATCGCCAAGATCGATGACCAGATCAGAAGGTAATTTGGTTTGGCGAGGCTGGTGCCATGCAGTCGCCTGGTTACCATCGAGAATGGCGTAGGCTTTTTCGTCGTCAGTACTGATTATTTTCCAGTTTTTACGCGAAAGGTCAAACTCTTCTATTGTTGCAGTGCTGCTTTTTCCCGATGATGCTTCAAAGGCAATAGCGCTTACTTTTATTTTTCCTTCAGTTTGAATTGGCTCCTTGTATTTTGTTGAGTTTCTGTCGGGTGTTGTACCATCGAGTGTGTAATAGATTTCCGATTCGGTATCGGCAGGAATAATGCTGACTGTGCCCGACTGATCCCGAATAATTGTTGGTGGTGTCAGGATTTGTGGCGCATCGTAAACACCAATATTCGAAATTAACGGACAAGCTTTAGAATCGGTAATGTTTAAACGAAGTTTTGTTGCCTTAACCGTTGGGAAACGAAGAATACGTTTGTAGCTAATTGTGGTTTGCTTATCCAGTTCTTTCCACTCGCCATCAACCAGCGCCTCTATGGTAAACGACTTAACCCGTTGTCCCAAACGAATGTATTCCTGGGCCATAAAGCGATTAAAGGTTTTTGCTTCGCCAAAATCGATGGTAAGCGAGGCTGTTTTTACCTCATTATCGGTAGTCCAGTACGTATCTTTTTCGGAATCAATAGCGTTTGCTGCTCCAAATTTGCGGCTGTTGCCACGTACATTAGAGGCTTCAGCTTTGGCATTTACAACCAGGTTTTCATCAAATACTTCTTTTACGGCTTCCGCAAGATCAAGTGCAACTTTTTCATCACGTTCATCGATTAATCCATTTGGTCTGATTGGGAAGTTCAGTAAAAAGGTGGCGTTCCGTCCAATTGAATTGTAATAAGTATCCATCAGTTGCGGTAAGGTTTTTACTTTTGTGTCCTCGCTGGGATGATAAAACCATTCGGGGCGAATGGAAGTATTTACTTCACCCGGCACCCAGGCATTTCCGTTTTCCACACCATAATGTAACATTTCGAATGGCACATCGCCTGTACTGTGCAATAAACTCCAGTTAGTTTCGCCAATCCAGCCTCCTTCGGTTCCTACCCAGCGCAGATCAGCCCGGTCACCACCATCGTTCCAAATTACAATGTTGGGTTGCAGTTCGCGAATCATTTTATAAGTCGGTTGCCAGTCGTAATAGGTAGTTCGGTCGATTTTACGGTTTTCACTGGCTCCACCGTAATAGCCGGTACCACCATTGGCTCCATCGAACCAAATTTCAAAAACATCGCCGTAATTGCTTAACACTTCTTTGATTTGATTTCTGAAAATGGTAATGTATTCAGGCTTTCCATATTCCGGACTATTTCTATCCCATGGCGATACATAAATCCCCAGTTTAAGTCCATACTCTTTACAGGCATCTGCCAGTTCGCGAATCACATCGCCTTTTCCATCTTTCCATGGCGCATTTTTAACCGAATACTTGGTTGTTTCGGTAGGCCACAAACAAAAACCGCAGTGGTGTTTCGCAGTAACAATAATACCTTTCATTCCGGCTTCTTTGCAAATGCGCGCCCACTGGCGGGTATCCAGTTCGTCAGGATTAAAAAGGCTTACGTCTTCATCTCCAAACCCCCACGACTGGTCGGTGTAAGTATTCAACGAAAAATGGATAAAAGCATAGTATTCCATTTCCTGCCAGCGCATCTGGTTTTCGGATGGTGTTGGTCCGATAGGCGCCGGGGCTTCCGTTTTCGAACAGCTGCTACCGATTGCAAAGATCAGAAGCACAAAGCTGTATAATGTAGTTCGTTTCATTTAGGTGTAGTTATTTAATTTGAAGTTACTTATGGCATATCATTTACTCGGTCCAGACCAAAATTCCTGCAGGTTTTACGTCACGTTCTCCAACAATTATTTTTGCCGATTCAGGCATATCCATTGTATATGTATCCGAAGAATAATTAACAGCTATATAAAAACCATCGCGCCAGTACACATAAACTCCCTTTGGATAGTCCCTGGCAGATGCTCCTGATGCTGAATAAATATCCTTCAAAATATCCTTTTCCAGTTCCAGTCCGTCTGTACTTACTCCGATGTAGGTCACTGTCCCCTTTCCAATTTTATTCTTTACTACAGCAGCCTTTCCCTTGTAAAACTGGTTATTATGAATAGCATGTACTTCGGTATCTTTCTCTGGATTTAGTAGTTCTGCCCAGTTGTTCCAATTGTAATGTTTATCGCTCATTAAAACATCTCCATTTTTATTGCCCGACAACATATCCTTAGCTTCAACTGATGCACCAATAAGTTTCGAAATAGGAAATGCCCAATCGCCTTCCCAAATGCGTGCTTCACGGTTTTTTGTAGCGGTACGACAGGTTAAAATCAAATGACCGCCATTCGAAACATAGTCTTTCCACCTATCTATCAAGGTTGAGTCAACCAAATCGTAAGCAGGGGCAATCAGAAATTTGTATTTCGAAAAATCGGTTTCTTCTGAAATCACTTCTGTCGGAGCGCCTAAGGATTTTGTTATTTCAAGAAAACCAATCGGGTAGTTCCATGTATCCCATTGATAGGTTAACTTTTGCCTGTCGATGGTCCAGTAGTTTTCCAGATTCCAGAGAATGGCCGTTGACTTGTTGGCTAACTCGTCAGGCATTTTTTGGTTGGATTTGTATTGTTTACGCAGCTCTTTTATCTCCTTCATAAACTTAATATAGTCTTCCCCGCCCGGCGATGGCGTTACGCCGTCGGGTTCCATAATACCAGAATGGTATTGTTCGGAACTGTAATTTATTTGTCGGAACCGGTATGAACAGGCCAATTTTCCGCCTGCAGCAAAACTATGATACAGCCACATACGAACCGCCCCCGGAAGCAGCAATGGATTATATCCTCCCCAGTTAACCGGCCCCGGCTGCATTTCCATTACCCCGGTTGCACCACCAAGCGATTTATAATACTCCGAAGCAAAAAGGATTACTTTACTATCACCTAAGCGAAATCCCAATTCACCTATATTTTCACTGCCATAATTGGGGTAAGCGGTATAAGTTGCAAAATCAAGTTTTGTTGTGCGCCGCGGGACAGAGCCCGTACACTTGGCCGTATAGTTTGTGGTAATGTATTGATTGTCCAAAATATGTTCGTGTAATATTCCGGCCTGGAAATCAAGAAATTCAGCTTGCGTATCGGCGAGGTATCGTTTAAAGTCGAGCAGTGCATGCGGATTATTTCCCCACCATCCAACCAAACTGGTGTTTGGAATAATTATCTCATCAAAATGGTTAAACCACTGGCTCCAAAAAGCGGCTCCCCAGGCTGAATTCAATGCGCCAATGGTGATGTATTTGTTTTTTAACCACTTTCTGAAAGCTTCTTGTGAAGAAGGGCTGTAATCTTCCAATGCCGGAGGTTCGTTATCGATTTGCCATCCAATTACATTTGTATTTTGACCGTATCGTTCGGCCAATTTGGTAACAATAGTTTTTACAAACTCCTGATATTTTGGATTTGTGAGGGAATTTAATCCACGGGTACCATTCTCGCCACGAATGTAATTTCCATCCATTCGGAAGGTTTCCGGGTAGTTAATTCGCATCCACGCAGGGGTAGTTGCAGATGGAGTACACATAACCACTTGCAGATTGTTTTCTGCACAAAGATCTACAACCCTGTCCAACCATGTGAAATCAAATTTACCTTCTACCGGCTCCATCTTAAACCAGGCAAATTCAGCCAGATGCACAAACTCAAATCCCATATCCGCAATGTTTTTAATATCGCGTTCCCATTGGGTTTCGTTCCAATGTTCAGGATAATAATAAATTCCGGTAGATATCAATTCTTCGTCTGGAAAAAACGGACAGACATCCTGCGCTTTAAGCCCGATACCGGAAAATAATAACAGCAGTAATAGTTGAATTAAGAATAGTTTCATTTTTAATCGTTTCGAAGAATTACTTTATTTTTCCACTTCTATAAATTCAGGTTCATATGGTGCAATGGTAAAATTGCCATTGTAATTTTTATCGAAGAGAACACTTTAAATTCTCCCAGAGCAAAGTGTTAAGCAAATTTTATAATTATAAATATATATTTTTATTTTTCTTATTATTATGTAACTACTTTTGAATTATTCAAGCATGCTTTCTTCTTATGATCTTAGTATTTTCCAACCACAACAACTTTCTTTCTTCCAACAATACAAATCCCTTCTTTCAGCCCTTTTGTAGCCTGAGATCTTTTTACTTGCGAGCGTATTCTTGCCCCGGTAATGGTGTAAACATCCACAAATTCGGGTTCTGAATCGACAGGAAAAAGATCATATATTCCGGTAGGTTTTGTATAATTTTCGTCGTTAGTGAGGTATATATCATTGATGATTAAAGGGCAACCACCATTTGACCAGAAACCAACATAATAAATATGCGCCGGGTCCATTTTCGTGGTTGTTCCGTGCTTGTACATATTATCGAGCGAAACTACCACCTGATCTTCGTTACCAACATCATATATTCCGGGTGTTGTCCAGTAGCTGTTTTCGTCGTAGAGTCGGAATGAAAACCCACAGGCATTTGTATTTCCCAGTTTCACCACCAAGTATTTATAGTTAGAAAGATCGACACCGTTATTGTAGTACCAGCCACCAAAACCATATTGGCCGGTAATGAGTGTACCGCTTGTTTCATCAAAGGATCCGTCTTCCCAAATATCAGGATTAAACACCTCGTTGGTTAACGGGAATGTGCTGGCATTAACCTGTACATTTGCCTGCATTTTGTTTCCGCCCGGGCCGGTGTAAGAAATATTGATACTCGCCTCTCCGTCTTTAAGCGCATGAATTCGCCCCCTTAACACCTGCATAATTTCGGGGTTGTTAATCGAGTATTCTGCAAGAGAGCTGATATTTTCAATGTGTCCATCAGCAAAAACAGCGTTTACAGCTAAACTGGTTGAACTGCTAGTCATCACTGATAACGACTCGCCATTTTCAATAACCAGATCAGTAAGCGTTAAATAGTTAGTTGATGCCCCTTCAAAATCGTACTCTTGTTTGTACTCCTTGAACCACTGGTAAATTGGCCAGGGACAAGCTTCTGGATCGTTCAGAAAAGTATATTCTTCGCCATCGGCCGGAGCAATGCCGGTAAAATCGTCCAGCAGATCGGGGCTGGTAAAAAGCAACCAGCTTACATTGCCACATTCATCGGTAATTTTTTTAAAGTTGGCACCAAAACCTTCTTCGCCTGCAGTGCCGGTGATGTCTTTTCCCCACGATGATTCGTATTTCTCCGGCGCCCAGTCCATTTCGGTTACCATAATTGGAGCAAAATCGGCCACCGGCTGAACCTGTTCGTCCCATCCTCTTTGGAAGGGCTCGTATCCGTTTCCGCTGTTAAACCAGCCCGGGTAAACGTGAACCGCATAACCGATATTTTCCCCCTCAATTGGATTAATGGCATAACCCGAATATTGCGACTGATAGCCCAGGCCCGGTATCCAAAGTATATTATCGGCATTGGCCCTAATGGTATCAACAATGGCCTGAAAATAAGTCTTTAAATTATCGAAATGCCCCTGCGTTCCTGATCCGTATGTTCCGTCGGGGCCAAGAATATGAATTGGCTCGTTGGCCAGCTCGAACATGATGTTCGGATTATTTTTCAATTTCGGATGTTGCGCTACAATATCCCACACTTTAAGCAGGTATTCCTGGTAAACACCACCAATTTCAATGTCTTCGGGACATACCCCCGGAGGACGCATAACCACATACAAACCTTTTGTAACTGCATACTCGGCCATGGGTACAAAAACCTCATCGAGGTATTTTACAAAACGCGTTTCGCTAAAACACTCTTCACCTTCGTAACGCCCCTCACAACCGGGTGTATTGCTCCAGTATGGGTCCATGTGCAAACGCACAAAGTTCATTTCCCAACCAGCCGTTAAAATATCGTCGATAATCTGCTGATTGTAATTTAAACACGCTTGAACATCGTAGTTATTCCATTGCGAATTTTGCTCGTTAAACCAGGGCGAATAGGTTTGTGCAAATCCATGCAGATTTACAACGTGCCCGGTAGAATCTTTTAAATAACGTCCTTCTACATAAAGTTTTGGAATAGGCATTCCCTCCCATGCCAACAAATGATTAATTGGCATAAAAATCATTAACACTACGCCCCACACTAAAATCTTCTTCATCTATATCTCCTCTGTCTGTTTTTACTTCGTTTTATATTTGCCAGGTCTCTTATTTAAATTGCCACCAATCAAAATTAAATAAGTCTTTGTCTTCTCCTTTGAAAACCAGGTAAACATCGTGAACACCTTTGGCCTCCTTTATTTTGGTTGAAAGTGTTTTCCAGTTCTGTTCTCCTCCGGTGCCTGTAACAGAAAGAACGCCTAATAACTCACCGTCTTTTTCATCGATGCGGATTTCAATACTTCCTGATTTTGCTGAAGCAACACCGGCTTCAAACTTTTTGGCACCTTGGGCCAAATCAACACTTCGTATTTTTATAAAATCGTTGTTATCGATATTGCTTACATAAACCCCAACCGATTCATCCGATTTTGTTTTCAGTCCTTCCGACCAGGCAATGGTTTCGGCTTCAACACGTTTAAACGGATTCAGGTTTTCAACACTTTTGGTTACGCCTTCCTGTTTGGGAACAATTACAGGAATGATACCGTCGGCATTGTATTCAAACTGCTCTACACTTGTTGATCGTTTAAAGCCTTCGCCCCCCGATAATTCCTGACTGTGATAGAAAAAATAGGAGTTTCCTTTAAAATCGATAATCCCTGAATGGTTTGTAAAAGCCAGGTGTGGCGCTCTTTCCATAACAAATCCTTTGTAGGTCCATGGCCCGTCGGGCGATGTTGAAGTGGAGTAAGCAATGTACTCGGGAATACCGGCGGCGGCATACACCATGTAGTACAAATTGTTGCGTTTGTAAAACCAGGGGCCCTCGGTATAAGAAGGGCCAGGTTTACCGTCGCGGCCTTTGTGAGCGCCAAACGCTTCAGTAGTCATATCAACTGAAACAACTCCGTTTTGCCCAATGCTTTGGTCGTATGAAACCATATCCTCGTTTAACTTCACATACCACAACTTAGGATTCCCCCAGTACAACCAGGCCTGGCCATCGTCGTCGACATACACGGTAGGATCAATGTCCTGCCAAATATGATCACTTTCGATCAAACGTTTTCCAAGCGGATCGGTAAAAGGACCGGTTGGTGAATCGGCAACCAATACCGAAACGCCTTCACCGTGTATTGGAACATACAGGTAAAACTTTCCGTTATGTTCGATGCACTGAGGTGCCCATGCGCCATTAGTTTTATCGAGCCAAGCGAAATTTTTCAGCGAAGCAACAGCACCATGATCGGTCCAGTTTACCATATCGGTTGACGAATAACAACGCCAGTCGTACATGGTAAAAAAGTTATTTACGACTGAATCCTCATCATGACTTGTATAAAGATATACCGTACCATCGTGCACCATTGGCGCCGGGTCGGCAGTGAAATAGGTTTGGATTATGGGGTTTTGTGCATGCAAGGTTGCTGCAAACATCACAACTGCCAGCATAGTAAATAAGTTCTTCCAATTCAATTTCTCCATCATCTTATTTTTATCATATTCTTTAAATTTTACCTAATTAATCTTTTAAAAGAGAGATCATTTTTTCTCCATATCGTTTCCCTAAAATCCGGTAACCTTCAGCAGTAAAGTGAAGTCGGTCGCCTCTTTGCGGGCAACCAAGTGAAGATATCACATACGAATTGGAGATTACCTCGGGCAAAGTGGCAATGTAGCTGTTCATACTGGCACATGCTCCATCTTGATCTGCATTAACAACTTCACCGGCCAACAACGGAACTTCTTTCGGATTTAGACCAAGGTCTTCCATAAGGTTATCATAAACTACTTTCACCTTTTGAGTCCAAAGTGAATCGTTTGTATTCGACTCGCCCTGATGCAACAAGATTCCTTTTATCACACCATCTTTTTGAGCAAGTTTGGCCAATTCAACCAATCTCCCATATGGATTACCATCGTATTCGCTAATCATATTTCTCATCCAACCTGGAGCAGTTTCCACATATGACTTGTAATTGTTTTTATTAAATAACTCTATTTTGCAGCCACCAACAGCGACATTTATTACACCAACTTTTACATTTTCAGGAAGACCGGCAACCAGAGTGCGCCCAAAATAATCGACCGGAGTTAAACCAGTACTACACCGACACAAAGGAGGAATAGCTGTGTACCATTCTCCTTTAACACGCCTCATATCCGAACAATCTATTGTTGACATAACCTGAAAACGGCTGTCAATATTAACGGTATCCTGTGCTTCTATTTGGGCATTTCCTTCCATGTTTGACTGGCCAAAACACAGATAAATATAAAAATCAGAATCTTGCGAATACACATTTATTTGCATTAAAAGTGAAATACCTAATGCCAATAAACCAACTTTCAATTTCATATTTTCTATTCTTTAATCTTATTCTTTGTAATTTCTTTCGCTGCTATTCCAGTATTTTATCGCTGATTCTGAAATAGTCGAAATCAACGTAACCACCGGCAGTTTTTGTGGCATAATTATATAAGCCAAAACGGTATCCCATAAAATGAGGCAAGGTATATTGCATTTTTAGCTGCGAACCAATTTTTGTCCATTCCTTGCCATTGATACTGTAATAGAAATTGGCCAAATCTTTACGATTATGAAAATCGCAAGTTGCTTTTAGGAAAATCGTTTCCTGCTCAACAGAAAGGCTTTCAATCTCTTCCGGGGAATCGTTTTGAGCACTCACCATCACAATCTTTTTGACTCCATTTTCAACCTTGACACCTACGAGACCGTATTTTCTTTGTAATAATGCGAGTCCGGCAAAATCTCCTTCTTTCATATTTGAGACGTCGATAGATGTTGAGCCGGAACATTCCGGTCCAATGGCACGTTGCGTTAAAGTATTTCGCGATTGTAAAAAATCTGAATCAACACGATCAGTAGTTAGTCGCAAATAACCTTTTCGTTCGCGAACCGACCAAAATTCATCCACGGGATTATGATTCCACTGCCAAACCAAAGGAAGGTCAATATCTTTTTTCTTTCGGTCAAAATCATCAGAATTTACAATACCCGGGATTAAACTTTTCTGAGCAGGAAGGTTGAGGTTTTCAGGAACTTTACCATCAACTCCCAAGACAGGCCACCCGTCTTCCCATTTTAAAGGTACCAAATAAGGGATACGCCCCACCGCACCATGATCCTGAAATAAATACGCAAACCATTTTCCTTCCGGAGTGTCAATTAATCCACCTTGCGCTACTCCCTGATCTTGTAAAGCAACACGGCCTTCGTATGGTCCGGTAATTTTATCGGCACGATGTATAATAACCGTACGCATTCCTCCACGAGGCCAACTAATATTAAAAAGATAGTATTTCTCTTTTACTTTAAACAGCTGCGAACCCTCAGCAGGTAGCATAATTTTATCGCCCGAAGGAGCTGTAGCATTATCAATCAATACACTTTTAGTTTCTTCTTTAACTCCTGACAGATCAGCTTTTACTTCAACCATATTGAGTTTACCTGCACCCCAAATCATATAAATTTTGCCATCGTCATCAAAAAAAAGCGAGTGGTCGTGCATGGAAGGACTAAAGGAATGTTCAACCCAATTTCCTTTTTCAATATCTTTTGTCGTAAATATGTATGTTTTACCGGTAGTACTTGAAAAAGTACTTACATAAAAGGTTTCGTTATGATAACGCAAACAACTTGCCCATGATCCACTTCCATAGGCCGACTTTCCATTTTCCAAATTTAGTGCGTCAAAATCACCTAACGTTTTGTATGCATAACCAATAAGCTCCCAATTCACCAAATCTTTTGATTTCATGATCGGAACTCCCGGATTAACATGCATGGTGGTGCTGCTCATGTAATAAGTATCACCAACACGGATGATTGATTCGTCTGGTACATCGGCATAAATAATCGGATTTTTTGCCGTATTTCTCTGGGCATAAATACTGCTGATTGGCACACAGCCTAAAATAAAAATCAGGCCTATCATTAATTTGTTCATTTCACGTGATTTAAATTGTTTATTTATAAGTTATCGCATCGAATCAGCACTTTATTTAGGAATAGCATCGTTTGCACTAGTTGCGTACAATCCAAGAATACAACCTGTAAATCCACCTGCCATATCGGTTGATAAGATATCGCCCGAAACAGTCCCACCTACAGTTACAAAATCGATCCCGTTACTTGAGTACGAGAATTTGTATTTATCTCCTTTTGCAGAAACCTGCAAACGTACAGGTTCGCTTACATCGATTTTTGTGCTGCCAATAATTTTCGAATCCATTTCTCCTCTAAAGCGTCTTTTAAAATTGCGTTGTAACAACAGATAATATTCGTCACCTTTTTTAGTGATTCCAAAAACGTAATTTGCGTTTTCGCTTTGCAGCGCAGTTATTCCTGCCAGGTCTTTCTCCGATTCCGGAGTATAATCCAAGGTTGCAGCATACGAAAAGCTGTTGTGCATTTGACGATAGAATAAAGTAGAAGTTGGTTTTACTTCTTTAACATTCGCCTCAAAAGGATTTATCTGAATGCCACCTTTTGTTTTTTCAATGAAAGCTTCACGTGGACCGCGCAAGCCAATCCAGCGCTTATCCAAATCATCAGAAGAAAAATCTTCTTCATATGTAAAGTTACCATTCGGGAAAAAGCCATCCTTGCCCGTTTTGTTCTCTACACCTTTGGGCATATCCAGTTTTGTTTCGATCGGAACAAGTCCGTTAACAAACACCGGAAATTCTCCCGACCAGTCAACTGGTAAAATAAAAGTTTCGCGACCAGTATTTACACGTTGCTCTTCGTTTGGGCGAACTGCCAAAAACACTCCGTACCATTGGCCGTTTGGTCCTTCAACAATATCGGCATGCCCTGCCCAATCCACTTTATTTTCTCTTTCTCTCGGAAAGTGTCGCTGCGTTAAAATCGGGTTACTTGGTGCCGGAATAAATGGTCCGGTCGGGCTGTCGCTTTTGAAGATAACTTCACTGTGCCAACCGCCTGTTCCACCTTCAGCACACATAAGATAGTATTTCCCATCTTTTTTGTATAGGTGCGGTGCCTCAATCCAAATTGGTTTTTTTGAAAGATCAACACCACCATCCACAATAATTTTGTCGGTTCCTTCAATTACCTGGTCCTTTTCAACATCATATTCCCAAACTTTAATTACACGGTGACCGTTATAAAGCTCTTTTCCCCTTTCGGGAGCATCGTTGTGAACGATGTATGCCTTCCCGTTATCATCGAAAAAAATAGATGGATCGATACCTCCAAAAGCCAGTTTAATGGGATCGCCCCATCCTTTTTTAGGATCTTTTGTTTTAACCATAATATTGTTCAAACCACCAGTAAATGCAGTAGTGATGATATAAAAAGTATCGTTATTTGGATTATAAGTAATACCCGGGGCATATACACCTGCGCTTATGCCACAGTCGCGGGTATCAAAAGTCTCAGGGTTGTTGAGCACACCTCCCAGATTCGTCCAGTTCACCAAATCTTTCGAATGAAAGATTGGTACACCCGGAAACATGGCAAACGATGAACACACCAAATAATAATCGTCTCCTTTTCGGGTTATTGCAGGGTCGGGATAACAACCTTGTAAAATAGGGTTGTAAAACTCGTCAGGTTTTAATGGATTATTTGCATAAATATCGTCATTCCCCTGATACACAAAATTTGAAAATATTGGAGCATTCGTAATCTTTGACTTTTCTGTCGGTTGCGCAGCACTTGTTGTCAATGCCAACAAAATTGTCATTAGTGTAATTTGATTTTTTATGCTGATTCTTAATTTTCCTTTTTTCATTTTAAAATGTTCTGTTATAAATTGATTGATATTGTGTTGTATTATTTTTTATGTACACGAAGTTTCTGCTACTTTGATTCTTTAAAAACCAATGGAACAAAATTGTAAAGGCTTTCTTTCCATACCTTAAAATCGTGCTGCCCGCCAGGAATTGTATAGTAATAATGAGGGACATTTGTGGCCTCAAGATACTCGTGGGTACGCTTGCTAAAGCCTAACAGCCCGTCAGCATCGCCACACGAAATAAAAAGCAACTTCAGTTTCTTTTTGGTTTCTTCCGGATTGGGTACCAGTTCTGCCGGACTTTTGGTATTTGGCGCTGATGAAAAACCGCCTACCCAGGCAAAGACATCGAGGTTTCCCAACCCAAAATTGAGGGCCTGCCCGCCACCCATCGATAATCCGGCAATTGCGCGATGCTCACGATCAATAATTACTGGATATTTTTTTTCAATAAAAGGAATCAGATCTTGAAGTAAGTCTTTTTCGAAAGTGGTAAAAGCTTCCACTTTATCGGAAGCCATAATATTTCCGGTCGCACGGTCATCTTTCATGGCACGCCCGTTGGGCATAACCACAATCATTGGTTCCAATTTATTTTGTGCATATAAATTGTCGAAAATCACCTCCGGATGGCCGCCATTCAGCCATTCAAATTCATCGCCACCAATTCCATGCAACAAATATAGAACCGGGTATTTTTTATTTTTGCTATACAATGGAGGAGTATAAACTGTTGTCGTACGTTCGTTTCCTACCGTTTTTGAGGTGTATTTTACAGTATCAACTTTGCCGCGCGGAATACCATCACGTATTACATCAAAACCGATAAGTCCGGGTTGAATTTGATTTTGAGAAAAACTGCTAAAAGAAGCTAAAATTAAGAGAAAGAATACTATGGATTTCATAGATAAATTGATTTAGATTTAGAATTCAATATTAATTGATTCTTGAGGCTTTAGCTTACACATTTGAGTATTTGATTTATAAATACAGATATTTTGATAGAATTGAGTTTACCTGAACGAATTTCATTCTGTTTGGTTTTGAAAACTTTAAAACGAAAACCCAGGTATAACAAGTGAGTACACAGCTTGAACAGAGAAAGTATTTATTCTCACAACTCAAATGGCAAATTAGTCAGGAATCCTTTAATAAAAGGATCATACGTCCTCAGTTTTGTTTAAAAAAACTAGACTTAAATAGGAAACCAGCAGACAATATAAATTGGGAATTGATCGCATCAGCACTTAAAATAGAGTTCAAATTCTGTCATAATACAAAATAATTTTTAGTTAAATTTTGTATCTTTGATTTGAAATTATGATTGTTGAATTATAAGAGAGACTTTACCGAGAACAAAATTCGCTGACACATGTAACAAGTTGATTTTAAGCGCATAAGAAAATACAAAATCGTCCTTTACTGGGCACAAAAAAACAAAAGGCAACAATCTAAATTCGTGATTGTTGTTTTTTTTGTTTTTTAACTTACATAAAAACTCTATTTCCAAAAAACTTCGGCTCACCCGTAAAATCAGGTGGATTTGAACATTTATATATCAAAAGTACACGGGCACACTAAAAGTCAATTTGACCTTTAGTCGATTTTAAAATTGCTGCCGCAGGCCTTCATCCCGATTCAATCGGGACGAAGCAGAAAAATCCAGGCTGCTTTTGATCCTTGCCTTCCGTTATCATAAAGGCCAAAAGAGGCCGATCCTCTGATCTGGGGATGGCAAACCAAAGACCTTATTCGAAGCTTCGGCCTCGTTCGGTGAGCCGGAAAACAAGTGGTGTCGGCGTTAAAAAATTACTGCTGTTTGAGGAGGTACGACGAGTTTCAGGAATTTTAGCCGGCATCGCGTAGCTTTTCCGAGTGAAGCGGGCGCAGCCTTGGGTTTTCTGTCTACTCTTTGGGCCAAACCAAAGAGTAGAATCGGCCTGATAAGGCAAAGGCGCATTATAATATCTATTGTTGCAGGATTATACAAACTTCGAAAAATTACTCCACCTGAAATTTCATGTGATCCAAAACTTCACTTTTGTCAATTTTTTGAGGTGAATATTTCTAATATTTAGCTTTTGGGGTTCAAAACCAACTATGAATCATCGTTTTATCGAATGAATTAAAATAAACAAGTATTTACAGTACATACCCGGGAGTGAAAACACTCCCGGGAATCCTGCATTCAACACAGGTATCAAACCAACAAAACCTTGAGATAATATCAATACCAATTTAAAAACAATCACTTCTCTTTTGAAGATTCCTTAACTATTGAATCCATAATTTCTTTTGTATCAAGCATTAGAACATTTTTTATGGTATTTTCGAGCCCATTATTATTGAGAAATCTCGTGAAATCTTCATCACTGGCTGATCGTTGCCCCTGTTCATCTTTTGCATCGAAACAAAAACCAAATGCGAATACCATCATGATATAATCAACCGGCAAACCTGAACGCAAACCATCCAACATCGGGCTTATAATCCTATCATTATTACTTAATTTACGCTTTAAATCACACCCAACTCTATAAATGGAATCTTTCAGTGCCTTATTTTCAAATCTTGAAATAAGGTCGTAAACATGATTGTATAAATCATCTTTGGTAAAAACTCCTGGATATTTTTCAGCCAGTATATCAGCACTTTGTTTCATCGCTTTTAGCGCAAACGACTTAACTGCCGGGTTTGACAAAGCTTCATAAATGTATTTCTGCTCTGATTGATAAACGTGGCCGGCATAAACAACTGCCGCATGTCCAAAGTTGTGGATGTACGATTTTCGGTCAACCCAGGCTTTAATATTTTCTTTTGGCGCTAATCCATCAATCTCAGGAATTGGATTCTTGAATGCTTTTTTATCCAGAATCAAAGTATTATAAGGTTCAGCATAAACCAATAAAGGGTCCTTTTGCGTATCCGACTCAGACATTATGGGTACCATTTTTCCGATACTTGTTTCAACCAATCCCACCCAATCCTTAAGTGGAAAATTATTTTCAACATGCTGAGATAATTCATTAAAAATGAACTCGTCGGCATTTCGCATATTTTCTGCAATGATAATATCCAATGGTTTTGAAGCCAATTTGTATCGCTCAAGGATGGATTTCGCTATAATTGGAATTATTGCAGTTAATCCACGCTGGCCAACAGAAACCGCTGCAATATCACACGAAACTAACTCCGAAACAACCTTTTCTTTTTGAGTTCCCAATACTCCCCTAACATTCTGAACAAGTATTGTCTGATCTGGTGTGTTGCTTTTAATCACAACTTTATACTTCTTTTTCGCGTTGAGCTCGTTTATCACGTTTTCATCAATATCGATAAAAACAACTTCGTACCCGGCCTGCGCAAACAGTTGCCCGATAAACGACCTCCCAATCTTCCCTGCTCCAAATAAAACTAACTTCTTCACCACTATACCTCTTCAATACTGATTACTACTTTATTTTTCAAAGACTCTTGCGGTTTCAGAAATGGCAAACTGCCTTCTTCGCGAAGCTGTTTCCTCGATTTTACAAATACATTAGCAGGCTCCAAGCCCAAAACATATTCGCCATGTCCCATCATTTTCCATTCGGCAAGAAATGGCAACTGGTTCACATTAAAACTTACATTTAATCGGATACCAAGTTCTTTATTCAACAAACTAGCCTGTGCCAGACCTTCCTGATTACCTTTCATTTTATGGAAAAATACCTGTTCATCGTATTGCTCCTGAGGTTCTGTGAAATTCCGGAATTCATCCATTCCGGAAACAGCCGTTTCATCCCTTGCAAAGGTTTCCTGCGGATTAATCTCCAATTCAGCTTTGTCAGAAAGCAGCGGGTAACCAAGATTAATGTGGTACAAAATCGTATAAGGAGAAGGTTTATTCCCAAAATTTGTAATGGTGTCTGTAATTTCAATCTCATTTTTACCAACAGTTGAAACAATCTCTCTTTCCAACCTCAGCTTGTTACCAAACAGGTATCCTTCCTCAACTATTCCTTTTAGTTTTATCTGATATTCATCACCAATCCATGATGAACAATCGGCAACCTGCCGGGCCGGAATTGTTGAATAACGTCCGTGCAGCCCCAGGGTTTCGCCATCATCAACTGACGGAGGTCCCAAATGAGTCAGGCCACAAGTAGTTAACAGACCACCGCCAAATGTATGTAACCAACCAATTCCTTCCGGTTCGTAATAAGCCGGGTTGGTTTCACCATTACAGGTTAAATAGGCCAGGTTAGTTCCTTTGTATGAAGCCAAAGAAATATCCATACCTCTATCCGGCAAAACAGTATATTGAAGACCATTCCCTGCATGAACATCAAACGCTCTCATTTTTCGGGCCCATCCATCTGTCAATTCATAATGACGCACGCTCCATAACTGATTGCTGTTACCTATATATTTTAGTTTATCCTTTAAATTCATAGTACCAAGATTAGTTGTTAACACTCCAAAACTGTTTTAATGCCGGATACAAGTTTTTATAACTTTCAAATTTTTGCTCGTATGCTTCGGCTTTCACCGAATCAGGGTGAAAAACCTTGTCCGACTTGTTAAAAGATTTGATCAATTCTTTTACCGGGACACCGGTACTGGCACTTTGGGCCAGTAAAGCAGCACCGTAACATCCTGCTTCTTCAACATTTCGTACGATAACTTTTTTGTTCAGAACATCAGCTTTTAACTGCGTCCAGGCATTATTTTTTGTTCCACCGCCGGTTGCTACAAAAGTGTTCACACACATACCGGCTTCCTCCATCAATTGCAGATTGAGTTTCATCTCCATGGCAACACCTTCCAGTAGTGCTTTGGTAATTTCGCCTTTCGACGTATTATGTTGTAAGCCGACTATTGCCCCTTTTGCCTTTGTATCGAAATAAGGCGTTCCGGTAGCCGAAAAATATGGGAGAACTAATAATTTGGTTGGTTCATCGGGCATCTTTTCCAAAAGATAGGTATAAGCATTTCCATCTAAACTTTCAGCCTGTTGCCTTTCTTCGTATCCCAATTCATTTCTTACCCACTTTAATATATTTCCTCCTGTCAGGCTGTAGGCAACGGTTGTATAATTCCCTTCAACGGTATAATCATAACAACACAGATTGTTTTTTCTTAATTGCTCTGAAAAAGCAGGTTTACTGAGAATGGGACAAAAGCATTCTACTGTTCCGGTTGCATACATACAAAAACCAGGTTCAACAATTCCAGCTCCCAGTGCAGCAGCGGTTTGGTCGTGACCTCCGGAAACGACAGATACTTCGTTTTTAAAACCTAAATTTTTAGCAGTTGCCTTGTCAATTTTGCCAACAACCTGACCTGAAGGAACAGGTTGGGCTAAACGCGATTTATCCAGGCCAAGTGCCGAAAGAATTTCCTCGCTCCATTCGTGTTTTATTACATCAAACAACATTGTTCTTCCGGCCATTGACCAGCTTATATGAGGTCGAATCCCCAGTTTTAAATGCAATAAATCTTCAAAACACAAAAAATACCGGGCTTCTTCCCACACCTTTGGTTGGTTTTGTTTTACCCAAATAAGTTTAAATAATGTGTTAAGCGGATGCGGTGTATGTCCGGTTATGGAATACAACTTCTCTTCGCCAAAGGATTCGGTAAACTCCGGAATCAAATCAACCGCCCGCGAATCGGATGAAACCATCGCTTTCCCGATAATTTTGCCTTCCGCTCCAACAGGAGTAAAGGCTTCGCCCTGACTGGAAATCCCCATGGCAGCTACAGGTTCACTCACCTTTGAGTTAACCTCCTTAATCACCTCAAAACATTTAGTCAGAACATCTTCGGAATCAAGCTCTGCCCAATTCTCGAGCGGACGCAAAACCGTATATTCGCGATAGGAAGAAGCCAGTTCTCCCCCATCTTTATCGAATACAACAGCTTTGCATCCACTTGTGCCAATATCTATACCGATATAGTTCACTTCAACTAAATTTCAGTTATTTCATATCCCAGATAACGGGTAAAAGCCTCTCTAAGTGCTGCGGCAACATTTCCGGGAGCCACACTCACGTGATGACGGTAACCTGTGTAACCAATCTTATTCAGTTTTTCCTGAAGATTATCGATTTTAGCTACACCTCCACAACCAAAAAATCCTTCCTGAATCGGTTCTCCCGTAAATTCGCCTTCACCAAAATAGAAGAACAATTTGCCGTCCTGCGTTTTGGAGCTGGCAAAAGTTATCGGATTGGCAGCAATCCTTCCAACATTACAACCATAACCACAACCTGCCCCCAATGCTTTCGCAAACATAGGATGGTCGATAACTTCACCTTTGGCTTCCATTAATGTTTGTGGAACCGGACCGCAATGAAAAAGAATACACTTGTCCGGGTCATCGCCATAATTGTTGTTCCAGTCTAAACACGTGGTTGGTTTACCTGTGGCCAATTGAAGAGCATGCATACTTACGGCATTGCAAATATCCAGTTCGCAGGCGGCCGGGAAGCCTCTGTCGTTAATTTCGCTTAGCAGAACACACGGAGCCACTCCAAATTCAATTTCCATTTCGAGCCAGCAACGAAGCGCCAATGCATCCAATTCGTATTCTTCAATAATGTCGTCGAGAACAACTCCAAAACGAACCAAATTGTCAAATGACTTCTCAGGAACATTTTTAAAGTTGGTGTAGTTTTTTAATGTCTCCGCTTTGGCTTTTGCTTTTTCGGAATTGATATCCAGCTTTCTGACACGGCGGAAAACTTCCGACATATCCAAAACCTCAGTGGTAATTCCATATTTCTGAAGCGCCAATTCATCGTAACGAACGGTTTTAAAAGCTGTAGTTCGTGCACCAATTGCTCCTACCGTCATTTTGCGCATACCTTTTACTATACGGCAAACCATATCAAAAGTATTAATCTGCTCTTCAAAGGTTTTTGATTTTGGATGAACGGTATGAGGAGCGATTGCGGTATATGGAAGCTGGTATTGGTAAAATACGTCCATTATTGAAAATTTACCACAAAAAGCATCTCTTCTTTGTTTGAAACCCATTTTATCCAACTCATCGGGATAAGCCAAAATAAAAATGGGAACACCTGCTTCCTCCAATGCAGAAATTGCACCGGTTTCGTCACCAAAGTTTGGCAAACAAAGGATTACTCCATCAAATTTCCCTTTATTTTCTTCTAAAAACTTAGCATAAAGTTTACCTTCCTGCGGGCTTTCAACCGCTCCGTATCGGGTTAACTCAGCATCCATCATAATGCTGTTATATCCTAACTTATTTAAAACGTCTGTTAATTCTGTACGTGCCTCTGCAATTAACGATTCCGGGAAAAATCCTCTGTTCCCAAAATACAAGGCGAATGTTGATTTTCCTACTTGCATAATTTATTGATTTAGTATTTGAAATTTTATTGAATAAGTTTTGTCTATAAGTCTGAAATGCGCCTGGCAGTACCGGCAATCTCCAATTGGTTTTGAATGATATCGAGCATTTCGTCGTAAACTGCATTCTGTGCAGCTTTCAATGATTTGCCAATCATTCGCTCATAAGGTTGCCGGATTGCTGTTGCAATGTTGATTTTTGAAATACCGTTTTTGAATGATTCCATCAGGTACTCTTTGCGTATTCCGGTACCTCCATGCAAAACCAAAGGCTTATTAACGGTTTTGTTGATTAAATCTAAATGAGGAATTGACAAACGGGCTTCTTGCTTTTTCTCTTTTCTGGCTTCGGAAATTGCGCCATGAATATTACCAATTGCTACTGACAGCCAGTCAACTCCTGTTTCATCAACAAACCTTTTAGCATCATCTGGCGAAGTAAATCCTTTGGCCGATGCAAAGAGTTCTTCGTAAGGAGGCAATGGTCCCTCTTCATGTCCCATAACCGCTCCCAATTCTGCTTCAACAGGAATATTTGCCTGATGAGCCAAGTCAACAATCTCTTTGGTACACACGATATTTCCTTCGAGCGATAAACGCGAGCCATCAACCATTACTGAATTGTAGCCAAGTTCAATTGCCTCTGAAATGTCTTTTACAAAATCGACCTGCATATTGTCTTCATCTATTACCGGAATATGGTCTAAGTGCAGGCGTGTGAAATTTTCATTTTTCAATTTTTGATATTCTTCAGAAATCGCTTTAATACTCCCCGATTCAAATTTCACCCACTCCAACCTGGCAACCATTATTAATCCGAAAGTTTCGGTATCAACCAAAGCTTTTACAACTGGTTCCATCATTGGCAAATACGGAATATTGAAACCGGGAATAACGATTCCGTTTGACCATGCCAATTGCATAATATTGCTGCTATTCTTACTATCTGTTTGCATCTGTTTTAGTCCCTTTTAAAATTTGATTATTCGAATTCAAAGATATTTTGGATGGAAACTCGAGTCTATCTGAATATTTGCCGATTTATGCACTATATTTACATCATCACTAATCCTGGCTTTAAATACGGACAATAAAATGCACATTACCTATGAAAAATTAGTAGTTGATGAAAACAGTTTATTTCATTTTCAGGAGTTTAAACAGAAGCGTTACACTTCGCCATTTCACATACATGATGAGTTTGAATTGATTCTTATAAACAGAAGCCATGGAAAACTCTATGTTGGAAATCAGGTTACTAACTTTTCAGATGGGGATGTATTTCTGTTTGCTCCGGGAATTCCCCACTGCTTTTACAACACCAAGGATTATGAAAAGGCTGGACAATTGGCTCATGCCACTGTGGTACAGTTTAAATACGATTTTTTGGGAGCAGATTTTTTTAATAAAACCGAAGCCTACAAATTAAAAGAGTTAATCAGTTTAGCAGAATCCGGAATATTATTTACAAACCCTTCCGGGAGGATAATCAAGAGAATTAATGAATTGGGTAAAACAAACAACCTTCAAAAGTTAGGACACCTGTTGTTTATTTTAAGCGAAATGGCAAATACTAAAGATTATTCTCTGCTATCAACCGGGCCAATAATTCACAATATATCCGAATCAAAAAATATAAATGAGGTTATTCAATACGTTGCCGAGAATTTTCAAAAAGAAATAAGCCTGGCTAAAGCTGCTGAAATTGCCCATATGCAAAAAGCAGCGTTTTGCCGGTATTTCAAAAGAAGAACCAAAAAGAAATTCATGGAATTTGTAAATGAAACACGTATTGCCCACGCTCAAAAGCTACTGACAGAAACAGATAAAAACATACTTGAAGTTGCGTATGAGTGTGGTTATGAATCATCTTCGTATTTTTATCGCACATTCAAAAAATATCACAATGTTTCTCCAGTAAATTACAGAAAACAGATACAGAATAGATACATATAGATTAAATGAAATAACAACTTTAACGCAAGCGAATCAGTATCAAATACAGGTAATTTCTGTATCGTTAATCGAACGAATCTCCCCAACGAAGAGACTGTAAAATGAACTCTGTCTAACAATATTAATTTTGTAAGACAGAGAAATTATGGAAAGTGAAGAATTTAAAGCAATGCGTGACAAAGCCCTTGAGCAGTTACGCAATGGACAATCCCTAACAGGAAAAGATGGTGTTTTTGCTCCCTTACTGAAAGAGTTTATTGAAAGTGCTCTTGATGCGGAGATGAGTTCCCATTTGGATGATTTTGAGCGAATATCAGGCAACAAACGTAATGGGAAGAAAAGTAAAACCCTGAAAACTGATTCGGGAGAAATTGAGATTACTACACCTCAAGACCGCAATAGCAGTTTTGAGCCACAACTTGTAAAAAAGCGAGAAACAGTACTGGCAGATAATCTTGCCCCTAAAATCATTGGATTATATGGTCTTGGGATGAGTTTTCGGGACATCTCGAATCACATCAAAGAGATGTACGATGTAGATATCTCGCATTCCACATTAAGCGAGATAACAGAGAGAGTTATTCCACAGGTTAAAGCGTGGCAAAGTCGCCCACTTGAATCGCTGTACACGATTGTCTGGCTTGATGCGATGCACTACAAGGTCAGAGATGAAGGCAGGGTGGTAAGCCGAGCTGTTTACAACGTATTAGCCGTTAACAAAGAAGGTCGAAAAGAACTAATCGGGATGTATATCTCAGAAAGTGAAGGGGCTAACTTCTGGCTTAGTGTACTGACTGACTTAAAATCCCGTGGAGTAGAAGATATTTTAATTGCCAGCATTGATAATCTGTCAGGATTTTCAGAAGCCATAGCAAGTATTTTTCCAAAGGTAGAAATCCAGTTATGCATCGTTCATCAGGTGCGGAACTCGATAAAGTACGTGGCATCGAAAGACCAAAAGGTTTTTATGAAAGACCTGAAAAAGGTATATCAAGCGGTCAATAAGAGCCAGGCAGAAACTGAACTTATCAACCTGGAAGAAAGATGGGGGAACAAATATCCTGTAGTCATCAAATCGTGGAATACCAACTGGGATAAATTATCGGCTTATTTTCAGTATGATGAGCAAATCCGTAGGCTCATTTACACGACCAATCCCGTAGAAGGTTTTCACCGTCAGGTACGAAAAGTTACCAAAACAAAAGGTGCTTTCCCAAACGATATGGCTTTGCTGAAATTGATTTATCTGGCAACCGAGAACATCTCTAAAAAATGGACACAGCCACTCCAGAACTGGGGACTTACAGCACAGCAATTGAAAATAAAATTTGGAGACAGGATGAAACTTGACCTCTGATTTTAATCTTTAAAAGCAAAGAAAGAACAGGATTTAAAACCTGTCAAGGGTATATAAACGGCTTCGTATACTCAGCCGCCCCTGACAGAACTCAAATCCCGTTCAAAAAAGCTTTTACGATTGAAAAATCAGAAAATGAATTAAATTTGAATGAAAGAAAATTACCAGACAGAGTTTAGATTACACTCCCCCAACGAAAATTTTCACACTTGACCTATGGATTCAAGTATAAACTCTTAATGTATTCAACAATTCTTCTAAATTAGTATTTTCCTGATAATGAATTGTATTAAAACCTAACTTCCCAGCTGTCTCAATATTATCAATTCTATCATCAATAAATACTGACTCTTCGGCTTTAAGGTTGTATCTCTCTAATAGGATTTTATATAGTTCAGCATTGGGTTTAATAACTCCTTCCTCACTGGAAACTACAATTCCATGAAAACTGTTTACCAAAGGACATTTTCTATAGAAGTGATGAATAGTTTCGATAGACCAGTTTGTTAAACCATATACTTTATAACCGCTTTTAAGCAATTTTTCAGCAACAAGAACATTTTCTTTAAGAATGTCACCCAGCATGACATCCCACTTATCAATAAAGGTTTGAATTTCGTTTGAATATTTAGGGTATACAGCCTGTAGGTCTTTTACAGCATCAGCGCAACTCTTACCTAAATCCATAGAACTGTTCCAATCGTGTGTGCAAACATTATTTAGAAAATATTCCATTTCAGATTTATCATCAAAAATCGAATGATAAAGGTATCTCTGGTCAAAATCGACCAAAACTTTTCCGAAATCAAAAATGATATTCTTTATCATTTATCAAAATCTATTTTTTAATGAGACTTTTTGTAGATTTAATTACAGTCCCTTCCGTTATTCCATTTTCATTATAAACATCGATGGTAAAATAATATTCCAGCGTACTGTTCAGACTTCGTATTGTGAGTGAATCAATATCAAACACCTGATAATTGCTATACAGTTTATCCGGTGCAACTCCGTAGCGAATATTGTATCCGGTTACGTCGTTTTGTTTCGCCCAGTTTAATGTCACCTGGCGGGTATCTTCCTGATTCCGATCCACAGTAAATGAATCAACCGGCTTTGGTTTATCTCCATTTCCAATTCCAAATACCCGTAATCCTGATAATGCAAAATTTCCGTCAGGTACACGGTTGTTTACGATCCGGATGTATCGGGTTTTGATTTCCTTATCTAATTCAATGTAATCGTGTGGAGTATCTTTCTTACTATTTGTTTTGTCTACAAGAACATCCCAACTCGTTTTGTCGTTTGAACATTCAATTTTGTATTGATGAACTATGTTTTCAGAACGTCCCAGCAAAGTTGAGTTTTGTTCGGCGAAGTTCGCTTGTATTGCGCGAACCGAAGATTTTTTCTCCAAATCAATCATCAACCATTCTCCTGCATTGCCGGTTTCTGCACTCCAGCAAGTACGAACATCTTCATTTACAGCATTCTCTTTCGGAAATTCAGTCAGAGAAGATGAAACTTCTACCGGCTTTTTGTAGGAAAGCAACATCCACTGTGGTTGAAAATCTTCAGGGCCATTCATTTTAAAACGGGGTAGTTCATGCGGAAAATCACCGTAAGCAGTGTAGGTATAAAAAACGCCGTCTTTATCAACGAATGCCGGCCACAGCCCCATTCTTCTTTCAAAGTTATGTTTCACCGAAATGGCCATGGTACTGGCGTGCCAATAATTTCCATATTCATCGGTAAAAGTGCTACCGTGCCCTGCTCCACCAATAAAACCTCCGGGTTTATACGAAAACGGATTATGATCCTGTAGTTTATATGGGCCGAGTGGCTGATCTGCTACATATACCGCATCGTTATAGCTGTTAAACTGGGTTCCGGGAGAAGAATACTGGAGATAATATTTACCCCCATGCTTATTCACCCAGGCACCTTCCAACCAACTATAGGCACCAAGATCTTCGTTGACCTCGCCATAAACTTCCCAACCTTTTTCTTTTAGGTTTGCCCTCATCAGGTCAACCTCTTTTCCTATTGAAGTGAAGTTATTTTTATAATCCATTTCAATACCCTTGATAGGGATTCCGGGGTGGCATCCCCAATAAAAATACAAACGCTCATCGTCGTCCATAAAAAATGCAGGATCCCAAACGCCAAAATCTATCGAGTCTCTCGCAATTTGCCAGTTGCCGCTTAAAGGATCATCTGATTTATAAATTGCATTCGGCTTTCCTGTGGCAGACATAAAATCAAATTCTTCCGATGAAGCCATAAAATACATGGTATCCTGAATGGCAATAGCAGTTGGTGCGTAATCCTCAGTTGGAATTTGATCAGTTTGAACGAAGGACCATTTTGCCAAATCTTTTGAATACCAATAGCCACCTGACATGGAAGCAAAAAGATAATACCTGTCCTTAAACCACACCACAGTAGGGTCTGCACCTTCCCTATACGAAGGCTCTGTAATTTGAAACCTGTAATTCAGGTTCATAGGATTGCAGAAGCTTGTTTCATCGTCCGCCTGAGGATTATTGCTTTCGCAGGCCGTAAACAATAGAAAACACGAAACCAAAATAGTCCCCAGTTTACTTGCCAAATTGCATGTCAATTTTGATAATTTCTTATTCATAATCTTCTAATTTCCATTCATCTTTCCAATAAATATTAGGAACACCGTTTTCCCAGGTTATTGGTAACCAAACGTAAGTTGCCTTGTTTCTAACATCCCATCCGGAACGTTTTTCACCGGTTCTGTCCATCAATTTTACCTCATCGTAATTAAGTGGACGGGGTTGGTGACCAACATAGTGTTCTCTGATACGTTCCACCTCTTTTAGGGGTTTATCAGTACCACACCATTCGGGCATCCAACGGTCACCCATCACAACATAAAGGTTCTTTTTACCCGGTATTTTAATAACCTCGGTTATCTGCGAACAGTACGAACTAAACGTAGTGTCGGCAGGGTGTGGATTTCCCAAATCAATGTAATCTTTATGATAGTCGTCAAAAGTAGAAATCAGTGATTGATTTGGCGAATAACCAGTCGTTCCTGAAGTGTACATATAATGTTTTCCATTGGCAACAAAATGAGTGGGAGCTTCGCGGGTATCCGGCGGAATCAGACCGGAGAAATGTACCGAAAACTTACCGTTCACTGAGGTATAATCATCAGATAACTCTGCGCATATCATTTCATAATGCGGACGTTCATGCCAGATATAACCTATACCGGATTCTTCATCAACATACAAATCAAAGTCGCCGGCTTCATACCCGTTTGGACGGAATGCTTTGTTCACAATTTCATAAGGACCCAGAAAATCATTAGCGGTTAGAACGGTCATAAACTGGCCATCATCCCCCAACAACTTTATCCAGCACACATATTTCTGCGTATTCTTGTTGAAGATGATGTGCGGACGGTCAATTCCTTGTGATGGATTTAGCGGTGAATATGGATTCAATGTATCCGGTTCAATAATTAGTCCCTGATCTTCCCAGTTATAAAAGTCTTTCGAAGTATAACACCGGATTCCCCAGGTCCATACATTGCTGCCCTCTACCGTTTTTTCCTTGTTCTCGCCATACCAGTAATAGGTACCATCTTTATAAAAAACAGAAAATCCGTGAGCCTGAATAGGACTTCCATTGGTATCCAACCAAGTCAGACCTGGAATAATAGAACTGTATCGCTTATTATTCTTTTGTTTATCGCCTTTAGTCGGAGAGGAACATGCCATTGCAAAGGCAAAAATTATGAATAATATATATGTACTATAAATCTTCATTTTTTAATAAGACTTTAACGACGGCTTTTTAGATCATTAATATCTTTTGTTGGAACTAATGCTTTGTGCACCTTTTCTACCACCATATCGTTAGCCAACTCAAATGATTTGATCAAACGGAAATCTCTGGATGAAGCTCCGGCTTTTACAGTGTACTTTCCTGCTTCTGCAAACCATGCACTTTGTTCGGTACTGAAGGATGACAAGTCTCTTGCATTTAATTTAAAGGTAAGAGTTTGCGATGCTCCGGGTTCTAATAAACCTGTCTTGGCAAAAGCCTTTAATTCCTCTGTTGGTTTATCCATACTTTTTGTGGGTGCGCTTAAATAGATCTGTACTGCCTCTTTGCCTGCTGTTTTACCTGTATTGGTTATGGTAACTTTTACAGTCATCTCGTCGGTAAATTGTTTTGCGCTCAATTCTAAATTACTATATTTAAAATCGGTATAAGACAATCCATAACCAAATTCGTAAGCCGGTTTCACATTAAAACTGTTATAATAGCGATAGCCTACATAAATGCCTTCTTCGTAGGTAACATCGCCGGGGATGTATTTATAGCCCATAAAATCACGTGTTGATTTTTCGGGATAGAAATTTCCGGGGAAATTCTTAGCAGAAGGCACATCGCTATATTTCATTGGGAAAGTGGTGGTTAATTTACCTGAAGGGTTTACCTTACCAGTTAACACATCGGCAATGGCATTACCACCTTCTTGTCCGGGCATCCAAGCCAGGAAAATGGCATCAACATCATCACGCCAACTCGCTGTTTCTATTACGCCGGCGATATTCAATACCACAACCACTTTTTTGCCTTTGGAATGAAATGCTTTCGAAACATCTTTAATAATTTGTTTTTCGGCTCCGGTAATTTCAAAATTTTGCTGTGCTCTATCCAGATTCTCCCCTGAAATTCTACCTAATACGAGTACTGCAATATCATATTCCGATGACATTTTTTCTATCTGACTTGCTTTTACTTGCATTATTGGAGCAGGAGGGGTTGGCTCAAACAATTCTTTAATATGATTGCCTTTAGGGTTAGCTTTATCGTAATTAGCGATGTAAGAGAGGTAGGCATCTTTTAAGTTAGCATCTAAGGTATAACCTGCATTTTCTAATCCTTGTGAAATAGGATTTTCGTATGCTCTGTTTACTTGACCACTACCAAGTCCACCCGCAAATTGTCTATAGCCTTCGTTCCCAAATAGTGCAATTTTTTTTATGTCTTTATTAAAAGGAAGCACCTGATTATTTTTTAGCAAAATCATACCTTCGGTTGCGGCTGTCCTACAGAACTGTGCATTTGCTTTCAAATCAGGATCATCAGAAAATTGATAGCCTTTAAAAATCGCTGTTTTCTCAATTACGGATAAAATGCGTTCAATGTTTTTATCTAAGACCTCTACGGGCAATTCTTTATTTTCTACCGCCTTTATAATAGCTTCTACCTGAGTAGGTATACCGGGGGTAAGCAAATCATTCCCGGCTTTTAATTGTTTAATCGGGTCTATGCCACCAAACCAGTCGGTCATTACAAAACCTTTAAATCCCCACTCATCCCGTAAAATGGTAGTAAGCAACTCTGGATTTTCAGAGACATAAGGACCATTTAAATAGTTTAGTGCAGTCATTATAGTCCAAGGTTGTGATTTTCTTACAGGAATCTCAAAAGTTCTGAGGTAAATTTCACGTAAAGCTCTTTCGCTTATATAGGTCTCAAGAACGTTACGTTGGGTTTCCTGATTATTAGCCACAAAATGCTTTAAGCAAGTCCCAACACCATTTGATTGAACTCCATCCACCATTGCAGAAGCTATCAAACCTGAAACTAAGGGGTCTTCGGAATAGTACTCAAAATTTCTTCCACACAAAGGATTTCTGTGGATATTCAAGCCAGGTCCTAAAACAATACCGATGCCATACTCTTTGAGTTCATGACCATAAGCAGCTGCTACTTTTTCAGCCAGTTCCATATCCCAAGACGATGCAATTAAACGTGAAGCCGGCCACGCCGTTGCAAAGTATTTCTTATTGGGCTCATCGGGTCGAATAGAATCAATGTGAAGCCCGGCAGGCCCGTCATTCAAAGCCACATTAGGTATTCCTAATTTAGGAATGCCAAACATATAATGGCCCAATGCTAATGGAAGGCCTTGATAGTCAGGTTCACTGATTGCATTCGATGCTACCATTTTTGCCTTTTCTTTCAATGTCAAAGCATCAATTACTTCTTTTATTGAATTTTCACCTAATTGAGGGACACTTTCTTTTATATTACAACTAAAAGAATTAATCGCAAGAACAAGAATAAAGGCTTTTTTCAAACCTTTTCCAACGTTTTTGTATAAACAATACGTTAGGTAACTTTTTGATTTTTTAAGTAATTTATTCATAGTAAATAATATTATACTTTTATATATATTTTTTTACGATCGAGGATATACCCTACCAGCCAGTTTATTAACATGAATACGATTGCATATAAAAATGATCCCAGGTATTCGCCGGCATAGGAAAATATATTTTCATAAAGCCAGCCTTGTAAAGATGTACCCTGAAAAGGAATCATCATTAAGAGCAGTGCCCCAAACATGGAAAGCATGTACAGAAAAAGTGGATTGCGACCGAAAACCTGGAAGAAATAAACACCAAGGTTCATTTGGCGAAAATCGAGCAGATAAATTACAACTGCTAACAACATGCAATTCAGTCCTGTTGTATGCAATACAAATGAACTGGTCCAGAGTTTTTTATTGATTGGGAAGCTAAAATCCCAAAAATAAGCAACAACAAAGCACGCGAAACCAACCATAAATAATTTGGCAAGCCCCTCATAGGTACGGCCGTTTGACTGAACGTATTTTCCAACAAAAACACCCGATATAACAGTCACCAAAGCGGGGATTGTACTTAAAATACCTTCCGGATCGAACGGATAACCATCGCCAACCCAAAGATGTCCAGCTCCCATTAGCCAGGTATCCAATTTTAGTACTGCATTAGTTTGCATTGTTAACGGGTCGGGACCACTACCCAAAAAGGCCAACACGGGCCAATAAAGTATCAGGATAGCAATACTTGTCCAGGCAATTGTTCGCGGTTTGAAAAAATAAAACATCAGCGAAACGATGCCATAAGCTAAAGCGATGCGCTGTAATACGCCCATGATCCGGGTTTGCGAAAAGGCCGGAAAAATACCATAAACATGTGGTTTCATCATAATTGAGTATGGATACATTAAAATGTAGCCAAGCACAAAAATGATAGCGGTACGCTTAAGTATTTTCAACACCACCTTACTTGTTGATTGTGTTTCCCATTTTTTCATTACAAAACTTATGGCAGCACCAACAACAAATAAAAACGATGGAAATACCAAATCGGCCGCTGTAAATCCTTGCCAAAATGCGTGATCGAACGGTGCAAATACTTTTGTATAATTCCCGGGGGTGTTCACAATAATCATAAAAGCAACGGTCATTCCCCTGAAAACATCGAGGGCGATAAACCTTGGAGAGGCCTTTCCTATCATACAATTTTTTTTATAATTAATATTTGATTCATGTAAAAGATCTCTTTTTCTCTATCATGAAATTTTATTCGTCAATACCACTTTCTGAAACCCATAAAAGCAAAGTTTATATAGAATAATTTATAAAAATCCAGTCAACAAACCGTTCAAACCAAGTATCGACCGGAAGATTTTTTGTGCTCCCAACAAAGCCATGATTACCATTTTGGTATATATGCATTTCAACAGGCTGATTCGCGTCAATCCACATATTATAAAATTTCAGGCTGTGCTGAATAGGCACCATATCATCGTCGCTGGCTGCGCATATAAATAGCGGGGTTCTGTCATTGGGAACGTTCGAACCGATTACAAGACCTTCGTAACCATAAGTTGAAGCTACAAAATTCGGGCGGTTATAATCTGTTGCACTTAATGCAACTGACATTGCGATTGTGCCACCGGCAGATGAACCTTCTATTCCTATCCTTTCTGTATCAATATTGTATTCTGCTGCGTGATTGCGAACATATTCAATAGCCATTAAACCATCCTGGGTTGCAAGTGGCACAACAGGTGCACACACAGAATCCATTAATTTGGAATCCTTCTCCATCAGCATTTTCTTAAGATAAGGCTTATCAGGATCTTCATGAACTAATCTGTATTTTAAAACAAATGCGGTTATTCCTTTATCATTTAACCATTTTGCAAGTGTAACCCCTTCTGCTTCATAAGAAAGAAAATGGAAGGCTCCTCCCGGGGCAATAATAACAGCTATTCCATTCGGGTTTTCTGGCAAGAAGGCTGTAATTGTCGGCTGTGTCACATCTTTTATATATATGCCTTTTTGCTCCTTCCAGTCCCAACTTTCAGAACCTGGAGCTACTCCTGGGTATAAACGGATAACTTCCTGGGAATAAAGATTTAAAGTTGTTGCCAGCAAACTTAACCCAATAAAGTAAAAAATATTTTTTTTCATAGTTATGTTTTTAAAGTATTATAAAATATTCACCCTATGTCTTTTTATAAAGGATAACAGGTTTTAATTATGTCTGGCTGCCGCCTAGGTCGACTCAACCTGATTCATGTCCTTAGCAGAGGAGTCGAAGATAAGGTCAGGCAAGAAAAAGTGTAATAAATTAATCAACATTGGATATTCATATACTATGCTTTTTTTACTTTACCCAATTTAACCCGGCTTTGTTTACATCCTGAGAATTGGTTCCAATTTGAATAACAAACTCTCCAGGTTCCCAATCATATTTTAATTCACTATTGTAAAATTTCAGGTCGTTAGTAGTTACTTCGAAAGTGACAGTTTTTTTCTCACCCGGCTCAAGCATCACCTTTTTAGAATTTTTCAATTCTTTAACCGGTCTTGAAATACTAGCTACCGGATCAGAAATGTATAGTTGAACAACCTCTTCCCCGGCCCTGTCGCCGGTGTTAGTCAAAGTAACTTTAGCTATAAGTTTATCATTCCCTTCAAGGTTAGATTTATTAAGTTCAATATCACTGTATTTAAACGATGTATAACTTAATCCATAACCAAACGGATAAACGGGTTCATTTGAAATATCCAGGTATTTAGAGGTGAATTTATTATTCTCATCAAATGGTCGGCCTGTATTTTTATGGTTGTAATAAACAGGAATCTGTCCCACACTTCTTGGAAAAGTCATGGTCAGTTTTCCCGAAGGATTGTAATCGCCGAATAAAACATCGGCAATTGCATTGCCACCGGCAGTTCCGGGTGCCCATGCTTCCAGAATAGCAGGTACATTTTCACTTTCCCAATCAATAGTGAGTGGTCGGCCATTGAGCAATACCAATACCACAGGTTTTCCTGTTTTTAAGAGCGTTTTTAATAGATTTCGCTGACTTTCAGGGATGCTAATATCTGCCCTGCTGGATGCTTCTCCCGACATTGCCGTTGACTCACCCAATACCGCAACAATAACATCGGCATCAGCAGAAACTGCAAGAGCCTCATCAATAAGTACTTCCGGAGAACGTTCATCCACAACCATTTTTTCGCCCATAAACATGGCAAATGGCGAACTCAGGCTCTTTCTCAGATTAGGTTCATTTGTTAAATTGGCGCCTATTGCGCTAAGTACTTCAACATCGTCTCCTCCAACACTTTTGATACCTTCAACGATGGAAGGAACAATATCCCGGTTACGATACATAACCCAGGCACCTAACAAATCTCCCGTTGCTTTTGCCAAAGGGCCAACAACGGCAATTTTCCCTTCCTTTTTGAGAGGCAAAATATTGTTATCGTTCTTCAACAATACCATAGATCGGGCTGCAAGTTCACGGGCAGCCTCCAGGTTTTCATCTGTCAAAACTTCATTTTTCAACCGGTTCTCATCCAAATAACGGTACGGATCTTCAAATAAACCCAGTTTGAATTTTGCCTCCAAAACACGGCGGCACGCCTGGTCGATTTGCTCCATCGAAACCAGTCCATCGTCCAGCGATTCTTTTAATGTGCCAATAAAACCCAAACCCTGCATATCCTTATCGATACCTGCCTTAAGAGCCAGTGCTGAAACTGTTTTTAAATCGCCCAGTCCATGGTAAGCCATTTCATTAATCGAGGTATAATCTGTTACTACAAAACCATCAAAACCCCAACGGTCGCGAAGCACGTCGGTCATTAACCACTTGTTTCCGGTTGCCGGAATACCATCAACCAGGTTAAAAGAGGACATGGCACTACCAGCACCTTCGTCGAACGCAGCTTTGTAAGGTTCCATATAACCATTAAACATACTCAGGTGACTCATATCTACGGTATTGTAATCGCGACCCGCTTCGGAAGCACCGTACAAGGCAAAGTGTTTAACACATGCCATTATGGTATTATTTTTTGAAAGATCGCCGCCCTGATAGCCACGTACCATTGCTTTAGCAACCTGCGAGCCCCACCAGGGATCTTCGCCCGATCCCTCAGAAACCCGGCCCCAACGGGGATCACGAGCTATATCTACCATTGGAGAGTAAGTCCAGCAAACACCTGAAGCACTGGCTTCTTTGGCTGCAATTTGTGCACTACGTTCAATGAGATCAGTATCCCACGAACACGACAATGCCAAGGGAATTGGAAAAATCGTTTTGTAACCGTGTATAACATCAAGGCCAATTAAAACCGGAATCTTCAAACGCGACTCCATTGCGGCATCCTGGATTTTCTTTATCGATTCAAAAGAAGAACCTCCGGTTGCACCTATTTCGCCCTTTTTAATTGCAATCAACTGCCCTTCTCCACCACCTCCTAATACAGCTCCTGTATTACCGGATGACAAATTAATCTGCCCCAGTTTTTCTTCCAATGTCATTTTCTGAAGAAGATTGGATACAAATTTGTCCATATCATCCTGCCCATTAGAGGTAAAAACACTTGCCACCAAAAGCATAAAACTTACTAAATACTTCTTATTATTAATCATTTCTATTTTATTTTGAATATTCTTTTCCTTTGTATTCGAACCAGTCAAAATCGGCATTTACGGTACTTTTTTGACCATTTCCGGAAGCAAACATTCCAACATAAACTCCGGTATAACCGCCTACTGTTTCCGAGCTCAAATAGGAAGTAATAACCGAATCCACCTCTTTAAAGGCATCTTCTCCCTGTGCAAATAGGAATCTGAGATTATTTGTATCGCCCTCAATTCGAAGCTTAACCGTACCGGGCTTCAATGAAAATGCTTCAGACTTATAAATATTGGTCCCAAACTGTAGTTGAACCTGAACCACTCTTTCATTTTCTACCTTTTTTATCGAGAAATCGAAGTGCGTCCCATTGTTTACCAGTGTAATTCCAGCCTCTTCATTTTCGGTATTTGGATTGAAATCGAGACTAGTTGTGGCACTGAAATCGATGTGCTGCAATCTTCTTCCCACAAAGGTTGGCGAACCACTTTCACCTATATTGTTTGAAGCTCCTTTGAGGCGTAAATACCCCTTTCGTTCGGTAAGCGAATAATTATCTGAAACAGGTGTTTGAATATAATTCCAGTTTAATCCAAGTTCTGAATTGTCAAAAGTGGCGCGTGCTGGTTCCTGAGGTGTTGCAACAAGAGGCAAAGTCGGACAATACATTTCCAATGTAGCTGTTCCATTCCCGTTTACAACTGGCCATCCGTTTGTAGGCCAGGTCACAGGAACCAGACATGTTTCTCTACCTAAGGTATGATGAAATCCTCTAACTCTATTCCCAATTAAGCGATAACCATGAAAAGCCATCCACCAGGAACCGTCGTGTGCATGGATAATATCTGCATGCCCGATTCCATGAAGCTCGTTGAGCTGACCTGCAGCATTTTCGTGTGCTAAAACCGGATTGGCCGGATTACTGATATAAGGTCCCTCTATATTAAGCGCTCGCGCCATGGTAACATGATGGCCTTCTGCCGTTCCTCCTTCTGCACCCAGCAAATAGTAGTATCCATCCTTTTTATAAATATGAGGTCCTTCCAACGCCGAACCGCCATCACCGTACCAAAGCTTATGGCCTTCATCTAGAATTTTACCGGTTTCCAAATCAATTTCGTAAACCATAAAAAACGAGTTGATGATATAGGTCTTGCCATCATCATCAAAAAACAAATCAGGATCAATACCACGCATATCTACCCAAATCGGGTCAGACCACGGACCGGCAGGATTTTTAGCAGTAACGTAGAAATTACCACCTCCTTCTCCGAAATTGGTAGTTATCATGTAAAATGTACCCTTGTGATATTGAATATTCGGTGCAAAAATATTTATGGGCTTGGGCAGCTGATCTTCACGATCGATACAATAGCCGATTTTCTCCCAGTTCACCAAATCCTTGCTGTGGAAAACAGGAACACCCGGAAAATATTCCATGGTACTTGTAACCAGATAATAATCGTCTCCAACCCTGCATACGCTTGGATCGGGGTAGAATGCCTTAATAACAGGATTCTTGTATGTTACCTCCGATTGAGGAACAGCAACAACATTATACGGGGTGATATAATCCTCTTTCTCCAATAAATTCTTTTTACTTTGACCGAATGAGAAAGTATAGACCGATAGCAGTAAAATCAGGATTAGTGTTAATTTTTTCATGACATGTTATGTATTTATTTTTCTGAACTATCTAATCACTGTAAATTCAACCATTCGATAAACTGTTCTGTCCAGTTATCTACCGGCAGTCCTTGCTTTTTCATTCCAAATCCGTGCTCCCCTTTTTGAAACATATGCAGTTCAGTCGCTTTTTGAACAGTCACCCATTTGTTGTATAAGGCAGTGGCGTGTGTATGAAATCCAAAGCCATCATCCGTAGTACATGCAATAAACATAGGCGGAGCATCAGCCGGAACAGGATTTTTGGAATAGTAGCCAACGTAAGGATAAATCGGTGCTACAAAAGCAGGACGACTATCCGCATCATAAGTAAAAGCAACTCCTGAGGTTACGGTTCCACCGGCGGAAAAGCCCATAATACCAATTGAATCGGGATTTAAATTGTACTCAGAGGCATGCTGTTTTACATATTTAATTGCAGTTCTGCCATCTTCTAATGCCATTTCAATAATGGGTTGAATTGATTTGGCATGTTCTTCCGATCCGATTTTTCGATCAGCAATTTCTTTGGCTAAATCATTTGTTTTTAAATGATCGAGACGGTATTTTAAAATAAAAACAGTTATTCCCTTAACATTTAACCACTTTGCAACATCATAACCTTCGTTAGCTATCGATAGCATACAAAAAGCCCCTCCCGGACATACAACAACAGCCTTTCCTGTGGCAATTTCAGCTTCCGGTTCAAAAACAGTTAATGTAGGATCAACCACATTATACACTAAAGGGAAACCTCCTCCAAGTTCGGTTTCTTCCCAGTCCCAGTCTTCCGAGCCCGGTGCTTTACCTTCGTACAAACGAATAATTTCCTGAGCATACAATCCATTAATTCCTGAAATTATTACGATAAGAATTATAATTATCTTTTTCATTTTCTTTTTTTTGATGATGAAATTTTTGATACTATTGAACAACAAGCTTTAACTCTCCTGTTTTTAAACCGTCGGAACTAACCGTTATGGTAATTTCGCCTGCTGTTATAAACGGACGGATGATTGCCTGTGCCTTCCCCCTGAAAGTATTAATCTCTGAATTATTTACGCTTGCCATATCACTTGGATTGGCATTTCCGGATGCGATAAGTTCTCCATTGCCGGATACGTCAATTTTAATTTTCACGGGATTTTGCACAATCAACTGTCCGTTTTCATCAAGCACCTCAATTTTTACAAATGAAAGGTCATTGCGGTCTGCTTTGATTGTTTCACTGTCGGCAGTTAACCTTATGGCTGATGCTTCTCCGGGTGTCGACAAAATTTTGCGGGCAATCTCTTTACCATCTTCCAGGGCAATAGCTGTAAGCGTACCCGGCTGATATGAAACCTGAAACTCTGCAATATGCTGGTCTCCTTCAGTGATAGTTTTTTCGCCTATAGCCTTACCATTTAATTCGAGTTTAACATTTGATGCTTTGGTGAATACACGCACTTTCAAAGGTTTGCCTTCACTTCCTTTCCAGTTCCAAACAGGTAATTCTTTAGGCCATCCCCAGGGAGAAATATCCTCAACCATACCTTCAGGAATAGGTTCGTGAACATTCACCTCCAACAAACTTCTATCCCACAATATATCGCGGTAAAGTCCTTGTGGTTTTTTATCGCCCATTAAATCCAAATCGCCGCACCACGAAAGAAAGGCAGGCCAGGTAGGCGATGACATTTGCGCCATCATATCGAATACCAAATCAGGATTTATGCTTTCCGGAATACCATCCATGGCTTGAAACGACCTCTTATCGATATCCTCTGGTTTTTTATAGCTTGAACTGCCCACTGAAACTTCACCGATGTAGTCCATGGCCGTCCAAACAAAATCACCAATTACATAAGGTAACTTTTCAGCTGCCGTCCAATAATTGTATGCTTCTTTTGGATAGGATTCTGAAGCATAAATAACCCTTTCAGGATATTTATTATGATCTGATTCATAAGCTGCTTCCATGTAGTTGTATCCGGCAACATCAACAACATCAAAATAATCTTTTGAGTTTTTCCATCCACCATGAATCAAAAAATTGGGAACACCTTCGGTTGTTACACGAGTATCATCCAACTCCTTGACCTTAGCAGCCAGTTTTTCACCAATTTTTACACCCTCTGCAATGCTCTTTTTAGGAATTTCATTTCCGATACTCCACATGATAATACTTGGATGATTCCTGCCTCTCAATATCATGTTGGTTAAATCACTTTCCCAGTAGTTGTTGAAAAAACGGTGGTAGTCATTTTTATTTTTATAGCTGTCCCACATATCGGTAAACTCAGTAATTACCAATATTCCAATCTCGTCACAAGCATTTAAAAATGATTCCGATAATGGATTATGAGAAGAACGAATGGCGTTGTAGCCGTTTTCTTTCATCAATTCAACTTCCCGTTGTTCAGCCCTATCGAAAGCGGCAGCTCCGAGATATCCGTTATCGTGATGCAAACAGCCTCCTTTTAGCAAAACCTGTTTCCCATTTAGTAAAAATCCTCTATCAGCAGAGAACTCAATAGACCGAATTCCAAATTTTTGACTGTAAACATCTACCACTTTCTTCGCTACTTTAATAGTTACTTCAGCATTGTATAGTTCGGGCGATTCAAGTGACCACAAGGCCGGATCTTGAACGCTGATTTGATTCTTGCCAATTTTTTCTGAATTTGCTGGAAGTATAATTGTTTGAGTTGAAGAGCCGGCGACAACACCTTTATTATCTTTAAGGTTGACAGTTATTTCAGCTTCAACATCACTTCCCGTTTCATTATTGGCAGTTACTTCGATCTCAACCAAAGCATGATTGGAGCTAACTTCAGGAGTCGTAATTTTTGTTCCCCACACGCCAACATGCACCGGATTAGTTACGATTAAATGCACATTACGGTATAAACCCGAGCCACTGTACCAGCGCGAATTTGCCCCGATGTTATCCACTTTTACGGCAATGATATTTGGTTCTCCGGCAGGATTTAGCAACGAACTAATATCGAACCAAAATGGAGTATATCCATTTTTATTAAAACCTGCTTTTTTATCGTTTACCCAAACATCGGTTTCCATGTAGGCACCATCAAATTTTAATACTACGTTTTTGCCTTCATCGGCTTTATCGAGTACAAAACTTTTTCGATACCAGCCTGTACCTCCAAGGGTTTGGCCTGTACCATTTCCATTTATTGCCTTGTTTGAGAAAGGACCAATTTGATCTTCCGAATCTTCTCCGGGCAAATCCATAATACTGAAATCGTGTGGAAGATCAACAGACATCCAGTTTGAATCGTCGAAATCCGATTTTTCTGCGCCAACAATACTGTCCCTAACAAATTTCCAGTCGTTATTAAACAGTCGTGTCCGTTCGGAAAAGTTTTCCTTTTGTGAATTTGTGCACGATAACATAATCGTCCATACGAAAAGACTCAGTGGCAATATTTTAAACAAATATTTTTTCATACTATTATAATTAATTTCGTTAGCAAAATTTTATCAAGGCTTGAATCAGGGAGTACCAAATCCTTGAACACCAACCTGAATATATTCAATACTAGACCCTTTTTTGTTTACAGCAGCATTTTGATTTTTCAAATCCTCTTCGCTCAGTTCGTTGTGTGCGTCTACGGTAACCACAAATAAGAGGTCTCCATTTGGGCCCCCTAAAGTGCAAGCCAAGGGAGTCTTATCAAAATAGATTGTCTCGTGTACTTGACCACCTTCTTTAACTCTGACAACAGCTCCCATGTGGGGTATGGCTGCCCAAACAGCTCCGTCCGTATCCATTGTTATACCATCCGGACCGCCCTCAAGATCGGCCCATACGTATCGGTTTTTCAAACTACCATCCGGGGCAATATCGAAGGCTAAAAGTTGTTTTGCGAAGGTATCGGCAACAATCAGCTGTTTTTGGTCTTGGGTAATTACCATCCCATTGGGGCAAATCATCCCATCAGCAACTTTCTTAAAGCTTCCATCTGGTCTTACCAAGGTAAGCCAGGCATCTACAGCCATTCCCGGCTTGTATTTCCTGACATCGTATCCATAACATCCAACATAAGCGTTGCCTTTGGCATCGACTACCATATCGTTTATACCCAATGCCGAATGGCTTAAATCTGCAAAAACTTCAAATTTGTCATCTTTTTGCTTTACTACTTTGACTGCTCCAGTTGCAATTAACAGATTGCCATCTGGTCCCCATCCTAAACCTGAGGGAATAAAAGGGATATCTTCAACAAGTGTTGCGTTTCCATTCATATCCACATTTCGAACCTGTTTACCAAAAATATCGGAAAACCAAAGTTTATTACCGCGCCATCGTGGGCTTTCTCCCCAAACAATACCTTCAAGCAATCTACTAATCTGCTTACTCATTTTCGCTTCACTTCATTTATTGTTCACCTGCTTCAACTTCTTCATCTGTTTTCTCCCAACCAGTCATATAAAGAGGAACAATGTCAAACATTTTCGCCATCGATCCCGGCACTTCATCTTTCCAATAAGTTCTTACAATGGCATGTTCTCCATTCATCACAAAGCGATCAATGAAAGTGTCGATCTCTCCGAAATTGTATTGCAAGGGTTTTAGCGCTACAATATGGTCTGCACCTTCCTCAACATACAACCAATGTGCAAAGTCATTCTCAACAAATTGCTTATGCAGATAATTTGAACCGGCTGCAAATGTTCCCATCATATCCATACTTTCGAACGGAACCTGCATATCCTTATCTCCATGCATAAACAGTATCGGGCAAGGTGTTTTTTTCCATTCCAATGTTTTCTCTTTAATCATTACACATCCAGCTTGCGATACCACTCCGGCATAATTAAAACCTGCGGGTACAAGTTTTGACAATGGTCTTTCGGCACATATCTCGTATTCGGCATTTAAACATGTAATTGCTCCAGCACTTCCTCCTGAAATCATTATCTTTTCTGTGTCGATATTCCAATCATCTGCTTTTTCAATAATGAATGCGGTAGCTGTAAGGAGGTCTTCAAGCGAAACATGAATAGCTTTTGTCATAATTTCCGGGCTGGGTTGTTCAACATCTTTTAGTCCTAAGCGGTAATTAATTGCAATGGAAACAAAGCCCTGTGCTGCAAAATGTTTGTTGTACTTAATCTGTAATGCATTTATTTTACTACCGGTAGCAAAACCACCTCCATGTACATAAATCATTACAGGGCGTTTCCCATCATATTCAATGCTGTTGTCAACGTATTTGTCAAGAAGTAATTCTTGTCCGTCTTTTTCGGAATACACAAATGTTTCTTTTTCAATTTTGCTTTGTGCAACTGCGCTACTTAAGGCAACCATACAAATTGCCATGATAAATAATGCTTTCTTCATAATCTTAATCTTAATTGTTTAATAATATTTTATTAGTATACTTTCAATAGTCTTTTTATCGGATTAGTTCTTTTCATTCTTAGTCGAAATAATACGAACCGTTCCAAGTAAACCGGATGGTTGTAAGGGCGAATCAACTTTATAAAACGGGAATGAAGTACAGGTAATCTTTTGGTTAGCAACAGGTTTCATATTCCCAATCAATCGATTCACCCAATGTAAATCTTTATGAACCCCAACCTTGGTAACATTCCCATTCGTCCAATGCCACCAAACTCTGGGACGTGCTTCTTTCACTGGATTTTTAAATTCGATGTATAAGTCTTCGTTTTCAATTTCTAACTTGTTATTTGAACAGGAGCTGAACGCAACTGCAATTATAAGTAGAAGAAAAAGACGTTTTATAATCAGATTCATCACGTTCAATCAGTTTAGTTACTTCACCACCACCCTTACTTTTCCAAGGTTTTGAATTTTGGTATACAAAGCTTCTGTATCACCATCTCGTTGCGAAGCAACACGAACTGTTGGAAAATAAGTTCCAGGCTCATCAAAACTTACCACCTTATCAAATTCGATCCGGTTGCCATCAGCACTGAAAACAGCATTACTTAAGTCAACCGGAACTGTGAATTGCCCAGAATCATCCAGACACCATTCTGCTCCAACTACTTTTCCCGTTCCGGCAGGAACTTCTACAACCACATGAATGGAAACCTGTTCGCCAATCTTAACATCGGCACGTTCTTTTCCGTTGATGCTTGCAAAAGGAACAGGTTGAACTCCACCACGCCGTTGACCATCGGCGTCAAGCCGGACCTGACCATCCACAACGGTATAATTCGATGTATTTGAAGGTTCTATACCTTTTTCCACCCAGTCACTTATATCAAGTAAGGCTTGGAATAAGGTTGACATGTATGAAACAACCTCAGTAGGATCATCTACTTCGCCATGCGTAGCCCGGTCGATGTACCACAGACGGAAATTATCATCTGCAGCATCGCCTAAATGTTGCTTTACTTTATTTTTATACCAGTCGCCCTGCCAGGCAAAAGCCTCCCGATCCCACACAGAGCAACAAAGAATCATCTTGCCGTTAATTTTTCCATCAGGTATAGTTCCTGAAGCCCCCATCGTTATCATTGGGCCAATTAACATTGGACGCTGTGGATATATTGGGACATCGTTGTAACCACGGAACTGGTTCCAAACGTAATAATCAGGCGTTGGCATCTGATGACGATAGTAGGTTTGAACTGCCAGGAAATCGGAATTATCAACCTGAACAGAATCACCTACATTCAATAAGGCAAGTTGTTGAGGAGGATTTATTGGTGCCAAAGCCACATACTTTCCATCCGTTTTTGTGATTTGTAAAACCTGTCCTTTTCCGTTGCCTGAGAGTATGATAAGATCGCCACCCATTCCAATTTCTTTGACATCAACGTCTATTTGATAAGCGACCGGCATTTCTTTCATATCAGACCCCATGTTTGCCCAGGCACGATCGGCAGTACCACGTTCTGCCTCAGAAAGTGGTTTTACAAGATTTAGTTGTTCTGCTTCGCTCTGACCGATTATCTTTTTAACAACTCCCTTTGTTTGCACGCGATCACGCTGTAATGAAGCCGGATTGTCATAGCCTAAATAACCTGGTTTATTCCAGAAATCTTCATGAAAATATTTCTCATCCATCATTACCAGACTCTTGTAAAGCACCAAAAAGCCATGCGCATCCATGTTCTGCCAGCCATACCACGATTTGATAGGGAAGCCCATTCGTGTGCACTCCTGCAATACCTGGCGCTGCTCTGCCGTTAAGGTGGCATACGGATCACCGCTTCCTCCGGGTCTCAGTGCATCAACAATATCGGCCATTTTGTCTTTCAGAATACGTAAAGCATACATACGTACTGCAAATACATTGGGGATTGCATTGGGTGAACCCAGCACGAAAGGAACAGCACCATCCCAAACACCTTTTGTATTCTCCATGCCCCCTACCGTACGAAATGCGCCACCACTACCACCGTAACAATATCCATAAGGGCGATCGCAATTGTAGATCAGTTGGGCAATGTGCCTTGAAAATTCCGCACACGCTGCATTCGCGCGATATGCACCTACCGAAGGATCTCTGAATGTAGAAGGATCTGCAAAGTCGATCTTTCCGCCTTCATTGGTTTCTACAAAATAAGCACCGTGACTAATACTAAAACCTATTGGACTGGATTCATCGGGATATGCCTGTGCCGAAGTTTCACTATCGGGAAAGGGTGTTATGTACTGAAAGAAATGACCCGTATAATCTTTGTTTTCAGGAAAGTAGAATGAAAAAAGTGTTCCATCAGCAAAACCGCCATGAATATAGCGGTGTTTCACAGGTTTATCCCGCAATTCGTCCACATCTACAAAAGGCTCTTTAAAAAGTGTGTCCTGTAACTTGAAATCTTTTGCATAATCATTTCCAATTAGAGATGATTTGTTTTGTGCCTGCGCAAATAAGTTGCTGGCAAGAATGAGATATAGCAAGACGCTAAACCCAACAAATTTTGATTTTTTCATTTGTATTATTTTTAAGATTTAATTGCTCTTTTCGTTTCAATTTCATATAAGGTTGATACGTTAATTATTAATACATTGGGTAATTGGTTGACAGTTCCTCCAGTTTACCCTTAACCAAAGCTTCTATTTCATCTAATATCCTTATTTCAACTAAGTCAGATCTCAAAATCATTGACTTTAATTGTTTCAATGCCTTCTGTTCTTCAGCTGCATCTAAATTCCCATTTAAGGCTTGTAAACCAAGGTCTGTTGCAGAAATTATTCTGTTTGAATATGTTTCAAGAGGTTTCAAACCTGGGGCAGTCTTAACTTGTTCTTTAAGTTGAATTGCTGCTTCCTGCCATCTCTTTAACTGCTTTTCTATTTCCATTTTTACATATGGATCACCGTCTTTCAGAAAAAGTTCGATTTGGTTTCTGAATCCCCACTCCACTTCCGAATCAACTTCCACGATGTCGGGCAAGTTAACAAGTGGTATGGTTTCATACTTTAAGTTTGCTGGTTGCATCATACTGATCGCCAGTCTTCGATACCCTTGAAAAGGAGCTAAACATTCGTACACCGAATAGGGAGCTTCGATTGAAGTTCCGTTTGCCCAAACTTTAATCCATCGTTTTGCATTCAAACGGTGATTTAGGCCAAGTTCTTCTAGTTCATTGTTGAGGTTGTAAAGTCTGTCGTACATATCGTCTATATCAGTGATAGTTGCTGGAGACCACAGTCGTTCAGCCACGGCTGCTGTTCTTGGCCAAGCCCTTCCTTCAAAACAATTTTCATCAACCAGTTCAGACCATAAGGCAGCTTCACCACCCCAGATATTTTCATTCACTTCTGCCGGAATTTCAGCATTCAAATAGTGAACATGCGAGGGAAAAAATAAATCGAGGTAAAAGCCGGTATTAATAAGAGTGGAATTTCCTTTTCCGGCTATCTCAAAAGGCGATACAGCCTCCATTGGATCTCCCTTGGCAATCCAGGCCTGAAAAATTATGTCTTTCGACAAATCTTCAGAATAAGCTTCCTGGTAGGCCAGCATCGTGCGGTTGTACTTCCGAAATAACTCATTAACTCGTTTCACAAAATACACATGCAATTCATGCGTATTTTTCATTTCGTTATCTTCCATAAACTGTGCGATATCCGGATTTAAACGCCAGGCTGCACCATTGTTCTCATCGGCACCAATATGAAAATACGGAGATGGGAAAATATTGGTCATCTCTCCAATTAAGTTGTCCAAAAATTCGTAAACTTCTTCCCGGGTAGGATCAATGGTTGGCGTTGGTGCCGACTTTACAGCCTCGCCAAGTGCCTCGCGTGAAGCATTCGGATCGAACACGAACCTGGGTCCCGGTTTATAAGGACCGGGTGCACTGGCCAGCTCAGGATAACCGGCAAACCAACTTCGCGAATGTCCCGGAAGATCAAATTCCGGAACAATCGTAATTCCCCTGTCTGAAGCGTATTTGACAAGGTCGACCAATTCTGTTTGGGTATAATACCTTCCGTTGGACCCCATCTGATGCAACTTTGGGTACAGTTTCGACTCCACTCTAAAACCTTCATCATCGGTAAGATGCAGGTGAAGAATATTGAGTTTTACGGCAGCCATTGCATCAATATTTCTTTTTAAAATGTCGATGGGTAAAAAATGCCTTGCCACATCTACTAACATTCCCCGCCACATAAACCTTGGTTCGTCAACAATTTTCACGGCAGGAATATAATATCCGTTTTCATCGGCAGCTACAATTTGAATTAACGTTTCCAGTCCCCAAAGTGCTCCTTGTGTAGTTTTTGCTTTTAATTGAATCCTATCCGAAGTAACCAACAGTTCATAAGATTCATCGACACCAATTGCCGGGACTGAGCTTTCCTCTATTTGAATCGAGAATTTAGCTTTGTCCAATCTTTGATTCACCTCAATCCTTTCCTGGTTAAAATAAATCAGGGTTTTGCTTCTAAGCTTAGATAGAAAACGGTTTGCCGCATTCTCTACTAATTTATCATCGAATGTCCCATCAATAGCTATTGAAAATTCCTGATCGATTCTAAAATTGCCTTCCTCCCATGTAACTTCAAGTGGATAAGGCATTACATTGAGCACTCTGTTTTGAGCAAAACCTGCAAATGTAAAAGGAAGCATCATCAGAAAAATTAGTATTGTTTTGTTCATTTTTTAGATTTTTAGATTTAGTTACACACAAGTGAATTTTCACCTGCCAATAATTGATAAGATTTGTTATTCCAAATGAAGGTACCTGATGTATTTTGGGGCAACGTAACAACTGCATTCAATGTTTCATTTATAAACTTATAGGAAACTTCTATTTTACCATTTGGGTGTGGCATCTCTCCGTCTATTTCGGTAATATCTCCCAAATGAGGTTCTATTTTGATTTTTGAAAAACAGGGAGCATCACTATCAATTCCAAGGATGATTCTGAAAAACTCGATATTTGGGCTTGCGCCCCAGGCATGGCAATCGGAACGGGTATCATTAATTTCAGAAGTTTCAGCCCAGGTAGTCAGTCCCATATTTATATTTTCTCTCCATTTGTTGAGCCATTTCAAATAATCGTTGCCTAATCCAGCTTTTGTAAGTGCCTGATGCAAATAAAATTTAAAATAGATTGAAGCCGGTGCCAGCGAAGTATCTGTCAGTAGTAATTTTGCAGTTCTTTCCGACTCTTCGGCATTGAACATTCCGGTTAATATGCCCAGAATTCCGGCATGTTGCGAAAACTTGTCTTTTTCGATACGGTCAGCAAAAAGCTGCCGGTCTGCATCCCAGTATTTTGTTCTGATTGTATTTTTAAGCAACTCAGCTTTTTCAGTAAAGACCTTTGCCTGTTCTTTCACTCCTAACTGAAGTTCTAAATCGGCTGCCATCTGAAAAGCATACAAAAGCTGCAAATCTAAAAGTGCCGAACTTCCATCCTTCCCGATTGGGCCAATGCCTTCTTCCCAGCCGTCGGTAAACACCCAGTCGGTGAAAGTCCAGTATGGCAAATTTTTCAACGAACCATCTTCATTCTGATATCGTCTGAAAAAATCCAGAACATTTCTGGCACTTTGAAGTTTGTCTTCTACAAATTTCAAATCATTCGCGTACATCATGTAATCGTGTAACATGGCGATATACCACAGCGAAAAAGTTGAAATATATTGCGGTGTTACCGATGGATGGCGGCTTGCAGTTACGCCTTCTGGTTGTTGCGAATACTGCATCAGATTTAAGGCATTTCGTATTAAACGGTCGTCTCCGCTGTTGTATAAGGAAACCAATGCCTGGATTCTTCCATCGCCAATGTATTGCAATTGCTCGTAATAAGGACAATCCATGTAGGTATCCATGGCACATAAACGTGCAGAACGCCACCCTATTTCGAACATCTGGGGTAGCTCTTTTTCACTGGTTTCCAGCTTTGCATTCATTTGAAAGGGATAGCCTGTAAAAATTCCGTAAATGTCTTCCAATACAAGTGGCGAATCTTGAGTAGCAATATCAAGTTGCACATAACGATAGGTTCTGTAATTAAGCGTTGTGAACTTTTGATTTTGAGTGCCATCAGATGTAATTTCATCTTTCCTGCCAATCATTATTTTACCCTTTACTTCATTTCTGTTTCCTTTTTCAGGATAAGTTGTAAAAAGCGCTTCCTGATAAGCTATTGAAATAACACCATCTTTTCCACCACTAAAGATGAGTGTTGGATAAGCATTGGTTAGGAAAGTCTGGTCGAGCAAAAGAGTTACTTTGCTGTTGGCAGGAATTGTTAACGGCGCTTTCCCACTGAGAAAAGTATCAGGTACTTTACTATTTTCTGCGTCACTAACTTTTAAAAATCGTTGCTGAGTAAGCTCCATTTGCGGGAGCTCAGAAGGAACCAGCAACCAGCTATCCAATACGCCATGAAATCCCAAAACATTTTTCGGAATGCCTGGGAACAGCGATTCTGAGGCCTTCCAGCCTGTATCGTTAAATGATAAAGTCTCCCAGTTTTTGGGCTGCAAAGCCATGTTAATCTTTTCTCCAGGGCCGGCAACATAAAACAATTCCATGTGAATGGGCACAGGGCTGTAACTTTTATCATGGATACATTTCCAGCTTTCGTTGGTATTAAGAATTTCTGCTTCTTTTGTCCCCCCTTGTAGGATAAATGCTGTACGTGAGGAAAGATGGCCTTCAGTCCTAAACTCACTTTCATTCCAAACCTGAGCAGCTACAATGTTTTTACCGGGTTCGAGATAAGCAGCAATATCTACTGTTTCATAATTCCAATGGTGCAAATCGCCTCTGGCAGGCCCGAATGAAACCAGTTTCTCGTTGACGTACAATTTGTAACGGTTATCGGCTGATATATGAACAGGAAATGAACCTGGAATAGCACTAATCTTAAAGTTCTTTCTGAAATAGTATACACCATAACCTTCAGGATCAATATCAGGTACCGATATCCAGTTCGCATCCCATTTATGGTTTAAAATATTTTGTTCTATTTTTTGAGCCAACGTAGTTGGTGAGAAACCCAATACAAATAACACAAACAAAGCAGTGAGAATTTGTATGTTAATACGTTTTATTGTCATGATTATCTGATTTATTGGATGTTATTATTGATGAATTCAATCATATAGTGTATAGCCATTTTTCTGTGTCTTCTGAAAATAAATACATGCCCAGCTCCTTTTAATACCTTTAAATTTGCAGAAGGATATTGCTCAACTGCTTTTTCCGCATACGAAATGGGTACAGCTTTATCTTTATTTCCGTGAAGAATAAGAACCTCTTTATCAAAATTTTTTGTTGCTTCAAACGCATCCAAATCATAAAGGGCATCAACATAACATCGGCCTATTTTCATTTTATTCGGGAAATCCATCTCATCTTGTATCTCACTTTTGCGCGGGAACATTTCCCTCATCGCATCTGGCATATGAAAAGCAGGATAAAGCAATACCATCCCCTTTATTTCTTCTTGGTGTTCCACCGCAGTTAATGCAGTAACAAATCCTCCTTGGCTTTCACCGCTTAAGAATATATTGGTAGTATCAACAAACGCCCAGTCTCTTGATGCTGTCAATACCCCTTCTATATCATCTTTTTCAGTAAAGACTGACATCTCAGTTGTTCTTCCTTCGCTTTTGCTAAAGTTAGAACCACCACAAAAGTCAAAACTATAGCAGGCAATCCCATTTTTTGCCAATGCTGTTCCATAATGTGTCAAAAACATATGCGAACTACCATAACCATGAGCAAGTATTATTAATGGAAATTTTTCATTTTTCTCTCCTTTTGGAATATATGCAACCCCAAATATGTTTTGACCATTTGAACTTTTACAGTTTATGGCTTCAATATTAAAGTATTCGTTTTTGGGGAAATCAAGAGGGTCTTTTGGTATGAACTGGCAACTAAAGGTTAATAGAGCAATAGTCCACAGAAACATATAATTTATTTTCTTCATCTATTTTAAATTATCCATATTCCAGATGCTTAAGATCCAATTGAGTTCAGCTGCTTATAAACTTTCGTCAATTGATTAAATGTCGCATATTTTCTTATCCAAACTACGGTAGCCTCATTCTCTTCGAATTCCCAAAAAGTCATTCAATAGATTAATCATATTTCAGAGTGTTTTTCTTAATCACGTAACAGCGGGTAGAGTTGAAGAGGTGGTCGTCTAAATAACCACCTCTTACTCTAACTAAACTATCTACGCGAAATAGACTGTATTTGTCTATCTTAGGAATTCTGACTTATATTAGAATATTTCAGTTTCAATGTCTCAGTTTTGTCCTGGTGCTAATCCCAATTCTAATCTTTTTAATTGATTAGTTTTATTGATATGTTTACTTTGAAAATAATATATTGGATAAAGAGATGGTATACAACCACCTCTTTTTCTAACCAAAACTATCTATAGGCAATAGTAACTCTATCGTCTGATAACTATTAATGGTTACCAACCTGGATTTTGAATAAGACTTGGATTATTATTTAAATCACTTGTTGGAATTGGGAACAATTCATTCTTACCGCTCTTAAAACCAGGGCCACCTGTAATTGCCGTAACGACATCAAAGCTGCCGTCTTCTGTAAGGCCATTAAAGGTTACAGCCTGTTTACCACAATCTGCAAGAACTTGCGGAGCATCGCCCCAACGAACAAGGTCAATAAATCGATGTCCTTCTCCATATAGTTCTGCACGGCGTTCTGCTTTCACACCATACTCTGCATTATCCATATCTAACGAAGGAGCATCTTCCAGACCGGCGCGATTGCGAACCATGTTAAGTGCGTCAAGTCCAGACATTGCACCTGGAGAACCGCCCATAGCTATTGCCTCAGCATAATTTAACAACACCTCTGCATAACGCATGTATACAACGCTCCGTTTATTGAAATAGTAAGGAAAATCTCCAACCAAATCTTCAGCCAGACACATATCTTTTACTTTAATATATCCCTCACATTCGTCAATTGGCAAACTCACATATCCCATCATACTTGCAGTATAGTAGTCTATTAAGGTTTCCTGATAGCGTGAGTTATCTTTTCCATCGTGGTTTTCCAAGAATGTCGCAAAATCATCCGAAGGATAAGATCCCAGACCAAAACCTAAGATTATGCTTGCATACTTAAAATACCAAACCGGTACAGCAGGAGAATAGCATGCGATATCAAAAGTTCCTTCCTGTGCAGTTGCAACACTAGGGTCATCACTAAAGTTAAATTCCCATATATTTTCATCACTAAAGTCAACTGCTGAACTGTTAAGTGTTGCAAAGTTTGGATTTAAAGCATATTTACCTGTAGCGATCACCTTATTGTATAGGGTGTTTGCTGCCTCATTGTATTTAGCTTGCCATAATTGAGCTTTACCTAAATAAGCATAAGCAGCTTCCTGAGTAAGGCGGCCACCTACTGCCTCCTGTCCTCCGAGTCCAGACTTAGTCGGCAGTTCACCGGCTGCAGCTTCCAGTTCGCTTTCAATAAACGCCCATGATTCTGAAGCCGGAGTATTTAATTCACTGCCATCCATAACATGATCTGCCAGTGGCGGATTTCCATATAACTGAACCAGATTCATCATTGCAATCGCACGAATTGCACGTGCTTCGGCCATAACCTGAGATTTTACATTTTCAGATGCTACATTATTTTCAGGAAGACCTTCCAGGATCATATTGCAGTAATAAGCAATCTTATAATAATAAGACCAGATATAAGAATATGTCCTGGCATCGGAACCTTCTTGATAAACGTAATAATTAGCAGATTCTGCACTCATACGAGACATTTCGTAGTTTACAGCACGATAGCTGGCTTGACCTCCTGCCAATACGGCCTGATATGAATCTCCCAAAACCAAAGCATATACAGCTGATATAAACTGTTTTACTTGTGTATCATCTCCTGTCTGATATGTAGAGAGTCCCATAACCCCCTGCTGCTCGATATCAAGTAAATCTTCATTACATGATGTTACAGAAACTGCAACCAGAATGAATATTAAAATTGAACTAAATATATGTTTCATCGTCTTATTTTTTAAAATGTAATATTAAAACCAAATGATACGGACTTGGCTATTGGATAACTACCGAAGTCAAGAGCCATTGCACTATTGTATGCGTTAGTTTCAGGATCACTTCCAGGATAGTCTGTAAATGTAAAGAAGTTATCAAGTTGAACGTATGCTCTAACTGATTCCATTCCAATAGGATCCATTAGCTTTTTGGGCAATTTATATCCTAACTGAATCTGTTTAATTTTGAAAAAAGATGCATCAAATACAAAAGCATCTGAATTGTAGAAACGAGGATCATTCATCTGATACAAAGGAGCAGGAAGTGAGGCCTGTGTATTGCTACTGGTCCAGCGGTCTTCATAAAGAAATGCAGGTCGGTTACTTTGTTCACTTCCGCTAGTACTCATCATGGCATATACCATACTGTTTCCAGAAGTACCTGTTCCATAAATACTAACATCAAAATTCTTGTAAGAAGCAGATAAAGTTAAACCGTAAGTATAATCAGGAATAGCATTACCCAGGTCGGTACGATCAGCTTCTGTAATTTCGCCATCGTCAGTAAGGTCTGCAAATATTGGTGCTCCGGTAGTCGCATCTACACCATCCAGTTTGTATCCTCTGATATACCATAACGGATATCCTTCTTCAAAGAAAGTTATGTAGCTACTAGAAGCAAGCATTCTGGCGCCCTCAATACGTGTACCTTCGCCCCGGTATTTATCTACATTATTATTTACCGTAGCAAAACTTCCTCTTATTTCGTAGCTAAAATCTCCGATTTTATCTTTCCATGTTAGTTCCAGCTCCAATCCGCTGTTGGTAACCTCACCCAAATTCTGGAAAACCGTTTCCGCACCTGTAACGAGCGGTGCAACTGATTGAATAAGTAAACCATCTGTAAGCTTATTGTAATACTCGATTGTAGTACTCAGCCTATCGTTCATAAATCTTAAATCAAGACCATAGTTTTGTTGTTTAGAGCGCTCCCAACGTAATTTTGGATTTGCCAATACTGAATTGGGATAAGTTCCACGATACAATTGATCATCTAACCAATAGGCCATATTGGCGGTATTACCTGTCAAATCATACTGTCCAGTTCTAAGGGTTGCAGCATACATGTAATTTCCAAGGTTACTAATAGATCCGTTTACACCATAACTTGCACGCAATTTACCGTAAGTAAAAAAGTTCCCTTTTACACTCTCCATAAAATTCTCATTCGAGAAGGTCCATCCGGCAGAAATTGAAGGAAAGTATCCCCAGTTATGATCAAGGTCTAAATAGGCTGCATCATATGAATCGGCACGAAAGTTTGCTTGCACATTGTATCGATTCTTATAATCCCAACTTAAACGACCATAATATGCAATCTGACGTTGATAGGATAAATTACCTGTCACAAAATCATTCGCACTGGTAGTACTGTAATTCAAATAAATGAAATTAGGTTCTTCGCTTGATAATTCATTCGTTTGCGCTCCAACAATATTATACTCTTTATTTATATAACTAGAACCAGCCATTATCGAGAAATTCCCCGTTTGTTCAGTTTCAAGCGTATAATTGAAGAAATTCTCCCACTGGTAGTATCTGGCTGCAACCTGCTGCGACCGCAACACAAGAGGCGCGTCTACATCTTTAAAATAACCATCCCATCGTGTTGGATTATACTCTTGATTTGCCACATTCCCTAAGGTATACCCTAAACGAGAAGTAAAAACAAAATTCTTAAATGGTTTAATGTTTGCGTAGGTCATGCCATTAACTGAGAAAGTTTTATTTGCGGTGTTACTGGTTTGAACAGCGGCTAAAGGATTTAAACCACTTCGCGCCCAGCTATATCCATAATATTCTCCATTATCACTGGTTACCGGGTGCAAGCCATTCGCAATAACCGTCTGAACACGGGCTGGTAAATCATTCGAATTGTAATAAACCGGTGTCAATGGATCTGCAAGCACAATATCTTTCATCATTCCATATTGCACACTATTTTCAGACAAAGTAGAACTATTAACACTTGTGATGGTATTATTAGACCCCACCTCTAACCAAGGTTTAATATTGTAACTTGAATTAATCTGACCAGTAAAGCGTTTGTAATAGTCCCGGTCTAACTTCACCATACCATCATTATCCATATAACCAAGAGAAATAAAGAATTTTCCCGCTTTGTTTCCTCCCTGTAAACTCAGGTTATACTTCTGCATGAGCCCCGTCTCGTACATTTCATCTTGCCAATCTGTATCAGTTCCATCAATATAGTGCTCGTTATAAAGTGAAGTAAAGACATCGCCAAATGCTTCGGTATAAAATTGTGTATACTGCTCAGCATCTAACAAATCAACTTTGTTGGCAAGGTTCGAAAAAGACCATTGTACATCAGCCATTATTTTTGTCTGTCCCAGACTTCCTGACTTCGTAGTAATTAGGATAACTCCATTACCTGCTTCCGCACCATAAATGGCGGCACTGGCTGCATCTTTCAGAATCTCCATACTTTCGATGCTAGTTGGTTCCAGGTAACTAATATCACTTACCTTAAGTCCGTCAACAATGTATAGGGGATCGCTTGATCCGTTTGAACTATAACCACGTACTCTTAGGGTAGGAGTTGCTCCAGGAGCTCCGGAATTATTTACTACCTGTACACCAGAAACCCTCCCTTGTATTGCAGAGGCCGCATTTGAACCAAGACTACTTGCCAATTCTTCACCTTTTACGCTACTTATGGCACCTGTAATATTGCTCTTTTTTTGAACTCCATAACCAATTGCAACTACTTCATCCAATCCAATTGATTCTTCTTCGAGCACAATATTAATTCGGGTTTGGGTACCAATCTCAATTTCCTGAGTTTTCATCCCTACGAACGAAAAGGATAAAACCTCAGCATTAACCGGAACTTCAAGTGAGTAGTTTCCATCAAAGTCGGAAGTAATACCGATAGTTGTTTCTTTGACAATTACAGTTACTCCCGGAAGAGGTTCACCATTTGAATCGGTAACCCTCCCTGAAATAGCTTTTGTCTGAGAAAAAACACTCATTGCAACAAGCATGCAGAGTGTTAATGCAGAAAGAAACCTTAACGTTTTTCCATGCATGGGCAGAATTGCCCAATTTCTGTGATTTTTCATAAATTTTAAGTTAAATTAATTCCCAAGCGAACTACGAATCGCTTACATTTCAGGAGCAATCTTATACAAAAAGAAAAACACAGGCGCCTCACTGCGCATGCCGTAGTAAATATACGTCCAGATTCCACGTCATTTAAACGTCTTGATTTTGTAGGAAACTATCGCACTGATAGTTACAAAACAAATAAAAGCTTGAATTAGAAGATTTTATTTAGGACTAATCGTGCTTTTTAGCAGCACGAATGTGATTCTTTTTAAATTCAGTTGGGGTTATTCCAGTGTATTTTTTAAAAAAATTATTGAATGCTGCTTTCGAATTAAAACCACTTTCGTAGGCAATAGCAACTATCGACCAATGACTGTAAACCGGTGATACGATCAATTTTTTAGCGTATTCGGTGCGGTACTCGTTTACAAAAGTGTAAAAATTCTTTTGCAGGTTATCGTTTAGTATCTGAGTAATGTAATGCCTCGGAATTCCGGTTAACTCTGAAAGCTTTGCCACTGATAATTCATTGTCTTTCCATGGCTCCAGTTTATTCATATCATCAACCAGTTTCTTTAAGTATTCCTCAACTTTGGAAATTTCCTTCAAACCCGATTTTTGGTATTTTTCAGGATCAGAGCCTTTAAAACGAAATTTATTTAAGAAAACAGGTTTACGTTCTGAAATCAGGGTTTGTTGTTTTAATCCAAAGTAGCTTAACAAATAAATAAATATCAATTGCATTCCATTTCCAACATCAGTAACCACTTCATATTCAAATAATTGAAAATAGTATTTACTTATTATCACAAGGAAACTACTGGTTAAATAGTATCCCACAATTACAGTTGTTAGCCAGGTCAGGTTAATTTTAGAAGACTCAAACGAATACGAGTTATTTATTCGCTTTTTATATCGATATATTAACCAGAGTGATAGAATTGAATAACCTGTTAGTGTTGTATCCAGCAAATAGGTTAACAACCTAGATGGTAAACCTAATCTTCTTACATCAAGAGAGAAAAACTCATTTGGATTTGATACATAGGAAGAGAAAATTGCAATAAAACCTATTAATGATGGAATAAAATAAAGTAAATACCTCTTTTGAAATTTCGTGTCCCCTGAAGTTATGTAAATAGTATATAAAACAAGGAATTCGGGAAAAGCAACGGTTAAACAATACGGAACCTGCCAAATATAGTTCTGAACATTGTAGTAGACTATAAAGAAATTAAAAATGAACAGAAGCGAAGATGTTAATAACCAACTCCCCAATATTTTATCTGCAATATTTAATGGCCGTTTTGAAAAAATCAACAATGCTGCAAACAAACATTGAGCTATTCCTATGTAAATAATTGCTGCTTTTACTTCCATAAAATTAGATCTTCACTTCATTAGTGATATTCAAAAGTAGTAAATAGAAAGCACTTTTGAATGCTTAAAGTATTTGCAATTATAAAGGCTCCGTATTAAAGTACTCTAAGACAACAGAATTGTATCAAAAATACATCAATACAACTCTTTCATTTGATTCTCCTATTTCAAATAGTTTGAAGAACAATAACCAGAACTACTTTCTCTCCCATTTTTCCTATCTTTGCAATAGGAGAACTAATATGTTTAATGGCCGTTTTGAAAAAAATCAACAATGCTGCAAACAAACATTGAGCTATTCCTATGTAAATAATTGCTGCTTTTACTTCCATAAAATTAGATCTTCACTTCATTAGTGATATTCAAAAGTAGAGAATTAAGAGAGACTTTACCGAGAACAAAAACTTTTGACTTCTGTAATAAGTTGATTTTAAGCGCATAAGATAGCATAAGATAGCACAAAATCGTCCTTTACTGGGCACCATTTACATATAATAAACCGATGTAATAAAATTTATTACATCGGTTTATTTTTTAGTTATATCCGTATACATACCCATTCCTTTTCAATTAGATCCGTCAGTGTATGTCTTGTGGATTTTTACCATTTTCAAATATCACAAACGAAAGACGTTGTCCAATCCATCGGTTATCTATCATCATTTATGATAGTAAATGGCGACTGAATACCCTTACCAATTGATTTCACAGTCGCCAAAGAAGTTTCATTCTTTTTGGGATCTACCCTTCCGTGGTATTCTTAAAAAAATATTGGTTTACTTTGAATTATAATATTCCTGCAAAACAAAAAAGGCTTTCTTTTTATATCCTTTTTCAGAAATCAATCCTTTTCTGTTCCAGCCGTCCTGAACATCTGGTAATTGTCGAAGTGGTGACATAAAATCAACCAGAATCCAGGGAGTCATTCCTGCCAAACCCTCAATTTTATCAAACATAGAAATACTTTCATGGTACAAATATTCCTGAAATTCTTCACTCCAGCGGGTAAGACTATCGGCGTGAAATCCTTGCAAAGCTCCACCTCCAAATTCACTGACAATAATCGGTTTGTCTTCATCCGATGAGATAACCTTTTCGCGACATTCATCAGGTAAACCGCCATACCACCCAAGATATTCGTTAAAACTAACAACATCGAGGTACTTCATTAACGGGTCGTTAATGGTGTAATATTTTTCTTTATTACCATCCCCGGGTTGGTCTTTTTTACACGCTGCCGATAATAAGCGAGTATCATCCATTGAACGAACGTGATCAGCAACCGCACCAAGGAAAGCGTTTCGAGCATCGGTTGGTGTAGTTTCGTTTGCAATGGACCAGATAATCGAACTTGCCCGATTATAATCGCGGTTAATTACTTCCGAGTACTGCTGTTTTGCTTTTTCCAGAACTGCCTGGTTTTTCCAATCGATGCCCCAATATAAAGGCAGTTCTTCCCAAAGCAATATGCCCATTTTATCGGCTGCGCGAAGAATATTCTCCTGGTGTGGGTAATGTGCCAGACGGATAAAGTTACATCCCAGTTCTTTTGCCCAACCAACAACAAGATTGGCGTCTTCAACCGAATTTGCACGGTCGGCACGAAGCGGATTTTCATCGTGCAGCGAAATTCCTCGTAGGAAAATTTCTTCGCCATTTAACAAGATCTTTTTGCCTTGCGTTTCAATGGTCCTGAATCCGATTTGATCTGTTACTTTATCCTTTCCGGCTTCGATGGAGACCTTGTACAATTTTGGATTTTCAGGAGACCAAAGTTCCAGGTTTTTCACACCGATTGTAAAATTGCCTGTTCCGTTATCGTTTACAGTTACTTCTTCGCTAACGTTTAATTCCGGTATCACTATCCGGGCTGTTTCAGGAAAAGACTTTCCGTTTAGTTCCAGCTTCCCGCTAATCTCTCTTGTTTTTGAATGAAGTGTATTTTTATCCAACGCCAGAAAATAGTTACTCACAAAAGTTTTCGGAACTTCAATCAGTTTCACATCGCGGGTAATTCCTCCATGATTGAACCAGTCAGTTACCTGTGCAGGTATCCCATCTTTTATCCGGGTATTGTTTACTCCGATAATCAGAAAGTTGTCCTTTTCTTTAATTAAATCAGTTATTTCGAAAGCAAAAGGAGTAAAACCCCCTTCGTGAATGCCCAGCACCTTACCGTTTAGTGTTACTGTACTCATATAATTTGCAGCACCCACATAAACAAAATAGCGTTTGTTTTTTGAAAGATCGTTTTTATCAAAGGTTTTGCGATACCAGATGCTGCCCTCGTAATAAGAAAGTTCAGTTTTTTGGGCATCCCAGGCTCCCGGCACCCAAAGTGTTTGAGCATCGTCGAAACTGTATTCAACACGATCTGATTTATCTTTCTGTTTTACATTCTCGTAAACAGGCATAAAACCTATTTGCCCTTGTTCGTATGGATCAAGAACATATTTCCATTTTCCGTTCAGACTTGTAAATTCCCGTCCGTCAGCATGTTGAATAAAAGGCTCCTGTGCCAATCCGATAATTGGCAGAAAAAACAATACAATTACAATTATTTTCCTCATTACTATATCTTTATTTCGTTTCATTAAATACACTTAAATCCCATTGATCTTGCCATTTTAATACTGGCAATCCGTTTTCAAATTGGATGGGCAACCAAATGTAACTTGCTTCGATCGGTTTTTTAGGCGTCCATCGATCGGCCATAAAAATAAAGGCATCATCTTTCCCGGCCACAGGTAAAATGTATGTGCTCTGTGAGTGGAAAGTCAAATCGGCATCAGGCCCAACACAAGGATTTGGATGTTGTGTCCATGGCCCCCAAATTGATTCGGCTGAAAATAAACGGGCAGCGTTAGGATCCCAGCCGGTACATCCCGATGTTATCATGAAGTATTTCCCGTTCTTTTTAAAAATGGCAGGTGCCTCATTATGCCCACCGGGAGCCACACGTATATATGTTCCGGTGTAACTTAAATAATCATCGCTCAATTCGGCAATGTGCAGTGTCAGGTTTTCTTCCGATGCAAAAATATGATAGGCTTTACCGTCATCGTCAACAAAAAGAGTCATATCTCGCGACATCTGGCCTCCTTCAAAATCACGACGAACAAACAAACCATCTTTAACAGCCTGCATCCATTCTTCGGTCCACCAAGCAGAAAAATTATCCGTTGTAATGGTGCTTGTTTGCTGCTCTCCTTTCATGTTTTGCGGCCAGATTCCAGGATTCGGTCGTAAAGAACGTAAATAGGTGTATGGCCCGGTAACCTTGTCGCTTATTGCTATTCCAACATGTGCAGCACTGTAGCCTTTTCCTTTTAATTCTAAATGAAAATAAAGTACAAATTGTTGCGTTTCTGCATTGTAAATCACCTTTGGGCGTTCCATTACACAACATGCTTCAATATCGCTTCCAACGCTATCATTAACAGACAAGGCAACGCCTTCGTGTTTCCAATTGTATAAATCGGTAGATGAATAGCAATTTACACCTACCTGTGCCGAGCTGGTATGCGCGCTTTTGTGTTCGCCAAACCAATAGTAGGTATTGTCGTAATAAAGAATTCCGCCTCCGTGGGCATTAATATGTACACTGTCGGCATCTGACCAGAGTTTTCCCGGATAAAAGTTTTGAAATCCTAAAGTCTGTTTTTTTTCCAAACTGCATCCGATAAGTGTGGACGCCAGAAATAAAGTTAGTAGAAAGGAGACAAGTTGGATTGATCGTAGTTTCATAATAACTAATTCTTTTGATTTTATTGATTCAGGTATTTTTACAAGGTTTTGCAAAAATATCAGTCCACTTTGTTATAACGTGGCATAAATTCAACGTAAAATTGCAGATATTCGATTCAAGAGGCAGAAAACCTGCTAAAATTAACTACGGGCATTCTTTTCAATGTACTCTTTTGGTGTGCAACCGTAAAAATCTTTAAAGCAACGACTGAAATACGACGGACTGGTAAATCCAACCATATAAATAACTTCACTTATCGAGCGTTTATTCTGAACGAGTAACCCCGATGCAACTTTTAAACGTTGCGTGCGGATAAACTCATTTGCTGTTTGTCCGGTAAGTGCTTTTATTTTTCGATAGGCTTGATTGGCACTAACTTTTAGTTCCGAACTAAAAGCTTCAACATCGAAACCAGCATTATCCAGGTTGTTTTGCACCGATTGAACCGCCGCTTTCAGGAATTCTTCGTCGAGTGAAGAAAGTTCGATCTGCTCCGGTTCAAGCAGTTGCTCGGTTCGTAAACGTTCTTGTTTCTGCTTTTGTAGTGTTAAAAGGTTGTAGATTTTAAGCGATAAAGAAACCATATTAAACGGTTTGTATATATAATCTACGGCTCCAAGTTTTAATCCTTTAATATGGTCTTCCTGCATGGTTTTGGCGGTAAGGAAAATAACCGGAATGTGTGAATAATTTAGATCGTTTCGAAGTTTTTTACAGAGTTCAAAACCATCCATTTCCGGCATCATCACATCTGAAAGAATTAGATCGGGAGCATTTGATTCTACTTTTTCGAGTGCTTCCTTTCCATTACTTGCGCATTCTACTTTAAGGTATTTTGCCAGGCCTGTGCACAAAAACTCCTTCAGATCGGTATCATCTTCAACAACCAGTACGTGTGGTTTTTTATTATCTGATGCACTGAAAGCAACATCGTGTAAAATAGTATCGAAATTCGTTTCATCCGATTGCACTAGTGAACTTATCGAATCTTCCGGCTTCCATTTATCTGATTTTTCAGCCATTGTTGCCAGATCGCTGTTTACCGGTAGAACGATTCGGAAACAACTGCCCTTACCAACTTCACTATCCAATTCAATTGATCCGCCGTGTTGTTCAATCATGGCCTTAGCCATAAATAAGCCAATTCCCCCGGTGCTTTGTGTCCGTACTTGCTTTATCTGGTAAAAACGTTCAAAAATTTTCTCCTGGTATTCTTTTGCAATTCCAACACCACCGTCTTGTACTTCAATTATCACCTCCGAATTATTGGTCATGTTAGTGCGTTCAAACACATTCATTGAAATGGCGCTGTTATCAGGCGAATATTTAAAAGCATTCGATAAGAGGTTAAAAACAATCTTTTCCATCTTATCAGGATCAAAATAGGCCATGATAGTTTCAGGAGATATTGTTAACGAAAATTCAATTTCGCGCGAATCTGCCATTGGTTTAAAAAATGTGTAGACCTCGTGCAACAGACCAGATAAGTTACAATGTTGTATGTACAAACTGTCGGGTATTCCTTTTTCAATTTTCCTGAACTCCAGTAATTGATTAACCAATCGTAAAAGTTTATAGGCACTGGTGTTTATCAGGTGTGCCAGTTTATGCGAATCCGAACTTAATTTTTTATCGTCCAGCAACTCTTTCGATGGCCCCAAAATTAGTGTTAACGGTGTGCGCAGTTCGTGTGTGATATCGGTAAAAAACAGCGATTTCTGTTCATTCATCCGCTGTAATTCTTCAGATTTCATTTTTTCAAAAGCCAGCGTGTGCTTTTCTTTTGCCCGGATAATGGACAGCCGCTGATATACATACAACAGGCCGGTAAAAAGAATGAAATAAATGGCATATGCAAGGTTGCTTTTCCACCATGGAGGTGTTACAATCAGTAACATCGTTGATATTTCATCGTTTTGCGGATTTTCGGAATTACTTGCGCTAACTTTAAAGGTATAGTTTCCGGGAGGAATATTGGTATAAGTAACCGAGTTGCTTCCCTCGATAATGTTCCACTGGTAATCAAAATCATCGAGCTTATAGTAATAGGTATTTTTGTCCGGATTTTTATAATCCATTGCGGAAAATACGAAGGTTACCATTTTGTCTTTATACGAAAGTTTTATCCCGTCGACATATGGAATAGTAGAGTTTATACCATATTTATTTTGTAGATCTGTATTTTCAAAAATACTGGTATTAAAAACTTTTATGTCAGTCATCTCAACTTTGGGGATTGGTTTGTTGGAGATATTGTTGGGATTCATCAAAATAAAACTTGCCAGATTTGCCAATATTAAATTCCCATCGTTCGATATAAGTTCTGCATTTCTTTCAAATCGTTCATTTTTATAATCCTGAGAAAAATACTCCTCATTTATTTCTTCCTTTTGGGAATCGAACTTTAGTACGCCCCTGTACAATCTTATCCATAAATTACCAGACTGATCAGCCAGTAATCCGGATATGAATTCGTTACTCAGGTATTCAGTATCAGGATATCCTTTAAACTTGATTTTTTGATTGCCGTCAGTATCGCTAACAATTATTTTTTTATTTAAACCTGAATTTGTACCTACCCATAAATTGTTGGCGTGGTCCTCCATAATTGCATTTATTGCGTTGTCGTTCAGTGAATTTGTATCGTTGGCAGAGTAATAAAACTTTTCAATTAGTTCAGTTTCCGGATCAAAACAATTTAATCCGTTTTCTGTGCCAATCCATACTTTCCCCTTGCTATCTTCATAAACAGAGCGGATAATATTGTTGCTAAGTGTTTTATTGTTATTTCCTGCAAAATATTTTTTAATGTTGGTAACCTTGTTACCCGATCGCTCCATTTTAACAATTCCAACCTCATTTACTCCGACCCAAATCACACCCGGATATTTTTTTGACGAGCATACCTCAGTTATTTTATTGCCGGAAAGCGATGGTTGTGTTACCGTATTAAAAATGGCAGGCCTTTTTGTATCTAATTTTAAATCCTTTTTTATTGGATAATGAAGAATGCCGGCATCTTCGCCACCAATCCAAAGTCCTGTGGAATCGGCAAACATATCAAATATGTTATAGGCAATGTACTTTCGGTTGTTCATTGTATAAATTAGCTCGCCGTAGTCTTCGGTTAAAACATAAACCCCATTCCGTTTCTCGTACTGCAAAAGATTATACGTTGTACCTACCCAAAGCTGGTTTTTGTACTCTGCAAAACAATGAACGAAAACTCTGTTATCAGCTTCGTCCATTCTTAACGGAAGTACATAACGATTAAGTCCTTTATCGGCAATGGAGGTAAGATCGATTGCACTTGCACCAACCCAAAGTAAACCGTTTCGGTCAACATGAATAGCAGCTACGTTATTGCCTGAAATACTACCTGGATTATCAACCTGCTCGTAATACGACCAAAATTGAGCTTTATCAGGAGGAAGTTGTTGTTGCTCTTTAGTGAGAAGACTCAAACCGTTTATCCAGCTTCCGATCCATAAATTATCGAACTGGTCGTAAAACAAGCGGTAAACAACTTTGTTTCGATCTCCCGTTTTATTCTTTTCGGTGTAAGTTATAAACTCAGTTATCTCACCAGTTTCATCAACAACAGCTTTATTCAGGCCACCTGTCCATGTGCCAATCCAAAGCGTACCGTCAGCCGATTCTACAACTTGAGTAACGGTGTTGTCCGAAATCGAATTTTTGTCAGGATCATATTCGTACCCTATAAATGTTTCATTTTCGGGATTAAACTTTAACAGGCCATTGTAGGTTGTTACCCATAAAATATTTCTGGAATCCTCCAGAATATCGCTTATCACTTCATTTTCCCGGTACCTTGTTAGCTGATTTGTTGCAGTATTTAATTTATAGAGTCCCCCACTCCAGGTTCCAATCCAAATATTTCCACTGTGATCTTCGTATAACGATAAAATTCGCTTTGTGATATTAATTTTTGTAATCTCTCCGCTTTTCAGGTTCATACAATTTAACCCGCTGGCCGTGCCGATCCATAAATGTCCTTTCGAATCGACCATTAACTTGGTAATCTCCCTGTTAGTAATGGAAGTGGAATCATGAAATTCAGGTTGATAAGTGACACAATCATAGCCATCGAAACGGTTTAGTCCGTTCCAGGTACCCACCCATATAAATCCATTATCATCCTGAACGATTGTATTTGCCTTATCGATGGTAAAGCCCTGCTCAGTTCCAAGGTGTGAAAAATACAGCTCATTTTGTGCCTTCGTTAAAAAGCTACCTAGAAATATAATAATGAATGTAATACAAATTCTCCGCATTTCTGCTGATAGGTCGTTTAATGATAAGTAATATGAAAATAACAAATTTTTGTCGAACACAGACAGTTGTAATTAAATCGACAAATTGCGTACCAGTATCTAATTAACTAATATTCAGAGTTTTGAGCCTTATTACTCTAATGGCAGAAATCTTACAGGTCAAAAATGTGATAGAACTTTTCAAATTTATGCAAACGATTTCAATTAAATGAAAGCTTCGGTCGAATTTGTTCAAAATCTTCACAATAACTTACCTCAACTTTGTACTACTTCATTTTCACCTGCTGCTTAATGAAGCAAACCATAAACAAAAACTTGGACTTATGACTCGTATGAGAAATACGATTACTACTTTCTTAAAACTGTTATTTCTTACCAGTATTTGCTTATTAAGCGAATATAATTTGGTTGTTGCTCAATATCCGGGCAAAATATTCATTGATAAAAACAAGAAACAAAACATCGATTTTCAGCTTGTCTGGGAAGATAACTTTGACAACGAAGGCCAACCCAATCCGAGAAACTGGACGTATGAATATGGTTTTGTGCGCAATCGTGAGTTGCAATGGTACCAGCCGCAAAATGCAAATTGTGCCAATGGAATCTTAAAAATAGAGGCACGGCGCGAAAAAACGTTTAATCCGAATTTTAATCCACTTAGCGACAACTGGCGATTAAACCGGGAGAATGCAGTATACACATCGGCTTGCTTAATTACAAAAGACTTACAGGAATGGCCGCCTTACGGTTATTTTGAGATACGTGGTAAAATTGATGTCTCACAAGGTTCGTGGCCTGCAATCTGGTTATTGGGAACCGAAAATCACTGGCCTTATTGCGGCGAAATCGACATTATGGAATTTTACCGTATAAATAATGTCCCGCACGTGCTTGCCAATGCTGCATGGGCTTCGCAATATCAGTCTCAGGCCAGCTGGGACGATGCAAAAATTCCGTTGTCACATTTTATGGAATCCGATCCGCACTGGACGGAGAAATTCCACATCTGGACAATGTATTGGAACAAAGAACAGATCAGCATTTACCTCGACGATGAACTGTTGAACGAAATAGAATTGGACAAAACGGTAAATCCTGATGGTTCGAATCCGTTCACATCAAATCAGAAATTTTATCTTCTGCTGAATCTTGCCATTGGTTCGAATGGTGGCGATCCCGACCAAACGACCTTCCCTGTAAAATTTGAAGTTGACTATGTGAGAATATACCGACAACTAAAAGCAACAGACTATTAGAGTTATAAACCATTTCATTTTTATTAATTAAATCATGAATCTTTATGAAAAAGAAGAGAAATTTTAATCAATGCTATTTCAGCAATGTGGTTCTAAAAACCATGGCTGTTACATTGATGCTAATCATGGTTCTTGGAACTGCAGCATTTGCCGGTTCCGGAACAGCATTACAAGAAAAATCTATCACAGGTACAGTGGTAAGCGACGACGGTGAATCGTTACCTGGTGTTACGATTTTAGTAAAAGGAACTACTCAGGGAACCATTTCTGATGTGGATGGACATTTTTCAATCAACAATGTTCGCCCTGAAGACATCCTCGTTTTTTCTTTTATTGGTATGAAAGAAGTAGAGGTTACAGTGGGTACCCAAACAACTATTCAAGTAACAATGGAAAATGCCGTAATTGGCGTTGATGAAGTTGTTGTGGTTGGATATGGTACTCAAAAGAAATCGGATATTACCGGTTCGGTAAGTTCTGTATCAGAAGAACGACTAGCTAAAATTCCGGTTTCAAACGTTATGCAGGCAGTGCAGGGATCGGTTTCGGGTGTTAATATCACACAGGTGTCATCCATTCCTGGCGAAGCTCCGTCAATTCTGGTTCGTGGTGGCGGATCGTTAACAGCTTCAACAAGCCCGTATGTTGTAGTTGATGGTATTCCAATTTCTAAAATGGGAGGATCAATTAACGACATCAACCCTAACGACATCAAATCAATCGAGATTCTGAAAGATGCTTCTGCAACCGCAATTTATGGTATGAATGGTGCAAACGGTGTTATTCTTATCACTACTAAAAGCGGAAAATCATCGACACCAACAATTAAGTATTCAGGTTACGTTGGAGTAGAAGAATTTGCTCATATTCCTGAAATGGTTTCAACCGATGAATTGCTTGCACGCTATGCTGAAGGAAACCGAATTAACGGCTCACCTCTTTACGAAGCTCCGGTAAAATACCAGTACGAGGTAGAAAACTACAAAAACGGGCATACTATCGATTGGATCGACGAAGTTTCGCAAACCGGAATTCAGCAAAACCACAACGTTAGTATTTCCGGTGGAAGTGAGAATTTAAGTTATTACATTTCGGGTGATTTGTTAGACCAAAAAGGTGTTGTAAAAGGCTATAATTACAAACGAAATTCAATACGTACCAATATTGATGCTCAGGTTACAAAATACCTGAAAGTTGGAACCAACTCATCAATCGTTTATCACAACCGCGATGGTGGCCGTGCGAACCTGCTAAATGCAGAAGCAATGAGTCCGTATGGAAGAATGTACGAAGAAGACGGTACCTACACCATTTACCCAATGTTTGGTGAAACTTTGTGGGCAAACCCAATGCTTCCAACTACTACAAGTCCTGAGCGCCGTCAGTTCAACGTTAATTTGAATGGTTTTGCCTATGTTACTTTTGGCGACATCTGGAAACCACTTACAGGATTAACTTACCGTTTGAATGCAGGTCACTCTACCATTCAAAGCCGCAACAGCAATTACACCGGCGAATCGGTAAACGATTTGCTTGGTACTGCAACAATTTCTAGAAGTGAAACACAAGCGTATACCATCGAAAATATTCTGCGTTACGATTACGATGTAAACAAACATCATATCGATCTTACCGGAGTTTATTCATCTCAGGAAAGGATGTACAATACCAACTGGGCGCAGGCAAGTGATTTTGTTAACGACGAGCTTGGATGGAACAGAATGCAGGCAGGCGCCAGCTCAAGTGTTAGCTCATATGCCGATCGTTACGCAGCGGTTTCGCAAATGGGTCGTGTAAACTATTCATACGACAGTCGTTACCTGTTTACAGTTACTGTACGTCGCGATGGATCATCTGTATTTGCCGACGGTATGAAATACGGTACATTCCCTTCTGTAGCTCTGGGATGGAACATTCGTCATGAGAGTTTCATGGAGAGTGCAGAAAATATTACCAACCTGAAACTGAGATTATCGTACGGTAAATCAGGAAACGAGGCTGTTGGCGTTTACCGCACCTTTACAACTATGGCCGACAGACAAATTCCGTTTGGCGGATCAACAAATATTGCCATGGTTACCGATCGTTTAGGTAACGGCGATTTAAGTTGGGAAACCAAAGAGAGTCTTAACCTTGGTTTGGATTTCGGTTTCTTCGATAACCGAATTAACGGTTCGCTTGATGCGTATTCGGCTAATAACTCAGACCTGTTGCTATCGCGTAAATTGCCATCTGCTTCAGGATTCGGTTCTGTAACTGCAAACATCGGCGAAACCTCAACAAAAGGTATAGAACTTACATTGAACACCGTAAACGTTGCCACTGCAAACTTTAAATGGAACAGTTCGATTGTATTCTCTACCAGCAAAACAGAGATTGTTGAATTGTATGGCGACGGCCTTGATGATATTGGTAGTGGCTGGTTTCTGGGCGAACCTATCGGTGTTATCCGCGATTACAAAAAAGTGGGTATCTGGCAGGAAAGCGAAATTACAAATGGCGACCATTTAGATTGGGATCCTGTAGCTAAAGCCGGTGATGTAAAATTAGAAGACATTAGTGGCCCGGATGGCGTTCCTGATGGTGTTATCACCGACGACGATCGTGTTATTCTCGGACAAACAGCTCCGAAATGGACAGGTGGTTTAACCAACACATTCTCGTACAAAAACTTTACACTGAACGTATTTATCCAAACCGTTCAGGGAGCTATGCGTAATAACTCGCACATTGGTATGGCTTCCGACGAAATTGAGCGAAGAAACAGTTTTGCTGAAATTGGTTACTGGACACCGGAAAACCAAAGCAACGAGTGGCGTTCATTGAATAAAAACTCTAATCCTCACGGATATGGATTCCCGGTTAAAAATAACTTCACCCGTATTAAAGATGTCACACTTAACTACGATGTACCACAGCATTTGCTCGACAAAGCCGGAATCAGCGCTTTAAGTTTGTACCTGAGCGGACGTAACCTATACACCTTTACCGACTGGATTGGTTGGGACCCTGAAGAACGCGATACGCAACGTGGCTGGTCAAATTGGGAAATCAATTATCCGGCAGTAAGAACAATTGTTTTTGGTATTAATCTTACTCTATAAAAGAATACAACAATGAAAAAGAATAAATTTCACATATTAATAGCGATGGCTTTAACGTTTTTGGCCATCTCTTGCAGCGAAGACTTTTTGGATGAGACACCGTATTCTTCGTATGCTCCTGAAACATTAACCGACGAAGCCGGTATTGAAGCTGCTTTGAAAGGTTTGCACTATAATTTTGGTAGAATCTGGACCTGGTCTGACCAACAAGGTTGGGCTGGTGTTTGGCAGGACGGAACCGATGTATGTTCTCCGGGCGGTGTTCAAGGCGTTGAAATTCCATTTTTTAAATACGAAGACCTGAATTCAGAGAATGCCGCAGTGAAGTACATGTGGGAAATGTGTTACCTGATTATCAACAATGCAAACAATGCACTTGTGGCTATTGGCGAAGATGGCGAACCTGCTAAAATTGCCGAAGCAAGATTCTTCCGTGGATACTGTTATAATATTCTGGCTACGCTTTATGGCGATGTTCCATTGCTTACAGAGCCAACATCTTCAGCGAGAACAGATTTGGAGCGCACACCGGTTGCTCAGGTAAATGCACAAGTTGTTGAAGATTTGAAATATGCAGCAGATAATTTACCTGATATTACAGGTACAGTAAGTGAAAGCCGTGCCAACAAGCATATGGCTATGCAAAGTCTGGGCGAAGTTTACTTGCGTTTAGATCAACCAGCCGAGGCAGAAACTGTTTTAACCAGCATCATCAATAGCGGACTTTTCACGATTGTTGAGGAACGTTATGGTGTTGCAATAGATGTAAATGGCGACTATTTCAGCGACATGTTCAAATTCGGTAACCAACGTCGTTCTGAAGGAAACACCGAGGCCATTTGGACTTTCGAACTGGAATACAACAAAGGAGGAATTTCTGGTGGATTTACAAATGCTCCTCAGCAACGTCGTAACTGGGTACCTGCTTATCACAATGTTCCGGGAATGACTTACGTTTATGATGGCGTTGATGAAAGTTTTGTGCATCCATACGGAGGTCGTGGTAATGGCCGTATTCGCCCAAGTAATTGGGTAAAATACGAGTTATACGAAGAGGGCGACATCCGTAATTCAGAAAACAACATTACACGAACAATGTACTACAACTCTGTGGGTTACAGTGCAACATGGGGTGTAGATGCAAATGGTTACAGAGTCGACAAAGATTCTCCGAATGCAGTTAAAGTAGTGGAGGTTCAAGAAGGTGATACTGCATTAATAGCAGCCAGCGATACGCTGGAAGTTGCATTCCCTTATACACGTAAATGGGATTCATTCGATCCAACTGACCAGTGGGGATGGACAAACATTAAAGATTTCCCAATTATGCGTTTTGGCGAAACTTACCTGCTTCGTGCCGAGGCTCGTTTTAAAAACGGTAATGCTGCAGGTGCTGCCGACGATATTAACGTTTTACGCGACCGCGCTTTCAAAGCCGCACGGGAAGAAAGCGGCAGCAGCGAACTAGGAAAAGTATCATCATCGGATATTGATCTTGACTTTATTTTGGATGAACGTGCACGCGAATTGTTTGCTGAAGAGAACCGTCGTATGACATTGATGCGTACCGGAACTTTAGTTGAGCGCGCAGCTCTTAATACTGAAAGTACCATTAAAGGAACAATCAGTGGAATAAGTTCATATAACCTGTTACTACCTATTCCATTAAGCGAAATTCAGCGTAACAAAGATGTTCAGTGGGACCAAAACCCTGGTTACAATTAGAATCGGTCTTTGATAGATATAAACGGTTTTTACTCGATCGTTCATTTAGTTTAGTTAGATTTGTTTGAGTAAATATAGAAATGCCCTTCGGGGCATTTCTTTCTGTAAATCTTACACCGCTCATTTTAGAAATATATCAGGTATGTTCAGTATTCGAAACATTTTAATGAGTACCCCAATCTTTGCAGCAAAAATCTCATTTAAGAGTAAAACATATAAGAATTTTCGCTCTCGTTTGGGCAAACTTTTGACCGATAAATGCAGTTGCTTACAACTTATTACAACAAGCCTGATAATAGGAAATTTAATTTTAACAAGCTGTTCTATCTCGAACCAAAAAAATACAATTCAGCCAACCAAACAATTTGAAGTGTCAAAAGAAGGAGCCTGGTGCTGGTTTGCAGATCCCCGGGCAATTCACTATGAAAATTTGGATGGAACAATTAATAAAACATACCTTGGATATATCGATATTCATGGAAACATTAAAGCCAGTCAACATGATTTTAATACCGGAGAGACACAAGAAGTTATGATTCGCTCGTGGTTTCAGCCGGATGATCACAACAATCCCACCTTTTTGATATTGCCAGACGAGCGGGTGATGATTTTTTACTCGCGACATACCGATGAGCCATGTTTTTATTACCGTATCTCTAAAAAACCAGGTGACATTACCGATTTAAGCCCCGAGTTAAAAATTAATACAGAACAGAATACAACCTATCCATCACCCTTCATTTTGTCAGACGACCCGAAACACTTCTATATTTGCTGGCGAGGTATCAGCTGGCACCCAACCATTGCACAATTAACACTGCCTGATGCAAACGATAAAGTTGAAATTACCTGGGGACCGGAACAGATCGTTCAATCAACAGCAGCAAGACCTTATGCCAAATACGCGAGTAATGGAAAAGACCAAATTTACCTTGCATACACAACTGGTCATCCTGATCCAACCATGCCCAACTATTTATATTTTAATTCTATCGATATAAACTCAATGGAATTAAAAGATGTGGCTGGCAAATCAATATCAAAAATAGGTGAACAACTGCACCATGTGGCTGCAACAGAAGAATATAAAGGCAAATATACGAATGCTGTTGTTGACAACACACACCTGCGTAATTGGTTATGGCAGACAACATTTGATAAAAAGGGTAATCCGGCCATTGCCATGGTTACCATTAATGAAGATAAAAGTTCACACGACTATTACTATGTCAGGTGGACTGGTTCTGAATGGCAAAAAACTTATATATCTAATGCCGGTGGTCATTTCCACCAATCACCCGACATTGAAAAATGTTATAGTGCAGGAATGACAATAGACGACCAAAATCCCAACGAAGTTTATTGTTCTGTGCCAGTTCCCGGAAAATATGGAGAGGTGTTCGAACTGATGAAATATACAATTAGCGACATGGGAGAAATCAGTGAAACAGATACCCTAACCCGCGATTCAGAAAAGAACAATGTTCGTCCGTTCATTATTCCTAAGCGAAAAAATTCTCCTTTGAAACTCACCTGGATGTATGGTGATTATTTCGATTGGATTGTAAGTAAAGAACGTCCGTTAGGATTTTGTACTTCTATTTATGCTGACTATAACCTAAAATGTGAAACAGTTGATTTAAACTCCGGGTTAACACTCAACGAGATGAACACAGCAAAAAGAACATTTGAAACTCCACATTCTGAAGAATTCTCAATTTTTTTGGATGTGAATCTTGACACTGCAAACTATGAAGGTGCGGTTATTAAGTCTGATGTTCTTGAATATGGACTGAATCAGGAAAGTATGAAGCCATATATTTCAATAGCAGGGAATACCTACTCAAGCTCTAATATTTTGGGTAATTCGGATGGTTGGAAACAAGCGGTTCGATCCACAGGAGGAAGGTGGTACAAACCCGTAAAATATAACAGTGTAAGCTTTACCCTGGTATACAGCCAAAGCAGGCTAACAATTTACATCAATGGACTTATTGATCAGGTTGTGCCAGCTGCAAACCTAAGCTTGAAACAGTTTGAACCTGAGGATTTGGCAACAGAAATTAATCTGTGTAAAATTTACAATCGTAAACTGAATTATACTGAAATTAGTCTATTGTCAAAAAAATAGAGTCAACTTATAAAAATTAGATATTGAATTAAATTATGAATAAACAGATTCTTTCATTACTAATACTGGCCGCTGTTTTTTTCAGCTGCTCGGCTCCAACACCAAAACAAAAGCCAATGGCGAAGGTTATTGAAGAGTCACTTGATTTTGCAACAAAACAAAGTTTATTGATGGCAGAATCATTAAAAGACCAGCCAGACAGACTTCCGCAAACAATTGACGAAGAGGGAAACTTGGTTACCTGCAATTCGGCATGGTGGGTAAGTGGTTTTTTCCCGGGAGTACTTTGGTACCTTTGTGAAAATAATCCAACAGACAGTCTGAAATACTGGGCCACAAACTACACAAAGCGTGTTGAAGATCAACAATTTACTACTGACAACCACGATGTTGGTTTCATGATCTTTTGCAGCTTCGGAAATGCCTATCGTTTAACAGGTAATCAGAAATACAAAGAAGTAATCCACAATGCAGCAAAATCGCTGATCACACGTTTTAACCCAACTATTGGCTGCATTCGCTCGTGGGATTACGCCAGCTGGAGCGCACAATGGCAATATCCGGTTATTATCGATAATATGATGAATTTGGAACTGCTGGAATGGAGTGCTAAAGCTTTCAACGACACTACATTCAGCCATGTTGCACGCACCCACGCCAATACCACTATGAAAAACCACTTTCGTAATGATTTCAGCAGCTTTCATGTGGTTTCATACGATACCATTACCGGCACTGTGGAAAAGAAAAATACTGCACAGGGTTATTCCGACGACTCGGCATGGGCACGCGGCCAAGGCTGGGGTCTTTACGGTTACACCATGATGTTCCGCGAAACAGGAAATAAAACCTATTTAGAACGGGCAAAACATATTGCCGATTTTATCATCAATCACCCCAATCTGCCGGAAGACAAAATTCCGTATTGGGACTTTAATGCTCCCGACATTCCCGATGCCTTACGCGATGCGTCGGCAGGTGCAATTATGTGTTCGGCATTAATAGAATTGAGTGCTTATGTTCCGGAGTTAAAATCAAAAGAATATTTAGTGGTTGCCGAAACACAATTGCGCAGTTTAAGCGCAGCTCCTTATATTACCGACTCAGGCAATAACGTGAACTTTATTTTGAAGCACAGTGTAGGTCACATGCCAAATGGGAGTGAAATTGATGTTCCTTTAAGCTATGCCGATTACTATTACGTTGAAGCCTTAATCCGTATGAAAAATTTGCTGGAGACAAATGAACAGAAATAGAGATAGAATTATTCGATTTTGAAAAGTTTGAATCCCGGCAGAAAAAATAGTAACGACAGTAATAAGAAAACATAAAACTAAACTTTATGAAAAACCTACTCGTGTTGGGAATATTTACATATCGAAGCATTTTAATAGTTTTCCTGCTATTAACAGGAGTATTATGTGAGGCTCAACCAGGTTCCCATGATCCATCAAGTATTGCAAAGGATGGTGATACTTACTGGATTTTTAATACAAACAGAGGCATAGGAACTGTAAAAGCGAGTGATCCTGAATTCTCTGATTGGCAAATTGGGGCAACGGTATTTGGAGACACCTGGCCATCGTGGATTAATAACTATGTGCCTGATTTTGCCGGACACTTTTGGGCTCCCTCAATTAAATATTTCAACGGGAAATTCCATTTGTACTATTCATGTTCTACAATGGGTGCTTACACTTCGGCAATTGGACTGGCCACAACCACCTCATTAAATAATCCAAACTGGGAAGACCAGGGAATGGTAGTATATTCAAATAGTCCAGGAAATTATAATGCAATTGATCCGGCAATTTTTATTGATGATGACGGCAGCATATGGATGACATATGGTTCGTGGCATGCAGGAATTGCTATCACTCAAATTGATCCATCTACAGGAAAACCAACCGGTAATATAACTCATGTTACAGGAGGAAATGCAGCAAGCTATGAAGGGCCGTATCTTATAAAACACGAAGGTTATTACTATATGTTTGTTAACCGGGCACTTTGTTGTCAAGGAGTGAATAGTACTTATTACATTATTGTGGGCAGGGCAACCAGTGCAACCGGGCCATATGAAAATTGGCGAACTTTTAAAAGCACCCAGGGCAGATATATTGGCCCAGGGCATATTGGTTATGGACAAAACCGGCTGACTTACCATTATTACGACGGCAATGAGGGAGGAATAGCAAAACTTGCAAATACAACACTTGAGTGGAATGATGGCTGGCCTGTTGCCGCCCCTCCTTCTAATGGAGAGATTGTTCAGTTAAGAAACCGCGCAACAGGGATGTACCTCGATGGCACGGGACGAACCTCAGAAGGTGAATTGCTTCTGCAAAACGCCAATACAACAGATGATAATGCAAGCTGGGAGATTTCTTTTATTGAAGAGAACTATCAATTCGCAAATGTTGCAACAGGCATGATCATTAGTGGAAATGGAGATGAAACCAATGGAGCAGCTTGTATACAATCTTCCAACACATCGGATATTAATGCGCAATGGGAAGTTGAATACTATAGTGGTCACTTTTATCGAATAAAGAATGCAGGTACCGGAATGTTCCTTGATGGTTATGGGCGCACTGAAGATGGCTCGGAATGTGCGCAATATGCTAATACCACACATGTAAATGCGCAGTGGGAAATTATTTCAGTTGGGAGTGGTATAGTATCTGATAACCGGTATAGGATAAATCCACGAAGTGGTAACTCACTCGAAACAAGTGTTTCCGGAGTTAATATGCAAATTGGGAGTTACCGGGGTGATGAAAATCAACAATTTATTATAACAAGAGTAGATAACGGTTTTTACCGTATATCACCAGTTAGTGCTCCTTCCATGGCGATGGAAGTTTCCAACCGATCTGTGGATAACGGTGCCAATATCGGTCTTTCCTCCTATTCGGATAGCAATAATCAGAAATGGGAAATCAGGGAAAATGGAGATGGTTATTACAGTGTTATTAATGTGAACAGCAGCAAGTCATTGGATGTATACTTAGCTGTTGGTAATGTAATCCAATACTCCTATTGGAAAGGAACTAATCAGCAGTTTGAATTTGTTGATTTAGGTACAACCACGACCGGATTAAGTAACTTTGTTAGCGATCCTGAAGAATTAGTAGTTTATCCAAATCCAACTCGGAATGATATTACAGTTCGAACCAAACTTAAGAATGATTCCCAGGTTAATATTACCATTTGTAACATGCATGGACAAAAGGTTTTAGACATAACTATGGGAATGATAAAAGCGGGTCAGTTTGAGAAAAATATTAAACTTGATAATTTTTTACAAGGAGAATATATCATTCAGGTAAGAACTGATAATGGGTGTCAGAATACATTGTTGATTAAAAATAAGTAAAACTGTAAATTACAAGTATATTATGAAGAGAAATATGTTAAAAATAAAAGGTTGCATTGTAATCGTATTTCTGATACTATTTACATCTTGTCAGGTAAAAGAACAAAATAAAGATAAGGAAGCTTATCTGCTTGTTTACTTTAAAGATCCAACACACAGTATCCATCTGGCCATAAGCGATGATGGGTACACATTCACAGATGTTAACGACGGAAATCCGGTAATTGCCGGCGACACCTTGGCTTCACAGAATGGTATTCGGGACCCTCACATTACCCGGGGACCGCATGGAGCGTTTTATATGGCAATGACCGACCTCCATGTGTTCGGGAAACAATGGGGCATACGTGATACTTATTGGGAAAGAAATGGTGATGTATATGGTTGGGGCAATAACAAGGGTTTTGTATTAATGAAATCAAACGACCTGATAAACTGGACTTATAAAAATGTACACCTAAACCATCTGTTCCCTGAATATGAGGAAATAGGCTGTGCGTGGGCACCACAAACAATTTACGATCCGCATGTAAATAAAATGATGATATATTTTACGATGCGCATGAAAAAAGAACGCACCCAAATGTATTATGCATATACCGACGATGATTTCACCACATTGACGACAAAACCTGAGTTGCTGTTCGAATATCCGGATACTACAGTTCAGGTTTTGGACGCTGATATTACACCGCTTTCAGACGGGCGTTACTGCATGATGTATGTTGCCCAGGAGAAAGAGCATAATGGAGTTAAAATGGCTTTTTCGGATAAGATAAACGAAGGCTATGAATATCTTCCTGAGTGGATTGACAAGGAGCCTGGTGCTTGCGAAGCCCCAAACGTTTGGAAACGTATCGGTGAAGATAAATGGGTTTTGATGTACGATATTTTTAGTATTCAGCCACACAACTTTGGCTTTTGCGAAACCAGCGATTTCAAAACATTTAAAAATCTCGGACATTTCAATGAAGGGGTAATGAAAACAACAAACTTTACCTCACCAAAGCATGGAGCCGTTATACAGATAACAAAACAGGAAGCCCAGCACTTAAAGGATTATTGGTATGATAAAGGTCAAACCCGGGTTAAAAAAGATATTCCTTTGGATTCAGTTCAATTGAGCGATCCTTGTATTTTAGCCGATAAAGCTACGGAAACCTATTATTTGACCGGAACCGGTGGCCTTTTATGGAAAAGCAAAGACTTAAAAAAGTGGTCAGGTCCGTATAATGTCGCAAAAACCAACGACCAATCGTGGATGGGAAAAGCCCCCATGATATGGGCTGCTGAAATACATCAGTACAAAGGCAAATACTATTATTTTGCCACTTTCACCAATAAAGCAACTAAAATAGATACGGTTAAGGGCAATGTAATACCTCGCAGAGCAAGTCATGTATTGGTAAGCGATAAAGCAGAAGGCCCGTATGTTCCGATGCAAGATCCAACATATTTGCCTGCAAACAAACCAACACTCGATGGCACTTTTTGGGTAGACCAAGATGGCAAACCTTATATGGTTTATTGCTACGAGTGGCTGCAATCGATGGACAGTGAAGGAAATCTGGACGGGACTATGGATAAGATTGAGCTTAAATCCGATTTAAGTGGTTCTGTTGGCGAAGGGGAATTAATGTTTAGGGCCAGTGCATCACCATGGAGTAAAGAATATGACGAAGAAGGAAAACTAAGAACGAGTAAAGTTACGGATGGTCCCTGGTTATTCGAAACACAAACCGGTAAATTGGGGATGATTTGGACCAGTTGGGTACACGATAAATATACCCAGGGAGTAGCATATTCCAATACTGGTACTTTGGATGGTCCATGGATACAGGAAAAAGAACCAATAACACCTCCCAACTTCGGTCATGGTATGTTATTCAGAACATTCGATGGCCAATTACTGATGAGTGTACACAGTCATAGAAATGAAAACGGACGTTTCATCCGTTATCCAAAACTTTTTAAAGTTGATGATTCGGGTGATAAGATTGTTGTTGGAGAGAAATATTAATTAAATGAATCAGAAGCCTAATGATGAAAATTAGGTTAACATCTCAATAAGTATTCTTTTTTTGAATATTGCGATGGAGTAACATTGAATACTGAGCCGCCAATTCTGTTTAATCCATTCTTGGTAATATCAATTTAGACACCAAAACATAAAGACCTTATTGGCAGCGAATAATTAGAATTTGCATGATGCTTTTGTTCTATATTTTTACACTGATTTAAAAACATTTTTATTGTACTACTCAAAATTAAATCCACATATTCTAACACACAAATAATTAACAGGTTGAACAAATTGAATCTTTTTATTTTTGGGCAGTCGATATACAAAAAAAAGAAGGAGCTAAAAGTCAACTCCTTCTTTTTTAAAACTATAGGGCAATTGATTACTTACAAATTTTTCTAATCTAATTCAATAAAGAAATAAATCTATTCTTCAAACAATATACATGGGTTAATCCTCTCGTCTAAAATTGATTACATTTTCATGAATATAGTCTTCAGCTTCTACATTCTTAACTGAAATATTTTTAAGAAATACATTTTTAACGGGAAGTTCCTCATCCCCTAAGATGCGAGACACAAACTGAACCTTGTTTACCTCAAAATTCTCAAGATGAATATCCGAGATAGAAGTTAATCTTCTTTCGTAAGTAGGCACCAAATCACGCCACTGATACAATACATCCGTTTCTATTCCCAGTACTCCTTTACTCACACTGTCGGCCTTTATATTCTTCACGAAAATATTTTTTATGAAACCTCCTCGTCGTTCATTGGTTTTCAGATAAAACAGGTGAAACATGCTTGCTCCGTCGGCAACGGTGCAGCTATCCATGTAAACATTTTCAACTCCGCCTGACATTTCACTGCCAATTGCCAGCAACTGGTGACCATTTTTTACCATACAATTTCGGATCACCAAATTTTTTGTCGGTGTATTTAGTCGCCATGCATCCTGGTTTCGACCTGATTTAACAGCAATGGCATCATCACCCTGATCGAACACACAGTTTTCAATTAACATATTCTGACTCATTTCCGGATCAACGCCGTCGTTATTATGACCGTGTGCAAACACATTCAAGTTGCGAACGACTACATTTTTACACAAGTAAGGATGAATTGTCCAAAACGGACTATTTGTAATAGTAAAACCATCGAGTAAAACATTCTCACAACGATTAAACTGAATGAAGTGCGGACGCAAATTAGCAGTGTCGTTTACCATCTGTCGTTCTTCCACAGGAACATCTGTCGATGCCATTTCATAGAGTCGTTTAAGGCTGTTCATATGCGCCGGAGGACGCGCGAACCATACTTTCCACAAATCCATTTTAGCCTTTAATTCGCCTTCCCCCGAAATGCCTACGTTTTTGCATTCGTACGCGTATATCAGCGGCGAATAGTTATAACATTCCATACCTTCCCAAGTGGTATAAACAGCAGGCAAATAATCTTCCGGATTATCGGAAAACAGCAAAACCGCTCCCTTTTTGAGGTGAAGATTTACGTTACTTTTTAAATGAATTTTGCCACACAGCCACTCTCCTTCAGGAACAATAACCCTACCTCCTGAAATACTGGCTGCATCAATTGCTTTTGCAATGGCTGCAGACGTATTTTGCCGATTATCCTGAACGGCACCAAAATCTGTAATCACAAATTCTTCACATGCACTAAAATCCGGATAAATAATTTCAGGCATTTCGAATGGAGCATCCACTTTAAGAGTTTGATGTCCGACAGGAACAGGTTTTTGTTTACATGCGAACAATGACAGGAATAAAATAACAAACATATAAACGGATCTCCTTTTCATATTAAACTGTGTTTTCTTGATTACCTGGGTTTAGTTTCCATCGGGTTTTGCAACTTCCACTGAAGGGCTGGCAGGCCAGAAGAAACCATCAACTGCATCTGGTTGGCAGGACTAAAACTCACAAAATCGTCCTTTACATATTTTGCCAAATCCATATTTTTACTTACAATTTCCTGAACAACACATTTTGCAAGTTCGTAGGCTCCGTATGCATTAAAGTGTGTATTGTCGGCAAGCGCTTCGCTCTGCCCCGGAAAGGTGTTGGCAGGGTAATGTACAAATGCCTTTTTTGAATTTTCAACACCCAGTGCTTCATACAACACCTTGCTCATGGCATTAAGATCAATCAGCGGAATATTTTCTTTTGTGGCCAGCTGTCGCATTGCTTCGGGATACTCTTCAAGCGTATTTTCAATTTCCCCTTTTTCATTAAATTTACGACGGTTGGTTGAAGTCACCAGAACCGGATTTCCTCCTTTTTTACGGGTTTCGGTAATAAAATACATTAATTCCTCCTGATAGGTAGTAAATGGATCGACATGATTTCCACCTGGCTTTTGGTCGTTATGCGCAAATTCCATCAACAGGTAGTCGCCGGGTTTCATCACGCTGAGGATTTTCTGCAAACGATTTTCTCTTCTGAAAGCTTTTAGTGTCTCACCAGATTCAGCAAAGTTTGCCACTACAATTTCAGGCTTCAGAAAACGAGGAAACATTTGCCCCCACGAAGCCCAGGGCTCATTCTCCTGATCGGTAACCGTTGAATTGCCTGCCAGAAAAATCACCGGCAATTCGGTAACTTTTTCAATTTCAATTGACCGCACCGATGGATTTGTTCCATTAAATTCCAGATTCAGATTTTTATCCCAATTTTTATTGGGCAATTCCCGGTCTTTTAAACGAATACTCTCTGTTGCATTGATATGCGGGGTGCGAACATCAACAACAATGGTTTGGGTAAGCATTTCTCCTTTATCCGTTTTAATATTTTCAAGCATTAAACGACGCGATTCGGCTTTAACAGTAATCGCCGATTTGTCTTTGTCGCTGCCAAGTACAAGAACCACTTTGTATCGGCCTTCAGGTAAATCGACCTGAAAATTAAACGGAGCTTCCGAACTTAATCCGTCATCCACTGCTGATTTCGAACTTTTTTTACCGAATACATCAACTACTCCTGATGGAATAATTCCGAAGCCTCTTTTTGCAGTATACAAAGTCTTTTCAGTGATTGGAGTATATCCTTCCTTTTCTGTTCCATTGCCAAAATCAAACTTCCAAATCTGTGCCTTACTTTCTTTGTACAACATGGTTGCACTGTCGTTGATTTTCATCTCGTTCGACTTAACGAGTTCGATCATTTCTGCTCCCGCAAGTATAACAGGGCCATAGCCATGCGCCGCATAAACATTAACAGGACGGTAGTAATAAAACGCCGGATCGAATCCCATTCCTGTTCCAACACATGTTCCTTCAACCTGACCGGTTTCATTCACTTTGGTAGCCACCGCATTCCAGGCCAAACATACCATAGGTCCGTAAACTTTAGCATCAATGTATCCCCGGTTAATAGCCCGGGCAATTGAATAAACATAGATGGCTGTCGCCGAAGTTTCGAGATAAGTATCGTTTCGGTCGATCAACTGATGCCAAAATCCTGTTCCATTTTGATAATTCGCTAATCCTCGAATATGACGACGGAGCAAATCAAGCACCTGATCGCGACCGGGATGATCTTCAGGCAGCACCTCCAGTAACTCTACCATGGTCATTACTGCCCAGCCATTTGCACGAGCCCAGTGAAACTGTGGATGTTCATCCATTTCCTGGATCCATCCGTGCATAAACAATCCTTTATCGTAATTAAACATGCGTTTCCCAAACTGAATGACTTGTTTTACAGCATCGTCGAAATATTTTGAATCGCCGGTATAACTTCCCATTTGTGCCAACGCAGGAACACCCATAAATAAATCATCGAGCCAAATTGAATTGGGCTGCGGACGATTACGAGCCAAAGTCCCGTCTTCAAGTCTGAATTCTTTATTGCTGATGTAATCAACATAAGTATTTATAATCCAATCCAGTTGTTTGGTTTTATCCTTTTTTTCGGTTTTTATCATTGCGGCACAAATTGCTCCACAATCATCCAGTGCGTGCGGATGTAATGATCGGATCATTTGGTACCTGGTATCCGGGTATTTTTCTTCAAAAGCAGCAAAAGCAGCCAGTGCTTTTGATAAGAATTCCAAACGTTCGCTTACGTAGGCTGAATATTTTGGATCGCCGGTATTTTCGGCAGCCAATAACATTCCGGCATAAGTTACACCCCATTCATAACTTGTTAATCGAAAGTCTCCGGGTTTCATAATGCTATTCGCATCCACCTTTGTGTAGTCGGATATTAATTCTCCTGACGTTTTATCAACCAATTGTGCAGGAGTAACCTGATTTAAATAATCGTAAATCCGCGTTATTACCTGTTCAATATCATCCACTCCCGGCACACCATAAGCATGCGGATAATCCGGCTGCAATAAATGCAATGGAGTGGTTACATCGTTCATTTTTTGAGCCTGACCTGCAGACCAGTTCATAAGAAATGCGACCAGGGTTAGAAAGAAAATTTTTTTAGTCATAGCTTATCGTAATAGAGTTTTTCCTGCAATTTGAATTGTTTGTATCAAAACTTAAAAACAAATATAATCAAGTATTCTTTGTGTATCAAAATCACCGGTTTTTGCTGGTCCGGATGTCAGTTTTCATATATTAGTTTGCTTGTCATACGAACAAAAAAAATACAAGGGAAAACTCCCTTGTATTCTTTTTTCATAACCCGAATATTAATACCCAGGGTTTTGCATAGCTTGTTTTTCCTCAGGAGTCAAAGGACTTCCATCTTTATAGATTGCATCAAGAAATGATTGAGGAATTGGTCTTAGATTGTGATAATCCTGAATGTTTGGTGCTGCTTCAGGATTGTAAGCTCTGGCTCTGGCTACCAATGTTTTGGTGCGGCTCAGATCTTCCCAACGATGCCATTCTCCGCAAAGTTCTCTGGTGCGCTCATTCAGAACCAAACACAACATACGCTCGTAATCACTTGAACGACCCAGTTTAGCAATTACTGCTTCGTCTTCTTCCGGCAAATTAGTAATACTGGCAATTGTAAGATCAGTTGCATCAGTAGTAACCGGAATGTTATTTGATTCGTAATACGAATTTTCGTTCATATAGGAATTATCAGTAGGACCTGGTGTGTATGCCGAAGTAGTCCACGACTCAGCACCATCCATATAGTACGAACGGTCTTCACCATTCTGGTAAGCACCACGGTTACGAACGGTATTAATGTCTGCCAAAGCCTCAGTAAATTTACTCTGACGAACTTTTGCTTCAGCTCTCATTAAATACGTATCGGCCGAACGTGCAAAAATCTCATCACGCATTCCCCGGTTGTCATTGATAGCAGTCCTGTCTGATTCAAAATGTTTTGATAAAGAAGGGAACCTTGGGTTTGCCATAAGACCAACTCCATCGGCAGCATGCGCTACATATACGTGAGGGATTGATTTTCCATTATACAAGATATTAGGATCATTATTATTTATGGTTTTAGCAAAACGAGTATCATCTTTTGAATTGATGATATACAGAATTCCCAAATCAACACCCGGCACATATGTTACGCCACCAGATTCACCACCTTTATTTACCCGGTGTTTTGTTCTGAATACTTTCCAAAAACGTGAATCATTAATATGATCAAATACATCGTAAGTGAAATAAGTAGCAGCCATACGACTGTATGGACGCATACCGGTAAGGTCACGTTTCATCGTAGCCAGGTCATCGTAACGGGCTGTAAAATATACATGACTTCCGTTATAAGTTTCAAGAACCGGGTCGCGACTGAATGATGCTGAAAAAATCATCTCAGGCAGGAATTCATTCGCTCCGTCAGGTTCGGTATAGTTCCAAAGATCCTGGTAATTAGCAGCAAGTGGATGATTTCCAATCACCTCAGTAGTAAGGGAAACTACTTTATCTAAATCTGCACTTTTTGTTGCTGAGTTCCAACCATCATTAATTTCGCTGGCACGTGTTAAATAGGCTTTTGCAAGAAAATGAGCAGCGGCATCCTTGGTTAACCTGTTTGGACCGCCCGTGTTACCCAATAAATTATAGGCCTGGGTAAAATCTTCGATTACCTGCGCCATTACTTCCTCTGCACTGGCACGGGTAAATTCAAGTTCAACAGTAGTACTTGGTTCCAGTTTTAAAGGAACGCCACCATACTGACGTACCAATTTCAGGTAGTTAAAGGCTCGCATAAAATAACCCTCACCCAAAGCTGTTTTTTTGATCGCATCATTTGTCGACTCAATATCGGTTGCCGATTTAATAATCTGGTTGGCAAGTCCAATACCAACATAAGTATTGTCCCACAATTCCTGTGCATTCGTTCTTATAGTTACAATAATAGAACCAAAACGACTGTCATAAGCATTCCAGATATCATTGGTAAGGTCGCCTCCTACATGGAACTCATCGGTACCATACTGGGTAGTGGCAAACTGATATTCTGTGCGAAATGAATGTGCAAAAACTTTATAATAAGCACCAACAGCTAGTTCCTGAATCCCTTGCTCGGTTTCATAAAATGAATAGTCTCTTTCCGTTTCCAGTGTTTCTTCCAAAAAGGCATCCTGGTTGCAGGAAGTTACACCTAATATCAATGCAAAAAGCGTTAATAATAGTTTTGTATAGATTTTTATATTCTTTTTCATAAGTCTCATTCTTTTTGAATTTAACATTGATTAAAATTGTATGTTAATACCTGTCACAAAACCTCTGTTCGAAGCATGGTAATTCAAATCCATATCCATATAAGATATATTATTGAAAATAAAACCCGGATTTGTTGCCTGAACATAGATCCGTAATTTTGAAACACCGAGTTTTCCAGTAACACTGGAAGGTAAGTTATATCCCAAAGAAATATTGCGGATTTTTAAGAACGAAGCGTCTTTGTATCCCAATGATGCAAAATAGATGTCACCATAACCTTCTGAGTAGATCGGTTTTTGAAATTCGGAATTAGGATCCAGGTCGGTCCAGTAATCCACTGATCTTTGATTATAACGTCCTACAAGGCCTTCGCCACCGCCGTCATACAGGTATCCCAAACGTCCGTAAACGAATATCGATAATTCGAAATCCTTATAGCTAAATGTGTTGGTCATACCAAGAATATATTTAGGAATTGTACTTCCGTGAACCACGCGGTCGTTATTTGCGTCAATAATGTAATCACCGTTCTGATCAACCGGTTTTGCATTACCGATAGAAAAAGTATGGCCATTGGCATTAAATTTTGCCATTTCAGCGGCATCTTCTGCCTGCCATACTCCGTCGCCTTCGTAGTCATAAATTATACTCTGCGACTCGCCAATAAACCATTCATTAACAAGGTCGTCGTCTTTGCCGTTTGCAAGCGAAACAATTTCATTTTTCTGGAATGAAAAGTTTAAAGTAGTTGTCCATTCAAAATCGCTGCTTGTAACATTTATGGTATTTAACGTTAAATCCACACCACTTGATTTGGTTTCTCCAATGTTGGCATACGTATTTTCAAATCCGGTTACAGTAGGGATTAATTTTTCCATTAATAAATCAGTAGTGTGCGAGCTGTAAGCATCTATGTTACCATACACTCGTGAGTTCAAGATAGAAAAATCAAGACCTACGTTGTACTGTGTGGTTTTTTCCCATCCTAACTCTTCATTTGCCATGGTAGTAACATTCATTTGGCCGGCTGTTGACAGATTGCCAAAAGGATAAAACATAGCATCGAGCCTTCCTTTAGTTGAATAAGGAGAAATAGCAGCATTACCGGTAGCACCAAAACCAACACGTAACTTTAATTGGTTTATCAGGTCAACATTGTCCATAAAAGATTCCTGATCTACACGCCATCCTAAAGCCGCACTTGGGAAGAAATCCCACTTATTACCGTCTGCTAACTGAGAAGCTCCATCATAACGTCCTGATACAGTTACCAAATATTTATCCAGATAACTATAATTCATACGCGCCATGTATGACAATAATGATTGCTCAACAATACCAGAACTCCAGCTTTTAAGTGAACTAATAGAGCCCAATGCATTCCATTTCTGACTTGCAAGCGGAACGTTATCGGCCGACATAAAACTGGATTCTTTGTTAAACTGTGTTTGACTCTGTAATAAAGTCAGGCCAAAATCGTGTTTTCCAACCGTTTTATTGTAATACAACAGATTATCAAGTGTGTACGATATGCGCTGAGCTTTCTCCAACGATGCATAAGCAGAACCGTTTCTGATTACAGAAGTGGCATCAAGAAAAATTCCATCACGCCAGTTTTCAATGTCCGGGCCAAAATTGGTACGGAAACGTAATCCATCCAACACAGGGAGTATTTCACCGAAATCGAACTGGGCATAGAAACTACCAAAAGCACGCATGGTTGTACGTTGGTCCTGCGATAATTTATCTTCACCGATGATTGTTTTTACTGCAATATCGCCGCCCGGATATTCAATACGGTTGCCGTCACTATCATAAGGAAGAGCATACTGGAAAATTGTACGCGCGCTTTCGTATAAGCCTGAACGTACAGATACTCCAACGTTACCTGAAGTAGATTGACCATATTCCTGTATACTGTATGAGCTGCTCAGGTTAGCACCAAATGAAAACCAGTCAGTAGGTTTAATATCAACACTTACGTTTGCATTGTAGCGTTTGTATTCCTGTCCTTTTACAACACCAGTATTATCAGTGTATCCGAAAGAACCGTAAGCAGTAATTTTATCGGTACCGCCACTTGCACTCAAGGTATTCTGAGTGGTAATACCTGTGCGGGTAACATAATCGGTCCAATCAGTAGATGTTAATTTTGATCCATCCCAGGTACCACCTGACCAGCCTTTCATAATATTGGCCCAGGCAGTTTCATCGCCGGTAAAAATGGCAGCGTCATTTTCCTGTGTTGGCTGATCACCTCTTGGGTAAGCTGTTTGTCCAACAATGTTATATTTTGCCCAACGACGATATTCAACAAATTCACCTGCATTCATTAAAGGCGAATATTCGTGAATCTTTTCAGTGGTTACCGAAGAATCAAAATTCAAGGTTAATTTTCCGGCTTTTCCTTTTTTGGTTGTAATAAGAACAACACCGTTTGCTCCACGCGAACCGTAAATGGCTGTAGCCGATGCATCTTTTAAAATATCGATAGACTCAATGTCGTTTGGATTCAGGTTATCAATACCTCCAAGTGTTACTTTGTTTGATGAAACACCTGCTGCATTAACAACTTCGGTTACCAATGGAATACCATCTACTACATAAAGAGGAGAGTTTGAAGCCGTAAGAGAACGAACACCACGAACACTAATACTTCCAACAGTACCGGGACGTTCGTTGGTAGAAATATCAATACCGGCAGCTTTACCCTGCATAGCTTCAACAGCATTTCTTACCGGACGAGAGTTAAGTTCTTCTGAACTAACACTTACGGTAGCACCGGTTACATCCGATTTCTTTTGAACACCATAACCAATTGCAACAACTTCTTCCAAACCAATGGCTTCGGCTTCCATTACTACATTAATTGAGCTTTGTGTTCCGACAACTATTTCCTGCAGTTTCATTCCAACAAACGAAAATTGCAATACTGCGTCTGCCGGAACATCTGCTATACTATAGTTTCCATCCATATCTGTAACAGTTCCTTTTGAAGTACCTTTAATTACAATGGCAACACCGGGTAGTGCTTCTCCATTCGGATCGGTTACTTTACCTCTTACGGTAGTTTGCTGCGCAACAACATCGTTTGTTACTTCAGATGTAACTGCTTGTGAGTAGGATTTACTTGCAAATACACTTGCAACAGAAATTAACAGCATAAAGATTGTTAATTTCACTAGTCTGAATAGTTTTTTCAAGCGGAGATTCGACAAATCTCCAAGACAATTGTCATTTTTTTTCATACTTGAGTGATGTTTAGATTTAATTTAGCCCTGCATTTCAAGTTCAACAGGGTAGTTTTAACAGGGAATAAGTTTTAGTTTTCCCTTTAATCTCATTTTTCGTTAGTGTAGGTAAATAAGATCGTTCATTTCATACGCATTCAGTTTTAAGTTTGATTTATTTTATTTTCGTCTTTCAATTCTTATTTGCTGCTTTGTATAAGTTCCGTCTGATAGTTTTTTACGCCTTGATACGGAGTAAGTTACAGGCGTTGTTTCAGTCATTAAATCAAGGATAAAAAACAGGGGTTCATCCAGTAGTGTAACAGTGTATGTCAATTCTTTCACATCGTCGGCAACCAAAATATCAACATTAAACATTCTGCTCAGTTGTGAAGTTACTTCGGTAATTGGCTCGTTATCGAAAATCAGCTTGCCTTCTTTCCAGGAAACATACTTTTCAATGTTTCCTGAAAATGATTCGATTTCGCCTGTATTGAGATGGTAATTAACATGTTGCCCGGGTTCCATTGCGCCAATTGGCTTTGCATTTCCGTCCGCGTCCAATTCTTCAAGTTTTACTTTTCCATTTACAAGGGTTGTGGCAACATTATCCTCGCCGGGATAGGCTTGTACGTTAAATTCTGTTCCCAGCACTTTTATGTTCAATTTTCCGGTTTTTACAATAAATGGTTTATCCGGATTGTGGGCCACATCAAAATAACCTTCTCCAATTAACTCAATTTCTCTTTTATCGCCTGTAAACTCACGTGGATATTTAATGCGGCTTCCGTAGTTCAGGTTAACCTCGGTTCCATCGGTTAGTTGAACCACTGTGCGCGAACCTATGGGCGCAATAACCTCGAGTGTATCAATTGTGTTTTCGGCGAACATACCGGGTTGAAAATTATGATCGGCTATTAAATAAAGCAGTACACCCAGCAGCGGAAGGATGAGAATTGCGGCCACCTTGCTAAACCAGTTTACTGTTTTTTTCAGAATCAGGTATTTCCCTTTTTCACCATTGTATTCTTTCAAATTAATTTCATGATGAATTTTATCGAGTAAACGGTTGTATTTTTGATTGTCGGGAAGCTCAGCTTTTGGTTCGAATGAAGACCAGTCGGCAAAGCCCAATTCCCGGCCTTCCTTTTGTAAAGATTCGGTATTCACCCATTTTGTGAATTCCTCGAACTCCAATTGCGAGCTGCTATTATCCAAATATTTATTTAATATTTCTTTATTCATTTCTATCTGTAAAACCTAAACCTGCAATTTGTAGCATTCCATCTAACGTATTAAGTTAAACGGTGGTTTCAAATAAGTTAATAATATTACGTGCGAGAGAAGAAAGGGGACTATATGAAAGTGGGCCTTTTTTTATTACAAAAACAAATAAAAGAAGAAAACACTGGTAATCAGACCAGTACCAATGTTAGTTTTTAGAAATCTAAGGGTACTTACCAGGTGATTTTTTACCGTGTTTTCCGAAATATCTAAACGTTCTGCAATTTCTTTATGCGTTAAACCTTCTTCCCGGCTTAAACTATAAATCTCTTTCTGGCGAGGTGTTAACTGTTCAAGTAAAGACTGTACTTTTTTGTTTAACTCGTTATACTGCAATTCGTCAACCACACTTGTGGCATTCTGTATTTGCTGAACTGACTTCAGGTATTCTTTCGACTTACTTTCGCTTATACGCTTGCGCAGCAAACTAATGGTAGCATTGTATGAGATGGTAAAAAGGAAAGATTCGAAAGAAGCATGAACATCAATTTTGGCTCTCGACTCCCAAATCTTTATAAAAACCTCCTGAACGATTTCTTCGGCATCTTCTTCCTGTTTTAAATACCTGATAACAAATTGGTATAATTTATGGCAATACTTATTATAAATTGCATCAAATGCAGCAATGTCACCTTTCTTTAAAAGGCTCACCAATTCTATATCTACGTTGGTATTTCGCAAGTTGAAAATGTTTAGTTACTTAACAAAAATATAAATTTAAGAGCTTTCTACTATCCTGTTCCATCTTGCAAGTTCGTGAAAATTTATCGAAAACCATGTAAATTCAGCTATTTCCAACTTTGTAAGTTGCAAAAAATTATCGGAATACTGAACAAATCCGGCATCAATACCCCGGATTTTGCAAAGCCTGTTTTTCATCAGCAGTTAGGACCCGGCCGTCTTTCTGGATTCCATCTAGAAAGGATTGCGGCACGGGGCGTAAAACATGAAAATCCTGTATGTTTGCTTTTGCCTCCGGATTGTATGCCCTTGCACGGGTTATCAAGGTTTTGGTGCGGCTAAGATCTTCCCAGCGAAGGTATTCTCCTGCAAGTTCGCGTGAGCGTTCATTGAGTATAAAACAGAGCATACGATCGTAAGTATTCGAATAACCGAGTTTGCTTATAATGTTTTCATCTTGTTCGGGCAAAACCATAAAACTGGAAATATGAAGGTCGGTTTTTTCAGTTGTTTCTGTAATATTATTCGATTCGTAATATGAATTCTCGGGCATAAATGAGCGGTTGTTTGTATCCCATACCAATTCAGAAAATGGGTACGCCGCTCCCCCGTCGGTATACGCCGAACGATCTTCTCCTTCCTGGTATTGGGCACGTTCGCGAACTGCATTAATATACGGCAACGCAGTTTCGTACGATCCCGAGCCCAAAGTTGCCAAACGAATTATTGCCTCGGCTGCCATTAAATACGTTTCTGCCGACCGCGCAACCACCATATCACGAACGCCTCTGTTATCGTTTACTGATGTACGTGCTGCATCAAAATGTTTGCTTAGCGAGGGAAAACGATGCAAAGACAACAATGTATTATTCGACTGGCTGGCATAGGTTACAAAAACATTGGGGATTGGCTTTCCTGTTTTTTCGTCAATAATTGTATTCGCATTATAAATGTTTGGAAAACGCGTGTCTCCGGGTTGATTGATTACATACATTATTCCCAAATCGCCCTTTTCATAGACTGTCCCAGGCGCAGGCCTGTTTAAACGGTGTTTTGTTCTAAAGGTCTTCCAAAAACGCGAATCATTCACCATATCATAACAGCCATAAATAAAGTAAGTTGCAGCCAATCGACTGTAGGGACGCATACCGGACAGATCGCGTGCCATTTGCGGAAGATCATCGTAGCGGGCAGTAAAAACAACCGGCTGAAAATTAAAACCTTCAGTGGCTTTATCCTGATTAAACTGAGCAGAAAGTATCAATTCAGGTAAAAACTCGTTTCCGCCATCAGGTTTTGTATAATTCCATAAATCGCCAAAATTAGTCGCCAAAGGGTGATTGGCAATTACTTCGTCACAAAGCGACACAACATTCTGCAAATCACTTTGTTTTGTCGCCAAATTCCACGAATCATTTATTTCACTGGCACGTAACGAATAAGCTTTTGCCAAAAAATGAGCAGCGGCATCTTTTGTTAGCTTCATGGGTGCGCCAACATTATCCAGCAGATTGTAGGCATGCGTAAAATCGTCGATTACCTGTTGCAAAACTTTTTCGGATGAAGCTCTGCTAAATTCTTTTTCAACTGAATTACTGGATTCCAACTTTAAAGGAACATCGCCGTACTGAGCCACAAGACGCAAATAATTATACGCTCTAAAAAAATAACCTTCGCCCAAAGAACGATATTTTATGTCGATATTGGATGTTTCCAGCTTTGTTGCTGATTCGATCAATAAATTAGCCAGGCCAATTCCAATATACATTTCATTCCACAAATTATCAGTAGCTACAGTATTTGTATTCATTGGCGGCACTTCCGATTTTAATCCTCCGTCGTATGAATTCCAAACCCCATTTGAATCGTCACCGCCAACATGAAATTCATCGGTTCCGGAATTGCACATTGAGAACATCACTTCGCCGCCAAAAGGATTATCCAATACCTGAAAATAGGTACCAGCAGAAAGTGACATAACTCCTACTTCTGTTTTATAAAAGTCAAGACTGCGCTGTGTTGTCAGTTCTTCCTCAAGAAAATCTTTACACGAGCCCATCACCGTTATCAGAATAACCAGCAACAGTAATTTTAAATTGTATTTTATTTCAGTCTTCATTAAAATATTTCTTTACATTACTGATAATCAAAACTCCACATTAATCCCGAATGTATAACCCCGGTTCCAGTTCGAAGTTCCCAAATCCATGTCGATCCAATCAATATTTCGAAATACAATACCCGGATTTACCGCCTGAGCATTTAGTTTAACAGCACCTAATTTCCATTTGTCTGTTAGTTTTGTTGGCAAGCTATACGCCAGCGAAATGTTTCTGACCTTAAGAAAAGAAGCTTCTTTATACCCCAAAATTCCGTAAAACGGATCACCGCTTGCCTCTGTGTAAATGGGTTTCTGATATTCTGCTTGTTTGTTATTTTCGTTGTAATAGCTTATTTCTCTCTGATTGAAACGTCCGGTCTGATATTCACCACCCGTATCGTATAAATATCCTAAACGGCCAAACAAAAATGCTGATAACTCGAAACTCTTAAAGCTGAATGTATTGGTCATACCCAAAATATATTTTGGACGTGTATTTCCAATAATAACACGATCGTTGTTTGCATCAATACTGTAGTCTCCGTTTTGATCAACCGGACGTGACATACCGGCTGCAAACGAATGCCCGTTATCATTAAACTTCTCCATTTCACCAGCATCACTTTCCTGCCAAACTCCGGCCGACTCGTAACCATAAATTACACTCTGGGGCTGATTGATAAACCAACCGTTGTTGATATCATTATCAATTCCATTTGCAAGACTTACAATTTTGTCATTCGACCAGGAAAAATTAAAGTTGCTTGTCCAAAGAAATTTTCGACTGGTAACATTAACCGTATTCAGAGTTACATCTACTCCCCTGTTTTTTGTCTCACCAATGTTGGCAAAAGTGGTATAATAACCGGTCACCGAAGGAATACTCATTTCCATTAACAAGTCAGATGTTCTGGATTTATAGACATCTAAAACGCCATTGATACGACCGTCAAATACAGAAAAGTCAATACCCACATTGTATTGGATCGTTTTTTCCCATCCCAATTCCTGATTTGCCAGAATTGTTGATGTTTTTGAACCTGGCAAAGAACCGTATCCCTGCGCGTAAAACAAAGATGTTAATCCACCTTGAGTTGAATACGGATCAATTGCTGAATTTCCTGTGGCACCAACTCCAACACGTAATTTTAACTGATCGATCCAATCGGCATTTGCAATAAAATCTTCATCATCCAGGCGCCACCCGAAAGCTGCACTCGGAAAGAATGTCCACTTGTGTCCTTCTGCCAACTGACTGGCTCCATCGTAGCGTCCCGATACGGTCAATAAATATTTTTGATCGTAGTTGTAGTTTACGCGTGCCATAAACGACATCAATTGTTTTTCTGTAATTCCGGAACTCCAATCTGACAGACTTACGTATTCCTGCGAAATTGCATTCCATTTCTGACTCGAAAAAGGAATATTGTCAGCGGCCATATAACTGTACTCATTTTTAAATGCTGTTTGACTTTGTAATAAAGTCACTCCAAATGCATGTTTTTTAAAGCTTTTATCGAAGTACAATAAATTATCGAGCGTATAACTAAAGGTTTGGTTTTTTAATAAGGAAGCAAAGTTCGAGCCTGTTCGAATTACCGATTTCCCATCCAAATAAACGCCATCGCGATAAGTAGAAAAATCAGGGCCAAAATTTAAGCGATATTTTAAACCTTCCAATTTGGGTGACAATTGTCCAAAATCAATTGAAGTGTAGAAGCTTCCCATTGCCCGGTAAGTTGATCTCTGATCCTGAGAATAGTTCCATTCATCCACAACTGTTTTTACACCGTTGTCTCCACCTGGATATTCTACACGCGTTCCATCCTCGTTATAAGGAAGTGTATAACTAAAAACCATACGTGCCGACCGGTACAATCCGGTTTGATTAATAATACTGTTTCGTCCTACTGTAGATTGCCCAAATTCTGTTAAACTGAAATTTCCGTTAATGCTCCCTCCCATCGTAAACCATTCTGTTGGTGTAATATCAAAACTGGTCCGAATGGTGTATCGTTTATAACTCTGACCTTTAACCGTTCCCTGGTTGTTTAAATATCCAAACGATACATATCTGTTCATTTTACTGCTTCCACCGCTGGCACTTAAGGTGTGTTCATGAGTTACACCTGTTCGGGTAACAATTGATGTCCAGTCGGTTGTAGTCAGCATGGAAGGGTCCCACCTCCCTGTTGTCCAACCTTTTTCAATGTTAGACCAAGCCACAGGATCGGAAGATCCCAGGAAAATCAGATAATCATTTTCGAGGGTCGGGTTATCGGCACTGGGATATATGGCAGGATTAGAATAGTATTTTGCCCATCGACGCCATTCTATATAATCGCCGGCATTCATCAACTTACTGTCATCTTGCAGGGTTTCAATGGTAACGGTACTATTGTAGTTCAATGTCATCTGCCCGTTCTTGCCCTTTTTTGTTGTAATAAGAATTACTCCGTTGGCACCTCTTGAACCGTAAATTGCAGTTGCCGATGCATCTTTTAAAATATCAATCGACTCAATATCATGAACATTGAGGTTGTCAACACCTCCAAGAATAACATTCTGGTCTTCGTCTATTAAATTGGTAACCAAAGGAATACCATCGACAACATACAAGGGGGCGTTTGAGGCGGTTAAGGAACGTACGCCCCTGATGCTAATACTTCCAAATTGTCCGGGGCGTTCACTTGAAGTCACGTCAACACCGGCAGCCTTTCCCTGCACAGCCTGAATAAGATTGTTTACCGGACGGGATGTAATTTCGTTTGCGTCGATACTTACCAAAGCCCCGGTAATATCCGATTTCTTTTGAACACCATATCCAATAGCAACCACTTCTTCCAGATCAATGTCGCTAACTACCATTGTTACATTGATAATTGTTTGCAGGCGAACTTCCATTTCCTGCGGTTGCATGCCTATAAAAGAATATTGCAGAACAGAATTGGAAGGAACATTCGGCAATGTATAATTCCCTTCAGAATCGGTAACAGTGCCCCGGCTGGTTCCTTTTAATATTACAGTAACACCGTGCAGCGATTCTCCGTTAATGTCGCTTACTTTACCACTTATGTTAATCTGCTGTTGAAAAAGCAGGTCGTTGCCCGATATTTCAGTTGAGGTTAATAAAATGAAGCGGTCTTTAATTTTATATGCAACATCTGTTCCTTCGAACAATTCATCAAGAACATCGGAAATTTTTTTATCCGAAACGTTAATAGAAACTATTCTGTTAACGTTAACGATTCGCTCGCTATACATAAAATAATATTCACTTTGCTCCTCAATATTGTGCAAAACCTCCTTAATTGTAGAACTCTTCATATTGAGATTTAGCATTCGCGACTGAGAGTAAGCTCCTATAGAAAAGACACTTACAACAGTATACAATATCAATAAAATTTTAACCTTCATCAATTCTACTGGTTTTCAAATATTGAAAATATACCATATTCCAAGACAACAGACATACTTTTCAAATTTTTATTTCATTGATTATTAACAAGCAGATATTTCCTGGCGAATGTGCATGACTTGCTCAACGGTTTTTACAGGAATATTCGCATCAAAAAAAAGTACCTGCAACACCTGGAAATAAAGTTAATTTCTGCGCCCTTCTCTAATTTGTTTTTCATCCTTCTCAATAAGATCTTCCAGCTTATTCACCGGACGTTCCAAATCGTAAGGAATTGGCAGTTGATTAAATTGCTGAAAATAAAGTAAACAAGCATCCTTCCATTCCTGTGCATTTAAACTCTGCTCCCTTAATTTTTTTTGAACGGCTGCAAATCGCTCTGTATCAACATACGATTCTGATTTGTCCCAAATCTTCTGAAATCCACGAACTTTTTGAACACCGGAGTCATAATGAAAACAAAGATCGTCCCAAAGAGTGCGGCCACTTTTCATTTTGTAATCCCAGGGCAAATGATGAAACCACAGCAAATATTTTTCAGGACAGGTTTCAGGATCGTTGAATTGCTGTGAAAGCGGCTGGTGGTACTGACTGACTGCATTACTGCCGCTTGTAGTTCGATTGAACCCAATTCCCAGCGAATCTGCCCGGTGGTAATACGGAGGAGTCCAGTCTTTTCTCATACCCGATGGTGCCCACCACGGTCCCGGTCCGTAATGATGATGAGCAGCAAAAATATGATGCAATCCCAAAGGCATCATATAATCAACAGCTGCCTCACGACTGTCAAGCATCAACTCTTTTACTGCTTTCACAAAATCAGCATCGTCTTCAGTATTCGAAACGTTCCCAAATGTCAACTTTACCCACTCGTCGGCAATTTGTTCACTGGTTAGTGTATTGTCCCAGGCCAACCGACCAAAAGCATACCAGTTAGCCTGAGCAAAGTGATGTCCGCACCAGTTAATGTCCGAGCCAACATTTGAAACGCCTGCAATGGCGCTGTATTTCTGCTTAAAAATACTTCCATCGGTACAACGTGCTACGGTACTTCCCTTCCCTTTCTGGAAAGTATCGCTATTTAAAACTTCTTCCCACATTGTGGCCAAAAACACCATATGAACTGAGTGTCCAAGGTACTCCTGCGTAATCTGAAACTCCGGCATCACACCGGTACCTTTCATCGCACCAAACAAAGGACTGAATGGTTCGCGTGGTTGAAAATCAATCGGTCCGTTTTTTACCTGAACAATCACATTGTCGCGAAATGTTCCGTCGAGTGGCATAAATTCGGAATAGGCCTGTTTTGCACGATCCTCGTCTGAAGGATTATATACAAATGCCCGCCACATTACAATCCCTCCCTGAGCTTTTAAAGCATCAGCCATCATGTTTGCTCCATCGGCGTGTGTACGTCCAAAGTTTTGAGGCCCGGGTTGCCCTTCACTGTTGGCTTTCACCAAAAAACCGCCAAAATCAGGAATAAGCTTGTATATTTCATTCACCTTATTTTTCCACCAAACTACTACTTCCTGATTTAAAGGATCGGAAGTGGAAAGCCCTCCAATAACTGAAGGAGAAGCAAAATTAACCGCTAAATATGTTTGAATTCCATAGGGTCGCAGTATATCTGCAATTTCGCGTACCCGATTCAAATACTCCGGAGTCAGAATTTTTGGAGAAGCATTTACATTGTTCAATACTGTTCCGTTAATACCAATTGAAGCATTGGCGCGTGCATATTCAGTCCATCGTTTCTTGTCTTCCTGAGTAACTTTAAACGCTTCACTTCCCGGATGCCAAAATATAGACTGGCCGGCATATCCACGTTCAATGGTCCCATCCAGATTATCCCAGTGGTTGAGTATTCGAAGATCGTATGAAGGATTAAAAATTCCGTTAAAATCAGAGGATTGCGTTTGCTGTTTACGCAACATTTCAAAAGCACCATATAAAAGTCCTGCTTCGGTATTTGACTCAATTTGATTTTCGGATAAGAGAAATCCATCACCCTGAAGTTTTTTAGTTTTCGCAAGTTTCAAAACCACAGTATGCCCGGCTTTTCCCTGCCACATATTTTGCAACTCAATTTTTGCAATTTCAATGATTGGCGATTGTTTTGAACACTCAACATTTACAGTTGATGTACTTTGGGCACGAAGCCAGAGTTTGTGGCCATCTTCGGCATGTAATCCAATGCAAATTAAAATAAAAAACAGTGAGAAAATAGAAGTTTTCATAAGTAATAGTTCGAAAGATTTAACTAATAAGTGTCAATTCCACGCTGTTCTTAAAGGTAATAAAAACATTGAAAAAGGAGCGTTGTAATGTAATGAAGCAACAAGCTAACATTCTTCAACGAGGATCAAACACGATAGGACTGACACTACATAAGCCACTAATACAGAGGCATAAGAAAGGGAAGTTACAAGTACTTCCCTTTCTCAAAATGCGAGTATTTATCTTGTTATTCCCATTCGGGAAATTGCGTGGTATTTAAATCAAGTGTTGAAATTTTTTCCATATCGGCTTTGCTCAATTCGAAATCGAAAATATTGAGATTTTCAGTCATGTGTGCTTTTTGTGAGCTGCGTGGAATGGCTACAATACCTCTTTGATAATGCCAGCGTAAACTCACCTGGGCATTGGTTTTACCGTATTTTTTTCCGATAGAGGCCAGCGTTTCGTTAGTAAACAATTCATTTCTTCCCTGTGCAAAAGGCGACCATGCTTCCATCTGTATTCCGTATTCCTTAAGTTCTGTCCTGGCTTTTTCCTCTTGAAAAAAGGCATGCGTTTCAACCTGATTTACAGCAGGTTTAACTGTAGCATATGAAAGAAGTTCATCAATCTGATGTGCTTCGAAATTACTTATCCCAATTGCCCGAATCTTACCTTCCTTGTACAATTCTTCCATGGCTTTCCACGAGCCTTTTACATCGCTGCGCGGGCGATGAATCAGATATAAATCGAGATATTCGAGTCCGAGCTTATCGAGCGAAGTCTGAAAAGCTTTTTTAGCAGATTCGTAACCATAGTCATCGACCCAAAGTTTCGAGGTAACAAAAAGTTCTTCACGTTTGATGCCACTTTTTTCAATTCCGGCGCCAACCGCAGCCTCATTTCCGTAAATGGTAGCTGTGTCAATTAATCGGTATCCCAAAGAAATAGCTTCCGAAACACAACGAATTCCCAAATCATCATTCAGATACAATGTGCCAAATCCAAGAATTGGCATTTTTACACCGTTGTTTAGTGTTACATTTTCAATTGAAATTTCAGGTGTTTTAGTACCACCTGCTGCAAAAAGTTTTGTGGTTCCGAGCCCCATAAATAGCGTAGCGGCAGTAAATGCAGCACTGCTTTTTAAAAACTCGCTGCGATTCATTTTCCCGGAATTTTTGTTGTTTTTCATCTTCTCAGTTTTATTGGTTCAGACAGGCAATTTACAATTTGCCATTGAAAAAACAATAAAACAGCTTTAACAGTACTTTTACATGTACTATTCTTTCTATAAAAAGTTTTAAATAAAAAAGCCTGTTCACCGATAAATCGGGAACAGGCTTTCAACTCCAACTAAACTACTTATCTATAATTATTTAACCACTATTTTCTGCATACCAAATTGTGTTTCTGCATCTAATCGTAGAATATAGATACCTGAAACCATATTGTCTTTTTGAATTTTCAAATTGTTTACTCCGGGAGCAAAAGTTCCTGCATTAAATTGTTTTACCGCCTTGCCTGTAATATCATAAATCCGAATATTCACGCTCGCATATGTATCAAGGTTAAATTGTACAGTTGTGAACGATGTGAAAGGATTTGGATATGTTGTAAGCTCAAGTCCTGTTGTTCTGATTTCGTTAACAGCAGTTACTACTGAAGGATCCCAGTATGGATCACCTACCGGAGTGCCATCCGTTCCGATAAATTCAGCATCAGAAACATTATACTGACAATCTAATGTGTTCAACATGTAATCGATGGTCATTCTGTTGTAATCTGCATCAGGAGTTACACCTTTAATTCGTGTTGTGTAATACCACTCCAACAAATCGATCATTGCAGCAGGCGCCTCAATTACAGAAACATCTTTTTTAATAAATGCTTTCTCAGGATCGCTAAGTTTGCTTGTGATGTGGTCGGTTAAAATCGGACCACCGTCAACACCTTTTGAGGTATAGAAAGCAGCAAGTTCTGAAGAAACTGAATAGATGTTATTCTTGATTGAATAAGCCGTTGAATCGTTTGGAACAGAACCAATCCATACAATTTTTTCGTTTCCTGAACCATCGGTTTCTCCGTGCATATTAAACTCAGTACGACGCTGAGCATCGCTTTGATCGGCACCAAACGACATGGCATCGATAAACAGGTTGTCAGTAATTTCAACCGATTTACCAACGTTACCCAATTCCATAACACCAAAATAACCGCCGTTGTTAATGATTGTATTGTGGCTGAAAACCATTTCGTGAATTACACCGGCACCATTTCGGTGACGAACCATACGGTCGTAGCTGTTTACAACAGTGTTATTGGTAACGGTAAGCTTTTTAACTTCGCTGTCGCGGCATTCTACCATACGGCCCGCTCCCTGGTCGCTAAATTCGATGTTACCCATGTTGTAAAATTTACAATTGGTAACGGTAAATTCGTTTACGGCATTCCAGGCACCAACACCACCTTGTCCGGTATTCGCAAAAACACAGTTATTAAACGTTAAATTCGCATCTTTTCCGAAATAAGCCAAACACCAGTTGGCCGGATTATATCCTTCGTTTTCTGATTGTGCATCCAAAAAGATTCCTTCCATTTCAACATCTTTTTGGCCGGCAAACATAATCCACGACTGAGTTCCATCTTCCTGAAGATCGGCTCTAACTATAGGCATCGGGCCATCGCCATCTTCGGCAACCAGGTGCAGTTTAAAGTTCAGGTTTTCGAGTACTCCACGCACGTAGTAAGTTCCACCACGCTCCAATACATAGGTTCTGGCCGGATGTGTACCATCGGTAAGCGTATCACCCAAAATAGGCTCATTCAGATAAGCAGGCGAGGCAATAGTAACTCTGGAAACAGCAGAAGATCCCCAGTAAGGATCACCTACAGGCACACCATCAGTTCCAAGGAAGTCGAAATCAGAAACGGTATAAGCACAGTTTAAGGTATTCAACATGTAATCAATTGTCATTCTGTTGTAATCTGCATCAGGTGTAACACCTTTAATTCTGGTTTCATAATACCAGTCCAAAAGATCGATCATAGCAGCAGGCGCTTCTGCCACAGAAACATCTTTTTTGATGAATGCTTTCTCAGGACTGCTCAGTTTGCTTGTGATGTGGTCGGTTAAAATCGGACCTCCGTCAACACCTTTTGAGGTATAAAAAGCAGCAAGTTCTGAAGAAACTGAATAGATGTTATTCTTGATTGAATAAGCCGTTGAATCGTTAGGAACCGAACCAATCCATACAATTTTTTCGTTTCCTGAACCATCGGTTTCACCGTGCATATTAAACTCAGTACGACGTTGAGCATCGCTTTGATCGGCACCAAACGACATGGCATCAATAAACAGGTTATCAGTAATTTCAACCGATTTACCAACGTTACCCAATTCCATAACGCCAAAATATCCACCGTTGTTAATGATTGTATTGTGGCTGAAAACCATTTCGTGAATTACACCGGCACCATTACGGTGACGTACCATACGGTCGTAGCTGTTTACAACAGTGTTATTGGTAACTGTAAGCTTTTTAACTTCACTGTCGCGGCATTCTACCATACGGCCCGCTCCCTGGTCGCTAAATTCGATGTTACCCATGTTGTAAAATTTACAATTGGTAACGGTAAATTCGTTTACGGCATTCCAGGCACCAACACCACCTTGTCCGGTATTCGCAAAAACACAGTTATTAAACGTTAAATTCGCATCTTTTCCGAAATAAGCCAAACACCAGTTTGCCGGATTATATCCTTCGTTTTCTGATTGTGCATCCAAAAAGATTCCTTCCATTTCAACATCTTTTTGGCCGGCAAACATAATCCACGACTGAGTTCCATCTTCCTGAAGGTCGGCTCTAACAATTGGCATCGGGCCATCGCCATCGGCGGCAACCAGGTGCAGTTTAAAGTTCAGGTTTTCGAGTACTCCACGCACGTAGTAAGTTCCACCACGCTCCAATACATAGATTCTTTCAGGGTGTGTACCGTCTGAAAGTGTATCACCCAGAATCGGTTCGTTTAAGTAAGCTGGTGACGAAATAGTAATCCTTTCCTGAGAAAATACATTCATTCCCAAAAGAATTATCATTCCTAATAACAAAGTAAATTTTAGTTTCATATCGATTAATTTATTTTAATTAACTCCTGAGGGCAGAAGCCCTCAACGCTTCGGGCTTATTGTTCTGTTTATAGTCGCCCGAACGACTTTTACAGTTTGATGCGAACACCAAAATCAATAAGCATCCCGTAAATTGAGCTTCCACGATCAAGATTCATGTACTTGTAATATGTACCTTCCTCCATATTCGAGATGTTGCTTACATTAAGCATCAACTCTGCATTAAACTTCTCGATTTTTTGTTTTAAGGCAAGATCCCATTTGGAGTAACCTTTCTGCATTACGTCTAACTTTTCGTTGCCCGAAACAGACGACACATAATCTCCCTGGAAGAATAGCGACAAGCGGGCAGAGAAACCTCCCTGATCGTATCCCAACGCAACGTTTCCGAATTTGCTGGGTTGTCCTTCCAAAGTTTCTTCTGTTTCGTAAAAAACCGGTGTTTTGGTATATGGAATTGTTGTGCGATCCACATCTAAACGGAAACGAGGAATGTAAGTAGTTGATTGAATTACCGAGTAGTTGCCTCGCAAAACAAAGTTGCCTAAAAAGCCCGGCAGAAAAGAAAGGTTTGCCTGCAAATCAAATTCCAATCCTTTAACAGAGGTACCATCGGTATTTACCGGCGAACTAACCTTCATTCCCTTGTAACTTCCAACACCTGTTCCGGTTGGCAGTTCATAGCTCTCAACCATTTCGTCGTTTGAGATAACCACATCGTTCAGGAAGTAAAACACATTATCCAACTCTTTATAAAAAGCTCCAACAGTTAATAATCCGTATTTCGATTCATACAACGAAGCAATAACATCGTAATTCCATGCTACCGTATTTTCCAAACCGGTGTTCCCTTTGTAAACGGTATTTTCATCGCCACGGCTGATTACAAGATTTGGCAAACGCATTGAAAAGTCAGGACGAGCCAGGGTTTTGGTTGCGGCTAATCGTAAGTCGAACCAATCAAGCGGCTTAAATTTTAAATGGAAACTGGGCAGAATAAAAGTCTGAGAATAATTTCGGGTAGTATCAGTTACATCGTCTTTGGTAATTAAACTCATACCATACACATCGGGAGCATATTTTGCGGTATAGTCATTGTTTTCCTGTTCGATGCGTACACCACCAATCAGCCTGAACATTTTACCCAGATCGAGGGTAGTCATAAAATAGGCTGAATTTATCTGTTCTTTTACGGTATAGTTTTTAGGAATTCCACTTGGATGACCTCTGTATTCGTAGTCGGTAGCATCAGAGTTTACACCATTTTTATGTGTTGCATACCATTCGCGGGCCAGACTGGAATTTACCATAGGTGTTAATTCATAATCGCCACTGAAGATTTCTCTTGAAGCAACAGGATTATCCAAAAAGTTAGTCAGAAGAACACTGTTTCCGAACTTCTGCAAATTTGCAAATGAAGTATTGCTGTAATCTGCATCTACAATAGATCCGTCATCGAGTAAACTAAATGACAAACCATCTCCCATTCCGGTGTAATAGGCACGGTAAACATCGTTTACATTATTCCGGTTTTTATTCCGTGTTTTGGCCCCGGTTTTAACAGTAACACTTATTTTATCGCTTAAGGAAAACTCTCTTGTTAAATCGAGGTAAGCAATCAAATCGCGATCCTTACTTTTACTTGGTTTGAAATAAGCTGTTTTAAGAACAGACATTTCGTAATTGTTGTATGCATAAGGAATTATTCGATTTGACGGACCATTGCGAATGATGTCAATGTACTCTTCATCACCGATTGAGTTGATGTCAATTCCGGTATTCGAAGTTCCTCCTTCATAAAATTCCATTACATGGTCGTATGGCGTATTACCAACTGTTAAAGCATGAGATCCTCCCCAGTTTATTTTAAGTTTCTTTACATAATTTTCTCCCGAAATGGCATTGTTGATGGTCTGAATATCTCTTTCTTTGTCTTCAATATCGTAAGATACTTCTGCCGTTTTAAGACCGTAATTTCTGGAGTATCGAACAAAATCACGATCAGAATGATTGTAAAAATTATTGAATCGTATTGTTCCTCCGTCATTGGTGCTATAATCCAGTAAGAGACTTCCGCCCATTCTTTTTCTTAGTTCATCGTTGTACGAGAGGCGCAGACTATTGATTTCAGGGTAGTCTTTGTCAATGATCACCCAGCCTTGATCGTAGGCTTCGCTGCTTCTGATTTTCTGTTCGGCATTTGCAGAAGCCTGAACCCCCAGTTTCTCGTTAAAAATTCTGCGCTCGTATCGTACAGCAAGGTTGAACTGTGCTATACTTTTCTCAAGGTTATTATACCCTCCACCTAAATCTATTCTGGTTTCAGGATTCGACGAGGCTTTTTTGGTCACCAGGTTAACCGATCCTGCAATTGCATCGGCATCCATGTCGGCAGTTAAAGCTTTGGTTACTTCAATACCCGCAAGCGAGCTTAACGAGAACATACTCAAGTCAACTCCGCGGCTTTCGCCATCGGTTGAAGGTACCTGCACCCCGTTCAACTGAATGCTGCTGAATTTCTCATTCAATCCGCGCAACACAATGTTCTGAGCTTCACCACCCGAACGTTTTAAAGATATACCCGGTAAGCGGCCTAAGGCATCACCGGCATTTGCATCGGGCAATTCCTGAATTTGTTTTTCCGATACGGCGTTTACTATACCTGCCGCATTTAACTGCGAACTAATGGCCGCTTTTTGCCCCAACATCATTGCTGTAACAACAACTTCCTCACCTAAAATCGATTCAGCCACCAGGCTGAAATCAACCGTAACATTTTGTCCGTTGGTAATCTCAATTACTTCTTCTTTGCTCTCGTAGCCCATAAAAGAGGCAACCAAAGTATAGGTTCCGGCATTTAACGGAAGGCGGAATTCGCCGTTTAAATTAGTTGTGGTACCGGTTGTAGTTCCTTTTACAATCACATTGGCAAAGGGTAATGTGGCACCACCGTTTGAATCGCTTATAATACCACTAACCATACTTTGTGCAAATGCACCGGAAATTGTGGATAAGCTAATAATCAGGATAAATAGAGTTTTGTAAAACTGCTTCATATTAAGTTCAATTTGTTTTTATTGAATTGATTTGTTAATGTTTATTACTCTTAGGTTCGGAAAGAGGGCATAGCATGGACAGCTTTATAAATGTTTTTTAAAACTTTTTCACAAACTACTAACTATCAAACAGATAAAACCTAAAATAAAAGCAAACAGCAATTTAAGCCACATGAAAATTGACTTAAACAAGTGGTAATTGATTGGAGGATTTATAAAAGATTTAGGAAGAAATACCGGAGTTGAATGAAGTAAATTAATCGATGTAATCGTTGTGCAAAATTTCGTTTCCGGGGAAAGGCCAATAAAGAGATTTTGGAAGATCTTTCCCTGCCTCGGGAATTATGGTCGCCCACCTGCCTGTTCGTTTCAGGTCGAACCAACGTTTCCCTTCGTTCATAAATTCGTAACCCCGTTCCCGAAAAATCAGTTCATCAAATTCTTCGCGAGAAAGATCAGCTGGTAAATCAACCTCCATATTGAACGTATTTACATCAACTCCGTAGGCCCTTCTGCGGACCTTGTTTACGGCATCGTAAGCCTCCGTAGTTGGCCCGTTAATCAGGTTTTCGGTTTCAGCAAAAATTAATAATACATCGGCATAACGGTACAAATAATAGTCAACGCCCGAAGCAGTTTCTTCCGGTTGGCCCGGATCGCGATGCTTGCCGTAAACGTGTGTATAATCTCCGGCCATCTCAATATCAACCAGCTGCCCGTTAATGGTGGCTGTGTTATAAATATTCAGCGCTTTTCTTAAATCATTGTCATTCCAGTTTTTTAAAAGTGGCGCGTTTGTATTGGCACCATAATCTTCAAAAGCACGAACAGCAGCAACTTCAGGATGAGATAAAGGCGCCCCATACGCTGCCAGAAAACTCCCCTGCCCTACGTATCGCGAAAATTTAAGCGAGAAAATATCTTCTTCGTTTGTGGGTGAAGTGGGTGAATACAATTCATCGAGCGATGTAAGTATACCATATCCGTAGGTATTTTTGTTTTCGATAATTTCCTTTGCCAATTCCCTTGCTTCACTGTACCGTTTTAGTGTTAGAAAAATATCGGCCAATGCCGTTTTGGCTGCGCCTTTTGTAGCTCTTCCCGGATCATCTGTTTTTTCAGGAAGATAGTTTACTGCTTCGGTCATGTCCAGAATAATTTGTGAGTAAACATCCTCAATGGAACTCAAAGCCAGATTTGCATCGTCGGGACCGGTGACCGGTTCAATCCGTAAGGGAACTTCGCCAAATATCCGAACCAGCTGAAAATAGTCTAAGGCGCGTATAAAACAGGCTTCTCCCCTTGCTTCATTTTTGTAATTTTCATCCAAATTCTGATCGTCGTTTAACAGTTTTAACAAACTATTTGCCCTGCTAATCGATTCATAGATGGTAGGCCAGCCGGCAGAAAACAAATACGGATCACTTTCGAAATGATAGTTGGCCACATCGTTTTTTTCCCTTAAACGCGAAACAGCATGTTCTTCTACCAAAATTAAAGCTCTTCCCCAATGCGATTCCCAAAGTCTGCCCCGGCTTCGGGTTAAAGGTTCGTACATGCCAACCAGTAAACTTTCAACAATATTCTCGTCCAATTCCTCCAAAGAAACCAGGGTCTGTGGTTCTTCCTCCAGAAATGTATTGCATCCGTTAAAAGTGAACAGACACATGATTGAAACGAGTATGATTGTTTTGTTTAATCGCATAATCCCGAACAAATTAAAACTTTACATTAACTCCCAATGTTACCGTTTTTGCCGATGGGAAAGCGGCATAATCAACTCCCTGTAACTGATTTTCATTACTAAAACTATTTACTTCCGGTTCGAAACCCGAATATTTTGTAAAAGTCAGAATATTTTGTCCGCTGATGTACAAAGTTACATCATCTATCACATTAGAAATGCCCGGAATTTTGTACTCCAGTTTAATATTTTTTAATCGAAAAAACGACGCGTCTTCTATAAAACGGTCTGAATCCCACACAATATAATCATCACTAACAAGCGGATAATAGTCTCTTATATTTTGAATGCGGTTGGCAATTGGTTCCGGATCAGTTAGTGTCATCATGTTTACATTGTTTAGTTTGGCCCCGTAAACACCCTGCCAATTCATTGTTAATGCGAGATTTTTATACTGCAAACTGATGTCGAGCCCATAAAAGAAATCGGGCAAAGAACTACCGGCAACCTGACTATCTGCGTCGTCAATTATGCCATCCTTATTCACATCGTCGTACATTGGTTTTCCATTCTCATCCAAACCGAGGTATTTTGGCAGATAAAAGGAAAATATAGGCTCCCCAACCCGAACAATAGCTTGTGTTCTGGTGGCGTTATCAGTGGATACAGGAATAATATCCTGGTTGTTTTTTGTTGCCACAACAACGTTATTATTTTTCGAGAAATTAAAATTGAAAGCAAAAAGCCAATCCTTGCGGTTTACCAAATCAGCCCCCAACGACAATTCGAAACCTTTGTTTTGCACGGCTCCAACATTATCAACATAGGTTGAGTAACCTGCCGATCCGGGCAGTGTAACGTTGGCCAGTAAGTCTCTGGTATTCCGCACATAATAATCAAATACAAGCCTGAATCTCTCGTTATACATGCCGTAATCGATACCCAGGTTGTATTGTTCAGTGGTTTCCCACGAGAGATTTTTATTTGGCAATGTGGGTGCAAGTCCAACGTTAATTCCGCTGCCGGCCCCCTGTCCTGTATTTACTATTTCACCTACAAAAAGAGACTGATACGGTTTAATCGCCTGATTACCCGACAAACCCCAGCTGCTGCGCAATTTCAGGTTTGATATTTTGGTATTCTTAAGAAAATCTTCCTCGCCAATACGCCAGGCCAGTGCCACTGCCGGGAAGGTCGCCCATTTATCACTTTCGGAAAATACCGAAGAACCATCGTAACGAATACTTAATGACATCAAATATTTGTTGTGATATGCCATGTGAATGCGACTAAAAAACGAAGCCAGTGTTGTTTTTGTACGGTTAATTACAGGAGTAGAAACTGAAGTTGCCGCCTGAATTGAATTATTCAGAAGATCGTCGGAAGGGAAGCCTGTTCCGGCAAGACTTATGCTCTGATAATCTTCCCATTGCGCCGAAAAACCACCAATTGCTTCAAACGATAATTTTTCACCCAGCGTTTTATTTATCGTAAAAAAATCTTCAAAAATATTTCCCAAAATCTTTATGTCATCCAGTTCTGCCGTTTGCGCCCCTAACTGCTGCAAGTTGCTCGGCAAATAATAGTCGTGAATCCTGTTTGTGTATTCCATTCCCAAACGCGTGGTATTCGAAATCCAGGAGGCTAGTTTGGTGTCCACATCAAAACCTCCGATAAAATAATACATAGTATTCCGATCGAGTGCCTGCAGCATCGCTACCGGATTGTCCATCACATCGTAACTAAAAGGATAAGCCAAAACCGATGAAAAATCGCCATTTTCGTCGTACACACCAATCGTTGACGGAACAAGTAAAGTTGCTCCTATCCCCGATTTTTGGTTGTTTCGGGAGTTTGTACCATCTCCTGCCAAAAATCCATTCTGAATAACTTTACTAAACGATGTCCTTCCGTTAATACTTAACCAATTTGTAATGTCTCGTTCAAGGTTGAGCCTGAATCCAAACCGGGTAAAATCGGTATTCTCAACAATTCCGTTTTGACGCACATAATTTAATGATGCGTAATACTGGTTATTACTTCCACCTCCTGAAAAAGTTATATTCTGACCGTGATGATAAGCTGTTCTGAAAACTTCATCCTGCCAATCGGTATTGGCGTTGCCGTAGTTGTTAATGGCTGTTAGGTTCTGTTGACGTTGTACTTCCGATATGTTCCGTGCATTCGAATAATACTCGTTTGCGTAACTGATGTATTCATCTCCGCTCATTAACGGAAGTTTTTTTCGCACATTTTGTATTTCAAGGTACGAATCGTAAGTCACCTGCATTTTTCCGGAATTTCCTTTTTGTGTGGTAATCAGGATTACTCCGTTGGCCGCTCTCGAACCATAAATGGCAGTAGCAATTGCATCTTTTAAAACTTCAACAGAGCTAATATCGCCGGGGCTAATTCCTGAAAGGCCATTCAATTCGCGCACATCGGAATTAAATGTTGGAATTCCGTCGATCACGTACAAGGGTTCGTTTCCTCCGGCAATGGATGAAACGCCACGAATACGAACACTCATACCGGCACCCGGCTGACCCGAATTTTGGGTAATTTGCACTCCGGCAACATGTCCTTTCAAACCTTGCTCGATGGTAGTTACCGGAAAGTCTTTTAGCAATTTTGTTTTTATGGATGCGATAGAACCTGTGTTTTCGGTTTTTTTAACCGTACCGTATCCAACAGCCACAACCTCCTCAATACTAATCACTTTGCTTGTTAAAACAACGTGTAACTCTTTTTCAGATGTAACAAGTATTTCCTTGGTTCCTAAACCAACAAACGAAAATACAAGTACAACCGGCTTTTTGGGAGCAGTTAATTCAAAGAGACCATTCGAATTGGAAAGCGTTCCGAACAAAGTGCCCTTCATGGTTATTGCTACTCCGGGTAAGGGAATTCCAAACTCGTTAACAACCCGGCCATTAATTATTCGTTTATTGCTTGCAGGCAGTGGTTCTTGCTGTTTATCCTTTCGTTTTAATATTACCTGATAACCAATTAGTTCAGCACTTAAAGAGGTCTGCTTCTCCAGTTCAAACAATATAATTTCAAGCGTAACATTTTGTACTTTTATAGTAATTAACTGCTCGTCGTCAAAAACTTCGTCCTGGTAAATAAAATAGTAGTCGCTTTGTTCTTCTATTTCGGAAATGAATTTTTGTAAAGGTGCATTTTGCAGACTAAGACTAATTTTAGCCGATTGTGCCCGGGAACCAAAAACAAACAGGTTAACGAAAAGGACAGTAAGCAGCAGGTTTAATCTCATGCGTCGAAAATAGGTATTTTTTTATTTCTACTTACTTAACTTACAGATAAATCCGGGCATTCTTACACTTCTTGTAAAGCCCTTGCCAAGAACCAAAGCAAAGTAATAACGTAAAAAATTATTTGGCGGCAGCTGTGTTTAAAACAAAGGTTGAAGCATTAAGCTGTTGCATGTCGAGTTCTGCTGTGGTTGCCAGAACTTTTACAACGGTCTCTACCTCAACGTCTTTTAATTTTAACTTACCGGAAATTATTTTTGCCCCTAAATTCGGATCATTTAATTTGATCACCACATTAAAGTGTCGCTCAAGTTTTTTCACAATGGTTTCAAGGTTTTTCGATTTAAAATTCAAATATCCTTTATACCACGAAATGTACTCCGAATCATCAATATCTGAAACGAGGATTTCCTTGCCATCGCTGTAACTCACGGCACTTTGCATTGGCGCAAGTAACTTTTCAGCAGATCCAAAGTTAAATCCCTGTTGTTTTACGCGCACGCTACCTTCTACCAAGAAAGTTTCAGTAAATCCATCAACCGGATACGCAGATAGGTTAAACCGGGTTCCTAAAACCTCGATGGCCATGTTTTGTGTAGCAGCTACAAACGGCCACTCCTGGTTGTGTTTTACTTCAAAAAAGGCTTCTCCTTCAAGAAAAGTACTTCGTTTTTTCTTATCAAAAACAGGAGGATAAATAAAGCGGGAGCCTGCGTTTAAATATACTTTTGTTCCGTCCGACATGTGTAAAATCGCATTATTCCCATGTGGAATAAGCAACTGGTTTAATACTGAAAGTTCAGAACCGTCTATGGAAACGGTATCTTTTTGATCGATTACAATCTGATTTGTATTTAAATACTGAATGTTTGCCAACGTGTTTTTCAGCTCGATAACTCTGTTGTTTGCCAAAACAAGTTGCGAATTGTCGCTGAAGTCAACACTTTCTACAACCATTTTCTGTGCATCCTCTAAAAAACTGCTACGGTATTCGCTGAAATAAAATTTAATTCCAATGAGAATAATAAAAACAGCGGCAGCGGCATATCCTAAAAATGCCCTACTGATTCGCGGTTTCTGATCTAGTTTCTTTTTCGCCTCAATTCCATCCATAATTCCGGCAAACAAATTTTCCGTTTCGGCGCTTGTGACCTTTTCTTTTTTACTTTTTAGTTGTAAAACAATCGTGCGCGCCTTCTGAATTTGTTCCAATTCTTCCGGGTGCTTTTCCTTGTAATCGTTCCAAAACGAATCAAGCTGTTCGGTGGGATTTAACACCCATCGCACAAACTTTTTATCATCGGTATATTTAAATAATTCGTTCATTCTTTTCTCTTCGTTAAATTAATGGTCTGTTTCTTCTAAAAACAGGGACATCTAAATGAATCTTTTTTTTGCAAAAACAAACAACAAGGTTTGAAACGACTCTTTATCCAAAAGGTTTCTAAGAGCCAAAACTGCCCGATGCATTGATTTTCGGGCTGATTCTACTGAAATCTTCATGATCTCAGCTATTTCGTTATATTCCAATTCTTCCTCAAACTTTAAATACACAATTTCTTTTTGTCGGGGGGCAAGATTTTTTACAGCACCAAGCAACTTGTCATTTCTTTCTGTCGATTTTTCACTTGCAATCACTTTATGCTCTTCACTGTACTCAATGTTAAAGTCAAGAGTATCGTTCATCTCGTCGAGATTAACAAAACGAAAGCGGTTTTCTTTTACTATTCGTTTTACTATTCCGTTTCGTACTGCAACAAAAAGATACGGTTTTAGCTTTTGAATTTTATTCCCGCTCTTTTTTCGCTTTAAAAACAAATCGATAAAAACTTCCTGTAAACAATCGTGAACCAAATCGCGATCCATTGAAAATTTTAAACCATAATTTAATAAACCATTTACGGTAGAATTGTATATCAATGAAAAACAATTGTCATCGCCATTTAAAAAGGATTGCCATAAAAAATCGATACTTTGTTCTTCTGCTACTGCCATAAATCGTATGGAAAAAAAATTGCCGCCTCAAAGTTAAAAATTATCGTAAACTCTACACTTATTGATAAAGCAAGTACTCCTTTTTCGCTTTATAATGCCAAATGAATTTACGTTATGGGCAAAATAAAAGCTCTGAAACAATGCCAAATACCTCAATTCACTTAATTTTGAAATAATTCGATTGGTGAGAGTCCATATTTTTATAAAAATATACTCCTTACTATAAACACAATATAATGACATCAAAATTAGTATGGGTTGCCGCCCTTTTCACACTTGTAAGTTGCACAAAACAAGCTGTTGACAATTCTCCCCTTAACTATGTGAATCCACTAATCGGCACTGCTCCTGCCGCAACTATAAGTGCAATAAACCATGGTCATGGAACGGAAAACAACGCCCAGGTAATTCCATCGGTAACCGTACCTTTGGGTATGACAAACTGGACACCACAAACCAGGGCTACCGAAACAAAATGTGTAGCTCCGTACTACTACAACGATTCTACAATCAACGGTTTTAGAGGCACACACTGGTTAAGCGGTTCGTGCGTTCAGGATTATGGAAGTATGAGTATAATGCCTTTATCGGGGAAATTAAAATGCGGTACACTTGAAAGAGCCTCAGCATTTACACACAACGAAGAGGAATCAACCCCGTATAATTACCGGGTAACTTTAAGCGATTACAATATTCAGGTTGAAATGACAGCAACACGACGTTGCGGAATGTTTCGGTTTAAATACGTCAACGAAGGCGAAGCACACATTGTAGTAAACCCGAACAGCGACGAGGGCGAAGGTTTTACACAAATTCTTCCCCGCCAGAATGAAATTATCGGATACAATCCTGTGCATCGGATTTACCAGGGATGGGGCGAAAAAGCCGGATTTAGCGGCTATTTTGTTGCCCGCTTCAGCCATGGATTTACGAATTACGGAACCTATCAGGATGAAGACGTATTTGAGCATGTAACACGTATTTCCGACCTTAAAAACCTGGGAGGCTTTGCATCTTTTTATGTAAACAAAAATGAAGTAATTGAAGTTTGTATCGGAACCTCGTTTACGAGTATCGAACAGGCGCGAAAAAATCTGGATGCAGAAATCGGCGCAAAAACTTTTAATGAAATAAAATCGGACTTAAAAAATACCTGGGAAAGTATACTAAACAAAGTGCAGGTTGAAGGAGAAAATGAAGACGATAAAACAAAGTTTTACACCGCATTGTATCATGCATTTTTGCAACCCCGCACCTTTAACGATGTTGACGGCTCGTATGTAAGCTTTTCGGGTGGCGACAAAATATTAAATTCAGGAGACCGAAATTACTATGTCGACTTTTCGATGTGGGACACTTACCGCGCCTCGCACCCCTTATTCAATCTTTTAATGCCCAATGAAAATACCGACATGATGTACAGTCTGATCGACAAAGCCAAACAAGGTGGCTGGCTTCCTATTTTTCCGTGTTGGAGCAGTTACACTTCTGCCATGATTGGTGACCATGCAATAACAACTTTGGCCGATGCCTGTATTAAAAATGTAATCGAACTGAATGATGAAGCCTATTCGTATCTTTTAAAAAACGCCTTTGAAACACCGGAAGATTTTGCTGAATACAAAAACGGAAAAGGAAGACGTGCACTGGAGTCGTATAAAAAATATGGTTTTGTTCCGCTGGAAGATGAGGTAAAAGAATCGTTTCATCAGCAAGAGCAGGTTTCGCGAACACTTGAATATGCCTTCGACGATTTTGCCTTAAGTCAGGTGGCTTTAAAACGCGGAGACAACACAAACCATGAGCTTTTAACACAACGCGCATTCAACTATAAAAATGTTTACAGTGCTGCCGATTCGTGTGTTCGGGGACGTTACATCGATGGCCGTTTTACCGATGAATTTAACAAACTTACGCGAATGCCTTACATTACAGAAGGTACTCCCTGGCAGTACACGTGGTATGTTCCGCATGACATAAACGGCTTAATGGAATTAATGGGTGGTCAGGAAGGATTTAACAATAACCTCGATAATTTTCATGCAGCAAAACAGTACTGGCATGGAAATGAACCGGGGCATCAAATTCCGTTTTTATACAATTTTAGTGGCGAACCATGGAAAACACAAAAGCTGGTAACAGAAATAATGAAACAGGAATATGACTCAAGTGTGGGAGGACTAAGTGGCAACGACGACGCCGGACAAATGTCGGCCTGGTATGTTTTCGCTGCTATGGGTTTTTACCCGGTTTGCCCCTCTGTTCCTGAATATGTAATATCCGGTCCCCATTTTGATAAAATTACGATCAATCAGGACAACGGAAATACGCTCAAAATTTATGCACCGGGAGCATCGTCAGGGAAAAACTATATTCAGGCTTATTCCATCAACGATAAAAATGTTGCGAATAACTTCTTAAGTCACTCTGATATTGTAAATGGAGGTATTTTAAAATTTCAGATGAGTGACACTCCTAATAAAAATTGGGGAAGAGAGAAAAATGCACGCCCGTTTTCGTTAAGCAAATAAGAAATATAAAAAGCCGGTCAGATCTCCTTAAAAATCTGACCGGCCTGTATTTTAAAAATCATTGCTAACCCGAAGCATTAAATTGGCCCGGCTAATTTGCGCCAACTAAACCTTGTGTTTATAACTGGAAAGTATGTACATATTTAACCTGAAACATACGGTTTAAAAAGTCCACCTTTTCAAGATCGTCATTAAAATAGGATGAAGTTGGCCTTATTTCGTTGTAAACAAGGTACAAGTCGTTTCCTTCTTTCGGATTGTACCTAAAGCGGAAATTTGATACCGTAAAATTGCTCACACTGTTGTATTGAACAAAAGAGCTCAGCGAGAATTTTGTATTGTACATGTACAAAAACTTAAGTCGCCCCACATGTGCATTCATCATTTGATCGCGGTCGGCAAATTCTACATGGCTGTAATTGTAATATCCCGACAACTGAACGCTTCCCGACAAATTAAAAATTGGAGTAAACGATACTGATACACTTGATCCGTCGTAAAACTCACCTGCCGACATCATAACCGATGTTGAAACAGGTTTAGAAACCGGCGACATTAAATTCAGTCGTCCGGAATAATAGTTGTATTCGCCTTCAGGAACGGTAACATTATCATCCAAGTCAAAAGCTTCGTCAACTCCAGCTTTGTTGTAGTTTAAATCCACTTTATAAAACCAGCCTTTTTTGGTAAAAACACTAAAACCGGGTCCATACATTCCGGTTTCCAATTTATTATCCACAACCCGGTAAGAGCTGTACGCCGAAAAATCAACGTTGTAACTGAATAATTTTGAATCTACTCCGGGCAGCCATCCGTATTTTAACGTTACACGCGGGCCTTTTGTAGCAAAACGCGACATAAAACCAACTTGCGGATTAAAGTTCTCGCCAGCATATTTATACGATAAATCATAGGCAAAACCCTCTTCTGTTCGTCTTTCCCACGATACACTGTAAAACAGATTATCAGCCGAACTATCAAAATTATTTCCTAAACTGTCGGTAGTTTGAGCAAGGTTCACCTGTACATAATCATCGCCAAATACTCTGAAAATGCCGTCCAAACCTAAGGAATACGAGTTTATATTCTCATTACTTAGCCTCGAAGTCATAATGGCTCCAATGTATGAATTGGTATTTATCACCTGTCTTCTGAATCGTAAAACGCCAAAATTTTCGGAAGGAGTAATGTCATTTTTTTGAGTCTGCATATCCATAAAACCCATGTCCCACTTACCAACTCTTCCGGTTAAACGCGCACCACCTAAAATCGGCATGGTATTTCCATCCTCATCAATACCAATTCGGCGGCTGTAAAACAACTTACTCGGTCCGCCTAAACCAAAGTCGAAAATACTTGATCGTTCCTGGAAGAACATACGCTTTTCAGGAAAAAACAAAGCATAACGTGTTAGGTTAACCATTTCATCATCGGCTTCCACCTGCGCAAAATCAGTGTTTAAGGTAAGGTCCATTGTAAGGTTGCTGGTCAGGCTGTATTTAATGTCCAAACCTCCGGTCAGTTTCTTATCTTCTGTTGAAGTAAATTCAGTTTCAGCTTCATTTAATTCGTTGTTTTTTTCAAAACCGGTAGTTACATATGGTGAAATATAAACAGGCTTCGAATTTTTCACACCGTTTAATTCGATGGTTTGTGCCAACGAAGGTTTACAGGGTGCTAATATTCCATATTTTGGATCGGTTGCAGGATACGAATCAACTTCATTACAATGACTAACGGTACGGTTAATCAGCAATCCCATTTTTACTTTGCCATCCACTTCCTGAAATCGCAGGCTGGAAAAAGGAATTCGCATTTCTACTGTCCAGCCCTTCTCCGACCGGGCAGTTTTTACATCCCAGAAGGTATTCCAGCTGTAGTTTTGTGAAGTTGCGCCAAACATTCCGGGCATCATTTGTGCATCGTTCGAAACGGCATAATCAATTCGCTGACCGGCAGGCATTGTAAAAAAAGCGAGAGCATTCTCATTGTCGTCGTAGGTATCCAGCAATATCCCAAACGAATCAGGATTTTTTGATTTTTCATCGCGTTTTTTACTTGTTGCCACAATGTTATTTGGATCGTTGTAGTCAAGATAAGCAGCCACGTACAAATAGTTTTTATCGTAGGTCATATAAACTGTGCTACTCTCTTGTGGCGATGAATTGAAATTTGGAGAGTGCATTACCAAATCAAAAGTTTGTGCCGATTTCCAGAAAAGTTCATTCGGAACACCATCGAAATTAAGTTCACCGCTACTGCTGTTTAGTACAATTACTTCACCATCGTCAGCAATAGCGGCAAAAGAATAACAGAGCAAAAAAAGTATAAGGATTTTTTTAAAATTCATTTTCACGTTTAATTGGTTAGGTTGATCTTGAAATAAAATTTGAGACGATTTGTCTCTTCTACAAGTTTGATAGAAACGTTTATTTGTATTTGCCTAAAAATATTTAACGAAGATATACTCAGCAAAAATTGATGATAAAACACCAATTCCTGCTGAGCTTTTAATTGATTTTATTTATATGTTTTTACTCTTTCGTCGTTAATTACGCCACTCCAGTTCATTCCGTATGCAAAATCATAAGTATTTCCTTCAGCATCGATGTGACATTCCATATCGCGAGGTACATCTTCAAACTGTTCTTCTACAGTTTTCATGTTGGCAGGCATCTGGAAAGGTAATAATCCCATTGGTTCAGCTTTTCCGCTTATAATATCTAAAATGGCTTGTCCCTGAACACCAAAGCTCACCAAAATTCCGTCAGCAGCTTTTTCAAATTCAGCAAAAACCATAGGTTTCGACACATTAACAACAACAATTACAGGTTTGTCTCCCATGGCTTTTTTGGTATCCAGTACCAAATCCAAATCGGTAGTATTGGTCGCTGTAACCGTTTTATTTTTATACGAACGGTTGGTAAAATCTTCCAAAGGATCGCCACCTGCAATACTTACTTCGCGCGCGTCAACAGCTTTGTATGTTTTGTATTGAAGTGTAATCGGCACATACCCATTTCCTCCTGCTTTTACATCATCAGGGCTGTAGCCACTTCCGCCGTCAGGACTTTCAATATAAACCAATGCATAATCAGCTTCAGCAGGATTATCGGTAATTGTTGCGTATTTTTTAACTATATCCAAATTCACCGGGTAGTCCCATTTTGCTTCCGATCCGCCAAAGCCAAACATTCCGGTGCTGGCAGGGAAAAATCTTTTCGGAACGTACACAAGGGCTTTTTCTTTTAAAGGAAGTGCATTGTCCTTATTTTTCAGAAGCACAACCGATTTTAACTGAGCATCATAACCGGCGGCCATAAATTCAGGATTACCAACTATTTTTTCGGTTTCAGCAACATCGAGGTATGGATTTTCGAATAATCCGGCACGGAAAATATTCCGGAGAAGTCGCACTGCCGATTGTTCAAAACGTTTGCGCATAAACTCTTCGCCAAATTCTTCAACACCCATATCATAAGCTTCAATTACCGGCCCTTTGTCGTTGTTGCCACCAAACTGATCAACACCGGCCATAATTATTTTATAATGCCTTTCGGCTACAGTAAGGTGTTCAGCTCCCCACGATGTTGTTCCAAAAGAGTTTATTGCAGGATTGTCTTTGGTGATTCCCCAATCGGTACAAATTACGCCTTCATATCCGTACTCACCACGTAATAAATCTTTAATCAGATAAGTACTGTAGCTGTTACCCACATTTTCGTTGTACACTTTATCCAGCTTATCAGAAATGGTGTAGTAAGGCATAACTGCCGAAGCACAACCTGTTGCACCATTTAATTTAAAAGCTCCTTCGGTAAATGGGATTAAATGATCGCTTAAATTATTACCCGGATAAACGGCATATTTCCCGTATGCAAAATGGGCATCACGTCCACCTTCCTCAGGGCCACCGCTTGGCCAGTGTTTTACCATTGCATTTACGCTTGTAAATCCCCAACCTCCGGCAATTTCGGCACTTCCTTCCGAAGTCTGAAAACCATCAACATAAGCACGAGCCATATCTCTGTCCAGTTGAGGATCTTCACCAAATGTACCGTTAAAACGCCCCCAGCGAGGTTCTGTTGCCAAATCGATTTGTGGCGACAATGCAGTTGCAATTCCCAGTGCCCGGTATTCTTTTGAAGCAATATCTCCAAACGTTTTTACAACTTCAGGATTAAATGAAGCGGCTAAACCCAATGATGTTGGCCACATGGAAATGGTACCACCTGCACCTGCATTAAATTCTGCGTCAGCCGAAGTTCTGTGACGTGGATCGGAACTGTTATTTCCGGGAATACCCAAGCCAATTCCTTCCACAAACGACTGCATATTATTGTTCCACTTGGCAGCAACAGCAGGCGATTCTACAGTTGTAATCAGAACATGACGAAGATTATCTTCGCGTAAAAATTTAATTTGCTGATCGGAAAGATTACTGGATATCGCACCACTTTCATCAAATGATTTTCCATTGTAAGTTGCTCTTCCAAAAGGGCCGCCTCCTCTTGCAGGAATGGATTGGTGTGCACTGTAAAGCATTAAACCGGCAATTTGCTCAACTGACATTTGGGCTGCCAAATCCTGCGCACGTTCTTCAAAAGGCAAACGCCAGTCTTCGTACTTATCGAGTTTTGCATTTCGATTTAAATCTTTAAAGGCATAACCTTTATCTTCCAATATGGTAACACCTGACTGTGGGGAATAGCCTAAGGTTTGCCCTCCCTCATTTTTAACCACATTGTAACCTTCTTTTTCTTCCAAAGTCCATTTTTTACTACAGCTACTGCTAAACACGATTAAAGCAAGCAGTGCAACACTAAAAAATGTACGGTTTAATACTTGTTTTTTTTTCATTTTTATAAAGTTTGATATTGGTTATTTCGATTGATTAGAATAAAAATTATCGAGAAAGTTTAATAAATCGATATTTGGTAACTCGGCTCCTTTTGTTTCGGCATTGAATCTCATTGCCTTAAGATTATCAGGAGAACAAGCCTCCCAATGTGGCAGGTCATCTCCATTCGGATCACCGTTCTTTGCAAAGTTCACCCAGTAATCCGACATGGTTTCAGCCACTTTAGAATCGGCTTCCGTCCAGGGGCGAGGACTCATTTTAAGATTGTTATATGCATAAGGAACTTCACCGGTATGAAAAGCACCGTAATCATTCATTCCTTCGGCATAGGGCACATCCTTTTCGAAACGATACATAAACACTTTTGATGAGGCAGTTTGATTTTGCAACTGCATCCATTTGTAAGATTGTATTCCAAACGTTTGCAGTGCCCCCAGATCATTCTGAAGTGCAAATGCAGCTTCATCGGTTTCAACCGGAAACAGTTTCAAAAACGCATCGGCTTTGTCTCCAAAAAGTTGTTTTGCCCGTTCTTTAAACTGATCTGCAGGAACAGGAGCCCCGCCAAATCCTTCGTCCTGGTTCCATCCCATAATTACCGGAACATCGTTTTGTTTGCCCTGTGCAAAAATTTCACCCACCGATTCGGGTAAAAAATAGCCATCAACAATTGGAATACCAGGTCCACGACCGTTTAAAATCTCATCGGCAGATTTTGCTCTAAGCCCGGTGATGGATGAAGCCCCCAAGGATTCGGCAAATTTTACTCCCGCCTCTTCGGCAGTTTCCAGATTACTGCCACGCGCCAATGCACTGCTGCCTAAAACAGCACCACCACTCTCGGCAATTGCACGATGGAATAATCCTTTTGATAGTGGTGAAGCAACCAAATAATTTATACTGAACGCTCCTGCCGACTGACCTGCAATGGTTACGTTGTTGGGATCACCTCCAAATGCTTTACAATTTTTTTGAACCCATTTAAGGGCTTCAACCTGATCGAGTAAGCCATAGTTTCCGGATGCATGATTTGGCGATTCGGCGGTTAATTCGGGATGTGCCAGAAATCCCATTGTTCCAACCCGGTAATTTACCGTAATGAAAACAAGTCCTTTTTTTGCCATTTCTGTTCCATCGTAGATAGGTACCGCACCCGATCCGCTTGAAAAACCACCTCCATAAATGTATACAAACACAGGGCGTTTTTCTTCTGCCGACTTAGCAGCAGTCCACACGTTCAGGTACAAACAGTCTTCGCTCAGTGGTTCTTTCGGAGCGATAAACTCTTGTGTCCACATCATAAACGGAACGGGAGTAGCCTGAATAGGACTTGCAGAAAAAGTATCGCAAACTTTTACACCCTGCCATGCCATGGCCTCTTTCGGGGCCTTCCAGCGCAAGTCGCCAACCGGTGGCGCTGCAAAAGGAATCCCTTTAAAAACAGTTATTTCTGATTGACTATCGAACACTCCACTTACAAGACCTTTGTCTGTGGTTACCTGTTCGTTTATAGCAATACTTTTTTCGGATTCACACGAAACCAAAAAAAATTTGAATCCGAGGAGTAATACTAAAATAGGAATACAGTTTTTCATAGGTAGTTAGTTTGGTTTAAATTTACATTCTTCTCTCAATAAAAAGGGTTGGAATGTTTTGTTTTTAAAATCCTCCCCCCGGTTTTTAAACCAGGAGGAAGTTTTTCATCTAAACTTTATTTTGATAGCCTTTCAAAATCACGGTTAGGAGCCATTGCCTTTGTTGTTGTTCCGGCAACAATTTCATTGGCTACTGTAAATGCACCTTTGCCTTTAATATCATTTGCCGAAGCGCCAACTTTTGCAGTATAAGCGCCGGCTTCAACAATCCAGCTTGAATTTGCTTCGTTAAAAGAAGCAAGTGCCATAGCATCAATATCAAATGTTAATGTTTCACTTTTTCCAGGCTCCAAAAGAGCTGTTTTACCAAAGGCAACCAGTTCTTCTTCCGGTTTCTGCAATTTACCGTCAGGAGCGCTTGTGTATACCTGCACTACTTCACGACCGGCAACTTTGCCTGTATTTTTAACTATTACCGAAACTGTAATTTTACCATCGAATTTAGACGAGCTTAATTTAACGTCGCTGTATTCGAAATTGGTATAAGATAATCCGTAACCAAATTCGTAAGCCACCGGCACATTAAATGTATTGTAGTAACGATAACCAACATAAATATCCTCTTCGTAAACTACTTCCCAAGGAACGCGGCGCATAAACGAGAATCCCGACATGTCAGCAGCGTCATCCTTATCTCCTTTAACAGCATAACCCGGGAAATTTTTAGCAGTTGGTGTGTCATCGTACGATTTTGGGAACGTTACAGCCAGTTTTCCTGATGGATTTACTTTTCCTTTTAATACGTCAACAATCGAGTTACCGGCTTCCTGGCCAGGCTGCCATGCGCATAAAACAGCATCAGGAATAGAACTCCAGCTGGCAGTTTCAATTACACCACCAACGTTCAGAATAACAATTGATTTCTTTCCCTTTTTACCGAAAGCTTCACTTACAGTGCTGATCATTTCTTTTTCAACATCGGTTAAATAAAAATCGCCGGCTTCTGCTTTTCTGTCGCCACCTTCTCCCGAATTACGACCAATGGTAATTAAAGCAACATCATTCTTTTCAGCCATCTTATCAGCCAGTTCTGCCGAAACCGCCATCTCGTCAACCGGTTCTTTTCCACCCATTAATGCAGCAATCGGATTGTCCGGTTTTTTACCTTTTGCTTCTTCTGCTTTGATGTAGGCTTTGTAAATATCGGCCAATTCACTGTCTGGTGTAAGTCCATTATTTTTTAATCCTTCAAACATCGAAATAGTATATGCTTCATTTACATCACCACTTCCGGTTCCGCCGGCAACAATGTCTAAAGAAGTTGCGCCAAACGATGCTACTTTTTTCACCTCATTTGAAAGAGGAAGTGCTCCATTTTTGTTTTCAAGTAGTACCATTCCGTCGGTTGCTGCCTGACGTGTAACTTCGGCATGTGCTTTCAAATCAGGTTTCCCTGAAGCTTTGTAGCCTTTATAACGCGGAGTTTCGAGCATAATGTTTACTATTCTTTCCACATTTTTGTCCAAAATACTTTCATCGAGTTTACCCGACTTCACTCCTTCTATAATTCCTTGAATTTGCTGAGGAGAACCGGGTTGAATCATATCATTACCGGCTATCATTTGAGTAACAACATCGCTGCCGCCGCCCCAGTCAGTCATTACATAACCTTTAAATCCCCAATCGGTACGCAATATTTTTGTTAATAAATCGTGGCTTTCTGAAGTGTATTCATCATTTACTTTATTGTAAGACGACATCACAGTCCATGGTTCGCTTTCCTTAACAGTAATTTCGAATCCTTTTAGGTAAATTTCGCGCAAAGCCCGCTCGCTAACAATTGTATTTACCGACATACGGTTGGTTTCCTGGTTGTTAACAGCAAAGTGTTTGATCGAAGTTCCAACTCCATTCGATTGAATTCCTCTTACCATAGCTGCAGCCATTTTACCTGCAACCAGCGGATCTTCGGAATAGTACTCGAAGTTTCGTCCACACAAAGGGTCGCGCTGAATATTTAAAGCGGGGGCAAGTAGAACATCCGAACCATATTCCAGCACTTCTTTTCCCATCGCTTGTCCAACTTTTTCTACCAGTTCGGTATCCCAACTCGAAGCCAAAACTGTGGCAATCGGGAAAGCAGTACAATAATAAGTCTGCGTATCTCCTTCACGAGTTGGAGAAATACGCAATCCGGCAGGACCATCGGACAATACCTGGCACGTAATTCCAAGTTCCGGAAATTCCGAGGTATTACCGGCAGCCCCGGGAAGATAAGTTCTGATTTTGTCTACCATATTATTATATGGTGTGGCTTCTCTTGGACCGCCACCAAACATGGGAGGCATTTTTGCTTTAATTGAATCGGGCATTGGGAAATACATCCCTGTTCCAATTACAAGCTGAGCTTTCTGCTCAAGGGTCATCGATTTTACAATGTCTTTTGTTTTCTTGTCTGCAGGCGTTGTTCCCCACGATAAATTTGTTAGCAGGATTAAAAATACCAGCAACAACTGAACTTGTTTTAGTTGATTGAATTTCATGATAAAAGTTAGTTTTATTAATAGTTTATCAGATTTGAATTTTGTTTATGAAAGAAATTTCAAATCTATGCTTTACAACACAAACATACAATGTGTCATTCAAACACAATAATAAATAATTTATTCAACAAAGCAAAAACAATAAAAATCATTTACTTTGTAAGGTTAAAAAAAATAATATTGGCTACCATAACTTTAGATACAAGGCATTTTCTGGATCATATTTCACTCGATTGTGTCATATTTGGATTTCATGATAACGAATTAAAAGTGTTAACACTTCAAATTAAAACCACTTTGGAAAGTGCTTTGCCCGGAGGGTTTCTAAAAAAAGACGAAACACTGGAACAGGCTGCCAGCCGGGTTCTGAAGGAAAGAACCGGTTTGGATGAAATTTTTCTGAAACAATTTAAAGTATTTAGCGACCCTTCCCGTTCAAACGAAAATCCCCAAAATCCATTGGCTGTTGATCCGAAACTACCGTACAATTTTGAATTTTTTAATAAACGTTTTATTTCGGTAGGATTTTATGCGCTTGTTGATTTTACAAAGGTAAAGCCGGCACCGGATTTTTATTCGCTGGAGTGGCAATGGAACAATGTAAATGAACCGGTTAAATACATTATTGATCACCGTAATATTATTGACGAAGCGCTTGAAGTGCTGCGTTTACAACTCCGACACCAACCAATTGGTTATAATCTGTTACCCGACAGGTTTACCATGCCTGAATTACAGAAATTGTATGAAACGATATTAGGACGCGAACTCGACCGCCGCAATTTTCAACGAAAAATTCATTCGTATAAAATTCTGAATAAACTGGGCGAACGGAAAAAAGGAGGAGCGCACAAATCTCCGTTTTTATACGAATTCAACCTTGAAAATTATCAAAAAGCCTTAAATGAAGGGCTGAATGGAACCTGGTAATATTTCATTTGAAAGGATATTCGAATAGGACAAGTCCTTTAAAATTGAATTTGTTGACGTTTATACCTTGGGTAAAATATTACGGCAAACCGAATTTCCCAAATATTATCTTTTTAAAACATTAAAAAGATCAAAGATGTAGTACCGTCAAGATCAATAGATAAAATTTCCTACAAAATATTTCGTGGATGACTTAAAAGTTGACATCCAAATCGGAAAATGATAAATTTATACCGGGTCGTTTGTTAAACGGAGATGAGCGCTCTGTTTTTCTCGACAACTCAAAAATTGGTGCACTCAAAGTAAAAATGTACTACTATTAAACTCAACTATTATGAAAAAATCAACTGTCCTCATCTGCTTACTTTTCCTTTCAAATTTTATTCTTTTAGCACAGGCCCCAACTTTCAAAATTGAAGGCAAAGAAGTTTACAAAGGCAACGATGTTGTTTTCCATCAAATTGATGAACATACCTGGGTTGGAACTGGGAATGTGATGTCGAATGAGAGTTTGTATTTATTGGAAGGAAACGAAAAAGCCCTACTTATCGATGCCGGAACAAACATCAAAGATTTGGATAAAATAGTAGCATCCATTACCGATAAACCTATTGTATTGGTAGCTACTCACGTTCATCCCGATCACACGGGAGCATCCATCGATTACTTTCCTGAGTTGTTTATTAATCCTGCCGACACGGTTGGTATTCCTCAATTTATGCCCAATTACAAAGGCCGGCTAAGCTATCTTAAAGACCGGGAAATTATTGAGTTAGGAAACCGATCGATTGAGGTAGTATTTACACCCGGACATACACCCGGATCCACTACGTTTATTGATAAAAATACACATTACGGTTTTAGTGGCGATTCGTTTGGATCGGGCAATTTACTTCTCATCACCAATTTCTCAACTCTAAAAGCTACCTGCGAAAAAACAAGTCAGCTTATGGAGGAGTACGAAATCGACACCTTTTATCCGGGTCATTATTTTGGTGCAAACCTGGAAACAAAAAAACGGGTGGATGATTTGCTTACCATAAGCGAAGGTGCCTTGTCGGGCGAAATTAAAGGAGAGGAAAATCCAAATGGATTTTTGGGTTTAAACCTAATCATCAACCAGTTTGGTGTTCGGGTAAATTACAGCGAGCAAGCAGTAAAATAAGCTCTCTTTAGGATGTAAATAACTTAATACCTATAAAATGAAAAAGCTGTTAACAATTATCTTAATCGCTCTGGCCTTTTCGGTTTCCGCGCAATATGGGGACTTTAATGTAAACAGAGGATGGGATGCCTCTTGGATTTGTGTTCCTGGAGCAGGCGAAACCGACGCTGGTCTGTATCTGTTCAGAAAAACAATTCGTCTGGAATCGCTAACTGTAAAATTTGAAATCAGGGTTTCAGCCGATAACCGTTATAAACTGTACGTGAATGAAACGCTTGTTTCCCTTGGCCCCGCATTAGGCGATATTCAGCACTGGAACTACGAAACTGTTGATATTGCCCCTTTTCTGAAACAGGGTGTTAATATAATTGCAGCAAAAGTTTGGAACGAAGGCGATATGAAACCCGTTTCGCAGTTCTCACATAAAACAGGATTCATAGTGCAGGGCACCGACGATACGAGCAAAACCATTAACACCAACGACTCTTGGAAATGTATTGAAGACAAAAGCTATACTCCAATCAACCAAAAAGTTTGGGGATATTATGCAGCCGGAGCCGGTGAAAAAATTGATATGAACCTTGCTATACAAAAATGGCAATCGCCAGACTTCGATGACAACACATGGGAACAGGCAAAAGCTGTTTTCGAACGTTCAACCCGGGGAATGGGATTTAATACTCGTGGCGGCTGGACATTGATTCCTTCCATCATCCCACAAATGGAAATGACAAAACAAAGATTTGAGTCTGTACGAAAAACAGAAGGCATTACAATTCCTGAAAGTTTTCCTGCTGAAAAAACTACATTTGAAATTCCGGCGAATACCACCGCAAAAATTTTGTTCGACCAAAAATTCTATACAAATGCCTATCCTTCCTTACTATTTAGCGGAGGTAAAAATAGTGTAATTGTGTTTACTTATTCCGAAGGTTTGTACGATGAAAAAAAGGCAAAAAACAACCGAAATGATATTGAAGGGAAGGAAATAATCGGCCGACAAGACACGGTCATTTCCAACGGACTAACAAATCAGGGCTTTACCTCGCTAAACTGGCGTACTTATCGCTATGTTGAGCTTAAGGTTGAAACAAAGGACAGCCCACTCAAAATAGAAGACTTTTATGGAACATACACAGGATACCCGTTTGAGATGAATGCCAAACTGGATACCGATGATTCTGAATTGCAAAAAATACTGGAAATCGGTTGGCGTACTGCGCGTTCGTGTGCTGTTGAAACGTATATGGATTGTCCGTATTACGAGCGTCTGCAATACATTGGTGATGCCCGCATTCAAATGATGGTCTCGTATTACAACAGTGGCGACGACCGCCAGGCAAAAAACGCATTAAACCACTGGGACAACTCCCGGCAAAAAGATGGATACACCCTAAGCCGATACCCGGATACACAAAATCAGGTAATTCCTACTTATTCGCTCTGGCATGTGAGCACCTTGTATGATTATCTGATGTATGGTAAAGACAAGGATTTTCTGAAATCTAAATTGCTGGGTTCACGACAAATCATGAACTATTTCATCGGCTATTTAGCCAAAGATGGATCACTAAAAAATGTACCCGGCTGGCACTTTACCGATTGGGTACCGCAATGGATGAGAGGTGTTGCTCCGTTTTCTGAAGACGGAAGTTCGGCACTAATGGACTTCCAAATGTTGCTGGCGTTGCAATCGGCAAAAACCTTGGAAGAAAATGTGGGATCTCCTGAATTTGCAGAATTGTATGGTAAAATAGCCGTTCAAATGCAAAAAACAATTCAAGATAAATACTGGGACGAAGCGAAAAAATTATTTGCCGACACACCCGAAAAAGATAAGTTCTCGCAACATTGCAACTCGCTGGCTATTTTAGCTGGTATGGTTGACCAAACTTCAGCAAACGAAATTGGTAAACAAATGCTATCCGATACTACGCTGGCACCTGCATCCATCTATTTCAAATATTACTTACACCTGGCACTTACAAAAGCAGGATTGGGCAACGATTACACTAAATGGCTCGATATCTGGCGCAAGAACATCGATCTTGGTTTAACTACCTGGGGAGAAGATTCTCAGGTTGAAACCACCCGTTCCGACTGCCATGCCTGGGGAGCAAGTCCGAATATCGAATTTTTCCGGATTATACTTGGTATTGAAAGTGCAGCTCCTTACTTCGAAAACGTGAAAATTGAGCCACACCTTGGTGCTATTAAAAAGATTAGCGGAGAAATGCCACATCCCGCAGGCAAAATAAGTACCGAATACAACAACTCTTCTGAAGGATTAAAGGCAAAGATCGCACTACCGGAAGGAATTGCAGGAACTTTTATCTGGAATAATAAAACCTACGAGTTAAAAGAAGGGCTTAACACGATAAACATTGAATCAATACAGTAAAGCACAGGATGGATTTTTGTTGTCTGTTTTGTCTATTTATAAGCGATCAAGAATTCGAACAAACATAAACTAAAACTTAAATCATGAAAAGAAATAACTTATTGGCAATCATCATCCTGGTGGGTTTTTCGGTCCTTTTTTCTCAATGTAAAAAAAGCGAAGACACTGCCACATCACAACTGGCAGAAGATTTTGCAAATCCACCCAATGAAGCGAAACCACGTGTTTGGTGGCACTGGATGAATGGAAACGTAACCAAAGACGGGATTGAGAAGGATTTAATGTGGATGAAACGCAGTGGAATTGGCGGATTCCAGAATTTTGATGCCGGACTGGCAACTCCTCAGGTAGTTGAAAACCGCTTAACGTACATGACTCCGGAATGGAAAGATGCCTTTTCTTTTGCCACCAAATTAGCTGATTCGCTTGATTTGGAGATGGCCATTGCCGGTTCTCCGGGATGGAGCCAGACCGGTGGTCCCTGGGTAGAAGAAAAAGACGGAATGAAAAAACTGGTGTGGAATGAAATCCGCGTACAGGGAGGTAAGACTTTTCATGCTGCAGTACCTGCGCCACAGCCAACCACAGGGACATTTCAAAATATTCCTTTAGCTCAGGATATCATTATGTCTTCAGCGTCAGACAAAGAGGTAGCGGAATATTACCAGGATCTAGCAGTTTTGGCTTATCAAGTTCCGGCAAATGATATTGATCTGGCAAAATTAAACCCAAAGGTAACTTCCAGTGGAGGAAACTTCACCCTTTCGCAATTGACCGATGGTGATTTGGCTACTACTAATCTTTTACTGTTGAATAAAAAATCGGGTTACGCATGGATTCAATTTGAATTTGCAGAGGCACAAACCGTAAAAGCTATTTCGCTTGTAGGAGGTGGCACCCGCGAGCAATGGGGCAGTTTGCCTCCCACCAACAGCCGAAGTCTGCTGGTTAGCGACAACGGTGTTGATTTTCAAAAAGCCGCCGATCTCCCTCTTGGCGGAGTCGACCACCAAACCATTGCCATTCCGGCAACCACATCAAAAATTTTCCGTGTAACCTTTAACAATCCTGTAGAGTCGCAATTTGCTGCTTTTGCTGCCTTAATGGGTGGAGAAATGCAGGAAATTAAAGGAACAGGAATTGCAGAAATCGTACTTCACCCTGTAACACGGATAAACCACAGTGAAGAGAAAGCAGGATTCGCTGCCGAATTTGACCTGGAGGAATATCCAACTTCTGAAACCGATGATGTTATCGACATGAATACTGTTGTTGATTTAACCGACAAACTAGCGGAAGACGGAACTTTGGAATGGGATGTTCCGGAAGGAAACTGGAAAATAGTTCGTTATGGTTATTCATTGACGGGGAAAGAAAATCACCCGGCTTCACCGGAGGCAACCGGACTGGAAGTGGATAAACTTGATGCCCGTGCTGTGAAGGATTATTTTGAAAATTATTTAAGTCAATACAAAGATGCCACAGGTGGATTGATGGGAGAAAGAGGCCTGCAATACATTATTACGGATAGTTACGAGGCTGGAAATATGACCTGGACACCCGCAATGGCACAGGAATTTGAAAAAAGACGTGGTTACAGTTTACTGCCCTGGATGCCGGTATTAACCGGTCAGATTATCGAAAGTTCGAAGGTCAGCGAACAATTTCTGTGGGACTGGCGCAAAACAATATCGGAACTAATGGCTGAAAATCATTACGACCAGTTAACCACTATTCTCGAACAGTATGGACTGAAAAGATATACGGAAGCACACGAAAATGGCAGGCTTTACATTGTTGACGGCATGGATGTAAAAAGAAAATCGGCGGTTCCAATGTCTGCAATGTGGGTTCCCGGAATGGCGGGTTCCTCGCTTTCCATGGCACAGGCCGACATTCGTGAATCGGCTTCAGTAGCTCACATTTACGGACAAAACCTGGTGGCTGCCGAGTCGTTAACTGCTGCCGGATTGAGTGAAAATGCCTGGTCGTATTGCCCCGAGAATTTAAAGCCAACTGCTGATTTGGAGCTGGCAAACGGATTAAACCGTTTTGTTATTCATACCTCGGTTCATCAACCGGTAGATGATAAAATACCCGGACTAGGACTATTTATTTTCGGGCAATGGTTTAACCGGCACGAGACCTGGGCCGGGCAGGCAAAATCCTGGACCGATTATCTGGCGCGTAGCAGTTACATGTTGCAACAAGGAAAATTTGTAGCCGATGTGGTTTACTACTATGGCGAAGACAATAACATCACCGGATTGTTTGGGCACCAGCTGCCGGATATTCCCAAAGGATACAATTACGATTTTATTAACCAGGATGCTTTGGAGAATCTGCTTACGGTTGAGGACGATAAGCTGATTACGCCAAGCGGAATGCAATACCGGGTTCTGGTTCTCGATAAAAATGCAAGAAAAATGTCGCTGCCAGTGCTTCGAAAACTGGCTGTGCTGGCCGAACAGGGAGCAACAATTTGTGGTACAAAACCCGAAATGAAAGCAAGTTTGGCTGGAGATCAGGATGAATTTGATCGTTTGGTAAATGAGATTTGGAATTCGGGGAAAGCAAATATTACCGAAAAATCAGTAGCAGAAGTTTTATCCGCTCTCGGCATTCAACCCGATTTTACATACAGCGCTGAAACAGGCGAACCAGAACTTCTATACGTTCACCGTCAACTGGCAGATACCGAAATCTACTGGGTAAACAACAGAAGCGATCAGGCACAAACGGTAGATGCAACTTTTAGGGTAACCGGGAAACTGCCCGAAATCTGGCATCCTGAAACAGGCGAAAAAGAGGCTGCATCGTATTCGATGGAAAATGGTCAGACACTTGTTAACCTGAATCTAACTCCAAATGATGCGGTTTTTGTGGTTTTCAGAAACAAAACCAATAAAAAATCGATGGAATTACCACAAGCTGAAGAAACATTACTGACAAAACTTTCGGGTGAATGGACGGTTAATTTCCAACCCGAACGCGGAGCTCCGGCAAATGCAACTTTTGCTGAGTTAACAGCCTGGAATGAAAATGAAATACCGGGAATTAAATATTTTTCGGGAACAGCAGTGTACACTAAAACCATTGATATTCCGCAGGAATGGATTTCTGAAGGTTCGGATATTTGCCTGGATTTAGGCGAGGTTAAAAATCTGGCCGAAATCTCTGTTAACGGGAAATCAATGGGAACAATATGGAAAAAACCATTCCGTATTTCAATATCCGATGCAATTCAACCCGGCAAAAATGAACTGGCTATTCAGGTTACCAATTTGTGGGTAAATCGCTTAATTGGCGATTCTCAACCCGACGCAACAGAGAAAATAACCTATACAACCATGCCATTTTACAGGGCGAATTCGCCACTGTTAACTTCCGGATTGATAGGACCTGTACAAATTTTAAAAACAAATTAGTAGAATCGTATTTTTTCTTACTTTTGGACTTATGGTATTTAATACAATATCATAAGTCCAATTTTTATATAAAACTTAAACCATGAGAATTCTAATCTTTCTTTTACTGGCCGTTTATACTCTACCGGCGCTTGCTCAAAATACCCCGGGATTTAAGCGCGACAATCCATTTGCTGCCAATCCGCTTCCTGAAGAAAAAGTGACCTACAACAATCCAATCATCCCCGGTTTTCATTCCGACCCCAGTATTTGCAGGGTTGGCGACGACTACTATCTGATTACAAGCACATTCGAATATTTTCCGGGAGTGCCTGTTTTTCACAGCAAAGACCTGGTTAACTGGGAACAAATTGGGTACTGTTTAGATCGTAAAGAACAAATACCAAATGGCATAAATATTTTTGCTGCCACCATTCGTTACAACAATGGCACATTTTACATGATTACCACCAATATTATTGGCGGAGGTAATTTTTATGTAACGGCTACTAATCCGGCTGGCCCCTGGTCTGATCCCATTTGGTTAAAAGATTTGCCAGGAATTGATCCCGATCTCTTTTTTGATGAAGACGGAAAAACATACGTTATTTCGTCGCCGTTTATTTTATCCGAAATTAATCCGGAAACAGGAGAATTGTCGGAAGGCAAAAAAGTTTGGTATGGTGCCGGAGGAAGATATTCTGAAGGGCCTCATATTTATAAAAAAGACGGCTTTTACTACCTGATGGCAGCCGAAGGAGGAACAGAAGAAGCGCACTCGGAAACCATTGCACGCAGCAATAATATTTGGGGGCCTTATACCGATAATCCTGCCAATCCGATTCTGGCACACGCCAATGCAGCTGGCCAGGGTAATCCGATTCAGGGAGTCGGGCATGCCGATATTATTCAGGCACACGACAATTCATGGTGGATTGTATTTCACGGTTACAGAAACATCTCCGATAAAACACACCACATTCTTGGCCGCGAAACCTGTTTGGCACCTGTTGTATGGCCTAAAAATGGTTGGCCGGTTGTAAACGGAAACGGTACAGCAAACGTAAACATGACCTGCCCTACCCTTCCTTTAAAACCTGTTGAAAACAAAGCCGAAAAATTAGATTTCGACACCGACAAACTTCCAATTGAATGGAACTATGTAAAGTATCCGAATTACAACAATTATTCGTTTACTGAACGCGAAGGCTATCTTCGTTTAAAAGGAGCTGCCGAGACAATGAGTACCGGTGCCACTTCTACATTCGTTGGAAAACGTTTAAGCGATTTTTATTTTACGGCAAGTACCGAATTGGAATTTAATCCGGAAAGCGAAAATGAAGAGGCAGGATTGATCTTACTCAATAACGGCTCGCATTTCGACGTAATGGTGAGCAACACCAGCGGGAAACGGGTAATTCAGGTAAAATTACAATTTGGACAAACGGTATATAAATCAGCTGTTTTTGAGCTAAAACCGGGCCCTGTAAAATTAAAAGTTCGAGGCGAGAAATCTACTTTTACCTTCTCTTTCGCGCAGGGGAATGAATATTACACCGACATTGAAACTGCCGATGCCAAATTTTTGGCAACAGAAACAGTCGGCTTTTTTACCGGCGTTTATGTGGGTGTTTACGCCACCGGAAACGGAAAAACATCAGCAGCCAATGCCGATTACAATTGGTTCGAATACAAAAAAGACAAATAAAACCACTGCCCGGGTTGAAAGATGAAGTGTAAAAAATGCGTAAAAACAATTTAAATACCAGATTGAACTCTTTAACCTGCTTTATCTGCAATTCAATCTGAATAATAATAAATCATAAACACCTTATATTATCTTTGGTGTTATGAGAATAAACATTGAAAAAAAATACCGTGTTATTTCAGCACTTCTATCGCTTGCCATTAGCATAACGATACATTTTTCGCTGATTGCCACGGTATTTTTCGACAATGGCTTCAGTCATCATGCCGAGGAATTTTCGCCCGGTTTTTTGCTTTTTGAATTAACTGCCACTTTTTTAATTTCGTATACAATTTTCCTGCTTAACTATTTTCTTTTGGTTCCGTTTAAACCACACATTAAACTGAACCTAAACAAAATAGCCCTGGCGCTTTTTATTACAATTGCCGTAACAGTTTTACTTGTATTTCTCTTTTTACAGTTAAAAGGTCTCTTCCATTTTAACGTCGATAATTTCCGTCACAAAGAAGAAATATTATCTAGAAATATTTTTGCGATGTTGCTGGTGCTGATAAGTGTATTTTTTATTCATCTTATTTATCAGAAACAAACCATCGAACTTGAAAACGAAATGTTAAAACGCGAGAGCCTGCAAAGTCAGTACGAATCGCTGAAAAACCAGGTAAGTCCGCATTTTTTGTTTAACTCTTTAACGGCATTAAAAACCTTGTTGCAAGAATCGCCTACACTGGCCGATCAGTACGTCAATCATCTGGCACAAGTGCTTCGATACACCTTACAAAGCAACAAGTGGAAAACCGTTAGCCTGGAAGAGGAACTGGAATTTGTACACTCTTATATTTTCCTCTTAAAAATGCGCTACGAAACCAACCTTTCGGTACAAACTGAAATCGATCAGAACTCGCTGCACCTTTCATTGCCTCCGCTTACCCTGCAAACATTAATTGAAAATGCGGTAAAACACAACGAAATAAGCAAGGATTTTCCACTGCAACTCAGTATAAAATCGATTAACGAACAAACGATTCAGGTTAAAAATAAAATACGTGAAAAACTTACACCCGAAGATGGAACAGGAATTGGACTTACAAATCTGAACAAGTTATATCATCTGCTGGGTGACTACGAAATTCAGATAACAAAAGAAAATTCGGAGTTTGCCGTTGATGTGCCTCTAATTAAAACTTAAAGCAATGAAAGTACTGATCATTGAAGATGAAAAACCTGCAGCCAGACAACTGTTGAGTGTTTTAAACGAGATTGGTAATTTTGATGTAATCGAAATTCTGGAGAGCATCAAAGCTACTGTTAATTGGCTCGATAACAATCCTCAGCCGGAACTGATTTTTATGGACATTCACATTGCCGATGGTTCTGCTTTTCAGATTTTTAAACACGTAAACATTAGCTGCCCCATTATTTTCACTACCGCTTACGATGATTATGCCATTGCTGCTTTTAAAGTAAACAGTATCGATTATCTGCTAAAACCCATCACAAAAGAGGCCGTTGAAAAAGCCATGATTAAGCTAAAAAATCTGGCTGGTAATTCCGATTCCGATGTGCAACAACTCATTCTCTCGTTAACAGAAAAGAAAGTCTATAAAAGTCATTTTCTGATTCCGGTAAAAGGGAATAAAATGGTTCCGCTACTGGTCACCGACATTGCCTATTTCTATATTGAGAAGGGAAGTGTTTTTGCCTGGACTTTTGAAAATCAGACCTACAGGCTGGAATCAACCCTCGACGAATTAATCAATAAACTTAATCCTTTGGATTTTTACCGGGCAAACCGCCAGTTTATAATATCAAAAAGAGCCGTGAAAGATGTTGATTTTTGGTTTAACAATCGTTTGTCGGTAAATCTTAAAGTACCTGTTTCTGAACGTATTCTCATTAGCCGTACCCGCGTCAGCGAATTTAAAGAATGGTTTGATTAATTAAACGGCATTGGCAATTCTCAACACCATTACATTTTAACGTGGATAAGAGACATCTCACCCCTAAATATTGATGTTTCAAATTCATCATCCGCCTGCCTGGTTTTTTTTACGTCTAAGTGTAAAACAACGCAAAATTTAAAACACAAAAGACTTAAATATGAAAGTAAAAACAACTGACGGACAGGGAAAAAACAAGATGATAAAATCAGTACGCTCGTGGCATCGCGACATCGGTTTTTTTGTAATTGGATTAACACTTATTTATGCCCTGAGTGGAATTGTACTGCTATTTAGAGATACTGATTTTTTGAAACAGGAAAAACAGGTTACCAGAAGTATTGAGCCCGGAAAACAGGAGTCGGAACTGGGTGCAGTACTTCGCATGCGAGATTTTAAGGTAACTAAAACCGATGGCGACCTGCTTTATTTCGATACCGGATTTTACAATCAGAAAACCGGCGAGTTGGAATACGTATCAAAAGAACTACCTGTTTTCTTACAGAAAATTACAGGACTACACAAAGCAATCAGTGGCAACAAATTGTTTTGGATAAATCTTATTTATGGTTTTCTGCTTCTGTTTATGGCCCTGTCGGCACCTTTTATGTTTAAATCCAGAACAAAAATGTTACGCAGGGGAATTTACATCTCTACTGCAGGATTTGTTTTTGTACTCATTTATTTGCTGCTGTAACTATGACATAAAAATTCACTAAAACTACCAAAAATCAATACAATCAATCTTACCTAAATTGTTTCAAGTATGAAAAAAATCAATTTTCTACTGTTTTGCTTCATCCTGTTAACGATAAGCAGTGTGGCCCAGAATGAAATTCAGATAAAACCATTAAATGCAACCTTGGAATTTGATGGTAAAGTATCAGAAACTGCATGGAAACTGTGTCAGCAATTTCCAATGACGATGCACTTTCCGGTGTACAACAGCGCACCCTCTGAAAAAAGTGAAGTATACATCACCTTTGATGAAAACTACCTCTGGGTTGGCGCCATTCTGTATTACGAGAACGTTACAAACGTAGTATCCTCCAGTAAAAAACGCGATGAAGAATCTGAAAACTCCGATGCTTTTGGAATTCTGCTCGATTCGTACAACGACAACGAAAATGCGCTTGGATTTTTCACCATGCCTTCCGGGCTAAAAATTGATTATGCGGTATCAAATGACGGTCAGGGAGGTGGTCCCGGTCCGGGCCCTGGAGGAAGCAAAAACTATACATGGAACTCGTACTGGGATGTAAAAACAGTTACTACTGAAGATGCCTGGCACGTTGAAATGCGCATTCCGTTTTCGAGCCTGCGTTTTCAAAGTGTGAACGACATTACCCGAATGGGTTTGATAATAAACCGGAATGTGAGTCACAACAACGAAATAGATACCTACCCCGCCATCGACACCAAATATGGCCGCGACGCAAATACAAGGCCTTCACTCAGCCAAACCATAGTTTTTGAGCATATCCAGCCTCGTAATCCGGTCTATATTTCGCCTTATATTTTAGGTGGAACCACCAGAAGTTACGAACTAAATGAAGCGGGTGACACTTACATTAAGAACGATGATCCGGAGTTTACCGGCGGATTGGATGTAAAATACAACCTGAATAATAACCTGACGCTGGATTTTACCGTAAATACCGATTTTGCACAGGTAGAAGCTGACGATGAACAAGTTAACTTAACCCGGTATTCACTATTCTTTCCCGAAAAAAGACTCTTTTTCCAGGAACGCAATGGAATATTTGCCTACGAATTAGGTGGCCCCCAGGAACTGTTTTACAGCCGGAATATTGGAATTGCACAAGGCGAACCTGTAACAATTTATGGCGGTGCACGTTTGGTTGGCCGACTCGGTAAATGGGATGTAGGTTTTCTGGATATGAATACTGCGGAATTTAACGGCACACCTGCCGAAAATTTTGGCGTTGCCAGACTTCGGAAACAAGTGATCAACGAGAGTTCTTACATTGGAGCCATACTTACTTCCCGCATTGATTTTGACGGAAACTACAATGTGGCCTACGGATTGGACGGTATATTCAAAATTACGGATGTGGACTACCTGAATGTAAAACTGGCACAATCGCAGGACAAATCAATTGATGCAGAGTTGCTTTCGCTCGATCCTACGTTTTTCTCCATTGAATTGCAACGAAGGGCTGACGAAGGATTTTTGTATGAAGGAAAGTATGCCTATTGGGGGAAAAACTTTGATCCTAAATCAGGATTTATTTTTCTGAATAATATTCATGAAGTAAGAGGCTCACTGGGTTATGGATGGTTCCCGGGTGAAAAGTCGTCGATATTTAATTACTCGCTGGAAGGAGACTTTGAATTGACCAAACGCATGGAAGATGGAAAAATCGAAAGAATGGAGATAGCTCCTCAATTCAAAATGGATTTAAAAAGTGGCTACGGATTGTTTCTTTCTTATGGCTATATTCAGGAAGGCGTACTGCACGATTTTCATTTGCCCGATGATATTATTATAGAAGCAGGAGATTATTCTTTCTGGGGATTTAGATCGCACTTTAATACGCCCCGAACCAAAAAAGTGGTTGCCAGTTTTGGTATCGACGGCGGTGGTTTTTACGACGGCAAACAATTTTCAGCCAATTTCGAACCTGAATTCAATGTGTCGTCCAGTCTGCAATTGTCGGCATTTTATCAATTAGACAAAGTAAAATTCTCAAATACCAACCAACAGTTTACCAATAACCTGGCACGTTTAAAAGCAACGTATATGTTGAATACCAAACTATCAATGTCGGCATTGTTGCAATACAACGAGTTGGAAAATATATTAATTACCAATTACCGTTTGCGTTATAATCCGCGCGATGGCAACGACTTTTATTTGGTGCTGAACGATTTGAGATTTGTTGACAAGACTGATCTTAGTCCTGAGCCTCCCGCATATTTGAACCGTACAATTGTTCTGAAATATACACATACTTTCAGATTATAAATTCAGCATAAAACCAATACTTATATCAAAACGATTCACTAATATTTTAAACATGACAAAACTAAATTTCTTTAAATTATGTACCCCATTCCTTTTGGTATTTATCCTGTTTTTTAACGATGTCAAAGCACAACCCATCCCGGTTGAATTGATGTTGGGGAACAATTACGGATCGGTTAATATTACCTTTAGCAAAAAATTTTCTCCGGAGTCAAGGTTTGGTGTTTTCCTTCTTAATTCGGTTGAATTCGATTACACCGAGGATTATAAAAACAGCCTGATTTTAAAAAATATGCTCACCCTTGAAACTGTAAAAAACCTGGATGTGGTAGGTGGGCTAATCTATACCAATGGAGGACTTTCGCCGCAAACCGGATTATTGTACACTTTGGTAAAAGAGAAATTCTTTTTTCTGTGTAATCCCAATATAAACATCGAAAGTGATCCTGTTTACGATATTATGACCATCCTTCAGTTTACACCGAAAATTAACGATCGCTTTCATCTTTATACCCGATTGAAATTTTTGAATGTTTTTACTGCCGATCACAATATAAAAAGTTACCAGTGGGTACGTTTAGGTCTTGAAACAAAAGGATTATCATTTGGACTTGCTTTTAATTTGGATGAACATGGGCCAAATCCATCTGTTGAAACAAACTTCGGTTTGTTTGTTCAAAAAGACATTTTTTAGAAACTAGTTGAAATACGCTTATATATGAACAAATTTAAGTTTATACAGAACATATTGCTCGCAATTGTTATGTTACTTTTAATGGATCCCCGTTCCTTTTACGGTTTGGGATTTCACGAATGGGCAGGTTTAATCATTGGTGTTTTTTTTATACTCCACACCTTGTTAAACTGGAGCTGGATTAAAAAAGTCACCATCGGTTTCTTTAGTAAGGCACCCGGCAGAGCCCGCATAAATTACATTCTCGATGTAGTGCTTCTGGCGGGAATGGTTTTAATGATAGTAAGTGGAATTGCCATTGCCAAAACCATCGATTTTTCCTGGTTAAATCTTGGCGGTTCAAGAGGATTTTGGCGTGCCATGCATACCAGTTCTTCTCTTATCTCACTGGCTTTATTTGGAATTCACCTTGGTTTGCATTGGAAATGGGTAATAAAACGTTTAAAAATTAAATTGTAAACAATGGCAAAAAAAATAACAATTGGAATTCTCTCGCTGGGCATACTAATTATTGGAATTATGGCCATGAACCGTTTGCGATACATTGAGCGGAGTGCATGGATATTTAAAGTGAATAACGAACAGACAGTTAACAGAGGTTTTGATCGTCATGGCGGAAATTTTGAACGTGAACGAAATGAAAGATCAGGAGGAAATCAAAGACTTGATTTTCGGAATATTCCCGACAGTGTCAGACAAAGAATTATTGCTGAACGTGAATTTAGATCCGCTCCTGACAGTTTGCGTGAAGGAAGAACAAGACCGTTTCCGGGCGACCGCGAATCATTCAGAAAAAGTGGATTTGAGCGAGGCAGTCACGGCCGGGGTGGTAGAACTGTGCATTTAAATACGGTTGGATGGTTTTTGGCAGTGTTTGCTTTGTTTACGCTTATTACAGTGTATATCGATAAATTTATTAGCTATCGCCGGAGAAACAAAACAGCCCTTCAGGAATAGACATCATTTAAAAGGTGAAAAATAACTGGAAGTAAAAAGCCCCGCCGGTAACGACGAGGCTTTATACTCCTTCCAGTATCTTGTTTCTCTGCTATTTTGCTACACAATATAATTTTTCTACTCCTTTAAAAACATAGGCATTCGAAGTTGGAATAACCGACGCCCAGAATTTATCGTCAATGGCATTTTCGCCCAACACTTCAAACTCACTTCCGGTTTTTAAAACACGGCTAACACCCTTTTCATCCATAAAATACAACTTGTTGTTGTAAATCCATGGAGATGCCCACACTGCACCAACTTTGCTTATTTTTTCTTTGTATTTGAGTTCACCGTTGGCGGCATCAATACAAGTAACCTCTCCTCCCCTGCTTGCCACAACATAAATAAGTCCGTTAAACAACACAGGCGATGGATTTGAAATTCCCGTTTCCGGATTTGACCACACCACACCTTCGCTGGTGGTTTGTCCTTCAGCAGGGGTGATGTCTCCGCTTGCGCCGGCTTTGACTGCAAAAAGTGTTGTCGTTTCACGCGGCCCTCCGGCATTTCCGAGATAAATGTGTTCCGAATTATAAACCGGTGAAGGGATTGCATAGTTACCACCAGCCTCTAATTGCCATATAAGTTGGCCTGACTCCGGATTGTACGAACGAACTGTTTTGCCCATCACTACAAGCTCGGTTCCTGTTGTGTTTTTCCAAATTACCGGTGTTCCGTAATTTGTATTTTCATCGCGGTTAATACGCCATTTTTCGTTGCCGGTTTGGGTTTCAAGAGCAACCATAAAAGAACTTTCTTCGTTGTCGACAACAACATATAATAGTCCATTGTGCAGAACCGGCGATGATCCGGTACCCCAGCCATTTACTGTTTCATAAGCACCAAGATCTTTCTCCCAGATTAAATTCCCGTCTAAATCGTAACAATATACGCCAACCATTCCGTAGTACACATAAATGTATTTCCCATCGCTTACCGGCGTTTCGCAGGCATAGGTACTACCGGCGTGTTTTTTTATCCGCGGATTACCTTCAAACGATATTTTTTTCCAAAGTTCTTTACCCGATTGCGCATCCACACACGTAATTTGCCAGCGGTAAACATCTTCCAAATAACTTTTATCATCTGCCGGAGGTGGCGGTGGCGGTGTATTGTTGTTTACACCTTCGGCACGCGGAGGAGCAGCCGCAGCAGGTTCCTCAGCTTTTTCGGGTCGTTCGGCCTTTTTAACAAGCAACGCAGATGAAATAAAAATTTTGTCGCCGAGCACAATGGGTGACGACCAGCTTTCTCCATCCATATCAATCGCCCATCTGATGTTTAAACTATCATTCCATTCTTCAGGTAAATCCTTTGCTGTAATTACCATGTTTGAATCGGGGCCCAGAAACTGTGGCCACTCATTTTGGGTACAGGACGATAAAATTAGTACAATAAAAAAAAGTGTGAACACTCCTCTTACAATAATGAACATTTGTTTCATAACGGTTTGATTTTCAGTAATTTTTGGTTGTTTTGATATAAATGTACAACTTTTATTGCAACAAAGAACTAGGCCACTGACAGTTAACACAGCATTAACATGTTTTAAGTGCTACAATGTTGCGTAACATAATAAGTAGAATTAAACCAATGTGTTTTACTTAGATCTAATTCATTAATTTCAAATAAAACTTAATCATGAATAAAAACCAACGAACTAAAAATCAATCGAGAAGACGATTTTTAAGCAATTCAGCTGCTTTGGCTGCCGCCTCAATGATCCCCATGAATTATGGGTTTACAAATCCTTTAGATTCACAAATGGTTGAAAAAGTAGATTCAAACTTTGGAGGTGTTTCAATTGGTACTATTACATACAGTTGGAGATCGATGCCGGGCGGACTTGAAAACATTGTAAAATATTGTAATGAGTGTGGTATTAGCTCTATTGAGTTAATGAGCGGTGATTTGGAAACCTTTTTGGGAGCTCCGGAAAATCCAATGACGGCGATTTTTAAAAGTATGGCGCCTCCTCCACCTCCAAAACCAGGCGAAAAACCAGCGCCAAGAAGAAGACCTGAATTTACAGAAGAACAGAAGGCACAAATAGAAAAATACAATCAGCAAATGACAACATTTCGTGTTGATGTTGACATGAACAAAGTAGCAGCGGCCAGAAAGCTACTCGACGATGCCGGAATTAAAGCGCACATTGTAAAATTTTCGCCTTCGCGTTGGTCGGATGAAGAAATAGAATATGCCTTTAAAGTGGCCAAAGCAATGGGCGCCAAAGGAGTAAGTGAAGAAATAAGTGAAGCAGCGGCTAAAAAGCTGGCACCTTTTGCCGAAAAACACGGGATGTATGTTGTTTTTCACCAGCACATGCAATTTGCCGAAAATGAAGGATTTAGCTACGACCCTTACATCGCCGTTTCGCCTGCAATAATGTTTAATTTTGATTCGGGCCATTTTTGGGGATCAACCGGAATTCATCCCAATGAAATATTAAAAAAATACCACGAGCGCATTTTTAGTATCCACATAAAAGACAAAACCGGACCAGATGCCGAAGTTCCGAATACCAATCAGGTTTGGGGCCAGGGACAAATGCCTTTAGAGGATGTTCTTCTACTGATAAAAAAAGAAAAGTGGCCCATTTACTGCGACATAGAGCTGGAATACGAAATAAAACCATGGTCGGATGCTGTGCACGAGGTAAAAACTTGTGTGAATTATGCCCGTCAGATTTTAATGTAGAGTACTGACAAATAGCAATTTTATATTTGTTCTTATGTGAGTCATTCTGTTTAGGATGGCTCACTTTATTCATACAAAGTTTTGATTCAAAAATTGGGATAACCTTATAACGAGTATTTTACATACACACCAGGATCGTATTTGGTATAAAGAAAATTCTTAAAGTTGACTATCCCCGTGGCAAAGCCAAGAGGTATTACGCCAACTTTATTTCAGCAAAACAGCTGAAAGCCGAATTTTCATTATTTCACCCCTCTGTCAGTCTTTCGACTGACATCTCCCCTGAAATTCAGGGGAGAATATAAGGAAACCCCGTGGCAAGCCACGAGGAATTATTTGATTAAATAGAAAAAGCCGGAGAAAACCCCGGCCATTTCGTAATAAACTATATTTCTACTAATTATTTAAAAAATACACTGTCAAAAAATGCTTTCATTTTAGCGGCGTAAGGCACACCTATTTTTTCGAAAGTGGCTCTTGTCCGAGCATCCGGTTTCCAATCAAAAAATGCATGACTGGCTCCTTCCACCTGCAGATATTCCACTTTCTGTCCGGCATCTTTTAAAGCATCAACATACACCTGATTTTCTTCATTCGAAATAAGAGGATCAGAAGTACCCCGCACAAGAAACTGCGGAACATTCCGATCACTAACATTTGGAATGCTGTTTATTGGTGCGATTGCTTTCACCTGCTCTGCCGTTAAATTATCGACAAAACTAGCCATTGAACTTCCTCTAAAAACACCGTAACTTGGGGCGGCTGCTTTAATGGCTGTTGCAATTTCGTTACGAACCTGTTCTGTACTTTTTCCTTTTGGTAAATAGGTAGGTTTATACTCAAAAACACCTTCCTTTTCGCCAAAACCACCATCGCCGATCATTTCTACCATATTGGCAGCCGATGCGGACAAATGGCCACCGGCGCTGTCACCGGTTACTGCAATTCGAGTTGCATCGCCACCGTATTTTGAAGCATGTTCCTGAATATGAGCGATTGCACCATACACATCTTCGATAAGATTATTTACTTTATTTGGTACAGCATCGCCATCCAGATTTTTATTCCAACGATAATCGATACTACAAATCACGTATTGTCCACCTTTTAATAATTCAAATGCAAGTCCGCGCATAATATCTTCGTTGTTCGATGACCATCCTCCACCGTGAATAATTACAATTATTGGAAGGTTTTTTGCACCTTTTGGCGAATAAACATCATATTTCAGTTTTTTTACTCCGGGCTGAGCATAAACAATATCGCGCGTAACTTCGATGTTGTCAACCAATTCCGACTTAAAAAATGTAGCACCAACGGTCATGTCCTTGTCAACAGTAATTTTCTTTTCTGTTACAAAGTACTCGTAGCTTGTGGTTCCCCACATTCCACCCGCAACAGTCTTAAAAATACAATCCATACTGTAGCCCGAAGCCGGTGTTGCAGTAATTGTAATTTCAGTTCCGGCTTCAACCTTTCCATCTTCCGGAATTTTAGGACTAACCGAATAAGATCCGTGATCTGCTGCATCCAAAGTTACTTTATACATTTCACCTTGTCCTTTGTCGGTTCTGCTACCAACGGCACTTACGTCAACATTTGTCAGGAAAAGTACAATTGCCATAATAATGTAAGAAGTTGTTTTTTTCATAAATCAATGAGTTCGTTATTTTGTTTATCAGTTTAGTGTAATCATGTATAATTTTCGACTAAATCTTTATTGTGTATATATGACATAAATATAATAAAATAAACATTTATATCGTACTTTTTAGTCATCACTTAATTAATACGATTCAAATTTACATTTTCTATTTTACTATACTAATACATGGCAAAACACAGCTTTTGCAAAATTAACTTCCATCCCGTAAAGAATAGAATCACAATTTTGAAAGTATTTCTCTACCCTGTTTAATTTGATTTTTTCATACAAATCATCAAAATCATTTCAAAAAATTAAAAGCCCGGTACCAAAAGATACCGGGCTTTAGTCTAGCATTTAAGTTTTGGTAAAATTAAATATGCATTATTTCTTCCAGATAAATTTTGCTTCTTTCAGGTCTGAAGAAGAAACTCCAATGGCAACTTTAAAATCTCCGGGTTCCCAATCATAAATTAATTCTGAATTGTAAAACTTTAAATCTTCAGTTGTTATATTGAAAATCACTTCCCTGCTTTCACCAGGTTGAAGCATGATTTTTTGAAAGCTTTTTAATTCCTTTACCGGCCGTGAAATACTTGCAACCGGATCGGAAATATACAGTTGTACAACCTCTTCACCTGCCACTTGCCCACTGTTGGTTAAGGTTACCGTAGCGGTAAGTGTTTCGTTGCCTGCCAATTCCGACTTATTAAGTTTTACATCGCTGTACCCGAAAGTGGTATAACTTAAACCATAACCAAAAGGATAAAGCGGATCGTTTGGCAGGTCAAGATATTTAGATGTAAACTTATTATTTGGATCCATTGGTCGTCCTGTATTTTTATGATTGTAATAAACCGGAATCTGGCCAACACTACGAGGAAACGACATGGTAAGTTTTCCTGCCGGATTGTAATCACCAAAAAGCACATCAGCAATTGCATTTCCGGCTTCCGTTCCAGGTGCCCATGCTTCAAGAATTGCTGGAACATTTTTATTTTCCCATTCCAGTGTTAGTGGTCTTCCGTTTATAAGTACCAAAACCACCGGCTTACCGGTTTTTACCAAAGCTTTTAATAAATCTTTCTGACTTTCAGGAATATTAATATCTGCTCTGCTTGCAGCTTCTCCCGACATGGCTGCCGATTCTCCTAAAACTGCGACAATAACATCGGCATCGGTTGAAATGTTTACAGCCTCGGCAATCATTTCCGCTGCTGTTCTTTGTTCCTCCTCCATTTTTACTCCCATGAAGGCTGCATAAGGCGATTTCAATCCTGCTTTTAAATACGGATCGTCAGTAATATTTGCACCTTTGGCACTTACCACTTCTACCCCATCGCCGCCAACGTTTTTAATTCCCTCAACTACAGTAGAAATTACCTTTTCTTCGCGTATCATCACCCAGGTTCCTAACATATCGCCTTTTGACGTTGCCAATGGGCCAACCACGGCAATTTTTCCCTTTTTCTGAAGTGGCAATGTGTTGTTATCGTTTTTCAATAAAACCATTGAATGGGCAGCAATTTCACGTGCTGCCTTCAAATTCGCTTCTGTAAGAATATCTTTCTCGGGGCGCGATTCATCCAAATAAGTATACGCATTTTCGAACAAGCCCAACTTGTATTTGGCTTCTAATACGCGGCGGCATGCCACATCGATTTGTTCCATGCTTACTTTACCGTCTTCCATCGATTCTTTTAAAGTACCAATAAAACCCAGTCCCTGCATGTCCATGTCTATTCCGGCATTTAATGCCAAAGCTGAAACAGTTTTTAAATCACCCAAACCATGGTTGGTCATTTCATTTATCGAAGTATAATCGGTAACTACAAATCCATCAAATCCCCATCGGGTGCGCAAAACATCGGTCATCATAAACTTACTTCCGGTGGCCGGAATACCATCGATCAAATTAAAAGAAGACATGGCACTACCCGCCCCCACATCAAAAGCGGCTTTGTATGGCGGAAGGTATTCATTAAACATGGTTAAATGACTCATGTCAACGGTATTGTAATCACGGCCGGCTTCCGAAGCTCCGTACAATGCAAAGTGTTTTACACAAGCCATTATTGTATTTTCATCGGAAAGATCATCGCCCTGGTATCCTTTTATCATCGCTTCGGCAACTTTCGATCCCCACCACGGATCTTCTCCGGATCCTTCGGCAACTCTTCCCCACCGCGGATCACGTGAAATGTCAACCATCGGCGAGTAGGTCCAGTTCACTCCCGAAGCACTTGCTTCTGTAGCTGCAATTCGTGCACTCTTCTCAATTAATTTTGTATCCCAGGTACACGAAAGACCAAGTGGTATCGGAAAAATGGTTTTGTAACCATGAATTACATCGAGGCCAATTAATACGGGAATTTGCAAGCGCGATTTCATAGCTGCGTCCTGTGTACCTTTAATTGCATCAAATGTAAAGCCTCCGGTAGCGCCTATTTCTCCATTCATTATAGCTGATGAGAATTTATCGTCACTGGAACCGGCCAAAACAGCTCCCATATTTCCTGAAGCTAAATTGAGTTGGCCCAGTTTTTCTTCCAGGGTCATTTTGCTCATCAAATCACTTACAAAAACATCCATTTCAGATGATTGTGCAAAGAGATTGAAAACAGGAAATACCAAAAAGAGCAGTAGTACTGTTTTGATTAAACGAAATTTTGGATACGGGTTAGCAATGGCAACACAAGCATTTTGAAGTTGTGTACTTTTGTTAGATAGTATTTTCACAAGTTAATTTTCTTAGTTTACCACCGATAAATTTCTTTAACGAGGCTAGTTTTGTTGCCCATAAAAATAACAAAATTTACATATTGTGTCTGTTCGACACATTATTTAATTTAAAATAATTCGAAAAAAAACAGGCCATTTCAAAAGAAACAGCCTGTACTCTATTTATCACTCAATAGTTTACAACATTTCGCGACCTACTTTGTCCGGATCATTTTTTACTTCGCAAACATCATTTAGTATCATTGTTTCACCATTTTCAGATGTAAACGCAGGCCATTGCGGCAAGGAAGTACAATTTGGATCGCCTGTTTTCATGAACGAAAGCAATGAATCAGACATTTTATCGGAGAGTTTCCTTGGACGTGCGCCACCGCCTGTATGTGTTAACATTAAATCGGTATTGTTGAACCAAAAACAAATATCGAGACAGTGGAATGCCCGCATCCGATTGTTAAACATTGGCGGTTCCCAACCAAACCAAGCTACATAAACCGGAGCCTTTTGGTTCAGTTTTGCAGTAGCAGTAGAAACAACTGCTGCCCGGTTACTTGCAACCAGTGTCATAACTTCAATGGGTTTGGCATCGGGGAAAGCTTTTGCATAAGCATCGTAAACAGCCGGAGCTTTGTCTCCCAAACCACCTCTAAAACCGGCTCTTTCTTTTAACATTTCCTTAGCTTCGTCGGCCGTTATTTTTTCCATCTCGGGCATTGTTCTTGCCATTCCCCACTCGTGGAATGTACTGCAAATAAGCATCGGAACATCCGCCGAAACACCATTGGCTTCAGAATAGAAAGTTCCTTTTGGAATATTAATTCCGTCAGCCACAGGAGCAAATCCCATACGCATTAATCCACTTTCACCTTCTTGTTCGCGCATTTTTTGGCTGGCTTTGTTCGCTATTAAAATGTATTCCTTCCAGGGTAGATCCTGCAGTTTATCAACTTCTGAAGGTTTTAAACCTGCTTCTTTTAAAACATACTCGCCCAACTTCTGAGAATACGCTTGATCCATTCCCTGCGTTGTGGATCCGCTCAAAGGAACTGCTTTGTGCACCAAACCTTTTGCTGCGGGCATGGCAGCTACAGTACAAACTTTGGCTCCTCCACCCGATTGGCCCATTATGGTAACATTGCCCGGATCACCTCCAAAATTGGCAATGTTCTCCTTTACCCATTCCAGTGCCGCTACCATGTCGAGTGCCCCTACATTTCCTGAGTCTTTGTATTTTTCGCCACCAACACCTGAAAGGTCAGAAAAGCCAATTGGCCCCAAACGGTGATTTATTGAAACAAAAACAACATTTCCTTTGCGGCTGAGGTTTTCACCCATGTAACCGTCTTGTTCAATACCATTTCCATTGGTATATCCGCCTCCGTGCAACCACACCAAAACCGGTCGTTTACTGGTATCAATGGCAGGCGTCCACACATTCAGTTTTAAACAATCCTCGCTAACATCGTCGTAATTCCAATGATCGGCAAACGATGAATAAGCATTGCCATAGCGGTTGTCCATAATTTGAGGTGCCGTATTTCCCCACCAAACTGCAGGGCGAATGTCATCCCACGATTCGGGTTTTTGTGGTGGCATAAAACGGTTTTTACCGCTGGTGTCAGCACCGTATGGAATACCACGGAATTGATAAATATCTCTAAGAATAAATCCTTTTACTTTGCCATAAACGGTTTCAGCGATGGCAATATCGTCACCTATAAACAGGATCTGATCATCCTCTTCCTCAGAGTTGTCTGAAGCACCGGGAGTAGCACAAGCGGCTAATGGGAGAGTTGTTGCCAATCCAAATCCGGCTGCTCCGGCTCCCATGGTTTGAAAAAAGTTTCTTCTGTTGGTTTTCATAAGTTCTTGGTTTTTATTGATTCTTAAAATTGTTTTGTTTTATTCTGTAAGTTTGATAAAGTTCCGAATATTTTATTTAAAAAGCTTCTGCGCAAAACTGTATAAATCATTTCTCCAGACCATCCAACTGTGACCTCCCGGCATTTCGCTGAAATCGTATTTAATGCTGTTCTTGTCGAATACTTTCAACATTTCCTTGCCATTGTTGTAGGCAATGTCTTCGGGGCCTCCCTGGGTAAATAATAACAATTTGGCGTTTTTATTTAAAGTTGTTGCAATTTCTGCCAAACGTTTATCACCTGTCTCAAACATTTCTTTGTTATTGGCAAACCATCCCGAACTCATCACATTGATGTAGGCAAACATATCGGGATGTGCCATAAAAGCTTCAAGTACTTCGAGTCCACCCATTGAAAGACCTGCCAAGGCACGTTTATCAGTATCGGCATAAACCTTAAAATTCGATTCAACATAAGGAATAATGTCGTTTACCAGATCTTCAACAAACAGGGTTACATCAATACCGCCATCGGGCATTACTACAATCATCTCCTCACATTTTCCTTCAGAAAGCAGATTGTCCATTATCAGTCCAGCCCGGCCGACACCAGGCCATGCCAATTCGCTGTCGCCACCACCATGTATTAAATAGAATACCGGAATTTTGTTGTTTTTTGCATTGTACCCGGGAGGGGTCCACACCTGCATGTTACGCATGGTTTTGGTTGAAGTTGAAAAATACTGAATGGCCGAAACTGCTCCGTGTGGAATATCTTTCCGCAGTGCAAAAAACTCATTTTCCCCATCGGGTGTTACATCAATCAATGCCGAAGTTTTATAGGCATCGGGCGCCTTTGGATCGTAAACTTTAAGCCCATCAACCATAAAATGATACCGATAAGTACCTGCAGCTGCTTTTGGAATCACCATTGTCCAAACACCATTTTCAGCTTTTACACTTTCTACTTTTTGTCCCCAGGGAACAATATCTCCGCCCAAAGTTACACTTTCAGCTTCAGGAGCATAAATACTAAAAACAACATCGCCGTTGGCAAGTACACGTGTCGATTTTAAGGTATCATTTGGAGTTGGGGTTCGGTTAAACATTTGTGCCTGCAAAGCACCAGACAAAATAAGAATGGTTAGAATACTGATTATTAGTTTAAGCTTCGGATTTTTCATTGTTTTTACTTTAAATTTTTTAGGCCAAAAACACACATAAGTTTGAAGGAATCATATCCTCTCAGTTGTTTTCGTTTATTCTGATTAGAAGTTATTTAGTAATTTTGAATATCCGGGCCTAACCCGGATATTCTTAGTCGCGAAACTACTTCGTGTCTCACACGAATTGCTTATTTTTCTTCCGGCCATTCAAACTGGCTTTCATCCATTCTGAAAAAACGTGCTGCATTGTTGAATAAAATATCTCTTTTCTGATCTTCAGAAAGATACTGTGCATGTTCGATTACTCCCATTGAAGTTTCAAATAAACGCGGCCACATCATAAAGTCGGTACCGTACATAATACGTTTTCCAAATCCTGCCCGCACCATTCGTTGAATGTAGTAATGTACATCGTCAAGCGGGTAACTCCAAATCATACCCGAAATATCAACATATACATAGGCGTTGGCTCCCATAAGCGCAATCATGTGTTCCACCATGGGGTAACCTGAGTGCTGCACCCAGATTTTCATTTTTGGGTGTCGGGCGAGCAAATCTTCCAGTAAAAACGGGTCGCCCAAAGAAGCACGGTATTTTGGCTGGGTTAAATTTGCCATACCATTTCCACCTGTTCCCATGTGTATTCCCACCGGTATATTCATTTCTTCGGCAACTGCAAAATAGGGATCGAGTGCCGGGTCGCTTGGCGAAATTCCCTGGTATTGAGGTGCTACTTCTGCCATTACTTTATAAAAACCATTGCTTAATGAATCGCGAAAAGCTTCAACTGTCATTTCTGTTGCATTGCAAATTCCAATTCCGGGAATAATACGTCCGGGAGGAGCAGCCTTTACCCAATTGTGAAGAATCTCAGGATCACCAAAAGCTACCATGGTCATGTTAAAGTCCTTGATTCGGCGCATTACTTCGTTTTGCATATCCTCATCGCTTTTTGCCGGCATTAAAGGATCCACACAATCAAGGCTCATAAATGCAGCACCATCTTCGTTTGGATCGGACCCCGGCATGCTGGTTAAAAACCAGGGACACATTGGCGACGACCATGTCGGATTCACTTTCATGGTGTGAACATGCACATCGAAAATTGGTTTATGCCTTTCTTTTTCCTGAGCACTTACAAGGATGCTGAGGCTAAACAGGAAAATTAATAAAAGATTCGTTTTTTTCATTTTTAGGTTTTTAAAAGGTTTTATTTAATTTCTATAACTATTCGCTGAAAACGGCTTAATGCAGGCTCTCCCGAATCTTCAACCTCAAGAATTAAATGGATTGTTTGTCCGGCAATGGCATCATCGGGCACTGTGAATTCTGTTGCCTTCGATGTTGGGTTGCTTACGCTTAGTCCGACAGGATAAGTACCTGCCTCCTTGTAATTCCACCATTTGTAGTTTAGTTCGTCTTTGTCCGGATCGCTGGCTTTACCTGCTAATTTTACTGTTTCGCCAGCAGAAGCAGAAATTTCGTTTTTGTCCACTTCAACCAGCGGCGCATGATTTGCATTATCGTAGTTTTGTACACACCAATCGGCACGCGCTGCAAAATCGTTTTGTAATACTTTGAACCATCTGGTTTGCGAATACATAGGATCCTGTTTGTTTGTTGCCGGATTATAATCGGTAACATCCATTCCGTCTTCCCACCTTAATGGATTTTCGGCCGATTGTTTAAATCGTCCGCCCAATCCGCCATAGGTAGGATCGTCGAACTTTTGCAATCCAAAGTTAAGCAGGTACAAATACGAAGGCGAATCGCCCTCTGAGATAAAATCATACTGGTCGCGCCCATTCTTTTTTGCCTCTTCCAAATTTCCGTGAGTATGTTCAGGATCTCCTTCAATTTTCTGACCATCACCCCACAAAAAATAATTCTCCATTAAGGGTCCGTGGCCAAATTTTATATTCTCAGAAAACCATGCTCCGCGTAAGTATTTTCTTAAATTTTCGGGTTCAACACGTGGCCATGCATAAGCAATACACCAAAATTGCGAAGCGTTGTAAACAACCCGTACTTCGGGCCAGTTGGGGGCAATGTATTTTTTATAGGTAGCATCCTGATCGAGAATGGTGTAAATAAAAGTTTTGGCTGAAACCTTTTTATACACATCTTCCCAGCCCGGCTTCCCTTTGTATTCTTCTTCTATCGATTTTAGAGCCCTGGCAAGTGTATTTGTTCCTCCCCAAATCTGAACATAAACGGGTTGTTCATCGTCATCCAACAAAATATTTTTAATAAATTCCGAACCCGCTGTGATCTTTTCCATCTCGCCCTCAAAATCAATGTTTCCCACCCGAATAATACTTTTCAGGTATTCAGGAGTAGGATAATCCGGATCATGTTTTACCAAACTCGGATAAACACTGGCATATTTGTCAATCATTTCCTGCATCCAGGTGGTACCACACCATCGCAAATCAGTTTTAGCACCGTACATACGTTTTGTCATATCCATTTCGGAGGTGAACAAAGTACCTTTTCCGTCTCCTTTGTAATGCCACATGGAACTGCTGTAAACCAATCCCTCCAAATCAAGATCGTTTGTATACAACAGAAAACGAATAAACGAATCCATATCGTCTACTTCTCCGTCGGTAGTAACAATGGTTCGCGGTTTCTGCTGCGCTTCAGCATGAAAAATAAAAACCGGCAATACCAGTAAAAAGGATAGAAAATATAAAGCAATAGTTTTTTTCATTTTAATCGGGATTAGTCAGCCATTCATAAAAACGATCGATCCACATATCGGTTGGCGCATTTTGTTTTTGCATACCAAATCCATGTCCACCTTTACGGTAGATGTGTAATTCTGCCGATTTTCCGGCTTCGGTCCACGTATTGTATAAACGGGTACAGTGCGTTTGAAATCCAAAAGTATCATCGGTAGCAGCTGCTATAAAAATAGCAGGAGCATCATCAGGAACCGGCGGATTGCCGAAACTTCCTACGTACGGATAAATGGGAGCTGCAAAATCGGGACGACTTTTTGTTTCGTACTTAAAAGCCACACCGGCGGTAACCGTTCCACCGGCCGAAAATCCCATAATACCAATTTTATCGGCTTTTATGTTCCAGTCTACGGCATGCTCACGAACGTAGGCAATGGCTGCCTTTCCATCTTCAATTGCCATGCCTACAACCGGTTCAATATCTTTGTTAAATTTATCAGTATTGGGTTGTTTTTGCATAAATTCCTGCATCGGATTATCGCTAAAGCAATGTTCCGTGCGGTATTTCAAAACAATGGCTGTGATTCCTTTTTCGTTTAACCACTTCGCTACGTCGTAACCTTCGTTTTTCATCGAAAGAAAATGAAATCCTCCACCGGGACATACAATTACCGCCTGCCCTGTAGCAATTTCAGCCTGAGCTTCAAACACGATTAATTCGGGATGCACAATGTTATAGCTAAACTCTGCAGCTCCCATTTTCATTATTTCCTCGTTCCAATCCCAACTTTCAGAACCCGGAGCAGATCCTTCGTACAGTCGGATGGTTTTGTTTTGTGTAAAACCATAATTGCAGATAAACAACACAAAAACAAACAGGCTTATTAACCTTTGTAATCTCATTTTTCCTGTCATTTAATTTTCACGAAAACAATTACTTACAAAAGGCAAAGCAATGTACAAAGCTGAATGCCAGTATTCCCAGGTGTGACCACCGTCGCGAACACGGAGTTGATATGGAATTTGCTTTTGGCGCAAGGCCGAAATAAATTCCATGTTCGGATCGAACGTAAAATCATCGTCACCGCAATCAATAAACCAGTTTACTGTTTTTAGCGCTTCAACCGCTTGTGCATCGGCATTCTGAATTATTTTCACACAATTATGATCTTCAACCAGCGTTTGCATTCTTTCCTGTACCGGATCATTTTTGTCTAAAAAAGGCAAATCCTGACGGTACAAATATCCGCTCATTTCGTAAGCTGCACAAAACAACTCAGGATGACTGGTGGCATAAACAACCGTTCCTCCACCACCCATCGACAAACCTGCTATGGCACGATGTTGTTTATCGCCAATTACCCGGTAATTACTTTCTATAAAAGGAATCATCTCTTCGAAAAAATAATCCTGATAACGCCATTCCGGATGATTAAAATAATTCATGAAGGTTTTTCCGGCTTCCGGACAAACAATGATCATTTCGCAGGCTTCATTTGAATCCATTAACTGATTGGCTACATCGCCAACATGTCCGCGGCCCGGCCAGTCTTTATGGCTTCCACCGCCTCCGTGTAAGAGGTAAAGTACCGGATAGTATTTTTCGGTGTTTGTTGCATACGATTTGGGTAAATATACGGAATATTCCCTGTCTTCATTTAAAATTTTGCTGGGTATGGTTTTAAACTCCACTTTACCCTGAGGAGGAAATTGTGCAAAAGATGCAACATAAGCAGTCACAAATAGCACCAGAAAGATTAGTTTTTTCATTGGTATTAGTTTATTCAAATTAGTTCAGTATAGTAAAATTGCAACACCAATTCAGACGATTTAACCGGTGCACAACATTTAGTCAGACTACTAAAACATCAATGCGTTTAATTGACACATAGACCAAAAATAAAGAAAATTATTAAAGCATTGAATTAGAGACAGAAAAAATATCATTCTTCAATTTTTAATATCCCGAAGTTGAAAGTCAGCTTCATGAATAATTGGGTAAAGCCTTCGATACACTATTCTATATTGGGGCACTTAAGCAAAAGTAAGGACAAAAAAAATCCTTTGTCCAACTTTCTTTATTCAGATAAAGTTGTTCAAAGGATTTTAGAGTGTAAAAGCGAATCGTTTTCCGTTACAAAAATCTTCTAATCTTATTTTTCAAAAAAGCCAGAATGGTATTCTCTACTCCCATTCAATACTTAAATTTTTTATTAAAGTGGCTCCACTTCCAACTGTGCCGGTGTGCTGAAATCCAAAACCACCAAACTTATTCGGGTTGAATGTACTTTCTAAATCCATTTCCAGTAATACCTCGGGTCGGTTTGATATCACAAAATATTCGGCAGATGTTTTGGCATGTGCAATTAATTTATTGCCTTTTGCTTCAACAGTTATCATACACGGAGTACGATAGCACGATGTGGAAACAGCATCACTGATAGGTTTTGCATTGCCATTTTTATATTCCATAAAAACACAATCAATTGCGTCGTGATATTTTGTGGTTCGAATTAAACGCAGCGCATAACCCGTTACTGTTTTTGTATCGAATTTTATAAAAACATCCATGTATTGGGCACGGGCACTACTGAATCCTTGTCCTGCAGTTTTTGACGGGCAGGCTGTAAAACTAACTTTCATATTGCCAAAAGAGTCTCCAACCGGTGTGTACCTCAATCGTGCTCCTTTTGTTGCCTGAACCAAACCGGTATCGAGTGATGCCCCGTTAACACCGGGTCCGTAATACCAGGCATCTTTTGTGGTATATGCTTCCCAATCGTAAAAGTGCGTGTCTTCGGGTGCATAACAATCCAGTGTCCAAAAACCGGGAAGTACCACCGACTGGTATTTTGTCGACAAGGTTTGAAGATTGGGTTGCAGAATGTTACTTTTTGTATGAATGTCGGCGCTCGAAATCTGCTTGTTAAATACAGTTGCTACAGGAGTACCCGGTTTACAGCGCAAATGATTGGGTGCCACAGTGGCCATAATATAAAAGCCAAGGTCGGCAGTGGTAAGCGTATATTCCCAATTGGGGCTGTCAAACCGAGATACTTGTACTTCTATTGGATTTTTTCCGGCAGCATCGGAACAACGGTACCACGATACCAAAGATTGATCTTCAAATCGCATATCCAATTTATAAGTCACCTTGAGTTTTCCCTCCTCTGTTTTTACAATCTTCGGAAGTTCACTAAATTTTGGCGCTTCAAGAAAAGCCGGTTTCACATAAATAACGCTTGCAGCTTCCAGGCCCTCAGTTGTAGACGCAACAATAACAACCTCTTTTGTTTCGTCGTTTTCGTTGGTTGGAATAACTTCGCAAGTACCATTTTCCTCAGGTTTCAAACTAACCAGCTTGTCGTATTCAGGCGCCACTTTCCAGCTAATATTTTCAGCTTTTATTTCATAGTTTCCAAATTTTAGTAGCTGAGCCGATAACAGTACAGTTTCTTTTCCGGTTTCAATACTCACCCGCGTGGGTTGAATTTTCAACTGAGTTGGCAGGTCACGGTAGCTTTGTTTATTTTTCTTTTCAGCGGCTTCTACCAAATTTTTGAAGTTCATTGGATCCCATTCGTCATCGCCACGCAAAAGATTGTAAGTGTTATAAACTACTTCGCCATTGTATTCAAAACGATAGGCATTCAATATGTTTTTGTCTTTCATCTCAACAGTGGCATACGGATGATGCGAATCGATGAATACTGGCACACCGTTTAACTTATTATTAAATTGATAATGGCGCTCTTCGGTGGGTGTTTTTTCTTTCCAGCCCCAATACGATGTGTAGTCAGCTTCCATCCTGCAATCTGCCACAGTAATCGGACCGCCGCCTTTAATCAGGTACTGATCGCCACGTGTAAAAGATGTGATATCGCAATTCAGAAAAACGGCACCGGTACCCACGGTGTGGCCAAAAGGTTTACCACTGTAGAATTCAAAAGTACAACCAAGATAAACCGCACTTCCGTTCAGGGCGTCATCGGTTGATTCAAAATGGCAATGATCGAAAAGCGTACGTTTGCTTCCCCAAAAAGGCCCGGTATTCAGGCGGCTTATAAAATGAGTATTGCGGGCAACTATTTTATCGCCGCGGCTAAATGCCAACTGCGCCTGCACAATGGCAGAACCTCTTTTTTCGCGGTTCAGCTCCGGTTTTAAAGGAAAAACCAAATCGATGTTACAGTAATTTCCAAAAGTGACATTTTCTACACTTGTACCGTCACCACTAAAATTAAACATGGTAAAATTTCCTTTCGAGCCCATGGTTTGACCGCGGTTACATGCCAGTACCACATTTTCAGGATTTGTATTTAAACCGTAAAACGTTAACCATTCACAATCAATTTCCAAACCGAAAGGAGTACCTCCCACTTGTTTAGGCAAACGAATTTCAGGATCATCCGGATTATCGATCCAGTAAACGTAAGGCGCAATGTACAACACCATAGGATCGTCTTCCGTACCATCGCTTAAATGTTTAGCCGCTTCATTTATCGAATTGTACACGTATTTGTAGTTTTCCAAATCCTTATCCGATAGTTGCCCGTCAATAAAAAATGCATGAGGCCCCAATTCGATTTTTTTATTCTGATAGATTAGGTGATCGCCCTTAAAATCAATGGGATTTTTGGGATCTAAACTTGAATAGTTCTTTTCTGTTTGCGAAAAGCTTGTCAAACACAAGAGAGTCAGGATAATTGCAGAAAGGTAAAATTTCATTGAATTGTATTTTTTAGTTTATTTTTTTAGCAGCGTTTGATTTTATTAAAGAGATTCCTCCCCATTAGCTTGCGCTTGTTCCAAATCAAATTGTCATTCTTAGGACCAAGCCAATTTTATTGGCCATAATGAAAAAATGACAGAGATGCTGAAACAAGTTCAGCATGACGTTGCTGGAATACTACAGTGTAAGTTAAGAACATCACCCTGTCTGTCAGCTCGCGGATCATGAGCGCAAAGAACAATTCTGTCCTTCTGAGCGAATGAAATGAAGCGAAACAATCATTTTATTAAAGGATTATAAATGGATAACAATATTCATTTCTCTAAAAACCTCGTCATTACTGTTTTAATACATTTTGCTCAGGAGCCCATTTTTTCTGCCAGTCCGGATATTTATCCAACACTTCCTGAGGCGCGTAAGTATACCAGCCATAACCGGCCCGGCGCTCTCTGCTGACTTCAGCGAGCGAATACAAGAATTTACTGTTCCGGTCGCAGAACAATGGTCTTCCGCTTCCCAGTTCGTAAAAGCGTGTCCAGATTGGAGGTGCTGATTCGTCGGTCACCACCTTTTTATCTATGGTAACTGTTTTGTATTTCGATTCCATGGGCTCCGCTTTAAACATTTCAACCCGGGTATTGTAAATCCGCGAATCGCTAAACCATTTTACTGCATTCTGAACAGCTGAAATTATTTTTTCATCGGGTTGTTCAATATTCATTAGAAATAGGACTACCTCAACACTTTCTCCATTGCAAATGCTTGGTGGTTCGAATGCACGTGCCCAGGCCGGTGACAAATCAACTTCATCGTGTTGCTGACACCAAACCGTTGGCTTTCCGTTTAATTCAATCTGCATCGCTAAAAGACATTCGAGTCCCTTTTTGTAGGCAGAATCTACTTTTTTAAATGTTTTCTCACTTACAAAATCATATTTTGGATCTTTATCCAAAATCTCTTGCAAAAGCTCCATAATTCCCATATAAGCGCCATCGTTAAATGTTATTCGCCGGCTGTAATCTCCTTTTTCGAGCGGAAAGTACTGCGGCCAACCTCCATTGTTGTATTGAGCCTTCAAAACAAAATCAATACCCTTCAAACAGGCCTTTTTGTATTTCTCAACTTTTGTTTGCGCATAAACTTCTGCCAAATAATTAATGTGAGAAAAACCAGTAGAATTATCAAAAGTGGTATGCTCTTCGTTTTTTGCACGTAAAACCTTTTCACGTTGCTCTTTGGTTAGAATGGCCTGCATATCGTAATTTTTGGGCCAACCACCGTTGTTTCGTTGAAATAACAGAACATTGTCTGCAATTTTTGTAATCTCGTTTGGCTTATACTGCAGTTTTTCCGGCAAGGGATTTATAACGTTACTATTGTCCTTTATGCCATACCAATGTCCGGCACTGCTTCTGAAGGGGCGCAGATCAATTGCCTGGTATTCTTTCTCCTGTGCCACTGTTTGATAATAGCTACCAACCAAAGCAAACAGTACAAATACAATCCGAAAATATCTAAATTTTATGCTTTTAGTTTTCATGCGAAATTGATTCTGTTAAAGTTTTCTGTATGTAAAATTATCAAAACGGACTTCTCCGCCTCCATAAGCAAAAAGTCCGGCACGAAGGCTCAGAAATTCGCCAAAAACATTGTGGTTAAATCCACTGGCTTCAATGGTTCGCTCCACTCTAGTCCATTCGGTACCATTTGCACTGAAGTAAAAACTAACTTCCTGCCCGTCGTTTAATATGCGTAAAAATCCCTGATCGCCTAAGTTATTTGGTTCGCTAATTTTTGCACTTTGTCGGTTATAAACAGTAAATCTGTCTTTATTCACAGTTATACGCATATTTCCTTTTTCGTTGTAATACAGGCACAGACCAGCGGTTACATGCTCATCGATCGTAAACTCCACAATAACTTCATATTTTTGGTCCGAAGCATTTACCAATAAAGGGCTGCTCTCTTCAAAACGATCTGCTTTTGCTCTGAACAACAGTTGCCCGTTCTCGAATGCGACTCTCGAAAAATCGTTGTCCTTAAAAAACTGCCATTGTAATCCCAATTTGTTTGTATTAAAATCATCCGACAAAGCGCTGCCATCTTCAGATTTTTCACCTGCAGGAACAGGCAATTTATCAAAGCTTTTCACCCCCTCGGGCACACGAAACCAATTGTCTTCAGTCCATTCAATTGGAACCATCAATGTTTGCCTGCCCAGTGTATGAAAATATTTTTCGTAACCATGGTACATCATCCACCAATTACCTTCCACATCATCCACCAATGTTCCGTGGCCTTGGCTCCACCAGCGTTCACTTCTGTTTTCGGTATGAATAATCGGATTGTAAGGCGAATTTTCAAAAGGCCCGAAAGGAGATTTGGCGCGGCCTGCAACAACCATGTGCGAAGTAGCCGGCCCGGCTGTTCCTCCTTCGGCGACAATAATATGGTAAAAACCATCTTTTACAGTCGATTTTGGCGATTCAAGACAAAAACATTCGGTGTTCCACTCTTTCGGAAACTCCCAGCCTGCATAATTCAAAACAGGTTCACCAACTGTTGACAAACCATCGGCTGCAAGTTTCACCACAAATCCTTTTGAGAGGTACAAATAACGTTGTCCATTTTCGTCAACAACATGCCCCGGATCGATAAATCCCGGCAATTTTAAATCTACCGGCGCTGACCATGGTCCGGCCGGAGTATCGGCAGTTACCACCCAATTTGTGCCACCTGCCGGAAAATAAATGTAAAATTTATTGTTGTGCTTTATCAAATCAGGCGCCCACACCGACCCCACATACTCGTTTAATGCATGCGAAATACGTGTCCAGTGGATCAGGTCGGTCGAATGCCAGACCAATAAACCCGGATAATAGTCAAACGACGAATGCGTGAGGTAAAAATCCTCCCCATCACGCAGTACCGACGGATCGGGATAGTCTCCACCCAGTACCGGATTTTCGAAGTGTGCTTCCGTTGTATTTTTATCATCTGAATTTGCTGTTGGAGCACACGACAATACATTAAATCCAAGGATAATAAGAAGTATAATACTGTTTTTTAAACTCATCATTTTTTTCTGAATCATAATTGGCACTTTTTTTAAAATTGTTAGCAATTGGCTAATCCACAAATCGGATTCGGTCCTTACCGGCCAGTTGAACCAAATCTTTTAAATCGTAATATTTTAATACACCGTATAAAACCTGGCTGTACACGTCACGTTGCATCGGATTTTCAAGAAATTCGAAATACGATTTAACAGCTCCCGAAATTTCAGTTTTTGAAATTCTGGAATCGAGAAAAGCCGCATGAACTGCTACTGATCCATATGCTCCGTTGGCTTTCAGAAATACTTCTCTGTTTCTTGTCACTTCACCGTTTTCAATAAAATCGAGCAGCGAAAAAACATCGATTACACGTTGTCCCACTATTGGTTTCCCAATGTGCATGCTTATCATGGCATTTCTGTACTCTCGATTCCAGTATTTGGTGTCGTTTAAACTTGACGGATCGGCAGTTTCCCCAAATCCGCGTAGATCAGCCACCAATAAAATCTGATCCTGATTAATGTATGAATCTACGGTATTCTGATCCTCTAAAAAGTTGTTTTTGCCGTCTTCATTTAAGACTAGTACAACCTGACTTTTGGGATTCACATTTTCGGGAACCAGCAAAACACATGGTACAGGCATTTGGCCCAATCGGGCAATCTGATACTTGAATATTTCGTAATTTCTGCTACTGCCATAACCAGTAGGTTCGCTTTCTATTTCTGATTTCTGAGCAGAGATACCAAGCAATTCACGAACTTTTGCCTCAATTACCGTCCAGTCCTGTTTTAAAAACGCTGTGCGTTGTTTCTCGTACTCCTTCGCCAGATTTAAATGGTAATCGGGTAACGAAATTTTATCGGCGATGGCTGTATTCACCTGCCCGGTTTTGGTGCATTGCAAGGCATCAACCGATATATTCAACATGTTTTCTTCAAGCACAGAAGTGTTGTCGTTGTACATCCACTGTCGGAACCAGCTTGCCAGCGCTTCTCGTTTGGGTTTTGGCATTCCATGACCGCCTTCAATTGAAAATAGTTTTACTTTTTCGGGACTTCCCAAAGCTGTGTATGTTTTTTCCAGCTCTGCAAAGGCTTGTGTTGCTCCCCAGTAATCAACAAAATCATATCGACCTGACATAATTAAAACCGGTCGCGGAGCCATCATTAAAACAAAATCGGCAATTTCCAGCTGTTCACGACCTTCGTAAGGAACATGCTGGCAACCATCCGATGGTCCGTATATTTCCAACACCCGCTCGCGCTGCGAAAAATAGCTGCAAACAGAAGCCACTTTAATCCGATCATCGAGCCCCATTAAGTAGGAAGTTTGCGTGCCACCTCCCGAACTTCCAAATACTCCAATCCGGTCTGCATCAATATCTGAACGAGTAACCAAATAATCAATGGCCCGGTGGTTATCCCAGTATTCGGCGGCAGCAACACTTGTTCCAACCAGGTTAGCGCCTGCATTTAACAAGGTATGTCCGGTTGTTGATCCACGCGTCAGCGAGTTACTGTTTTCATCCACAAACTGAACCCGTTCGCCCTGCCCAACCGGATCGACTACCAAAACGGCAATTTGATTTTGTACCATCAAAAGTGCAGCGCGCGGAGCCGGAATTTTACCTCCCATTCCGTGACCACACAATTCAACGGCCACCGGAAATGGCCCGTTCCCATCCGGAATGTATAAATTTGCTGTAACATATCGTTTCGGAATACTTTCAAACAGTATTTTTTCTACCCGAAAACCATCCTGCTGTGAAACGCCCAAAACCTGAGTATTTAAATCCCCCTTTTCCGGAAATTCACCCAGTATATTTTTGTATTTCAAAATACAGTTATCGCGGTATTCCAACATGCTTTTTTCCGATTTAAAAGCCTCTTCAATGGTGGTTTTTCGTTCGGCATATTGTTGGTGAACATCGCGCATTAAATAGTTAAAATAGGCCGTATTCATTTTCCACGGCAGGGCATTAAAATTTGATTGAGCACCTGCTTCTGCAACTACTCCAATTGAAATAATCAGAATCCAAATCAAACGGTATTTTATCCTTACATTTTTTATTGGTTTCATATTTTTGGGTTTAGTTGTATTACATTTCTACTTCTGAAATAGCCAGAGAACCGTAGCTTCTTCTGATTCGTTTTTAATATTGGTCACTTGTCCACCTTTCACAGCTTCCTCAGAATACTTTATTTCTCCGGTTTCAGGATTTATCCGGGCCTGTTGATAGTTTTCTTTATCGTTTGATAGATCGATTGTTATTTCCTTTGAAGTTGAAAAAACAATGTATCCAAGTCCTGTTTTGCCAAGTGTCCACTGCCGGCTGTTTGTTTTTTCCAAAGCAATGGCATTCATTTTTGGAATGTCCCTTGCGAATTTTTCATTCGCAACAGTTGGAATGGCAGCAAAAGAACCACCTGCCATAAAAACAGCCCAGTTTGAAAATGGTGCTCCACGACGCGAATAAACCATTGCCTTTTCCGGGAATTTGCTTTTAAACTCAAACACCGCGCGATAAATCTGGTCAAACGATGTTTCTCCAACATCAATGATTCGGGCATATTGCCGACCCGCCAGACTCAGCCCGCCAACAGGTGCATACAAACTTCCATCTTTACGGTACTGCCACTGAATTACGTCCACTACATCCACAATTTTTGATCGATTCGGATCAGCTAAAATTGAATCCTGCACCTCTTTTGTACCCGGAAGCATCACCAGTACGTTTGTATTATTCTCCTTTTCCCATGCTGCTATCACATCCAACCAGAATTCTACAAAATGTAGTGGCCCAGTGTATTCCATTCCCAAATGGTGAATGATATTTGTGTTCTCTTTAAACTCATCAAGGCTTTTTCGAATGTATTGTTCGTGGTATTTTCTGCGTACCGGATTTGTAATGTCATAAAATTCGGCGGCCATGTACACGCGTTTATCTCCGGCATAGGAAGTGTTTTCGGCAAATCCCAAATTGTTTATGTTATTTGCCGAACGCCACGGATAATCGACCCAGTGCGCACCTTCTTCAATTATATTGTGTTGCAGATAATGCTCCTGAACAAAGGCCAGTCCGTTTTGATCGGCCAAATTTGCGAACTTTTTTAAACGTAACCAATACCATGTGTTCCACTTGTTTAAATCGTATTTGCTTAAACGATCGAAGGCTTCAGCTTCGCCGCTACGACTAAAGGGTTGCTCAAAAAAGGGTGTCCAAACATCGGCATCTGCTCTTCGCGTGCGTGCATGATCATCGCGACGACGCTCGTACCACAAACTCGGGTAGTGATTCATTACCACAGAGCCTTCCTTCTTCATATCGGCAACCAAGGTATCCAGGTTATCGGTGAGTCCTCGCCCTGTTCGCCCCGGAACAAAACGGGTCAAATTCGGAATGGCCTGATCCACATAACTTTTCCGCGTTGATCCACGCCACAACGAAGTTCTTGAGCTTTTTCCACTTGCCACTTTATTGTCAAATACCAACCAGCCATTTTTTAGGCTCAAAGGAACAAGCGAAATAGTTTCTTTTACGGGAACATCAAAATCGATTTCATCCCATTTTTTTGCTGAGGATATATCATTTTCGATCGGATATTCATTTATCATTTGATCGATCCACTGCTCCATTGTAACATCAGGAGTTTTTGACCGTTCGCTGTAATGGGCTGTCATTTCGGCAATTGGCGCGGTTGTTTCAGAGCTTGGATAGACGTATATTTTCTCATTTTCCTGCGACTTTTTACCACTGCGTGCTTCCAACTGAGCGTAATAAATACTTTCGGGTTTTACAAAAGTATGCTGCAATTCGTGATGCCCGTTTCCATAACCCTGAGCCCAGCTTGCTATGGCCCAGTTTTGAGCTCCCGGAGGAGCCGGTAAATCAATTTGAGCAGCGCGGCATTGCCAGCAAAGCGAGTTGGCTGCACTCCAGCCTCCACCCTGACCATCCACATCGCGAAAAGCAAAGCTAATGTTTCCACCATCGATTGTAACTTTATCGAACAAAACTCCCGACGACCAGCCGCCAATTGCACCGCTAAAATTGTAAGGCCAATACGAATAACACTGGACAAACGCATTTGGTCCCGGTGTGGTAAATCCAACAGAAAAGGCGTGATAGGCATATTCGGCATAACAGCGTTGAAACAAAACCTGCTGCCCCAATGAGTGAAAAGCATATCTACGGTGGTTTCCAATTTCACCAATCGGCTCAAGCGATTTACAGTCTTCAACCGTAATCCGCTGCGCTGTTTCCCACACCGCAACCGCCGAACTTACAAAGTTTCTGGCCGTAATACGGCGCACCCACGAATCGCTGACATTCTCCATTGTAATTGCCATCCAGCGATGATTTTCGTCTTTTCGGTTACCGGAATCAAAACTTGAAACACATTGCAAATTTTCAACACCAACGTTATTTATTCTTCCGTCCCAACTATACTTTGCAACACTTCCTCCTCCAAATTCAGGATCAATGGCATTTGTAAGCGGAGCATCCAGCGTTATCGAGCTGTCGGTAATTGCCACAACCTTTCGGTCCCAGTCAAAATCAAAATCACCGGCATCCCATTTGGTTAGCGTGTAATCTACATAAATACCTATTTTATCAGCACCAATGGCTTCGATCCATTCTTGCGTTGAAGAACGTTTTACCAACACATTGTCGCCCAACTGAAACGAATGACCATTTTCAAATGTAAGTGTTGTGGTATTTACCGGGAAGTAGGTTGAACTGAGCTTCTGAAAGTCTTCCAACCTTCTGTTATTTTCGCCTTTCACCTGAATCAAAGTCTCACGATCGACACCGGTTCCGCGCAGTATCGTTCCTTGTGCATCCATCCCGCTTCCTCTCAGTACCACGCCCGAAGTTTGAATCAACAAACTACCTGAAATAGCATAACTTCCCGGTTCCAGAAGAACTGTTCCTCTGAAACCATCGCTGTTCAAAGGAAGTTTGGAAACAAAATCAATGGCTGCCTGAATGTTTTGAGTGGCATCACCTTCCGCAAAAGGAACGATTATTTTCACAGGAACATTTGGAATACCCTCATTAGAAGCCTGGTAACCACAATACGAAAAGTCCGGAACACGATCGCCGTTTTCATCCAATTTATAAAGTAATTGCCCCTCTTCGGTAATGTGAATGGGAGAATCTTTTGTGGTTTTAAAATGTGCAAGCATGCGCGCCGACACAAAAACAAAAACCAGAATTCCCAGGATAGTAATTTTTTGTTTCATTCTTAGTCGATTTTGAATGTTCTCGGTAATTGCAGCAACAGAATCACTTCCGAAGTGCATTCAGATAATTGATCAGCATTTTCATGTTTCGGATGTAAGTACCGGTTGAAATGTAGTCCTGATCCGATTCGTCGCGGTAAGGCGAAGTATCTGTTTCATCGCCCACGCGGGTTGAGGCAAATTCTTTTGTTAATTCCTGCTTTTCGCCATCACCAATGTACGGATGACTTATCATGGCATGTTTACTTAACCATCTGTTTTGCTGATCGAGTTCTGAAATGATCTGTTGAACCATTTCGTCACTCGCCTGAAACGGAAAGTTGTAGCGGTTTAAATCGTAGAATGTTTGAGGCGTACCTTTTTCATCAAATTTACCCGGTTTTAAAGGAGAATCCTTTGTTGCCTCATCAATCGTCATGGCAGCCAGTTTAGCATATTCATCTTTTAACTCTTGTAGTTGCACGGTACATTTCCCGTAATAATGCGCCAAAAGCTGTGTGTCATTTTCATCGATATAATAAAAGCCGTATTTCGAATTTGAACCCTGTCTGTGTACATAAACCGCTTTGTTGGTTGCCGGGTCCACAAAGGTTGGGTGCGTGCGACCTCTTTCTTGTTTCTCCTCCGGAAGTTCGGTTTCTTCCAACCATTGGATGGCACTTGGAACACGAACTAAAAAGCGTCGGTCGCCGGTGTACTGGTAAAATTTAAGCAGTAACATGGCATTTTCGCAGGTTGTGCTGGGTAAAAATGCTGTGGGCTCGTAGGTCCTGGCACCTGCCGTTTCCATATCCATGTTTAGTTGCTGTCCCCAGGCACCGCACCCGTCCATCGAAAACAGGTAAAAATCCATTCCGCGACGTATCGGATCTAAAAAACGTTCTTCGCCAAGCGTAAGATAACATTGAATAAGAAAATGAATGTTTTCCCAAATTACATCGTCGTTAAAAGTGTAAAAAGAAGTGTAATCCGGATGTCCCTGTTTGTTAAAATCATAGCGTAAAGGAAAACGTTGTGGCCATCCTCCCATCGGATACTGGCTTTTTAAAACAAAATTTATGGCTTTGTCGAGGGCAGGTTTAAATTTCGGGTCAAACTTTTCAAGGTACATTCGTAACAGAAAACGAGCTGCATCGGAAGTAATGTCGTCGTCGAAAGTACTGTTTCCGTAATAATGCTGAAACTCCTCCAGCCGCCAGCCATTTTTCCCGATGGTGTTGTACCAGTGTTTCATGGATTTATCGCCGGCAAAATCAACCATGTAATTCCAGCCGCCTTCGTTACTTTGTCCCCATATTATTGCCGCTGCCGCTTTTTCGGCCGACTGGTAATAATATTCATTATCGGTTAAACGGTAGGCATCTAAAAATAAATGGCCCATACTAATTGTTCCGGGATGTTGCAGCCAGATCATCGTTTTGTAGGCTTCCATTTCGCCCCACTGCCTCGAAAAATCAGGCATATAATACCACACATACCCTCCGTTGTTACTCACCGTTTCAACCATGAATTTTGTGGCCTTTAACATGGTTGCCTCAATTTCGTTTTCAAGTTTTTCAGACTGAGCAGAAGCCACAAAAGGAACAGCCAATGCCCAAATAATTGGGAAAAGTAAAATCTTAAGTTTTTGAATTTTTAGTCGTTTCATTGGTATTAGGTATTAATTGGTTTTAAATAGTATGTGAGCGAATTCTCATAATCTGGCTGCTGGTGAGCTTGAAAATAAAGTCGCGCCAGTCAACAGTCATGTATTTTTTATGTGAATTCGATTTTTGCATCATTTTATTAATTCTGATTCGGAATTTGTTTGCCGTTTACCACCACATTCGAAAAAGTTACACCATCAATTAATTCTAAATTGTAAGTCTCATTTTCTGCTTTAATAGTCAGGTTTTTGAAAGTAAAATTCGAAAGTCGGTCATGCTCGGTAATGGCAATATCGAAAAATACACCACAGTCCAAATCAATGTCTTTTAAAGTAATATTTTCAGAGTACGACAAAGGAACTTCTTCGCGGCCTTTTAAATCGAAAAACTGAGTCCAGGGCTTTACATAAATCATACTATGCGCTTGTCCCTTAATATTTTCAACTGTAATGTATTCGTATTTTTGAGGTGTATCGGGACGCATTTTTAACCACAAAAGACGTTTGGCCTCATCCACTCTACAGTTTCGCATTAACACATTTTTGTTGTGAATGGATTCGCTGCCACAGGTTAATGCCGAATGACAAAATCCGAATTCGCAGTCTTCGATAATTATATTTGTGTTTTCGCCATTGTTTGAATCTGTATCGGCCCATGGTCCTTTGCCGCCTTTTAAAGCAATGGCATCATCGTTAACCGACATGTAACATCCTTTTACCAACACATTCGAACACACATCAATGTCGATGGCATCGGTACTTGGTGCTTTTACCGGCTGGTGTGGTGAGAAAATATGCAGATCAAGAATTTTTACATTGTTGCACTGGTAGTAGTGGCTGCTCCAGAAACCTGAATTGTGCAATTTTACGTCCTGCACCTGCACATTATCACAATCCCATACAAAAACCAATCGTGGCCTGGAAACCTCCAGGTTGGTACACTTTGGATTTTCGATCCTCCTTTGCCAAAAAGCTTCCCAGTATGTCAGGCCGTTCCCGTCGATGGTTCCTTTTCCTGAAATGGTAAAACCATCAACCCCGTAGGCATTTATTAATGCTGCAAAATAACCGAGGCTTTGACCTTCCATCCTTGAAGGGATATTGGGATAATCACCAATGTTTTCCGAACCTTTTAAAGTTGCTCCTTCGGCCAGATACAAATGTGTATTCGGTTTAAAAAACAGGGCACCGCTTTTAAATGTCCCTCTGGGAACCACAATTACACCACCTCCTTCATTGCTTGCCTTATCAATTACTTTCTGTAATGCTTCCGTTTGTACCAGCGTGCTGTCGATTAAAACGCCAAAATCCACAATGTTGTATTGTGTTCCCAAATCAGCTAATTTCACTTTGCTAGTATCGGAAAACCAGGCAGGAATTTCTGTTCCATCCGGGAAAAGATCGGTTTGTTTACTTGTGCTGCAACCCGATAGAAGAAGCAGGGAAAGAACAACTGATAATAAACTGAATTGATATTTCTGTTTCATTTTTTATTGTTTTGAATGTGCTTATTTAACCGATGACGGAGCATTTGCCAACTCACCAATACGTAAATTACTGACAATTATATTTTCGGTATCTGTCATACTTACCGGATTTTTTGCAGAATCGATGCTTATGTTTTTAAAATGCACATCGGTAATTTTCTTCTCCGGAAATCCCTGAATTACAATGCCATAATTTGTAGCCTGTTTGCATGTTATATTTTCAAAAAAGATATTATTGATGTCTGTAACATGCCCCTCTCCTTCGTTGTGGTAAAACGACGTGATGTAAATACAGTCTTCCACCTCACCAAAGTCAATGTTTTTCAGATAGATATTTTTGATGTATCCACCCCGGTCGGGATTTGATTTCAGATAAATTCCACGTTTTAATTTGCCTGCAAAGCTGCAGTTTTCCACAAATACATTTTCAACTCCTGCCGACATTTCGCTGCCAACAACAAGCGCGTGTAAACCTTTAAAATTACAGTTACGAACCACAATATTTTCAGACCTTACTTTTGATGCCCGGCCTTCATTGTCGCGCCCCGCTTTTATGGCAACATTGTCATCGGAGTTATTAAAATCTACATTTTCGATCAATACATTTCTGCTGTATTCCGGATCGATACCATCGTTGTTTTTGTTCTGAGCATCGTACCGAACGCCGCGCACAATCACATTTTCGCAGCGTAAAAGGTGCAAACACCAAAACGGTGAATCTTCCATTTTTACACCTTCCACTTTAATGTTTTTACAGTCGAAAAACTGAATGAGCTGAGGACGCAGGTAATGGCCTTCGCCAAATTTACGTTCGCTGACTGGTACACTTTTGTGATTCATTTCGCGGCTTAACAGCTGATCTGTCTGTTGTTTGTCACGCCAAAGGTTCCACGTTTCCGAGGCCTCTCCATCAATAATTCCTTTGCCGGTAATGGCCACATTTGTACAATTGTTTGCATAAATAAATGGGCTGTAATTGTACAAAAAGGTTCCTTCCCAACTTGTACTTACAACAGGCAAATAATCAGCCGGATTTGAACCAAATTTTAAACGAGCCCCTTCATCCAAAAACAAATTTATGTTGCTCGATAAATGAATGGGACCATTTATTAAATACGTTCCGGCCGGTACAACAAGAGTTCCGCCTCCTTTTTCAATTAATGCTACAATTGCATTTTCAAAGGCAACACGGTTGTCGGAAAGCGAATCGGCTACAGCATTAAAATCCAGGATATTTACTGAATAATCAGGAATAACAGGCTCCTTAATTGCTTTTAGCACTGTTTCTGCTGTAACAATTTCCTGAACAGCTTCGACTTTTGGCGTGTGCTTACACGAGATAAAAAGTACAAACAACAAGAATATTATGCCAGATTTTTTATTCATACACCAAATAAATTTTTGGAATTTTTATTCAACTACTGATGGCTCGCCGTTTATAGAAACGTTTTCCAAAACCAATCCTTCAACCGATTCCAAAACATTCTCTTTTTCGATGTTATTAAAAGTACAGTTGATGATTTTTACATTCTCGATGGGCAATTCTTCCAGTCCCATAATCTGAATGGCATATTCAGCTTTTTCGCAGCTCAGGTTTTCAATAAAAATGTTCCGGTATGTAGTGTACCTGATTTCTTTCGGTGCAACAATCGAAAAGTAATTCTGATTGATTCGAATGGCAGCATTATTAACTTCGCCCACCTTAATATCGCGTACATAAACATTCTCGATAACTCCACCACGGTATTTGTTCGATTTTAAACGAATTGCCCGTTCCAAATGCGGACTGCTCATTTCGCAATTGTAAGCATACACATTTCGCACACCGCCCGACGTTTCGCTACCCAAAACAACACCGCCGTGTCCATCCAGCATTTTACAGTTTCTGATGATCACGTTTTCAGTTGGAATACCCATTTCGTAACCTTGCCGGTTTCTTCCCGATTTTATGGCAATACAATCGTCGCCTGTATTAAATTCGCAGTCTTCAATTAATACATTTTTGCAACATTCAGGATCGCAACCATCGCCGTTGGGTGCTCCCTGGCTAAATAACTTCACTCCGCGAACCGTAATATTTTCCGACAAAACCGGATGCAACATCCACATGGGAGGATTGATAAGCGTAACTCCTTCAATCAAAATATTTTTACAATAATAGGGTTGAAAAAAGCTCGGGCGCAAATAATAACCTTCGCCAAATACACGCTCTGCCGTTGGAACACCTTGCCCCATTAAATCCAACAAACGCGGTACCGAGTTTGGATTATTTTGAGAGGGCAAACCTTTAGCCACATTTTCTTTGCTTTGCCAAACCCACAACCACCAATTCTCAATGGAAGCCTGTCCATCCAGAGTCCCCTTTCCGGTAACGGCAATATTTTCCTGTTTCCACGCGTAAATCAGTGGCGAATAGTTCATCATTTCGCTTCCTTCGAATCGGCTTTGAACTACGGGTAAATAATCAGCAGGATCGGTGCTAAAAAGCAGAGTAGCTCCTTCTTCAACATGCAACTCTACATTACTTAGTAAATGAATAGCGCCGGTTAAATAGGTACCTTTTGGCACTAAAACTCGTCCACCTCCGGCTTGGTTACAAGCAACAATTGCCTGACGAATAGCATCTGTACAAAGGCTGCCATCTGTTTTTGCTCCAAAATCGGTTATTACAAATTGTTTATCGGGAAATACCGGAGCCTTAATTTGCTCCAAAATTCCATCCATTGCTTTCCAGCCCTCCTCTATATCGGTATGTTTCGGAACCGTTGAACAGGCCGAAAGACCAATCAGTATAATTGCACTTAAAATTAATGTTTTCATTGTCGAATATCTTAGTAGATGAATATGTTTCTGAAAGGTTTTATATTGTTATCCATTGCCCATTTAATGAGCTTTTGATAATGGCATCAATAACTTTCATATTATTAACCGCATCGGTAAGCGGAGTCGGCACTTCCGTATTTTCGATTATTGCTTTTGAAAAAGCCTCGCCCTGCAGTGTATATTGATCGATTGGTTCAAAGGCAAAAACCTGTTTTGACTCTTTGGTTTCGAGTGTAATTTTTACAGTTTCGGTAGGAGGAGCATTTACCGGAATCTCCACCTCGATTTTTCCCTTGTCGCCAAAAATTATGGCGCGCTGGTAAGGCATAAGTTGAGTTGAACAGGTAAAAGTTGATGTTTTCCCTTTCGGAAATTTTAGAATTGCTGAACTTAAACGATCTGTTTTCATAAGCGGATCAAAATCCATGTCGGCAACTAACTGCTCCGGCTCTTCGTTAAAAATAAACCGTGGAAACGAAATGCAGTAACAGCCAATATCCATTAATGCGCCACCACCAATATCAGCTTGATTTCGAATGTTATCGGGCGCAATGTTGTAATAAGAAAAGAATGAGTTGATGGTTGCCACCTCTCCTATTTCTCCGGTCTGAACAAATTCGCGCACCTTTTGCCACTGTGGATGAAATCGGTACATAAAAGCTTCCATAACTTTTAAGTGCGGATATTTTTGTGTTGCCTCAAGCAGTAACTGAGCCTCTTGCGCATCCATCCCAATTGGTTTTTCGCAAAGCACGTGTTTGCCTGCCTCGAGTGCTCTAATGGTCCACGGAACGTGCATGTGGTTGGGTAATGGATTGTAAATTGCGTCGATGTCCGGATCTTGTAAGAGTTCCTCGTACGATCCATAACTTTTCGAAATGCTTAACAATTCAGCCACTTCTTTTGCTTTTTGCAAGTTGCGCGAAGCAATGGCATCAACCGATATTAATTTGCCATTTTGTATGGCAGGAATAACTTTTTGAACACCAATTTTTGCTGTGCTTAAAATTCCCCATCTCACTTTTGCTTCCATGATTTTGTACTTTTATAAATGGATTTTACCAAAGATCAATTTAATCATTTATTGCCATAAAACCTGCCGGATCGAGTACCTTACCGGTAACTTTAACTGTTTTAACCAAGCCTTTATACCAGCTAACTTTATTCATTCGGCCACCAATTGCTACTTTGCCTTCCGGATTTATAAAAGCCTCTTTGAAGCCAACTTCTCCGCTTAACTGTTTTTGGCCGTTTATATAGGTGGTTAAGCTGTTATTTTGGTAAGTAACTGCGGCATGTAACCATTCATTGGTCGGATGAACTAATGTTTCGTCGATGAGTACTAAACTACCGGTATCGGTTTTTAAATACCCATCGAGGTAACATTTATTTTGTTCATTAATACGCAATTCTATCATCAGACGTTTCTCGCGCGGATCGTTTGGATCCTGAAAATGAATAAAGCGAGGAGCAGTATTTTCAGGGTAACAGGCTTCAGGCTTAAAAATTACTTCAACGGTAAATTCTGTTGAATTTCCCAAAGGATTATTATCCACGAGCAGCAAATCGCCATCGCCATCAAACTTAACAGCTTTACCTATTTCTGTTTCTACAATTTCCGGATTTCCGAATACACTAACATTGTAACCCCCAATTTTTTCGAGATTATCAATTTCCCAGTGTTCTGTTTTTGTGGTATTGCATCCTTGAAACAAGAGAAATAACACCATAAAAACTCCGGTAAAACAAGAGCGTTTGTTGGTATGTTTTGAATTTTTGTTCAGCATTGGTTTATATTGGTTTAGTTGTTTCTGGTACTGAAGCGATTTTGTTTAGGTATAAAACTTTAAAAAGAGAGAAAATCCGTCAATGAAACATCAACGGATTTTCCTAATTCAAATTTCAACTAAACTAAAATCTATAAAAATTCTATTCCGAAGCATGTCCATAGCCTTGGGTAATTAAACCGTTCGACTGAGACAGAGTTTCGTATGGAACTGCTCTTACATAACGAGGAGGCTGGCCAGATGAATAATACGAATCCGGGTATCCTTTGAAAATATCAGAGGTGTACTGACTTTCGTTTTCAGTAATATTAATTCCCCAAGGTGATTTTTCGTAACCTTCGGCTTCAAGAGCTGCAGCTACCGGACCATTCGGATCGATGTATTCGTACAAACCACGAATTGCCAGGTTCACTTTATCACTAGTTAAACTAGCAATATAATCTGTCCACAAATCACTTGTACCACGCCATCCCGGTACCAATACCGGATATCTAGGATCGTCCTTGGTTATTCCTTCAGGAGTTTGTGTTGTTAACAGGTTTAATGTTTCATCAATCTCTTCCTGAATGTTCACATATTTTGTCCATACATAGTTAGAAATGGTTACACCTGAAGTTGGGAATGTATAATAACCATTCGCTTTTAAACCTTCAACCATTGCAATTTGTCTGTCGCGAAGATTTTTGATACGGTCTGGCATTTGACCGTAAAGAATCATATCCCAACGGGTTTTTCCTTCACCTGCCAATTCTAATTTACGCTCTAACGCAATCGCATCCAACAAATCCTGACCGGAAAGTCCGGCAACATATGCTGTAACCATTGTAGCCTGATCGGCATCGGAGAAAGCACGGCTGCGTACCTTTGTTAAATATGTTTTTGCAGTTGCAGCATCGCCTGTTGCAGCAGAAGCATATGCAAGATCCAGCATTACATCGGCCATACGCCATTGTTGCCAGTTACAACCCGACTGACGTTGTCTGGTAGTGTAAGGATCTGAAAAACGAGACTCATCCAGTTTATTGTTTGATAAACCACCTTTCTCGCGGCTACCGGGAGTAAAGTTGATCAGTTTTTCAGAAGCTGCTCCCGAGTTGGCAGTTACACATGCAGTAACATCACGACGTTTGTCGCCCGGTACAAAGTCGCCATAATAGAAACTGGCATAAATTCTACCTTGTCCGTAGTTTTTACAAGGATAGGCATTTGAACCACCACCGCCAGAGGGACGTCCCCAAGAATATGGGAAATCAGAGTTCTGACCACGTGTATAACCACATTCGAATAACGATTCAGGACTAACCTGTAAATCCATTAAATATTGGAAATTACGTTGGAACGGATTATCAAATCCTTCTCCTCGTTCATCTGTTTCAATCAATCGAACAGAACCAGGATTATTAACTACTTTTAAATAATATTCTTTTGCAATGTTCATGTACGTCTGCCAGTCAGAACGACGAACGTATTTTGCCTGCCATGTTGAGTTGTCAACACCCCACTGATCAAATGATACACTTCCGTAATCGAAATCGGTACGACGCAACTGATAACCGGCAGCATCAAAAGCCAATCTTCCAATCAATGCATCACCATAAGTACCCGAAAAACGTTCGGCGGTAATGCCACCTTCTCCCATTCGGTACATTAAAGGAACTGCTTTTTTAAGCGCTTCAATTTCGCTTTCATAAACCACGTCACGTGAACTTGAACCTAATGAATCAGTCTGCGCTGTAGTTCTGATTGGGTAATTAAAGTAAGGTACATCGCCAAAATACATAACCAACAGTTTATAACAAGTACCACGTGCAACAACTGCTTCACCATACAGCTGAGTCCAGTCATTCACTTTTCCTGCAGCAACAGCACTTTGGTATTCTTCTTTTGCTTCAAAAGCTTCAATCATAATGTTACACCTGTTAATAATGGTATAACATTCTTTCCAGGTACCGGTGCAGTCACCGTCAGTAATTGAATATTCGGTTGCGAATAATCCTTCAGGAATATGACGTCCCTGAGAAGCGTAGTTTTCAGGATGACATTCTGAGTCTGATCCAACGGACTCCGTTACATAAAATAATCTTTTATCTAAATCGTGCCAAAGGTCGTAAATACCTGCAAGCACTTTTTGAGCTTCGTCTGTTGATGCAAATACGAAATCCTCATCCACAGCAGAAGGTGCCTCCACATCTAAAAAATTCTTATCGCAAGCAGTATTCGAAAATAGAAATACGGCAAGCATGATATATATTAACTTCTTCATAATTTACAATCGTTAAAAATTAAAATTCAATATTAACACCTAAAGTAAATGAACGATCACGAGGATACGATCCATAATCAAGTCCAGGAGTTGGGTAACCACCTGTACTTCCAGAGTTTCTTTGATCATCAACACTCACTTCCGGGTCAAAACCGCTATAGCTTGTCCAGGTAAATGCGTTGTAAATTGAACCATAAACGCGGAATTTTTCGATACCTATTTTACTAAGAACACTATTAGGAATGGTGTATCCTAACGTTATTGTGTTTAAGCGTAAGAACGAACCGTCTTCAATTGTGAAAGTTGAGTTTGAGTTACTTTCTGCGTAAGGAATAAAAGTAGTTGAATTGGCATTAAGTGCATCGAGTGCAGCAGGTTCAACAACTGGTGTAATTTGACCATTTACTACATCGTAGATTTTATAATGTCCGGCCAATTCCTGATATCTGTTGCGGTACAAACCAGCTTCTTTAATACCCAAATAAGCATTCTGGTGAGTTGCATTGTAGATATCGTTACCATAACTCCAGTTAAAGTCTAAACCAAAATCAAAAGCTTTGTAATTTCCACTAAAACTAAAACCACCTGTGTGTGCAGGATTGGTATCACCAATAATAGTAATATCATAATCATCCACAACGCCATCAGCAACTCCGTCGGGACCACTAATGTCTCTGAATTTTTGTACCCCAGGATAAGCGGTTTGAGAACCTGGTTTATTACTCATTGTACCGTAAATGGTTGAAAGCATTCCACTTGCCATATCAGGTACGCCATCTTTTAAAGTATAAATCTGTGTAGATGCATCGTAGTTAAAATCGCTGGTGGTATACATTCCATCCCAAATCCATCCGCGAATTAAACCAACAGGTTGTCCTTCTTCAAGCAAATAATCTCCTGAGCCCGGGCTGTAGTGAACACCACCCCAGTTTGAATTGTACTGACCATTAATACTTTCAGCCAACTCATCAACATTATTTTTGTTGATATTGATATTTATACTTCCCCGCAAGTTAAAGTCCTGCGAACGAACAATATCACCCATCAAAGAGAATTCAATACCTTTATTACTTGTTTGTCCAATGTTTTCCTGAGTGTACTGGAAACCAGTAAGGTCTGAAACAGGAGAAACCAAAAGAAGGTCTTTTACTGTATTTTTATACACCTCAATCGATCCACTTAATTTTCCGTTCAAAACAGCAAAATCAACTCCTAGATTTCGTGTAATTGTTGTTTCCCATTTCAAATCAGGGTTTGCAATTTTGTTTGAAGCAGGAGTATAATTTGGCTGTTGCGATTCATTAATCGACCATCTTGTAGTTCCAGGTGCCCAACTTTGTTTCCATAGGTCAGCACTGATACCGTCGCTACCAACGCTACCGTATGACAAACGAACTTTCAAATTATCCAGCCAGTTTGCATCTTGCAGGAACGATTCTTCTGAAGCACGCCATGCGAACGCTCCGGCAGGGAAATATCCCCAACGATTGCTTGGTGCAAAACGTGAAGAACCATCAGCACGGAAAGTACCTGTAAATAAATATTTGCCTTTGTAGGTATAATTGGCACGTCCGAAATACGATTGCATACGATTTGGAATACCAACGTTTGAATTCAAACCACCCCATACAGGAGGAAGTGAAGTTCCGGTCAGTGGTTCAACCAGAAACTGATCCATGTTTGCAAAAGCACGGTCGGCATCATAGGATACTGGATACTTCGATCCCCACTGTTCAGTCCATTCCGATCCGGAATCTGAAACTTCCATACCGGCCAATACATTCAGTTTATGATCAACACCTAAACCTTGTACTTCGTAGTTTAAAGTATTTACCCAACGTAAGTTCCATCCTTCCGATGCTCTTACTCTTGCGTTACCCGAATAAGTTGGTGTTCCGTCAGTCATTAAATAGTTATTTATTACAGCTCCCGACCAATTTTTTTGTCTCGACCAGTTAATACTGTAACCAAGGTCTGTTTTGGCTGTAAGCCCTTTAATTATTTCCCAGCTTAATGCAGTGTTCACTACCAACGAACGAGAAACTTTTTGTTCTGATCCGTCATTTAACAAGTTAATCGGATCGTACTCATCCTGAAGAATACTGTTGTAGTCACCAATTTGAGTATTACTTGTAACATCCATATCGCCTAAAACATCGTCAGTTGCAATAGGACGGAAATAATATGCAGTAGAATTACCTTCGTTTGCTCTGCTGTCTTCAGTAACCTGCGAGAAACGAGTATTTACTGTTAAGTCTAATTTATCTCCTAATTTTTGATCCAGTTTTAATGAAGCATTTGCTCTTTCATAACCGGAACCAACTTTTGTTCCTTCCTGATCCAGGTAGTTCATCGCCAAAAGGTACTTTGTATCTTTTGTACCGCCACCAATGTTGAAATTGTGATTGTGTGTAAAGCCGCTGTTAAATAGTTCTTTGGTATAATCACGACTAGGTACTGATTTATAATGATCAATTCCTGCAGAATTACTTCCTTCGTAACGACCAATTGCCCACAACTTTTCCCATGCATCGGCATATTGATCACCAATGGCAGATCCATACGCCCAGTTGTAAAGAATGTAATCGTAACCATCCATTACGGGAATATATTTCGGAATTGTACTCCATTGCGAGTAACCGTCATAAGTAACAGTCATTTTGCCTTCTAAACCACCTTTAGTAGTTACCATAATAACTCCGTTTGCACCACGAGAACCATAAATAGCAGTAGAAGATGCATCTTTTAAAACGTCGATGCTTTTTATCTGGTTGGCCGGAATGTTACTAATTGAACTAACCGGAAATCCGTCAACAATAAAAAGAGGATCGTTACTTTGTGAAATAGAACCACCTCCTCGTACACGAATCGATACTTCAGCTCCCGGACGTCCATCCTGGGTTGTAACGTTTACACCTGCCAATTTTCCTTTTAAAGCTTGTGCAACATCGCCAACAGGAGCAGCAGTTAATTGCTCTGTTGAAACTGATGACACAGCACCGGTTATATCTGCCCTGCGTGCAGTACCATAACCGATGGCAACAACCTCACCAAGTTCGGTAATGTTAAGTTTCAGACTTACGTTAATTTGGGTCCTTCCTTCTACAGGAATCTCCTGCGTATCATACCCAATAAACGAAACAAGTAGAACTGCGTTAGATGAAGGTACTTGCAATGCATAATTACCATCGATGTTAGTTACAGTTCCGTTAGTCGTTCCCTGAAGAACAACATTTACTCCAGGCAATGCTTCGCCGGTTGATGCATCAGTTACAGTTCCTTTTACACTTAATTCCTGCGAATAAGCCGAAAAAGAAAACATAAACTGTACCGCTGCTAGCAAAACCAAACTACGGATTTTATTTCTCCGAAGTAGTCCTAGCGTTTTTTCCATAATGTTTGCCATACTCTTTTTAAGATTTGATTAATAAATAATAATTTGACTATAAATAGATTGTTGGTTATTATCTACCTTACATACTATAAAGAATTAAAGAAGAATATTGAGAAGAATAAATAATACGATGACCAACAGAAGTATGGACACAAGTATTATTCGATTGGAGTTTTTCAAACTCGGATTCGTCCGTTTCATTCGTTTAGCTCAATTAGTAGTTTCAATTAATACTGCAATAAAGTACATAAACGGCTTCCAACAGGGTTCGAAACGTACCAAAAAGCAAGGCTATTTTTCCCTAAAGAGGGCATATTTCCCAAATAGAGGTTTTTAGTAAAAATTAACAGAAATTGTTAAAATTTGCAGACAAAAAACAGTCAAAACCAAGGATACAAAACAGCAAACACTACAAAACCACCCACTCAATACAACGCTGTATTTCAACGACTTACAATCACATACAAAATTAGCCCGGTACTTTTTTCATGTCTTTAAAATTGCTGCAACACCCAGGTAAATCCATTTGCTCACCACGCTGAAAACAGCCCTTTATTCCGGGTATTTTTGGGCTGGTACATATATCCCTCTTTCATTTCTAAGTTAAAAGAACGAATGCGTCCATAATTGAATAAAAATGACTTAACAAAAACCGGATTATGGTTAAAATAACTGTTCATTTTTTATATTCAGAAAACATATTCAAATAACGGGCATGGAATCCTTTGAAAATTTGTATAAAAAAATGCACTTACCACATAAGGTGATAAATGCATCATTAGTTATGGTGTTTAACCGAAGATGAACTTTAAATGGCTTCCGGTACTTTGTCAGTAATATCCTGAAACTCCGGCTGAATACCGGCAGCATTTTTAATCTCATCAGAAACCTGCGGACCGTTATTGTCCCACTCGTTACCCGGCCCGGGCGAATTTGAAAAGAACTTGTCCTTCTCCGTCCAGTTATCATGAATTTTCACATAGGTTGATTTCTCATCTAAATATATGTATTGATAGTGTTCCGGAATATGCGCATATGGCGCTTTTAAAAGATCCTGGATGCGATTGTTGCTGATTTCCATTTTTGGTTGAACAGAAAGATTGTAGATTCCACCAACATCGTACATCATTTTGGCAAAATGGTGAATGTAATTGGCGTTAATTTTATTGTTACGCTGAATAGAAACTGTTGGAGTCCATCCCCAGCCAGTACAAATACCTGAATAATTCAGGTGACTCACTTCGTTGTGTTCGATAGTAATATCGGAAGCAAATCCAAAACTGATTCCCACGCAGCCCCAGTCTTCGTTGGTGCAATCGGTAACCAGGTTATTTGTAATTTGAATATGATGCACCACTTCCCTGATATCAGAAGGATTGTAGGGTAAATGTGCCTCAAAAGCATCGTCACCAAAATAACCACCCTGAATACCTGTTCCGCCAATGTCACTGAATACACAACCTTCCACTTTCGATTTGCTGGTGCCTGCAATAAAATCGATGCCTGTTGCCGCCTGATGTGCAAAATTACAACGTTCGAAATTTACCTGCACCGCATTTATTAATTCCACTGCCCCGGGCTGACGACCAAGCCATGCCTGGTTCTCCAAACCTGCCTTATCCGGTGTTCCCGGGATTTTAAGTTTGTATGCATCCAACAAATAAAATCCGGCCTGCAGAGGTACATGCCCTGCCTGCGACGGCCGTAACCATGTAGTATGTTCAAATCCAATATTTTTAAATGTAACATTCGAAACCGGATTTTCACGTGTTCCTTTCACGCGAACCAACGTTTCCAAATAAGGTACAATTACATCGGCATTTTTCAGATTTTCGCCTTCTTTGGGCCAGTAATATACTTTACCGGCTTCCAGATCTTCGTACCATTCTCCTGCCTGATTTAACAGTTCAATGGCGCCAACAAAGTAAAACGCGGAATTTCCTCCCGGATTATTTTCTTCGTTAATGTATGGCGCCGGCCATGGATGTTCAAATTCAATGCGGCTTTCGGGCTGATGAAAAGAAATAATTGCACTGTCAGCTGAAAACTCCAGGTTTTTTACCCTGAGATTTGCAATTGCCCACCATTGATGAATAACAAATTCAAGCTGTTTAATGTCCTCTATTTTAAAGTCGGGAACAGGAATACCAAATGTTTCGTTTTGTTTGTTTACCGAAAGGATACGTGGCAAAACACCATCTCCCAATGTGGAAGCCCGTGTTGCCTTGTTTCCATTCACCCACATCTGACGGAACTCAAACCAACGTCCACCAACTTTTGGCAGATCAGCTTCCCAAACTTTCCCTTTCGCCTCTGCAGGAAGACCTTTTACAGTACCGGCTTTTTGCCAGCGTGTTATTTTTTTTCCGCCACTCAAAACTGCTTTTTCGCCATCGGCTCCCATTACTACTGTGGGACTGTGAAAATTACCTGAATCTTCCGGGCGAAAAAATACCGTTTCATCGATGTAATAGGTACCTTCTTTCAAAATAATTTTAATTCCATCCTGGATTGAAGGATCGTTCAAACGACGCAGTTCACGGGCTTTCCGTTGTGCCATCAGCAAGGTTGCCATGGGTTCTTCTTTGGTTCCCGGATTATTATCGTTTCCATATGGAGCTACCCAAATCTCTTTGGAAGTACCAATAAATACTGAAAAGATAAAAAAAAGTGTAAGAATAAAAGCTTTTAATTTATTAGTCATTTTGATTTGTTTTCTATTGGTTATTTCTATTAGCTATACACATATACTAAGGCTCTCCCCTAGTTGTATGCACAAAAATTACTGAAAAACTGCTTTCAAATATTTTGTATTTGCTCCATAATTTCCAACCACATCGCGAACTTTTGTGGCATCGCGCGAGCGTTCAATTACCAACCAGCCCGACCACTGCATTTCATCTAACGTTTGTTTTACTTTATTCATATCGAGCCGTTTGTTATTCTCAAGCCAAACACCATCGGTATCGGTACAATGAATCTGGCAAATCTGGTCTTTCCCCAAAAGTTTTAACTCGCTGTACAAGTCACGCCCGGCTTCCAGCGGATTCTGAAAATTGTAATAGATTTTTATTGCCGGAGAATCAATTTCTTCCAACAGTTCAATTTCACCCTTTGCATCCAGAGAAGTTTCAATACCTATAATAACTCCGGCGGCCTCAGCTTTTTTCCCGGCCATTTTTAAACGTTCAACCACAGCAGATCTACGTTCAGGGTATTTAATCAAATCGCCTTCCACGCCAAGTGGTAAAAAGGCCACTTTCACGCCAATCAGATTCATGGTGTTTATACAATCATCAATCAATCGTTCCACCCCATCGCGTGTGGGAAACGACTGCGAATAAAAGCCTGACATGGCAACTGACGAATATTCGAGATCGTATTCAGCTAATTTATCCAGGAAAATTTTGCGCTCTACCGGATTCAGCATTTTGTTATCCCAAGTCGGTCGGTTTCCCAATCCGCCCATGTCAAGTTCTATTCCGTCGGCACCAATCTCATGGGTACGCTCAAAAACACCAAGTTTTTGGCGTTTCAGAATCATCCAGTCGCATACCGCAATTTTATATTGTTGTTCGGCTTCCAATTGCGCTTTTTCGTCGGTACTTCGTTTTGAGTTACACGCTGAAAAAAACGTACTGCCGAGTACCAGAATTAGTAGTATTTGGACCAAATGCTTCTTCATTATATTTTTGAAGTTTATTCGCTAATTACAAAGGCCAAACGCCATTTTCTATCTTTTTCAGAACGAGTTTGGATGGATCAACAACCACATGTTTGATACGCTCGCGACGCCAGGTATAAATAAAATGAAGCATTCCATCGGAGCTCTGTATGACTGCCGGATATGAATACTGGCTAATTGGTGAAGCCTCCAGAATTAAGGCCGCATACCATGTTTTGCCATCTTCCGAGACAGCTACATTTAAAGGTGTGCGTGCACCTTTTACTTCTCCGTCGGGTGGCAACACATGGTTATAAACCAGCACCTGCCTGCCATCAGCCATGGTCACTGCATCCGTTCCTGAATTGTTATTTGGCAGGTTGGTTACTCCCATTTCCGACCAGGTTTTACCGCCATCATCCGACCACGATTCAACAATCGCACGGTTTCTGCTGCGGCAAAGTATTTGTAATTTTCCATCGGGATAAGTTAAAACACTGGGTTGTATGGCTTTTAACACAAATCCGTTAAATTCCTGGCTATGACCGTCGTTAACCGGTTCGGTTTTGGTCCAGGTCTTTCCAAAGTCATTTGTCATTTCAAGGTGTACACGCCAGCCTTCATCACCTTCGGTACTAGTTGGACATAGTAAAGTGCCATCTTCTAAAAGTACCGGCTTGTTTTTTACAGGACCGATAAAACCAGTTGGTAAAGCTTCAGGTTCCGACCAGGTATGTCCGTTGTCGGAAGAACGCATGAGCATTCCCCACCAGCTTGATGGATGTGGTCCGACTTTGTAAAACAGCATTAAATCGCCATCCGGAATTTGAAAAAGCACCGGATTCCAGGTTGGATAACGCAAAGTATCGTTTTGAACACCGTTAATCACTTCAACCGATGGAGTCCATTTTCCATCTTTTAAATGGCTCACCCAAATTCCTACATCGGGATGACGTTCGTGCGTACCACCAAACCAGGCTGCTACCATTCCTTCAGGTGTTTCGGCAATGGTTGATGCATGGCACGATGGATAAGGTGCCTCGTTGTACACAAATTCATCAACTATTATTCCCTGTTTCCACCACGGAAGTTGCGCTTTGGCGTAAGTACCCAAAATGAAAATCGTTGCAAATACCAGTGTTATCTTCTTTTGTATCATATTATTGTGTTTTATTTTTTTGTTGATTTGGCTTGTGCTGCCTTTTTAGCCTTTAAAGCTTTTACATAATCGCTGTACATTTTTCGCCAGCTCCTGCCATTGGAATCGAGATATTGCTCATTTTTGGTTTTGTAAATCTCAAAAATGGCCGAAATCTGTTTCATACTCTTGTAATCTACAGCCATTTCGCGTGCTTCCTTTAAATTTGCAAGAATTGTATTTTCCTCCTCCATCGTCATGTCCGGAACAATTTCGCGGTAAGCTTTCATTGTAAATGCCACTTTGCCAATGGTGTACATATCAAGCACCTGTTCTACCTGTTCTTCGTTCAGATCGTTTCGAAGCCCATTCATTAAATCTTCGTGTACCGATTTTGGTTTTGAAGAGCTGGCAATCATTTCAAGATCAAGTTTTGACAGTTCCTTTCCCGTTTGTGGATTAATTCCGGCAGGTACCGATGAGTATGGATGTTCCAGATCCCATTGTCGAACCGCATACAAATGCGTATAAAGCACCTTCTCAATTCGTGCTTCTTTCTCTGCATCATTTAACGCCAAAGTGGCGGCCCATTTTTTTGCTTTTTCAGCCGATTCAAGTTTTGCATTAACGTTTTCATCGCGTACTTTATCGAACATCTTTTCAACTTCATCAAAACTACGAATGGCATTGGCAGGCATATTTTGGCCGTTTTCACCAAAACTCAGCATTGTTTCCTGAGATTCAATTTGCACTTTCGATTCATCCAGCATGTTTGCATCCAGACCAAAAGTTTTTATAAAAAAATCGTAAACACCGTTTCGTTTGTTTATTCCGAACGAATGTCCTTCATCTGGAATATGCACATTTGAAACCTCGTCAGATGCATCGTAAAACCCATAAATACGTTTCAGATACGGCAACTCCAGATCAGGCACTGAAGCGGTCCAGTCTTGTCCATCGGAAATTACACACAATGGTTTGGGAGCAAAAGCCGCCATCATTTCGGCATTGTTTGTTCCGCCACAAGCCAGGGTTATTGGCATACCGCTTTCGCAAGGGCAACCGCCGTCGAAATGCGACGAAAGGCTTACTGTTGGACAAGCTGCTGCAAAACGATCATCTAAAATTGATAACAAAACAGTTTGCGCTCCACCACCGGAACCTCCGTTTGCAGCCACTTTTGTTGCATCGATATCCGGTAAAGTTAGCATATAATCAAGCAGCGTTAATCCGTTCATTATTTGCACAACATGCGCCACAGAAGTTCTGTGAGCCGCTCCGGTAACCTGTAACACCGATTCACCCCAGCCAAACAGGTCGTAACTTACACAAGTTGCTCCCATGCAGGCAAGTGTTCCAAAACGATATTGTAAGTCGGTGTTGTAACGACCATTGCCCCAGTGTCCGTTCGGACAAATAATTAAAGGGTGTTTTCCATCTTTTAACGGACGATAAACAGAACCGCAAACGTACAATCCGGGCAAGGTTTCGAGCGAAAAATTTTGCACTGAATATCCATCGTAATTTCTGGATTCAGAGAAAGTTGGTTTTGCCTTAACCCGTTTTGCAAGTATGGGATCAATTTGCAAAATCTCCCGCACTTCTTTGCGTAAACATGCTTTTCGCTGGTTCCATTCGGTGGAATCGCTATACAAAGTGTTTAAATAGGCCAGCATCTTTTCCCCGTCAGCCGGAGTCCTGCGCGGATATTCGTAACTTTTTATTTTATAGAGTTTATCGTTTTGTTTTACAAATTTATAATCGAACAGCGACAGCACATTGGTCAACGATTCTTCAAGCGAATACGGACGTATCCGAAAATCGGCAAAGGGAACTACTTTTCCGACTGTATCCACATCGTATTTCAGCCTTACTTCAAATTGTGTCCCAATATCCTGAAGTACTTTTCCCAAAGGTTTCGAGAAATTATCTTCGTATGTTTGCGCCTCAGCAACAAACACGAAAAAAAATAATACAACAAAACATAAAGCCAGTTTCTTCATACTTTTTTACTTTACATCGTATTCGCAGACAAGTCTTGTCAATGTTTCAGCTCTTCCAATCTCCTTTCCATCCATAAGCACAACAAGTCCTTTCCCCCATCCGTATTTCGAGCCATCTTTGTCCCAAATAATGCTTAGCGATTTTCCGTGATATAAAACATTATCCAAACAGAACCAGTCCCACTTGTTTTCCGGAACGAGCGGATTTACCTCTATTTTATTATCCGATCGCGGACGTAATCCAACCAAACCGGTAATAAGTACATCGTTGAAAGTTGAATGATTGTAATAACGGCTGCGTTCCTGATCACCTTTTAGCCAGTAACCGGTTGTTTCGTCAAGGTACTCGCCAATGTACGGCCTACCGCGGTAGTACTGCGATTCAACATAGGTTTCCAATAAGTCAAAATAGATCGAGTCGTTCACAACATTCTGATCGTAATTATTTAACAGATTTGCCATTCCAACCAAAGTCTGCGATGTTGAAAACGGCCACACAGCACCGTCCCATTCGCATTTACAGCATCCGTGCGTACGAAATTCAGGATGACGACGTTCAGCAGTGGTTATGCCAAACGGTGCGTTAAATCCTTCGGTATCTGTTATCTGCTCCCAGGCTTTTTCAAAACCTTTGGCAGGCAAATTAAAATACCAGGGAATAAATCCAATTTGCTCGCGTACCTCTGCAAAACCACCTGTTTCTTTTATCGTTTCAAAAAAGTTACTTTCGGTATTCCACAATTTTTCTTCAACTAGATGTTTCAGCGTATCGGCTTTGGCAGCGTATAGTTTTTCCCATTCCGAATTTCCGGCCAAATCGGCTATTTTTGAGAGAGCAACAGCATTTCCGTACATATAACTGTTAATGGTTGGGCGCTCGTTTTTAACACGACGGCCACCGGAAATCTGTTCTTCCATTCCATCTTTTACATCTTCCTGCCAAAACATACCTGTTGGTTTTCTTCGTTCAGCTTCCCACAAACGGTAATCGTTTTCCAAATCGGGTAGCATGTCCACAACAAAGTTTTTGTCGCCCGAAAGCAGGTAGTAATTGTACACTGCATCTGCGTTCCAGTTGCTGAATTTATGCAGTTTACTCATGGGTTTTCCCTCGTTACCACGGTACCAAACTTTTAGGTTTTCGGTAAGGTAAACTGAATTATGCAACCAGCGTGATTCGTAAGTGTGATGTCCCACAGCACAGGCAATCAAATTGTATTTATCGGAGTATGAACGTTGTACTAAAAACTCAGTTATAGCATTTCCAAGCGGCGTTTCTTTTATGTGCTTGCGCAAGGTCCACCAGCGGTAATAAAACATCTCTTCGAAATTTGCCTGCGGACATTCAAACAAGGGAATATTCTTTTTCATCCACTCCCACGATTCACTATTTGGAATGGCCTGAATAATATTTTCATCTTCCATTTTGTTGAAATAATCAACGTAATGTTTAAAGTCATCCACTTTTAATACTGACGACTTATTCTCTGCATTTATTGTTTTTATACTTTTTATAAAAAAAGAAGCTTCATCAACCGGTTTTCCGGTTTGCGGCACATCGTAATCCTGATCGGTTGGTGTATCGGCATTGGGAAAACGCCTGCCTTCGCCGGTGCGAAATACAATTTTATCCAGCTCTTGAACCGGAGCAAAAAACAAACGCCGTAACACCTGTTCTCCGTTCATATAAACGGTGTAAAAACGGTCGGCAGTTGTTGCAACAATACGAATGGTGTATTCAGTATTGTCCACGTAATCGCTCATATTATTTACACGATAACCTGCTTTGTATTTTATTTTCCCGTCGTTATCAAAAATCAAACGTAAGGCCGGTGTATTTTTACTGTCCTGCAATTCTATCTGCAAAGTACCTTTATTGTTCTGCCCTGTCTTTATTGTAAATTCAACATCGGCAGTTTTGCCTGCAGGAAACAAACGAGTTGCTTTCGCATAATCAAATTCATCTTTGTCATTTAAAGCCAGCCATTTTTCGTTGCCCGTTTTTTCAATTTTCACAGGTGCCCAAACCGGACTGTAAATATTCCAGCTGTCCAGTTCCTGTCCCTCTTTCATTGCCGAAAATACCTCATCAACCTGTTGTACTTCTTTGTCCTGAATTGGCACTTTAATACGCGAAATCCACATGTCTTCTTTGTTTACACTGTACGAAACCCACAGGTTTTTATCGGCAGGAATTCCATTTCCTTCCACAATTCCGCGAACGTATTGCGGACCATACGATTTGTAATTTCCGCCGTAACGCATGGTTGTAATTTCGCCATTTACAAGCAACAGTTTATCGTATTCGTAACCGTTACTACTTACCGAAAGTGCCAGTGGCCAGCGAAATTCTGAAGGATTATATACGGTAACATATTTGCCGTCGGAAGTAGCTTGTCCCCAAATTTTTGCATTTGCATTTACAAAACCCGGCGCCCGAAGCGGAGTTGTCCAGGTTTTTCCCTCATCGGAACTGGTAGCAGTTAACGCATGTTTCCAAAGTCCAACCACATTTCCATCGGGAGCATGATAAAAACTAAAGGCTTTGTATTGTTCTTTTATCGGAATGAGTGGATCGTCACGATCGGCCTCCTCCACCCATTGTTGCATCATTAAAGGTTTCGACAACAATTCGTCGCAAGCTGCAACAAAACCTTTGTCTTTGCTTTTCTGATAAAACGGGAACGAAGTATTTTTTTTGTCCCAGCCGTGGTTGTAGCGAATAAAATAAATGGGGCCAAAAGTGCCGTCCTTGTATATTTCGCGCACAACCCGTCCAATTCCATTTCCATCGTTCGGGCTGTCTTTTTTATTTAATGAAATACCGTAATACGCCAAACTCAGCAGTCGGTTGTCAGACGAAACATAAAAGCCCATTCTCTGATGCATGACTGCGATCAGGTCTTTTGCTACATCGTCCACGTCCTCTTTTGTTGTGCCGTCGGGTATCTGGTATTCAGGAAAAATGGTCACCGGCTTCGTCCAGTTGTATCCATCGTCAGATGTTAAAAGCATGGTACGTCCGGGAGGAATGTGCTCACCCACCGGATCGTTCAGGTAATGGTAATAAAACCTGTTGTTCCAATAGGCCAGATTTGGTGCATGGTTGTAAGTCCATCCCAAACCATCAGCCGTTTCGGGCAGCTCGCGGTTGGCACGCATAACCTGAATATTATGTACTCCTAATGCAGGGCTCAGCTGTCCGTGATGATAATCCACGTTTGACTGAGTCGCTCCCACATAATGAACTGTATCTTGCGCATTTATATTCCCCGAAATGAATACAAATAAAATTACAACTGAAATATGTACAAATCGTTTTATCATTGCTTCGCCTTTCTCTCTTCTGATTTCTGAATAATATTGTCCAGAATACCTTGATTTGTTTTAAAAATTGTACCGTGTTTGTGTCCTTCCGGCAGATGTACTTTACTCGAAATATCAGTAAATGTTTTAAAGTCTGATGTTTCAACAGCATCGTATGTTTTTTTACGATATGCGTCAAAAAATATTAGCCATTTATTCTCCAGTCTCAAAACCGTTGGGCCTTCCGTAAAGTTATCTGTAAAGGGTTCCGATATATTTTCCCATGGGCCAAGCGGAGTTTTACCGAAGGCCACTTTTATATTTCGTTCCGGACGTGTATTGTCTTTCAAAACCAATACATAATCTCCTTTAGCACGTTTTACTATGACACAATCAATTACACTAAAACCGGGATCAAGAAATAATTTCGTATCAGAAAAGGTCTCAAAATCTTTGGTAGTTGTGTAATACATCCTGTGATTGTTTCTCTCTTCTTCCATTCCCTTTTCAAATAAAAATGGGATGGTTGAAGCCCAAATTATAATGTATTCGTCCTGTTCATCGTCGTAAAAAAGTTCGGGTGCCCAAACGTTTACCGTAGAAGTATCAAAATCCATTACAGAAACAAACTGCTGTTCCGACCAGTTTACGAGGTCGGTTGAGCTGGCATAACCAAATCCCAAATCGCCTCGCCACGAAGAAGTCCAAACCATATGAAATGTTCCGTCGGGTCCTTTCACAACCGAAGGATCGCGCATTACTTTCTGCTCACCAATTTCGGGTTTTAACCACGAACCACCCAAGTCTTCCCAGTTGTAACCGTCGTAACTGTATGCCAAATACAAACCTTCGTCTGCCGGTTCACGAAAGGTGCTGAACATGTACACTTCCTTTTCCTGTTTGCACGAAACAAAAAGTAGAATTACAACCAATGCCAGTAATGATCTCAACTTCATTTGTTTATGTTTTAGTCTTTTTTTCGTTGTCATTTCGAAGGAGGAATCCCGAGTATTCGGGAAGAAATCTGTTTTGTTTGACACAGTTTTCTCCGCATCTTATCGAAAGGACACTTTAATTGTTTATTACTTCACCGAATCAAGAACCAATACCCAGTCGTTACCGTCTTCAATTTCTCCGGGAGGATCGAAGTTTTGTGTTCCGTTATTTTCGTATTCTCCAATTTCGGTAATTTCGCCGTTGCGCGGATTAAACCAGGACGCTGTAACTTTTTCTCCTGAAATTTTTCCCATGGAAATTTTCATTTCACGGCCATTGTAGGTATAAATCAGTGCAAAATCATTGCCCCGTGTTGCAACCTGGTAATCGTATTTTTCGCCTTGGCCATCTGCAATCAACGACTGATCGGGCACTCTATCCAAATAAGGTTTGGAAAGAATCAGGTCTTTCAGGAAATGCATTTGAGTGGCACCCGGCATATCAAGGGCTTCTGTCCAGTACTCGCGTGCTCCGTAGGCTGCGTTTTTATCTTCCGGCTTGTGCATTTGCATAACCGCACTGTTTCCGTAGGTAAAACCAAAAGCACCTGCAAATACCGACCAGTAAGCATATCTGCGTAAATCAGCATCGTTCCAAAATGGTTCAGCAGGATCGTGTAATCCCTGTGGAATTCCTTCATACGATGGCTCTCCGTCAATTGTTGGTTTTTGAGGGATCATTTTGTAATCATCCTGAACGTATTTGTAATTGTCTTGACCATACCCATTTTCAGTGTCATCCTGATCGTATCGACGATGACCCGACTGAAACATGTTAAAATCGAGCCAGTCGGCATCGTGAAACCACAACGATGATTGTTTTCTACCAAACGGATGAAATGTTTCCAAATGATTTGTTGCATAACGGTGTATGTTTTCGCCGATTATATTCCAGGTATCCGTAGAATCGCTTCCCATTGTATCGCCACCATTCAACCATATAATATTTGATTTTCCGGCATAACGTTTGGCCAAAAAAGTAGAATATTTATCTGCCTGCTCGCGGCTTACATCGCCGGCTTTAACATTTGTTCCCCAAACCGGAACCAAAGCCATGTACAAACCTCTTTTTTCAGCCTCATCAACAATAAAATCTGCATGATCCCAGAAATCATAGGCTTCTGCATCGTCAAAATTATTTCCTTCGGTAACTGCCGGCTGTGATACATCTCCTTGTACAAGTGCCGAATCACCATAAATATTCGATACGTTTAAGCTGTGAACCACCATTACCTGAATGACGTTAAATCCCTTTTCAACACGGTTATCCAGGTATTTTATGGCCTCTTCCCTGTCTAATTTTGAGAAAAGCAACCAGCCGGTATCTCCTAACCAAAAGAAAGGATTTCCCTCTTCATCCAAAAGGAAACGTTTATTTTCTGAAACTTTCAGCAATGGTAATTTCTGCTGCTCAGCTTCTTTTTTTACCGGTTGTGCACATCCAAACAACACTACCAACACTAATAAAACAATTCGAATCTTCATATTTTATTTCTTTTTTATCCAGATAATTATTTTTTCCGAAGCAGGCAGTTTCAATTCAAGTTCTTTACCACCGTCAACTTCCTCTTTTTCGCTTAGCAGCTCGCCGTTTAATGGTTTCAGGTAGCGAACCTCGTATTTTCCACTGTACTTTTTAAGGTCAACTGAAATACTTTGTTTTTGCGATGCAAACAAAATCATCCCCTCATTTTCGTTTTGCAGGCCAACAAGTTTGCTGTCGCCGGTTGAAAAGGGGTGCATATAAATTGCTGCCTTTAAGAACTCTTTATTTGTTTTTTGAGGCAAAACCGGCAAAGAACCGCCTGCCATAAAAATTGCCCAACCGTAGTCGGTATAATGTCCTTCGGAATGAATCACAACTTTATCCGGAAATTTTGTACGGTATTCAGAAACTCCTCTGTACACACTGTCGAACGATCGTTTTCCGGGTTTAATTTTGCGTGCATGCTGCCGCGGTGCCAGGTTTTTTCCGCCTTCGGGAGCATAAACGGTTCCATTTGCACGATAGGCCCAATACCTGATATCGATTATATCAACTAATTTGGAACGAACATTATCCGCTAAAATGGCATCCTGCACATCTTTTGTAGTGCTAAGTGCTACCAACACATTATTACCGGTCTCCTGCTCCCACTCCGAAATTACGTCGAGCCAAAATTCAACAAAATGCAAGGGCCCTGTATACTCGGCACTAAGCGATTGAATTACATTTGAATGCCCTTTAAAATTATCCAAACATTGACGGATGTACATCCGATGCAATTCTCTTCGAATAGGGTGTGTTATGTCGTAAAATTGTTCGGCTACATAAATTCGTTTATCGCCTGCGTATGGCGGTGGTTCGGGAAAACCGGTATCGTTAATATTGTTTGCAGGTCGCCAGGGCGAATCTGTCCAATGTGCTCCGGCCTCTAAAATATTGTGCTGAAAATAGTTCTGATGAATTAAAATCTTTCCTTTTTCTTCTGCCAGATCTGCAAATTCTTTCAAACGGTTCCAGTAAAACGGATTGTATTTTGTAAGGTCGTATTTACTTAATTTGTCCCAGGCCTCGCCCTGCCCGCTTCGTGAAAAAGGTTGCTCGTAAAAAGGAGCCCACGACTCACTATCGAAGCGTTTTACCCGTTCATGATCGTCGCGGCGACGGTCGTACCAAAGCCCGTAATTGTGATGAATTGCAACACTGTTTCGTTCAACCATTTGGTCAACGACCTGCTGCAGGTCGTCGGTGTACCCTTTGCCAACACGGCCGGGCACGTATCGTGTTATGGCCGGTCTCGCCTTTTCTGCAGCAAAAGGACGTGGATTACCCCTCCACCATGGAACATCGAGTCTAAAGCCTTTCAGAATATTTTCGCCTTGCACCAACCAGCCGTTATCAATGGAAACCGGTGTAACAATTGGTTTTAGATTTTCAGTATTAATCTTCACATCAGAAATCGACACAGCATTTTGAGTGCTAAGTGAAATTGGATTTTTTTGCGTGGCAGACCGAATAAGATCGGTAAGTTGAAGTGGGGAAACAAAAGATTTAGCAGTTAATTCTCTGGCTTGCTCGATTGTTGGACTGCTGGTAGATTCACCTTCGAAAGGTAAAATTTCGTTTTGAAATGCACTCATATTTTTTCCGGTGCGTGCTGCCAGCTGAGCAAAGAATAAGCTGCGTGGTTTTATGTGACTGTTTTCTTCGTGCCAAATTCCGGTACCTGCAAATTGCGACCATGCACCATACGCGTAATTTTGTGCTGTTGGCGGAGCATAACATTCAATCCTTCCGGCAGAACATTGCCAAAACATTGAATTGGCGGCGGTCCACCCCGCACCTTGTCCGTCCTGTCCCCGGTTTTTAAAGCTCAGGGCTTGTCCGTCGGCTGTTACAATGTCAAACAATACTCCTGTTGCCCAACTGTCAATTGCACCACTAAAACTGCTTGCATTTACCGATTCGCACTGAACAAATGCATTTGGCCCGGCGGCACAAAAACCTGTTGCAAAATCGTGCACACCATTTTCGGCATAACAACGCAAAAACAGCGTTTGCTGCCCCATTGTAAAAAATGTATTCCTGCGCTGACCGGCAATTTCGGATATCGGCTCAGTTGAAATACAATCTTCCACAGTAATACGGCTGCCACTTTCGTAAATGGCCACCGCTGAACCTGCAAAATGGCGAAACTGAACCTGGCGTACCCAGGCATCCTTGCAGTTTTCCATCGTAATGGCAAACCAGCAATGATTTTCATCTTTCGGATTAGAATTATCGTATTCCGATTCCAGAGTAAGGTTTTCAATTCCAATATTTGAAATTCGACCTGGCCATGTTACCGAAGTGATTTTACCACTTCCGTATTTTTCTTCCATTGAAGCAGTTAACGGTGCATTCAGGATGATTGTGTTTCCTTTTACCTGAGCGATTTCTCTTTCCCAAACAATATCGCGTTGTCCGGGTTTCCATCCCAGCCAACCTGTTTCTCCGCCAAAATCGTTCATTCTAAGTTTGTCAATCCATGCTTTTGTCGATGGCCTGCGAATAAAAACAGATTCTCCTGCGTGAAAATCATTTCCGTTATCCACTTTTAACTCATATGAATTTACCGGAACGTATGAATTTAAAATAGCCGTTGAATGTTTCGTTCTAAAATCTTTTGTACCAAGCACCCGAATGAGAGTTTCCCTGTTAACGCCTGCAGCTTTTAAGATGGTTTTTTCGCCACTTCCCCGAAGTACAATACCGGAAGCAGTAATTTTTAAACGACCGGCAAGCGAATACACCCCGTCTTTTAAAAGAACTGCGCCACGAAATCCATCCGGATTAAGCGGTAAACCAGCCACATAGTTGATGGCGTTTTGAATATCCTGTGTTGCATCTGAACTCCTGTATTCAACAACAACTTTTACAGGCACCTGTGGAATTTTCGTCTCTGATAAACGATAACCACAATAAGAATAATCGGGAATTTTGTTGCCCAGACTATCTGCTTTATAGACCAATTGATTTTTATTGTAGCGAATCGAAGGCAATTCATTCTTTTGAGCAAAAACCACAGCGGGTATCAACAAAAAAAGAAGAGGTAAAATACATAATCTACCTTTTAAAAGTAAGTTTTTGTTGAAGTTTAGGCTATACATTTTTTAATTCTTTTTCTGTTCTTCCAAACGTTTTTCCCAGTTCTCCCGCTCCTTTTGGAGGTCGTACCCGCGAGCAGAAAGGTAGTTGTTTATGCGGCCTTTATATTTTCCAAACCACCCATGTTTTTCCCTGGACGAACCACCGTCAATGGCATGCTCCCGCGCTTCCAGCAGCCAAACATATATCTGCTGTTTTTCTTCGTCGGTCAGGCTCGGAACCATTTCCTGCATGGCTACATAAGTTACATTTAAAACATTGTAAGTTAATCCATCTTTAACCTGGTCTATTTGTTCTTCGCTTGCAATTTCTTTCAACTGTGCTAAAAAAGCAAAATGATGATCGCGAACCTTAAGTTCCTGTTCTGCTTTGCGAAGATCGATTTTGGCATCGCGTAATTCTTTATTATCGGCAAATTCCTCACGAATTTTTGCTATATCTTCATTTCTGGCCTCTTCGGCATCGTTTAAAAAACGATAATGTTCAACAATAATATCGCGAACCTGCGTTTTTTCCGCCTCACTTGCAAATTCAATTTCATCAACAATTTTATCTGCCCGCCCCGTAATAACTTTAGTGTATTCATCTAAAGGCGCCTCCTGTTTATCCTGCGCACAGGATAAAACAGAAGTACCTACACTAAATATTAATAATAAAACTACTATTCCAGTTTTTTTAATCATCTCCAATAAAATTTTACTCTTTACCTTTTCTTAAAATTTATTAGCAATACATTTCGATTATAAAACGCCGCCATTTTTAGTTAAAGTATCAAAGTTATTTTCCAGATTTTTCCAATTTACTTTTTTAGTTGGATCAATACCATTGATGTATTTTTCAATATTTGTATATCCGTCGCCGCTAAAATCTTTATTGGCATCACTCGGATCATTCGGATCAAAACCCACTTTCTTGTATTTTATTTCCCACTCATCCGGCATTCCGTCCTTATCCGTGTCAACATAAGGTTTTCCGTCGTATTCAGGATAGCCACCAACTTGTCTGATATCGGTGATAATACCGTTTTTGTAAGAATCTTCAGGAAGTCTGCGGTGTTTAAATTTTGGAACATCCGAATTGTCCACATTTTCTACATACTCAGGAATTCCTGTTTTAACGGTACGACTGATTCGCTGATCTACTTCATCGCGTTTTGGAAACAAAGCTCCTGCGTTGTCGAGAACAAAATCAAACGCTTCTTCGGCAGAAGTAATGGTCATGTATGGCATTGGGTGTGGTCTGTTTACGCGGATGTATTTTGTAAACTCACCGGCGTCTTCCATATTTTCAATCTGTACACCACCATTCCAGTTGTCCTTACTCACTGCTTCATTTCCTTCAACAATATTTCCGTTCACATAAACCAGTCCGTAAACTTTACGGCCATTCATTGTAAAACGCGATTCAGGTTTTAAAATACGATGTCCTACAGGTTTATCGGTTGGTGTTAAGGGACCCGGTTTGTAGTAATTGTTAATTAAATTGTAACGTGCTGTTTGATCGCCACCGTCAACCGAACGATGCACCCAGTTAAACATTACGTTGTTTGCAAAATTAAAAACACCGTTCCAACCAATGGATGGATTTCGTCCGGTGTTGTTTGCCCACAGGTTGCGCATAAACGAACAGTTTTCGCCACCAATGGTACTTCCGAAAGCGTGATTCCATGTGTCAAGTCCTTCCGAGAAAATTGAGTTTTGAATGGTAATATTCACGGTTCCCATTTTTTCTTCCGGTTTACGCGGGTCGGTTAAATACATGTGGCGATAAATCGACATGTTTTCGTCTAATCCCCAACTTGCCGAAATATGATCAAGCATAATGTTTCCTACCGGGTTTCCACCAATTGCATCATCGCGTCGTCCTACCCAGGTTTCGCCACGACGGAAACGCATGTGTCTGATGATTACATCGTGTGTATTGATCCAAACAGTTTCACCTGCAATACAAATACCTTTTCCGGGAGCAGTTTGCCCTGCAATGGTAAGATATGGCGCACGAATGATTAAAGGTGATTTTAGGCGTATAATTCCGGCTACATTAAATACAATTGTGCGGGCTCCACCTTGCTCACAAGCTTCACGCAAAGTACCCGGGCCATCGTCTTCCAAACTGGTAACGATAATAACTTTTCCGCCACGGCCACCATAGGTATACATACCACCACCTTCGGCCCCAGGGAATGCAGGAATTTCGGCCTGTGGTAAATCATAAGGACGTTTTGCCCATGGAATATACGGTTTCCCGTTTGCGGCATCTTCTTCAATAAAAGGAATTGCTTTCTCCCACATCATATCAGAATGTGCACGGGCCTCGTGCATTAGTTCTTCCGATGCTTTTTTTACATCGTCGGTTATGGTTGGATATTGGGCAAAACTTTTTTGTGTTACTGCCATTGCAGCGATTACTGATACTATTAAGATTAATCGTTTCATGCTGTCGAAATATTTTTAATTTTTTGGTTTCTGAAAATTCGTAGCAGGAACTTCTCCCTTCCTACGTTTAAATGTTTATGTGTTTTTATAACAGTGCACTCACACCATTCACGACACTTCTATTCAAGGTTTTTACTTCTTTACTAATTTCTGATTGAAATACTGATTATCTGCTGATACCGCTTTTACAAGATATATACCAGTTTGCAGGTGACTAATTGAAATTGATTCAATTCCTGAAGAATCTTTTATTGTTTTGAGTTTTTTTCCTGTTAGGTCATACACTTCAACTTGTACAATTGCTTTTGTGCTGAGTACTCTGAAAATTCCGGTGCCGGGATTTGGATAAATCTCAAAACGTTCGTCATTTTTAATGGCATCTGCCGATACCACAAAGTCGTTTTCATTCAAAAAATTCTCCAGGTTACTGTATCCGTTTTCAGCAATTAAGCGCCCATCGGTAATATCGTTTGGATCCAGGTTTTTTTCGAGTTCCCACTCATCCGGTATTCCGTCGTGATCCGTATCAACGTATCCGTCGGTTGAAGATTTATATACGTCCCATGCAGTAACAGAGTCTTGTTTATCTTCAGGTACTAAATTATTTTGTGTATCAATAATTCCTGAAGCAAGTCCTTTGTCAGGAGTTACCTGACCATCGCCGGTTGTATATTGATACCGAACAATGTCAACACTTCCGTCAAGCTCTCCAATTACACGAGTATCAATTACATCACGTTTTGGCAAAGTTGCACCAACGTGTAATATAACCGATTGTAAAGCTTCATCTGCTGTTTCTGTATAAGCATCATAATCTTCAAGCACACCGTCCGATTTTACTGCAACAACATCCGACTTAATATTTTGAATACCGCCCACGTTGTCGCCGTTTACGCCCAGCCAGTTGTCAGTGGTAAGGTCAGCGTGATTTTCCATTGTATTTCCATCAAAAAACCATTGTCCGTATCCATCAACCTGAACTCCGCTTCGGTTGTACGAAGGCCGCGCAAAATAAACACTTGAACTGGTTGCAGGACCCGGAATAAAATAATTATTCACCACATTGGTTTTACAAAAACCTTGTCCGTTGGTACCTTCCCATTCGCCACCGTAAAACGCACCCGAACTACCCCAGTTGTAATTTACATTGTTTCTGTAATCAACCAAAGCTTCAATGTCATTGTCGTTCGATCCGTTTATGCGAGGCATTCTGGAATTATGGTGTGCCAATAAATTGTGATGGTAACTTGCATATTCGCCTCCCCATTGTGTGGCGTATCCGCGGGCACCTTTTTTATGAACAGAGTTGTACAACGATTCGCTTATGATACACCACTGAACAGTGGAATTTTCGTTACTGGAAAAATGCGTTGTTTCTTCTATGGCCCAACTCATGGAGCAATGGTCGATGATAAAATCGCCACCATTCTCGATTCGAAAAGCTGAGGTTTCCTGTCCCAACTCATCGCCGGGCCGGAAACGTACGTAACGAACAATCACATTTTTTGATCCTGAAAAATTAACCGTTGCTCCGCGAATACAAATACCATCGCCCGGAGCTGTTTGTCCTGCAATGGTTACATAATTGCGCATTACCCGAAGCTCGTCTTTTAAGTTGATTACACCACCAACCTTAAATACCACTGTTAATGGCCTTTTTACGGAAATATTTCCATATATCGGATGAACGATAACTTCGGTTGCCTGCGAAAATGCCCAACGTAAACTTCCTTCTATCGGATTTTCCGCATCATCTTCAAGTGTGGTTACTTCCACAACCCGCCCGGTAGTTCCGTCTCCGCGACCACCTGATGCGAACCGGCCGTAACCTTCTGCTCCGGGAAATGCAAGTTGCTGTGCATTTGTCCCCAAACAGCCAAAAAATATCAAACTTAGTATTATTGCTAGTCGTGTCATTATCCCTTCATAAATTTGAAAAACCCCACATTTAGTATTACACATAATTGTGTTTACTTCCCTAGTCAGTAGAATTATTTTTTCTTCTATCTGTTTACCAATCTTTCGATTGTAATTATATAGTAATCCTGTTGGCTTTCTATTCAGCCAAAGGATCGAAAGTTCCGTTTAACCAACCAATGGTTTGTTCTACAGCCGGGCTTTTCTCAATAATAGATGATGGAATTGCAAAAAAGTCGTACAACTCCAGGTAATTGATTTCCTGATTAACTCCAAGATAAATATCGAGTGTTTTGTTCGATTGCAAAAAATACTGGTCGGATATTGTTTTGTCATTTAAGTCTAAATGACCATTGTATAGCGCACTATCAATTCTTAATGCCCCGTAAAATGGAGATGACTCATCGTTAATCACAGAACTCCAGCCACTTAAAGCCCGGTACGAAAATCCTGTACGATACGTTCCATTCAGTTTTTTTACGTATTCCCCCATGTCTTCGCGGAAAAGTGTACGACGACGAATATCCCAGTAACGTTTGTTTTCGAATGCGAATTCAACCTGACGTTCAACCATAATTATTTGTCTGAGTACATCCTGAGAGACACCGTTATCAATACCGTAGGTATCTCCATTCGATTCAATTCCGGCACGAGCTCTAATCATTCGCACTTTTTCAAGTGCTTCAGCTGTACTTCCAATCTCGTTGGCACATTCGGCAAAGTTGAGTAACACTTCGGCATATCGAAGTTCAATCCAGGAGGTACTTGTCTGGCTGATATCTTCGCGTGCAATGGTTGCATCAGAGGCTTTTTTGTTGTAAAACCCCGAACTTGGAGTTCGGTTTAATTCCAGGCTATTCCTAAAAGCCCAAATATTTGTCTGATCTCTGCCGGTCATATCCCATTCAGAACCATTGTAAGCAAGGGTAGCGTAAAAACGTGGATCGCGGTTTTGCCAGTAATAGGTTTCATCGTAACCCGATCCTGCCTGGTTGGTTAATTTACCATTTGCCATTGGAAACGCCGAAATTAATTGCCAGGTTGGTGTAAAACCTCCGTTACCACCTCCTGAAGGAGGACGCACACTGTTTTCCCAACCATGTGTATAACTGGTTCCTGCACCTAAACTAAAACGTTTGTATATAATCGCTTCAACATTATTTAAAACATTGCCGGTAAAAATAGTACCAAAGTCAGGATGTAAATCCCTTGGAATATTCATATCTGCCAGAATATTGAGAGCTTCATTATTTGCATCGTATGCTCTTTGCCATTTCGCCTGATCGTTAGAAGGATTAAAAAGCGGACTTGCATAAGTTAAAAGAATACGACCTTTAAATGCAGCTGCTGCCCCACTGGTTATTCTTCCTAAGTCATCGGTTAAGGTCCAATCAACAGGTAATAATGCAATTGCCTCATCCAAATCGGCTACAATTTCATTAATTGTTTCCGCAGCACTGCTTCTTGGCACATTCAAATCGTCGTTGTATGGATCCTGAACTGTTTTTACAATAGGGATACCTCCGTATAAGCGGGCCATTTCCCAATGGCGCCAGGCTCTGAAAAACAAGGCCTGTCCCATCAATGGAGCTTTCACATCGTCGCTAAGCGTAGATGCTTCCAAACCTTCAATTGCAATGTTAATGCGTCGAATTAAAGCATATTTGTCTTTGTGCATTACAGTAACAGCGTTAATATCGCTGGCAGTAGTAAATCCGTATATTAAGCTTGTATACGTTTCATCTGCCGAATATGTCTCGTCAGATAATTGACTATTTGTTCCAAAGTAATCGTTTGGCATGTTCTCGTCGTACAAATTATTTATGTACAAACCGGCCTGAGCTTCGTCTTCCCAAATTCCTTCGTTTAAAACATTCAAATCATGTTTATCCAAAACGCTTTCGCAGGAAACAGCTCCCAAAAGCAGGATGGCAATACCTAAAACAAAAGGAAGAGATTTGATATATTGTGTTATGATCTTCATGATAAATTATTTACTGGTTAATAAATACTTTTCCTTATTTCGTTTAGATTTTAAAATTAAGACCGAAACTGAATGTTTTCAACAGCGGATAAGTGTTATATCTTGCAATGGCATCTTCCTTGTAATCAAATGTTTGAATTGGTGACCACAGGTTAGTTCCTACAAAATACACCCGAAGTTCAGGAATACCAATTTTACGCGAAAGGTCTTTTGGTACGTTGTACGAAATATTTACATTCCTGAGTCGCAGCGAAACCACATCTTTCATCCAAAAAGTAGAAACCCATTGGTTTGAACTTGCATATTGCGGACTTGGGTAAACTGCATCCGGATTTTCAGGAGTATAAAAATCAGCCCAAAAAGCCGGAGAACTTTTGGCTACCAAACCATCGGATGTTTCAGAAACACTTGGAACTGTTCGAGCCAGCTTATCAACGGCCTGATTACGAATTCCATATTCCATGGTCCAGAGTAATTTTACTTTTAAGTCTTTCCAACCACCACCCATCGAAATACTGGTGGGCAGCATGTGTTTCCATGTAAATTTATCACCCACACGTTCTACATAAGTTTTATCGTATTCGTTAATTACACCATCGGGTTCGAATACGGTACGTGGCTCGCCGGCACCTGTATTTCCCGGACGGCCAATGTCTTCAAATATCATGGCACCCAAACCTACCGGAGTACCTTCAATGCGATAACCGTGTCCGTAAAGTGCTTCCCATTCCGCATTTAACGCATCTAACTGCTCCTGGGTACGAATAAATCCGTGCGAAATAAATCCTTCTTCGCGACCGGCTGCACTGGTACTTTGCCCAATTGGATAACGAAAATCTTCAGGAATATATTCGGTTGGTCTTTCAATTACCCTGTTTGTTCCGTAACCAAAAATTGCACTCACATCGTAGGTGATATCATTTGTAATTTTTCCGTGATAATTTACCGATGCATCATATCCCCAGGCTTCCAGTCTCCCCAGGTTCTCACCTGGCATTTGTCCCAGACCTGCTGTTTCAGGAAACTCAACGGTACGTTTGTCCAGAATATCGTATTGGTAAGTATAGTAGGCATCAACAGAAACTCCGATTTTGCTGTCGAAGAATCGCATATCCATCCCCAGGTTGTGCATTCTCGATTTCTCCCAGGTTACACCCGAACTCACCACATCTGTTTTACCTCCAATTCCAATTCCTCCAACCGGAGAGTCGCCTCCAAACAAATAACGATCGCCACTTGTTTTTAATGCATATTGCAATTCGTATTCATAAGCACCAACCGATGCATAACCGGTTAATCCCATTGAGAACCGCATTTTTAAGAAGTTGACATTCGGGAGGTTGTCTTTTATGAAATTTTCTTCGGAAACAACCCAACCGATCGATGCGGAAGGAAATAAACCGGCACGCTCACCCGGAGCAAACTTTGTAGTGGTTTCGTAGCGAACAGCCGATTCGAATAAATATTTACTCGCATACGAATAATTTAAACGAAATACACCGCCAAGGTCACCACTTTCACGCATTGATCCACCTGTAGTTTTTGTTTGAAATGCATTTTGTATTTCCAGTCCATAGGTTTCAATGTTCTCACCTCTGGCCTCGAAAGAATATCCTTCTCCTTCTGACTGCTCGTAAGTTAAAAAGGATGAAATATCGTGTTTACCAAACGTACGCGCATAATTTAAACTCACATTTAACTGGTAATTATCGCCATAGCCGTAGGTTTCGTTAATACGGTTGTTGTTTTGCACCAATCGTACCGGATCTTCTTTTAAGTTATTACTTAACAAGTATTTGTATTCTTCTCCCGGTTGATCGAACAAATAAAGATTGTAGGGAACCAAATAATCTTTGTTATAGCTGTGTGATTCTCTTCGGCTGTAGGAAGCAGAAGCTACAAGTCCTTCCACTTTTTCGAAGTCATACGACAAGCGGAAATTAACTGTATTTCCCTTGTCAACCGATTTTTTGTAACTGTTTGTATCAAACAAATACAAAGGATTAAAATCGAGGTTATTGGCTACCGGATGTCCGTCGATGTAGGCAGGAACCCATTTCGGGGCCTGAAGAACTTCTTCGAAATAATCTTCCATTGTGTTGGAACCAACACCTGAAATATATGGACGTTTGTAGTCCCGGTTATCCAACGATATGGTAATATTCGCCTTCAGATTATCGGTAATATTTGCATCCAGTCCCAAACGATACGAATATTTACCAACTCCCATATCAGGGAAATTACCTTCGGTATAATTGTAGGTACCGCCGGCAAAATATTTTACCCGGTCAGTACCTCCCGAAATATTAATTGTGTGGCGAGTTACCATCGATCGTTGCCAGGTTTCATCTAACCAGTTAAAATTTTGGTCATGCATGGCATCCAATTCGGTTTGCGACATTACATACCTCGATGAATCACCTGTACTTTTATAACGGGCATTAATCATCCTTCCCAAATCGTAGGCACTTAGCATTTCGGTTTGCATGGTTGCATCAGATATACCGTAACTACCCGAGTAACTAACTTTCAATTTCCCTTCTTTTCCACGTTTTGTTTTAATTAATACAACACCGTTTGCACCTTTACTTCCGTAAACTGCTGCCGAAGCATCTTTTAAAACCGAGAAACTCTCTATTTCCGATGGATCCAGTACATCAAATTCTTCCTGTGAAACTTCGAAACCATCAACAATGTACAAAGGTGCCGGATCTTTTGCTCCTTCTCCGGCATTTCCAAAAGTAGTTTCGGCACGAATACGAATCCGTGTAGAAGCACCGGGGTTACCAGTTGGTTGAGCAGGAGAAACAGAAACCCCGGCTAATCTTCCTTCCAATAAATTGGTAAGATTTGTAACAGGAATATCTTCTATTTCATCGGCAGAAATACTGGCAATCGATCCCAGCAAATTTGCACGCTTTACCTCGCCGTAACCAACAACAACAACCTCTTCAAGATCGGTAACATCTTCTTGTAAAACAACATCGATAAGGGTACGGCCATTCACAGGAATTTCCTGTTTTACAAAACCGATAAAAGATACCTGCAAAGTTTCGTTTGCACCTACTTTTATTGAATACTCCCCATCAACATTGGAAACAGTACCGTTGGTTGTATTTGCCACCACAACATTAACCCCAACCATGGTCTCTCCTTTGGTGTCGGTTATTTTACCGCTAACCGTAATCTGACCAGTGTTCTGCGCTAACAGTACAGAAGCAAATAATAACTGGGCAATGAAGACCAACAAGACAATAGCAGCAGTCTTTAAGTATTGCCGAATTTCATTTTTTAATAATCTTTTCTCAAGTATAGTTTTCATTGTTCCCAGTATTATTTATTAATTACCAAGTGCTTACATTCCAATTTTGTGACAAAAAAACTAAATGTAAAAACCAACTTATTTTATTACTACTTTCGTTGAATTCAATTTTGCTCCAACCTGAGCTTTTACAATATAAACGCCAACAGGACAGTTATCCATTGAAATCATATCCGTATTATCAGCCATACGAACCAGAGTACCGGTTACACTGTAAACAGCCACTTTTGCAGGTTCTGAGATGATAATTTTCTTATTCGTACTGAATATTTTAATGCTGTTGTCGCGAATATCAGTAACGGCAGTTGGAATGTATTCTCCATAAACTTTTAAGTCGTGAATACGAACAGTCTGGATAGCACCAGCCGGTGGTCTTGCCTCTTCGAAACGAAGAATAACATTGCTGGCATAAACTCCGTCTTCCCAGGTCATTCCATAAGCAGCAGGATCGCAACGATATCCATTTGATGTTTTTACACCTGTTGTAATGTCTTTTGTGAAACTGTATCCCCACAATTCGCCCGGTTGGTATCTTAGTGTATCCCAGGTAGCGCGGTCGTCGATTGAGATTTTACACATTGCACCGCGTTTTGTACCACCTGTACTTGAATGTGTCCATTGAATTACTTCGACAAAATCAAGGGCGCGTAAATCAACTTCCAAATAACCGTTAATTGTTGGAATGGTGGAATAAGTAGTATCAAAACGACTAATTTCGACAAAACCATCAGTCACATTTTGTGTTTGACCACCTGCATCTCTAAATGCGTAAGCTGTTGCCCATTCAGGAGCAAAAGCACACTCATGAAAATCGTAAGTAATTTTTCCACTTGCACTTCCAAGAATAGAAGTTTCAACTGTATCGCTTTTGTAACCCGGAATAACTGTAAATCCATCATCAGCAAAAGTATGCTCGCTGTTTCCTTCATCAGGAGAAGCATCTGAATGGAAAAATTCGAATCCCTGGAAATTCTCGCTCAATACCAAAGGTGTTCCCGGAGAAAGTTGCCCCCAGGGAGTACCCGTTGTCAGATTTATCTGAGCGTTAACACTTAAATTCCCCAAAAGAAGAATTGCAGAAAAAAAAGTAAAAATTTTGGCTTTCATAGTTTTCATTTTTAATTATTAATATTCATTTAGTAGTTATTTACGTATTGAATGTAAATCAGTTCCTGATTTTATTTTCCCTCTTTAATTTTAACCAACCATAGTAAGTTAATGTTTCATCTACCGGTTTTTCTTTAAAAATATAACTGGCCACAATTCCCACAAACATCAGCACCAAATGGCTGTACACGCCAATCATATATTTATGCTGGTTAAAATTCAAATTGCCCAGATCGAGTAGCAATATTTTAGTATCGCCAAATGTCATTGGTGTAGAAGACAACAGGGCGTAAAGGGTAAATAAAATACTTGCCAGTATTCCGAAATAAATTGCTTTTTTATTTACTCTTCGGCTAAAAATACCCAGCAAGAACATTCCGGCAATTCCGCCCGAAAAGATGGAATAAAGTGTAAAAATTATTCCGAGCACCCCGGTTCCTCCGGCATGAATGTAGAACATGGCAACTGCAATTGCTCCAACTCCGGCCAAAACGATAAACATCCTACTCAGGAACATCTGCTTTTTTTCAGACGTATTTGGTCTCCATCGCAAATAATAATCTTCCAGACAAATGGCAGAAAGACAATTTAAATCAGAATCGAGACTGGAAAAGGCAGCAGCAATAAGTGCCGACAGAATTAAACCAATAACACCAACAGGTAATTTTGTGGTAATAAAAATCGGGAATACTTCTTCCGGTTTTATATCGGCAGGCAGCGGGCTACCTGTAATTTTATAATAAGCAAACAATGCTGTTCCGATAAACATAAACAAAGCCCAAACCGGCACACTAAGCAGCACTCCAATCAACGATGCTTTTATCGCTTCCTTGTCTGATTTTGCGGTTAAATAACGCTGTATAATTGTTTGATCGGTTCCGTATTTCTGAATGGCATAAAATATACCGTTTAATGCCATTACCCAAAAAGTAAGATTTACAAATTCCAGATCGAAGGGGCCAAAACCAATTCGTCCGTTTTCCATTGCAACCTGCCAAATGGCGCCCGGTCCGCCTTCCACCGAAAACAAAAGGATACCCAATGAAACCAAACCACCGGCAATTAGCATAAATCCCTGAATAACATCGAGCCAGATAACAGCTTCCATACCACCCAGCATGGTTATTAATACCACAACAATTCCTATAATCAAAACAATGTAAACAGTGTCAACACCAGTCATACCAGACAAAGCCAGCGAAATGATGTAAAAAACCGTTCCCATTTTTGCGAAATGATTTAATACAAAACCAAGTGATGCATACAAACGGGCAAGAAAACCAAATCTTCGTTCGAAATATTCGTAGGCACTTAAACGAATTACTTTTCGGAAAAGAGGTACAATAATTCCAACAATAAAAACAAGTACCAAAGGCACCATTAATCCCTGCACCAAACGAATCCAGTTTGAAGAATACCCCTCGCCCGGATAAGCTAAAAATGTTACACTACTAATAAGTGTTGCCAAAATAGACATACCAATTGCCCACGAAGGAATTTTACCGCCTGCTTTAAAATAGTTGCCGGTATCTTTCTGATTCTTCGAGAAACGTAATCCAACAACAATTGAAACAACAAACGTTGCTATTATTATAGCATAGTCGACAATATGTAACGAAATGGTTCTATCCATTATTTAATTCTATTTTATCGGTATTCTTAAAACTTATGTTTTTGGGCCAGGAATAACTACCGGGTTTTGTTGTTATACAAAGGTTTGGATATTCATCTACCCGCATTTGAATAATCCCAAAATCGAGTTCCTTTACCGGATATAATTTTTCAATATTTAATTCACCTAAAATCTGAGATGTTGTTGCACCGCCCTCAATAAACAAATCATCAAGTTCAACATTCAACATTACCTCTTTCACCAATTGTGCCACCAGCTTTTTTACGCGCAGTGCTCTGTTTTCTCCCGACGTATTTTCATGGTCAACAGAAATTATAACTTTCTGATTGTTATTTAAAGCATGGAGCACATCTTCAACCCAGTTCTCAAAATATTCAGGAGCGAAATCCTGTTGAGAATAAACTTCCTCAGGCATATTTTTAGTGGCTATTCCGCAATTCTCCATCCAATCAAGTACTTCCCTGGTTTTTGGGAAAGCACTTCCCGACACCAGGAGAGTTTTTTCGCCTGTCAAAACCGGCTCAACCGAAGCATTCAGTTGAATGGAGAACTCTCTGCTTAGCAGTATATCAAAAAAGCCCGATCCACCTGCTGCAACTGTTGTATTATCAATGTATTCAGACCATTGTTTAAGTTCTGTACTGTTGGTAACGTTTCCAATTATCAACCCACTTTGAGGTAAATCCTGAGTTACCGATTTTGATATAACATCGTAAGTATTCCGGCCAATAATTTCAATTACAGATGATGATTTTACCGGAAAATCGGGATCGTTTACAAATTGTGTTTTGTTTAGCGGAATTGAATCGATGGTGTAATTTCCATTTTCAATTATTCTACCCAAAAAAGGATTTCCGGCAACAACGATGGCTCTTTTTCTTCCACAAGCCGACATTTGCGCCAGTAATTCTTCGGCAATATTTCCTCTAAGTACAGAATCCAGTTTTTTGTAAATGTATTGCGGTTTAAGTTGAATAAGCTTTTGTGTTATTTTAGCAACTTCCTGCGCTGCATCATTTGCTGTTAAAGAACGAGTGTCGGTAGCAATTATTAACAGATCTACATCAGAAGCATCAATTACTTCTGTCTCAATACGAACCTCAAGGCCGTATTTTAATCCAATCCCCCCTATTTCCGCTGCACCTGTAAAATCATCTGCAATAACTGCAATCATAATATATCAATTAACAAAATTAATTTTTATAGAGTTTAACGGCATAATTAATTGCATAAACCAAAGCCTCCGGGCTTGCGATTCCGTTACCTGCAATTTCAAACGCAGTACCGTGATCAACCGAAGTACGTATTATGGGTAAGCCCAAGGTAATATTTACTCCTTTTACACTTTTCATAGTTCCATTCTTATCGTCCCACACAAAACCAATTAATTTAAATGGAATGTGCCCCTGATCGTGATACATCGCAACACAACCATCAAACTTTCCTCCTGCGGCCAAAGCATACAATGTATCCGGAGGAAAAGGTCCTTCCACATTAAATCCTTTTTCATTCGCTTCTTTTACGGCAGGAATAATTTCTTTTATTTCTTCGTCTCCAAACAAACCTTCATCTCCGGCATGTGGATTTAATCCTGCCACTCCAATCCGAGGATTTTTAATTCCCAGTCTTTTTAATCCTTCATCCAGAATGTGAACAACATCCAGAATACGATTTTTTTGTACCAGATCGCATGCTTTTCGTAAAGAAACATGTGTACTTACATGAATAACTTTAAGTTTTTCGTCGGCAAGTAACATGGCATATTTTGGTGTATTGGTATAGTGGGCGTAAATTTCGGTATGACCCGAAAAATGATGCCCTGCCGTATTTATAGCTTTCTTGTTTATAGGATTTGTAACCGTACCATCCACCTCGCCACTTAAGGCCAGTTCAATGGCTTTTACAACCGAACGAAAAGCAATATCGCCGGCACTTGCCGAAATTTGTCCGTATTTAATTGAATCCGGATTCTCGACATCCAGATTTAAAACGTCAATCTCCCCAAAACGAAAACCGGCTTCGCTTGCATTTGCAATTGCATTAACTTTTAATTCCGATTTAAGTTCTTCAACAATGCGCAACATAATGGCGGCATTTCCAATTAATAAAGGTTTACAAACCTTATGAACCTCAGCATCTTCAAAAGCTTTAACTGCAATTTCAGGTCCAATCCCTGCCGGATCGCCCATGGTAACAGCTAATATTGGCTTTGTTTTACTCATCTAATAACTTTATAAATCCAATGCGTCGCGCATCAGTGCTTTGTATTTTAATTCTTCGTTGTGTTCCATTCTTAGCATTGGAGGCATAACTTCCGGCGTACACAATCCTTTCAGCGACATCAATACTTTCATTGCCGGAATTGATTGACTGATATTTCTTCCTTTTTGGCAAAGCGCTGCAATTGCATTAGCCTGCTCCTGCATTTTTTCGGCCATTTCAAAATTTCCGTTCTCACATTCCACCACAAGTTGTGCATAAACTTCAGGGACCAGGTTACCAACACTTGGCACAATTCCGTTTGCTCCGTTTTGCATTCCGTAAGCAGACATTGCAGCCCATCCCACAAGAAAAATAAAGTCGTCACGGTCTTTCCACCTGCTCAACGATTCGCTTAATCTTTCTTTGTTTTGTTCCGAGTCTTTTATTCCGATAATATTATTGTGGTGACTAAGTTCTTCGGCAATATCCAACGGTATTGAATGATGCGTTGTAGCCGGAATATTGTACAAAAACAGGGGCAATGGAATAGTATCGGCCAGCTTTTCAAACCATTTCAGCATTTGGGTACCATCCGATGGATAATAATTGGGAACAGTTGCCACAAGTGCGTCAACTCCCAAATCAGCAAACTTTTTCCCTTCATCAATCGATGTGAATATCGAGTTGCTTCCAATTCCGGCCAATAAAGGTTGTTTCCCGCCGAGGGCTTTTACCGATGTATTTATCAGGTCGGTTTTTTGGGAAGATGAAAGTGAAGAAGCTTCACCGGTTGTTCCAAGCACAAAAGGTTTAACATCATTCTCGATAAACGAATTCAAGATGACAGAAACTGCATCAGAATCAATGGAATAGTCAGCTTTAAACGGACTAACCATTGGAACAATTGCACCTTTGTATATATTTTTAAACTCCATAGTTACGATGCTTTCATATAAATATAGATGGCGTTCATCAATGTTATTTCACGAACATTGTTTTTTAGCAATCGTTGTATTTTCATTGCCGAGTAGGCCATTTCTTCTATTTCAATATTGGGGATGTTTAACTGCGACAACTTTGCCGGTATTCCGAAATGACGAATAAGTTCACGTATCTTTTCAATACCTAACAGGGCTGTTTCTTCGTTATCCATTCCGTCAGAAACACCAAGTGCACGACCAACATTTGCATATTTTTCAATTGCCTCCTGTAAATTATATTCCATTACAAAAGGCAATAAAAGCGCATTTGAAACGCCATGAGCAATTTTGTATTTACTACCAAGCGGGTAAGCCAATGCATGCACTGCAGCTGTATTTACCGGACCAAGACACATTCCGCCATACATGCTGCCTAGCGCAACTTTTTCGCGGGCGGCTATATCTTTTCCATTATCAAAAGCTCTTTTCAAATTTCTTCCGATTAGTTTTATTCCCTCAAGGGCCAACAAGTCGGTGTGTGGATGTGCAAACTTATTAACGTAGGCCTCGATACAATGTGTTAAGGCATCGAGACCTGTAGCAGCGGTAACGGCAGGAGGAACTCCAATTGTTAACTCAGGATCGATATAGGTTGCATCTGTCACAAGCGCAGGGCTAATTACTCCGATTTTAAGATTACTTTCCGGATCGAAAAAAATCGCATTGGGCGACATTTCGCTACCGGTACCGGCAGTAGTTGGCAAACAAGCCAGATATACATCGCGCTTTAAAAGAGAATTATCAGCGATGATTTCGCTTACACTTACGGTATTATTTATTGTTGCAGCAATTAATTTAGCCGTATCCAAAACACTTCCTCCACCAATTCCTACAACACTGTCAGCATTAAAGTCGCGAGCTTGTTTCAAAATTCTCTCGTAATCTTCAAACAAAGGCTCGTCCTTTATTTCGTCGTTAAGCAAAACAGAAATCCCAACTTCATTTAGCTTTGCAAGCTCGTTTTCTATTTTTTCTTTTAAAACAGAAATGGTAAGTACAAACAGTTTCCGGCAGCCTGTCTTTTCAAAGTCTTCAGCAAATCGGAAAAAGCTTTTGTTCCCAAAAACAACCTTTGATGGATTTTGAATGGTAATATCATTCACCAGTTCACTTTTCTCTATTAGTTTTGTTAGTTGCACTTAAACAATTTATTAGTTCATCTTTTGTTATGCAAATGTAAACGTTTTCATTTGTATATGCAAGAATCAAAGAGGATTTGAGAGCAAAGAGTTAAAAATAGTATGTAAACGTTATCTTAAAATTAACAAGACACTAAAACACAGTCGTTTTACGAGTAATACAAACTATAAAAACCGAAAAAAGGTGGAGCAATTGAGCTCCACCTTTTATATAAAATTGTATAACTATTACTTCGCAATATTTAATTTGCCTTTAGCTACATTTTTACCAGCTTCAAGCACATAAATATATAAACCTTCGTTCAGGTTTTGAGTATTTACTTCAATTTCGTTAGTTCCTACACTGAAACGCTCTTTGGTTGAGATTTCAATTTTTTGTCCCATCATATTGAACAACGACAGGCTAACGTCAGCAGACTCGGTTAAAGTAAATCTAACTTTTGCAAAAGTTTTTGCAGGGTTAGGATATACCAATACATCACTTGCTACTTCAGGACGACTGATACCAGTTGTTCCTCCGGCTCCAAGTACCCATTCCAACGAACGTACAACAAGTTCATTAAAATCGTTAGTTGCTTCATCTAATCCTTTTGCATTTGCTGCAAAAATAACGATTCTGTTGTCAGTACTCTGACCAGATGCACCTAGTGCAGTTCCTCTTGGAATAGCCCACATCATTGGAGCAGTAATCTCTGCATTCTGGTTTTGTCCCAAAGCGATAGCACCAGGCATATCTGTAGTTAAATCAATTCCCCATGCATAAATATCGCTACTTGCAGCTGCTGAAGATAAAGACACAACCTGATCTACTGCCAAGCCTTCAGTAATATAATGCGTATTGTCAAGAACTTTCATTTCCATATTTTCGAGACCAGCAACTCTGCTTTCCTGGAAGTTTACATCGTCGGCTAGCCAATCCCATTTACCTACTTTCACTCCAAAACCTTCCATCGAAACCAATGGAATTGGGTAGTCATCATCTTTACCGAAAGGTACTACTTTACTCGAACTTGCAGATTCACCTATCACAAGTGCTTCGTAAGAAGAATAGTCGTATCCGGCAACCAAATCATTATCATCAACATACATCACATTGTAACCTGTATTTGTCAGGTAATCAACCAATAATGAATCACTAGGCTCCATTGCATCAGCAGCACCTGCACCTGCATAAAGTACATAAGTAATTGTGTCTTCGTATACCCAGCGAGGGTCTCCCAAACCAAAACCTGCCCATGTTTTGTCGATAATATTGAAATTACCATTTGCAGGATCAGCCCAGAAATCGTATGAACTTCCTGAATAAATATCACTTCCGTCTCCTAATCCTGGAATAGTATCACTTGAATATGCAAAGTCACCCATTACAACACTCTGACTCACTTTAATTTCTGTTGACTCAAGACCTTCTTTTCCTTTAATTGCATAATCTTCTTCGCCGCTCATATTCCATCCATGACCAACAAGAACTTTCTTCATTGAGAAACCACTGAAGATGTTGTTTTTGCCATCACCGCCACGGTATCTGATCAACTGACGACCTTTTTCAGGAACAGCATAAATAGTACTGCTTTCAATACTCAACGAATTTGAGTTGTTCTTACTTACAATAAAATATTGGAAATGAGAGAAAGTTGAGTTTACAATTGTGATATTATTAACCATTGCATCAGCCAAATCAACAGTTAACAAACCGTAACCATTAATCTGATCCATAACACAATCTTTAACAATGTAGTTTTCAATAGTTGAAGGTTTGTCTTTAATACGAACTACACCACGTAACGATTCAACTTTACATGATTCAAAAACCAAATCTCCAATACTACTTTCCTTGCTCACATTGATAACATAATCGCTATCAAACTCACCATCGATGTGTACGTTTCTGAAAACAATGTATGAAACTGCAGCACCTTCTACCATATCAAAGTTAGAATTACTAAAGATATGTGGCATTTTTTCATTCATTGGATCCTTCGAGGTAATGATCATTGATTTATCAAATGCATACCCACCAACGTTGTATGTTTTACCAGGAGCTAACAAAATAATAGAACTATCTGGAACACCTGCTAAAGTATCGGCCAAACTGTACTCATCTTCAACACCTGATAAATCGATAGTTGTAGCACCGGTACCTTTTACATGTGCCTGATAAAAAATACGAACACCTGCATCAATTTCCATGTTTGCAAAATAAGAAGCAGCTTCCGGAAGAACTTTAAAATAGAACATCAAGTCATCGTTCGAAGGAGCATCAGGTGCAGCGATCTCAATACTTTGATTTGACCATTCCATGGTTCCCATATCAAGCGTCGCTTTAGTAATAGTATAAGGAACCTCAACAGTATAGTTTCCATTTCCATCATTAGCCATCACTCCCAGAGTATCAGGGAAAGTAAGCATTTTGTTGAATTTGTCCCCTTTGTTGTTTTTATACAAATTGTCAGTGATTTTTAATGCTGCAACACGACCCTTAATTTTCAAAGGAAGGCCTACAACAGTGGCTTCGCCAATACTTCCCATAAACGGATCATCTGCATTACTGAATGTTCCACCGTCCAAACCACCGGCTGGCTCAATCCACACAGGAGCAGCAAACGTAACAGTAATATCATCTACAACAATTGTTGGATCGTATTTACCTTCTTCAATTGCAGTACCAGTACCGTCAGTACTGATATAAATATGAACTTCGCTCTGACCATTCAATGCCGAAATTGGCAATCCAAATGTTTCAGCAACATTTACTGATTTTAATCCACTTCCGGTAGTATAGAAATCCTGAATTGTTGTGTCAGTAGAACTAAACTTTAAACGTAAATCATACGAGGCTGTTTCGCCTGTATTTCCAACATCGTAAGTATTCATTGTAAACGACAAATCAGAAGTTAATACCTGACCTGCAAGTCGTAAAGCAATATCATACTCCAGTTTTTTATAAATACCCGGATGCACACCATAAGCCTGGTTTGCAGGATCACCATCTACATCAAAAACACATGCAGAATAGTTTGACAAGGTATTTTTTGCAGAATCAGATCCAGTATAAACTTCGCCCCATTTAGCTAGAAGTGCCTGCATAGAATCAACACTTGCTACGTGATTTGGATTTTCGTTACTACGGAAACGGTTACTTCTCACCTTAAAGTCTTCATTAGGATTAACTGTCGGAGCATTAGCTGTATCAGCAGCCCAAACTGTAACACCAAAACCTTTACCTGTACGCGCTTTACCCCACGAAAAAGTTACAGTAGTATCATCAACCTGAGTCCAGGTACTGGTTGGTTGATCTGTATTAAAGTTAATGGTAAAAACGGCAGACTGAGTCTCAGCATCTTTTACAAAAGATTGTCCTATGGAAGGATAATTTTCTGGTTTTGCCTGACCATTTGAATAGCCTGCTATAAAGACGAAGCAAGCCATCATTAAAATTTTAAAAGTAAAATTTTTCTTCATAAGTAATTATTTTTAAGTTTCACAAAAATTAATTTATTGTTCTATTAGAGTATCGTTTTCTTATTTTAATCTATTGTAATACTGTATCTTACATTTCTATTATTTTCATTTTATGATAACGTTTTCATTTTTTAAGCCAATAAATGCTTTAAAAAGAATCGTTATTCTTAAGACGAACTTCGTTTCATTAATTCGGTATTCAATGTCATTTGAATACTTGATCTTTCCGGATCCTGAATTCGCTGAATTAAAAGTTCAACCGCTCTTTTTCCAATTTCCATTGCGGGCTGCCTTACCGCTGTTAATGGAGGATTTAGCGAACTCGACCATTGCATATCATCAAAACCTATAATAGCAATATCTTCAGGAATTTTCAACTTCCATTTCTGAATTGTTTCCAGGGCACCAAGTGTAATCAGGTTGTTACCTGTAAAAATGGCATCCGGCGGATTTGGCAATTTTAATAGCTCGTTACAAAGTTCTACTCCACTTTCGTGTTTTGAGTTACCAAATTTCACAAGTTCCTCATCATAAGCAATACCGTTTTCTTCCAGCGCCTTACGATATCCTTGTTCGCGCAAATTACTCGATGGGATTGCTTTTAAACCAGCAATGTATGCTACTCTCTTATATCCTGATTTAATAAGATAATCGACGGCAGTATATGCTCCGGTTACATTATCAACCAAAACAACATCAACATTTGCATCCTTTAATCCTCGATCGACACAAACTACCGGTAAACCATCTTTTACCATTTTCTTAAGCAAAGGGTCATCTTCGTGGGCAGGAGCTACAATTAAGCCATCAATTGCCTCCGATTGCAGAATTTCGAGGTATAATTTTTCCTTTTTTTCATCTTGCCCAAAATTACACATTATAATAGCGTAATTGTTATTGTAGGCAAGTTCTTCAATTCCCCGGAGAACGTCAACATAAAATGGATTTTCAATATCGGGAATAAGCACACCCAAAAGATTACTTGAAATACTTTTTGAACGCAAACGTTTTGCAACCCTGCTGGGTTGGTATTTCAGGTCTTTAATTGCCTTGTTTATTTTAGCCCGAGTTGCTTCGTTTACATTTCCATTGTTATTCAACACTCTTGAAACGGTGGCAATGGAAACTCCTGCTCGCGTAGCAACATCATTCATACTAGCCATGTGCAAAGTAGTTTTAGTCAATAAGCAACAAATTTAGCCTTTTGATTTTTCAGATAGCGCAATGTAAACGTTTTCATGTAAAAATAAAAATAATTATCTACTTATTTTATCATAAGAAATTTAACAAATCAATCAAATCCCCTTTATTTACAGCACATACAAAGAAATAATAAACTTGTCAACAACTTTTGAACGTACGTGCCAAATGTTTGGTTTTTTTGCAAAATACCCGCTTTTACAAATATAACTGTGGTAACGTTTACATACTTTCAAAAATCTTTGTACTTTTGAAAATCTAATCAGACGACAAAATGAAACGAATCAGCTATTATATTGTACTTTGTGTTTCAATACTTTTTTTTGCATTTAATTCGTGTACGCAAACGAAAAATGCAGACAACTCTGAAAATACAGCCTACGAAACTGAAATAAATTACACGAAATTTAAAAATCCTACGAACGAATACCGGTCTTTTCCTTTTTATTCCATTAACGACTCACTTACCGAAAACGAAATTGCAGAACAGATTCACGGATTTAAGCAGGCCGGTTTTGGCGGTTTTTATTTACATAGCAGATTGGGATTAATTACAGAATTTTTGAGCGACGACTGGTGGACAATAATGGGTGCAGCAGTTGATGCGGCCAACGAATCGGGACTTTACGCCATGTTTTACGACGAAGACAAATGGCCAAGTGGCTATGCCGGAGGAATTATTCCTGACATGAGCGAAAAATTCCGGGCAAAATGCCTGGCCCGCCTCGATAAAAACACTCCTTTTCCTATTGGATCGGAGTTAATTAAACAAGACGATACCTACAATTATATTATATACACTGCACAATACGGTTACGACATTTTTAACGGAACCTGTTATGTCGATCTGTTTGACCCTGAAGTTGTAAAGCAATTTATTAATGTATCGTACCGGCCCTATGCCGAGAAATACAAAGCCAAAACAACGGATTATACATTTGCAATTTTCTCGGACGAGCCACACATTCATGCACGTTATTTCGATAAAAACACGCCCAACCACGGTGTACTCTCCTATTCGCCCTGGCTCGAAAAAAAGTTTGAGGAACTTTACGGATATTCATTACGTGATAATTTAAACTTGCTTTTTGAAGAAAAAGACAACTGGAGAGAAGTTCGAATGCACTATTACAGAGCAAAGGCATTGCAGTTTGAAGAAGCTTACACAAAACAAATCTCGAAATTTGCGGCCGAAAATGATTTTGATTACACCGGCCACTATTTAGGCGAGGATGTATTACAAAAGGTGCGCGACCGAATTGGGAACTCGATGCTTCATTACAGAAGTATGCAGCAACCCGGCATGGATCATTTGGGACTTTCGATTGCAAACAGGATTTTAACGGCCAAAAGTTTAAGCAGTGTTGCCAATCAATACGAAAAAAAGAAACGTTTAAGTGAACTCTTCGGAATTAGCGGACAAAACATGAATTTTGAGGACAGAAAGTGGATTGCAGGCTGGCACAGCATTTTAGGTATCAATCATTTTTGCCCACACCTTACTTTATACAGTATGAAAGGAGCCCGCAAACGCGACTACCCGCCCACCTTTTCGTACCAGCAACCTTACTGGGAATACAACAAAAAAATGGAAGATTATCTTGGGCGGATTTCCTATGCTACCACCGTTGGAACGTACAATCCGCAAATTCTTGTAATTAATCCAATCGAAAGTGAATACATAAAAGGTAATGAAGATGGAGAATTTACTTCCGGAATAAATGCAGTGCTCGAAATTTTACAGGCCAACCATTACGATTATGACCTTGGCGACGAACAAATACTGGCTGACACAGCAATTGTTGAAAAGGCGGAATTAAAAGTTGGCGCCATGCATTACAAACATGTTGTTCTGCCCGATATGATTTCCATTCGGCAGTCAACTTTAAATCTGCTAAAAGAGTTACACAAAAACGGTGGAATTATAATTAGTACCGGCCGTTTTCCAATGTTTGTTGATGGAGTGGAAGACGAAGTTCAGCTTGCGGAGTTCAATAAACTAGTGATAATAAGCGCACCTGAAGATTTTGAAAATTCTCTTTTGCAAAATATTATTCCGAACGTTTTGATTTCAAGTGAAAACAAAGAAAAAATTTGGTCGCAAACCCGCAGCACACAAAACGGCAAATTGCTTCAGTTGTACAATACATCACACACCGAATCAATTCAATTTGAACTCAAAACTGAGTTTCCGGACAAAAATGTAGTATTGTGGGATCCAGATCTGGCAAAGTGTTTTCAACTGGAACCAAACAACTCCGGGGCTTACGATATTGAAATTGCTTCATCATCTAATCTTTGGATAACTTCTGGAGATTTGAGCAAAAATGCCATAATTGAAGGGAACTATCTTCTTCCCGAAACAAAACACGATCTTTTCACACTTAACAATGGCTGGACAGGAAAACGCCTTTCGCCAAATGCTCTTACACTCGATTTTGCAAGCTACTCAACCAACGAGGGTAAAACCTTTAGCGCCCCAGAACCTGTTATCGGAATTTTCAGCCGTTTGTCCGACCAGCACTATTACGGTGATTTAATTCTTAAATACGAAGTGCGAATTGATGATCTTCCATCAGCTTGCAAACTGGTTTTGGAACAACCAAAAATGTACAATTCAATAAAAATTAACGGAAGAGATTTCACATTCAAAAGCAATGGTTTCTATATCGATCACACCTTTGAAACAACAGAGGTTTTGAGTGCATTAAAAGAAGGTCGTAATACAATTCAACTTGAACTGGATTTTGAACCGATTGATGCAGCTAACAAGGATACCAGGAAACGTTACGGAACCGAAATTGAAAGCATTTACCTCATTGGTGATTTTGGATTAAAAGCTTTTTCCGATAAAGAAAAATACGAAAGTTACGATACTCAAAAAAACCGCACAGGAGATTTCCAGAGAAGGCCTGTCAGGGCTTTCACCGGTTTTGCCATTTCAAAAGAAAAAACATTCTTCACAGGATCGTTGGTTTTTGAAGGTTATCCTTTTTATGCCGGTGCTTTTGAATTAAAACAGAACTTTACCATCGACAAAAAGGACGCGAATAAAAAATATTTTCTGGAATTACCCAATTGCGAATCCATTGTTTCTATTGTTTCAATCAATGGCCACCAAACCGATTCGTTGGTTTGGACACCCTTTACCACCGACATTACCGAATTTTTGGTTGAAGGTGAAAATGAGCTTCAAATTACGCTGGTAAACTCGCTTCGCAATTTGCTTGGGCCACACCACCACAAAGGAGGAGAGCTGGAAAAAGTGGGGCCCAAAAGTTTTACCGGAGCCGGTGGTTTCCCAGATGGAAAAGGCGAATCGAACTGGTACGACCTGCGTTTGGAAAATAAACCAACCGCCATTTGGACAGATACCTACAATCACATTCCATTTGGATTTATCGAACAAGTTAAGATAACTACTAATTAAAATACGATGCAACAAAAAGCACTTTCTCTTTTATTCATTTCTCTTTTATTTTTGAGCGGTTTTTCGTGCAAAACGAGCAAAACAGAAACTCCTGAAAAATGGAGCATAAAAATGGCCGATGCCGTTATGCAGCGATACGATACGCTTGCTTTTTACAACGGAAGAACACGTGCCGGTTGGTCGTACGATGTCTCTTTACTGGGAGCTGCCATTAACAAACTGGGGGATACTGATCCAAAATATTCGGCCTACCTAAAAACATTTATCGATATGTTGGTCGACGAAAATGGGCACATCGAACGCTATGAAATGGACAAATACAACATCGATTTAATTCGTCCGGCCACTACCCTTTTTACACTCGCCCAAAAAACCGGTGAAGAAAAATACAAAAAAGCCATTCCTCAGTTTGTCACTCAAATGGAAAGTCACCCGAAAACCCAAAATGGCTGTTACTGGCACAAATTGCGTTATCCTTCGCAGGTTTGGTTGGACGGGGTGTACATGGGCCTTCCTTTTCTGGCTGAATATGCAAAAGAGTATGCTCAGCCGCAGTGTTTCGACGTTGTAACCCATGAAATTATTACTGTTTATGATGTAACCCTGGATGCGAAAACCGGACTTTTGTACCATGCCTGGGATGAAAGTAAGGAACAAAAATGGAGCAACAAGGAAACAGGCCAGTCGCCACATTTCTGGAGCCGTGCAATGGGTTGGTATGTAATGGCAATTGTAGATGTGCTCGACTTTTTGCCGGAAGATCATCCTGAGAGAGGAGAATTAATCAGCATTCTGAAAAAAACACTCGATGCTTTAATTCAGGTTCGCGATCCGAAAACCGGAGTTTGGTACCAGGTACTTGATCGTGGTGGCGAAGATCGAAACTATCCGGAGGGATCGGGAACGGCAATGTACATTTATGCCATGGCAAAAGGAGCTAAAATGGGCTACATCGACAATTCGTATCTGGAGCTGGCAAATTCAGCCTTCGATGATATGCTTAAAACCTTTATAATTACTGATGACGACGGAATGCCAGGCATGGTCAACATCTGCGGCAGTTGCGGTCTTGGAGGAAATCCATACCGCGATGGATCATATGATTATTATGTTACCGAAAAAATTGTAAAAAACGATACAAAAGGAGTTGGCCCGTTTATTTTGGCGGCAATTGAACTCGACCGCTAAACAACACCTAAAACCATGCAAAAATCACTCCTTTTGAAGTCTTGCCTTTTTATTCTACTGGTATTAAATACTACCTTTCTTTTTGCTGAAAGCCAAAAAATTCTGATCAGTGAATTTATGGCCATCAACTCGAATGTTATTGCCGACAAAGATGGCGATTACAGTGACTGGATTGAATTGTTTAATCCGGGAGAAGAGGATGTAAATTTAAAGGGATGGTTTCTTACAGATAAAGCCGATAATTTACAAAAATGGGAGTTCCCTGAACTTATACTTGAATCAGGGAAATACCTGCTTGTGTTTGCATCCGAAAAAAAAAGAGATGATCCGGCTGGTGAATTGCACACCAATTTTAAACTTTCGGGCTCCGGCGAATTCCTGTCCATTGTTGAACCCGATGGCACCATTTCTCATTCGTATGGAGAAATGTATCCGGCACAACGTGAGGATATTTCATATGGAATTTACCAGGGGCAGCTTGTGTTTTTTGACAAACCAACTCCCGGAGCACAAAATATTCTGGGAAATCTGGTTCAGGCTCCACAGTTTAGCAAAACCCGAGGTTTTTATGATGCACCTTTTCAGGCAACACTTTCATCCATTGGCAACGGAAATAAAATATATTACACAACCAATGGCACCCGCCCCACTGTTGAAACCGGAACTTTGTATACAGGTACTGTAAATATTACCACCACTACCCCACTCAGCGCAATTGCTGTTAATACTGAAGGAGTAGCCAGCGAGATTATTTCGCATAGCTATTTTTTCATAAACGACATTGTAAAACAATCGAATACTCAAACTGGATATCCGGCAACCTGGGGACCATTAAAATTTGGTGCCGGCAATGCCCCCGCCGATTACGAAATGGATCCTCAAATATGCAACAGCAACGATTACAAAGATTTGATGGACGATGCATTAACTTCCATACCAACTTTGTCGGTTGTAACAAATCCCGGCTTCCTTTTTTCTCACGAATTAAACCAGGTAAATGGCGGTATTTACATCTACACCGGAAATACCGGTCAGGGTTATGCCGGAAAAGATTGGGAACGCCCAGCTTCTGTGGAATATTATGATCCGGCCAGCAACAAACAGTTTCAGGTGAATTGCGGTTTGCGATTGCACGGTGGCAACAGCCGAATTCCGGACAACAGCGCCAAACATTCGTTCCGCTTGTCGTTTCGAAGTATGTACGGCCCGTCAAAACTAAATTTCAATCTGTTTGATGAAGAAGGTGCTACCAATGAATTTAACTCACTTGTGCTGCGTGCCGGATACAATTATTCGTGGATGACAAATGTTCCCGGCTCACGCAGAAATGCACAATTTTTACGCGATCCTTTTGCAAAGGGTGCACAGCGTGCAATCGGGCAGGTTTCAGCTCAAGAACGATTTGTACATCTGTATTTAAATGGCTTATACTGGGGTTTGTATAACGTTTCAGAAAAATTAACCAACGATTTTATGGAATCGTACATGGGAGGAAACGAAGATGATTACGACATTATAAAAGATCATGGCGGACAAGTAGATGGATATTGGCAAGCCTGGAGTGCTTTGTATAACCAGGCCAAAGCCGGTTTAGCCAGCAATACAAATTATCAAAAGGTTCAGGGCAAAAATCCGGATGGGACAATAAACACAAGTTACGACAATCTTCTGGACGTTACTCATCTGATTGGCTACATGCAATACAACATGTACATTGGCAATCTTGACTGGGACCACAACAACTGGATAGCTGCCCGAAACCGGGTAAGTAACGATGCAGGATTCCGTTTTTTTGCCTGGGATGCCGAAACCTCGTTAACGAGTGTAAATACAAATGTTGTTGACGAAAATAACGAAGGAAATCCAAGTTGGTTTTACCAGCTAATGCAAGGCAACGAAGACTTTCGCATGCTATTTGCAGACCAGATTCAAAAGAATTTTTTCGATGGTGGTGCTTTAACTCCCGAACCGTGTATTGAACGCTACTCGCAACTTGCCAACGAAATTGACCTTGCCATTATTGCTGAATCTGCCCGTTGGGGAGATTATCGAAAAGATGTAATGCCCTCTGATAACGACCGCATTTTATACACCCGAAACAATCACTGGCTACCACAGAAGGAATATTTGCTAAACAACTATTTCCCTTACCGGACAGATATCGTGGTAAATCAGTTTCGCCAAATTGGATTGTTCCCGAACATTGAAGCACCGGTTTTTAGTGAAGAAAGTGGCGAAAAAACCACAGCAATTAACCTGGGAATGACTACCAATTACGGCGACATTTATTATACCACCGATGGCAGCGATCCTCGTGAATCAATCACTTCAAATGTTTCGTCAGCGGCACAACTATTTACAAGCGAGCTCCCATTGTCTACCGATATTACGGTTAAGGCACGGGCAAAGTCGGGTAACGAATGGTCGCCGATAACCATTGGAAATTATATTTTTAAAGGTGTAACTGCAGCTGCAGAAATTGATGAAACCGACTTTTCGCATGGAAACTACCCAAATCCATTTCGCGAATCAACACAAATACATTACACGCTTCCTGCTGACGGGCAACTTCAGATTGACATTATTTCGATGGATGGAAGACTTGTAAAAAGGGTTTTTGACGGCTATCAGCTTCAGGGCTACAATTCGGTAAAATGGACGCCTGAATCACAGGTGTCTGGCATTTTTATTTATCGCATCAATTATGAGAATGAAAACTATTTTGGAAAAATAATTCGAAAACAATAACCGGTGTTTCCATATACGTTTTCCCCACTTTTCTATTCGATTTTTGCTGTTTTAAGGTAAAAATCGAATGGATTATTTCTTAAAAACACAAAAAGACACTGAAATTTTATTCTTACAGCCATTATAAACACCTGTAATTGTTAGCAATTAATTAGGAATCAACAATTTTATTCTTATTTGTTTTTACTTTCGATTTTTTTCGTTTAGTTTTGAATAACCAAAATAACGAAAGAAATGCTTGCAAATCAACGTCGCGATAAAATACTTGAACTTCTGAAAGAAGATGGTTCGGCTAAAGTGATTAAACTGGCCAAAATTTTTAAAGTTTCCGAAGTAACAATCCGTCAGGATCTGGAAAAACTCGAAAAGGATGGTTTTATAAAACGCGAACACGGAGGTGCTTTCCTGAAAAATGTGGAAGACAGTGTAAAATCGTTTATTCCGCTTAACAAAGACAACCTGGACAAAAAACAGATTATTGGCAAAGTAGCTGCCGATCTGATTGAAACAGGTGAAATCATCATTCTGGATTCGGGTTCTACAACCACTGAGATTGCCAAAAACCTGATTGGTCGCAAAGGAATTACCGTAATTACAAATGCTTTGAACATTGCGTTAATGCTTGGTGCAGAATCGGGAATTGAAGTAATTGTTACCGGTGGAGAATTTAAACCTCCAACACTTTCACTTACCGGCCAAAAGGCGGCTACCTTTTTCGAAGACATTCATGTTGACAAGTTATTTCTTGCAACAGCCGGGATTTCATTACGATCGGGTCTTACCTACCCCAGTATAAGCGATATTGTTGTAAAAAAGGCAATGATCGATGCAGCCGACACGACATATCTGGTGGCCGACTCAAGTAAGATTGGGAAAAATGCTTTTGCAAGTTTGGGTGCACTTTCGTTAATCGATTTCATCATCACCGATGAAGCCATTGATAAAAATCGGCTTCAGCTTTTCCGCGATCACGAGATAGAGATATTAATTGCCAAAGAAGACAAATAACCCGGCTTATGAAAAAAGTATTTATTCTCTTTGCTTTCATCCCCTTTTTAATTGCTCAAATAAATGCACAAACAAATCAAAAACAACGATTAATAGTACTAACCGACATTGAAGCCGATCCGGACGACTCGCAAAGTCTTGTCCGACTGCTGCTTTATTCCAATCAAATTGAAATTGAAGGTTTAATAGCCACAACTTCGATCCACCAGAAAGCCAGAGTTGCACCGGAAACAATTCACAGCATTTTAGGTGCCTACGAAAAAGTTCAGCCGAATTTATTAAAGCACGAAACGGGTTTTCCTGCGGCGAGCGATTTGCACAAGATTGTAAAACAAGGCTTGCCGGTTTTTGGCATGAACGGGGTTGGAAAAGGCAAGGATTCTGAAGGATCGGAATGGATTATTAAAGTTCTGGAAAAGGACGACAACAGACCTGTGTGGATTTCGGTCTGGGGCGGCCCAAATACCTTGGCACAGGCACTTTGGAAAATCAAAGAGCGTAAAAGTAAACGCGAAGCAAAACGATTGATCAGTAAATTGAAAGTTTATACCATTTCAGATCAAGACGACACAGGAATTTGGATTCGTAAAAACTTCCCTGAACTGTTTTATATCGTTAGCATAGGAAATTATTGGGATGCAACCTGGAACGCAATCAACTCGGTAATAGACGGTGCCAACAATGAAGTTATCAGCAACAACTGGCTTGCAAAAAATATTCAGCAAGGCCATGGTCCGCTTGGGGCACAATATCCTGATGTTGCTTACGGTATGGAAGGAGACACACCGGCCTGGTTAATGTTGATTCAAAACGGATTAAACAATGAAGCCAACCCAAACTGGGGAAGTTGGGGCGGACGATATGAATTATACATTCCTGAACCCTTAAAAGAGCCCATTATTCCTGTATTTATTGGAGGCGCCGAATACGAACCTGAAAGCCGCCCAATCTGGACCAATGCCGATGATACGTTTACACCACGACTTCCGAACAAATACGGAAGAGCAATTCGCAAAGACACGGCTACGTACACAAATAACAAAGTAACCTTGTGGCGATGGAGAGAAGATTTTCAGAATGATTTTGCCGCCAGAATGGATTGGTGCACCTCGTCGTTTGAAGAAGCAAACCATCCACCTGTTCCGGCATTGGGGCACCCCGACAAAATAACAGTAAAATCAGGCGAAATATTTAGTCTTGATGCCAGTGGAACTACCGATCCGGATGGAGATAATTTAAGTTATTGGTGGTTTCAATACCCCGAAGCAGGTTCGTATTCGAAAACGATAAGTTTTGATCCTTATTCCGAAAATCTTTACAACCTGCACACCATAGTTGCTCCGGAAGTTGAGAAAACCGAAACGGCGCATTTTATTTTAAAAGTCACCGACAAAGGAACACCAGCTTTGTCAAGATACAAAAGAGTAATTGTAACAATACTGCCCAACTAGCAGGAGCTTGGGAAAGAGCAAAAATGATTTAAATTTTTTAAGGAATGTTTTAACAAACCAGTACAATGAGTTCTACTGAAAAAAAATACATAATAACCATCGATCAAAGTACATCGGCAACAAAAGTAATGCTGTTTAATAAAAAGGCTGAACTGGTCGAACGAATCAGCATTCCGCATCAGCAGTACTACCCGCAGGATGGTTTTGTTGAACACGATGCCGAAGAAATATTCAGCAATGTGATTTCAGGCTTAAATATTTTGATTTCGAAAACAAAAGTGCAGGAATCGGACATTGCAGGAATTGGCATTACCAACCAACGTGAAACCTCGCTGATTTGGGATAAAACCACTGGGAAGCCGGTTGCAAATGCTGCGGTTTGGCAATGCCAGCGCGGAGCTGCACTTTGCAAAGAGCTACTTGAAACCGAATGGAGTGAAAAGATTCAAAAGAAAACAGGTTTACGAATCGACCCCTATTTTTCGGCAAGTAAATTAAGCTGGATAATGAAAAACACTGCGGGACTGGCAGAAAAAGCCCAAAACGGCGATTTAATGCTGGGAACAATGGACAGTTGGTTGTTGTACAAGCTTACTGCGGGGAAAGTGCATGCCACCGATTATTCGAACGCCTGCCGCACTATGCTTTTCAACATACATACCTTGGACTGGGATAGCGAAATTCTGGACTTGTTTCAGTTACATGCTTCCATGTTTCCTGAAGTAAAATTTAGCGACGAAGTTTTTGGATACACTGATTCTTCGGTTGTTTTCGAAAATCCAATCGCCATTTCCGGATTGATTGGAGACTCGCACGGTGCCTTGTTCGGTCAGAATTGTTTTACTCCCGGCATGGCTAAATCTACTTACGGAACCGGTTCTTCGATGATGATGAACATTGGCGAAGAAGCTCTGGCAGCTCCTGATGGTCTGGTAACATCGGTGGGATATGGCCGCGATAAAAAAATACATTACGTTTTTGAGGGAAATATACATTGTACAGGAGACACACTAAACTGGTTAAAAAATGAAGTTCAGCTCATTACCGATGCATCAGAAACTGAGCCGCTGGCCAATTCTGTTGAAAATAACAACGGCGTGTACTTTGTGCCGGCTTTTGTTGGTTTGGGCGCTCCATACTGGGACAATGAGGCGCGTGCCTGTCTGTCGGGGATGCCTCGAAACACAAGCAAAGCACACATTGTGAGAGCTGCGTTGGAAAGTATTGCCTACCAGGTAAAAGATCTGGTTTCGTTGATGGAAGAAAAAGGTGGTATTCCCTTAAAAGAACTACGTGTTGATGGTGGGCCAACCCGTAATAATTTTTTGATGCAGTTTCAATCGGATATACTAAGCCGCGAAGTAGTTTGTTCCGACATTGAAGAAATATCGGCACTTGGTGCAACTTTTTTGGCCGGACTTGCCACCGGTTTTTGGAACGGTTTAAATGAAATAAAAGCGCTTCGAAAAGCAGGAAAAGTATTCGAACCAAAAATGGAAAAAGAAACAATAGCTCTGCTGGGTGCCGGATGGGAAAAAGCGGTTGAACGAGCACGATTATACTAATAACAATGTAAAAATTGAATGAATGATAAAGATTCCTCATTTCATTCGGAATGACAATTTACATGCTTATTTATGGAAGGAATCTCAGTAAAACAAAAATAAAATCATAAAAAAAATACAATGAAACAGACAAAACAAACATTTGGCGTAATCATCGCCACTCGTAACATTTTTAATTCGAAACTGGCAACCGATGCACGGGCCAAAGTTTTGGACAAACTCAACAAAATGGGTTTTGACACCGTTATTTTACCATCGGAAGAAACTCCCACAGGAAACATTGAAGGATATGCTGATGCAGTAAAATGTGCAAAATATTTCAAAGACCATGCTGATGTTATTGAAGGTATCGTGGTGGTTCTTCCTAATTTTGGTGATGAACTTGGCGTGGTAAATTCCATTAAAATGTCGGGCTTAAACGTACCGGTTTTGGTTCAGGCAGTTGACGACGACAATGACAAAGTGGATGTTAAAAGCCGTCGCGACGCGTTTTGCGGAAAACTTTCGGTTTGTAACAACTTTTATCAGTACGGAATTAAATTTACCGATACCATTTACCACACTTACAGTCTCGACAGTGAAGAATTTACAACAGACATCAATAAATTTGCAGGCATTTGCCGCGTTGTAAAAGGGTTGCAGGGCTTGCGTGTTGGCGCCATCGGAACCCGTCCTATTGGTTTTCAAACCATGCGTTTCAGCGAAAAATTATTGCAAAAATACGGCATTACCATTGTTCCGGTTGATATGTCGGAGATTATTGCTGCTGCCGAAAAAATCAGCGATACCGACCCGGCTGTTCTCGCTAAAGTGGAAGACATTCAAAACTACGGAACCTGCTCCATTGCACACAAAGGCAAAATTGCAAAACAAGCACGTTTTGGCTTGGCCGTTGAAAACTGGATTCAGGAAAATAACATTGATATCTCAGCCATTCAATGTTGGGAATCGCTGGAGAAAAACTTTGGTTGTGCAGCCTGTGTAACCATGAGTATGATGGGCGAAAAACTGATGCCGTCGGCTTGTGAAGTGGATGTGGCCGGAACCATTTCGATGTACGCACTGGCACTGGCAGCGCAAACTCCATCGGCTATTTTAGACTGGAACAACAATTTTGCACAAGACCGCAACAAAGTTGTTTGTACGCATTGTAGCAATTACCCAAAATCATTTTTTCAGAATGAAATTGAAATTGGAAGCCTCGACGTACTAGGAACTGTTTTGGGTAGCGAAGACACTTTTGGTGCAGTAAAAGGAAAAGTGGCAGCCGGAAATATGACCTACTTCCGTATCTCAACCGATGATACTAAAGGTTTGATAAAATCGTACCTGGGTGAAGGAGAAATGACTGACGATCCTTACGGAATGGATGGAGGTATTGCAGTTTGCGAAATTCCAAATCTGCAAAACCTGATGAAATACATGTGCAAAAACGGATTTGAACACCACGTTGCAATGGTTCGTGGTAACGTTTCTGAAATTCTGGAAGAAGCGATCGGAAACTACCTTGGCTGGGATTTGTACAAGCACGAATAAGAAAGGAAAAAGGCTAAAGGCAAAAGTAAAAAGTAAAAAGGTAAAAGTGAGAATCTTTGATCTTTGATCTTGAATCTTGTACAATTTACTGCCTTTAATCCAAACCTTAAATCAAATAGAAATGAAGAAATATACGGATCTGGAGCTCCAGATAAAATCTGTTAATTACAGAAAAGCACTTTTAAAATACATCAAAATAGCCAATGCCGGACACACAGGAGGAAGCCTTTCGTGTACCGACATTTTGAATGTTTTATACAACGATGTAATGAATGTTTCGCCCGAAAATTTTCACGACAACAACCGCGACCGGTACATTCAAAGCAAGGGGCATTCGGTAGAAGCATTTTACGTGGTGTTGGCTGACAAAGGATTTTTCCCTGAAAGCGATCTGAAAACCATGTGTAAATATCAGTCGAAATACATTGGACACCCTACCCGGAAAGTGAACGGTATTGAATTTAACACCGGCGGCCTTGGCCACGGTTTGCCGATTAGTGCAGGTATTGCCAAAGCCGGAAAAATGGACAATGCGCAGTACAAAGTATATACACTACTTGGCGACGGCGAACTGGCAGAAGGATCGAACTGGGAAGGTGCCATGATGGCGGCTCATTACAAACTGGACAATCTTGTTGCTATTCTGGACCATAATGCTTTGCAAATTACAGGCACCAACCGCGAAGTATGTAGCCCCTATCCCATTGATGAAAAATTTAAAGCATTTGGCTGGGAAGTTCTGGAGGTGGATGGAAACAACATTTCTCAATTAAGAGAAGTATTTGCAAAAGTTCCTTCGGTAAAAGGTAAACCAACCTTAATTATTGCCAACACAGTAAAAGGGAAAGGTGTGAGTTTTATGGAAGATGTAAAAAAATGGCACCACGGAGTTCCTTCCAACGAACAATACGAACAAGCCATTAACGAACTAGATGCAGAACTGGAAAAATTAGAAGCATGACAGCAACAAAATTAGATATGGGCAGAGCCAACCTGGAAGAATTTTCTGCCACTTTGATTGAATTAGGAAAGAACGATAAAAACATTATTGCTGTAACAAGCGATTCAAGAGGTTCCGGAAAATTGGTACCTTTTGGTGAGCAGTTGCCGGAACAGATTGTAGAAGTTGGTATTGCCGAACAAAATCTGGTTGGCGTAGCTGCCGGTCTTGCATCGGCACAAAAAAAGGTATTTGCAGTTTCGCCGGCCTGTTTTCTTACCGCCCGTTCGTTGGAACAGGCTAAAAACGATGTGGCCTACTCAAACATGCCGGTTACTTTAATCGGAATCAGTGCCGGAGTAAGTTACGGAGCGCTGGGTTCTACGCACCATTCCTTGCACGATGTAGCCGTATTTCGGGCCATTAATAACATCGATATTATTGTTCCGGCCGATAATTTCGAAACCCGCGAAGCAATTATAGCAGCCTCAAAATCTGAAAAACCCATTTTTATAAAATTTGGAAAAAAGGCGATGCCTGTACTTCCTCGTTTGGAACAGTCATTTGAAATAGGGAAAGCATCAACCATTTGCGAAGGTAACGATGTTGCATTTATTGCCTGTGGCGAAACAGTTGCGCCGGCTTACGAAGCAGTTGAAATGCTAAAAGACAAAGGAATCAGTGCCGAAGTAATAAGCATGCACACCATAAAACCACTTGATAAAGAAGCAGTAATAAAATCAGCATTAAAATGCAAAGCCATTATTACGGTTGAAGAACACAGTGTTTATGGGGGCCTTGGAGAGGCTTGCGCATCATTGCTTATGGAGGAAAGAATTTACAAACCATTTAAAATTGTTGGTTTGCCTGATGAAGCAACTGTTGCCGGTTCGCAAAACGAAATATTCGAACATTATGGTATTTCTGGCAAAGGACTTTCAGAAACAGCACTTCAACTTTTGTGATTTTAGTATGACTTAAAATAAAGTAATCTTTTACCTATAAATAAACACTTTTAAACCAAGTGTTTATTTATTGTGTACTAACAAGAACACCTGCAATGAAACGGACAAACTTTCTAAAACTTATGACTATCCTGATTCTTCTTTCAGGAATATTTGGCTGTTCTACAAAGAGTGAAAAACAACCCAACAACAAAATTGCTGTTGTAATATCCACCTTAAACAATCCATGGTTTGTTGTGTTGGCCGAATCGGCTGCCCAAAAAGCGAAGGATCTGGGATACGAAGCTCAAATTTTTGATTCGCAAAACGATCCGGCAAAAGAGGCCGAACATTTCGACAACATTGTTGCTATGGGTTACAGCGCCATTCTTTTTAATCCGACTGATGCCGATGGTTCTGTATTAAACGTGAAACGAGCCAAAACAGCCGGTATTCCAACCTTTTGTATGGACCGCGAAATAAACGCACAGGATGCAGCTACAACGCAATTGCTTTCCGACAACTTTACAGGATGTGTAAAACTGGGCCAATATTTTGTCAAACAAATGAACAAAAAAGGCAATTACGTGGAAATTTTAGGTCTGGTTGGCGACAACAATACATGGAACCGTTCGGGCGGTTTTCACAGTGTTGTTGATGAATTTCCGGAATTAAAAATGGTAGCTCAGCAAAGTGCCGATTTCGACCGGAATAAAGCCATGGATGTAATGGAAACCATTATGCAGGCCCAACCTGAGATTGATGCAGTTTTTTGCGGGAACGATGCCATGGCAATGGGTGCTTACCAGGCGGTGCTGGCAGCCGGGAAAGCAAACAAAATAAAAGTGTTTGGTTTTGATGGTGCCGACGATGCAATTCAGGGAATTGCCGATGGAAAAATTGCCGCAACCGTTATGCAATTTCCGGTTCTTATGGCACAAACCTCAGCCGTTTTAGCCGATGAGTATATAAAAGGGAAACGCGATTTTGACACAAAAACACCTGTTGAGGTGATTTTGGTTACACCCGAAAATGTAAATAAATACCTTCCTAAAAAGTAAGCGGCATGAATAAAACGATAAAATACATTGTTGGAATAGTGGTGCTTATTTTGGTGCTTTATTTTTCTTTCGATATTCAAAAACTGAATGTCCACAAAGCAGCCAATACCAACATTCAATTTAATGCAAAAGAATTTGCTCAGAATTTTTGGGAGACACAACTTACGGTTTGTATCAGCAATGCGCCCGAAATTAGTGAAGTAACCAAACAACTGGAACTAAATCCGGAGATAGTGTTTCAAAACTACGCACACAAACTGGGAATATCTAAAACGCACTATCTTTTTGTAAAAGGATCAGGCACCATTGAATCGGTTGAGGATGAGTTTTTGCTGGTACGAACAGGCGAAACTACCTACATTCAGGTGGCAACCGATTTTATTTTCGGAAACGCGGTGCGCGATGGATCAGGGGAAGTTGACATTAACCAATTTGTAAACATGACCGATTTTAACAATGTTTCGGTGGCATTAAATAAGCTGGCCAAAGAAAAGGTTGTTTCGCGTTTACAAAAATCGGCAAAAGTTGGAATGACAATCGAATTTGCAGGAGCTGCCGAAATCAATGAAGAAAATATCGATGTAACCACAATCCGGATTATTCCGGTTAATGCAAAACTAAGCGATGGATAAGCAAAAACAAGCGAAGCCAATACTGGAGGTTAAAAATGTCTCGAAAGATTTTTCGGGCGTTTACGCATTAAAAAATGTGAACATGGAGATTTTTCCGGGACAGGTTACTGCTATTATTGGCGAAAACGGTGCAGGAAAATCGACCTTGATGAAGATTGTTTCAGGAGTATACACCGATTACGACGGGAAAGTAGAACTAAACGGAGAAGAAATAACTTTCAAAAATCCGAAGGAAGCGGCTGAAAAGGGAATTGTAATAATCCACCAGGAACTCAACCTGATTCCGCATTTAACAATAACCGAAAACCTGTTTCTGGGGCAGGAAATTACCAACAAATTCGGACTGCTCGATTATTCAACAATGAATAAAAAAGCAAAAGAACTGCTACACCGCCTGCAATTGGATATTAATCCAGCCACTCCATTAAACCAACTTCGTGTGGGTCAGCAGCAACTGGTTGAAATTGCCAAAGCATTGCTACTCGACTCGAAAGTGCTGATTATGGATGAGCCAACATCTGCCATCAGCGACCACGAAGTAGAACTGCTTTTTTCAATCATAAACGATTTGCGAGCCAAAGGAGTAGCCATTGTTTACATTTCGCACAAGTTAAAAGAACTGTTCGAAATAGCCGACCGTTACGCCGTTTTACGCGACGGAGAAAGTGCAGGGGCGGGCATGTTAAAAGGCACTACACGCGATCAGCTTATTCAGATGATGGTGGGCAGGGATTTGCGGAATAGTTTTTCGAAACAGGATACCCAACAAGGAGATGAAGTCTTGCGCGTGGAAAATCTGATTTTTCGGAATCCGGAGAATAAAAAAGATTACCTGGTTCACGATGTAAGTTTTTCGCTAAACAAAGGCGAGATATTAGGTATTGCCGGCCTCATGGGAGCCGGAAGAACCGAGGTACTGGAAGCCATTTTCGGTATGTATCCGAAATACGTAACAGGCAAAATTACTGTGGCTGGGCAGGAAATGCAGATTAGAAATGTCAACGACGCCATTTCTGCCGGCATTGGTTTGGTCCCCGAAGACCGAAAACTTCAGGGGCTTATTCTGAATATGGACGTGGAAAAAAACAGCACGCTGGCCAGTCTCGACCAGGTCTCCAAATTTGGTTTTATCAGCAAAAAAAAGGAAGAGAAACTGAGCAAGCACTACGTTGATAAAATGAATACCAAAGTTTCATCCTCAAAAATGAGCGTTCAGAAACTAAGCGGAGGAAACCAGCAAAAAGTGGTAATTGCAAAATGGTTGGCAACCAACCCAAAAATATTACTGCTCGATGAACCAACACGGGGAATTGATGTGGGAGCCAAATCGGAAATCTACAAACTTATAAACGAGCTTGCCGCACAAGGAATGGGAATTATTGTTGTTTCGTCGGAACTCCCTGAAATATTAGCTATTTCGGATACAATAATTGTTCTGTCCGAATCGAAATTAACTGCAAAACTAAACCGAAATGAAGCCAGCGAGGAGGTAATTATGCAAGCTGCACTCGTTGAAAAAGAATAAGATCTGAATTATGAATACACAACAACTGAAACAATACATCATTAAATTTCAATCCATAATTGCACTGCTGCTTATGTGCATCGTACTCAGTTTCCTTTCCGACAGTTTTCTTTCGGGAGAAAATGCGTGGAATGTTATGCGGCAAATATCGGTAAACGTAATTATCTCGGTGGGTATGACTTTGATTATACTGACCGGAGGAATTGATCTTTCTGTAGGTTCAATCCTCGCCCTTTCGGGAGCGGTTACTGCTACCTTGTTAAAGTTTGGTGCCGAATTCGTGGATATGAATCTGTACATTGGATTTACCTTGTTGGGAGCTTTGGTCGGAGGAACACTGGCCGGAACAGTTCTGGGCTGGTTTAACGGCTTAACCATTACACGCTTTAAAGTCCCGCCTTTTGTGGCAACACTGGCCATGCTTACCATTGCACGCGGCTTAACCATGTTGCTAACAGGTGGTTTTCCAATTACCGGCCTGGGAAACAACATGGCTTTCATCGGAACCGGTTGGTTTTTGGGAATTCCAATGCCGGTTTGGATTTCGGCCATCATTGTTTTGGGCGCAGTGGTAGTAACTAAAAAAACTACGCTTGGGCGCCATATTTATGCCATTGGCGGAAACGAAACTGCCGCTGCCTTGTCTGGGCTAAAAATCAAAAAAGTAAAAATGATGGTGTATGCCATTGCCGGAGCTTTAGCCGGAATTGGTGGTATTATTGTTACTTCCAGACTCGACTCGGCACAACCCAACGCCGGTTTCGGATTCGAACTGGATTCAATTGCGGCAGTTGTAATTGGCGGCACTTCGCTTTCGGGCGGAAAAGGTACAATTATGGGAACCGTTCAGGGCGCACTTATTATCGGCATTCTAAACAACGGCCTCGTACTTTTAAACGTCTCTCCTTTCTGGCAACAGGTTATTAAAGGATTTGTAATTCTGTTGGCTGTGGTTATTGAAAAATTTAATTCGAACGAGGAATAAACGACTTACTTATTGCGATACAAAACAACTAAGAAATGAAAAAATTATTCTTAATATCCTTTGGAATCATTTTTATTAGTATGCTACTAAGTGCTCAGCAATTGGCATTTCCGGGGGCTGAAGGATACGGAAAGTATGTATCCGGAGGAAGAGGTAATGGAGAAACGGGAAGAGTTGCAATTGTTACCAATCTTGAAGATGATGCAGAAAATCCTCCTATTGGTAGTTTTCGATGGGCTACCAAACAAGGAATAGATACGATAGTACACCCAATATATGGAAACATAAAAATACAACGTCCGTTAACCATTGTTTTTCAGGTTGGTGGAGTTATATCTCTGAAAGATGATATACGTGTAAAACGCGATAATCTAACGATTGCAGGTCAAACGGCTCCAGGCGACGGAATTTGTTTTAGGGGTGCAACTTTAAATTTTGGAGGATCGAATAACCTTATCGTACGATACATTCGTTCCAGGCCGGGCGACGAACTTGGATTGGAAACATCAGCATTTCGTGTGGAAAACGGTAGTAATTTTATTATCGATCATTGTTCGTTTAGCTGGGCAATTGAAGAAACAACTCATTTTTCGAGCAGCCCGAATTTTACAGTGCAATGGTGTATTATCAGCGAATCTTTGTACAATTCATTTCACAAAAAAGGCGAAAGAGGTTATGGGTCGCAACATGGAGGTATGTATGCTTCCTACCATCACAATTTAATGGCGCATCACAATTCAAGAACACCTCGTATAAACGGTTCAAATGAAAACGATGTAGAAGCGCTTGTGGATTACCGAAACAATGTAAATTACAATTTTGGAAGAAGTGGTTCTTTCTATGGAGGCGAATGGATGAAAACCAATGGACTGGGTTTTGCCCATACCAATGTCGTTAACAACTATTTTATTCCGGGCCCGGGTAATTACGGAACACTCTATTTTGTTAGTCCGGGAACAGGCGACAATGGTTTTGCCGGTTGGTATATAAATGGAAATGTAATGGTAGGTGAAGCGGCTCTAAGTTCTGACAACTGGCTGGGCGTGAACTATACCTACAAAGACAGCATCCGCTTTGACACAGAATTTGTACATAGCGATGGTGTGATTGAGGATTACGAAAATTATACGCAAAGTGCAGAAGACGCCTACCATTCCTTGGTGGATAATGTTGGAGCTACTCTACCTAAAAGAGATGCACATGATACCCGTATAATTAAAGAAATGACAGGTGAAATTGATATCGTAAGATATGCGTTTACCGACACCAGTGGTCAGGTATCACCGATAAAAGGTATCGAAAGTGGTATTATTGACACTCAGAACAATATTGTTTCGCCCGAAGATCGCGAAGCAGGTATTAGTGCATGGGATGTATATAAAACCATTCCGCAAAACGAAGCACCGCTGGATTTCGACAAAGATGGAATTCCCAATGCCTGGGAAACGGAGCATGGACTTAATGCAGATGATAAAAGCGATGGCATATTGATTGCTGAAAACGGGTACAGTAACCTGGAGAATTACCTGAATTCAATGGATATTAACACATCTGCTTCTGAAATACCGGTAATGGAAAATTTTCAATTCTATCCAAATCCTTTTTCAAACACCTTATTCTTCGAAAACGTAATTCCGGTAAAAACAATTGAGATATATACTATTTACGGCAATTGTATCTACTCCGAATCCAACAATTTAGGCATAACAGAAATTGATGGTTCAATGCTTGTACCGGGATTATATCTGGTTAAAGCAACTGATTTCTTGAATCAAGTTCATATTGGTAAAGTTTTAAAACAACAATAAAAGAGGCAAAATTATGAAAATGAAAACCTTGGTAATTCTTCTGTTTTCAACGGTTGTTGCGTGTTCAAACCAGAATACTCAATCCGAAGATGTGAGCAGCACAGCTGTTAAACCGCGTGTAATTGTTACAAGTGATGGAGAAATTGACGATGAATGTTCAATGGTTCGATTTTTATTGTACACCAACGAATGGGATGTGGAAGGCATCATCACTTCCAGTTCGCAGTACCACTGGCACGGCCACCGCTGGGCTGGCGACGACTGGCTCGATCCCTATCTTGATGCATATGCAGATGTATATCCAAATTTGATAAAACACAGCAACGACTACCCAACTCCCGACTATTTAAAATCAATCGCCTTAATTGGGAATGTTGAAGATGAAGGAGAAATGGATTCCATTACTCCCGGTTCGCAGCACATTGTAAAAGTCCTTTTAGACGAATCAAAAAACGCTCCAATCTGGCTTCAGGCGTGGGGAGGTACAAACACCATTGCCCGGGCACTTAAAACCATTGAGCAAGAGCATCCTGAGAAAATGAAACAAGTGGCCGGCAAACTACGCTTTTTCTTTATCTGGGAACAGGATTCTACCTACCAGGAATACATTCGCCCCAATTGGGGAAAATTCAATATCCCTACAATTATCAGCGATCAGTTTTGGTCAATTGCTTATCAATGGGATAAAATAATGCAAAATGATAAAATAGATTACTTCACAGCCGGTTGGATGAAACCAAACATTCTGGAAGACCATGGTCCTCTGTGTTCATTGTACCAGGCATATGAAGGAAGTGAAGACAAAGAAGGATGGAAAGCCGGAGGTCCTAATCAGCAAGGCAATTTCAGATCGGAAGGTGATTCACCTGCGTTTATTCATACAATTCCAACCGGGCTTCGCAACTTAGAATCTCCGGATTACGGAGGTTGGGGAGGCCGATACATTAACGTTCGTGAAAATACATGGTTAGATCCTGTGCCGGAAACCAATTACACTTACCCCGCAGGAAGATGGTATACAGCAACTGCCTGGGGGCGAAATTACATGAAGAATACTTATCCTGACAAGCAGGATTTAATGAATGCCTATTTTAATCCGATTACGCGTTGGACAGATGTTTTACAGAACGATTTTGCGGCACGTGCTGACTGGTGTGTAAAAACCTTTGAAGAAGCCAATCATGCTCCGGTGGTTAAATTGGACAACGCGCTAGATATAATTTCAGAACCCGGCAGTATAATTCAGATGAGTGCCAAAGGTACAACTGATCCTGATGGCGATGAACTTACTTTTTTATGGTGGCAGTATGAAGAAGCGGATACCTATCAGGGAAATGTAGTTATTGAAAATTCAAGCGCACGTGAAGCTTTATTTACAGTTCCCGCAGATGCAAAAAAAGGAGAAACCATTCATATTGTTTGTGAAGTAAAGGACGACGGTTCACCTCAGCTTACACGCTACCAACGTGTAATTATCACAATTAAGCTGTAAATTTAAAATTGAATTAAACATTATTATCATCCTTTTATTTGACATTGTTTTAATGTGGGACAGATCTTAATAACAGCAGAAAACCAGTATGGTTTTCCGATGTTGGAAAGAAGAACAGAAAATCGATAATTGTGAAAACTTATTCCAGATTTTTTACAGATTTATGTAGTTTATTGTACCCAAAATTACAAGAAATTATGAAACTCAGTGTCCTGATTATTTTATGCGTACTGTTTATTACCCCAAATAAATCAATGGCGCAAACTCCATGGCAAGAACATGGAAAACTTGAAATTTCAGCCAACCAACATTACATTCAACACGAAGATGGCAGCCCTTTTTTATGGATTGGCGACACCGGCTGGGGAATGTTTCAACAGCTAACCCGTGAAGAAGTCGATCTGTATTTGGATAGTCGGCAGGAACTTGGATTTACCGTAATTCAGGCAGTAGCCCACTGGTCTCCGCATGGAGGAGGAATGGACAGGAGTCCCGACAACGCAGCCAATGCATACGGACATCGACCGTTTACCGGCGAAGAAAAATCACCCAACACCTCTGAACCATTATTGGTTGAAGGAGGCGATCTCAATTCGCCCAACGATTACTGGGATCATGCAGATTATGTTGTTGAAGCTGTAAAAAAACGAAATATGTATTTGGCACTGCTACCTTGCTGGGCTTCTCAATTGGTTACCGGCACTGGCGAGTATACAGCAGAAGAAGCAAAGTTATATGGCACATTTTTAGGAAAACGATATGGCAACGAACCAAATATTATTTGGGTATTAGGCGGCGATACCAAAGCGCAATTTGATGCCTACGATAAAAATCAGAAGTACAGTAAGTACGATTACCGCCCCATTTACCGAGCAATGGCAGAAGGAATTGTACAAGGTGTTACCGGAGAAACTCCGGCATGGAATGAAGTGCATCCTGCCTGGGATGAAGTATTTTTTACTTACCATCCAAACGGTGATTCTCCTTATGGTTCGTCGCAATGGTTTCACGAGGATGTTTGGCAAGATGCGAATGGTGTGGAAGTGTGGAAAGAAGTAAATGATGTGTACAGAACCATGCTCAATGATTATCAGTTAAAGAATCCGGTAAAACCAAGTTTATTTTTAGAAGGTTCTTATGAATATGGCTCCTATCGACATGATTGTGGATGGGTAACACCGGTGCGCGTACGCAGGCAGTTTTATCAGACATTTTTTGCCGGTGGTGCCGGGCATACCTACGGTGCTGCTCCTATTTGGTCGATGAGAGGAAACGAAGGCGATTACAATTGTGGCTATACATGGCAGCAGGCACTTGATTTTCCGGGTGCAGCACAAGTATCGCTTACAGGCAAACAATTTTTAAGCGATCACAACTGGTACGAGTGGATTCCCAATGGAAATGTTATTTCAGACCTTGGAGAAAACGAAAGTTTGAAAACTGCTGTTACCACCGAATCAAACAATATGGCTTTGGTCTATTTTTCAAATAACTCAAGCTGCAGGGTAAAAAACATTTTAAACAAAACGGCCAATGCCTACTGGTTTTATCCACAAACCGGCGAAAAGCAAAAAATATCAACATTTTCGGTAAATGAATCAAGAGATATGGTGCCTCCTTCTAAATGGGAAGATGCTGTTTTGGTACTTCAAACTCAAGAATAATAAACTAGTCCGATAAACATATAAAAGAAAACAAATGAATACTTTAAAATCAATTCTAATTGTACTGTTTCTACTACCATTCAGCCTGATATCCAATGCACAGGAAAAAACGGCAAACAGAATTCCCGAATATAAAATTCCATATGAATTGCCATCGACTGAAAATGTTATGGAAGTTTTAAACCGAATTCGTACGTACTACGAATCCACAAGTCCTCAAATTATTATTGATTCAAAAACGGGAGAAAAAATAAACGATTTTAACACCTTTAATCCCAATGCAGTTCCCTCACCTGGCTTTTCGGGTGAATGGTCGTATACTCATGGAGTTGTTCTTTCCGCTTTCGATTACATTACAAAAGTTACCGGCGACAAAACTTTCGTTAACAACAACACAAAGTTTTATAATTATGTCATCGAAAACCTCCCCTATTTTCAAAACAATTCGGATAAAATAAAAAGTTCAAAAATTGGAAACTGGGGAAGAATTATAGAATTTGAAGCTTTGGATGATTGTGGTTCGATTACTGCCGCAATGATTAAAACGTATTTAATAACAAAGGACGACAAGTACCTCGAAATCATTAATCGCACCGCAGAACACATCTCTAATCATCAGTTTCGTTTGGAAGATGGTACACTGGCGCGCAACCGCCCGCAATACAAGTCGGTTTGGGCCGACGATATGTACATGAGTGTGCCGTTTTTAATAAATATGGGTGTGCTTAGCAACAACAACGCCTATTTTGATGATGCCGTAAAACAAGTACTTCAAATGGCCGACCGTTTGTACATTCCCGAAAAGGAGTTGTTCGATCACGGTTGGAATGTAACTTCGGGCGATTATGATCCACGCTTTTACTGGGGACGTGCCAATGGCTGGGTTTTAATGTCGATGGCAGAAGTATTGAGTATTTTACCTGAAGATTACCAGGGTCGCGATAAAATACTTCATCTCTATCGTTCAATGGTTCGTAGTTTGGCCAACCTGCAGGATGGCGACGGATTTTGGCACAACCTGCTCGACAAAAACGATACCTACACCGAAACATCGTGCACTGCCATGTTTACCTTTGCCATTGCAAAAGGGATTAACGAAGGTTGGATTAGCCATGTGTATGGGCCGGTGGCACTAACCGGCTGGAATGCCCTGCAAACGCGTGTTCTTGAAAATGGTGCAGTAGATGGAACCTGCGAGGGAACAACTTTCGCCCACGATAATACGTATTACTACCACCGTGGAAAAAGCATTTATGCAACCCACGGATATGGGCCGGTTCTGTATGCCGGCGCAGAAATGATTCGCTTGCTTCAAAACGACAAAATTGAAATAGTCAATACCAATTTTGGTTCTATAAACAGTACTTTTCATTTTCTCTTAAAAAGCGAATGGCCTGAAAAGAAGTAATTGCTTACTATAAAATTCTGTAACATGAAAATTCTTGTAATAGAAGACGAACCGGAAATGAGGGAATTGATCAAACAATTTCTTAAAGATGAAAATTACCTTGTTGAAGAAGCAACTGATTTTTATTCGGGTGTCGATAAAATAGTAGCTTACGATTACGATTGTATTTTGCTGGACATTATGCTTCCGGGAGGAAATGGTCTGGATCTGTTACAAGAATTAAAAAACATGAACAAAGCCGACAGTGTTATCATTATTTCGGCAAAAGATTCACTCGACGATAAAATAAAAGGCTTAAACCTGGGTGCTGATGATTATCTTACAAAACCATTTCATATTGCAGAACTAAACGCTAGAATAAAATCGGTTATCCGACGTAAGAAATCAGATGGCAGGCGATTGCTGGAAATAGAAAATGTATCGATAAATATTGACGAAAGATTGGTTACAATCAATAACAAACCCGTGAATTTAAATCGTAAGGAGTTTGATATTCTTGTTTTTTTCGCGATGAACAAATTAAGGGTTGTGAGTAAATCGGCCATAGCCGAAAATATTTGGGGAGATTATATTGATCAATCAAACGATTTCGATTTTATTTATTCGCAAATTAAAAACCTACGTAAAAAGCTCCGCAGTCACGAGGCTGAAATAGACATTAACGCTGTTTATGGAATGGGATACAGATTAATTATTAAATGAGACTAATAAATCATACACTGCTGTTTCTTTTGTTTATATTGTTTATAACAGTTGGCTTATGGTCTGTTCTTTTTTATTCTCAACTTCTAACACAAGTTAAAACCACCATCGATGAAGGTTTGAGCAATTACAAAATTGTTATTATCGACAAATTAAAAGATGATAGTCTTATTGTTGAGCAGAATGTATTTTTGGATAATAACTACATTGTTAAGGGCGTAAGCGAAGACTTCGCATTGCGAGTAAGAGATTCTTATAAAGACACTTTAATTTTTTCTACACTTAAAAATACGAGCTACGAGGTACGCCTACTTACTACTGCCTTTGTTGCTGCCGACGGAAATTATTACGAAATGAAGGTAATTTCAAACGAAGTGGATAAAGGCAGATTAATGGGTAAGATATTACAGTCGCTACTGTGGTTATTTTTCTTTTTATTTATTGGTACATTGTTGGTAAATAATTTGGTGCTAAAAAAAACATGGAAACCTTTTTATCGAGTATTGGAATATCTGAATGATTTCAGACTTGATAAAAAAACATTTCGTGAGTTGCCCAAAACACACATTAAGGAATTTTCAATGCTAAACGATTCCATTCAAAACCTGTTAAATTTAAATGTTGATATTTTTAACAGTCAAAAACAATTTATTGAAAATGCTTCGCACGAGTTACAAACGCCGCTGGCTATAGGAATTAACAAACTTGAATTGCTTGCCGACGAGGACAAATTATCGCCGGACCAGATCAAACAAATTGGAGATATAATTCGTGTATTTCAACGACTATCGGGTTTAAATAAGTCGCTGCTCTTACTTTCAAAAATCGAAAACAAACAATTTGTATCTGAAGAACCAATTAGCTTTGACGCTATTTTCAGCAGAATTACACACGATTTTACAGACTTTACAGAATACAAAAAAATTAAAATAAGCTATCAGAAAGAAGATAACTGGTTATTCAGGATGAATAAAGATCTTGCAGAAATGATGGTATTAAACCTGGTTAAAAATGCCATTGTTCATAACCAACCAGGCGGAGAACTCATTATTCGTTTGGGAGTCTCGTATTTTACCATTGAAAACACAAGCGATAAACCAGAAATTCCTTCTGATAAATTATTTAAACGCTTTAATAAAGATGCGGATAACAAGGGTTCCACCGGCCTTGGTTTGGCCATTGTAAAAGCCATTGCCGATGCATCTGGCTTACATCTCTCCTATTCCTATCACAAAAGACATATTTTTAAAGTCATTCAAAAATCGAACTAACAGCTTTCATTTCCGAATAGGAATGTTCAAAACATTTCGCGATAAAGTATTCCGGTTTCCTTCCAGATTTATTCCAACTTGTTTCCAGATTCATATCTTTTATTTGCATATAAATTAAGCTTCATTATGAAACAAAACATTGTATTACTATTGATTCTTTTTCTAGCGGCAAACACATTTGCGCAAAGCATCAGTAAAAATGATATACCTGCTGTCGTTATAAATTCTTTTCAACTAAAATATCCGAATGCCGACGATGTTAAGTGGAAAAAGAAGAACAGTAACTACCTGGTTGATTTTAAGGTAAACAGTAAACTGAATAATCTGATATTGGATTTTAAAGGAAACGTTTTAAAGCATTCTCAGGATTTGTATGTAAGCGAGGTGCCCGAAGCTGTTCAGGAAGCAATTCGAAATAAACTGGCCTATTTTGATATGCACGATGCAGACCGTTACGAAGAAGGTGGCAAAATCACCTACGAAATAAGATTTAAAAAGGATGGGAAAAACAACTACTTCTGGACAGATGAAAAGGGAACATTATTGAAGTATAGAAGAGAATTAAACAACGATGAAATTCCTTTAGCTATTGTAAATCTTATTACAAACAAATACGGAGAATTCGATATTGACCGATCGAAATATGTAGAGGAAAATGGGAAAAACATTTATATCATACGCGGTACAATTCATGACAGGGACCACGTGTTTAATGTTGACGATAAGGTAAAAATAATCAGTCATTATAAAGATTTGCAAAACGATGAAATTCCAGATCCGGTATTAAAAGCCATCGCCGAATTTTATAAGGGGTTTAGTATTCGGGATGCCGATTTGGTGGAAGATGGAAATAGAACTTTTTACATACTGAATTTGAGAAAAGCAAATGAACAGTTTTACGTCAGGTTGAATGAGAATGGTAAAATACTGGAAGTTAAATAAGATTACAAAACATACACAGAATGAATAAAAATACAACCATAAAAATTATATCAATAGTGGCGTTTTCTTTTCTTACGATCTTCGGTTTTGCTCAGAATAAATCAGCCGACTATCTGAGTAAAAGCTGGAAAGAAGTGTCCACTAAAATGCCTGCCGGATGGTATGGTACCAATGAAGCAAAAACCGTTGCAGAAAATGTACTTATTGCACAAAAAGAAATCGGCGGGTGGGAAAAGAACAAGCCGTATCACCACGAATTTACACAAACTGAAAAAAACCACTTTCAAAACGACAAAAAAGAAATTGGAGCCACTTTCGACAATGGTTCAACCATAACAGAACTACGGTTTCTTGCTAAAATGTATTCCAGGGTAAAAGACGAACTCTACAAACAAGCCTTTGAAAAAGGACTGGAGTATATATTTATTTCGCAATATAAAAATGGCGGATGGCCCCAATTTTTCCCTGTACGAAAAGGAAGTGTATCGTATTCGGGCCATATTACTTACAACGATGATGCGATGGTAAACACCATGCAGTTTCTAAACGAAATAATTTCGGGGAACAAGGATTTTGAATCACTGCAAATAAGCAACGAAACAAAAGCAAAAGCACAAAATTCTTTTGATAAAGGTGTTGTGTGTATATTAAATACTCAGATAATAATTGACGGTAAACCAACCGTTTGGTGTGCCCAACACGATGAGATAACACTTGTGCCCGCCAACGCTCGAAGTTACGAACTGGCATCGTTTAGCGGGGCCGAATCGGTTGGTATTGTTGAATTACTAATGAATATCGATCATCCTACAGAAGAAATAATAGCGTCGGTAAATGGGGCAATTAAATGGTTTGAAGAACATAAAATTGAAGGCATTAAATTAGAACGAATTACCAATACCGAAGGACAAAAGGATAGAGTTGTGGTGAAAGATGCTTCTGCTCCAACGCTATGGGCGCGCTTTTACGATCTGGAAACCGAAAAGCCATTTTTCTGCAGTCGCGATGGAATAAAGCGAAACACGTTTGCAGAGATTAGCCACAATCGCCGAAATGGCTATAGCTGGTATAGCAACAAACCCGAAAAGGTGTTAGAAAAATATCCTGAGTGGCTGGCAAAAAATCAATAATACAAACAATAGTAAATCTCAATATCATGAAAAAAACAATCCTAATTTCACTAATATCTATCCTGTTTTTATCGAACTCGTGGGCGCAACAACTGGCCTTCCCAACTGCCGAAGGATATGGAAAATACACAATTGGTGGGCGCGGTGGTGAAGTATTTGAAGTCACAAACCTTAATGATTCCGGCGAAGGTAGTCTTCGCGCTGCGGTTGATGCGTCCGGTCCACGTACAGTCGTATTTCAGGTATCAGGTAACATCGAACTTGAAAGTCCGATTACTATCAGAAATCCATACATTACAATCGCCGGACAGACGGCACCCGGAGATGGAATATGTCTTAAAAATCATCCACTTAATATTGACGCCGATCAGGTTATTGTCAGATATATTCGGGTTAGGCCCGGCGATGTATCTGGTAACGACTACGATGCAATTTCAAGCAGATATACAAAACACGTCATATTGGATCACCTCTCAGCGAGTTGGAGCATTGATGAATGTGTGTCGGTTTACCATTGCGACAGCATTACAATTCAGTGGTGTTTAATTGCAGAAAGTTTGTATGGATCAAACCACATCAAAGGGCATCATGGATTTGGTGGTATATGGGGAAGCAATTATGGCACCTATCATCATAACCTTTTGGCAGATCATAGTAGCAGAAATCCACGTATGGCATCCGGTTCAGGATACACCGATTACAGGAACAATGTTATTTACAATTGGGGCTATCAAAGTTGTTACGGCGGCGAGGCCTTTCAAACTGGTAATGACAAATTCAATTTTTCAAGATTTAATGTTGTTGCCAATTATTACAAGCCCGGTCCGGCCACAAGACCAGGTGAAGTAGCTCACCGAATTGCCAATCCCGGATACAGAAACGAAACGAATGATTTTGGGAAATGGTACATTGCAGATAACCTTGTTGAAGGCAATGACCAGGTATCGTTAAACAATTGGGATGGCGGAATACAAACAAAAGTTTCATTCGAAAAAATTAAAATGGATGAGCCCTGGCCGTCTATGACAATTAATCAGCAAAAAGCAAAAGAAGCCTACCAAATTGTTCTTGAAAATGCCGGTGCTGTATTGCCCAAAAGAGATGCAATAGATTCAAGGATAATCCATGATGCCCGCAATGGCACTGCAACCTTTGAAGGCAGTACATATAAAAAGGAGCAGGAAGTTGCAGATGCTTCTAAAATCTGTGGAATTATCGACTCTCAGAACGATGTTGGTGGATGGCCTGTTTTGAAAAGCTTACCTGCCCCGCTTGACACCGATCATGACGGGATGCCAGACGTATGGGAAAAGAAAAACGAACTGAATCCAAATGATGCTTCCGACCGAAATAAGATAGCCGAAAATGGGTACACCATGCTCGAGATATACCTTAACGATATCAATTAAAACGAATCGCCATTGTACTATATGTTTCACATGCATGAAGTGTAGTTGTCTGAGAATTTTGCAAACCAATAAATATTAACATGAGATTATTTTTGCTCATTATATTACTTACACTTACTGGTGTAATCGGATATTCACAAAATTCCTCCATATCAGAAATCCCAAATAATAAGATTAAAATCTATCTGGATTGTACTGATTGCAATTCGATTTTCTTTCGAAAAAATTTACCATTTGTTGATTTTGTACGGGATCCGAAATTGGCCGATCTGCATATTTTTGTTACCAAGCAAAAAACGGCCAGCAATAGTACTGAATATGGTTTAAACTTTATAGGTATCAATGAAAATTCAGACATTCAATATAAGCTAAAAACTATTTCGCCGCAAGATGAGACAGATATTTTAAAATGGGAAAGGCTGTTAAAAATTATAGATTTTGGTCTATTGCCTTATTTGTCAAGGACACCAGAAATGGCCAGAATATTTATCAAACATGATATGGATAAAACTTCTGTGCTACTAGAAACTTCTGATCCATGGAACTATTGGGTTATTCGACTAGGACTGGGGACTGAATTTGAAGGCGAAGAAAGCCAAAAAGAATATTCCGTAAACAATTCAATTAGAGCCGACCGAATAACTGATATTTTAAAATTCAGATCGGAAGTATCATATGACTTTAGTAAAGAAATATACAACGATGTTGATGAAAAAATTGAAAGTAAAAGAGAGGAAGCTGAATTCAATGCGCGATTGATATATTCATTAAATTCCAGGTGGTCGATAGGTATGTTTGGTGAAATTTCTACCTCTTCATATCTTAATTTAAATGTGGCCTCGAGTACAGGGCCGGCGATAGAATACAATATTTTTCCCTGGGATAAATCTGATAGGAAAGTATTTACTATTGCCTATCATTTGAAATCCAACTATTACGAATACAATGAATTAACGATATACGATACATTTAAAGAATGGAGAACCTCCGAGTCTCTTGCAGTTTCACTTGTATTAAGGCAACCGTGGGGTGAAATTGAAAACACTCTCGAAGCTTCCCACTATTTTTACGATTTTTCAAAAAATAGACTATCATTGGAATCTGATGCTTCAATTCTTATTGCTAAAGGCTTCTCCTTGTTCATGCAATTAGAGACTGAATTTATACACGACCAGCTGTATTTGCCGGCAGGAGAAACGACACGTGAAGAGATTCTGCTGAAACAAAAAAAGCTGGCGACAAACTTTGAAATTTCGACAGAACTGGGGCTACGGTTTACCTTCGGTTCTGTATACAATAATATTATTAATCAAAGACTTTGAAAAAGCTATGAATAACATAGGATGTAATTCAAATTCTATAATAAGAATTTATCTATTATCAGGATTGATGTCTTTACTATTTTTCTCTCCTTCAAAATCTCAACAACTAGCATTTCCGGGTGCCGAAGGATTTGGCGCGTATGCAACAGGCGGGAGAGGCGGACAAGTTATTGAAGTAACCAACCTTTTAGACAATGAGGAAGGAACAATTAACGGCAGTCTGCGTTGGGCATTTAAACAATGTTCTTACGAACCTACAACAATTGTTTTCAGAGTTTCCGGTGTAATCAATCTGGTTGATGAACTAAGAGGAAAATTTACAAAAGGTGTAACTATTGCGGGACAAACAGCTCCGGGCGACGGGATTTGCATTCGTGGTAATAAAGTAAATCTTGGTGGAAGCTCTAATCTGATTTTACGTCATCTTCGTTTTCGCAATGGCCTTCGTGACGATGAATCTTTCATTAAAGGCGGATCTATAGGTATCGAAAATGCCAACAATGTTATTATCGACCATTGTACCTTTGGCTGGTCGGGCGAAGAAAATATGACAATGTACGACAACGACTCTACCACCGTTCAGTGGTGTATTGTTCACGAAGGACTATACGCCTCAGGGCATGCCAAAGGTGCACGAAGTTATGGCTGTCAGTGGGGAGGGCAAAATGCAAGCTACCACCACAACCTACTTGCCCATTATTACAGTCGCACTCCGCGATTTAACGGTAGTAAACACCACGATAAAAATGTTGTATATGAGTATATAAACAATGTTAATTATAACTGGGGGAAAGCCAATTCAGCCTACGGTGCCTACATCGAAATTGCAGACGGAACTTATCAGTGTAAAATGATTAACAATTACTATAAGCCAGGTCCGGCGCGACCCGGTAATTTGGCATCTTTCTTTGCCCAATCCTTACATCATTCCATGCAGGGCGACTCCTTAATCGCTCAATGGTATATGAATGGGAATATTATGGAAGGTTCAGCCAATATAGCACTAAATGAAAATAACTCACTCGGTTTAAATGCTGAAAAATATGAACATGTAGGTATTGGCACATCAGCTTTAATCGCCAAAAAACCGTTCAATATTCCTCATGCCCTTTCTATAGAATCGGCGGTTGAAGCATACAAAAATGTATTGGCAGGTGCCGGTGCATTTCCGCGAGACATTGTCGATAAACGTATTGTTAACGAAGTTCGCACAGGTACTGCATCGGGTGCAGGCAGTACATATAAAAAGGAGCAGGAAGTTGCAGATGCTTCTAAAATCTGTGGAATTATCGACTCTCAGAATGATATTGGTGGATGGCCTGTTTTGAAAAGCTTACCTGCCCCGCTTGACACCGATCATGACGGGATGCCAGACGTATGGGAAAAGAAAAACGGACTGAATCCAAGCAATGCAAATGATAGAAATAGTAATGGCGAAGATGGGTACACCATGTTGGAAAAATATTTGAATAGTATAAAATAATTCCAGATGACTCAAGAATATCATGCTAAAAAAACAAATTAAATCCTTAAAGTGATGAAATTTAAAAATAGAACAATCAAAACAAAACTTCATTTTTTGTTTGTAATCCTGATTACAATGTCATTTTCCTGTTTCAGTCAAGAAAACAAATCCAGCAATAACGCTAAACCGCGGGTGATTGTAACATCAGACGGTGAAATCGACGACCAAGCCTCAATGATTCGATTTCTGCTGTATACAAATGAATGCGATGTAGAAGCCATTGTGTTGTCATCTTCGCAATATCATTCTGAAAGTCACGGTCATTGGGCAGGAAATGATTGGGTAACCCCCGACCTGGATGCCTACGAGCAGGTTTATCCAAATCTATTAAAACATGATCCTAACTATCCAAGCCCAGAATATCTTCGTTCACGCACTGCCGTGGGTAATGTGAAAACAGAAGGAGAAATGGAAGAGGTAACGGCAGGATCAGAATTGATTGCACAAATTTTACTTGATACGTCAGATGATCGCCCCGTTTGGCTACAGGCTTGGGGAGGGACAAACACCATCGCACGCGCGTTGAAAACAATCGAAGAAAATCATCCGGAACGGATGCAAGAAGTTGCAGCAAAGTGCCGTTTCTACTTTATCTGGGAGCAGGATGCAACTTATCAGGAATACATTAGGCCACATTGGAGCAAGTACAATATTCCCACAATTATTTCAGACCAGTTTGAGGCAGTTGCTTACCGTTGGAAACAGATTCAACCGAAAGAAATGCAAGTTTATTACGAAGCGGCATGGATGAAAGAAAATATTTTGGAAAACCACGGTCCTTTGTGTTCGATCTACCAAGCTCATAAAAAAACATCGGAGAGAAACAACTTCGATTACTACGAAGGAGATTTCCTATCCGAGGGCGATTCACCTTCATTTTTTCACAACATTGCAACCGGCTTACGCAACATGGAGTCACCAGATTGGGGTGGCTGGGGTGGCCGTTTCGTATGGGTGCGTGAGAATACCTGGCTCGATCCGGTTCCCGTTGAAGGATATACTTATCCGGAAGGACGCTGGTACACCGAAAATGCTTGGGGCAGAGAGGGTACGCGCCAGCACATGACCACCTTTACCCATCCCGAATACCGTGAATATTTCAAGCCGATGTGGCGTTGGACACCTGCACTTCAAAACGACTTTGCAGCGCGAGCAGACTGGTGTGTTAAATCATTTGAAGATACAAACCACCCGCCAATTGTAAAACTCAATCATGCCATCGACCTAAAAGCCAAACCGGGTGAGACCATAAAACTTAGTGCAAAAGGCACAAGCGATCCTGATGGTGATATTTTGAATATTCGCTGGTGGCAATATACCGAAGCTGATACCTATCAGGGAACCATTGAAATGAAGAACTCTTCAAGAAGCGATGCTTCATTCAAGATACCCAAGGATGCTGGTGAGAACGAAACCATTCATATCATTTGTGAGGTTACAGATTCGGGATCACCACAATTAACAAGGTATCAACGAGTAATAATAAACATTGAATAGTAGATGCATATATGCATGCTCGTGATGGGGTGAATCGGAAAACGTTTTACAAAAAAACTTGAATAAAAATTACAGATTGTTTCCTGATTTATTCCAAAATGATTCCAGACTCTTGTTTTTTCTTCGCGTTAAAAAAATTAGAACAAAATGAAAAAATTTAGTATTACTGTACTATCATTCTTGCTGTTTTTCTCAGTTGCATGGTCACAACAATTAGCATTTCCTACAGCCGAAGGTTATGGTAAATATACGGTTGGTGGACGTGGTGGAGACGTTTACGAAGTTACCAATCTGCACGATTCAGGCGAAGGCAGCCTGCGGGCAGCAGTAGAAGCCCAAGGTCCAAGAACAGTTGTATTCCGTGTTTCCGGAACCATTGATCTGAAAAGCGACCTGCGAATCAGTAACCCATACATAACTATTGCCGGACAAACTGCTCCCGGGGATGGGATTTGTATTAAGAGGTATCCGCTAATGATTAACGCCGATGAAGTGATTATTCGTTACATAAGAGTAAGATTTGGTGATGAATCGCTTCAGGATGCCGATGCTGTTTCAAGCAGGTATGTAAAGAACCTAATTTTAGATCATGTTTCTGCAAGTTGGAGTGTCGACGAAGTTCTATCTGTTTATCATGGTGAATACACCACCGTACAATGGTGCCTAATTGCCGAAAGCATGTTCAATTCAAACCACCCAACAAAAGGGAACCATGGTTTTGGAGGTATTTGGGGATCAAACTATAGTACTTATCATCATAATCTAATAGCCAATAACTCCAATCGAAATATCCGTTTCGCCTCAGGATGTGGTAATACCGACTATCGTAATAATGTAATTTACAATTGGGGATTTGAATCAACATACGGTGCTGAATCACAACAAAAAGGAAATGATAAATTCAATTTCTCCAATGTGAATATGGTGGCAAATTACTATAAACCGGGACCAGCAACTCTACCAGGTCGGTTAACCAGTCAAATTGCTGCCCCTTGGTCGCGAAATGGAGATAGTGATTATGGTAAATGGTATATTGCAGATAATGTAATGCTCGGTAGCCCCGAAGTAACCAATGATAATTGGAAGGGCGTTGCTCCTGCCTTAACAGCTATTAAAGGTGTACAAGAACATAACCCAACAAATTATGATGCAATTTCCGGTTTGAAATTGCATAAACCCTGGCCAGCCATGGCAATCAAGCAGCAAACGGCAGAAGATGCTTATAAGTCGGTTCTTGAACAAGCAGGAGCCAGTTTGCCAAAAAGAGATGTAGTTGACCTTCGTATTATTGAAGAGGCACGTACCGGATTAGCAAATTTTGAAGGCTGCTACAAAGATTTTTATGAGGTTGCAGATAAATCTAAGAAGTGTGGAATTATTGATTCGCAAAATGATGTGGGAGGATGGCCTGTTTTGAAAAGCTTACCTGCCCCGCTTGACACCGATCATGACGGGATGCCAGACGTATGGGAAAAGAAAAACGGACTGAATCCAAATGATGCTTCCGACCGAAATAAGATAGCCGAAAATGGGTACACCATGCTCGAGAATTATTTAAATAGTATTGACTAAAAAAATAGATTAATCCATGCAAAACCAATTTATTTTCGAACCGAAGAGTGTAATTAAGAATATACTTTTTATCGTGCTTGCACTGGTATTTTCATCAGCTTCAGCCAGTGAAAAACCACGACTTTTTGTGCTCACCGATATCGGTGGTGACCCTGATGACCAAATGTCGATGGTTCGATTAATGACTTACGCCAACCATGTTGATATTGAGGGACTTGTTGCAACACACGTGCAACGACAGGTAAATCCCGACCGTATATACAAAATAGTAGAGGCGTACGGAAAAGTACGCGATAACCTGGAACTTCACGAAACAGGTTTTCCTCAAGCAGAATACTTACAAGACTGTATCTCAAACGGAATACCTGTTGGAGGAATGGAGGGTGTTGGCGAGGGGAAAGACTCACCTGGATCAGCACTTTTAATAGCAGCTGTCGACCGCGAGGATTCAAGACCACTTTGGGTAACTGTTTGGGGAGGGCCAAACGTTTTAGCTCAAGCTTTATATAAGGTCCGTACCACACGTTCGGCAGATGAGCTCGCTAAATTTGTTGCTAAACTTCGCGTTTATGCTATTTCCGACCAGGACGATAGTGGTCCCTGGATACGCGAAGAATTTCCGGAGCTATTTTACATCGTTACACCGGGAGCAAATGCAGGTGGTGGTTTTCACCATGCTACCTGGATTGCCATTGGTGGCGACAAATTTCATGGCCGTTTTGATGGCGCCGACTTTCAATTGGTAAGCAACGAATGGCTCGAACGCAATATCCGCAGTAAAGGTCCACTGGGCAAAATGTATCCCCACTGGGAATATATGATGGAGGGCGATACTCCTTCATTTCTTTATCTTGTAAATAATGGTTTGAATAATCCCGACCACCCTAATTGGGGAGGCTGGGGAGGCCGCTATGAGCTATATCAACCAAAAACAGAAAAGTGGTTCTATCAGGCTGAAACGCGCCCAATATGGACCAATGTGCAGGATGAAGTTTTGGGCAACGATGGAGAATGGCACACGACCAACCATGCAACAATATGGCGTTGGCGCGAAGCATATCAAAACGATTTTGCGGCACGAATGGACTGGACGATCCAACCTTACAACAAGGCCAATCATCCACCCATTGTTAAACTCGACCACCCCGAGTATATTACAGCAAAACCGGGTGAACGTATAGATTTAAGCGCACGAGGCACCATTGATCCAGACGGCGACCCACTTTCATACGAATGGTTTTGTTACGAGGAAGCAGGTACACGCGGAATGTCAAACTCGCGCACAGGCGTAAAACACGAAATTGTTGGTTTCGACCAAGCGAAAGCCTGGCTTACTGTAAAAACCAGCCGGGTAATGCGTCCGGGAACTGGCACTATGCACATTATACTTGCTGTTACCGATCATGGCACTCCCCGATTAACCCGCTATAAAAGAATAATTATAAACGTTGAATAAGAACATTATGACACCATCTAAAAAATATTTTAGACTCTCTGTTTTTCTGCTGTTAACCTTCGTGGTACTAAGTTCCTGTGGCACAAAAAGCAGTAAAAATTCAAATACGCCAGACAAAGCAACACCAGAAGCTATGCGTGTACTTGTATCTTCCGATATTGGCGGGACCGACCCCGATGATTTTCAATCGATGATCCACTTGTTTCTTTATGCGGATACGCTCGATATTGAAGGATTAATCTCATCGCCTTTCGGTTTCGGAGGTAAAAAGAACATACTTGACGTCATTGATCAATACGAAAAAGACTATCCCAATTTAGTGAGTTATTCCGATAAATATCCTACTGCCGATTCGCTTCGCAGCATTACCAAACAAGGAGCAACAGAAGTTGCAAACTATACAGGAGTTGGAAATTCAACAGAAGGCTCTGAATGGATTATTAAATGCGCCCGACGTGATGATCCCCGTCCTCTCAACCTACTGGTTTGGGGAGGTATTGAAGACCTGGCTCAGGCACTTCACGATGCACCCGATATTTTGCCAAAATTGCGTGTGTATTACATTGGTGGACCGAACAAAAAATGGACGCCCGATGCGTATCAATACATCGCCGACAATCACCCCAATCTTTGGATAATTGAATCGAATGCCACTTACCGGGGATGGTTTACCGGCGGAGACCAATCGGCAGAATGGAGCAATACCGGTTTTCCTGAAAAATACATCAGCGGGCAGGGAGCCATGGCCAATTTTTTTATGACACAACTGGACGGCACCATTAAAATGGGCGACACTCCGTCGTTGGCCTGGTTGCTAAAAGGCGATGCAGATGATCCCTCAAAACCAGGCTGGGGCGGACAGTACGTTCGTGCCTGGGATCGCCCCTATTACCTGTATAGCAAAATGCCATCAGCTTCAGATAGTATTCAGGAATTCTCCATTCTTGAAATTGCCCTTTCTGTTGAAAACGATTTACCACAGCTTCCGGAAGCCAAACTCCTTGTTGAAAATCAGGCGCTGGCCGGAACTTTTATGGAAGACGGTAGAGTTCGATTTCGTTTCTCTCCAAAATCGGATAAAATATTTCAGTTTAAGGTAGAAAGTAATGTTGCCGAATTAAATGGCAAATCGGGAGAAGTAACTGTATTTATTCCGCCTCCACACCTTGCTGAACAAGCATCGGAGAAGTTTCCGAACTGGTGGACCGATGATCCAAATCCTGAATACATGGAAGGAAAACACTTAGGAGCTAAAACGGTGAGTAAATGGAGAAAAGAGTATTTAACTGACTTTGCCCAACGCATTCAACGTTGTGCGAGTCCTGCTAACTAATATTCTGCTTGTAATAAGAATTACAGGCAACAAAAAGCCGTTTGAAGATGCTACTTCAAACGGCTTTTCTATTTGTTCCGTATAAAACCTTTTACACTACTTAAATTTATAAATACAAAGTGAGTGGTACTTTTCTCCCGGCAGTAACTTTACGCTTGGAAATTCAGGTTTATTTGGGCTGTCAGGGAAATGCTGTGTTTCCAAACACAGTGCTCCTCTGAAATCTACACTAATTCCGTATTTACCTTCAATTGTTCCATCGAGGAAATTACCGCCATAAAACTGAATACCCGGTTCAATGGTATATACTTCCATCACACGGCCCGAAACAGGATCCTCAACTTTAGCTGCCAAAACTGTTTCGCTGTTATTTGTATTAAGTACCCAGTTATGGTCGTAACCTTTTCCTTTTACCAACTGATCATCTTCATTGTTAACGCGGTCGCCAATGGCAGTAGCTGTTGTAAAATCAAATGGAGTTCCTGCCACAGCTGCTAACTCTCCGGTCGGAATTAAACCGCCATCAACCGGTGTGTAATAATCCGCATTAATGGTCAGTTTCTGATCGTTGATACTGCTTTTACCTGCATCCTTCAAATTAAAATAAGTATGATTTGTAAGGTTCAAAACAGTTGCTTTGTCTGTTTCCGCAAAGTATTCAATTTTCAATTCGTTGGCATCAGTAAGCTGGTATTTTACCTGAACCTGTACATTTCCGGGGTATCCGCCGGCCATATCAGGAGATAGCAGACTAAATGTTATTTCGTTGCCGCTTTGGTTCTCAACCGTCCAAACCTGACGATGAAAACCATCGCTTCCACCGTGCAAATGGTTGGCTCCATCGTTTTTTTCCAACAGATATTCCGTTTCATCAATTACAAAACGACCTTCTCCAATCCGGTTACCGTAACGTCCGATTATCGCTCCAAAGAAATTTTCCTTTTTATTGATAAAATCGTCACCAGTTCCGTATCCAACAACTACATCGCCTAAATTTCCGTCTTTATCAGGCGTATACAGACTTACAACGCGGGCACCAAAATTGGTCAGCTGGCAGATAAGTCCGTTGCTGTTTTCAAGGGTATAAAGTTTAACTTCCTCACCTTTGTAAGTGGTGTTAAAATCCTGTTCCGATATTGTTTTAAATTCTGCTTTCTTTTCGCTGCAATTCCATAGCAACAAAGCCAATATAAAAACACTTAAATATTTCATATTTTCTTAATTAATTTTACTACCAGAAATATATGTAAAAAACGACAGTAATACCAATAATTATTGCTGAATGTACAACATCCCAAATGCCCCAGCTTGCTCTTGTTGCCGCCTTTTGTTCATCGGTAGCCGATCCAAATGTTAAGCCAACTAATTGTGCCGCCGGTGCCGACTCGGTGAATCTACTCACAACCATTACAACAATCATACTAAAAACAAGCATTCCTCCACTAAAGAACAACCAGTTTACATCGTAAAACAGTGTATAGAATATGTTATTAACACCGGTTTCAGCAGCCCATCGTTTTACATCGGTATAACCGGCATTACCGGCCAGTGTAGTATAAAGCACTTTTGCACCCAAACGCATAATACCGACAATAAAACCGGAGATCATTCCCCACATTCCTCCTTTAGGAGTTGGTTTTGTTGAGAGAATACCCAATAGGAAAGCTGCGGCAATACCAGGAGCCAATACCGACTGAACATCTTGCAAATAAGTATACAATACATCACCAATTTGACGCATTACCGGAATCCATAAGATACCCAGAATTACAATTACAATGGTAGCAATACGACCTACACTTAATAATTTCTTTTCGCTTGAAGTAGGTCTGAATTTTTTATAAAAGTCGATGGTAAACAACATGGCCGACGAGTTAAATAACGACGCCAGCGAACTCATTAAAGCAGCTAAAATACCACAAACTACAAGTCCTTTAACACCTGCAGGCAACAGTTTGGCAACCAACGTAGGGAAAGCAGCATCAGCATTTGGAACACCACTGTCCAGTAATGGCAAAAATGAACCTGTTTTTTGATGCAAAGCAAAAGCGATCATACCCGGAATCATAAATAAAAACACCGGAGTAAGTTTTAAGTAAGCACCAAAAATAGTACCTCTGCGCGCCTGTGTTTCATCCTTTCCGGAAAGCACACGTTGTACAATAAACTGGTCGGTACACCAATACCAGAATCCAATAACCGCCGATCCGATAAATACACCCAGCCATGGGAAATCAGAATCGCGGTTACTTCGAATTAAATTGGCCATACTATCGCCATGTTCGTTTACAGGAACTGCACTGGTAATCCGAATCATTTCATCCCAACCACCAAGTTCTTTTAAACCTAAAACTAAAATGATGATGGAACCTAAAAGAAGAATCGGTGTTTGAAGTACAGAAGTATAAAGAACCGACTTCATTCCACCAACAACTGTATATAATGCAGTAAGTAATACCAAACCAATTGCCGAAATCCAGAAGAAATCAATTCCCCACATGGTTTCAATTCCAAATACCTGCTGGAAAACCAATCCGCCGGCGTAAACCGTTACGGCTACTTTTGTAAGAACGTAGCTTATAAGAGAAATTACGGATAAAATAGAACGCGACTCTTTGTTGTAACGACGTTCCAAAAATTCGGGCATTGTAGTTACCATACTTCGCGTATAAAACGGTACAAACACCCATCCTAGAATCAGAATCATCCAGCCCTGAATTTCCCAGTGTGCCATAGCCATTCCGCTTGAAGCACCGGCACCGGCCAATCCGATTAAATGTTCTGAACCAATATTTGAAGCAAAAATAGATGCTCCAATTGCAATCCATGTTGCATCGCGTCCGGCTAAGAAATAGTCGCCTGAACTATTTTGTTTCTGCCGAAACACCCAAACAATTATACCAATAAGAAGTATTGCAAAAATTGCAATCACAATCCAATCTAATGTAGCCATAAGTTATTTTTAAAAAGTTTATTATTATTGACTAAGTTTTCTTAAGTGTCAAATATACATTTATAATTCTATTTTTCAACTTTTGCTTCAAAAGATTTTGTTGTTTGTAATAATTCTAAAATTTCATTTGTGCTTAAAGCGTAGTCATAAAGTCCGAACGAAGTCATATAACCGGAGTAGTTTTCACCAAAATCGGAAGCACCAATTCTGATAGTCGCATTTTTTACTGAAGAGGACAAAAGCATATTCTGAGCATTATCCAACTTCCCATCAACATATACTTTTTCTACTACCCCATCAAAAGTAACTACTATAAAATGCAAGTCTCCGGCGCCTGGAAGATTTTTATAAGGCAAATCAAAATGACCATCGAGATGTGCTACGGCTCCAAAGTTGCTTCTGTTGTAATGTACTGCGTTGTATGAATTTGCAAGATAAAATTCGGTGCGGTCGCACCACGAGGCCAAACATTCATCCCTGTCGTCAATCTCAGGATTATTTACCCAGGTTGCCACAGAAAATGCACCGTTCCACTCCAACGCTTTTGGCACTTCAATACCATCCAAAACCAAAGCACCCTTTTTAAAGTGCACTACTTTTTTACCGGTTTCCTTGTCCGAAATAATTTCAAGTTCTCCCCTTTTCGCCAACTCTCCGCCTAACAATCCTTCATTTTTAATTGATTTTGCATTTGGCGCCACATCCTTATTATTCAAGTCGAAACCAACAAGAAGGCTTTTTGAACTTGCCGCGCCCGGATCATTGTTTGATGGTTTATTTGTAAGATTTAGCGGAATTTCAAACCTTGATGAATACACTTTTAAATTCCAGATGGCAGCGTATGTACCTGTTTTTTCCGAACCAAGTACCGTAACTTTCAGGAAACGCGCACTAACGTCGTTGTCGTCAATCATAGGACTTCCCGACGTCTGGTTCGATGATTGATCGGCAAACACTTCCCAGGATTCACCATCCTCTGAATATTCTATTTTGTACTGGTAGTAATAACTGGCAAATTCAAAAAAGGTGGCTACTCTGCTTACTTTCTGTTTTGTTCCCAGATCAATAACAATGTTTTGCGGGAAACTATTATTAGCAGCCTTCCACATGGTAGCATTGTTATCGTCGGTAGCAAATTCGGGTAGATACTTGTAATCGTAGTCAGGCGATTGTAAATGATAAACAGATGAAGCGTTCGTTTTTGCGCCCAAAGCAATATTCTCAGGAACATCGGAACAAACGGGTGATTGAATTCCCTGTAAAGTTGGAACAACAGCCTTAATTGTTGAATCGTTTTCAAAAATCAAACTGTCGATACAAACCTGACGCGCTAAACCACCGGCGGTAAATGGGTAATCGTGTTTGTGATAAACAATGTAGTAATCGTCGCCATCCTGCAAAACCGAATGATGCCCCGGCCCATGAACCGTACCATCGACATTGGTTTGTAAAATTGGATTGTTTTTACCCGGAGTAAATGGGCCATATGGACTATCGGACCAGGAATAACGGACGTTGTATGTTTCGTCGTGACACGAAGCTCCCGAATACATCAGAATGTATTTGTTGTTCTTTTTCATCATGTACGCCGCCTCAAAAGGCTCCGGAGTTTGTTCCAGCGGAATATTTTGAGAAGCGCTCATTTCATCCAAGGTTTTGTTATTTAAAATTCCTACTGCATAACCGCTGTTGTAATGCACCCAGGTTCCCCAGTAACCGTATATAACACCGTCATCGTCTTTAAAAAACTGCGCATCTAGCGAAGGAAATCCGTCAATCGGATAATTATGTGCAATTACAGGAGTATCGTCGTCGTGCAATTTAATCCAGGGACCAACCGGAGTGTCTGAAACATAACCATAAATATTGCATCCGGCCTGGCAGTTTCCAAAGTACAGGTAGTAACGTCCGTCATCGCCTTCAATAATGTCAGGAGCCCAAAAATTTTTCAGATTAACCGAATTTAACGACGGTATCTCCATGGTATAATTGTACCAGTTTTTTAGATCGTTGCTGTACCAAACGGTGGGTGCTCCCGATGCGAGCATTTCGTTATCGGTGGTTGCATAAATGTAATAAATGTCGCCAAACTTTTTTATGGTAGGATCGGCAAACCAGCCCGGTAATACTGGATTTCCCAAATGTTCTGTTTCATTTTTCTGCATTACAGGTTTGCATGCATTCAGCATTAAAAATCCCGATAAAACCGCAACTAACAATCTTCTCATTCTATTTTATTTTATTCCTGAATCCAGGATTCCAATATAGTTTTTTGTTTTGTACTCATTTGTGCGACAGGAACCATTTTATAGTCGCAACTCGCTTTTCCAAAAGTCTCTATCACAATTACTTTTTCTCCTGCTCTTCCCGAAACTTTTAAGCTCAGTTTACCCGTGTTTTTAGGATTGGAAAGCATTTTTATCGATTCATCATTTACTGCTTTTCCGTTTATGGAAAGAATTTGGTTATCAATGCTTAAGCCTTTTTGCCAGGCAGGCGAATTCCGGTCGATATCAGAAACGATCCAATTGTCTCCATTTTTCCGAAGCGAAACGCCAAATGAAATTTCTTTTTCAGGGTTCAGATTAATCTCAATTCCGGCAAACGACAAATATTTTTGATAATCCATTGGAACCGTAGATGCTGCATAATTAAAAATCTCCTCCAGCGAACAGCCTGCAATTTTTTCACACACTGCCCGAAATTCATCATCGGTATAACCCCGGTTTTGTTTTTTATGAAAATCGTAATAGATGGAGCGCATTACATCGTCGAGCGATTTTTCGTTGTTGGTTTCGTTTCTGATTTTTAAATCGAGTAGCATGCCCAAAGCACAGCCAATGTCGTAGTATGAAATGGTTGTATTATCGGTATGATTGTTCCAGTTAAAAAAGTTTAGCCAGGTATCGAAACTGGCTTGCCTTGCCGACAAAAGCTTTCGTCCGTTGGCATTTTCAAATTTGGCAAAAGTGTGGCTTAAGGCGTCCAGTACTTCTTTTAACGAAAATAGTCCGGCGCGGTTTAGTACCAGGTATTCGTAATACACCGTAAAACCTTCGGCCACCCACAACATGTTGGTATAGTTTTCCTGCGAATAATCAAATGGCCCCAGTTCAATTGGCCGGATGGTTTTAACATTGTACAAATGAAAAAACTCGTGCGCTATAAACGACAACCACCCTTTATACCCTTCACTGTTTGTAATGTCGTAATTCGAATTCGAAAATACCGCCATTGAGTTGCGGTGTTCAAGGCCGCCAAATCCCTGATCCATTATCAAATAGGTGTATTTATCGTACGGAACATGACCAATTAGTTCTGTGGCACTTTTTGCTATTTTTCTGAAGTCACTGGTGTATGTTTTACGATCAAATTCAGCAGGATTTTCCATCAAAATTGTGTACGGAATCTCGTTGAGCTGAAACGAAATAACTTCCATATTACCGGCTAAAATAGGACAATCATAAAGCTCATCGAAGTTTGAAGCAATAAAAGTATTGGGTTCATTCTTCACTTCCTTTAAGCCGGTACTTATATTTTTCCAATCGGCAAACGGATTGACTTTTATTTTTACGGGGTAATCCAGTTTTTCATTGAGATACATAAAAATGCCCGTGGGCGAAATAAAAGCTCTGCCATCATCCAGCCAGGGTTCTGCTACCGATCGCGTGTAGGCAAAAACATCATACGAAACAGTCAGTTTCTTTGCATTTGGCGCCTCTACCACCCAGGTATCTTTTTTTGTTTTCTCCCACTTGAGCATTTCTCCCCTTTCATCCCTAACCTTAAAATCTGTTACATTTTTTGCCAAATCAAGTATCCAGTAATAACCGGGAGTCCAGGCGGGCATTTTAAACTGATATTCCTGCAAATCCAAGCCCGTGCATTCCATTTCCACATGAAAATAATGTGTCGAAGGATTTTCCATCGAAACCGTAAAAAAAACAGTATCAATTGATGAAGCCGAAGTGTTTGCAATGCTTGTTACAAGAAAAAGAATAGTTAAAGCAACAAAAATTAGAGTCGGTTTTATTCGCTTCATGATGTAAGTATAATCAGTTTAATTCCTTTTTCAAACCAGCACTATTTTATTTCAAGGTAACATCAAGATATACAGAATGTCGTCCATACGTGTCGTAAAATGGCTTAAAAACAACCCCGTCAATATTGAACAGCAACTGTTCCGGATCGCCTGAAATCGATTTACTGATATCACGAGCATCTAGTATAATTTTACGCCAATCTTTACGTGGTTCTTCTTCTTGGGCTGCAAGTAAAACAGGCCCGTAAAACAAACTGGCAATATTCTGCTGATCCATAACCGGTTCTAAATAAAAAGAAAAAGGCATGCGTAACTCAATGGTATCCCCGTCTTTCCACTTACGTTTTAAAGTAAGGTAACTTCCGGGTTGGGCAGCCACTTTTTCCACTTTCCCGTTAATCTTAACCTCAAAACCTTTAGTTGCCCAATGTGGCACACGCACATTCATCTCAAAAGTAGCATTTCCATTAATGGTTAACAGCGTGTAATCTTCATTCGGGAACGCCGTTTTTTGAGTTACCGTTATTTTCTTATCTGTCCAGTTTAAAGTAGAAGGTACGTATAGGTTTACATACAAAGCTTTGTTGTCGGCACTTTTAAAATAGATCGAGTTCTGAAGTTTTGTGCTACTCTCGAGTGCAGTTCCGTTACAACAGGTAAAACCATGCATATCGGAATTACCAAAATGTTTTACAGAGCCCGGCCTTAAAGGCACGTGATACGTATTTGCCGGAGAATCTTCGGCAACCGAAGCCAGAATATGGTTGTACAATCCCCGTTCGTAATAATCCATAAGTTCGGCACGATGATCGAAAAGAAACAGATTCCTGCTTAATTTTAGCATGTTATAGGTAGCGCAGGTTTCATTCTGTCCACCTGCCGAAAAACCATTTTCGTAAAGTGTTGCAGGCTCCTTCGTAAAACATTCTGCATTTGCAGGATTGCTGGCTCCGGCCACACCACCAATGCTATACATATAATCGTTGGTGGTCATATCCCAAAAGTTATCGGCAATATGATAGTATTCCGGCATTTCAGAATCACGATACACTTCAAGTGCTCCCATAATTTGTGGTATGTGCTGGTTGGCATGTAATCCGCGGAACATATCCACATTTTTTGCCAATCCGTGAGAATGTGCGGCGTCGCCATAAAATACCCTGATATTATCAAATAACTGTGCAGTTTCCATGTAACGCTGTTCGTCAGTCAGGCGATAAAGCCGGGCCATCGCTTCGTTCATTCCTCCAAATTCGCCGGCAATGTAACTGTTCCACATACTAATAAGCGTATTAGTTGGCAGCTGACTTAAACGGGCATGTACCCAGTTGCCCATACCTTTGGCTATTTCCAGCGCCTTTTTATTGCCGCTTACCTCGTAAATATCCATTAACCCGGCAAGTATTTTATGCAAAGTATAGTAAGGAGCCCACACTTTACTATTGTCTGTTCCGTATTTGGCACCGTTTTCAAGCATAATAAACTGGTCTGGCGGATAGGCGCTTATAAATCCTTTGCCCCAGTTCCAGTAATCGGTTCGAATGCCTTCTTCAGTTAAATCCGAATCGAAATCAGATTTACCCGGTCCCGGTGGTACTGCACTCGGGTCTTCCACACATTCTCCTCCTGCTGTTTTTGGCTGCCCCGATAACAAAGACAGTTTATACAAAGTGTTCACCATATACTCCATTTTACCGGAAAAATTAGCCTGGAGAGATGCATCGTAAGCTGTACTTGCATAGGCCTGAGCAATTCCGCTCAAATAATGCCCGCTTGCATGGCCTCGCAATTTCGTTTCCTGACTGTCCCATACTCCCAGTGGTTCTGCGCCTTCAGGCTGTTTCTGGCCAAAAGCATTCCGAAACATATAAAGGAAATCGTCGGGATTTGTGGTTGCAAGTCCTTGTAAAAATTTATCGCGGTTTTCTATAAACTTTGTCTTGTGATTGTGAATGTCTTCATTCAAAGTCACCTGGTTAAGTTCAAAAACTTCCAGGCTGCGCTCCGGTGCCACGCCCTGCTTTTTATTGCTTACCGTAACAATGGCTTTGGGATGAATATCTGTTCCCGAAACACGTCCGGTAACTGTATATTTTCCTGGATTGAGCACAGAACTGTTGTCTTCGGGTGCCGGCCAAATCACTCTTACATCCGGCCCTTCAATATTTTTGTTGTAAACGCCATGCACATAACGTGGCAAGCGAGGAAGCACTCCAACAACTGTTTCCACATGAATATCCGGCACTTCGGCAAGAAACGAGTTATACAACTGCGGAGTGGTTTCCGGAAACTTTGGTAAACTGCGGTCGCGCTCTTTTCGGGTTCTAACTACTGTTTCTTCTACTTTTAGTGCATTGTTGTGTATACTTTCAATTTGGTTTTCGCTTAAAGGAATTCTGTAAATCCGAAAATCAAACAATCGGGCATTTAAACTCTGATTATCAGAAGACAATGATTTCCCGATATAAAGCTTATTATTTTTAACTGAATTATTGTCGAAAAGTTGGCTTAGTTCCATTTCAACATTATTTGTTTCGCTTACCAGCTTTCCGTTGACGTGTACACGTAAGGTTTTTTCGGGAATATCAATAACTACTGCCAGATGATTCCATGTATTTGGCACTAGTGCGGGCGCTTTTGCAAGGAAATTTCTATTGCCTGTTACCACCTGAGCCTGCAAACCAGAATCATCAGTTGATGATATCTGAACACAAAAATGATCTTGTTCGTTTTTCCCAAAATCAAAAAATACCTGTTTCTTGTCCTGCGAATTCAGAAAAATCCACCCACTGATACTTAACGATTCCTCGCCTCTTACCAATCCTCCGGGAAGCGAAACAAAAGTATCTTCATCGCCCGATAAAGAAAGTACTTTTCCAAACTGCTTGTCGTCGATAAATTTAAAACCGGCTCCCTGAATACTTCCGTGCAAATTATTACGCGACCAATCTTTTGCAGTGCCATTAAATGTGTAACGGGCAATTAATGCTGTTTCTCCAATTCCGTCAAGAATCTGGTCACCGTTTTGAGCAAACATAGATGTTGGACTAAAGGCAAAAAAACAGAGCACAATGCCAATTACTACCTTATTAATTTTTACACGATTTAAGAAATTGGTTTTGGCGGTTTCGTGCGGAACCCGCATGGGCGATTGAATCATCCCTGTTTGTGTTTTTAATGTATTTGCCCGTTTCATCATCTTTGTTTGTGGTTCGGATAATCTATTTGTTGTTCGTTTCAAAATTTAGGTCGTATTATACTTGGTTTATTTTGGTTCAAATATCTTTTGTTTGGTGCATTTAGGAAACAACAAATGTTTCGAATACTTGCACAGATGTTGGAACTCACTTAATAATTGGCCACACTTTGCAATTTTGGCGTATTCAGAAACACTATTTTTCTTCCCGGCAAATCAAGCAGCCTTTCATTTCTGAATTCAGACATTACTCGAATTAAAGACTCTGTAACCGTTCCGGCTCTGTTGGCCAAATCTTCTCTTGTAATAGAAATTTTTAAGGTGTTTAGTTCGTCAACGCCAAATTCTTCTTTCAAAGCGAGTAAGGTTTCTGCCGTTCTTCCCCGCACCGACTTTTGTGCAATATCCGTTAAAAGGTTATTTGATTCCCGAAGTTCTTTACACAAAAGCTGCATAATAAGCTGAGAAAATTGTCCGTTTGAAGAAAGTAAAGGAGCAATACTCTCGTAGGGAATTTGACATACAATTGTATCTTCCATAACCTTTGCGGAAGTGCAGGCCAACTCTCGGCTAATTAATGAACGGTAAGCAATTATATCGCCGGTTTTGGCAAAACGAATAATTTGAGGTTTGCCATTGGTTCCTATTTTATACACTTTTACAACTCCTCTCAGAATACAATAAAAGTCGGAATGCCGGCTCCCTTCACGATAAATTACCGTTCCTTTTTTAAAACTTTTTCGGCTAGCTTCATATTCCAAAACATTAAGTTCCTGTTCCGATAACTTTTCAAACAAACTAAAATTCTTTAGTTGAAATGCCTTTGGTATTAATTCAGTTATTACACTTTTCATACAATCTTCCTCCTTTCAAAAATCATTTAACACCTCTACTCCTGAAACAAATTTGCACTTTGATGACACGACGGGCTGGTCTCAAATTCCGGAAAATAGCGACGAACAATGTCGTACAAATCTTTATCGTAAATTTTCATATCGGCTCGGGTATTTACCCAGTTGTGTTTCCCGTCGGGAGTTTCAACTTCGGCATTTACATTAAACCAGTTCTGAACACCTTCGGCCCAGTATTCCCAAATATTGGTGGCGGCGTAGGTATTTTTGTATTTGCCGTTTGCCATTGCTGCATCCAGTTTTTCCTGCAACAAATTATTAAAAGTTGAATCGAGCGGAAGAATACCAACTCCGTGAATGGTGTGCGCAAATTCGTGAATAAGAATATCTTCGGCATGGTACTTATCAATCTGATAACAAAGCAGATTTTCTTCGGCACAAGTGGTTAATGGCAAATGCATATCGCCACCCAATCCGCGTGCACGCACATCCCAGTTTAAAGTGGTATCGTTTGCTAAATGAGCATGCTCGGGAATATCGGTAGTACCTTCGTAACGGGCCATAATTCCAACACGGGTATTCATTTTCACCATTTGTTCCAGTACGTTTTCGGGTAAGCCGGATGTCATAAAATCGATGATTGAACAAGCCACAACAAAAGCCGAATCGGGAACTCTGTGCGAGCTTATAATATGTATGCCGTTTACATTGACATATTTTTTATAGAATGCATCGAATCCAAGTTCTTTTGGAGGCGCTGTAATTGTATAATCCTGTGAATTAGTGCCTGGTTTTTCTTTAGCCAGACTCAATACCGGAAGGCTTGTAAACAGTGCAAATAGAATGAATAAATACAGAACTGTTGCTGTAGGATTGTGTCTTCTTTTCATGATTTACTATTTTACTATTGAAGATGGAGTTGAATATTATTCTGAAATCCGGTTCCAGTCCGGTGTTTGCTCATTTAAAAAGTTTCGGATAAAAAAGTCTCTGCGTTTCTGCTCGCCGTAGGTTCCACCCAAAGTATGGTTTGTACCCGGTAATACAACCAGTTCAAAATCTTTTTTTGCATTGATAAGCGCATTAGCAACCTGCATGGTTGAAGCCGGATCAACATTGTCGTCCATTTCTCCCACTATCAACATAAGTTTGCCTTTTAACAAATGGGCATTCTCCACATTTGAACAAGCTGCATATTCAGGCCCGATTGGGTAACCCATCCACTGTTCGTTCCACCAGATTTTATCCATGCGGTTGTCGTGGCAGCCACACGACGACACACCGGCTTTGTAGAACTCAGGATGAAACAACAAACCAGCGAGCGTACTTTGACCTCCGGCCGAACCACCGAATAAACCTACCCGCGTAGTATCCATAAAACTGTATTTTTCGGCTGCGGCTTTAATCCACAAAATACGATCGGGGAAACCGGCATCTTTCAGGTTTTTGTAACAAACATCCTGGAAGGCTTTTGATCGGTTCGAAGTTCCCATTCCATCCATTTGCACAATAACAAAACCCAGCTCGGCAAGACTCGAAAATGCATAATTAACCGGTCTGAAACTTTTCTGTGCAAAGGAGCTGTGTGGCCCTGCATAAATGTATTCGATAATTGGATACGATTTGGTTGCATCAAAATTTGTGGGGCGATAAATATTTCCCCAAATATCCGTTTTTCCATCGCGGGCTTTTGCCACAAAAGGTTCAGGTGCTATCCAGCCCTTAGCCAGCAACCCGGAAATATCAGTTTTCTCCATTTCCAGCAATACTTTCGCATCTGAAGTGCGACGTAAAACGGTAACAGGAGCAACATCAACTGTTGAGTATGTGTCGGCGAAATAATCAAATTGCTTCGAAAATACAAGCTCGTGATTCATTTTCTCCGGTGTTAAATCCATCAACTTACTACCGTCGAAATTTACCTTGTAACAATGCATGTAATACGGATCTTCGTTTTTGTTTTTTCCTGAACCGTAAAAAATTACCGATCTGTTTTTAACATCAACATGTACAACCTGACGTACCACCCACTCGCCTTTTGTAATTTGATTTTTTACCTCACCGCTTTTGGTGTCAATCAAATAAAGATGGTTCCATCCGTCTCGTTCTGATGCCCAAATCATTTCATTGGTTTCTTCCAAATCGTAACGATAACGTTTTCCGCTGTAATCGATAAAAGTAGAGCTTTGTTCAGCTGCCAACACACGCGTTTTTCCGCTTTCTGCATTTACTTCAACTACTTTATAAGCCTGATGTCCGCGCTGGTTAAATTCGAAAGTAAAAGCCGAGCTGGCTTTGTTCCAGCCCGGTCTTGAAATTTCGTACTGGTGTTCGAAATCTTTTGTATCAACCGGAATTTGCTTTTTATTTTCCACATCAAAAAGTGAGGGATGTTTGATGGGAAGAGCATCACCCGGTTTAAGGTAATTGCGTTTGTGAAAGATGGGTTGTAACTGCGTTTTTGGTGATGATTCGACAAAATAAATTTCCCGTTTTTCGTTTGGGCGAACCTTGTTCACCGCCAGCTTTTTTGAATCGGGCGACCACGAAAAATACGATGAATAAAAATCGCCGGGCGAACCATCATAACTCAGTTGGTATTCATTTTTATCTTTAGTATTGCATATGTAAACGTTGTAATTTTTTATAAAAGCAGTATAAACACTGTCGGGCGAAACAACAGGATCGTTCCCCATTTCATCAAAATCATCGTTCCAGTACGGCCTTGGTTTTGGAGCTTTCACCACCGAATCTTTTGTTACGGTATAATCCTGTAAATTGCAGGTCCAATGTGCATCTTCAAATACAAAATGTATGTTTTCCGTTCCCGGTTCGAAGTCAATTTTGCGAAGTTGAAATTTTTCCGCTGATGTTTTTTTATCCAGTTTCTCGTTTAGCTTTAATACCAGTTTTTCGGTATCAAACAAGCTTTGTTTTGTTTTTGCTATTGCATCAACCAACTTGTATTCGTAACCATTTTTGGTTTTAACAACATACCAACAGGTAGCCGACGAATCGATCCAGTTTACCTCCGAAACCTGATTGTAAACCAGATCACTTAATTTCATTACAGAATCTGCCTTTTCATAATCTTCACGGGTAATTTGTGCCGATGCCCAGGAACAAAAAAAACAGGTAAAAAAACAGCTAAGTGTCAAAAACCGTACTAACATATCGCATTTATTTAAGTTAAGTTCTAACTAAAATTCGTCTTGAATAATTCTTTTCTTTTAACTCTTAATTGCCTAAAGTTATCAAACCAGAATCTATTGAACCGAATAATTTCTGGAGAAAGGGCTATCCAAAAAGCAAATAACTTATGCAAAACCGTCACCCTGAATTTATTTCTGGGTAATTTAATCAGCACATTAAGATTCTGAAACAAGTTCAGAATGAACTATTAAATACTTTCCAGACAACCTCTCCTTCAAATTTCTATTCTATTATTGCACCACAATTTTATGTGTGTCGCTTACATTATTTGCCAACACATTCACAAAATAAATTCCTGATTTTAATCTGCCTTCAATCGGAATTTTGTATTGATTTTCAGTAATTCCTTTCATCCGATACAATACAGATCCTCTGGCATCAATTATTAAAACCTCCTTTTCTCCTGTACTTTTTGCATCAAAATCAATATTTAAAATATCATTTGATGTTATTGGATTAGGAAACATTTTTGTTTTGAAAGTACTGCGTTCAACCGGAATAGTATTTACACCGGTAACATCGTCATAAATGGTTGCACCTTCAGTTGGAAAGGGTTCAACAGGATCAGTCACATCGGTAATCACTGCATTGTAATCGTACCACTTTCGGTAAACACTGGCTTTGCCTTCAATGCCTTCAACCAATTGTAAACGGTAATCAAAATGTGCCATTCTGGTTTCTTCGCCTTCGTACACATAATCGGTATTACAAATAACAGCAATCACAACTCCGTTGGCTGCCGCTTTCTCCAGTTTCAAACGGCACTCACCTTCCGACACAGGATGGCTGTATACAGCTGTTCCATCAGTTGCACGGTAACACAACTGACAGGTCATATTTTCGCCAATTGGCATAAAATTCACCACAACCTCGTTGCCCGATACTTTTAAAGGAATCTGGTTTGCTCCCGACCAGCCCGGAGTTGTGCGCGGTTCCGGAGTTAATATTTTATTCTCGGTATCGCGCATCCATGTTTTTACATACGGTGTTGCCTTCCAAATTGTCGGACTCATCCAGCTGGGTTGCCATTCCGCTCCAATATTTGAATTAAAGTTAGCATCCAGTAATTTTTTAATGGCGCCACTCCATTCTTCCATATCCACCAAAGCCTGTTTTGCGCGGTATTCCATTATTATACGACGAATTTGCATATCGCCAATGCCGTTTGCCATTCCTGCGAGAACGCGTTCGGGGCAGTTTCGCCAAATCCAGGCCACACTACCTTTACCCAATGCCTGACCTAAAAATGTTGGGAAAGTATTTCCATATTGATTTCCACCAAGAAGCCTTCTCCAGGTACATATTTGCTGGCTTCCCTCAAAACGGTTCACTCCTTCAGCACTTGGTCCGCCAAAAGTTCCGTCCTGCAACCAACCTGTGTAACATTCAATGGGCATAAACGGCGCAATGTACGGACAGGCATTCAGAAAGCCCATCGAGCTGTAATCGTTCGACTGGCGGGCTGCGGCTTCCTGTTGCAACCAGGTATTTCCACCTTCCTGAAACCAGGCCGCCTTTTTAGCACCCGGTAAATCAGCCAGAACTGCGTGTATTCCTTCGTGAACCATTGCTCCCATTTGAGCTTCACGGTCGTTGTACGGGCACGATGGATCAAATGAATAAATCGGGTAATACGATGCCAGAATACAAGCATATCCTCCAACGGCACTTTGCCAGCCACCCAAGGCCATTGTATCGGCATTATCAATACACGATAAGCCGGAACCGTACAGATAAACTGCACTTCGGTATCCGTCTTTGGCTCGTTTATCAGGTGGCCAACCCATTGTATCGCGGAAATACGCAAAATCCTGGTTTAATCGTTCCAGCATGGGAGTTATCGCCGCCTCGGTAATTTCCGATCGTTTATTGGGTCCCCACTTAAAGGTCCACCAATCCGATGATTGAGAACCCACCACCTGAGCACAATCATCGAGGTCTTTTGTTGGCATGTCGAGAGCAGGAAACTCATCTTTGAAATTATAATTTAAAGTAGGACTGTAACTTGGCCAATTGTACGCTTTGGCGGCATGTTCGTCGTCGCCAAAAAACACCCAAATACCGTCGCTTGGTTTTGATACGTTTCCGGCAGCATCAACTGCCTGAACTGCCAACATAAAATGAGAATTTGGAGTCAGATCTTTTAATGTAGCAATGCGATAAGGTGCCGTTTTAACCACGGAATCATTCAGCAAAATATTGTATCCCGCTACTTTATCATCATCCGAAGAACCTTGCCACTGAACAGAAATACTGGTTTCTGTCATTCCAATTATTTCGGGTGTGCCCGGTGCCGTTGGTGCATTAAAATCGGTACTCCCTGACAAACTGCGCCCCCACACCCGAAACTCTAAAATTCCGGTTGATTCATTTTCGTTCATCATTGAAACACGTAACCGGGTGGTTTGTAACTCACCCAAAAACGCCACATTAAATTGATTTTTTACACAAGGAACATCAACAACTTTCTCCCATGCTGAAGCTGTTTCGTTATAGGTTTCAATGTACGCGTCATTGGGAGTAATTACACCGCCGCCGTCATCAAACCAATAAATCTCAATTGATGTTGCAATAAATGGCTGAGTCCATGCATACTCTACCCATTGATAGGAATTTGGATTTGGCCAGTTTCCATAAGCTGTGTGCGTTTTATCGTTGGAATTGGCAGGTACAAAACCATCGTTAACCGCATCCAGGCTTTCCCAGTCGGATACATAAGAAGTGCTTGCTGTTGCAATTTCAGCAATGTTGATACTGTCTTCATTCGCTTCAAAACGAATACTACTGTAAGAGTTGGACGCCTGCGACTGATATGCGCAGGCACCGATCACAAACAGTAAAATATTTAGTGAATATATAATTCGGTTCATTTGTTGTTTTTTAAAATGGTTGGTTTTATGTATTGTATTACCATAAAACAATTGTGTTTATTTGAGTTTCCATTCCATTATACCTGCTGAAAAACCTTCCTGTTGTTTGGCATTTAAACGGATTGCTTTTGTTTTTACAGGTTTAAAGTTTACTGTATTGTAGGCATTCAAAGCCACTCCAAATGCATCTGAAGTTTCCACGTCAGCCCAGGTTCCTTTTGAGTTTAAATATTGTAAGTTCCAGTTTTCAGGAGCACGGTAATTCACGTCGTAATGATCGAGATTGAGCCAGTAGACCGAAGACTCAGAAAGTGTGACAGGTTTTTCAAAATCGTACTCCACCCAATCTTCAGCTCCTTCTTTTAACCACCAGTAGAAATATGCCTTATCCGTGTCGTCCGAACTTTTAGGATCGAATCCGTCATCTAATCCGGGAGCCCAATCGGTTGATGCTTTTGCTTCTGCCAGATCCAAAACAGAGGATGCAGGTTTTGTCACCGTCGTACTTTTTTCGGCAGGAATCCAAACCAACATGTTCGATTTTCCACGGTTGTTCCAGGTATAATAAGGGATTGCTTTTAAAGTTGTGGATTGTTCCTTCTCTCCTTCTACCTTATTCCCTTCCAGACTTAAAGTAACAACACCACCTAACAAATCAGCTTCGTACCTGCTCTCAACTGCAGTGTTGGCATCAATGTAATTGTCGAACAACCAGTCGTTGTTGTTGTCTTTGTCTTCCAGGCAATAAACAACAGGACCACGCTGAAGGGCCACTTTTCCTTTGTCGTTTTCCACTTTTTCGTTTGCAACAACTTTTCGCACCGGCATTGGCAGAACAAGTTCAACCACGTCGTTATTTTTCCAGTTTCGGTTGATCTCAACATATCCCTTTTTCAGGTTAGATTCCACAACTACACCATTTACTTTCAGGCTGTATTTTTCTGAATCCGAAGAAACAAAACGGTACAAATCGGAAGGAACCACCTGGTTTTGTGCCCATCCTGGAATACGCACCATCAAAGCAAATTTGCCGACAGGTGCCTCCTCCATTTTCAGTTTAACCGTTCCTTCCCAGGGATACCGGGTTTCCTGAGTAATTTTAACCTTGTTTTCGCCCACCGAAATTTCGGCAACACCTTCGGCAAACAGGTTTACAAACAAACTGTTTTCGCCGGCTGCATACACATAACCGGGCACCGAAGCCATAAAACGAGTTACATTTCCCGGACAACAAGCGCATCCAAACCATGGAGCACGCTCGTGATTGTGCACCGATTCCAAAGGATTATCGTAAAAAAACAAATCGCCGCTGAGTGATACTCCTGAAATTAGACCGTTGTATAGTGTGCGCTCCAAAACATCGTAGTATTTTGCATCGGCATCGTTCAAAAACAAACGATAATTCCAATACACATTCGAAATGGCCGCACAGGTTTCGCAATACGAAGTCATGTTGGGCAACTTATAATTGGGGCCAAAACCTTCGCCTTGTGCCCGTTGGCCAATTCCACCGGTGATGTATAGTTTTTTGGAAACCACATTGTCCCAAACTCTTTTGGTGGCCATCATCAATGAGTCATCCTGCATTAACGAAGCCACATCGGTAACTCCCGAATACAAATAACCCAAACGCACGGCATGTCCAACAGCTTCTTCCTGTTCAACAATGGGCATGTGATCCTGACTGTATGCGTTTAATTCGTGACCATCGGTTCCTTTTCCGGTTTCATCAATAAAATAACGAGCCAGTTCGAGGTACTTTTTATCGCCCGTGGCACGGTACAATTTCACCAGAGCCATTTCAATAATCGGGTGTCCCGAAGGAACATGTTTCTGGCCTTCGTTCGGGCCAAAATCCTTGTAAACCAAATCGGCATTTTTTATGGCTACATTTAAAAGACTGGTTTTTCCGGTGGCCTGGTAATGTGCAACCGCAGCCTCGTACAAATGCCCCGAGTTGTATAACTCATGACTGTTTAAGCGGTCCCAGCGACCGTTTCCATACCAACGTTGAAGGCGTTCGCATTTGTTCGTTAAACAGGTGTACAAATAACCATCTTCTTCCTGGGCAGCGCTAATGTAAGTAATCAGGCTATCCAGATAATGATCCAGTTTTTCATCGTATTCGGCGGCCAGTGCATACGACGCACCTTCAAGAATTTTATAAATATCAGTATCATCAAACGGGAAATCGCCCTGATGTTCACCTTCAATTAAACCGGCTGCCAGAGCAAAATTGTCTACCCGGCCGGTTTCTTCACTTTTCTGAAAAGCAGAAGGGATTGATACTTTCTGATTTACTTCGATTTTGGGCGCCCAAAAACAGTCGTTTAAATGCACATCGGTAAATGATACCGGCTGAAGTGGCGTGTTCTGCCTTTCTTTTTCAGCGCATGAAAACAGAGCAATTAACAAAGTAAATGCTGCAAACAAACGTAATATAGTTTTCATTTCCGTTTTAATTGAGGGTGATTTTAGTGGTCTCTTTTTGTAACGGAATTACATACTGTCCTCTGTCGTTTTTTGAAAAATCGTTTGGTTTACCATTGAATGCCGATTCTCCAAAAGACTTCATGCGCAAATAAGCATTTGGTGTATACTCGTTTGTTTTATCGAGTACCAATTCTACTTTGCCTGAAGTTTTATTGTACGAAACTGATTTAAATTTACCGGCATCAAGTGTAAGCCATAATTTTAAAGGAGCAACATACATTCTCGATTTAGCCGCAGTGGTAAGGTCCACTTTTACAACATCGCCTTCTTCCGATAAATTACCACCAAAAGCCAGCCATCCAAATTCATCGTTCTGCATTAAATAGCTCGATGTATTTACAGCGTAACCATAAAATCCGGTACCATAATCACCTGAAATTGGATCGTTTTTTAAGGTTGAAGGAAATGAATGAAAAGCAGCCGGCGCAAAACCGTCTTCGGTAATGTTCGAAATTGCTCCCAATACACCGCCGTAACCAACGCGCAGTAGGTATAAATCATCGGGATTTTGTTTGTATTCGTGAAGAACAGGAATGGCATTTAAAGCCGAACCGTAATGGTGAATCTGGCGTTCGACACGCGACAATTTTCCACCGTATAAAAAGTCCCAGTAACGACGCGCATTTCCGTTATACGCCCAGTGCGGGATGGTTGGCATATACGCCAAAATTGCTTTTAAAGTTGTGTTGGCCTTATCTGCGTATCCAAAGTACCACGACCACATGTAAACTTCTTCCTGACCGGTTGAATCCCATGGCATTTCGCTTCCAAACGGATAATTTAAGGTTGCCCAATGATCGGCACGGCCTTTCATTTGAGCTTCCAGTTTTCGGGCATATTCCCACAAACCTTCCGCTTTCAAATCTTCCAGAATCAGTAGAAAAACACTACCCTCCATTTGTCCAAACTGCGCATAATAAGGAGCCAGTTCCACCATGGCCATGGAAGTTTGATAAGCATTCATCAGGTACCAATCCCAGGTTTGCTGGTTAACCAGCCCTTCGTAATTTCGTGCCAAACGATACATTACCCAGTGCGCCGCAGCCACGTGCGGATAATTGTACGAGCGTTCTACCGAAGCAGCATGTTTTTTATCCCAGGCTGCCCAGGTTTTGTAGTTTACATCGGCGCTATAAGTACCCGCCGGAACTGAATCGGGTTCGTAATAAAACATACTTTTACGTACTCCGAATTTTTCTTTGCCTTCGTTGTACTGAATTCCACCCCAAATGGTTTTTTGCACAAAATCTTCCAATTTGGCAACCTCCTCTTTATCGGGCTGAATCAATTGTTTCATAACGGCATTCAACCAGGCACCTGCTCCACCTTCGTCACTTAATCCGCAAATCCAGGCACGGCTGTCTTCTGTTACCTGTTTTTGTTCTTCGTAATCGTATGTAATTACCGAAGGTCCGCGATCGAAAAGATCATTCTCATCATCAAACCATTGTTTTGTTGTAAGGAAGTGCCCGTTATCCGCAACCACTTCTTCTTCGGGTTTAATGATTTTATAATTTATGGTTTGTTTCAATCCATTTTTGTAGGTAATCGTAAGCAGCGTACGTCCCCAGCTTTTGGCTTTAACGTCGTATTTTACCCAAGCGTTTTTAGTGGTTTCTTTTTTGGTAAGTGTTAATGCACCTTCCGGTTCAACTTTCAGGCTTTTTACTTTCTGATCGTACTTTAAAAATAACTCAGCATTTACATCCTGAGGCACCACATAACCGGGAACACCAACAGCCACAGGCCGTTTGTTTTCAATTAAGGCATTTTCAATGTTGCGGATAGAGTCGGTTAACACCAGTTTTACGCCGTAGCTTTGCGATTTTCCGGGCTTCAAAACCATTGATGAAGGCTTGTTCCAGGGAGTAGCTTCTTTCCATTCGTTTTCAGCATAGGCTTTGGTTAAAGGCATCCACTCGTGAAATCCTTCAAAAGTAATTCCCCTGCGTGTTGGATCGTCAAGCAATGGATTCCAGGCTTCAAACGGTGTACCGTCTAAAGGCAAAACCAAAAGTACGGGTCCACTACCTTTTAAACGGATTACCTGCAAATAACCGGCATCGCTTCCAATGTACGGATCGTAAAAAACATTTTCGGCATGTGCTTCGTCCAGTGATTTATGACCGTGGTTGTTGTTAAAAATCAAGGGAATTCCCAATGAGCCAATTTCAACTGTGTTATTGGAAATATTTTTTATTTCGAAGCGCAAAACAATATGCTGGCCTTCTTTTTCCCAATAACGAACTACTTTAAGCGGGCTTCCTTCCAAAACTGCGGATAAATCCGAAACAGCAAGTTGGTCCTCTTTTTCAGGATTTAAAACAGTGATACTTTTGCGCGAGGCAGCCGATGAAAAACTTTTCCAATCGGTTTCGTTCAATTCGCGCACCCTAAAGTTTATATCACCTAAATGATAAAAACCGGCCTTACTGCGTTGGTTTAACAATTCGCCCGGTGTAAAGTCGAAGTCGGCTTCCGATACCGGATGCAAACCGGCAACTGTGTGCGAGGCATTTAAAAGTTCCAGATTAAACTCCGGTGTAGAAAATGCCACAGTTCCCAGCCCCATATTTATTGAATCGATTTCGGTTGTTGCAATCGATGCATTTGCTTTCGAAACTGGAGCGAAACTCCATACAAACATGCAGCAGAATAGAAAGAAATATAAATTCTTTGGTTTCATTTTGTGTCTTTTTAAATCGTTATCGTTCATCCCGGAGTTTTATCGTTCACCGGATCTATCACGAAGTCAAATCGTATACTTATACTGACGCTCGGATATTCTTAAATAACTATAAATCAAATTTTATTATTCTAATTTAGTCTTTTACCTTTTAAAGTTTGGTTCTGTTCTTATGTTCTTTTCAAATCAGTTTACTTTGTTCCTTCAGGATAGTTTTCAATCACACCCGACAAATAATCGATCCGCATTGATAACCACTGCTCCATTTGCCTGATTTCGGTATCGTTGCTTTTATTAATTGGCCAGCGTTCGGCATCGTTTTCCATTGCCACCGAAAAACCATCGGCATAACTTTGCGTTGTTTCCCAATACTCCGACATAATTTTGTCTTTTACCGCCAACCACCGTTGTTTGTATTCTTCTACAAACTGTTTATTCTGAAACAAATCGGTAAAAAAACCAGAAACCCAATAACCTGACGTATGATTTACAGGCGAAGTTCCCAACACCAGCTCTTTATACGAATGGAAATAGTTGTGCCCTGTGTACATTGTACCCCAGTCGAAATCAAAACCGGCGTCGAAATCCCAAAGCGGACCAATTTTCCACCTACCGCCACTCTCCTTGTAAAAATAGATACTGCGCGGAGCGTCCACTTCCACATTGTACACCAACTCCTGAATAAGCATAAAGTCGATAAAAAGAGGTATATCCAATTCTTGTTCAACTTCGGCGTAATTTGCATTTTTTATGGTGTTTTCCAACCTTGCAAAGTCGCTTTTAATTGCAGTCAAACGGGCTGCGGAAATGGCTTCCGGACTTTTAACACACACCGGCACACGGTAGACGGATGACCAGAAATTGTCGCCACTGTTTGGTGACAACTCCGGCCCGTCATCGGCATCAAGAGAAATTAAAACTCCTCCTACTGAATCTATTGCTACGCGATTTTCGCCCTGTTCTACCTGTTCTGTCAACAGATATAGCCCGATGTATTTATCATTTAATGTTACTTCGACATAACGAACGTGGTTTGAATAAGGCAGGTTTAAACCCTTGCCTACCGTAAAAACAAAGGCATTCATTAAGTGCGTCGGATCGCGGTAATCTGCCAGTAACACCCAATCTTTATCTGCTTTTAAACCAAGAATCTCAGCTTTTTTGTCCAGTTTAATACGATACGGTTTTTTGGGATACCACAGCCAGGTAGAATTTCCTCTTCCCCTGACCTTTGCACTTCCCGAATAATTCCAGTCGCTGTTATCCGATTCTACCGAAAAAGTACAGTTTACATAGGTTTCCTTCGAATCAATTTCCGAATTGTTTTCAGTTGAAATTGTAATCTGCGCCACCTGAAAAGATTCTGCATTTAACTCAACCTCATCATCTTCTTTTTCAGGAAGTTCATCGTCGGAACACCCCGTAAACAAGAAAATGGATAAACAAAACATCAGAAAAACCAATTTTGGTTTTGTCGGACTGGTTATATGTAAGCGCTCTGAAATCAAAGTGTTTATTGAATTGTAACGTTAAAAACAAATGTTAGCTGATACTGTGTTCCTTCTTTTGTGTACACAAATGCTTCTTTTACCGTGTATTTGTCGCCGGCACTCGATTTTCCGGGGTATTGACCAATACTAAACTGAAAATTATCGGCTGTAAATTCAGCAAATAGTTTACTGTCGTTGTCGCTTCCCCAGCCAATAACTGCACCCTGGCTATCGTACCAGAAACCCAATCCGTTTGCTGTGGTATTGTAGTTCAGCGATCCGTCGGGTTCAACTGCTGCAAAAGCAATTTTGCCTTCCTGCGGAGTTTGTTTTGCGGCCAGTAGCGCACCTGCAATTTCAGAAGGTTGCATAACCAAAGCCTGAGCAACTTTACCTATATCACCGTTGTCATTCAGACTTACAACTGTACCGGAATAATTTTCGGCATCGGCAGCAAAAGAGACATCGTAAGTTAAAGTCAGGTCTTCAGGTGTTTCGTCGGGATTAATAACAACACTTCCCAAAAGATTTGTATTGCTGAATTTCACTTTGTAAGGCCACTGATCGTCATTGATTTCTTTCTCGTCCCAGGCATGCGGAGCATAAGTCGTTGGAGCGCCCAAAACCACAAGCCATAATTTTGAACAAGCTTCAGGTATTGTAAATTCGATGTCACCGGCCATGGTTTTATTCATGTCACCGTAAACACGCTCACCATTGTTTAACAAGGCAACGTATCCGTAACGCCATCCGGCGCGTGTTAACGAACTGCTGTTGTAATTTCGGGTTGTTAACGTATTTTCATTGTCGGTATATTCGCCCGGATCGTTTGCAGCAAGAGCAGAACCCGGTGTAAGTGCTTTAAACGATGTGCTTACCACTGTTCCTGCTTCAGGCACGTTTAACGGAATTACGTTGTATCCGGTAGTTCCCGGACAACGACTGTATGCCACCTGGTAATATCCATCTTCAACCTGGTACAATTTATAGGTTTGTTTGCCCATGTAATTGCTTCCATACGAGCGGAGTGCATCGTAATCCCAGGTAACAAAACGGCTGGCCGCTTCATACATTTCATCATTAAAATCTGCAACTGACAAGCTGTTTATGCGCATATAAGCCTGAAACGGATCTTCGGGTTCTTTTGCCTCGCGCCAAACTTTACCCACCATGTCGATGCCGTGTTTTTTGGTCCAGTAATAATGAATAAAATAACTTGCATAACGCATGTGCTCGTGGATAACATGACGATGGTAATTATCGCAATAAACCGGATAATGGTAACCTTCAAACAGCTGTTCAGGATAACTTTGCATGGCTTGCCATTGCGCAGTTTGCTCCCAGAAACCATTTCCACCGTTTCCACCAAAACCGTAACGAAAACCTGCACCATCGCCTAAATCACAAAAAACCTGGTATTGAAAACTATGGCCAATTTCGTGTGCAATAACAGATCCTACCGGATGTACAGTTCCCGGATTAATCCAAAGTGCACCAATTACATCATCGTATCCGGCACCATAAGCCATCCACTCTTGTGTATAGAACAGATAAATTTGCATCTTGTAATTGTCAAGATTTGATTTACCCACCCCTGTCTCGGCAAATTTTAACTGATTAATATTTAAATCGTAAAATTGTTCTGCCTTGGTTAGTAAGTCGTTAATATCCACCCGATACGATGCAGGGACAGTACTTGCATTTGGATTGCTTCCGAATCCTTCTTCCCAAAAAACAATAAAATGATCTGATTGCTGACTACGTACAAATGTCCATTTGCTGTCGCCACGCAAAAAGTCAACATTTTTGTGTTCTTCCGGTTTATAAAATTTAGCAAAATCAGCAACATCTGATTCAGCAAGAACAACTACCGACGGTGTTGTATCTGTTGGAATTGTGTCCACCGGAATTGGATCGGGATCCGGTTCCGGATCGGGAGTTACTTCGTCGCCTTCGCACCCGGTAATAAAGGTAAATGCAAATACCAATACCATAAGTAAACGCACGCTTAACTTACCAATACCTAAATCGTAATGTTTCCGGTAATTTGTGTTTATCATACTTCTCATGAAATCTAGTTGTTAAAATGGTAGGCAATGAAGATACCCAGTTAGTTTTGAATGGCCGGAAACAAAAAATTTGTTTCCGGCCTTTTCATTACAGAATTTATTCAGCTATTGTAAGATTGAAAGTAAACGTAACTTGTTTACCATTTAATTTTGCAATTTGTTTAATCGTGGTTGTATCTCCCACTTTTGCGTTTTCGGGATGATGTCCGAGAGCGAATTGTAGTCCCGATCCGTCGTTTTGTAATTCGCTGTAGAATACCGGAGATTCTCCCCAGGTTGTTACATTTCCTTCGGCATTAAACCAATGTCCCGGGTAATTTGCTGTTTGAGCCACATTTCCTTCGCCATCAACATACACCGAACCATCTACATTAATTCCTTCGAATACCAATGTTTGGTTGCTGATCGCGTCAATTATTTCAGCGGCAGTTAACTGGAATGATTCAGTTAACACATCAGTTACATCAACATAAGCAGCAGCAAAATCAACATTAAATGTTTCGCTTACATCGTAACTTTTTTCTACTTCGGTAGGTGCACCTTCAGTAATTGTAAATGTAATATTGATTGTTACTGATCCTCCATTATATGTAGCAATAAGTGTGGTTGTAACTACATCTCCCGCAACAGCGTTACCCGGGTGATTACCTCCGTAAACGTATAAATCGGTTTCGTTGTGACCGATGCTACACCAAACTTTACTTTCGGCCCATTCTCCAATTGTTCCATCGGCTTTTAACCAGTAACCCGGAGCATCAGCGGTATAAGATGGTTCTGTTTCGCTTACTTCTCCCTGGTACAATTTCAACTCGCCCGAGTTAATTGCCTGATGGATTTGGTACGTAGTCATTTTGAAAGCATTACGTAAAGTTTCGCGAATATCGGCAGTTACACTTGCATAATCATCAGTATATGGTTTCGTAAGTTCAATATCGATAACCAGTGCTTCCGGATCGCCTTCGGGTGCAGTTTCCGGATCAACATAACCTGTAACTGTAATGGTAATGTTTAGCATCACAATTTTATTGTTGGCAAGGAATCCGTACTTAATTGTAATCTCCTGTCCTTCTTCTAAATGATCGGGATATTGACCAATACTAACTTCATCGGCTTCAAAATCGCCATAGTTTGTATAAACGGCAGCATCGTCTCCCCAACTTCCTACAAAGCCGCTAAAGTCGTACCAGAAACCATTTCCGGTTACCGTTTCCTGGTTGTATGAACCATCTGCATTTACGCCAATAAAACTTACATCCTCCATTGAACCAACACCAAGGTCAGAAAGTACTTTGTCAAGATCAAATTTCAAGGCATCGGCATCGTAAACACTTTTAGGAGTAACGCTAATGCTTAAATCCTGGGTACTTACAACCGAAGCATTAATTTGTCCGGCTTCGGTAGCATTGATTGCAATGCGCACCACAACCCTGATATCGTTGTACTTCAGCGCTTCCATAACAACAATGGTTTGCCCTGCAACCAAACGTCCCGGAAACTGGCCAATGTAAAACTCACCCGCTTCGTAATCGAATTCGCAGAATGTCATTGCAAGATCAGTTTCAGAAGCCCACTCGGTAACATCGCCACGTGCATCCCACCAGTGACCCCATGGCGAACCGGTAGTACTGGCAGAACCATAATCGAGGTGAGTAGTACTGTCGATTGCAAAACCTTTAATTTCAGGAGCTCCGCTTTCGCCGGCAATACCCGATAACAAATCAGCTTCTGATATGCCAAAAGCCGCAGCAATTTGAGCTATATCAATGGGTAACGAACCACCATCGTATAGTGATGCACTCACCACTACATCAAAAGTATAATCAAGAATTAAATCTGCATCAATGTGATTTTTGATGGAATCGGCGATGTACGCTTGACGTTCTATTTCCGCAATCTCATCAGCCGTTAGCTCATGTAAGGTGCTAAAATCGTCATTGTCTTTGCAGCTAAATACCCCTGCAAATAACATGGCCAGAATAAAATATATATGTATTTTTTTCATTTGTTGTAAATTTTTGTTGACCTGTCAGGCGGCCAACTGTTTCATTTCTTAATTCGCCGTTGTATAACCTTCGTTTTGTACGAGTGAAATATTTGCATCCAACGCATGCTGTGGAATTGGGAAATAATCCCAGTGCGTTTCAGTAGTAGCATCTTTACAGAACCATGATTTACCATTGAAAACATTTCTTCCATCCGTCAATTTAAATCGGATCAAATCCTGACGACGGTGGTGTTCTCCTACAAATTCCCAGGCCAAATCATCCAGTAAACCACCCAGTTCAATGTCGCTGCCACCTTCAACAGTGCTAATTTCGCCGTCCCAGTTATTTACACCTTCGCCGGTAAATTCGCGATGTCCGTAATCGTAAACACTCGCTCCTTTTAAATCGGCAACCGTACGAACTGCTGCATTTGCAGTTTCGAACGAACGCGCACGTACTTCAGAAATAAGATCGGCCGCTGTTTGCTCGTCTTGTCCCAAACGCAACAAACATTCAGCTTTAATAAACATGGCGTCGGCCAAACGGAAATAAGCTACGTCGTTTCCATAGGTTCCTTTGTCTTCCGGTACAATTTCGCTTTTTACATAACGGTAACCTTCCTGGAAATACGCACCCGGATTATCAATAGAGTGAACTGCCAATGAATAATTCAGAATTCCATCGCCTACCCAATCGTCTCTGTCGAAAGCAATCGGATCACCTGATTGTGGGATATAATTTCCAGCTGCATCTTTTGTCGCAGCACGCTGCACACCACCTGTCCAGGTATAAGCCAAACGATTATCGCCATCCTGGTAACTATCGATAAACTGAGGTACGGCACAGCTACCATTCCATGGAGAACCTGAGTAACCATAAGCTGCAGCGCCGGCTCCAACCAAACATTTATTTACCAAATAGTTGTGTGCTGCATTTTTTGAATCCAAAGGAATTGCAAAAATAACTTCCGGAGAAGTTGAAATGTCTGCTTTAAAATTATCGGTATAATTTGGAGCAAGAGAATACCCGCCCTCCATTACTTCATCAATTTCGGCAACTGCTTTTGAGTAGTATGTGTTGTCGCTTGTGCCAAAATACGTATTGTAATTCAGATACAATTTTGCCAAAGCCATACTTGCTGCATAACGGTTTGGATATCCGTGTATTTTTTCTGTTCCCAAATCTTCTTTAATCGCTTGTAGTTCTGTTTCACAAAAATCGAAAATAGTTTGTGCAGAAGCCTGTTGCGGCAAATAACCCGGCTCTAATTCCTGTGTTGTTTCCAAAGGTACATTTCTGAAAGCATCAAGAAGAATGGTGTAATTAAGTGCGCGTAAAAAACGCATTCCGGCCTGATCTGATCCGGTTTCGGGTAATACATCCAAGGCTTTATTTGCATATCCGATGCCGATATAAGCTTCGTTCCACAATCCGTAAAGGTGACCCTGGTTAGCATTCCAGCTGTGCTTGTGCATATTAATGTACAAATCGCCCCAACCATGACCAATACGTTTTGGTGTCATGTAGGTATCGCTACATTCTTCCATTACATCAAAATAGCCATTCCATCCCCAATACAGGAAGCGGAAATGTGCATAAGCTTCACCCATCATGTATCCCACAATCTCGGGATCGGTTACATCAATCGTTTCGTCGGTAAGACCGGAGTACACTGTTTCCTCCAGGTCGGTGCATGCTCCAAGTACCAATAAGCCACTTAAAGCAATACTTGTAAATATATTTTTAATACGTTTCATTGTTTCTCAATATTAAAAGTTAACAGATAGTCCAAATGTATATGATCGAACTGTTGGATATTTATCGCGATCATCGATACCAGGTGCCAGGAAGTAGTTTGACACTTCAGGATCGAGACCTGAATAACCGGTTATACAAAACAGGTTTTGACCCGACACATACACACGCAGGTTCTGAATAAAATTCTCCACTCTTCCTTTAAGCGGAACAGTATATCCTAAAGTAGCATTGGTCAATTTTACGAAATCACCATTTTCGATGTGGTCGCTCCAAACACCTTGCGACATTGATCCATTCAATTGAGTCTGAAGTTGCTGTCCTGTTGCTTCGTCAATAACAGGAGCTCCGTTTGCATCAACAGCACCATACAAATTGGCCGATGTTTTTAAACGGTTGTAAGCAATTCCGGTATGCTCGTAAAAGCTTCGTTGTACATTCAGTATCTGATATCCGAACTGGCCTGTAAACATCAGGTTCAAATCGAAATTTTTGTAACGGAACGTATTGCTCCATCCGGCATACACCTGAGGAAGTCCGTTACCCAAACGCTGACGGTTCACTTTGTCGTTGTATTTGGTATCAAATTCTTTGGCTACCCAGTTTCCGTCGTCGTCTTTTACTTCAACCAAAACGTATCCGTCTTTGCTAACACCAACCGATCGTAATCCCCAGAAATCACCCAAACGATAGCCAACTTCCATGGCGTGAGTCGGAACCGAAATCGGATCGCTTACTCCACCCACTTCGTTAAAGTTGTCGGTTTCGTATAAATCGTTTGAAAGACTTAATAATTCGTTTTCGTTGTGCGAAAGTGTAACCGTTGTATTCCACTCGAAATTACCGGTTTGAACAGGAGTTGCATTTACCATTACTTCAATACCTCTGTTTCGCATCTGACCCACGTTGGCTGTTGTCCATCCGTACATATTTGGAGGAACCGGCACTGCGTAGTCGTAAAGTAAGTCAACTGTTTTCTTTGAATAAAGATCGATGGCTCCACTTATACGTGCATCAAAAATTGTCCAGTCAACACCAATGTTGTACTCGCTGGTTTTCTCCCATTTTAAATCGGGATTTGGATTTTGTGCCACCTGCAGCGAAGGAGTCCATTCACCGTCTTTACTTAAATGTTTTCCCCATGCATCGTAATCGAACGTGGTTAACGACAAATATGAATCGTTAGGAATAACACCTGTGATACCATAACCGGCACGTAATTTCAAATTATCAAGCCAGGTAATATCTTCCATAAATTTTTCGTTGCTGATTGTCCATCCCAACGATGCTGAAGGGAAAGTACCCCATTGGTAGTTAGCACCAAATTTTGACGAACCTTCGCGACGAACACTAACCATGGCGTTAAAACGATTGTCGTAACCATAACTTACACGACCAAAAAATCCGATTAGTTTGTTGTCGTTTTTATACGATCCCATACTTGCGTTGTGATCTTCATCGGTTAAGTACAATCCCTGACCTAAGTTGTTGTACAAATACGATTCAGAAGGGAAATTTGAGTTTCCGGCGCTAAATCCATCGTAAACATTGTACAGGTAACTGTAACCAGCAAGAGCAGTAATACGGTTTTTCTCGATGGTAAAATTGTATTTCGAGGTTAGTTCCAGGTTGTCGCTTTTGGTGTTATTCGATGACTTTGAAGCAGAGCCACGAACACTTGCTGTTGCCAAACTGAAATAGTCGCTGGTGTAGTAATTTTGCGAAGTAGATTCTATTTCTTTACGCGACAACATTAAATTGGTTTGCCATCCTTTAATGGGTTCGAAAGTAATGTTACCGGTTAGGCGGGCATACTGCGAACGTGTATCACCAATCAATTCGTTTTGAATTGCCACCGGATTGTAGTACTGAAACAGGTTAAAGTCTTCGTTGTACCCACCGTCTTCGTTATAAACTGGCGACGATGGATTACGAATTAAAGCCTGACGATACACATAATTGTTGTTGTTGTTGGTATTGTTGTGCGTTGAATAGAGCACATTCACATTAAATTTCAACATATCGTTTAACGCATACTGGTTAAAATCGAGCTGTGCTTTAATGTCTTCGCTGTCACTTTTACGCATAATACCTTCTTCGTCAGAATAGGTAACGTTGGCCGAATAAGTTGACGATTCAGAACCACCTGTTAAACTCAGCGAATGGTTTTGAGTATAACCTGCTTTGCGAGTTACCGCTTTTAGCCAGTCGGTATCGTATCCTTCGTATTCAAAAGCTGTGCGGCCATAAATAACATCGTGTGTATCCATAAAATCGGCTGTTTTATACCAATCGGATAAAGACACATAACTTGAATACGTTGCAGTGGTTTTTGAATTGCGTTTACCGGTTTTAGTGGTAATAATTATTACACCGTTCGCACCACGTGTACCGTAAATTGCTGCTGCCGATGCATCTTTTAATACATCAATCGATTCAATATTTTCGGGAGCAACCGTGGTTAAAGATCCTTCGATACCATCAACCAAAACAAGTGGTTCAACACTTCCGTTAATTGTGGTAATACCACGAAGCATAATGCTTGATGAAGCATTTGGATCACCCGATGATTTAGTAATACTTAAACCGGCAATTTTTCCTTTTACCAATTCGGCAGCATCACCAATTTTACCCAGCGAAAAGTCTTCCGACTTTACACTTACAACAGCACTGGTTACATCTCCTTTTCGTTGTGTACCATAACCAATTGCCACTACCTCGTCGATACCAATTGCATCGAAAGTTAGTGTTACATTAATGGTCTTTTGGCTTCCTACAACAACTTCTTGGGTAGTCATTCCAACAAAAGAGAAAACAAGCACATCGCTTTCACTCACTTCAGGAACGGTATAGTAGCCGTCGAGATTGGTAACCGCCCCCTGGGTGGTTCCTTTTAAAACTACGGTAACTCCCGGAAGCGGAATACCAGACTCATCAACAACGGTTCCTTCAACCTTTGCTTGCGCATAGCCCATTGTTGCAGAACATAAAACGGTAAGAAGAACCATAAGAATAATAAGTCCTCTTGGACTATTCTTTGTTCCTCTTTTTTCTTTCAACATTCTTTTCATAGTTACATTTTTAAGAGAATAAGAATTAGATTATTTATTTAATAGTCTCAAAAGTGTATTTTAAATAAGAATGACGCTTATACAAATGATTAAAATGAATACACAAATGTGCAAACGGCTTTGCACCACAAGGTTTATACCTATATTTCCAACACATTGAACAAATGCATCAACAATTTGAACACAAATAGAACTTTGCTCAACATGCAGTCGCGGTATCTTACTGGAAACTCTCTATGTGTAATCATCAAGAAACTGGCAAGCTCACTGCAGTCAGGCAAGTTAAAAACAATACAATGCTTCAATTTCCACCATGGATGAGTCTGACAGGATAAATTTGAGAGCTAAAATCACCGTCTCAATGATTTAAATTAGCGTATTCGGAAATATTTTTGAAGTAGTAAGCCTAAAGATCGAAATACTCTTTTGGCGACTTGCCAAAGTACTCTTTAAAACGTCGCGTAAAATATGCCGGACTTGAAAATCCGGTTTGATAAGCCGCTTCTGAAATATTACATTTCCCCTCGGAAATTAAAATAACAGCTTCACGTAAACGGATGGAACGTACAAATTCGGTAGCCGAACAATCAGTAATTTTTTTCAGTTTCAGGTGAAGTAAAGATCGGCTAATTCCAAGTTCTGAAGTTATAAACGTAACATCAAGCGCAGGTTTATCCAAATTCGATTTTATAAGCGAAGTCAGGTTCTCAACAAACTCTCTGTCCGATTCGGAATGTGTGATATCAACCGGCGGTATAAATGCATCGTTTCGGAAACGCTCGATTAAATTCTGCCGTGTTTTTAAAATATTCGAGATATTAATTTTTAGCAAATTCGGATAGAATGGTTTTTCGAGATACACATCGGCACCCGTTTTTAATCCGTCGAACTGGTTTTCGATGCCACTTTTAGCTGTGAGTAGAATAACAGGAATGTGCGAAGTGTTGATGTCTGTTTTTATTCGTTTTGTAAGTTCAAACCCACTAATACCGGGCATCATTACATCGCTTATAATTAAATCGGGCGAATTGGCCAGAATTATATCCCATCCTTCTTCCCCTGTTTTTGCAGTACTTACATGGTATTCATCGTGCAACGTTTCAATTAAAAAGTCAAGCAATTCAAGGTTATCATCGATAACCAAAACAGAGGGCTTGTTTTCAAATGATTTGTATTTATCCACAGGTGCCTGATTTGCAGAACCACTCACATCAAATCTTTTTATTGAAGACACCAAGTATTGGCTGTCGGCTTGTATTTCCTGCTCGGTGTAATCACTTTCGGCAACAGGCAACTGTACTTCAAACTCCGATCCCACATTAACCTCGCTTTTAACCGTTATTTTTCCCTTGTGAAGTTTCACCAGACTTTTTACAAACGCCAAACCAATTCCCGAACCGGTGTTACTCAATTCGTCGTTGTTGGTTTGAAAATACCGCTCAAAAACCTTGTTTACTTTCGAAGCGTCAATTCCAATTCCATCGTCTTTTACCACTAAAACAAGTTTCTTTTTCCCGGCTTTTCGTTCGTCCTTTTTCATCTTCACCCGGGCTTGCAATTCAACCGTTCCTCCTTTATTGGTGTATTTTACAGCATTCGACAACAGGTTAACCAGTATCTTTTCTACTTTGGAATAATCAAACCAAATTAATTCATTTAAATTTTCATCGGCCTCTAGTTTAAAATGGATGCCTTTTGCCTTGGCGGTCGACACAAACGATTCTTTTAAATCGGTAAGTAATATTCCGATGTCGCTTTTGGTAACCTGCAGGCTCTCTTTACCAACTTCAATTTTTCGAAAATCGAGAAGTTGGTTTACAAGCGCCAACAAACGCCGCAGGTTATTATCAACGCCCAACAATTTCTTTTTAAGTGCAAGATTCAGGCTCCCGTCCTCAAGAATTTTTGATAGAGGCCCTATAATTAGTGTGAGCGGTGTACGGAGTTCGTGCGAGATATTTGTAAAAAATTCAATTTTTGCTTTGTTCAATTCAACGGCATACTCTTTTTCACGCTTTTCGATGGCAGCCATGGCATTCGACTTTTGTATGCGTAAGGCCACAACCAGAAAGCCCACTATCAACAAAATAAAAATGAAAAAATAAAGCAAGTATCCCCAATTGGACATGTAAAAGGGAGGTTCGATAATAATTTTAAGTGAGTTTACTTTAGTTCCGTCTTGTGATTTATCGGGTGATGCTTTTACATGGAAAATATACTCGCCTGGACTTAAGTTTGTGTAAGTGGCAAAATCGCGATTACCCACATTGTTCCAGTTTGTTTCAAAATTTTCGAGGTAATACGCATACTGACATTTCCCGTTGTTCTGAAAATTCAGTCCTGAATACTCAACTGTAAAAACATTTTGTTTGTATTTTAAACGTATTTCGGGATGCAAATTAAGCGATTGTTTTAATGGAGAATCCGGTCCGGGTACAAGTTCCTGATTAAAGAGTTGCAGACCTCTAAAAACCACATTGAGCTCCTGATTTTGCGCCTGTTTTTTCGACTCGTTAAACGAAATAAGTCCGTTATTTCCACCAAAGTAAATGTTTCCATTTTTGTCTTTGTAGGATGCTCTGAAATTGAACTGCTCAAACGGAAGGTCAGAATCTCGGTTATACAATACAATTTCATTTGTTTCAGGAATCAACTTTACCAAACCTTTGTCGCCACTTACCCACACTGAATTATCGTCGCCTTCCTCCATACTAAATACCCACGAAAAAGGGAATCCATTTTTTTCGTTGTAAATACGCGTTGAATCGTGTTCTGTATCGTAACAACATAAACCGTGTCGGTAATCGCCAATCCAAACTCTGCTTTTCGAATCAACCTTTACAAAATTTATATTCTTCAGAAATGGAAACTTATCAAATTTTTGAAACGAATGATCGGTTTTGGATAATGAAAAAACCCCGATTTGCGAGGAGAACCAAATGTCATTTTCACCTTCAAACATATATTCCACCTGAACTCCTTCAAAAATATCCTTCTGGAAAGAAGACATTTTTCGGTTTTGTAAATTAAATACTGACACACCATTTGAAGTGGATATAAAAATAGAATCGCCTGATTTTGTCAGGTGGTAAATATCATCGGAAGGCAGATAGGGATGAGTTTGCCGGTTAATGTATTCAAAAGTGTTGTTTTTAATGTTCAGAATATTTATTCCCCCGGTATAGGTACCAATCCATAATTTCTCATCGTTTTCAAAAAGTAAACTGTGCACATTATTAAAAGAGAGGCCCTTTTTCCCTGTCTCGGTATTAAATTTCAGAATTTCTCCGGTTTGAGCGTTAATTTTATTTACTCCCATGTCTTCCATACCAATCCAGATATTCCCTTCCTTGTCTTCGTTAATGCAGCTAACTGCGTTACCGCCAATATGATAACTACTGGTTCCGGCTTGCCAAACTTCGAAAAATGTATTGCTGTTGCTCCAAAAATTTAAGCCTCCGAAATAAGTTCCAAGCCACATGTTTCCATCCCTGTCGCGAAAAATATTGTATAAAGGATTGGTATTTAAACCCTGAGGATTGTGCAAATCGTACTGGTAATATGTAAACGACTCGGTATAAGGCGACCACAAACACAAACCGTTTTCGGTACCAATCCATATTCTCCCCAACAAATCTTCATTTATAGAATGAACCAGATTGTGTAACAAATGGTTTTTACCCGTTTGTTTTGATGAAAACCGTGTTGATGATCCGTTGGCAAGGTTAATCCGGTACAAACCTTCGCTAACTGCTCCAATCCATACATTGTTGTGACTGTCGAGATAAAAAATGGTAACATTTTGCGGCGACAAATCATCGGGCAACACGAATTTTCGCTGATGGTTGGTTTCCTTATTTAATATCAATAAGTTATTTTGGTCGGTAAGTGCAACCAGCAAATTATCTTTCTCTCGAAGGTTAAGAACTTTTGAATCGTGATCCAGAATTGCAAAATCAATTTTTTCTCTGAAATCCAGCAATTGGCTAGTTTTCTTGTTTAGAAACGACAAATTCCCGGCACTTAATATCCACATTCCATCTGTCGAGGGCAGCAGATCGTAAACCTCTCCCAAATCGTTTATTTGCTTGCAGGCGTTAAATCGTTCAAACGCAAAGTCGAAGGAATAGTATTTGTTGTCGGTAGTTTGAGCAATTAATTCGGAATTACCTGTAACATAGAATTTTTTACACCAAAGATCGTAAGCTTGTCCTTCCCCATCGTAAGCCTGAAAGGTTTTAAATTCATTCCCGTCGAAACGGCAAACGGAACTCCGGGTTGCCAACCAAATAAATCCATACTGATCCTGGGAGATGCTTTTTACATACGACGACGGCAATCCATCTTCGTTGGTGTAATGGCTGAATTTTAGTCTTTCAGAATTTGCGAATGCAAGAAATGTTTGGAGGATTAAGATTATGAATACTACTATTTTGCTACTTACTTTCATTTAACTTTGGTCCTCACAAATTACAACGATGTTTCAAAAATAGGCATACATCGAGTAAATCCTTTCACAAATGTCTTGTAAACTTGCACTATTATCTTTTTTTTTCGAAAAACATTTTCTCATGTGGTTAAACCATGGAGAAGCGAAGTGTAAAAAAGATACGAATGGTTAGTAAATCGGCGTGTTTGTAAAGCGCGGAGAATAACTGAAGCCGCTATAAGTTCTACTAAACCAAAAAATAGAGAGACCGTTGTAAAGTATCTGTAAGTTATTGAACAAAACATTCCTTCAAAATTTTAAAACGATTAAACTGGCAAAAAAAATTCAGAAGTGTTTTGTTAAAATTACGTTTACCTCAACAACGATCTCTGCTGTATTTCTATAAAAAAACTAAACTTTTATTTTTTCTATTTGTATCCCGGGTTTTGAGTCAGATTTGAATTTGTATTTAATTCAGACTCTCCTATCGGGAACAAAATTGTATGATTGCCTTGTGGCGTATGGTTGTACCAGCTTTTGGATTGATAAACGCCAAACCGAATCATATCAGTACGACGACGGAACTCTGCAGCAAACTCCCAACCCAATTCATCAAGGAAACGACCATACTGAACCGGTGTTTGATCGCCCGGATCATCAATGCTACCATCTTCGGCCAGCGTTCCGTACTGAACGGTAGTGTTTCCTTCCAGTTCGGCGCCGGTTACAGCTGCTTTTGCTGGATCTTCGAACGAACGCGCGCGAACTTCCGATACCAGTGTGGCAGCCTCATCGCTTTTTCCGGTACGAAGTAAACATTCCGCTTTCATCATTAAAACATCGGTGTAGCGAAAATAAGGAAGGTCGTTTTTCATATTTGACTGACATCCAATTTCAATCTCATATTTCTGACAACGATATCCTTGTTCAAATTCGCAGTAATAAATACTGGGCATTTCGTTTACCAGTGTCATTATCACGCTTCCGTCCGAAGCGCTTATCTGGTCACCAATCAACCAACTATCTTCCAAACGCTTATCATTTTCGTCGTAACTGTTTATAAATTGTGGGTTGCAGCTTGACCCTCCCCACGGCTGAGAACTCATGTTAAAAACATAACGGTGGTTTGGCAGCAACATTTTCATGTGTGCATTCCAGCCTGTTCCATAAATATTATCGTAAGGAACCGAAAAAACAATCTCGGGCGATCCCTCATTGTTGGCGCTAAAGATATTTCGGTAATTCGAATCAAGCGTATATTTTTTGCTGTTGATAATCTGAGTACAAGCATCGATACATTTATTCCATTCAGCACTTCCTTTATAAACTTCAGCATTTAAATAAACACGCGCCAGCAATTGCAAAGCACCCCACTTGGTCAATCGTCCGTAAGTTGATTGGTCAACATTCTCCGATAATTGTGGAATTACTTCATTTAACTCAGAAACAATAAACTCATAAATTTCGCTTCTGCTTTTTTGCTCCGGAATTTCGTCGCTAAACTTTGTTATTAACGGTACATTTCCGTGCGTATCAACTAAAATAGAATACCAAAGTGCGCGCAATGCTCTCATTTCTGCAATAATTGGTTCGGCCTGTCCCTCTTCCAATGGCAACGATCCCGATTCTATTTGCAGAATTACACGGTTTACGTTATTAATACCATCGTAACAATTAATCCAAGTATTACGTGGCTGCCATTGCAAATTGTTCCAGGTATGAAAATGCATTCTTTTGTAGGTACCACCATCGTCCCAACCGTTTGGTCGTGTTGGTGTAACAAACATATCGGCAGGTTCTTCCTGTACATCAAACAAACCCTGCCAGCCCATAATGTATCTCAGAGGTGTATATCCCGAGGCCATTAAGGCTACAATATCAGATTCCGAAGCAGTAAAGGATTCTTCGGTAATTTCTGAAAAAACTTCTTCGTCAAGATTGAAACATCCCCCTGTAGATAACAAGGCTAAAATCCCAACCACAGAAACAGTATATCCTGCTATTCGTCTTATATAGTTTTTGAAATTCATTTTTCCTGTTTTTATAGTTTACAACTCCGAATAATTAGAAGGTTACATTAACACCAAATGTGTAAGTCCTCGTTGTTGGATACTGATCTCTATCGTCGTTACCCGGCGATAAACCAATGCGGTTAACTTCAGGATCAATTCCTTTGTAACTTGTAATAGTAGCCAGATTCATTCCAGAAGCGTAAACACGCAGGTTTTTGAATACTTTACTGTTTTTAACATTAAAGTTGTAACTCAAAGTAACGTTGTCGAGTTTTATAAAGTCGCCATCCTCAACATAGTAACTTACAAAACGCTGCACATCAGACAGCACTGCTTTTCCGTAAACTTTATCGTAGGCTGAATCGAGTGTATTGTAACCAATGGTTGGGTTTTCGTAGAACATACGCTGGAAGTTCAGAATCTGATATCCAAACGCTCCTCTTAAGTTCATATTTAGCTCCCAGTTTTTATATCTGAAACTGTTATTCCAGCTCATGTAATGTTTTGGCAATCCATTACCCAGCACCTGACGGTCGGCAGTCGACGACTCGGTGGCAGGTATAATATCTCCCTCGGGAGTTTCAATTAACCAGATTCCATCTTCTGTAATATCAACACTTCTTAAACCATAGAAATTACCAATTTCATCGCCGATTTCAAGGCGGTGTGTTTCAATCTGGATTGGTTCGCCGGTGTACCCTGCATAAAAGAAATCGTTGGTCGTCTGAAACTGGTCGTTAGATAACGAAACCAGTTTGTTTGAATTGGTAGAATAGGTAAGATTTGCGCTCCATTCAAAATTCTGAGTTTGAACAGGAACTACGTTAATAAGCGCCTCGAAACCTTTGTTCTGGATAACACCAACATTAGCCATAATACTGCCATATAAGTACGGAGGCACAGGAACATCATAGTTCCAAAGTGCATCTTTTGTTTTACGGTTATAATAATCCAGTGCACCGCCAATACGTCCGCCAAACAAATCAAAATCAAGACCGATATTGAATTCTTCTTTTTTCTCCCATCTTAAATCGGGATTGGCATTACGGGCAGGAATCAATTCTCTCAACCAATTACCATTGTAAAGGAAATAGCTATCGTAGTTCAAACTACTGAGCGATTGATAATTATTACCGGCATTAATACCAGTTACACCAAAACCGGCACGTAGTTTCAGATTATCAACCCAAGCCAGACCATCCATAAAACTTTCTTCGTTAATACGCCAACCTGCAGAAACCCCGGGAAAATAACCCCATTTGTGGTTTTCACCAAACCGAGAAGAACCTTCACGACGTAAACTGGCCATCAAAAGGTATTTATCAGCGTAATTATAACCTACCCTGGCAAATAAAGCAATAAGTTTATCTGAATATTTTGAACTACCAATTCCGGCTTCGCCTTCAGGTAATCCCTGTCCAATACCAATATTATTATAGGTGTACGAATCGCTTGGGAAGTATTTATTATTTACCCAAAAACCTTCATATACATTATCCTCGTAGTTATAGCCTGCCAAAGCAGTTACCCGATGATCTCCTATCGTTTTTTTATAATTGGCTGATATCTCAGCATAATTTCCAATATAGTCGTCAGTACCACGCGAAGCGTAACCATCTGAACCATATTTGGTAGTTGAAACGTGATTATGTGTTTGGTAAAATCCGCGAATATTCGAATTCCCCTTTCTTGCATATAAACCTTTAATATCAAGGTTGGCAATTGGAGAATATACCAAACTTCCTGTAAATCGCATATTCCGGTAACGGTTTTCACCCTGCGATTCTTTAATGTAAGCCACCGGATTGTCGTAAAAATACACATCTCTTTCAAACCAGGTTCCATCTTCATTCATAACCGGCTCAGTTGGATTACGAATGATGGCCTGACGATATACATAGTTGTTAAAACTGTAACCGTCACCGCCCGTCCAGTATTTTTGCTCACTGGCAATAATACCAATATTCGCTTTTAGTTTGTTGTCGAACATACTGTGGTTAACATCAATCCTTCCTGTATATTTTTCATTGTCGGAATTCATGAAAATACCCTGATTATTTTTGTAGTTAAGCGATGCCGTAAGGTTCGTATTTTTATTACCACCTCTGAAAATTAAATTGTGTACATGGCTAACTGCATCCCTGGTAATCTCATCCAGCCAATCGGTATCTGATCCATAGTCTTGCAGATTTGCACCTGTAAACGAGTAACCTTCATTCCATTTTTCTCTTAATTCTGTTGCATTAAGGAAGTCAAGTTTTTTACTGATTTGCGCCAATGATACATAACCTGAGTACTCAATAGTTGGCTCCATTTCGTTTGCGCCCGATTTGGTTGTAATAATAATTACACCATTTGTACCGCGAGTACCGTAAATTGCGGTTGCCGATCCGTCCTTTAAAACGTCAACCGACTCGATATCCTCCGGAGCAATGGTTTCCAGGTTGCCGGGAATCCCATCAATAAGAACCAGAGGTGCTGTTCCACCATTTAGCGAAGAAACACCACGCAGCATAATCTGAGCTCCCTGTGTTGGATCTCCGGTTGGTAATGAAACGGTTAAACCGGCCACTTTACCCTGTACCAATTGAGCCGCATCTTTTACTGCTCCTCTTATAAAATCTTCCGATTTTACAGTTGATACAGCACTTGTAACATCTGCCTTTTTAACTGTACCGTAACCTATGGCAACCACTTCCTCAATTCCAATTGCATCAATAGCCATAGTAACATCAATTCTTGTTTGCTCGCCTACCAAAACCTCCTGGCTAACCATACCTACAAATGAGAATATTAATATCTCCTGAGGAAGAACGGATGGAATACTATAGTTACCGTTTAAATCGGTTACGGTTCCCCGAGTAGTGCCCTTTACAACAACGGTTACACCGGGAAGCAATTCACCTCCTGCATCGGTAACCTTACCCGTTATCGAATTTTGTGGTTTATCGTTCATAAAAATGTCATCACTTTTCCGAACGATTATGTATCTGTCCACAACTTTATAGTCCAAATCAGTCCCTGATAAAACTTCGTCTAATACCTCGCTTACATTTGCATTTTCTTTTATTACCGAAACTTTGTCAAGTCCTTCTAATTCTTCTTTATTAAAGAAAAAGTAAAACTCACTTTTTTGTTCTATTTGTCTAAATACTTCAAGAATGCTGTTGTTTTTAAGTGAGATATCCAGTCGTGCATTTTGGGAATAAGTTGATGCACTTACTGATATTAATCCAAACAGCAAGAGTGTAAATGTTAATTTCATCTTCTTCCAAATTTGTTTCAACGATGGATATTTACCCATCGTATCTAATAGATTTTTCATACATTTGATTAGTTTAAATTACTACTGAGTTTTTTAAATTATTGACGGTAGTGATGTGCCAGCATCATTGCCGTTTTTTTTTATTGTGTTTAGTTTGAGTTAGTTTTTTATCATAGGCACTACTTTTTTGAAATGAATACTATGTCCTTTGCTCCAGGCACATGCGTATATTTTATTTTAATTGGCAGCAATATTTCGAACGCTTTTATGATTTGATCAAATGGTTTGTTTTTTAATATTGTTCCTGAAAAATCGAGTGCTGTAATCGAGTCATCTTCAAACTGAATATCAACATTATACCAGCGTTCCAGTTTTTTTGAAATCTCCGATAGTTTTTCCTGTTCAAAAACAATTTTTCCTTCTGTCCACGAAACATAAAAATTAGTTTCTACCAACTCTATGTTCGCTTTTTGAGTTTGTTCATCAATATTTATTTGTTGTGAAGGCTGCAGTTGTGCAATAATGTTCCCGTTACCCGCATTTAAATTCACTTTACCTTCAACTAAAGTTACCTGACTAATATTTTCATCCGGATAGGCAACTATATTAAATCGGGTACCTAAAACTTCCACCTCTTTATTCCTGAACATAACTTTAAAAGATGAACCGGTTTTTGCAACATCAAAGAATGCTTCTCCTTCAAGAGCAACAAAACGTTCTTTTATTCCAAAATCATTGTTGTATCGGAGTGTTGTTCCGGAGTTTAGCCACACTCTTGTACCATCGTACAAAGTAAGTTCTGTCATTTGTCCAAGAGGAACTCTTACTTCAGCAAAACCACTAACGGTGTTCGTTTTGTTAAATTTATTTGTTAAAACATTTCCGAGCAAAAAGGCCAGTACAATTATTGCAGCATATTTTACAACGTTTGCAATTAGCCTTAGTGATTCGCTTCTCAACTCACGTTTTATTCTTTGCCATGAACGAATACTTGAAACCGACTTCAAATTACCGGCAATCTGCAAATCAGTATTTAATTCCTGCATCTGCAAATAAATCTTTTTGTATTCCTCGTTCTTAAGGAACAAATCAAACTCAATCAACTCACTACCATCCAACTCATTGTGCATTTTAGCAGTCAGCAACACCCAAAATCTGTCTTTCTCAGTCATGACATTTTTTCAATAAAAGAACAGCCGAAAAAACTGTTCTTTTAAAACAAATAATTTAATTCTTATTCAATAGCAAAACAGCTATTTAATACATGACGTAAAATGGCAACAGGCGGGGTGACAAAGATTTCAACTTTTTTATTTTTTCTTAAAAAAACAGAAGAAATAAAAATCCTGAGGATCAAGGATTTCTTTTAGAAAGCGGTATGAACGTGCGATCTGAGTTTTGACTGAGTTTCTTGAGATATTTAATTTATCGGCGATTTGCTGATAAGTGAGTGAATCGAAAATGGCCAATTCAAGTATTTTCCTTCTTTTATCAGGCAAACGTGATATTGCCTGATATAATTTAACATATTTCTGTTGCTCATCAAACTCTGCTTCAGTTACTATTTCAGGTAAAACAGCTGTGAAATCAGTTAAATCCTCTCTTTTCCGATAAAAGTCGATTATCTGATTTCTTAAAATTTGAAATAAATAAGACTTTAAAGATGATTTTATTTCTATAGTTTTTCGGTTTTCCCAAAGTTTCAAGAAACAGTCAGAAACAATTAGTTCCACTTGCTGGCTATCACGAATCGATTTTAAGGCAAACAAACACATTTGATGAAAATATTCAGAGTGAAGCCTGCCTAAGGTTTTCACATCTCCATCTTTTATGTTTTGCCAAATTTCTAATTCGTTCACTTATATCAATTTTTCAAAACTATTGCCTAATGCAAATTTTAATAACAGGGTGCAAAATAAGTGTTTTAAACTTGAGGAAAGGAAACATAAGTTATACTTCTAAAAACTTTCCGTTGAATGTTTTTCCCAACTATTATTATCTCAACCAATATTACTGCAATCCCTCCAAAGTTGGTTTTACTTCAATAATATTTCCATCAGCATCAAACTCCAGTTTATCGATACAAACCTCGCGGTTAAAACCTGCCGAGCGTCCCATGTATTTTCCCTTCGGATATGTAAAACGGTGGTACACCAAATACCACTCATCTTTTCCGGGAACCTGTATGGCCGAATTATGTCCGGTTGCCATTATTTCCTGCGCATCATCGCGCTGGATAACAATATTATTTTCGGGTATGGTAAGTTCTCCAAGCGGCGATTTTGAAGTGGCATAACGCACCTTGTAATTGGGGCTGCGTGTATCATCTTCCGACCACATAAAGTAATACGTATCATTCCGATAAATCACGTACACACCTTCCCTGAATGTTTTATCAGGAGTCATCACTTTCAGCGTATTCATTTTAAGCGAGGTCATGTCGTCGTTTAATTCGACACCTGCCATATAACCATTTCCCCAGTACAAGTAACTTTTTCCTGTTTTTGGGTCGGTAAAAACATCTGGATCAATTTCCTGTCCGCCTTTTATTCCATCGGGTTTCCAATTTATCAAAGGTTTTCCGCTGTCAACAAATGGTCCTTCGGGATTATCGGCAACAGCTACACCAATTTTTTGTTTTCCGCAGAAATAAAAGAAATACTTGTATTCGCCGGCAATTTTCTTTTCGATAATACAAGGCGCCCAGGCATTGTCGTTTGCCCACGAAACATCTCCTCGTAAATTCAGAATAATACCCTCGTCTTTCCAATCAATTAAATTTTCAGATGAAAATGTTTTAAAATAATACCCACCCCAATTGTGAAAACCATCGGAAGTTGGATAGATGTAGTATTTTCCCGTTTTCTCGGCGTACAAAATATCCGGATCGGCATACAAACCATCCAGAACCGGATTATGATCTTCTGATGCAGTTGCTTTATATATCTGGTCGCCTTTGCCTTCCATACTTACCGTATATTCAACCGGTCCTTGGGAGAAATCCTGAGGGCCAAGCGGAGTTACTGTTGTACCTGAAAACGATGTAAACTGCGGATCGAAAGAAGAAATATCGACACCCTTTTTTACAGGAAAACGCATGATTCCCCGGGCGCCGCTTATTACAACATTTTGCTTTTTCAGAAGCTCCGAATTTGCTTCAATCAGCGGATCGTCCAAACTTCCCCATTTGTCCAACAATCGTTGCAATTCTTCTTTTGTAATTGGCATTACGGTTCCGTGCCGTGGTTTAAAGTTCATCGAAACAGCCTCATCAATAACAGTGAAATGTTCGAGGTCAGTACTTTTTGTAAACTGGTAACGACCAAGGCCATACACATCGTACATTAAAATCCACTCGTCCGAATTATTCAGTTTAAAAACTCCCGAACCTTCCACATTTTCCTTTTCGCAATCCACTCTTTCCAAATTGGGATATTCGTAACCTTCGGTTAGTTTGTCAGAAATTGCCAGTTTTATTCCGGGCGCTCCACTCTCCGATTTGTGGAAGAAATAATACTTATTGTCTTTTTTTATGATATCGCCATCGATACAAGCATTGTTGGTTGGATTATACAACAATTGTTTAGGGGCTTCTTCAAAGCCGGTAAAGTCTTCGTTGGCATAAGCATAATAAATGATATCCGGGCCTTCGCCCTGTACCATCGAAAAATAAACCATGTATTTTCCCACTTCCTCATCGTAAATGGTTTGAGGTGCCCAAACACGCCACACATCGCCAAACTGCTCGGGAAATGCCTTTGGAATATTAACAACCGACGATTCCCAATGAATTAAATCAGTTGATTTTAACATCACCATTGCATAATTTTTCCAGCCCATTTCGGGTACATACAAATCGGTGGCAACCATGTAAAAAGTTTTACCATCGGCACTTCGCAAAATATGCGGATCGCGTACGCCACCCGTCTCGCAAATTTCGTCGTTGCTTAGCACAGGTTGATTGTTGTTCAAAGCCCTGTAATTGTAGCCATCTTCGCTCACTGCAAAACGAATGGCTTCTTCTCCGGGTGCATTCCCTGTAAAATAGGTGAATAGGTAGGCTTCGTATTTCTCACTCTTGTTGCAGCTTGTGAAGAAAAAAGTGCTGGCAACAAATGCCATTAAAACTACTAAAATCGTTTTTTTGCCCAAATTCATATTTGTTGTATTATAAAAGTTCTTTTCTTATAACTAGTCATACGCTCACTTTGAGTGAGAGTATGACTAATTACTATTTCGAAATTTTTAGTTTGCAAACGTAGAATGCATTTCCCAGTGCTTTTATACGAAAACCTTTCTCATCGGCGGTCGTTGAAAACCGGCCGGGAACAATGGTATTTGGTGCTTCCAAAGTATTAATTGCTTCAGGCAAATTGTTATGTAAGTAGCATACCTCAACATTATTGTTTTTAGCTGTCACTTTCAGGCCTTTCAAATCAATGGTCAGGTCGTGAACTTTATCGCCGGCATTTACAATTTTAACAATAACTTCCGAACTGTTTTTATCAATTACGGCACTGGCATACAGGCTGTCTTGCCCCGTAATGTTTGCACCATCCATCGTAATGGGTAAAACATTTGTTCCCACATTATTGGCATACATTTTTTGCACATAGTAGTTTGGGGTGCGAACCACCGAAAAATTATCGAACCAAATCATATCAGGTTTCCACTGCCAGGCATCAACATGAGCAAAAAGAGGTGCGTACGTCGCCAAAGTTACGATGTCTGCGTTGCGTTCAAGTCCGGTCATAAAAGCGGCTTCCGAAATGGCAGCACGCATATTATTATTGCGGCTTTTATGATGCGAAGCAAATTCACCGGCAAACACTTTTGGTCCATTTCTATCATACGAATCATAACGTTCGGCATTGTCCAGAAACCATTCCGGACTGCGGTAGTAATGTTCGTCCACCAAATCAACTTTTAATTCCTTCATTTTTGGCCACAGGTAGTCAAATTTTTCACCATCGGGTGTTGGGCCTGCAGTTCCTATAATTTTTATTTCAGGATACTTTTTATTCAGGGCCTCCATAAAAGGAATCAAACGTTCGACATAACCTTCGCCCCACTGCTCGTTTCCAACTGCCAGATATTTTAAATTAAACGGTTCCGGGTGTCCCATTTCAGCACGAACCTTTCCCCATTTCGAATTCACCGGACCGTTTGCAAATTCAACCAAATCAACCGCATCGTCAATATAGGGTTGCAAGTCGCCCACTGCCACACATTCGGTACTTTCGTACTGACAAGCCAAACCACAACTAATAACTGGCAGCGGTTCTGCTCCCAGGTCTTCGCTCAGCAAAAAGAATTCGTAAAAACCCAAACCATACGTTTGATAATAATCAGGAAAAAAGCGGTAATCAAAAGTATAGTTCCAACGGTTTTCATTTATGGGCCGATTTTCAACCGGACCAACACTATTTTTCCATTGATAGCGGGTTTCCAGCGTATTTCCTTCAATAATACAACCACCGGGGAAACGAAAAACTCCCGGGTTTAATTCGTACAATGCTTCCACCAAATCTTTTCTTAATCCATTTTCTCTGTTTTTCCAGGTTTCGGCCGGAAATAGAGAAATGTGATCCAGATCAACTACGCCTGCGGTTTGCAGAATTAGACGAACCTTTCCTTTTGCAGAAGTGGCTGTGGCTTTAATTTGAATAGAATATTTTTTCCATTCTTTGCCTGAAACCTGAATTTCGGCAATCCCAATATTTTCGTTTTCGGCACTCACTAAAATCACTTTAAAAGTCATTTCACTTTCAGCAAGAGAACGCGCATAAAAAGAAAAGTTATAATTGTCGTTTTGTTTAAATCCAATGCCGGTGAATCCAACATTTTCTAAACCAGTTCCACGTCGTAATCCTTTTTCGTTTAATCGTACATAGTTTGGATTCCGGTCGAAACAAGGCGATTCATTCAGCACTTGTACGTCACCAAAAGGTGTCCATCCCACAAAAGGTTGGTGAAAATCGAATGAACGGTTTTTAATTAATTCGGCGTACAATCCGCCATCGGCTCCAAAATTGATATCTTCGAAAAAAACACCGTACATATCGGGTTGAATGTCAGAACCCACTTTCTGTACATCTACCACAAATTTTTCCTGAGCCTGCAAAAACTGAAAAGAAAGAACAAAAGTTAAAATAATTCCAAAATGCTTCATTGTATTTTTAGTTGTTGGTTTTTAATCTAATTACAGAAAATGAGTATGCCGGTAACTGATACTTGAGATTGTCGGAAACCTGGAGTTTGCGACTTTGGGGAATGGCAGTTTTGTCATCCGGAGTGCCGGAGAGAACGGACAGAACAGCATCAGAATCAGCAATATTCAGTTTCGTCAAATCTATTCCTGCTTCAACTTCGGCAGGTAAAAGATTTACTAATTTTATTATTATATCCTTGCTTTCAGCATCCTGAACAACCGACATAGCTACTCGTTTTTTTAAGTCTTCACTGTTATCCGAAAGCTGAATAGTTCCGGGAATGTAAGTTTCTCCTGCATTCTGACCAAACAGTTTTTGCACGTGGTACCCAACGGTGGGTTTTACTTCGTTGTTGTTAAAATAAATCAGATCAGGAGTCCACTGTGTGTTGCCTTCTTTTGCCAATAATGGTGCATACGATGTCATTTCCACAACATCTCCATTTCGTTCAAGCGAAGTCATGTACAAGGCTTCCGATAAGGCTGTTTCAATGTTATTCGGCCTGCCCGGCAAATGAGCTGCATATTCGCCCAAATATACTTTTGATTTGCTGCGGTCGTAACGATCGTAAAAATCCTGGTTGTGAATAAACCAGCCCGGTGGTTGGTAATAATGTTCGTCAACCATTGGCACTTCCAGTTTTGTAGCCAATTCCCATCCTTCCTCGTAATCGGTTCCCATGTAAAACGGGCCCACTGTTCCAATTACCGTAATTTCGGGATGTTTCTCTTGTACCGCCTTAAAAATCATTGTAAAACGTTCCTCAAAAATATCGGTAATCAAATCTTCGTTACCAATTCCAATGTATTTTAAATGAAATGGTTCAGAATGTCCGGCCTTGGCACGTACTTTCCCCCATTTTGTAGTTGCATCGCCATTGGCCCATTCAATTAAATCGAGCACCTCCTGAATGTATTCATCCATGTCGCACAATGGGATTCCTCCCTGTTGGCCGTGTCCGCAGGTTGCTGAATTCTGACAAGGAACACCGGCTGCCAAAACCGGAATCGGTTCTGCATTTATATCCTCACAAAACTGGAAATACTCAAAATAACCCAGGCCCACCGACTGATGATAATTCCAGATATTACGCTGTGGTACACGTGCTTCCAAAGGTCCCACAGTCCGGCTCCAACGGTACATATTTGCCAGTCCGTCACCGTGTGCCACGCATCCACCCGGAAATCGTACAAACTTTGGATGAATGTCGGCAATGGTTTGAGCCAGATCGGCACGCAGGCCGTTTTTATGTCCTTTAAATGTATTCTGTGGAAACAAGGATATCATATCCAAAGCCACTTCCCCTGTAACTTGCGGAATTACCACAATTTTTGCTTTCTCGGAAGCTGCATTTGCTTCCAGCACTGTTTCGTATTTTTTCCACTTTCCGCTAATCGTTCCTGTTTTCGATTCGGCAATTACCTTCTTATTTTCATCAATTAATTGTACAAGCAGCCTTCCGTTGTTATCACCCAGAGATTTTGCAAAAACAGAGAAATCATATTTTTCACCAATTTTAACCGGAATTCCGTCGAATCCTTCGTTTGCCAAACCTGAACCTGTTTTGTCAACTTTCAGTACTGCAAAGTGCTTATTATTAACATGAACGGGCTCTGTAGTATCGATTGAAAAAGTAGCATCAGAACCTTCTATACTCCACGATTTATAACTGTTCCAGGTACTGTCGCGGTTTTTTCTGTCGCTCAGTGCATATTCAAATCCCCTGTTTTGAACCAATTCAGCGTACAAACCGCCATCGGCTGCATAGTTTATATCTTCAAAGAATATTCCTACAAGTTTATCGCTGATTTTTTTTCTCTTTTCAGGCTGAACGGAAATTGCAGCTTTCACGCTTTGCAGGTCTTTAAATCGTTCAGCATCCAAACTTGTGTTATCCGCCCTTTCCTGATTATGAAAAAGACTCCATTCGTGCCATTTAATTATCCCATCAATTCGTTTCCACGACACTTTTACTATCGAACCGCTTTGCTCTTCATCATCCAAAACAATTGTACTACGCAGGTTAAGCCTTTCGTTTTTCGTGATTTCCTGTGTTTCATCGTAATTTTTAAAATCGACGGTTGTGGTTTTAAACCACTTTTTTTGTTCTTGCTTTTCACTTAACCAGGTGATGAGATATTGTTTGCTCGCCTTGTCATACGAAACTTCCAAATCCAATACATTCCCTTCTTCAGTTACTTCGGGATACGACTGACGTTTCCAGTTGAATAAATCGTCTGAAGCTGCATGGGCAAACTGTCCAACTTCATTATTCAATGTCCAGATACAGTGTTTCAAACCGGTTTCATCTTCGAATAAAAAAGGTTGAATCATTTTCTTTTGGGCACCCCATGTACCAAAATCACTGGCTAAAAAGCGCCATTCAGGACCAATTGTATGCCAGTTTTCTTTATCAACACTCCATGCATAATGTAACCCTGCGGTATTGTTGTTTTTGTTTGTTGAATAAGCAAAAACATATGCGGAATCGGGTTCGTTGCAAAATGCGACCAAACCTTTAAAAATGAAGACAATACTTAGTAAAATATATTTATTCATGCTATGGAAACTAACTATTTACGAATGATGTATAAACCGCTGGCGTGGGCAGCCAAATCACGTGAAAATTCACCAGCAAAATTTCCTACATTTTCACCTGTCCACATATTTGTCACAGTACATTCTCCTTCAATTCCCAAATCGTTCAAACTAACAGAAAGTTGAAGTGGCGCCTCATCGTCTGAAATATTAAACAACGCCAGGTAAACGTCACCGTTATTTGGATTTGAGGAAGTTATAGCCACTTTCCCATCTTCCTGAAAAAGCTGTTTAACTCCGGTACTCTCGCTGTGCATTTTTAGTACTTCCTTATTTGTAAGGAGCGAAAGTGTAAAAGCGTCGTTACTTGGCAAATCGCCTCCAAACATAAGTGGTGACCGGAAAATTGTAAAAAGGGTCATTAAAGTATATTGCTCGTCAGGAGTAAGACGAGTCATTCTGTCTTTTCCCCGCTCACCACGAATTGAAATTCTTCCCAATGGAATCATATCACAATCGGGCCAGGTTCCCGAAGCGATATAAGGATACCATTTCTGACAAATATCCATCAAATGAGTAATGTGTGGCCAGGTGTCCCAAACGTCGTCAACCATACGCCACATATTGGCATGCTCGGAAACATGACCGGCTGCTTCAATTGGTGTTTCGCCTGGCGATGTACTTAAAACAATGGGGCGGCCACAATTATCAATGGCATTCCTGATTAGCTCAATTTCTCCCTGATGATAAGGTCGCGACAAGTCGTCGATTTTTATAAAATCGATTCCCCAACCGGCATACAATTCAAAAATGGAGTTGTAATATTCCTGTGCACCGGGCTTGTCTGCCACAATGGTATAATTATCACGCAACCAGGGACATTGCAATTCAGTTGAATAAATCTGATCAGCAGTAATTCCATCGGTTCCTTTTATCGGCAATTTATTTTCAACGGCAACTTTAGGAATTCCGCGCATGATATGTATTCCAAATTTCAAGCCTTTGCTATGCACATAGTCGGCCAGATCTTTAAATCCATTTTCGTCTTTTGCTGAAGGGAAACGGTTAACGGCGGGTTGGTAGCGCCCATATTCATCAATTACATAACGCGGATCAGTCTGGTTGTATCCACCTGCTTTGTCGTTTTCTACAAACCATCTGATATCAACAACAATGTATTCCCAACCAAAGGCTTTCAAATTATCAGCCATGTAGTCGGCGTTGGCTTTTACTTCGTGTTCTTCAACTGTTGGACCGTAACAATCCCAGCTGTTCCACCCCATTGGCGGAGTTTGAGCCCATGTTTTGAATTCGCCTTTTGCGAATGGTTGCGGCTGTTGTTTACTCGAACAAGACAGTAAAATGGATAATAAAAGGAATGTGAAAAGATTTAGTTTCTTCATGGTTAAGTATAATTAGCAAGTGAATGAAAAACAAATGTATAATAAACACTTTATATTTATAGATACTTTTTTTAAAATTTTATGGACATGATTTTTAATTAATGTAGCATTAATTAAAAATCACATAAAAAAAGGTATTGCCAAGACAAACAAAGTCTGTTAAAAACTTTATTTATTTAGGATAAAATATGTTGTTGTGTGGAAAGAAGCACCTCTAGTCAATTAAACGACCAAGCAGTAACGCCTAAAAAATTAAGTATTTATCTTGAAAAATAACGAGCTAATATTTATCAACTCAGTGAAAGAAACTTGCATCTATTTCTTTCCTGCCAATCCCTCTTCACTTCTTGTTACTTTCGAAATAGTACCATCGGCGTTAAACGAAATGTATTCGGCGCAAACGTGTCGTTGTTTTCCGCATTTCGAGTCTATATCAAGCCAGCGGTGATAAAATAATATCCATTCTCCATTGTACTCTACGATTGAATGATGGTTGTTATTTTCTCCTTCGCGTTCCATAAAAACGCCTTTGTATTTCCATGGCCCTTTGGGAGAGTCGGCCATATAATAGGCTAATTCGCGATTGTTTTCGGGCATGGTAAAATAATACTTTCCATTTCTTTTAAACACCCATGGACCTTCCATTTTAGGCTCGTAACCTCCCATATCCATTTTATAAAACTCGCCTTTTACACTGCGCATGTCCTCTGCCATTTCAGCAACCAAATAATCGTCGCCTCCATGAAAATAAACAAATGCTTTTCCATCGTCGTCAACAAAAAGACAAGGATCGTTGGCATATGGAACAGACCAAAGCGGTGCCCCGATTTTATCTACAAAAGGACCGGTGGGAGAATCACTTTCTGCAATTCCGATTCCCATCCACTTGGTACTTTTTTCAGGATTTACGCGATCTTTGTGGCCGTTTCCTGCCGGGAAACAGAAATAATATTTGCCGTTTTTATAGGCACAGTCGGGTGCCCAGGCATAATTATCGGCCCATGTCAATTTATCAACCGATAAAATTGGTCCGTGGTTGGTCCATTTAACCAAGTCTTCTGACGAAAAAACATACCAGTCTTTCATCCAAAAATCTTCCTGACACTCCTCGTCGTGTGAAGTGTAAACATATATTCTGCCATCGTCCCAAACATGTGCTGAAGGATCGGCAGTGCGTAAATTACTTCCAAAATTTAACGGATTCTGTGCCAAACAAACACTCGAAAATAATGTAAGGACAAAAAGAATAATTGTATTTTTTGATTGTTTCATCATCGTTCAGGTTAATAAATGTTTTTAATCTGTTTTAATTTTAATCTATTGTATACTTGCCAACCACTCCGGATATTTGTCAATTAAAATTTGAGGAGCTTCGGTGTACCATCCATAACCGTTTCGTCGTTCGTATCCTATTTCAGCAAGCGAATTTTTCTTAATTCCATCGCGGTCGCAGAAAAATATTTTATTCGTTTCCAAATCGTAAAAGCGTCCCCATAAAGCCGAAGCATTTTTATCTTCAACCACTATTCTGTTTCTTTTTCCATCGGCAAGAATTTCTCTGTCGATACGTATTCCTTCAATTTTATGATTTTCAAACCAGTTAACCGCTCCTTTAACTGAGCTGATCACCCTTTCAGACGGATGCTCGATATCCATTAACAACATAACAATTCCAACCGATTCGGAACCACTAAATGATGCCAGCTCATAACTTCGTGCATTTGCAGGTGCCAATGTTACTTCGTGGTGTTGAGCACACCAAACTGTTGGTTTACCATCAACAATAATTTGAGTATTCAGAATACACTCAATCCCTTTGTCAAAAGCAATTTTTGCCTGTTCCTTCCATTTTTCATTCAAGCCAAAAACTGCAAATTCCTTCGAATTGGTAAAAATTCCCTTTAAAAGCGACATGATATTTACCATCGCATTATCGTTGTAGGTAATGTGCATTGAATAGGGTTGAGTATGATCTACAAGAACTTCATCTTCCGCCTTTTTAACCGGATAATACTGCGGCCAGCCACCATTTTCATATTGGGCCTGCAAAATATAATTCACACCTTTTTCGAAAGCTGATTTATAGCGTTCGTCGGGTATTGGCGCGTATATTTTTGCCAGAAATTTTAACTCGGTTATGGTCGATCCATTGTCAAAAGTACCGCCAATTTCCAACTTCCCGTTTTTGTAACTTTCAATTTCTTCGGGTGAAAACACATGATGATAGGGTTTATTTTTAGCCCAGCCACCTATTTCTTTTTGACTGAGTAAAACATTTTCTGCAACTGATTTGGCTTCCTCCGATCCGTACCATTCTACAGGCATTCGGGTAGCTACATAACCCCACCTCATTTTTAAATAATCAGACGAACGGTTTTGTGCAGAACTACTATTTAGCGCTAAGAAAAAAACGAGAATTGGAATAAAAAGAGTTGGTTTCATGGTTTATGGTTATTGGTTTATTTAAACAAGATTTTTGTTTTTATTACAACCTTGTTTTTGTTTGCAATATCCCAATTATTTCGAAATCCCGTGATTCATGAAGTACCAAAAAGCAAGGTCAAATTTCCCTAAACAACCCAATTTTGCAAATAAACCATGTTACAAAATCCCAAACGAAGAATACTGTTAAACCCAAACCTTTGAAAAAGTTATTCGATGCTTGTTGGTTTTAGTTTTTTAGAATCAGCACCCAGTCGCTAGTGGTTGACGGAGCATTAAAAACCACCTTTTTTGTTTCGTCACTGATATTGATTTTACCGGCCGATTTTTCATTCCCGTTTTTTGCATCAATCCATTTAACCGTTGAATAGTTCCCTTTTTCAATTTCAAGCGTAAAAGCTTTTCCATCGGGAGAGAAAACCAAATATTGTTTGCCTGGCTCAGCAAGCGCATAAACTTCAAGCATCGGACAAGCAGACAGCAATTCATCATGTGGTTTCATGTTGTAAAATTGTATCTCATTGTTCATTACTTCTGCCAAAATGCCAATTTGCTTTTCAGAAAGAGAATATGGATTTTCGTCGTTAAAAGGCAAACCTTCAGAACCTGATGCAAACAAGGCTTCTTCTCCGGCATGACCACACCATGTAAAACTGGCTCCAGCTGTGGCACAGGCCCAGGCCGATTTTCGCAGCTCGTCCTGAGTTGCATGTGTAAGTTTTTGCCAGAATCTTCTCCAAAGCGCATTCCCTTCGCTCATAAATACAGGTTTTCCAACATATGCAACTTTGCATGCCATATGATGAGTCCAAGGCTCTTTCCAGTACACACGGTCCATATTACGATCTTTGGAAGTAATCTCGTGGTTTTCAACTATGGCAAACGAGTACTCATTCCTGTGAAATTCATTGTCGCGGGGAAACTCATCTTCATACGAACACAAATGCTTAAAAATATCGTATTTGCAAATCAGCCGGGCAAAACCAAGTTCTGCTTCTTCCCTGTTCCCCGGAACTTCCCACACATAATTCCAACCGGCTACGTTTGCATACGGCGCCAACCTTGCCACCATGTATTTTACAAACCAGTCTTTTTCTTCAATACTTAATTTCGACCAGTCGGGGCCATCATTTTTACTGCCGTCAACACCTAAAAACATATGCACTGCCACATCCTTCTCGTTCAACCATCCCAAATGTTTTTCCATACGTTTCCACACATCAAGGTTCATTGTTCCAAACAAGTCACCTTCCTCGTACAAGGTTAAATCCTGAGTTTCGGGTTTTGGGCCATCTTTGTAGTACTGCTCAGAACAACACAAGGACAATAACCAGTTTACCTGCAAATGATTGTACCCCGCCTCAATTAAAGGAGTATAAACATTGCTTTTAATCCAATCAAAATCCTGGGCAATTGAGCTGTGTCCGGTTTCGTAATACGACTTTAACCAAACCGGATCCGTTTCGTTGTAGGCAAACCAATGTGGATTTTTTGCATAGGGTTTTAATATCCCTTTCCCAGCCCCTTCCTCAACACATTCAAAAGTGCCGTTGCCACCTTTGGTTCCATCCGACCAGGAGTAAGTATAAGTCCAGGTTCCCACTTCATTTGGCATAAAACGAATTTTCCAGATGGTTCCTTCCGATCCTCCTTTTCCGTCTCCATCGTAAAAACCATAAAAATTATAAAGTAAACCTGATGGTGACCTGTACTGAACTTTTAAATCAACATCCTTGAATTTATTGGAATATTCTGAATTGTTTACAAGCTGGTGTTCGAAAACACGGTATTGTGGAACATTTACTGAATTTGCAAAGAACACTCTCAGTAAAAGCACAGCAAGAAAACTAAGTTTTAGGTTCATCAGTGAGTATTTTGTTAAAAAAAAGGCCAAATCAAATATTTTGGTATTAATAGAGATACACCTGAAACACAATTCTCCCCTATGTCTTTAGATTTTAAATCGATAATCGATGCCAATAATGTTTATCGAATTTGATTCGCCGGAATAATAATGTTGCAGGCGATAGTAGATTCCAACACGATGTAAATCTCCCATTTTACGGGTAAATCCAACATCAAATCTGCCACCGGTAAATTCGTTATTTACAAGATCGCGGTACGTTTCGTAACGTGTATACGGCTCAATTTTTGAACCTTTAATGTCGTACTCTATTTTTATACGCGGGCGGATCACACTAACCCGTTCCCCATCCACATCATTGTATGTTACAAACCGGGTTCGGAACGAAGGAGTAAATCTACCGACATCGGTTTTCAAGGTGGCGTCCAATACCAATCGATGCGTTACTTCGTTTTCCTTATTTTTTACGTTGGTTTTTATGCGGTAGGCAGCGGCCACTTCCAAAAAATCGAGAGGTGTGTAGCCTAACCTTGCATCGAACTGGTATTTATCCAGCGAAAAATCGTCTTGAAATCTAAAATCCGGGATAATACTAAATTCGAACCGTTTTAAAAACTCCTTTGTAAATTCAAGTTCAATCCAGGTTCCAAAGTTTTCCGTTTTAGCCGAAACCTTACCAAAACTAAGTACTGCTACTACTATTAATATGCTTATTTTCTTCATTGAATTAAACTTTAAACTCACGTTTTGTATTTTGTTCGGTTACATCAAAAAATATGGTTATCCGCGCAACATCGCGTAAAAAATCTATCTTCTCAATCTGATATCTTTTAATCTTAATTCCGGTTCGGAGTTCCAAATCGGCAATCAACTCCTTTTCCCGGTCCTGGTGCAGGTTTTCAATGTTTTCGTAAACCACCGATAAGGAATCAACCTGACGTAACATTAAGGCCTTTTCGAGTACCCAGAGTGTTCCAACAAGCAGTAAATCAACAAGTGTAAGTTCAATGTAACCAAAGTAATTTTTTGATAAAGCGTTAATTACCGACACAGCAATAATCACAAAAAGGTAGGTCATTTCTTTGGGAGGAATAGCATCGGTGCGGTACCTTATAATACCAAAAATTGCAAATAATCCCAGTGCAAAACCCAGTTCCATCTCCACATTTTCGAGCAGATAGACCAATAGAAAAACAGCCACACTAATGGCAAAATAGCTAAAATAGAATTCCTTTTTCCGACTAATTCGGGCATACAAAACCACCACTAAAAAAGTAGTGACCAGATTAAAAAGAAAGCGGATGGCCAAAAAAGTAAAGTTCTCAAGTTGTAAAAAGTCCATAATTAAATTATCAGGTTAGTTTAGTATTTGTCTTTCGATATAACGAAGACGTGGTTTAAATGCATTACGTTTTAACTCCGGATCTAAAAATGCACGTCCGGTGCAGTATTTTGAGAGACCGCGCTGACGTACTTTCAATTTTTTCAGAATATCTGTCATAGGCGAATTCTTCAAACTACGCCCTTTTTTTAATTCGAAAATCACCAGGTTCTTAAATTGTATTTCACCTTTATCGTTCCAAAATTTAGGTTGAATATCAATGGTACACCTGTCGAGTTTCTTTTTATGAATTAGTGTAATTCTATAAAACCTGTTATTAAGACTGTTTGTTAATTCCTGCCCCTTAAACGGCGTAGCTTCATCAAGAAAACTGTTTTCAGACGAAACCAATTCGTTAGTTTCATAGTTGGTCTGAATACGTTGTTTTATCGTTCTGCGTTTATTGGTTTTGAATTTAACCTCAAAAAAATCGTCGTTGGTTGATAAATAGGTTCTGCGCCTGACTTTATATCGGTTCAGTTTTTTATTGTGGTGTTTCAGGTACATGTAATTATCATCGGTATCAAAATAAGCTGACTGATATTTCATCAAACGATTTTCGTCGATTTCAAGTACATCGTAATCATGAACCACTTCTTCCAATAATTTTTCGAGCACTGAAATATGAAACCAATACTTTCGGTCAATTCGATTCATTAGTTTCACTTCATCAATTTCGTGTAGCGAAACAGGATTAAACTGTTGTAATATGGTTTCGAGTTCTTTCAAAATATGCTTTTCCTTTTATTTCGATGCTATTTAACTTAAAAAGTAGCATTTCACAAAATTAGAGTATTGCCTCACATTTCCTAGTACAAATGTTTTACATGCTTGTACCATTGAACACTTTGCGGTTTATTTGTGTCAAAAATGCATAGTTTGTTACCACCTGATACAACAAGCACAATATTCGTATTATTTATGAACCTTAAACGTATAATTTCCGGAACCTACTTTTAGACTAACTTTTCCATTTAATTGTTCCGCGTTAAAACCTGCTGCAGAAACCGGTGCTCCATTTTCAGTTACATTTACAATGTTTTTGGTTGGCAATATAATTACAGCATTTGAATTTACAGGAACCTCAACATCCAGGCTAAAAAACTCCTCCGAATCATTCCACGAACTTGAAATCGTTCCGTATGGAGATTCGTACTTTGCCTTTGCTGATTGAATTCCGCCAACCGGTTTTGGTTCAATTTTAACGACTTTGTATGCCAACGATTCTTCCGTCTGGCCAATGCCTCCCAATCCTTTGTAAAACCACTCCATTAAATGTCCCAGCATTAAATGATTGTTTGATACAACTTCCAGGGCAGGCCACGATTCGGTTAATGCAGTGGCTCCTTTTTTCAGCTGATAACCATAACCCGGAACATCATCGCGGGCATTCATTTTATACAATAATTCGTTTTGTCCGTTACTTTCCAAAGCCTTTACCAGGTAATTAAAACCAACATCGCCGGCTGTTAATTCGTATTTCGAATTTGAAATGGATTCGACCAAAGTTTGTACTACCTCTTCACGGTTTTCTTCGTCTACCAAACCAACTACCAGTGGCATTGAAATGGCAGTCTGGCTTCCGGTGGAATAAATCTTGGTTTCCGGATCGAAAAACTTGGTATTAAATGCCGTTTTTATCTCCTCCGACCAGGCAGAATATTTCCCGGTATCAGAATCCTTACCAATAAAACCGGCAATCTCCGACATCAGTTTTACATCGTAAAAATAGATGGCAGTGGCTGTTAAAGCTTTTGGCGTTAACTGCGCATATCCGGGTCGTTCAGGGCCAAGGTCGTACCAATCGCCCAAACCGTAATCAATAATATGATTTTCGGATTTGCCTTTCAAATACTGCACATATTTTTCCATCATCGGCCAGGCTTTTTTCATGGGTTCAATGTCGCCGTACCATTTATAAATCAGCCAGGGCACAATAACTGCAGCACTTCCCCACTCCGGCGAATCTCTGAAATCCTGCCAAAATTCAACATATTCAGGTGCGATATCCGGAACAAGTCCGTCGGCTGTTTGTGCCGCAATCATATCGTCCACAATTTTTACGTAAAGCCCGTAAACATCGTAATTAAAATGAACACCTTCGCCCATTAAAAAGGCTTGCTCCAGCCAGCCCAGTTTTTCGCGATGAGGACAATCGGTAAGCACACTCTGAAAATTACTTTTTATGGCCCATTTAATGAGTGTATCAATCCGGTTAAACAGTTCGAATGAGGTTGAAAATTCGCCCACTTCGGGAGATGCGTTCCGGTTATGAATCATTTTTAAGCCTACAATTTCAGGAACGCCGGCAAGCTGCTTTTCCGTTGACGGTGTTCCTCCATCAAGCTGAATGTAACGAAAACCATAGTAAGTAAATTTGGGTTGCCAGGTTTCCACCCCGTCACCTTTTAAAACGTAGGTGTAAAAGTGCGAACGTCCGGTTGCCCGTTGGTTGGCATGTCCGTTTTCATCCAGCAATTCTGCGGGTGTAATTGTAATCGAGTCACCCCGGTTTCCTTTAACCGACAATTCAAAGGTTCCGGAGGCATTCTGTCCAAAATCGTACAAATACGAATTCTCCAGGTCTTCAATCTTTGCAATGGATTTTAGCGGAATCGTCTCTTTTAATTCAACCGGGTAATCTTTTTCAGGAAGAAGTTCTTCACACGGACTATCGACCACCATCACATTTTGCCAGTTTGAATCGTCAAATTCTGGGTTGTCCCAACCGTTTTGTTCGAGCGTGGCATTATAGGTTTCGCCGGCGTAAATACTAGAATAAGCAACCGGCCCGGGAGCAGTGTGCCACGATTCATCAGAAACAACAATTTCAGAGCTGCCGTCGGAATATTCCAACTGCATTTTCAGAATCATCATCGGATTTCCATAAGCCGTCATTACTTTTCGGTAACGGTTATTGGGCACAATAAAAAATCCGTTACCCAATGTAAGCCCAATGGCATTTACGCCCAATTCCAACATTTCGGTCACATCGTAGGTATTGTACAAAACAGTTTTATCGTAGTGCGTCCAGCCGGGCGCCATAAACCGATTTCCAACTTTTTCACCGTTAATATTCATTTCGTAATGCCCCAATCCCGACACGAAAACCAAGGCCTGTTTCAGCTCCTTCTTTAACTGAAATTCTTTTCTAAACAGCGGAAGTTTATGAAATCCAAGGTCTTTGCCACTGTAACTTTTACCCGGAAGATGAATTCCCGGCACCAAACGGTTTTCAGGAGCCAGTTCATCGAAGGCAATCCATTTCGCTCCCTGCCATTCTTTTTCGGAAAACAGTCCGGTAGTAAACTGGTTCACTGCGCTCCAATCCGATTCGTTCCCATAATTATCGGTACTTTTTACTCGCCAAAAATAAGGTTGACCCGGCTCAGGTTTTGCTACCTTGTAATTAACAAGAATACTTTTTTCATCCTGAACAATTCCGGAATCCCAAATCAGATTATCTTCTGAAAAGTCGATGTTTTTTGAAACCTGTAGCTGGTAAGCCGTTTGTTTTACTCCTCGCTCCAACGATTGCAATTTCCAGCTAAAAAAGAAACTTTCAGGGTTTATCCCCGTGGCTTCTTCCATGTTATCGACAGTGGTTGATACGATGCTAAAAGTGCTCTGTTGTTTGCAGGCAAAAAATGCAAGTAAAATCACTGCTAAAATGTAAGTAACTTTCTTCTGTGCCATATCTTTACTTTTCTTATAAACGATTATATTATAAATATGAAATCCAACTTTTTCAGTTCAAAAACTAAATTATAAGGTATGAAAGCAAGCTGAAAAAAACATATTTCCGTTTTCCATCTTCTGCCTTCTAACTTCTCTCTCTACCCCCTGTCTCAAAAATGTATCAGTCAAGCTGTTTCATTTTCTCAACTGTCCCCCTTCTGGAATGGGGACATTCCGTTCAAATCAAATTACACCGTTGCACTAAGCTATCGTCTTTCTTCTTCTAACTTTGTGCTTCTAACTTCGCGCTCTTCTTCCGCCAGTAATTTCCAAGTACCGAGCCCGAAATATTCATCCACGGACTAAATACAGCCGGTGCCAGTCCAAGAGTTGCCAGTTTTCCCATAACTCCGGCAAGTCCCGATGCCATTCCTCCGTTTTGCAAACCCACTTCCAGTGCCACTGTCCGGCACGAATCTTTGTCGAGTCCCAGTGCCCGACTGAACCAATAACCAAAAGTGTATCCCAGTGAATTATGCAAGATGGAAACCAGTAACATGAGTAAGCCCACGGCCAGAATATTTTCGCGGCTGGCAGCTGTCGTTACCAGTGTAAAATATACGATTCCAAACATCGAAAGTTTGGGCATAAACTGCTGTATTTTTTTCGAATACACCGTTGCATGATAATACAATTTGCCAACCACAACAGCACCACCTAAAAAGCTGATGAGTTCGATGGCAGTCAACATTCCTGCAGAAAAATGCTGATCTAAAACAGACCAGAATCCAAATATCAGCGCAACAAACCATACCACAAAAACAATAAAAATCGCATTGACTCTTGCTTTCCATACTTTTGAATCGCTTTTAAACAAGTCGACCAACATGGCCGCACCAATTGGAACAATTACAATTTTTATGATCTGAAAACACATATCCAGGAATTTCACTTCAACATAAGTTCCCGCCAGTAATTTCATTAAAAGCGGTGTCATTACCGGAGCCAGCAAGGTTGCCACTGCCGTTAAAGTAACCGATAAAGTGAGGTTTGCACGCGCCAGATATACCATTACATTCGATGCCAGTCCGCTTGAACACGAACCGATCAGAATAATCCCGGCTGCAATTTCAGGTTCGAAATGAAAAACACGGGTTAACGAGAATCCCACCAGCGGCATGATCGAAAACTGGCAAAGAATGCCCACAAGTACACCTTTCCCCATGGTTTTTATGTTTGTAAAATCGCGGAAACTCATTTGAGTTCCCATGCCAAACATAACCAGCTGAACAATAATCAGGATGACCCATTTGTCGCGCAAATCGAAGTCTCCCCATTTTAAAAAGGCCGACGGATAAAGCATGCCACATACAATTGCGACAATAATCCAGGCCGTATACCGGTAGTTTTTTAAGGAATTTACTGAGCCCAATCCAATGGTAATTGAAATGGCCGTAAAAACTGCCAGTGGCGATTTCCAACCATCCGCATCCATAAAAAGTGACGCAATCAGAATCACCAAAGCCAGTAATCCAACCCACAACGCTATTTTATTAATCTTTTCCTTCATTATAAAATAGCTGCAAGGTGTTGCATTGCCAGTTCAGGACTTGTTAAAATAGGTACCTTTTTATCTTCTTCAGAAAGTTGATCGACAACACGCGCCATTGATGCCTGTGCCAATACAATAACATCAACTTGTTGCGCCAGTTCTTTTAGGGCTGAAGCTACCGATTCGTCGTGAATTTCAGGTTTTCCGCCCATCAAGGCATCAAAAGCTCCCTCGCAAAGTTTCGAAGTCAGTTGAATTTCTTTTCCGGCCACAATTGCCCTTCGACGAACCAAATCGCTGGTAGGTTCCAGGGTTGTCGACAAAGTGGCTACCACACCAATTTTAGTTCCCATTTGTACCGCTTTGTCGGCCATTGGCTGATCGACACGTAAAACCGGAACGCCGGTGAGTGACGCAGAACTTTCCACCGCTGCTCCAATCGACGAACAGGTTACCAGAATAAAATCGGCACCGGCAGCTTCGGCCGAGCCCACATAATCCACAACCCTTCGGGCAGTGTCGGGTGTCATTGCTCCACGTTCGATGGTATTTTTTATCAGACTGTCGTCAACAATATTGAATACTTTCAGGTTTTTATCGGAAAGATATTTATTGGTTAATTCCTGAAAAACAGGAACCAGAGTTGCTGAAGTGTGAATTAGTCCTAATGTTTTAGTCATAGTATTTTGTTTTATTGATTTTCGTTATCAGTTTTCTGTCTCCAATCTTAAAGGCTAAAGCCTCTTCTGTATTCCACTTTTCAACCACCGCGCTGAAGCCTCGGTGTAAAATTTTAATTTCTTATTTAATCTGTTTTAATTTGCCTCTTTTTACACCATGCTTTAGCTTGGTGATCTTTAATTCGCTGTGCAAAATGGCTTTAGCATTTAATTTTATTTCAATAATATCTCAACATCATCAAGGCGTTCTTCGGGAATCACATTAATTATTTTAGCTTCCCCATTTATCAATTCTGCTTCAACCACGGTATTTCCGGAGGCGTGTAATTTAAAATGCACATCCCAATCCTTTGGCCAGGCCGGGAAAAGATAAATTTTATCGCCATTTGTCTGAAGCAGCATTTCCTGCACCCCAATCATTCCCGAGCCTCCCCAGTTGTGATCGGGCACCCAATCGAAACCTGGTCCCCAAAAGGCAGGAAACCGTCGTCCCGAATCCTGCAATTTTAAAATCGTCTGTTGTTTGGCTTCCTCTGTTAAACCCAAGCGGGCAGCAAAAATGCCGTATTGTTTCCAACTTTCGTGGCCTTTAAAACGCTGAACATCCGGATCGAAGAGATAGGTATTTTTTGCAATTTCCAGATCAGGTTTGCCAACTCCGTAAACTCCCCACGGATAAACCGGATACAACTGCGGCACTTCGGTGTTATTAATTCGTTCCCATAATTTTGCGGGCGAAATCATTGTTTTTCCATCAATTTCTCTGAAACTCAAAGGCGGAACCCGATTCAGAAATTCGGTCCACTTTGCTTTGCTTGTTTCATCAATATATTTTTCGGGCAAATCGAGCAGAGCTTTTGTTACCGTTTCCAAAGCAGCAATGGTTGAACTTGCATTGTACGCCATTTTATAGGTCTCACACGCCGATCCCGGATATAAAACCAAATGACCGTTTTCGTCCAGTGTTTTTGCGCCCCTGTTTTTTGCCAGGTATTGGTAATGTTCGTCAAAAAATGTCAGGCAACTTTCAATCAACGGAATGTATTCAGAAATGTCAGTTTTGTTGTATTGATACAATTGAATCGCCATCCAGCAAAATTCAAGCGAAGTGTCCCACTGGTATTCGAGCCAGGCGTTGTAGGTCATTCCGGCATCGTATCCTTGCGGGCGTTTCCAACCGTATTCACTCGGATTTGGCAAGCCAAAATTCTCAATTTGCTCATTAAAAGAAGCGCCTACGTGCCCCCAGTATTGTTGACTGCGCAATTCACCATTTTTCAGAATTCGTTTGTAAAAATCAAGTTGCGGTTTTATCAGCTCAAAATCACCCGATTTTAACATGGGGAAATACACCAAACGCTGGTTCTGTGCCGTAAATGTTCCACCACCCCAATTCCTGAAATCGGGAGAGAACGGACGTTCCGGATTTACAAACTGCGGATCGTAGATAAACAGGCCACCATTAAATTTTGTCGGATATTCTCCCCTGGCATTGCAGCCCAGCATATAACGAAACAGCTGATAGTTGCGGCCAACCTGCCATTCCACCAGATTTTCGTTTTTACTTTCAGGCTGAATAGAAACAAAACTTCTGTTCCAGTATTCTTTCCACCAGTTTAAGGTTTCGCTGCGTGCCGTTTTTTTCTTTGCAGATCCGTTTTTTATTACTGATTCCAATACTGCATTCCAATCAGAAAGATTTTCATACTGGCCGGTATGCAAATAAATTTCCAGACTTTGCTTTTTCGCCGCTGTTTTACTTTTTAAAGTCCAGGCTTTAAATTCACTATCAATGTATTTTCCGACGGAAGTACCATCAGCAATAAAATTTTCGCCCGCCATTTTCCCACCAAAAGTGAGGTTTTTAAGCGGGTCGAATAGTTGATCTTTTACGGCCTCCATCTGTTGCTGACGAACAACCACATCAAACATGGTTTCTCCCGTATTTCGGTGGTAAAACTCAACCGAGTTCTCCTTAAAGCTAATTTCATCTTTTTTGATTAGAAGTCCTTTGGGAGGCGCCCATTTGTATGAATTCCCAAAACTTTCAAATTTCTGAAGTTCACGATTCTCAAAACGCCAATTTTCATAAGTTGCTTCAACAGCTATTTTTTGTGTGCTTTCAACATCCACATGAATTACAGGAGAAAAAACATCCACCCAAATCTCAATTTCCGTTGACTGATCTCCCTTTTCCCCGGTGATTTTAACGCTGCCACTCTGTAAATTCAGTTCCTGTTTAAAAGTGCCGTTATCGAACGGATTGGGTGATAACTTTAGACGAACACGGCCTAATTTTGGCATCCCGTTATTTTCGTCGAACGTACCGCTGCGTGCGATATAGAAAAAAACATCACCATTTTCAACCCATACATTTAAACCAATATCGCCACCTCCGCAAGGCATCGATTCGGATGAATTTTGGCTTTGCAAATCCCACACCTGATTGTAGGACTCCAATTCCGGATTTTGAGCGAATAAAGCTCCATGTATAATAATAAATAATATGCCTATAATTTTATTCATTCTCAATTATTTAACCGCAAGGGACGCGAAGAAGACGCAAAGTTTGCCACGGATTTAAAGATTATTTACTACGCGTTTAATTCCATTTTTAATGAGTGTAACATTAAAATTTATAAGCATCCCCAGCTTACAGTCTGACAATTTCAAATAAGTTAAAATCTGTGCCAGATGTACATCATTCAATGCTTCAACAGACTTAACTTCAATTATAACTTTCTCTTCAACCATTAAATCAATTCTATAACCAATATCGAGTTTAACTTCCTCATAAATTAAAGGAAGAGCTTTTTGCTTATCAACTTTCAATCCGGCATTTCTCAGTTCGTATAAAAGACATTCCTCGTAAGCGCTTTCGAGCAATCCCGGTCCTAAAGCTTTGTGAACCTTCAATGCACCTTCAAAGATTATTTTGGAAATCTCATTCTCGTTCATGATTATATCTTTTATTTATCATTGCAACCTTTGCGGTTAGATTTTCTTTTAGTTAAACCGCGAGGAGCGCTAAGTTATCGCAACGTTCGCCATGTTTTTACTATCTACCTAAAATTACTTTGTGTCCCTTGCGAAATCCTTTGCGTACTTTGCGGTTAGATTTTTTGCAAAAAACGCATAAACACTAGGATTTTCTTTTATACACTTTTGCCACGCGCTGAAAACCTTCTTCTATTTTTGCTTTGTCGTAAACAAGCGGACCAAAGGAAATGCGGATTCCATTTTTTAATGAAGCGCCAAAACCGCCACCCGGTACAAACACCACACCCGTTTTTTTAAGGATATCGGCAACAAACTCATCGCCATCCATTCCCACATCAACCACAGAATACAAGCCACCTTCAGGTACTGTATAGCGCGATGACAAATATTTTTCGATGCAGTAACACAAAAATTCCGAAGCTCTTTGGTAATCGTCATTTATGCGTTTTATATAATCCTTCAACGATCCATCTTTTAAACCCTTGTTGATGTAGTTCGTCAAGGTCATCTGGTGGATGGTATCCGGACAAAGCACCACACTTTGCTGAACCACTTTTAACGATTCAACTATATTTTCAGCAGCTTCGAGCCAGCCCAAACGACGGCCAAGTCCGCGGCACCATTTTGAATTTGAATATAATTTGATCAGGTTTGGATAGTCCTCCACCGAGTAAGTAAAATATTCAGGTTGCTCTTTCCCGTAAATGAATGTATTGTAGGCAAAATCGATGGTTACGTAACAATCGTATTTTAATGCCGTTTCCAACATCCTTTTTACAAATAAGTCGGGCAACATTTTGCCGGTGGGATTATCAGGACTGGAAAACAGCACCAACTTTGGTTTCTCCCTTTCCATAAAAAGTTCGAATTCGGATGCCAGCTTTTCTTCGTCTTCAGCAAACGTCCATTTTTCGGCATCAAACACCGGAAAATGAACTGTTTCGCAATTGACTCCCATTTCAATCTGCTCCGGATAATTTGCATAAGCAGGATCCAGCAAAGCAATCTTATCATCCGGGTTTAGCAGAACTTTAAACAGCGAGTATGCCAACTGCGTAGAATTTGCGCCAATGATAATATTTTCCTCCTTTGATTTGGTGCCAAAAAGTTCGGCATTAAAATCAACCAGTGCTTTTTTTAACTCGGGACTACCATCGGAAGGACTGTAAGCACCTGTTTTATGAAACAGATCAGCGTCCTGCGCAATGGCAATGTATTCCTGACGCAATTCTTCGGGTGCCCGGTGATTAACCCAGCCTCCGGCAAATGAAATTACATCGTTAGGATCGAGGCCCATTTTCACCAGATTGGCAGGGCTCGCCATTTCCATAATTCGCCGGATGGGCGATGAAGTGACTCCGTTTTTAAATGAATCGGCTAATGTCAACATATTTTGTTTTTTTAGTTTCGAGATACAAGCTGCGAGTAGTTAGTTACAAGCATCAAGAATCTTTTCATTTTATCCACGAATTGCACGAATTACACGAATTCATTATCACAATACTGATTTTTTACACCTACAGAATTCGATTAATCTGTGGAATTCGTGGACATATTTTCCTCTTTTCTATTCGATTTACTTTCTTACTTATAATGAGTTACGAATTTTAAGTATTCACAATGATTACAATAATTCAAAACTTTCACTCCTTAACTTTCCTTGCAATCGTTGCTTCGGCTGCTCTTATAATGTCATCCACACTCATTTCGTAATAATCGAGTAATTCCTGAGGCAATCCTGATCCGGGGAATGTATCCCTGAGTCCAATTCGTGCAATCGGGACCGGACAATTTTCGGCAGCAGTTTCCATTATCGCACTTCCCAAACCACCCATAATTGTATGGTCCTCGGCAGTAACGGCAGCTCCACATTTTTTTAATACAGCGGTCACGCCTTCCATATCGAGCGGTTTTACCGTGTGCACTTCCACCAGAGTAACTCCAATTCCTTTTGAGGCAAGAATTTCGCTGGCTTCCATTAAACGAGGCAATAAAATGCCATTTCCAAAAAGTGCTATATCAGTCCCATTTTCTTGCAGAACATTGATTTTAAAAGGTACAAAAGGTGTATCTTTTTCAAAAACCACAGGATCGCGGCCGCTTCCCAAACGAATGTAAACCGGCCCGGGAATTGATGCTGCTGCAATACAAGCTTGTCGCGCCTGATCGGCATCGGCCGGAACTAAAATGGTCATATTCGGTATGGTCCGCAAAATGCCAATATCCTCAAAAAACTGGTGAGTTGTTCCTTCGCGCTCGCCACCGGCAATACCGCCGTTTACTCCGGCCAGCTTTACATTCAAATTCGGATACGCAATGAATGTACGAATCTGCTCGCAGGCACGCATGGTAATAAATCCGGCGTAGGTAGCAAAAAACGGGATCATTCCTTCCAGCGCCAATCCGGCAGAAGTGGCTGCAGCATTCTGCTCAGCTATGCCAATTTCAACGTACTGGTCCGGATATTTCTCTACAAACTCAGTGGCACGCATCGCCAATAAACTGTCGGCGCAAACCAACATCACTTTATCATCTTTTTCAGCCAGAGTTTCCAAGCCCTGCATGAAACCTATTCGGGTGCTTTCTATTTTATTCAAGATCTTTTCCTCCTAAAATTGACATTGCTAATTCACGTTCTTCATCGGTTGGGACTCTTTTGTGCCAGGCATTGTTGCCCTCCATATACGGCACGCCTTTGCCCTTAACCGTTTTTGCTATAAATATCACCGGTTGATCGGGATTTGGAGCAGGCATTCCGGGAAGAATGGTCATTCCTTCCCTTTCCTCGCGTGATGCACGTCCACGTTTGGCAGCATTTTCAAGTGCCAGTGTCAGCAATTCGATATCGTGTCCATCTATTTCAACGGTATACCAGCCAAAAGCTCTCCATTTCTCAGGCAGATTATACAAACCACTTATGTCTTCCACTGTTCCGCCGCTCTGCTTGCCGTTATTGTCGATAATGGCAATTAAGTTGTGCAGTTTGTACTTGGCAATATTCATGGCGGCCTCCCAAACCAAACCTTCGTTTAATTCTCCGTCGCCGGTTAAAACAAATGTTAGCGTATCGTCACCGCGACGACGGGCAGCCAATGCCATTCCACATCCTTGCGGTAAGCCGTGCCCCAACGAGCCGGAAGTTGCATCTACTCCGGGAGTTAATTTCTGAACCGGGTGCCCCTGCAAACGCGAATTCAGCGAACGCAGCGTTTTTAATTCAGCCGGAGGAAGATAACCGCGCCGCGCAAGTGCGGCATAATAAACCGGGCAGGCATGTCCTTTCGACAATATAAAACGATCGCGGCCTACCCATTTGGGATTTTCAGGATCTAATTTCAAAATGTCGAAATAAAGTACTGCGAGAATATCCGCAATCGACATGCAGGGCCCGGGATGTCCATCGCCGGCGTAGTACACCGTATTTACCACATCGCGTCGCAATTGCGTTGCCATTGCAGTTATATGTTCTGTTCTTTTTGTCATATTTTTTTCTCTTTTCTTTCTTATTTCTTCGAATAGATTCCTCGCTTCACTCGGAATGACTTAGCTTGTATAAGTTCCGGTTTGGCGAGTGATTGGTTGGGCGAAAATGCCCAACCAATCACTCGCCAAACTACCTTTAACCCAACACTCAGTCATTCTGAGCTCATCCGTCAGCTGACAGAGAAGCGAAAGAATCCGTTCTATTTCTGTAACTCATCTATCTTTTTACCAATCATCAGATCGAAACGAAGAAACCGGCAAACCGTCGGTTCCAAACAAGGTTCCTACTATAAAATCGTTAAAAGCGTAACGAACCGCCACAGGTTTTTCCACGCGAGGTGACGAAACAATTACCGACTTGGACCGCAAAAAAGTACTGGCCGGATAAAAAACTTTGTCATCACCCGCAATTTCAAAGCCGGTCAGCTCTTTGCCAAAGGTTGTCAAACCGTTACTGGCATTGTTAAACGAAACTATCAGTTGTCCGCCTTTTACCTCAATTGCATTAAATGCCGGACTTTTATAGCTAAAATCGCGGATTCCGTAGGTTTTTCCCAAAGCCCACAAAGCCAGTCTTTCGCCACCTTCTTTTTTGTGCATCGGATGAATACTTTTTTCCTCTCCAATATCCATTAAAACCGCCATTCCGCTGTTTGGAATTTTATCCATGGCTTTTAACTGCGCTTCTCTTAAATATGCCGAATTGGCTTTGGCTTTGTTTGGTTTGAATACCGCATAATCGAAGGGGGCAATCTGTGCATAATAAAACGGAAATTCACCAATATTCCACAAACTTCTCCACTCTTTAACCATTTTTGGAAACAGTTCGACATACGCCTCAGGCTCCTGATAATTGGTCTCGCCCTGGTACCAAATGGCGCCTTTAATTCCGTAACCGATGACAGGATTTAACATGCCGTTAAAAAGAACTGTTGGAGTACGATTTACCACAGGAATTGAATCCCCGGGCGCCGGAACCATGTTGTCTTCAAACGGAACTGCAGTTTCGCTGCTCATCCAGGCCTGAATACACGAACCTCCGTAACTCACTTCGATAAGTCCGATGGGAACATCCAGCATTTCGTACAACAGTTTTCCAAAGTGATAACCGGTGGCACTAAAATTACGAATGGCAGCCGGGTCGGCAACTTTCCATTTGGCTTCGAAATTATCTTGCGGAACGGTTTGCGAATTTCGGGGAACGGTAATCACACGAATCTGGTTGTTATCCGATTTCAAAATATCCATATTTGAACCAATCACCGGTTGCCCCGGATAACCTTTCATCGGCATTTCCATATTCGACTGGCCTGCACAAATCCAGACTTCGCCAATCATTACATTTTTCAGGGTAATTGTTTCCTCATCGCTGATCGTTAAATCGTACGGGCCACCTGCATGCGGCGTTTGGAGCATTACTTTCCATTTTCCTTCTTTGTCCGATTTTACCGAAACACTTTCCGCGCTCCACGAGCCGGACACATGTACCTCTGTTTTTGGTAAACTCCACCCCCACACAGCCACTTTTGTCTGCTGCTGCAATACCATATTATCGGCAAACAAAGCCGGAAGTTTTACTTTTGCCTCCGACTGAAATCCTACTGCCACCAATAATACCAATAGCGTCAAAACTTGTATTTTTCTAACCATATTCATTCTTATAATCTCTATCATTTTAACTTCTATTTTTTCATCCTCAAATTGCACGAATTACACTAATTCTTCGCTATTCGTGTGATTAGCGTAATTAGTGGACATTTTCTTTACTTTAAACAACCACTCTTTTATACTCCAAACTGGATTTGCCAAAGTTTACAAGCAATCCAAGATCGAAATCTGTAATTTTTAAATAATTTAAAGTCTGTGCCAGATGTTCCGGTGCTAATTTGCTTAAAGCTTTTACTTCGATGATAATTTTATCGTAACACACAAAATCAGCAACATACTCCTTTTTCAAAATTTTTCCTTTGTATTCAATTTGTAATCTTTTTTCTTGTTCATAAGGAATCTTTCTATTCTCAAATTCAATGGCGAGAGCTTCCTGATAAACCGCTTCAAGAAAACCACATCCTAACTGTTTGTGAACTTCCATGCACGCTCCAATTATTTCGTAGCTTTCTTCCTTGTAAACTATTCCTTCTTTTAACAAATCCATTATTCTTGGTTTATGTCCACGATACTCGGATTTCACGAATTTTAAATTCTTTTCGTGAAATTCGTGAAATTAGTGGACATTTTAATCTTTTTCATTCAATATTGTAACCGGCCCCAGCAAACCAGCTTTTAAAAGCGGCTGTCCTTCGAGTCGGTACGGTGCATTTGTCCAGGTTACTTGTTTTTCTTCCGGCAAATCATGATCGCCGATTAAGCGGTTTGCCCAGGTATTTGTCACGGCAATTTCAAGCTCGTTTGTACCCGATTTTAAAACCTCAGTAATCTCCACACGGAAAGGAGCTGTCCAGGCTACTCCACAATTAATACCATTTACAATTACTTCGGCCAGGTTATTTACTTCTCCCAAATCGAGGTATACCGGCCGTTTTATTTCTTCTTTCCATTCAAACAACTTTCGGTAAACCGCTGTTCCTGAGTAATATTTTATTCCATCAGTTTGGTTTAAACTCCAGTCGCTTAACTCTTCAAAAACAACCGGTTTTTCAGGTCCACCCAGCAAAGCATCGAACTCAAGTTCCCAATCCCCCTCTAAACTTGTTACCGTAAGTAAATCGGCTTTGTCCTCTCCTGTTTTCGAAACGGTTTCAGAAATAGCCTTTTCAAAAATGACAAAAACCGATTCGTTATTTTCAAACTGAAATGGAATAATTGTTCGGCCTTTTTCTATCCGCCAATCGTTGCAATCTGTTGTCTTTCCTGAAACCGGGTAATACAATTGCGGTTGTTTTCCAGTCACTCTGAAAGACATCTGCAAATCCCGTTGATAATCTTCCTGATTCGATATAAAGTAAATTTCCTTTTGATTATCAGTTCGGTGATTCCATGCGATTTTAGAAGCCGGTATTCCCTCATTTTCAAAAGCGTAAAAATCTTTCTCAACACCCAGAAAAACAAAATCAGTCTGGTCGTATTTTCCGGTTAAAACCTGCCCTTTTCCAATTTTAAGGCTATCTAAATTCTCAGAAATAGTTGTAGCATTTTCGTTTGAAAACAATTCATTTATTACGGCTTCAAATTCTTTTTTATCTGTTTCCGGCCCTAAACATTTGGTAGGTTTTTCCTGAAAATAAATGGTTGCTCCGTCTTTCACCAGTTTTAAAATTTGCTTGGCAACTTCAAGGCTCATTCCCGCTTCAGGATTCATTTTTCTTTTTCCGGGAATCACAAGCAACGCGTAGCTTGCACCGCCCGGAAGTTCAATTCGCCCATTTTTTACTTTGGCACGATTCACCAACACATCCTTGTTAAACGAATCGTAGGCATAACCATTTAAAGGATCAATCCAGTCGAGCGGGTCGGCCAGATTTTTCAAGGTTGTTACTCCTTTGGGTTGTTGATGAAATGGCTGACCTGTATTCTCCAGTCGTTGTTTTTCTGCTTCAACTTTTTCGTCTCCAAAAATACCGGGTAAAACCGGCACCAAACGATCGGGCAAAATCGCACGACGCGGAATTTCTTCACCCGTAAAAACGGCAATATCAACGACCGGAGCTCCCTTTTGTAAAAGTGTCTGGCAATTCTCGATGTATTTAACCCAGGCTTTTCCGGGCTTCCACCACGTTTGATTGGGTTGAAAAAACTGGCCAACAACTCCAACGGTTTTACCCGGTTTGCGTGTTATCCATGGATCGTGAGCAAATACATGGAAAATTATTTTGTTGATACCGATCGCAAAATTCCGGTCGAATAATGTTTTTAAAATACCGGGATGCTCGTCCCAATCCAAACGGATTTCGGTACCAGCTTCAGCACGTGCCAGTTTTTTCCCGTAAATGTGCGCTCCGGATACAGCATCCAACACATCGTTGGGCTTGTCGTGCGACGGGCTTCGGAACCAGAATTCGCCGGTTGGTGCATCCGTAAATTTGTAGTGCAACATTCCATCGCTAACAAAAACAGGAGCAATGCACTCTGCACTGTAACGACATCCTTTTTCGTGCGCCAGTTTTTTCATGGTATCGTGATAATTGTCCACAAGTACCTCGGCAATTGTTTCCCTGATATCGTATAAAACCTGCTCCGACGATTCTACATTTTTAAGAGGAACACCAGCCATTACAGGCAAGTAAGCCATTAAATCGTATCCTCTTCTTTTTTGGAATTCATCCGGAAAAACGGGCGACCAGTTTTGGCTGCCGCACTCCCAACTATCGTTGTACAGTTCTTCAATTACATTTTTGGCCACCTTAGTATCAACATGATTGTAAATGGTATCGAACCAATTTTCAAACTGAATTTTTACTGCGGCGGGATTAAGTTTGTCGCATTCCAGGCCCACAGCTCCACCACCCACATAATTGGTCAATCCGGTAGAAGTATGTCCCATTCGAAGGATCACCCAGTTCCCCTCGGGAACATCCCAAGTTAGTATTCCCTCCTCATCTAAAAATGCAGTTAGATTGATTAACTTTTCCGGATCGACACAGGCAGTTACTGGCAAAAAAGTCTCATAAGAACTTTTGCTGATTCTCCAAACTGCACCAGATTTTCCTTCAAACTGATGAATTTTAGCTTCGCCTGACAATTCAATTCCCGATACTTTTAACCGGGGTTTCCATTTGGCATCGTCAAGGTCTTCCGCCCCCGGTTCAGTTCCAGCCGGATCAAAAACAAAGCGGAAATAGTTTGCAGTTAAAGGTTCTATTAAATGAGTAACAGATTCACCCCGGTCGTCCCAGCCATGCCGGTACTCATCCAGTCTTCCATGCCGTTTAAAAGTCTTTCCGTCGTTGCTGGTTTTAATAATCAAACGATTGGCCTGGTAGTTATTCCAACCTGATTGCAAGGTAACAGAACGACAAGTAAACGGTTCCTCAAAGTGGTATTGAATCCAGCATTCTTCCTTGCTGGTAAAATCCTTTGTATTTCCTTTCACTACCAGAAAAGATGCTTCTTTCCCTGCAATACTCGAACTAACATCAGGAATTGTTGTGTAGGAACTGATCCCAAAACCTTCCGGTGCGGGGTAAGCAAAAGTGGCGATGTCTTTGTAATAATTTTCCACTTTTTCGGGCTCCGGAAGAACGTTTTCAAAATGCTGATTTCCGGGTACAAGCGTGTCGGCCCAGACTACTTTTTGCATCGAAAGTTCGGGAGTTATCCACGGACCTCCGGCTGCAGTAAAACCATCGCAGGCATGAATACCCAATTTTAAACCCAAACGATTTGCTTCAGTGATGGCATATTTCATCAGATCCCACCATTCGGGCGTTAACTGAACCGTAGTTGGTTCGTACAACGAAGGATTGGCGGCACCTCTGATCGTAAACAAATAGGCACCTCCGATTCCATTCTCTTTCATGGCTTCCAAATCAGTGGTAATTCCTTTTTCAGAAATGCTGGCATCGGTTAAAAACCAGTACACCCAGGGTAAGGTATCATCCGTTTTAATAGTAAACGAGGAATCATCCAATACCTGCGGTTGATGGCTTCCACAGGCAAGCAGGAAAATAAAAAACAATGGAATAACATATTTTATAGATTGAATATGAAGTACTCCAAAATCCACTGAAGGGGACTTTTTCGCAATCCATCTCCACATTAATCTTACGAAATTATATCTTGTTAAAATATTCATTTGTTTGCTTTACATTTTCTTTGTGTCCTTTGCGGATTTCCTTGCGTATCGTTTTTCTAACCGCAAGGTTCGCTATGTTTCCGCAAGGAGCGCTATGTTTTGTTTGCTGTTCTACTTTATCAAAATTTAATGTTTTGTTGTATTTTCTTCAGTTTATCCATACCAAATTTTCCAGGCAACATCAAAAACGAATAAGAATAATTTCCAGCCGGAACCTGGTATTGATCGATGGGTGCTGCCACCGGCGACCAAGTATCATTTCCTCCAATTCCCATTTGAATCAGATCGATATTCAGTGTGATAAATCCCGCTTCCCTGAGTTCATTGGTATGTTTGGCCTCGTTAATGTTTTTTTCGGTGAAAGGCCAGGCACTCATACTCAGCAAACTATCAGCAACCACAAGCATTCCATTCTCTTTCTGATCAGCTAAAAACATCCAGCGCACATCCGTTCGATTGCCGTTCTCCTGCGGCATTACATAAGGTTCCATAAATTCAACTATTGGCAGTGAATAAATTCCGGCATCGAATCCCCAGCGGCGGTCGAGGTAATTTTCGTACAAACCACGCCCGTACCAGGTTATGTTCCGGAAATCGTTTTTAATGCCACAACTCATTCCTACCTTCGGAATGTTTGGAAGATCGGAATCAGCATTCAGATTGTAGTCCACTTTAACAACTCCATCTCCGTTCACCGAATAAGTGACTTCAACCTGTGCTTTTCCGGGTATCACATTGTAGCTACTTCTTACAGTAATTAATCCCTCATTAAGCACCTGAACTTCCAGGTTCTCGAGTGCCGGTTTTGCATCGAACCAATCTTTTAATACTTTCTGTGGTTTCCATCCTCGTTCGTCATTATCGGTTAAAGGACGTGTAAACGAAGGCATTAATGGACTAAATACCTGTTCATCACCATCGCTTTTATACGAAATCAATGCGCCATTCTTTTTGCTGAACTTTGCTACAAAACGATTCCCTTCAATCTGAATCGCCTGTTCATCACCCTGAAGTTTTAGTTTTGGGAACTTCTGTTTTTCCGTTTGACTATTTGTTGGTGAAGTCAAAACAAATTGGTTCGATGCTACTTCAAATCCTTCCTGCGCCCATTCCGTTTCCTGCTTCAGCAAAAAATGGATATCTGCCAGGTATTCGTTCCCGGCTTTCATTTTCGGAAGAAATTTGGAAATGTCTATTGTCGTATCTTTTCCGGCTACCACAGCCAAAGACGGAATTTGTGCTGCTTCAATTTCAAAACCATTTTCAAGCACCTTCAGAACAACATCGTAATCGGAAAGTGATTTTGTTGCATGGCGGTTACTCACTTTTATTTTTGTACCCTCGATTAATTCGCACCAAACCGGTTGATACACACGCTTGCACTCAAATATGGCAGCTTTGGGTCTTCCGTCGGAAGCTACAATTCCGTTGATACAAAAATTACCATCGTGTAGTTTTTCGCCAAAATCGCCGCCATAAGCATAAAACTCGTTTCCGGCCTCATCGGTTTTTAACAAACCCTGGTCTTTGTAATCCCAGATACATCCACCGATAAATCTTGATTCGGAGCGGAAAATATCCCAGAGTTCTTTCATGTTTCCGGTTGAATTTCCCATGGAATGTGAATACTCCACAAAAATTATGGGACGATTATCGGCAGTCTGATCATGCAATTCATGAATAAATGGAATTGACGGATAAAAGCGACTCACCATGTCCACATAATACTGATCAACCGGATTTTGCAAACGCCCGGTATTTGGTCTGTGGCCCCAATCCAGATAACCGTCTTCTCCCGGACTTCCCTGCGCCGGCTCGTAATGTACCGGGCGGGTAACATCAAAATCGTGTGTCCATGCCGCCATAGCCGCGTGATTCGGGCCACTTCCGGCCTCATTCCCCAAACTCCAGATAATTACCGAAGGATGGTTTTTATCGCGGTATACCATTCGGGTCATTCGGTCCATGTGCGCGCTGGTCCACTGAGAATCATTACTTAGTTTTCCGCCCAAACCATGTGTTTCCAGGTTGGCCTCATCCATCACAAAAATGCCGTATTCGTCGCATAAATCGTAGAAATACGGATCGTTGGGATAATGACTTGTTCGAATGCAGTTAAAGTTAAACTGTTTTATTTGCTGAACATCGCGCAGAATGTCTTCCCGCGAAAGTGCTTTTCCCTTAACAGGATCGTGATCGTGACGATTTACACCATACAAATACGTTTCTTTTCCGTTGATCAATAATTTGCTGTTAATTTTCGAAAACTCTATACTCCTGAAACCAACGCGGCAACTTTTAACTTCCTGAATTTCACCTTCGCTATTTCAAGCGAGATAGCCAATGTGTATAAATTCGGATCTTCGTCGCTCCATTTTTTTGGATTTGCTATCGTCGCCTCCAACAGGCCAAACTTCACATTGTCAAGTCGCGGATAACTTTCGTTGATAATATCTTCGGCTTTAATTTCAAGTGCTTCCGGTAGAACAGTCTGCCCTTCATCATCGAATAACTGCGCCTTTACAAGGTATCCTTTTACGGTATCGCCGGTAAAATTATCCAGGCGCGGACGGATACTCAAAACCGCATCTTTGTAGTCTTTATCGAGTTTGGCCTGCCAGTGAAAATCGGCAATACGCAATTTAGGTTCAGCCAAAAGCATTACCTCACGCTGAATTCCACTCATCCGCCAATGATCCTGATCTTCAAGATACGATGCATCGCTCCAGCGAATTACCTGCACCGAAAGAATATTCTCACCTGCTTGCAAATACGGAGTCACATTAAATTCGGAAGGCAAACAACTGTCTTCGCCATACCCCAAAAATTTTCCGTTCACCCACACTTTAAATGCAGAACTTACGCCACCAAAATGAAGCGTGATATTCATATTCTTCCAATCGTCTGCAACAGTAAAAGTTCGCTGATACGAACCAACGGCATTGTAGTCGCGCGGTACATAAGGCGGATTTACCGGGCGAAACGGATACACTGAGCTTTTATAAATCGGAATATCGTAACCTTTCATTTCCCAATTGGATGGCACTTCAATTTTATCCCAACCCGAAACGCGTGATTTGTAAAAATCGGCAGGCGCATCGGCAGGTTTTAGTGCAAAATGAAAATCCCACTCGCCGTTTAAAAGTTGCACACGCGAAGAATTTGAGCGATTGCAACTTAAAGCATCGTCAATCGTTTCAAACGAATAAGCAGTGGCGCGGGCCGGCTCTCGGTTTACACCATTAATCAGAGGATTTTCCCAGGGCTCAACATTATAAATGGCCGGTTGAGGCGGAATGCCTGCCGGTTCGCCAGTTACTGTTTGTGCCCGGCTGTTTATGCTGTAAAGTAGAATTGCAAGTATGTATATTGTATTCCTCATAATTTGTTTTATCCAAGTGTGCTACCGTAAGTAATTACAACAAACGACAGTATTAATACGGAAAGAGCCAGCAATAAGGTTATAAAAGTTTTGCGCGAAACACTTTTCCATTCCTTCATAACCACACCAACTATATAGCTAAAAAAGATAAGCATCGACATGTGCAGCACCCAGCTGATAAACTGAAACTTACCCATTTTAACGTGTCCCAGCCCGTAAAAGAAAAATTGTCCGAACCACAGCACTCCGGATAAGATCGACCAAAACCAGTTTTTTAGCTGATCCGTAGTTTTAATTCCTGAACGTGCTGTAAATTCTTTTAATGTTTTCTGGCGAATACCGGCAATAAAAAACCATACAAAGTTGACCAGAAAAGTGCCTGAAGTAGATACAATGTATTTTGCATTTCCTTCGAAATGACCGGCACCGTTTTTTGCTGCCATATCAGAAATAGGCTGACCGTGTTCCAGAGAAATATTAAAAACTGCCGATAAAATTCCGGCGATGATTACAAGCACCAACCCCAGTTTCATATTAAATTTTACTTTTTCGCCCGACAAAACCATCAGGTCTTTTTCCTTGCGGAAGCCGGCATAACCACTCAAAGAAACACCAAATAAAGCCAGGATAATACCAATTAGAATTATCGATCCGCCGGGAGCAGTAAAATATTCAACCAATCCCCCATACAAAATCAAGGGTACAAAAGTTCCTAAAATGGCGGACATCCCAATGGCAATTGTATAAGTCAGAGAATAACCGATATGTCGAATAGCGAAACCAAACGACATGCCTCCAAAACCATAAACAGCTCCCAGTAAAAATGCGATCCAAACCACATCTTTTGGAGCTGTACGTAATATTTCGAAAAAACCGGGAACGGTCAACCAACCGATGAGTGTTGGCATAACAATCCAGGCAAAAAAAGCCTGAACCAGCCAGTAGGTTCCCCACGACCATTGTTTTAATTTTTGTGAAGGCAAATAGCAGGTTGACGCGGAAATTCCGCCAATGGCATGAAAACCGGTACCAACTATCGGATTAGGTGCGATCATAAAATAGTTTAAGTTTTAAGTTCAAAAATTCGTTTTATTCCAAATGAAAAATTTCCTCCATATCGGCCCAGAATTCGTCTGAAGTTGCAGAGTCAATAGGTTGCATTAATGGTTTTACCACATCCCACCAGCGCTGTGTTTCTTCGTGAGCCGCCATTTTTTTCATATCGGCATCAAAATCTTTGCCGGTATATTCGAAGTAAGCAAACAAAATAGTATCTCTCACGAAGATGGAATAATTGGACAGATTACATTCTTTGATTTTTGCAAGCACACCCGGCCAAACAGCTGCGTGATGTTTTATATATTCAGCAGCCCCATCGGGTTTCAGTTTTATGGTTTGTCCAAAACGTTTCATTTGTTTTAAGTTAGTTCTTTCTTTATGCTAGTACAACCCAATTAGGTAGTACACGTAATTCAAATTCATATAAAATACGATTTACAGCTTCGAATAAAATGTAAACGATTACACTCTTCATCCTGTAGAAACCTGTATAGTATAATCAAACCTTCGATCTCGTCAATAAAAACAAACAATTCGAGCAATTAATCTATCTAAAAACAGGAGCTCTCATAATTTTCATAATTGAAAACAAAACACCTTCATGCTGCTAAGATAATGAAAACGTTTACACTTAATGCATTTCAAATTACGATTTATCATTTTATTCAAACAAAAAAACTACCGTTTAAACCTTGTTTTAGCATAATATCTGTTTCTAAGAAGACGTTTTTCCAAATGTTTCTTATATTCGTTTCTAACTAACATTTCCTTACTAAAAAATTATAAACTATTCCGCGATGCAGGTTATTGGAGGAATTCCTGAAAATGTATTGATAGACCGCATAAAACAGGGCGACCAAACTGCGTTCGAGCTCCTTTTTAAATTCTATTATCCGGGGCTTGTGGTTTTTGCTTCGCATTTTGGAATTGATCAGGCAGACTCGGAGGAAATTGTTCAGGATTTTTTTGTACGTATCTGGCAGCACCGCCATAAAATTAATCAGTCGGATTCGTTAAAAGCCTATTTTTTCACATCCATAAAAAACAAGTCGCTAAATGTTCTAAAGCAAAAAAAGCGAAATGATAAGTTAATAAAGAAGTTAATACTGGTTTCGGAAGAAAGTCATTCATACAATTACGATATTTTTATTGAGTCGGAATTACAAACGAAAATCAGAACCAGTTTTAACCTCATTCCTCCCCGCTCGAAGGAAGTATTTTTTTTAAGCCGGGTTACCGGGATATCAAATGATGAAATCGCAAAAAGACTGGATATTTCAAAACGAACAGTGGAAACACATATTTCCAATGCCCTAAAAATTCTAAAAACAGAGCTTAAAGAATTTCTTACGCTTTTAATTCTGATCGATATTCTATTAAAATAATCTTAAAATTTATTTCGTTGCACTACGTGTTTGCACAATCGGTGTTGTAATATACATGTATTGAGTGTTTGAATTTGCCATTTAAAACTTACAAACGGCAACAATAAACAGCTAACAAGCTTATTTTATTAGCGATACAAAATATTTTTGAAAAGAAAAACATGAATGATAAAAACGCCAGTTCGAGAAAAATAAAAATTCAGAATGAAGACCAGCTTCACGCGAAGATAATTACCGATCCGGAAGAACAAAAACTGGAAGCAGCATTTCTGATTCAAAAAATCGATTCGGTTGATATCGAAAAGGGATTCAAAAATGTGAGCCGCCGTATTGAGAAAAAGGCGCGGTTTATACATAACATTAATATTATTTCAAGAGTTGCAGCAATTTTGCTCATTCCTGTACTATTTCTATCGGTTTGGTATAACGTAATAAACAAACAAAACAATCAGATTGAAACAACTTACCACACCGTAAACTGCCCCGTTGGAATTAAAACACAGTTGTCGCTTCCCGACGGATCTTTAGTTTGGTTAAATTCGGGAACAACAGTAAAATATCAACTCCCCTTTACTAACAAAACCCGCAAGATTGAAATGGATGGTGAAGCTTTTTTTGAGATAAAAAAAGATCGTATTCCTTTTATTGTAAATACCGGCAATACGAAAGTTAAAGTATACGGAACCGAATTTAATGTAAAAGCATATAGCAGCGACAATCAGATTGAAGTGGCACTTAAAGAAGGAAGTATCGGGTTTACCGCCACAAATAATATGGATGAAAAAAGGTTGTCGCCAAACGATTTTCTCACCTTTAATAAAACGACCAATGCAGTTGAAACCATAAACCAAAACATAAATAAATACATTGCCTGGCGTAACAACCAATTGGTTTTTGATGAAACTCCACTTTCAGAAATGGCTTTGATGCTGGAACGCTGGTACGGTATTCAGGTTGAAATAAAAGACGATGATCTTTTGAGATATAAGTTTACAACCACATTCGAAAACGAACCTCTTTTACAGGTTATAGAACTGCTGGAACTAAGTTCGCCCATAAAAATCAAATACATTCCAACTAAAATAGACGACCAATCGAATGTTATTAGCAAAGCAAAAATAGTAATCAATAAAAAATAAACTGAATCGAGTATGAAGAAAAAAGGGAAGGTGCAGCAACACCCTCCCCAATAACAACTAAATAATTTTAGTCATTTACAAAACGATCAAATTTATGAAAAAAAACTTTGAAATTTTGTGTCTCTACAGGCGACACAGAAAAAAACTTATGATTATGCGTAATGCACTTTTAATTGTGTTGATTAGCAGTTTTCAGATTTTTGCGAACAACAGCTATTCACAAACAAAAAAACTAAATCTGAACCTCCGCGATGTAACGATTAAGGAAGTTCTGAATGAAATTGAAAACCAAAGTGAATTCTATTTTTTGTACAACAGCGAATTAATTGATGTTTCAAAAAATGTAAACATTTCGGTTGAAGACAGAAAAATTGAAGATGTACTTGCCAGCTTGTTTCCGGGAGACGAGGTAAATGTGTTGGTTAAAGACAGACACATTATTCTAACCCCAGGTTACGAATCCACCGATCAGCAAAAATCGATTAGCGGGAAAGTAACCAGCCTCGATGGTTTTCCGCTACCGGGAGTTACCATTTTAATAAAAGGAACTACCACCGGGACCGTTACTCAGGCCGACGGAACTTTCAGTGTTGATAATATTGACAGTGGAAGTACGCTGGTATTTTCATTTATCGGTATGAAAAGCCAGGAAGTGGTGGTAGGAAACCAAAGCACTTTAAATATAAGCATGGAAGAAGAAGCCATTGGTTTGGAAGAAGTAGTTGCCATTGGTTACGGTACGGTAAAAAAGAGAGAACTTACCGGGTCGGTTGCTTCAGTTAAAGCCGACGATTTTAACGAAGTAGCGTCATCGGATGCCATGCAACTGATACAAGGTAAGGTAGCCGGTTTAAGTATTACCCGCACCAATGGTGGCGATCCAACAAAAGGTTTTGAGATACGTTTACGCGGATCATCAAGTATCAGTGCCAGCCAGGAACCACTTGTTGTGGTGGATGGTATTCCGGGCGGAAACCTGAATTCCATTGCTCCAGAAGATATTGAATCGATGGATATTCTTAAGGACGGTTCGGCGGCTGCAATTTATGGAACACGCGGTACTAACGGTGTTATTCTGGTAACCACAAAAAGAGGAAAACAAGGCAGTATGCAAGTTGAATTTTCATCGAAATTTACTACACAAAGTATTTTGAAAACGGTTGAGGTTTTAAATGCCGATGAATACCGTACGATGAAAACAAAATTATCTTCTACTCATCCTGAAGTTGCAGCCGGAATGGTAGATTATGGCTACGATACAGATTGGTTTGACGAAATTACACGTACCCCGTTTAGTCATGTTCAGCACTTGTCGCTAAGTGGTGGCATGAATAAAACCACATACCGTTTATCCATGTATTATACCGATCAGGAAGGTGTTATGCTTAATTCGAGTATGGAAGAATACCGGGCAAATTTAAACCTTAGGCAAATGGCTTTGAATGATAAACTTCAGTTTAGCGTTCAGCTGGGATTGTCTGATCGTGCAGAAAATCCGGTTAATTACGATGCTTTCCGCCAGGCCATTAAAAGAAATCCTACCGAACCCGTTTATAACGAAGACGGTAGTTTATTCGAAATTGACGGCTGGCAATATGAAAATCCTGTAGGTCTTCTTCAGGAAAGATTCCGCGATGATAGTTCATCTCATCTGTTTGCCAATTTAGGAACTGATTTATTTATTACCGATTGGTTAAAAGCCGGTGTTGTTGCCGGTATTCAAAAATACCGCTCGTTAAACGGTTATTACGAACCCAGTTACGCACATACACAGGAAGTAGCCGGCACATCAGGTAGCGCAAGTCGTGTGGCCTCAGCAACCGATACCAAAACGCTTGAAACAACCATCGATTTTAACAAATCAATCAATAAACATACGATAAGTGCCACCGCAGGTTATTCGTTTCAGGAGTTTGTGAATGAAGGTTTTGAGGCTGAAAACACAAATTTCATTTCGGATGATTTGTTGTACAATAACTTGGGCTCGGGTACAAAATTACGCAGTGGCGATGCCGACATGAGTTCGTATAAAACTCAAAACCGTTTGGTTGGTTTCTTTGCCCGTGCATCGTACAATTACGAGGGAAAATATTTTGTATCGGCAAGTGTACGCCGCGAAGGTTCTTCAAAATTTGGAGCCAATAATAAATGGGGCACATTCCCTGCAGTTTCTGCAGGTTGGGACCTTACCAAAGAAAGCTTCCTGAGTGATTCAAACTTCGATCTCTTAAAAGTTCGTGCGGGTTATGGTGTAACCGGTAACCAGGGAATCGATCCTTACCTTTCTTTATCACGAATGGCTGAATCGGGCTATTTCTTCTACAATGGTAGTTTTATTCCGGGTTACGGACCAGACAGCAATCCAAATCCAAACTTAAAATGGGAAACCAAACACGAATATAACTTCGGTTTAGACTGGTCTTTAAACCAGGGACGTATTGGTGGTACTGTTGATTATTACGTGCGAGACACCAAAGATTTACTTCATTTGTATGACGTACCGGTTCCTCCAAACCTTTACAGTGAAACAATGGCAAACGTGGGATCAATGCGTAATTCGGGTATCGAATTTACAATCAGTGCCATTCCTGTTCAGACATCTGATTTCCAATGGAATATTGATTTTAATGCCGATTTCAGAAAAAATAAATTGTTATCGCTGTCAAACGACTATTATTCGTTGGAATATCGTAACGTAGGTGAAATAGGATCGCCGGGTGTTTCGGCGTGGACACACCGTTATTACGAAGGTGGATCAATCGGAAACATTCATGGGTTTGTGTATGAAGGATTAACCGAAGACGGGAAATGGATTTTTAAAGATACCGATGGAGTTGAAGGAATTACAGTAGAAGACCGTACTGACATTGGAAATGGTATTCCTGATTTTTATGCAGGTTTAACCAACTCGTTCCGTTACAAAAACTGGGATATGTCAATTATGTTCCGCGGAATGTTTGGCCACCAAATTATTAACCACAAACGTATTTTCTACGAAAACCCAATTATGCTGCCCTTAAACATTATGAAATCGGCAATGGACTCACAGATTTGGGATACACAAAATTTCTCGGATTACTATGTTGAAAATGGCGATTTTGTAAAATTGGATAACCTTACATTTGGATACAACATCCCATTGAAAAGCACAAAATGGTTAAAATCAGGCAGAGTATTCTTTACCGGCACAAATTTACTTTGTATAACCGGCTACGAAGGAATTGATCCGGAAGGTTCTATTGGCGGACTGACTCCGGGAGTTGATTCCAGAGGAGACTACCCAAGTACGCGAACTTATACTTTTGGTTTTAACATTAAATTTTAAAAAACACGGATCATGAAAAAATTATTAATATTATTTACGCTATTCGGTTTCTGGTCGTGTACGAATCTTGACGAGGAAGTTTACGATACCATTGTTAACGAAAATTTTTATCAAACAGAGAAACAGGTTCTGGCAGCAGCCGGCCCTGCATACAACGAACTCAGAGGCTATGTTCAGGTTGGGGCGCTTTGGGGAATCAATAGTTTATCAACCGATGAAGCCGTTTTGCCAACACGTGGAATTCACTGGGACAATGGTGGAATTTACCGACGTTTAGCTTTGCACTCGTGGACCTCGGAAGAAGGTTACTTTAACGATTCGTGGAAATTTATCTACAATACCGCTTCCAATTGTAACCGTATGTTATACCAGTTCGATTTAATTGAAGACAAAAGCGATGCACTTATAAGCATAATGAACGAGATGAAAGCCGTTCGTGCCTTTGCCTATTTTGTTGGATTAGACGATTTTGGAAACATTCCTATTGTTGAAAGTTTTGATGTTCCTGAAGGTTTTGCTCCGGCAAACAGCAGCCGTCAAGAGGTATTTGAATTTGTAAAAAATGATTTGGAAGGCAGCTTGAACGTGTTAAGTAAAAGCACCGATATGACTACTTACGGAAGAATGCATTATTATGCGGCGCAGTCCTTGTTGGCAAAGCTCTATTTAAATGCCGAAGTATATACAGGACAGGCAATGAACGACCAATGTATAGCAGCCTGTGATGCCATTATCAACTCAGAAGAATATTCGTTATCATCTGATTATTTCTCAAATTTTGCCATTAAAAATGAAGGTTCATCCGAGAATATTTTTGTAATCCCGTTCGACGACACGTATACAAAGTCATGGGGATATATGAATCAGTTTCAATACTGGACGCTACATTTTACGGCCAATAAAACCTATGGAATGGAAGCAGGTGGCTGGAATGGTTTCTGTGCCATGCCGTCGTTTTACAGATCGTATGACGAAACCGATTTAAGAAGAAATATTTGGGTGGTTGGCCCTCAATATTCGAAAACAGGTGAAGTAGTTTACTGCAACCAGGAATTGGCAGGTAAGCCTCTGTCCTATTCAATTGATTTAACATCGTTGGAAGGTTCGTTTGAAGACGAAGGTGCCAGACTTGCCAAATACGATTATACAGGTGCAAAGAACTGGACAGTTTCGTGCGATTTTGCCGTAATCAGATATGCTGACATTCTTCTCATGAAAGCCGAAGCTTTGATGCGTAAAAATGGTGGTGTTGCGACTGCCGATGCGGTTGATTTGGTTAACCAGGTACGAAGTCGTGCCTTTGAAGATACCGCCGATAAACTATACACCACTTCAACATTAACAATGGAAGCTTTATTGGCGGAACGTGGTTGGGAATTTGCAGGTGAAGGTTGGAGACGTAACGATCAAATTCGTTTTGGCAATTTCACCAAAGGTAGATGGACTTTCCAGGAAAGTGATTCTCCGGAATTCAGAAACTTATATCCGATTCCACAAAAACAAATCAATGCCAATCCAAACCTTGTTCAGAATACAGGTTATTAGTAAAAATAGGTCTGTAAGTAATACGAACAGACCTATTTCCCAAATTCATAAGTAATAGTTTTGGTAAAAGGAGGTTCAGAAATGAGCCTCTTTTTTTGTAAGTCCACTTAGATGTGGTTTACCTAAATTAAAATGATCCGATATTTTAAAATATCGGATCATTTTGTATTCAAGATTTATTTTGTGTTAACAGCTTTAAACAATGCTTCAATATTTTCGGGAGCAATATCGGGTAATACCGCTTCGTGACTGGGTGAAATAATCAGCCCTGTAGGGAATATTTTTTTCACTTCATTTACCCGTTTTTCGATTTCAACGGGAGTGCCTTTTACAAGCAAATACTGTGCATCAATTCCGCCGCAAAAGGCAGTTTTACCGGCAAAGTGTTTGTGCACATTTTCCACGCTCATATCGGCAGCCAGCGCTTGTATCGGATGAATAATATCAGCGCCGGTCTCAACCAAATCCTCCACAATTGGAAAAATTGAACCGCACGAATGATGCATCACTTTTAAACCGTAACTTTTAGCCTGATCGATAAGTTGTTTGGTTCCCGGAAGAACCATCTGCCGTATTAAATCCGGGTCGAGCATTAAACCGGTTTGGCTGCCAAAATCGTTGCCAATCAGCACAACATCCAAATATCCTTTGGTTGCTTCGTAAAAAATCTCATTTGCTTTTAGGTAAAATTCGGTAATACGATCGATCACCGCCTGAAACATGTCCGGATTCATCAACATAGTCATAAGAGCATGTTCCATACCAAAAGCCGAGCAAGCATCCTGAAAATGAGCACTCCACATAATTCCCATACGTGCGTAATTTTCATCTATCGCTTTTGCCCTTCGCTTTGCCTCTACCCTGTCGAGGTATTTTGCCGGATCGGGCCAGTTAAATTTATCCACGTCCGCCGGATTTTCGTAATCTTCAAAAAATCCGGGTGCCGTTAATGTTCGTTCATCGGGCGTATCCAAATGGCTGACTTTTGCAAAATCGAATGCGCAGGCAATGTGATTTGAAGGAGCATAATTATAAGGGACCTCAATTGGATAAATGTCATCGTCGATCACTTTTTTCAGCTCGTCAATTGAACTAACTCCAAAGTATTTTTTTAATGCGGGTTCAGCTGCCGGTACCGGTAATCCTAACCACGATGCAGGCCGGTCAACCGGAGCATTTTCTATCGTTGCAAAAAATCGGTCTTTGTGTTTCATGGTATTCATATTAATGCCCGTTAAAGATAATATACATTCCAACCATTACTATAATAAGCAAAATCCAAAGCGCCCAAACCTTTTTGTCTGGTTTTGGAAGATCAACAAATTTCATTGTATTCGCGCTTTCTGCTTTCGAGTTTTTATCAAGTACCACAATCAGCCAGGTTAAAATCGCAAGAATCACAAAAATGATAAATGATAACAATAAGAAATGCGGCCATTTCTCCCAGCCCGGAAACACAAATAGATAAATAATGCCAGTTCCCATACTAAAAATAGTACCAAAAGAAAGCGCAAAGTTTGCTGCTCTCGTAGTAGTCCGTTTCCACAAAACACCGAATAAAAACACGACCGACATGGGCGGTGCAATAAAACCAAGCACGGCTTGAAATACATCAAAAAGATTTAATCCTTTAATACTGTCGATGGCCAATGTCATAAATATGGCAAGTGTAGCACCAATTACTGTCACAATCCTGCCAATTTTTACAATTTGTTTTTGAGAGGCTTCAGGTTTGTATTTTTTCACGTAAATATCCATGGTAAAAACGGTACTCAGGGAATTCAATGCGGAATCGATTGTACTAACCAGTGCAGCAATTAATACAGCCATAACCAGCCCCGTCATTCCTGCCGGAAAAAGTCGGGTTACCATTGTCATGTATGCTTCATCGGGATTATCCAAACCCGGAAAAAGAATAAAACAAACGATACCGGGAATAATAAAAAGCGCTACATCCAGAATTTTCAACCAACCGGTAAAATTGGCGCCCAACTGACCTTGTTTTAAACTTTTTGCCCCCAAAACCGATTGTACCATGGATTGATCGGTACACCAAAACCACACTCCCATTATTGGATAACCTAAAACAATCGCCAACCACGGATAATTCGGATCGTCCATGGGGCGTAATAAATTCCAAAAACCGGAAGGTGTATTTTCATAAACGGCCATCACTCCTCCTGCTTTATTTACACCAACAACAGTGAGTGCCAGCGAAACACCAATCAACAACAACATTTGAAAGACGTTGGTATATGCAATGGCTTCCAAGCCACCGGCAATCGTAAAAAAAGCAGCAATAACAACCAGAACGATAACCGAAAGCCACATTGGTAAATTCAAAATCTGTCCAACCAAAATTCCTCCGGCAAAGAGCGTTAATGCCAACCACGAAATAAGTACAGTTGCCATTGTATACCAGGCCAGTATATTTCGTGTAGATTGCCCGAAACGTTTTCCCATAAATTCGGGAAGCGTTTGTACTTTGGCATCGAGGTAACGTGGAGCAAAAACGACAGCCAACAGGAAAATAAATACAAAAGCATACCAGGCAAAATTACCTGCCACAAGTCCGGTTGTATATCCAATGCTTGCCGAAGCTATCAGCATCGACGGCCCCACATTGGTTCCCCACATGGTTAAACCAATACTACTCCATCCCAATGAATGTCCGGCCAAAAACAAATTCTCACCTTTCTTCCTGGTTTTAACAAAACTCACATAATACCCTATCCCAATTAATATAATCAGGTAGGCTACAACAATTATAAAATCAATGGGCTTTAAAAAGCTGTAAATATTTTCCATAGTTTAGTTTTCGATTAGTTCCTCTGTTTTATAGTTTAAATTCTTTCAGTATATTTTTTATTTTGACAGGCTTACCTGTTTCAAGCGACCTTTCCATTGCATTCAATAAAGCAATTGTCCCAATGCCTTCCTTTAAATCGGGGTATGCGGTTTCCCCGGTTTCAATACAACGCGCAAAATACTCGAGGTAATTCTGGTACTCTCCTGCATGATGCGATCTTCCTTCGAAACGGAAATAATATTTTTCTTTATTCTCAAATGAGATTAGTTTTTCTTCTCCCGAATTATCGGTAATGGCATAATTTAAGTTGGGGTAATCGCCCTGGCTGCACCCGTCGGTTCCGCGAAGAATACAAGTCATTTGGCTGTCTCTGACTGCAGGTTGCACCGGCGATGAATACGTACCACTGACACTGGCAATTCGTCCGTCGTCGGCTTTAAAAATGAAGTGCATGGTATCCGGGTTTTTCAAACCGCCTTTTTTCCCGTTTGGACTCAACATGCCATAGCCCATAACTTCTTCGATATTTGGCAAATACCAGCGAATAAAATCTACCGGGTGACTTAAACCTCCAAACAACCATTTAAAGCTTTTTTCAAGCGACCAGCCTTTTCCCAAAAACCAGCGGTGATCAGCGTTGTAATTCGATTCGATGGTAACCAACTCGCCAATTAAACCAGCTTCGTAATCCAAACGTTGTCTTTTCATGGGTTCAAAAAAGCGCGAACTTTGCCCAACAAAAACCGATTTCCCTGTTTTTTCCTGCAAGTCCAGCAAAGCTTTTGCTTCCGACAAATCGTTCAATAAAGGTTTGGTGCACACCACATGTTTTCCGTGTTGCAGCGCGAGTTTTATATGGCTTGCATGCAAAAAATCCGGGGTGTAAATTCCAATGGCATCAATTTCCGGATCTTTCAACATGGTTGAATAATCGGTGGTGTAATTTTCAAACTGAAATTCTTTTGCCCTGGCCTTACACAAATCAATATTCAGGTCGCAAATGGTTTTTAGCTCCCACAACTCACTGGCCAAAGCTGCCGACATGGTGCTCCGCCCTTCTCCTATTCCTAAAATCCCTAGCTTTAACATATTCTTATCTGTATTTTTCAACAATTTTTAGTGCTGTTTCAATATCTTTTTCCGATTTAAAATCGATGTTTATGTGCAAACCCTGATTCCCAACATTGTCTAAAAGTGGCTGCAATTCATCCAATGTTATCCAGTTTGCCATGATTGATTTTCCTCCGGCTAAAATTCGTTTGTATAAATCGTACCAGCGAGGATCGCCTCCCTGTGGTTCGCCCACTCCGGGTGTCCATTGAACAGCGTTTAACTCCTCTATTTCAAGTATCGCATCCACATGACGCATGGCATCTACTCCATCGAGATGATAAAGTGTATAATCAATTTTTTGTGCCTGCTCGCGAAGATAAGGCAAAGCAAATCTTCGAAAATCGTCTTCCGAGATCATAAGAGAAATATCGCTTTGAAGTTTGGCTACTTTACCCGGCCCCCAAATGGAAAAATAACAAAATGCCATTTCATCTCCTTCGCGAATGATGTCGTAAATCCGGTCGAAAACATCGAAATAAAGATCGTTGACCTTTTGCAGTTCTTCTTCCAGCACTTCAGGCTGCATCATCATATCCATTAAAACATTGTCGGTTCCTTTCAGACTTGCCAGGGTATCCAAACCTTCTATTAAATCGGGGCATCCCACAAAATACCTTCCGTGCGAGTACTTTTTACAGGCTCTTAGTAGGTTTTGGTGCAACTGCCACCATTTATTGTCTTCAAGCAATTCAATGCTTCCATCAAAAGTCGCCATTTCTTTTATCCAGATGGTATCTTCTCCTCCGTCCAATTCGGCACCCAAACACGCTGCCAGCGAACCCGGTCCAAGATGCGTATTTGCAACCGGTAATATATCGGCCTTAAACGAACTTTTCGAAAGCTGGTAATGCAGATTCTGTGCACGCCATTCCGGATCGAACCATTGCTGATCCAGATTTTTTGCAGGCTGAGGTGCTTTTATTAATTCGTGTGGTCTGCCATCTTTTCCCAGATGCTCCCACATTGAAATTATTACACCTTTGTTGTTCCACCAGTCGATGTATCGTTTTTTCGATTCTTCCCAATTCGTTTTCCAGGTATTCATATTTTATAATCTTGATTGTACTTTGGTATTTTTTTAAGTTCAATTGTTGTCCGGATACAAATCCATCATCCAATTGAAAAAACTATCCTTCCAGTCTGCAACCGAATTACCGTTTTCGTAGGCCAAACCAAAACCGTGTTTGCCTTTGTTGTAAACATGTAATTCCGATTTTTCAACATTTAAAACAATTGCGGTCAGGTACGGAATAATCTCATCAACAGGAAGTTTTTCATCGTCGCGGGCAATTGCCATAAAGAGTGGAGGCAAATGTTTAATTTCATCCACATTCTTTGCATTTTTAGGCGAACTTCCATGGTAAATAAATCCGGCAAAATCGGGCATCCACTGTGGTTTCTCAGCTCCGTATTTTCCCATTTTCTTTACTGTTATACGTTCGGTCAACCAGCCGCCTGCAGAAAAACCTATCATTCCCACTTTATCCTCGTCGAAATTGTATTTATCGGAAAACGAACGCATTAATTTAACTGCTTGTTTCGCGTCTTTCTCCGCCTCCGAAACATACATTCCGAAATCCAGTTGCCACTTTCCGTTGTCGAGCCGGTGATTTACCCTGTATTTTAAAACCATACAGCTAATCCCCATTTTACTTAAATAAAGGGCAATATCAGTTCCTTCTTTATCCAGCCAAACATTACGCAAACCACCGCCGGGAGCTATTATTAAACCAATGTGTTTGTTCTGTTGCTCATTGGCAGGATAAATAGAAATGGTCGGTTCTGAAACGTAACTATACACCCTGTTTTGCCCCGAGAGAGAGGCTGAACTAACCATCGAATCGACATACGACTCTACACTGCTAAAATGTATCGGATTGTCAGTAATTCCTTCCGGATAAAGTGCCTCTTCTTCAACTTGTGCCAGTGCAAGATTTGAAAAGGCCAAAGCAAAAAACAAAATTGAAAATCCCACTATTGTTTTTCGGATGTCTGATTTGATCGTTAAATTCATTTTATTGTAATCTTAGGTTAATAATTCATTTAAAATACTTTTCCCAAGTCCTTCATAATACTCATCAAAAACGATGGTTTCTGATTTCGAGAAATCAAGATCGTCGGTACTTTTTACAGGATACGGATACACCGAAATTTGAGCTCCCTCTTTTACCCACACCGGCATTTCTTCGAGCGGCACCTTTACATCGTACAACCACTGATTTCCCTCCTTTTTCTCACCGGTGAAAAGATTTACCCAATTCCCTTCAGGAAGATAAATGTCTCTGCAATTTTCATCGTTCATTACAGGAGCCACCAACATGTCGTCGCCAAAGAAATACTGATCGTCGATGTGCCAACAAATTTTATCTTCAGGATAATGTGCCAACATGGCTCGCAACATTGGAAAACCACTTAACGTTGTTTTTTTAGCCTGCTCCAAAATGTAAGGTAAAAGTGCATAACGCAACTTTAACCACTTCCGCACAATTCCGGCAATGGCCGGGTATTCGTAGGGTTCGCGTTTTGACGTACCGTGGTAGCGCAAGTGCGATGAAAATACACCAAACTGAGTCCAGCGCACATACAAATTATCGGGTACTACCGAATTCATAAAATTAGGCAGACTATGAAATCCGGGGACATCGTGACTCCAAAAACCAAAACCAGAAAGTCCCAAATGCAAACCGCCTTTTAACGATCCGGCCATTCCATCCCAGGTACAGGCAGCATCGCCGCCCCAATGCAAGGGATACCGCTGACAACCTGCCCAGCCGGCGCGTGCCCATACAATACCATCGCCCGTGCTCTCTTTGGTTATTTCAAAAGCCGCTTTCTGATAGAGCAAAGCATACAAATTGTTTAGTTTTTCGGGAGATAAAGATTGGTAATCGGCTTCCATGTGAATCTCTTCTCCAAAGTCGGTTTTTATACAAACCACTCCCATATCGAGCAATTCTTTTAACAAACCTTTGTACCAATCCGTAGCTTTCGGACTTGTAAAATCAATGGTTCCGGCATAATCCAAAGCACTAAAATTTGATCCACCCTGCTTTTTCGATTCCCGCAATGGTGCGATGTAATTATTCGCTTTTGCTTCGTCCAATTGTTCTGCTTCGGCAGCCACATAAGGCATTTGCCACAAACTAACTTTGTAACCATCGTTTCTTAAATCCTGAATAAACTTTTTCGGATCGGGGAAACGTTCCGGATTAAATTTCCATTCGCAAAGCCAGTCGGTACGAAACCAACCGGTGTCTAAATGTATTACATCGCATGGATAATCTTCTTCTCTGAGACGTTTGCAAATGGTATTCACTTCATCTGCCGAAAAGTAAGTCATTCGGCTCATCCAGGTTCCGTAACTCCACAACGGGAGCTGTGTTGGAAATCCTGTAACCTGACGATAACCATATAAAATCTCTTCAACAGAATCTCCACCAAAAAGAAACAGGTCGATGCCTGGTTCTTCAATTAGTATTTGCACCGAACGTGACGAATGATCGGCCAGTGAAATTTTACCATACGCCGAAGTGTGCATAAACACACCATACATTTTACTCGACAGGTAAAACGGAATATTTTTGTAGGTACGGCGGTTATTTACGCCCTGGCCATCCTGATTTTTTAACTGAACTGTTCTTCCCGAAAGATCCATTTTTGTAAAACGTTCGCCGGTTCCGGCAAAACATTCGTTGGCCGCAGCTTTGAACGAAATGGTACTGCGGTGGATTCCGTTTTCGTTTGCCACATAAGCCATGGCAAATGCATCGTGCCGCGCGGGAAAAAACTGGTCGTAAGCACTTATTTGAACTTTCTTTTCGCCATCGGGATAAAATGTAGCTACCAACGATTCCTGCGGTTCAGGTAAAAGATCGCTCCAAAAGTCAATTGGATCGGCGGCGCGATTAAATTCAGCACGAATGGTTCCTTTTTCATCTTTTACCAACCAACTTGTTTCATTTTTATCGACTGATAATTGACTGATTTGAAGTGCAGAATCCAATTCCAGCATAATAGAATCCGGCATTGATTCACCTTCGAATGCAGTAGCTACACGAAGTATTTTATCGCCATAAGCACGAATTCGCAGCTGATAATGGTGCGGATCAGTTTCTGGCTCAGGTAGTATATCGATTGCATTTTGCTGTTTTTGAAAAGGCAGCGTGAGTACCACATCGGTTCCATCTACAAAAATATCGGTGGGTTTACCAACTTTCCACAGGCGTTCCGAACCGTTTAATTCGGGATCAAAATCAAGAAAGTCAATCAGTTGGTAATTTGTTTGTTTCATAGTTTTAAAAGTTGGAAGATGGATGACGGAAGCACGAAGCCTGATATCCGAAATCAAAAGTCCGTTTTGTATTAATTATATTTCTACTTCTTTGTTACAATTTCAATTTCATCCGATTCAAGCCCTGCCGAAGTCGCTTTTAGTTTTATGGTTCCGCCTTCATTTTTAGCCTGAACAATGGCCAGACACATTCCGTTAAATGCTTTTCTTTCATCCGCCTTAAACGGTTCGTGGCTTGCCTGGTAACCATTATCAACTCCGGCAATAAAACCGGATCCTTCAATTTCAAACTGAATAAGATTATCTGCATTTGGAACCATGTTGCCGTCTTTATCCAGTACTTTTACTGTTACAAACGAAAGGTCTTTTCCATCGGCACTAATCGTTGAACGATCGGCACTTAATTCAATTTTTGCAGCTGCACCGGCAGTATTAATTTGCTTCTCAAGTACCGTTTCTCCATTTTTACGTGTTACGGCTTTTATATTCCCGGGCTGATAAGTTACGCGCCACATGGCATGCAACTGATCCTCTGTTTTGGTTTGAACTCCCTGCGATTCACCATTCACAAACAATTCCACTTCATCGGCATTGTTATAATAGGCCCAAACATCAACGGTTTGCCCTTCTGTCCAGTTCCAATGCGGAAAAATATGTAACGTGGTTTTGTCTGTCCACTCGCTTTGGTAGAGGGAATAAACATCTTTTGGAAATCCACACAAATCGATGACGCCGTAGTACGAACTTTTTGCCGGCCACGGATACGGAACCGGTTCGCCAATAAAATCGAAACCCGACCAGATAAACATTCCGGAAATAAAATCAAGACTTTTTACCATTTTCCAGGTTTCTTCGTGCGTAGCTCCCCAATACGCATGCACGTGATCGTAGGCCGAACAGGTAAAATCGGGATTAGGATTTTTTATGGGAACGTTATACGCTTCCGGCCAAACCAACACACTGTCGGATGGGAAATTGTAGCTTCCGCGCGAGGCAAACGCCGACATATTTTCGCTGGCAATAATGGCTTCTCCAGGGAAACGTTTCGGGAAAGTTGGATAATCTTTGTGTTTGTAGTTAAAACTCAAAACATCCAGAGCTTTACTCTGATAAATAAAGTTTTTATCCGGAATATTTTCGGTTAAAGCACAGGTTACCGGACGTGAATCATCCAAAACTTTAACAGCATCGACCAATTCCCGCGTGATGGTTAAACCGGTGGAATCGAATTGCTCCCGAATTTCGTTACCGATGCTCCACACCATCACCGATGGGTGATTTCGGTCACGTAATACCATGTCCTGCAAATCGCGAATGTGCCAGTCTTCCCAATCGTCGTTGTAATCGTGAGCCATTTTCTTTTTTGCCCACACATCAAAGGCTTCATCCATTACAAAAAAGCCCATTTGGTCGCATAAATCAAGTAATTCAGGTGCCGGAGGATTGTGTGCCATACGTATGGCGTTACAGCCCATCTCTTTTAAAATTTCCAGCTGGCGCTCTGCAGCCCGCGTATTAAAAGCAGCACCAAGTGCTCCTAAATCGTGGTGTTGATTGACACCTTTTAACTTTATGTTTTCCCCGTTCAGAAAAAATCCCTTTTTTGCATCAAACGAAAAATCCCGAACTCCAAAAGGAGTTTCGTAGACATCTATTTTTTTATTCCTGCTGTAAATCTCCACTTTAGCAGAGTACATATTGGGCGATTCAAAAGACCAGATTTGAGGGAATGCAACTACAAAATTGTATTCATCAATATAAGGTTCAGACCCAATTTCAATTTCCCGTTCCTCTTCTTCAACAATAAAATCCTGGTCATTCATAACAAATACCTTCACCTTTACTTTTTCGGGTGCAGGAGTGCTGTTTTTTACCTGAATCTGAACTTTTACACGTGCTTCGTTGTGTTCAATATCGCTTGTTGTTACAAACGTCCCCCAATGATCGACATGCACTTTGCCGGTACTTACAAGCCACACATTCCGGTAAATTCCGGAGCCGGTGTACCAGCGCGAATTGGGCTGAACACTGTTATCTACTTTAACGGCAATAACATTTGCCTCTTCACCAAAATTCAGATAAGGAGTAAGTTCATATCTGAATCCGATGTAACCAAAGGGGCGTTTGCCAAGGTAATGACCATTTATCCAAACCTCGCTGTTTCGGTAAACGCCGTCAAAATCAACGTAAAATGCCTTGTCCTTTTTGCGCTCATCAATTTTGAATGATTTTCGGTACCAGCCAATTCCTGCAGGTAATCCGCCTCCATCCTGTTGCGTTGAATGTTCTTCGCTGAATTCACCTTCAATGCTCCAGTCATGGGGTAATTTTAGCTCGCGCCAATCAGCATCGTTAAAAGTGGGTTGAAAAGCCAGTGAGTCGTCACCGAGGAAAAACTTCCAATCTGCGTTAAAATCGGCTTTATTTCTTGCAGGTTCTTTTTTAGAACATGCTACCAACAAAAACAAACTTAAAAGGAATGGTATGTAATTTTTCATTGGGCTTATATTTTTTTTTTATTTTCCACTATTTTTTTGATTACACTTTTTAAAAGTCAAGATTTTTTATCGTGTCCGTCATTCCGAATTCATTTCGGAATCCTTTCGTTATCAAACAGATGCTGAAATAAATTCAGCATGACGAAGCGACTGAACAATTTCGACTTGTCATTATTTAATTCTGTTTCTGCTTTATTAATTTTCATCTCTCTTTCGTGCAATCTGCGCCATTCGTGGATTAAAATTATTTACTATTTGATTTCAGATTCTTCGGTGGATTTAAAAGTGACTGAACTTTTACCCAAATCTTTTGATGTTGCCAGTGCAATTCCACGGTTTCCCAGCTTATCAACGGCATTGTAGAAATGATACACAACACCATCGTGTTTAATAACGTATGCTTTGTGCGCAAACAAGTTGTCGTAGGTTTCCGATGGTTCAATTAAATAAGGCCCGTCCCATTCTGTCCAATGCATTAAATCGTAAGAACAATAGAAGCTGTTGTAAACCACGGTTTTTCCGTTGGGCCAATTTGCACGGAAAAAGAACATCACATAAACATCACCGATTTTTTGAATTACGGCATCTCCCGAAATTCCCTTGTGGTGATTTACCAGCGGCTCATTTCCAAATCGTTTCCAATTTACCATATCATCAGAAACTGCCATGCTAATTCGTTCGGCACCACGATCGGGATTAATACTGTCGCCGCGTGCATTGTAATACATTACAAAGCGGTGGCCGGTGAGTTTTTCCTTGTCTTCAATTACCGAACATTTATACATGGTACTGTTGTCGTACCAACGGGCATCTTCGTCTTTCGATGATAAAACGGGATGACCAATTCGCTGCCAGTCGTGCACCGTTGCAGGATCGTCTTCTGTGTAACCGATACTCAGCGACAGCAAACCTTTTTCGTAACCCTGTGAGTTGCCACCAAAATAGCTCAGCCAGTATTTCCCGTCAAATTGATTTATTGTTGGTGTTTCGCCCCAATTGTAATCGATTAACGACGGATAACCGGCCTTTTGATTCGAATCCCAGTCGGTGGTATCGGTAAACTGCATTATTTTTCCTTTGGTTTCCCAATCGAGTAAATTATCGCTTTCTGCAAGCCACGTTTCGTAGCCTCGTCCATCAAAAACAATATAAGTCATCACCCATTTGTCCTCTTTCCGGAAAACAGTGGGGCAATCCATTTTGTACTTGTTGCTATCCGGAACCATAATCAAACCATACTTAAAAGGAGTTTTAACCTCTTCGTAAATGGCTTTCATTTTTTCAGCCGGAACAACGGTTGGAAGCTCCTTTTTACATGCACTAAAGAAACTTAGCACCAATGCAAACATTACTACGAATGCCGGAAATCGGACTAGTTTTAATTGCTTATTTAATTTCATTTATCTGATATTTCAGTTCATTTTTTACTGCACTTTCACCCAATCGAAATAAAGCGGTCCTTCGGTTTTTGGTGTTATTTCGATGTAATATGTACCGGCATTTATTGTTGTTTGTGTGTCGGTTCGGTAACTTTTCCACTTGTCAGGAGTTGAAGGAAAAATCCATTCTCCGCTCCACATCTCACGGTTGTCGGCTGCCATTATTCGCACATCTGCCTTTAATTCGTCACCCGAAAGATTTATAAACCTGAATTCCAAACCATATTTTGATGCCAGTCCCACCTGAAATTTTAAACCAGCCGTTCCGTTTGGGTTTTTAAGGCTTACGCAAGTTTTGTCGAGGTGTTTGGTAATTTGGGCATTTCCTGAAAATTTACCGTCTTCAGCCTCCCATTTTGTACTCTTTCGCAAATCAATCGGATCATCCAAATTGGTAATGGGCAACACAACAATCGGGTACATCTTTTTATCACTAATTTCAGAAAGCTGTACCTCACTGTTGGCCGCAAAACGTTTTTTATACAGCTGATACACCGTTCGGCCATTGGATGAGGAAGCCATAAATTTTTGAAGCGGATTCCAATCGTTCAGCCATACAGGAATTGTATTTAATGTTGTATCGAAACCAATATAAACTTCAGCGTCTACATATACAGAAAAGGCTGGAATACCTTCTGCACTGTTGATTTGTTCCGGGGTTTGAATCCAATCAGCACCAAATAATTCGGGCGCCAACTGATAAAACTGACTCTTTGCATTTGTATACTGATGTACGCCTGTTGCCAACCAGCTTTGAATTTTCCAGCTATCGTTTGTCGTTGTTAATTTTGATATTGTTCCTTTTGAATCAGGAGCTGGCTGAACAGAATTATCTTTGGTAGAAATGGCAATGGCTGAGATTACTGCCTGGCCGGCTTTTACATTTGGAAACGAAATTTCCAGCTTTCCATCCGTTGCAGTTACCGGTACAGTTTTCTTTAGTAGTTTGTCGTGTCCCGCTTCGCTCCAAATGTCCAGATCATTCAGCACTACATTTTCGTTAATCGCCACATCGAATACCCGCCAGTTTTTACAATCCATACTTCCGCCTGTGCCATACCAGGGCTCAACAAAATATAATTCAACATTATATTCTCCGTTTTGAACCGGGAAGTTGTATTTCAGTTTGTGTTGTCCGTAGCGGAAAGTTTGAATCAGTGGATCTTCGGAAGTTCCTTCAATAAAATCATACGTTTGGCGCTGACTTCCGTAAAATGCAGGCAACCCTTCATAATCGTCAGTCCACGAAAGTGATCCCCAGTTTTCAGACGACTCCTGATGACGATCTGCCTTCCAAATATTTCCTGATTTATCGGTATAATCGGCGCCTCCACAATTTACCCGATATACATAATTTGTATTTTCAGCAGTTAAGGAAATCACTTTCTCGTCCATTTTCTGCAAAGCAGGATCGAGTGGCAAATGGTGCAAAAAAATCACATCTTCAGTAACCTTTTTTCCACCAACGTAGCCCATTGCTTTTAAAATATTGTATTGAATATCCACCTGATTAAAAACAATGTGTGTACCTATTTCTCCGCGTTTTTGTTTGCCTAAACTTTTGCCATCCAAACTATTAAAAAGTTCCACTTCATCGCAGTTGGTAAAAATCCGGATGCCATCTTTTACTCCCGGTTCTGTCCACCGATCGGGCCAGGTATGCGAAACGATGTACACCATTGGCTCGGTTTCTTTTGGCGCATAGTTGGAACGGAACAGGTAAAACAAATCGAGCGGTTCGCCCCAGATTGTCATGGCTCCTTTGTAGTTTACCGGCCCTACCCGATCAATATCGCGCATTCCTTCGCCACTTTGCGTGCGCCCGGGATTATCGTGCGAGGCCATTAGCCAGTGATACTGTCCACAAGCTTTTTCCGAAGCTTCCTCCCCCAAACGTATTTTCGACTCCATAAGCAGGTTGATACGATCTTCGCTGTAAATACCGTTTTGATCGAATTCACCTTCGGTATGTAAATCAATACTTCGCCAGGCTCCGTACTCGCCATTTAGTAATTGTTCCGAAAGTTCGTTGGCATAATTTTCAGGATTTCCACCGTAAGTTCCCGACCAGTTTTGAATCACGTTCCAGTCGGTTCCTGATCCTCCGTTGCAAGTAGTTACCAATCGCTGCGATGACGCAGTTGGATCGAGTTCCCTTATTAATTCGGTGCATTCTATCGCAAAATCTTCCGGTAGTGTACTTTCGTTTTCCAATCCCCATAAAATTACCGACGGACTGTTGCGTCGTTCTTTTATCCAGTCGCGTAAAAGTTGTTTAAAGTTAGTTCTGAATTCGGGATTATCGAACCAAATGTGCGCGGTCATTTGCGGCCACCATAAAATTCCATCTTTGTCCCATGCTTCGTGATAACGAAAATTATGCGGCTGGTGTCCGTCGCGAAACGAGTTAAAACCCATGGCTTTAAATTGTGCAATTCTTGACTCAACCATTTCCTGCGAAAAAGCGTGGCCTTTCCCCATTAAATGTTCGTATTCTGCAGTTCCGTTTATAAACACAAGTTTTCCGTTTAAATAAAAACGATTGCTGGCATTCTCTCCAAAAATATCCCACTGAATGGTTCGAATTCCGTAGGGTGTGGTTGTTTTGTCGACACACTCCCCCCCCTGCCAAATCTGAGTTTCAACCGTATAGATATACGGATTTTCAAGCGACCATAAATTTGGATTTTTAAAATCGGGAAAAACCTGTGAGATGATTTCGGTTTGCCCCGCATTTAAGTTCAGAACCGTTTCTGCCTCGGCTTGTTTTTTACCTGCCTTATCCAGAAGAATATTTTTTACCTGAATGGTTTTTGAATCGATGCCATAATTTTTTACTTCAGTTTGTAAGTTGAGTGTTGTCTTTTCACCGTTTGTTTCGTTGTTGTTCCATATGTGAATACCAAAAGGTTCAACACGAATTGAGTTGGTTTCAATCAGGTGAACCGGACGAAAAATCCCCATTGGCTGGCTTCCTTCGCAAAAACCCCACTCGGGGCTGCAACCTCCGCAAACCCAGGGCAGATCACGAATATCAGCCGGATGATCGGCACGGACAGCCAGACTATTTTCGCCTGTTTTAATACTTTCTGAAATATTGAGTGTAAAAGTTGTTCGTCCTCCGGCATGATACCCCACCGAGTCGCCGTTTAACCAAACCGTAGCATACGACCCCACGCCTTCGAACCATAAAAAATATTGTTTTGTGAGGTCTTTCCCTTCAAGCTGAAAGGATTTGCGATACCAGGCATATCCATGTCGGTTCCCGTGGCGCAAACGACGATATCCACCGTAGTCGTCCCAGTTGTGCGGCACTTCTACTTCTTGCCAGATCTCTGTGTTGAAATCCGCGTTTTCAAATCCATCAAAAGCAAATTTATTTGAATCGTTTGCAACGGTTGACCATCCATCGTTTAAAAGTACATCCTTTCGAAGTTCATGTTCGGTATTACATCCCGAAAATACAACAAACAAAAGCAGAAATAGTAAAATGTATGTATGTGTTAAAGTTCTATTCATTCTCTTTTCAATCAAAAAATACTTTTTATTTAAATTTAGCCAGCCAATAAACCAATAGATATTTTAGTTGCTAAACACAATTTTCCTATCATCCGGAACAAATACTTTTAATGCCATCCAGCAAATCAGATACGCTAAACTGGCAATGGCAAAAACCACGTAATAATTTCCTGTGTATTCCAGAATCAATCCCACTGCAGCCGAAAACAAAACACCTCCGATTGCACCTGCAAAACCCGACAAACCCACAACCGATCCGACAGCATTTTTGGGAAAAATATCGGATACCAACGTAAAAATATTTGCAGCGTAACCCTGATGAGCAAAAGTTGCCATTGAAATTAGTCCAACCGAAATCCACATATTAGAAATGGAGGAAACCAAAAAGATTGGGAGCACGAAAAATGCCATCACTAAAATGGTAAGTTTTCGCGCTGCCACCGGATTTTTCCCCCGATTTATTAAAGCAGAAGACAGCCAGCCACCGAAAATAGAACCGCCAATGGAAACAAGATAAATGACAATCAGTGGCGGTCCAATGTTGGTTAAGTCTATTCCGTAATTCGAATTCAGAAACTTGGGCAACCAATACAGGAAAAACCACCAAATGGGATCGGTAACAAAGCGGGCAATACAAATGCCTAGCGTTTGCCGGTGTAGAATAATTTTTTTCCAGGGAATTTTTGTAACTTCAGGTTCGTCCTCATCCTGCAAAATATATTGTCGTTCCGAATCTTTTAGTTTATCATTAATTTCCGGCTTTTCATAAAACAACATCCAAAAAATCAACCAGACAAAACCCAGTAATCCGGTACTAATAAAAGCCCATTTCCATCCCCAGTTAAGCGCAATAATGGGAATAATTAAAGGAGTAAGAATCGCACCAACATTTGGTCCTGAATTAAAAATTCCTGTTGCCAAGGCTCTTTCTTTTTTGGGAAACCATTCGGCAACTGTTTTTATCGCTGCCGGAAAATTAGCCGATTCGCCAATTCCTAAAGCAAATCGCGATACTGCAAAAGAAAAAACACTTCGTGCAGCGGCATGTGCCATTCCGGCAATACTCCAAAGCACAATGGCAATTGAAAAACCACGTTTTGTTCCAATTCTGTCGAGAATCGATCCGGTTGTTAACAATCCAATGGCATAGGCAATTTGAAAAGCCATGATAATAAATCCATAATCAGATTCTGACCAGTTGAACATTTTTTGGAGTTCGGGAGCAAGTATGCCCAGCACTTGGCGGTCGATGTAATTAATGGTGGTGGCAAAAAAAAGCAAGACAACTATTCGCCATCTGTAATTTCCTATTTTTTGCGTCCCATTCATTTTCATTAATCAGTTATGGATATTAATTACAAATTTCGTGTATTCTGTTATAGGCTAATTCCTGTTCGGCCGGAGTTTCGCAATAGGTAACCACCACAAGTTTCATTCCCGGCACCCACAGCCGTTTTACCTGCTCTTCAATCGTTTTTAAGTCGCCTACAATTCGTGCATTCAGCACAACTCCTGTACCTGCAAAACGATGAAACGCTTCCAGATTATCCGTTGCTCCGGGATCAGTTTGTGGTGAAAAAGCCGCATCGGCCATTTTAATTCCGTCGATGTTTAATACAGCATCGATCCATGCCGACCAGTCGCCGCACGAATGAAACACAGCTCCACCAAAAGGATCGCAAACTTTTTTTACCGAAGGAACAGCAAGTAAAGCATAATCGTCGGGCGAAATCATTATGGCATTGTCGTCGCTCAAACCCAGCCCCTTCCATTTGGTGGATGAAGCAAAACCGTGTCCGGGCAAAACCAAAGCATCGCCAATTAATTCAGCCTGTTTTTTATTAAACTCGATGGATAATCCGGCAAGAATATCAAACAACTCCCGCACATTATCGGGATTCATTAAAACTTCGATAAAAAACTGATCGAGAGGCAGTAAATTGGCAATACTATTTAAAGGTGATTGAGAATCGGTAAATGAAACCGGAATTTTACCTTTTGTTTTTTCCAGAAAATAGCCAATCATGTTCAGTGTGTGCTTGCCTATATTTGTTTCGGCCACCGGTTTGGGCTGGTATTTTAATACCTCATCGAGTGACGAAAACCGTGGTTTTATAACGGGTGCATTTCCATCGGGCCAATTGTATTCCGAGCCAAAAGCACTGGCAAGTGTTCCAATTCCATACCAGGGTTCTAAAAAATTGGGAACATCGGCTTTAAACAATTTGCTTTTTTCGAGCGATCCAAGCTGCAATTCCAGTGAACGTTTCATGTCGCGACAACCAAAAGAAAAACACTCAGCCACTCTCATTCTGCGATACACCAGAACGCCCGAATCGGCTTCCCAAAATTTCTCACAATTCCGATTTAACTCAGCAGCATACAAAGCATAGGCGTCTAAATCAAACGCTTCCGGTTTTATTGGAGATACTTCCACAGCCTGAGAATCAGCTAAACTAATGTCAAATTTTTTCATTCGGCATTCTCCTTTCGCAATACTTCAACAGTTTGAAAAATTGTCGCAATTTTATCGTCCGATACTTTATCATCAATATTAATACAACAAACACCGGTTAAACACGTATCACCCGAATCTTTTACAAGCTGTGTGATGCTTTCTTCAATTTGTTCGTTGCTCTGATTTATTATTTCTACGGGACTTAGCCGGATATTTAAAAAAGTATCGGGAAGTGCTTTCCGAAGTGCTTTAATATCTCCTCCCCATCCGGCATCTAAAAAGTCGAGGTGCGGTATTTTAGCAAATTGTTCTGCCATCCGATGTGGGTCGGGTCCGCAGTAATGAATTCCGAAAGCTTGTTGCTGTTTGCTCCACGCCACATCAAAAGGCAAAAGAAACTCCTGGTAATCTTCAGCTGAAATCATAGTATGCGAACATTCGGAATGTAAAAAAACGGGCTTTTCAAGGTGCCTCAGCACCCGATTTACTGAAATTGATGTAGTTCCAGTGTGCTGTTTAACTATTGATGTAAATTTCAGAATTACTTCGGCTATTTGCGCGAAATACCCTTTTACGGCCTCCGGCTCCATCATCATGTCCATCAAAATCTGATTTCCCCTTACATCCATGGCAAGGTTTAAAATCCCGCCCCAGTTAATGTCTCCTGTTACATATCCGTATTTCGATTTTAACTGATCGATTAATGCGATGGTACGTTTAAAAGCCGCGGATTGGAAAACAGCCTGAACATCAATGGACAATTTATCCTGATCGGCGGCAATAACTTGCGGAGGATGCGATTCGGTATAATTTACCTTGCATCCCATCATTTCGGAAAGTAAATAACCTGCAGCCAAATGGACAGCCCCAATCTCAGGTCGTTGTTCTTTGTGGTGTTTGCCCAATCCGAAATTTCCCCAACGTTCGTACAGCACTTTTTCCATTTTTTGCTCCACCTCAACTCTGCGTTGCGGATGAAAGAAAAAATCTTCATCAAAAGTGATTTTCTCGTTGTAAAACCACCACTCCGGCGACAAAACAATATCAACCGGAAGTTTAAGCGAATTATTTAATTTATTTCCGTTTTTAGACATCACTCTCACTATTAATAAAATAACCAGTCGATTGGCACACCATCTTCCGATGTTGTTATTCCTGCATCATGTGTTTCAATTTCCACTTTGCCATCGATAAAACCAAGAATCAGCACACGTCCCTTGTTTAAAAGCAATTCATGCGTACCCGCTTCGTACAAATATGTATAAACGTTTACAGGATAAAGTCCGTCAACAGTCATTGCATTTGCAACCCGAATATCGGCCTGACCGCGTTCGTTGGCCAGTGCATTTGTTTCAAGAGTTGGCGGAGGCAAAATGGTCAAACTGTTCCCATTAAAATGGCCAACCACAACTTTAACCGCCTTTTTACATTCGAATTGAAGGCTTGTTCCTTCTCCTCGCTGCTCATCTTCGGCGAAACTTACACCCACCAGATTTTTCAACTCATCGGCAACCTCAATAATTTTATAATCGCGATCGGTATTTACTTTCGAACCCGACTTTAAAGGATAGCGACTAACATTTTTATTCAGAATTTTAACATCAGCCGGTAAATAGGCTTCAATGGCTTCGGTATTTTGTGCGCCTCCATTGGCTTTCATTTTTTCAATATTTCGTTTGAAATTTTCAAGCTCATCTTCGTACTGAGGCAACAACTCGCTCCAGTGTTTATTGGTTCCGTTGGTGCCGGCAATAGGTACGCGTCGTTGTTGCGTTTGCATGCTGTTTGCGTACAGGTAAGTATCATTTGTTAAATCGGTTAGTATTCGATACTGTTCCACACTTTCTTCAAGAAATGGCAAAGCCTTCTCCAAATCAGCCAAATTGTTGCTGTATTTGTAGCGAAGAACAAAGTCAGCAGCTTTTACTTTAGCAGCATAAAACAGTGCAATCTGATTGTAACATTTTACGTCGTTGTACAAACGATTAAATTCATCGGTATTTTTGGTTGTTTTTCCAGCCACCTGCTCAATTGCAGCAAGTGCTTCTTCTCCATGTTTTACCACTTCTGAAATTATTTGAGGTGGTGTTTCGCCAACATGTTTTTCGCCATTCACGTCCTTTTTTACATAGTCGATCAGCAATTCACTTTCCGGTCCGTTTGATTCCACAAAACTTTCGTACAAAGTCCATTTGCGCGGATTTACCAACTGGCTCATAAAATTCCCCAACAATAAAGTCTGACGATTTCCATCCGAAATTCCAAAGGTGCGAAGTAGTTTTGGCGCAATCTCACCAAACTCTTCATAGGCTTTTTGAATAAGTGCACCCGACTCTTTATCGCAACCATAAGTATCGGCCAAAATACCCGACCAATACGAATCCTCGGCCTTTTCATCGCGATCAACTTTCCATGCGTATCGTGCCCAGGCAGCGTACCATAATTTATCGCGGTCGATTTGTTTGGTGCGTGGTTCTGTTTTATCTGCCGTGTAAGGCCAGTCCCAATACGACGATTGAGGATAAATATGAATACCGTTTGCCCCTTGTAACTCGTGCATTGCTTTTACACTTTTCTGAATAAAATCAGGCGATCCGTAACGGAAAGGCTCAAGGTTGGCCAAAATATGAACATTTGAAATGTGTACCGATCCTAGTTCACTCAACGCGGTTGGCACTTCCGACCACATATTTCGAGGCTCGTAGGTGGTTAAGGACTCACCGTTGTATTTGTAAGTAGTGTACAGGTTTTTATAAATGGGCAAAGCAGCCTTCATTACCTGTTCGGCGTCGGTGTCGTGACCGCGCAAAACAATTGGCGGTTCTTCAGTGATTCCCAAAGCAGCCATTCCATCGTGTACCCCCGGAATAATTGTTTTGGTAAACCATTCCACATCATCGTCTATGGTGTGCATCGCTTCGCCCAAACAAACCATTAACCCAACGTTCGGGTATTTTTTTACAAACTCGGCAATCGATTTCTGAGTATAATCGGCAATTACCGGAATTATGGGGCGACTGCGTTCCTGTGTTTTAATGTTGTAATGCTCGGCAAAAGGTTTCGAAACAATAATATTGTAGAACATCTGAATGACCCAGATTCCTCTTTTGTTGGCCTCTTCGGTCAAAAAGGCAAACATCTCTTCGTTTAACAGAAAAGTTTTATCATCTACTTCAACCGCAAAAGGATAATCATCGAGTTTTACCAACGATGCAAATGGGTGACCATTCCACAGGTACAAGGAATTATACCGGTTTTCAACCAACATATCGAGGTAGTTTATCCATTGTTCCTTATCGTAAAACCATGGAAAATTTTCAGGAGTATAAGGATATTCGTACACATGACGCCCGGGCAGATAATCCGTTTTTTGTAAGCCCACGCAAGTACCGCGCAAAACCATCTCGGGTGCATCGGTAACATCAATTTCTTTTGGTAATTTTCCTTTTTTTGTAATCCTGTCCACCAATTCGAGGCAGCCATATAATTCTCCCGACGCATCGGCACCTGTCACAGAAATTATTTTCCCATTTGATTTTAATACAAAACCTTCTTTTGGAAGTTCTTCAACCGACGCTTCCGCAGCTTCGTTACCAATTGTTGATAGAACTATTTGATTTTCTCCTGTGTTTTCAGAAAGTTTAGTTGATTCTTCAACCTGATATCCTTCATTTGTTAGTGCTGTAACTAACTTTTCAACAGCGAATTTTTCCCTTGGAGATTCCTGTTGCGAGACAACAATTACTTTTCCTTTTTGATTGCAAGACATAAAAACAAAAAGAAAAACAGATAATATGATAAGTTTAAATGATTGATTCATAAAGCCATGATTTGTTTTATCGGATTCAAAAATATAAAAAATAAGACAAAAATGTAAACGTTTACATCTTTTAAATGCCTTTTAAATAATTATTTCACAAAACAACGTTTACACATATATGTAAACGTTTATTCCAAATATCTGATCCAATTCTACCAGATATGACAACCTGATTCACTGGATCTTACTTTCACCTGAATGTTGTATTTTGTTCTAATTTGCTGTAAAATTGAAATACAACTCCATTGTTTTACATCGGATTCGCCAATTGTCGTACGGACCGTAATCAAAAAACATGTTTTTCTTTCCAGAAGGCCCCATATTCCACGAGTCATTCGACTTTGTTCCCATCGCAGAAATTGCCTGCATAAAAGAAATGTCGCCATCGGGAAACGGAGGCGCAGTTCTTTCGTAAATTTTTTCTGGTTGTGCCGGCGTATACAGGCGTAAAAACACATCATCTGATGAAGTAGCAACCACAAACGATTGTTCTTTTGACTCAATTTTCGCCCAGTACATGTTTGAATGATACCCCTTAAATTCGGGATAAACGATGGGTTGTACACCTGTTACGGTATTGTTATACTCTTTCTGATGAACACCCAATTCCACTCCTTGCATGCGGTTTTTCCACACACGATACGGTCCGTCGCCCAGCCATTTAACACCTTTAACAAGATTTTCGGGATATGAAAAGTCAACTCCCATGTATTCAAAATCCTTGTCGTATTCTTTTGGTACGTAATGGATCAAAAGTTTGGCAATTCCAGAGGGATAAAAGGTCCATACAAACTCTTTCATTCGCGATTTGCGCTCATCAAACGAACAAGTCAGCACCAGAGTATCAGCTTCCATTTTTTGAGTAATGGATTTAAATACGGTAACACCGGCACTTATGGATGGCCCGTTATTAAACGGGATTTCGCCTTTGCTGTTAACTACTTTCCGCAACAATCCACTGTTCTTTCCAATCGAAAATTCAACCGAACCAGCCTGTACAACCAGCAAGGTATCTTTTTCGCTAACACTTACTTTGTTTGTACCTGTATTTAAAGGCATAATCTTCGAAACCACATCTTGTGCCAATTTAACCGGCCAGCTTTTTGTGTACAACTCCTGGTTATACCGGTCGGTTGCTGTAATGTACAGAACATCGTAATTTGTATAATTATCAGGTAAATTTACAAGTAGCTTTCCATTCTGTCCGGCAGCAACATCTGGAGACTTACATTTTCCTTCAATTTCAGACGACGAGCTTTTTCCGTCGGGACTTTCAACTTTTTTCAATTTCCAGGTAAACGAGCACTCTTCCAGATTGGTATAAAAATACCGGTTCTCAACATTGATGACTCCATCAAAATTGCTGCCCAAATATTTATCTTCAAACTGAACGGGCGACCATATTTCTTTAATAGCAAAATAACTTCCCTCCTTTTCGTGAAACGGCCCCAATATTCCATCGGGAGCGTGAGAACCATCGGTGTCGATTTCTCCGTTTTTGTCGGTTCGCATTACACCTTCGTCGGCAAAATCCCAAAGGAAACCACCGGCAGCAACCGGAGTTTTCCACATAAGCTCCCAGTAATCGTACAATCCGGCCCCGTGTCCGCCATCGTACATTCCGTGCAGAAATTCGGTTGGCAGAACAATTTCACGTCCCTGCCAGTAAGTCCCGGCACCGTAGTTGTAACTGCGGTAATGCTGAGTTGCAAAACCATTGTACTCGTTCCATGGATGAATCACTTTGCGTTTTTGAATATCGAATTTTCCAAAAACCGGATCCAGATCAAAGTTGTGCCCGCCTTCGTTGCCGTTGTCCCAAATTATTATTGAAGGGTGATTCACATCGCGAATAACCATTTCCTCCACCAGTTTTGTACCCACCTCGGTATCGTACGCGTCGTGCCATCCGGTTAATTCATCCAGAACCAGCAACCCCAACGAATCGCAAACATCAAGGAAATGAGAATCGGGCGGATAATGCGAAGTGCGCACCGCATTCATGTTCATATCCTTTATCAGCTTTACATCGGTTATGCTCATTTCTTTATTCGAAGTACGACCTTTTGTCGGCCAGAATGTGTGATGATTAACTCCTTTTAGTTTTACCTTCACACCATTTACATAAATTCCGTCGCGCTTCCTGATTTCAAGTGTGCGAAATCCGGTACGCTCAGTCATTTCATGCACTGTTTCACCTTTAATTTTTAAGGTGAATACTATTTTATAAAGATTGGGGAACTCCGGATTCCACGACTCAACACCATTGATTTTACCGGAAAGATGAGCTGTAGTTTTTCCTGCCACCACAGTGGTTTGAACAGGAAGATCCACCTTTTCGTTTTCCAGGGTGTAAACCTGAGCAGAAATCTCGGCGTCATACTTTACATTATTCAGAAAAACATCGGCATCGATACTTCCATCGGCTTTTGCATCAATGGCTGTGCGTACTATGTTTTGGGCCGGTTTAGCTTCCAGATAAACGGGGCGAAAAATTCCACCAAACACCCAGAAGTCGGCAAAACGTTCTGCTTTGTTAACCGATTCGTTTGATGAAACTTTTGAAACGGTAACTTCCAGCAAATTGGTTTTTCCGTATTTTAACAACTTGCTTATATCGTATTTAAACTGATAAAACGATCCCTGATGAACTGCACCGGCCGACTTACCATTTATTTTCACTTCAGTGTCGGTCATCGAGCCTTCAAAGACAAGATTCACCTGTTTACTTTTCCAATCGGCAGGAACAGTAAAGCTGTATTTATACAAGCCTTTTCCTGTGCTACGGACTGTATCTTTGTCGTTGCCGTAATTGTATTTACCAAAACCTTCAAGTTCCCAGTTTGATGGAACGGGAATTGTTGTCCATTTCCCTGAATTCATCCCATCGGTACAATAGAATTCCCAATCAACAGTTTGATCGGCACCTGTTCCGGAAAGCATTAGCGTTTCTGTTTTTTGAGCCAATAAACCCAAAGACATGAACAGGAAAATTCCGCTTATTAAAAAATGTATCTGTTTTGTTTTCATATTTCGTCTATCTCAATTTCTCTTTGATTCTCTTATTATTTCCATGCCAGGCTGCACTTCCCAACGGCATAAAAAGGCTGCTCCGATTCTTTCATTAAAGCGGTATATACCACAGTAAAAGTACCGTCTGCTTCTTCAATGGCACACAGTGGTGTTCGCATGGCATGGTCGCCTTCTTTGCACCACAAATCATCATCAAACTGCACTTTTACTCGAATTTCCTTCTCCCAGTTTATTCCGTCAGCGGAAAGACTATACCCAATTTCCTGATCTCCAAACGAATCGAAAACAGCCAGGTATCTGCCATCGCTTAAGCTCGAAACAACCGGATTTTCCATAAACTCGTCAACAATCGGAACAGGATTAAATTTTTCGGGCATTCTTTCCCATTTGCCATCCAGTGTTTTCGACGTTGCCATTCCTGTTGGCCATCCGCCTTTGGGAACATGATTGTGTCCATCGTAAAAAGCATACCAAAGCTCCCCTACTTTCCATGGATTAAAACTGGCTACCGCCTGTTGTCCTTCCCAGGCCTGAGAATTTTCGTCCGGCTTTAACACAATTTCCATATCGGCGTACGGTCCTGCAATGCCATCCAAACCGTGCTTAACCGATTTTGCCCTCCAAATTCTCCCTTCGTAATCAGAACCTTCCAGTTCTCCTTTTTCTTTATCGCCTGCACGATATGCTACGTAGAAAATATTCCATGCGTTTTCATCTTCATTAAACTCTACTCCGGTGAGCCAAACTTCCGATTTTGGATTTGTTGGCGATCTTTCCGGAATGCTGTTAACAAGTGTTGATTGTCGGCTCCAGTTAATTGCATCGGTACTTGTCCAGTACGAAATACGCAAATCGCGGTGAGGCCGTTTAAACATTTCGTTTACAAACATGTGGTAAACGCCGTTTAATTTAACAACCTGTCCCGTTTCGAAACCTGCACCGTTTTTGCTTTCCAGAACATCCGGGTGGCCGGGGCCAATTACTGGACCGGAATGACATGAAATCATCTCCAATCTTTTTGCATCAGGTGATTTCTTTTTTTCAAGGGCAAAACAATCGTTTTGAAACAAAATCGACAGCATGAAAATAAAAAAAACAAGCAGCGAAAAGAAGTATTTGTTTGTAGTCATAATTGAAAATTCGGTTTCCCTTTTTTTGTAGTTTTTGGTATCCTTAATTCTCTTCATCTAAATTTACAACCTAATTCACTCAATTTAAAATATTGATTCCCAAAGACGAATATTATTTGAACTATTCAAAATCAATCTTAAAAACAATTCCCAAATCATCGGGGATACGCGCTTTGGGAATTGTAAATTCCAAACCATCGGAACTTTGTTCAAATGTGCAATCGTCAAGTTGTTTTAAACCCAAAAGAGTAACTGCTTTTACTTCGCCACCCAATTTTTCCGAAGTAATTTCCTTTAATTGAACAGGAGTATTCAGTCCGGGCCATTCGTAAAAAATGGCGTAAACCGTTTTGTCTTTTTTTGTATAAAACACATCCAAACCTTCCGCGGTAACTTCGTGTGGCGCACCATACGGTCTTGTTTCAAAAATAGCTTCTCCGTGCGACCAAATCCAGCGTCCTACCCGGTGCATAACATTCTTTTGATCTTGTGGAATTGTTCCATCACACATGGGTGACAAATTCAGAATCATCTGTCCATTTTTACTCACCACATCAACCAGTGTATGAATGATTTCTTTGGGAGTTCGAATTTGCATGCCTTCGGTGTATCCCCAGGCATATGAAATACCCGTTCCGATGGAATAGTCGCACAACCAGGGTTGTTCCATAATTTCATCGGGATTTGAGTTTTCGTGGTCAAGCATTCCAACTTCCTGCGGAAGGTCTTCTCCTTTGTAGGTAACAGCTACTTCCTGCCCCTGTAATTGCGACTCATTAAAATAATATGCAAGGTATTTTTTGATGTAATCATCCGGAATATCATCCAACCAGGCATCGAAATACATAATGTCAGGATGGTATTTCAGGGCAACTTCGTTGCATTTGTTCAACCACATTTCCAACCACTCGTCACGCGGCATCATTGAGCCGTAAAGTTTGGCATATTTTGGATCGGCAGCAGCCCATCCGTCTTTGATTTCCAATGCCGTATAATTAAAGGAATGATGAAGCGAGGCAAAAAATTTCATGTCTCGTTTTTTTATGGCCTTTTCCAACAGGCCAACTACATCTTTCCCGGGCCCCATATCGTTGGAATTAAAAGGAGTGTATTCACTATCCCACATGGCAAAACCATCGTGGTGTTCGGCAACAAGTCCGGCAAAACGGGCTCCGCTTTTTACATAAAGATCGGCCCACTCTTCTGCATCGAAATTTTCGCCTTTAAACATGGGAATAAAATCGTGGTATCCGAATTTATCCAGCGATCCATAAAGTGCTTCATGTCGCTGAAAGGTTCCGTGTTTACTGTATCCTTCCGAGTGATGCATGGTGCGGTAATAATGTTCGTTGTTGTAGGCCGGCACCGAATAAACTCCCCAATGGGTGTATATACCAAATTTAGCATCCCGCAACCACTCAGGAACGGCCTGGTGATTCCCAAGGGATTCCCAATCGGCGGTGTACTTTTGGGGTGTTTGGGCAAATATCTGATTTCCGGTAAAGCTGAGAACAAAAAATAAAAGCAGTACTATAGATTTCATTGGTTTAAGTTTCATTAATAAATGCAAATATACGAATTAAATGGTAACGTTTACATCCATACTTTTCTTTCTTGTCAAGACTTTAACAAGATATAAAATCACTATTTCGTGCAAACGTTTTACATAAAAGAGCGAGGATTATTACCCCCGCCCTTTTAACCAGACTATTAATTAACTTATAAAGAAACTATTTTGACACATTGTCGGGATTCTGAACCAATGCAGGATTGGAATCAAAATCGTACTGAGGAATTTTAAACAAGAAATCTTTTGATGGCACAAACTCCAGCGGAGTTTCTACATACATGTAAATTCCTTCGTCGTTACCATACTGTACGTGTTCTTTTACGTTATTTCCAATACGGTCGGTACGAATTTCGTCGTAGTACAGTTTAGCTTCACCAACCAATTCCCATCCTTGCTCGCGGAAAATTGCATCGGCAAATTCGGTTTGCGACAATCCGGCCGGCAGATCCTCCAGATTTGCTCTGTTGCGCACATCGTTAATGGCAGCATAAGCTTCTGCTGTTGGACCACCGTTAACATGATTTGCTGCTTCGGCATAATTCATTAGCACATCGGCATAACGTATTACATACATTTGAGCCTGAGGCAATTTTAAGGTTGCCGATTCAGGAGTGCGGTCGTAGAACTTAACGTTACCGGGGCCGGCACTTTTCCATCCTCTTGTACCCGGGTAAAAACCTTTGTCTTCAGGAAGCCATACCAAAGTATCTAAAATATTGCTTGGATTTCCTTTTTCGGTGGTATTAAACTTTGTTAAGAAAGTACCTTCTTTTCGCGCATCCGAATCACTGTAAGTTGCAACATGCTGAATAGAAGGATGAAAACGGCGATACATATAACATCCCAAAGTATACTCGGTAATATTTACTCCGAACATTACATGGTTATTGTTGTGCTGGCCACTAACCGAACCAAACTGCAATTCGAAAACAGACTCAACACCATTTTTATTATTGGTATTCCACCAAAACCAAAGGTCTTTAAAATCGGGCTCCAAACTGTAATCACCTGAACCAATTACATCACTTAATACATCTCTTGATTTTGTATAATAACTTGCATCGCCACTCATATCGGCATAAGTAAGATATACATCGCCCAGTAACGATTGCGCTGCTCCTTTTGATGCACGCCACACGTCAGATGATGCGTAAGCTGATTTTTTGGGTAAATTCTGAATACAAAACTCCAGGTCCTGGATGATGTATGCATACGTTTCGTCTACACTTTTTCGTGGTACTTCCAATCCCTCCAAACCGGCAGTAAATGTTTCCGGAATTGGAACACCACCCCACATTCTTACTAAATTGAAATAAGTTGCTGCTCTAAGAAAGCGTGCTTCAGCAAAAAAGCGTTGCTTCAAACTTTCATCCATTTCAACATCAGCACCCCGGCCAATTACCAGGTTTACACGGTTAATTACATCATAAGCATTATCCCAGTTGGTAATTACCATTTTATCGGCATTGTTCATATCACTCCACACATTCCACAAATGCATGTTGTCTTTTGCATAGGCAGGTGAACCAAACTCAGTTAATACCTCGAGGTACATTACATATTTGTTATAACCATCGAATGCATCGCGGTAACCATCGTAAACTCCGGTTAACGATCGGCCTAATTCTTCGCCGTTGTTGTAGTAATTATTAGGCGATAAAAATGTATACGGGACTTCTGATAAGTCTGTACATTGGGCAAACAGTAAAACTGTACAGCTTATTATTATATATCTTATTAATTTCATAGTTCTAAATATTTAAGGTTTAAAATTTGGCGCTAATTCCGAATATCATAGTTTTAGCATATGGGAAATCCGAGTTCCCGTTTTCAGGATTATATCCCCGGTGGTTTGCGTAGTTCAGGTAATTTTGTGCGTTTACATAAAAATTAAGTTCCTTCACCCAGGCTGAATTCCGGATAAGAGAAGAAAAATCGTATCCAAGTTTGATATTCTTTAACACAAAATAATTCCAACCTCCGTTTGTTTTATCCGATAAATACACTTCCTGTGCACCTGCACGAGGGAAAGACCCGCTGGTATTGTCAGGGCTCCACATTTTATCGTAGGCATATTTTGTTGGCAAATAATTTCTGTTTTGAATCTGATATTCTCCAAAAAGCAAGTATTCGTCGGTGTTTGAAGCCAAGCCGGTTGCTCCCTGTCCATAAATATCGAGCGTGAAATTTTTATATGAAAGATTGGTAGAAATACCGTAAAAGAAATCGGGTACTGTTGATCCAATATTGATGTAATCATCGCTGTTTATGGTTTTGTCACCATTGTGATCAACATACATTTCTTCGCCCAGTTGTGCAGACGAACGGATTTCCTTGTAAGCATCCAATTGTTCCTGAGTCTGGATAATTCCTGCCGACTCGCGCGCCCAAACACTATTTACTGGCTCGCCAACGATTAAATACCTTGCAACACCGGCTGATGAAGACCCAAGATTGATTTTTTCAACATCGCCGTAAAGTTCAACCACTTCGTTTTTGTTGGTAGAAGCATTTGCAGTAACATCCCATTTAAAATCGGTATCAATAATTCGTGTATGCGCTGTAAATTCGAAACCAACGTTTTTAACTTCGCCAATATTCTTTAACATGCTTGAATAACCTGAAGTTGTTGGAATTGGAACATTGTACAATAAATCGGTTGTTTGACGTGTATAGTAATCAACATTCAAATCCAATCGGCTCCACAAACTCACATCTAAACCAACGTTATACTGAATGTTACGTTCCCATTTTAAATCAGGGTTTCCAATGGTTTCAACAAAACCCAGAATTGGAACACCGTCGTACACATAATAGGCAGTGCTTAACGACGATAACGATTGGTAGTTACCAATTTCCTGGTTTCCGGTAGCACCATAACTGGTACGTAGTTTCATGGCAGTAATTATCTCATTGTCTTCCAAAAATGATTCCTGATCAACTCTCCATCCAAAACCTAAGGATGGGAAGAAACCCCATTTGTTGTTTTCTCCAAAACGAGATGAACCATCATAACGTCCGGTAACTGTTACCAGGTATTTATCGTCGTATGAATAAGCAGCCCTCGCCGTTCCCGAAATAAGTTTGTTTGAATATTTATTTGAACTCATCGACTGACTTTCTTTTGAAGCATAAGACATATCGTTTGCTCCTGTTGCGTCATTCAAAAAGCCTAAACCGCTTACTGATAAATCTTCGTAAACAAATTCCTGCCACGAATAAACAGCGGTTGCTGTTAAACGGTGTTTTTCATTCCAGGTATTTGAGTAGGTTAAAATGTTATCGGTTAAACGACTTGTTTTTCTTCTGTACGTTTGTCCACCAACACCAGTACTTCCTGATCCGATTCCCGCAGTTGACTTTGAAGTATAATATTCGTATTGTTTTTCGTTTGCAATATCAACACCAAAATTGGTTTTAAAAGTTACATTTTTTACCGGAGTAAAAATGGCGTAAACATCGCCCAAAATACGATCGGCTGACAATTGGTTTGTTACTTCCGATGCCTCAGAAACAGGGTTCCATGTACCTTCGAAATACGAACTTATCGATGGATCTTCAGTGGCATAATACCAGCTTCCGTCTTCATTTTTCACAGGAACTGTAGCCCATCCGTAACGGAAAATATTTCCGGTTGGATTATCGCGTACATCGCGCTGCGAACGTCCTACCTGCATGTGTGTTCCAATACTCAACCAGGGTTTGAATTCGTGGTTCAGGTTGGCACGTACAGTAAGTTTTTCAAAACCCGAGGCTTCTACCATACCATCCTGCGAGAATATATTTCCCGACAGCATGTACGTTGTTTTATCTTTTCCGCCACTAAAAACAAGCGAGTAATTCTGAACAGTAGAAACATCTTTAATAATCTCATCCTGCCAATCAACATCGTAAGCCGGAGCCGGATTTGAAGTAGAATAAACAGGCTGACCATTTGAATACGTATAGGCATCGTTTATGAAATTCAGGAAATCTGTTCTTCCCAACATTTCGGGAAGACGAGCCGGAGTACTGATACCAAAAGAACCATTTACCTCTAGGTTATTCTGGCCTTTCATACCTTTTTTGGTGGTAATTAAAATTACACCGTTTGCACCCCTCGAACCATAAATGGCTGCAGAAGAAGCATCTTTCAGAATCTCCATCGATTCAATATCATTTGAGCTAATATCGTTCAGGTTATTATTTACCAACGGAAAACCGTCAACAACAATCAGTGGTTCGTTTCCGGCACTAATCGAACCACTACCACGAATTCGGATAGTTGGCGTTGCACCCGGAGAAGGATCGTTATTTACAATGGCAACACCCGAAGCACGACCTTGCAGCGCTTCAATTGGGTTCGAGCTGGTTACACTGGTTAACACATTAGATTTAACCTGGGTTACAGAACCTGTTAAATCGCTTTTTTTCATGGTACCGTAACCAATGGCTACAACTTCATCAATACCAATGGCATCGGGTTGAAGCGTAACATTAATCGCCGATTTACCCGCAACTGCAATTTCCTGTTTTTGCATTCCTACGTACGAAAATATAAGCGTTACATTTTCAGAAACATCGGTTAAAGAATAGTTTCCGTCGGTATCGGTTACAGTTCCCTGCACCGTGCCTTTTACAACAACGGTTACTCCCGGAAGTGCTTGCCCGGTTTCATCGGTAACACGACCTGAGACTGTTATTTTTTGTTGTAGCTGTGTGTTTGTATCCACACTGTTTTTCTGTCCGTTTTGTACAGCCAAAACAATTTGCCGATCAGAAATGGTGTAAATAATCCCGGTTCCACCTAAGAGATCATCCAGGACTCTTGTGATTGTTTCATCTTTTACTTCAACATCAACACGCTGGGTTACATCAACCAGTTCTTTGTTGTAGAGGAAGAAGAATTCTGAATTATCTTCAATTCGTTCCAAAACTTCTTCAATTTTTACATTACTCATTCGCAAACTAAGTTTTGTAACCTGCGAATAGGATTCAACGGCAAAGATCTGACTTATGCCGAGTAAAAATAAAAATACGGTTAATCGTGCCATCCTTAAAAGTTTTCGGATAGTATGGCTTCTAACCTTTAAGCCATACAAATCCATAGATTTTCGAATCTTTTTCATAAATTTACTTTTTTGTAGAGTTATTAATTTAGCTATGTGCTCTGCAATGCTTACAGGAAGGTGGTACCAACACTTTCCTGTTTTTTTACTGCTTAAGTTTTAGTATTATTTTCTTTTTCAGGAATACTCCATTTTCATCTGTTTTTCGTGGTAAAATTTCATAATCGATAGGTGTACTTAATGCCAGCAAACGAATTACTTCTTCCAGCGACTCATCCTTAAATGTTGCTTTAAATCTCGAATCTCTCAATTCATCGTCAACAATTTCTATATCAACATTGTACCAACGTTCCAGGCGTTTTGCCCCCTGCTCAAGCGCCTCATCGTTAAGCATCAAAAAACCATCCTTCCAGGCGGTGTACGATTCGGTATCAACACGATCGATTTTTATTGTTTTATTGCTTCGCTGCAATTCAAGTTTATCTCCGGGCGCTAATATTCTTGAATCTGATGTTGAGGCAATTGTAGCTTCTATCTTTCCTTCTTCCAAAATCACTTCAGAAAGTTCCTCGCCGGGATAGTTGGCCACATTAAACCGCGTTCCCAACACTTTAATATCCAAATCAGATGTATGAACGACAAAAGAAGCGCCGTTTCGTTTTGTAATATCAAAAAATGCTTCACCGGTAAGTTCAACCTGCCGCGTGCTCAAAAATTCGGGATCGTACTTAATTTTCGAACCTCCGTTTAACCAGCCGCTCGATCCGTCGGGCAGATGAAATTCCGTGCGGGCACCTTCGGGAGAATTAATTTCCACCCAACTTTGGCTGCCTTGCCGGTTGTACATATTGTAAAAAACCGATGCAATAATGATTGGCACAATTAATACCGCGGCCACTTTCTGGAAAACCTGAAGCCATTTATTTACATTCAGTGTTCGTGTATTATCTGCTTTTTCGGAATCGAGTTTGAAAAGTATTTTTTTATGGATGTAATTTACTCGTTCATCGCTTACATCAACGGTTTTGTTGTCGAGCTTCAGCCAGTGACTTTTCATTAAATCATCCAATTGCGGATGTTTGTAGCCATCCTCAATCAACTTTTGCAATTCACTGAATTCCAACTCAGTCAGAGAGTTATTTTTTAACTTCTGAGCCAGTTCAGCAATTCTTATTTCATTCAATAATTCCATATATCTTTTTGAGATCTAAAAAGGTATACACACAAGCTGCGTGTTCCCCCTATGTGATGAATAAAAAATTATATAAAAAGTGTAATAAACAATATTCCGGAGAAGCCTAACGAACTGATTTTCTTACGTATATCAGACAAAGCAGAAGTCATGTGATTGTCGACAGTTTTTACCGAAATACCAAGTTCTTCTGCTATTTCGTTGTACGAAAGCAGTTTTTCGCGACTTAAAAGATAGACTTCTTTTTTTCGGGGAGGCAATGAATCAACAACCGACAAATACGCTTTTTCCAACTCCCTGAAATTTAGTTCGTCATCGAGTAATACATTTTTTGAAGGAAACAAAGACTGGTATTGCAGATAGATGTCTTTGTATTTTCGGCTTCTGAGTGTATTCAACACCGCATTTTTGGTAACAGTAAACAAGTACGATTCAAACGAAAGATCCTCTTTTAACTCGCTGCGATTCTTCCAGAGTTTCAGAAAAACCTCCTGTACAATTTCTTCCACATCTGAATCGTTTCGAATGTATGATTTTGCAAAGGCGTAAAGGCGTTTGCTGTATTCAAAATAAATCGAATTAAAAGCCTCGTAACTACCAGACTTCAGTTCTTTAATCCAATCTATATTTTTATCACCCATACAAATCTGTTATATAAAACGATGTCAATACTTTAAATTGATTTGAAACTTTATAACAGTTCTTGTTGCTACCAGAAATAAACATTAGCATGAATTCTGTTATTGTCAACATTAATATGGTCAATTACCATACATTTTTACTGTTAATCGCACTAATTTAAAATCATAAAATGCTAAACGAATTGAAACCAGTTACGATAATTGTTCTTTTTTTACTGATGAGATAAAAATCGAAACCAACTAAATACGATTAATATTGAACCACCAGACAGGAAGGTCCTTAAGTTTTGAACACCATTCACAATTGTTTAAGTTTTATAGAATAACGCACAAATATATAAATTAAATAATATCGTTTACACTACTCATAATCATTATTTACAAATATCACAGACAATCAAAACAGCATATAATTGCAAACGTTTCTACGTATGTTATAAACAATGATTTCTAATTTGCATGATCTGAACCAATCCTATTTTTAATGATATTCGTCTCAATATCTTCAAAAAAGTACCATTCAACCGTTTAATATTTACATTAAATATCTTTTCCTACACTCTCAAATCGAAAGATTACGAAAACAAACGTAAATTTACGCAAGTTTTATATTGGAAATCACAATAATACCCATTAGATTTGCAGCTATCTCATTAAATAGTCAAATTACACCGCATCTGTTTTTTGAGATAGTATTGTATCGAAACCTATTAAAAGAACAATAAATGAATCAACCTGTAACTAGCAAAGAATCTGTCATAGACAGGTTGGATGCGCTTTATGAATACGACCGGGAACCGGTTTCGGAGAAAAAACTCCACGGCTGGAAAACCTTTATTGCCATGTTTGCCGGAGAACATGTTGCCGGAACCGAGTTTGTTCTGGGGCCACTTATGGTAATGCATGGAGTTTCAGCAAAAGATTTTATTTGGGGATTGCTGGTAGGTAATATTCTGGCTGTTTTAAGCTGGGCTTTACTAACTTCTCCGGTAGCTGTAAAAACCCGTCTTACAATATACTGGCAATTAAAAAAAATAATCGGGCCATACCTAACCATTACTTACAGTGCATTTTACGCATTAATTTTATGCCTGCTTGCCGGGGCAATGGTTAATGTTGCGGTAACTTCCATTTCAATGCCATTCGGAATTCCAAATCCGGATTACCTGGCCGGAGATATGTTTCCTTCTTTTCAATGGATGCTAATTGCTGTAATTGTGGGTATTGTAATTTCGGCACTGGCCGTTTTAGGATTTGAAAAAATTGCCCATTTCTCAAAAATCTGTGCCCCCTGGATGGTGCTTGTGTTTTTTGCTTCGGGAATTGCAATTCTTGCCAAATTGAAAGCCGCTACTCCACACGAGAGCTTTTGGGAGATTTTAAGCACCCAGATTTTTACTGGAGAACCAATTGGAAACAATTCGAAATATACATTCTGGCACGTTGCCGGATTTGCCTGGTTGTGTAATGCCCACCAACATCTGGGCATGTCGGATGTAACTATTTTCCGTTATGCAAAAAAATGGACACAGGGTTTTGCTTCGGCATTCGGAATGTTTATCGGCCACTTTGGTGCCTGGATCGCTTCCGGAATATTATGCGCCGCCTATTTATCCGAAGGTTTTACAAATCCGCAACCCGGAACAATTGCATTATATGGTGCCGGATTTGCAGGAGCTGTTGCTGTTGTAATAGCAGGGTGGACAACTGCCAACCCAACCTTGTATCGTGCAGGTTTGGCCATTCAGGTAGTTACTCCCAACTGGAAACGCTGGAAAGTTACCTTTGCCGCCGGTATTTTTATGATTATAACTGCATGTATTCCTGCTGTTAATGCAAATCTCGACAGGGTAGTATCGTACAACGCATTGTTCTTTAGTCCTCTGGGCACTTTTATCATTCTGGATGTATGGTTGTTTCCAAAAATCGGTTTAATCCGGAATTTTACCGAGAAATCGAGAAAGACATTTAGCTGGCCTTCGGCGCTAGCCTGGTTCGGACCATTTTTACTTTCGATGTTTATATACGGAAAAGACAACTTTGCATTCCTTCAGAAAATGACAGAAGGCAAACTACCGGGCTGGATTGCAGGCATAAAAATGGACATCACCTTTTTGGTAGGACCTGAGTGGCTTATTGCTGCCTTATTGTATGTGCTTTTCAGCTATATTCAACAAAAAACAAAAACGAATTCTCAACTTATTATAGAAGGAGGTTTGTCATGAAAAAAATATTAATGGTTATCTCGTATCTGGGTTTGGCGTGTACACTTTTACCTTCTATTCTTGTTTTAAAAGGTGTACTTACACTCCAAAACCATTTTTGGTTAATGAGTATCGGAATGGTTTTATGGTTTTCAACTTCTCCTTTCTGGATGAAAAGTAAATCCTTGGAAGAGATAGAAGAATAAAAAAAATTAACAGAAGTAAAAAAACATCGTGCTAGTAGTAACAGATTTACGTATCGAATATCAAGCCAATCCCATTGGGTTGGAAACGCTTGCCCCACGCCTTAGCTGGAAGATTAAAACAGATAAAAAGAACGTTTTTCAAAGCGCCTATCGTATTATCTGTGCTGCATCTAAAGGTAATTTGCTAAACGAATCTTCGTTGGTTTGGGATTCGGGTCTTGTAAATTCAGACCAATCTGTTCATGTTGAATACAATGGCAATGAGCTAAAAAGTGGCCAACGAATTTGGTGGCAGGTAAAAATAGCTACCAATAACGGTGAAGAATCAGAATGGAGTGAGCCCGCATTTTGGGAAATGGGATTGTTGAATAAAACGGATTGGAAAGCAAAGTGGATTGGAACCAAATCTGCTTGAAAATAAGGAGATTTCAAATCCCTGTCCCTTGCTGCGCAAAGAATTTGACATTCAGAAAGAAGTCACAAAAGCAACCATTTATGTAACCTGCCACGGTTTGTACCAACTTCAGCTAAACGGTAAAAAAGTGGGCGACCAGGAGTTTACACCGGGCTGGACCAGTTACCCACAAAACGACTTCAGTACCAAACATATGACATTACCGATCAAATTCAAACCGGGAAAAATGCCATCGGTGCAATTATTGGTGATGGCTGGTACCGGGGCTTTATGGGCTGGCAAGGCAAAAAAAAACCTTTATGGCGAGAAATCAGCCTTACTCTGTCAAATTCGACTTACATTTTCCGATGGATCAGAACAAGTAATTGTGTCCGACAAGAGCTGGAAAGCGTCCACCGGAGCAATTTTAGCTTCAGAGATTTATCATGGTGAAATATACGATGCCGGACTGGAGAAAATGGGCTGGGACAAACCAGAATTTAATGATTCTGAATGGTTCGAAGTAACTGAACAAGAGCACGGTTTTCAAAATCTGGTAGCTTCAACAGGTTCGCCTGTAAAAAGTTACGAAAGAGTTAAAAGCAATTGAAAAAATAATCACTCCCGAAGGAGAAACGGTTTTGGATTTTGGACAAAACATGGTTGGAAGAATCCGCTTTAATTTGAAAGGCAAAGCAGGTAAGAAAATAACAATTTACCATGGCCGAAGTACTGGATAAGGAAGGCAACTTTTACATTGCCAACCTCCGCCCTGCCAAACAAAAATTAGAATATACCTTTAAAAGTAATGAGACTGAATCTTATACTCCACATTTTACTTTTATGGGATTTCGCTACATTAAAATTGAAGGTTATGGCGGAGAATTCAAGCTTGAAGATTTTACAGCTGAAGTAATCCATTCCGACATGGAGTTTACCGGAGATTTTGAATGCTCCGATCCGCTTGTCAACCGCCTTCAGCAAAACATACAGTGGGGATTGCGTGGAAACTTTTTAGACGTTCCAACAGACTGTCCGCAGCGCGACGAACGACTGGGCTGGACGGGTGATGCACAGGTTTTTGCTCCAACGGCCTGTTTTAATGTAAATGCAGCTCCTTTTTTCTTGAAATGGATGAAAGACCTTGAAGCCGATCAACGCGAAGACGGTAGTGTTCCGTGGGTGGCACCAAACATTATAGAAGATGGCGGTGGAACAGGTTGGTCGGACGGTTTTGGAGCTACCGGCTGGGCCGATGCAGCCATTATAATTCCGTGGACCGTTTACCAGAGTTTTGGCGACAAACGAATTCTTGAAAACCAGTACCGGTCGATGAAAGCCTGGGAAGAATACATGATTAAAGAGGCCGGCGAAACGTATCTATTTAACACCGGATTCCATTTTGGCGACTGGCTCTCGTTTGCCGAATACTCGAGTTACATATACAATGCGCCCGATTATGGTTTTGCCGGAGCACACACCGAAAAAGATCTTTTAGCCACTGCGTATTTCTTTTATTCAACAAAACTTATGCATCAAATTGCACTGGTTTTGGGACGAACGAAAGATGCTGAAAAATACAAAACACTGCTACCACAAATTAAGGAAGCCTTTAAAAACGAATTTATAACTCCAAACGGCAGATTGTTGTCAAACACCCAGGCGGCATTTGCAGTTTCGCTGGCATTCGGCGTTCTTCCTGAAGAATATGTTGCAAGCACAGCAAAACAGCTGGCAGAAAATGTAGAATACTTTCAGCACCTTACCACAGGCTTTTTAGGAACACCGGTTCTTTGCCATGCCTTGTCAGAATCAGGACGAAGTGATTTGGCTTACAAACTGTTGTTCAACAAAAAATACCCTTCGTGGCTTTATGCAGTTACTATGGGAGCAACTACCATTTGGGAACGCTGGGATGGTATTAAACCCGATGGAACATTTCAGGATGTCGGCATGAATTCGTTTAACCATTATGCCTACGGAGCGATTGGAAACTGGCTGTATCAAAAGGTGGCAGGAATTCAATCCCGTGCTACCAATCCGGGATACAAAGAAATTATTATAAAGCCGGAAATAAGCGACAAACTTACTTTTGCAAAAGCTACACTTAATTCTTTGTACGGTACAATTGAATCAGCTTGGAAACTGGAAAATAATACACTCAAACTAAAAGTGATTATTCCTCCAAATACCACAGCAAAAATTTACATTCCTCAAAAAGATAATTCGTACCAAATGGAGGAAGTAGGATCGGGTACTTATGAATTTGAATCTAAAATCAAATAAAATGAAAGCGCGTTTTTTGACCACAATAATAGGTTTTACTCTTTTGGCCGGCGTGTTATCGGCACAGGAAAAAGGCTTAACCAACAACAGCAAAAGTCCTTATATTAAATTAAAAAGTGTAAACATTGGCGATGTAAACTGGACATCCGGTTTTTGGGCCGAACGTTTTGAAGTTTGCAAAACATCAATGGTTCCGCACATGATGGGATGTTATTTAGATGAAGACATCAGCCATGCATTCAAAAACTTTGAAATTGCTGCCGGATTGGACGAAGGTGAACATGTGGGGCCTCCGTTTCACGATGGGGACTTTTACAAAATGCTTGAAGCCGAGGTAATGGTTTATGCCCAGTCGAAGGACAAAAACCTGGAAAAAGAAATTGATGAAATCATACAGGTAATCGGGAAAGCCCAACGCGAGGATGGTTATATTCACACGCCCACTTCAATTAAAGAAATGCATAATCCCGACCAGAAACATGAGTTTAACGAACGTCTGGATTTTGAAACCTACAACATGGGGCATTTAATGACCGCTGCATGTATTTATTACCGAATTTCGGGCAAAACAGAATTACTCGACATAGCAAGAAAAGCCACTGACTTTTTGTACCTGTTTTTCAAGACTGCCACTGCCGAGTTGGCTAGAAATGCCATTTGTCCATCGCATTACATGGGTGTTACCGAAATGTACCGAACTACGGGCGATCCGAAATACCTTGAGCTGGCAAGTAGTTTAGTGGAAATTAGAAGTTTGGTAGAAAACGGCACCGACCACAACCAGGATCGTATTCCTTTTAAACAGCAAACCAAAGCAGTGGGTCATGCCGTACGTGCCAATTATTTATATGCCGGCGTTGCCGACGTTTATGCCGAAACCGGTGACGATTCGTTAATGATTGCCATGGAAAAAATATGGCAGGACCTCACACAAACAAAAATGTACATAACCGGTGCATGCGGTGCCCTTTATGATGGTGTATCTCCAAATGGAACCACTTACGACCAGCCATCCATTCAACAGGTGCATCAGGCTTACGGAAGCGATTATGAACTGCCAAATATTACTGCCCACAACGAATCGTGCGCCAATATTGGAAACCTGCTTTGGAACTGGCGGATGTTGCAAATAACAGGGAATGCAGCCTATGCTGATGTTATGGAAACAATAATGTACAACAGTTTGCTGGCCGGCGTTAGTCTCGATGGTAAAGGCTATTTTTATGCGAATCCGTTGTGTGTTGCCGACGAAGTTAGCCACAACTTACGTTGGTCAAAACACCGCGAAGAATATATTTCTTATTGCAATTGTTGTCCACCCAACACCATTCGCACGATTGCCGAAGTACAGGAATATTTTTATTCGAAAGCCGCCGACGGACTTTACATTAACTTTTATGGAAGCAATGAATTGAGTACAGAACTAAACGGAAAAGCAGTAAAATTAAAACAGGAAACCAATTATCCCTGGAATGGTGAAATAGTGGTAACAATTGATAAATTTCCAGCCGAAAACAACCTCTACCTCCGTATTCCGGAGTGGGCAAAAAAAGCTGAAATTAAAATAAACGGTGAATTAGCAAACAGTAAAATCAGCAGGGGAACCTACACTAAACTCTCGCACACCTGGAAGGCTGGCGATCAAGTTGAAATAAACTTCGACATGCCGGCGGCACTGATCGAAGCTAATCCATTGGTAGAAGAAACCAGAAACCAGGTAGCGGTAAAGCGTGGCCCGGTAGTCTATTGTCTTGAGTCTCCTGATGTTCCGCAAAACAGCCGGATTTTTGAGTACAAGATACCTTCATACGTATCGCTCAAACCGGTAAAAACAAAATTTGCCAATTCGAATATGGTGGCATTGGAAGGAACATTTTTAAAAGAAAATGAATCAAGCTGGAAGAATACTCTTTACCGTGAAATACCAGATTCAAAACCGGAAACAACAAACATTCAACTTATCCCCTACTTTGCCTGGGATAACCGCGGCAAATCAGAAATGACAGTCTGGATACCACTTAGCAGGTAAAAAACACATAAAAAAGAACATATAGAACAGGCTCTGCTTATAAAACTCAGAGCCTGTTTTTTATATCTAATCCATTTCGTTGATAAAATAGGCTCATCTGTTGATTCGTTTTGCCTTCAGAGGCAGTTTCTTTCATTTTTGATATCGAATTCAATAAGACATTTAAAAATCTGCAAAATGAAAACAAAAATGAAAAGAAGATTTGGAATGATGATGGCTGCAGTAGTTATGCTTTTAGCCTCTAATGTTGTTGTAGCGCAACCTGGTGAACAACAAGGACCGCCGCCTATTCCCGGTTCGAAACAGGTAAAACAAATGGTAAGCGAAATGGCTGGCGAAATTGCCCTAACTGCTGAACAGCAAGAAACAATAACAAAATTGTATTTTGATCATTTTAAGGAAGTGGAAAAAACAATGGAAGCCGGGCGACCTGACCGGGAAAAAATGGATGCGTTAAAATCAGAATTCGAGAAGCAGGTGAATGCTGAATTAACCGAAGAACAACAAAAGAAGTATGACGCATACATGAAAAAAAATTCGCCGGAAAGAAGAGGCCCCGGAAGACCTGAGAAATAATACTTTAAGGTTTATTAAGTATAAAACAGCAAGCAAATTTTAAAGAGGGATTAAATTAATCTCTCTTTTTCTTTTGATAAAATCATACCGTATTTGAAATAAAATGCACTTGCATTGCGTTTATTTTTTGTTTGGCTGAATATTCGTTCAATTGTCAAATCATTACATTTCCGTATTTACACTTCTACCATCACTTCTCATTTATTTCACTGATAAACAGCGTATTCAGCTTTGAAGCTGTAGTATTATTTTTATAATTACTTCATACAAAACAAAATGAATTCACAAGTAGAAAACAATTTTTGGCTTCCGTTTTAAAGTTCGGAACATTGGCTGCACTTACTCCATTTCTGGCTGCACAAACAGGTTGCAGCGAGTCATTAACCGGAATCGACACCTTTTCTGTTTTAAGCAGCCGATGTACAGGTTGCGGTGATTGTTTAACGGCATGTTCATATGGTGCAATATCCATGTCTTCCGGTTCGGCAAACATATCATCCAGTTTATGTACAGGCTGCGGCAAATGTGTAAACCGCTGTAAACACTCGGCCATTTCATAAACTGTCAATCATTGGGCTAAATTAAAGCTACAAAATGATTCATAAACCACAAAAATTCGAATTGCAACCGGACAAAACACATCCACTTTCAAAGATTTGATTATGAATGGATAATAGTTTAATTTCGTGCAGATTTTGAATCATAAAATGAAGCTATTTACCGGAAATATAAGAAGGCCACTTTTTGCTAAACCATTGGCTACACAATTTTTATTGCTCTTGGCACTATTTACATCAGCGAAAGCACCTCATCTTACTTTAAAAGAAATAACAACACCTCCCCCGCGAATTATTAGAGCCTGTTGTTCTTTTGGTGTGGATTTAAGTTATGCCGGAATTCCATTTGCAAAACGAAGCGACATCATCTCGATTGACCAGATAGGAGAACATGGTTATATGGGCGGTAAAGAAGAAGGAAACGGTATTATCTATACAAAGCGCGGTGGTTTTATCGACCTGGGGCATATGCGCGATTGTGCCGACTGGACGGCTTACCTATATAAGTTAATTCAATCGAAACAAGGACTTGCAAATCCGGTGCTGATTACATTGGGAAGTGAAGGTGGAACAAAAACGCTTGAACTCGAAATTCCTACTGAAATTAATAGCACTGAAATTATTCAGCTTGCCGGGAAAATTGCGTATGAATTATCGTTATGGCACGAGATTGCAACCTGGTTTGGAGTATCATATATTCCAATGCTGCCTGAACGGTATTCCAGTTTTTCGCCCGAAGACCTTTATTCCAATCTTTTGGGAGTTGAGTTAGGCATAAACGCACTAAAAAGCGAGCTGGAATACAACGATGCCATGACACAATTGATTGACCAAATGATGAGCACACTTGACGCCGTAACAACACTGGAAGAGACCTATTCTGCCATGGAAGAAGTTGAAAATTTTTGGTGGACACGAACCAAGAGTTTGCCCAGTAAAAAAATACTTATTGAACGATACACCGAAACAGATTGCTATCTGTTACCCTGGCTCGTACCCAGCGAAATAAACATTTTACCAGCTTACAAATTAATGAAACCGGAAGATTCTCTTTCTGATCTCTACAAATTAAAAATAAAACTCAACCACAAATTTCCGCTTAAGGACATAATTCCTGAACACGAAAAAAGAACAATCACTCAAAATGATTTTGAAAGGTTTGTGGTTTATATAAACCATGATCTGGCACATTTAACAGAAAAAATACTGAGACAATCCATTCGAAAACAAAAACGGAAAGACATTAAATCAGACTTTGACGAGCCAAGCAGCTAAAACTTTTTCAGGTATAAGTTACCACTGCTTCATCCTACTTTATCTCCTTTTTTTGGACATAAAAAAAGCTCCTCTATTCTGAGAAGCTTTTTGCGGTGACGACGAGACTCGAACTCGCGACCCTCGGCGTGACAGGCCGATATTCTAACCAACTGAACTACGCCACCATTGTTATATGATGTTCATTATTTAAAGAAAAAAAGCGGTGACGACGAGACTCGAACTCGCGACCCTCGGCGTGACAGGCCGATATTCTAACCAACTGAACTACGCCACCCTATTTTCTATTCTAATGAACTTCCTTTCTCATCGTGTTACCGTTTCAAAAGGTGATGCAAATATATACTTTCTTTTTTTTCCTGCAATACAAAAAATAAAATTTTTATATTTTTTCGTTTATCACTGAATATCAATAAGTTAAAAGCACAAAACATTACTACACCTCAACTAAATTACTCATATTGAGCACTTTTTCGCCATCCCATCGGTAAGCGAGTAACTTTCCGGTACCTGTTACACACGAATCAACGCAGCAAACATTGGGTTTTATGATGTGTGGCCCCTTCCCTCTGCAGTAATGTCCGAAAAATACAATGGGTGCATTTTCGGGATATGGATACGTCTCAGGAATAATTTCAGGTGGCACGGTATAGTTAGGCAATGTAAATTTGCTTTCAAACGAAATTTCTTTAAACGATATACTCCCGGGCACATCCCACCATTTAATTCTGAACGAACGGGGAGAAACCCCCTTATTATTTACAATACGCAAATCGCCGGGCATTTCAAGATTAACACCTTTGGTAAGTAGCCAAACGCTTTTTGCTTCGTCTGATCCTGACTTTTTATATATCGTCCGAAATGTTTTCTTCCTGATTCTTCCATCTTCATACAATTTATCGGCCATTTCAACAGCGTCATCCGACCAGCATGCATGAACTATTCTGATTTCCCCTAAATCAATGTACAAGGGTAAGGTACGTAACCATTTTAAGTCTTCTTGCCAGGTTAATGAAGTGGCCGAGTATTCGTTGATGGTTTTAAAGAGCGAGAGGAACTGTTTTCCCGGTTTCTTTACCAGTTGGATACCCGGTTTATCTTTAAGATGAAAGATAATGGCATTTATTTCGTGATTGCCTAATATGGCAAGAGCATGGCCGCTTTCTACCATTGAACGTATCAACTTTATGGTTTTTCGTATTTCGGGGCCACGGTTAATAAAATCGCCAACAAAAACTGCCTTTCTAGTAGGATGAGAAAAACTCCCGTTTGTTTTTTGGTACCCCATTTTAAGCAAGAGCTTTTTTAACAATGAGGCATGTCCATGAACATCGCCAATAATATCGTACATAAAATTTATTCCGCTAATTTTCTTCATCTGGTATCGTTTGCAACGATACAGTCCTTTCAGTTTAAGCTCCAAATTTAATGTTCTTCCCGAAATAAAACGAAAAGATTTTCAGAACTTCACATCAGACACAGACCATAAGTGCCAAACATGCTCATTTAGAATAGCTTAGACCTCATTTAATTCATGCTCCAAATTGATCGTGATGATAAAAACAATGCAAACTTTTAAGCAATAAAAAGCCACTCGTTTGCACGAGTGGCTTTAAGGAATAATCCCGAATTGATATTTAAATCCTGAATAATCAGGTTTTAATTTTTTTAAAGTTTTACGCTTTCGGCACGTTTATTTACTTTACTACCAATTGTTGCATAGAAGAACAGGTAAGCCAATCCTAAGAACGGTACCCAGTACGAAGGCTGGAATCCTAAACCATCGGCAACAGCATTCTGTGCTAATGGAAGCAATCCTCCACCTACAACAAGTGTCATAAAAATACCGGAAGCAGCAGCAACATATTTACCCAAACCTTCAACAGCAAGGTTAAAAATACCACCCCACATAATTGATGTACACAAACCTACCAGAACAAGGAACATCGCATTAATCGGAACTTGTGCGAATGCAAATGACATTGAACTGCCCTGAGCCTGGAATACAGGCATACTTACCATGGTTGATGTAGGTAATAATATTGCCAAAAGAACCAATACCATACCAACAAATGACGCAAAAGTTAACATTGTTTTACTTGAAACCTTGCTACCTATAGATGCTCCAATCAAACGACCAACAAGCATTAGCAACCAATAAGTACCAGCTACAGAACCTGCAGTACCAGCATCCATTCCAATAGCAGCACTTGGGTCTGTCAACCAGAAAATCAGTGTTCCGGGTACTCCTACTTCAACACCTACGTAAACAAAAATTCCGATGGCTCCGAAAATGAAGTGACGGAATTGCATAGCACCTGCCATCAGACTTTTAATTGATTCAGATGCTGCACTTACGTGAGGCTCCGGAATGTTAACTGCCAACAGCACAAAGAAAGCCAAAGCAAAAATACCAAGTGCAATATACATCACCGGAAAAATGTCGGTAATACGCGCATTAGCAACTTGCGAGCCGATTAAAATACCCACAAAGGCAGGAGTAAAAGTAGCCATTACTGAGTTGAATGAACCTCCAACCTGAATTAACTGATTTCCTTTATTACCTTCGCCACCAAGGGTATTAAGCATTGGGTTTACAACAGTGTTTAACAAAGTCATTGAGAAACCGGCTACGAATGCACCGATCAGATACACGGTAAATGCCATTGATTCACTTGAATGGCCCGATAAGTATTGTATTCCAACCCCCACGAATCCAACTGCAATTGCAATTAAAGCAGTCTTCTTATAACCAATTCGCTGAAGCAGAAGACCACCAGGAATTCCCATTACAGCGTAGGCAATAAAGTTTGCGGCATTACCCAACATCCCTTGTAAGTTACCAACGTTAAACTGAGATTTTAACACAACCCCCATAGGTGCGGCTAAATTGGTAACGAATGCGATCATACCAAACAGCAGAATCATCATGATAATTGGCACTGTGTAATTTTGATTTTTAGTTTCCATAATTAATCTTTATTGAATTTTAGTAGTTAAAATTATTTTTTAAAATGAATTTTTGGCAAATCTCTTAATCGTTTAGCAGCTCCTTCGGCAGTAATGTCGCGTTGCGGAGTACCTAACATTTCATATCCAACCATAAATTTTTTAACCGATGCCGATCGTAAAAGTGGTGGATAAAAGTGCATATGCAAATGCCACTCCGGATGATCTTCACCATCGCAAGGTGCCTGGTGCAATCCTGCCGAGTAGGCAAATGAAGTTTCAAACAGGTTATCGTACATAACCGTTAATTTTTTGTAGATGTCAGCAAGATCCGTTTTTTCAGTTTCGCTCAGTTGCAAAATATTCTGCACCGGACGTTTACTAATAATCATTGCTTCAAAGGGCCAAACTGCCCAGAACGGAATTAAAGCGACAAATGAATCGTTTTGATCCAGCAACCGAACTTCTTTTTCCAATTCAGCTTTTACGTAGTCGTCGAGTAAAGTTCTGCCGTGTTTTGCCAAATAGGCTTTTTGCGTTTCACATTCTTTCGACGGCTCGGTTGGAATTCCTTTCGACGACCAGATTTGTCCATGCGGGTGAGGATTAGAACACCCCATTATTGACCCCTTATTTTCAAAAATCTGAACATAGTTGATATTTGGGTTGCTTCCCAGTTCGGTATACTGTTCGCACCAAACATCCACTACTTTTCGAATGTCTTCCACTTCCATTTCCGGAATGGTAAGACTGTGATCTTCGCTAAAACAAATTACTTTACAAATACCGCTTTCGCTTTGCGCCTGAAACAATTCACCTTCATCAATTCCTCCTTCCGGAGTATCGGTTAACAGTGCACTAAAATCGTTGGTAAAAACAAAAGTACCTTTGTAATCGGGATTAAACTTGCCGCCTGCTCTTTCGTTACCTGCACACAGGTAACAACCAGGATCGTATTTTGGACGCTCTGCAACTACTGCTTTTTCGACCTGCCCTTGCCACGGACGTTTTGAACGGTGTGGTGATACCAAAATCCAATCGCCGGTTAACGGGTTATATCTTTTATGAGGATGGTCTTCTATGTTAAAACTCATCAGAAAATTTATGTCAGTTATAATTTAGGTCGAAAATAAAGCAACTTATCCCGACTATAAATCGAGATAAGTTTAATATTTCCGCCTCAAAGTTAAAATATCATCTGTAATAGCGAACTTTTCGAAGTGTTTTTTTCTTCTGTCGCTATAAATACATTTCTAAAAAATTAGGATGACTCCCTATTCCTTTATAATTATTTTACAAATCAAGTTTTACAGATCCTTTGGCTCTGATAAACAATTTGTGGCATTTTCCTTCGCCGTACACATGCTCCAATGTTTTAACGTATTCATCCAGTTTGTTCTGCGGAACAAATGCCTGAATGGTTCCACCGAATCCACCGCCGTGAACACGCCAGGCTCCCGAACCTTTTAACACCATCTCACTTAGTGCCAGTCCCAGAGATACTACTTGTTCATCTTTATGAACTACATCGAAAATGTTTTGATTGTACATGTACGAACTGTAACCCGACTCAACAACCATGGTTAAGAACGACTGGAAATCGTTATTCTCCAACGCTTCAACTTGTTTTACCACACGCGAGTTATCGCCCTGAAAATGGTAGGCGCGGAGAATTGCACGGTCGCTAACTCCTTTTTCGCGAATGGCAGGAATTTTATCTACAATTTGTTCAAGAGTAACTTCCCTTAAAACATTCGCTCCCAATTGAGCTGCTACCGATTTCATTTCGGTTGGCAACGATGCATATTCAGCCTGAGAAGCAGGATCGTCGTGACCACCACCAACATCGGTAATTACCAAAGAAAATCCTGTTGAAACAAAATCAAAATCAACTTCTTTTACAATTGGATTGGCCGGATCTTTAAAATCGATTGTGATTAATCCGCCACACGAACAGGCAGTCTGATCCATTAAACCACATGGTTTTCCAAAATAGTTGTTTTCACTCCATTGTCCGATGATTGCATTTTCCACTGCATCCATTTTACCTTCGTTAAACAACTCGCTCATAATTGCACCAATCAATACCTCGAATGAAGCAGAAGAGCTTAAACCTGAACCTTTTGGCACACGACCTTCAATACAAGCATCGAATCCTGCAATGGAGTAACCATTGTCTTTCATTTTTGCAGCAATACCTTTTACCAGCGAAGTAGAGGTATAAAATTCGGCTTCATTGGGCTGAAAATCGGTAAGCTCAACCTGAAACTCAGGATAACCTGCTGATTTTATACGAATTGTATTTGTTCCGTTTGGAGCTGCAACCGCAATATTATCGAGATTAACGGCACCTGCTAACACACGACCGTAGTTATGGTCAGTATGGTTTCCTCCAATTTCGGTACGTCCCGGCGAACTAAATAACGATACATCATCGGCACCATAAGTTGATTCAAATTCGCTCATCAGGCTTGCATACCTGTCGGCTTGTTCTTTTAAAATGGCATTATCGGTGCCGTATAATTCCAAAAACAAGGGATTATTTCCTTCATTGATTTTTTCAATCAAGCTGCTAATCTTTGTCATAATCGATTTTTTAATTTAATTTTTATATTGATTTTACTGTTTCATTTTTTGTTGAACACTCATTTATAATGAGTTCTCCAGCGATTTCAAAACTGGTAGGTACTGGTTGGGTGCAAATATAATTTTTAAAGTGAAGTTCTTGCATGTCAAAATCATGTTACATAGCAGTTTTAACATTTATAAACTATTTCGAATGATAATACGTGAAGAATTCCGCACCTGAGCTTTACTCCGGCTTAACAACATGGCAGCAAGTGTTTTACCCATCTCCACAAAGTCGGTTGAAATAGTGGTAATCCCACCTGCAACGACCTCTTTTAACATGGTATCATTAAACGAAACAATACCAAATTTTTTACCCAGTTTCATTTTATAATACTTGGCAATTTTAACCAATTCAACCAAATCATGATCGGATATTAAAAAGTAGGCTTCATAAATTGATGGTTTGATTCCTGCCAGCGATTTTATTTCAGCGTATTGAAAATCGTTCTCTTTACAGAACTTTTCGAAACCTGCCATCCGCTCGGCCGGTTCTTTTCCTCCCGGATTTACAAAAATAAGTTTACGGTATTTTTGCAAATAAGGCATTCCTTCAACCAGAGCGTCATAAAAGTCCATTTCAAAATCCTGATATACCACCGGGTAATCTTTTAAATCCGGTTTTAATCGATCGAGAATAAATACTTTTTCTTTTGGAATTCGGGCAATAAGGTTGCTCGTATTGTCAAAAGTAGCCGGCATAATAATATAAGAAGTATAATTTCCAATGCTCTCGCTTAACAGATTTTTAAATACCTTGTAATTAAAATGATGGAAATAAACCTCAACACTCGCCCTCCCTTTTAAATTATTAATCAACGAATTATACAAATCTTCCTTAAATGCATTTAGCTCATCGAACAAAACAAAAACCTTTTCCTGATTGTATATTTCAACCGAATCGATGTAATACCCTTTACCGGGCCGGCTTAACAGTACACCTTTTTCTTTTAAGGAATTAAACGCCAACATTACCGTGTCGCGACTCAAATTATAATCCGAACAAATCTGATTAATAGAAGGTACTTTGTCACCTTTTTTTAAAGTCTTGCGCTCAATTCCTTCATACACCGATTCAATAATCTGTTTGTATTTTGGAGTCGACGATTTGGGGTCGATAAAAATAATTCTTCGTTTTGCCATAAGTTTTTCAGTTAACGCAAAATTAGAAGTTTTTTTTGACAAAATCATGTTTTAAAACACCACCAGTACCTACCAGTTAAAAATCAATTTTTGCATTTTTGTACTTTCTTGCATTTTAGGCTCACTCCTGAATGTTTTATTCATAATTTAATTTTTAATTACGAATGGAAATAAAATAGAGGGTATATTGAGCGGCATTTAAAAATATATTCAGAAATTTATATCAAAAAGAATAACATGAAAATTACATCAACTACATTCGGTCAATTACACGATGGAAGCAGTGCTGAACTGTTCACCCTGTCAAATGATACTGTCACAATTAAAATTACCAACTACGGAGCTATAATAACTGCCATTGATATGCCCAATAAAAATGGAAGCATTGAAAATGTAGTTTGCGGTTTTGATAAACTCGAGACATACATAAGTGAAGAATACCTGGGAAGTTACCCCTATTTCGGTGCTATTATTGGCAGATTTGGTAATCGTATTGCCAAAGGTCATCTTGAAATTGAAGGGAAAAACTATGAAATGGCAATCAACAACGGTCCAAATCACTTGCATGGTGGCCTGGTTGGATTCGACCGGAAACTATTTACAGCCGAAATTATTGAAAACGACAACGAGGTAGGCGTAAAACTATCTTATTTGAGTCCCGACGGCGAAGAAAATTATCCGGGAAATTTAAAAGTGACATGTATTTACACTTTAAATGAGGACAGCGAACTTGGCATTCAGTATTATGCCGAAACCGACAAAACAACAGTGGTGAACCTCACCAACCATACCTATTTTAATTTAAGTGCTCAAAAGGAAAATATATTAAACCACGAGTTGGAATTATCGGCTACTAAAATGACCGAAATGATTGAACAGATTCCTACAGGCAAAATAAAACCGGTGGTTGGAACTGCTTATGATTTCTCATCACCTAGAAAACTAGGCGCTGCAGGGTTGGAAATGGGTTACGACGACAATTTTGTTTTGGACAACCAGGACGGTGAACTTGAGTTAGCAGGTTGTTTGAGCGAAGCAAAAAGCGGAAGAAAAGTTGAAGTATACACCACACAGCCTGGCATGCAGGTTTATACCGGCTATTGGAATCCGGAGTTGCTAATTGATGGTCAGAAGAAATTTGGCAGCTATTCAGGTATTGCACTCGAAACGCAACATTACCCTGATTCGGTGAATCAACCAAAATTCCCAACAACACTGTTAAAACCCGGTGAAAAATACGATCAGAAAACCGTTTACAAATTTATTACTGAATAAACAGGAAAATGCCCGAAAGGGCATTTTTTGTTTCTAGCCGCACCTGGCCGTTCTATAAGTTTTTTTGTTATTTTTGATTTTCGACTTGAACTAAAACAGACAAAATATATGAAAACCATAATTGAGTTATTTGAAACGGCAGTAGTTAACTACCCCGATAATGTATACCTCTGGGAAAAAACAAAAAGTGAATACGAACCTACCACCTACAAAGAAACCAGGGAACAGGTTCTTAATCTGGCTGCCGGACTAATTCAAATGGGTTTTAATAAAGGCGATCGTGCAGGCTTGGTTGCCGATGGAAGAAACGACTGGATAATAAGTGAACTCGGAATGCTTTACGCCGGCGGTATAAATGTTCCTCTTTCAATACGCCTGCAAGACAACGAACTGGCATTCAGGCTAAAACACAGCGGAAGTAAATATATTTTTGTATCGAAACAACACGAACAAAAGGTAGAGGCCATTCGCGATCAATTGCCCGAACTCGAAAAAGTAGTTTATATTGATGGCACAGAAAATCCGGATGAGAAAAATGTTGATTACCGTCAGCTACTGAAAGATGGGGCGAAATTCAGAAAAGCCAATCCGGAAGAACTTGAAGCAAGATGGAAAGCCATTGAACCAAATGATGTGGCAAATATTTCATACACTTCCGGCACCACGGCCGATCCCAAAGGAATAATGCTTACCCATTTAAATTATGCAGCCAATGTAGTTCAATCGAATACATTAATGGACTTAAAAACGGAATGGATAACGCTTGCTATTTTACCATGGGATCATGCGTTTGCGCATACTACCTGTTTGTATGTTTTTATGTACAAAGGAGCAAGTATTGCATCAGTTGAAATTGGAAAAACGCCAATGGAAACGCTCCGAAATATTCCTAAAAATATATTGGAAATAAAACCGTCGTTAATGATGAGTGTTCCGGCATATTCCAAAACATTTAGAAAAAACATTGAAGCCGGAATTCGAAAAAAAGGAGAAATACTTTATAAACTTTTTCAGTTTGCCTTAAAGGTTGCCTATGCGCACAATGGTTATGGCAACAACTGTGGAAAAGGATTCCGTTTCTTTTTAAAACCTTTACACTGGCTTTTCGACCAAATACTTTTTGCAAAAATACGCGATGGTTTTGGTGGAAATCTCGAATTTTTTGTTGGTGGCGGTGCTTTGCTTGACATTGAATTGCAACGTTTCTTTTATGCCATCGGAATGCCTGTATGCCAGGGATACGGTCTTACAGAAGCTGCCCCGGTAATTTCTTCTAACGTGCCCGAAGATGTAAAATTTGGTTCATCGGGTAAACTGGTTAAAAACCTTGAACTAAAAATACTTGACGACGATGGCAATGAATTACCAACAGGACAAAAAGGTGAAATTGTTGTAAAAGGCGACAATGTTATGCTGGGTTACTGGAACAATCCAACAGCAACTGCAGAAACGCTTAAAAACGGCTGGCTATATACCGGCGACATGGGCTACATGGGAAAAGACGGTTTTTTATATGTACTTGGGCGTTTTAAAAGTTTGCTGATCGGAAATGATGGAGAGAAATATAGTCCGGAAGGAATTGAAGAAGCCATTGTTGATCAATCGCCCTACATCCAGCAAGCCATGCTTTACAACAATCAAAATCCGTATACAGTTGGTATGATTGTGCCCGAAATTGAAGCCATAAACCGTGTATTAAAAACAAAGGGAATTGAAAAGAACACCGATGAAGCCAATCGTGAAACTTTAAACATCATTCAAGGCGAAATAAATGCATTTAAAAAAGGTGGAAAATTCGAAGGCGAATTCCCTGAAAGATGGCTTCCCACAACAATTTCGGTTTTACCGTATGCATTTTCTACTGATAATAAAATGCTGAATGCGACAATGAAAATGGTTCGCGGACAAGTTACCGAGCAGTTTAATAAAGAATTGGAATTCCTGTACACTCCGGAAGCCAAAAACATTGTAAACGAAATGAATTTAAGCGCGGTACAAGAATGGAATAAATAAATTTGGAAAGCATTATAATTTCAAATCCAAACACAATAATATCAACAAGTTACACGCCGTTGTGCGTTTTAATAAATTTTGGACTGAAACCAAAACTTTTATCCTTGAACGCTGAAAAATAATTTATTAGATTTGGCGCTCTAAATATTCAAACATGATTATTGAAACAAGTTCATACCCCAGAGCTGCCGTAATTGGCAACCCATCGGATGGTTATTTCGGAAAAACCATTGCTTTTGTATTTTCCAACTTTGTAGCCCGGGTACAACTCTATCAAACACCCGAACTGGAAATTAAACCGCAACGCCTCGACATTACTTCCTATCCAAACATGCAGGCGCTGGTTGAAGACATCAACTTTGCCGGATATTATGGAGGCATGCGTTTATTAAAAGGAATGATAAAGGTATTTTTCGAATACTGTCAAACAAATAACATTCAACTGGCAAGTAAAAATTTCACAATCCGTTACGATTCAAATATTCCATTACGATTAGGATTGGCAGGATCGAGTGCAATTTTATCGTCGTTTTTAAAGGCAATGTGCCTGTTTTACGAAGTTTATATTAATCCGGCAACTTTTGCAAATCTTGTTCTTTCGGTTGAAAATAATGAGCTGGGTATTTCTGCAGGATTACAAGACCGCGTTGCACAGGCCTTTGAAAAGCCTGTTTTTATGGATTTCGATAAAAAAACGATGGAAAAACAAGGGTACGGAAATTACGAGGTTTTAAATACCACCAACTTTCCGAACTTTTACATTGCCTACCGTAAAAACCTTTCAGAAGGAACAGAAACCGTGCACAATAACCTGAAAGCCCGTTTTAACATTGGAGAAAAAAAGGTATTGCAAGCCATGAAACGCTGGGCACAAATAACCGAAGAATTTAAAGTTGCACTTACCAACAAAGACAACGATACCATGCACAACTTAATCAACGAAAACTTTGATTTACGACGTGCACTTATTCCCATCAGCAAAGGAAATATCGAAATGGTTGATATGGCACGATCGGTTGGTGCAAGCGCAAAATTTACAGGTTCGGGTGGTGCAATTATAGGTACCTACAAAGACGAAATCATGTTTAGTAAATTAAAAGGAACACTAAACGATCATAATATTGAAGTCATAAAACCAAATATAGTTAACAATTAATGAAGATGGTAAAAAAAGCTGTTATTCCTGCGGCCGGTTATGGTACGCGTTTTCTACCTGCCACAAAATCGTCGCCAAAGGAAATGATTCCGATTATAGATACACCTGTTATTCAGTATGTAGTTGAAGAAGCAGTTGCAAGCGGAATAACCGATATTTTAATGATTATTGGAAAAGGGAAACGAGCTATTGAAGAACATTTCGACAGAAGTCCGATTTTGGAAGAGTCGCTGCTGAAAAAACAAAACCTTAAAATGCTCGATACAATTCGTAACATATCCAACATGGCAAACATTCATTTTGTATGGCAAAAGGAGATGAACGGACTGGGCGATGCGATCCTTCATGCCAAACACCACGTTGGCAACGAGCCATTTGTAATTCTTTTGGGCGACACACTGGTTCAAAGCGAAGACGGACCGGTTACCAAACAATTGATCGATGTGTACAACGAAACCAAAGGCTCAGTGATTGCTCTGGAAGAAGTTAAACCGGAATTAGTTAGTAAATACGGTGTCGTCGACGGTGAAGCCATCTCAGACAAAGTGGTAAAAGCAAAAGGATGGATTGAAAAACCTTCGATAGAAGAAGCTCCTTCGAACCTTGCAGTGGCCAGTCGTTATTTATTTACGCCCGAAATTTTTGACTACCTGGAAAAAACACCTCCGGGGAAAAACAACGAAGTGCAACTTACCGATGCCATGAAGGAAATGGTGAAATCACTGCCTATGTACGGAATGAAATTTAACGGCAAACGATACGATATTGGAAATAAAATGGGATTTCTGAAAACCAACATTGAATTTGGATTAAAAGACCCTGAAATTGGAGAAGAAATGAAAATATGGATCAAAGAATTTGCTAAAGGACTTTAGTAATTCTTTTCTGAAAATAACAGAGACCAAATCCTGAAATACATTTATTTCAGATTTGGTCTCTGTTTTTATATTTAATGTTGCTCTAATTTTTGTACTTTTGCCGCACTTCTATGGGGCTGACTGGTTTTGACAGCGGGTAGAAGAGATAAGTAAGCATGTCGGGCTTTGATCGTTGGCCCGTAAATCTTAATGATCAAAACCATAATTGGCGAAAATAATTACGCTCTTGCTGCGTAATCTAACAATTTAGATTACACTTTATTCCGGCACTAGGTGCTGGAACGAGACATCGCCCGGATGCTATTGCTTTGAAGCGGTCCGGTTCGGCGGTGCAAGTAAATCGAAGCTAGTTGAAATGAGGCTCTGGCATTTTGGCGAAATAAAAGAGATAAGGTAGTAGTTGGTGGCTTTGATCCGGGTGCTATTCGAAAATTAAATCAGAGATAAACATGTAGAAAGCTTATAGCTTCCTCGTTTGGACGCGGGTTCGACTCCCGCCAGCTCCACTATTTCACATATCATTTACGACTAAAAAACATTAAAGCACTGTAATTCAGTGCTTTTCATTTTTACAACATACCAAATAAAACCATATTAAACCATATTTTAGGTGAGCAATTAGGTGAACAAATTTTGAATCACAATTTGTTCACCACATAAAACACAAAATACTATATAACAACTGTTTACAGAGGTTGAAATTTTGCATTTCAAATAATATTTTATTAATTTTAGTGAACAAATATTAATGTTTTTTGACGATGGAAAATTTCAATACCTACAATCTAGCATTCGTCCTCCGAAAATCAAGAAAGAATAATGAAGGCAAATCCCCTGTATACATGCGAATTACAGTCAATGGACAACGAGCAGAAGTTTCTATTAAAAGAAGTATAAATACAGACAATTGGGAAAATAAAGCTTGCAAAGCTAAGGGTTATAAAAGCGAGGTTAAGCAACTGAATCAATATTTGGAAACGCTAAAAGCTTTAATGAATGATTACCACACGGAGATGATAAAAATGGGTGAAGAAGTCACTGCACAGAGCCTTAAAAATAAATTTCTCGGTATTTCAGAAGACAGAAGAATGCTGATTGAGGTTTTTGAATATCACAATCACCAGCTAAAAGAATTGGAAGGGACAAATTATGCATCAGCAACGATTAAACGATATACAACGACTTTGGATCATATAAAAGCTTTCCTGGTGTTTAAGTATCAACTTAACGATATTCCTCTAAACCGTTTAAAATATTCTTTCATTACAGACCTGGAGCATTATTTCAAAGTAATCCGAAAGTGCAATCACAACACAACAATTAAATACATTAAGAATTTTAGAAAGGTAATTAACTTGGCGATTAAAAATGAATGGTTGTCGAAAGATCCATTTGCAAAATTTCAAGCTAAGATAGTGGAAGTAAAACGAGAGTATTTACTAAAGGATGAATTACAAAATATCGAAGATTTAAACCTTACATTTCCACGTCTGGATATCGTACGAGATATTTTTGTTTTTTCATGTTACTCCGGACTAGCATATGTCGATGTTGCAAATCTTACTAAAAACAATATTAGATTGGGTATTGACGGTGACTTATGGATTATTACTGAACGCACCAAAACAAAGAGTCAATCCAATATACCACTCCTGCCTAAAGCTCATGAACTAATAAAAAAATACAGCAGGTATCCGAACAAGAAAACAGAAGACCACATTTTCCCTATTTTCACAAATCAAAGAATGAATGCTTATTTAAAAGAAATTGCAGATTTAGCATCTGTCGACAAAAACCTGACTTTCCATATTGCAAGACATACTTTCGCTACGACAGTTACACTGGCTAATGGTGTGCCAATTGAATCTATAAGTTCAATGTTAGGACATAAGAGTATCCGAACAACTCAGATTTACTCCAAAGTCATTAATGCAAAAATCAGCGAGGATATGGATAAGCTTAAAAGGAAATTAAGCTGAGTTGAGGGTTAACATTAAGAATTAGAGACTAATTGAAGTATTTACAATTTGAGGTTTCTTTTTCTTCGGAACTGGTTTGAAGCTGGAATCCTGGTGATCCAGAATATAATCAACAGCTTTTTGAGCTAATCCGGAAGCCATTACAATGAACTTTTTATCGCTTTTTAGCTTCTTCAACCAACCTTGGATGTACGCAGCACTGTTATTAATTGTAGCGTTTTCGATGCCGCAAATTCCACAGAGGTAAGCAGCTCCCATTTCGGCCACCATCTCTTCTTGCGAATATCCAGAGTCTGCGAAGTTCAGACTAGAAAACCTTTCGTGACGATTTAAACGCTTGCGAGCTCCTGTTGCATGCACACATTCATGAAAAATCGTGGAATAAAATTCTTCATCCTGAAAGAAAGTTCTTGCTCCCGGCATGTGTACTTCATCTAATGATGGAATATAACAGGCTTTTTTCTGATCCAGTTTAATTACAGGAGAATCAGACCAGAACTGGATAAGCTGTTCACAAGAAGCAATCGGATCGAAATTATGATCGTGAGCGGTATTCCCAGGAATTTTGTCAGGATCGATACCTTCAACATCATCAACATGAAAGACCCGGTAATAACGAAGCATTGGGATTTCTTTGGTTTCATTTGATATTCCGGTGATGTTGACCCCTCATTCCGGTGATATTGACCCCCTGTTATTTTAGGTTTCGGAATGACCGATATATGACAAAATTACATTTTTCTTCTTAAACTTTCTCCTTTCAATTCAATCCGGTATGACGTATGTACCAAACGGTCTAAAATTGCATCGGCAATTGTTGCTTCGCCAATCACGTCAAACCAGCTTGCTACAGGCAGTTGGCTTACAATTATTGTTGCTGACCTGGCATGCCTGTCTTCAATAATTTCCATTAAATCAAGTTGATGTTGTTTTTCCAGGTGCGTTAGCCCAAAATCATCAAGTATCAGCAAATTAGTTTTTGATATTTTCTGCAAAAGCTGGTGTATTGTTCCTTCCAGGCGTGCCATTTTAGTGCGTTGTAAAAGTTTCTGGACATTAAAATACATTACTTTATATCCTTGTGCACAGGCGTGGTGCCCCAGTGCCGAACTGACAAAACTTTTACCGCACCCGGTGGCACCGGTTATTAGAACTGATTCGCCTTTTGCAATATAACTTCCTGTTGCAAGGGTCGATACCAGGCCTTTATCAAGCCCCCTTGAGGCGTCATAATTCAATTCTTCGACAGAAGCCTGGTAGCGGAACATTGCCGCTTTCCGGAGCCTGTCGAAGCGACGGTTTTCCCGGTCCTGTATCTCTGCCTGCAGCAGTATTTCAAGGCCTTCGGGTAATGTTAGTTCACTCATGCGTTTTGTTTCGGTCAACGCTTTCCAGCTGCTTTTAATTCCATGTAAGCGCAGCTCTGCTAATTGGTTCTCAATGTTGTTCATTTACTAAAATTTTAAATGGTAATTGATTGTTGTAATATTCTTTGCCCCTTATGTTGTTGTGTTCCGGCAGGGCTTTGCCGGGTTTTTCTTCTTCGGTTTCTGTCATTTTATTTTTTATGATGTTTTGTACAAACCTATAGCTGTAGTTTTGGTGTTCGATGGCTATCTGGCAGGCTTTGTCAAAGGTTTCCGCGGGAGTGTTGCGCCAGAGGCTAAACAAGCCGTCGCACCCACGGTACAGGTGTTCCGGGTATCGGTTTTGTGTAAACATCAACTCAACCAGGCGGGCCAGGGCCCCGGAGAGTTTAGATGCCTTGTTCCGGTAGTATTCAGGGCTCCGGTTCAGGTAATGCTGATGGGTGGAGCACAGGTGGTTTTTGTCGGTAGTATAACCACCTTTTACAAAGCTCCGTTTATGGACGGCAACCATGTCGTTACCGGAAAAAATGCGGACAACAGACCTTGTGTAAACGACTTTAAGTTTTTTGCCGATATGCTGGTATGGGGCACTGTAATAATGCTTGTCCTGTCCCAGGTAAATATGGTTATTCTGTGCCAGTTTGTATTCTTTGTAGTACTTTATTTCAAAGGCCGTTTCGGGCAGGGGTTGCAGCAGGTGTTTTTCATTTGACAGGAAGTGTTCCTGTCGGCAGTAATCCCGTTTCTGCATGCGGGTTTGGTTATGCTTTGCCGTATGTTCTGTTATGGCAGCATTCAGGTCTCCGAGCGAAAAAAATTGCTGGTTGCGTATTCGTGCGTAAACCCGGTTGTAAATTAGTTTCACCTGGTTCTCGACCAAAGCCTTGTCCTGCGGTTTTCGCGCACGGGCAGGGACTACTGCCATATTATAGTGGTTGGCAAAATCTTCCAGTGCCCGGTTTATTGTGGGCTCGTACCGGTTGGCTTTTGTTACAGCGGCTTTTAGGTTGTCCGGCACCAAAGCTTTGGGTGCCCCGCCCAGGCTTTCTAAACATAGCGTAAGGGCATGTATAAAATCATCGGTCGACTGGCTTGGGACAGCCACGCAAAAGCCATAGTCGGAGTACGGCAAGCAGGCTACAAAAACCTGGCATTCGATTATTTCCCCGGTTTCGCGGTCGATGTACGATAGCTTTTTGCCCGCAAAGTCAACAAACAGTTTTTCCCCCGGCTCGTGTTTTAACACCAACGATGGCCTTTTGGTCAGCAGGTGCTGTGATAAATGGAAACTAAACTGGCTTAAACTATAACCGGCTGGATAGGACATCCGGTATTCTTCCCACAATAACTTACGGGTAACACCTTCTCGTTTCAGCTCTTTGGTGTAGTAGTCAAGGTTATCTGTGAGGATGTCAAACCGGTCGTCCTTATAAGCCGGGTTGCCAGGATGAAAGACTTTTTCCAAATCATGGTCTTCCATTTTCAGCAAGGTATCAAGGCTTAGTTTTGAACTTCGGTATTTTTCAAGATAACTTTTTACGGTGTTTTTGCTGATGCTTAAATTCTTCGCAATAGGCTTTATTTTATAGCCTTGCTTGTACAGTTGTAATATTTGTTTTACCTGACTCATTCTTTTAGGTTTTCCGGCCATATCTATTTTTTAGCAGTTAAAACCACCAATTAACCAAAACCTAAAATCTGAGGGGTCAGCATGCTCCGTTTTTCTGCCCGGAAACTGTCCCAAGGGGTCAACATGCTCCGGTTCTGTTGGCAAAAAGCCGAGGCAGGGGGTCAGTATGCTCCGGTTTTTTGCAAATCAGGGCAAAATTTAACCTCTTTCTTCCCGGAAAGGGGTCAGCATCCGCCGGAATGTCATGAAAAAATACGCCTATTTTTCCTGCCTTGGAAGGGGGTCAGCTTGTTCCGGAATATCTAGTTTCATCATCCTTTTCGTATTCTACCATTTTCCAGAATACAATCATAAATGATTTAGAGCCTTTTTTGATCTTTCCACCAAGATACTGAACTTGTTTATAAGAAAGGAAATAAGGCCTTTCAAAACCAAAGCTAAGCAAATACCAGAAATTAAATCCCCGGTAAGGCTTTTTAGAAACCAGGTTACGAGGAATGGCACTTGCGGTTTTCCAAGGCATATGCCATGGAATTACCCCTGCTTCAAGGCGTTCTACAATCAAATTAGTTACTGTTTCATAAATATCAAATTTACTCATTGAATCCACCGCTGCCCTGCGGGTTTATTTCGGCTACTGGCACGCCATTAAATTTTGGCGCATGCCATTGAGCCTGATGGATTCTAGTCAAGGGGCTATGTCAGTTTTTATGAGTGTGCAAAATAAAAACTGAACAGCTCCAACGGACGGCTGGCAAAAAATGGGCTATTTCAGCCGCCCTTGACTTTTCCGGACGGCGAAGGAACTTTGACAGAATTTAAGGGAGGATCGATAACTCTGATTTATACACTTTTTCTTTAAGATATGAGAAGATTGAAAAACCTAAGAAGTGCCCCCTAATTTTTAAATGTCAGAAGTTCAATTAAAATTTTTAAAATATATAAAAAAGGTAGAAGCATTTACAATTACAATGTTTAATATAAACACCTCAAAAAATCTATATCCGTTAAATATTAATGAATGCAGGAAACTACAAGCTAAAATCAGTTCAATGTTAGACCAATAACATTTTGATCTTCCATTGCTCATTAAACCATATTGTTAATAATTACAAATAAAAACAATATTCTTGTTAAACTACTAATTATTATTTTCTTTAGTTTTGAATCAAAACTAAGAGTAAATGGGAAAACCTTTTGCACACGAGCTAACATTGATTAATGAAACAATTTCATGGGCAAATTCTGTTGACCTGACTATGTTATCGGATTTTTTTCAAAAAATTGAAGGTCCGGTCTATCTAGTAGGTTCTGGTGGCTCGTTAAGTGCTTGTCAATTTGCAGTAGACTTACTTAATAAAAAAGGCAAATTTGCGAAAGCAATAACACCTCTTGAATTATTCTATTTGAAAGAAACATTACGTAACTCAACGATAATTTTCATTAGTTCAAGTGGACGAAATTACGATATAAAGTTTAGTTATAAGATTGCTATAGAACACGAACCTAAGGAAATTGGGATCATTTGCATGAAAGAAAACAATCCATTAGAAGAATTGTCAGCAAATCATGGAATAACCACTTCATTTAATTTTGAATTACCTTCTGGGAAAGATGGTTTCTTAGCAACAAACTCGTTAATTGCTTTTTATATTATTTTTAATAATTCTTTGTCCAACGAGAGATTAAAAAATAATATAGATTTTAATTCATTCCTCGAAGAAGTACAATATTTTCTACGTAAAATCAATACTCAATGTACGTTCACTGTCCTTTACAGTGGATGGAATAAATCTGTTGCACTAGATATAGAATCAAAATGTAGTGAAGCTGGTCTTGCCCCTTCATTGGTTGCTGACTATAGAAACTTTGGTCATGGGCGTCATAATTGGTTTGACAAACAAAAAGAATCTGCAATTATTTCTTTGTATGCTGAGGATGATTCTTTATTGGCTAATAGAACGTTAGATTTATTACCTAAGAGCATCCCAAAACTGATGTTAAAAAGTAGGTGGCAAAGCTCTGTAGGTTGCATTGAATTGCTGGTTAAATCATTTATCTTTATAAACGAATTAGGGAAAAAAGTGGGGATTGACCCTGGAAGACCAGGTGTTCCTCAATATGGTAGAAAACTATACAATCTTCCATACTCTTCATCACTTCCAAAAGAGGAAAAGATAAAACTTTCCTTAAGAGCACGAGCATCAATCCGAAGGAAATTAGATAACTATAATATTTTTTCTATAAATAAAAAAGAACAAAAATTGTGGATTAATGCTTATAACAATTTTATTAATAATCTTAAAAAAGCATCATTTGGATTAATCCTATTTGATTATGATGGTACATTGTGCAGTTCTGAAGAACGATTCTCAGGGCCTAGCCAATCCATTCTGGATGGAATTATTAAAATTATTGATAATGGATATTTAATTGGAATTGCAACTGGAAGAGGAAAATCAGTAAGAGAAGTATTTCAAAATCTTTTACCAAGAAAGTATTGGGATAAAATATTGATTGCGTATTATAATGGTTCAGATTGTGGTTTTTTGAATGATAATGGTTTACCTAATAAAGAACTTCCTTTGCATCCAAGTTTAGCATCTATTGAAAAACAGTTATTAAAAGAAATTTCTAATTACGACATAAAAGTTGAAGTTAGACCATGTCAATTAACTGTTGAGGTGAATGACATAAACAGGTGGGCATTCATCAGGAAGTTAATTTTACAAATTATAGGTAATAGCGGAATACACGATATACAGATTTTGGAATCAAGTCACTCTTTAGATATTATTCCAAATTCAGTTTCAAAATTGAATATGATTTCATTTGCGCAAGAGACATTAAAAAAATTGAATCTTCCTCAACAAGTACTGTGTATTGGAGATAAAGGACAGTGGCCTGGAAATGATTTTCAACTTTTAGATCATAAATTTGGGTTAAGCGTTGATGAAGTTTCTCCTAAGTTTGAGACCTGCTGGAATATTGCTTCAAATGGAAAAAGAAATATATCCGCAACCTTAGAATACATGAATGCCATGAATTTTAGTGATAAAGGCATAAAATTAAATATCAATAAATGAGAACAGGTCTAGCAGAAAGATTGTTGGTCAAAATAATGGAATGGACACCAAATGAAGTTAATGTTGAAAGACCTCTGCTTCAAGCATTGTCAACATTTAAATATAATGAATATCAGCAATTCTCGATAGGAACTCTATTTATTGAAAGTTTGGTCAAATGGTTAAATAATTTTGAGAGTATTGAGGATCGAAAGATTGCGTATAAATTCTTAAAGAATCAAGTTATATTTTTTTCAAACAATCAAATCTTACATTTAGTCAATACGACTTTTAATGCAATTATTCAACCTATATTAGTTGATAAAACAGCCTCAATATTGAATCTTAGTAAGACTCAAATATTGAAAATCACACAAAGCGAAGAATATACAAGGATTTTAAGAAGAAGTCTTTTCATCGGGTTAAGTGATGGTGCGAAAATTGATCAATTAAGGAGAAGTAGCAATCTAAACAATGAACAAGTTATTCCAACCTATGAAGTAAACGAAAATAAAGTCCAGGATATGTTGGAGGAACTCAAAAAGTCGGTCAATTCGGAGAATTTTGATACAATTTTTTTAGTTGATGACTTCACTGCAAGCGGAACAAGTTATTTTAGAAAAGAAGGGAACCGATGGAAAGGGAAAATATTTAAAACCATCAAAGCTTTTTTTGATAGTGAGGAGCCATTATCACGGATTATTAATCCTGATAAAGATATTGATATTCATCTAGTATTCTATATTGCAACGACTGATGCAATGCACAGAATTGATGAACTACGGAAGGAAGCTTTGGTTGACAGCAAATATTCTAAACTTAATTTCAAAATTCATGTAATCCAACAAATTGATTCTACAATTAAAGATGAAATATTAGAAAATGAAAAGGAGTTCATTAGAATTTCAGAGAAATATATCGATGAATCCATAAAAGATCGACATTTCAAGAAGGCAAGATGTGATAGGTATTATTTAGGTTATGACGAATGTACATTGCCTATTGTTTTAAGCCATAATACACCTAACAACTCTTTGCCTTTATTATGGTGGACATCTGACAATTTCTTAGGATTATTTCCAAGAATCACAAGGCATATATAGATATGAGTAGCAAATTTAGAAATCCATTTAAATTGAGAGCTTCTGAAAAAATTGAGTCTGAAGTTGGATTTTTGCGCCTTTTTAGTCCTCATGTTCTTGAAGCCTTACAGGAAAAACATCAAAAAGGCGAATTATGGGAAAATGTACTTCTCATACATAGTTCTCCAGGGGGAGGAAAAACATCACTTCTGAGGGCTTTTGAACCAGCATCATTAATAACTCTATTGAATACCAAATCCTCTTCCGAATATAAAGACTTGTTTAATGCGCTCAAAAAAATTGAGGTAATTAGTAGTAATCAAGTTAAATTGTTGGGTATTTCGTTACAATGTACCAGAAATTACCAGGTTCTTGAGGATCTAGATGTTTCCGAGGCACAAAAAAAGAGATTATTCTTCTCTCTAATTAATTCAAGGGTAATTCTTGCCACATTGCGTTCTGCATGCAAGTTAAAAGGAAAGAGATATCCTGACGATTTGAAAGACTTTAAATTCCAATATAATAATGAAGATAATTTCTTTAAATCATTACAAGTTCCCTGTAATGGAGAAGAATTAAATAATTGGGCATCAGGTATTGAACGACAAATCTATAGGCTCGTTGATAGTTTTTTACCCATTGATGATCTAGTGATAGAAGGACATGATGAATTAATTTCAATACTGACCCTCAATCCTAAAAGTCTTACGCTTGATGGAAATCCAATTTGTTCGCGCATGGTTTTCATGTTTGATGATGCTCATAAACTATCATTTGCACAAAGAGCATCATTGAAGCAATATATTTTTGAAAAAAGGGGAAATCATAATATTTGGATTTCAGAAAGACTGGAAGCCTTAAAACCTGAAGAAAATTTGGGCTCTTTTAAGGAACGAGATTTTCAAGTTTTAAATCTCGAAAACTTCTGGCGAAATTATCCAGCAAAATTGAGTAAAATTTTACAAAATATTTCTGATAAGCGTGCTGCAATCTCAACAGAAGAAGTTACATCATTTCAGGAATACCTTACGGAAAATTTAAATGAAGAGAATATAAAAGAAAAATTGACCCGAATATTAGAAGAAACAGAAAAAAGCCTAATGCAAACATCAAAATATACAAATAGATTTGATGATTGGGTTAGGTATACTAAGGAATATGATGGAAGTTTATTAGACAAGGCTCTTCTAATGAAGGAGGTTGAAATTCTGATAAACCGGAATATGGGCAAGCCTCAATTAAGTCTTGATTTTCCTTTAGCGGTTAATGAACTTCATGAAAAAATGAACAGTGATGTAGTTAATGCTGCAAAACTGTTCATGTCTATTAATTATGAACTACCTTACTATTACAGCTTCAAAACATTAGTAAAACTTGCCTCATTCAATATAGAGCAATTTCTTTCATTTAGTGCTGAAATGTTTGAGGAGATGATTTCAAAGAAAATTAGGGGAGATGAAATTGTTTTATCGGACTCAAAACAAAATAGCATAATTAAGCGTGTTGCGGACGTAAAATGGAAAAAAATTGATACCGAAGTTCCTTATGCAGAAAATATCCAGAAATTTTTAAAATCATTTGGTGCATTTTCCAAGCAACAAACATATAAGGCCAATGCACCTTATGCACCTGGAGTTAGTGGATTTTCGATTAAACCAAATAAGGAAAGAATGTTTGGTGAAGAATTGTGGATGACCGATAAAATTTATGAGCCATTAATTGAGGTAATTTCTACTTGTGTTGCCTATAATTTGCTTGAAAAACAAACGGTGAATCAAGGGAAAAAAGGTCAAGTATGGGATGTTTACTATTTGAATAGATGGTTGTGTGTTATTTTTGGGCTACCTCTATCTTATGGCGGATTCAGACATAAATCACCCGATGAATTAATTAAATGGATTAAATAGTTATGGATTTAAGATGGAGTCCACATATTTTCATTGATGACAAGGCGAATGACGAATTTTGGAAAGAACATTTTGACAATAAAAGTCACAAACTTCTTTTTATTTTGGGTAAAGGATTTGACATTAGAATGAATATTGCCTTAGCCAGATTACTTTATAACTGTCCAAAACTTAATATCACATGCTTGATTGTTGAGTTTGATGAAGGTACAAATTCTTCATCTCATAAATATCAGCATATTATTGATGAAAATATGGCAGAATTAAATCAATTAATCAATGTCGAGAACTTAATTTCAAAAAAGATAAATATTTGGAATGATTCGGGAAGAGAGAAGCGAATAGCTGGAGATAAAAACGCCTCTAGAATTATAAAAAAATATTCAGACATTAAGGAATATACAGACATTATTATTGACATTAGCTCCCTCCCTCGCGGAATATATTTTTCTTTGGTTGGAAAATTACTAGCTCTTATTGATTCTAACCCACATCAAAATCATAATTTATTTTTAACGGTAGCAGAAAATGTTGAAATTGATCGTTTAATTCAAGAGAGTGCATTGGAAGATGATTTGGCATACCTGCATGGTTTTGGAGGTGAAATTGAGCTAGAATCTGAAAAAGAGAAACCCTTAATATGGTTTCCTATATTGGGTGAGGAAAAGCAGTTTCACATCAGAAAAGGTGCTGATAAAATTACAGAAGATAAAAATCGGCTCTATGAAATTTGTCCTGTCCTACCATTTCCATCAAAAAATCCGAGAAGATCTGATTCATTATTAATAGAATATCATGAATTATTATTTGATTTTCTTGATATAGAACCACAAAATATTATGTATACTTCGGAAAGAGACCCTTTTCAAGCATATATTGATTTGAGCAATGCTATCATAAATTATAGGCAATCATTAGATATAATAAATGGGTGCAAAATAGCTGTATCTACATTTTCTAGCAAACTACTATCTATAGGAAGTTTATTAGTTGCTTATGAAAACAGAAGTTTTGTTGGAATCATGAATGTCAACTCTGGAGGTTATGAAATATTAGATGAAGATAGATTCAAGGAATTAAAAAATCAAAGCGAACTTTTTGTAACTTGGCTGACAGGAAATCCATATAAAGAATAAAATTAAAAATTTATAATTGAGCAATTTAGGAAATATTATTGGGACAGGTTTTTTAACTTTAGATGTTATATTGAATGGAAGTAAAAAAACTCCTCCTAAATTTCAAGCAGGTGGATCTTTTGGAAATGTATTAACAATCCTTTCATTTCTAGGGTTTAACACTTATCCTATTTCTCGTCTTGCAGATAACAAAGTAACGGATTTGTTATTGGCAGATATACAAAAATGGGATGTTAATATAGATTTAATATTTAAACAAGAAAAAGGGAGTACCCCAATAATAATTCATCGAATTTTAAAAGATAAATACGGTAAACCACATCATAAGTTTGAGTTTAAAAATCCAAATAATGGGAAATGGCTTCCAAGCTATCGTCCATTCTTATCAAAAGATGTAAAAAAAATTGAACAATGTATCCCCAAATTCAAATTATATTATTTTGACAGGGTTAGTCGAAGTTCAATAGAACTTGCAAAATATGCTCGAAATAATGATGCATTGGTGTATTTTGAACCTTCTTCTTACAACAACTCAAAACAATTCCAAGAGTCCTTAAACAATTCTGATATTATCAAATTTTCTAGTGATAGGATAAAAAATTACAAAGAAATTTTCCCAAAAAATAATTCAATTCTAGAAATTGAGACTTTAGGAATTGATGGCGTAAATTACAGGTTCAAATCGGATAATTGGATTCATTTAAAACCATTTCAGGTAAATAATGTAATAGATACAGCAGGAGCAGGAGATTGGTCCTCTTCTGGTATTATTAAGATGATAGCGACAAATGGTGAGTTAGTAAATCAAACTAATGAACAGATAGAACAAGCGATAAATTATGGACAAGCTTTAGGTGCAATTAATTGTTTGTTTGAGGGAGCAAGAGGAGCCATGTATAATGCGAACCTTGAGGATGTTGATAAACTGACTTCATTATTAATTAATAATCAATTTCATAAAGCATCAATTAATTTTAAAGATAATACTAGTGAATTTGACTACTCTGTTGTTGAATCATTATTTAACTCTATTTAGACACTCATATTACGCTGGAGAAATCAGAGTATAACAATATTTAATTCTCAGATAATATAATTCTGTGAAATCTTATCACACCTTGAATTGACTATATATCAATCATTAACGTATTCTCTTTTGTTTTTTTCGTTTTTCAATGAAGTGATTAATTTCTAAATTAGAATCCTTACTTTTCTCTATCAGCCGATTTACATCCCTAGCCCATTGCGCCAACTCAAATTTATCAATTGCAGGCCAGGTACTTTGGATTTCCTGTCCAGCCTTCACCGAGACATAAGATCGTGGCCGTTCTTCAAGCTCAGAAAGCCGGATAGGATAACGAACCGGATTACCATTTCCATCAGTAATTAAAACGACATGTCCCCTTCCCGATCTCCTGACTTCCACATTAAACAGCTCCAGCGATTTGTTGTATAGTTGTTTATTGCTAACCGAATCGATCTGATTCAACTGATAAAACAAACTTTCCAGGTTTTGTTTAAGGTTTCTGCTTCCCGCAGAAAATTTCAGATTGGATTGTGCTTGGTTCCGTTCTTTGGTCAGATCATATTTTTGCTCTATGGATTTGATGAAGCGTTGGACTTTCTCTTTTTCGTAAGTGTCTTTGATCTTTTTTCCGGTTTGGCAATCAATGCGCGTGGAAACGATATGAAAGTGTGTCCGATCCAGATCCGTGTGTTTGAAAACGAAGAAAGGTTGATTTCCATAGCCCAGGTGATCCATAAGGTTACCAATTTCGGAGCGGATGCCAGTATCACCCAGTTTCACTAAATCTGCTACCGTCGGATTCAAAGAGATATGTAAACCTTTCTTTTTTACCCGTGCGTTACCGTTCTCAATGTCTTTAAGGATATTTAGCCGGTCGTGTTTAGTTCCGGCAAAAGGATTGATCGTTGGCGTATTGCCACTTTTAAAGAACAGTGCTTTCTTCTGCACCACTTTCTTTTCGTTATAAAACATGGCGTTTTGCGTACTGGAAGATTGATGAATCACAATGACCATAGTGAGAATTTAGCGCAGGTGTTTTTGAAGAAATGCCAGGCATTCCATCATCATCTGAAAAGCCTGTTTTAGCAATTGTCGGTCGTTATCATCCATCCGATATCCAGTGAAAGAATTCATTTTTTTGGACAGCTGATTGAGGTTCACACCAATTTTATTGAGTTCATAATCCAGGTTGTGCAGTTGTTCTTTGGTTTCGGGCTCAAAAGATACTTTCTTCATACCGGTTCTCCTGAAAACAACAAAGCGCAAATAATCACTTCTGCAACCAAACCTACCGGTACGAACAAAACTATCCAGACGATGCTTTTCCTCTTTCGTAAGTAGCAGTTTGACTACTTCAGTTCGTTTTTCATCTTCCGGTACTTTCGGTCGCATTTTTTGAATCAACCAGTTATTTATGGGGAGGGGAATGCTCTTTGGTTTTGTAAAAACCATGGCTCCTGCCAGACAAGATGGCAAAAGGTTTTTATGGCCATAAAAACACATCTTGCATTCCCCTCCCCCGTAGTTATTTTCTATTGTCTTTTCGTGGTCTTCTCAGGTCGAGGAATTACCCCACTTTCTGTTTTGCTCCTTTACTCTTGGCTTGTTTTTTATCCAGGTCCTTTTCTTGTTTAAAATCTGAAAAATTGATCGTTCGGTTAGCCGCATCCACCTGCAGTGCTGCTCCAAATTTTTTGCCGTTTCTTCCGGTCATCTTATCCAGATAAACTTTTTTCCCGGCTGCCAGTTTTTGCTTTTGTTCCGCCGATAATGTTGCACCTTTGATCTTATCCGGGACTTTAATATTCTTTGTTCGCAGCGGAATCAGCTCATTGGTTTTCGGATCCAGTGCCAGGTAATAATTGTCTTTTTTCCCGTCCTTACCCGTGAGCTCGATCGTTTTTCCCAGGTTGCGTTCGGCCACCAATTTGTTCCGTTCTTCATCCGTAAATTTGTGTCCCATAAATTTTTCAGGAATACTTAAACGCTGAATGGGATGAACTTTTACACTTACTGTTCCGTCATCCTCCTTTTTCAAACGAAGCTTTGCCGGAATACGCTTTTGCTCGTCATTAACAATGGCATTAATGGTGTAGAGTTTTTGTGAACGGAATCCATTCAAAAAATCCTTTAGTTCATTCTCATCCATACGATTTACAAAATCCTTGTTTACCCCAACTTTTTCCAGTTTATCAAAGGGGATCTCGTCTTTTTTAATACGGGTACTTTGTTCCATAATTAAATGTTTTAATGATTAATAAATGTGTTCGCTCTGGTTTTTATGTGGCATCCCGGAGTATGCCCACAATGTCGTTACATATCTTGTTGCGGTTATATTCCAATACCTTGTCGATGTTGTCGAATTGGTAGATATCCGGAATACTTTGAAAATTCGTTTCTTCCCTCTTAATCGTTTCGGTATCCACATCAATCAGACAATTAAAATTGCGCTGGCTCACCTGCTGATCAAAGTTATCGGCCACTTGCCCCACCATATAGCCCTGTGGCAGTGTTGCAATTTTCCCTTCTGGTACCAGAAAATCCATCTGTGTGGAAAAGGTTGATGACTGGGTATTTCGGTTAATGTTGATGGACTGACGTTCCTGCAGAATCTTCCCCATCCTGTTCTGGATAAATTTGGCTGTTTCGCCAATGGACTGCCCGGCAAAAACATTTCCGATGTTGGTCAGGATGGCATTGGCCTGCTCCTTTCCATAATCCCGGATAAGTTGATCGATAGTCTGAATCCCTACCAAAGTGGAAATTTTATTGCTCCTTGCTGTGGCAATCAATGTATCCAGCCCACGGAAGTAGATCGTTGGAAGCTCATCAAAAACCAGCGATATTTTTTGTTGCCCCTTCCGGTTGATCACCTTTAACATTCGGGTGATAAACAAGGAAAGTACGGCTCCATACATTTCTATACGAAGTGGATTATTGGCCAGACAGACCACTTTTGGCTCCTTCGGATTATTTATATCCAGTGAAAAATCATTGCCTGAACAGATCCAGTAGATCTCTTTACTAATAATCTTTGAGATGGCAATTTTCAGGCTTCCCAGCTGGCCTTCCAGTTGCTCGTTCGCCCCTCTTTTATGCGCATTGACAAAAGGATTAACAATGTTTTCCACATCCTTTTCTTTGGCTAGGATGGTAAAGAGATCATCGTATTCCAGTTGCAACAGCTCAATGGCGTGTGGCAAAGTACAGTACTCACCGCCTTTGTATTTTTTAAGAAACCAGATCACTGCAGCAAAAAAAGAAACCGCTGATTCGGAGAAAAATTCGCCTTGTTTGCGTATCCATTCGCGGTTCAGGTTATACAATACTGTCCGCGATGATTCAAATGCATCAATGGGACTTTCCATCAGTTCCGGTGCCAGCGGATTACAGCGGTAGGATTTTCGGATATCATCGATGTTTATCACATAAAACTTTGTGGTTTTCGGTAAGGACTTTTTCTTTTTGGCATTCAGAAAATGGTTATAGGCAACTTCCGATAAATCGGGGTATTTAAAATCATAAACGCACATGGAAAAACCTTTTGATAAGTGCTGTTTAATAAAGGGAAGTACCACGGAAAATGATTTCCCGGAACCGGGAGTACCAATCACTATGGTTCCCCGAAAGGGATTGATCATGTTGATCCAGCCCTCGTGTTGCTTTTTGCGATACTGGTAAATCGTTTTAAGATTTACAGAAAATTCATTGCCCTGATAGGCCTGTTCCTGTGGAAAACTCTCATTCTCCAGGTTAAAGCGGTCCTTCATCAGGTTTACATTAATCAGCTTGGAGATATTGTCAAAACCGATATTCAGCAATACAAATCCAAAGAAGGACAGCAACAGATAAGCAAGAGGCGTTTTAAAAACCAGCAAGCTTCCCCAATACATCACCAGCCCTATTAAGACCTGAATTACGATATTGGCCACTTTCAGATCACGGTCTTTTTTTGCTTTGGTACCGATAGAGGTTATCACCAGAAATACAAGACACACCGTCTTTGCCAGTGCCGGGTTTCCTAAAAACCGGATGCGCACAATCTTGTCGCTTATGGCAGCAAACTCCGGGATATACAATCCCTTCTCCATAAAATAGGAAAGTTGGCTGATATAAAGCGCCAAAAAGAGTAGCAGATAACTAAAAAAGCGAAACCCTTCGTGCAGGCGTTGTAATTCCCTGGATTCGTTTAACATTCTTCTGGAAGATTAGGGTATTAGAACTTTGGAATATTAGAATGATTGCGCTTTTAGGATAGCTTTGTTTTTCACTTCAAGTGTTAGTTTGCGTCCGGTGTTTCCCAATGCTTTTTCCAGAAGCTCGATCTTTAAGATGCGTTTGTCGGGAACAATAAACTTGGGTAATACAACAACTTCCCTTAAGGTCGTTTTGGCCGGGATACGGTCCCACTTATAATGTCGGTAAAGGTCTTCCACCTGGTATTCCTGAACATTGGTGGCTTTTATCCGCTTTTTGTCATCTATCCACCAGTGAATGGCTTCTAGTTCCAATACAATATTTGTGGAGTTGGTAATTTCGAGTTCAAAAAACAGTAAGTCCTGTTTCAGGTATAGATTCTTCAGACGAAAAATAATACCGTCTTTTTTAATTCTTAAGCGAACCGGTTTTTGGGTGCCATCGTTCAATATCTGACTACAATATTCTTTTAAGAGGTATTCCGGGACCGGGCCAATATTTAGATCCCCGGCTTTCTCCCCATGAAATTCTTCCAACTTATAAGAGATCTTATTGCCATCGGAATACTTTACAAACAAAGAATAGGACCGGTTGGCACTGACCAGTGTCAGTGAAGATTCGCCGTCAAAATCATCCACTGCTTTTACCCGCACCATATTGGGTTGTTCCGGTACCACTTCCGCTATCAACTTGTCGGGATCTCCGACCTGCAGATAGGTAATTTTTTCTTCGGCGATCAGGTGAGTGGTTTTGTTTTGACAGATCTCTATTTGATTTTGAGCATTTACTGCCAGTGAAAAAAGAAAGAATGTGATAATAAATATTGTTTGTTTCATGACGATTATTTTTGATTGATGATATAAATCCGAGTGTTTTTTTTGACGGTTACTTTTTTCAGGCGTACCCGTTTCAGCATGGTCTGGGCAGCTCTGTCGACCGCGCGAATACTGGTATAGGTCAGCGGATTGTTGGTGACACCCATCAGAGAAGAAGTATTGGTCGAAGCTCCCACCTCCTGGTAAACTTTGCGTGCGGCATTATCCGGCACATATAGCCCTTCCAAACCATCCAGATCACAGATCGTGAGTTTTACCGGGACAAAAGAATTTTCAACAGGTAATTGCGTGATCTCAATCAGCAGGCGTTCATTTTTAATCTTACAAACGCCATAGACAAAGCTGTTTTTAGGTATCTGCTGCCCGTTGATGCGGGTGTCTTCCAGCAAGCGAAGTTTTACCCGGTTGCCGTTCAATACCGTTGTTGTCTCATAGATCTCAGCTTCTATCAGCGGATCATTCTTCAGCTCTTCCCTGCTAAATCCTGATGATCGTTTTTTCTCCAGGGTAAAGGACCGGTTTTGGATGGCCTCAATCTGTTGCAAGCGCCCCTGCACCTGTTGCAGATAAAAATTCAACGAATCGTTTTCACGACTTAGTAGGACGTTTTTATCGATGATCTCATCCAGTTCCTCTATACCTGTGGTTGGAATTTCCTGTGTCGGAGATTTTACCTTTTCTTTTTGTTTTTTCACAACAGTTTCCGTAGCCTTAGCTTGCTTTTGAGGAAAAGCTGTTTTTTCGGATTTCGACAAGGCCGGATCGCCTTGCAGTTCCTCTTGTACCTGTTTCTCTTTGTTTCGGATGTGGGCAAGAATTTGTCCCTGATCGGCATTCTCATCAAGCAACGTATTGTCTCGTGCTATTGTGTCCTGAAGACCCGGCTCTTGCTGAGTTGTATCATTTAGATCAACCTCAGCGATTTCCGCCACCTGCTGATCATCCTTCTGATAGGCTTCCATTTTATCGTAGATCTCAATGGACTTTTCAGCTTCAGGAAGGTCATAATTTGCCCCTATACCCGGTGTCTTTACTTGCTTCCCTCCGTCTGCCTCAGCATCAGTTCCTCCACCCAATACCCAGAAGATCAGGATAACAAAAGGAATCAGAACCAGCGGAAGAATAAACAAGGCTTTATTTTTTATCATAAGTTCCTTCATTGATGTAAGTTTTTAATTGGTTTTCAAATGAATCCACAGGCAGTTCAAAGGCTGAACGGCCGGTGTTTGTCGGAGCACTGGTCAACGGTCCGGCCAGTGGTGCTTCCACCTTCTGTGGTTTTACTTTTCCGGATGGAATCCAGATAAATGAGATAGCAAACAGGGCAAACAAAAAAGCTGTTATCAATATCCATTTGCTTTTTCGTTTTAAGGGATCCAGTGATTTGTCTTTATCGTCCAGCTCGTTTACCCAGCGGGTAAAACGACTGACATCTTTCAAATTATTTGCTGTCATATTTTTAATGTATTGTCGTTAATGTGTATCTCAGCCATTGGGCTGTTAGAATGATTTTCTTCGGATGCTTTCCAGATCTTTGTTCTCATCGATTCGCCAGCTTTCCATCAGAAAACCATGCGGATTATTATCCGTCCGGGAGATGTTTCTCAGGTAACCAGAAGTTTTGAGGCTACGAATAGTAATGTTGGATTTACGGACAATCTTTTGTTTGCCGGTAAACGTAAAGTGATAGGGATAGGCAGAAAAATCCAGTTTTATGGAATCGGTCTGCAGGGTCATGCTAATGTCAGAAGCGATCACCTGGTTATAAAGGTTATTCTCCTTAAAGGCCTGATACTGTTCCATCGCACTCCGGTCAGCCAGATACAGGGCTTCCCTTACATTGTTTTCAATGTAAGTTTTATCCGGCTCAAGGGTAAAAAACAGCTCATGAAAACGTTTTACATGATCCCTGGCTTCCGCATCACGATTCTCACTAATATCTTCACGAAGGGCTACTAATAGTGATTTACCGTTATCCAGTACATAGATTTTCTCTTTGGAAAGCTCCACCAGTTGTACCGACCGATAGTAAATATAACTGCTTACCCCCATCAGCGAGAGGCTGATCAGAACCAGCACATAAACGATAAAACGGAACTTACGTTGTATATCAAATTGTTTTTGCATTTCTTACTTGTATATTTTTAGATGAAATATTGGCCTGCTATTTCATGGCACCTTTCGTGATGGCCATTACAGCCGCTGTGCGTACCAGTCGTCCTCCTCCAGAGTTAGTTCCTGAAGCATGTATGATCCATGATGAGATTTTTGGAACCATTGCCATTCCGATGATTCCGCAAACGGGAACAATCAGGTTGGAAACAAAAAACAACTTGGGTTCATAGATCAGCATAGCATTGATCTGGGCAATTTCCATTTCCAGCACATAGATCAGGATCTCCTGCACGATGGACAGGATCAACAAGGCAATGGGCAGGTACAGATTGACATTGATAAAGCGGGCAATCCACTGCAGATAGTTATCCTGAAAACCATCAAAGATGGACAGGGCAAACACCAGCGGTCCGAAGATCACCAGCAGCACACAGAATACTGTTCGCAGAAAAGCAATCAGATAAACCAGCACCTCAAAAAAGGATTCCAGCAATTGCCGCGTGGCATCCATCATATAAAAGTTGATCTGGTTATGAATTGCCCGTCCACTAATGATATTGTAAGAAGTCAGAATAAGGTTTACCCCTTTGTCCCAGAGATCGGCTTCCTTTTCTTCGTTCTCGTAAAACAAAGGCAGATCCGTAGACAGAATGGCTTGTTGTTTATCCTCCAGCCGCTCTTTTACGATATGCTTTTTATCCGCATACACGGCTTCCGATAAATGGGTCAATCCTTTTGTAGGTGCCAGCAGCAGATTTACAAATGGTCCCCAAAAGGTGATCACCAGTACCAGTGCAAAAGGCCGTAATAAGGGCAGGATTGATACCGGGTTGTCTGCGATCAACTGCTCATATATTCGTTTGGAGATGTAAAAGAAAGCAGCGATCCCGCCAATAGCTCTTGCCATATCCACCAGGATACGGGCATGGTTTACACCGGAATCCACCAGTGTATCGGTAAAAGCAAAAAAATCATTGGTTGTCAGTACTTGTAATAACATACTTTTTCTGTTAATCGGTTAAATGCTTACTTGCTTAAAAAGGAATAGCTCAAGGGCTGATTAGAGAAGCTGTTAAAAAAGAGCAGTTTGCCATGGGTATAATCCAGTTCGCCCAGTAGTTTCCAAAGCTCTTTACTGAGCACAGTGAAAGCATCCAGCTTGCGGCCGTGATCGGTCTGAAAGAGGTTCACCATTAAAAACTGCATCAACAGCTGATCGGCTTCTTTCTCATAAATCGAATGGATCTTTTGGGAGTTACTCAGCCCTCCAAGTTTATTTACCTTCTGATAGAGTTTTATAAACTGTGCTGCCAGATTATAAATGTCCACCAGTTCATCCGAACGGGCACTAAACAATTGATCATTGATCTGTTGGGTAAAGCCGGTATTGATTTTTATTCCATCCGTTTCTTCCTGCCTGCCTTTCATCTGGCTGCGTTCGATTGCCTTGGTAGCGATGCGCAAAAGACCGGTTTTTAGCTGGCCGGCAATTTCTCCTCCATCGGTAACAGGCAGGGCTCCCACTTCCACATAATAATGCGTTGGCCAGGTACGAACAAAAACATGGGGAATCGGAATCAACCAGCCGGTAAAAGCAATAAATGTGAGCGGATAAGTTCCTTCCATTTCGGGATAGTAACCGTGCCAGGGTTTGATTTCAATCAGCTGTGCTTTTGACTCTTCCGTTGTAGCGAAAAGCAGCAAGACCATTATAAGAATTTGAAAGATTCGTTTCATCATTTTTTCTTGAATCAGTTATACAGGCTGTAATACATGGCAAATCCTTCCAGCGTACCACTGTCATGGCTTTTCAGGTAGGAAGCATAGAGGAGTTTATTGTGCAGATAGCAGATCGTTCCGTAATGTTGTTTGACACTCAGGTAGATTCCGTTGATGGCATCGTAACGCTGTTTGTCATCCATCATAAACAGGTTGTCCTTTACGATGATATTTAGTATCGAACTAACCAGTGCCTTGCTGTCATCCAGTATCAGGTCAAAACTTTGCACAATGGCGGCGGCCTGCTGGGTGGTAAAGTTGCCGTCCTGTACCAGCAAGGGAACTTTTTCGGTATAGATGGCAATAATCTGCTGCAGGATGTCTTTGGTTTCCTGTATACGTTTATAGTCTTTAATCAGCAGCGAAACTTTCTCCAGGCTTTCCAGCATCTTTTGGTCGATGCCAAGGATTTCGCCGGTCAATCCTTTGATATCACCGTTCAGGGCTTTTATCAGGATATTGTACAAGTTGATTTTCGAAAGAATTCCTTCTTCCTGTGTCCAAAGCGCTTCACGTTGGATTCCGGCTCCCACATCGGTTACCGGGGTTTGGCCAGTAGCCCTACCTGCATTTGCTGCAAGTAGAATTGTAAGGATGAGTACGATTAAATTTTTCATGATTGTTCTGTTTTATGGTTTTACATTTGTTTTAAGATCTCAAGGATAGACCGGTCAGCGATCAGCTGCTCCAGTATCTTTTCCTTTTCCTTTTGTTCGGTGGTATAGCAGTAGTATTCTGCCCGGCTCACTTCCAGGGCAAAAACACGGGAATACTCACCCAAAGCGATAAACACTTCTTTAAAACTCCGGCCCGAAGGCAGGTTTTTATTAATCGAAAGGATCTGTTGTTGCTGAAAAGCGGTCAGTCCCAAAAAGCTGCTGATCTGTTCAAATTTGTTTTTGAATTTGCCCATGTCCAGCAGAATGCGGGTATCGGCATTGTTAATGATCGCATCACGGATGATAGGTGATGAAATCACATCATCCACTTCCTGTGTTACCACCATGGCCTCACCAAAAAACTTTCGAATGGTTTTAAAAAAGTATTTCATATACCCGGCCATTTGGGGTGTAGCAATGGCCTTCCATGCCTCCTCAATACAGATCACCTTACGTGTGTTTTTCAGCCGGCGCATTTTCTTGAGGAAAATATCCATGATAATCAGTGTAGCCACCGGAAAGATCACGGGGTGGTCTTTGATATTATCCAGCTCAAAAACAAGGAAAGGACAGCTGAAAAACTCATCGGTTTTCATCGGTTTATTCAGCAGGTAGTCATATTCCCCTCCCCGGTAGTATTTTCCGAGGATAAAGAAAAATTCATGGGTATTAAACTCCAGTGACTGTTCTTCCACCAGCTGTGGGATATAGTCCCTACAGAACTCATAAAAACCATTAAAGGACCGTTCAGCATCTTCGGTTTTGAAAAACTGTTTTAGTGCATGGGCAATCACATCCTTTTCCATTTCCGTGAGATCAGGTTTGTACACGGTGTAGATCACCGACAAAATGGTTTGCCGGTGTTCCAGATCCGCGTCCCCCTCCACCACAAAAGGATTAAAGGAAATCGGATTATCTTCGGTAAATTCGATCATCCGGGCACCTCCCCTTTCCTTCAGCCGTTCATCCAGGTATCGTGTCAGTATCTCATAACTTCTGCCCACATCCAGCAACACCACATGGCAGTTGTCATTTTCCACATACTGCCGCAGCAGGTGATTGGTAAAAAATGACTTTCCTGATCCGGATCCGCCGATAATGATTTTGTTGCGGTTATGGATCAGGTGCTGTTGCATGGGCTCATCCGACAAATCGATCTTTACCGGGCAGCCTTCCATTCGGTCTGACAGGTGAAGTGTAAAATCGGATTCAGAGTTTCTGACTTCCCCTTCAAAATTGGTCAGACAGCAGGCCTGTGGCACCTGGGTCAGAAACAGTTCTGTTTCCGGCAATTGTGTGCTGAATGGCAATCCTGAAAAAAACAGAAACGGCAGGTCAAAAGTATGTTGGTATGGGAAACAGTTCATCAGCGAAAAAGCGGTGGCTGCTTCGCTTTTGATCTTTTTAAGTTTCGGAATCGAAGTATCCAGAAGCGTTACGTTAAAGTGAGTTTTTACGATCTTCTCTCCCGAGGCTTGTACCGTATCCAGAAAATTTTCGATCAACCCGGCGTTGATTTTGTTCTCCGAAGAAAACTTTGACAGGCTGTAGATCTTTTTGTAATCCCCTTCCAGTCCTGCCTTCACCTCCTGTTGTCCGGGCACATAAATAAACTGGTTAGTGATATGCGAATACCGCAGGTGCCAGCTCAGCGGATAAACCATCGAAACAGGTAGCCCGGTCCGGGGATGGCCGCTTGTTGGACGAATATCCGAAGGCAGATGTGAATAATCACTCAGACTCAGGATCTCCACAAAACGATCCATCACCCGTAAGCGATCCCTAAAATCAATTCCTCCCAGCAGGGGCTGTCCCTCTCTGAAGTTAAGTGTCAGATAACGTTCAATCAGCCCGATTTCGGAGGCTGTTCCCATGGCTTGTTCTCTGGTTATCGGTATACTTTCTATTCCACTTTGCCGTAAGATCGAAGAAAGGTTGGTCTGCAATTCCCTGATCTTTTCCTGTAACCGGGCTTCTTCCAGCCTTGCTTTACGTGAAAAGATCAGCGAAGAGCCCAGATAGTTTTTCAACAAACCGGTATTCAACAAGCTTACATAGAGGTAGCATTCGTGTTTCAGATAGTTTCTTCCCTGAAAATGATCTAAATAGTTTCCACTTAAACTGCGTTCGTGTTTCAATGTAGTAATGCGATCGATGCAAAATTCTTCTGTAAAAAAGAAGTCCTGTTTGTGTAGCAGCGAATTTTCCGGAAGGATGTTTATAGCCCGCTGAAAGGTATCATGAAGCATATACAGTTTTTCTGTACTGCAAGACAACAACTCAGGTAAAAATAGTCGCAGTCCAAAACCCATATCCAGGTTATTGGAGATCAGGATATCTCCATCAAAACCCAAAACAGGCAGACTGATTTGTATTGGTTTTACTCTCATATTAGTTCTGATAAATGCGTTGTTTGATGGTGATAAATTCAGGGAGTTGACGGGCAATCCGTTTTTTATGCCAGCCCCGGTGTCCATAGTTTTTCTGAATCCGGTTTAAGCGGTACAGCCAGACAAAAAAAGCGGGTACACAAACAGCAACCGAGATAAATGTTCCTGCTGCGATGTAGAGCACTACAAATACAATCAGCGTAATAAGTATACCGTAGAGTGCCAGGTAAACCAGCTGTCCGGAGAATCCTTTGATATAGAGATTAGTGTCGATCTTTTGAATGGTGTATGTTTTCATTGTTATCCGTTGATTTAAAAGGTTAGGGAAGATTGAGGAACGATACGGGATCGTCCCTCAATACCTACTTAGTCACACTGTCCGGTCTCCTCACCGATAATTTTTTATGCAAAGAATGAGCGGATTACTACACCAACCAGAATCAGGAATAGACAGGCGCCAAACCATCCCATAATGGCCTTTTGCGTATCCTGGTCTCCACTCTGCCATTTGATGTACACACGCACTCCACCGATTAGTCCCACTACTGCCCCGATGGCAATAATCAGGTTGGCAACCGGATCCACATAGGAATTGACTTCCGTGGTTGCCTGATCGATCCCGGCCGAACTTTGCGCCATTACGTTATACACTCCCAAAACCAGCATAGCCATTAGTGCCATGCCTCTGCGATAAATCGCCTGCATTTGTTTTCTCATAATTTTAATTTTTAATGGATTATTGTTGATATTGAAAATCGTCGATCTTAGCTGCCAGAGCCGGGTGGTTCTTTTGGGTAAAATGATCCAGTGCCATTCCTTCATCCATGCCAGTTTCTTCATACATCGATGCTTCAATACGCTGGTTTTCGACAGGGTTTACCGGTAAAATCGTTGAGGGAAGTTCATGAGAATAAACAGCGATGGGCTGTAATCCTGTTCCGGGGATAATTTCAGCATCACTGGTTTCATAGTGCAGCTCATTTTCTTTTTTCTTTGATTTGGACCAGGAATAAAGAATTATAAGCATGTACCATGCTGCCAGGCATAGCGCGAGAAAAGATAAAAATTCTGACCAGGTGATTTGATTGATTCCAAACATTTGCCTTAAGTTTTAAGTTTTTCCTATTCCGGATGCTTGCATTCTGCACCTATCCGGTCTGACAAATGTGATGGACTTCAACTTAAGTTTTACCCCATGAACACCCTACTGGGGTGTTTTATATGGTTAAATAAATTCCTTATATATCATCAGAATTGTTCGAATCTGGAGGAAAATAAGCTTTGATTGAAAATACTATTAACAATTGCATTTTAAATGCTTTCAATTGTTTTTAAATAGTAAAATAACTTTCCCTCAAAAGAAAAGAAAAAAGGGGAAAAAAAGAAAAGAAACCAATGAAACTGACGGCCGTGGATAAAATGCAGGATTGCCACGGAACCGGTAATTACAGATAAATAAACCTGTAAAATCAGTAATCCGGGGCATTCATCTTGATCTTGCATTTTTCCCAGGGTGGATTTTGTGGGGAGGCCGGCGATCTTGGGTTTCTTTTTGGTTTTTCAACCTGTTAATTCATTAACACCTGTAAAGCCGTATCTGTGGGTGGCTAAAGAAAAGTGCAGGACTGGAGTGAAACAAAAGGATGGCTCTTTTCGTGCGGTGCCTGAAGGCTCTTTTCCCTGTAACGGCGAAACAAGCGAGCGTTTCCCGTGAGTGAGCGAACGGGTTTAGGGAGCGTTGCAGGCGGTCAGGGGAATGTGCCGGGGCACTGGAAAAATACTTTAAACTACCTGTTAAATTATTAATTGCGGGCAGGCTAAAGGCAAGTGAGGTAATGCAGGGAAGCCAGGTGAAACAAGGAAGCGCTGACCGGAGCCTGTTCCGGGTTTTCGCTTTGGGGGGATCAGGGGCAGACGAAAATACGGGGCGGGTGAAGGGAATGCCGGGGAAGGAGTTGAGCAAAGCGTACCGGAATTCCGGCTCTTGCCGTGGGATGCATAAGGCTTTTCATTCCGGGATATCTACAGGAGAGCGAATACCTGCGAATCATGAGCAGAACTGCTTAAGCATACCGGAATGATAGGCCGTTGCATTGGAAGAAACCTTAAAGCCTAACCTCAGATTCGTTTGTCCCCGGCATTTTTGTCAAAAGCGATCAGGTTAAACATTTCACGCATACGGCTGCGGACACGGTTGCCATACTTTTCTTCTATTTCACTGGCAGATAAGTTAGTGGTCAGGTGTGTAGGAATTCCTCTGGAAACAAACAGATCATAACGGCTAAGCAGGATCTCTCCCATCACGTTACATTCATTCCCAAAATGTTTTTGTACTTGCTCGACCCCCAGGTCATCAAAACAATAAATGTTTGGAACGGGATTGGAATAAGTCAGGTTTGCAGGATTTTTGCTGTAACGGTTAATCACTTTGTAACCTTCTTTTTCAAATTCAAAACTGATATCACGGGCGGATACTACCCTAAATTGCTTTCCATTTTGAAAAAAATATTTTACCAGGCTCATTAGTGTTGTTTTACCGCAACCTATAGGGCCGGTGAGCAAAATACCTTTTTTCAGATCCAGGTTCCATTTTGGGGCTACGTCTTTGTCTTCAATGGCATAAACAATCAAACGGTAAAGCAATTCTGAATCCTCAGGATACAACCGGAATTGCGCCCCGTAAGTTTTTTTTCCCAGGTCTTCCAGCCACTTTCGACAGGCTTTGAACCCAAACTGATGTTTCCCGTTTTCAAAACCAGCAATCTCCTTATAAGGGTTCGGAATAATCTTTATCGGTTTCGACATGGAGGGGATTGGCTTTTCCGTTTTGTTTTTTTCTTCCATTTTTTTTCAAATTTTGGGAGGAATCTTCTTTACTGTTTTTCTTGTTTATATAGTTTATAAAAGGTGTCCCGGTAGCAGTCCCGGTAGCAGTCCCGGTAGTAGTCCCGGTAGCAGTCCCGGTAGTGGTCCCACTAGCAGTCCCAGTAGCGGTCCCGAATCTGGTACAGCTAACTTTGCTTACCTGGTAACGGTTAGCTCCCGGCGAATACCGGATATATCCCCAGTCATTCAATTCTTTCATACACTTCGAATAGGTGGTTTTGGATCCGATCCGGGCCATGGCCATCACATCCTGCCTGTTAATTTCAAATTGTTCCCTGAAGCGATTCAGGTTCCAGAGGTTAAAAAGTGCCATATACAGGCTGATGTGCTGAGATGTGATGTTTGCGTCTTGTTCCAGGTGGTCAAAAAAACCGCGCAAGTGCCGGATATAATTCATTTTTTCCGGCCAAAGCCAAAGTGGTTATGCACCCGGTTTTCTACCATCATTTTCTGAATTTCTTCGCTGTCGTAGAAGATGACACCGCCAATTTTGGTAAAGGCCAGTGTCCCGTTAATACGCATATTCTGAAGGGTTCCCGGAGAGATTCTCAGAAGCTTTCTTACTTCGTAAGATTTTAACCATTTTTTGGTGGGTTGCCCGTGGTGGGCAGCAAAGAGTTGTTTGATTTCTTTGAGTAATTCAATTTTGAATTCCCGAAGATCGTCGGTGGTTACAATTTCTGTTGGCATAACTTTTTGTTTTAAATGTTACAAATTGAGTTTTGCCAAAATTGTGAAGTCATTTTGGATATTTTACCCTATGAACACCCTACTGGGGTGTTGTTTTTTGGAGGCAAGCGTGACCTGTCAAGTATTCAATACACTCAACAACAACTCGTTATAAAAATCAAAAAAAATTATACTTTTTGACTTTTATAATGCTCTGCCGATTCTTTCTGTGCCTGTTTAATTTTTTTTGCCAGACATTTACGATGAAAGTCCCTGAGTTCATCCAGTTTTTCTTCCGACAGTTCCTCTATCAGATTCATTCGTTTTGTTAAGTCTTCAATCTGCCAGTATTCCACAAAGGGGCAATCCAGCACAGCTTCACCTAGCGGGCATTTTTTTAAGGGCACAAGTAAATCTGCATACTTAATGCTTCTTTCCGAAAAAGTCATGTGTTAATGTTTTGCTTACTGTCCTGTCCCTAAAACAGTAAATTTTAAAAGTAGCGTGAGGACACAGCTTAATTCGCAAGTGGGGACCATCACGTACCCTCGCCACAAAAATAAGCTGGCCCCACGCAAATCGTGGGCGCCGAACTTATATTCCTGTGGCATAAATAAATTGTGATGGTTTTTACTTGCAAGAATAAAAGCTAACGCTCTAATATCATTTCACTCACCCTTCCCTATAGGCAAGTAGATCTAGTATTTCTACTACAAAGATAATTCAATTCTTACTCATTTCTTATTTCCTTTTAATGTTTCTATTCAATTATTCGTTTACACTTATTCATCCAAATCATCCATTCGCTTTTGTAACACTTCTATTAAATGTTTCAGAAAAGTGATCTGATCGCTTCTTCCCCGCATTTCTTTAAAGGTGCCGTAAATGTCCTTAAACTTGATGTTGAACATTTTTTCGAAGGCGCGGGCAATTTCAATTCGGCTTGCCTTCCCATTATTAATGGCTTTAGCCAAAAAAAGTGAATACACTATTTCCAATGCATCAATATTAGGATTTGTCCAGTATAGATTACTGACAAACGCTTCGTTCCCTTTTAATTTTTTAATTTCATTCCCGATGTATTTTCCCAGCTGCTTGTAGGCCATTATTCTGGCTAGTGTTCTATCATATCCTGTACAGAAATTTGGATCTGTGTGGCACGAGATATTGTCCTCGTGAATTCGGGAATCTAGGTTACCCCTTAAAAAGTAGATTCGATCTGATTGTACCTTATTCCGTTTTATGTAATAATACAGCTCTTTATTTTCCTTTTGAAAGACACAAAGATTATTGATTTCATCTCTCAAATATTTTAATTGAATCTTTTTACCCCCCTCCGGCCGGTTTGCTTCAAGTTGAAATAACTCAGTGTAAAATATGAACTTGCTCTCCACTTTTGGTTTAACATGCTTGAAAAAGTAAATTTCTTCTTCCTCACTTTTAAAACCATTCTCTATTACCGACTCACGCAATTTCATCATTACACTGTCGCATAGTCCCATGGCTTTTTCGGTTAACTCCACAAAATCCTGGGTTTGTGTTTTTAACTGGGATAAAGTTTCTTCCAGTTCCTCGATGGTTTTATTGTATGATTGGTTATCCATGATTCTATGCTTTTTTATTTATACAGCGAACAATACCATATAGTCCAAACTGTATATAAATGGGGTAATATGAATTTTTTATTTCATCGATTAAAATTTAAATTTTTATTTTTCGTAAATTCTGGGAGCACATTGTGCCCCCAGAAAACAAGTTACAATATTGCAACTTGAAGATTAATACCAATTCAAATCAACTATGTGCTGTATATAACTATTATTCTGAATTTAGTATTCCCATAAATCACTGAACATCAACCAAGTTTCTTCAAACTCTTATGTCTTACAATTTTAAAATAGCCCGGGAGCAATTATACTCCCGGGAATCCTCTTTCATTATAAAAGAGAAAGATCTAACTAACTAAACAAACTAACTATGTAAATAGAACTATTTATTACCCTTCTAATACTTTATATCTGCATTTAAGTCTATCAATCCGTGTTCTTTCTTATCGTCAAAATCATTAAGTAGTTTCAGTTTCCAAAATATTTTGAAATGCAGTAATGAATTTTTTAGAATGCATCAACTTTGTGAACAATGCTGGTGAAAATTTAAAATAGCTTCAATTCTGTCATCTTTAAGTTGATCAATCCAAATGATTTTATCATGAAATGAAAGATGATCTATTTCGAACAATGGACATTCTTTATTCCGGATTATTTTAGGACATTCATACGCAATGCAATACACATAGATTTTTTTCATTTAATATTCAATAGTTTCGTAAAATTACATTTAAAACATTCTATCGTAGCAACTTAATTGAATCCATACTCGAATTGACTATATAATTCGGTTTCATATTTCTGAGATTTCAAATCACCAATTGCATTTAATGCTTTACATCGCCTAACTCCTATTCGACTATGCTTTTTTGATATAATTCGATTTTCATAAGAATGTTGATAACGGTTTCCTTTAAGAACCTTATTCATTTACTTTCAACTTAATATTTTGTATTGATAATGACGAATTTCCGACTATAATAGTAAAGTCCCCCGGTTCAACAATCCAATTATAATCTACATCATAAAATGCCAACAATTCCGGCTCGACGGTAAAAGTTACGGTTTTGGATTCTCCCGGCTCTAACCAAACCTTTTCAAAACCTTTGAGTTCTTTTACGGGTCGTGGAACAGAGGAATAATCATCACGGATATACATTTGTACTACTTCGGCACCTTTGCGATTGCCGGTGTTTTTAACATCAACGCTGACTTGTACCGAACCATTTTTTTTCATCGTTGGCGAACTAATTTTCAGGTTACTGTACTCAAAGGTGGTATAGCTTAGTCCGTAGCCAAATGTAAAAAGCGGGTCAGTTCCAAATCCTAAATTGTAACCGCGACGAGCAGAGGGTTTGTAGCTGTAATATGCCGGCACATAGCCTGCGCCTCGTGGTATGCTAATTGGTAATTTACCACTTGGATTGATTTCGCCAAACAAGGCATCCACCATAGCATAACCGCCTTCCTGACCAAGAAACCACGCTTGCATTACGGCAGGCACCTGCTCTACCAATTCACTAATATTGGTGGTGGTTCCAGTAACAACAAAAGCACAAGTGGGTTTGCCTACGGCTACCACCTGGCGAATGAGTTCGTCTTGTCCGTTTAGCATTTCAAGTGTTGGCAGGTCGCCGGGGGCTGTTGGCCCATAAGCTTCACGACTTGTTGCTTCGTTAGCCCCCACAAATAAGACGACTACATCAGCTTTTTGAGCTACTTCCACAGCTTCGGCTATACGCTTGTCGTTTTCTTCACGAGGAACCAGCCGGATTTTTTCCGGAAAAGGACTATTGACGTCTGTCAATCGCACCCCTTCTGCATATAGAATTTCAAAATTGTTTCCATATTTTTCTTTAATTGCCTGTAGCGGAGAAATACATTGCTTTGGAGTAGACGAATATCCTCCTAATATACATCGGTCGGCATTGGGCCCGATAAAGGCAATCTTCTTTATTTTATCCTTATTCAGTGGTAAAAAGTTATCTTCATTTTTAAGCAATACCATTGATTCGCCTGCAGCCTTGTATGCAACTTTTCGGCTTTCGGCATTTCCCACGATTTGCTCTGCCTTCTTGGGGTCAACATATGGGTTTTCAAACAAGCCTAACCGGATTTTTTCGATTAAGATCCGGGTTACCGCTTCATCAATTTTTGCTTTATCGATTTGCCCGGACTCAACATATTTAGCCAGAGTTTTATACCCCTCTATATCCGGCAACTCGATATCCACTCCTGCACTGAAAGCTTTGTAGCCGGCATCCTTTAAATCATCCGTCACTTTATCCACGTTCACAAGGTTACTGACTCCATAGTAATCGGAAACCACAATTCCATCGAAACCGAAATCATCGCGCAATACCCCGGTCACTACTTTTTTATTGCCGTGAACCGGCACTCCCCACAACTCGTTGTAAGTTACCATGACATTCATCGCTCCGGCATCAATACAATCTTTAAAAGGCTTAAAGAACACCTCTCGCGCTGTACGCTCGTCTATGTTGCTCGGCGCTGTATTATGCCCGCCTTCCGGCTGACCATGTACCCCAAAATGTTTCAGGGTTGCAGCTACATGATTGTCGTTTAAATAAACATCATCTCCCTGATAGGCTTTTACCTGGGCTACGCCTAAACGAGATATCAGAAACGGATCTTCGCCCATACATTCTTCGGTACGGCCCCAGCGCGGATCGCGAACAACATCAACAACAGGGGCGAGAACCTGGTGCCCTCCCCTCGAACGAATTTCTTTGGCGACAATGGAATATACTTCCTTCATCAGGTTTTCATTCCACGAACTCGCCAACCCAATGGAAACCGGAAAGTTTGTAGCATCTTGAGTCTGCTGACCATGCAGGCCTTCTTCGTGCGAAAGGACGGGAATTCCAAGGCGGGTTTCTTCCACAAAATATTTCTGGATTTTATTGTACTGGGTAGCTGCCTTACCTGGGGACAAAGTCGCATGAAAACCTGTGGCATCGGCTCCCATGTTTTCATTGAGCCGGGCTAATGAGCCGATGCTATTGGGAAGCAATTGGCGCACTTTTTCAACATCGAATTCACCATTGGTAAAAAGTTCGGCCTTACCGCTCCACATGCATTGCATTTGTGCAATTTTCTCTTCAAGGGTCATTCGGGAGAGTAAGTCTTTTGCACGTTCCCGGGGAGATAAATTTTTGTTTTTATAGGCTGGTTGCTGTGCTGAAATGGAACCAACTGCAGCAACCATTATTAAACTTGCTAATATTAATTTTTTCATAGTGATAATTGTTTATTCAAAATCTTCTAATTTCCATTCTTCCTGCCAATAAATATTAGGCACACCGTTTTCCCATGTGATAGGCAACCATACATAAGTAGCCTTGTAGGTTACATCCCAGTCCGTTCGTTTATCCCCTCTTCTATCCAGAAGTTTTACATCATTAAAATTTTGAGGTTTTGGTTTCAGGTCTTTTAGCCACTCCCTTATTCTTACTAACTCTTTTGCAGGTAAATCTGTACCACAGGCATCGGGCATCCATCTGTCAGCCATAACTACATAAAGGTTCTTTTTCCCCGGAATTTTAATTACATCAGTAATTTGAGAGCAATAAGATGTATGTGTTGTATCTTTCGGATGAGGATTCCCTAAATTGATATAGTTACTATGGTAGTCATCAAAAGTTGATATTAGCGATTGATTGGGCGAGTAGCCACTGGTGCCCGAAGTGTACATGAAGTGTTTTCCGTTTGCAATAAAGTGAGTTGGCGCTTCCCGTGTATCAGGAGGCAGCAAACCTGAAAAATGTACAGAAAATTTGTCGGTTACATTCGTATAATCGTCTGTCAATTCTGCACATATCATTTCCCAATGCGGGCGTTCAAACCAAATGTAACCCTGCTTTGTATCTTCATCGACATATAAGTCGAAATCACCGGATTCAAAGCCGTTAGGCCTGAAACCTCTGTTTACCAACTGGTAGGGGCCCAAAATATCATCAGCCGTTAAAACAGCCATAAATTGTCCGTCGTCGCCCATTAATTTTATCCAGCACACGTACTTACCTGTTGCGTCATTATATATAATATGCGGGCGGTCAATGCCTTGCGAAGGATGCATTGGCGAATGAGGGTCTAATGTATCAGGTGGAATTATCAGCCCACGGTCTTCCCAGTTATAAAAATCTTTGGAAGTATAACAACGGATACCGTAAGTCCAAATATTACTGCCGGACTTGGTAAACTCCTTGTTCTCCCCATACCAATAGTAAGTTCCATCGTTGTATAATACCTGAAAGCCGTGTGCTTGAATGGGTTTTCCTTCGGTATCGAGCCAGACCTGTCCCGGTAGAATGGAGTTATAAGTTGGACTACTCTCTTGTTTTTGCCTTTTCCCTGTTGAGGAAGTACAGGCAGTTATTGCCAATACAATAATCGTGATAAGAAATGTTGTTCGCATGTTATATTGAATTATTTAGGTAAAATGTTTATTATAAATCGTTCAAATGCTGTAAGCCTTGGAATCCCCCTGTCTGTTGCCTGAACGATGACGTGTATTGTTTCCGGTTTATCAACAACAGGAGCGATAAATTGAATTTTTTCTTTATCAAAAATATCAAACTGCACCATGCCATTAAAGGTTCCCGCTTCTTTGTATTGCTGCCACACAATATCAACCGGTAACCAGCCCGATACACTCTCTGCCAATTCTTCATCGGTCTGTTCTTTTTCAGTATCAGTAAGAAACGGGTAGAAGCGCACCAGTTCCGAAAGTTGGATTGAATCATTATCACTGATTTTAGTTTCGATGGTAACTATATCGCCCGAGTGGACAGTCTGGTCGTTGTTTCCGATAACCTTTATGACAGGATAATGGTTCGCATTTTTGTATTTTTGGGTGATGCTCCACATGAGCCTTGACTGGAAATCGCGGTTAGCATACTCAATCCATCTCCAATAATCACCTTCACCTGCATCTCGATACAGGTTTTCGTATCCATCCACTTTGTAAAAACGGCCTCCCCAACCTCCGAAAGTGGGATTTTCGAGACTTCGCAAACCGTTTTGAAGTAAATACAGAAACGACGGCGAGTCTCCCTCGCTGACATAAGGCTGCGGATAAAGTGCCCCAAGCGGCCCGTAATTATTTTGAACCTCATGAATAAACGGAAAGCTAAAGGTTTGACTGCCATAAGCCCAGGTTTTGTAAAAATAATACGACAAAAGGATGGTTGCTTTTGGGTGAACCTTTTCGATGTAACTTCCCGCCCCGTCCTGGTACCATATACTGTAAAGTATTACTTTGGAAACCGCTTTATCGTATTGATCCGGGTAAACAGTTTTTAATTTGTACAATGCACGAGCTAATGTATTTGAACCGCCCCAGGCTGTAAAATAAACAGGGCGAGGATCATCTTTCAAAAGAACTTCTACGATTCTTTCTGATCCTGGAGTATCTACCCAATCGGATGGATCAATCTGTGGATCCATGCCCGGAACACGTTTATAAGAATCGTTATCAACTACGAGGTGTGCCGTATCTTCATCACCAATGTAGGTTTTGCTTCTCAAAAATTCAGCAGTCGGATATTCAGGATCGTGAACAATTAAATTGGGACGAACCTGCTCGTAAGCATCCAATTGCTTTTCAAGCCACTTATCAGAACTCCTCCCAAAGTGCTGGTGAACAGAGTTAGATTGGATAATTGCCTCAACATCAAATTCATTGGTGTAAAGTAAAAACCGTACCATTGAGCTTCTATCATCAATTTCTCCGTCTGTCATAACAATAACGCGAGGTTTAACAGGCTGAAATACTGTAGCGTGATTATTTATTGTTGTGGCGAGAATTGCGATAAACAGAATAATTACTTTTCTCATTATTTTATATACTTATAGTATTCAACCCCGCTTTTAAATCATAGGCTTTCCCTTCCCATACAAAAACACCGGATGTATTTGAAGGCAAATCAATGATTGCTTTCAATTTCTTTTCCTTAACTGAATAGTGCACTTTTATCTTCCCGGCAGGGTGTGGTATTTCACCTCCAATTTCTTTTATATCGCCCAAATGCGGCTCTATTTTTACTTTCGAAAACCCCGGGGCATCGCTATCAATGCCGAGTACAATTCTGAAAAACTCAATGTTCGGACTCGAACCCCAAGCGTGGCAATCTGAACGTGTTTCATTTATTTCTGAAGTTTCAGCCCAGGTCGTTAAGCCCATAGCTATATTCTCCCGCCATTTGTCGAGCCAACTCAAGTAATCATTTCCGTAACCTGCTAAGGTCAATGCCTGATGAAGGTAAAATTTGAAATAGATGGAGGCAGGTGCCAAGGTGGTATCAGACAAAAGTGTTGCTGCGATACGATGCGCTTCTTCCTTACTTACTATTCGGTTAAGAATTGCCAGCGTATTTGCATGTTGTGAGAACAAATCTTTTTCAGGACGGTCGGCATAAAGCTGACGGCTTTCATCCCAATATTTTTCTTTGATTGTTTTTTTAAGTTGTGCAGCTTTATTTTCATATTCAGCCGCCAATTCTTTTATTCCCATCCAGTTTTCCAAATCAGCTGCTACCTGATAGGCCCATAACAGCTGTAAATCCAGAACTGCGGAGCTACCGTCCTTTCCCATTGGCGGAATGCCTTCAACCCAACCATCGGTATAAACCCAATCGGTAAAATTCCAGTAAGGAACATTTTTCAGACTGCCATCTTCACTTTGATATCGTTTAAAAAATTCCAAAACATTTCTTGTACTTTGCAGCTTTTCTTTAACAAACTCCGGGTTGTTTTCATACATCATATAATCATGTAGCATGGCAATGTACCATAAAGAAAAAGTTGAAATATATTGCGGAGTAAAAGAAGGATGACGGCTGGCAGTAACACCTTCGGGTTGTTGCGAATAATACATCTGATTCAGAGCATTACGCATCAAACGGTCGTCTCCACTATTGTACAAAGAAACTAATGCTTGAATTCGCCCGTCGCCGATATATTGTAACTGCTCATAGTAGGGACAATCCATATAGGTATCCATTGCACATAAGCGTGCTGAACGCCACCCAATTTCCAACATCTTTTGAAGTTCATCATTGTTTGACTCTAATTTGGCATTGAATTGAAAAGGATAGCCGACAAATGTTCCATAAATATCTTCTAAAACAAGCGGCGACTCTTTGGTCGCAATTTTTAATTCAACATAGCGGTATGTCCTGTAATTCATAGGCGTAAAAATCTGATTCTCCGAACCATCAGAAATGATACTATCAAGACGCCCAATCAAAATTTTTCCTTCCACTTCATTTCTGTTTCCTTTTTCGGGATACTCTGTAAACAAAGCTTCTTGATAACCTAAGGTTATAATTCCATTTTTTCCCCCACTAAATATTAGTGTTGGATATGCATTTGTAAGAAATGTTTGGTCGAGTAGCAGGGTCGTATTCGTATTGGCCGGAATTGTAATTTTTGTTTGGGAAGAAGGAAAAGAAGCAGGAACTTTAACGCTTTCTGCCTTTCGAAGCCTTAACAACCGCTGTTCTTTCATTTCCATTTGAGGCAATGGGGAGGGCATCAGCAGCCAACTGTCAAGCATGCCAAAATATCCGGATATATTTTTCGGCATTCCGTTAAAAAGAGGTTCTGAATTATTCCAATCCTCATCTTCAAGAGAAATAGTGCTCCAGCCTTTAACTTGTTCTGCCATATTAATTCGTTCGCCGGGCCCCGCTACATAAAAGGTATTCATAATTACAGGGATTGGGCTGTAACTTTTGTCCTGAATACATTTCCATGACTCGTTGGTGTTTAGTACCTCTGCTTCTTTTGTGCCTCCTTGCATAATAAATGCAGTTCTTAATGACAGATGTCCTTCTGTGCGGAATTTCCCTTCATTCCAGACCTTAGCAGCAACCACATTTTTACCTGCTTGCAGATAGGGTGCCAAATCTATTGTCTCAAAATTCCAATGTTGCAAATCACCTTTTGCAGGTCCCAACGAAACCAGTTTTTCATTGACAAATAGTTTGTATCTGTTATCGGCAGAAACGTGAACCGGAAAAGATTTTGGGATAATATCTAAATCAATTTTTTTTCTGAAATAGTACACTCCATATTCGGTCGGGTTTAACCCCGGAGCTGAAATCCATTTAGCCCTCCATTCTTTATGTAAAATATCCTCATTATTTGGCTGTCCACCTGCTATACTAAACATTAGAGCACCAAGAAATACACTGCTAAATCGTTTTATATTCAATCTGAATCTTCTCATTTTTGTAATTTTTAATTATTTAATTGAAAACAGTTTCACTGAACCAAGCAAGCCCGAAGTCTGCAAAGGCGAATTTGCCCTGTAAAATGGCCAAGCCGAGTGAGCGATTTTTTCTTTTGCATCGGGTTGCATATCGCCAATCAATCGGTTTACCCAGAGGTTAGTTACCTTTATCTCCAATTTGTTATTGCCGGCTTTTAGTGCAGAAGTAACATCAAGCTCAAAAGGTTTTTTCCAGACCACGCCCAAATCGATACCATTAACTGTTACTTCAGCTAAATTTTTCACATCCCCAAGGTCAAGAATTAACTTTCCGTCCCCTGTAATATCGTTTTCCGGTACATTGATTTCTTTAGTGTAGGTGGCAGTTCCTGAAAAGTATTTTATTCCGTCATCAGGATGTTCGGTGTACGAAATCAGATTATCAAATACAGATGTTGCAGGCGCTCCTCGTCCGGGCTGAAATGATACATCCCACGCACCTTCAATCTTTACTATTTCTTTTTTATCTGTAACCGGCAGGCTTACGCTTGTTTCTTTAACAGGTTGATTAAACACCACAAAAACTGCATCATGCGGAGAAAGCTGTAAAGGAACTTCGGTAAGCACATCGTTCATGGTATAGGAAACATCTTCCCGCTTTCCTGTTTCAGGATTCCATAGTTCAGGTTTTTTACCACTTACCCTGAAAGTCAGGGTCACACTTTCATCATGGTCGCTTCTACTGTTTATCCAGTAAATATCGGTATCTGCAAGTTTTCGGTGAACATAAAGCAATTCAGGATTACTATCGGTTGCCTTGTAGGTAAAATCGGGCCCTATATTTAATGATGTTAAAACATCACCCATTTCCAATTCTTCATGAATATTTTGCCTCCCGGAATCCCATATGTCGCTTACAAGCTTTTGGAACTCTGCCTCGTCTCCCTCACGTCCTGCCTTTAATTGTGGCCGCTCGCCCACGATAACCGCTCCTTTATCCGCCAGTAAAGCAAGCTTTCGTAAAACTGGGAGCGACATTCGTTTTGAATTTTTATCCAAAACAAGCATTTGGTAAACCATCCCACTAGGGGTTACCAGTTTGCCTTTTTTTACCTCAAGCAGGTTTATGAGTGCGTGAGGGTTTATAAAATCATAATTGTAACCTTGCGGAATAGGGGGTGGTTGGTTTCCAAACAAACCGGTAATGTTATTATCTTCGCCGTAGTAATATACAATGTCGGCAACAAACTTCCCTTGTTGTAGCATGTAACTACTACGGGCAAGGTAATTTATCCATGGTTTAGCCTGTTCTGCCCATGTTTCGTGCCGCGTAAACCACTGGCCAAATTGTGCTAATCCCAAACCGGGAATCTTATCATCAACAGGCTGGTGTACGGAAGTGTGAATTATAAACCGGTTTAGGCCATTTGCCAATTCCAGGTCGGCTGTTGGTTTAATGTTTTCCGGAGAATAAGCCCAGGCCTTTCCTCCAATACCATTTACAGTGAAAGATTCGGCAGCCACCATATTCTGCCCGTAAATATGCGCTACCGATGCAGACTCGCGAATATCGGCCTGCGCCATATTTAAAGAAGAACCACTCGAACCTTCCATCCACATGGCAGACATGGGTATCTCTGCTGTTCTCTTAACGTCCATCCCGTCCACAAGGTACACCCTCCCGTTCTCGTGTGATTCGGAGTAACGATGCATTCCGTACTCTTGCAAGATGTCGGTTAACTGATCATAGTGGTTTTCGGCAATCAGTTCGGAAATGGTAAGACGCCAATCCCATAGAAATTGCTCACTTGCTTCGGTGCTTTGTATCACCTGCCCCGTCAGTACAGGCATCCAGGGAAGAAGAGAATATCCTCTGCGTTTTTGGAACTCTTCTGTCATCTTAGCAGTCCATGTTCCCTGACCGGCTTCATAACTGTCTGTAATTACATATTGCAGTCCCTTTTTCCCCATCAAACCACCAGTTGCGTCTTTGTATTGGTTCAGGTAGTTCACAAAATAATTCCTTACTGCCTCTGCATCCATTTTATCTACTTCCAAACCGGTAGCTTCGGGCGAAGCGGGATGGTTTTGTTTGCCCGTGAGCGAATAACCAAAGCGCATAATTTTCCATTCCCTGCCAGCTATTGGAGGTGTCCAGGATAAAGAGCCATCGGCTTTCATTTTATTTGTAAGGTCGATAACATTCTTTTCATCAACAAACTCTTCCGATGAAACAGGCGTTGGGTACTGTTCGAGATCAGGAGTGGCAGCAAAGCCGGCTTTTTCTTCGGCATGATTAATACGGGCAGCCGTATGAAGTACGATTTCCGCAATATTGGTTCCAGCCGGTTCTTTAACTTTGCCTCCGTACTTTTTTATGATCCGAGCCATACCTGAAAGCTCAGGGTTCTTAAAATTAATCCTGAAATATTTTGCGGTGGCCGGTGGTATTGTCATGGTCTGCTGCTCCACTCCGCCAAGTGGAATTGAATCTGCAAGGCGAAAGGAAACGCCGTCATCGCTTATTTCTAAACTTCTTTTATTGGGAGGAGGTACATTCCCATATTCTTCTCTGATGCCTCCCCCTACAACAGTCAATGCCTTGATGGTTACAGGTTTCTGAAATTCAAATTGTATCCAGGCATAACCTTTTATCGAATCCTTGGGTAACAGGCAGGTGGTTGCCAAATCACCATCAGTTAATTGTTCCAAGGTGAAGTTCCCTCCGCTTGAAGATATTTTGGGCTTTAACGTTTCTAAGGATACATCTTTTACAGGAAGGGGGTAAGCAACAACAGCAATATCCCTGTAATATTCAGGAAGTTGCCTATTTCTCAGGGCAAGGGTGTTGATGTCTTCTGTTTTCAGGTTCTGAAAGTGCCCCGTAGTCTTATACGGTTGCGGCAAAACACCATTAAAAGCGTTATCGCTTTTAACCCTGATTTCTGACCACACCAACTTTTTCATTCCGTCTTTGGCAGCTACCCAGGGGCCACCGCTTTCGCTCCAACCCGGAGAACCGGCAATGGCCATCTCCAGCCCAAGAGAATCAGCCAGTTGTGTGGCGAATCTGAAAGCATTCTTCCACTCAGGGGTCATAAAGGTCAGTTTTTTTTCAACTACCTGGGGTGTAGCCATACCCGCATCAAAATTCTGAAAGCCCCCAATCCCTACACGATGCATCCATTCCAAATCTTTTCGAATGCCATCCTTTGTAACATTGCCATTCATCCAATGCCACCATACACGTGGACGGGCAGAATTAGGAGGATTTTGAAATTCATTAGAAAGATTCTCTATTTCAGTATCCTTCATGTTTTGAGAACAAGACAAGCAGCCAACCAACAACGTTGTTGCAAACACTACGTTCCTGAACATTCTACAGTTCATCGTTTTCGATTTAATGTTTACTTGGCACTACCGTAATAATCACCCTCGCAAAAGCTGTTAAGCTCGGAAAACCTCCATCTTTTACCTCAAGTATTAAATGAATGGTAGAAGGTTCGGTAACTTCCGGTGCAACAAAATGTATCCTGTCCTGAAACTGACCGGAAAGTTCAACCATGCCATTATATGTCCCGGCTTCTTTATATTGCCACCATAATGAACTGTACTTGGGTTGATTCTTTGCAAATACAGGCATGATTGATTTATCCTGCCCGTGTTGTTCCAGAATGGGTCCCCATTTCTCCCACAAGGCATCATAATCGACCGGGTCGGGGTCACTAATTTTTGCTTCAATCTCTACCAATTCTCCCGACTTCACAATTCGATCCAAACCACCAATTATATTGATGACCGGCTTATGGTTTGCATCCTCGTATTTTGGAGCTACACACCATTTCAATCGGGCTTCAAAATCACGGTTTGCATATTCAACCCATCTCATGTAAGAGGCTTTATCAACATCGCGATATACGTTTGCTTTACCGGGTACTTTATAAAAGCGACCGCCCCAGCCGCCATAAGTTGGGTGTTCATAGCTTCTTAAACCATTAGCAAGCGAGTACAAAAATGCCGGTGAGTCTCCCTCGCTAATGTATTTTTGTTTGTACATCGCCCCTAATGCACCATGGTTGTTATGCAAATTATCGGTAACAAACTGTCTTGTATAAGGCTGGCTACCATAATCCCATGTACCGCTAAAGAAGTAAGAAATTAACATGGTAACACCGGGATGAAACTCTTCAATATAATCACCTGCTCCGTCCTGATACCAAATACCATACATCACAGCCTTTGAAACAGCCCGTTCATAGTCATTCGGATACTGGCTTTTTAATTTGTAAAACGCTCTTGCCGCGGTGTTGCCGCCCCCCCATGCCTGAATATAAACAGGTCGCGGGTCGTCTTCCAACAAAACTTTCACAATCCTGTCAGAACCGGGAGTATCTTCCCACTTTGCCGGATTGATCATGTTTTCCATTCCTGGAACGCGCTGAATGGTTTTTTGGCTAACAGCCAGATGGCTTGGGTCTTCATCGCCAACATATAGGTGAGCCTTTAAATAGTCGGGCGTAGGATAAGCAGAATCATGAACCTTCAGGTTAGGATATACCTGCGCATAGGCATCAATTTGCTTGTCGATCCACTTTTGAGAACTCCAGCCTTTTTGCTGAAAGACGGAGTTGGTTTCGATGATGGCTGCAATGTCCATGTCATTACTATAAAGCAGAAACCTTACCATGGCACAATGATCATCAATTTCACCGTCGGTCATTACAATAACACGCGGTTTTGAGGATTGACCCGCATAAACAGTACATGTAAGCATTAATGCCAATACCAGACTTAAAGTACTTCTAATTATTTTCATCTTTTTGAATTTTATTTGGTTGGCTTTACTTGCTGAATGGTTCCATCTTCGTTGTAATACAATTTATCGAAGCAAATAGACCTGCGGAAAGGATGGACACTACCTTTGACCCAGCCAAATTTCGGGGACTCTTCAGGATGATTTTTGAAGTACAGGTCTGAATTATGATAAAACAGATACCATTGCCCTTTATACTCCACTATTGAATGGTGGTTAGTCCCACTGTTCATTCGTTCCAGAATAACTCCTTTGTACTCAAAAGGTCCCAACGGATTATCGCTCATGCAATATTCAATTTGTCCCGTAGTAGATGAGTATGACAAGTAGTATTTACCGTTATATTTATGCATCCAGATAGCTTCAAAAAATCCTTTAGCGCCTTCCGGTAAATGAACTTTACCGTCATAAGATATCATATCTTTATTCAGCTTAATTACATTAACGGCTAACTGTCCCATGTACAAGTACGCTTGACCATCATCGTCGATAAATGGACAGGGATCAATAAAATCGCGATTACAAACTACCCCTTTCGTATTTATATGAATCAATGCCGAGTCAAGCGGATCCTTAAACGGCCCTACGGGGTTATCAGCTACCGCCACACCTATCTTGCTGGATTCCACCGGATAGTAAAAATAGTATTTTCCGTTACGTTCAATACAGTCGGGTGCCCATGCCTGCGATTTCGCCCAACTGATATCATTCAATGAAAATGCCACTCCATGGTCAGTCCAGTGCTTTAAATCAGTGGTTGAAAACACATGCCAGTCCTCCATGGTAAAAAGGGTAGCCGTATCCTGATCGTGGGAAGGATAAACATACAGGGTATCATTAAAAACCCTTGCCGAAGGGTCGGCGGTGTACATGTGCGTAATAAAGGGATTTTGAGCAGAAACAATGTTAACTACCAGTACGCCTAAGGCTAATAAAAGATTCTTCATTTTTTTTCATTTTTTAAATTGTTTGTAATTGTTGATTCGAGATTTACTGTAGTCCCTTTTAGCCCTTTACCCTGGACATTGAGTTCAATGCTTCCGGCTTCTTTGGTTGATTTGACAACCACCACTAATTTTCCGCTAAATAATTTCATTGTTGGTTCGTGGAACACTTCGAGCGAAGTAGCATCTCCGTTACATGCGGCCCTATAAGTACCTGCTCCTGTAACTTTAAAATTTAAACGGTTTGATGCTGTCGGACAAGGGATTCCGTTTTTATCGACTACGGATACCGTTACAAACGACAGGTCTTCTCCATCTGCATTTAAGACAGTCCGGTCAGGCTTTAGAACAATCCGGTAGGGTTCTCCGGCTGTTACCACCTGCCGCTCTTCTGCAGGTTTGCCGTCCTTATCAAAAGCAACTACTTTTAAAGTTCCCGGTTCGTACTTAACATCCATCCACATTAAGCGGTAACGGTTTTGCAGGGTTGAATCATTTTTATGCTGTACTCCCTGACTTTTGCCATTTACAAACAGTTCGGCACTATCATAGCTGGTGTACACAAAAACAGGCGTTGTTTCACCTTCCCGACCGGGCCAAGTCCAATGTGGAAGGATGTGTAATGTTGACTGCATTTTATTCCACTGGCTGCGGTACAAATAGTAACGGTCTTTGGGCAATCCGGCCAAATCAACTATGCCAAAGTAAGAACTACGTGCAGGCCATGTGTTTTGAAAAGGTGAAGGTTCGCCAAGGTAATCAAAACCGGTCCAAACAAACTGACCGATAGTCCACGGATTGTCATCCTGAAGGGCAAAATCTTTTTCGGGCAAATTTGACCAGATAAGATGGCTCAAATCATAGGATGAACATTGATGGTCGGCATCTTTTTCAGTATCTATTTTCCGAAAGTAAACCCTTTTTTCGACAGGAAACTTATAAATTCCCCGGGAACTAATTGTAGATGCAGTTTCTGCGCCTAACAGAAAACCCTGTGAAAGCATTTCATGGGCTTCGGTATATTTTTCAGTCCGGTAATTCAGCCCTGCCACATCAAGCAGTGTTGCAAATCCATTTTTCATGGTTGCTTCAATCTGGTTCATCCCTGCGGTAACCGGTCTTGTGGGGTCTTCGCGATGAAAGATATCCTGCAAATAGCGGGCAACTTTAGGTCCTGCCGTAGTTTTCTGATCGGGCACTTCGTTACCGGTGCTCCACATTACGATGCAAGGATGATTACGGGTAGCGTGTACCATATTGATAATGTCTTTCTCTGCATCCGTATCAAAAAACCGGTGATAACCATTTTTCATCTTAGGTTCTTTCCATTCATCAAATGCTTCAGCCATGACCATAAAGCCCATTTCATCGCAGAGTTCCAATAATTCCATAGCAGGCATATTATGAGTGGTTCGAATGGCATCAACGCCCATATCTTTCAGAATAGTTAACTGTCTTCTCAAAGCGGCTATATTCACGGCTGTTCCCAGTGGTCCCAGGTCATGGTGCAAACAAACTCCTTTGAATTTTCTTAACTCTCCATTCAATCTGAAACCTTCTGACCCGTAAGTTATCGAGCGAATTCCAAAGATTGTTTTTACTTCATCGGAAAGTCCCTGCTCATTGTACAGTTTCGTTACTGCGGTGTATAATTCAGGATTTTCAGGACTCCATAGCAATGGATTTGGCACCCGGATGTTCTGCTCAAATTCCTGAGCGATACAGTTAGTTGTTGTGTCTGTAGCAACAAGCTGCCCTTTGGGATTGTATATTTGTGTAACAAGCGATAAATCACTTTCCGATACTTTTGTTTTTATGTTAACCTTGCTTAATTCGGCACTTACTACCGGGGTTGTGATAGAAACTCCCCAATGATCAATACTATTTTCATTTTTAACAATCAATTGCACCTTACGATAAATACCGGCTCCGGGATACCAGCGGGACTGTTGTTCATAATTGATGCAGTTTACTGCCAACAGATTTTCCTCACCTTGCTTAACCAAGTCGGTTATGTCAAAATAAAAATAGTTGTAACCATAGTTCCATTCTCCTACTTTCTGCCCATTGAGATAAACTTTTGGTTCACTCATGACCCCATCAAAAGCAAGAATTACTTTTTGCTCTTTATGATATGACTTTGGCAGTTTGAACGAGTTCCGATACCACGCTTCCCCTATAAATGGTAATGCCCCTGTTCTGCCGGTAACGGTGGCTGCATCTTTCTCCATGTTTTCATGAATTTGCTGCGCATATTTGTCGTTACTCTCGTCAAAAGGTCCATAAATAGCCCAATCGTGGGGAACAGTAACCATTTGCCAGAAACCATCGTCAAAGCTTACTTTATAAGCCTGATCGTTTTGCCCTTTTTGAAATTTCCAGTTTTCTGTTAGTTCAGTTACAGTTCGCAACTGACCAAACACCATTGTGTCTGATATAAACATTACTATCAGAACAAAAAATAGCTTTTGAGTTATTTTATAATTCATTGGGTACAACATTATTTTTTTCTTTTCCATTTAAAATATTCCTCCCATAACAGCAGGCTTTCGTAATTGGGTACATTGCCTGTTTCAGGATTCGCGTGTAAATACATCACCGAAGGCTTGTTGTTATCAAAAAACTGGCCAATAAGGCAGCTTATCACCATTTGGATTTCCTGTTTTTGCAAAATTTACCCAGTATTGAGCCATTTGCTTTGAAAGCACAAGGTCGGCTTCCGATTTTTTTTCAGGGTCTAACGTTCTGAAAATGTAGGCTATTTCATCGCCATGCCAGGCACCCCTTGGTGGCGATGCATTAAACATACTAAACATACTATTGGCTTCCTGTTGCTGATCAAAGTAGTATAAAAAAACATTGGAATTACCTGTTTCTTTTTGCAGCCTTGCCCATGCCCATGCGCCCCAGGCATAGTCCCTGTCCCTCTGAATATCTGCCATTGAAAATTTAATTTGCGCTTTATCATTTCCGGGATATAATTCCAAAACGCGATCAGCGAATGTCCCATAATTGGTTTGTAGTGTTTTGTAATAATCCGAGGCATCTTCTGGTACGCCTATAAAGGAGGTAAACAAACCTCCTTCATCTGAATTAGTGCCTATTATTACGCTAATATCATTATATTCACCTTTTTGATATAGTTTATACTGATCGTCTGTAATAACATATCCATCTACGATAGGTGCGAAATTTCCATCCATGTATGTAAACGGATCTGAAACCCACTTCTGCGGGTCCGTTTCTCTTAACTCCTCTATTGATGAGCATCCCATTTTTTTTGCAAATTCAATCCCGATTTCTTCTCCTAATTTCAGGTTCTTTATCCCATTTTTGCCTACAGTGCCAAAACTGGTTCCACTTTCGCTTATGGCACGCGAAAACAAGCAATTGGCAAGTGGCGATGCACATAAAATACTAACGGAAGCCCCTCCCGAAGATTCTCCGAATATGGTTACATTATTCGGGTCGCCTCCAAATGCTTTAATGTTATCCTGTATCCATTTCAGGGCAGCAATCTGATCGAGCATACCATAGTTCCCCGATACCTTGTTTTTAGATTCGGCGGTCAGTTCAGGATGAGCCATAAAGCCTAAAACACCCAAACGGTAAGCAATACTTACCATAACGACTCCCATCTCAGCCATATTTTCACCTGCGATTGCAGAAGTACCTGTTACAAAGCCGCCTCCGGGTATCCAAACCATTACCGGCAGTTTCTCGTTGGATGATTTGGCTGGTGTCCAGACGTTCAGATACAAACAGTCTTCGGAGTATCCTGCCGAAGATCCCTGAAAGGGAGTTGATCGTTGTAAGGAACCAGGGGCATATCCTCCTGTCTTTCTTACGCCTTCCCATTTAATTGCAGGCTGCGGAGCCTTCCATCGTAGTTCGCCTACAGGGGGAGCAGCATAGGGAATTCCTTTGAAAACTGAAACCTTTCCATCAATATTTCCTTCCAATTTTCCCTCTTTGACCTGTACAGTTTTAAGCTGTGCAAAAACCTGATTACCTATCAGTAAAAAAAACACCAACGGTAAAGCACAAATAAGTTTTTGAAATGATTTCATAACCATGGTATTAAAAAATTAGTTATCACCATTCATAATCAGTGGTAAAATTGTTACCTCCCGTTCATACATTGTTGGATAGACCCTGTAAGCCGGAAAAACGCCACGGGCAGAACACCCGGTTCCACTTGTAGCATAATCCAGATTAAAGGTTATGCCATCCATTTTTTGCAACTGATAAGTGTATATAGACTTTGTTAAATTATCAGTTGAATACGGATACGCATTAAAATTAAACAACTCGTTCACTTTAAATTGGAGTCCTCTACCTTCGTTGTCAAGCATTTTCACCCAACGGTTATCGGTTCGCAACCCATAGTCTCCCGGCTTCAAGTATGGTACATACATATCATCAACCGTTGATTTATAAATACCAACTTTATAACCGCTTTTTCTTCCCGGGTAGTTTTCCTGGGGCCCACGTCCGTACCACTCTACGTTATGAAGGTTTTGATCGAGCGCAAATGACAACCCAAAGCGGGGAAAGTAGATTGGCGCTCTGCCTTGCGGTTTTGCAACATGGTGTATCGTGATCGCTCCTGCACCGTCAATGGTATAATTATAAATGTTTTCGATACCGCTATATTGAACACCAAAAATATATTTATCCAACTGACCTTCAGACCTTTCTCCAAAAATTGTAATTTGCCTTATTTTTAAGTATACTTTCCCATCTGCTTCAAATACATCGGTGTAAACAGGATAATTTGTTGTTTTATCAATTCCTGTCGAATAAAACTCGGTGGCTATGTATGTATTATAACCTTCTTTCCAGTTTGATGAACGTGCTGTATTTGCTCCCCAGCTATCCAAATCATTAGCCATTGGCGCTCTCCAAACACTCACCAACAATGGAGATTTCAGCATCTCTTTTCCATCAACAACAATCGAAGATAAAGCTCCCATGCTTTTATCAAAAGTATATTCAAAGCCTTTGCCCGTAACTTTCACTTCGTTGGCAGATTCTGAATAAGCGGCTTTTGCAGAACCCTGTTTTTCTGTCTGAACATTCCTTTTCCAGGGAAGTTCCAACTGATCCCATGCTACTTCGTATCCGGCTTTTGCCCACAACTTATCCTCTTTTAATGAAGTACTTACTGTTATCCGGTATTCAGCACCCTCTTTTAACAGTGGTTTTGTATAGGGAATTTTCAATGCCTTTTTTTCGCGGGGAGCAAGTTGGAGGTCTAAAACCCCTTCTTGTAAAACATCTCCATCTGCTTCAAGAAACCATCGTGTTTTATATTGCGATGCATCAGTGAAATGATTCCGGTTCCATACTTTTACCATTCCGGTTTCAGCATCCAGCAAAGTGGTGACTATTGGTTGTCCCACTTTCTTCATTTCCCACATTTCCGGTTGAATTTCCCTGTTGCCCCAGATACTTCCATAATTTCGGGCGCCGGCGCCATAACTCAGGAACGTACCTTTGTTTGTTTCTTTCTTGAAGTCGAGCCAAATAGCTGCTTTTTCAGGATCGAAGTTACCCGGTAGCACTGCATCGGAAAAAATTCCAACATTATCAAGCATCGCATCGCACATGTAAGTGGGTGTTTCTGCTCCGTCAATCTCAGAGTCTCGTCCTAAGCTGATTGTAAATGGGAAATTCAAAATTTTTCCACTTGCAGGCCTGGCCCCCTTTTTATTTCCATCTATAAAAATTGACATTTCCTGCCCGTCGTAAATTGCGGTTATTTGGTGCCAGTTGTTTTCCCAGTTATCGGGTAAGCTCGTGCGCAGTGTATATTTTCCACCGGAATGGCCAGCTTCACCAAAACCTTGAAAACCGTCTTTTTTTTGCGGACTTGCATTGGTTGAGATGTAGAACTCCAAAGAATCCACTCCTCTTTGAACAATTCCAAATTGGTTTGAACCTTTCGTAATAATTTGTCCACCGCCGGCATTCAATTTTCTTGGAAAAACATCAACGGTAATAGTTAGTTTGTTTCCTCTGATTTCCAAAGCATTGTCCCTGTATATTTCAACCCATTGGTCGTGGCCGTTCAGGTTGACAGCTTTTCCTGTTTTACCTTGTACCAACTTAATGTTGTTGCCCATTAAATGAGTAGGCACCTTATTGGGAGACCGGTCTTCCAGTTGACGGATTTGTTGGGTAAGCCCCGGACTCACAAAATCCCAAATAGCCCCCCCCATAGTTCTGGAATAGGATTCAATTACATTCCAGTAATCCTCCAGTCCGCTACCTGCGTTGCCCGCTACAGAAAGGTATTCATCCATAAATGAGGGGCGGATATCGGTCTCATTAAGACCAAGCCCAACGCGCATATCCAGTTCCAATGGGCTGGGATAACGCGGGCCGATAATTTCTTCGGCAGGGTGAGAGAATGCGTTTCCTCCATACATCCAGTAACGGGTATGGTCATATTTCTTTCCTTCCTTAATAACCTCTGTAATGTTCTTCCCTTCACCACTTTCGTTTCCGGCGCTCCAAAACAAAATGCAGGGATAGTTTCGGTCTCGCAATACCATTTGGCGTACACGCTCGCGGTACATATCCGTGAATTCGGGCATATTACAAACATTTTCAGTAGCATGTGCTTCCACACCTGCTTCGTCGATGATGTAAAGCCCATATTCGTCAGCCAACTCAAGGTATTTATTCACAGGAGGATAATGAGAAATACGAACCGCGTTAAAATTGAATTGTTTCAGTATTTGGAAATCCTTTCTGATAATATCCTCGGTCATCGCGTGGCCTAAATCGGCATCCTGCATGTGTGAGTTCGTTGCGTTTACTTTTATGGCAACACCGTTAAGATAGAATGTATCTCCGTCAATTAGTGTCTCCTTAAAGCCAATACGCTGCTCTGCCTTATCCAGAACTGCCCCGTTTGGGGTTAACAGTTCCATTTTTAATGTATAAAGAATGGGTGTTTCAGATGTCCATTTCAGCGGATTTACAACATCTGCTTTTAGTTCTACTTGTTTCTTCCCGGCATTTCCCATTGTGAATTTATCACTGCTCATTTCGGCTACCAACGTATTGTTGGCATCGTACAATGAAGCTTTTAATGCGTAAGATGCAGTCGGCGATGCGGTATATTTTTTTATATCAACTTGAACTGAAAGCTCAGCATCTGTATATGTTTCATCCAAATCTGTTACAACGTACCAGTCAAATAACCGGACATTAGGGCTTGCATAAATACTTACATCATCAAAAATCCCTGCCAATCTCCAGTAATCCTGTCCTTCAAGGTAATATCCATCAGAATATTTTGTAACAAAAACAGCCACTGAGTTTGTGCCTTTTTTAAGGTATTTCGTAATGTTGTACTCTGCCGGTTCCTGAGCGCCCTCGTTATATCCAACTTGTTCGCCATTTACCCAAACAAAACAAGCAGAAGCTGTTTTTTCCATTCTAAGGAACACCTGCTCCCCGTCCCAGGAAGCAGGCACCGTGAAAGTTTTACGGTATGCGCCGGTAGGGTTATACTCCCTCGGCACATTGGGCAAGGTTACAGCAAAGGCTCCGGGATCGGATTTTCCATAAAGCATATTTCCAAAATATAAATCTCTTTTCAAAGGAAAAGGGGTGCATACATTTCTGAAAATCTGGTCTCCATATCCTTGCATCTCCCAATTTGAAGGAACGTCAATGATTCCCCACTTTTTATCATTGAAATTGCTTTTATAAAAGTCGGTAGGAACGCCTTCGGGTGTTTCACTGTACAAAAACTTCCATACTCCATTTAGCGAAATTGTTTTCTCCGGCATAAAGTATGTTCGTCCTTCCTCCTGGTTATATTCAAATACTGAAGTGTTTTGAATATAATAGTAAATATCATCCAGAAATTTAGCCGGTTGTGCCCAAATCAGGCTTGGGACTACTGCAAATAAAAGTATCAGTTTTATACGATTCATAGGTTTCTTTGCTAAAACTATTCAACCACTACCCGTACTCTGTCCAGGTTCTGTATTCTTGTGTATGGCGTGTTTTTATCTCCGTTTCGCTGAGAAGCAACCCTTAATGTCGGGAAATACGTACCCGGCTCAGTGAAGGTGTGAGTTAGTTTCACTTCTACGTGAGAACCGGATTTATTGGTAGCTTTAAACTCTGCCTTAACAGGGAAAATAGGAGAGTCTGCAAAATCCCAACCCGGTATATTTTCCATATTATCAGGAACTCTGTCAAAATTCCATGCGGCAGCTACTATTTTTCCCATGCCTTCCGGAACCTCTGCAGTGGCTGTCAGTTCCACTTTTTCTCCTGCCTTTATATCGGCTCTTTTATTTCCGTTTACCAATAAATTAACTACCGGTTGTATTCCTTTTCTTTCGTCTGCCGTTTTAGGCACTATTACCTGTCCGTCAACTACTTTGTAATTGGTCGTTGCCGCAGGTTCGATACCTTTCTCTACCCAATCACTTAAATCGAGCAATGCCTGTTGCAGTACTCCCAGATAACTGACAATACGGGTAGGATCACTTTCCAATGACTGGTCGCCATGTAAAGCGCGATCTGTGTACCACAGCCTAAAGTAATTATTAATGCTGTCGCCCAGATTTTCTTCCACCCTCGACCGATACCAGTCTGCCTGCCAGGGAAATGCTTCACGATCCCAAAGCGACTCTAACAAAATCATTTTCCCTTTAAAACTCCCTTTGGGCAGCACACCTGAAGCAGCACGGGTAAATAATGGGCCAAGTAACATGGGCCTTTGCGGGTATTTGGGATTACCGTTTTCATCGCGAAACTGGTCCCACACTTTATAGTCCTTGCCCGGCACCTGATGGCGATAGTAGGTTTGCATCGCTAAAAAGTTGGAATTGTCCACCTGGACTTCGTCTCCCGGCTTTATCTTTATTAAAACACCAGGACTAACAGGTCCCAATATGACTTTGTCATCCTCTATTGATTTGATTTGAAGTATATTTCCGGTAGCCTCCCCACTCTTGATTATCAGATCACCTCCCATAAAGTTCATTTTCGGAAGCACATCTTCTAACTGATAGGCAGCGGGATATGTTCCTGAAACTCCACCCAATTCTTTCCAGGCAGCATCGGCTGTTCCCCTATCACTTTCAGATAGTGGTTCAACTAAGCCTAAATCAACAGCTTTTTCCATTGAAATACTTGCTTTAATTTTGCTGACCTGCTGTATCCGAGCTTTTAACAGATAATCGGGGGCATCGTATCCCAAATAACCGGGAACATTCCAAAAATCATTTTTAAAGTATGTCGGGTCAGCTGCAACCACCCCCTGGTAAAGAACAAGAAATCCATGAATTCCCATTGTTTGATACCCAAACCACGAATGTGGCGGGAATCCCATTTTTGTAGCTTCTTCCAAGGCTTCCTTTTCATCGGCATTTAATCCCGCATAAATATCACCACTACCTCCCGGCTCCATTGCATCAATAATTTGAGGTAGTTTGTCATACAATAACTGTAATGCTCGCATCCTAACGGCAAAAACATTAGGGATAGCCATGGGAGACCCCATTACATACGGAACAACCCCATCCCAAACACCCTCCGTGTTTTCAGCGCCGCCGATAGTGCGATAAGCACCACCGCTACCTCCGAAAGCATAACCAAAGGGCCTTTTACAGTCATAAATCCTTTCGGCAACCACTCTCGAAAATTGAGCAGATGCTGCATTAGCCCTAAAAGCGCCATAATTCGCACCATAATTCGCACCAACACCCACGAAAAGGCTACCTCCACCTCCGTTGGTTTCGATAAAATAGGCTCCGTGATTTACGGAAAAACCTATTTTGTCTTCATCTCCTTTTCCGCTTTGCGACAGGTTCTCGTCAATAGGGAAGGGGGTTATATATTGGAAAAAACGGCCACTATAATTTTTCTTCGCGGGGAAATAATATGAGAAACGGGTATCCGTTCCTTCAAACCCGCCATGTACATAGCGATGCCGAACCGGAGTATCGCGCCATTCGTCAATATCAACATAGGGCTTACTGAACAGTGTATCAATTGGTTCAAACACAAAATCTTTTTTTACCAGATTTTCATCTACACCAGTACAACTGATAAATAGCGAAAAAAACAGAACTACTGCTGCTAATACGTTTAATATTTTCATAATCATATTATTAAAATTCTCATTCAACAAATTTCCCTTTCTTCAATCAAACCAAGCCGAATTAATCAACTACATCAAGAACGATTAATTGCAAACTGTTAGGTTTTAAGCACACTGACATTTCACTCATGTCTTTTATGTGCTTAATTTCTTCGTAAATAGTCTGTAGATTACAGTTTTTCAAATCATAATGATAGTTACTGGTATTATTATCAATACGGAATATTTTTACCCGGATTTTTTTATGCTTAAAACGTTTTTTAATATCATTAATCCTTAAATCAACATTGTAACCGTCAGTCTGTTTCCCCTGGTAATTCCAAAGTAAGATTGAGACGCCGGATGAATCAGCACAAGCCATATTGTACAATCCTTTCCCTTCCTCAATGCTCGTCGAGGCTGTTGTATTGACCCGAACCTTTTTCATTTTGGAAAGCATCAGCATCGCGTTACCGTATGGCGTAAATTTATTTGTGTAAACCATTGCCGCACCGGTAGAATCCCGACTAACCAATTGGTCTTTTCGTCCTTCGGTTTGGTGCCGCATCACCCAGTTAAACGGATAGGTTTTCCCGCTGTTGAGATACCAGTATGTAATAGAAAGAATACCGGCAGCTTGCCGTAAAGCATCGTTTTTCATATTACCAAAATCATCGAATAACGGGCCGGGATAGATTCCCATCTCTGTTACAAAAGCCGGAATATCGGTGTCAAGTCCCCGATTGCTTAATTCCTTATCCAAAATAGCACGCTGATCTTTTACAAGGCTTGGGTCGTCTTTGAAAAAGTTATAAGCGGTACCCGGTTTGGTAAAATATCCGTGGAACGAAATAAAATCAAGTCGCTTGTATGGCGATGGGTCGCTTTTGTAAGCATCGAGAAAAGTTCCAATCCAGTTTATATCGAATTGTGCCGTTGCGGGGCCTCCCAACTCAATCGGCACTGCCGGTTTTAGAGCTAAATTTGCTGCATTTACGGCTTCGTAAAATATCTTATAGACCGGATAATAGTCGGACGCTTTAATGTGTTTGGAATAGTCCGGCTCATTCATCAACTCGACATACCGAATACCGGGGTATTGTTTTTTCAAATCAACCAAAACTTTCGTCAGGATGTCTTTTCTTTCAATAGCCGTTCCGCCCCATTCCCCGGTTACGCCGCGGGCATTAAAATTTAGCAGCAAATAATCGGATAATTCGCTTATATCCGAAATGTAATCAGCATACTTGTCGTAATTGTATTTACCGGTAGTTTTGTCATAAAAAGAGGTTTCATCTATCCAAAGTTTATATATTTTTCCGTGCAAACCCTGTCCATTCAGGAAACGGACATCTTCGTCGCGTTGCTCGACAAAAAGGTGCGCATCGGTTAAATTATTATATCGTTCAGTACGGATTAATTTACCTTCGGCTTTTGTGCAGTTCACAGTAATAGTTGAAGAAATGGTGCGGGTAGTTTCTATCGGAAGAAGCCCTCCATTTTCACCCTCTTGATCCTCCATCAGTTTTCTTCGGATTTCTTCGGGGGGTCCACCGGCTTCTTCTTCCGGTATTCGGATATTCAGTTCACTATTTTCGGGAAGGCGTTCGCCTTTTACCGGTAACACACCCATAACTTTACCACTAATGTGACCTTGGTCAACCGACTGGAAACGGATATTGACATTAGTCCCGCTTATTGTAAAATACACCAACACAGTTGTATCTTGCTGGTCTATACGGCTAATCCGTACCGGCTCTGATTCGTCCATCCGGATAGCACCAACTAACCGTTCCCCCTCCAACTCCAGTTTCATGACCATTTGGGTATGTTCCAGCGAGCCTTCTCCTTTCAAGCTCCACAGCCCGGCAAACCGTGCATTTGCTTGTTGTGCCGTAGCAGCTATGCTGATTAGTTGAAACAGCATCAGAAATAAAGTAAGTTTGATAAATTTCATAGGCTTTAATGTTATTTCGTCTATTTCTGATATACCACAACCGGACCAAGTAGTCCTGCTGCAAGCGGCTCTGAATTTTTATAATCATGGTAAAGATTATTCCCATCAAGACCTTTACCAATAAACCCGTTAAGCTGACCGGGAGTTACCGTTACTTTAATCGTATTCTCTCCTTCATGCAATAAATCACTAATATTAAAACTGTAAGGCGCAAACAATCTTTGTCCTGCCGGTTGACCATTTACAATTATTTCCGCTGTATAAAACACCTCTCCCAAATCGATAAAATATTCAGCCTTGTGGTTTATTTTATCTAAATGAAAACTTGATTGATATACTGCTTCGTGCGACGAATACTTTAATCGCGGGTTGTTTCTCCAATCAAAAAGCGGACTGTCTTCAACCATAACCGTATCATTCTTTATTGCCCAATTGTCAATTTCGAGAACTTTTTCCGCTCCATATTCAATAGGCTCCGTAATCGATAATAAATCTGAATTAATTTTTTCCCCGGTTCCGGCATAAAGTATAACCGAGCTATAAGGAGGAATTATATAAGAAACATTCTTCAACTTATTAACCTTTGTAATCGTACCATTTTCAGCATTCATCCAATATGCACTTTTAAATCTTTTATCCGGGGTCAACGAAATGGGCTGCCACTTATCACTCTCATTCCAAACAAAATGGATACGACTTCCATCTTTCATTTCGCGCTGCACCTGGCTAAAAAACGGATATTCGTGGTTGAATTGAATGGCTTGTGAAAGACTTTGGAACCAGTTGCCAACATCGGTAGTCTGTACATGCATTGCATTAGCACCATTTACTGCAGCAACCATTTGCTGTTGTGTTTCTTTATCATTCACCTCCCAATTCAAAAATGAGGGCTGTTTGTCGGGAAGATTTCCAATAGCCAAAAAATTCATGCCATCCTTAGCCAATACATTTATTTTCCGCGCCGTTTTTAGTTCAATAACAGGTTCGTCTATCAGTATAAGTGCCTGATAATGATTTCCACGAATATTGATTTGCTTATTTTTATCAAGAGTCGCTTCCTGAATTGACTCATCATTAATCCAATCCCAGGTAAAGCCCTTTGCTTCCAACTGATTAATAAATGGGTAAAATACTTTTGCCCATGCCATTTCTTCTTTTGTAAAATGAGTGCCTTCTCCTTCGGGCAAAGGATTCTCAACACCCTCGAAATAGCCATCCTTTAGCAATTCTTCCGGATTAAAAGGAATATGCTGGCGGGAAAAAGGAAGGTAAATCAGCGCATCAGCCTGAGGTCTGCCTGATCGCAGGGCATATTGGGTTCGCCCCACATACTCATTAATCTCTTTCTGGTACTTCCAAAAAATATTTCCTTCGCCGAGATTCGATGAAAACTTGTTGCCAAAAGGATACCACCCTTCATCTATGGTTTTCGGAGTAATATACCGATAAGGAACCCCATGATAAATGATTTGATTAATACCGGCAGCGAATAACTTATCCACAATTAACTTTAATTTCTGTGGGGTGGTCATATACGAACGGTTTATATAAACCGCCGATTCACAGGAAACAACAGGCCGGTTATACAAATGCGCACCCGAGCTTTGTATTTTCAGTCCGGCTTCTCCTCTGCCCATGGTTTCTGTTTCCGGAATCGAAGCGTTCCCTGCTAAAGCAATCATATCCAGCCTCATACCATAAGCTTGGGTTCTGAACAGTAAACCTTTTCCCCGGGTCCAATCGCTACTAGTCTTAATAAAATGTTCTTCTAACAGTTCACTGAGTGTCAAATCATAATCGTGCCTCAGTCGCCAGTCTTCGGTGCCAAATGAAAAGTCAGGTTCCTTATGAGGGTTCATAAAATCTACATAATTGTATTTCTCCTGCATATTGGCAGGAAGCCATGGTACAGGATCATACCCCCTTTTCTTTTTGAAATAAGGAATAAAATCGGACGAATAATGGCGGTCAACAGTAAACTCATAGCTATCGGTAAAAATGGCTCGTAACGGATTTCCGTAGTATTCTTCCAATCCGGTGCGTTGGCCAAATAGATAGTTGTAGCTTTTAACTACTGCCGTTGAATCAAACAAATTTAATACAGGACCCTGCGAAGGCGTACCGGTAGTATTGCTCCCGTACAGGCTATTGGGTTTACTCCAAAAAGCAATAACTTTCCAATTTCCCTCGGGGACATCCCATATAAGGGTATCACTTGTAACGTAATTGGTAATAATTTGTGTTGAAGTAGGGTCTAAGCTAATTGTTTTAACGCTGTCCACTTCATTTTTGGGTAGCGTTTTCACTGCCACTACTGCTTCAAGTTTGGACGCAACGCCTGTATTGTTACTAATTAAAGGCAAAGCCGTAACAATCCGCTTACTCCCACTGATGTCCACCGAAGTAAATAACAGGTTAACAAAACTTTCCCCGGGCGAAAGATATGCCCCTCCGGTTGGCCATCCACTACCGTTGGTCATGTCAACTGTAATACCTTTTCGCCGTGCTTCGTCCATAACCGCACGGACATTCTCGTAATATCCCGGAGTGTCCCAGGTCAAAACCCGACTAAAAGATTCCTGATCAAACGGAAGCCGGTTCCTCAAGGTCTGAATCTCGACACCTCCAAAACCGTTTTCTGCAAACAAGCGTATTTCACGGCGCAGCTCTTCTTCATTAACATCGTTACCTGGCCACCACCAACGGGCAAAAGGGTAAAATTCAGTTTTCGGTGAACTGAATTGTGTGGCATCAAAGTCGAAATAATAGAGCCATTCTTTTTTCGGTTCATTTATTGATTGTCCGAAAACAGGATGAGCAACCAAAACAAAAAGCACACAGAATAGTAATAATTCCTTCGCTTTTTTTATTCCGGTGTTGATACTGAGTTTATTTGAATCTTTCATTTTTTCTTTTCTATGGTCAGGAACATGATGCCCTGCGGTGGAAGCTGCACGGTTCCTGCTTTAATATTTTTTCCTTCAATTTTGGGTAATTCATCACCGGTGGTCAGCCTAAGTTCCCTGCCATTCAGTTTTACATTTTTTGACAGAATGTCGTCTGCTGTAAGTAAATACTGTTTTGCATCATCCGGAACCTCGATTTCTATTTCCTCCTTTGTTGGATTTACAAACAACAAAGCAAATCCTTCCTTCGAATTTTTCAGGTTATGAACAAAAACATCAGCATTTGGAGACTGGAAACCGGATTCGTAAACCTGCGTACCCATCAGCTTATTCCAAAGCAGGGCAGCCCAGTAATTGGGGCGTGGGTCGTGTGTGTCCTGATCGAGCAAAGCATATTCGCTGGCACAAAGTGTATTGTGCATGACCACCTGAACGCCCTCTTTAGCCAATCTCCCCAGTTGCTCCAAGTACCTGAAACAATCGACATAGGTTGCCGCCCAGGGGTTTCCGCCGCAAGCGGCTTCTGCCGTTTCAGTTAGCCAGATAGGTACACCCGGTGCATATTTATCGCGGGCATCCCGGTAATATTTTAAGCCAAGCTCTGTTTTACAAAGCCATTCCTTTGTTAAGGCATGTTCCGGTGTTAATTGCCCCATGCATCTTTTTGAAACACCTCCATAAAAATGGTATGTAAAAACATCAAATTGGGGTATTGGGGAGGCGTTCATTATACTATCAGTTGACATCCCCCGATCAATTGGCAATATCCCGCCTTCCCCGGTTGAACCGGGACCAAGTATTCTCATATCGGGGGCAGCCTTGGATACAAAACTCTTGAATGCTGCAAAATCCCTTGCGTAGGAATTGGCATCATACCCCTTAGGAGCGCCACCGTGACTTGCATGAGATGGTTCGTTAAACATTTCGGAAGCTACAATATTACCTCCTACCGAATGTGTATAATGTAAAAGCGGTTCAAGCTGGGCAGGGGTCCAACTCCCCTCGTTATCACGTATGCCTTCGCTGATAGCAAACGATGTTACTAATTTAGAATCAGTAGCTTTACAAAAATCAATTACACCTTTCCACTCTTTTCTGGTGAGCACATTTTCATATCCCTCCGGCGCCTTTTCTAATTTAGGGGCATCGTTATCCTGAAAATAGGTAGTATTCGCCCATGTTCCGCTTACCCTAATATACATTGGCCCCAAAGCAGAAGCCAGTGTCAGTAATTTCCTTTCATATAAATTAATCGGCGGAATGGTTCTTTTTAAGGCAGAAAATCCACCTGATTTTACTTTTGCAGAATCAAGCAAAGCGTATGGAATCCAGAAGTCTCCCCCAACCACTTCACACATTTCAATATTTACCGATTGATACCTCTCATCAACCTGTCCTGTTAATTTCAGATCAGCAAGTTGTAATTTTATTATTTCCTTCCTATTTTCTTTAGATTCTCCAACTGACACACAGGCTAACAGTTGAAAAAGAACCAACAGTATAACAATCTGTTTCATTGTAACACGATATTAAATTAGTTGATAAAGTTTATTTTCTCTCCCAACTTTGTAAATGAATACTGAAAAAAAAAGGTGGCATTTCACCACCTTTTAAAAAGATCTAACTATACTAACTATTTAAGGATTCTTTCACCTGTAGCTTCGAACATTTCCATCAAACTACCCTTGATTTTATTTTCGTCAACCTTAGTAAAAGAGAAGTTAATATCATATCCCATTGAATTATAATAAACCGTTATAGTCCCCTCTTTTTCATCAACCTGGGTTAACTTTGCAGGATCGGTCCCTTCTGTTCTCATTTCGCCTGTAAGTTTACCTTCTTTCCTTTCGAGGTGCATTACCATGGTTGCATCACCGTTCGGTGTTCCTTTCACTTCTACTTTCCAGTCTCCAACAAAATAGTCAGCCGGTTCGTTTGCAATTGCGGCATTTGTAATAAAAAGTAAAACCAAACCTACTAAACTCAATCTGAAATTTTTCATCTGTCTATTTTTAAAATTCTTCCTAGTTTTGACAATACATGCTTGTGACGTCGAATCCATTGCTCAAAATGGCTATCACGCCTGCGCGTGTAATTTCCGCCATATCCTTCGTCCAAACGAATGTGAACCTCCCATTGATAGGGCTTCCACTAGCATACTCAGAATAGTCGGCAGTGTTCAAAAATCTCACGGAACCGGCATCAGCAGAACATACGAGAACTACCGTTGCACCAATTGGAATTTTGGCAGCTTCTTCGGCAGTAGCGGTTAGAGCAGTATAACCACCCATATCGCCGATTGCAAAATCTAACTCCGATTGCATGTTTATAGAGTAAAAGCCGCTAACATCAAAGCCATCGCGAAGTATTGCTATTATGCCTCCTGTAGTGGCAATGTCGGCGATTTCTTGTGTCCATTTGAAAGCAAATTTGCCACCTACCGGGCTACCGCCGGCATATTCAGCATAGGTTGCCGTATTTAAGAAGGAGATTGTACCGGTATTGCTCGGACATACGAGAACTACCGTTGCACCAATTGGAATTTTGGCAGCCTCTTCGGGAGTAGCAGTAAAAGCGTTATAACCACCCATATCGCCAACATTAAACACTAAGTCTGTTTTTTGATAAGCGCAATACATCGACTCAACATCAAATCCATCGCGTAAGATTGCCATCATTCCTGAGCTAGCTGTAATACCTGCCATTTCCAGTGTCCATACAAATTTAAATTCACCATTTACTGGACTACCTCCAACATATTCGGCATAAGTTGCCGGATTAAGTAAGGAAACCGTACCATCATCACTTGGGCATTTTAACAGAACTGTTGCCCCAATCGGTATTTTTGCCACTTCATCAGAGGAGACAGATAAGATGGTATAACCGCTTGAATTATCAATGCTGAAATTCAAATCTATTATTTTCGCACCACCACCAACTGGATTTGCTTCCTGTGTAATGGTAAGAACCTCTTCAACTCCATTTTTTGATAAGGTGATTTGCCCTACTCGTTCATCAGTGATATCGTTTTCCAGAAACTGAACGTACATGGTTTTACAGTTATCTTCATAACGAACAGATAACCAATCTTTAGCTGATTTTTCAACATTTGCATAAAGTATTACATTGGATGAAAACTCTATAAGGGTATCTCCCTCAGCATATCCCACGTATATATCTGGATTAATTACATCAATTATAGGAATGAGAAACTCTTCTTTATCATCTTTGCACGATGAGAACAGCGCCGATATTCCAAGCACCATTATTAATATTCTATATATATATACTTTGTTTTTCATTATTATTTACTTTTCAGGTTACCAATTAGGATTTTGAACCAGGTTAGGATTCGAGTTTTTATCTGATGCCGGTATCGGAAAAAGTTCGTGTTGACCTGATTTAAAACCTTCGCCTGTTGTTTGGGCGTATTCAATTCTCCAGTTTTCCTTGCTTTGTGGTACGCTGTTCTGGCCATTTACATAACCAAAGAACGTTGGTTTTACCTTACCAACCGAAGCAAGAACCGATGCTGCATCTCCCCATCGGACAAGATCAATAAACCTGGAGTTTTCATAGTAAAGCTCTGCTCGTCTTTCTGCTTTAATCCCATATTCTTCATTGTCCATATCAAGAGCCAGAGCATCATCCAAACCAGCTCGCTCACGAACCAAGTTCAAAGCACCCAATCCTGAAAGAGTTCCTTCTGAACCTCCCATCGCAACAGCCTCGGCATAATTTAAGAGCACCTCGGCATATCTCATAAAGCAGAGGTTGTTATGCAAAAATGTTCCGTGCCAAAAAGCTTCTCCATAAGTGTTTTCCGTTCGAGGTATCGATTTCATACGCCAATACCCCTCGCCGTCATCAACTCTTGTAGCCACACCTTTTTCCCCGGGGTAAGTAAATATAGATTCATCCAATAAGTCTTCATAACTCGCTATTGTTCCCCTATAGCGAGTTGACTTTGCGCCACCTGCTGTTATATCATGTGAATCCATAAAGTTGCCGAATGATTTTGACGCACATGCTGTTAAACCATATCCTGCTCCACTATAAATTTCTGCAGGATAGTGAATGCCTGAACTCCAGTTATAGACAACTTCCAATCGACCAGCTTGTGAGGTTGCATAATTGTTGTCGAAATGAGTTTCAATTTCCCACAAATACTCGTCACAAAAATCACTCGTATAACTATTCAATGCCGTGAAATCGGGAACAAGGTCGTATAGGTTTGTAGAAATAACTTTTGAGTACAGGACTGACGCGGCCTCGTTGTACTTTTTTTGCCATAAATATGCCTTGCCCAAATAGGCATATACAGCTTCCCTCGTTATACGGCCTCCTATTTCGCTCTGCCCGCCCAAACCTGATTTGGATGGTAATAATTCAGCCGCTGCAGCTAACTCGGTTTCGATAAAATCCCACGATTCAGAAGCAGGCGTATTGCCTTCACTGCCATTTAAAATATGATCGGCAAGCGGTGGATTTCCCCATAATTGAACCAAATACATCATCATGATGGACCGTATGGCACGCGCTTCTGCAATAACACGTTCCTTTGTTTCTGCCGAGGCAACATTATTGGCAGGCAGGTGTTCAACAATCATGCTGCAGTGGTATATTATGCTGTAATAATAAGACCACAACATGCTATAAGTAAAAGCTGAAGCCGACTCCGAATACGAAAAATAATCGGAGAAATCTCCAGACATCTGCTCCATACGATGTCTGACACTGTAATAGCCGGTACCATACAACGAATAATAATAAGTGCTAAATACGTCCCAGTTATTACCTCTCAGTTTGTGGTAAACTGAAGCAATGAATGCTGTTGCTTCTTCATCATCAGCATTTGTATAGGTATCTTCAACCGACAACACTCCATGTTGTGGAATCACCAGGTCATCTTCTACGTTACAGGATAGTAATCCGGTCAACGATAATAAAAAAACAATAATATTTTTTTTCATATTAATTTTCAATTAAATGTTAAAAACTTAGGTTGATTCCGAACATAACGGTTTTTGTTGCAGGATATCTACCCGGATCGATTGCCATTGCGTTTGGTAATGCTGAACGTACCTCGGGGTCTTGTCCGGGATACTTTGTAAATACAAAGAAATCATCTAAGGATACAAAAGCCCGCAACGACATCACATTTATCTTTTGCAATAATTTTTGGGGAATATTATAGCCCAGTTGGATTTGTTTAATTTTAAAATAAGAAGCATCGAAAACCATCGCATCAGAGGCCAGGTATTTCGCATCTGTTTGATACAGGGCCGATGGTCGGGGTGCATTGGGGTTATCTGAAGTCCAACGCTCGTCATACAGGAATTTGGGGCGGTTAAATTCCGGCTTATTATCCCAGGAAGCGGCATACATTAACTTCCCGCCTGAAGCTCCTGACCCTAACACCAGCAAATCGAAATTTTTATAGCTTGCCGTAAATGTTACACCATACGTAAAATCGGGAATTGCACTTCCAATGTCGGTTTTATCATTTTCTGTAATTGTCCCTGAATTGTCTAAGTCGGCATATATTGGCGCTCCGGTATCACTATCGATGCCCGTTACTTTATATCCTCTGAGATACCAAACTGAATGACCTTCCTCAAAAAAAGTAACATTACCTGTAGTTCCACCTAATTTTGCACCATCAATTCGTACTCCTTCTCCTTTATATTCAGTCACCTTATTTGAAAGAAATGCAATGTTTCCTTTCAGGCCGTACCTTAGGTCTTTGCCAATTTTGTCGTTCCATTCAAGGTCAAATTCAAACCCTTTATTGTTTACAACACCAACATTTTGAAAAACGTAATTTGTGCCGGTTGTCAGAGGCGCAACCGACTGAATCAATAACCCATCCGTATTTTTGTCGTAATAATCTAACGACATGGACAGTTTACTCTTAAAGAGCCTTACATCAAGACCGGCATCAAACTGCACAGATTCTTCCCATCTTAATTCAGGATTGGCAAGAAACTGGCTGGGATACACACCTGTATATAACTGGTTGTTGGTATAGTAATAATTCCCCGTGAGAAGACTGGAGGCATACATATAATTTCCTAAATTGCTAATACTGCCATTTTTACCATAGGAAGCTCTTAGTTTAACCTGTGAAAGGATATCTGAATTGATGCCTTTCATAAACTGTTCTTCCGATAGTGTCCAGCCCGCTGAAACTGATGGGAAATACCCCCACGCGTTATCTTTATCAAGCTTAGAATTATCATAAGCGTCGGCTCTAAAATTGACCTGAATGTTGTACCGGTTATCATAACTCCATCCAATCCGGCCAAAATAAGCCAACTGTGAATTTCTTATCTCATTTCCCTGGATTAAATCATTGGCTGATGTGGTCGAATAATCTAAATAAAGGTAATTGGGCAGGGTCCTCTCCACAGCATCGGTCGATCCGAGTACATTCGAATTGGTGTAGTCAATATATGACGTACCTGCCATAATTGAAAAATCGTTTTTCTTCAGGCTGAAATTATAATTTACAAAGTTCTCCCACTGAAGATATTCTAAAGCTCGTTGCTCCTCTGAAAGCATTAAAGTTTGTGCATAACTCTCCGTGGCAGCCCAGAATGCGGGAGTATAGCTATGAATACGGGTATTATTTAACCTATAACCTAACCTTGAAGTTACGATAAGGTTTTTAACCGGCTCTATATTGGCATAAAAAGTTCCGTTGACCCTGAACCTTTTATCTGTATTCGTATTTTTATAGATTTCGGCAATAGGGTTGCCAAAATTCGGAACCCAGTACGAAGTTCCGAAATAGTTGCCTGATTCGGGATCCTTCATGGGTTCATAACCATTATTTAGTGCATTCTGAACAAGAGAAGAAGCCCCAACAATACCATCTTCATATGTAACAGGTGTGAGTGGGTCAAAAACATACATGGTGCTCAATGCTGCTCCATTTGAAATGCTACCCTCTGAAATTGTTCCCAACTTGACTCTTTCGATTGAGTTTGTGGTACCAACTTCCAACCAACTCTTTATTTTGTACGAAGCATTAAATTGCGCCGTTATTCGTTGGTAAGAATCTTTGGACGATTTCACTATCCCGTCATAATCCAAATAGCTCAATGACAAGTAGAAAGAACCCTTATCGCTTCCCCCCTTCGACTCCAACTGTATGTACCTGGTTAAATCCGGTCTCCAGTACTTCGTCCTGCCAATCAGTGTCTGCAAGCTTGTTATTTACGTATGAGGAGGGGTTATTGTAATAATAGTCGTTTATTAACTGTTCTGAATACCCTGCCTCTTTAATAAATTGAATGTACTCGTTTGCATTTAATAAATCGGCCTTGTTTGATGCCTGCACGAGGGAGAATTTGTTGTTATAGAAAAACCTCCCATCAGATTTTTTTCCGATCTTGGTTGAAATTAATACCACTCCATTACCTGCTTCAGCGCCATAAATTGCAGCAGAAGCAGCATCTTTCAACACCTCCATACTCTCAATACTTTCCGGATCGAGGTAGTCTATATTATCAACTTTAAGTCCGTCAACGATAAATAATGGGTCTGAATTTCCGTTAGAAGAAAAACCACGTACGCGTAGGGTCGAAGGCGCACCGGGAGCACTTGATGTTGATATTACTTGTACACCGGCGACCTTACCCTGAAGCGCTGAAACAGCATCAGTTGTTGACCGGTTTGCCAAGTCTTCTGACTTTACACTGGAAATTGCCGCCGGTAACATTGCTTTTCTTTTGAACACCGTAACCAATAGCGACTACTTCTTCAAGACCAATGTTTTCCTCTATCATTTGGATGTTAATCTGACTTTGCCCATCCAGTGTAATTTCCTGAGTTTTCATTCCAATAAATGAGAAGGATAAGATTTGAGCATCTTCCGGAATTTCAAGAGTGTAATTCCCATCAAAATCGGTAGTGATCCCAATAGTTGTTCCTTTAACAATTACAGTAACTCCGGGAAGTGGTTCGCCTTTTGAATCGGTTACTTTTCCTGAAATAGTTTTCTTTTGTTCTTGTTCTTTTACCTTTTCAGGCGTACTCGTTTTTATAGAAGAAGGCTCAACTTTCTTTTCTAATATAGATATTTGCCTGTCGCTAATTTCATAATAATTTCGAGTACCTTTAAGCAACTGATCTAAAATATCTTCTATTGTTTTATCTTCAACCGAAATATTAACTTCCCTTTTTAAGTCAACTGATTTTTCGCTATAGAGAAAAATAAATTCGCTATTTTCTTCGACCTTCTGAAATACTTGTTCAACAGTGATATTCTCAAAACTCATCGTGAATTTAGTCTGCTGCGAGTACGTTGTGGAAGCTATTGAAGCAACCGACAAGAACAACAGAAAGCTAAGTAATTTCATTTTTAATAATAGTTTAGTTCCAATGGGCTTATTACAATTAAGTAGCCCGATCCGTTTTTTTTTCATAGATTTGATTCGTTTTTTGTTAATACAAGTTATTAATACAAACTTCGAAAACCGGTGAGGCTCAAATTCCCCGGTTTTCTTCTTATTGATTTAGTTATTTCATAAGCAAAATGACGTTTAGTTAATAATTACTTTTTCTTCCTCAATTTTATATTTGATTTTTGCAACTTTTGAAAGCGTAGTCATTACTTCTTCAAAAGATTCTTTAAGATCTAGTTTCCCTGAAATAGGCAATGCATTTCGATTTGTTCACTCTGATAAACGAAAGTCTTATTATAGTATCGCCCAATTTTCACAAGAACTTGTTCTATATTCTCATTTTTAAACTTATACCAACCGTCTATCCAGGCAATATAATTTTCCACATCCGATTCAGATACAACTGTCATTTCATTATTTGATGCACGGAAAGTGGCTTTCTGATTTGGTACCATATGAACTTTTTCCTTTATCAATTTACTATCACTCCATACATTCACACTACCTTCCAGCAATACTATTTCGGATAATTTATCGGAACTATAGGAATTCATATTAAACTTAGTACCAAGCACTTCTACATTCAAGTTTCTTGAGGAAACAATAAATGGCTGCTGCTCATTTTTGGCAACCTCAAAATATCCTTCACCGTCTAAATATACTTTCCTCCTTTTTCCATTGAATTTTTGAGGAAAAGCAAACCTTGAACCTGCATTTAACCATACTTTGGTACCATCACTTAATTCTAGTGTAATCTTTTTTCCGAATGGAATGACAAGCTCATTAAGGGGCATTTCCTTATTGATTGAAGATGATGCAATTTGATTATTATGTACATTTTCGTCAACAAGAACACTCTCATTCTCTAGAACAGTAATATTGGATTGCTTTTTTTGAACTTCAACTCTTTCACCATTGGCAAGACTTAGGATAGTATTTTCATGCTTCGAGGAATTGCTTATTTCAGAGAAGATATATTCATCTCCGTGATTATGCAAATTCAAATAAAGTATACTGCTAATTGACAATATAATTAAAACAGAAGCTGCAATTCTTAGAATACGCTTTAATTGAACCGATTTATTCTCTTTCCGATCGCTTTTGTTAAAGGCTCTTATTTTTAACCAAAGGTCATGTTTTAAATCGTCATGAAGTTGTACTTTCTTTATCCAAAAAAGAGAGATAAATTTTTTGGCTTTTAAGATATTTTCTTTTGAATCTTTATGGACATCTAAAAATTCACGCCATTCTTTTTCAGTTGAGATATTTTGAATTATTTCAACAAATTCATGATCGTGAATTAATTCTTCAAATGTGTAATCTATGTATTTCTTTTTTGTCATTTTTCGCCTTCTTATAAACAAAAAGGGCTTTCATTGAAGTTTGTGACAAAAAAGATGAGAAAAATTATATTTTTTGACGCTTGAGCAGAAACAAAAAGATAAATCCTCTAGAAATCAAATACTTCTTTAAATTTTGAATTGAGCGTGAAACCAATTGTCTGGCAGTATCATAAGAAATTGACATGATTTCACATATTTGTTGATAATCAAATCCACATGTAAACCTGTAATACAGAACCTCACGCTGTTTGGCATTCAGCTTCTCCATTCCTCTTTTTAATTCTAATTCTTTTTCTGACGCTTCCTCGTCAGATATTAATTTCTCCTCGATTGAAAAAACTATTTGAGGATCCTCTGAAAAATCTTTTTCAAGTTCTTGTTGTTTTGTCCTTTTCTTGAGCTGTTTAAATAATCTCCTACGAAATGCCTTAAGTAAGTATATCCTGATGTTATCGGTTTCTCCAAGAGTTTGTCTTTTACTGATTAAGTAGAAAAATAAGTCCTGAATAACATCAAGAATCAAATGATCATTTGTGGTAAACTTTTTGCCATAAAAAAACAGAAAATCAACATTTTGGTGATAAATAAATGAAAGAGCATCCTCTCTTTCATCTATAAATTCCTTCCATATTATTTTATCCGTTTTGTTTTTCATTAGCTTTGATTAGCTAAAGATGAACGTAAGTATATTTCATCTTTATAATTAGTTAGGGTTACAATATTACGATTTTTCTTAAACTTGTAACTCTAATTTTTTATTCATCCATGACATATAAAAAATATTATAAATTCTATTTAATCTCAGTTCATTCCGTTTTATTCCTAAAATATTTAATAAGATCAGATTGTGTATTAAGCATTAAAACACCTTAATAAATTTGAAAATAAGGTTCATTAATCTAACTTTATAATAAATATTTTGCCTTTAACTTTAAATATTTATTTAGCAAAGCAATAATTATTTTTCATGCTCTACAATAATTAATAATCGTTTTTCTCGCAAAATAATTATTTTTCATGTTATCTTTAAAACCATATTTCATACTTTCAAAACATGAATAATCATTTTTCGCAAAAAGTAACCATTTTTCATAGACGACCTCTCCCTGAAATAGGGATGTTGGTAGGATACTCTCTATTGATTCAAGAAATTGAACGACGTGTAAAAAAAATACTACCTCTTCCAAGACAACTATCCATCGTTACAGAAAAGTATCAGAGATACAACACCGACCAGTGGCAGGTATTTACTAATAGGCACAAACCAAACAATGACCTAATAAGTCATATCGTCTTTGCTCTTAAGTATGAAGGCATTGATTTACTAATCCTAAAAACGATATTTCAGCTGATAGGAGAAAAAGATATCAAGGAAGCTATTCAAAGAGAACCAACCGGTCAATATTCAAGAAGAATCTGGTTCCTTTATGAGTGGTTAGTGGGAACAAAACTCAATATACCTGATCTAAAAACCGGCAACTATGTTGAGATTGTGAATCCAACCCTACAATATCCGGGACCAACGATTAATTCAACCCGGCACAGGGTAAAAAACAACCTGCCTGGCACTCCTGAATTTTGTCCAATGATCAGAAAAAGTGAAAAGCTTGAGAAGTATATTTCTGCTAATATTCAGGATTCCATTTACAAAGGATTGAATGGAAGGAATAAGGAACTTATCAGAAGAACAGCAGCATTTCTGCTACTTAAGGATTCTAAAGCTTCATTTGCCATAGAGGGTGAATTCCCTCCAAATATGCGCGCAAGAAACTGGGGAAAAGCAATTGGAGAAGCAGGCAAAAAAGAGTTAACTTTATCAGAAATAGAACGACTCCAACATGTAGTTATTGGGGCTAAGAAATTGAGGCACATGGGATTCAGACAGGAGGAAGGTTTCATAGGAGAACATGATCGTGAAAACTTTTCACCTATTCCTGACCACATTTCAGCAAAAGCGGAAGATTTAGACTCTTTAATGAATGGTTTACTGAATACAAACAATCTTCTTCAAGAGAGTGAATACGATCCTGTTCTTACAGCGACAACCATTGCTTTTGGTTTTGTTTTTATTCACCCTCTTTCTGATGGTAACGGAAGGATACATCGGTATTTAATCCACCATATTTTGAACTGGATGGGATTTATAAAAAGGGATATGATTTTTCCTGTTTCGGCTGCTATTTTAGACCGAATTAGTGATTACCAGGAAATACTGGAAGATTATTCCTCTCAGAGAATAGATCTAATTGAATGGAAGCCTACACCAAGTCATAACATAGAGATACTGAATGATACAATAACGTGAGTTCGATTTAATGCAAGTTGCAAATTTGGTTATTTTCAATAATTTCATCGAGATTTAAAGTAGGCTTTTTAGGAAAGTGCGAATAAGCAATCAGACCTGCTAGCAAGTTTGTAAGAAAGTTCCCAAAGCTTCGGTGTCTTGTGTGTTCTATCTGGCACATATTTTTTAATTCGTCGTTAACTGTCTCAATCAAAGCCCTTTTTCGCAACAATATTTTATCTTGTGTCAGCATCAACGAGTTTTTCATGTTTTTGCGGATTTTGGTAATCAGGTGAATACCGTCGATAAAAAGTTCGTCGAACAATGTTTTTGAGATATAACCTTTATCACCAATAAGTTTCCCGAATATTTTGTCATGGAAATTTTTGTTTTTCAACGGCTCCCTGTCATCAACATTGGCTTGGGTGAAAAGGAAGTCGAGGATTTCTCCTTTGTCGTTGATGACGATGTGGAGTTTGAACCCAAAAAACCATCCCATCGAACATTGCCCTTTAGTAGCCAGTCCTTTAAAAGTTTTGTGTTGAAACTCTCGTCTGATATGGCACACTCTAATGGGGGTGGAATCTATAAACGAAACACCAGTACATTTGCCAAGGCAACATAGTTGCAGGAATACTGCCATGGGCATCAATGATTTCTGCTGAAGCTCGACAAAACGGTTGTATGATACCGTTTTTGGGAAGTCGGATTGCATGTGTTTTTGCACATAATGCACATAAAAATGCTTCAAACACCTGTAATTCTTTAGGTGAAACAACACCATAATGGTAATCACTTCGCTGTCGGACATAACGAATTTACGGTTTCTTCGCTTTTTAGAAGATTCTTCAACCAGGACATGTCCCTCCTTAACCTTCTCAAATTCTTTGCAAAATTCGTCAATTAAATAGAAAATTTCGGTAATTTTAGAGTTCATATTAAAACAAGGTTTTGTTTGTTATATATTTAATAGTCAGATAATTAAATATAATCAAAACCTTGTTTTTTTTAAAATATTTTATTGCATTTTTATATCGAACTCACGTTACAATAGATTTATATCGTTACTACGATTTAACTCTTCAGGCAGAATTTCTTTACGAATGTGTTGTAGACACGATAAACAGGATTATTCCAGAAGAAATTGATTTTCTCGAAAAATACGATCGATTAACCAATGCAATAAATTCGTTCTTAACTCTGCCAGACACAAGGGTTGATTTACTAATCAAATTGTTAAATCAAAATAATGGGAGGCTGTCCAAAAGGAAAAGACAGAATGACTTTGATGAACTGACTGATGAAGATATTTCTCTGATTGAAGAATATTATGCTGATATTTTTATGAAATAATGTATTAAGTCACACCATATAGAGCTAAATTATATGTAAAAACAGTGCTGGTGAACGATTCGGTTAACACTCAAATATCTCCTGCTACAAACCACTGATTTAGTGCTCAATATCCATATCATTCGACTCCCGCCAGCTCCACTTTCAAAATGAGAAACAAAAACTCCTGTAAATAAATTATTTACAGGAGTTTTTTTATTTAATAAACAAGTTAATCACTTATTTTCCCCACTCTTTATTTGCTTTCGGTCCCATTTCAAAAGTTAGCTTTCCGCCTTTTGCAATGGCTTCGTGTGAAATCCAGGGTACATTAAGTGGCACTCCGTTTAACATGGCCGATTGAATGTATTTATTTTCATCTGAGGCGTTGTAAGCTTCAATTTCAAAAATTATATCGTTGCCCAAATCAACAGAAACATTTTCAAACATTGGGCTGCCGATTGAATATTGCTGACTTCCGGGTGTTACAGGATAAAATCCCATGGCTGAAAATACAACAAACGACGACATACCTCCGCCATCTTCATCTCCGGGAACTCCCATCAAATCGTTGCGAAACCATTCTTTTAAAAGTTTGCCTATGCGTTTTTGAGTTTTCCATGGCTGACCTGCGTAATTGTACAAATAAGGAATGTGCAACGATGGCTCATTCGCCATTGTAAACTGACCCACATTGCCCGTTTGATCGGGTAACTGAGCATAAAAACCATATTTACTCCGACCAAGAGATTCGGTGAATGTACGATCCAGTTCTTTTACAAAATTCTGACTACCTCCCATTAATTTAATCAGATCCGGTATGTTATGCTGTACATCCCAGCGATACGTCCAGCCATTATTTTCGCCGTAATATTCTCTGGCCCCCATTCCTCCAGAAAATTTGTAATCAAATGGTTCAATAAAATTCCCGTCTTTATCCTTGGGATGAAAAAACTTTGTTTCGGCGTTAAACAGGTTTCGGTAGTTGAACGAATTATTTTTGAAAAAATAGGCTTCTTCTTCATTCCCCAATTCTTCTGCAATCTGCGATAAACACCATTCATCGTACGATGTTCCCAAAGTTACCGCAACAGGCTGGCGTTTTTCTCCCGGATTAACTTCAGGAATAATTTCCTTTTCTCCTTCATACAAAGCCGGAATATAACCATGTTGTTTATAAAAGTGATCAAGTTCACCGGCGGGTCTTCCCGACCAGGGAGCTAAGGTTTTTTCTGTGATTGCACCCTTGCAGGCGATATATGCTTTATTCAAATCAAAATTTCGTAAACCTTTCCGGTAGGCATCAATAACAGAAGCTACACCATGATTCGAATTCATGCGACGGCTATCTCCAGTAATTTCAGGGAAAGTCGGCCACCAGTTATTTTCCATTTGCTCCGACATAAGAACAAAAGAATTCAAAATATCTTCTTCCTTTTTTGAATCGATTAAAACACGTAAGGGATGATGCGCACGATATGAATCCCAAATCCAATCGTCGGTATAAAACGGACGACCATGATCTTCGTGCACTTTGCTATCGAATGCACTGTAATAGCGACCGTTTTCAGAAATACATACAGGACGCTCGAAACAACGATACAAGGATGTATAAAAAACAGTTCGTTCATCATTTGTACCACCTTTTATATCAATCTTTCCAAGAGCCTCGTTCCAAATATTACGCCCTATATTCTGAAGTTCGGCAACTGATTTACCTGCAACCTCTCGCTTCAAATTTTCTTTTGCCTGCACTTCGTCTATAAATGAAATTCCGTAACGCACATTTAAGGCACTGGTTCCTTCGGGGTATTTTAATACCAAACTGGCGTTCGCTCCTTTTACATTACTTGCTTCACTTAATGTATTATCTGATAGTTGAGATACTTGTACGGGAATTTCTTCGGGAACCATGTACACATAAACTCGTGTGTTGTTTGCAATATACTGGTAGCCGCTTATTGCATTTCCATCCCATTTTAGTTCTCCGTTTTTAGAACTTAAAATCAAATACGCCGGATCACTTTTTTCGAATTGAAATTGGTAAGCTGCCGATTGATGCGAAAGCCCAAAATCAACCTGAATTTGTTGCTCATCCAAATAAACAGAATACGAATAAGGAGTAAGTTTCTCCTGGTCGTACCGATAATTTATTACCGGGCGTAATTCACTTTCGTTCCCCTGAAATGGACTTAATCTGAATGCAGAACTACCACGGTGACTGGTAACCACCAAGGGCAATGCATGTAACTCAATATTGGTAAAATCGCCACGTTCGGGATATACACGCAACAAACTGTTGGGTAAATGGATTGTCGGGAAAGTTGGCACCAGCAAATGACTAATATTTCCCATGTAAGGATTTACAAAATCAACAGGCTGTCCTGATTTTTCGATGTACTCATTCTTATTTGTGGTACACGAAAACAACGATACCATAACAAGGATTAAGAGGTAAATTTTGGTTTTAGGTTTTAGGTTCATTTTTCAATTAAAATAAAGGGTGATTAAAAAGCTTTACAGTAAGACTTTTTAGGTACTTCATCGTATCTATTTATTTTGGGTCGATGTTATTACTCCCCGAAAATAACCAATTGATTCTGCAATTCCCATAAAAGGATTGTCCATCTGACGTTCATGTTCCAACGAAACGACACCGTTATAATTTACCTTTCTCAACATGTTAACCATTGCCGGGAAATCTATTATTCCACGCCCCACTTCAACCGAATATCCGGCTCCTGTATTTCCGGTTACATCTTTTAAATGAATATCAAAAATTCGTGAGTGGTACTTCTTTAAGTCTTGCACTGCATCGTTTCCATTGCGGGTGTCGTGCCCCATGTCAAAACACATTCCAATTCGCGGATCGAGATCATTCACATGATCCCAAACATCTTTGGCATCGGGGTATTTGTTAATATCGGGTCCATGCAAATGTATCGCCATTTTGAAATTGTATTCCTTAACTTTTTTGTCAACATAAGGTAATAAATCATATTCCGGCACCCCAACAATTAACTTAACGCCTACTCTTTTTGCATATTCGAAAGCCCGATCCACTTCCACTTTGTTTTTCATATAAATTGGGCCAACAGCATAACCAGTAATTCCATTCTCTTCTAGTTTGGCATTAAACAATTCAATTTGCTCATCAGTACTGCTTAATGCTAAATGAAAATCTTTTATACATAAATAATGTATATCAGCCTGTTTTAAAGTTTCCAGCGTTTTGTCGATACCGAACTTAACAAATGTGTAACCGGCCATTCCTAATTTAAATGCTTCGTTTGTTTCAGGTGCCGGTTGTGGATCAGGACGTTTTTCAGCCTTCAGCGCTGTTCCTACAATAAATACAACAACTAAAAATGCAATTATCTTTTTCATCTTACAAATTTTTCATGGAAGTTGTCAGAAGTAAACTTCTGACAACTTTATTTATTTTTTTAAGTAATACGGTTGAAAGGAAAATTTACTTATCTGATTTTAAAATATCTCTAATACCAATTTGATAAGCCAAACTATAACTACAATGAAGACGTCGGTCTGACATCAGGGGATTTTCCGAAGTTATAATTGGGCGTATTGCCCATAATAAATTTCAAAACCCCGCCAGCCATAATATCATCGTGTTTTATATATGATTTTGAGTATTCAGATCCATTCAATTCAACCGACTGGATGTAATAATTTTCTTTGGTGTTATTGACAGCCTCTACGGTAAATTTTCTTCCTTCAGGCAGCTTTATTGTTGCTTTGTCGAATAACGGACTGCCAAAAACATATACTCCGTTTGAAGGATTCACCGGATAAAATCCGAGCGACGACATAATATACCAGGCCGACATTTGCCCACAATCTTCATTCCCGATTAAACCGTCCGGCTGATTCGTGTAAAATTCATTCAGTATATAACGTATTTTTTCTGCTGTTTTCCATTGCTGACCAGCATAGGCATAAAGGTAGGCGATATGATGACACGGTTCATTCCCCTGTGCGTACATACCAATTAATCCGGAAATATCGATAGAAGCATGTTCTCCAAAATTACCTTCCAGTGTAAACAACGAATCGAGTTTACATGTAAATTTCTCATCACCACCCAAAAGGTCAATCAATCCTTCCGGATCCTGTGGAACAAGAAACGTATATTGCCAGCCGTTTCCTTCAGAAAAATCGCCATACATATGTACCGATTCCATTGGATCATATGGTGTTACCCATGAGCCATCAGATAATCTTGGTCGAACAAAACCAACCGATTTATCAAAATAGCTTTTATACGTTTCCGCTCTATTAAAAAAGTACTTAAAGTCATTTTCTTTACCAAGGCCTTTTGCCATTTGAGCCACACTTCTGTCATCGAGTAAATTTTCCAATGCAACCGAAGTAGCCTCCCTCGATTTGTCTCGTGGACTGAATCCGTAATCCATTAGTGGTGCAATTCCACGTTGTGTTTTACAGGTACCGGATGCTTTCAATGCTTCAAAAGCCAATTCTTCATCAAAACCATCGAAACCTTTTTGCCATGCATCAACTACTACAGGTGCTGCACTGTACCCCGACATCGCATTGGTTTCGTTGCCCATAAGATGCCATTGAGGCAATTTGCCCTGCTGCTGAAAGATAGCCAGCATCGAGTTAATAATGTCATTTACTCTTTCAGACTGAACAATGGTTAGCAACTCGTGCTCTGTGCGGTATGTATCCCATAGCGAAAAAACAGAATAGTTCTCAAACCCGGGATTGGTATAGACTTCTTTATCGGTTCCCCTGTAACTTCCATCTGCATCGTTGAATAAAACAGGTGCAATAAAGGAATGAAACATTGCAGTATAAAAGACCTGCTTCAAAACCGGATCATTGGTTTCAATTTCAATTTTTGATAATTCTTTGTTCCATTTCTCCTCTGCCTGACCGGCTATCTTATCGAAATCCCATTCAGGAGCTTCAATATCGATATTTGCTAATGCATTTACGGAACTCACAGGCGAAATTCCTACTTTCAAAATTACTTCCTGAGGATTGCCGGCAAATGAAATTACACCTTTCACGGCATGCGCCATAAACTCTTCTTCACCAACTAAAGTGTCGTTATCGTACAATTCCAGCTTCTCAATTTCGCGATTACTTTTTAGGGTAAACCAAATCCGTTGGTCTTTTGCCCAGCCTTTCGAAAAGCGATACCCTTCAATGGTATTGGCATCAACTTGTTTCAGGAAAGTTTCATACGACTTGTCTCCAATCCCTTCTTTTAAATCAATTATTACATGATTATCATTTTTTCCCGGGAAAGTATACTTATGAACTCCTACTCTTTCGGTTGCTGTTAGCTCTGCTTTAACCTTGTACTTATCCAGCAGTACCGAATAATAACCCGGTTTTACCAATTCGTTATCGTGACTAAAGTAGGATGCGTATGCATTGTTAATATTTTTTTGTTCTCCTCGTTTTATATTGACTTTCCCGTTTATGGGCATCAGAAGAATATCACCTAAGTCGGAACCACCTGTTCCACTTAAATGCGTGTGCGAAAAACCGGTTATAATACTGTCAGAATAATGATATCCCGAACACCAATCCCATCCTTTAAAAATATTGTTTGGTCCAAGTTGTACTGCCCCAAACGGCACACTTGCGCCGACAAAAACATGCCCATGTCCTCCGGATCCAATGATCGGATTGACATGTGTTGCCATATTTGACGTTTTGTTATTTGTATGAGAGCACATACAAAATAAGGGCAGAAAGAATAACATTGTTATGTATTCTCTTAATTTTCTTTTTTTCATAAACTCTTAGCGTTAATCATTTACACGAAATCTGTTACAGGTATTACTGATCATTTGCACCATTTTATGCGACCTGATTAATACCCTTTTTACTTTGCTAAAGCCATAAAAAAACAGGACTTCTCGCTTGCTTTCGCATTGCAAGAAGTCCGTTTGATCTAACTACTAGCTATTTAGTTGGTATAGGAAATAATTTCCTAATTAAAAACTATAAAAATTACTCTTCGTATCCTGGATTTTGCTCCAGTACGGCTCCTGTATTTAAATCTATTTCGGTTTGAGGAATAGGCCACAAACTGTGGTAATCCTGAATGCTGGCACCAGGATTTCCCGGATTATTATTATAAGTACGAACACGTTCCACCAACTTCCCTAAGCGCATCAGGGTAAGCATTCGCCATTCTTCGGTGAAGAGCTCTCGTGCTCTTTCATCCAAAATATAATCGATGCTTACATCGGCTGCCAAAACCGGAGTTGCATTTGACCTTTCACGAACAGTATTGATATCAGCAGCTGCCAAACCTTTATCACCCAAACCGAGATAAGCTTCTGCTCTTAACAAATAAGTTTCGGCCAATCGCATTGCATAAAGGTCTTTGTGGTTAACACCACCGCCTGCTCTCGACAAATCGGTATAATGATCGTTAGGAGCAGCTACTTTCATGAAATAAGGATAAATATACTGATTGGTGTCTTTAAACGCACTTGAACGTGACTCGTAAAGACTCCAGTCGATTTCCATTCCGTCGTATGCTGAACTTGGATTGTCAAAATAGAAATGTCTTTTTACACAAGCCTCCGAGTTTCTGTAATCATTGTCCCAATCGCTTCTCCAAATGTCGTAAGCGGTATAATTTGTTGGCCTGCCCCAAGCCACCGGACGTCCCAGTGTATCACTATATCCGGTATAAGAGTTATCGTAAAGATCTCCCCGAAAAGCTTTGTATCCATCAGGAGTATTTCCCATTCTGTAGTAGGCACATCCAAACCCTCTTTCTCCGGCATAAAAACCACCTCCGGTTACATCCGGGTCGTTTTGAATCACCCAGATTGCTTCAGTATTCGAACTCAAATTATGATTCTCCTTGGTAAAAAGGTCGAAATAAACATTTTCAGTACCAAAAAGATTAGGTTGAGAACCAAAACGTTCTGTCATTAAACCGTAGCCATAATCATTAATAACATGTGAAGCAGCATCTGCAGCATCTTGATATTTATTATCGGCAAGATATGTTTCGCTTAGCATTTGCCATGCAGCACCCTGAGTTAAACGGCCGGCAGAAGCTTCTTGTCCTCTTACCGGAAGTTTTTCTGCCGCAAACGCCAAATCCTCTTCCATTAATGCATGAATATTTGATGCCGCATCTCTTACAAAATCGGTTTTGGCTGATGTTACAGGCTCTGTAATAAGTGGCACGTCGCCATACATTGTAACCAATATCCGATAACTGAATGCACGGAAAAAACGAGCCTCTGCCAAATACAAATTCTTTTTATCCTCGTTGTTCCATTCAATACTTTCGATACCTGCAATTACAGTATTTGCCTGGTAAACCAGATCAAAAGCCTTTGTCCAGTATGTTTTAGGCAATGAGCCAGTTGGTGTAATTTCAGTATCCCAGTTGCTCATGTAACCACCTGCAGGATCTTCACCAAAATAGGCTTCATCTGTGCCAAGTGCCACATAAACAAACATATATTTTTCGTTTACCGCAGAATACCAGTCACGGGCTAAACTATATAAACCAACAACACCCATTTCAACATCATCTGCTGAATTAAAAGCATTTGACGTAGAAATAAAATCAAGTGGGGTTTCTTCAAGTACACCCTCATCGCATGCGTAAATCCCCAGCAGCAAGAATACCAAAAGGGTACCTGCGCTTATATATTTTTGTAATAAATTCTTTTTTTTCATTTTTAATATTTTTAAACTATTAATAGCTGTGTTTTTAACTACTAAAACAATTTTTTTTTGATTAAAAACTTATATTAACACCACCAATAATACTTCTCATCATTGGGCTACCTGTTTCAGGATCCCATCCTGACCATTTTGTCCAGGTATAAAGGTTTTTTCCGCTTACGTAAACTTTCAGGTTATCAATTTTCAAATCCGACAATACACTATTATCGAAAGTGTATCCTAAGGAAACATCCTGAAGGCGGACAAAACTTTTACTTTGATAAACCCCCGGATTCTTTTTGGGATTATAATATATTCCGGGAGCGTTATTAACTGCATTATCAGGTCTCCAGTAGTCGCGAATAGCGGTCCTGTTTAAACGGTATGCACTATCGGTTGCTCCAGCTACAACTGCTCCGGAATTATTTGCCATGTAGTAATTGTTACCCCCTTGAATTGAATTGAAGAAGAAGCTAAAGGTGAAATTCTTATACGTGAGAATATTGTTCATACTGATGCGGTAGTTAGGATCAGTTGTTCCAAGAATTTCGCGGTCATCTTCAGAAGTAATTGTTCCATCGTCATTCAAATCGCGTACTTTAAACTGTCCCGGATAATAGTCTGCCATTATTGTACCATTAAACAATTCATCTTCCTGCCAAACACCATCATTAACATAGCCGTAAATAGTGCTAATTGGCTCCCCGATAAACCAACTGTTTCCTAAATCTTCTGTTACATCGTCGTACAGTTTGGTAATTTTGTTTCGTACCAAAGAGAATGCAAAAGCTGTTTTCCATTTAAAATCACGGGTTTTAATGTTTTCAGTAACCAGACTTACCTCAACACCGTTGTTTTCAATTCCACCAATGTTTGTCCATACACTTGAATTCCCTGACATTCTCGGAATAGATCTTTGAACCAAAACATCGGTAGTTTTTGCATTGTACGCATCAATACTTCCTGAGATTCTGTTGTCTAAAAAGTTAAAATCGATACCGGCATTCAAAGAGGCAGTTTTTTCCCATCCTAAATCGGCATTTCCCAGCGAGTTAGCATATAAACCAACTGCAGTTGCACCATCGAACACAGTGGTTAAACTTCCCATTTTCGATTGGCTGGCATATCTACCAATTCCCTGATTACCATTTATACCATATGATAGACGAAGCTTGAGAAAATCCATCCAATCCACTTCGTCCATAAACGATTCTTCGGAGATGACCCAACCGAGAGAAAGAGAAGGGAAGTTTCCGAATTTCTTGTTACCCCCAAAACCGGAAAAACCATCTCGTCGGATAGTGGCAGTCAGTAAATAACGACTGTCGTAGCTATAATTAATACGTCCCATATACGAGATCGTATTTTCTTCGTAAGCAGAAGTAGAAACCTCTTGATTCTCGCCAAGTTCAAGGGCGTTATACCCCAGAAGCTCATTCGCGAATCCATATGCATACAAATATGAACCATCACCTGAAATATTCTCACGGCTGTATAAGTAATTAGCACTCAGGCTATGTTTATCGGCAAAAGTCCTGTTATAGGTAAACAGACTGTTTAATAACCATGTTCTTTGATTTGCATTATTGACATAACCGGAGCCATCGGTTTTAGATCCGTCAGCCATAGAAGTTGGATAATAACGTGAGGTTTTGTCGAAATCGTAGGTTTTTGAATAATTGGCTTCATATTTTAAACCTTTCACCCATGGAACTTCAACTATTCCTTTTAGTACCAGGCTAAAATAATCTCTTGGAGAACTATCTTCTGCCAAAAGGTTACCTAGCGGATGGTAGTTATAAGATTCTCCGGCAATGTATACCGGATAATTTCCCGATTCGTCGTACATATTTCCAAGTGGACTCGCCTGAAGTGCATAACCTGCGGATGCACTAACGCCTGAATAATCACGATGTGAAAATGTCGGATCAAATCCAACTGTTAACCAATTTGCAATTTTACTTTCAAACCGGCCATTAAAGGTTAATCGCTTGTAATTGTCGTTTAACAAAATACCTTCTTGATCTAAATAAGAAGTTGACAAGTAATAATTTGTGCGTTCGGTTTTTCCGGATACGCTTAAACTGTACGACTGAATAGGTGATGTTTGAAAAACTTCATCTACCCAATCAACTGAATTACCACCCAGATAGTTGATTTGTTCCTCTTCAGTTCTCAGGTACGATGCCACTAAATCTCTATCGGTAACATCAGGTCTCACCGGGCGTCCATCGGCGCTGGTTGGTCCGGTTTTATACCAGGCGTACAAATCCTGTTGATAATAATAGTCTACCAAACGAACAGCATACTGCTCGGCATTCATAACATTTGTACGTTCAGTATTCGATAAATTTTGTACACCACAATAGGCATTAAAAGTAAATTTCGGTTTTCCGGAAGTTCCTTTTTTTGTTGTAACAACCAGGACACCATTGGCCGATCGTGAGCCATAAACAGCAGCAGCACTAGCATCTTTAAGGATGTCAACAGATTGAATGTCGTTTATATTTAAATCGTTTATACTTCCGTTGTAAATGATACCATCAAGTACAACCAATGGCTGATCACTTGCCGACAACGAAGTTCTTCCCCTTATTGAAAAAGAACCGCCATCACCGGCACTGGAACCGCCCGAGGCATTTAAACCAGGAGAATATCCTTGTAAAGCTTGTACTAAACTTGTGTTTGCAGCCTGCTCTTTTCCATCCATTTCCATTCGAACAATCGAGCCGGTTAAATCTTTCTTCTTTTGTGTTCCGTAACCAATGGCAACTACTTCATCCAAACCAATGGTTTCACTTTCAAGCACTACATCAATGGTTGTGCGGGTTGAAACAGCAATTTCCTGTGTTTTCATTCCCACAAAAGAAAAAACCAAAGTGCTATTCTCAGGAACTTTTGTTAAGTTATAAACTCCGTCGGCATTAGTTGTTGTACCAATGGTTGTTCCCTTTAAAAATACAGTTACTCCCGGAAGCGGTAGATTTCCGGTGTCAGAAACTTTACCCCTTACGGTTTTTATTTCTGTTTGCCCCATCGCACTTTCAACCTGAAAAAGCATCCATGGAAGGAGGAAAAGGTAAAGTATTACATACTTCCTTCGTGAAATCAGTTTTTTCACTTTTCGCAATAATTTCATAATTTAAAATGTTAGCGTTATAGATATATTAATAATTAGGTCCAGACTGCTTTTAGCAGCTTGGTTTTCATTTTTTAATTGTTCTGAGTTGATACATTATTTTTGGTTCTCCATCCTTTATTAAATACACTGCCCCAGAGTTTCATCGTATCACGATAGCTAAGGTGCCCTTTGGAAGCATCCAACCTAAATGATTTTGTGTTGGTCAATATTTCTCTTCGTGTTGTATTCATATTGTTTAGCTTTTTATTCCTGAACTGTTCCCTTATTCACTCACGCCATTTATTAGGTGAGTGATAACTCTAACTTCTGATTGAAATGTCTGTCAGGATATTTCGAAATCAAAAATATTATTGCAAAAGCTTGCAGTGAGTTGTTTTTGTTTCATATAGGGTTGTTTTTGTTTCAATTGTTTACTTTTGCCAATTCCAAATCGAAAAACAACAACAAAACCGGATGACAACAAACAATAAAGCACTCATATTCTTCCTATTAGCAATAATATCATTTGTTACAAAAACATCTGGTCAATATATTCGTTTCGATCATTTCGATACAAGGAAAGGGCTTTCGCAGAACAACATTAACAGTCTTACAGTAGATTCCACGGGATATGTATGGATGGGAACCATTGAAGGAATCACTCGATTCGACGGAACTAATTTTGATATATTTCGGTCCTTACCATTTCAGGCAAACACGCTTGAAGGAAATTTTATTGAAAAAGTTTCATCCTGCCCAAACGGAAATATTTGGGTTCATATTCAGGACAGGGGATTAAACCTTTACAATGCTACACATGATAATTTTAAAATAATTCAGGACAGTTGTTTTTATCCGGCGGATGTTGTCCACACAACCAGTCTGGTATCTGCACTTGACTCTTTGCTTTGGCTAACCGATCCCAACGGCCTTTATACTTATAACCTTCCGAAAAGCGAAGCAAACAAACTTCCATCGCCACCAGGGAGAAACTATGTGATCTATGCCGGACACAACAAAGTTTTACTTTGGGGATCGGGGGGTATATCTCTTTATTCTCTCACAGAAAAAGAAAAAGCTCCCAAATTAATTCTGGAGCAAGCGGTGCAGGATATTTCCCAGGTGTTTAACGATTCGTTGGTAGTAATAAATACAGGTGTTTTAGAAATACTTAATATTAAAACCGGTGAAAGAAAACAAATTCCTCGCAACGAGGAGCTAAACCGATATTTAAAAAACAGCGGAATTTGGTCGCTTGCAGGGTATAATAACGAGATTTGGATTGGATTAACAACATGTCTCGTTCAGATTATTATGGATGGCGACACAATAGAACGTGTTTCGAAATATTCATACGATCCTTTTAGTGAATACTCTTTTCATGGCCAGGATGCTAAGAATTTTGCATTTGACAAAGCAGGCAATCTATGGATTGGCACTTCGAAATACGGAGTAAATTATTATTCGCGGGGGAAAAACCTGTTTAGCCACCACCCCATTTCCATACTTTCAAAAGCAGACCAGGAAATTGATCCGATTCGCGCGCTTTGCCAATCTTCCGACGGGAATATTTGGGTCGGATTCGACCGTTTGGGACTGGTATGCATTCAACCGGATAATACCCAAATTTTATATTCCGACATTTATTTTCCGGGTAATACAATAAAAAGCCTTGAAAACATCCGGTCGATATATGAAGATTCCAACGGGAAACTATGGATTGGAACCAACAAGGGACTTTGCAACTATAATCCCGCAAATAATCATGTTGAATCGACCTTGGTTAAATATGGCTGGGAGTGGCCGGATGTCTGTTACCGAATGCACGAATTTACACGGGGAAAAATGACAGTTACAAATTTAGACGGAATTGGAATTGTAGATCTTAACAAGGGCACTTTAGACAAAATAAATATGCCCCAAAACTATGTTGCCGGCTCGATCAGAAGTATTGCAAAAGACAAAAAATCAAACTATTGGTTTGTTTCCGGCGATTTGGGCATGTGCAAATTTACCCCTGAAGGAGAATTAACATACTACACTTACGAAAAAGATCACTTTTCTGACAGCAAACTGTATTCGTTAGAAATAGTTGGTGATACCATGTGGATTGGAAGTAACACAGGTTTGATGGCTTTCGACCTGATCGAAGAAAAAGTTGTTTCCAGTTTTTTTGAATCCGACGGCCTCTCAAACAACCTGATATACAGCACAATTTACCAAAACAATGCAATATGGATGAGCACCAATCGCGGAATTAGCAGGCTCAATTTAAAGAACTTTTCAATTGAAAAATATCTAACTGATGATCTGTTTATGGATGATGCCTTTTATCAAAGCCGCGATGGAAGGATTTACTTTGGTGGATACAATGGATTCATAAGTTTTGAACCCGATAAAATAAACGTAAAAAATGTGCCTCCCAATCCTATTATTACAGACTTATTCATTAATAATCATAAAGTAAAAGTTGGAGAAAAAATTCAAAATCGCGTTTTATTATCAAGTTCAATTAAAAATTCGAAATCACTAAAATTAAACTACAGTACAAGCTATTTTTCTCTTGCCTTTGATGCCTTTCCCTTTAATTATCCAGATCAAACCACTTTCAGGTATCGCATAAGCGGACAATCTCCGGAGTGGATAATAGCTCCTCCCAAATCAAACAGAGCTGTAATTTCTAACCTTTCACCGGGCGATTACATTTTTGAGGTTGAAGCCAGTGAAAATGCGCGTGACTGGAGCGCTCCAAAACAGTTGCAGTTAACAATAGTACCTCCGTTTTACAGCACATACTGGTTTAGAGCAATGGGAATTTTATTTATTCTAATCATCTTCTATCTGATCCTAAGAATACGTATTTACACCATTAAACGCTGGAATATTCAACTCGAGAAACAGATTAAAGAACAAACCTTTTCAATAGAAGAACAAAAGAATAAGATTATTGCCCAAAAAGAGAAAATGGTAAAACTGAATCAAAGGCTTCGCGAAGCAGATCAGGCTAAATTAAGGTATTACACAAATCTCTCGCATGAATTCCGGACTCCGTTAACAATCATTATGGGCAACATCGATCTGCTAAAAGATCATGGCGTTAATAAATTCATTTTAAAAAATATAAGGAGAAGTTCTGACAGGTTATTCCGGCTTGTGAATCAATTTATCGACCTTCATAAGTATGATCATGGAGAACTTAAACTTCAGGTTTCACATTTCGACATTGTTTCTTTTACAAAGGAAATTGCCGATACTTTTAAAGATTATGCTCAACGTAAAAACATTAATATCAAAACATTAAATCCGAATGAAACAATAACGCTCTGGCTCGACAAAGACAAAACTGACAAAATAATTTATAACATACTAGCCAACGCCATAAAATATACCAACGAAGGCGGATCGGTTTTTATCGTTTTTGAAAGACAGGAAAACGGAGTTGAGTTAAAAATTACCGATACGGGAGTGGGTATTTCAGAAGAAGAACAAAAAAATATATTTAATCGTTTTTTCAGAAGTGAAAAAATAGATACTTATACCGACGGACATGGTATGGGATTAACTCTGGTAAAAGCGCTTGTTGAAACTCAAAAAGGTACAATCTCATGTTCAAGTCAGGAAGATGTCGGAACAACCTTTAAAGTTTTTTTCAAAGAAGGAAAACAACATTTCAAATTATCGGATATTGTTGATGAAGAACTTCTTTTGAATATTAAACCGGTGGAGAAACCAGATATAACGGTGATCGATCCGGGCAATCCTTCGGGTGATGAAATTTTGTTGGTGGAAGATAATCCTGAATTACTGGAATATTTATCTGCTCTTTTAGGAAAATATTACAAAATACAGACTGCAAAAAACGGAAAAGAAGCGCTTGAAAGATTAAAAGAAAGTACACCTGAATTGATTATTACAGATCTAATGATGCCGGTAATGGATGGGCTTGAACTATCGAAAACCATTCGAGAAATACCGGAAACAAGGTTTATTCCGATTATCATGTTAAGTGCAAAAACGGATGTATCATCGAAGATAGAAGGATACCAAACCAACATTGATGATTACATCGAGAAACCATTTAATGCAAACCTTTTACTTTCCAGAATCAATAATATTCTAAAAAAATACCAGAATATTAGGAAAGACGTAGAGCAATTTTCAGCGAGCAAAAGCGATAGCTGGAGCGATGAAGATAAATTATTCTATAAAAAGATTCTGATCATTCTAGATAATAACTATTCCGATCCGGAGTTTAATGCCGATACATTCAGCAATTCAATTGGGATGAGCAGAGTAACCTTCTATAGACGAATGAAAAAACTGAACCAGGAAAATCCAGGAGAATTTATTCGTAAATACAGGCTAAAAAAGGCGTCTAATCTGCTAAAAGAAGGAGGAAAACCAATTAACGAAATTTGCACAGAAGTAGGATTTCAAAGCCTTTCGAATTTTCGGAAGAGCTTTAAGGAAGAATTCGGGATTATCCCTTCAAAATATAAGATTAGTATGTAATCCCTACAATAAGATTAAAGCATTGATGAATACATTTTTCATTCAGCCAAGGTACTTTTTACCTAAATACATTACCCCGCATTAAACGTATTTTTCACAAATGGCTGATGGTAATAACGTTCGCCGGTTGCTTTGTATAAAGCGTTTGCCATTGCTGCCATTACCGGAGGATAAGGCGGCTCGCCCAAACCGGTTGGATCAATATTATTCTCCACAAAATGCACATCAATCTTTTTGGGTGCTTCGGCATGACGAATCATCCGGTAGCTATCAAAATTGTCCTGTTCGGGCTGGCCGTTATAAAAGGTCATTTCACCATACATGGCAGTTCCTATTCCATCTACCACCGAACCTTCAACCATATTGATGGCGGCATCGGGATTAATTACAATTCCGCAATCAATTGCATTAAAAACCCTTTCAATTTTAGGCTCGCCGTTTTCCATACTTAAATCGAGTACTTGCGCAGCATAACTGTTGTGACAGAAATAGGCAGCCACTCCCCTGTTTTTATTCGAAGTTTCACTTCCCCACCCCGATTTATCGCGCACCATTTCAATTACTCCTGCGTAACGTGCCGCATCGTAATCATTTCGTTCACCCACCGGATTTTCCTGTGCTCTTTTTAGCAAATCAAGACGAAACTGAATCGGATCTACACCCATTTCCTCGGCCAGTTCATCTAAAAACGACTGTTCGGCGGCAGCGTTAAAGTTTGATCCGGGTGCACGCATGGCTCCAACACTTATATTCGATTCAATTGACCAGCTTTCTGCCAAATAATTATCGATGGCGCCTGCTGGAAAACGATTGGCATGTAAAGCATTCTCAGGTACTCCTCCCATTTTTACATTAAATGCGGTTAAGTTATTATCCGCATCTAATGCAGCACGATAAACAGCGTGATACTTTGGCCGGTAAATACCAAAAGTCATGTCGTCTTCCCGGGTATAAATGAGTTTAACCGGTGCTTTTATCTTTTGCGAAATTATAGCCACTTCTACCATAAAATGACCATACAAGCGACGGCCAAATCCGCCACCCATTCGGGTCATTTGCACATCTACTTTTTCCAGAGGCAAACCAAGTCTGGCCGCAACCGTTTTCTCCATGTATTCCGGACTTTGAATAGGGCCAACCAAAACTGCCTGGTCTTCTTTCACATCGGCAAAAAAGTTCATTGGCTCCATCGGATTATGAGCCAAATAAGGAGCAGTGTACGTTCTTTCAATAACTTTTGCAGCCTTTTTAAAAGCTTCTTCCGGATTACCGTCACGACGTTCAATACGACCTGTTTTTGAAGCTGCAGCTACCATTTTTGCATCGTGATCGGCTGTACTTTCCAAACCTGCCGGAACTGTTACCTCCTGATCGCTGCCCCAGCCAGCCATCATAAATTTCGATTCGGTAATGGGTTCCCATTCAACATTAAGCATCAGTTTGGCTGTAAGTACTTCCCATGTTGAGTTACCAACAATTGCCACAAGTTCGTTAAATGAAGTAGTATCGGACCATTGCCTTTTATAATCGTCGTTATAGGTTTTAACGGTAAAAACATCTTTAATTCCCGGCATATTTTTCACCTCATCGGCGTCATACGATTTTAGTTTCATGCCAAATGCAGGCGGATGAATAATCATTGCGATAAGCATTCCGTCAACCTTATAATCCAGTCCAAATAATGGTTTCCCGGTTACAATTCCCAAACCGTCAACATTCTTCTTCGAATTTCCAACAATCTTAAAATCTTTTAATTCTTTTAATTCGATCTCTTCGGGTACCACCATTTGTGAAGCAGCGGATGCAAACTCACCGTAACCTCCTTCATTTCCACTGTTTTTATGAAAAAGCACACCGTTTTGAGTAGTAATTTCACTAACATCAACATTCCATTGCTTTGCAGCCGCTTCGCACAACATTCGCCGCGCAGAAGCACCGGCCATGCGCAAACCTGGCCAGCTTGTTCTGATTGAATCGCTACCACCTGCCAGCTGACGTACAAAAACATCGGTATTTAAAGGAGCCTGTTCCACAATTACATTTTTCCAGTCAACATCCAACTCTTCCGCAACGATCATTGGCATCGAGGTTTTAACATTCTGCCCTATTTCGGGGTTAGGCGACATAATTGTTACCACACCGTTTTCACCAATTTTAAGGTAGCCGTTTATTTCAAACCACTCGTCAGGTATTACCATTCCTTTAGGTCCGTCAACACTGCATGCCGAAGCAAGCCAGCTAAACCCGATCATTAATCCGCCACCAGCTGCGAGTGAACTTTTCAAAAAAGAACGTCTGTTGTATTTTGTTTTAACAATTGTCATGATTCCAGAATTTAATTAAACGATTGATTTTGTATCAAATCCAGTACGGATTGTAATCCAACAATTAGGAATTGGCTGCCGTTTTTATAGCGGTTTTTATCCGTGTGTAGGTACCACAGCGGCAAATATTTCCGTGCATTGCAGTTTCAATTTCCTCGTCGCTTGGATTTGGATTTTCATTTAACAGTGCCACTGCTGTCATAATCTGTCCAGGCTGACAATAACCACATTGCGCCACATCGTGGTCGAGCCATGCTTTTTGTACCGGATGATCACCATTCTCAGAAAGTCCTTCGATGGTGGTAATTTCATTGTCACCTACCGAATCAACAAACGTAATACACGCGCGTGCCGCCTTTCCGTTAATGTGAATTGTGCAGGCTCCGCATTGTGCAACACCACAACCATATTTGGTTCCTAATAAATTCAAATGGTCGCGAAGGACCCAAAGCATCGGGGTGGACGGATCTACATCTACCTTGTATTCTTTTCCGTTAATTTTTAAATTGTAAGCTGCCATAAAGTTTGAAATAAGTGTATTGTTCCTTTACAAATAAATATAAGACCTTCTGTAAGAATATCATACATTTAGTAATACAAATTTTTATGAACTTTGTTTACGTGGCAATTCTTTATTTTTTTGAACTGATTTGATTTGCAGTATTTTCATACAATTTAATGGCTTGCGCGAGATTTACATCAATTGAAAATACGTTAGACTCTTTAATGAATATCGATCTGCAATCGCATTTCTGAGCGTCAATTTGATAGTAGTTTCATCAACAATCAGAATAATAATTTTCAAAAAGTTATTGGAAATGTAATTTAATTATTTTTACTTTGCATTTCAAAGTACTTTATATATGAATGAATCAGAAAAACTATTAGGCGAACTAAAAAACATACGGGATATTATGGAACGCTCCAGTCGTTTTCTTTCCCTGAGTGGTTTGTCAGGAATACTAATCGGAATTTATGCCTTAATTGGTGCAGCACTGGCGTATCGAATAGTTTACATTCAGTTTCCGACCGATTACCGCCAGGAATATGTAAACGACGTACTAACCCAACTGTTTGTAATTGCAGTGGTTGTTCTGCTTTTATCGTTAATAACAATCTTTTTACTTACAACTAAAAAAGCAAAAAAAGAAGGAAAAGAAATTTGGGGTCCCGGGTCGAAATTATTATTGCTCAATTTACTTATTCCACTGCTTACCGGAGCCCTATTTATTACCAGCCTCACATTACGCGGTTATTATGGAATTATTAGTCCCTCGTTTCTTATTTTTTATGGACTCGCACTTGTTAATGCAGCAAAATACACTCGCCCCGAAATTCTGAGTTTAGGAATTGTTGAGATTTTACTGGGCCTTACAGCAGCAATTGTACCCGGTTACGGTTTGTACCTTTGGGCTGTAGGATTTGGGCTTGTTCACATAATTTACGGCGCCATTTATTTGCGTAACGAAAGTAAAAATACGAAGTAGTGAAGAATCCGATTGAACATTTAAATAAAGCATTTGAAAACAAGGTTCGACTTGGAGTTATGGCCGGGCTCATGATTAATTCGAAGTTGAGCTTTAACGAATTAAAGGAACTGTTAGATCTGACGGATGGGAACCTGGCCAGCCATTTAAAAGCACTTGAAAAAGAGGATTACATTACTGTTACTAAATCGTTTATTGGCCGTAAACCCAATACAACCTATAAAATTACAAAAGATGGGCGCACGGCATTCGAAAGTCACTTAAAAGCGCTTGAAGAATTAATAACTTTTCAAAATAGTATAAACCCGTCAGCGAACGGATAATTTTTTTGCATTTACACTTTGCCTTTCAAAGTTCTTTGGACAACAATAAAAATTAAATCATGGAAAAAGAAAAACAAGAAAATCTACTGGACAAGATCGGAATTAGTTTTCATCGGAAACTATCCTTTAAATTAGTTACAATTGGAATTTTGGTGTTACTGCTGCTTATTCCGAAATTTATGATTCTTTCGCTTATAAATGAGCGCAGTTCAAATGCCACTGTAGCTATTCACGAAGTAATGTCAAAATGGTCGAATGAGCAAATCATCTCAGGTCCGGTTTTATGCATTCCTTATGAAGAAAAAGTGTACAACGAGGATAAAAGCAAATTCGAAGTTTTTGTACACAAAGCTACTTTTCTGCCCAAAACAATGAATATTGACGGAGTTGTTCAGCCGGAAAACCTGTACCGAAGCATATACGACGTGGTGGTATATCAGTCTGAATTGCAAATTGAGGGAAGCTTTGATTTCCCGGATTTTGCTGACTCAAACATTTCTCCCGACAATGTTCTCTGGGACCAGGCCGAAATTTTGCTTGCCATTGGCGACCTGAGAGGGATTAACGAAGCTGTACACATAAACTGGGTGGGCAAAGAGCTTACGTTTTCTCCGGGATTAAAACATGAATCGCTGGGCAACCGAGGAATAACTGCCCGCCTTCCGGAATGGACAGATAAAGAAGCGTACAACTACAAACTTAAACTCACGCTCAAAGGCAGTGAGAGTATATTATTCACTCCTGTTGGAGAAGAATCGCGGGTAAAACTTACATCAAGCTGGAACGATCCGGGTTTTACAGGCAACTTTCTTCCACTGGAACGGGAAATTGATAAGGATGGATTTACTGCGCAATGGAATGTATTACATTTTAACCGTAATTTCCCACAACAGTGGACCAACACAAGTTCCGGCTCAGTAAATTCGGAAGCTTTTCATCAATCCGATTTTGGAGTACAACTGGTTTCAATGGCCAATCACTATCAAAAAAATACACGAAGTGCGAAATATTCCATACTCATAATTCTTATCGTATTTATCGTGTTTTTTATGTACGAGGTCTTTTCAAAACAACGAATTCACCCCTTCCAGTACATTATGGTTGGCAGTGCTTTAACCTTGTTTTATTTGCTGCTTCTTTCATTTACCGAACACATCGGATTTAATTATGCCTACTTATTTTCGTCTGCCGCAGTTACCCTGCTTGTACTTTTATATACACGCACCTTTATGCAAAAACTAAAAAGTTCAATTGGAATTGGCCTTGCCATTGCTGCCTGTTTTGGTTTTGTATTTATTCTTCTTCAGCTCGAATCGTTTGCCCTACTGGCCGGTAGTATCGGTTTGTTTGTGCTGCTAGCACTGTTAATGTACACCACCCGAAAAGTAAACTGGTACAAAGAATAAAAATTAGAGTTCCATCCGGATTTAAATCCGGATGGAACTTTCTTTGCTACGTTTCTTGTTATTGCAGCACTTGTTTTTATCCCAAGGTTGCAAATTTTAGTCAATTAAACTTGAATTTAAAGGTAGCCGCTCTATATTTGCTGAAAATTTTAGCGAATGACAAATACACAAAAATATTTTCCCCAACTGCAAAACATCAATAAGGCAAAAATCAACCTTACAAATATTGTACTACATACTCCGCTTCAAAAAAACCTGAATCTTTCTGATGAATTTCAGGCAAATATTTTGCTGAAACGAGAGGATTTGCAGCTTGTTCGTTCATACAAGCTTCGCGGTGCTTACAATAAAATCGTTCAGCTTTCGGAACAGGAAAGAGCCAAAGGAGTGGTTTGTGCCAGTGCCGGAAACCATGCGCAGGGCGTTGCTTATTCGTGTAAAAAGCTGGGGATTCAGGGGAAAATTTATATGCCTGCAACCACGCCTAAACAAAAAATAAGGCAGGTACAAATGTTTGGAAAAACGTATGTTGAAGTGATTTTGGCCGGCGACACCTACGACGATGCCTACAACCTGGCAATGGATGACAGTAAAAAAACAGGAATGGCCTTTATTCACCCTTTCGATGATCAGCAAATTATTGAAGGGCAGGCAACTGTTGGAATTGAAATTTTACAGGATTCGAAAGAACAAATCGATTATATTTTTATACCCATTGGCGGAGGTGGATTGGCTGCCGGAGTTGGAAGTTATTTTAAACAAATGAGCCCGCAAACTAAAATTATAGGGGTTGAACCTGCAGGAGCTCCTTCCATGCAAAAATCGATGGAAGCCGGTGTTGTTACCGAACTAAAAAAGATCGATAAATTTGTTGACGGTGCCGCAGTACAAAAGGTTGGCGAAATTACTTTTGAAATCTGCAAACAGGTTATTGACAAAATAATTCCGGTTCCGGAAGGCAGGATTTGCACTAAAATACTGGAACTCTACAACCAGGATGCCATTGTAATTGAACCGGCAGGCGCACTTTCCATTGCTGCGCTCGATTTTTACCGCGACGAAATTAAAGGCAAAAATGTGGTGTGTATTGTTAGTGGCAGCAACAACGACATAACACGTACCGAGGAAATTAAAGAGCGCTCGTTGCTGTACGAAGGATTAAAACACTACTTTATTGTGCGTTTCCCGCAACGCGCCGGTGCTTTGCGCACTTTTGTTGATGTGGTTCTGGGGCCAACTGATGACGTTACCCATTTTGAATATTCGAAAAAAACCAACCGTGAAAAAGGTCCGGCTTTAATAGGAATTGAAGTTCAGAAAAAAGAAGATTTTAACGGACTTTTGCAGCGAATGGAAGAAAATGGATTTATATACGAATACATTAATGAAAACGAGGACTTGTTCCGCTTACTAATCTGATCATGAAAAAACTTTTATCTTACCTGTTATCGCCGATTTACATTCTCTTTTTTGTACTGGTACTGCTGATTTTTCATCCGATTCAAATGGTATGCAGACTGCTTGGAGGTTATCAACTTCGGAAAAAATCGGTGGATGTGCTCAATTATTTACTGGTGTATGGATTGTACATAATGGGATGCAAAATTCGTTTTAAAGGTTTTGAAAACTTACCCAAAGACCGGCCTTTTATAATCGTTTCGAATCACCAAAGTTTAATGGATATTCCGCCAATTGTGATCGGATTCAGAAAACACCATCCAAAGTTTGTTTCCAAAATTGAGTTGGGAAAAGGTATTCCAAGTATATCTTACAATTTGCGCCACGGCGGTTCTGCTTTAATCGATCGGAAAAATCCACGTCAATCCATTGCAGAAATTATGAAACTGGGTAAACACATCGAAAAAGAAAAATACTGCGCAAGCATCTTCCCCGAAGGAACCCGAAGCAAAACAGGCAAAGTGAAGCGTTTTCAGCATGCAGGAATTGCATCCTTACTTAAATATTCGCCATCGGCAGTTCTTGTTCCTTTTGTAATTGACGGTAACCGAGAACTGATGAAAAAAGGAAATTTCCCGCTTACTTTTGGTACCCGTTTAACTTATACTGTTTTGCCAACAATCGATCCGAAAGGCAGAAATGCAGAGGAACTTACTCAGGAAATTGAATCAATGATCAAGAAGGAGTTGGGCCAATAAGAAAGAGTGAAATAAAAAAACCAAATAAGATGAACATTGCTCCTTTTGAACTCGAACGGTATTTTGCAAAATACGAATTCAGTACAAAATATTTATTGAGTTGTTCAGACTGTGAACCTTTGCATTTACAGGAGCTCTTAAAAATGGCCGATACGGAAACCTTGAAGCTGTGGAATAACTTAAAACTGGCTTATACCGAATCCAGCGGCCATCCACTGTTAAAAGAAGAAATAGCAAAACTTTATACGACAATTATTCCCGACGAACTGAATGTGATGGTTCCCGAGGAAGCTATTTTTATTGCGATGAATTGCATCCTCGAAAAAGGCGACCATGTGGTGGCTTCATTTCCCGGATATCAATCGTTGTACGAAATTGCCAATGCAATGGGATGCGAGATCTCTAAATGGCAGCCCAATTTTACGAATGGCTGGAAATTTGATGTTGAAAAGTTAAAAAGTTTACTTCGGCCAAACACAAAACTACTGGTAATTAATTTCCCTCACAATCCAAGTGGAGCAACAGTTTCAAAAGCTGAATTTTATGAAATAATTGAACTTTGCCGGCAAAATAACACCTTGCTTTTTTCCGATGAAATGTACCGTTTTTTAGAATACAGTGCTGATAACCGACTGCCTTCCGCTTCAGATTTATACGAAAATGCAATTTCGCTTTTTGGTATGTCAAAAAGCTTTGCATTACCAGGATTACGAATCGGTTGGTTAAGTTCGAAAAATAAAAAACTGATGAACAAAATAGGAGCATTTAAAGACTATACTACCATTTGCAACAACGCACCCGGCGAAATTCTTTCCATAATTGCGCTTCAGAATAAACACAAAATTTTAGACAGAAACCTTAAACTAATTTCAGAGAACCTGCAACTTTTAGATTCGTTTTTCGCAAACTACAAAAATCTTTTTGAGTGGCACAAACCACTTGCCGGCCCCATTTCATTTCCAAAACTGACAACAAACATACACATCGATGAGTTTTGTAAAATATTGGTAACTGAGTACGAAACCATGCTTTTACCTTCATCGGTATATGGTTTTCAAGGTAATTTTTTCAGAATAGGATTTGCCCGCAAAGATTTGAATGAAGGACTAATACAATTGGAAAATTTTGTGAATCGTCATACTTTTGATTGATACGAATTAAAGCCGGTTTATGAAACACTCTTTACTTTTCATTGCTTTTCTTCTTTTCACGTTTTCATCGTTCGCACAACTGCGCTACACCCAAACTGTATTTAACAAGGTTGATACGATTAAAGATATGGAGTTTGCGCAATCCGACTGGCTAAATAATATGGTTAGTTTGCTTGCCGATTACAACATCCACATCGGCGAAAGCAAAACCATTGAACGCCCTCTGTACATGGACATTTATTCGCCGCATGATGATACTGTAAGTAAACGCCCTGCCATTCTTTTTGGATTTTCGGGAGGATTTTTAAAGGGTTCGCGGCACAACGACGACATGATTGCATTTTGCGACTCGTTTGCACGACGTGGATATGTTACTGCAAACTTCGATTACCGGATTGGCATGGGTGCCGATGTTACCATGGTTTTTGGCATCCCAATCCACGTATCAATTTCAGAAAGGAATGGTGCTCGGACAGTGTATCGTGCCGTTCAGGACAGCCGGGCTGCCATTCGTTTTTTAAAACACAATGCAAATGAATTTGGTATCGATACCACTAAAATTTACCTGGCCGGAAGCAGTGCCGGAGGCTTTGTGGCATTGCATAATTTATACATGGACAAACCAGATGAAATACCACCATTTGCGCTCGGGTCACCTACACTTGGCAACCTCGACACGCTTGGAATTCAAGGCTACGATGGCCGCGCCAATGCAATCGTTTCGATGTGGGGTGCATTGCAAACACCCGATTTAATTGAAAATGAACAGCGACCCGCACTTTTAATTCACGGAGAGGAAGATGATGTGGTTTATTTCAAAAAAGGGGTACCGCTAAAAACACTCATTCCTGATTTAGATGCACTGGATTTTAACATACCGGAAACTTACGGCGGATACTGTATCGACACTGCGCTGATTAACCGGAATATTCCCCACAACACCTATTTTGTGCCCGGCAAAAGACACGAATTTTACGGTGTAAAAACCGGCAATTTTGGCGACAATGGTCCTAACCAGTATTGGGACACTGTTCAATGGAAAATTTCAGATTTCTTATTTGAACAATTTAGACCAATTGCTGAGTTTGAATACGATGTTCAGGAATTAACCTTGAATTGTTTTGACAATACTGCAAATTCCACTTTGTCGGAATGGGAATTTGGCGATGAAACAATTGGAAATGGCAGCACTGTCAGTCATTCATTTCATTCACCGGGGTATTACAAAATCAAATTAAGCTCATGCAATGCGAATATGGCCTGTGATACGCTTTCGCAAATTGTAGCAATAGGAAATCCTACGCAGGTTCAAACTTCCTTCGCGCCACAAATAAAACTATTTCCAAATCCGGCAATCGATCAACTGCACATTTCAGGCATTGCAGAAAACAGCCGCATCGAAATTATTGACCTTTTGGGAAGAACAGCGATTGTTGCGAACCTTTCTGATTCAAAAACCGTTGATGTTTCCTTGCTGAACACTGGAATTTATATTCTTAAAATTGAAAGAGAAGCCGGAACTTATGTGCAAAAATTTCAAAAAGTAAATTAGCATCAAACTTTCAGCAGAAAGAAACGTTGTATTTTTCGTTCGATTAATCATAACTTATGAAACAAGTTTTTATCTACCTCGGAATTATTGCAATCCTCATTTTTGCAACATTTTTTATTTACACGCACAGCCAATTCGACAAATCATTAAGTCTTGCTGAAAAGCCAAATGTTATTCTTATTCTGGGTGACGATATTGGTTACTCCGATATTGGATCGTATGGTTCAGAAATAAAAACACCAAATCTCGATCGATTGGCAGACGAAGGGATTCGGTTCTCCCACTTCTACAACATGGCGAAATGCGAACCATCGCGGGGCACACTGTTTACCGGTTTATACCAGGGCGGACACAATGCCATGAACCTTGCACAAATTCTGCGACAAGATGGATATTACACCGTGCATTCCGGAAAAGAACACTGGCCCCAATGGGCACCCGAACACGTTCGTGCCAAGTATGTTTCCGACCAGTCGTTAACGTTCCGCGCCATGAGTGAATTCTTTGAGCCACCTTCAAAAAAGTGGTCCAATCCTTTTATTCTAAATGGGAAGGAAGTCAGTGCCGATGAAATTTATCACGAAAAGGAGCCTTTTTACAAAACAGATGTCCTTACTGACAACGCATTAAAATGGATTGAAAAACCCATTGATGATGGACAGCCATTTTTTCTGTTTTTGGGTTATGGTGCTGCCCACTACCCGCTTCAGGCACGTCCGGAAGACATTGCCAAATACCGTGGAACCTACTTGAAGGGATGGGATAAAATTCGTGAAGAACGGTTGCAACGATTAATTTCCAAAGGTCACTTTCCTGAAGGAACTCAATTGAGTGCGCCAAGTTCAAACATTAACAAATTCAGAGGCCATCCGGATGGAGACGAAGCTATTCGGGAGAAAATTCCACTTTACCGTGCCTGGGATACTTTAACTGAAAAGGAAAAAGACGAAATGGATTTGGAGATGTCAGTATTTGCAGCAATGGTAGACCGGATGGACCAAAACATTGGGCGTGTTTTAGATTTCCTCGACAAAAAAGGAATAGCAGACAATACAATCGTGATTTTTCTATCCGATAATGGTTCATGCCCGTATGATAGCAACCGCGATTTTGATGTTCCTCCCGGACCGGCAGAAGGTTTCCGAACTTTAAGTGCAGCCTGGGCGAATGTTGGAAATACACCCTACAAGTTTTTTAAACAATACGGTCACGAAGGTGGCACACAAACACATTTTATTTTGCGTTGGCCGCAAAAGGTAAAAGCCGGCCAGTTAACCCACCAGCAAGGTCACATTGTAGACATTGCCCCCACTTTGCTGGAAGCCACAAAAACACATTTCCCCAAAAAATACGGCACCATAAAATGTCAGCCATTACAGGGAAATTCTCTGTTGCCAATTTTAAATGGAGAAACACGTGAAGAACCTGAATTTTTTATTTCGGGATGGACCGATAATTTTAGGATGTTTCGAAAAGGTGATTATAAAATTGTAAAAGTTAATGGTGAAGATTGGGAGCTTTATAATTTAAAGAACGATCCTACAGAAATTACAAATCTTGCAATTGAAAAACCGGAGATGGTTCAGGAATTGGTGAAAGCTTACGAGTTGAAACAGTTGGAACTGGAAGCGCAGGCGGCAAAATAAAAGCCACCCAATAAATCAGGTGGCTTTCACAAAAAAATATCTGGTTTGTTTAGCTTATTCCTCTTCCGGAGATAAATATTTATATACAATTCCGGCTAAAATTGCACCCACAATCGGAGCCAGCCAAAACAGCCACAATTGCCCCATCAATTCGGGATTACCCGTAAAAATGGCCTGGCTCGTACTACGTGCCGGATTAACCGAAGTATTTGTAACCGGAATACTAATCAGATGAATAAGAGTTAACGAAAGTCCGATGGCCACACCAGCCAAATATTTTGGAGCTTTTGAATGTGTTGCTCCCAAAATAACAATCAAAAAGAAAAAGGTTAAAACCACTTCTATCACAAGGGCAGAAAGCATTCCGTAACCATCGGGCGAATAAGCACCGTATCCGTTTGAAGCAAACGTTCCAATTTCGGCACCAGGCTTTCCGGCAACTATAACAAACAGAATTCCGGCGCCGGCTATCGCACCCAGTAACTGTGAAATAATATACGGAATCAGTTCTTTACTATCAAATCGGCCACCGATCCACAAGCCCACCGAAACTGCGGGATTTAAGTGACACCCGGAAATATGCCCGATGGCATAAACCATAGTAAGTACCGTTAAACCAAAAGCCAGCGAAACGCCGACAAAACCGATTCCCAACTCAGGGTAACCTGCTGCAAGCACAGCACTACCACAACCTCCTAGAACCAACCACATGGTTCCGAAAAATTCAGCAATTAGTTTTTTCATATTGTAATGTTTAGAATGAACAATAAAAACAACACTCCCATTTTCCAACGGGCAGAGTAGTCATTTTCAATTATTTATGCAAGTTAAAACATCTGAAATAAATATCCAATTGTCACTAATGTGGCAACAAAAATTGCTTCGGCCATTCTTTTCAAAAAGCTTGCAATCAGGCGAAAAATAACTTTGTCAGGTCGGTGAAAAAAGATAATTTAGCGACTCTTATTCAAAATCGGTTCAAAAGGTATTTACTCGTATGAAAATTCTAAAGTTGAAACTTCACTGGCAAATCTTAATCGCACTTATTTTAGCAATCGCTTTTGGTTATTTTGTACCCAACGGAGTAGTATACGTAGAGTGGATGGGAGACATTTTTTTACGTGCGCTTAAAATGGTAATTATCCCTTTAATTTTAAGTTCGATTATTAGTGGAGTTACCAGCATGGGCGAAGGAAGTAACCTGGGCAGACTAAGTTTAAAAACGCTACTGTATTATCTGAGCACCAGCACCATAGCCATATTAATAGGATTGACAGTTGTAAATATTGTAAAACCCGGTGTGGGAATTGAGCTTGGTTTTACCCAATCGGTTGAAGGACTTGCCGAAAAAGCAGGTTCGGTTAAAGATATTTTATACCGCCTCGTGCCCGATAACATTGTTGATGCCATGGCACAGGGAACCATTTTATCGGTAATCTTTTTTGCCATTGTTTTTGGTTATTTTATAACTCAGGTAGAAAGTAAATACAAAAAATCGCTTACCACATTTTTCGATGCAATATTTGCGGTAATGATGAAAGTGACATTGTTTATTATAAAATTTACACCACTCGGAATTTTCGGAATTGTAGCCAAAGAAGTTGCGCGGAATGCCGATCAGCTTGCTGGTATTGCAGGCAGTCTGGCCATTTACAGTCTATGCGTTGTTGGCGGTTTACTTATTCATGCCTTTATTTTTCTTCCATTAATTGTGCGTTTTGTAGGAAAAGCCAAAGCCTGGAAACATTTTAAAAACATGGCTACACCTTTGCTCACTGCATTTTCAACCTCGTCGTCGAGTGCAACACTGCCACTTACCATGGAAGCGCTTGAAAGTAAAAGTGGCGTTTCAAACAAAATTACAAGTTTTACTCTCCCACTTGGGGCCACCATTAACATGGACGGAACAGCACTTTACGAATGTGTGGCTGCCATGTTTATCGCACAGGCGTATGGGGTAGAACTTTCCTTTGCTCAACAGGCTTTGGTTGTAGTTACGGCACTGCTTGCTTCAATTGGTGCAGCCGGCATTCCTATGGCCGGACTGGTGATGATTACGGTGGTACTAACGGCTGTTGGTCTTCCGCTTGAAGGAATTGGACTAATTTTAGCCGTTGATCGTATTTTGGATATGTTGCGCACCGCTGTTAATGTATGGAGCGACAGTTGTGGCGCAGTTACCGTAGCACGGTCGGAAGGAGAAGAAACGTTAGTGGGAATTTAGTGTTCAGTGGCAGTTGAAAGCAGAAAAGACCCTATCCTTTTAAACTGTTTATAAATAAGGATCAGATCTTTTGGCTGAAGAGCCTCGTCCAACCACTCTTAACTACAAACGGTTCGTTTTGGTCTGCAAAACACAGGCATCAATCTACAAAATACAGGCATCAATCGCTAAGCGCTGATTGGACGAAATTATGCACTTATTGGCAGAATATCAGGTATTTATTCAAACAAAACACGTACAATTGTAAAAAGAAAACATTTAGTACAAAATGAAAATTTTTAAGTACCGGCTTCTCAACCATATCTTATTTTGGTTATTTATATTTTCGTATTACACAGCTCCGCGTGTTGTGGGTTATGGATTTACAGCCGAAGCTTTTATAAACTTTCTTTACATACCGCTCGATATACTCACTGTATATTTTATCATCGAATTCCTTATCCCCCGCTTTGTTTTTCGCACTCGTAAACTTTTATTATTTGCAATTGGTGCCTTGTTTGCCATCGGATTGAACATCATGATTTCTCATTTCATCATGTTTAATATCCAGCCGCTACTTGGTTTCTGGATTATGAAGAAGCCATTTATTTACGAACTTTTCGAGTGGTTAACAAATAGTTTTATGATTGTTGGAATGGCTACTGCACTAAAATTATTTAGTTACTCGTATAACATTCAGCTTACAAAATCGGAACTGGAACGCAAAACAGTACAATCGGAGTTGGGAATTCTGCGTTCGCAGGTAAATCCTCACTTTTTGTTTAATGTACTAAATAACATCGACGCACTTATTTATGAAGACAAAGAAAAAGCTTCGAATGCCATTGTTTTATTATCGAAAATAATGCGTTACATGTTGCAGGAATCAAAACACGAACAAGTAAAGCTAAACAAGGAAATAAGTTACATTGAAGACTACCTCGAATTGGCCAAACTTAGTTTTAGCGACCCTGATTTTTTAAAGTTCAGCTTAAACGGTTTAACAAAAACAAATCACATTCCTCCCCTGCTTTTTATACCAATTATTGAAAATGCGGTAAAACATTGCAACAAACAATCGGAATCGCCCGGTATTGAAATTGAATTTTCGATTAACGATGAAAACATTGAGTTGAAAACTTCGAACTATGTAAAACGAAACAACTTTAAATTGCCCAACAGCGGAACAGGCACCGGTTTAAAAAACGTAGAAAAGCGTTTAAAACTGCTTTATAACGAAAACTATAAATTTGATATCAATCAGAATATGGATAAATTTGAGGTATTCATAAAAATTCCGCTTAAATACAGTATAAAATGAAAATGAATTGCATAGCTGTTGACGATGAACTTTTGGCCTTGAAAAAAATTCAGCGTTTTGCCGAAAAAATCGATTATTTAAACCTGGTCGGAACCTTCGACAGTGCACTTGCTACCTTCTCATTTTTGCGCGAAAACAAAGTCGATCTTATATTTCTGGACATCCAAATGGACGAGTTTACAGGAATTCAACTGATTGAAACATTAAAAAATCCGCCTTACATAATTTTAACGACTGCGTTTGATGAATATGCGTTAAAAGCCTACGAACTGGATGTGGTTGACTACCTTTTAAAACCCATTCCTTTTGAACGATTTATTAAAGCGGTTGAAAAAGTGTATGCCCGTTTTTTAAAAGACAACAGTCAAAACAATCAAATCCAGCAGACTTTACCTCAGAATGCACCCGGCGAACAAGTGGACTACACTTTTATAAAATCGGGAAATAAAACGGTAAAAGTTTATTTTAATAAAATACTTTACATTGAAGGACAACGTGATTATTTGCAAATCCACACCGAAGACAACCGGATTATGACCCTGCTGAATTTTAAAAAAATGCAGGAAATGCTTGATCCGCAGAAATTTGTACGTGTACACAAATCGTACATAATTGCCATTGATAAAATCGACTACATAGAAAACAATGCCATAAAAATAAAACAAAAGCTGATTCCGGTGAGCAGCACCTACAAGGTTGCCTTTTATAACCTACTAAACAATAAGAACTTTATTTAAGACCCTCAAAAATCCACTTTTTTAACAATTTTTAGCCTCATTTATACCGCATAAACATTCTTGTTTTGCTTCTGTTTTTTACTTTTGCAACGGTTTTTAAAAACCGTTTATAATGCCATTTAACAACATTAAATTTTTTAACTAACAATTTTTATAAGATGAAACAAAAAATTCAAATTGTAATATTGTTTTCTGTTTTGTTCGGACTTTCTAACTGCAAGAAAGCAGAGAACGATATTCTCTACAACAAAAAGTATGTAAAAGAGATTAAGGAAGCCCGAAAAGAGTTAGGTCAGTTTTTAGCGAGCAATTTTATTCCGGGTGCCTCAGTTGCTGTTATGAAAGACGGAGAAATAATTTACTCTGAAGGGCTGGGTTGGGCTTCCAGAGATTTAGAAGTTAGAGCCAATCGAAAAACCAAATTCAGAATTGGAGGTAGCTCTGAACTTTTTACAAACATAATTTATCAAAAACTGGTTGAAGAAGGGAAACTTAATCCCGATTCCAGTATTCAGCACTATTATCCTCAATTTCCTCAGAAAGAGTACAAAATAAGCTTGCAAAATCTGGCACAAAAAACATCGGGTTTGCGCGATGCGACATTAAAAGAACGAAATTGGCACGCAATAAATATTACAAGCGAAAAAGGCCTCGATGTATTTAAGGATGATCCGCTGGCAACAGAACCAGGTCTTTACCAAACCGAAAGCCCTTATCACTACAACGTTTTAGGGGTGGTTATGGAAAAAGTTGCAGCGATGAATTACTACAAGCTGCTTGAACATTACATAACCGACACACTAAACCTGACCAATACCTCAATTGACAATCCTTTAACCACCATAAAAGACCGAAGTAATTTTTTCGATCAAAATTACATTGCACAAGTGGTTAATGCCGAAACTTACGACTTACGTTACCAGGCCGCTTCCAATGGAATTTTATCAAATGCCGAAGACTTGGCAAAGTTTGGATCTGCCCTTATAAATTCTGATTACCTCGCGAAAGAAACAAAAGATAAACTTTGGGAACCCACTCCTTTGTTCAATGATATTCCTTCGCGAATGGCAAATGGCTGGATGTTGTTTATCGACAATTCAGGACGGAAAATTTACGGAAGAACAAGTTCGGTTATTGGAGGTAGCTCTTCCATTATCATTTACCCGGAAGAAAATCTGATTATTGCATATGCCTGTAACTTAACCGGATCGATGGACAAAACACCGGTTTTTGAAGTGGCCATGCATTTTTTACCCGAAGCAAAAGAAAAAGCCGCTACCAACGAAGAATAGAAATACCTTTCAACAAAAGAGATATATTGATTAGGGTTTCTGTAAAAAGTTTTATTTTAGAGATTTAAATAAAGCGTTTATGGAGACCCTTATTATTTTAGGATTAATTTTAGGATTGGCAGGAGGAATTTTTGCTACCTCCTTTTACTATAAAAATCAGAACGAAAAACACTTAAAAACCCAATCGGTACTTTTACTCGAAAAAATAAAACAGGTGTGTAAACTTATCACTGTCGAGGGCGAATTCTCCGAGATTTTTACGCACCGCGACGAAAAAAACCTGTTTTTTAAGTTGTTCCAAACCGAGAAAAAAGCACTGCTAATTGTAAAAGCCAAAGTAATGATTGGTTTCGATTTAACCCGAATCAACATCGAAATAAACACCACTAACAAACAAGTTACTTTATCGCAGTTTCCGGAACCCGAAATATTAAGTATCGATAACGATTTGGAATACTATGACATTCAAAAAGGGATTATCAATAAATTTTCAGAAACCGATCTGACCAACCTCAATAAAAAATCGAAAGAATTTATTCGGGAGAAAGTGGAAAGCAGCCACCTGATTCTAATTGCAAAAAACCAGGCAAACGATACTATTTCGCTTATCCGGCAGTTAATTGAGTCGGTTGGCTGGGAACTGGTTTCAGAAAAAGTTGCCATTCAACCGGCAGATAAATTCAAAAAATTAAACTAGCCGAAACTCTTTCAGCTTAAAGTAAACCTGCCCTGACTCTACTCAGCGATTCGGGTGTCATTAATAAATAAGATGCAATGTGATTAACAGAAGCGCGTTTGGCCGCATCGGGATATTCCCGCAAAAAGCGTTCGTAACGTTCACGTACCGTTTCAAAGCGCCACGAGTCGGCTTTTTCCTGCGACATGATCAACGATCCTTCGAGCAATTTACGAAGCAATCCGGCTATTCCCTTGTGTTGTTCCGACAGGTAAATTAATTTATCGTAAGGCATTAAAAATACGGTACTGTTCTCGAGTGCTTCAACAATTAATTTCGATCCAACCTGGTTAAATAAACTTGTAATACAAAGTGCCCCCTGCCCTTCGCAGGCAAAATGTTCGGTTATATCGCGGCCATCTTTGTAATAAAACTGTCGCAACATACCCGATGACACCCAATAAATATCTTTTGCAATTGCTCCTTCCTTCAGCAAAAACTCACCTTTCTTCACTACTTTCTCCTGCATCATTTCCGTTAGTATTTCCAATTCGTTCTCGTTAAGCCTGAAAATAGAATTAGACAAGATGGCGGCAATTTTTCCGGTATTTTTCATGATAAAGAATAAATTAATCGCATAATCAAAACAAATTTAAAAAAGTTACCGATGTGCGAAAACAAAACCGCCAAACTTCATTTTCTGATATAGATCAATTAAGAAACAAATCCTTGAATCTATTTTTGAAAGATTATTAAAATGAACCAATAAAAGAGTTTTCAAAAACAGAATGAACATGAAGCAAAGATTTTTAACGATTAGTATTGCCTTGTTTCTGGCAATAGCTATTTCACCAAAATTAAGTTTAGCACAAGATGCTCCGCAACTGGGAAAAGATCCGGTTGAGAAAGTGATTGGAGCAATGACAATTGAAGAAAAAGCACATTTCCTGATTGGAACCGGAATGGCCGGCATGTCGGGAAACTCGGCAGTTATTGGAGCCACACAAGCACTTGTTCCGGGTGCTGCCGGAACCACATATCCGATACCACGTTTAGGAATTCCGGCGGTTGTTTTGGCCGATGGACCTGCCGGACTGCGTATTTCACCAACACGCGAAAACGACGAAAACACTTATTATTGCACAGGATTTCCGGTAGGAACTTCAATGGCTTGCACATGGAATACCGACCTGGTAGAACAAGTAGGTAAAGCCATGGGTAACGAAGTATTGGAATACGGTGCTGATGTATTGTTAGCGCCGGCATTAAATATCCAACGAAATCCCTTAAATGGCAGAAACTTCGAGTACTACTCAGAAGATCCTGTGGTAGCCGGAAAAATTGCAGCTGCCATGGTTAGAGGGATCCAGTCGAATGGAGTTGGTACTTCAATCAAACATTTTGTGGCCAACAACCAGGAAACAAACCGCACTGGAAACGACTCGCGTGTTTCGCCACGGGCGTTGCGCGAATTGTATTTAAAAGGATTCGAGATTGCGGTTAAAGAAAGTGATCCATGGACTGTAATGAGTTCGTACAACTATGTTAACGGCACTTATACCTCTGAAAGCAATGATCTGTTGACAAAAATTTTACGCGATGAGTGGGGTTTTAAAGGTTTGGTAATGACCGACTGGTTTGGAGGAACTGATGCAGTTGCTCAAATTGAAGCAGGTAATGATTTACTTGAGCCCGGGCGCCCTCAACAATACGATGCTTTAGTAGCTGCAATGAATAGTGGTAAACTGGCCATGGAGGATGTTGATTTGTGTGTTAGCCGTGTAATGAATCTGGTTTTACGCTCGCCCCGTTTTAAAGGCTACGAATTTTCAAATAAACCCGATTTAAAAGCACATGCCGAAATTACACGCCAATCGGCTGCTGAAGGAATGGTTTTACTCGAAAACAAGAATGAAACCTTACCCTTGTCTTCATCGGTAAAGAAAGTAGCTGCATTTGGTATCACATCTTACGATTTAATTGCAGGTGGTACCGGATCGGGTGACGTAAACAAAGCCTACACGGTTTCTTTAACAGAAGGACTTACCAATGCAGGATATAAATTAAGCAAAGACATTACAAATACATACAAACAATACCTGGAAGAAGAAGCCAAAAAGATTCCTGTAAGCAACGACAGATTTTCTGCCTTTATGCCAAAAGCACGTTTCGAAGAGTTTATTCCATCGGAAGACATGCTCGCTAAAGCAGTAAAAGCAAACGATGTTGCGGTTATCACAATTGGCCGAATTTCCGGAGAATTTCTGGATCGTAAACTCAACCGCGACTTCAATCTTTCATCAAACGAAATAGAATTGATTTCAGCTGTAAGTAAAGCATTTCAGAGCGCAGGAAAAAAAGCTGTAGTAATTCTGAACATTGGTGGTGTGATTGAAACAGCCAGCTGGAAAGAAATTCCTGATGCCGTGTTGTTGGCAGGTCAGGCCGGACAGGAAGGTGGAAATACCATAGCTGACGCACTAACAGGAAAAGTAAATCCTTCGGGAAAATTAACTGCTACCTACCCTGTAAAATTCGAAGACCACTGGTCATCGGAAAACTTCCCGTCAACCGATGCTGAACAGAAATTGGATATGGGTGGATTTATGAGTGCCGAACGAAAAGTAAGTAACAAAAGAAGAAATGTTGATTTTACGGTTTATGCAGAAGGTATTTATGTTGGTTACCGCTATTTCGACAAATACGAAGTTCCGGTTTCGTACCCGTTTGGTTATGGTATTTCTTACACAACTTTTGAATACAGCAATGCCAGTCTTAGCGAAAATGAGGACGAGTACACGGTAACGGTAAGTATAAAAAACACAGGAAAATACGCCGGAAAAGAAGTAGTACAACTTTATGTTTCGGCTCCTGAAAGCAAATATGCCGACAAACCTTCGAAAGAATTAAAAGCATTTGCAAAAACGGCTGAACTTCAACCTGGAGAGAGCGAAACTGTAAGGCTGAAATTTACAAAAGCCGACGTGGCATCGTTTAATACACTTGAACAAGCCTGGATTGCAGATGCAGGAAAATACAAAGCTTTGGTTGGTGCTTCTTCGGCCCAAATTAAAGCTGAATTACCATTTGCTGTTGCCGAAACAGAATGGATGGAAAAAGTACACAAAGCATTTTAATAACAGATTCTTTTTAGTTTATACAAAGAGTGTGCAGCAAATTTGTTGCACTCTCTTTTTTTTTGAATTATTAAAAACATTCGTGGTTATTCTTCATTCTCAAACCGAATGTGGTTTTCTATGCGTGTGTTGGTTGAATCGTTTGCAAAACTGGTTACATCGCCTTTGCAATTTGTAAAGTAGATGTAGTTCCCATGATCGTAAAAACGATACACTTTACAGCCTTCATATTCAAACAGATATTCAACATTAAATGTGGAATTGTTTTCAGGGCTTTTTATGGTAATTGGCACCCCTGAGCACGATGTAAATACAAAAATCAGAACAACAGCAACGAATTTTAAAATGGTTTTTATGGTAGAATAATTATGTTTACAAAAACGAGAAACAAGAACAATGCCAAAAGAAGATTAAAATTATCAGGGATTTCCTCTGAATTATATTATTATTGTTAAATTCAGTGCTTCTAATATTGAAACCCAAATTATGTTTAAACAAATTCTTTTCGTTTTTCTGTTTTTATCAACACTTTTACATGTTCAGGCGCAAAAAAAGTACATAAACCGCAAGGTGGCTCAAAAGAATTACGAAGGCTATATGTTAATGCAGGAGAACAAATTCGACAGTGCTTTAATTCTATTTGACGAAGCCATTACTGACGATCCCGATGCATTTTTTATTTATCAGAACCGGGCCATTTGTAAGCTGAATTTGCAAGACACTTCGGGAGCAATATCAGATTACCAAACCAATATAAAACTGGAGCCCGATAATGCTGAATCGAAATATGCACTTGGAAATATTTATAAAACCCGGTTGGATTCAGTAAACGCTTTAAACTATTTTGTTCCCGCAATTGAGCAGGCCGATGTAGAATTTAGTCAGAAAAAACTGCTTTACATGAATAATTTTGCCGGGCACTATTTTCGGCTAAACCACGATTTTGATTCTGCCCTTGTATTCTATGAGCGAGTAAAAATATATACTCCGCAGAATGCGTCTGTGTATATTAATTCGGCGGTGTGTAACTTTCGATTAGACAGTCTTCAGAATTTCTGTAGTGATTTGGAACAGGCCTTTATACTGGGCGGGAGTGTAAATTGTATTGCCTTAAAAACCTATTGCAAGGGATGTAATCATTTGATTGCAGAACGCGGTAAAACCGATACTCTATCAACTGCGCTTGATACCCGGCTTGCAGGAATTATTCCCGACACAATTTACTATCATTTATCTGCCGGCGACAACACCCGCCTCCGAAGTTTTGATACCAGTAGAAAAATAAAAATATACTTTAACGAACTTTGGCAAATTTGCATACCCGAAAAAGCGAGTTTCTACCGCGAAGCTTTTTGGTCGAAACTCAGCAATTATTTTGGTGGCGATTTTACCGATTATTACAGCAGTGGCGAAATTTATGCAACGGGTAGAATTGAGAAGAAGCTCATACAAGGTGATTACAAGGTTTATTACAAAAACGGCAATCCAAAACTAAAAGCTCATTTTATAAATGGTAATCCAGCAAAAAAGTGGACTTTCTTTTTAGATGACGGCAGCATTGATTATGAAGTAGATATTGAATTCGAAGAATTTAAAATCAACATTCTGAACAAAGACAATCCGAATTTTGCCATTAATTCGGGTACCGGAGAATTTAGTTTACTAATAGATAAATGGGATAATATCGAATTTATTTTTTCAGGCGAATATGTCGATAATGCCAGAGAAGGCCAGTGGGCATTTATTCAAAACGGTGAAAAAGTTATTTCAGAGAAATACAAAAAAGGGAAATTCAAAAGTGGATATGTTACAACAACAATTGGAAACATTAACAGTGAAAATAGTTGTATAACTGCTTCCATTTTTACACCTCCGCAAATTACACAGGTTGCCGGGCTCTATTTTGTGAATGCCCAGGCTGCCAACTATTATTCCTTTATTCGGAAATTCGGTTTATAATTTCAATTATTTTCTTTTTCTTAGTGCAAAACAACACAACATTAAAATGAAACAAATAGCACTGGTTTTATTCTTTGTCCTAAGCTCAGCACAACTGTTTTCTCAAGACCAATTCACCTTGTTAAAGATTGATGATCAAGCACCTGATTTTTCGATTTCGATGGAAGATGGCACGGTAAAAAAACTTTCCGATTTAAAAGGCAAAGTAGTTTGGATAAACTTTTTTGCAACCTGGTGCGGTCCTTGCCGGCAGGAACTTCCTCATTTAGAAAAAGAGGTATACAATACACTAAAAACAAACAGCAATTTCGAGTTGCTTGTAATTGGACGTGAACACGATTGGGCCACTGTAAATAAATTTAAAACCGATAACAATTACGTGCTTCCTTTTTATCCCGATCCTGCACGCGAAATATTTGCAAAATATGCGCAACAAAACATTCCACGAAATTTCATCATCGACAAAGAGGGCAATGTAGTTGTGGCTTCAACAGGTTTTAACGAAAAAGAATTTTCAGAAATTATTGAGAAAGTAAAAGAATTGCTCAAGTAGTTTTTTGCAGTTAGTGTGGGCACGAAAGAATGTTTTATTGGTTTAATCGAAAACAAAAGACATTGTTATCTTGTTAGTTATAACAGTATTTTAATATGTTTAACTAAATCCCTTATTAATTATGAAAAAAATTCTGCTGTATTTCTTTAGTTTATCATTCCTTTTTGTGCTTACACAATCATGCGAAAAAACATCCGATCTTGATACACCAACTGACGAATTGGAATTAAAATCGGCGCAAAGCGCAAAACAAAGCTACATAGTAGTTTTGAATGATACAGAACTAAACGAAGAACTCACAAAACTAAAAGGTTACGAGAAAAAACAACTTGCCGTTAAAACAAAATCAGACAAAATTCTGCAACGTGCCGGAATTACTGATGGAGAAGTAGGTTTTGTTTATGGAAGTGCACTAAAAGGTTTTTCGGTTAAGATTGCTCCCGGACAATTAAAGAAACTGGAAAATGATCCTTCGGTAAAATACATTGAAGAAGACCAGATAATTACACTCGGATTGCCGGATTTCAAAATCAATAAAGGCAAACCGGTTAAACCGGATCCAACTCCGGAACCAGATCCGGGAACCTCAACACAAGAAACTCCCTGGGGAATAGCACGTGTTAACGGAGGTATTTCCGGAGCAACAGGTACTGCCTGGGTAATTGACACAGGAATTGATTTAGACCACCCTGACTTAAATGTAGATGCATCGCGAAGCGTTAATTACACAAGAGCAAGCTCACCCGATGACGACAACGGACACGGATCGCATGTTGCAGGAACAATTGCGGCAATAGATAACAACTTTGGTGTAATTGGAGTAGCTGCAGGTGCCGAATTGGTGGCCGTAAAAGTTCTCGACAGAAGAGGAAGCGGTTCAACCAGTGGCGTAATAGCAGGTATAAATTATGTGGCAGCTAACGCATCATCTAACGATGTGGCCAATATGAGTTTAGGCGGAGGAGTTTCAAGTAGTCTGGATGCTGCAGTTTTAGCTGCATCATCAACTTGTACTTTTGTTTTGGCTGCCGGTAACGAAAGCGACGATGCAAACAACCACTCTCCTGCCCGTGTTAATGGGAATAATATTATTACAGTATCGGCCATGTGGGAGGGCGATAGATTTGCTACTGAATTTTCAAATTATGGAAATCCACCAATCGATTACGCAGCACCTGGCGTGTACATCTTATCGTGTTATAAAAATGGAGGATACGACACACTTCACGGGACTTCAATGGCCACACCTCATGTAGCCGGTTTAGTTCTTTTGGGAGCCATTCATACAGATAAAACGGTAACTTCAGATCCTGATGGAAATGCTGATCCTATTGCAGTACATTAACAGAAAACAACAAAATAAGATAAGAAACCCGGGTACTTTTATCCGGGTTTTATTTTGTCTTTTAGTCAATAAAAATGTCAGCAAGTTTGTGCAGGTCGTTTCCAACTTTAGCCCGCGAATCGTTTGTAATTACGGCCACAACAACCTTCTCCTTTGGATAGATTATTAAATTCCCACATCCACCAACCGAGCCACCTCCATGCCCGTAATATTCGCGTCCGAATGCATCGGTACCGGAGAAAAAGCCCATGCCGTATTCGGTTTGTTTACCGTTTTTAAGTTTCTGAGGAGTGATTAATTGCTGTTTTGTTTTTTCCGAAAAAAGTTTGTTATCCAACATGGCATTACCAAATTTTATCAAATCTTCCGAAGAGGAAATAAAACCTCCACCTGCCCATTTGTAGCTATTGTCAACGTAAGGCGCATTTATAATTTTACCATTGCTCATGTCATAATATCCGGCCCTGTATACAATCAAACTATCCATGTATTCGGCAACTGTTTCATGCATATCAAGCGGTTCAAATACCTGTTTTTTCATGTATTTAAGAAATTCTTCGCCCGATGCTCCTTCAATTATTGCACTCAACAAATTAAATCCATAACTCGAATAACTGTAATTCGTACCCGGTTCGAATAACAAAGTATCATTCATAAAAATATCCAGACCTTCGTTTACCGTTGGATAAAACTTCGACGATAAAAATTCTTCATTACGATAATGGCGAATTCCGGCTATATGACCAGCAACTTGCCGGGTTGTTATTTTATATTCCTTTTCCGGGAAATAGGGTGCGTACTTCTGAACAGCAGCATCCAAATCAATCTTGCCCTCTTCTATCAATATTCCAAGTGCTGCCGCAGTTAACGATTTCGAAATACTCCCAATTCTGAATTTGGTTTTATCAGGATAAACAGGAACTTGTTGTTCATAGTTTCCAAGTCCAAATCCTTCGGAGAATACAATTTCACCGTTTACTGAAACAGATGCAGTCCAACCAACTGATTCACTTTCCTCTTTTAATTGTTCAATTAATTTTTTGGCTTCAGCAACTTTTATGTTTAGTTGCGCATAACAGAAAGTACTTATTACTACCAAAAGCAGAATAACGGCTGTTTTTTTCATGGTTTTTAATTTATTAGTTATCTGACAGATAAATAAAATTACAACAATTTTAATTCTTTTTTATATTCATCTTTAAAGATTAAAAGCTCTTATTTGCTCTTATTCTAAAATTATCTATTTTTGCAGCGCAAAATTTTAGCTTATGTTTTTATACAACAGGATTAATAAAGAGGACTTAAAGCAGCGTTTGGCTGAAGAATCATTTCAACGCAAAACAATTTCGTTTTACAAGTACCACATTCTTGATGATCCGCAAAAATTTCGTGATGATTTATTTCGCGACTGGTATCCAATGGATTGTTTCGGACGAATTTATGTTGCGCGTGAAGGAATAAATGCACAAATGAGCGTTCCCGAACATCATTTCGACACTTTTTTAAAAACCCTGGAGAAATACAAAATTCTAAACGGAATTCCCATAAAATACGCCATTGAAGACGATGGAAAGTCGTTCTACAAATTAACCATAAAAGTTCGGCCCAAGCTCGTTGCCGACGGTTTAGATGACGGAAGTTACGATGTAACAAATGTTGGCAAACACTTAAGCGGGATTGATTTTCACGAGCAAATAGGAAATGAAAACACCGTAGTGGTTGATATGCGTAATTACTACGAAAGTGAAATTGGCCATTTTGAAGGAGCCATTTGCCCGGAAGCGGATACATTCCGCGAAGAGTTGGAAATTGTTACCGATTTGCTGGAAGACCAGAAAGACAAAAAAGTACTCCTGTATTGTACCGGTGGTATTCGTTGTGAAAAAGCCAGCGCGTATTTAAAACACAAAGGTTTTAATGATGTTAACCAGTTGCATGGAGGAATTTTAGAATACTCACGGCAAATTAAATCGGCAGGTCTCGAACCGAAATTTATTGGTAAAAACTTTGTATTCGACGAGCGTTTGGGCGAAAGTGTAAACGGAGAAGTTATTTCAAAATGTCATCAGTGTGGTACTGCCTGCGACGCGCATACCAACTGCGACAACCATGGTTGCCACATTTTATTTATCCAATGTCCGGAGTGCGCAAAAAAATACAATGGGTGCTGCACTCCCGAATGTGCCGAAGAAAAAGTGGCTGGGAAAGCACGATCGGCAGAAAAACGCGTGGGTTTTGGCAACAGCCGAAAATTTAGAAAAAGCCTTTCCTTGATACAAACTGAACAAGACAAACTAACTGTTCAATAAAAAAATATCGACACATCATCCTGTACCTGTTTCAGTATCTTTATATCGCGGTTAGATTCCGAACTAAATTTGGAATGACGCCCAGTCATTTATACACATTTTCTATTTTTGCAGCATGAACAATTTTTGGAAAGAAATTAAAAGCCCGGTTTTTTCGCTGGCTCCCATGGAAGATGTAACCGATACCGTTTTTCGCGAGATTGTGATGGGAATGGCAACCCCCGGTAAACTGCACGTCGTTTTTACTGAATTTACTTCGGTGGAAGGGATGAACCATCCGGTTGGACGCGAGCGTGTTTCCGAACGATTGATCGTTAACGAATCGGAACGAATTTTACTAAAAGAAATGGGCGTAAAACTGGTTGCACAGATTTGGGGGCGCAATCCCGAGATTTATGCCAACATTGCAAAATATATTTCCGAAAATTATGATTTTGACGGCATAGACATTAACATGGGATGCCCGGTAAAAAAGGTGTTTAAAATTGGAGCATGCAGTGCATTAATTGGAGAACCCGGGCTGGCCAAAGAAATTATTCTGGCAACCAAAGAAGCTACTCCCCTGCCGGTAAGTGTAAAAACACGCACCGGAATTAAACAACACCAAACCGAAGAATGGATTTCTGAATTGCTGGAAGTTGATCCGGCAGCTATAATATTACACGGACGTACACAGCGGATGCAATCCGATGGCGATGCCAGCTGGGAGGAGATTGCCAAAGCAGTTGAATTAAAAAACCAATTAAAACCACACATTCCTTTTCATGGTAACGGCGATGTTTTTTCGTATGAAAAAGGCTTACAACGAATACAGGAAACAGGTGTTGACGGTGTAATGATTGGCCGTGGAATTTTTCAAAATCCCTGGTTCTTTAATCCCGCAAAAACGGAAATTACAAAGGAAGAACGGATTGATAAACTACTGGCACACACCCGGCTTTTTGAACAAACCTGGGGAGGAATTAAAAACTTCAATATTTTAAAACGTTTTTACAAGATTTACCTGAACTCATTTCCTGGAGCAGCAAAACTTCGTGCTGATTTAATGGAAGTGAAAGACTACCAGGAGGTATATACTTATTTTCAATAAAAACCCGCTTTTTAGTTGTACGTTTTAACCCGAAATCCCAAACTCACCACCTTTACTCTAATAGCTTTGCTGATACAAACTTAGGGGTTTTCAGTCTTTGGTTTGTCTTATTACCAATTAACCAATATTCGTATTATCCGCTAAAATCAAAATTATGAAAACTCAATCGAACCGCCGCAGCTTTATTCGAAACAGCGCACTGACCGGGTGCACATTGCTGGTTGCTGGAAAACTTTCAGCTTTTACTTTTCCAGAAGATGAAATTCCTAATCCAAAAGAATTAAATTACTGTGGTTACAAATGTCCCAAAGTCTGTCAGTTTTTAGAAGCATCGGTAAAAAACGATACCGAACTTAAAAAGAAAGCCTATGAAACCTGGAAAATTAAGGAACATTACAATATTGATTTCGATGCCAAAACCAGTGTGTGTTTCGGTTGTAAAAATAACGACAAACCGGCAGGTGTAGTTTTAAGTAACTGTACTGTTCGTTCGTGTGCCATTGACAAAAATATTAACTCCTGCATTCAGTGCAAAAACTTAAAGACCTGCGACAAAGATCTCTGGACACGTTTCCCCGATTTTCATCAATCAGTAATTAAAATGCAGACTGTTTATTTCGAAGCTAAATCATAATCATTTTAAATACCTCCACATACAACTTAAAAGTGTAATAAAATTATCTTTATCGATACTTTTATAAAAATCAAATTATTCTGAAATGAAGACTGTATTCCTTTTTCTGCTTGGCATTGTCATCTTATCGTGTACATCAAAAAAATCAGAAACCTACCAATGGCGGGGCGAAAATCGCGGTGGTATTTTCCCTGAAACCAATTTGTTAAAAAACTGGCCCGAAAATGGACCTGAAGAAATATGGTTTACCGAAGGAATTGGAAACGGATATGGATCACCAACGATAACCGATAAAGAAATATTTGTTACCGGTGCCGTCGACAGCACGGCCACACTTTTTTGTCTGGATTTGAATGGTAAAATAAGTTGGAAAGTACCCTTTGGTAACGAATGGGTTAAAAACTATGCCGGCTCGCGCTCGCAACCTACCGTTGTGGATGATAAAATTTACGTCGGATCCGGAATGGGAAATCTTTATTGTTTAAACCGTGATAATGGAGAAGTACTTTGGTCGAAAGATTTTAGCGAAGATTTTCAGGGAATCTATCCTCGTTTTGGGCACTCGGAAGCCGCTTTGATTGATGGAGACAAAGTGTTTTGGACGCCGGGAGGAAAAGAATACAATGTAGTTGCATTAAATCGTTTTACAGGCGAATTACTTTGGTCGAACAAGGGATATGGCGAACGTTCAGCTTACAATCCGGGAACATTAATTACTTTACCCAATCGCCATATATTTGTAACTTTTTCGGCTTATCACATGATGGGACTGGATGCACAAACAGGCGAATTATTGTGGACGCACGATCAGGATAACGTGCCGTTGGACAAACGTCAACCGGGAATGGGCGATACTCACAGTAACTGTGTTGTTTACGACAACGGATACATTTATTATGCTGCCGGCGATGGGAATGGTGGTGTAAAACTGCAACTCTCCGATGATGGTTCTGAAATTACAGAGGTATGGCGAAATACAGGTTTCGACAGTTACATGGGCGGAATTGTAAAAATTGATAATTGCCTGTACGGAAGTGGTACTTCGAAAAAACAATTTAAAAGTATAAATGCCGAGACCGGCGAAATAAGCGACTCGCTAAAAATTGGCTGGGGTGCATTGATTGCTGCCGACAATATGTTGTATTACTACGCTCAAAACGGGAAGCTATCGTTATTGAGTCACGACAAAATAGGCAAAATGACAGAGCAAGGCCAATTTAAAATTACACGCGGCGGACAAGAACATTTTTCGCACCCGGTAATTAAAGATGGTATTTTATATCAGCGACATGGAGAAGTTTTAATGGCTTTTGATGTAAAATCCGAAAATTAAAATTTCAGGTATTTTAAAAACTCATCGCGAACTGCTTTTTCCTTAAATTTTCCCGAATACTCAGCTGTAACAGTACTGCTGCTTTCGTCCTGTATTCCACGCGATGAAACACACAAATGTTTTGCATCGATTACAACAGCTACATCATCCGTTTTTAAAATATCTTTTAATTCGTTGGCAATTTGTACAGTAAGTCGCTCCTGCACTTGGGGTCGACGTGCAAAATAATCAACAATTCGATTTATTTTGCTCAAGCCAATTACTTCGCCCGAAGAAATGTAAGCCACATGCGCTTTCCCAACTATTGGTAAAAAATGATGCTCGCATGTTGAATTCATATTTATGTTTTTTTCAACCAGCATTTCGCCATATTGAAATTTGTTTTCGAAGACTGAAATTTTGGGTTTGTTCTCAGGATTTAATCCGTAAAAAATTTCCTGTACAAACATTTTTGCAACACGGTGCGGCGTTCCCTGCAAACTATCGTCGTTTAAATCCAGTCCCATTGTTTCCATAATGTCTCTGAATTTGCCCTCAATAATTTCCATTTTTTGCTCATCCGAAAGATCAAAAGCATCTTTTCGCAGCGGTGTGTCAATCGATGTTCCAATATGGTTATCACCTAATTCGTCATAATTACTGGTGTGAATATCTACTTTACCCACACTCTTCACCGCCTTTTTGCCATTCACTTTTGTGAATATCATTTCTTCCCTGTAACTCATAATTTGTATATGTTACTTGTTTCTAATTCTGAATAACATTACAAATAACAGACATATTTGTATTTTGTTTAATCCATCTGTAGTTTTTATTAAACAGAATACATTTTTTTGACCAAATGACTCTTCCCATGACGAATCATTTCCTTTTTATTAAAAAGATAAAAGACCGTTGATAAACTTAACGAATAAGCCAAATATTGATCTAACTTTAGGCATAAAATAAAAACTGCCAAAAGTTTATAATGCTCACTTAAAACTATGAAACAGATTCTTGCCCTTTTTTTACTAGTCATTCCTTTTTGGGGAATAAGCCAAAGTGATGTACTGTTTTTCTCCTATTTTAAAGGAAACGGAGAGGACGGACTCCATCTTGCATACAGCACTGATGGTTACCAGTGGAACACCTTAAAAAATGACAAGTCGTTTTTACAACCCGAAGTAGGAGAAAGTGTGCTAATGCGCGATCCATGTATTTTGTATGGCCCCGATAAACAATTCCACATGGTTTGGACAAGCGGCTGGAATGAACACGGAATTGGTTATGCCAGCTCGAAAGACCTGGTAACCTGGTCGGGACAAAAATACATTGAGGTGATGAAACATGAACCGGAAGCTTTAAACTGCTGGGCTCCCGAAATAACATACGATGAAGCCAAAAACGAATATATGATATTTTGGTCAAGCACCATCCCGGGCCGTTTCCCGGAAACAGACGGCACAGGCGACGATAAATACAATCATAGAATGTATTATGTAACTACAAAGGATTTTGAAAAATACAGCGAAACAAAACTATTATACGATCGTGGTTTTAATGTAATCGATGGTTCCATACTAAAGCTTGATACTGATGAGTTTGTACTTTTTTTAAAAGATGAGACCAGAGAACCGATTGCTGAAAAAAATATACGATGGGCAAAGGCAAAAAATATCGAAGGCCCGTATTCAAAACCATCGCTGCCAATTACCGGAGATTATTGGGCAGAAGGTCCAACCTGCATAAAAATTGGAGAGAAATATGTTGTTTATTTCGATAAATACACCGAAAAAAGTATGGGAGCAGTTGAATCGACTGACTTGGAAAACTGGACTGATATTTCGGATAAAATTTCGTTTACCGGCGGCGTGCGCCATGGAACTGTTTTTAGCGTACCCTACAAAATTGCCAGACAACTAATTGAAGAATAAGCACACAACACTTTAAATCGGTAGGTCTTACAGGGCAAATCAGGATTTTCTAGCGGTGCTAAAAAAAAATATAGTGCATCATTCAATTACATCATCTCCATTTCATTCATGAAATTTGCTTCTGTTAAAATAAAAAATGGAGACGATGAGATTTATTGATTTCGGGGTCTATTACTTTGTTTACAGATGGCGCCAAATGGGCAAGAATAAGACAAAAAAAAAAGTGAATTAAATTTGGCATTTTTTTAGAATATTCTTTGTCAGTGTAAAAACAATTTCTACTTTTGCACGCACGAAAAACAAACGAACAACGTTCTTTCGTTATGATGGAATAAGCTTTATTAATTTTACTGCAAAGTAGACTTAATTAGCAAGTTTGGCCTCATTAGGAGAGGTGGGTGAGTGGCTGAAACCACCAGTTTGCTAAACTGACGTACGGGTAACTGTACCGGGGGTTCGAATCCCCCCCTCTCCGCTTAAAAATATTTCGGGATGTAGCGCAGTCCGGTTAGCGCACCTGCTTTGGGAGCAGGGGGTCCCAGGTTCGAATCCTGGTATCCCGACTTAATAAAATTAAAAGGAGTTAGACAAAAGTTTGACTCCTTTAACATTCTAAAGAAAATATTTTCGGGATGTAGCGCAGTCCGGTTAGCGCACCTGCTTTGGGAGCAGGGGGTCCCAGGTTCGAATCCTGGTATCCCGACGAAAATCAAAGAGTTACAAGGTTTATTTCTTGTGACTCTTTTTATTTGCCCGAAATTCAATCGATTTAAAATTACTCCGCCATGTATTTTTCCCTGTGATTTAAAAAATCGCGATACACTCTATAATGTTCTGTATCCTCATAATCGACAGTTGAAACAGGCATTTGATTAAAATTATAAATGGTGGCCTTTTTGCAGGCCAGTAATATGGGCGAATGTGTTGCTACAATAAACTGGGCGTGTCCGGCAGTCGCATTTTCGCTTATCAATTGAAGCAGTTCGAGTTGACTCGATGGAGAAAGTGCAGTTTCGGGTTCATCCAAAAGATACAATCATTTTAATTTGTATCTGCTCCTAAAAAACGACATAAGCGATTGTCCGTGCGACTGCGAGATCAAAGATTTACCGCCAAAAAGCTCCAACTGTCCCGGATCGTTTGTTGCCCATTCTTCAAGCAAAGAAGCAAAATCTTTAAAAATTTGAGCTCCGAAAAAAGATCCAGGAACCGAACCATCCACCCATGCTATCTTTAAATAACGATGTAACGACGCTTCGTACCGGTTTACCCGAACCCGCGAATTCATTCCATTTCGCCAAATGTAAATTCCGGCAGCTGTTGCAATGGCTTCGAGCAGTGTTGATTTACCTGAACCATTTTCTCCAACAAACATAGTCACCGGATTTGTAAAATCGAGTTGTTTGGTTTCGGAAAACAAGGGAAGATTAAACGGATAATGTTCTGTTGTAGGATATCGTTCCGATTCTAAAAGGATATGCTTTAAATGGTGCATGAAATTTGGATAAAGGTTGAGTGTTTTATGTAATTGAAGAAATCCGAAGATAAACAATATCTACAGAAAAATCGAATCACTGCTTTATTGTCTTTATCAATTTTTCATACTGCACCATTCCTCTCATTATAAAATCAGACTATAATTGGCTATTCTTCAATGATGACATTAAAGTACAACGAAAACTTTTCCAAAGTTTAAAACTTTGGAAAAGCTCTTCATTTGTTTTTAAAACGGTGTTCTTTTTTCTACTTATCGTAAATACCATTCACTTCCCCACTAATCACCATTATTTTATTGAAGTCAGGAAGATGAACAACTTCGGGAATAACGGTGCTACCAAAATCGATGTAAACCAATTTTTCATTTTCTGAATCATTTCGAACCACGTGCGCTCCTTTCTCTCCTGTAGGAAATCCAATCACATCGCCGGCTTTTACCTGAATATCACCATCAATAGTACGAATCACACCTTTTCCGCTGATGATATAAAAAATCTCCTCATTTGTTTCGTGATAATGGTAGCCATAAGCGTAATTTCCCGGCTCCAGTTCCACAAAATTGGCCCTGCATTTGGATTGCTCTTCTTCCGGAACAATGGTTTTTACGGTAAATTGATTTCCGTCGCGATCGATTAGCAGACCTTTCAAAGTAGCTACATTCTTTACCAATAGATTTTTCATTACTGTATAATTTTTAATGTTTTAATGCATCAAAAGTCGATACTTATTTACAATCCTGCAAACGGGTGCGTTACCTAACCCGGCAGTTAGAATTACAGATTATCAACCACTTACATGGTAAATTATTTTCCAAAAAAGTTAATCTTTTTTGAAAGCGTAACTTTCCTTTACGCTTTTGCTCTCCGAAAGAGATTAATACATAGTTTTGTACTGATAAAAATTAGAAATATGCGCACTTTAAATCCGCTTTATCCAACTTGTCCCATTCGAAATGTAATAAACCGAATGAGCGATAAATGGTCGTTGTTAATTTTGAGCACACTAAATCAGAATCATATTATGAGGTACAAAGAATTGAACAGCGCAATTCCGGATATCTCGCAAAAGATGCTATCGAGTACCTTAAAACGGCTTGAAGAAGACAAGCTTATCAAACGAAAAATGTATGCTGAAATACCTCCGCGTGTGGAGTATTCATTGACAAAAACCGGAAAAGAATTTATGCCGGCCATTGACATGATGGTAAACTGGGCGTTGGAACATTTTGAGGAAATTACAAGCAGTTAGAAGTACTAATCAACACCATTTCTTCTGATTGCAATTATCATTTTTACCTATCCCCATGAAAGTTGTTTTTATCATTTTAAAACTGCTATTCATCCTTGTTTTATTCTATTTCAAACAGGAAATATTACTATTACCATATCAAAACTAAGGCAACAGTAGATTTGAAACTGACAAAATACTAGGCAAATATTATGAAGTATCAAAAAGAACTAATTGGAGAGACATTAGGTACCTTTATACTTGTTTTATTTGGATGCGCTTCGGTATTATTTGTAAAACGGTTGGAGCCAGCGATGAAAAAAGCTTCGTTAAACTGTAATTGTAATGAATAAGTTAAAATACATTATATGAAAAATAAAGCACGCTTAATACTGGTTGGAGGATTTCTTGGAGCAGGAAAAACAACATTACTTTCAGAAACAACCAGAAAATTAATGGCCGAGGGGAAAAAAGTTGGATTAATTACCAACGATCAAGCAGCCGAATTAGTTGATACTGCCTTCTTATTAAAAACCACATCTAATGTAGCTGAAGTTAGTGGTAGCTGCTTTTGTTGCAACTTTAATGGTTTTGTTGATTCGGTTCGCGATGTTGAAGAAAGATCAAATGCTGATATACTTATAGCGGAGCCTGTTGGTAGCTGTACCGATTTGAGTGCTACAATAGTTCAACCTATTAAAAAGCTGTATTCGGAGAAAATGTTATTATCTCCTTTATCGGTTCTTGCTGATCCCTTTAAACTTGAAGACATCCTGAACGGTGGAACAGCTGGCTTGCATACCAGTGCTGCTTACATTTACAAAAAACAACTGGAAGAAAGTGAAGTAATTGTTATAACAAAAACAGACAAAATTGATAGTATCCGTCTGGACTTTTTAAAAGAAAAAATTGGAACAATTTTTCCACACACAAAGGTGATGTCTGTTAGCTCTAGAACCGGTGAAGGGATTAGTGATTGGTTAAATTACGTTTTGAATAATTCGAGTTTAAATAACAAAACCATTGAGGTAGATTACAATACCTATGCTGAAGGTGAGGCCGTATTAGGCTGGTTGAATGCATCGGCAAATCTAAAAGGGGAAGAGATTGACTGGGATGAATTTGCGGGGAAATTTCTGGCTAAAGTTGGTTACAAAATTGAAAGCATGAAACTCAGTGTAGGTCATATAAAAATCATGATTCAAAATGGATCAGATTATTTGATTGGAAATATTACCAACGATGCGGGAAGTGTTGAAACCAGAGGAAGTGCCGGAATTTCAGATAAGGCACAGATAATAATTAATGCACGAGTTGGCCTCTCACCCGACACACTAGAAAACTTGGTACGAGAAACCTTAAACAACACAGCAAGCAGCAAAATTGAAATAAAAGTAAATGCATGGAACTGTATTAGTCCCGGCTACCCTAATCCTACATTCCGTTATAACTGAAATATATAAAACAACTCTTAAGAATTTTGCAATAAAGATAAACGCCACAAATAGTCGTACTGATAAGTAGGAACGCAGGCGCTGTAAAATAGGTATTCCTATTTACACAGTTTCTGAGATGGTGCAAGAGAAAGAGACCAATCAGCATTGTCTACTCTGCTTTCTTCTTTTTCGCAAACTAAGAAGCCTGGTTCTGTCTTTTTACTTCCTTTTCGAAATCATGCTAATTTAATATCCCCCACCGCTATTATTGTCTGCGCTTAACCCCAAAACAACTGGTGTCGATTTATAGCCGATTCCCATTCTGTCGATCCCCATATCGATTAACTGAAAGAAATGTTCTTGCGTTCGTATTCCTCCCGAGCCTTTAATTTTAGTTCGTCCTTTTGCAACATCCATCATCGTCTGTATAACTTCTGTTGTTGCTCCTTCACTTTTTCCACCTGTAAAAAATCCGGTTGACGTTTTTACAAAGTCGGCACCAGCTGCAATAGCTGTTTCTGTTGCCTTTTTAATTTCGTCGAGCGAAAGAGCATCTGTTTCAAATATCACCTTCACTTCTGTATCGAATTTATGGCAGATGTCACATACTGCTTTAATATCCGTTTCTACTTCCTTCCACATTCCACTTTTTATCCAGCCGTAGTTGGCAACAATATCGAGTTCAAAAATATCGCCGCTTTTGCAATATTCTTCTGCCTGTATAGTTTTCGAAATAGTGGTTGATAAACCAAAGGGGAAATCACAAACAACACATATTTTTGTATCTGTTCCTTTGCATAACTCTCTGGCTATTGGCAGCGAAGAAGGATTAATACAGACTGTTTTGCAGCCAAAGTCAATACCTTCCTGTACGTATTTCCGAATTTCTTCCTGCGTGAACTCTGGTTTTAAAACCGACTGGTCGATGTAGGATGCCAGTTCTTTAAGGCTCATTTCGTGTGCTTTTTTTGTTGTTTTCATTTGTATTATTGTTAGAGATAAAACAGATGTTGTATGATTCAATTTCTTGTTCGTATGAGTAAATCAGATTAAAAATAGATCGTTTTCCATTGCATTCACCAAGGTATGCTTCATTTTACTGCATAAAATAATTATTCCCAATGGGATACTTATTGGTGTTGCAAAATAGCTGGCTGTAAACGTAGTAACCGGGTATGCTCGTCAGGTATTTTACGGTAATATGAAGAACAGGAGTACCTTCTTTTATTTGTAAAAGCCTGGCAATACCTGCAGTGGCCGGCAAAGCTCGTAGTTCTTGTTCCGAGCCAATAATTTCGATCAAATACCGCTGACTTAATGTTTTAAAAAAAGAATCCTGAACAAAAGCGCTTTCGGTAAATTGACTTACTTTTTCTTCCGACAACCAGTTATCTTCAACCATAACCGGATTATCATTTACATATCTAAGGCGCGAGAAATAAATACATCGAGTTTTCCGTTCCTGCTCTGAAGGTTTGAAGCTTAAGTCAAAATCCCAGTCACTAATTTGCGGCAATTGCAGAAAGTCTGTTTTTATGCCTTGTCCCACGGCTTCCGAAAAACCTTTTACCGTTAACAATCCCAAAGAATCACGTCGTTCTCGAACCACACTTCCTTTTCCGTGCCGACGTGTTATAAATCCCTCTTTTTGCAACTCTTCCAGAGCTTTTCGTGCAGTTGTTCGTGTAATTTTATAGCAGGCACACAATTCATTTTCCGAAGGCAAATATTCTCCAATTTCAATTTCACCGTGTTGAATTTGTTTCTTCAAAATATCCTGAATCTGCCGGTAACGAGGTTTATCGTTTGTTTTGGTATTTGAATTGATCATCTGCTTTTCTGCTTTGAACACGTGTTCTGCTTTGACTGCCAAATATAAGCATTCCAACTTGTACGTACAAGTATTGAGTGGTAATATTTTATCGCGTCTAATTCACTCCAAAGTGAAGGTTTGAACTGAGGCAAAACCCAATGTAGAATTGCTAAAATCGATGTTCGGTTTATTGCGGATTCTCAACCGGACCTTTAGGTGTGAAATGGCACAAAAATGAGAATGAAATTGAATGGCTATAAAAAAGAATGGGTTAATATCCTTAAAGAATTTTGCGTACAAATCCATTGAGTAGTTAATCTTAGAAAACAATAATTCAAAAAAATACCAACAGAAGTTCTGCCGGTATTTTTTGTGCTATTAATTTAAACTGGCAATTGCGCCATTTGGCTGAGGTGAAATCCAGCCCTCAGGTAATTCAAAATGATGACATTGATTGCAGGAATAAACCGACTGCCCATGCATCGAATGGCAGGAATAGCATTCCTGTTTTCCATGTCGCGGGTCGTGCTGACTAAAAGCGAATGACATATTGTGATTCGATGTAGTTGCCTTAATAATTTCAGCTTCCACATGACAACCGGCTGTCATACAAAAACTCCGGGTTCCAATTTCCCGCTTTTCCAGAGGAAATGTATAATTCCCCGTTATCCAATGTGCTCCTTCACTAAGTTGCTGGTCTAATGTTTGCGCATGACAATCAAGACATCTAAGCGATACGGTGTCTGCCATAGCATGACGCGTTATCATCAGCGTTGTATCTCCACCGTAATAATTATCTACGTATTGGGTCATCGGGGTATGACAGTTGGCGCAAAACTGAGGCTGATCGTGCCAATACACCCCGCCGGTTCCCAGCCCTGACAGGACAACAACTAGTACAGCCGCAAGAATCAGGAATTTCGGCACCGTAAACTTTGATTTTTTATCGGCTGATTTGCTTTTATCGTTCATTTCAATTGAATTAAAGGTTTTACAATGGTGCGGACTAAGTTGATGACTGTAACTTGGCCACATGTCGTCCGGCAAGGTACCCGAAAGTGTAACAGCGCCCCAACGATAAACCATAAACAGTAAGCGGATAATCCACTCCCCCATAAAAACCACCACCTAGGTTACCGATTGCATACAAGCCTTTTATTTTCCCGCCATCAGCGTTTATACACTGATGGTTTTCGTCGACAAGAAGCCCTGAGCAAACTGCAGATAAACGCAATGTACGGTGAATGCCATAATATGGAGGTGTATCGACTGGTTTTATAAGATCAGCTGATTTGCCAAAATCAGGATCTTCACCTAATGCTGCAAGTTCATTGTACCTTTCAATCGTTGCAGTCAAAGTCGCCGGATCAGCTTCAATTTTAACGGCAAGCTCTTCAATTGTATCCGCTTTATGTGTATTTATAAATGCTTCATATACGCCATGACGATGCGGAACATTCTCACCGGGCATATAATTTTTCAAACCTTCGGGTGAGACCAAAATTCCAGGCCAGTTTTTAGCCTGACTCATGTAATTCGCATCGAATATCTGCGAATACTGCCCCGCCTTCTCCGAACCCCGCAGGTAGTTGTTCAACAACGACATTTCCACACTTTCATCAACAAACCGTTCTCCTTTGTGGTTAACCGCCAAAAACGGCATATCGCACATGGTAGCCGGCCCGGCATCAAAATCGTGCAACATCTTGGTATGACCGATAGGCTCGATAACTCCACCAGCCCAGTACCCCAGCACAAATCCGTCTCCGGTTTTGTTAATTTGCTTTCTTCCAAAATGCTTAGCATCAGGAACAAAATAATCGCACATGGCTTTATTGTTCTGGTAATCGCCGGTTGCCAGAATAACACCTTTTTTTGCCCTGAATTTGATGTACGAACCATCCTTCCCTTTCCCGATAACTCCGGTTATTTCGCCGGAATCGTTTTGAACCAATTGAATTGCGGGAGTACTATAGAAAAAATTCACTCCTTGTTGCTCGGCATAAGCCGCCAGATCGCGCATTCCATCGCCATTTGTGTATGGTTTTGACCCAAAATATGCGGTATGAAAACCAAGATTATAGCCATTCATTTTTAGGATATTAACCTGCTGAAGATTCCCCTGATCAATCACTTTAGCGCCTGCCTTTTTTGCACGGTCGATCATCCACGAAACTGCCTCGCCGGAATTATAGGCCCATTCTCTTAAAAGTTTTGGATTGCAGCGATGAGCATTGTCTTTCATCAACCTCGAAACAAGTGCTTCAACGCCGGCCTTATCACTGGCTGCAAGATCAATTCCTGCACCTGAATTACCTTGCGAAATGGCAACATTTTCTTTTTGAAGAACCGCAACCGAAGCACCATTTTCCAGCGCTGACAACGCTGCCGGAACTCCGGAAGCACCTGCTCCTACAACTACCACATCAAATGTTTCTGTTTTTTCGATAGCTGCATCATCAATTTTATCAGGTTTTGGAAGAAATGAGAGTTGAGCTCCTTCGTCTGAACTACTTCCATAGGAAATCCCCTTTGCGAAAACCTCCCCGCCGGGGCTATTTGGTGTGCACCCGCTAAATCCTACCAAACCAACAGCAGCCGATGCAAGAGCCCCACGCGACAAAAAGCTTCGTCGCGATATGCCATTCTCCAGCGTATGCTTTGTATATCTGTCCATACTTTTTTTGTCGATTTATATCTACAAGAAGTAGAACTATTTGAACAATCTTGGAGTAAAATCTGCCAGATAATCTCTCCAGTTTGCCCACGTATGTCCGCCATCGGTTTCTTTATAGATATAATTAAAGTTGTGCTCATCCAGCTTTTTACGCAAGGTTTGAACACCTTCATAAACAAAATCATCTTTCCCGCAACCAACATAGAACACTTTATTCTTCATGGTTCCCAGGTTTTTGTCATATGCCGGAATCAGAATATTATTTGAAATTATACCAAATGGGTCGTTAAAATGAATTCCCAGACTAAAACATCCAACGTACTGGAACAATTCAGGATTTGTCATGGCAATTATCTGTGTTTGCATACATCCCATAGATAAACCTGCAATAGCCCTGTTTTCGCTATCAGCTTTTACCTTAAAATGCTTTTCGATGTATGGAATTACATCTTTTACCAAACTGTTTGGAAACGCTGTAATTCCATCCATAATCTCTTTTTCGCTGCGATTGGAGCCTGGCTCTACACTTAAAGAAGCATCCGGTTCTTTTGACCAATCGGTTATTGAGGCGGTCTGATTTGCATTCCCATTGGTCATCACAACGATCATTGCTTTGGCTTTTCCTTCTGCAATCAGATTATCCAGAATGTAATTCGCACGCCCTAAGGAAGTCCACGCATCTTCGTCGCCACCACCACCATGAAGCAGGTATAAAACCGGAAATTTTTCCATGCTGTCTTCATACCCCGGAGGTGTATAAACATACATTCTGCGGGTCAAATCCAACGAAGGAGAATTGTACCACACTTTATTAATTGAACCATGAGGAACATTTTTCACCTGGAAATATTCCGATGCTTCTCCGGGAATGATCAAAGTATTGGCATACCTCGTTCCATCGCGCATGGCTTGCGGATTTTTCGGGTCAAGAATATTTACACCATCTAAAATAAAATTATAATGATACATCGACGGTTCCAGCATTGCACTTGTTGCAGTCCAAACACCGTCATCGCCTTTTTTCATTTCAAGCGTCTCCCCCATGTTCATCCAGCTTCCATTTACTCTTACTGATTTGGCATCTTCTGAATAAAGACGGAACGTAACACTGTTGTCTATGGTAATTTCGGGAGAAACCACCTGTGGCCCTCTGTTTCGCTGGATTTCCTGTGCTGAAATTATTGTTACTAAAAACGCTCCGAGCAGTGTAATAAATATTGTTTTGATTGATTTAGTTTTCATTTTTATTCGTTGTAATTATTATAAATCGATCGTGTTTTTGCCGCTCTTCAACTCCTGGCTTTTGCCTTCCCACACAAATGTTCCTGTAATTCCTTCCGGCAGACTGATTTCTGCTTTTAAGCCTGTTGAAGAGTTATCGTACTCTACCGTAATTTTTCCGGCAGGATGAGGCATTTCACCACTAATTGTTTCAAACGCACCAATATTTGGCTCAATTTTCACTTTCCCGAAATACGGCGCAGCACTTTCAATTCCGAGTACAATTCGGTAAGCTTCAATGTTCGGGCTGGCACCCCATGCGTGACAATCAGAACGGGTTGTTTCCACCTCTGAGGTTTCGCCCCAGGTACTTAAACCAAGATCGATATTTTTACGCCAGATGTCCAGCCACTCAAGGAAATCGTCGCCCATACCGGCTTTCGCCAGGGCCAGGTGCAAGTAATATTTAAAGTAGATAGTAGCTTGAGTAAGCGACTCATCTTCCAACATTTGCTGAGCAATTTTAACGTTTTGCTCCGGAGTAGTAAGGCCGGCAAGAATTGCCATTGAATTGGTATGCTGCGAGAAATCTTTTTTGTCAGGTGTATCGGCAAACAAGCTGCGGGATTCATCCCAGTATTTTCGTTTAATGGTTTCCGACATCTTTTTTACCAGGCTTGCATACATGTTAGCATACTCAACACTTCCTTCAACTTTTTCCAGCTCCAAACCAGCTTGTAAAGCCAATAACAACTGCAAATCAAGCAAAGCAGTACTTCCATCTTCGGCAGCCGGTGCCATTCCCATTCGCCAGTTGCTTGCCCAGTCGGTAAAGTTCCATCCCGGCAGGTTTTTGAGCGATCCGTCATCGTCAACAAAACTGATGAAGTAGTTTAAAATCTGGCGTGATCCCAGTAGTTTGTCATTTAAAAATTCAGGATCGCTTCCATACAGCAGGTAATCGTACAACATACACACATACCACATCGAATAAGTGGCAATTACCTGATTTTGCGTATCCGGGTAGCGACTTAAAGTATATCCATCCATCTGACGAGAATTGTTCATCAGGTTTAATGCATTCTTGGCCAGACGGTCGTCGCCACTGTTAAAATACGAAACAAGTAGCTGGATTCGAGCATCACCAATGTATTGCAAACGCTCGTAGTACGGACAATCCATATATGTTTCAACTGCACATGAACGGGCAGTACGCCAGCCAATTTCCAGAATTTTATCCAACTCTGTATCATTGGCATTTATTTTGGCGTTCATTTCAAATGGGTAGCCGGTAAATGTTCCGTAGAAATCTTCGATGATTAACGGACTATCTTTTGTTTCCACTTTTAACTCAATATATCGATAAGTTCTCCAGTTTAAAGCAGTGAAAATCTGATTAGGAGAACCATCCGAAATAATAGTATCTGTGCGTCCTGAAATGCTTTTCCCTTCTATCTCGTTTCGATTGTTTTTTGCACCTTCGGAATCATACAAACCTTCGGAATAGGTAATTACGATTGTACTTTTATCGCCGCCACTAAAAACGAGTGTTGGATAAGCATTGGTGTACACTTCCTGATCGAGTAAAATTTTTGCTGTAGCATTTGCAGGCACTTCAAAAGCCACTTTTTCTGCAGGGAAGTTTTTAGGAACAGAAACACCTTCTGCTTTTCGCGTTGCTACCAAACGTTGGTAAGTCATTTCCATTTGAGGAATAATTGAGGGAGTCAATGTCCAACCGCCCCGTGTATTAAAACCCATACCCCTTGTTGAACGTTCGAAAACAGCTTTGGCTGCTTTCCAGCTGCTGTCGTCAAAACCAAGAGTTTTCCAACCTTTTACTGCCAGCTTCATGTCAATTTTTTCTCCTGCACCGGCAGCATAATATCCACGTACCTGCTGCCTGATCGGAGTGTAACTTTTATCCTCGATACATTTCCACGAATCGTTGGTATTTAATACTTTGCTTGCCTCATCGGTACCTTGAAATAAAAATCCTGTTTTCCACGAGAATTGTGAAACTGGTTTCATATCCCCTTCATTCCAAACCTCGGCGGCAATAGTGTTTTCACCTTGTTTCAGGTAAGGTGCAATATCAACTGTTTCGTAATTCCAGTGTGTCAGATCGCCAAGTGCAGGCCCCAATGAAACCAGCTTTTCGTTGATGTAAAGTTTGTAGCGGTTATCAGCAGTTACGCGCATTACCAGTTTTTCAGGTAGCTCATCAAAATTTATAGTTTTCCGAAACAAGTATAGCCCGGCATCCGTTGCTTCTGTTTCAGGGACACAAATCCAGCTTGCATCCCATTCGTTGTTTTGATTCCGGTTCCAAGGCTGTGCAAGTAAAGTAATCTGTACAACAAATAGAAAACTGATAATCAATAGTGTTTTTTTCATTTGGTTTATGTTTCGAATATTTTTTATGTGTAAAACAAATTCAGTCTTTTTCAAACGGCATGTAATTTTCCAATTTTCCTCCACATGTCCAGTTCCACTTTGTACCGGTCGTTTATTATTGTACAATCCGTATCGATTCGCATGGTTGGCCGATCTTTAAAATTATAAGCCGGCCACTCCGGAACACCTTCGGCTGAAGGAATACCAGTACGCGCAAAGTTGGTCCATAATTCGGCAAAATTGTGCGATGCTTTGCAGCTTGCGGGCGAACTGTCGCCAAACATACGTTGTTGTTCTTCGCCTTCTTTGGGCGGCTGCACATTGTTGAATTTATAGGAAATATCCATCGCGTGCGGCGTTCCCATTGGGAAATCCGATCCCGGAATTTTCATGTCTGATTTGTAACCGAAATTGTACAGGTAAACTGGCGCTCCGTCTTCTTTTGATTTCCGTTCGGCAATTTCAATGGAACCCAATCCCATCATATTAATAGATGAAACAGCCATGAATATTTGAGGGGCCGTTGCATCTGGCGAAGCTTTACGATATGCATCCACTATTGTCGCAGCATCATTACCGAACTGTGATACCAGCTTCGAAGGGAGATCTTCAAAAGTGAATTTGGTAAATTCGGTATTCCTGTTTTGCATAGCAAAAAATGCATATTCATCTTCATTCCATCCTGTAAGCAAAGGCTTGTCTTTTGAGATGTTTGGTGCTGTTGGATCGAAGGGGTGATTTGGTAAAACCGAACCATCAACTACCGGTCCAAAACCGTGCATCTCTGGTATTCCAATTTCGGCCTGAAAAGGTGGGATAAACATGAATTTGTTTTGAATCTCTAACAATTGCTCCGGTGAAACTTCAAGCAGTTTTCGCCAGTCATTTTTGGCGATATTCATTTCTTTAAGCACCATTTCGGTAGTTTCGGCAGCCAGATCTTTTGTGAGCATCCGAACGCCCGGGCCACTTTCAATCGAAGCTTTATTAAAATAAGGCGAAGCTTCCGGCATGGCATAAACACAAGCTGTTTTTCCACCACCACCCGACTCGCCAAAAATCATCACGTTATTCGGATCGCCACCAAAACGATCAATGTTTTCATTCACCCATTTTAATCCGGCAGCAATATCCAGAACGCCCATATTTCCCGATCCGGCATAATCCGCACCCGCAATTTCATCTAAATAAAGAAAACCCAATAAACCCAGTCGGTGGTTGGTTGCCACTACAACCACGTCGAAATAACGGGCCAGGTTTGCACCGTCCTGATGGCCAGAACCACCCGATCCGGTAACATAACCGCCACCATGATTGTAGAACATAACCGGACGTTTTTTATTATCGTTGGCCGGTGTCCACACATTCAGGAACAAACAATCTTCAGCAGGTTTTGGCCCCCATCCCGCACCTTGCACCGATGGTGCACCTACTTCCAGTGCATCGCGAACACCTGTCCAAGGGTCAACTTTTAGCGGACGACGAAATCGGTTTTCTCCCGAAACAGAACCTCCGTACGGAATTCCTTTGAAGATATTTACACCATCTTGTCTTACGCCGCGCAACTTTCCGGTTGCGCTTTCAGCACTTACAAACTCTTCGGCACCAAAACCGGAGATGAACTTGCCCGAAGAATAGGCAAGGCCTGAAAAAGCTACGGTTCCGGCAGCTGTTAATGTTAATCGGTTAACGAATTGTCTTCTGTTTATTGAGTTCATTTTATTCTGTTTTTAGGTTCTTTTTATCAATAGTAAGAAATGAGGTGTCAGATAAGAAAAGTTCAAATTCAAGGCTTGCGAAGACCGAAAAAGCGGAGTTTACTGACGTAATCGAGTATTTTTCGGACGAGCGTAACGCACAAGTTGGACTTTTCTTGCTGGCACTATTACTTCATGGTTTTATCTCCGTAATTAATTCGCACACCGTACTTAGTAGCAATGTGGTTAAAACCAAATCGGTTACCTTCCGTTTCCTCGCCTTTTTCTTTACCCGAAAGAATATCTTTACTCAGGGTGATCAAATCGTCCACGCGTTGTTTTGTTTCGGGATTGTTACCGAAAAAGTGTCCGGGATATAATTTCTCGATGGCTTCTTTCTCCATAACTGCACTCATTTTCTCGCAAGTGGCAATCAGGTCGGAGAAAGTTCCGGCAAACATTAATAAGTTTCCCGAACCAAATGAATCGCCGCTAAAACCATAACCGGCTGCTTTATCGATATATGTTGTAGATCCCCAGGTATGCGCAGGCGTAAAAACCACTTCCAGTTTTCGGCCACCAAGATCGATAACCTGACCGTCTTCCAGGTACTTAAATTCACCTTTGTAATTTGGCATCATTTGGGCAGCGGATTCTTTATCGCCGGGATTCATATAAACCACCGGAAAATAATCGGCAGCACCAACATGGTCAGGATGCACGTGTGTTAGCATCAGTGTAACCGGTTTGTCGGTAATTGACGCAACAATTTTATCCAGGTCGGTGATTTTAGTTGCAGCATCAAGCAAAACAGCTTTATCATTTCCTTCAATCAGGTAGATGCTCTCGTTCGCCGACATGTGCCCGGTTCCCACCCAGGTGTGGTCGTCAATTTTATGGAAAACAACATCGTCGTTTTTAAAAACTTCTTCTCCCTCGAAGTTGGCAGCCGGCATTTGCGCCATTGTCGTTAACTGACAAAGAGCCAGCATAAAAATTAGAGCGATCGATTTTTTCATTCGTTTATATTTTTAATTTTCAATGGTAACTCATGTAACTCGCATAATCATGCTCCTGAGTATTAAAAAACTTTTTATGATGCTCGTTTCATCATGATTATTTTATAAAATTTTAAGTCTAAAGCTGTTCTGCAAGTTAAAAATTCGTTTTTAAAGTTTTGATTCTTCCATCATTTCAATCGCGGTATTCACAATTGCCGGTTCAGCAAATCCGGGTTTTAGGTTTGAACCAATTACCTGAAAAGTAAGGTGAGTACTTGCCTGAGTAGAATAAATATATCCTGTACGCGTTCCGTTGGTTAATGTAACCATCATTGTTTTAGATGCAGGAGACTCAGCCTTCAATCGCATTCCAATTTCAGAATAAACCTCGCCACTTACGGTTACCAAATTGATATCGCCAATCTGAACCAAACCCAAACCAATGTGTACATCCGGTCGGTCTTTGTATCCCGGATCGTAATTCTCGCGACCTTTGGTATCAATACGAACACGGCCGGGACAAACCACATCCTCTTTTTTACACCAGATTTTCGAACTCTTTTCATATTGCGTATGGTAAAGCATAACCTGTACAGCGTTGTTACCCAAAGTAGTTCCTAACATGTGTACATAGTCGCTTTTACGATCAACAACTTTTTTGTGAGCCTCAAGTTGGTCGGCAGGAATTTCTCCCGGACCGTCGAATGATGGTTGGCGGCCTGTTGATGGCGCAGCAGGTGGAGGCAATACGCCTTTAATCTGCCCTTCCTGGAAAATAGAAGTATATGCCATTTTAGGATTTTGGTCGCCGGAAGCACCCTGGCTAAATAAAGCCACAGTTTTTCCGTCGAACATATCTTCAACATATTTTGTTGCATCGCCCGGGAAATCGGCACTAACAACACCACTCATAAAGAAATTAACGGGGTGCATGGCGTAATTCATGTACACAGCAATCGGCACATCGTCTTCGCCAAGGAAAGTTATTACTGCCAAAGTTTTATCTGAAGGACCATCCCAGTTTGCGGTTTGGTGCCACTCTAAATTCTCATCGAAATTATCGCGGTTTACATTCAAATCAACTTGTGTAGTTCCGTAACCTACACTTGCAGGCGCCATATTTGCCTTCGCCTGATCGACAGAAGCAACAATGGCATCAGCAATTGTTTCCGGAGTAGGAGCTCCGTTAAAAAGTCCCCCAGTGTTACCACTGTGCGTATGCGTTCCGGTAACTACATAGTTTTGTGCCGGACATCCTGTTGATTCTGATGATTTCGCCAATATATCATCAATTTCATGAATACCACCGGCATCGATAGCTACTAAAACAGCTGAATTTGTTCCGTTTTCAATGTAAATTGCACGCACATAAAGTTTTCCACGAATAATATCAGTTGAACTCTTTAAGTCGCTTTGTTTTGGTGTGATATCGACTTTTGCTGCCCCTACTTTTAAACCGGTTTGGGCAAATGCCGGACAGGCCATGAAAAGGATCAGGCTCCAAAGAACAAGTTTGATTGTATTTTTACGTTTCATGATATGTATTTTTTAGTTGGTTGCTAAACTCATAATTTCAACAGGCCCGATCAATCCGGCAGGTACCAATGGTGAATTTGCGCGGTAGAATGGTCGTGTTGTTAATGTAATTTTCTCGTCGTCGCTAACGCCGGGTTGTGCATCACCGATCAATCGGTTCACCCAGGTATTTACTGCTTTTATTTCGATTTCGTTAGAACCGGCAGTTACAAAATCAGTAATATCAACACGATAAGGAGGTTTCCAGGCTGTTCCGGCCAATTGACCATTCACCCAAACTTCGGCCAGGTTATTCACCAAACCAAGGTCGATGATTACTTCTCCTTTGTCGATTGTTTCCTGCGCAACATCAACCGATTTAACGTAAGTTGCAATTCCTGAGAAATATTTAATTCCGTCGTTATCACTTTCGCGGAAATCGATCAGTTTATCGAAAGTAGCCGATGCAGGTGCACCACGCTCTTCCTGGAATTCAACCTGCCAGGGTCCTTCCAATTGAGTTACCACAGTTTCTATTGAAACCGGAAGACTTACACTGCTTTGTTTTGTTTTCTCGCGGAATACCACGAAGATCGATCCAAACGAGTCAAGCGGAATAGTAACATTTGTACGTTCGCCTTTGAACTCATACGATACAGGACTGATTTTTCCTGTTGCAGGGTCCCACAACTCAGCTTTGTAACCGCTGATGCGAAAACTGGCTTCGATGGTTTCTACATTGTCAGTTTGACTTGCTACGAAATAAATACCACCGTTATTCAGCTTGCGGTGCAGGAACATAACGTCGCTGTCAGCAACCGGTGATTCGTAGGTAAAGTCTGGCTCCAAACCAATTTCTTTAAAGGCTGCGCCTGAATCTTCTGTATTGAAAACCTTACCTTGTCCAACGCTTGCAACGGCATCGCCCGGCCAAAGAATATCAAGTACTTCTTTAACTTCTGCAGGATCATCTGCCAAACTTGGAGAACCTTCAGGACGAGTTCCGATTACAACGGCACCTTGCTCAACAAAGTCCTTCATTTTCTTTAAAACAGGAAGCGTCATTTGTGTAGCACCTCTACCTAAGAAAATCGCTTTGTAGTTCATTCCAGATTCGGTGGTTAATGCGCCGTTTTCCACTGAAAGCATATTCATTACCACAGCGGCACTTACAAAATCGTAGCGATATCCGTCTGGAAGAAGTTTAAAGTCGTTTCCGTAGATCGCAGTCATCGATGATTCTTCGCCGTAGAAAAGAGCAATGTCGTTGGCAGCTTTACCGGCTTGCAACATGTATGATGAACGTGACAAATAGTCGATCCAAACTTTTGATTGCTCGGCCCATGTTTCGTTACGCGAGAACATTTGTCCAACGCCCAATGTAACACCAGGACCTCTGGTGATTGGCTGGTGAGCAGAAGTGTGAATTACAAAACGGTTAGAACCCGAAAGCAAAATAGCATCGGCAGTTGATTTCAAATCCCACGGTGCTGTGCCGTAGGCCGGACCGCCGGTAAATGATTCGGTAGCTGCAATATTTTGTCCGTAAATGTGGGCAACCGAAGCTGATTCCTGGTTGTCGTTAAAATAGTTACCTTCCATGTAACCGGGTTCGTGATGCATCCACATCGCACCCATCGGAATGTCGGCAGTTTGTTTCATTTCCATTCCTTCTCCCATGGTTGCAAAACCGGCTTCGTGCGCTTCTCCGTAGCGGATCATTCCAATTTCATGCAAATAACGTGTCAGGAAATCGTAGTGATGTTGCTTTAACATCAGCTGAATATTGCGTCGCCAGTCGTACAAAAATTTGTCTGTTTTATCCGGACTTTCCACTACGTAACCGGCCAAAGCAGGCACCCATGGAGTTGGATCGTAACCAATATTCTGTTGGAAACCTTCAAGGATTTTTGGTGTCCAGTTGGCAAAACCAGATTCCCAGCTGTCGAACATCAAGGCGTGTAATCCTTTCTCTCCAACAAGGCCGTCAGCAGCTTCGCGATACATATCGATGTAATAATCCATGTAACGTTTTATTGCTGCCGAATCGAGTTTATCCACTTCCAAACCGGTTGCTTCAGGAGCGGCCGGGCGGTTTTGTGCACCGGTAAGCGAATAACCAACGCGAAGTACCATCCACTGTCCTGCAGGAGGTGTCCAGCTCAATGATCCGTCTTCGTTCAGTTTTTCGGTTAGATCCAATACTTCAGAAGTTTTTATCGCTGCTCCTGCTGATCCATCTGGCAAATCAAAATAACCTCTGCTTGAATAATCAGAGAAGTAGGCTGCCTTTTGTTCAAACGAATGAACGGTTGGAGTTCCCAACAAAGTCAACTCGGTAAAATTAATAGCCACCGGAGCTGGCGGTGGAGGTCCAAATGACCAACGAAACCAGGGAGCTGGCGGAGATGGTGGTTGTTTTATACTTACAAAACGGAAATAGCGTGCATTTGCATTGTCAACAGAGTTGGTGTGCACCACTCCACCGCCACGAATGTCGGCGCCTGTATCTGACCAGCTTGATCCGTCGTTGCTCGATTCCAGTTTATAACCCACCGGACCACGAGCCTGTGCTGATAAAACCAGTCCTCTTACGGTAACCGGTTTTCCATAGTCAAATTGAATCCATGAAATCTCGCCCTCTTCTTTTGCTGCAGGAAGGGTAATTCCCGGGTGATCGTAAAAACCATCGGAAAGAGCTGCGGCATTTACCGTACCTCCGCTTGCAGTAATTTTAGGCGTTGGAAGAATTTCGTCTTCTGCAACCTGGAAAGCGAGTACTTTTTGGTCTTTATACAACTGAGGCTTTTCTGCGCCCATATTTCCCTGGTGACCAGATCCACCTGTACTGGTTTGATAAACTCCGGTTACTACCGGCGGATGATTTAATACGCCTGTAAATGGTTTTCCACCCTCAACATTGGTAAGGGCATACACCATTTTTTTCATTCCGTCTTCGGGTTCAACCCACGGGCCACCTGTTTCACTCCATCCGGGAGATGCTGCGGTTGCAAATTCAAGACCTAACTGATCGGCATAAGCTGCTGATTTTGCAAAAGCAGATTTCCAGCCATCCGACATATACGGGTAGTAATTTTCAACAACTGCCGACTCGGCTCCCTGCATTCGCATTCCGGCGTGGAAACATTGCAGACCGCCAATTCCAACGCGCGTCATCCAGTCCATATCAGCTTTTGCGCCTTCCCAGGCTACGTTTCCGCCCATCCAGTGCCACCACACGCGTGGTTTGGCTGCTTCCGGTGGATTATTGAATCCTTTTTCAAGTGCTAGTCCTTCCTGATTATCCACTTGTTTACAGGCAATAAAAATCAGTATTACCGTTATAAAAGTGACAAATACTGAAGAAATGTATTTTATTGTTTTGAGATTTAAATTTGGCTTCATTGGTTGATTGTTAAATTTTTCTATGACCTAACTCTACTTCTGTTCTCATTTCGAACAATACTTGGATAACTCCAGGCCCGACAAGATTTTTTTGATCAATTTTTTAATTGTGTCCTCTTAAAATTTCAGCTCTGAGAATCAATACTCCGGCAGACATTGTCTGCCGGAATATCTCCTAACTAACATTCTAAACTTTAACTTTTGGGTTACTAATAAGTTATACTAAAAACAATTGTTGAAAAGTCTGTAATCATTATTTCGAATGGATACATGTTCAAAGTGCCTTCAAAATTCATAGGAATAAATACTATGATAAATTAATGAATGCAACGATGAATTATGTATGGTTCTTTTGTTAAAGGTTACTGTTTACAAACGAAAACGTTGTTCTTTCAGGCATCTCATCCTGAAGCAGGACGTATACCTTTTGTTGTTTTCAATTTGTTTTGGAAAATTCTGCTGTAACCACTCTTAAATAGTGGTTACAGCATTTTTATAAGTTTTTCAAATGAATCAAATTATTCTTACCAGTTTGGATTTTGAACAATATTTGGATTCAACAACATTTCATTGTAAGGAAATGGATTAAGTTCATCACGACCTACCACAAAGTCGCTCCACTCCGGAACGGCCGTTGGTGTTACCAGGTAATCGGCAGATGCACCATCATAACCTTCAAAAGTGTATGTATAGGCTGCCAGTCCGGCTGTCTCAGATGCTGCATCACCCCATCTTTTCAAATCTAAGTAGCGAACTCCCTCACTGACCAATTCAGCACGTCTTTCGCCTTTCACATCTTCAAGATCGTACGACCCAAGTGGTTCAATTCCGGCTCTTTCGCGAACCTCATTAATTGCTGCCAAACCTTCTCCTGCATTTGTTCCAGCTCCTAAACAGGCTTCAGCATAAATAAGCAATACTTCTGAGTAGCGCATTCCCGGCCAGTTTGCTTTCGAGTGAATATTATCAGCCCAGTTCCAGTCGTAAACATCACTCACCCAACCTTCAATTTCAGGATGCGGTCCCCAGGGAACCATTTTGATTCTGAAATAACCCTGGCAGTTTTGCATAATAGGTGCAGCCCCCCAGAATTCGTCAATAGCTGAGTTACGGTCGGCTGCCAACCCCAACTCCACGAAACGATCCAGAACATCTTCATAATCCCAGATTGTTCCCCTATAACGATTGTTTTTTCCATCGTGGGCAAGCATAAAGTCATAGAAGTCTTTACCATAGTCGGCGCCACCAAATCCTGAAACTCCAAGTCCTCCGGGAACTGTAACGTTTTCTGCTCTCCAGGTAAGTCTAATTGGTCTGTCATCTCCCTGGTTCTCGAAATTGGCCTGATCGGCATCATCCATGTTCCATTCCCACATGTACTCATCACTAAAATCTGAAGCAACATGCCATAAATTAAGATATACAGGTTCCAAAGCATACAATCCTGAACTGATAAGTGGTTGTAAGGCCGAAACTGCAGCTGCATAATCTTTTTTATACAACATGGCTTTTCCGAGCAAAGCAGAGGCAGAGCCTTTGGTCACACGCCCTCCGATTGCTTCTTGTTGTCCGAGACCCGGTTTTGCAGGAAGTAAAGCAATGGCTTCTGCCAAACTGTTCTCTACATAAGCCCATAGTTCCGATGTATTTCCATTAGCCGGTTCCAATTCATCTGGTCCTAATACATGATCCACTAGCGGAGGAGTTCCCCACCCAATGATTAAGTCGACATAGGCATTGGCGCGCCAAAAATAAGCTTCTCCAATTACCTGTTTTTTAATATCAGTATCTGGTGTCAGATTCTCGATGATCAGGTTGCAAAGGTAATTTACTCTGTATAACGAAGTAAAAGTTCCGTTTGATCCGGCATTCTGCGAATTGACATTTGTATTGGCAGTTCTGGTAACCCCATCATCACCATCGGTAACACTATTACCCGACATGTCATACATAGTTGTATACACAGCTGCTATTAATTGATTTGCATCTGCATCGCTTGCATTCGCATAATAAGTGTCGGGATTGAGCGCACCATGTTGCTGAACTTCCAACAGTTCCTGATCGCAGGAATTCAGCAAAAACATCCCGCAATACAAAACTAATATTGATGATATTATCTTTTTCATACTTGTTATCTCCATTAATTTAATTGGTTAAAATGATACATTAATACCGAATGTAGCCTGCTTCATTGATGGATACTGAACCCTGTCGATTCCCATACCACCAGCCAAATTAGGATTATCACCAGCTGTAACGCCAGCCATCGATTCAGGATCGATACCCGGATAATTTGTAGAAGTGAAATAATTCTCCAGTGATACATAAATCCTCATTTCAGAAATCTTAATACGGTTGATCAATTCAGATGGCAAGGTATAACCTACCTGTATTTCTTTGATTTTAAAGAATGAATTATCAAATACAAACACATCAGATCCACCGTAAGCAGCTACAGCCGGACCGGTTGTATAAACCTGAGGGGAGGCAAAACCGGCATCGAGATTTGTTGGAGTCCAACGGTCTTCAAACAGCATTGTAGGATAGTTCATTATAGGAAGGTCAAACCTTGTGATTGCCCAACTCAATTCACTACCTTGCTGACCCATTCCAAACACTCTTAAATCAATACCTTTGTATTCAGCAGAAAATGTAAAACCGTAAGAGAAATCAGGAATAGCAGAACCCAAATAATCCATTCCGTCATCGGTTCCTAATTCTTCAGCAGTTTTCCATACAGGAAGTCCTGTGTCTCCATCATAGTGGTCAAGTACGCGGCCTCTAAGATACCAGATCGGGTAACCTTTTTCAAAGTAGGTTCCACCTCCTCCAACAAAACCGGCAATAAATGCACCACCACCATACTGGCGACCTTCACCATACGGACTTTCGAGAACTTCATTCTTCACTGTTGAGAAGTTGCCAATAATACTGTATTTAAAATCGCCAAGTTGGCCTTTCCAGCCCAAATCAAGTTCCAAACCGCGGTTTTCAATTTTACCGCTATTTCTCATTACTGAACTGGTACCTGAAACTACGGGAGCAGGTCCGGTTGCCAAAAGTCCATCGGTGGTTTTAATGAAATAATCCACATTCAGTGTCAACCTGTCGTCAAGGAAACGGCTATCAAAACCAATGTCGGTTTGTTTTGATCTTTCCCAAACGAGCTCAGGGTTAGGAAGTTGATTTGCCGGCAATGCACCGGAAACTAACTGATTGCTAAAGCTGTAGTAAGAATCGCCCAGCGATAAAGAAGGTGAATAAGGATAATTATTTAATACAGTAACATTACCGTTAATACCCCATGAACCACGAACTTTAAATTGGTTTAAGAAATTCAGGTTTAAATCCTCAACAAAACTTTCTCTGGAAATATCCCAACCTGCTGAAAAAGCAGGAAAATATCCCCAGCGATTATCGGGTGCCAATTTGGATGCATCAAAAGCATCTGCACGGAAAGTTCCCTGCAACATGTATTTGCCTTTATAATTCCAGTCAGCTCTTCCAAAGTATGAAATGCTTCGTCTGTCAAGATTATTTCCGCCAACTCCGTCAGTTGCGGCAGCATCAGAATAATCCAGGTAACGGTAATTTGGTTCATCACTTGCAAGTAATGCACTATTACCCGACACAAACGAAGTATTGTCATTTACATATTGCATACCGGCCATGGCAGTAAAATCATGACTTCCTACAGAGAAGCTATAGTTGGCAAAGTTTTCCCACTGATAATAGAAATTGTGCGTAGCACTGGCTTCTAAACCTCCACGTGCACGGTTCTGACTGGTATTGTGGTAAAATGCGCTGGTATAGTTGGAAACCATATCGGTACCAAAACGGTAACCTAACCTTGAAGTATAAACGAGGCCTTTAAGAGGTGTAAGTTCAGCATATACCGACCCGTTAATGTTTGATCTCCATGATTGATTGGTATAGTTGTCCTTCATTAATAACGGGTTCCATAAATTGGATTGCATTAAGATTGATTCTCCATATAATAATCCATCAGCGCTGCGATCAATATATCCTCCGCTTGCTTCATACGCAAGCTGGCCGAGGCCGGCAGGCGCATCTGCATCACTTGTATAGTTTACCGGAACGGTTGGATCGAAAAAGTAAGCTCCACCAATCACACTTCCTGTAGAAGTCATGTTGTTCGCAGAAACACTAACTATCTCGGCTCTTTCAATTGAAGTATTGGTCCCGATTTTCAACCAATCATTAACCTGATAGGTGGCATTGATCTGACCTGCAATACGGTCATAAGTATCCTGATCGCCTACAATCATACCATCCTCGCTGTTATAGGTGAAAGCGGCATAAAATGTTGCCTTTTCAGTTCCACCCTCAAAACCAATGGTATGTGTCATTCTTTGACCTGTTTCAAACATCACATCCTGCCAGTCGGTGTTTGCACTCTGAAATGAACCTGCAGGATAACCTGCTTCCTGCCAATAGGATGTAAACTGATCACCATTCATGAAGTCCAGTTTTTTTCTTGGACTTTGGCTAGCATACAATGAATTATAAAAGAAGCGGCTCCTTGCTTTACTTCCCTTACGGGTTGTAACGAGAACAACTCCATTACCCGCTTCTGCACCATAAATGGCTGCTGAAGCGGCATCCTTTAACACTTCAATAGATTCGATGCTGGAAGGATCCAGGTAACTTATACTTTTAACTTTCAAACCATCAACAATGTACAGTGGATCAGAATTAGCACCATTACTGGAGTAACCCCTTACCCTAAAAGTGGGATCGGCACCGGGAGCACTCGACATATTCATGATTTGAACTCCTGATACTTTACCCTGCATTGCCTGTCCAACATTATTTGTAGAACGGTTTTTCATTTCTTCCGCATCAACAGATGCAATTGCTCCGGTTATACTGCTTTTTTTCTGGACACCATAACCAACTGCTATTACCTCTTCCAAACCAATGGTCTCGGCTTCTAAAGTTATATCTATTACAGCTTGATCGCCCACTTCAACTTCCTGAGTTCTCATTCCTACAAATGAATACTGGAGTACAGCACCGCCTGAAACACCTGACAGTATGTAATTTCCGTCAAAATCGCTTATAGTTCCATTGGTGGTACCCTTAATAACCACAGTTACTCCAGGAAGTGGTTCTCCTGATGTGTCAACAATTTTTCCCGTTACCGATTTTTGTTGTGTTGTTCCTGTTCTTCCTGGAAATTCTTCTACTGATTTTATTAAAATATTTCGGTTTACTATTTCATAGGTAACCGACTGACCTTCCAACAATTCATCCAGAATTTGCTCAACGGTCTTTCCTTCAACATCCACCGACACAATCCGATTATCATCAAAACGGTCGCGGTTATAAAAGAAATAGAATTCACTTTTCTGTTCGATGGCATCAAATACGTCGGCAATACGCGTATTATTCATCTTAACAGTTAGTTTAGTTGTTTGTGAATATACACTGGCCACACTGGCCATTACTGATATTAAAACAAGAAAGATGGTTAGCCTCATAATTAACATCATTTTTTTCACACCGGGATATAACATCCCCAATGCTTCTAATTTTTTTTTCATAAATTTGAATGTTTTTAATTAATAAATTGATTTAGCTGTAACAGGTTAAAGAGATTTTGTAAAGAGGGAATGCTTCCAACATGTCCCTCTTTTCTTTTCTAAATATATACCTGTTTCAACCAAACTAACCGAAGCGGATTTTTTTAGTCATAATGTTTACGTTTAAGTTCTAATTAGTTTTAAAATGTTTAGTTCGCCGATTTCTTTATCAGCCAAACTTCCTTGTTCTCAATGTAATAATCTATTTGTGCGGTTCTTTTGATTTTTTCCAGTGCTTCAATCAGATCGTTGTTGTAGCTAAACATTCCCCTAAAGCGGAATTCTCCCAACTCCTGATTTTGCAAGTTAAACTTGATGTCGTAGATACGTTCCAGCTCGTTAACCAAATCGTTAAGAGTGGCATCTTTAAACAATAGCTCTCCGTTTCTCCAAGATGTAAAATAGTCTGCATCAACTTTTTCAACTACTATATTCAACTGGGCCGAATTGTACACCGCTCGTTCTCCCGGTTGAAGCAACAACTTTTGATGCGTTTTATTTTTTAATTCCATTTCAATACCCCCTTCGGCCAAAATCGTTTCAAATTCGTTACTTCCCGGGTGAGCTTTAACATTAAACGAAGTACCGGTTACAAGAATGTTTGCAATTGATGTGCTCACCTGAAATGGGATTTCCTTGTTTTTGGCAACCTCGAAATACGCTTCTCCGCTAAGCTGTACCTCGCGTATTTGTTGATTAAATACAGATGTATTGTATGATATTGTCGACCCGGCATTAATCCATACCTCAGAACCGTCAGGAAGGATACACTTGGCAACATTTCCTTTGGGAGCAGCAATTTCACAAAACATTTCGGGAGCAAGCGTTTCCTTGTTCGAATTTGATGTAATAAAATACCAGCTAAGTGCGAAAGTGATTGGAATGGCCAAAATGGCGGCAACTTTATAAAACAATAATTTTCGGCGGGCACGGTTTAATTGAATGGTTTGTTTTGATTGAACTTTCTGAAGTACACTTTCCTTGTCCTTTCCAATCTGTTCGGGCGAAAAATAATTGCCGCTTACATCCCAAAGCTTTTTATTTTCCCGGAGAAGTTTTTGATTTTCCGGCGAAGATTCAATCCATAAATTAAATTCTTCGCTTTCTTCGGATGTCATGTTTCCGGAAAGAAATTTAGCAAACTGATTTTCTATATTATATTGTCGGTCTTTCACTTCGTCTATCGATTTAATTGTTCATTAGACGAAATTTAAACATTTTACCCTGTAAAAGAAATTAACTTTTTTTTGAAAAAACGAAAACAAGCAGATTAAACATCTGATATTCAGAAAGATTATCGCGTAACTTTTTTAATGCAATTCCCATTTGCATTTCAACTGTTTTTACGGAGATGTTCAATTTTTCGGCGATTTCGGAATATTTTAATTCTTCGAAACGGCACAGTTTAAATATCTGTCGGCATTTGGGTGGTAATTTTTCAATAGAAGCATTTATTTTTTTGTTTAATTCAGCTTCTTCCACTAAATCGCGAAAAGGAGTTGAGTTTTGCGGGATGTCCATTGCTGCTCTCTGACTTAATCTTTTCTCCTTTCTCAAATAATCTATCGTTTTATTTTTCAAAGAGTTATACAAATATGATTTTGGAGAATCCGGAATATTAATCTTTTGATGATTTATCCATAAGTCAACAAAATATTCCTGAACCAAAGAACGGGATTTGTCTAAATCGGAAAGATATTTATTCACAAAAAAACAGAGCGGAGTATAATTCTCGTCGAATAACTGGCTAAATGCCACGTCATCTCCATTCTTAATTTTCTCGAAAATATCTTTATCTAAAAAATTCATTCTTAGGTTTGATTAGAAAAGTTCTGCAAAGTAACATCTTTATATGAAATTTGAAAAATGTATGAATAATACAAGTCACAATTTGTTTTTTCCTAAAAAAACCAGCTACCGCACCATCGCATCTTGTGTTTATTTGTTTATTTCAGCACAGATGGGATTGCACACCAGCGAGGATAGAGAGATCCGATCCTTATAAATTTTGAAGAAATAAGGATCAGATCTCTGTTCACCGCTTAGCGCATAGTTCGTGCTACTGTGCATTGTATCGTGTGGTTTTTAATTTAATCCTGAGTCAAATAAATAAAGTATTTCGACAAATCTATTTGCATTCGTTTATAATAATTTATTTTTAGAAAATAAACACGATCTTTTTATGGATTCGACCAGACAGGTAAATAAACATTTGTCAGTGTCAGGTCGTATTGAACTAATTTATTATGAAAAAAATAGCAGTAACATTAATTTTTAGCCTTGCCATACTATTGTCGGGTTACGGCCAGCCAAACTCACAATGGAAAAATAAAAAAGTAGCTTTTCTGGGAGATTCGATGACCCAGAAATGGCAAAAAGATTCGACCCGGATCGTTTACTGGGAATACCTTTCTGAAATGTTGGAACTGGAACCTTTTGTATATGGAATTAGCGGGCATCAGTGGACCGGAGTTTACGGGCAGGCGTTAAAATTACAGGAAGAACACGGCGCAAACGTAGATGCTATTTTTATTTTTGCCGGCACAAACGATTACAACCACAACATTCCTTTGGGTAATTTCTACCGCGAAACAGCAAAAGAAACCAATTTTAACGGAACAAAAGTGCTGCGTAAATATCGAATTATGGAAAAAAATGATTCCACATTTTGCGGACGCATTAACAAAACAATGGCCTTTCTGAAAAGTAATTATCCCGACCAGCAAATAATCGTCTTAACACCTATTCACAGAGGATTTGCCACATTCAGCGATAAAAATGTACAACCGGAAGAGAGCTTTTCGAACGACATTGGTTTGTACCTGGAAGATTATGTGAATACAATAAAAGAAGCCGCTTCCATTTGGGCTGTTCCGCTTATCGATCTTTATTCAATTAGCGGCCTTTATCCCATGGAAGATTCGAATGTAAAGTATTTTATGAACGGCACCACTGACCGTTTACATCCAAATTCGTTGGGTAATTTGCGAATTGCAAAAACAATTCAATACCAGCTATTGAGTTTGCCTTCCAATTTTATTGAACACTAGATATAAAAAATGCAATGGCTGAAAAAGCCATTGCATTTTTTGTTTTGTATCGCCCCTGCTTAAAGTATTATTTACTTCCTTTAATACAAACTTACGCTTGTTCTTTCCAAAATTCCCCACTTTTCGAGTAAGGTTTTGCACATCGAAAAATCATATGTTGCAAACACAGCAAATCCTTTAGTTTCCTCTTTTTTACTCTCGTAATATTGTTTGATCCATTTTTCAATTTCAGGCGTTTTAAAATTAATGGCATCTGTACTATTTAAAACAAAGTTACGCTCAAGAATTGTTTTGTTTTTGTCTTTTAGAATCCGTAAATAAATTGACTCTGCGAGGTCTATTTCTCCCAAATGGCTTAAGGTTTCGGCAATTAAAACGGCATTCGACGTTTCTGTTTCTTTTACCGCATTTCTTAATTCAGGAAGCGCTTTTTTCGCATTTTCAATATGAATTAGCAATCCGCTTACGCCCCAGTAACGTAGTGCCGAATCTTCGTTTTTCAGCAATTCAATGTATTTGTCAATATCTCCATGTCCGGGAAGAGTTGCCAGTTCGGCTGCCTCTAAAAGAACATCAAAGGGACAAGCTTCCGATCGCATATAATCGTACATCGATCCTTCGCCGGCGCGGGCAGTATACTGTGTTTCAGGAATTAAAGCCACATCGCGAATTTCCGCCATCCAACGGTAATTTTCCTTCCGCATACGTTCCAAAACATTTTTGAAAGCCGGATCGTTAGCCAGGTTATACAATTCGTTTGGATCGTTCTCTGTATCGTACAATTCCTCCACCGGTTTGATGTGAAATGCTAAACTCTGTAAATCGTTGCACTTTCCGGCCAGGTAATAATCTTCCCACGATTGAGCAGAACGTGCCTGAAACAAATAAGCAAGATGCTGCAAATAAATACGATAAGGCATGTAATTCCGAATGTAACGGTACTTTTTATCGCGTACAGCCCGGCTCATATCAACACGTTCGTCCATTCGGCTGCGGGTCATGTGGATGTATTCGGGTTCCGGTTCAATGGCCGTTCCCAAAAATGCCTGGCCCTGCATGTAACCGGGTTTTGGTTCATTTACTAAACTTAATAAAGTTGGAGCCAGATCCACAAAACTAATGTTACGATCAACACTTGTTCCGGGTTTATCAGCCGGGAAATACTGTTTATATTTTTCGGGAATTTTTACAATAAATGGCACCCATGTACCGGTTTCGAAAATATACCTTTTACTGCGCGCCAAAACTCCCCCATGATCTGAATAATAAAAAACGATGGTATTCTCAGCTAATCCACTCTCCTCCAACTCATTTAACAGCTCGCCAACCTGCACATCCATATCTTCTATTTTGTCGTAATACTGTGCCCAGTCATGACGCATTTCTTTTGTATCGGGATGATGTGGAGGAAGAACTACATCTTCAGGCTTGTGCCGTAATTTATCATCAGGATTGTAAGGAAAGATCTGACTTTCGTGCGTTGTCATCAAATTAAAGATGGCAAAAAACGGTTTTCCTTCAGGCGCGTTTTTCCAGTGTGCTTTGGTACTGCACTCGTCCCACATGCTATTCCAGTCGCCACCATAATTGTAATCAGTTTTTACATTGTTGGTGCAGTAGTAACCTGCTTTACGTAAAAGCTCCGGATAAGGAATTACTGATTCCGATTTTGGATAAGCACTTCTCATTTGCTCATTTCCATTTGATGCGGCGTACACCCCGGTAATAATTGTATTTCGTGCAGGTGAGCACACCGGGCTGTTGGCAAAGGCACGTATATATCGAAATCCCTCCGATGCCAATTTGTCGAGAGTGGGAGTTTTGGCAAATTCATCGCCATAACACCCTAAAAAGGGACTGTTATCTTCGCTGGTAATCCAAAGTATATTGGGTTTTACATTTTGTTCCTGCGCTTTTGTTAAAAGTGGTAATGTGCAATAAACAAAAAAAATGACTAATGTAAATTGTAAAGATCCGGTTTTCATTTTACGTAAGTATTGGTTTTAAATGGAGTTTAAATACAAGTAAAAAAAAGATCACCCGTCAAAATTACGGGCAATCTTTCTAAATCTACTATTCTCTATTTACCATCAATTTTCGTTAAATAATCAACAACTGCCGTATGGCCGTTGGCCTGGGCAAACGACAGGGCATTATCCCCATCGATGTCTTTTAATCCGGTATTTGCACCATTTTCAACAAGAATTTTAACATTCTCGAGTTGACCCTCGGCAGCTGCAAACATTAATGCAGAGAAATGCTCTTCATTGTCCTGAATATCAATTGCAGCTCCTTTAGCAAGAAGCATCTTTACTGTTTCAGGAAATGGCCCGGAAGCAGCAAACAGCAATGCACTTCTACCGTTAACATCAACTAAATTTATTTCAGCATTGCATTTTAAAAGTTCTTCTACAATTTGTATTGCACCGTTAAAAGAGGCAAACATTAAAGCCGTTCGATTATCCTGATCTTTGAAATTTACATCGGCACCACCCTTCAAATACTCTTGTACTTTAACAACATCTCCATTTTGAGTGGATGACAGTAACAAAGCGGATAGTTGAGTTATATCTGTCGAAGTCTGAGTTTTTACTTCCGAACTCCCTTCTGCTTTTTCCTTTTTTACGCCGGAACAACTTATTAAAACAACGGAAAGTAAAAATGGAATAAGCTTCCTATGCATTTTACAAATTCCCATGTGCAAAACTTTTTTAATGCGCTTGTGGTGCAAACAATTTTTGCAGCTGATCAGGTGTAAGTTTCCAGTATTCAATTCCCGGATTCTTTTTCACCTTCTCGTTGTATTCCTCAATAAATTTCTGGTTTAGTTCATCAGTATCGCCATATTGTACACGCAATTCTTCCAACTGCTTGTGCAGGTCGGCCTGAACATCGGTGTATGCCGGATCATCATAAATATTTACCATCTCATTCGGATCTTTTTCCAGGTCGAACAATTCCCACTTATCCATGTCGTAGTAGAAATGGATGAGTTTGTACTTGTCGGTGGTGATACCGTAATGGCGCATCACATTGTGTTCCGACGGATGCTCGTAGTAATGATAATAGTGTGCTTTTCGCCAGTCGGCAGGTGTTTCTCCTTTTAAGATCGGAAGCATACTTTTTCCCTGCATGTCGGCAGGAACTGTTCCTCCGGCAATATCAATTAATGTTTCGCCAAAATCAAGATTCGAAACAAGGTCGTTGTTTACCGAACCGGCCTCTATGATACCCGGCCAGCTGATTAAAAGTGGAGTGTTTAACGATTCTTTATACATCCAGCGTTTGTCGAACCAACCGTGTTCGCCCAGGTAAAATCCCTGATCGGAAGAATAAATTACAATTGTATTTTTATCCATCCCGCTTTCTTTCAAATAATCCAACACTTTGCCAACACTTTTATCCACCGCTGCTATACAAGACAAATAATCGCGCATGTAACGTTGAAATTTAAAATGAACCAAACCCTTTCCCTGTGGATTTTCCTTTTTGAACTGTTCATAAATGGGGCCGTAAACTGCATTCCAGGCTTTTAACTGCTCTTCGTTCAGACCTCTCCTTGGCTGATCAGTCATTTTCAGGTCACGATCGAGCGACATGGCATCGGCGATACTCATGTAGTTTAACGATGCAGGTTCCCTGGTCTCGTAATTGTCGAAAAGCGATTCGGGTTCGGGGAAAGTAGTGTTTTCGTACATTCCCAATTCATTTGGTCCGGGATCCCAGGCTCGGTGCGGAGCCTTGTGCCACATCATTACCATAAACGGCTGGGTAGAATCTTTAACCGATTGCAACCAGTTGATTGTTTTGTCGGTAATAATTTCGGTGGTGTAGCCTTCCATCTGGTACTGACCTTCCTGGTTAATAAAAGTAGGATTGTAATAGCTGCCCTGCCCCGGCAAAATGTCTGAATAATCGAAACCTGTTGGTGTACCACCCAAATGAAGTTTCCCAATTACAGCGGTTTTGTAGCCATTTTTTTGCAGTTCTTTTGGGAAAGAATTCTGGCTAAAATCAAATTTCGATCCCATTGTGTTATCGATAAAACCGTTTTGGTGACTGTATTTTCCGGTAAAAATGGTCGCTCTCGACGGACCACAAATTGAATTGGTTACCAAACACTGGTTAAAGCGCATGCCGGCTTCAGCAATCCTGTCGATATTTGGTGTTGGCGCCAACTCCGCCAAGGGGCTACCATAGGCACTCAATGCCTGAAAAGCGTGGTCGTCGGCCATGATGAACAGAATATTCGGACGCTGGGGAGCTTCTTCTTGCTTTGGTCCGGCACAGCCAAAAAAAATTGCAAATAATAAAATCAGTAGTGAGATTTTTTGATTCATAAGTTTGTGATTCATATTCGGTTTTTTTTGAATAGTTGATTTTCGAAGCCAAAATTAATTATTCTACATGAATAACTGTTACGTCAACAGGTTCTTTTGCGCTATATTCACCTTTCAATCAAGTTTTATCCGATAGTTACATTCCAACAACGATTAAGGTTAGCATTTCATTAAAATAGAGTGTGTAAATATGTACACAAACAATTAATAAATGTTAAAAAAACAAGAATAAGTAGTATTGTTATGATTCAAAAATTACAGCTTCGCTACTTTCGTTTTAGAAAAATATTATATGTTCATTAGCCATGAAAACGTTTATCTGCAAGATAAGCAGCATATAATTAAATAGAATTTTGAACTTATATGCCATCGAATCTCTTTATATTAGATGTCACAAGAAAACAGGATCTAAACTGAGGTAAGGTGTAAAGCTTACTATGAAAAATAGAATCATATTCATTTGTTTTTTGCTCTTCTCCGGTTTTATTGCAAAAGGTGATGAGTTAGCCATCGAAATTTCGGGTTGGGTAAAAGATGCTCAAACCACGGAGCCACTCCCCTTTGTAAATGTATGGATTAAAGGTACGGTGCGTGGAACGATGACCGATACCGACGGAAGATTTCTGTTATCGGCCAATGTTGGCGATACTGTTAGTTTTTCTTCCATAGGATACATAAAACAGGAAATACTTATTGAGAAAAAAACCAAATCGCCACTTGAAATAAGCCTGCAACCGGAGGTACTTGAAATTGGAGAGGTGACCATAAAACCCGAAGAATCAAGAGCCAAAGTTTTAATGCGCCAGGTGATGAAAAACAAAAAAGAGAACAGGCAAAAAATACTCGACAATACTGATTTTAAAACATTTGCACGCACTTCGGTTTATGTTGCCATTGATTCTGCTTCGAGGGTGAACCGGATTATTGAAAACATGAACGAAGTGACCATGAAAATTGAAGGTCAGGAGCTGCAGTTTTCACCCATCTACTTATCGGAATTAGGTACCAATGTAATAAATGGCAAAGACAGCGTGGTGTATAACCGCAGAGACGGAATATTCCCAAAACTGAATCAAACAATAGAAAGTCAGATTTTACTAAATGTGGTGGTCGATCTGGATTTTTACAAAGATCAGATCAATATACTTGGGCGCGGAATTATTTCGCCACTGGCCAATTCGGCTCGTTTGCAATACGATTTTTATTTAAACGACAGTACAAGGATTGACAGCACCTGGTATTACAGTTTTTCGTTCACGCCAAAAAATAAATACAATGCTTTGTTTACCGGGCGTTTTACGGTTGAGGACGGAAGTTTTGCCCTTACCAATATTTATGCCTACGTACAGGAAGAAGCAAACATAAACTTTGTTAATGGCTACAAGTCGAATGTGAGCTACAAAAAAATTCCCGGAAACGGATGGTTTTACGATGAACAGGAAATCAGCCTGAATCTCGCACTGGTGCTAAACAAAGACACAGTTTCAAGGTACGGATCGCAACGTATCGACCAGGTGGCAAGCGGAAACTGGCTGGTAACAAAAACCACGCAATATTCAACATCTGAACATTTAGACCAAGTAAAAGGACACGACTGGAAAAAACAACCCGAATTTGCAACCAGTTTAATGTCGGACGGAACCTACGAACGTGTGGATAGACTAAAGGAGAACAGTGTTGTTAAAGGCATTGATGCAGTTGGAGGAATGGTGCTTACGAGTTATGTGGATCTTGGAAAAATTGAAGTTGGTCCGGTGTTCGACATATACAGTACAAATGCCATTGAAGGAAGTCGTATTTCCATTCCATTGCGCACGGGAGAGAGAATGTGGGAACGTTTTACTGTTGGTGGCTACCTGGGTTTTGGCACAAAAAACAAAGGGTTTAAATATGGGATGAACATGGGCTGGCAACTTCAAAGCAGTGACAAATACATACTTCGCGCCAGTTATTCCGACGACTACAATCTTGTCTCTCAGGATAAATACCTTCGTTTTATTAAGAAGAATCCCAATACCCGGGGAAACGGGAATTTTATAGCTGCTGTTACATCCCGGGTTCAAAACCCTTATATAAAGGAAGAAAAAAGTTTTGATCTGCGCCTTGAATACAATGCCGACGAAAACATAAGTGCTGAAGCCGGTGCGTATTTCTTGTCGAACTACGGTACTCCCGATATTCATTTTATAAATAATGGCGTTGATTACAATCACTACTCCAATTACGGAATGCTTTTTAATGTGCGACTTGCATTCGGGCAATATTACGATAAATACTATTTCGCGCGTGTTTATTACATCGATCAGGTACCGGTAATTAATTTAAGTTGGGATATTGGCCGGGTGAATGTACCCGGTTCGCAGGCACCTGATTTTGGAATGTATTCGCAGTTTCATGGCTCAATAGTGGGCAAAATTAACATGGGGCCAACCTTTATGCGTTACATGTTAAACGGAGGATACTTGTTTGGCGATGCACCCTACGACCTACTCGACCAACCCGTTGGATCGCAGTCGCTGGGTTTTGCAAAATACCGTTTTAACCTCTTGCACCAGGCTTCGTTCGCGCACAATGTATATACCAATGTTCACCTCGACTGGGTTGGTGGCGGAATCGTATTAAATAAATTACCACTCATAAAAAAGCTTAAACTTCGCGAAATGGTGTCCTTAAAAGCACATTATGGCGATCGCACAAGTTCGTACAAGCCGGTGTTTAATTTGCCTGAAGCATTTTCGCAGGACATGACACGCCCTTATGCCGAAATAGGTGTTGGAATTACCAACATATTTAAAGTATTGCGCGTTGAGTACATTCATCAACTGGGAAGTACGTATGCCAATCGCAGCTTTACCGATAACAGCGGTATTCGTTTCAGAGCCGAAATGAGCTTTTAACCACCGGCAATCCGTTTGTATTCATCATGCACATGCGATGTGTAAAATCGTTTGCAGTGATTCTTATGCGCTTTTCATTTTACTATCAGTACAACAAACCCACCACTCCATTCAGCTCAAAACATTGTATACAAACCACTTGACACCTGCAAAGAAAAATTCAACCCATTCTGTTTTGCATGTAAAAAAGTTGTAATTTCCATTTTTAAACGAGATCTGTTCTAAATAGAAACAAGGACATTTTAAGAGCGTAAACATTGAAGAGCGTAGAGGTTTTATCGACAATTTAGAAGATCATTTCAGATAAATATCGATACAAAATAAACCTGAATTATTAAGACCGTTAATTGAATTAAACAACTGTTTTTTTTATAAAATAAATAAAAATGAGCAACATTCTGGACGGAGTAAAATCTGCCGAAATAGGAATATCGAAAGAAGTAAAAAATTTGAGTGATATGGTAAAAGATACCACCCTATCACTGGTTGACAGAATCGAGTCGTACGAAGACATTATGTCGCTTGAAATAGGTGACACTTCACTAAACCGTGCCCGCAATCTGGAGCGCGAGCTAAACATTCGTCAGTTGTATATAAAATACGAAGGTGAAAACCCATCGGGGACACAAAAAGACCGCATTGCTTTTGCACAGGTACACGATGCTTTTCGAAGAGATTACAATACCATTGCACTTGCCACCTGCGGAAATTATGGAGTGGCAGTTGCATACGCAGCTTTCCTTGCCGGTATAAAATGCAAAATATTTATACCCGAAACCTACCACACCGACCGCATAAAGGAAATGGAAAATTTTGATGCGGAAATAATACGTTTGCCGGGCTCGTACGAAGATACAGTAACAGAGTCAAGTAAAATGGCTTTAAATATGGATTGGTACGATGCAAATCCCGGCGGGGCAAATACCTCTTTGCAAATTGCAGCCTATGCCGAAATTGCAAACGAAATTTACGACCAGTTGCGCGATGCTCCAAAATACATTGCTGCACCGGTTTCGAACGGTACTTTACTGGCAGGTGTTTATCGTGGTTTTGTTAGTTTGTACAAACGTGGGAAAACCTCAAGAATTCCGAAGTTTGTGGCCGGCAGTGCAGCATACAAAAATCCAATTATTACATCGTTTAAAGCCGGCCTCGAAAATTGCATCGACATTGACCCAAAACTGGTAAAGGAAACATCGATTAATGAGCCCTTGATCAACTGGCACAGTTTCGATGGAAACGAAGCACTTTATGCCTTACAGCAATCGGGCGGAGAAGCTCATCATATCAGTGATAAAAAAATGAAAGAGATGAGTACTTTTTTACACAAAAAAGAAGGTTACCGAATTCTTCCGGCATCCACTTCCGGACTTATTGCCTTGCTGCAAATACACGAAAAAAATGAAATGATTAACGACAGATACGTTGCAATTTTAACCGGCAAATATTAAAAAATGAAACAAACAATTGACGGAAAAGCACTTGTTTACTGCGATGGTGCTTTTAATACTCCAAATGGAAAAACAGCTCACGGATTGGTACGCTTTACCGAACGATATGAAATAGTAGGTGTGATTGATAATAAATATGCCGGACAGGATGCAGGAATGGTATTGGATGGTAAAAATTATGGAATTCCGATTTTTAAAGACCTTACCAATGCCTTGGCTCAGCTGACAGAAAACAACAAAGCAAAATCGCTTGTAATAGGTTTAGCTCCAGATGGTGGACGCTTGCCGGCAGAAGCCCGCCTCACAATAAAAAATGCCTTGGAGTTGGGTATGAATGTGGACAGTGGCCTGCATGACTTTATTTATAAAGACCCGGACTTAATGGCAATTGCAACTAAAAATAATTGTCGTGTTAGAGATGTGCGACGTACTCCCGATCGCGATGAGCTACATTTTTTTAGTGGTAAAATTGAAGAGGTTGACTGTTTAAAAGTTGCACTACTTGGAACCGATTCTGCCATTGGGAAACGCACAACTGCCTGGATTTTGGTACACGCCTTCCGCAATGCCGGTTTAAAAGCAGAGATGATAGGTACCGGCCAAACGGCATGGATGCAGGGAGCAAAGTACTCGATGATAATGGATAGTTGCATAAACGATTTTGTTTCGGGCGAAATAGAACATGCCGTTTACGAAGCATGGAAAAACGAAAGTCCGGACATTGCCGTTATCGAAGGCCAGGGAAGTTTGATGAATCCTGCGTATCCCGGAGGATTTGAGATTCTGGCAGCCGGCCGACCCGACTATGTGATTCTGCAACATGCGCCAAAACGAAAAGAATACGATGGATTTCCGGGTTATGTTTTACATTCAATTAAAGAGCAAATTAACGCCATTGAAATCATTTCAGGGAAAAAAGTAATTGCAATTACCGTAAACCACGAGGAAATGACAAAGGAGGAAATTTTGCCTGCTTGTGAAGAAATAACAAAAGAAACCGGGTTGCCCGCTTTCGATGTTTTGGAATACGGAGCCGACAAATTGGTGGAACTTTTAAAATCATACATCAAATGATTACAATTGAGTCATTTAAAGTCTTAAAAAAACTATCGGTTACCAATCTGCAAATCGAAACGAAAAAGGTTAAAGCCAGCTACTTCGTCGAAAAAATGTCGGGAGAAACAAACTCTTTTGACTTAATCTATTCGTACGAGAATGCTTACTTTAATAAAAAAAGTGCTTCCGATGTTAATCTCGCTTCGATGATGCTTGCCCAGGTGGCAATTAATTATGGATTGTTTTTCGAGACGATTGAATTCGACGGATTATTTGATAAAACCGACCAGCAGTTTATTAAGGCCATGATGGAAAATACATCGCGTGAAATCCTGACCAATAAACTACTTATCAAAAATGAATTTTTAAAAGCGCCTTTCGACAATTTATTACCCGAAAAAAAAGACAAATACACACAGGCTAACATTATTTTTTCGAATACCCGTTTCCCCGATTTTAAATTAGAAAAAGAAGAACAACAACCCGACTATGATAAATATGCGATACTTAGCAGTGGTGGTAAAGACAGTCTGTTAAGTTATGGTATAATTAAAGAAATAGCCGATCCTTACCCGGTGTTTATAAACGAGGCCGGCCGCCATTGGTTTACAGCCGTTAACTCGTACAGACATTATAAAAAAACAGAAGCAAACACCGAAAAACCCTGGTGCAACAGCGATCGACTGTTTAACTGGATGTTAAAACAGCTCCCGTTTATTAAAGAAAATTACAGCAATATCAGGGCCGACATTTACCCCATTCGCCTTTGGACTGTGGCCGTATTTCTTTTTGGAGTTTTACCCGTTGCCCGTAAAAAAGGCATCGGTAACATACTTATTGGCGACGAATACGACACCACCGTAAAAGGCAATTTAAATGGAATTACTCACTACAATGCCCTATACGACCAGAGCAAGTATTTCGACAACGCACTAAGCCGTTATTACAGAGACAAAGGATGGAATATGTATCAGTTTTCGATACTTCGAAGTTTGTCGGAAATGCTGATAATGAAAGTGCTTATTAAACGTTATCCCAACTTGCAAAAACACCAGGTTTCGTGCCATGCCGCCCACGAAGTTGACGGTAAAATGTACCCCTGCGGAAAATGCGAAAAATGCCGCCGCATAATAGGGATGGTAAAGGCACTCGATGAATCGCCCGAAGCATGTGGATACAATCAGCAACAAATTGACAATGGACTACAAGCACTGGCATCAAAATCGGTAAAACAAATTGGAAGCGATGCAGCTCATTTGTACCATATGCTTCTGGATAAAAACCTGATCGAGAAAAATACCTTTACCGAAAAGGCAGCAAAAAAACACGACGAAATTATGAAACTGCGTTTCGATGCAGAACGAAGCAACCTGGAAGATTTACCGCAACACATTAGAAAACCGCTGTTCGAAATATTTGCTGAATATGCTGATGGAAGTGTAAAAAGAGAAAACAACAAATGGCTTGACTTTGAATTAAATGATGATTTTCTGAAAAATACCAAGTATAAATTTGATGAAAAATAAAACAAAATATCCCGATTACATGTGGGCTACCTTATCGTGGCCCGAAATCGAAGAACGTTTAAAACTGGTTGACACGGCAATACTTCCCTGCGGTGCCATTGAACAACACGGCCCTCACCTGCCACTCGATGTTGATTATTTTGACGCCGAATACCTGGCCCGAAAAGTGGCGGAAGCCTGCCCCGATCCAAAACCTTTTGTGTTACCGCCAATTCCCTATGGTGTATCGTATCACCACAGCGAGTTTAAAGGAACTTTGGCCGTTTCGAACAATGCGTTATCGGCTTTGGTTTACGACATAGGCATGAGTTTGGCCCACAATGGAATTAAAAAACTGGTTATGTTGAACGGTCACGGCGACAATGTTCCCACATTAACGTATGCAGCACAAATGATCAACCGCGATGCACGTATTTTTGTATGTGTGGAAACCGGCGAAACCAGCGATATTGATTTGTACGATTTAATCGACACGCACAACGATATTCATGCAGGAGAAATTGAAACAAGCACTTCGCTCGCCATTCGTCCCGAAGTAGTGGAAATGGATAAAGCAGTGGATGACACACTGGATTTGGACAATGAATACCTGGATTATACATCAGACCGTGGAGTGAGCTGGTATGTGCACACCGAACGACTCACAAAATCGGGAGTGATGGGCAACGCAACAAAAGCAAGTGCTGAAAAAGGACATCAAATGTGGGAAATAATGATACGAAAAATGGCTGATTTTGTAGAAACCATAAAAAATACGCCTTCCTCTAAATTGTACCAAAACAGGTATTAACTCGGGCAAATAAACATCTGATCATCTAAATTTGAATCGTATGAAAATTACAGGAATCGAATATTTTAAACTGGAAATGCCACTTGCCATTCCATATACAATTGCTTATGAAACGGTGAGTAAAGCAACAAATATTATCTTAAAACTAAGCACCGACAAGGGAATTACAGGTTGGGGCTGCGCTGCCCCCGACCCGGAAGTTACCGGCGAAACGGCAGATGATGTAATACATACAATTGAAAACCAGATTACAGGCTTGTTAAAAAACGAATCGCCTTTTCAACTTGTCCGTTTTACGCACCTTTTAAAACAACATTCGCCACATGCAGCCTCGGCAATTGCGATGGTTGATATGGCACTGCACGATATTTTGGCACGCAAAGCCAGGCTGCCACTTTATCAGTTGCTGGGTGGGTACCGAACAAATATTGAAACAAGTATTACCATAGGAATATTGCCGTTAAAAGATACCATAGAACAGGCAAATTATTATTTTAAAAAAGGATTTAACATTATTAAGTTAAAAGGTGGAATCAGTTTAAATGATGACATTGAAAAAATAATAAAACTGCGCGAAAAATATGGGATGGCATTCTCGCTTCGTTTTGATGCCAACCAAGGTTATACTCCGGCTGAATCGTTCGAATTTGTGCGCCAAACACAAAAAGCGGCAATAGAAATTCTGGAACAACCCACCAAACAAAAAAAGGAGGAACAACTGGGAGAAGTGTCAAGAAACATAGATGTGCCGGTTATGGCCGACGAAAGTATTAAAACACTAAAAGATGCTTTCAGGCTGGCAAGTAACGATCTGATAGACATGGTAAACATTAAAATTATGAAAGTTGGAGGCATACTGGAAGCACAACACATAAATTCAGTGTCGAAAGCCGCAGGATTAGAGGTGATGGTTGGCTGCATTGACGAATGTGCTTTGGGAATATCGGCAGGACTCCATTTTGCATTGAGTAGAAAAAACATCGAATTTGCTGATCTCGACGGGCATTTAGACTTGTTGGAAGATCCTTTTACCGATTTGTTTCAATTGAAAAACGGCGTTCTTTATCCATCGAACCACTACGGACTAGGAAACATTAAATTATAACGAAATGTTTATTCCCATTATACTGATAGCATTTGGATTTATTGCACTGGTTCTTGCAGCCAACTGGTTGGTTGACGGTTCTTCTGCCCTGGCAAGAAAATACAACGTTTCTGATTTGGTAATCGGCTTAACGATTGTTGCATTTGGTACCTCGGCCCCTGAGTTGGTAGTAAGCATAATTGCATCCACAAATAATCATTCCGATTTAGTACTAGGAAATATTATTGGAAGTAATAATTTCAATTTATTCATCATTCTGGGATTGTCAGGAATGCTTTTCCCAATTTCGGTAAAATCATCAACAGCCTGGCGCGAAATTCCAATATCTTTAATCATTACAATTCTGCTTTTATTGATCGCCAATGGTTTTGGTAGTCCAAAAGGTGCATACATTGGTCGCCTTGATGGAATAATTCTGCTAACGCTGTTCTTTGTTTTTCTGTATTATGTTTTTACGCAAATCAAAAAGGAAAACAATTCGCCCACACAAAATTCAACATACTCGGCACTCAAAATGTGGAGTTTAATTACAATTGGTTTATTGGGGCTAATACTCGGAGGACAACTGGTTGTAACAAACAGTGTTAAAATGGCAAATCACCTGGGGATAAGCGAAAAAATTATAGGATTAACAATTGTGGCCGCCGGAACATCGCTGCCCGAGCTGGTTACTTCCATTGTAGCTGCTGTAAAGAAGAATAGCGACATTGCAGTGGGAAATGTTATCGGATCAAATGTTTTTAATATTTTACTTATTTTATCGGTGAGCAGTATAATTAAACCCATCAATTTTAACCCGAATTTTAATACCGATTTGTTTCTGCTTACCGGAGGAACTGCTTTTTTATTGCTTGCCATGATAAGCGGAAAAAGAAAAACACTTGACCGTTGGGAGGCTGCCATATTAGTTGTTGTTTATATTGCCTACACCGTTTATCTGATTCAACGAATTGCACAGTAAATAAAACGAAACACTTTACAAAAGCTGAAACAAAAAATAGATTCCGTTTGGCAATACCAATACAAGAGCACAAAAAAACACCCACTTTAAAAGCAGGTGTTTTATATCTTTTGCTGAGTTTTTTATTTCTGCGTTTTCAAAAATTCGTTTACCGCAGCTTCAATTCGTCCGGGAATTTCTGAAGTGTCAGATTTTACGAATGTGTCACCGGTAATGGTTTCATACAATTCAATGTATCTTTCTGATACCTGAGTAACAAACGACTCCGGAATTTCAGGTAATACATCACCATCGCGTCCCTGGAAATTGTTTTCCATCAACCACTCGCGAACAAATTCTTTTGAAAGTTGCTTCTGGTTTTCGCCTTTGTCAAAACGCTCCTGGTACCCATCGGCATAAAAATAACGCGACGAATCGGGTGTATGAATTTCATCGATCAAATAAATCTGACCATCTTTTTTACCAAACTCATATTTTGTATCCACCAAAATCAACCCCTTTTCTTTGGCCATTTCACTACCACGTTTAAACAAAGCCAGCGAAATACGTTCCAGTTCCTTGTAATCTTCCTCCGAAACCAAACCTTGCGCAATAATTTCTTCACGCGAAATATTTTCGTCGTGTGCACCTTGCTCGGCTTTTGTTGATGGAGTTAATATCGGCTCCGGAAAAGCCTGATGTTCCTTTAGTCCCTCGGCAAGTGGTACACCACAAATGTCGCGGCCACCATTTTTATACAACCTCCACGAGCTTCCGGTTAAATAACCGCGAACAATCATTTCAACAGGAAAAGTTTCGCAAAAATGACCTACTGTAACATTCGGATCGGGTGAGGCAATTTTCCAGTTTGGAACAATGTCGGAAGTGGCGTCTAAAAACTTCTCAGCAATTTGGTTAAGTACTTGTCCTTTGTAAGGAATTCCCTTTGGAAGAACTACGTCGAAAGCAGAAATACGGTCGGAAACCACCATCACTAAAAAGTCGTCGTTAATGTTATAAACGTCTCTAACTTTCCCTTTGTACAAACTTTTTTGTCCCGGAAAATTGAATTCAGTTTTTGTTAATGCGTTACCCATTTCTATTGATAATTTATATTTATTATTGTTTCGAATCTTTGTAATTGCGTTTTATCTTTCGTCTTATTCTACAAATATATCCTGTTTTTGTTTATCCTTAAAACTCTAATTTGCAGAGTTCGGATTAATCTTCTAATTCCTCCTTTTTACCTCTGTTCTTTTTTACTTTAAAATCATAATCTGCCTGCTCTGTTTCCTCAGCATGTTTATCGTATGCCTCAACAATATCGCGAACCAAACGGTGGCGTACAATGTCCTTTTTATCAAAAAATATTGTTGAAATGCTTTTTATTCCTTTCAATATTTTCAATGCTTGCACCAAACCCGAATTGCTTTTTCGCGGAAGGTCGATTTGTGTGACATCGCCGGTAATTATAAACTTGGCATTTAATCCCATTCGGGTAAGAAACATTTTTAACTGGTTAACAGTTGTATTTTGTGCCTCATCTAAAATCACATACGCATTGCTTAGTGTTCGGCCACGCATAAAAGCCAGTGGTGCAATTTGGATGGTTCCGTCTTTCATAAACTCTTCCAGTTTTTTGGGCGGAATCATATCTTGTAAAGCATCGTACAAAGGTTGCAGGTACGGATCGATTTTATCTTTTAAATCGCCGGGAAGAAATCCCAGGTTCTCTCCTGCTTCCACAGCCGGGCGACTCAATATAATCTTCCGTATTTCTTTGTTTTTAAGCGCTTTAACCGCCAGAGCAATGGCAGTGTAGGTTTTCCCGGTTCCGGCCGGGCCAATGGCAAAAATCAGGTCGCTTTTGGAACTTACCTCGTGCAGCCGCTTTTGATTGGGAGTGCGTGCCCGTACCGGTTTGCCGTTATTTCCAAATACAATTAAATCCTTATCGCCGGTACCATTTTCTTCCATCGACGAAATTCCAGAATTAAAAATCTCTTGAATAATCTCGTCGTTTAATACGTTGTATTGGTAAAAATGCTCGAGTAAAAGAGCAAACTTTTTTTCGAAAGCTTTTATTTCGCTGGGTTCGCCCTGAATAAACAACGCCTGGCCCCGTGCAGTAATTTTAATTTTTGGGAAGAGTTTTTTTATTAAATCGATCTTTGAATTGTTAACTCCGTAAAACTCCAACGGATCTACACCTTCAAGAAATATTTGTTTATCCAATTCGTATTATCTAAAATATTAGGGCACAAATTTACAAAATAAACCTAGTTTAATAAGCCGGCTTATTTGTATAAAGTAGATTTAACGGAAACGTTTATTTCGAAAACATTTTTACAAGCCATAAAACGAGGTACAATCCCAAACCAACTCCAAAAATTAATACTCCAACAACAAATAAAATCCGAATGGTTGTAACGTTCCATCCCAGTTTTTCACTTAACCAACCCGATACTCCTAAAATCATAATCTAAGTTTTTTGTTTGTAACAGATTATGAAATTAATAATTTAAAACGAAATAATGTGGAAAACTTTTGTGAAAGACGATTTCAATAACTTCAGCTAAATAGTGCATATTTTTTACCTTCGGGCAATCATTACGCTATTGGTATGGAAAAAAAAGTAGAAGAGTTTAAACGCTTACTCGATATAATGGACGAACTCAGAGAGAAATGTCCCTGGGATAAAAAACAAACCCTTGAATCGTTACGCAAACTAACCATTGAAGAAACCTACGAACTGGGCGATGCCATTTTAAAGAACGATTTGCAGGAGATAAAAAAGGAACTGGGCGATATTATGCTACACATTGTTTTTTATGCAAAAATTGGCGAAGAAAAAGGCGCATTTAACATGGGCGATGTACTGGAAGGAATAAACGAAAAACTGATTTACCGTCATCCTCATATTTTTGGAGATGTTGATGTTGACGGCTCGGCCAATAAAGTTGCCGAAAACTGGGAAGCATTAAAACTAAAGGAAAAAGGGGGCAACAAACGAGTTTTGGAAGGAGTGCCTGCTGCAATGCCAGCTTTGGTAAAAGCCAACAGAATTCAGGAAAAAGTGCGTGGAGTTGGTTTCGACTGGGAATACAAAGAACAGGTTTGGGACAAAGTAAAAGAAGAAGTAGAAGAACTGAGCCACGAAATAGATAAAGTAGACACAGACAAAATGGAAGCCGAATTCGGAGATCTGCTTTTTGCAGTGGTAAATGCAGCGCGTTTGTATGGAGTGGACCCCGACTCTGCACTGGAACGCACCAACCTGAAATTTATAAAACGGTTTAATTATCTGGAAAGCCAAACCATGATGAAAGGCCGCAGTTTACACGACATGACATTGGCCGAGATGGATGAAATATGGGAAGAAGCCAAAAAACAGGAATAAACAGCTTCTCAATTCCCGCCCCTATCTGTTTGCTATTTTAACAAAGCAATCATACAAACCTCGCAACAAACAACATACAGAATAAGCTTATTTATGCGTATTTAAGTACTATTCATGGCTTTTACCCCGGCATATTTGACTGTAAAATCAGTTGTTTTCAATGCATTGTACAAACGAGCATTTCGTTGAGAAAATCGCCTGATTCGTTGATTACATTTTAAATCCATTTACCCCGACAATATTTTTACCGAACAATTAACAGTTCTGTAACAGAATCGCAATATTATTTTAATATGGTAAAATTGTCAAGTATACCTGCTTTCGCCCCCATTCGGCTAAATGAAATGGATCGTGTGCAATTGATGAACCGAACCGATACCAAATACTGGTTTCACGCCAGTCGGTTACACGGTTTACTAAAGGAGATTCAGGAGTACTATTTCATTTTAAAAATAGATGGAGAAACAGCACTTCCCTACTCAACCGTTTATTACGACACGCAAGAAAATAAAATGTTTTCGGCTCATCATAACGGCAAATTAAATCGATTTAAAATACGACGCCGCAGTTATGTTCTGTCCGACATTAGTTTTTTGGAAGTAAAGCTAAAAAACAACAAAGGGCGCACCATAAAAAAGCGGATAAACACCAAAAGCAAAGCACCGAAATTCAACAAAGAAGAACAGGAATTTCTGAATTGGCTCATCCCTTTTTCAGTTGACGATTTACAGGAAACTTTATTAAATAATTTTAAACGAATTACCCTCGTAAATAAAAACTTTAAAGAAAGATGTACGATTGATTTTAGCCTCAGGTTTGAATCGATTGAGAAACAGATTGCGCTCGAGAATTTGGTAATTGTTGAAATAAAATCGGATGGAAGTCCGTCGAACTCGCAGCTTGCTTTAGCATTGCGCGACCAGCGTATTAAAACATCGGGATTTAGCAAGTATTGTATCGGTCGATCGCTTACCGACTCCTCATTAAAACGAAACGCCTTTAAAGCAAAAATCAGAAGTATTGAGAAAACTATTAATACCACAGAAAATTTATTCAATTCAATTTAATAAAAATATGGATACGACTCTTTTAGATACAATTCAAAGTGCAAATGGCACAGTTACAAATCCGGTAGAATTAACCGGTTGGGAAGAAAATCTTCGGTTTCTTGACATAAAAGTTATCAATGTTGCCGACTTTAACGAATTGGTCATTCGTTTTATTCTCAACCTGTTAGTCATTTTTTTGGTGGTGCAATACATGTACGCGCGAAACAGCCGACGGAAAGACTTTTACTTTAGTTTTCTGGCCGTTGGAACTGTGGTTTTTTTGCTGAGTTTTTTATTAAACAGTGTAAAACTTGAGCTTGGTTTTGCCCTGGGATTATTCGCCATTTTTGGAATTATAAGATACAGAACCGATGCAATTCCCATAAAAGAAATGACCTACTTGTTTGTTGTAATCGGAATTTCGGTAATAAATGCCCTGGCCAATAAAAAAGTGAGTTATGTGGAGTTGGTATTTACCAATTCGGTGATCGTATTTGGCTTGTTCCTGCTCGAAAAACGATTGATGTTAAAACAGGAAGCTTCAATCCGTTTGATTTACGAAAAAATAGAAAATATACACGACAACAAAAAGGATGTACTGATGGCCGATTTAAAGGAACGTACCGGAATAAATATTAAACGATACGAGATTCAGAAAATTGATTTTTTAAAGGATGTGGCAGACATCACACTGTATTACAATGTTAACGGAAACGATGATAAAAAAACAAAAACGAACAATGAATAAAAAAAGAATAGCCTGTTTTAGCCTCCTGTTTCTTTTCCTGTTTGCTTATACACAAGCACAGGATGTGGAAAACGAGTTAGAAACCAGAACAAACGTAGAAGTACAGTTTAAACCTTTTAAAAAGGTTAAACTGAGTTTTTCTCCGGAACTACGTTTTGATGAAAGTTTTTCACTCGACAAATATCTTTTTGAGGCAGGAGCGGAATATAAAGTCTTAAAATTTCTGGAATTGGGAGCGACATATCGATTTGTGGTAAATCCCCGCGATTCAAAATCTACTGAATATTTTAACCGCTACTCGTTTAGTGCTACTACCAAAAAAGAATTTGGCGATTTTGAAACAGCTTTTCGCTTGCAGTACAGCAACTATGCCGATGACGACATCAGCGATAAATCTTTTTTGCGCTACAAAGCGTCGTTGGCATACGATATTCCTCACTGCAAACTAACGCCATTTGTTGCTGCCGAACTCTTTCAGCAGTTTAATGGCGATGGCTTTTACAAAATGCGATACACTGCCGGAGTTGATTATAAACTTTTCAAAAACAACTACCTCGGGGTAAGTTACAAACTCGATTATTACAACAAAGAGTACACAAACAAACACATTATTGGTTTGGGATACAAATTCAAATTCTGAGGGAAAAACTCACTTAAACTGTAACTAAGGTGTAAACAAACAGAAAACAATAAAAGAATATAGAAATGAGACACAAAAAACAAGCACAATTTTATTTGATAGCATTCGCGTTGTTTCTTACAACATCGTGTATTCGTACTTCAGATATTATTTCGGAAACAGAGGAAGAAAGTACCGAAGTAATCCTTTCGGACGATGCAGATAACGTTGATGATCATGAAGATGCTTCAGATTATACATGGAGCAGTTCTGATGAGAAATCGATCGTTCTTAATGGTAACACAATTAGTTCAGGCAGCTCCGATGTCAGCATCGACGGAAGTGTGGCAACAATTACGGGCGCGGGTACATACGCGCTATCCGGAAGCTTAAACGACGGGCAGATAATTGTTGATACAGAAGACGAATCGATAGTAAGATTGATTTTAAATGGAGTTGATATATCCTGCTCGTCAAATGCTCCGATATATATTGAGAACGCTGAAAAAGTAATGCTTGTACTTCTCAACGGAACCAGCAATTCTGTTAGTGATGGTTCGTCGTACAGTTCGGGTGAAGAAGATGCCAATGCTGCCATTTTTAGCAAATCGGACCTAACAATCTTTGGTGAAGGTTCTTTGTCTGTTGACGGAAATTACAGCGATGGTATTACCAGTAAAGACGGCCTGATTATTGCCAGCGGAAACATTACTGTAAAATCGGTTGATGACGGAATACGCGGAAAAGATTATTTGATAATTGAAGATGGGAACATTACAGTTAATTCATCGGGTGATGGATTGGTATCGGATAATATTGAAGATGAAGGAAGAGGTTACATTACCATTAACGATGGTAGTTTAACCATAACTTCAGGATGTGATGCAATTCAGGCCGGGAAAGATGTGTTAATTGTTTATGGTACTCTCGATCTTACCTCGGGTGGCGGAAGCAGCAGTACCGTATCTTCAAGCAGTTCGGCAAAAGGAATAAAATCGGGAGTAAGTACAATTATTTATGGAGGAACTATAACTATTAATGCGGCCGACGATGCCATTCATACCGATGGAAATTTGGAAATTTATGATGGTACTTTTTACATCGCATCGGGCGACGATGGAATTCACTCGGAATACAACTCGGTTTACACTTCCGGAAATATATACATTACAAAATCATACGAAGGTCTTGAAAGTGCCTTGGGAAGCATTACAATTAACGGCGGAAATTTTAATATTGTTGCCAGCGACGATGCCATAAATATTTCAGCAGGTGGTGCCTCCTTTGGCGGCCCGGGTCACAAAAGCACTTCTTCCAGCTCTGATTATGTGTTGAATATTGCAGGTGGTTACATAGCCATCAACTGTGGTGGCGACGGACTTGATTCAAATGGTTCGCTAGTTATTTCAGGAGGAACACAGCTGGTTAGCAGTTCAACCCGGAACGACAACAGTGCTTTGGACTACGATGTTTCGTGCCAGGTATCGGGAGGATTTTTGGTGGCAGTTGGAAGTTCAGGCATGGCGGAAGCACCGGGAACTTCATCCAGTCAATATTCTGTTCTGGTTATTTTCAAATCGCAACAATCAGCCGGAACCATTATACACATCGAAGACAATGAAGGTACCGAAATACTAACCTACAAACCACCAAAAGCCTATCAGTCCATAGCCTTTTCTTCAGATAATTTGGAAAAAGGAGCAACATACAAAGTATATACAGGTGGTAGTTCCAGTGGTTCAGCAACCGATGGATTATATACTTCAGGAACTTATTCAGGAGGGAATCTGTATACCAGCTTTACCATTTCATCGGTGGTAACCAAGGTATATTAATTGCAATTTTTAACATTACCGATTGATTGGGGGAGAAAGATTTCTCCCCTTTTTTCAAAAACTACCAAATTTTTCGTCTATACAATTCCCGATTTCGTTGATACATTTCCCGCATTCATTGATTCTTTTTCTGAAAATGATTGAATCCACTTAGTTTAAAAAACTGAAATTCAGATTTGCAAAAACTTGTTTTAAAGAACGGCCCTAACTGTTTCCAAAAAGAAACTGAATGCAGAGAGATAAAACACAACTGTAAATCAGAGTTCATAATTTTTAATTTTTTCTACTTTTAAAGCATGAATTCTTCTTTTAAAATAAAACGTGGCGAATCCATTATTTACATTTTATTGTGGATGATCATATTGTTGATGCCCGTTTTTATTGCCCGCACAGATGAAGGAATTAACTGGTCGAGAGTTCAGCAGGAATGGATTCGTTTTTTGCCTTTTGTTTTTGTGTTTTTATTTCACAATTATTTGCTTTTCCCTCGTTTCTTTCTTCGTAAAAAACGTATTCTTTATTTTGCGTTAAGTATAGTTTTAGTGTTAATTGCCGGGTATTTTGCTGATTTTGTTGGCAACATGTTCCGACAACCACCTTCGATGGGATTGCCGCCAATGGAACCACACGGATTGAATGAACCGTTTGGGAAACCGCCAATGGACATGGGAATGATGAAAGAACCTCCGGGAGGAAAACCCTGGCACCGCGACATATTCAACTATTCGCTGGTTTCGGTTTTGGTAGTTGGTTTTAATGCAGCAATTAAACTTACCGTAAAATGGCAAGACGAGGAACAAAAAAACAAAGAACTCGAAAAAGAAAAACTGCATACCGAACTGGCTTTGTTAAAAAATCAGGTAAGTCCGCATTTCTTTATGAATACACTAAATAATATTCATGCTTTAATTGACATTGATTCGGAAGATGCCAAAGAATCGCTGATAAAACTTTCGAAATTAATGCGGTATTTATTGTACGATTCCGATGAAGGAAAAACAACCTTAAAAAAGGAAATTGAATTTATTGTGAGTTACGTCGATCTGATGAAATTGCGATTTACCTCTCAGGTTTCAATACAACTTTCGTTTCCCGAGTCCATTCCAAATATTATAATTCACCCCATGCTTTTTACCTCGTTGGTTGAAAATGCCTTTAAACACGGTGTTAGTTACCAGCAAAAATCATTTATCGAGATAATTTTAAAAACCGATAAAAACCATCTGTATTTTAGAATACGAAATAGCAAACAGCCAAAAAATAACGGTATAAATGAACCTGGTGGTTTAGGCATGGAAAATCTGAAAAAGCGTTTAGACATACTTTACGAAGAAAACTATACACTTGAAAAATTTGAAGACGATAAAACGTTCGAGATAAACATTAAACTCCCGATCAATGACCAAGATTAAATGCATAGCAATTGATGACGAGCCTTTGGCTCTGCAACAAATAGCAGCCTATATAAATAAGCTGCCGTTTTTAGAACTGATTGCCGAGTGTTCAAGCGCCTTTACCGCTTTCGAAGTATTGGAAAAGCAAGATATTGACTTAATGTTTGTTGATATAAACATGCCCGATTTAAACGGACTCGAGTTTGTAAAATCCTTAACACAGAAACCACTCCTTATTTTTACCACAGCGTATAGCGAATATGCTCTGGAAGGATTTAAAGTTGATGCACTCGACTACCTCCTAAAACCCTTTTCGTTTGCCGAATTTTCAAAGGCAGCATCAAAAGCCAGGTCTCAATTCGAATTGGTTCAAAATGCACAAAACCCTTCGGAGAAACTGGAAAGCAACGACGATTTTCTATTTATTAAATCGGAATATAAATTGGTACGCATTAATCTTAACGACATTCTATATATCGAAGGGATGAAGGAATATGTGCGAATTCATCTTTTAAGTCAAAAACCAATTATGACCTTGCTTAGCATGAAAGCGCTGGAAGAGAAACTTCCGGAGGAGAAATTTATGCGTATACATCGATCATACATTGTTAACCTCGAAAAAGTAAGCACGGTTGAACGCTTACGAATAGTTTACGACGACAAAACCCGTCTTCCGGTTTCGGACAACTACAAAGAAAAATTTCAGGAGTTTTTAGACAAAAACTTTATGGGATAAGTTTACTTTTCAAGTGTTTTATATTCCCCACTACCGCGCATAAAACATGCACCATTACTTAGCGCCTAAACCAATTCAAAAATTGCGTTTGAGGTATATTCGTATTCTTTAAACCTGCATTTTACAGCTTTCTAAAAACAGACTTAATCCCCTCTACTATTGACTTTTGTATTTTAATGGCCTAACTTAGTACTACAATCGGATGACATTTACAAACCGATAGGACCATTAAATCACCAATAGTTGAACAACTCTAATGAAACACATTAAAATACTACTTCCGGTAGCATTTATTCCACCATTTTTCACAAATGAAGAGCAGGATTTTGCCGTTTTTAAATGGATTGAGAATTCCAGTTATAAACCAATGGAATCATTAATTCATGGGAATTTACCTGCCCTATTCAACCTGTAAACTACAAACAATGAAAAACTCGATAATCCTTCTTTTTTGCCTTTTAGTTGTTTCGTGCAGCCAACCGAAACAAAAAAGTTTTATTGTAACCAAAGTGCGGTCGGCAGCCAAATTATCGACATCGGAAATTGTTTTAAATAAAATTGTATGGACAGAGTTTGAAAGTCAAAGAAAACTGTTTTTCATAAAAAAACCGGCTGAAGTTATCATGTTTAACACCGAAGCTACGGTTAAAATGGGCATCGATTTAAGCAAATTATCCGAAGAAGATATTGAAATAAAAAATGACTCAATTATTATTAATCTTCCCCGTGTTGAAATTCTGAACTTTAGTTATCCGCACGAAAAATTTACCGAGGTATTTCCGATCTCAAACTTCGACGATTGTACCCGAAAAAATAAAATAGAAAAACTGGACGAAGTATTACGACTCGCAGAAACCGACATTCGGGACAAAATAAAATACCTGAAAATTGAGGAAGAAGTGGAGTTTAAAACCAAACAGATACTATCTGCTTTTTTAACAAAAAGTAATTTCAATAACGTAATCATTCGATTTAAAGAATAAAATTATGTACAAAAATATAGTCCTATTACTATTCATTCTCTTTTTGTGGGTTGCCTGCAAACAGTCGCCTGTGTTAAAAGACACAGTTTTGTCGCTAAAAGAGATTAAAGAAATTGGCGAATTAGTTACAGCAGAATATTATGGTGAAGTTATTTCTGGTCATTCCTTATTGTTGGTGAATGAACGTGTTGACCCGGTGTTTTACAAAAGCCTGGAGAAGATAAGAAACGAACTGGCCATGAACAGGGAGAAAATTGGCAAAGAATTCGATGCCGGAATAACAGCCGACACAATTGAAATTGGAAGAATAAATGACAAAAAAATCGTCCTGTTCAGAAATCGAAAAATTGAGAAGCTGAAAAAAAAGGTTGAAAAAAAGGAAAAGAAAAAGGAAAAGAAACAAGCCACAATTGCGACAAAAATTCATTCTGAAGACTATGAAGCTTCTATAAAAATTTTATTGGATGCCACCGGAATCAAACGAAAAAAGCTATTACTTGAACTGATTGAAAGTGAAAAAAACGACACAGTTATTTACGAAACGTACAAGACCAATATTAAAGATTATTTTGTTGCGGATAAAAAAGAGCTGGTATACATTGGAAGAGGTGCGGTAAAGGTAGGTTACAATTTAAAACAGCTGGACAGCACAAACATATTTTTCTCGGAAAACCGCGATACCGTTTACCTTCTTGATTTTGATCCGTACATTACAGATCTGGACATTAATCCCTATTTCTTTTATCCGTCTGATTCGGCAAATAAAGATCAGGACACGGTGTTTTTTGGTTTTCAAATCATCTATCAAAACAATCAAAAGAAATTCACACTTGAGGAAGTAAATAAAATCAAAAGCGATTGCAAAATTCAACTCCGCCAGGAAGCCCTGAAGCGTGATATTTACAGCAATGCGCATAAAAATGCAGAAGAAGCATTACACACTTTTTTTAGTTTATTGAAGTCGGAAAACGACAGACAAATTGAAAAAGTAATCATCTCTCATTCCAAGTACTTTTATTACAAATCCGATTTCCTGTATGATTTACGTATCGACTCCAGCGAATTCCGGGAAATTGAAGAACTTATTCATCAGGACCTGGATAGTCTCGACATTGAATCGTTTAAATACCAAACACTCGAATACCAGCAACAACATCTTGATAAATTTATTAACGAACTTTATAAAACAGCACAATACAGTAATAACTACCAAAAATGGGACAGTTTATATACTGACTACTCAAACAGAAATTATCAATAACACTGAAAATCTTAAAATTACCACTATGAATATTGAAAAACATTTACTTGTAGAAGGAAGCTCTGACAATTACCAGATCGATATAAGCAGAGCTACAAACTATGGCGTAAACTCGCCTCGCAAAGACAGCGGAACCTTACAAAATCCGGATACAGTTGTATTACATTACACGGCAAGTAACAACATCAACAGCGATATAAGAACATTGTACGAATCAACAAAAGAAGCTTCCGTACAATTTCTGGTTGATACCGACGGTAAAGTATATCAGTTGATGCCGGCCAACCGAATAGCATGGCATGCAGGTAAAAGTCGTTTGGGCAACCGCACTGGAATGAACAAATATTCCATCGGAATTGAAATTGTAAATCCGGGGTATTTGGTACAAAAATCGGATGGAAGTTTGGCCACCTGGTACAACGAAGCGGTTAAACCTGAAAATGCAATAAAACTGCAACACAAGAACGAAAATTTCGAACGTTTCTGGCATATTTATACGCACGGGCAAATTGATTCGGTAAAAGAACTTTGTCTGGCTTTGTGTGAAGCATACAACATAAATAACATAGTTGGACACGACGATGTATCACCGGGACGCAAACAAGATCCGGGACCGGCATTTCCGCTTAATAACATCACAACAATTGTGCTCGACGACCGAAACGAGTCGTTAAATCTGGTAGAAAAGGAGAAACTATATTCTACTGTGAAAGTGGACAATTTAAACATCAGACAAAACGGAAATGCAAATGCCAAAAAAGTTGCACTGCCGTTGGCCAAAGGTCAACAATTAAGAATAATTGAAGAAAAAAATGGCTGGTGCAAAGTTGAAACTACAATAACGGGTTGGGTAAAAAGTGATTATATTGATTAATACGAGGCATGGCAAAATTCTAATTCTGCTTTTCCAAATTCAATATTCTACTTTATAAAAGATCACAATTGAAAAAATACAAATAAAAATGACATGAAAAATATAATCCTACTGGGCATAATTTTCCTCGTACTCTGGATACTTTATAGCTTAAATGTTCAATACGGATGGGTTGAACTTCAGCTGGGCTGGACAAAAATTGCAATTGGTATTGCGGCTGCGGGTGGACCATTACAGTACCTCAAACAAAAAGCCGATGACAAAGCTTTTGCAAAACAAGAAACCGAAAATGAATTCAAATTTCGGACTTTAAAACAAAGTGAATTTCTTGAGCGCCAAAGAAACAATTCAAAACATTCCTCTGCAAAAAAGGAGAACTCCATTGCTTCTTCTTCAATTAACAACAACGATTTTTCGATAAATGAACCAACACTTGGATAATAAAAAACGATATGGAACGACTTAGTGCTTTTGATATAACAATTACAACCTGTGCAATACTCCTTATTGTTGCTTGGTTGGCAGGCATTGCTTTTTACCTGAAAAAATTACTCTACGATTTTACTTTTAAAGATTGGGGCAGCAGAGAGAATCCTTACAAAGACGAAACACTTGGGCTGCCACGCGGTACCCTGAGAGGCGTATTAACTTTAACTTTACTGATAGTTGTGGTTGTTTTAGTCTGTACCTCGATGGTTGTAAAACCCCTGCGTGGAGGTTTCGACAGTTTGGTTGATGCTTTTGAAATTATGCTGGCTTTTTACTTTGGCAGTAAAATAATGCACCATGTAACCGACACTGATAAGAAAAAAACAATTAGCAAAAATGAAGCCGATACGGCAAAAGCCAGGTACGAAGTAATAGGCAATACAAATCCCGGAGAGCTGGATGAATTTTGCTCTGAAAATTCGGTTGGGTAATTACTAAAACTTTGATGATTGTTTGGTGTATCTTCTTAATGTAAACAGAAGATCCGATCTTTTTCCTGTTTTCGACACTGGGTCACCCAAAATTGAAAAGCTGTGCTAATTTCTTCTGTTGATCGTTAATCAGTAAAATTTGAGCCACAGATTTGCCTTTTACAGTTGCTTTTATCTGATAAATTGTTTTGGCAATTTCGATGGCTTTTTCGGGGCTTAATTTTGAGTTCAGACTTTTCAATTGCCTTTCCAATTCTTTGTAGATTTTATAGGCTACAAACGAGATACAAATGTGTGCTTCAATCCTTCGTTGTGCCCGGTGGTAAATTGGCCTGATTTTTAAATCAGTTTTTGATATGCGGAAAGCTTTTTCGATTTGCCACAAATGTCCATAGTTTTCAATTATTTCATCTTTTCCCAGAAAGGCATTTGAAATGTACCCTTTTAAACCATCCCAGGCTGCATCGGCATTATATTTTGTATAGTCGATTTCAATATTTATCTCACCATCCATTTTGAGGTATTTGTTATATCCACGGTTGTTGATACTTGACTTGGTCAGCTTTCCTGTCTTTATCCGCTTTTCTAACTTTCGGAGTCCCTTTTCCCGGTTTTGGCTGTCTTTCTTAGCCCTGCTGTCAGAATAAGTTACAATTAGTTTTAACCCATCTTTTTCGATAACCGCGCTTTCCCCATTTTTCAAACTTAAAGCCAGTATCTGTTCCTGGATTTGCTTCTTTTCATTTTTGATTCGGGCACCAAGGATAAATTCATAACCTTTTTCCTGTAATTCTTCAATATTGGCATTGGACAGAAGGCCAGAATCGGCAATGATAACCAGTTGGTCCAACCTGTATTTTTCTTTGAATGCGTCCAGCACAGGTAGCATGGTGTGTCCTTCAAATTTGTTCCCCTCAAAAATGTCATAGGCAAGCGGATAGCCGTTGCGGCTCACTAAAAGCCCCAATACGATTTGCGGGTTCTGGTGTTTGCCCTCTTTGGAAAAACCTGTTTTTCTGAGAGTGTCTTCATGGTCTATTTCAAAATATAAAGTGGTTACATCATAAAATACGATGGTTACCTGCCCTCCCAGTACATGTTTTGTATGCTCATAACTAATCTGCTGCACGAGTTCCTTTTGGGTGGAATGCAGTTTGTCCATGTAACGGTAGATTTGTTGCACCGGATATTCCAGATCATGATATTTTTCAAGATAATCGCTTGTTTTAAGCTTGCTTACCGGATAGGTTAAACGCGATAGGACAAGCTGCCTGAAAATCTGGTCGTCAATAACATTGAAGCCAACATCATCGAAAATCTTACCCAATAAAAGTTCTGTGCCAACTTCAGTGTGTGAATCGATTTGCTGAAAAACAGATTGAATTAAATTTGTTTCATCAGAAAAATCAAGTGCAGTTTGACCGCCAAAAGTTGCAATGTAATGATGGCCTTTTTCTGTTAGTTCTTTAATGGTTTTTTCATCACGGGAACTACCTATTGTTTTTATTAACTTTGATTTCCCGTTTATTTTGGCAATAACCTGTACGCTGATAACACCACTTTTATTTGGCTTTTTCCGGATAAACATGCCATAAAGGTATAAAAACAGCTCCTGAGTCACCCAAAAATCGCCTCGAAAAACACTTAACTAACAGACGGAATGAGAGTTATGAAATCGAAATATTTAGTTGTGTCGAAAACAGGTGAAAATTCGGTTGGATAATTACCAAAATACTGATTCCTTTTTAGTGTATCTTTGGTCTGTAAACAGAAAATCCGATCCTTTTTTCCGTTGGTAGAAAAGGATCGGATCTTTGTTATGATGTATTGTAAACTATCTTTCCGCAGTTAAACGAGGCTGCCCTTTAATTCCGGTACGCTTCACTTTGTAATCCTGTGTATAAGAAATTACCGACACTCCCTGATTCATATAACCTCCAAAACGTGTCATTTTCTCAAAATGATAATTGCCTTGCACCTGATTTAAATGCAAATAAGGTAAACAATCAGCAAAGTTGTTACCAAAAGCAGTTAATGCATTTATAAAATACATGGTAACATCGTAACCCTGAGCACCAAAATTACTTGGTTCGGTGCCAAAATTCAATTTAAATTTTTCAATAAAATCAATGGTCGAAGGAATTGTGTAATCGATCCAGTAAGGCGCAATGAATTTTAGTTTTAGGTTGTGATAATGATCGACCTGAATACTGCTATAATTTGGGAAACGATTGGTACCGATCAGCGTAATTGAAAATTCGTCGGCCAAATTATTAACGTTAGAAATGGCTACACTCAACTCGCCTTCGTTTGATGATGGAATGTACACCACATTTTCTTTGTTTTTCGACATGATCCGTCGTAAACCAAATGAGCCTTCATTTTCAAAATCGTAAATGGTAAAATTCACTCCCCTGGTATCACTCATAAAACCTGAGTTTACAAACTTCTCCCGAAACAATTCAACCAATCTTCCTTCCGGAGTACCGGCATAATCTTTCGTTTTTACAACAATAAAGTTACTGTTGTAATATTCCTCTGCAACCAGTTCGGCAGTTTGTTCTGCCAGGTACTCGCGCGATGGATTTACCTGATAATAATTGGCGTTGTGGTTGGTTATTGCAGATTGCGAAGCCAGTGGAGACACAATTGGTATCCGGTTTTTAGCTGCAATTTGAGCTACCTCGTTTTGTACACTTTCGTAGATAGGACCAATAATTAAATCGCTTGCCAAAAACTCGTTGGTTACAATGTACTGTCTGATAGAATCGGCATTACGTTGCGTATCAAAAACACTTAAATGAATTTTTACGCCATCATTTCTAAGTGAATCAATGGCTAAAAGTACACCCTCATAAAATTCCACAAAATTTTCGCTTCCGCCATAAAACTGCTTAAACAGTTCTTTTCGCTCTTCCATTTCAATGGTAGTGTCTTGCGCAATCTCCACCTCTTCATCGGTAAAAAGCGCCATTGTATCGATAACTAAATCTTCACGGTTTAAGGTATCGTTTGCTTCTAAAAACAAGGGTAAGAACAAAACAACGTTGTACGTTTCATCAATAAACATTCCTGTGCGATCGGGCAAACAGTTTTGTGGCACTTCAACCGGAAGTTCAACCTTGTAAAACTCTTCCACCAAACGAGCCGAATCTGCTTTATTGTTCTCCACTATTTTCACAAAAACCTCATCCGGCTGCTCGGGAATAAGAATAGTCTCTCCGTAAACCAGGTTACGTTGTTCAAGCACCGGATTGTATTTTTTTATGTCAGCAATACTTAAATCGTATGTTTTCGAAAGGCCGTACAAAGTTTCACCTTTTTCAACCAGGTGTTTTTTAAATGCCGCTTCGTTAACCGGTTTAGCAACTGTTTTTTCGATTTCGGTGACCGGAATTTTAATAACCGCTCCTGCCGGGAATCCCGTGTTTAGAATTGGATTTAACCTTTTTAGTTCATCCTCAGAAACACCATATTTCCGTGTGATTCCCCACATGGTTTGCCCCGACTCAATAATGTGCTCAAAATAATTCCCATTTACATCCTTCTCAACCGGAACAGGTTGAGCTTCAACAACAGCTACAGCGCTTTGTGGAATATAAATCGTCATTCCGGCTTTCAAATTCCGCGCTTCCGGATTTTTTACAAGAATAGCACTTTCACTTACTTTGTATCTCCTGGAAAGTCCGTAAAGAGTTTCGCCTGAAGCAACCTGATGCGTAATAAATGATTCATTTGAAATTGCGGTTTCGGAAGGTTTTGATTCGACCACTGCTGGCACTGCAACTTCATTCCAAAAGGGTATTTTTACCCGAATACCCTTCTTGTATTTTCGAATTCGCTGGTTGTATTCATACAGTTCTTCAACAGTAATTCCATACTGTTTTGCGATAAAATAAGGAGTTTCTTGTTTCGATTCGATTTTGTGCGTTTTAAAACCATCGGGAGCTCCCTTGCTTGCAACCTGATCCTGAAGAACAGTAACTCCCTCTGTGTATGGAATTTTTACAACATCACCAATACTCAGTCCTTTTGAAACCGAAGGATTATAAATGTTTATCACGGCCTGATCGACCTTGTATTTTTTTGAAATAGAATAAATAGTTTCTCCGGTGCGCACCTGATGTGAAATAAATTTTTCACCTTTAACAACAACTATCTCGTCTTTTCGTAAATCCTGCGAAAAAGTTTGTTCAGTAAAAAATATAAAAAAGGAGAAAACAAATGTGGCTAGCAAAATCCTCATTAAAATTTCAGTTTTAAAAATTTCGTTCAAATTTAACAAATATAGAGCATCACATAAATTTAAACGTGCGCAAAGGGAATAAATTTTATTCTTTTAACCAAGATAAGCCGGGTTGCATTGCTATCTTGTTAACAAGTCGTCTAATTTCATACACAATTGCTTAGGTTTTGAGACTATATTTTTACTTTTGTGGTTTCAATATATAAAGTTAAATTTCATGCAGGAAAAGATTTTAATTCTTGATTTTGGTTCTCAGTACACCCAGTTAATTGGGAGGAAGATTCGTGAGTTGAATGTGTATTGTGAGATCCATCCATACAACCATTATCCGGAAATCGATGAGTCGGTAAAAGGAGTAGTACTTTCTGGAAGTCCTTATTCGGTGCGCGATACAGATGCACCACGACCAGACCTGTCGAAAATAAAAGGATCGCTTCCTGTTCTTGGAATTTGTTACGGAGCGCAATATTTAGCGCATTTTTACGGAGGTGAAGTTGCTCCTTCGAATACACGTGAGTATGGACGTGCTAATCTTGGTTTTATTGATCACGACAATATTCTGTTTAAAGATATTAGTTTGCATACACAAGTGTGGATGTCGCATGGAGATACGATTGTTACTTTGCCCAAAAATTACAAAGTAATTGCGTCAACTGAAGATGTAAACTTTGCAGCCTATAAAGTTGACGATGAACAGACCTGGGCCATTCAGTTTCATCCCGAAGTTTATCACACCACAGAAGGAAAACAGTTGTTGGAAAACTTTGTGTCGGAAATTTGTAAATGTGACCAAAACTGGACTCCTGACTCATTTGTAGAGAGTACTGTTAGCGGATTAAAAGCACAGTTGGGTAACGACAAAGTAGTGCTTGGTCTTTCGGGAGGAGTTGATTCATCGGTTGCCGGTGTTCTTTTAAACAAAGCAATTGGAAAAAATCTGACATGTATTTTTGTTGACAATGGACTGCTTCGTAAAAACGAGTTTGAAGAAGTTTTGCACTCATACAAAGACATGGGTTTAAATGTAATTGGAGTTGATGCTCGTCAGAAATTCTGGAATGATTTGGCCGGAGTAACAGATCCGGAACAAAAACGCAAAATAATTGGACGGAACTTTATTGAGGTTTTTGATGAAGAAGCGCACAAAATACAAGATGTAAAATGGTTGGCACAAGGAACCATTTACCCCGATGTAATTGAATCGGTATCGGTAAACGGACCATCAGCTACCATTAAATCGCACCACAACGTGGGTGGTCTTCCTGAAAAAATGAACCTAAAAGTTGTTGAGCCTTTGAAACTACTTTTTAAAGACGAAGTACGCCGGGTAGGTAAAGCAATGAACATTAAACAAGAACTTTTAGGTCGTCATCCGTTCCCTGGTCCTGGTCTTGGAATCAGAATATTGGGAGATGTTACACAGGAAAAAGTGACCATGCTTCAGGAGGCCGATGCGATATTTATTAAAGGTCTCAAAAGCTGGGGATTGTACAACGATGTATGGCAGGCAGGTGTAATGCTGCTGCCTGTTCAGTCGGTTGGTGTTATGGGCGATGAACGGACGTATGAAAATACCGTTGCTTTGCGCGCTGTTGCTTCTACAGATGGTATGACAGCAGACTGGGTACATCTTCCATATGACTTTTTAGCTAAGATGTCGAACGAAATTATAAACAAAGTACGTGGCATAAATCGTGTTGTGTACGATATTAGCTCAAAACCACCTGCAACAATTGAGTGGGAATAGTTGTTAGGGTATCAGACAGTAATTGACAGACTATTCAGATGAATACTCCGTTTATTTTATAATGATTAAAGCAGAAAGCATGCATAATTTAGTAATGAAGAAAACTCAAAAACTTGGTATTTATCTGATTCTGGCAATTCTATTGGTTTCATCAGCAAATTTTGCTGTTGCTCAAAACCAGGAAGCTGTTCAAAAAAACCAACTGAAATTCGCACGTCTTTTACGCTTGGTTGACAGTTATTATGTTGATACAGCCAATATCGATAAACTGACGGAAGATGCGATTACGAACCTTTTGAGCGAATTAGATCCTCACTCTACTTATATTTCGAAAGAGGAAGTTGACAAAATGAATGAACCTTTAAAAGGCAACTTTGAAGGGATTGGAATTTCGTTTAATATTTTCAAAGATACACTACTGGTTACAACAACAATCTCGGGCGGCCCATCTGAAAAGGTAGGCTTAAGGGCAGGTGACAGAATTGTAGAAGTGGATGGTAAAAACATTGCAGGGACCGGATTAAAAAACTCCGATGTTTTTGATTTGTTACGAGGCGACAAAGGAACTCAGGTAGATTTAAAAATACTCCGCAAAGGAATGCCTGAATTATTGGACTTTTCAATCATTCGCGATAAAATACCGATTTTTAGTTTAGATGCTTCTTATATGCTTGATGAAAGTACCGGATACATTAAACTGAACAAATTCTCGGCAACAACAAACGATGAATTTGAAGCAGCCATGAGCGAACTAAAACAAGAAGGTGTTAAAAATCTTGTCTTGGATCTTCGTGGAAATGGCGGTGGCTATTTAAAAACGGCTATCGAAATTGCTGATCAGTTTTTAGACGATAATAAACTGGTGGTTTATACAAGTGGCACGAACGATTCGAAACGGGATTACAAAGCCAGTGGGAAAGGGATGTTTGAAGCAGGTAATTTGGTAGTTTTGGTTGATGAAGGTTCGGCGTCGGCTAGTGAAATTGTTTCGGGAGCCATTCAGGACTGGGATCGCGGAATTATCATTGGTCGTCGTTCTTTTGGTAAAGGATTGGTGCAAAAGCCTTTTTTCTTGACTGATGGTTCAATGGTTCGTTTAACAACTGCGCATTATTATACGCCAAGTGGACGATGCATTCAAAAACCCTATGACGAAGGTGTTAGTGAATACCGAAAAGAACAATATTCACGTCTGGAAAATGGTGAAATGTTTAGTGCTGACAGTGTTCATTTTGATGAATCGAGAAAGCACAAAACACTTGTAAATGGCCGCGATGTTTATGGAGGTGGTGGTGTTATGCCTGATATATTTATTCCCATGGATACTTCTCATCACTATCAATACATCAATAAACTACGCAGAAAACAAATTACCTATAATTTTGTGCTGGATTACGTTGATAAAACAGGACGGATATAAAAAACAAATATCCAAAATTTGAAGATTTCAATTCGAAATTTGAGATGAGTGATGAAGATGTTGATATTATTGTAGCCAATGGCGAAAAAGAAGGGATTGAGAAAGATGATGAGAGTCTGGCTTTTACATTGGATAACTTAAAACGTGAATTAAAAGCATACGTAGCTCGCGATTTGTACACCAGAAATGATTTTTACAGGGTGTATTATACAGGTGACGACGGCATACAAAAAGCTTTGGAAGTAATAGAGAACCAAAAAAAATACAATAATTTATTGGTTTCAACTGAATAAAAAATATGACAGATTTTATTCTGGAATGGCTCTTAAACAACAAGATTGAGTTGTTGGGAGCCATTCTTGGTATAGTATACATTGTATTCTCCATTCGGCAAAATATTCTTACCTGGCCAACCGGATTAGTAACTTCGGCAATTTATGTAGCTGTATTCTTTAATGCCAGATTATATGCTGATATGGGATTACAAGTGTATTACGTTGCCATTAGTATTTATGGATGGTATTTTTGGATTAAAGGAAAAAAACCACAAAACACCACTCAGGTTCCTGTTAAGAATACTCCGGGACTACTTTGGATCAAACTAACTTTTGTATCAGTGGTTTTATACACCATTCTTTTATACATACTGTTAAACTGGACCAATTCCGATGTTCCTTATATGGATTCTTTAACTACGGCATTGAGTATTGTTGCAACCTGGATGCTTGCAAAAAAATATATAGAACACTGGCTTTTATGGATTTTTATCGATGCATTTTCTGCCGGATTATACATTTACAAAGGATTGTGGCCTACGGTTGTACTTTTTATAATTTATACTATTATGGCGGTGCTGGGTTATATCGAATGGAAAAAGGATTTGCAGCACATCAGAAAAGAAGCTATTTAATAAACACTTTGCTTCATGTTACATCTTTTTTGTCGCTTTCTCATTAGGGCATAAAACAAAGCTTAAAACGTAAATAAACACTCATGTTGTATCAATATTAATACATGAAGTTAAATAAAATCTCAACAAGATTGGAATTCAAACGTTTTAAAGTAGATAATACCCGGAATCTATTTAGTTTTGTAAAACATTTCAAATAAAATGACAACAAAAGAATTTGATCATAAAATAAAAAGTACGATTCTAAAGCTTAGTGAGCCTGAATCGTATAAACAACTTTGTCATGAACATCGTCAGGGAGAACCTTTACCTTCGATAAAAAATTTAACTAAGGTTATTAATCTTGTTCGCGAAATTCTTTTTCCCGGTTATTTCGGAAATACCACTCTGCGTGGGGGTACAACTGAACATTACATGGGAGTTTACATCGATGAACTATATGATTTATTGAGCGAAGAGGTACTAGCCGGCATGTGCTTTGAATGTGAAGATGAATCGCCAAATAAGGTATCGAACCATACCGAAAAAGCGAAATTAATTGCGGTAGAATTTATCGAATTTCTTCCTGAAATAAGAAGAATATTAGGGACAGATGTTGAAGCAACGTTTTTGAATGATCCGGCTGCAAAAAACTTTGGCGAAGTAATTTTTAGTTATCCTGGAATCAGGGCGATTATGAATTATCGGGTGGCACACAAATTACAGCAACTTGAAGTTCCGTTGATTCCTCGTTTTATTGCCGAGATGGCACATAGCGAAACCGGTATTGATATTCATCCACGTGCTCAAATCGGTGAACAATTTACAATTGATCACGGAACAGGCGTGGTAATTGGTTCAACAGCAATTATTGGTAACAATGTAAAAATATATCAGGGGGTTACGCTTGGTGCCAAAAGTTTCCCTCTCGACGACAACGGTAATCCAATTAAAGGAATTCCACGCCACCCTATTCTGGAAGACGATGTAGTCATCTATGCAGGTGCTACCATTCTGGGCAGAGTAACTATTGGGAAAGGTTCTGTAATTGGAGGAAACGTTTGGGTTACAAACAGCCTTCCACCAAATTCTCGGGTAGTACAAAAGAGACCAAGAGATATTCCATTTATTGACGGCGCAGGTATTTAACAAAAAACAAAACTGACTTGAAAGATCACAAATTAATTGCAAAAACATTTTCAGGATTGGAAGATGTACTTGCCAAAGAAGTAAAAAGAATAGGTGGACAAAATGTACGACGAGGAAATCGTGCTGTATTTTATGAAGGAGATTTAGAGTTAATTTATAAATCAAACTATTTTTTACGCTCTGCTCTGCGGATATTAAAAGAAGTTGAACATTTCCAGTTTAAAAATGTCGATCAATTTTACTTAAAATGTAAAAATGTTAAGTGGAAAAATTATTTTGATTTAAATCAAAATTTCGTCATTAACAGCACGGTTATTAATTCACGTGAATTCAGAAATTCAATGTTTGCCTCTTTGAAAGTAAAAGATGCCATTGCCGATTATTTCCGTGACAATTTTGGAAAGCGCCCAAATGTGGATACCGAAAATCCGGATATTATTATAAACGTGCATATTTTTCAGGACAATTGCACATTATCCATTGACTCAAGCGGTGAATCGTTGCACAAAAGAGGCTACCGGGTAAAACAGGGTGAAGCGCCATTAAACGAAGTTTTAGCAGCAGGCATGATAATGCTGGCCGGCTGGTATGGAAATTCAGACTTTTTAGATCCGATGTGCGGATCGGGCACATTGGCTATTGAAGCAGCTATGATTGCCCAAAACATCCCGCCTGCAAAATTTAGAAAAGAATTCGCCTTTCAACTTTGGAACGATTACGATCAGCTTCTTTGGGATAAAATAACGGAACAAAAAGAGAAAAGGGAATTCAGACATACAATTTACGCTTCTGATATTTCGGGAAGTAATTTATTAAATGCCCAAACCAATGCACGACGAGCATTGGTATTTAATAAAATTAAATTCCAGGTATCTGATTTTAATGATTTGGATTTGAACTTAAAGAATGCAACAATTATTACAAATCCGCCTTATGGAGAACGATTAAAAGAAGAGAATCTGAACGGATTGTATGAAATGATTGGAGAACGTTTTAAACATCAATACCATGGCAACACTGCCTGGGTATTAACTTCATCGATGGAAAGCTTAAAATACGTAGGATTAAAGCCGGCTGAGAAATTAGATCTGTTTAACGGAGCATTAAAATGTAAATACAATAAATACGAACTTTTTAGTGGTAAAAAGCGGGAATAACATCCCCTTTAAAAAACCAAAAGGGAATTAAAACGCGTCCCGCTTTAACCCCCTGTACTAACAACTTAATTGGTTCTGTATATAGGATATCTTTAATCTACTTTATTCTTCTTCAAAATCATAAACGTCTTTATCTCGTGATCTTGGTGGTTCCACTCCACCACGAATTTCATTCATTTCTGTTTCTGTTAATACAGCAAAACTTAGTCTTTCTATATTGTTTTCTTGAATTTTCATGAGATAATTTTTTTTGGGTACTTAATACTTATTCTTCTTCAAAATCATAAACATCCTTGTCTCTTGATCTTGGAGGTTCTACTCCGCCACGAACCTGGTTCATTTCGTTATTACTTAAAGAAGCAGAATCGAATAAGTCAAAAATATTTTCTGTAGTAGTTTTCATTGTAGTAATTTTTCAGGTTAATGTTTTAACTATTCTTCTTCAAAATCATAAACATCTTTATCTCTTGATCTTGGAGGTTCAACTCCACCACGAACCTGATTCATTTCGTTAGAAGTTAAAACATCAAAACTTAAAACTTCGAAAGTATTTTCTGCAGATTGTCCCTGTACCCTTTTCATCGTATAATAAATTAATTCGTTAAACTTTTAATACACACATTCACCTATATATTCCGAAAACATGAAAAAGGTAACCCTCTATATTTGAAAAAAATTAAAAAAACTTTTACATTGCTTTCGAAAATCATTACTCAATGCTCAAATTTTGGAGATTAAGCGCTTTAATAATTTTGGTTTTGTCGCCACTGTTTAACTGGGGGCAAGAGCTAGACACAACTGCCTACAAAGCAAGGATTAGAGAATTATATTTTAATGGGATGGAGCTAGATCAGGAGGGTAAAAGTGTTGAGGCTTTGGATACTTTTCTATTATATTTAGATTACCGAAAAAAGATATATGGCGAAAAACATTATTTACTGGGCTCACCCTACTTAATGATTGGTATTGCTTATAAAAATCTGGGACAGCTTGACATGGCAATGGAAAACTACAGAATGGCTGAAAAATTCTATCTCCTTAGAGAGCCAAGTAGCATTGCTCTAGCTAGGCTATACAGAAATATAGGAAATGTTTATCGAGCAAAATTGGATTACACAAACGCCTTAAATTATTTTGAACGAGCACTAAATATTTTTTTAAGTCAAAGCCCCATAGATCCTATTGACGTTGCAGATGCTAACTATGCAATTGCAGAGATTTATTATGTTATGAATGATTTTGATAAATCAATTCAAATTTTATCAGAGAACATTACAAAAGGAGATAAGTTAAATCAGATTTACTATAATGAGCTACTTGCAATTACATACCAAAAATTAGAAGATAATGCTGAGGCTTTATTCCATTATGAAAAAAGTTTAAGTCTTGCTAAAGAATATTATGAGCCTACAGCAATTGATTTAGCAATTGTATATATGAGATATGCGGAATTTCTTTTATCCATTGGTCATTTTGAAGAATGTTTTAAAGATTTAGAAAAAGCCAAAAAGATACTAAATGAAGTACAACCATTTAGAGGGAAAGAATTATCGATGTATTATGAGATAACAGGACGTATCTATCAGGAAGTAACAATTGAATCCCAAAACATTAAAAGGTTCAAAGCACAAAAAAAAGAGAACTTAATTAAAGCAATTGACTACTATACTAAAGGATTAAACGCATTAAGCTCTTCAAAAAACGAAATTAAAACTCCTTCAATAAGAATTGAAGATTGTCTTTCGTTTATTGATTGTTTAGCTTTATTAAAACAAATTGGCGATGCATTTTATGATTTGGCATTGATTGACAAAGTGGAACGAAGTGAATTCTATAAAACTAATCTAATCAATGCTTTGGATTATTATCAGTCTACTAGTCGCATGATGCAACAAACGCGTCGCGAAATTTCCAGTGATGAAAGTAAAATTAAGTTGGCAGAATTGGCTTATTCAACTTTTTCAAAAACCATAGAAACCGCATACCTTGCCTTTGAAATTACCGGAGAGCAAGTATATGTTGAACTTGCCTTCAACAACTCGGAACAATTGAAAAGTAGCGCAGTCTTTGATAAATTATCAAACGATCTGGCTCAGGAAAATAGTCTTATCCCGGATAGTTTGCTCCAATACGAAAAAAAGTTAAATGGTATTATTTCTGTCTACAACCAAAAAATATTTGAAGAAAACAATACCGAGAATATTGACAGTGTATTGATACAAGATTACGAAAAGAAAATATTTGATGCATCAAGGGAACGTGATGAGCTAAATCGATTGCTGGAAGTTGAATACCCGGACTACTATGATCTAAAATATTCAAATTCAATGTTTTCGATATCGGATATACAAAAGAAAATGAAAAAAGACGATGTGATTTTTGAATATGTCTTTATTAATTCCGAAGCAGATCAAAAAGGAAATATTCTAAATTCTGAATTATTTACTTTTATGATCGGTAAAAACAAAAGTATCTTTCACAAGAGTTCTATAAGTTCGGAGATTGAAATTTCGTTGGACAATTTTTATAATTTTATGTCTACCCCTAACTATATCTTTACAACAAATACTGAATCAAAACAATTTTGTGTTTCTTCTCATAAATTATATAAGTTGCTAATCGCGCCTTTTGAAAATGAATTGCAAAATAAAAATCTTCTAATTATTCCTGATGGGAAGCTAAACTATATTTCGTTTGATGGTTTATTACAGAGTCTGCCGGACACAAGCGAGATGATCAATTTTTCACATTTGGATTATCTGATTAAAGATTACAATCTCAACTATGCAAATTCTGCAAATATTTTATTTAAAAGCACAATTAACTCCAAAAATATATCAAATTCGACATTGGCATTTGCTCCGGAATACCAGTCTGAAACATTTGAATTGTCGGATGCAAGCTACACTTTATTGCCTTTGCCTGGTGTGCAGAAGGAGGTTGACGCTATTGCCAAGTCAATCAAAACAAAAATATTTAGAGGCAAGAATGCAACGGAAGAAAATTTCAGGAAATATTGCGATCAATACGATATTTTACATTTGGCGATGCATGCCTATATAAATGATTCTTTGCCAGCCTTCTCTCGTCTCGCTTTCACACCAGAATCAAATAAAGGATCATTGTCTGAGGATGGCTGGTTGAATACAACTGATATTTACAACCTCGAACTCAATGCCAGGCTAGCGGTGCTAAGTGCATGTAATACAGGTATTGGCAGATTAAAAAAAGGCGAAGGGATGATGAGTTTGGCTCGTGGCTTCTTATATGCAGGTTGCCCGGCTGTGGTCATGTCTTTGTGGGAAGTTGAAGATGAATCGGGTACTGAGATAATGAGTACTTTTTATAGCAACCTCAAAAAAGGTAAAACAAAAGATGAAGCGTTGCGATTGGCAAAATTAGAATATTTGGAAAATTCAAATTCACGAATGGCACATCCCCACTATTGGATGAGTTTTAGATGCATCGGTGATAATTCTTCAATATATACAAGTTATGATGTGTACTTTTTTGCACTTCTTATTTTACTAATACTTGCATTTACAATTGATCAAACCATTCGTATTCAAAAAGTTCGTCACAATAAAAAATAATAATAGAAAATATTCTAACCAAATCAGATTTAGTTTTCTTTTTATGGTAACCAAACTAGCACTTGAAAAAAAGAAAGCGCACAGATCCTAATCTAAATGTTTGAATTTTGCATTCAGAGAATTTGATGCTTGATACTAAATTTATGAGCATCTCTATTGGATATTTATTCAGCTTTTGAGAGTTATTTATTCGGATCACATGAAATTTCAGGTGGAGTAATTTTTCGAAGTGTGTATAATCCTGCAACAATAGATGTTATAATGCGCCTTTGCCTTATCAGGCCGATTCTACTCTTTGGTTTGGCCCAAAGAGTAGACAGAAAACCCAAGGCTGCGCCCGCTTCACTCTGAAAAGCTACGCGATGCCGGCTAAAATTCCTGAAACTCGTCGTACCTCCTCAAACAGCAGTAATTTTTTAACGCCGACACCACTTGTTTTCCGGCTCACCGAACGAGGCCGAAGCTTCGAATAAGGTCTTTGGTTTGCCCTCCCCAGATCAGAGGATCGGCCTCTTTTGGTCTTTATGATAGCGGAAGGCAAGGATCAAAAGCAGCCTGGATTTTTCTGCTTCGTCCCGATTGAATCAGATTGAAGGCCTGCGGCAGCAATTTTAAAATCGACTAAAGGTCAAATTGACTTTTAGTGTGCCCATGTACTTTTAATATATAAATATTCAAATCCACCTGATTTTACGTGTGAGCCATTTATTCTCCTAACAATAAAAAAAGAAAAGAAAAAAGGCCTGTCAAAACTGACAAGCCTTTTTTTGAATGTATGTATCTCGAATTATTTTATTTGAACGATCTTGAAGCAAGTATCATTTGAATGAATACCTGAGTTTTCGCAGTATTGCTTTGGCATCCTTTTCATAATGCCCTTTCCGATCAATTACAGCAAGTAACTCTTGTTTTGCTTCAGCTTTCTCATTCATTTTGAGGTAGCATAACGATTTATACCATTCCGCCTCTTCAATATATAAGTTATTCCCGTGATTGATTACTTTGGAATAAGCTTGAATTGCTTCAGTAAAGTTAGCCATATTTTGATAACTAAGTCCTTTATAGAAATCAGAAACAAAAGCTTCATTTTGGGTAACTTCCGTATTATTTAAAACTTCTATTACTTTTTGGAATTCTTCGGCCTGGAAATAAACTTTTGCGGTTTGTATGTTATCCATAGCACTGCTCACAGAACGTTCTGAAGCCCATGTTGGAGATGCAAAATATTTATTGTAGGTATTTTCAGTCGATTGCATTCCGGTATTCAAAATACCTGCCAATCCGATCAGCACAATAATCATTGCCGCTGAATTTCGCCACATACGACTTGATCGCTTACTAAACTTAGGTAGAACAAATGATTTTACTTCTGTTTTATCTGCTTCCGCACGTGCAGCATTTAATTGTGCTCTTAATGAATGTATATCCGTTTCCGCTATGGCATGGTTAATGTGCTCACGTAAAGCCACTTCCGCCATAAGGTCTGTATTTTCTTTCAATTCAGCGTTAAATTCTTCCAGTAAATCTTCTTCAAGAATTCCATCGATGAAGTCTTCAATGCTCTTTTCGCTCACATTCCAGGATGTTTCTGCTTCCATTATGTTGCGAAGCTCACTTCTCAAATCCATCACTTCAGTTTCTGCAAGTGCCGATTCAAGTTCCATGTGTAAATCAAGCTCTTCCTGCAAATCTAAGTTTTGATCTAATTCAGCTTCAAATTCCGCTAGAATATCATCATCCATTTCACCATTCATGAAATTATCGATGTCTTCAACAGAAAACTGCGGTTCCATAGACTTAGAAACATGCTGAAGCGTTTCTCTGAGATTGAGAATATCTAACTCCAGAACGGCTTCTTCCAAACCTTCTAATCCTTCCATGTCGAAGCCATTTAGGTCTTCTTCATGTCCATTATTTACATCACTACTGGTTTGTTCTTTGTAATAATGGTGAATGTTTTCATTTGATGTCCGTTCGTGTTGATAAACGTGTACTTTGGGTAGAGATTCTAAACTTTTAATAAGTTCTTCCGGGGCTAACTCGTCGTTTACTTCCTGAATAAGGGCTAATTCATCGAGTAATTCAAAAGATCCATTGATAGAACTGTTGGGTTTGTTCTCAATTTGAATGTTTTCGAGTTTTTCTTTTAAATTAAGAACATCCATTTCTGTAATTGCAGCTTGAATGTTTTTATGAAGTTCTACTTCATCTCTTAATTCTTCGTTAAACTCTAATTCATTTTCAAATTCTAATTTTTCTTGAGCGTCCAATAACTCTAAACAATAATCTTCAATGCGTCCAAATAATTCTGCTTTAGGTGTCATCTTCAAGTATCTTTTTAAATTCTGTATCTTGTTTTATACGCTTAATAAGAAGTTCTTTACACTTATATTTTCGGGTTTTTGCGTATTTCTCTGTTTTAAAGCCCATTATTTTTGCTATGTCCTTAAGCGGGACTTTTTCAAAAAACAGTTGTAATAACTTCTGACAATCAGTACTTAAGGTTTTAAAGTGCTTCTGATATAATCCGTATTTTTCATTTTTTTCTACCAGATCGACTAAATTATCGTCGTATAAGTCTTCCTGGAACGGCAATGAATCGTTCAGCCTTTCTCTTTCTATTCGCCTTTTCTCGAGTTGTTTCAACCACAAGAACCGACAAACGGAAAATAAATAACCTTGAAAAGAACTCTTTTCGAAAATTAAATCGTTTTCTTTTAATTTTCTATAAATTACGATTATAGCTTCCTGAAAAATGTCGCTGGCATCATCTTCACTTCCTTGGTTTTTCTTAATGAAATAATTTACTTTATAGTAGTACTGTTTATAGATGTACTGTAAAATTAAATTATCATGCCTTAAGATTCCTTTCAGGATTTGCGCATCCGTATAATTTATCATCTTCTATTATATTATTCGATTATCGGGCAAAAGGTAACCCTCTATTTAAAACAATTCTATCACAACTTATAAAACAATCTTTGTTAAAAACGGCAACAAGGCTAATAAACAACGTTTTACAAGAGTTGTTAAAGTTAAAAATTAAATTAAAAAAAGGACAAAAAAGATTTGAAAATATATTGATTAGCCCTTTAAAACAAAAAGGACAGGTTCAACAACCTATCCTTTTCTCATTAAACTAACTAACCTAACTAAACCTAAACTTATGAAAATAAACGTACCACAAAGATAATGGCATCTGTATTATGCGACAAAAAAAAGGTGTTAAATCATGTTAAAGCAACAATACAATTAACACTGGCTATATTTATTACAAACAACAGATTATGTGGCACTTATGACAATCTAACATTAAATAACAAATCAAATTTTATGTTAAAAAATGTGGCCTTTTATTGTGCTACAAAGGTATATTGTATGCTGCCTTTTTGAGAAGCCGGGGCATTTGGGCCTGAATTGAACACAGTTCTGGAAGCTGCTTCCTGTGCATACAAAAGTATTTGTTTATCGCGAATAGAATTATTTTGCCTGGCAACCGCTTCTGTCACTTTCCCGGCCTGATTAACTTTTATATCAACTGTAACTGTTCCTCCTCCCTGAGCCAGGTAAACCGGAACAGGTAAGCTTAAATGATAGCGATTTTCGAGAAAATATATTATGTTGCTTTCACCTGTATAAATAATATTTTTAATTGAGTCAGGATCCATACCTTCGGTTGTTTCAACAGGCATCTTTATATCGCTAAGATCCACAATTTCTTTCGAAAGTTGGTTGTTAACATCTGACACCAGTTTTTGTGCTGCTTCTAATTCCTTTACATATTCATCGTCAAAAAACTCATCAGCCGATTTTGTGGTATTCTCCGTTGCACTTTGATTTGAAGCAATATTACTTCGATTATTGTAGTTTTCTTTGTCTGTTCTTACTTCCGTTTTTTCTTCCAAACTTTCTTCTTCAACTTCCGGGTCCTGTATTATATCCGGAAACTCAATCAAAATGGCCTCTTCTTTTACATTCCCTTTAATATCTACATCGCTTAACAGAAATGCACCAAAAAGTAAAATATGAAACACCAGCGTCCCCATAACGCCGTATATATTTTGCCGGTATATTTTGATGAATTTTTGCACCAAACAAAAATAGAAAATTAAGTTTGATATCATTTTATGAATACTCTGAAAGTAAGAATTATTAATGACTGCCCAAGCCACTGACATCCTTTCATTCAACTTTAGTCGACGTTCACATATTAAAAAAGGTGCTAACCGCACAGTTAGCACCTTTCTCAAGCAATTGGGTATAATTTACTTTGTAGCTTCCAACATAGCTCTAAAATACCCTATCGATTCGGCAATTCCCATAAAAGGATTGTCCATATTTCTTTCGTGTTCCAAACTAATTACACCGGTATAATTTACTTCTCTCATCATTTTAACCAAAGCAGGAAAATCTATGATACCACGCCCCACTTCAACCGAGTAACCAAGTTTTGTCGGTCCGGTTACATCCTTTAAATGCATATCGAACACACGCGTGTGGTATTTTTTTAAATCAGCAACGGGATCTTTGCCATTGCGCGTATCGTGGCCAATATCCAAACACATTCCAATTCTGGGATCCAAATCTTTTGTATGCTCCCAAACGTCATCCGCATCCTGATAAATTTCAATGTCAGGTCCGTGTAAATGTATGGCATAATTAAAACCGTATTCTTTCACTTTTTCTTCAACATAAGGCAATAGTTCGTAAGATGGTACTCCAACAATAGTAGTAACCCCTACTCTTTTCGCATAATCAAAATACTTGTCAATCTCTTCTTTACTTTTCATATACAAAGGGCCAACGGCATATCCTTTTACACCATATTCGGCACATTTTTTATGAAATGCGGCAATTTCCTCTGAAGTACTTTCTACGGGTAAATGAAAATCTTTGATACATAAATAGTGTACATCGCAACGTTGGAGGGTTTCAAGAGTTGTTTGTAAGTCGAATTTAACAAAAGTGTACCCTGCAACTCCAAGCTTAAATACTTCTGTTGTTTCTGGTGCAGGACGCGGAGCAGGACGTTCTGAATTTTGTGCGAGAGTGCTTAGCGTAAAGAGTACTGCTAAACAAAGCAAGAATATTTTATTCATATCAATTTATTTAGTTGATTACAGATTGACGTAAAAGTAACAAATTTACTCCTGCCTGATAGTATCAACCAAATATTATCGAATTGAAAGCAATGCTTATAATAAATCCTACTGTCACTTTGTTGTTATACCGGTTGCAGAAACGGTTAAACAAAATAATTTTGGATCGGTATTACAATCAAAAACGCAACAAATCTATTTTATAAGGTTTGCCATCTGGTAGTAGTATTGTAATTAAAAGCATACTCCTCTGTGCTTTTTAATTCCTCAATTGAAGCGACCTCTTCAGCCATTTCTTTAAGCGATTCGCAGGCATGACTAATCTCATTTTTTTGCACTTTAAAGAATTTTTTCTTTATTTGATCACCCAAGCAAGTAAAAAATGTTTTGAACCTTTCCATAATTATATTTTTAAAACGTTAATTTTCGGAATCATTTAATCGACTTAACAGCACAGCAGCGAATGAACTCATCGACGTATTCTGAACAATAATGTCTTCCGGAAGTACAAGGTTTGTGTGCGTAAAATTCCAAATGGCTTTTACCCCACAATTCACCAAATCTTCAGCCACATCCTGAGCCACATTATTAGGTGTTGTTAAGATTGCAATTTTCACATCCAGGCGATTCGACAAATGGAATAACTTATTGTATTCCAACACATGAGTACCGCCAATGTGCTGCCCGATTTTGTCTTTGTTTACATCGAAAGCTGCAATAATTTTAATACCTAATGTTTGATGCTCCTGATATGCCATCAGAGCCGAACCAAGATTTCCGGCTCCTACCAGAAAAGCCTCATTTAGACGATTAAAGCCTAAATACTCTTCCAGAGCGTGACACAGTTCATATGTATTGTAACCTACCCTGGGTTTGCCTTTAATTCCGGTAACCGACAAATCTTTTACAACCTGTGTTGGATCGCATTTTAATGCTTTGCCAATGGTAGGAGCCGACACATTTAATACGCCATCTTCACGCACTTTTTCAAGAAAAAACAAATACCCCGGCAACCTGCGTAAAGTTGGTTCCGGTACCTGATTTCTCATTTTTTCTTTTCTTGATGCGCTCATAACTTTGTACACTACTTTGTGTTTCCTAAATTCATTTTAAAAATAACTATAATTCGTTTAAAGAATTTTTTCTTTATTAAAAAGTCACTCTTGTTAACTGAAATTTAAAATTCGAATGGACTAAAAAACGGTTTGCAATGAGCAGATTACAATTTATAATATAAGCTGTAATTCTTATCATTCATTAATCAGTATAAATTAAATTCTTCTCATTACAACAATTGTTTACCTATAAAAAACAGCCTACTTCGCTAATTGTTTACATCTGAAATTGAAATAAAAATTGCTGATTCTGTTTTCGAAATTATTATTTATCTTATTTGAATGGTTTCTATTGTCTTATAATGTTCTAGGCGCAAAATACAAACTTTAAACGGCAATTAATAACCGCGGTTTCAACAACACACATTCCGGTTAAAATCCACACCTAAAAAAATAGAAAAGCAACGAGGCTACTTTAAAAAAAGAGTTCTTGATCGTGGTCAGGAAAAAATATACCGGCATCTACTCGAATCCGATCCAGAATTCCCACTAATTTCATACTCATTTCCCAACTCATTTTAGGACTTTCAATTAATTCAGAATCCAGACACTCCATTACATGCTTTGCTTCGTACTGATAACCAAATCCTTCACGATGCTGCGATTCAATGGTACGCAACTCCCCTCCCTCTTTCCAAATTGTTATATCGGTTGGAGTGTACCACCGCGGATTTAAAACGAGATAACCTTTTTCGCATAAATATTCGGTCTGAGTTGGCGAATAAGATGAAAAACTTGAAGTTAAGTTGGCCATTTCACCATTTTGATACTGAAAAATAATATTTATACTTTCTTCGGTACCCGTAGAACTAAATTCAGCAAACGACTTAATTGTATCTGGTACTCCGAGTGACGACAACGCTGCGAATACCGGATAAATTCCAATATCCAGTAATGAACCGCCACCCAGTTTTGGATTGTACAATCGTTTATCCTCAAGAACAGGAGCATTAAAAGCAAAGTCGGAGCGAACAATCTTTAATTTACCTAACTCTCCTGAATTCAGGATTTCCATTGCCTGGTTAAAGCTGGGCTGAAACATGGTCCAAAAGGCTTCCATTAAAAAGGTATTGTTGTCCTTTGCACAGGCAATCATCTCTTCAACTTCATGTACATTCATTGCAAATGCCTTTTCACATAAAACCGCTTTCTTATTTTTTAAACAAAGTAAAGTGTGTTTATGATGAAACGAATGTGGTGTTGCAATATAAACAACATCTACATTTTTGTCAGCTACCATTTCTTCATAACTACCGTAAGCAACTTCAAAGCCAAAATCGTTGGCAAAATTCTGTGCGCGTTCCAGGTTACGTGAAGATGCAGCATACAGTTTTGCATTTGGCAGTAGTTTTAAATCATTAGCAAACTTTGTGGCAATTTTACCACATCCCAAGATTGCCCAATTGTATATCTTACTCATATTTTTCGGATGTTATTTCGTTTGTTCCAGTTTTAAATAGAATTTCAATTTCACTCGTAATAAAAACTGAAGGCTAAAATAACGATTTATAAGAACTACAGCCACATAATTAAGAGCAAGCAGCAATCAAATTGACATTAAATGCCACTATTCATCAGGCAAGGTGTCCCACCAGGTTTTTTTCATAATAAAGGCACAAACTGCAGTAACTCCTATTGCGATCCAAATTGGAATTGCTTCCTGCAAAACAACATAAATGGGTAAAGCCACCAAAGCAGTTTGTCCAATTGTTCCCAGTACCACGTTCAACATATCGCGTTTAAAATTTCTATTAACATCGAATTCGGGATTATCTGCCAGAACTTTCTTTTTTACTGGCCCCCAAAATCCCCAAGGGCGCACTGTTGAATAGAATTCTTTTAAGGTTTTTTCATCGGTAGGTTTGGTTAAGAAAGTTCCTAACAAAGCTCCAAAGAGCGAAATAATAAGTAACCATGGGAAGTAATACAAGTCGAGTGTTTCTGAAAAAACATAGGGAAAAATTAGCGCTGGCACCAACCCAAAAACCATTCCCCAGAAATAGCCGTAGCCGTTAAATCGCCACCAGTACCATTTTAGTACATTCGACACTACGTAACTTCCATAAAGCGCAGAAACGATCCATTGCAGAACACTGTTGACATCTTGAGCAAACAAACCAAAAATAATACTTACAATAACCACAACAACTCCGGTTATATAATTCATATTTTTAATTTGTTTGTTGTTGGCTTCCGGTTTTAAATAGCGTAAATAAATATCGTTAACAATATAAGCCTGGGCAGCATTTAATGTTCCGGCAAAAGTTGAATTAAAAGCCGCCAGCAACCCGGCAAGTAACAAACCCATAAAACCTACAGGCACAAATTCGGCAATTGCAGATGGCAAAATTTGTTCAAAATCAATTTGACCGGCAACCAGAAGATTTAATTCATCATAGTATAATAAGGCTAAAATTGCGAATCCGGCAATCATAAAGTAGCGGATAGGCATCAACACAACCGAAACAAAACCACTCATTTTAGCCGCTTCTTTTGGCGATTTGGTTGAAAGTATTTTTTGCATGTCGTAAGTTGGAGCCGGACCTGCTATTGACACCAAAACTCCCTTAAAAACCATCATCATAAAAAAGATGGTGAACAAGGAATAACCATCACTGGCGATTTTAGCATTAACTTCGTCGATAACTCCTTTCCAGTCAAGCGAACTAAGATCCCATCCAAAAAATGGAGATGACCAGCCATCCGGAACATTCAGCGTTTCAACACTTAGTGCTTTCATGGCCAAAACGCCAATAAGAATTGCTGAAACAGTCATTATTATGTACTGTAAAACATCTGCCCAAACAATACTTGTCATTCCTCCTAAAACAGCGTAAAAAACAGCAAAAAGCGTAAACAGAATTCCATAAATATGAGGGACATATTCCAGTGGCACATTAAATGGCAAATGCGGAGCCACTATATCCCAGGGAATAAAAATCATTACAAACTTTCCAAGCCCGATAAATCCGTAAGCCAAATACCCAAGGCACATAATTAATGCAAATACAACTACTACACCATGCGAGAGATTGCTATCGCGCGATCGGCCAAATCGGGTATTAATCCACTCGGCACCGGTAGTTACTTTCGAACGTCGCAACCAAACACTTAAAAATACCATTAAAAAAACCTGGTTAAAAACAGGCCACAACCACGGAATCCAAATACTTTTTAAACCATAAACAAAAAGTAAAGTTACGAGCCACATTGTTCCGGAAATATCAAACATTCCCGAGGCATTGGACAATCCGAGCATGTACCAGGGCAATTTATTCCCTCCTAAAAGATAATTTGATTTACTTTTTTGAGCGGCCTTTTTAAGCACCAGGCCAATTACAACGGTAGAAATCAGGTAGGCAAAAATAATTACAATGTCAACAACGGTTAGTTTCATTATTGGTTGATTTATTTATAACAAAACGGTATCTCAAACCAGTCTTGTATTGGTTCTTGTAACAATTACAATGCTAATAAATTAAGTAGCAAAACAAAAATTAAAACAATCATAAAATTTCAATACCTAATTATTTTGATTCTCAGATAAAATCTTCCAATTTTACAGGCAACTTAGACCAACTATGAACAGATATTATTTCATTCATATATTCCTGTTGCTGGTTTCCTGTGGAGAAAATCAATCAATATTAGAATCAACCACAAAACCAGGTAAAAAGTCATGGAAAATAAATACCATGAAAGAGGATTCCATTAGCGACCAATCCGGATATTCACATAAAATTTCGTTTTTATTACCCGATTTGGATTTTCTAAAGGCTGAATTAACATAGAAACAAAATTTCAAAACACTATACTTAAATCGATAACTAAATACCTTAAAAATGAACAGGAGAAATTTCATTGGAAAAGCTGCAGCCGGAGCAGCAGCAGTTACAGTAATTCCTCGCCATGTTATGGGTGGAAGCGGTTTTGTTGCCGCAAACGACAAAATCAACCTGGCTTACATTGGAAACGGCAAACAAATTTACACCTTGCTGAATGGTATTAACAAATGCAAAGAAACGGTAGCAGTTGCAGCCTGCGATGTGTTCGAAAGCAAAATGAAAGCATTTGTTGAAGTAGCCAAAAAGAACAATGCCGACAATGGTAAAAATGCTGAGATAAAACAGTATCACTATTACCGGGAATTGCTTGAAAACAAGGACATTGATGCTGTGGTTGTTGCTACTCCCGACCACTGGCATGCACAAATTGTAGTTGATGCCGCCAAAGCAGGAAAAGACATTTACTGCGAAAAACCACTGGCTTTAACTGTTTCAGAAGGTCGCGCAATGGTAAATGCCACCCGCAAATACGATCGTGTTTTCCAAACAGGAAATATGCAACGCTCGTGGCGCGATTTCCGCCATGCCGTAGAACTGGTTCGTAACGGTTATATTGGCGAAATTAAAGAGATCAATGTTAGTATTGGTGAGCCGATTAAACAATGCAGTTTACCTGTGCAGGAAACTCCGGCTGGTCTGGATTGGAACGAATGGATCGGGCCATCGTTGTACCGTGGTTATCACGAAGATTTATGCCCGGTTGACGCCAATAATTCACCGTGGGCATGGTGGCGAGGATACCGCGATTTTGGTGGTGGTTTAATTACCGACTGGGGTGCACACATGTTCGACATTGCTCAATGGGCTTTGGATATGGATTGTTCGGCACCCGTTAACTTCCTTCCACCTGAAAAACCGGGACAAACTCATGGGCTTACAATGGTGTATAAAAATGGTATTCGTATGAACCACAAAATTTGGGGAGGCGAAGGCGACGAAAATGGTGTTCAGTTTATTGGAACCGAAGGACGAATTGAAGTAAGCCGCAGCTTCCTGCGAACTTTCCCAAATGAAAAACGGGCAACTCAGGAGATTAAAAAAACAGACAAACGGGTTTATTACAGCGATAACCATTACCAGGATTGGGTAGATGCAATGAAAAACCGTAACCGTCCAATTTCTGATGTTGCAATAGGACATAGCACATCGGCATTGTGCAACGTGGCTAACATTGCCTATGAACTGCAGCGCCCATTGCTTTGGGATGCTGAAAAAGAACAATTCACCGGCGATGCCTGGGCAAATATGTTGCTTGACCGTCCTTACCGTGGAAAATGGGATTATAAAAACTTCTAATTCATAAAGCTGCGAATCAGCAAGCAGCAGCTCTGTTAAAAAAGAAGGATTCTGAATTAAAAAACAGAATCCTTTTTTTAGCCTATTATTTGGAAAACTAACTATTCACTTTATTTTTGCCAACTTCCTCACCAGCATATTCAACACCAACTTTGGAATCCCGTACCCCAGCAGTATCAAAATACTTTTGAAACAATGAAAAACGCTGAGATTTACTTTGAGTACGTTTATCCCGCACAAATTGAAAATGTAGAGGAGAATGTTTTTCAAGCTCATTCAAATACTCTTTCTCGTACCACGTATGATTCAATCCCACCGATTCAATTATCATAGTTTCAATGCTACGATTCATCAAATCTAAAAAGTCATCGTTTTGAGCACCTGAAAAGCAACGCATTTCTTCCAGTGCCACGCGCCCAAAATGAATTGTTTTATTTACGAATCCTCCTAAATCGGTTTCGGGCAAACAGGAAAACATGGTTTTGGTAAAAGCCAGCGAATCCTCTTTTACATCCTGAATATCATCGAGAAGTTGCAGATAAACGCCGTAACCAAATAACGCTTGTTCCTGCTGACGTGTTAGTTTTCCGGCAACCAGATAACCGTCAGCTAAAACCGAAGCACCCCCTTTTTCAAAACAAATACATTGTATTTCGTAATCCGAAAGTCCGGTTGAAGTGATCATTTTCAGACTATCGGTTTGCCCTTTCTGAATGGCATATAAACTTTCATAAAGTTCAGGAAAATCGGGCCTCGGAAATTCCTGTTCAAACATTTCAACCAGTTTAAAAAGTTGCTCTTCCGTAAAGTTTTCAGGACTTACATCCACTGCATGCAAACGTTGGTTAAAGCGCTCCGAGAATTTTTTCTTTTCTTCGTTTGTAATATTCGGATCGTCCAAAAAATTATCGCTGTACGGATAGATCATCGAATACGCAAAAACCGAAGGCGTAATTTTTACCGGAACACCGGCCATTAATTGTACGCCGTTCATAATCCATACATTTCGCATTCCCTGGTAAATATTTTCAGGTTTTAGCTCGGGACCAAACTTACGTGCCTTGTAAAAAAAGTCTTTCGAAACGTCTTTAAATTCATCTGATAAAATGAGCGTAAGATGATCTTTTTCAAAATCAAAAACTGTTTCTAAAAAGGCCTTAAACATGGGGAAAAATGATTGCGCCGGATCGTTCCTGAACTTTTTCACTTTTTTTGAACTTTGGAGTCCTTTTATTTTTTTCTGAAAATGCTCGTAATTCTTTTCCCGTGAAAACTGCTCCGACTTTGTGTAAACTTTTGGGAAATTGGGTAAAGCATCGGGACTTTGCTCCCAAATTTGAATAAAATGTTGAATGTAATCCTGTACCGGTAGCATAAATTTTGTTTTCCCCGAAAATAGAAGAAATCAGGATTTAATGCGGAATAAATTAGATGACTACAGGAAATTTTAGGGTTAATGGGGTTTTTAGGGGTATAAAAAATGTCATTCCGAAAGAAACTTTGACCGAAATTCTTTTTGGAAAATTTCAATCTCTTTCGAAATGACAATTATTATAATGTTAGGCAATGTTTGTATACACAGCCTGAACGTCTTCGTCCTCCTCCATTTTGTCCAACATTTTTTCAATGTCGTCCATTTGTTCTTCGGTAAATTCTACCGGCGTGGTCGGAATACGTTGAAGTTCTGCTTTGGTTACTTCAATATTAAGTCTTTCAAATTCATGCGCCATATCGCTAAAACTGGTGTATTCGCCATATGCATAATAGGTGCCTTCATTTTCTTCAATTTCTTCCAAACCTGCGTCGATCAATTCCAACTCAATGTCATCCACGTCCATTCCTTCAGGCATCTCAAACTGAAAAACAGCTTTGCGTGAAAACATAAATTCCAACGAACCATTCGGAACCTGTCCGCCGCCTGCTTTGTTAAAGTAGCTTTTAACGTTGGCAACTGTACGTGTAGTATTGTCGGTTGCAGCTTCAACAAAAACCAAAACTCCGTGTGGCCCTTTGCCTTCGTAGGTAGTTTCAATAAAGTTGGCTGCATCTTTTCCCGAAGCACGTTTTATCGCCGCATCGATATTGGCTTTGGGCATATTTTGTGCCTTAGCATTTAAAATAGCCGTTCGCAGTGCAGGATTTAAATCAGCTTCAGGTCCGCCTTCTTTTGCTGCAATTGTTATCTTTTTCGAGAGTTTTGGAAATATTCTCGACATTTTATCCCAGCGTTTCTCTTTCGCTGCCCTGCGGTATTCAAATGCTCTTCCCATGTTACTATTGTATTTTTGAAATCTGACGCGAAAATAAATACAGAAAACTTAAATACCAAAACACAAATGCCAAATCACAAATAAATTATGTGCTACTGATGATTTTTTGCCGAAATGTACTGGTTTTTAGACCTTATGAGTTTAAAATAATTCTTATCAGACCGAATTATACCTTCACTTTTTTGGCTTTACAAACTTTTTCCTCCTTGTTTACTTTTGCACCGCACTTTTTACATTCGTACTTCGCATCTTTTTTATCCTCAAAGTCTGTTTTTTTGCAAGCTTTTTTACTCATTACCAGTTTTCTTGTTCCCGATGAATAAGAACAACGTTTACCGGATAATTGTTTTGCAAAAAGTCACTAATCTTTTCGGCAGAATAAACCGAACGATGCTGCCCACCGGTACATCCAAAATTTATGGAAAGATGTGTAAAACCGCGCTCTAAATAAACTTTTACCGATTGCTCAACCAATACCTTTACCGAGTCGAGAAAGAGTCTGATCTCTGATTTTTGTTCCAAAAATTCCTGCACCGCCAAATCTTTCCCACTAAGTTTCTTATACTCTTCGTAACGTCCCGGATTATTAATGGCGCGGCAATCAAAAACATGTCCGCCACCGTTTCCTGACGGATCTTCAGGGATTCCCTTTTTGTATGAAAAGCTGATGATGCGAACCGTTAAATTCGACTTCACCCGACCTATTTCTTTGAGTACTTCGGAATGAGTAAGTTGTTTTAAAACCTTAACCAACTCGGGCATTTTTACAGGCAAATTAAGATCGGTAAGTAGTACCTCCAGGTTTTTCAGGGCATAAGGAATACTTTTCAGAAAGTGCTCCTTTTTTTCGTAAAAGCCACGAAATCCGTACGCCCCCATGGCCTGCATTATTCGGATGAGCACAAAACCTTTAAAATAGGCATCGAATTGCTCTTCGTCAACTTTCATTAACTTTTTGAGCTCAACAATGTAATAGTTGTACAATTGTTTTCGTACACTTTCCGGAATGTCGGCTTTGCCATCGTATAAAAGCGAGGCCAAATCGTATTGAAGTGCTCCGGAACGACCGCCCTGGTAATCTATAAAATAGACTTCATCGTTTTTCAACATTACGTTCCGCGACTGGAAATCGCGGTACAAAAAGTATTTCGAACTGGCACTTAGCAAATAATTACTAAACAGCTGAAAGTCATCTTCAAGTGCTTGTTCATCAAAATGAATTTTAGCCAGCTTCAGAAAGTAATATTTGAAATAATTTAAATCCCACATCATCGACTGTTTGTCGAAAGCTTCCCTCGGGTAACAAACCGAATAATCAATTTCCCTTCCGGCAATAATCTGAATGGTTGGCAATGCCTTTAATACCTGTTTGTATTTCGAAATTATATTCTCCGAGAAACCTTCATTTTCGCGGGTTTTACTCAAATATTCGAACAGTGTTGTATTGCCTAAATCTTCCTGCAGATATTTTTTAAGATCTGAGCTGACGGCGTAAATTTCGGGCACATTAATTCCTTTATGAAAGAAATGATTGGTGAACGACAAAAATGCTGTGTTCTCTTTTACATCGTTATTTAATGCGCCTATAACGCTTCTGTTTTCACTTATCAAGCGGCAATACTGGCGGTACGATCCCGACGGAGGAAGCAATTCAAAGGATTGCACCTTTTCGTTAAAATGATTCTCAAAAAGCTGGACAATTTCGTTTTTTTCTGAAGTATTCAAATGGCAAATATTTAATTATTAACTGTACTTTTATCGTCACAAAATGCAACAATGTATAAAACCAAAATCAAAAGTATTTATTTTTTGAGATTAGTACGAAATTTATTGGTACTGTTTGGATTCTTTTTTCTAATCTGCGTTATTCTGGCTCTGACTTCGGCTCCGTTTTGGGGATATCACTGGTTGGGAACCAGTAAATCGGAATTAAAATGGCCCCCCAAAACGATTGTACTTTTGGGCGGCGGCGGAATGCCCAGCCAAAGTAATCTGATGCGAAGCTGGTACACCGAAAAAGCATCCAAATCGTTTCCTGAAGCCGATGTAATTATTGCCATGCCGGGCGATCTGGAAGATTCGTTAAGCACACCCCAATTAATGAAAAGAGAATTAATTTTACGCGGAGTAGATTCTCTTAAAATAAATTTCGAAACGGAAGCCACAAACACACGGGCACAAGCTTTAAACTGCCAAAGAGTAATATTAATGCAAGATCCCATTCTGCTCGTCACGTCACCCGAACACATGCGGCGTTCGGTACTGTGTTTTCAAAAAGCCGGTTTCGAAAAAGTGAATGCACTGCCCGCATTCGAAAATGCTGCCGAAGCCGATTTTACATTCAAAGACGATGATTTGGGCGGAAATACAGTTCTGGTGCCGGATGTTGGTCAAAGTATCAATCTTCGTTATCAACTCTGGAATCATTTAAAATACGAGATTCTGATTGCTCGTGAAATGGTGGCAATAACTTATTACAAAATCAGAGGTTGGATTTAAGGTTCAGTTTATTTGTTTACAGTATTTATTCGCCCAACTTTCGCCACGAAGCAAATTAAATTCCTCAAGAAAACGCTCGGTCTCCATTAAGGTTTTTTTGAAATATTTTGGACTTTGGCTATAATTAAAGAAACCGTGTGTTTGATTTTTGTAACCTTTCAGCTCGCACTTGTTTCCTATCTGTTTCATTAAACATGTAAACCGCTCTACATTTTCGTAGGGCACCGTTACATCCTCTTTTCCGTGCATAATTAAATTGGGAGCCATACCGGCTACAATGTGGTGAACCGGCGAAATTTCAAATTCGCGCCCTTCCATCTTTTCACTTCCATATCCACGTTTCCCGGTATCAACCACCGGATTAAAAAGTACCAACGCCAGTGGTTTTGTTGATACAGATAGATCGTCGTCAGCATCATTATAATTCTCAAAAAGTGCCGTACATGCCGCCAAATGCCCACCAGCAGAACCTCCCGCAACAACAATTTTATCCGAATCTATTCCAAGTTCGCGACTATTGCTGCGCAAATACCGAATTGCTGACAAAGCATCTTTCACCGCTTCAAAAGGAGTAGTTCCCTGCCTGCTTTTTACACGGTAATCAGGACAAACTACGATCATTCCACGTGATGCAAGATATTCGGCTTGCAACTTAAAATGTTCCGGAGAACCACCAACCCAGCCACCACCAAAAAAGAAAACCAGGGCCGGCAAATTCATGGCTGATGATAAAACAGGTTTATAAAAAGTCATTTCAAGAGCATGTCCATCAATGGTCTTATAAACAAAATTTGTAGTGGTAAATTTGTTTGCCTGGCTAAAAACCTGAACTGCCGACAGAAATAGGAATAATAAAATAAGAATTTTCTTCATTTACAATTGAATAATTAGAACAGTAGGTTTATCATCGCGCAGCACATCAACCGTAATGGTTTCTCCAGCTTCAAGGGTTTTCAAGCGACTCATGTATTCATATATATTACCTACTTTTTTTCCATCAATGGCGGTTATAATATCTCCTTTTAGCATTCCTCCGTTATAAGCAGGTTTCCCTTTGGTAACGCCATCAATTCGCATTCCTCGTTTTTCCAATCCAGCAAAATCGGGCATAACACCCAACGTAACTTTAAAACGCCCGCCCCTGCTACGCTGAAATTTAGCACCTGCTTCCTGGAACGTTAATGCACTGTCGCGATTGGCTACGTTTTCTACCAAAGCATAAGAATAGTCCATTACTTTTTTGGCTCCTTCAAAATTAATTAATTCGGTATCGTCTTGTGGCGTATGATAATCGGAATGAGCTCCGGTAGAAATAAAAAACACCGGTATATTTTGTAAATAAAATGAAGCATGATCGGAAGGGCCAACACCTTCGCCGGAAAACGCAAGTTGAAATCCGGGATTCAAATCGTTTAACAGTTGTTCTGTTTCTTTTGCTGTTTGAGTACCACCAATACTTAAGGCTTCGCTGGCCGAATCTAAACGGCCAACCATATCGAAGTTAAACATGGCAACCATTTTTTCACTGGCTACAGGAGCTTCGGCTGTAAATGCTTTCGAACCAACCAATCCCATTTCTTCTGCTCCAAATGCAACAAAAATAAGGCTTCGTTTCGGATTTCCTTCTGCGGCAATTTTCTCGGCTAATTGTATTACTGCCGAAACACCCGAAGCATTATCATCGGCACCGTTGTGCACAGCAACGGTATCAACAGCACGCGAACCAGAACCGGGCCCGCCCATTCCAAGATGATCGTAATGACCGCCTAAAACAAGATATTCATCTTTCAGATTTTCATCAGATCCCCGAATCATTGCAACCACATTTTGGGTGGTAGTTTCTTTTAAATTGACGTTTACCGTTACTTCTAACAGAGCATTCGTAACAAGGCTTATTCCCTCATTTTTTTCACTAATCTCATTTTCAATAGACTCAATGGTTTTTCCTGTTTCGGCCAAAATTTCGTTGGCAACTTTACGTGTTATCTGTATTACCGGAATACTAAAACGACTGCTGTTCTTGTCAAAAAACAAGGAGGATAACTCATCGTTCTCACTAAATTTTGGACCGGCCACCAAAATTAATCCGGCGGCATTTTTATCAGAAGCAGTTAGTCCTTTGGCACGTTCCGAAGAAAACTCAAGAAACGGACTTGTTGGATTATCTAAATCAGGATCGCCCTGCAAAGCCATGATCCATTTCCCCTCAGCAGAGACATCTTTAAAATCGTTCCATTTTAACGAGTCGCGATCCACTTCTATTCCGTAACCGGCAAAAACAACCTGTGCACTCACTCTGGTATTGGCAGAAAATGCGTAGGGTAAAAAATCGCTTTCGGGAGTAAATGACCGGTCTGCAAGTTTACAACTATTCCCCTCGCCCAGTTCTGCCGACGAAACCAAATTAAAAGATTGAAAGCCGTTGTTGTAGAGCAATTCCAATCCTGCAGCTTCAAATTTTGAACGTATAAATTCGGCAGCAAGCAAATCGCCGGGCTCACCGGGTTTGCGTCCCTTCAACGAATCAGACGCCAAATAGCTTATATTTTCTTTTATGTCATCAATTGTAATTTCAGGATTAAACTTTGGTCCGCAAGAAGCAAGAATTGCTATCAGTATAACAAATACAGTAATCTTCATTGTTAAGGTTTTAAGTTTATAGTCGATACCAACATTCGAACTTTATTGGTTTTTATCAGATTTAATTTTCTGCAATTGCACAAAACAATTGACTAAATTTTAAGCCGTAATAATACACATTAATCACCATTAAAAAAAAGAGATGTGTATATTTACGACTTCGTAAAAATTAAATGATTTGATTTCATTTGGAACAAAATATTGGTTTATACTGCTTGTTGTAATTCTGGTAATTGCAGCGGGAGTGGTTACATTGCTGTATTTCAGAAATAAAGCAAACAGGGAGCTGTCAAAAACACAAATTCGCATTTTAATGAGTTTGCGTTTTTTTTCTTTTTTCCTGATTGCCTTTTTGCTGCTTTCTCCCTTTTTAAGAAACTTAAAGAAAGTAGTACAAAATCCCATCATAATTACTGCCTGGGATAATTCATCGTCGCTAACATCGGTTGGCGATTCGCTACAAAAAGCCGCATTATTTGCTTCGGTTAAAGAAGAAATAAATGATCAACTGGGTTCCGACTTCGAAGTAATTGAATACACTTTCGGGGAAACAACCAAACGTGAAGGGCAACAGGACTTTACAGACAAAGAATCGAATTACAGCGAAATGATTTCATCGGTAATGGATATGCATTTCAACCAGAATATTGGTGCGCTGATTGTTGCCGGCGATGGAATTTACAACCAGGGAAAAAATCCGGTAAACTTGCTGAATGAACTTAGTTTTCCTATTTATTCCATTGGCTTTGGCGACACATCTGTTGTCTCTGACTCACGCATTCAAAGCATTCGGGTAAACCGCACCGCATTTTCGGGGAACAAATTTCCGGTTGAAATTGACATGCAGTTTTCAAAAGTAAAGGGAAAAAATCTGAAACTATCGATTATACAAAATGGTGCAGAATTGGCAAGTCAGGTTATTACTCCACCCAACGATAACTATTTCCATTCGCAGGAATTTATTCTGGAAGCAGGCGATCCGGGATTAAAACACTACTCGGTAGTAATAGAGCCTGTTGAAAACGAACGCAACACAGAAAACAACAAGGCAGGATTTGTAATTAATGTACTGAAAAACAAACAGAAAATCCTTATTCTGTCCGACGGATCGCATCCCGACATTGGAGCCATTAAAAATACGCTGGAGGAACAAAAAACATACGAAGTTTCGGTTTTTACGGAAGAACCTTACCCTTCAAATTTACAGGAATTTAACCTGGTAATTTTAAACCAGCTGCCCACATCGGGAAAATCTGCCGCAAGCATTATCGAAACTGCGCGAAAAAGTCGCTTGCCACTTCTTTTTATTGTTGGGAACAAAACTTTTTTACCGCAATTGAATGTTTTAAACCAGGGCGTAAAAATAGAGGCACTTGCCGGTAGCGGAGAAGAAGCCCAATCCTCTATAAATCCGGCGTATGCCACCTTTAATCTTTCCGAAGATTTTATTGAAATATTACCCAAGTTTCCACCACTTCAGGTCCCCTTTGCCAATTACGAAATGGAAGCGGAATTTACACCTTTGTTCTACCAAAAATTGAAAGGGATTGAAACGGGGAAACCAATTATAGCAACCGGAAAATTAGAAGGTAGAAAAATAGCCTATATTTTTGGAGAAGGAATTTGGCGCTGGCGTTTGTTCGACTATTACCAAAACCAAAGTCACGCCCGGTTTAACGAGTTGATAAATAAATTGATTCAGTATTTGGCACTTCGCGAAAACGAAGACAATTTTATTGTTGAATTTAAACCTGTTTATACTGAAACGGAAGATATTATTTTAAATGCCGAAGTGTATAACGATGCTTTTGAGCGTATTTCGTCGGAAGAGGTGAACATTGAACTGAAAAATTCAAACGACGAGGATTTTAATTTTTCGTTTGATATTCAGGGACAAAATTATTTTTTAAATGCCGGGCATTTGCCAATGGGTGATTATACTTTTTCGGCTGATGTTACCATCGGAACCGAAACATTTACCGAAAGCGGAAATTTTACCATTGTACCTGTTAATATTGAAAACGTAATTACACGTGCCAACCATACCATGCTTTATCAGTTGGCCAAACAAAGCGGTGGCGAGCTGTATATGCCGGCTCAAACAACCGAACTGATTTCGGAGCTAAAAACAGGGAATAAACTAAAAGCCAGTACCTATTTTCAGGAAATGATAAATGAACTTTTAAACCTGCGATGGCTATTTTTTGTTCTATTATTGTTGCTTAGTATGGAATGGTTTTTGAGAAAATACTGGGGCATTTATTAATCTGATATTAGGAATTGATTCAAGATATGAGACAGCTTTTTACAAAAAATACATACGCATTACTGCTGCTAATGTTTCTGGCCGTTTCATGTTCAACGACTAAAATAATAACTATTGAAATTCCGGAACCGGCACAAAAAGAATTGCCGGACCGTATTCAAAGTTTGCTGTTAGTAAACCGTACCGTTGACGAAAACTATTCGGATTTGAAAGCAGATTCGCTTCAAAATATTTTTTACCGAAAACAGTTCACACTTGATACGCTGATTTATGACCTCACTGCTGTTGATACAACGTTAAAAGCTTTAGGTGAACTTTTATTTGAATCGGGAAGATATGATTTTGTTATTCCCGAAAACCGTTTTTTAGACTTCGAAAAGAATACATTTTTCAGTCAGGAAATGCCGTGGCAACAGGTAAAAGACATTTGCGAAACCTACAATACCGATGCAGTATTATCGCTCGATATGTTTAGTACACAAGTAATAACTAAGTACGACAAGGATACATATTTCGATCCCATTCAGGATGGATTTTTTACTGCATCAACCGCAAACATGGCTATAATTTACAATGCTCTGTTTCGAATTTACGATCCGCTGGAAGAGAAAGTATTGGTTCGCGAATTTTTTAAAGATACTGTTCAATGGAGCGATTACGGAGCTTCGGCAAACGATTTGTTTCGCCATTTTACACCGGTAAAAACTGCACTAACTGAAGCAGGAATTGCCATTGCGCTCGATTTTTCGGAAAAAATTACAACTGTTTGGAGAGAGGAGCAACGAAGCTTTTATGTTAAAGGAGATGACAATTTAAAACACGCTGGCACATTTATTGATAACCAACAATGGATTCAGGCCATGGCCCTGTGGAAAGAAACAGCAGAAAATGCTAAATCGAAAGCGACTAAAAGCAAGGCACAACTAAATGTTGCTATTGCTTATGAGTTACAAGGCGATATTGAAAATGCGATTTCGTGGGCACTAGATTCGTACAATACAATGTACCGCCAGTTTACCTACCAGTATCTGGAATTGTTAAACAAAAGAAAAAAAGAACTTCAAAAACAAACTAAATGAACCGACTCATTTTTCTGGGTTTTATTCTTCTCCTTTTCAGCTCGTGTACCGTTTATAAAGAATATTCTATTGACATTTATAAACCCGGCGAAATAGCAATACCTCCCGAAGCACAAAATATTGCAATTGTTTATCGTAATTTTAAATACCCCGGCGACACATTACAGCATTACTACAAAGACGATCACCGGCTACGAAAAGCGCCAAAAGATCCGGAAAACCTCGACAGTATTTTGGTAAGTACCTGCATGAAAGAACTGGCCAAAAACTTTAAAACACAAAACACATTTAACAACATCCATATTTTCCCTCAATTATTTGAACCGCATTCAGCCAAAAAACTACCTGCCTTAAATTACGATGTGGTAAATACACTCACCACCTCCAGCCAAACCGATTTATTAATATCGCTCGAAACTTTTTCGTATTTCTACTCTGAATACTCATCTACCGAAGAAATGCCAACCAAGTCGAACGAAGTAATTACAGCCGCTGTTTGGGGCGTTTACAATCCTTATTCGCAGAAGCTCCTGGAACGCAAAACCATGATCGACACCATTTTTTGGAATGGTTACGACAACCAGGGAAATTACCGACGAAACAGCAAATTGCCTCCACGTATTACGGCTTTAAAAATTGCCTCGCAAATGGCAGGAGAAAATTATTCTAAACGTTTTTTTGCATCGTGGCAAACGGTAAACCGCTCGTATTCAGTTCCACCTCTTCCCGATTTTTCGGCGGCTGATGAATACGTGCAAAAAGGAGAATGGGACAATGCCATTTTATTGTGGAAAAGGTATGCAGCCGACGACAACGGACGAATGGCAATTAATGCGCGGTACAATCTTGCTTTGGGCTACGAGATGAAAGATGACATTGATACAGCCTTAAAATGGATTGTAGCAGCTCAACAAATTGCAACCGATTACCGCAGCAAAGAAGATTTAAAAATGATACTTCAATACAGAAAAATACTAACTAAACGACAAACAGATATAGCCAGGCTAAAGCAACTGTAAAATGAAACCTTTCTACCAATTCCTCATTCTGTTTCTTGCACTTCTGGTAAATCAGGGATGCAATACCCTTTACAATACAAAGGCGATTGACATAGAAATTGTTGTTCCCGGAAAAGTAAAAATACCGGGAAACTATAAAACGGTAGCCATTAAATACAACAACAGCAACATTTCTCCAAATCCTTTTTTTCAAAGATCATCTTTTGTTGATTCAACAATCAACCGTAAAACAAACCTCGACAGTATTGCTTCAAAGGTTTATTTCTCTCAGTTTATTGAAGAAATGAAAAAACAAGACTTTTTTGATTCGATAACACTGTTGGAAGAACAAGATTATAGTTTGATTCAGGTTCGTGATACGAACAATTACACGTTTGAAGAAAATGACGGCAAAATACTACTACAAGAAGACAACAGGAGTAAAATCAATGTCTCATTATTTTCACGACTCATTAATCAATTTCCAAATACAAACAAATCGTATGAATCGGAAAAGTATTTAGATCCGCATTTCGGATTATACAACGCCAGCGAATTGCAAAATATAGCGGATAGTACCAATGCAGATTTACTTTTATCCCTCGATTACTTTGCATCGCTCGACGGCATTTTTTACAACAAAGAAATTCATTTAGCCAGCGAAGTGGTAATGGTTCAGGCTTGTTGGAACTTTTACGATTTAAAAAAGATGGAGTTCATCAATATATACGAGAAACGAGATACAATTTTATGGGATCAGTTTGCAGAAAATGTAAGAGATGTTGAGGAAGCACTACCACCTCGGCACGATGCAGTTTTAAATGCCGCCGATATTGTAGGTGAAAGTTTTGCCCACATGTTAATTCCGCATTGGGAGCAGGTGCAAAGAATGTATTACAGCTCCGGGCATATTGAACTAAAAAAAACAGATCAGTTGATTGAGGAAGGCAAATGGTTGGAGGCAGCCGAAATCTGGAAAGCAAATGTAAACAATCCGAACAAGGCAATTGCTGCAAAAAGTAAATACAATATGGGTTTAGCCTGCGAAATGCAGGGGAATCCGGAAGCTGCGTTGGAATGGATAGTTGAATCATTCTATGTTTTTGGGCAAAAAAACCAATTGCATTTTGACAATTGTATGGATTACATACACATTCTGGGTCAACGAAAACAGGATGTAAAAGTACTGGAAAAGCAATTTATAGATATAGAATAAAATGCATTAAAAAGGGGGAAACCAATGTTTCCCCCACTATTTAACCAAAAATCACAACATAAAAATATTGTCGTTTAAATTTAGAATTTTTAGCTCAACTATTCCAAATTTTATAACATGTTATTAAGTATATGTTCAATTTATTGAATTAACTTTATCCCATCCGAGTCGAATGAGATCAGCTGTTTTTTATACAATCCTCCAATCGCTTTTTTAAAGCTCTTTTTGCTTATACCAAACATTGCCTGAATCATTTCAGGAGAGGTTTTATCCGAAACGGCCATAAAACCACGGTTTTCCCTTAGTTCATTCAAAATTTTCTCCGAAATGGCATCTACTTTTTCGTAACCTGGCTTTTCGAGTAAAAGGTCTATTTTTTCGTCGTTTCGCACTTTGTTAATATACCCTTTGGTTCTTAAGCCAGTCTCCAATTGCTGAAAAACCTGGTTTTTATATAACATTCCCGAATGCTCAAGATTAACAATCGCTTTGTACCCCAAATCAGTCTCTTCCATTATAATTAAATCAACTTCCTGCCCCTTGGTATACTCCGGTGGTGTGTTGTCTAAAAATTTATTCAGCTTTGCCGAAGCAGCAATACGGTTCGAAAGTAAATCGAGGTAAATATAAACCCAATACGAATTCCCTTCCATCATTTTGCTGCGTTGCTCACGAAAAGGAACCAACAAATCTTTTGGCAATCCCCAATCCAGAAAAGCACCAAAACTACTGGTTGCTTTCACTGTTAAACAAGCAAAATCGCCAACCATCGCCAACGGCGTTTCAGTGGTTGCCACCAAACGGTCTTCCGAGTCGGTATATACAAATACTTCAGCTACTCCGGCTGCTTTTACTTCATCGGTAACAAATTTCCTGGGCATTAATATTTCGCCATGATCGCCTCCATCCAAATACACACCGTTATCGGTTTCACGGTTTATTATCAGCGTATTTATTTTTCCTATTTCCAACATAATCAATCAATTAATTAATAGTTTGCCTAATAAATTTTAGCGCAAACACATTGCAAAAGTAGTTTTAATTTGTGGCTTTTTCGCGAGATTTATCAAATGCGCGCCAATACTTTGATATTTTGAAGATTAAAGAAGCCTAAATTAGTTCTGAAGAAGCTCCTGTGCAGCTAGGATTGCAGTATTTGTGAGTTTTTCTCCACCCACCATTTTCGCCAGTTCTTCCACCCGCTCATCCTTGTTAAGATGTTTAATTGAAGTAAAGGTTTTTCCTTCTTCCTCGTATTTATACACCTGTAGATGAACATCTCCTTTTGCCGCTATCTGTGGTAAATGCGTAATGTTAATGATCTGGGTTGAAGCAGAAAAGGTTTTTATAATGTTCCCCATTTTAACGGCAATTTCACCCGAAACACCTGAATCAATTTCATCAAAAATTACAGTGGGCAGTGCTTTTGAACTACGTAGTAAATTTTTTATGGCCAACATTAAACGCGACATTTCTCCACCGGAAGCAATTTTCGAAATTTCATCGGGCGCCGAATCCTGATTTGCGCTGAAAAGAACCGAAACTGAATCTTTCCCATCAGAACGAAAGTCTTCCAGAAATGAGTGCAAAATTTGCAACCTCGATTTGCTCATTCCCATGAGTTTTAAATCAGCTACCACAGATTTTTCAATAATTGGAAACGCACTTTTTCTGACGGCTGATAATTCTTTTGCCACTTTCTCAAGTTCTGTTTTTTGACGTTTCAAATCGTCTTCCAGTCGTTTTATTTCGTTCTCGTAACCAACCGCACGATTAATTTTTTCGTCAAACTCAGTGCGCAATTCTATTAATGCACTAACTGAGTCAACGTTGTGTTTTTGTTGCAAACTGTATATCAGATTCAGCCTGTCGTTCACTTCTTCAATACGCGAAGGATTAAATTCAATACGTTCGGCAAGCATTTCAGCTTCGTCAATAATGTCCTTTAATTCGAACAAGGTACTTTGCAAACGTTCAGACAAAGCAGCTGCATCTGTGTCGAAGTCCGTAATTTTTTCGAGTGCCTTTTGGGCCTCTTTTACATTCTGAACTACTGAAATGGCATCGGTATCCAATAAGTGTCCAACTTCTGAGAAAGCTGTTTTAATATCTTCGGCATGACTCAATTTTTGCAGTTCTGACTCCAGGTCTGCCTGTTCATTTTCAACCAACCTTGCTTCTTCCAACTGGTTAAATTGAAACTGAAAATAATCCAAATCTGCTTTTGCCTTTTCTGCCTTTTCTTTCACATCGGCCAATTTTTTTTCCTGGTTTTTGTATTCCGAAAAACGTTTTTTATACTCGCTAAGAATTGTTTCAGAACCCGCTACCGAGTCAACAAGATTTAACTGAAATTTTTGGTTGCTCAATTCCAGGTTCTGATGCTGCGAATGAATATCAATTAACTTTAATCCCAGTTCCCGCAATACCTTTAGGTTAACGGGAGTATCGTTAATAAAGGCTCTTGATTTGCCGGCCGGAGTAATTTCTCTTCGTAAAATTGTTAAGGGATCGTAATCCAGGTCATTCTCTTCAAAAAATGCATTAAGCGAATAGTTTTCCACCTTAAAATGGCCTTCCACAATACATTTCTCATCCTTGTTTTTTAAGACTGAAAGATCAGCCCGGTTACCTAAAATCAATCCCAATGCACCAAGAATAATCGACTTTCCGGCACCTGTTTCACCCGTAACCGAATTCAGATTTTTATGAAAATCGACCTGAAGGGTTTGTATTAACGCGTAATTGGAAATAGATAATCTCGACAGCATTCTGAATTATTGTTTTTAAGATGGTTTAAAAATACCAAAAAACTATCAACGCCAATCAAATATTTGGTGAATTACAAAAAAGAAATAAATGAGGTAAAAAAGAATAAATACAGCAGGTTTTAAATCGTCAGAAACCTTCGTTCTCTGCAATTTTTTCGTACTTGCTTCCGTTTGACGGATCCACTTCGTTTAAGATTGCCATCACCCGATTTCTTTCATCGGGGTACGATTTAGAGAAAACATTAACCAACTCGTCGGCTTTGGCATCAAAAAACATGGTTAAAATATAGGTGGACGGACGACGACGAAATACTTTCTGAATATCCTTTAAAGCATTGGCAATATTTGCCCTGCCCTCTTCCACACGTTCCGACATCATATCCAAACCCATTCGGTGGTAATTGTACATACAAGTGCGGAACGATGCATACGATTTATTCATCACATTTTCAATAAGCCAGTAGCGGTTTCGTTCGCTTTCAAAAGCTTTCCAACCTCTTTGAACCGCATTTTGGGAGTTGTTTACAATGGCTTGTGCCTTCTGAAAATACTCAGTTCCTCCTTCTTCTGAAAAGGTATCGTAATCAAAACCCAAAATAACATAGGCATAAAAAGCCATAATATTGGTCAGGTTATCACGATTAGAAGTCTCGTTGTACTCGAGCGGCTGAAACTCTACATATTTACAATGAAAGTCGTTGTCTTTTATATTTAATACTGTTGAAGTGTAGCTCGAATTAAATATAGGCCGGGTTAACTGCACCTGAATAGATCCCTTGAATTCATCTGCAGAAATCTGCTCATCCAAACGAATTAGAATGTTACAGCGTATTTTTTCATCGTAACTATACACATGCTCTGTCCATTTACGGTTATTCATAAATTCGTATAAATCAGACTGCATGGTACGAAATAAGTTCTGGTTCGCACCCTGAATACTGTGAGCAGAAACAGTAACATTACAACGCAATTCCTGAGCTTGAGATGCCCAAACAAATGCAATAACAATAAAAACAATTACGGCGAGTTTTTTCATAATTCTATAAATGGCATTGTAAAAATAGCATTTCATTCCAAACCAACTTCAACTATCTTTTCAACTATATCTTTGGCGACTTCCACCTTACTTTTTAACTCAAAAACCTTCTGATTATTGTTTCTGTCGACAATAGTTATTTTATTCGTATCAACACCAAAACCAGCACCTTTGTCGTTTAACGAATTTAATACGATAAAGTCGAGGTTCTTTTTAAGCAGTTTTTTTTGTGCATTGGCTACTTCGTCGTTTGTTTCCAGGGCAAAACCAACCAAAACTTGTTTTTTAGTTTTTACCCGCCCCAATTCAGCAGCAATGTCTTTTGTGGGTTCCAGTTCAATGTTCCAGTTTTCTTTTCCGCGTTTTGTTTTTTGGTCTTCCGTTTTTACAGGTGTAAAATCGGCAACGGCAGCGCACATCACTGCAGCATCACAATTTTTAAACGCCGAAATTGAAGCAGCATACATTTCCTGTGCCGACACAACTTTCACCACATTTATATTTCGATTATTGGTGGATACCGATACCGGTCCTGACACCAAAGTAACCTGTGCTCCCTGTTTTGCTAATTCTTCGGCAATGGCATATCCCATTTTCCCCGATGAGTGGTTACCAATAAAACGTACAGGATCAATTTTTTCGTAAGTGGGGCCGGCAGTTACAAGAACCGTTTTATTCAGAAGTTTTTTTTTTCTTGAAAGTTGTTCTACTACAATTTCAAGTATTTTTTCGGGTTCTTCCATCCGGCCTTTTCCGGAAAGTCCACTGGCCAGCTCACCTTCTCCGGGTTCAACAATACTATTTCCATACTCCTTTAGTATCGAAATATTACGTTGAGTAGATGGGTGGGCAAACATATCGAGGTCCATTGCAGGTGCTACCAAAACCGGACATTTTGCCGAAAGATAAGTTGTTACCAGCATATTGTCGGCAATGCCATTGGCCATTTTACCAATTGTGGTTGCTGTTGCGGGTGCAATTAGCATAATATCGGCCCACAATCCCAAATCAACATGGCTGTTCCATGAGCCATCGTTGGCTCCAAAAAACTCGCTAACAACGGGTTTGTTCGAAAGTGCAGACAAGGTAACCGGAGTTATAAACTCTTTTCCGGCCGGTGTAATTACCACCTGAACCTCGGCACCTTCCTTTATTAAAAGCCGAAGAAGCATTGCTGCTTTATAAGCTGCAATACTTCCCGTTATTCCAAGTATAATATTTTTCCCCTCAAGCCTCATAAGGCATGACTATTTTTTTAGATGCGTTGTTTGTTTTCGCGCGCAGGGTTACGGTGATAAATTTCACCTTCTTTTAATTCTTCAAACGCAATTAAAGTTGGTTTTGGCAGGCGCTCGTAGAATTTAGAGATTTCAATTTGCTCTCTGTTTTCAAAAATTTCTTCAAGGTTGTCGGTGTACGAAGCAAACTCTTGTAATTTCTGATTAAGCTCTTCTTTCAGTTCCGACGAAATCTGATTTGCTCTTTTTGCTAAAAGCATAACAGTTTCATAAATATTCCCGGTTTCCTGAGTCAACACTTCCAAGTCGCGAGAAATAGTCGACGGAGCTGCTTTTGTTTTCTTGTAATCCATATTCTAATTTATATTTGTTTCTTCTTGTTGCTCTTGTTCTGCTTGATAATGCAAAATTTCTGAGGCTTTTTCGTAATACTTTTCTATCTCTTTTTTGTATTTACTATCCGGGAATTCATCTATAAAAGAAAAATACTCGTCAAGTGCACTCGAATACCTGCCTTCCTGTTTTTGAAAAATGCTTCGCGTTGCCAACAGGTATTTCGATTTTAACAACATATATTTTAAATCTTCCCGATATTTACTGTCAGGATATTTTTCCAAACTATTGGTTAAAGCAACTACCGCCGCTTTAAAATTTTCGAAATCGTAATACAATTTAGCACTTAAATACGATTTAAACACCAACTTATCTTCCATTTCATCGATTAAACGATTGGCCTCGTCAACTCTTTCGCTATAAGGATACAGGTTAATGTACAATTGCATTGCATCAATGGCTTCCTGAGTTACCTGTTGGTCGAGACGAGGTTTTGGCGATAACAAGTACGAACAGTACCCAATCATAAACTGTGCTTCTTCGGTATATTCGCTTCGTGGAAATTCTTTTACCAGTGAACGGAAATAATGACCTGCCATTAAATAATCTTTCTGACCGATCATACTTTTTGCATAGTAGTAATATATTTTGTCGGCACGTGTAGTACCTCTATATATATTTACCAACTCTTTAAAGAGCGTTCCCGAACGAACGTATTCTCCATCTTCGTAATACTCAACAGCTTTCTTGTATTTGAATTCGTAATCGGTACTTTTTACAATTTTGTTGTAGTCTCCACAAGAGCTCAACACAAGTAAAATCAAAACAAATCCAATCCCCAAAAATCTCATTTTCATAAACATGGCGCAAAAATATACTTTTTTTAGTTATCTGAAACTATATGAACATCAAAATTTAATAAGCGATGCCGAATTAACATTTACATCTATTGTATTCATTTTTAACTCCATAGAACTTCTTTCAATTATTTATCGCTTGTGAATATACTATTGATTTGCAATGTTAAGTTAATCGCTTAGTATTATTTAACACATTTGCTGAGATTTTAAAAAAGTTTACATTTGCAGCTGATTATTAAAACATAAAATCGAATAAACGTGGATATATTTGCAAAATTCAGAGAAAACAAGGGCGATATCGGAAAATGGATGGATCAGATTCATGGTTATTTTGCATTTCCAAAACTGGAAGGCGAAATTTCAGCTCGCATGAATTTCCGTGGCAAAGAAGTATTAACCTGGAGTTTAAACAACTATTTGGGTTTGGGTAACCATCCTGAAGTTAGAAAAGCAGATGCTGAAGCAGCTGAACAATACGGTATGGCTTATCCAATGGGAGCCCGTATGATGTCGGGGCAAACAGTTAAGCACGAGCAATTGGAACGCGAACTGGCCGCCTTCGAGAAGAAAGAAGATGCTTTCTTGTTGAATTACGGTTACCAGGGTATGGTTTCAATTATTGATGCTATTGCAAGCCGCCGCGATGTGATTGTATACGATTCGGAAGCTCACGCTTGTATTATGGATGGAGTTTTCCTTCATAAAGCAAAAGGGGGAAAAAGTTTTGTTTATTCACACAACGACATGGACAAATGTCGCAAAATGTTAGGTTTTGCAACAAAACGTGCTGCCGAAACCGGTGGTGGTATCCTTGTTATTACAGAAGGTGTTTTCGGAATGACTGGCCAGGTTGGTAAACTTGACGAAATTGTTGCTCTGAAAAAAGATTTTGATTTCCGTTTGTTGGTTGACGATGCACATGGTTTTGGAACATTCGGTCCAACTGGTGCAGGTGCTGCCGAACATTTTGGAGTACAAGAGCAAGTTGATTTGTACTTTGGTACATTTGCAAAGGCGATGGCCGGAATTGGAGGTTTTGTTGCCTGCGACCGCGACATTTGCTACTACCTGCGTTACAACATGCGTTCTCAAACATTTGCTAAGTCGTTACCAATGGCAATGACAATTGGTGCTTTAAAACGTTTAGACATGATTCGCACACAACCGGAATTGCGCGAAAGATTGTGGACAATTGTTAATGCACTGCAAAAAGGATTAAAAGAAGCAGGTTTCGATCTTGGAAAAACAAATACACAGGTAACTCCGGTTTACATGAAAGGTGGAGAAGCAGAAGCTACTCAAATGGTTTATGACCTTCGCGAAAATTATGGTATTTTCTGTTCGATGGTTGTTTACCCTGTTATTCCAAAAGGTGAAATTCTTTTACGTTTAATTCCAACTGCAATGCACGAATTATCGGATGTTGAATACACATTAAAAGCATTCAAAGAAGTAAAAGTAAAACTGGAAGCCGGTAAATACAAAAGTGAAACACTTGCCAAAGTTGATGTTGATAAATAATCAATACACTGACTAGTCCTAAATAAGCGTTACAGATTATTAGACTAAGTTAATAGATTCACAACCCGTTTCAAAGCTAGCTTTGAAACGGGTTGTTTTTTTATAGCTTTTTATTTTAACGGTATCTTGTTTGTGCATTTGCTCTGGTGTAAGCATTTCGCAAGACCAGTGAGGTCGTTTGGTATTATAAATTTCAATACTGTTTTTTACTAATTCTTTCATTACCGGTAGTTTCACCCGATAGTCTTCAAGCATAAATTCCTGTTTCAATATCCCATTAATACGTTCTGCAACGGCATTTGCGTACGGATCGTAAGATTCTGTCATACTACATTTTACCTTTCGTTCTGCAAGAACTTTCTGGTAGTCATCGCAACAATACTGAAGCCCCCGATCTGAGTGATGTATCAAAGTGTTTGTCTTGTAAGTCCGGCCTTTTAGACCTTTTTTTAGTGCACGTATTGCTCCATCGGCGCTAAGAGAAACAGATACATCATGTCCGACTATTTTTTTCGAATAGGCATCGGTTACCAGGGCCAGGTATTGTTGATTCTCTCGGTTTCCAATATAAGTAATATCAGCTACCCAAACCTGTTCCGGCTTTGACGGAACAAGTTCTGCTATCAGATTTTTGTGTTTATGAAAGCGGTGGTGTGAATCTGTCGTTTTCCGATAACTTCTTGCTGGTTTTATCAGCAGGTGATTTGCTCTGAGAATCGAAAACAACCTATCTCTGCCTATTCCAATTTCATTTAGCCGATCCCGCAATAAATAGTAAAGCTTGCGTGTGCCAAGGCGTGGCATCTCATTCCTTATTTCATGTACCATGGCAACAACTTGTATGGCTGTTGCCTGCTTGCGCTTTACCGATTGAATACTGCGATAATAAACCTGTCTGCTAACCCCGAACAAGTCACAGGCAGAAACTATTGTTTCTTTTCCTTCTTGTCGGCTGAAGTCGACTGTTCGGGTGAGCATTTTTTTCGGATCGGGATGTTGAACTCTTTCTCGGCCAGATCAATCATCATGTCAAACAGAACTGCCTTGCGGTCAGCCCGGTCCACTTGATGCTCTAAAAAGGCTTTTTGTTTTTCCAGCAGTTTTACCCTGGCTTCAAGTTCAAGAATTTTTTGTTCCTGGCTCTTAGGCATATTCGATGGTGTTTGATTTTCCCAATCAAAGGTACCATATTTTCTGAGCCATTTGAGAATGGTGCCATGCCCCTGAATACCATAGCGCTTCATCGCACTCGTTGGACTTAATTCGCCGTTCTCAATTTCTGCAACAACTCGCAATTTAAAGGACATCGAATAGTCCTTTTGTGTGCGCTTAACATACTGTGAATGTTTTATTTCTGCCATATCATTACTTTTTGTGTAACGCTATTTCAGGACGAGACACACAATTATATAAAAAAGGGAGCCGACTGGTTCCCTTTTTTTTATGCGATTTTTTGAATTCGAACGGTATGAATTAAACTTCATCCAATCCCCAACCAGCCCTGTATTCGCGTGTCAGGTATTTGTTTACTTCCGAAGTATTTGTAACCTGCCGTTTTACCGAATCGTATTTCAAATTTTTATTCGACCGGAGTGCTGCAGAGTACAAATTTACAGCTTCAGTAATTGGCCACGCTTCTCTGAAACTACCTGCTGTTTGCTTACCGGCTTTTACGGCATCAACAAAACGTTGCACACCAGATTCTCGTTCATAAGAAACATTTTTGTTTAGTTCTTCGGCTAACTTTAAATCTCCTGAAACAACATAAGGATCTTTCAGCATAAACGGCGACATAATTATTCCCTTGCTTCCAACAAACATCAATCCTTCCTGCGGTAATTCATGATCTTGCTGAATAAGTGCTTCAGGAACAGCTGGTCGTATTCCACCATCGTACCAGATTAAATCAACTGCCGGACGCCAGCTGTTTTTTGGATACTTAAACCTGCACGAACTGGCATATGGAAATGCATAATCGTTATTTAACCGGTAAGCAGTTGCTTTATCGGTTAAACCACAAACATGGCTTCGCTGAGGTTCAATAAAGTAAGGATTTTCCAATTCCAGACCTCTAAACACGGTCCACAAGCTGTAGTGTCCCATGTCGGCCATTGCACCTCCTCCAAAGTCGTACCAACCTCGAAATACCATATTGGTGTAATTGGGATGATAAGGACGCGCAGCCTCAGGTCCCAGCCATAAATCCCAATCGAAACCATTTGGCAATTTTGGTTGCTCTGCAGGCATCTCTGCATATTGTGGCCAAACCGGCCGGTTCGACCAGTTGTGTACTTCCTTCAACTCACCAATTACGCCACCTTTAATCCACGCCAAAACCTGCTCCATCGATCCATTGCTTTCCCAAGGAATTAAATGGCTTGTTACATCCGATTTTTTTGCCATTTCAATCACCTTAAAACCTTCCTCCAAACGATTGGCAATTGGCTTGTGCATGGTAAGATGTATTCCTCTTTTTATGGCAGCTGTAGCCATTACACCATGCAAATGGTCGGTAGCCATAATTTTTACTGCATCAATATTTTTGTTTGTTTCAAACATTTCGCGAAAATCGGTATAGGCAGCACAACCTTTATAATTACCGTTTTTTGCTACTCTTGAATAATAAGATTCAACAATATCTTTCCCGTTATTCAGTCCCCCTGGAATTTTGCCATCACCTCCCGGATTCCAATTTTTATCATCAATACAATTTTGTAAGGAGTTTAATAGTCCTTTCGGGCTCCAGTCATAATATCCAACTGCTTCCCTTTGCGGATCACAAACGGCTACAATCTGAACTCCGGGATTTTTAATCAGATCGGGCAATTCGCGCAATCCTTGAGTCCCACATCCAATGTACGCCATATTGATTTTATCACTTGGGGCAATATTTTTACCACCAAGCACTGAAGAAGGTACAATGGTTAATCCAACTGCAGCAGTTGAAACACCACCAATAAATGTTCTACGATCAATTGTTGATTTCATAATTATAGGTTTAGTTTATAGCTTGCTTTAAAGTTAGGTTTTAGAAATTGAATAAAAAATAAAAAGTTGTGTCCGACAGCATGGCATTCTGAGCCAGAAAGAATTATTGAACCGGCGTAGATTGAGAAATTGGAGTCAGATCTATTTTTCGAAATTCAACTTCTGAACCCTCTGCCTGAATGGCAATCCGGCCTTTTGTTGCACTACAATTGTACCCGTAATTTACCAGGTCGTTGTTTACCCACACTTTTATGGTATCGGCAACACACTCCACCACCATATTATTCCATTCTCCAAGTGGTTTTTCCGAATCATCGGTCAAATTTAAAATCCTGCGTTTTTTCCCTTCTGTAATTCCCCACTCCTCTTTTGGGCCACGTCTTTCTAACATGTTTGGCACTTCAATGTCTTCAACAATGCACCAAAAGTCACCGGCGTCGGTATGCTGCATTTGAACCTCCATCGATTTCGGGAACATTTCGTATAATGCTCTTGGAGTGGTGGCATGAACAAGAACACCACAATTTCCGGGCGTTCCGGCAAATCGGTATTCTACTTCAAGTCGGTAATTCTGAAAAACGGAATCGCTTATTAAGTGCCCGCGCGGATCGCCCAAACTTACAAGCAGCGAATCGCGAATTATAAATGATTTTGTTGTATCCGGATTTTCATCGGCTGCGGGAACATCGGCATACCAGCCTTCCAAATCGTGCCCATTAAACAGATGCTGTGTAGTGGGTACTTTCGTGGTACAGGCTGCAATAAATACAAAAACAATTGGAATGAATACAGAAAATTTCATAAGTCAAAAATTTATATCTCATTAAAAATAAGCTATTTCATTTAAAACCTTATGAAAAAATTGATCTAAAAAAATGTAATTTATTTTATAAACGTGTTGGCCCACTTTATGTACTGTTCCCAGTCAAAATCGGTTACATCGTGTTTTCCTGTTCGAATATGGTACGCAACCGTATTTTGTATGGGTTGATTTACTTCAGGCATTTCGTTTTGTGTTATGCCTTTTTTACCGTATAATTTGTAAACAGGGCTGGCATACAAAGCAGCTAAAAATTCTCCCTTCGGATCGGCCCACTGATCTTCTTCGGCGCTTGCAACATAAACCGGACGTGGCGCAATTAAAGCGATCAACTCGTGCTGGTCGACCGGAAGTGCTTCCTCATTTTTACTGTAATTTTTAAAATTGGGGCAAAACCAATATGGAAAACTCCTGTTTATTCGCCAAATGGTTTCGCCAACTCTTCTTTTAGAAAGTGCTGCACCACCGCAACCCGAATTATTTGAAATTACACCGGCAAAGCGTGTGTCGCTGGCACCAGCCCAGAGCGAAGTTTTACCTAAGCGGGAGTGTCCAAAAACAATAACTTTTGATGCATCCACCTGCTCGTCCATTTCAAAATAGTCCATTGCCCGACTTAAGCCCCATGCCCACGCAGCAATCGATCCCCATTCGTTATCGGCAGGTTGGTGTTGATCATCAACATAAAAAAAAGGTTGAATTCCATCGCTTAAATCATCTTTGTCGGGATCTACTTCGCCATAATAAATCACGGCCAAACCATATCCGGCATCAATCATTTTTTCAACCGGCCACCTGTTGGCTCTGACACCGCGGGATTGTTCGGTAAGTTGATTATTAATAATTCCAAACGAAGGATAATCTGCCGCCCACGCTTCAGAAATAATGATATCGGCTTCGTTGGTAATCGTGTGGTTTCCATAAAAATTGTAGGCTAAAAACAAGGGAACTTTTTCCGTATTTTTAGGCAAGTACATTAAAATAGTAAAATCAAGCAAGTTGTTGTCTTTCCTGAATGACAGGTCGATTTGTTTTCGGATGGCCTTTCCATTTAAAGCATTGTTGCTTTGTTCAAGAACATCATACGAAGTTATTTTTAGCTCTCCGGGAACTTCGCCATACATATTCTGTGTGAAAAAATCGAGCAATTCAGGCCGCCGCTTTGTCTCCCACTTTTTTACACTTTTAACCTTTTTCCCGTTAAAGGTTTTTAAAGGATCGGGCAATTTAAAAACCGGAACTTTGTTTTCGTCGTAGTTGGGTGTGTATTGTGCAAATGCAAAATCCTGAAAAAGAAAAAGAAAAAAAATAAAAAGGAAATACCTGCTCATCATATCGAATTAGTTGGATTTGGACGTAAATATACCTTAAAATTAGTTTTCTAAAATTATATCGACGTACAATTTCAGTTCCGCAATTAATTTTTACGAAGCATTTTTCCTTCCTTTTTGTATTCCTTTTTTATTCCTCTTAACAAATCCTCTTCCGTTAAAACTGAATTGTTTTTTTGTAAAGTTTGTAACCCGGCAAACTGAATGGCATTCACAATATTTGCACCTGAAAGTTCATAATTCTTCCCAATCTTATTGAAATCAATCTCCGAGTTTTTTTGAATGGATTCCGGAATGTAATTTTCCCAAAGTTTTACTCTTTCTTTTACATCGGGTGCTTCAAATTCTACAAATGAATTAAATCTTCGGGTAAACGAAGAATCAATGTTTGTTTTCATATTTGAAGCTAAAATCACAAGTCCTTCGTGAGCTTCAATACGCTGCAACAGATACGACACTTCCTGGTTGGCATATTTATCGTGAGCATCGCGCACATTGGTGCGTTTACCAAAAATTGAATCGGCCTCATCAAAAAATAAGATCCAGTTTTTATGAGCCGCTTTATCAAACAGCTTCGAAAGGTTTTTTTCCGTTTCTCCAATGTATTTCGATACCACCATCGACAAATCAACACGAAAAACATCGCGCTTGGTATATTTCCCCAACAAGCACGCAGTCATTGTTTTTCCGGTTCCGGGAGGACCATAAAACAGAATACGGTATCCGGGTTTTATTTTACCTCTCAATTCCCAATTCTCCAGTAATTGTTCGTTGTAATTTAACCAGGTTTCAATCTCACGAATACTTTCCAATGTATTTTCTGCCAAAACAAGATCTTTCCATTCCAAATCGGTTTTAATGAGCTGAGCAGGAAAATCGCTGCTCAATTTCGGTCGCGAAATTTTTTCGGATAAAAACAAATCAACAAATTCTTCATCCATGATTAGTCTACCACTCATTTTTGGTTCTCCGGCAGGAACTTGTTCGATAAACAACACATTTTTCCGGGCAAACAAATGCGACTCGTCAAAAAATGATGTCACCTGCATTCGTTTCTCAATATCTTTCCCGCCTAAAACATATAAAATGGTTTCGCCAGTGGGTAATATTCCCCTGTGGTTTTTTCCTTTAACGCCACCAAATTCAGGAAATTCGCCACCATTTGGAAGAAACTCTGCGATTAAAGCATTGAAAAAATCGGGCAAAACATGCGGCACCAAAGCGGTTAAAAGAATAACTATTTCGGACTGCGACAGACTGTAATTTTTTATAAAGACTGAAAGTTCGGAATTGTCTAAAAAAGTAGCAGAGAACAAAGTATCAACGCGTGGAGCCGAATTTAGATCGGAAGCCAATTTGCTACGATATATGTTATTTAAAAAATTGAATAATTTGGTTTTCCCCATACTTTTAATCTGCTATTTTTTCATTTAACCGATACATAAATGTATTTATCGAATCTTCAATTTTCTGAAAGGCAGACGGCAACTTTGTGTAAAATCCTGAAGACACTATATAGTCTTTACTTCGTCCATCCAAATTGGCTTGCCAAAAAAGCGAATTTGTTGACATGCGGGGAAGTGATTCCTCGGAGAGGGTAAAAAAATCATTTCTGATGATCTGCTGCAAATGCTCCATTCCCTCCTGTTTAATTTTTGTAAACTCATACCATTGAAACATGTGTAACTCATTTTTACCCATCATAAACATTTGACCGTCAGCAAAAATCAACCTTCCGCTGTTTACTTTTCCTAATCTTCCCAAATTAAAAAGTTTTAGCATGGGTTTTTCATTTACCCGGGTTTCGGGCAAGCCGGTCTTGTTATTCAGTATTTCATTCATAATTAATAAATCAGATTAATTTCCAGTTTTTATTAGTAATATCTTTTAATGCCCAACCAAAAGGACCGTAATGTTGCCCCCGAACTTCGTTGCCCATCGACATCATACTGTCACTATTTTCTGATTGTACTCTTCCGGCTCCAATTTGTTCCGACATAGTACTATGATCTACAACAGTTCCTGCCGGAGTACCAGTTCCTCCGGGAGATAAATCATCGGTAACATAATCATCAACAAGTCCAAAAACATGACCAAACTCGTGAGAAACCGTATTTTGCAGTTCACCGGTTCCTACAATTATTTGCACCCGTCTGAATGCTGCTGCATTATTTTCGTTATCATCATATTGTTCTGCCATTGTATCCGAACGATTCTCGGTGCTTACCCGGGTCTCAATATTTGGGAAATTTTTGGTACGCAGATAATTCATAACTGAATTGATTCTACGATTAACCAGGCGCCGGTTGGCAGCTGTGCTACCTAAAATAGAAGCATGTCCAACAACCGTTACATTGCTGTTCGAGGTATCGTTATCTGACTCGCGAAATTGTCCGATAAAAGAATCAATTCTCGCTTTATCATTATCATCTAAAATCCATTCGTTATTTTCGAAGAACACAGATGTGCGTAACATGGAGCGGTTAAAGTCGTTTGTAACACTCGGAGTATTTAATAAACTGTTGCTCGAAAGTGTCATTTCCGAATCGTAAGGATTTGTATTGGCGGTATTTCCAAACCGGTTTGAATCTACACTTGCTCCCGTGGTTAAACGTGCTGCGGTATTAATTGTTTCCAATCTTGCATCTCCAATCCGCTGAGCCGTGTCGGCAATAAGTGTTCTTACTTCACCGAATTCTGCCCGTTCAGGATTTTTAACCAGAGAAACCTGCAAATGATCATTTGCCGAATTATTTCTACCCGAGTAGCTCGCAGTTCCTTCATCCTGAACATCGATAGACACATGAACATTTGCCAAAATATCATCCCAACAAGGTTCATCAACCTGAAACTCGAGAAATGGCGAATCTTGCCACAAAGTTATGGTTTCACTTATTCTTTGTCTGAAATTTATTCGGGCAGTCTCCTTTTGTGTGTCGCTCCACGAATAATAGCTCGAAACCAAAGTATTGTTTAAGGTTTCGTCGTTTATATAGTTGAGTATGTTTGCCAATCCTGCCAAATCGGCTTCTCCTGAACTTACCAATCCTGAAGAGCCTAGTGTTAACCCGTTAACAAACCGCGTTTTTCCACGAACAGTAATTTGCAAAATTTGCGTTGCAGGATTGTAAGAAGCTTCAAATCCCCCCACGTTTGTGTCGGTTGGAGATACTGATTTTGGACCGTACATTCCATGATTGATAAAGGCCTCTTTTTGCCTTTCAGTTGATTCATCGCAAGTAACAGCCGCCTCTTCCGGAACAGGTGCTTCAGTGGCAGGCGCAGCTTCCGCAGTTTCCCGCTGAACTGTATTTTTTGAAACACTTGCTCCTTGTTGAATTGTATGTGTAAGTTCGTGGGCCAAAAGTGTTTTTCCACTAGTGGATTGAGGATCATATTTTCCCTCGTTAAAAAAGATGTTATTTCCAAAAGTAAAAGCCTGTGCTCCTAATTCTCTGTTCATTTGCACAGCTTGGTTATCGGTATGAATATTTACATTGCTAAAGTCGGCTCCAAAACCATTTTCCATTTGTGCCTGAACTCCGGATGCCAATACGTTTCCATTTCCGACATTGCTTTTTAAAAGTTGCTCTGTGCTATTTTGCGACATAGCTGCAGAATTTTCAGCTTTGGGCTGAACCATTTCCTCCTCTTCCTCTTCCGGCTGTCGTTGCAGTTCTATTCTGGTCTGCACTTCTTCCTCTTCTTCGTTCTTTTGTACCAGCGGTGTTATGTCGCTGGCAATTGTTTTATTCTGAATTTCAGGAGCAGAAGCAGCAAAAAATGATTCCGGCTCAGATTGGCCATTCACGACAAGATCGGCCATCCGATCGGCTTCCTGCTCGTATATATCGCCCGGAACTCCTACTTTTAATTTTGCCTGTGGCGCAAAAAATCCTGTGTCATTCTGATTTGAGAAAAACGGTTTACTGCTTTTCCCTGAAACATCTGGTTTATTACTTTTTGTTTTCATGCTTTTACCATTCTACAAACAATAATTCATCCTTCCATGGTAGTTTAATCAGCGAAAAATTCCACTGCAACTTTTCCATTAATACATCCTGAACCTTGTGTTCAACAATCAACTTATATCCTTTTTCCTTTTTAATCAACTTACCATCTCTCTGCACAAACATTTGACGTAATCCATCGGGGCCGGTATTTTTTAATTCGGGCCAACTCCGAATAACCTGATAAAGCAGATTTTCAATTTCTGTTTTAATCTCCTGATCAATAAAACTCTTGTTAGGGATGGAAGCATTCAACTTGATTCCGCACAAAAATTTCTCAAGGATCAGGTCTCCTTCAAAAAAAAGCTCATTTCCGGTTGCCAGATAATGCAAGGTTTGCACCGCTTTGTATATTATATCCGGCTTTAAACTCCCATTCTCTTCCAACCAGTTAAAGTGTTTAAAAAAGGCATTAAGAAATGGACAAAAAAGAACCAAACCCGCCTTTCGAACAACAATATCACTCGTGATATTTTCAAAAAACGGTGGTTCTTTCTTTTTGTCAGAGTTAACAAATTCCTTTCTCGTGAAGGTTGACTTCAGTTTAGTATGACTATTTGAAAACTCATTGGGCCTCCGTCCCGATTGAATAGTTTTTGATTGGACTAGTATAAATTCATCTATTTGTTCAATCTCTTTTTTGCTATATAAAAAGTAGTTTTGAAAGGTTTCTTTTGCAAAAAATTTACGGATTTGCGAAACAAATAGCTGAGCCGTTTTAGCTATCTCAGTTATTTTTTTTTTCTCAAAACTTCTATCAGAAATGTGCAATTCAACAAGTTCTGCTACACCTTGCTTTTTTAAGGTTCCAAACGAAAGGAGCAGTAAACGCTTCAAAAAAAAGATTTTAAAAGGAAAATCTGATTCTCTTAAAAAACGAAGCAACAAAGTTTTATTTGCTATTTGCACTTTATTTGTGGCAGAAACAAATTCCAAAATCTGCTCTTCTGAAAACTGGAAAACAAAACGCTCAACAGCATCTTCATTTTGTTTCAAAACATTTCTAATTGCTTCAAAAAAACTCTCCTTTTTTAATATTGTAATCCACTGTTTTGGCTGACTTAACTCGTATATGTATTCTTGTTTTCCGAACCACGGTAAATACCCCTTCTCGATAAAAAATAAAAAAGTGTTTTGCAGGTTTGTTTCCGTATCAACCACTTGTCTTGAAAAAATTACCTTCTGGGGATTATCAACCGATTCATTCACTTCTATTCTGCCGTTATCTAACTGATTCGCAATTGATTTTACTACTTCAAATTTTGCTGCTGGTAAGTCCTCCATATTTTTTAACAGCACTTCAATATTCAACTCATCAAAACGTATAATTTCATTATTTGTGTCGTATTTTATAAAAAGTTCGTCAAGCAGCGGCAACAACTCCCCATTCAAATAGCTACTAATGTTATTTTTTACCCAGTATGCCTCCTTTTCACCGGGAGTAGTTACTTCCAGGAACACTTTTTCTATGATATGACTTTGTTCAGAATTCATTCTAATTTAAGCACTTAATACTTGTTTTTTAACTCCGAATGCCCTATTTTTGATAGAGTAAGATTCAGAGATGAATTACTGGGTTTTTTGGCATAGAGATGAAAGTGCAAAGCGATAGCGGTCTTTAGAGTCTGTTAATGTTAGTACAAGATTTAAAGTGTTTTTCGCCCATTGGGATATCATTCGAAGTATACAATTAAACGACTGATATCCTTTTTTATTTATATACCCTCTCATCATTATAAACTTATTGCATTTGCTCCCGAAGGTGCCCCAAAATAAATATCAGCAAAACTGTTGTACTTTTCAATCAACTCATCAAAATCATTGTTATATACCTGATTTGTAATGTATATCGACAGTTTGCTTATTCCGGTTTCGCTGTGCAGGTATTTTCGTAAACTTACAAACAGAACCAAATCGTCGTGCGTGTTCTTTTTATTTGCCTTGTAATAATCCAACATGGCCGAATTTACCCACTCACCGTTTACCCAATCGCCATCTAATTTAAATTGCAATTGTGTTTCAACTATCCCCTGGAATTCATTTTTGAGTTGCCGCACAGTAGTTGCAATCTCTGCAGGAAGCTGATTTACACTCGTTATCATTCGGGTAAGTTTTAAACGCTGAATTTCTGCATGATCAGGCAAACGTTCCTTTAAGAGATTCCATTTTTTCCATTTCTCATTGAATTTTCCATAATCGTCATCCTTATTCACGGGCGCAATTTTCTGTTGTAAAGCCTCATAAAATGCAGCTTGATATTTTTTCAAATCACGGCATCGCATTGCATCCGGCCTGAACACTTTATTGTTACGGAACATTCCTTTGTTGCTGAAGGTGTATGTTGGATTGGCATAATTGAGTGTTATATCACGAACCCGCAAAACAAAACTGTCTTCTTTTGCATACGTAATAACAAAGCGTTTCTGACTTTCATTAAAATCGAATACCAGCCCTTTATCAAACCGAGAATTTAAGGCTTCTGTGATGGAATGAATACGACGTAAAAATATTTTGGAAAGAGGAATAACAATGTTTGTGGCACCGTTTATAAGATTCTGACCATTTATTCGATATTCGACAACTTGCAATACATAATTTTTAGGCATTACTTTGTTTCTGCTTTGAGTACCTTTTGTGCTGCGCGCCAGGTTATTTAAATATTTTAGCGAACTAATCCACGGATAAGTGCACTCCATTAACGAACAACAATTCTGCGCAGTCGATTCATCGGCAACCCGGTACGGCAAATAAAAATCGGCAACTACCTTGTTTTTGTTTGCTACCAAAACAAATGTACCTCCTTTGCACACTCCTCCCCTGTGTTCCAATTGCGGATGATTTTTTACAAAACCGGCAAAAGCATTTTCAGAATCATCGAGGGTTACAATCCGGCACACAAAATCCAACCCATAAGTTGCTATTTGAGAGTTAATCTGGTCGCGGCATTCCAATGCGTCGAGTTGTAAATGTCCTTCAATTCGGTAAAAGCCAAATGCATCAGTACTAAATTGAAGTGGTTTTCTTATTTCAGGAAAATTGGCAAGCAGATCAGTAGAATAACTGTAATGATAAGTTGATTTTAGATTATCCGTTTTTTCAAAACACCATAAACGAAGCAAATCCGTGCTGATTGAATAATAAAAAGGAATGGCCCTGGTGCCGAGATCTCCGTTTAATTGTGATGGTGTAATCCTTATGGCCTGAACACTTTCGGCCAGGTTAACCTGATAATTAGTTAACAACTGATTTCCCCTTGCCAGCAAACTTTCTACTTTGCTGCGATTCTTCTGTTCGATAGTAGACAAAGGAGATTTATACATCCTGTGTCTGTATTTCGGGAATGTACCCGTTTCGTTTAAGCGGCCAAGAAATAAATGTTTTGGAAATGAGTTTATGGATGGCGAACACTCCACATTTATTTGGTAAAGCAATTCTTTTATTTCATTGTAAGTTGCTATTAAATCGGCCAGAAAATCGTATCGGTATTGAAAATCGACCAGCAAATTTTTAGCATTTAAATTCAATTTTAATAGTTTGTTAATCTGCGCAGAAACGGAGGTTTGCCCAAAAATTCCGTATAAAGTATTGTACCCTTCTTTAAGTTTTGTAAGCACCGTTTGCGACATGGCAGCTAAAAAACTTTGACGTAGGTTTGCCAGATTGTTTGTACTTAAAAGATTAACGCGGGGCAATTTTATTTCGGGCAGGTTAATGTATTTTTCATCAATATTGTGCCAAACAAAAACCGGATCGTTTTTTACAATTAACTCAGCTGTTTTTTCACTTATCAGTAAAATCCGCAATTTCTGAACCTCCTCAATTCCCTGGTTGTCACAATCGATGCTGGTGCACAAATTTCCATCGTTGGCGTACGATTCCAGGTATAAAACAACAACTTTATCATCGAGTTTCAGATTATTCAGTTTCCCGGTACTGCCGGTACTTCCTGGCAATATTTCCCACATATCAACAAGGCCGTTTTGCTTTTTAAAGGGTTCATATTCGGCTTTGTCATCTAAAAATTTCTTGTAATGTGTATACACGGCAGGCATTTCCGGAAGTTCAGCAGTTATGGCATTGGCCTTCGTTTGTTTTAACTGAATCAAATCACCATCGGTAGTAATTCCAATCCCTTTTTCTATTTCAATGGCAGTATCCTTTTCAAGTCCAATACCTTTCATTTTGATTACCCGTGCAGAAAAACCGCAGACAATTCCTACGCCTTGTAAAAATACTTTTGCCAGCCTGCTCTGATCATCCAAATATGTTACAAGTTCGTTGAGCTGATTATGGGTAAGTACCTGATTAGAGACAAAAGTATGATACCCGGTTGTTATTTTAGATAATTTCGATGCCATCGCTTTTCATTTAAAGGTTTCCAATATTTGTACGGCCTAAAACAATTTTCCCTTCCAGCAAATCATCTTCATCTTCGCAATCAATAAGTCTGCCGGTAGGGTATATAGTATTCAGTTCACTACTAATTTTTATCAGTTTTGTTAAAGTGTCTTCATCTTGTTCTTGCCCCGAATTCGTTTTTGCCAGTAAAAATTCGCGGTAAACGTTTTCAAAAAGAATCATTTCATTCTGATCGTCAGGAACTTTATTTCCCCGATCGCCAATCCAGCAAATGCGGGCAAGTACATGGGCGGGCAACTCTTTGCGAATCAGATCTTCCATAAATTTTCTGAAATCCATATTTCGGAATCGATACGTCCAACCCGGTAAAACCACCGTAACCCGATAAGAATACGGATCAATGGGTTCGCAACTTTCACAACCATCGGTACAAACTGGCATAAATTGTTCCTGCAATCCCTTGTTACTTCTTACGTCGGGTCGCAATAAAATATGCTCAACTACAAACATTCCTTCCTCGGCAAAATCTGTTGTAAAAAAGTGAATCATTTCCAGAATGGCTGTCAGTAATTCGTCGGATGTAGTGTAGTATAAAAACTGGCGGGCAATAATTCGGTCGGTACTTTTTGGATCGGCGTTGCGATTAATAATATCAACCGAATATTTTCCTGCAGGCGAAATCTGAATTTCAAAATTACCAACTTCACTTTCGTCACTTACACCTGCTGCAAATGCGTTAATCACCTCTTCCGGTTGCGTTTCAACTATCTTAACAATAGCCTGGTAAAGTTCTTCTTCAGCAAATCGGGGTGCAGTATAATCTTCTGTCGACGACAAAAAATAAATGCCTTCGCGGTTTTTTATGTGCCAGCGATATACTTTTTTACCGTCAGAATCAATCAAATCATATACCTCGATAAAAGAAAAAGCCAGGTTCCGGCGCGAGAAATTTTTAATGCCGCTTAAACGTGCAATTCGTTTTTGTACACCTGCAACATTTTCAGTATCCCATAAATCTTCAGGATTCTGTTTCCAATAATTAAAAGCACTTCCACGCCAATTGCTTATCCCTTTGTTTCGCACACTTCCATCATCATTTACCAACTCGCCATATTCCTCCAGAAATAACTCTTTGGCATGTATAACCGCCTGATCGGCATAAGTTCCATAAAGTTGTTTCATTAAAAATGAGTACTCGCCAAATTTCTCAGAAAAACGCGCCATCAAATGATCTAAAAGCTGATTCCTTCTCTCCACATTAGTATCCAGGTCTGCTAGTAATAGCTTTGTTAATTCAGCATCGTCGGTGCTTGGGTAATCACTCACCAATTCGTCAAAATCCGCAATGTCTTTAACGGCCTGTACAAAATAGGTTTCAGCCTGTTTATTGTCGACCGAAAGCAACTCTTTCACCTTGTTCAGGTGGGCAAAGTATGCGGCAAAAATCTGATCGAAGAACAACAAATAAGCTTTTAATTGTTTGGCCAAAGCTTTTCGTTGAACAGTCGCATGCGATGGTAATCCCAGCTCACCAATTCCATAGGTTTCAGGAAAATCATTTTGAATGGTAGTTGTTTCGCCGGTAGTTAAGTAACTTCCTTTTGGAACATTAATTTCCATTCCAACTTTAGCCAAAGCCTGATATTCCTTTTCAGCGGCTTCGAGCTCTTCCATGTATTCCTTAACTTTTTTGCTGTTTACATTAAGCGGTAAAACTCCTTTGAAATAACTAAAAGCACACAACTGACTCCGCACCGGTTTTTTACCCTTGTCGATGCAAATTAACCAGCTATCGTTTTCATTTTCAGGATCGAGAACATTGTTTACCGACATTTCTTTGATGACTTTTACACCATCAATTTTCATGATTATCTGCATCAAATCAGACAAACGTACTTCAGTTCTTAACTCAGCTTGCTCCAGTTCCTGCGGATCGATAAAACCGTTTTTAAGTGTTGGGCCATCAAATATCTGATCGGACGAATACCCTTTTTCAAACATTTGCTGAAGGGAATAAAAGCCCAAACCGGGAGAAAAATAATGATCAATGGCGCGAAGCACTTTTGCATGAACCAACTCTTCATCGCATTCGGGAATTAGTTCAATACTTGCACAAACTTCAATGGGATGAGTTTCAACTTCTTTTATCTCAATTAAGTCTTCGCAAAGGTTTCTGTTGCGATGATACAATTCAAACAAAAGAGTTTTAATGCGCTCTATTTCAGCTTTTTTATCTGCCTCCTTTGGAAATTCAGAATCGTTGGGCTCCTCAAAATCAACAATTAATTGATACAGTCCATTTAGATCAAAAGAAGATTTCTGATTGCTGTCGATCGTCTTAAAATCTTTGGGATTATAGGATAACAAATCATTTTTACAATCCACATAAACCGTCTTCTCAAACTTTTGAAGCCAACAATTTTTTACGCCGTCAATATCGATAAAAAGTTTACGGTAATCATTTTCTGTAACCGGTTTCGAAGGTAAAATCTGTAGCGCATTAAAAAACTGATCTTCAATTGATTTTTTATGATCAGCCGAAGCCAGAATGTTTTCAACGGGCATTGAAATGCGAGCACCAAGATCTGTAATGGCATAACACAACATTTCGAGAATGGTGATTCCCGGATCGTGCGAATTGTAATCGGTCCAGATATTACCAGCCAGCTTCTCAATGTATGCTAGTCCTTTTTCTTTCAAAAAAGTATAATCCAGATCGTTACCGGCTGCAACATCTTTTGGTATGGTTATGTATTTATTTATTTCTGACATGTTTCTTCAGCTTCAGTATCCATATCTAAACAATTGTTTTGCGCATCGTTAACAGCATGTTCCTTCGACGAAACAAGTATCGCTTCGGGTTTAGTCGGTACAGCAACTTGTACTTCCGTTTCCTCTCCGCTCTCAGCATTTTTCTGATACATTTTTACATCGCTAACAAAATCGACGTAAGCCAACTGTTCGGCATAATTTATTAGTACACTTTTATGCAGCGAAATACCAAACTTGATACTCGACGTCCGGTCGAAAGCCCAGGGAGAAAGAAGTCGGGTAAGGTCTTGTTTTAAAACCGACTTATAATGGGCCTCATCAAAACCTTTCCGAAATTTTGCTTTCAAATTGATTCGCAATTCTTCGTATTGCGGATTAACCACAATGGTTTGTACTAATTTTGAATTGCGCTTTTGAAGGAAATCCTCAATGTTGTTTAAAGTGGCTTTGCGCACCCGGGGCTGATAAATGTCGAACACATTTTTATTTACAATGTCAGGAATAACAACTATAACGACCTTTCCGGGCGAAAGATATTTTGTTAGCCGTTTTTCGTTAACCACCTTCGAACAACTGTGGCTCAAACATTTTACTTTATGAATTTCGGGAAAATTCTGCAACACCAAACGTTCATAATCCCACACAGTAATTGCGCGGTTTTTATGTCGAAGCCTTTCGCTGACTCTTCTGTAATACGCAGCATCAAGTTCCTCAGGACTTCCGCCAAACGAATTGTAGGGTTGAGAAACCTGTTTCACCTGTGCGGTCCGGTTTAACATTTTTGAAATGGTATTACTCTCCAATCCAGTAGTTAAATATTGCTGACTGTTCGATTCCCTACTCAACTCTGCAACAACCGCCTGTGCATGCACTCCAATACACTTCGATACGGCATCGAACGATTTATACATTTTGGCTTGTAACCAAAAATAACCGGCCGGTAGCAGCGTATTGTTCGAAGTGGCTTCTTTGGGAATGGTAAATTTTAAAATTCCCGACTTGAGTAAATTGTCGGTATCATTCTGCACAATTGCAGTTGAATTTAAGGTCATCCATTCGTTGGCACAAAGCACACTCCATTCTATTTTCTGGTTTGCAGAAAAGGAAGCAACATCCGGATTTTCGCTTCCTTCCAATACCTGGAACAAAAGTGAGATCATCTGCTGAGCTTGCGCGTTTTCAAGTCCAATGTACAGTTCTCCACCCTTGCAATATTCCGGAACCAAATTCAGTTCAATATCAGCATCATCTTTTAAGGCTGCATTTTCTTTTTTCAAATGCAGACATTCTTCGCTTTGCCCAAAGGGGTGTTCGTGGAAAAGCTGAAAATCTTTTGATATATAAGCATTGGCGGCCATTTCAATACTCGCTGTCGCCCGGTAATTTAAACTTATTGTTTCGGCTAAAGGAGTATAAGGCTCATTTGGAAGAATCGCATTTTCATTCTGACTGCTAAGCGCCAAGGCATAAAGTTGCGGAAACATTTTGTGTAAAAATGATTGATTCAAAGACAAACGAATGGAACTGATCTCCTCATCAAAAAGGTCTTCTGATATTTTAAATTCAGCATAACATTTTTCTGAATTTCGGGAGAACAACTGAACGACTTCATCAGTTAAAATTTCCCAGTTCCCTTTGATATCAGACTCAATTTCAGCGGTAAACGACGCTTCATTTTTAACAATCAGATTTGAGTTAGCTGAGTTGTTAATGCCACTTACGTAATTTTTAGGTGTTAATTCATTTAGGAAAGATTTACGATAAGCGAAGTACCAATCCTTCAGATTATCCGGCACATTTTTCCAGTCAATCCGGATCGATATTTCCTTCCATTTTTTTTTGAATACTTCCGGATACGCAATGTAAAACTTCGATTTTTCTGCCGGTTGGTTGCCGAATGGGGAAAATGTTTTTGTTGCATTTAAAACACTGTTGTCATTTTGTAATTGAAGCTGTTTTGCATTTTTCACATTTACAGACAGGTCAATTTTAACAATATTCTGCGCCAACATATTCCTGTAAAGTTCGTGCCCTTTGCTGTTTCCTGTTTTGAGTAGAATTCTGCAAACCGGATGTTTTGTGGTAAAGTTTTCTTCGTGAACTTTTTGCTTGTATCCCACTAAGGCTTTTTCGGATGTTGGAATCTGGAATGCTATTTTTAACTCTTTTAACCCGACCGATAATCCGGAAGGGAAATCGGAGCTATTGCTTACCGAAAATGGCCCCAGCCACGCCTTTTCTCCCGAACAGTAAATCTCAATATTCTCGTGTAAATCATCAAAAGAAATGGCCTGCTCCAGTTTATTGGCAAAACCAATTTTTAACTGAACGGTACGTTCTCCTTCCGCCAATTCCAATATTTCTCCGGCAACTGCAAATCCAACTTTTGCGTCAGCCAGCTCCGGATATTGTTTTCCTTTGTTTTTTTCGTCTGATTCATAATATCCAAATGGCCACCATTTAATTTCGCCATCGGGGAAACCGGCACCTTTACCATCATACGAATTGGCAACTTCAGCAGCTTTCAATTTTGCATTATCATGGTCGTTATACACACTTTTTAACTGCCCGACTTTGGTTTGATTTGCCACTATTTCATCGGTAGTTTTGTATACCACCTTTTTCCCGTCGGCATCTTTGCCGCCATCTAATTGGGTTTCTTTTGCAATTTTTTCTGAAACCGCATTTTTTGCAAGTTCAAACAAAACGTGAACTTTATCGGGCTGTGCCGCCTGTTTTTCCATTTTCAGAACAGAGCCGTAATAAAAATCCAGATGTCTTTTTGTAAGCCCGTTAAATCTGCTTTTTGACAGTTCGAGCAATTGTACGAAAGCCACAAACAAAGCCAGGTGTGGTGTTATTTTAGTGCCTGCCTCCAGTTCTTTTAAGAAATTTTCAATCTCTGTTTTCGACTTAAAAAAGTCCTGCCAGTTTCCGTCAGGAACCAAATCATTTTCAGTACTGAAATAATTCACATGCGAAGCAAAATTATAGGCAAATTCCATCCAGTTTTCCAAAGTAAAATCATTCAACTTTACGTTGTCCGGATTTAAGGCATCAATGTACCGTTGGCCCTGTTCCGTCCCTTCGCGAGTTAATAATATGTCTTTTCCACAATTGCCCATACATTCATGTTCTATAATTCGGTTCCTTCCTGTTTATAAAATGGGAATACCATGTTCTTTCTCGAATTTGTGTTTCGAACGACATAATCAATTGATATCAAGAGTTCGCCATTTCGTTCATCCCCTTGTTTGATATTTATTTTATTTACATCAATTCGCGGCTCATGATAAAGGATGGCAGTTTTCATCAGATCGATAACATACGTTTTCAGGGTTAGATTTAAAGGCTTAAACAATAGTTCATCGAGGTTGCATCCGAAATCTGGAACCATTATTCGTTCGCCCAATCGTGTACTAAGCAATATTTCAAGACTGCTTTTTATATCTTCCTCGTCTTGCAGCATTACTACTGTTTTTGTCTCCTTCTTAAATTCGGGAGGGAAACTCCAACCTGTTCCTAAAAATGAGTTATAAGTATCCATTTTATCCTCCAATATTTACCGTTGCACACCCTGCAACAATTACTCCTCCGTGTGCCGTAGAATCACCCATGCGCGCGGCCGGTTTACCTCCAACAAATACGGTTGATGATCCTTGTATTATAGTATCGGGTGGCCCGGCACACACTGCCATATCGCCAAGAACCGCCGCAGGCAAACCACCAATATTAACGGTAGAACATCCGGGGCCAATTATTGTACCTCCAACATGAGGAGAGCCATTTGGATTTGGCATCGGACAAGTGTGCATATCGTTTATTCTTGCTGCTAGTGGCATTTTAGTTAATGTTTACAAGTGATCCTTTAATTTCTGTTATTCCGCCGGCTTCTGCTTTTAAATTTGCGCTAGCGCTTATCTCCACATTTGTTCCTTCAAATGTTATGTCGCCCGATGTTTTAATGGAAATATCATTTACACTTTCCAAAGCAATTCCATCGGAATTTAGCGTGACTACATTCGAATTTTCATCTTCAATAGTAACAACTCCTTCATCGTCGTTCAGTGTTATTTTATTTCCGTTCGGAGTTTCAATTGTTATTGATTTTTTTTCGTCGTCGAATAAAAACTTTAATTGTTCGCGGCTTACAAAACCTTTTTCATGATTGTCATCAGAAGCTACAATTGGAGCAGGTTTTGCACTGCTGTTCAGCATTCCGAGCACAATTGGGTTATTGGGATTATCGTTTAAAAATCCGACAATTACTTCATCGCCAATTTCCGGCCTGAAAAAAGAACCGCGGTTGTTGCCGGCATCCAACGTTGCCACGCGAGCCCAAATACCTTCGGCATTGGAATTAATTATGGGCATACGAACCATAATTCGTTCTTCACTTTTTGGATCGCCTTCCAACTGGGTGACTTTGGCAATTTGTAAGCCGTTAACTGCGGCCAGTAACCCTGATGCCGGTAAAGGATTTATGTCAACCGTTTCGCTAAACCATTTTGGATTAATGCCAAACTGAGCATCGCAAGTCCAGTCACCATCGGCTATATTATGCCGAATTGCCGAGACATAAACTTTGCCGTTAAATCGATTTCCTACCCCCGACAAACCAAGTGTTGTATTTGGTTTTACATCGTGCACTCCCTGAAACTTAACTCTTCCACGTGTCTTTGAAAGCTGATTGAATAAACTTTTTGCATTGGCCCAAATCTGCAAACCGGCATCAGAAATCGCGCTCCCCTCTTTTAATTCCAATTTCTCAACACCGATAACCGATGCCAAATCTGCAGTAGTAATATTCCCGTTTGAAACCACTTCAGGAATATTTGCTTCTATCTCTAAAACCTCCTGACTGGCAGCATCCCAGCCGTAAGAACTCACATTTCGAACCTGATTTCGGGCATCAATTTCAGCGTCTAAATCATATATGGATTCGCCATAAACAAGTGTGTGCTTTTCATTTTGGCTGTAACTTGGTGCCAAAACCGATATTTTACCATCGTCAACCACACAAATTTTTCCGTTTGCCTGCGATCGTGCAATACAAAAATCCCAGTCGCTAACATTGTACTGCACCATTTCTGCATGTTCTTCACCCGTTGTTTCAATCTCCTTTTCAAGTCCATATTCCGAAATTATCTCTTCCAGAATATCACTATCCGTTGAATCTTTGAAATATTTATTTTTCCTTCCTACTGTAAGTTTTATAGCCAAATCCCGGCATTCAACAACTAAAACAGAACCGCTTGATCTGATTTTCAAACTGTGACGAATTACAACTCCTTTAAAAATGGTTTCGTTATTCGAATCGTATCCTGCCTTTATTTCGATTTCATTACCGGGAATAAAAGTTGCTTCGTTGCTATGTTCAAAATCTCCTGTGGAAGGTTCACCATCGAGTATTGTGATTTTAGCCCAGGGAATTCTGTTCATTTCCTTTTCAACAGCAATACTTAATACCTGGATTGTTGAGTTTAATTCTTCACCATTCACCAGCACATTAAAAGTGACTAAACTATCTGAACGTTCTGTTGTCATAAATTTTCTTTCGGGTGTATATTTATATTTTTGTTAGTGGCGGGAAGAAAATTTCCTGTCCCACTCTTAATTTTCTGAAATTGCTTAACCTATTTACTTTGGCTATTTCGAGGTAATATTTTGAATCACCGTAAATACGATGCGTCATTAAAGGCAGAGTATCGCCTTCGTTTACAATTCGTACATGTGTTAAATCAGGCGATGAATTATTCTCCATTGCCACCCTCAAATTATCTTCAATAAATCCTTTAAATTTTGCTGTAGCACTTGCACGCAAAGGAGTTCCATCAGGTTTAAACAACTTAAATGTCAGGTTTAATTCGGTTAATACACCTTTAAACAAAAGTGCACCCCACGAAAGCACCAGGTAATTCGGGCGGTGCTCATCGCCATTGTAATCAAAAACTACACGTTTAAATTGGTCAACATCGTCGGCAATTCCAACGCCCTCATCACTAGACAAAGTATTGTCTTCTTCTCCCGGTCCACCGTAGTTTATCAGAACTCCTGTTCTATCGAAAATAAATTCCAATTCTAAATCCTCGGGAGGAGTACGATTGTACCGGGGCGAAGCAGCACTTGTACCCGCAGCCTGCCGCTGGTTCTGCTCCACCTTGTACTTTAAATTGTACTTTTCGGGATTGAGCAGCGAGCGAAACTCACCATTTGCAACTTCCGTACGAAATATTGGGTCGGAATATGCTTTTATATGAAGTTTTATCAATTCGCCGGGCATATTATCTTTCCTCCTTTTTTGATAAAATTTCCATTATCTGTTCCACACAGGCTTCAATAATTTCTTCCTTATCTGTTGTACCTCCTGAAGTTTGCGGCGATGAAGCAGTTCCATCGTCACCCACTTTGATTTTTATGTGTAGTTCCTTTATTTCGATGGGCATAATGCTACATTACATTAAAATAATTGTAAGTAAGTTCCAGCGTTTCAATAACCAGCTTATTTTCTTCTGCATGAAAATCGCTAACGCTCCATTTTGCAGGATAGGCATGAACAACGTTCCAGCTCATCAGGGGTTCGTGTTTTTCGTTTAATAATTTTACGATTAAATCAGTAGGTTGAAAATCGAAATTTTCCAGGGCATTTTTACACCAGTCAATAATTTCGGAATCAACCAACAAACCTCGTTTTAATACCAAATTCGGGTATTTTGTACGAACCGGAACTTTGTGTTTAAAGCGATTTTCTCCCCCCTCAGCAATCTGTTCCGTTTCAATATCAACAGTTAATCCCGAAACCGATTGAAATTGATATTCGCCGGAAAAACGGGCAAATTCAACTTTAAAATGAAAACCGAGGGGAGGATAGTAATCAGCCATAATTATTCATTTTGAATGGACAAACCTTCGTGAACCAACTCCATGGTTTCAATGGCTACTTCGTTTCCATCGGCTTTTAAGTCGGTTGATTGAATTTTTGTGGGCCAGGCATTTTTAACTTTCCAAACTACCACCGGCGAATGTTCCTCGTTGAGCAAACTAATGGTAATGTCGCGCCGTTCGATGGTATTTAGTTTTACGGTGTTCCACCACGCGAAATACTCGTTATCGCTGGCAAAAGTTCCTCGTTTAAGGGTAATATTGCTGTATTTCTGCATGCCGGGCATTTTGGTTTTGAAATATTCGGGGCTTGCGCCGTGACGATATTCCACCACTTCGGTTTCAACATCTAATCCTGAAACCTCTGTGAATCCTATTTTTGTTCCACCCCATTCTACCTGAAAGTGAAATTTTACAATTGGATATTCTGTTGCCATGATTTCTTCTTTTAAATTTTAATGATTAAGATTCCTGCATTTTATGAGAGAATTTCAGTATGATAAACTCTGCCGGACGAACGGCGGCCATACCAATTTCGATATTCATTCTTCCATCCAGAATATCCTGGGCTGTCATTGTTTGCCCCAGTCCAACCCGAACAAAAAATGCCTCCTCCGGTTTTGCACCGGCCAAAGCGCCTGCACGCCATTGAAGGGTTAAAAAGTTCTCGATCATTGCTCTCACTTTTACCCAGGTATTGGCATCGTTTGGTTCAAATACAAACTGAGAAGTGGCTTTTTTAACCGATTCTTCCACCATATTAAAAAAGCGCCTAACCGGAATGTATTTCCATTCGTTGTCGTTTCCGGCCAGTGTACGCGCTCCCCAAACAAGAGTTCCTTTTCCGGCGAAAGTGCGAATTACATTTATCGATTTACCGGAAGCATCCATATTCAAACCATCCTGCTCAAGGTTGGTTACCTTTTTATTCGGTCCAACAATGTTGGTTACTCCCACATTTGCCGGAGCTTTCCATACGCCTCTGTTTTTGTCAACTCTTGCATAAATACCCGCAATTGCTCCCGATGGAGGTAGCGTTACTCTTAGTTTATTCAGCTCGATTTTTATTTGGTTGTAAAGCCCTGTATTGGCAATTACACTCGAATCGTTTACAAACAATGTATCAAATGCTCCGGTTACGGTAGCTGCCGGAGGTGTAGTTTCTGAATGGGCAATTGCTACTTGAGATTCGTTATATGCATAAGGTAAACTGGTTTTTAACCACGGATAATATGCTGCCCCGTATTTTAAAAAATCGGTACCCAAACTTATGCCGGTTCGTAAAGTAGAAGCAAAGGTAGAAGCCTCGTTATAGGTGTCGATTATTGCAAACCGATCTTGCAAAGCCTCGCATTGCATAAGGGCTTCCTCGGCCAGTCCGTAAAAATTTGTTGAAGAAGCAATACTTGTTGCATCCGGAAAAACAATTAAAGTTGGTTCATCTTCCTTAGCCACTTCTGCCAAACCGCCATTTGCTCCGAGATCGGTTTTACTTACTGTGCCTGAATAATTTCCAACCGAAATAATATAACAGGGGCCACCTCCGTTTGCAAAATACATTTGCAGCGAGTAGTACATTTTAAATGGAGATAGTGTAGCCGGTTCCGGCACCTGAATGGTACGTGTCAGATTTCCTGACGAATCGTACACATCGTCAATGTTCACCACGATGTTTTCTTCCTTATCAGCTCCTCCAAAATAGAATTCGTATTCAAGCAAAGAAACAATGCGTGTAGGAACTTTCAGCAAATCATCATCTACAATCTTTTTTGCTTTTTCAGTGTAGCCAATAAAGGCAGGAATGGCGGTCTCAACCTGAGCGACCGAAGGCGGAAAAACCGAAATCTCTTCGATGTAAACGCCTGGTGTTTTGTACGGTGTTGCCATAATAATTAAGTTTTAATGTTACATGTATATTTCTGAGTATATTTTATTGTTGGAACTGTCGGGCTTAACCAATTTTGCATCGGGGTTGGGAAGCTCAACTTCTCCATGTTGTATCGAAACAAATCCGGAAGCAGTAAGTGGCTGTTTTTGCCTGGTAATCAACTGTGTGGAACTACCACTCTCTTTTTTCACATCATCTGAACCATCAACCTGTTGATCTTCGGTAAAAAAATACCTCCAAAATGTTTTTCTGTTTTCAAAAATAATTTCGAATACAGGAAATGGATTTCGGATATTTCCCTGGTTGTTGGTAATGTTTAACGACGCACTATTTCCTTTCATCGCAACTTTTACAATTCCAAACAGGTTCTGTTTTTCATGAATATCCAGCTCATTGAGCAAATTAGAAGTGCTTATAGTTTCAAGTGCATAGTTGTCGGAAACCGGACTGTTGTTTCCACTTTTTTTTATGAGTGGAAAACTGCCAGGTTCCGTATTTAATCGTTTGTTTGAAAAGAAAAAAAGCTTATTTGCATAATCAAGTTTCAAATTGGAAAAATTAAAGAATGTGTGGTTTTTAAGTTTCAACAAAAAAGATAATTCCAGATCATCGGAAAGAGGAAGAAAAGGGTGACTATTATTTGAATCTGAAATTTTCGCCCATACTATAAAACCTGAATTGGTTAATTTAAATACCAATTGATGCCCCATAATCGTTTGACGACTTTTTGTTGATGGAAGGACTGTGAAAAGATTTGAAACATCATAGCAAATAAGCTGTTTTTCTTTTTCCGCTTCAGACATACTTAAATACTCCTGAGTACCTTTATTTAAATAATACAGATGAAAAATATTCACCTGGAACAGCGGTTTATATGTGTTCGAAAATGTCATTTTACAATGTGATTCAGGGTTCCGTTAATTTCTGTAATAAGTTCTGACGAAGCCAATTTCTTCTCACTTTCAATCTGAATGAGTTGAGCTTTATAAACTGCCGATGGCAACTGTCGGCCTCCCAGAATTCCCCAGATATGGTTTAAAACTTCAAATCCGGGAGTGTACAACTCGACTATGAATTTAAAATTATCCAGTACATCGAGGGATTTATTTGAACGTTTAAAAACTGTGTTTGCCGCTGTAAATACTCTCTTTCCCTGGAAAAATTCGATGGTTTTTGAAAGGCTTATTAATGAATTGTCGTACGAGTCGCAATAAGCGCTAACCAGAAAAAACACATTTAAATTAACCGGAGGGTTTCGGTATTCAGCCTTGTTGTTCACCACTTTTACTGCTGAAACATTTTTAAGTGTTTTTTCTTCCTCAATACTTAGCAAAGTAACTATTACTTTCCCTTCCAGGTCTGAGGCATGGTCGCTTCCCGATTCAAGCATGGCAACGTTGTCGAGTACAACAATTTTTCCTAAACCGGCATCGTCTAAATATTTATCAAGTTGTTCTTTTAGAATTTGTAAGGTTTCGTAAATCATTATTTACTTATTAGGGTTTCGTAAAACCAATTACTACACATAATCTCTCCATCTTAAATAGAGGATTCCTATACAATTCTAATGAAACAGGGCTTTGGCGTCTTATCTTCTGTATTAAACGAGCTTTATCAAGGCTCACTTTGATTTAACAGTGTAGACAAGTTACGACAATAAAAAACACAAGTCAATACCGGAATATTATTTAGATAAGCAACAATATGTTAAAACAAATGAGAATCAACTTTTTAGACAACAATCAATTTCTTTTTGCAGAAGGATTCTAAATAAGTCTCAAAACAAAAATCACAGCGTTTTCAATTTGGTCAGCAATTGTTGTATTTCATCAATTAATGCTGAATGAGATCCCGAAAAGTGGTTAAACATAAATGAAAAAACGAGTGTTTTTCCTTTCTCGGTTTTCAGGTAACCTGAATAACAACGCACTCGTGGCATGGAACCACTTTTAGCCAGAAGTGTTTCACCGGGGAAAAGATTCTGACTAAAACGATTAAGAGTACCTTCACCGGCGGTTGGAAGCGTATTTACAAAGGCTTCATTATTGGACATGAACTTTAACAGTTGTGTAAAAAATGCCGGAGAAACGGCATTAAAATGCGACAATCCACTTCCGTCCTCCATAAAAAGATATTCAATAGAAATACCTTTCGAATCCCAGAACTCTTTAATAAGTTGGATGGCCTCCTCTCTATTTCCAGTTCCCATTTTTTCAACAGCTATTTGATTTAAAAAATGTTCGGCAAACAAATTAACACTTTCGTGGTTGAGCACTTCTCCAATTTCAGCAAGTGTGGGCGATTCCTGAATATATATTGTTTTAAGGTCCTTTTTATTCACCGAATCAAAACTAATATTGCCCATCACAAATATTCCTTCATCGTTTAAAGCTTTCAAAAATTCCTGTGCCAGAATTTCCTCCGGTTGATGAATGGCTGCTTTTATGGTAAAGGCTATTCTGTCGCGGGGAATTGTTCCACGTATTATCCTGGTTTTATCAAACGGACTGCCAAATACGTAGGCATTATCAACATTGTTATCTGCCGATACCACTTCATTTTTAATTTGTAAACCCTCAAGTTTCGGATATGTGGCAATTACTTTTGTGGGTTTCCCAACTTTCTTGGGCGAGCTAAACGTTATCCTGAACATATTGTCGTTAACAGTAAAAGCATTTGCTCCGGCCCCGTAGTAGTTTCCAATATCGCCCCATATCCAGGTATCCGGAACTCTCTCCGAATTAAATATACTTCCATCTAATATCAGATCACCAGTTATTTTTTGAATACCCTGCGCTCTTATTTTTTTTGCCCAGTTTTTTAAAAAGTCAATGTAGTAATCCTGAAAATATTCAGATCCAAGCGCCGGATCGGCACCTCCAACTAAAACCAAATCTCCTTCCAAATCACCATTTTTGAGGATTTTCCCCCGATAGTTTATTTGTGTTTTAAAGCGGTAGTCGGCTCCCAGAAGTTCAAAGGCACTGGCCGAAGTCACCAATTTCATAGTTGATGCCGGAATCAATACTTTGTCTGCATTCAAATTATACAACTCGTCTCCCGAATCTAAATCAACCACATGCATGCCAACGGAAGCATTTTTATAATAAGGCTTTTGCAACAAGTTTTGAACAGCCGCCTCGAACCGGATTTGCGATGTAACAGCAAAGCTTAAAACACTAAAAAACAGGATGAAGAAAAAACGTGAAATCATTTTTATTACTTTTGATGCTTTAAAAATAACAGATTGTTTGGCTTTGAATTCAAATTTGGTGTATAATAATCTCAATACTCATTTCTAACAATCTCAAATAGTAAAGAATGCTACGAACAATTTTTATTGTAGGTGCCGGTGGATTTATTGGAAGTGTAATGCGCTATCTTGTTCAGATTTTTGTTGAAAAAGGTATGTCAACCACTTTCCCCTGGGGAACATTTATTGCCAATATGGCCGGTAGTTTTATAATCGGGATTGTTTTTGCGCTGGCTCAAAAAGGAAATCTTCTGAGTTCGGAATGGCGTATGTTTTTAGCAGTTGGTGTATGTGGCGGGTTTACTACTTTTTCGTCGTTTGCCTACAACAATTTAACCATGTTAAAAGAACAGTCGTACGGACAATTTATTTTTAATGTAGGAGGCAGTTTGTTTTTTGGATTACTTGCCGTTTATCTGGGAATGATTTTGGTTCGGGCAATTCTTCATTAATCACTGCAAGTATCTTAAACGTTCCATTCACCCCTCCTATCTTCATCATTAACTTTCCTCAATCCACTTGTAAGTTATACCGGTGCTCACCGGTTTTGCCGCTTTTAATCATCGAAAAAAAATAAGTAATTGCTTTCTGCATTCCTTGCTGCATTTTTGAAACAAAACATCATCTATTTTCGTGTAACCCATTGAAGCTATAAACCATAAAATTCAATGCCATGAAAACTTCAGAAAAAAACGGTATCCTTAAAATTTACTTGGGAGAGGGAGATAAAATAAATGGTCGCCTTTTGTTTGAAGAAATTGTTTTTGAAGCCAGAAATGAAGGTATGGCAGGAGCAACAGTTTATAAAGGACTCATGTCGTTTGGAGCCAGCCATTCTATTCACACCATGAAAATTTTTGCACTATCGAGCGACCTGCCAATCATTATTGAAATTATCGACTCTATTGAAAAACTTGACGAGTTTATACCCAAAATCAATAAACTAATGGATAAAAGTCAAAAGGGCGGATTAATTACTTTTCAGGAGTTAAGCGTGGTGCGCTACGAGAAGGGAAATAAATACCGCGAAACCTATACCTAAAACCTGTATTTTAAGCCGCAATTTTATTTAATCTGAATCAAAATAAAAGCGAACATAATTTCAGCAAGCACCTTTCAATCCATGAAGATCAACAGGTTATCGCCTAAAGCCAATTAAAAGACCTCAAAGTACTTTATTTCAATAGTTTAACTTAACGTTAATAAAGTTTTTCCTGCTCTCAATAAGCGTTTTTACGGAAAGAAATGAGCTAATATTTTATATTTTCACGCCGCGTTAAAACAGAATAACAAGTTGCAGTTGTACACGCGACCAATGTGGTCTGTTTCAACAAAGAAAATCAATATAATTATTAGAATATGAGTTTTACACACGAAGTTGAAGGTATGATTTGCGTTGCTCAGGGAGCAAATCATGGCCCGGCTCCAATTCCTGAAGAAGGACGTTGGGTAAAAGCCAAACAAGTTTCAGACATTTCGGGTTTAACCCACGGTGTTGGTTGGTGTGCTCCACAACAAGGTGCATGTAAACTAACCTTAAATGTAAAAGAAGGTATTATTGAAGAAGCTCTGATTGAAACAATCGGTTGTACCGGTATGACTCACTCAGCTGCAATGGCTTCAGAAATTCTTCCCGGAAAAACCATTCTGGAAGCATTGAATACCGACCTTGTTTGTGATGCAATCAATACGGCAATGCGCGAACTTTTCTTACAAATTGTATACGGTCGTACACAAAGTGCTTTCTCGGAAGGCGGTCTTCCAATTGGTGCTGGACTTGAAGATTTAGGAAAAGGTCTTCGTGGTGTAACCGGTACATTGTACGGAACTACAGCTAAAGGACCACGTTACCTTGAAATGGCTGAAGGTTATATTACCAAAATTGGTTTAGATGCCGATAACGAAATCATAGGTTATGAATTTGTTAGTCTTGGTCGTATGATGGATATGATTAAAGCCGGTACTGATGCCAACGAAGCTTTAGTAAAAGCATCAGGTAAATATGGACGTATCGATGATGCAGTTAAAGTTATTGACCCACGTAAAGAATAGGAGAAAAAAATTATGCCATTATTTGAAAGTTACGACAGAAGAATCAAACAAATTGATACATTCTTAAACGCAAACGGCATTTCTTCTATCGAAGAGGCCAAAAAAATATGCGACGAAAAAGGTGTTGATGTATACGAAATTGTAAAAGGTATTCAACCTATTGCATTCGAAAACGCCATGTGGTCGTACATTGTAGGTGCTGCAGTTGCCATTAAACGTGGACAAACATCTGCTGCAGATATTGCTGCTACTTTAGGTGAAGGTTTACAGTCGTTCTGTATTCCCGGATCGGTTGCCGACGATAGAAAAGTAGGAATCGGTCATGGTAACCTTGCTGCAATGTTACTTCGCGACGAAACCAAATGTTTTGCATTCTTAGCAGGACACGAATCGTTCGCTGCCGCTGAAGGTGCTATCGGTATTGCAAAATCGGCAAACCGTGTTCGTAAAGAGCCTTTACGTGTAATCCTTAACGGATTAGGAAAAGACGCTGCAAAAATTATCGCACGTATTAATGGTTTTACCTACGTTCAAACTGATTTCGATTTTGCTACCGGCGAATTGATAGAAGTACAACGTAAAGCATACTCTGCCGGTGATCGTGCAAAAGTAAATTGCTACGGTGCCAACGATGTACGCGAAGGTGTTGCTATTCTTCACAGCGAAGGTGTTGATGTATCAATTACAGGTAACTCAACTAACCCAACACGTTTCCAGCACCCTGTTGCAGGTACATACAAAAAAGAATGTATCGAACAAGGTAAAAAATACTTCTCTGTTGCTTCTGGTGGTGGTACTGGTCGTACTCTTCACCCAGACAACATGGCTGCCGGTCCTGCTTCTTATGGTATGACTGACACCATGGGACGTATGCACTCTGATGCACAGTTCGCAGGTTCTTCTTCAGTTCCGGCTCACGTTGAGATGATGGGATTGATCGGAATGGGTAACAACCCAATGGTTGGAGCTTCTGTTGCTGTTGCAGTAGCAATTTCGCAAGCTTAATTTCAGATTTAAACCAAATCGAAATAATTCAGGCTCTGCTGGTTTTCCGGCAGGGCCTTTTTATTTATAGAAAAATTTTATTGTGAAGATGGCATTGAATTTCTACCCTGCCCAAGTGCCTCTCGTACTCCCTTTCCCCTCATGAGGGGAAATGTCGACAGACAAAGGGGTAGAGAATAAAATTCAACTCCGAAAAATATACCAATCTGTATGACCGACCTGATTTTACAATTTGGGGACGTATGCACTCTGATGCTCAATTTGCTGGTTCTTCTTCAGTTCCGGCTCACGTTGAGATGATGGGATTGATCGGAATGGGTAACAACGGATTACTAACATTGGGGTTGGTGCTTCTGTTGCTCTTGCAGTAGCAATTTCGCAAGCTAAATTTTTGATTAATATAAAATCAAGAAAGTTCAAGTCCTGTTAGATTAATTTCTGGCAGGGCTTTTTATTTCATTCTGGTTGTAACATTAACGCTTATCACGTTGAATTGATGGAATTGATCGCAATGGGTAACAACGGATTACTACCATTGGGGTTGGAGCTTCTGTTGCTGTTGCAGTAGCAATTTCGCAAGCTTAATTTCAGATTTAAACCAAATCGAAATAATTCAGGCTCTGCTGGTTTTCCGGCAGGGCCTTTTGTTTTATAGAAAAATTTTATTGTGAAGATGGAATTGAATTTCTACCCTGCCCAAGTGCCTCTCGTGCTCCCTTTCCCCTCATGAGGGGAAATGTCGACAGACAAAGGGGTAAAGAATAAAATTCAACTCCGAAAAATATACCAATCTGTATGACCGACCTGATTTTACAATTTGGGGCGTATGCACTCTGATGCACAGTTCGCAGGTTCTTCTTCAGTTCCGGCTCACGTTGAGTTGATGGAATTGATCGGAATGGGTAACAACGGATTACTAACATTGGGGTTGGTGCTTCTGTTTCTGTTGCAGTAACAATTTCGCAAGCTTAAAAAGAGTGGCTTTGCAACTTCTACAATAAACACAAAGGCACAAAGACACGAAGTTAATTTCGTTGGCTTTGTGCTTTTTTGTTATGAAAAAGTTAGATTTAAAGGCACAAAGTTTAGGAGAAATCTCTAGCTTTGTGCCTATCTTTTTTAACCATATGTGCAAATGACGACAAATACAACAAAAGAATTTATCATTGAAGAAGCGCTAAAGCATTTCGATGAAGGTTACGCCTGCTCGCAATCGGTTTTACTTGCTTTTGCCGATCATTTCAAACTTGATAAGACCACCGCAAAACGCATTTCGGCAACTTTTGGAGGAGGTATGGGCCGTTTGCGCGAAACCTGCGGAGCCGTAACAGGTGGTTTTATGGTATTGGGACTGGCTTTTGGAAATGAAGAACCCAATGACATGGACACCAAGTTAAACAGTTATAAAAAGGTACGCGAATTAAATAAACTGGTAACCGATGTTCACGGCACATCCAACTGTCGCCAGCTTTTAATAAAACATGCATCCGAGCAAGAGGTAAAAGACCGTAAACACCACAAAATAATTTGCCGTCAGGTGGTTGGAGATGCAACAGGACTGGTGTACGACATTTTAAAACACGATCAGAAAATTTGATACGAGTGCTTCTAAATTTCTTTTTCAGAATTTAAAAATTTGAAGTGCAAATTTTGCATCCAAGCGAATAAGTACCTGAATATCAACAGCAAGTATCATTGCATACCTCCTTATAAATTACTAACTTCCCAATAATATTTATCTGCCGCCAAAATAAGAGTTAAAAATCCATTAATCTTCCACGATTAATGAAACAATTTAGCAGCTGTGGCGTTTACATTTCTGAAATTAAAACGCAGATAAGTAAGTTTAACAAATATAAAAACTACTCACAATGTTAATTAGCGATGTAAAAGCAAGAGAAATTTTAGATTCTCGTGGTAACCCAACTTTAGAAGTTGAAGTTTTATTAGAAAGTGGTGCATTTGGTCGTGCTGCTGTTCCATCGGGAGCATCAACAGGCGAAAACGAAGCACTCGAATTACGCGATGGCGACAAAGCCCGTTACCTTGGAAAAGGTTGTTTAAAAGCGGTTGAAAATGTAAATACAATTATTGCGAAGGAAATAGTTGGTATGGATGCTACCGACCAAGTAGCTGTTGACAGCAAGTTGTTGGAACTGGACGGCACTAAAACAAAATCGAATTTAGGAGCAAATGCAATGCTTGGCGTTTCTTTAGCCGTTGCAAAAGCAGCAGCCGAATATTCAGAACTTCCTCTGTACAGGTACATTGGAGGAGCAAATGCAAAAACATTACCTGTACCAATGATGAATATTATTAATGGAGGTTCACACTCCGATGCTACTATTGCTTTCCAGGAATTTATGATTCGCCCAATTGGTGCACCTTCATTCCGCGAAGGTTTACGTATGGGAGCTGAAGTTTTTCATGCACTGGCAAAAGTACTTAAAGCAAAAGGCTTGTCGACTGCAGTTGGCGATGAAGGTGGTTTTGCTCCAATGCTTGGAGGAACTGAAGAAGCGATTGAATCGATTTTAACTGCAATTAAAAATGCTGGTTACAAACCGGGTCGTGCCGAAGATGGTGGCGATGTTTCAATTGCCATGGACTGTGCTTCATCTGAATTTTACAAAGACGGTGTTTATGATTATGGCATTTTTGAGCCAAACGGCGTAAAACGTAATGCCGACGAGCAAGCCGCATATTTAGCTGAATTGGTTGCCAAATATCCGATCGATTCGATTGAAGACGGGATGGACGAAGGCGATTGGGACGGATGGGTAAAACTAAATGCTGCCATTGGCGACAAATGCCAGTTGGTGGGTGACGACCTTTTTGTAACCAATGTTGAGTACCTTCAAAAAGGTATTGAACTAAATGCTGCCAACTCAATTTTAATTAAAGTAAACCAAATTGGAACTTTAACCGAAACGCTGGATGCTATTGAAATGGCTCACCGCGCCGGTTATACTTCGGTAACTTCTCACCGTTCGGGCGAAACCGAAGATTCAACCATTGCCGATATTGCAGTTGCAACCAATTCAGGTCAGATTAAAACCGGTTCACTGAGCCGTTCAGACCGTATGGCAAAATACAACCAGCTGCTTCGTATCGAAGAAGAACTGGGAGCCAGTGCCATTTACGGATACAAAAAGATTTATAAAAAATAGGGTTTTGCAGTTGTTTATTGCAATATTTCGGAAGTTAGAAACTTCCGATCCCATAAAATAGTAAAACCGTCTTTCGAAAGTGAGACGGTTTTTTTCCAAAATATATTTCGGAACTTTTATTCAAGAATAGGATATGCTGTTTCAGGCTTTAAAGAGGTAAAGTCTTTGAAAAGTTTGATATCCTTAAAAACGAGTTTAAATCCGAAACGGGGCTCGCCAACAACTCTGTTGGTGTAATAAGCAAATTGTAAATGCATTGCCGGAAATATTAAACTTTCGTTTTTGGTGCTTAAATTAATACCCACTTTCGAAAAATAATCCCACTTATCGCTAAAATTGTCTGCCCTGTTCATCCACCCAATATTTATAAACGGATCGAAGGAGAAACGAAATCCCCAAAACTGATATCGGGTATAAAACACCGGATGGTAATTTAGAACAAAATTAGCATCACCATAAAACACATCTTGTGTCAACATCAGCAAATAATCGGAATACAATGCAGGAATGAGGTAACGCGGATTGTTTACAGCATTAAAAGACAAATCAAAAATGTTTCTCAGTTCCAGATTATTCAACTTCAACAGTGGACTTAAATAACTAAACCGGAGTGCTGTAACTACGTCTTCAAAGTTCTTATTAAAACGATACGCTCCAACATTTATTCCTGCCGAGAAAATACCCGCGTTCTGAAAATATTTTGAATAATTGATTCTTGAGCCAATATAAGGCCGGTTCAAATAAGAGGTATGCTGCCAACCACCGGTAAAATTCAAATTAAATCCGATTGGAACATCCTCAATATTTCCAAACTGAATAAGTTTGCTTGTTTTTATATACGACACTTGCTGCAAAGAAACCGCCCCGAGGTACAAAACCTTGTCATGAAAAGGATAGTTGTATTCAAATACATCCGATGGGCGTTTGGTATATTTTTCGTTATAAAAACGCCCTGCAACATTCAAAAACGGATGGGTTAAATCGCGTTCGTACAAAAAGGAATACCCCAACCAAATATCAATTGTATTTAGGCTGTATTTCTCTTTGTTCCTGTAAATTGAATCGGGCATATTTGGTCTTTCTGAAATTTTTTCAGTCAGACTTTCGAAAATGGCTTCTCCCCCAAATTTTGTGTTTGTGGTTACAAAAGGTTTTGCATATTCAATCCGAAATAAATCCTGATCGAGGCCATTATTGTATTTAATTTTGCCATTCACAAAACTCCCCAAAATATTGTTTATGCCATAATACATTCCGTATCCAAATTTCTCATCGGCACTGCCATCGAACTCAAAAACGGCACCCAAATTATGGCCCAATCCCAGAAAGTTACGCGTGTATGGTTCCACTTCAAAAGCATTGTAATCGTTTATATCGCCACTTACACCAATGGGGTATTTATCCTTTACCCAAACCAGTACCTCAACAGAATCGGTGGAATTTTCGACAGGAACAATCTGAATACGGGCATCTTCGATATACGATAGCTGACGTAACAACCTTTCGTTATCGGAAAATATACGTGGGTCGACTCTATCGTTTCCTTTAAATTTTAAATTATTCCGTATGATTTGTTCGTTCGTGGGACTATAGGTTTTATTCAAGAACCGACCAACACCTGAAACATCCACATTGGTGGTGTCAAAAATATTTCCATCAAGCACAGGCACTCCTTCAATATGGATTTCTTTGATAATCCTGTTTTTGAAAAAGGTATAGTAATTGTCGGAGGGATTAAAATCTTCGGGCAGAGTTTCCTGTTTGCTTCGAATTTGTCCCATTAATAAGTTGCCGTATTTGTTGTGCAAACGAATAACCGATTCCCGTTTTTCAGGTTTGCGTTCGTAATACGATGGTTTGCGGACTAAAAAATTCTTGATTAGCTCGTACTCGGTTTCCGAATCGAGCACAATTACAGAATCCTGGATGCCATAATAAATTGTATCGTTTAACAGCAACATCTGGTCGAATTCAATATAAACCGTATCCCGATTTTGCCCGCCGGCAATGGAAACCGCGAACAGTAAAAATACCATCAGTGGTATTCGACAGAAAATCGTGTTTTGTAAAAGTTTATTAGGAATCAACTTTATAATTGTATGATTATGTATAAAGAATCAAAGATAAAACAGTCTTCCTAAGAACAGAGAAAAAGTGGTCTCAAATTTACAGTTTCGTTTATTCAAACTCCATATTTTCTGACTATGTAAAAGTGCAATGAATTTTTATCGTTCGAACTTACTCAAAGACATAATTCGATTAAATACTTTGCTTCCATATTCAACCACGAATAAAGTACTTGCTGCTGGGAAAATACCATCAGGTAAGTTTAAGATGCTTCGGTAAAATTAAAATAAACTCCCTGCGAATCGCGCCCCAAGCCAAAATCAATACACACATTCATGCGGGGTTGCAATTCGAGGCGGTAACCAATTCCTCCATTTGGAACCCATTTAGTAAGACTAACTACATCAGAAGCAATACTTCCAGTACCAAGCCACATTACCATTCCGTTTTTACTTAAAGCACCTGTTTTTTTTCTGAATGTGTACCGCCATTCACCCAATAAAAAAGCAGTGGTATTATCGCGGTACTGCCCCAGCAAATAACCCCGCAGGTTTTTCCCTCCCGAAAAATCGGACAGTTCAGTAATAGGTACATCACCGTACGTGGTGCGCGAATAAAAGCGGAAAGCCAGCACGTTACCCGGCCGGATGATTGTGTTGTAATATCGGGCATCGAATTCATATACCTGAAAATCATATTTACTGCCTATACAGTTGTCGTAAAACAAGGCCGACAAATTTAAATACATACCTTCCCAGGCATTCACAACCATGTCGCGGGTATCGTATGCGAATTGTCCTCCCATACCATTTAAAAAATAACGATCGGCAAACTGCGCCCGATATGGATCGTTCTCAACCGGCAAAGCAAAGTTTTTTGTAGTCACATAAGCGGGGCTGAACCTCAAGCCCACATAAAATGAAGGTTTTAGTTTGTAGATAAAATCAATTTCTACATTCGAATTGGTTTCGTGATACAAAGTGGTGGTATCCGATTTTTGGGTAGCATCAATCTGCTCAAAGCCTTTGCCGTAATAATTATTATCCTTATCCCGAATGCTGAGATTCATATTAAACCGGAATTTATCTTCCAGCCAAAAGGTCTTTAAAAAAGTACTGATCCCAAAATTGCCTTTTGAGCTGTAAAAAATAGTAGCCGGTAAAGTAGAGCGTTGCGAAACTGTATCGTTTTTATTTACACGGAAAGAATACAGCATTCCTCCGGAAATTAGCAATCCCGCATCGGCAGTGTATGCAGGTGCTACAATTGGCGATAGCCACGGACGACCTTCATTAAACGCCTGTTTTTTCAATGAGTCGTTTTTTGCCATCAGCCCTTTTAGTTTTCCCTGAGCAAAACCTTCAATCAATGAAAAAAGAAGAGCAAACAATAACAAAAATATCTTTCTCTCCATTAACCTTATTGTTTTTTAAAGTTTACTATCAAATATATAACTAAACAATATAAAGAATCACAGGAGTTTATCCAAAGGAATTTCCGCTATGTTGTTTTTTAATAAAGATTCATGCCCTGCTCCGTGAAGTCATATAAAACTTTTTATCACTCATTACTGTATAAAAAGAAAAAAACAAGCTTTGAAACTCAAAAAAGAATTAGGATTATTTGATGTATTCGCGATTAGCACCGGAGCAATGTTTAGCTCGGGATTCTTTCTTTTGCCCGGCCTGGCGTCGCAACATTCGGGACCATCCGTAATTTTGGCTTATTTCCTTGCCGGAGTTTTAATAATGCCTGCCATGTTTAGCATTGCCGAAATTTCGACAGCATTGCCCCGGGCCGGTGGTACCTATTTTTTTCTCGACCGCAGTTTGGGACCGATGATGGGAACCATTGGCGGCATTGGTAAATATTTCGCTCTCTCACTTAAAACAGCATTTGCATTGGTTGGAATAGGAGCTTATACATCCATTTTCTGGGATATCCCAATAAAAGAAACAGCTATAATTTTTGCATTGGTATTTGCTTTGATAAATATTTTTGGAGCACGCAAATCGTCGGGTATTCAAAAAATATTTGTAATTATTTTACTGATTATCACAGGATTATTTATATCCGATGGGTTTGGCAACTTGTTTCTTGGAAATCAGACATCTTTAAGCTTTCAGAAAAAAGAATTTGCTCCCTTTTTTGCAGGAGGATTCAATGGCCTTATGTTTACTACAGGTTTTGTTTTTGTTTCATATCTGGGACTAACCCAAATAGCAAGTGTTGCCGAAGAAATTAAAAATCCGGAAAGAAACATTCCGCTGGGCATGGCATTGTCCTTGATCGTAATAATGTTAATTTATGTATTGGGTGTATTTGTTATGGTAGCCGTTATCGGAACAGAATCTATTGCCTCCGACCTTTCTCCAGTTGCAACGGCAGCAACATATTTATTCACATGGCTTCCGGCCAAAGCCGGACTTTATATGATTGTTGTTGCGGCAATTTTTGCTTTCGCTTCAACCGGTAATGCCGGAATGTTATCAACATCGCGTTACCCTTTGGCAATGGGCAGAGATAAATTGTTTTCTCATAAGTTTACATCAATAAGCCGGTTCGGAACTCCGGTTCCAGCCATCCTACTTACGGCAGGCATTATCATTGTGTTTATCCTTGTGCTGTCTGAAGAAGGCATTGTAAAATTGGCAAGCACCTTTCAGCTCTTTATTTTTATGATAATTAACTTCTCGGTAATTGTGTTCCGGAACAGCAAAATAGCATCTTATGATCCTGGATATTATTCACCGTTATATCCTTATATGCAGATTTTTGGGATACTCTCTTCTATTGCGCTAATATTTTATATGGGATGGGCGCCGGTTTTGTTTACCTTATGTACCATACTTTTTGCTTTCCTATGGTACCGATTTTTTGTTCGCTCAAAAGTGAAACGCGAAGGAGCCATTTTTCATTGGTTTGCCTTACTTGGAAAATACCAACACGACGAACTTGAAAGCGAATTTATGACAATTATTAGGGAAAAAGGATTACGGCAGGAAGATCCGTTTAACCAAACTATCGTTCGTGCCCAAATTAATTTTGTTAACGAAACGATTTCCTATCGCGAAATAATTCATCAAGTTGCCGTAATTCTTTCCAACGAACTTAATATCGAAAGCAAAGTTATTGAAACGGAATTCATGAAAACCGGTCCAATTGACCTTTCGCTTGCAGTACCCGAAGTATCGTTACATTATGCAAAATTTCAGAATATCGACCAACCAAAACTTCATATTGTACTTTCAGAAAATGGGATAAACAAAATATCTGAGAAATTTGATTCCGGATTTGAGAACAGGGTAAATGTCTTCTTTTTTATGGTAAACGCAGAAGAAAAACCAAAACAGCAGCTTCGTATGCTATCCGGCATTTTGGATATTGCAGAACGCGATCATTTTATTAAAGATATTCTATTATTGAAAGAGGAACGAAAAATTATAGAATACCTACTTCTTAACAAACAATACATTACTTTTGGCTTATTAAGGAACACAAATTCTGAAATCTTCATTAATAAAAGATTGATGGATATTATTCTGCCCCCCGATGTGTTGGTTGTTTTTATTGAACGTGGCACCAGTACTTTTGCACCAAAAGGGAAAACCATTTTAAAAGAAAACGACATCCTGACAATTATAGGCGAAACTGCATCGGTTAAAGCACTTTATGATCGATTTATTTTTGAGGATGACCAGTCATCAGAAACATACTCAGCAGGCTAATTCCTGATTCATCAACTTTACTCTCAATGATGCTTTTTTAGCTTAATCCAGGTTAATCTCTTCTATCTCCACTACTTCTGCTTTACTCGTTTGTTCACTACTATCTCCGCGCACATTGTCGTTCTTATTTCCCTTGCTCATAGCAATTAATGCCAATGCCATAATAACACTGGTTGCAATTATTACCACAAACAGTACTCCCCTTTCGAAACTTTCTGTCTTTAGGGACTCGGGAATGGCAAAGAACAAAAGAACCGTTATTAATCCTTTGGGAGCAATAAATGTTTGCGGCATAGTGTCTTTTCCTTCCACGACAAAAAACAATCCGAAACGTAATACATAAGTCACAATCAAAAAGATCATACTTACCAACCATACTTTCCAACTCAGCAATGACATTAAAGGCAATGTCATCCCGAAAACCACAAAAAAGAAGGTTCGAACCAGAAAAGATGTTTCGGCGGTGATCATTTTAAACTGCAGGTACACTTTATCGATACTGGCATCGATAAGCCATTCTTCCAGTTTCCCGAATAGCAGCACCTTATGGTTTCGCAGCAACAAACCAAACATTAAAATTATTATAAGCGACGAAAGATGAAACAACTTGCCAATGTCGTAAAGTAAGACCAACACAGCTAAAAAGAGAAAAAACTTGGCTTCTCCTTTTATGTTCTGAATAATGTATAAAAGCCCGTAGCTAAGTACCAGTGATATTATCAGGGTGATCATTATATTTCCACCTATGGTAAAACTTAATTGTCGCATTCCCTCAGTATCAAGATTTTCAACAATCGTATAAAAAATCATAATCCCAAGAATATCGGAAAAAGTGCTTTCATAAATCATAAATTCCCTTTTGTAAGGAGTGAGGTTGCCAACGCTTGGAATGATAATGGCGCTGCTCATTATCGAAAGCGGAAGTGCATAAACCAAAGCAGGTAAAAATTCGATATCGGGCAGAAAAAACTGGATTACGATAGAAATAGCAACCGAAGTTAGCCCAAGCGAAAAAAAAGCAATTACAAACGATTTCCAGATGATGGGCCACTTCTCCTTCTTTAATTCCAGATCGAGAGCAGCCTCCAATACTATCATTATTAAACCAACAATTCCGAGCACTTCAAGTGAGTTGTAATAGTTGGGCTCCATATCCAGCCGCACAAGTACCTCCTGAATAATAACTCCCAAACCGATTAGCATAAGTACACTGGGAATATTCGTTTTTTTTGCAAGCATGCTTGTAAAAAACGAAATGATAATTATTAAACAGAGTCCTATTAAAAAAAGATAAGCGTTCATTTTTGGTTTCTTTGCTACAAATTACAAAAACAAGTGAAAAGCGCAATTGTTTTACATAAAAAAGCCACCTCAATTTATGAAGTGGCGGTTAAGATCTTAAAATTCATTACTTTCTATTGCAACTAACTGCAGCCACATTGGCAACATTTCATTTCACAATTTAGAAATACTGTAAACTGAGACTGTAAACTTTCTTATTTATCCATTTTATAAATACGTTCCATTAACTGCCACTTTTCATCGGCCGAAGCTTCTGCTGAAGTTTTTTGGTATTGAGAAACATAAGCTTCCCACTCTGACTGACGCGGTTTGGTTGCCAACTCTTTCATGGCCTTTTCATGATCGAAATCAGCAAGCGTATCCATAATCATAAAAAGCTGGGTTCCTAAAATGTAGATTTCCATGTCAACGATTCCCACCTCGCGCATTCCCTGTGTTATTTCGGGCCAGGCAGCGCCCGGTGCGTGTACTTTTTTGTAGGCTTCTATTAATTTGGGATCATCTTCTAATTTTAGCGCTTTGCAATATCTTTTGTATTCCATTTTTTTAATTGTGTAATGAGATGAATAATAAGGTTATAAAAAATCCGATTGGTATTTACTGTAACTCAAAAAGATCTTAAAAAGGGATCCGATCCGTGTGTAATACAACATATACGGATCGGATCCTTCATTAACAAAATCTAATTTGCTTTTAAGGCTTTGTAAGTTCGTCGGCCATAAATGGCAATTACCACAAAACAAATAAATGGTAAAACGAAGGAGAAATTAACGGCGGGTAAAAATCCGATTGTGCCCTGGTCGATAATTAATCCCTGAAGCGGTGGCATAAGTGCTCCGCCAACAATGGCCATTACCAAACCGGCAGCACCAAGTGTTGCATCGTCGCCAACATCTTCAAGTGCAATTCCGTAAATAGTTGGAAACATTAACGACATAAATGCCGAAGTAGCAACCAGCAAATACAAGCCCGGCATTCCCTGAATTAGAATGACGCCTGAGGTTGTAATCATTCCGCCAATGGCAAAAAGCATTAGCATGAAACGCGCGTTTAAGTATTTCATTAATGCAGTACTTATAAAACGGCTTGCAATAAAAATTGCCATTGCAACAATGTTGTAGTTTTGCGCTTCTGCTTTCGATAAACCTAAATTTTCGGCATACTGAATGATAAATGTCCAACACATAATTTGTGCTCCCACATAAAACACCTGTGCCAATACGCCTTCACGATAAATCTTATTTGCAATTAAGCGCTTAAACGAATCCATCGGGTGAATTTCATGATCTGCACTTTCGCGTTTAGGCATTTTTGCCACGGCAATCACAACTAACATGGCAATAACAACAAAGCCTAAAATAACATATGGATTTCGGATGATTCCTAAATCGTTTGTACGCACAACAGCTTTTTCAGCAGCACTTAAAGTATCGAAAACCAGATTTCCGGCCGCATCTCTTTTATCCGATTCGAGGGAAGACAGAATGAGCTTTGAAGCCACAAACATGCCTAAAATTGATCCCATTGGATTGAAAGACTGCGCCAGGTTTAAACGGCGTGTTGCCGTTGCCGGGTCGCCCATCGACAAAATGTATGGATTTGCAGTAGTTTCCAAAAAAGCCAGGCCAAAGGTTAAAATGTACAAGGAAACCAAAAAGAATCCAAAAATCTCGAACTGTGCGGCGGGGAAAAACAGAAGAGCTCCCACAGCATACAAGGCCAACCCAATTATAATTCCAAGTTTATAACTGTACTTTTTAATAATTAGTGCGGCAGGAATTGCCATTGTTGCATATCCGCCGTAAAATGCAAATTGTACCATAGCCGCCTTTGCATTCGAAATTTCCATAACGGTTCGAAACGCAGCAACCATAGGATTTGTAATATCGTTGGCAAATCCCCATAGCGCAAATAAGCTCGTAATTAAAATAAAGGGCACAAGAATTTTCTTCTCGACAACCACCTTTTTCAGATCGTTCATTGATTGATTCGTTTTATTGGTTTAATAAGTTTTTTTGGCTGGCAAATTCGTCATTCCATCCGTCAACTGACGGATTAAGAATCTCCTTTGAGAAGATGCTGAAACCAGTTCAGCATGACGACCAGGCTGATTGTAAAATACAACCAGTTATAAATACTGTTTTTTATTTTCTGCTTTTAACTGATCAACTATTTTCTTAATATCCTCTGCATTATCACGTTTGCATACCAAAGTGGTATTTCCATCCCGAACAACAATTACATCTTCCAGACCAACAACTGCCACCAGTTCTTCGCCTTCGGAATATACGTACGAGTTCCTGGTGTCGAGTAAAATTGTTTCGCCCGCGCCGGCATTGCCATTTTCATCTTTCTTCTCATCGGCCAAATAAACCGATTCCCAGCTTCCCAGGTCGTTCCAATCGAAATTGCCTTCAACCAGATAGATGTTTTTGGCGTGTTCCATAATTCCATAATCCACCGAAATACCTTGTACTGCACGGTAAATGGTATCCAGTGTTTGATTGTATGTTGGATTTCCCAAATCGGCCTGGATTTTTCGCAGGTCGGCATACAATTCAGGTGCAAATTCGGCAACCGCTTTTAAAAATACCGACACTTTAAACACAAACAGTCCGCTGTTCCAGTAAAATCCACCTTGCATTAAGTACTTTGTGGCAGTAGCTTCATCCGGTTTTTCAACAAAACGCTCCACTTTAAACTGCTTAATCTTTTCTGCGCCGGTAATGTCTTCGGCTGTTTGCACATATCCGTACCCTGTTGCCGGATAAGTTGGCGTAATTCCAATGGTTACAATTCCATCTTTTTCGTCTGCAATTTTTGCAGCGGCTAAAACAGTATCTTTAAAAAGCTTGTTGTTCTCAATCAGATGATCGGATGGAGAAACCACCATTATTCCATCGGGATTTTCCAATTCGGCATACATTGCAGCCAAACCAATACACGGCAAAGTATTTTTGCCCACCGGTTCGTAAATCAGGTTTTTTTGAGGTAACATGGGAGCTTGCGCTTCCAGAACCTTTGCCTGCGTTGCACTCGATACAATGTAAATATTTTCGTTTTCGGTGAAGGTTGCAAAACGTTTAATGGTGTCCTGCAACAAAGAATCGTCTCCAAAAATATTTAAATACTGCTTTGGTTTTTCTGTTTTACTGCGAGGCCAAAAACGCGTTCCCGAACCTCCTGCCATAATTAGTGTATATAGATTTCCCATATCATTCAGTTTAAATTTTATGATTTGCAATGTACTAAAATGATTTTTCAATCTTTGTATCAGCAAAAGCATAAAATTGTTAAAAAACAGTGACCGTAAAATTTTAACGCCTGCAAATCGGATTAAAAACGAACCAATATTTTCATCACTTTCCCCGGGGCTTCTGCCCAGTTTTTCATTGCTTCGGGTGCATCTTCCGGCTCCACAATTTCACTTACCAGTAGACTTTCGTCTATCTCATTTGTTCTTAGATATTTCATTACTGCATCAAAATCAGAAGGATTGGCATTGCGCGACCCCATAATTTCAAGCTCTTTTTGTACCCAAAGTTTGGTAGCAAACGATACTTCCGATCCGGCGTAACCAATACAAACCACACGCCCGGCAAAAGCAACTTCCTCAATGGCCTGTTTGTATGTAATCGGATTACCGGCTGCTTCAATTACAACCGTTGGTCCATTGTCGTTTGTTATTTTTACCAGTTCATCGTGCAGGTTTTGTTTCAACGAGTTGATTGTAAAGTGGGCTCCCATTTGTTTTGCCACAGCTAACTTGTCGTCGTCGATATCAACTGCAATTACAGTTGCTCCACGTAAATTTGCACGTACAATAGCTCCTGAACCAATCATTCCGCAACCAAACACAAGCACAGTGTCCGAATCAGTAACTTTTCCGTTGTCAATGGCATGAAATCCTACGGTCAAAGGTTCAACCAAAGCCAATTCAAGGTCGGTGAGTTCTTTGTCGGCCAATACTTTTTGCCACGGAACCACAACATATTCAGCCATTGCCCCGTCGCGCTGAACACCCAGTGTTTCGTTGTATCGGCAGGCGTTAAAGCGTTTCTGTTTGCACGAAGTACATTGTCCGCAATTGGTGTAAGGCACAACGGTTACTGCTTGTCCCGGCACAAAATTTTCAGGAACGTTTTCGCCCTTTGATTCAATAACTGCTGAAATCTCGTGCCCCGGAATCCGCGGGTACTTAACCAATGGATTTTTTCCCAGGTAGGTACTTAAATCGGAACCACAAAATCCAACATATTTTAGTTTGAGCAAAAGCTCACCGGCTTTGGGTTGTGGTTTTTCCCGTTCGCCCAATTGAATGGTTCCGGCTTGAATTATTTCGATTGTCTTCATTTCTTATTTATTTAGAATCTGGTATAACTTTTCGGCATTTTTAAAATAGAAAAGTTCTTTTTCGTTTTCGCTTAATTTATCAATAACACCAGCTACAACAGCCAACCAGTTTTTATATTCGGTGGCCACCAAACATACCGGCCAGTCGGAGCCAAACAGTATTCTTTCGGCACCAAAAGCTTCCAGCACCACATCAAAGTATGGTTTCAGTTGCGCTTCTGTCCAGTTTTTGTAATTGGCCTCGGTAACCATGCCGCTTATTTTACAGCTTACATTTTCGCGTTTGGCCAATTCCTTTAGCAAGTTAGCCCAGGGTTGCAACAGATTGTCTTTGATTCGTGGTTTTGCAATGTGATCGAGCACAAATTGTTGATTCGGATGCTGATCGACAAATTTAATTGTGTTGGCCAGCTGGTGCTCAAAAATTAATATCTCATACACCAAATCAAAATCCTTTAGTTTGCTAATTCCGGCGTTAAACTGCTTTCCTAAAATAAACTCCGGATCGGGCTCCCCCTGCACCACATGACGCACTCCTTTTAACCACGAATTGTTTTGGTATTTCTCAAGTACCGGTTCAATTTCGGGAGATGTCAGTGGTACCCAGCCGATGATTCCTTTCATAAAGTCATGTTCGGCAGCCATCGAGAGTAACCAGTCGGTTTCTTCCAAACACTGACGAGCCTGAACCGAAATTACCCCGTTCACATTTGTTTCTGCCAGCGTTTGTTTTAAATCATTGGGCAAAAAACTTTTTCGGATGTTCGCCATTTCATCGTCAATCCAGTCAAAATCAACCGGATTGTAATTCCAGTAATGATGGTGTGTATCAATTATTTTCATGGTTTACAAATAAGGATAGTTTTGCTCTATAATATTTTTTGCCTTCAATTCTTCCCAGAATGCTTTTGGCAACTCGTTTTCCAGCGTTTCCTTGCTTTTCTGCATGCGCCAGGCTTTGCTTGGATTTAACGCAACAGCAGAAATTTGGGGTGCCGACATTGCAAACGATAAACAAGCATCGCCGGGTTCTACTTCATATTTTTTGCAGATTTCGAAAAACTGTTCACGCCATTTAAAAATTGGCCGGTCACCGGGATCATTTTCATTTAAAATACGGTAATCAAAATAGTCACCACCGGTTAAAAATCCGGCATTAAAAATGGCAGAATTGATTATTCCAACACCATCATTATTCAACCGTTTCACAAAATCAACAATTGCCGTTGGATGATGATAAATGGTAAACTTATTGGCAAACATTACCCAATCGAATTTAACCTTTTCATACAATTCCTGAATTACAAGCCAATCTTTCGACCCAATTCCGACAGCTTTTACCTCACCGCGCTCCTTTAACTCAAACAAAGCTTTGTAAGCGCCCAAAATATCCTCCATCCTTTTGGCCCGGTCTGCGGCATCGGCAGCAGCAGCCAAATATTCGTCCGGGTCGTGTACCGAAACCACATCAGGTTTGTATGTTCCGCCCATAAGCTGGCAGCCTTGTTCCCAACATTCCAGTATTCCGGTATAACTTATTCTTTGTTCAGCATCGTATTCCAAATTTGCCCACGCTCCCGGTTCAAAAGTCGGTTCGGGAGTTGTTAAGGGCACCCTGTACCACCCCAGTTTATTGCTGATGCTTATTTCTGAAGGTTCAATTCCAAGTTTTTCCAGCCCCTGTCCGATTACTTCGAGTGCCAGTCCGGCACCATATTTTCCGGCACTGTCAATCATTACTTTTCCATCGGTAACCTTAAACCACTCGCGCATGAGCGTTAATTTTTCGTCCATACTTAATGCGCGGTAAAGATTGCCAAGGTAGCTGGTACCGAAAATTATTTTCGGTACTTCAATCCCGGTTTTTCCAAGTATATTTTTTCCCATTTTTATCCTGAATCGTTTTAATCGTGTATAAAAATCCTGAATTTGTTTTGAATTCGCAAAGTGTGATTTTCAAGAGTAGTCAATGCAAAGCTTTGCGGAAGTAAAATCATGCTGCAGAACATAAAATTTAACTACATTTGTGTCGCAAGAATTAACACTAAATGGGCAAACGACACATTTCTTTAAAAGATTTGGCCAAAGAATTGGACGTTTCTATTTCTACTGTTTCGAGGGCTTTAAAAAATCACCCGGAGATCAGTCCGGAGCTGACAAAAAAAATACAAGCTTTGGCAGCGGAAAGAAACTACACACCCAATCCACTGGCAATGGGTTTGTTGCGCCAGCAAACCAAAATGATTGGTGTTATTGTTCCCGATATCAACACTCATTTTTATTCGTCCATTATTTCGGGTATTGAAAGCGTGGCAAAAGAGCAGGGTTATTTTATTGTAATCGCCTCATCAAACGAATCGATGGACAAAGAAATAGAGTCGGTTGAAAATCTCTTAAAATCGCGTGTTGAAGGATTTATTGTTTGCCTCAGCCAGGAGACCAACGACTTTTCGCATTTTGAAAAGCTGATTAAAAACGAAATTCCACTGGTGTTTTTCGATCGGGTTTGCGAGGAGTTACCGGTACCTGCGGTACTTGCAAACGGGCAGGATGCCACCCGGAAAATAACCAAACATTTTTACGAAAACGGGTGCAAACGTATTGCCTATATTTCCGGACCGGAGCATTTAAACATTTCTCAAAACCGAAAAGAGGGTTATTTAAACGGATTGCAAGAATGTGGATTACAATATGACAAAAACCTACTCGTACATTGTAACCTGAGTATTAATGATGCCATACTGGCAACCCGGAAACTGCTTCAGTTAGAAAATAAACCCGATGCCATTTTTGGAGTAAACGACACCATTGCTTTTGCTGCCATGATTGAAGTAAAAAAACAGGGATATAAAATTCCGGATGATATTTCACTGGCAGGTTTCACCGACGAGTTTCACTCCATTGTGGTAGATCCTCCGCTAACTTCGGTAAGTCATCCCACTTTTCAAATGGGAGAAGAAGCTGCCCGACTGTTTTTTGAATCCATTGTCAATGGAAAAATTATCAATAAAAAAGTTATGCTGCCTATTGATTTGGTAGTGCGTAAATCCTCATTAAAAAAGTAACACCATCTTTATTCAATAAAAAAAAAGATCCGATCTGTTGTATTCACATAAATACAGATCGGATCTTTTAGTCTGTATCAATTACAGTTTCCTAATTTGGATGAAGGACAATTTCATTCTTACCGGGCTCTAATTCAATACTTTCATTTGAATATTCAGAGATAAATTCACCCGACATATTTGCTGGCAATTCAATGGAATAAACAAGTTCGTTCTTGTTAATCTGTTTAAAATCGGCTATTATTTTTCCTTTTAGGGTTGGCAACTCAAGCGAGCTGCTTGTTAAATTTCCCATTTGAGGATTGATACTTACTTCGCCAAAACCGGGCGTCTTTGGTTGAATACCCCACATGTAACGAGGAATAATATTTGCAGGAGCCGCTCCCCAGGCATGATTCCAGTCGGAATTGGGTTTATATTTCATGTCCCAGGCTTCCATTGTAATGGTCGATCCCACTTTTATCATGTTGTACCAGCTACGGTCGTGTGTGGCGTTCATTAATTCCAATGCATAATTATCGGCGCCGGCTTCGTAAACCGCCTCCATCAGGTACTGCGCCCCATAAACGCTGCATGCCACTCCACGTGTTTTAATGTAATCGCCCACCGCTTTTTTATACTCTTCGGGAACTACGCCAAACGCCAGAGGAAACATATTGGCATGTACCGAACCATGATCAGTTCCAATTCCATCGGCGTAGTACCCTTTTTCTTTGTTGTATAATTTTTGATTGATTGATTTTTTAACTTTTGCAGCCCGCTTTTTAAAATCGGCAGCCTCGTCTGTTTTACCCAGCAACTCTGCAAATTCGGTCAATATTTCCATATTCCGGAAATACATTGCATTTACAACCGTATTTATCGGTCTAAAAACAAAACCATCATCTTCTCCCTGCGCACCCCAACCACCTGCCTGTGGCCAGTCAACTATGTCGCGTACCCGTTGAGTGGTATCGGCAAATCCGAGGTGAGCCATTACTTCACCGTTCAATTTTGGCGATTTCGTACTAATAAAACCATCCTCATCTTCCAGTTCCATTAAGGTTTTGTATTTCAAAGGCTCGTAGTATTTTTCAATCAATTCGGTATTTCCGGTGTACATGTAATCCTGGTAAAAAAGTAAAGCTACGTGCAATTGCCACTCGGTTGGCCAGGTTGGAAAATCCATAAAGTACTCGATGGTTTTTCGCGCTATTGAGTACTCGTTGTCTACCGAATAATGGCTCAACTGATTTAAATAAGCATCTGCTTCGTATGGAATTCGCTCGCGGTCGCCATCCACGTAATAGCCGGCAAAAGAAGTTGCTTTTTGCGAATATTTGCACAAGTCCCAAACCTGGTTTAGAATGGTATCGGAACTTGAAAAAGAACCGGCGTTATCATTAAAATAATAAAAGTAAGCCAGTTGAGTAACATCGTCAGCCTGCAAGTTCTCTGCTCCATCAATTTCAAGGTAGCGAAAGGGCATAATTACCGGAAAAGAGTCGGGCAATGCAACTGCCACCGATTTTGTGTTTCGTTCATCCGGAACAAGTTCAATCTGGTAATCCGTAACTCCGGGAACAACATCCATCTTTAATTCTGCAAAACGAATTGTTCCTCCCGGCTCTCGATCAATCGCTCCGTCTTTCAGTTTCTCGCCCAACCTAATGGTTAAGGTTTTTGCTGAAGAGCTTGAACAATGGATCTGCAGCGTTCCGAAGGCATCTTTCCCAAAATCAGCAAAAAAACTTGCATCTTCATTCCGATGAAAACTACGCGGTTTAATGTTTTCAATTCGAAAAAAGTTGGAAGATGAAATTTTATCGCCAAACGCACCGGTTGTAAACTGTTGAACTTCGGAATAAGCTGACTGTCTGTTATGTTTATCTGTGATACGAACTTTCCAGAAATAGCTTGTATTTTCGGTTAAGGATTCGCCGCCAAATTCCACGTTGCCTGAGTTTGCGCTATGTACTTTTCCACTGTCCCAAATATCTGCTTTGTCGTTATCAATCAGTTCTTTTGAAGAGGCAACCAGAATTTGATACGCAGTTTGTAGCACTGCATTTTGAGGAACGATCCAGCTAAACTCGGGTTGACTGTCGATTATTTTCGTGAATTGTGGTTCGCGAATACATTCAACGGTAAGTCCTGTTGGAGGCTCACTATATTCTGATGAGACACATGCCTCAAGAATAATTAAAGTAATGGTTAAAAGAGCGATGGATAAAAACTGCAGATTCCTTTTCATTCCTATTAAAATTTGTTCAAAATATTTCAAAATTACAAAAGAATACTTTTTGTTCTATAAAGTATCCCGCTGCATCCCGACCTGTTTTATTTCGACTGATTTATTCCCCAACAAGCCATACTTTAATCGTTACATTTTCTCCGTTAAATGTCCATGCAGGAATTCGTATCTCGATTCTTTTTATTCCTTCAAGTTGGCAATTGATTTCCAAAGGCGCGGTATAGATTCAGCTGATAAAAACAGAAGCATCGGGGTTGATTCAAATACCGGGTGCAGAGGATTCCGATACGTCGTTTGTATTGATCGCGAATCGGAATTCGCAAGAGCCTATTTGAAAAGAGATTTTAATTAGTGCTTATAAAATGTCGGATATTATTGGCAAATATTCTTTTGCCTCAACTTCTCCCCTCGCAACCCGAAGCGCATTCATTGCCAAAGCTTCCAGTTCGTCTTCGCCGGGATAAATAAAAATTTCAGAAATAAAAGACGCTTTTTGCCGGATGTATTTTTCCAACTCCGGATTAAAAGCCAAACCACCGGTTAACAATATACCGTCAACTTTTCCTTCCAGAACTACGGCCATTTCGCCAATCATTTTTGCAACCTGATAGAATAATGCTTCCTGAATATCAAAAGCCAGCTGATCTCCCGATTTTGCACGTTTTTCAACATTCAAAGCATCGTTGGTACCCAGATAAGCTACAAAACCACCTTCGCCAACCACCATCCTTTTTAGCTGCTCTTCTGAAAATTTACCGCTAAAACAGAGTTCGATTACCTGTCCTACCGGCAAGGTTCCAGATCGTTCCGGACTAAAAGAGCCTTCTCCGTCGAGCGCATTATTTACGTCAATTACTCTGCCATTTATATGCGCTCCAACCGAAATTCCTCCACCCAAATGCGCAATAATTAGCTTCAATTCTTCATACTTTTTATTCACCTTTTGGGCATGCAAACGCGCCGTGGCTTTTTGATTGAGTGCATGAAAAATTGATCGTCGTGTAAACCTGGGATGTCCGGAATATCGTGCTATATTATCCAGCTCATCGGTTACTACCGGATCGGCAATAAATGCCCTGGCATTGGGAATTTGCAAAGCAATGTAATCGGCTAGCATTGGCGCCAGATTACTGGCGTGTTGTCCCATCACACCTTCGCGTAAATGATCCAGCATCAGGTTATTTACTTTGTAAACACCCGATTCAAGCGGATAAGTTAATCCTCCCCTGCCAATAATGTATTTAATCGAATCAACTTCAATTCCTTCTTCAACCAAAGCATCAATGATTACGCCTTTACGAAATGCAAACTGGTCGATAATATTTTTATAGCGCAGCAGTTGTTCAAGCGGGTGGCGAATGGTCTTTTTGAAAATGCATTCTGCCTCGTTGTAAACAGCAAATTTTGTGGAGGTCGAACCTGGATTTATAGCTAGAATCCGAATCATAGAAAACAATTTACGATATACTCGCCTGGTAACTTACAATACAAGCTAACGCAACCGAGTTTAGTTTTGTTTGGCGACTATCGCCACGCGACGAAACAACAACAGGAACTTTGGCACCAACAATAATTCCCGACATTTCGCCATTTGCCAGTTTCGAATTGGTTTTATAAAAAACATTTGCCGCATCAATATTCGGGAAAAGCAAACAATCGGCATCTCCGGCAACCGGAGAAGTAAATCCTTTTATTTCGGCAGCCTTACTATTTATGGCAACATCTAAAGCCATTGGGCCATCAACCAAACCTCCTTCAATTTGACCATGTTCATTCATTTTTGCTATTGTAGCTCCATCCATACACGACGGAATGGAAATTATAATTTGCTCGGTTGGTGCAACAACCGCTACTTTGGGTACTTCAATTCCCAGCGAATGTGCCGCGCAAATTAAATAGTTGGTCATTAATATTTTCTGTTTTAAATCGGGGTAAGGCAAAACTGCTGCATCGCTAAAAATAAGCAGCTTGTGGTAGTTAGGATTATCAACCACCGATATATGGCTTAAAGTTCCTCGCGATGGAACGAGGCTATAATCCTTTTTTAATAAAGCACGCATAAATTTATCGGTCGAAACCATTCCTTTCATTAACAGGTCGGCTTTCCCTTCGTGAACCAATTCCACCGCTTTATCGGTTGCTTCGCGCAATGTGGAACAATCATAAATTTCGTAATCGGAAACATCGATGCCTAATTTCTCACACGAATGAACAACTGTATTTTTATCGCCGGTAATAATGGGCTTAACAAAACCCATTTCAACTGCTTCATGTAAGGCTTCCAGTGTATTTTCATCAATACCGTTTACAGCAACAACGCGTTTGGCAGCTTGTTTTTTAACTTCCTGTAAAAGTTCAGCAAAATTATTGATTCTCATTGTGCATTTTTTTACGAAATTAATGTACTCCGCATTAGTAATTGATAACTTTTCTCAGATAGATTTATGTTGTAAACCATCAATCAAAATTTCATTCTGACAAATAGAAACATTTAAAACAGGCTTCATAAAATATTGTAACAAAAAAGGAGCGACAACTTCTATTTTTCCGCATTACATAACAATTGCGAAAATGGAGAATTACCAATTTTCAGAAGCCAATTAAACAAATAACAAATGTTTATTAAAAATCAGAATCAAATTTATGTCTTAAAAATCAGAAAGGTCAGTTTTCTTAAATGTACGAAAAAAAGAGTCAATTTTTCAAAACTAACTATATGTTTTACAGACACAAACAGAGTGTTTTACAATATGTCCGAAACTTTCTGAAACACGTTTTTTTATATTATTTTCAACGACTGATTCTATTAGGTATTATTCAAATTTCACCAACTTGAGTCAATCGATTTTACCATACAAGCTGATTCAATTCTTCTTCGAAAACATAGACGAAGCAAATATATCAGAGAATAATCACAACTTATTTTCTACAGGCAAAACTCGTTCTAACGGCATTTATTAAGGCTTCCGTTGCCTTAAACGGAACAGACACTACATTCTAATATTTAACTTTTTTAAACTAAAAATGACAACTATGGTAAATAAAATCACAAGTTTAGCTGAGTACTTTCAGAAGTACCAGGAAAGCGTTGCTGATCCCGATGCCTTTTGGGGAAAAATAGCAGAAAGCCACTATTGGCAAAAAAAATGGGACAAGGTACTTGAACATAAATTTGAAGGCGAAGGTGCTCCCGACGTAAATTGGTTTGTAAACGGAAAAGTAAATATTACTGAAAATATTTTTGAGCGCAATATGTTTATGCGCAAAGACCAGGTGGCTATAATCTGGGAGCCCAACGATCCAAAAGAAAAAGAAATCAGACTTACCTACGGCGAACTTTTTGATAAAGTAAAACAATTTGCCAACGGACTTAAAAAGCTGGGAGTAAAAAAAGGAGACCGCGTGGCACTTTACCTTCCAATGGTACCTGAATTGGCCATTGCGATGCTTGCCTGTGCCCGTATCGGAGCTATTCATTCAATTGTATTTGCCGGATTTTCGGCAACAGCCCTGGCCGATCGTATTATAGATGCCGAAGCCAAAGTTGTTATCACTTCTGACGGAGGATTCCGGGGAACAAAATCGATTCCTTTAAAAAAGATAGTAGACGACGCTTTGGAAAATTGTCCTTCAGTGGAATACTCGGTTGTATTAAAACGTACCGAAGAAGAAATAAGCTGGGTGGAAGGCCGTGATATTTGGTGGCACGATGTTATCGATGGTGTTTCAACCGAAAACAAAGCCGAAACAATGGATTCTGAAGATGTACTTTTTATCCTTTACACTTCAGGATCAACAGGAAAACCAAAGGGAGTTGTACATACTACCGGAGGATACATGGTTTATGCAGAATACACCTTTAAAAATGTATTTCAATACAGCGATGGAGATGTGTACTGGTGTACAGCTGATATTGGATGGGTAACCGGGCATTCATACATTGTGTACGGGCCGCTGTTAACGGGTGCTACTTCAATTATGTTCGAAGGTGTTCCTACCTGGCCCGATGCCGGTCGTTTTTGGGAGGTAGTTGACAAATACAAAGTAAACCAGTTCTACACAGCACCAACCGCAATCAGGGCATTGGTTGCACAGGGCGATCAGTGGGTTACAAAACACAATTTAAGTTCGCTGAAAGTATTAGGAACAGTTGGGGAACCAATTAATGAAGAAGCATGGCGCTGGTACCATGATCTGGTTGGAAAAGCACGCTGCCCGATTGTTGATACCTGGTGGCAAACCGAAACCGGGGGAATAATGATCACTCCTCTGGCAGGAATTACGCCGACAAAACCGTCGCTGGCAACTTTACCGCTTCCGGGAATTCAACCGGTACTGCTCGATCACGAAGGAAACGAACTAAAAGGGAACAGTGTGGAAGGTATTTTGTGTATGAAATACCCATGGCCCGGTATGTTACGAACAACGTGGGGCGACCACCAGCGTTGTTATCAAACCTATTTCTCATCGTTCCCCGGGTACTATTTAACAGGCGATGGAGCAAAACGCGACGAAGAAGGATATTACAGAATAATTGGTAGAATAGATGATGTAATAAATGTCTCGGGACACCGCATCGGAACAGCAGAAGTTGAAGATGCCATTAATCAACATCCAAAAGTAGTTGAATCGGCAGTGGTAGGTTACCCACACGAAATTAAAGGAGCTGGTATATATGCTTACGTAATTTGCGAAGATTTAACCGATGCCGAACTGGCAAACATTGAAGCTGAAATTAAAGCTACCGTAACTAAATTTATCGGGCCAATTGCCAAGCCCGACAAAATTCAAATTGTTAGCGGACTGCCCAAAACCAGGTCAGGTAAAATTATGCGCCGTATTCTTCGAAAAATTGGAGAAGGCGATGCTACTAACCTTGGCGACACATCTACATTACTCGATCCGGGTGTAGTAGACGATATAATTGACGGAGCAAAAGTAGAAGTTAAACGCTAGTCGATAAATAGATATAAAGGCACCTTCCTCGTGAGGGTGTCTTTTTCTTTCCTTTAAATTTTAATACGAAACCAATCGTACTCAAACGAACGTGAGCCTTTTTAATCATACCTGCACAAACAGAATTGATTAATGCGTCATTTTAGAGCAATTGGAATTGAATGACCTACACCATTTTCAATTGCAACTTAACAGCTAAAAACCAAAATTTAAACCGGAAGAAAGGTGCATCCTAAATGTATTCTGAATTGACAGAAGCATCTCATGCAAATTCTTTCAATACCTTAAAAATTAACCGAGATGAAAGGACTAAAAATTACTAACCGATGGATTGTTGTGGTTGGAGCCATACTAATTCAGCTTGCTCTTGGCGCTATTTACGCCTGGTCTGTTTTCACAAAACTTTTAACCGATCCTGAAGGAACATACGCCTTCAGTGCTACACAAACCGCCTGGGTTTTTTCGGTGGGTTTGGCAACTTTTGCTGTTGTAATGGTTTTTGCCGGAAAGTGGCAGGCCAAATCCGGGCCAACTATTGTTGCGCTTTCCGGCGGACTTTTGTTGGGAGCAGGATATATTTTGGGTGGATTTTTGGGTAAAACCTTTTTAGCCCAACTTTTAAGCATTGGAATTTTAGGAGGTGCCGGTATTGGATTGGCATATGTTGTTCCAATCGCCGTAGGCGTTAAATGGTTTCCCGATAAAAAGGGAATGATCACAGGTTTTGCTGTAGCCGGATTTGGTTTTGGAGCCACCATTTGGGTGAAATTGGCCGGGTCCTGGTTTGGAGGTTTGCTAAATACATCGCATGTCTTCGGATTACCATCGGTACAAAGTGTATTTGTTATTTACGGCATAGCTTTTACCATAATGGTGGTTTTAGGTTCGCTGGTAATGGTAAATCCTCCCGAAGATTACCAGCCCAAAGGATGGACACCTCCCGCACGAACAGCAACAAAAGCCTATGGCGGAGTTACTTTCAGCCCAAAACAAATGATGGCTACTCCACAATTCTATGCCGTTTGGAGTGTATTTGTGTTCTCGGCTCTGGCAGGTTTAATGGTTATTTATTGCATCAAACTTTTTGGAATCGATGCACTGGAACACAACGGTGTGCCTGGTGCCGGAGCCATCACAGGAACCGCAATGGCCTGGTATGCAATCTTTAATGGTTTTGGCAGAATTGCATGGGGAACCTTTTCTGATAAAATTGGCAGACGTAAATCAATTATTCTGATGACCTTTTTTCAGGGAATAATCATGCTTATGATTTATCACGTATTTATAAGTTATGGAATTACAACAGGTTTTATTGTTGCTGCATGTGTTATTGGATTTAATTTTGGTGGTAATTTTGCGTTATTCCCTGCCATTACTGCTGATTTTTTTGGAAACAAAACGGTTGGTAGAAATTACGGCTGGATGTTTACAGCGTATGGTGTTGCCGGGATTGCTGGCCCGCAGTTGGCCGGTCATTTTAAAGACTCAGCAGCAGGATCGGGCAAACCAATAGTTTGGATGACTCCTTTTATTATTGCCGGAGTAGCTTGTATAATTGGTGGAATTATTATGATTGTAACAAAACCACCAAAAGAGAATAAAAAAGAAGCACAAAATCTGACTGAAAATACTAAAACAAACGCAGCCTGAGCCAATTTGCAGAATGAGATTTCGGATTATCTGATTTGAAATCTCATTCTTCTTTTCAACATTAAACTCACAATTGTATTACCAACAAACACTTATGCTTAAAAACAGCATTGTTATTCAACATACTATTACAAAAATGCACCTGTCACACCCAATATAACTCATTGATTCAATGCACGTTTCACCCCTAAAAAAACCAAACAACACCATTCGAACAAAATTTTCTTTGCTGACTTTTTTTCATGAAATTTATAAGCAAAATGATTAAACCTTTATTCTGCCTGAAAGACAGACAATAATTCAATCAACCAAAAAACTTTAACCCATGGCTATCAAGAAGTTAGACAGTATTTTCAGACCTAAAAGAATTGCACTCATTGGTGTTTCAAATAATCCGGACAGTGTGGGAGGAATCACCCTTCGGAATCTTGTAGGAGGAGGTTTTAACGGGGTAGTGTATCCGGTAAATCCAAAACGTGAAGCTGTTTTTGGAATTCCGTGTTACCCCGATGTAAAAAGTTTGCCCAAAACTCCTGATCTGGCTGTAATTATGACCGCAGCAAAATGGGTTCCTCAACTGGTTCGGGATTGTGGTGAGGTCGGAATTCACGGATTGATTATAATGTCGGCAGGTTTTAAGGAGTCCGGCGATGAAGGTAAAAAGCTGGAAGCACAGGTAAAAGCAGAAAAAGCAAGGTTTCCCGACATGCGTATTATAGGACCAAACTGTCTTGGAATTTTGGTTCCGGGATTAAATATGAATGTAAGTTTTGCAGCCGGAATGCCGAAAAAAGGACATGTGGCTTTTATTTCACAATCAGGAGCGCTTTGTACTTCGGTTCTCGATTGGGCTTACGAATCAAAGATTGGTTTTTCGCATTTTGTTTCCATCGGTAATTCAATGGATGTTAGTTTTGGCGATTTAATCGATTATTTTGGACAAGATCCCAATACAAAATCAATAGTTCTTTATGTTGAATCAATTGCCGATGCCCGCACGTTTATGTCGGCTGCCAGAGCTTTCTCACGCGAAAAACCAATTATAGTTTATAAATCCGGACGTTTCCCTGAATCGGCAGCAGCAGCGGCTTCTCACACCGGAGCAATGGCATCTGAAGATTCGATTTATGATGCAGTATTCCGGCGCGCAGGATTGGCACGTGTATTCGATTTTGGAAATATATTTGATTTTACCGATTTGGTTGGCCGCCGAAGAATTCCAAAAGGAAACCGTTTGGCAATTGTTACAAACGCCGGTGGTCCGGGAGTTATGGCAACCGACTCGCTTATCTCTTTGGGTGGTAAACTGGTTCAACTCTCCGATGAAACCATGCAAAAATTAAACGATTACCTGCCTCCGTTCTGGTCGCACGGAAACCCGATCGATGTTTTGGGTGACGCAACGCCCGAACGTTTTGCCCGATCAACCGAAATTGTTTTGGAAGATGAAAATGTGGATGCAGTGCTTGTTTTGCTTACTCCACAAGCCATGACCGATCCAACTGCAACAGCACAAGCCATTGCCGATATGTCGGTTAAAACCACAAAATCGATAATTGCAGGCTGGCTGGGAGGTGCCGGAATGCGCGAAGGAATTCAGATATTCAATAAAGCAGGCATTTCTAGTTATGCGGCTCCCGAGCAGGCAATCAGGGCATTTATGACACTTTCTGATTATTCGATGAACCTGAAAAACCTGTACGAAACACCGCGAGAAGTTCCTGTTTCATTTGAATATGACCGTCATGAGCTGCGCAAAAAATACCTGAAAGAAGTTTTTCCAAAAGCCAAAATATTAAACGAAGACGATTCCAAGATGTTGGTAAACGACTATGGAATTGACACGACCCACCCTACTCCCGCAGCCACAGAAGACGAAGCAGTTGCCAGAGCAGAAGAAAAAGGATATCCGGTGGTTCTTAAGATTTATTCGCCCGACATTACACATAAATCAGACGTTGGCGGTGTTGCACTAAATATTAAAAACGAAGAAATGGTGCGGGCCACCTTCCGAAATATGACCAAAACTGCTGCCGAAAAAATGCCAAATGCCAGAATTGATGGGGTAACTATTCAAAAAATGGTAGATAGCAAAGATGGCATTGAACTGATTATCGGGACAAAAAAGGATCCGATTTTTGGTACAGTGATGTTAGTCGGTATGGGCGGAACAACTGCCGAATTATTTAAAGATAAACGTTTGGAATTTCCTCCGTTAAACGAGCAATTGGCGCGACAAATGCTGGAATCTCTAAAAATATATCCACTGTTAACCGGCTGGCGTGGTGACACGCCAAAAAACATCGACAAACTGATTGAAGCTTTGATCCGTATGTCGTACCTGGCAGCCGACTATCCGGAGATTGAAGAACTGGATATTAATCCGCTGATAGTAACGCCAAAAGACGTAATTGCTCTCGATGCCAGAATTGTAGTTGACGAAGAATTAATGAAATCACCTGCCAAAGAATATTCTCACCTTATTTTACGGCCATACCCGGAAAGTTTAATCTCAAAAGCAGTTCTTAAAGACGGAACTTCAGTTTGCTTGCGCCCGATTCGCCCGGAAGACGAGCCAATGTGGCTTGAACTTTTAGGAAGCTGCTCGAAAGATGCGATTTACCATCGTTTCCGCTACGATTTTTATTTCGATTCGCACGAAGTAGCGTCACAGTTCTGTTTTATTGATTACGATCGTGAAATTGCAATTGTTGCCGAACACGAAAGAGAAGACGGAACAAAAGAATTGATCGGGGTTGGCCGCTTAATCGCTGATCCGGATGTGGAAGTAATGGAATATGCAATTCTTATTACCGATAAATGGCAGAAAAAAGAACTGGGCTATACACTTACTAATTATTGTTTAGGTATCGCAAAATCGAGAGGAATTAAAAAACTGGCAGCAGAAACAACACGGGACAATAAACCAATGATTTCCGTTTTCAGAAAACTGAACTTCAAAATCAGGTTTAACGAAGACACAACTGTTTCTGTTACTAAACTTCTCGATTCGGATGAATAAAAACCTTTTATCATAAATATTGTTAGTGGCTGTATCAAAAGTTTCATTAATGTCGTCTGAATTTTTTCATCTTTTTCGAACGAAAAACAAGAAAATACAAGGGCGGCAAGAACAATGAAATTTCTGATGCAGCCAATTTTGAATATGAATTCTACTACACTTACAAAATCACTGATTGATAAGCTTTGGCAGGCATCTTTTCTCATCCGGAAAGCAAAATATGCAGTTGCATTTACCGGTGCAGGTATTTCTGTTGAAAGTGGAATTCCGCCTTTCAGGGGCGAAAACGGCCTTTGGAACACTACCGATCCTATTTTTCTCGAAATTGAGTTCTTTCGAAAAAAGCCCCTGCAATCGTGGCAAAAAATAAAAGAAATATTTTACGACAGTTTAGGTGATGCCGAACCCAATATTGCACATAAAATACTGGCAAAAATGGAAGAACGGAGTTTTATAGAAACGGTTATTACCCAGAACATTGACCACTTGCACCAAAAAGCAGGTAGCCGTTATGTGTACGAAATACACGGCACCTACAAACAATTGATTTGTACCGAGTGCAGTTCGGAATACGACATGAGTTTTGCCGACCTGAATTACCTTCCGCCAACTTGTTTTGTATGCAAAGGCATTTTAAAACCCGACATGGTTTTTTTTAACGAGCCGATTCCGGCATTTGCAAAAAAACGATCGTTCGAAGAAGCTTCAAAATGCGATGTTTTATTGATTATTGGAACCAATGCCGAGGTATTGCCTGCTGCCGACATTCCAGTTCGCGCCAAAGAAAACGGAGCCAAAATCATTGAAATCAACATAAAACCTTCGCATTTTACCAATACCGTTACCGATGTATTTATCGAAATGAAAGCTACTGAAGCGATGAGCGAAATTGGAAAACTTCTGTATTTATAATCGGTATTACATCTTCATTCTTTTCCTCAAAAACTTATATTTGCATTTCAATAAAAAAGTTATGAAATGCTTAAAAAGCCTCTGTTTCTTCTACCAATACTGATTTTTGCACTTTCGTGTTCAACCGGTAAAAAAGCCTTGCAAAAAGGGAATTATTACCAGGCAATTGCACAGGCAGTTGACCGTTTAAAATCGGATCCCGACAATGAAAAGGCAAGTAAAGTTTTAAGAGAAGGTTATCCGCTTGCCATTGACTGGTCGCAGGAGGAGCTGGATTTTGCGCTTTCATCAAACAAAGCATTTAAATGGGAACAAACCATTGCTACCATGCAGCAGGTCAACCGTTTATCGGAAATCATTCGTAGTACCCCGGCTGCACGCAAAATTATAAACGAGCCCAAAACCTACACTTCGGAATTAAAGATGGCCTACGAAAAAGCAGCTTCAGAAAGATATCAGGCAGGAATTTACCAGCTGGAACAAAATTCGCGCGAGGCGGCACGCACTGCATTTGAACATTTCTACAAAGCCGACCAGTTTATTCCGGGCTACGAAAATGTGGTTCAGGAAATGGAAATTGCAAAAGACCTGGCTACTTACAAAGTAATAATTGAAGCCGCAACCGTTCAGTCGCGAACCTACAAAGTAACTTCTGAATTCTTTTACAACCAGGTTTTCGAATTTCTGCACAATAAATATCCAGAGCGTAGTTTTGTAAATTTCTACTCTCCACAGCAAGCCGAACGGTTTCAGATTTCGCAACCTGATTTTATTGTACAAATGGAGTTTTTCGATTTTTCGGTGGGAAATTTGGTGCGAAACGAAAAGGAAGAAGAACTGATAAAAAGAGTACAGGTTGAAACCAAAGATACCACCCGTGTGACTTACAAAACATATAAAGCCAAACTAAAAACTTTTTCCGACAAAGTGATTTCGGGAGGGCGGCTAAACTACCGGATTATTGATTTTCAGACCGATAATTTATTACGCGACAAACTTATTCCCGGGTCATTTACCTGGGAAAACCAATACGCCATTTACGTGGGCGACAAACAAGCTTTAAGTGAAAAGCAGTACGAACTTACACGAAACAAAGCGTTGCCACTTCCACCGCATCAGGATTTATTCATTGAATTTACGCGGCCGATTTACGAAAATTTATGCGACGATCTTGATCGGTTTTTCAGAAGGTACCGTTAATGAAACAACGCAAAATCTTCTGCCCCGCCTGTGCTTATGTTCTTGTTTAAATCGAAAAATATTCCTACACTTATTTTTTCGTTTTTAATGGGCACATCCATAACTGTGATCCCTTTATTTTGAGAACAAAATCAACATTTTTAAGTTGTATTGGTAACTGCAAACACCAGTTAATCCGATATATTTTAAAATATTTAAATGATATTAATATGAAAGACATGATTACAAAAGCTTTATCATTGGTATTGTTTTTAGCATTGGCATTTCACACAAATGCTAAAAACGATTCCAGATTATTACGTTTTCCCGACATCAACAACAATTTGGTTGCCTTTGTATACGCCGGCGATATTTGGACGGTGAGCTCAAATGGCGGCGATGCCAAACGTTTAACTTCGCACGAAGGACTGGAACTTTTTCCTAAAATATCGCCCGACGGTGCTTTAATTGCCTTTTCGGCTGAATACTCAGGTTCGCGCCAAATATTTGTAATGCCTGCCGAAGGTGGAACACCAAAACAGTTAACGTATTACAACTCGGTTGGACAAATGCCACCACGCGGAGGTTTCGACAATGTGGTTCTGGACTGGACTCCTGACAGCAAAAATATTTTGATTCGAGCAAACCGGACTGAATTTGGAGAAAGAAGCGGTAAATATTTTTTAGTGAATGTTGATGGTGGCCTCGAACAGGAACTTCAAATCGTAAATGGAGGTTTTGCAGCACTTTCGCCCGACGCCAAAAAGATTTGTTTTACTCCGGTTGACCGCGAATTCCGCTCGTGGAAAAGATACAAAGGTGGGCGTGCCACCGAATTATGGGTGTACGATCTTGAAAAAGACAAGTCTGAACAAATCACTCATTTCGCAGGCTCAGACCAATGGCCGGTGTGGAATAATAACATGATTTATTTTGCTTCCGACCGCGATTTAAAATTCAATATTTACAGCTACAATACCGATACAAAAGAGGTAAAACAAATTACCAACTTCACCGATTTTGATGTAATGTGGCCATCGGGCGAAAACGGACAGCTGATTTTTGAGAACGGAGGATTTTTGTATAAAACCAATCTAAAAACCGGTTCAACTGAGAAATTAAGCATCAACCTGAATTTCGATAATCCCAATGTTGTTCCATACTTTAAAAATGTAGCTGAAGATATTCACAGCTATTCGGTATCGCCAACTGCAAAACGAGCCTTATTGGATGCGCGTGGTGATATTTTTTCGGTTCCGGCTGAAAAAGGAATCATTCAAAACCTCACAAATACGCAGGGAGTACGGGAAATTTATCCCAGCTGGTCGCCCGATGGAAAGTACATTTCGTACTATTCGGATGCCACCGGCGAATATGAAATTTACCTGCTGGAAAACGTAAAAGGAGCCAAACCGAAACAACTTACAAAAAACTCATCTGCATGGAAATACGACAACGAATGGTCGCCTGACAGCAAATACCTGCTTTATTCCGACCGTACATTAAAACTTAAATTGGTTGATATTGAAACAGGAAAAGAAACAGCCATTACCAATGCGGCGCAGGACGAAATTCGCACCTATTCTTTTTCTCCCGACTCAAAATGGATCACCTACGAAAAAGAAGCCGATAACGGACAAGTGGCAGTATGGGTATACAACATTGCAGAAAAGCAAAACTTACAACTTACCGACAATACATTCAACGACTTCTCCCCTGTTTTCTCCACTGATGGGAAATACATTTATTTCTTATCGAACCGCGATTTTAACATCGATTTTTCGAGTTTCGAATTTAATTATCTCTACAACAATGCCACTCGCATTTACGCCATGATATTGCAAAAAGACGGCGAAAATATTTTTAAGTTCGAGAACGATACCGAAACCATCAAAGAAGAGAAAAAAGAAGATTCGGCGGAGAAAAAAGAAGAGAAAAAGGATACCGAAAAAGACATCGTTATTGATGTGGACGGAATAAACAACCGCATTGTAGCCATTCCGCTCAAAGCAGGAGATTACAATAATTTGGTAGCCGTTGAAGGTGGCTTTATGTACATCGCCGATGGCAAATTAACACGTTATACACTTTCCGATAAAAAGGAAGAAGTTATACTTGAAAAAGCGCGTCAGGCATTGGTATCGGCCGATGGTAAATCAATACTTTACCGCTCGGGCCGCGACTTTGGAATTACAGCGATTAAACCCGGACAAAAAGCCGATGCAGGTAAACTCGATCTGAAAGATCTGGAAATGAAAATTGACCCGCTTAAAGAATGGGAACAAATTTTTAACGATGGTTGGCGCATCTACCGCGATTACTTTTATGTGAACAATCTGCATGGTGTTGACTGGAAAAATGTGGTTGAAAATTATTCAAAACTACTTCCTTATGTTGGTCACAGAATGGATCTTGACTATATTTTTAGCGAAATTGTTTCGGAAGCAAACACCGGTCACTCTTACGTTAACTGGGGCGATTTTAAACAGGCCAAACGTGTTGAAGGCGGATTACTGGGCGCCCAACTTGTAGCCGACAAAAAAGCAAACCGCTATAAAATTGCCAAAATATACGAAGGCGAAAACTGGGACAAATCTTTACGCTCGCCGCTTACCGAGCAGGGAGTTGATGTAAACGAAGGCGATTACCTGATATCGTTAAACGGAAAGGAAGTTACACTTGCCGATAATCCGTATGAATGTTTGGAAAATACAGCCGGAAAACACTTCGAAATTGTGGTAAATACCGAAGCAAAAACGGATGGTGCCCGAACATCGATGATTGAGCCAATTACCAGCGAACTTGGATTGATGTATTTAAACTGGGTAAACGAACGCCGCGCTTTGGTTGACAAACTTTCGGGTGGAAAAATCGGGTACATTCATGTGCCAAACACAGCCATCGAAGGTAACCACGAACTGTTTAAAGGAATGTATGCTTACCACAATAAAGAAGCACTTATTATCGACGACCGATACAATGGTGGCGGTTTTATTCCGGATGTAATGGCCGATTTGCTCGACAGAAAAACACTTAGTTACTGGCAACGCAACGGACTTACACCAATGAAAACTCCGGCCATTGCACACGATGGTCCCAAAGTGATGTTGATTAACGGTTATTCATCGTCGGGTGGAGATGCATTCCCTTACTATTTTAAAAAGAAAGGATTAGGCCAACTTATCGGGACCCGCACCTGGGGCGGTTTAGTTGGTATTTCGGGCAATGCACGCTTTGTTGACGGCGGTAGTTTTAACGTTCCGCGATTTGGTGTTTTCGACGAAAACGGAGACTGGATTATTGAAGGAATTGGCGTTTATCCAGACATTGAAGTGGTTGATAGACCGGAACAACTGGCAAAAGGTGAAGATCCTGGAATTGAAAAAGCTGTGGAAGTTCTGCTAAAAGAACTGGAAAAAAATCCATCTAAAAAAGTAAATGTTCCTGCAGCTCCTGACCGTTCTAAATGGATTGAAAAGGAAATAAAAAACAAATAAAAGAAAGCACTGCTCTAAAATTCTGTCTCTAAAAAATAAAAAATGAAGGAAGTATTAATTCAAAATTACAAACTTGAAAATCCATCTCTTAAAAAACTGGTTGGGTACGACATTGTAAATTACAGGGTTGATACAAGCACAAAAAAATACATTCTTAAGGTTTATTCCGATTCGAAAAAGGATGTTGATTTTGCGGAGGCGGAGAATGAAGTGTTAGGGCATTTGCAAAATTATAATAACGATTGTTTCCCACGAGCTGTGATGAGCACTGGGAAACAATTGTTATGTTCTTTTAACTCGGACGGAGAAGACAAAACAGCCCGACTTTTAACGTTATTGGAAGGCAGTTTTTTAGGCGAAACAGAGCATTCGGTGAAACTTTTTGAATCGTTTGGAAAATTTCTGGGAGAAATGGATCTGCAACTTAAAAATTTCAGGAATTATGTAATTGAAGCCCGGATTTTAAAATGGGATTTGCAACATTTCCTCCTGAATGAGCAATATGTTCAGTACATTGCAGATCCTTCCGACAGAAAAATTGTTGCTTATTTTTTTCAACAGTATAAGGCGAATGTACTTCCGGTACTTCCGGCTTTACGAAAACAAATGATCCACAACGACGCCAACGACTGGAATGTTCTTACGCAAAACAACAAGGTTTCAGGCCTCATCGATTTTGGTGATGTATGTTATTCGCAGTTAATAAACGAGCTTGCAGTTGCGCTAACTTATGCCTTAATGGACAAAAACAATCCCATTGAATGGGCAGTTCCTATAATTGCAGAGTACCATAAAATTCTACCTCTTGAAGAAAAAGAGCTTGATCTTTTGTACTGGTTGGTTGCTGCCCGGCTTTGCACAAGTGTTGGCAATTCGGCCTTCGAAAAAAAACAACGCCCGGATAATACCTATACGCAAATAAGCGAAAAACCAGCCTGGGAGTTGCTAAAAAAATGGGTAAGCATTAATCCGGTTCATGCACAAAATGAATTCAGAAAAGCAGCAGGTTTTGAGATTCAAAAAGTTAAAACGCTCGAAGATATTCAGCAGGAACGGTTTTCAACGGTAAATCCTATTTTTTCGGTGAGTTACAAAACTCCGATTTATATGGAAAGGGCGGCATTTCAATACATGTTCGACAAATACGGAAACCGCTATTTAGATGCTTACAATAATATTCCGCATGTGGGTCACTCGCACCCAAAAATAGTGGAAGCAGGCCAAAAACAAATGGCCAAACTCAACACAAATACGCGTTATTTATACGATCAGATAAACGATTATACATCTGCATTACTACAGTATTTTCCAAAGCCATTAAAAAAGGTATTTTTGGTAAACTCGGGAAGTGCTGCCAGTGATCTCGCACTTCGTTTGGCACGAAATTTTACCGGCAAAAAACAAATAGCAGCTTTGGAACACGGCTATCACGGAAATACAAATTCGGTTATAGAAATCAGTCATTACAAGTTTGCCGGGAAAGGAGGAAAAGGAGCCGGAGAAAACGTACTTCCACTTCCAATGCCGGATACCTACCGGGGCGAATTTCACACAGAAAATGCAGGATATTCGTATTCCGAAAAAGCAATTAAGTTAATTAATAATTCGGATGGAATTGCCGCTTTTATTGCTGAGCCGGTTGTAGGTTGTGGCGGACAGGTTCCGCTTGCGTCAGGTTACCTGAGCAAAGTTTATGCTGCAGTTCGGAAACAAGGAGGACTTTGTATTTCGGATGAAGTGCAAACCGGTTTCGGACGTTTAGGCAATGTTTTCTGGGGATTTGAAGAACAGGAAGTTATACCCGACATTGTTGTTCTGGGAAAACCAATGGGGAACGGGCATCCGATTGGAGCAGTCGTAACAACCGACGAAGTTGCAGACGCCTTTAACAACGGAATGGAATTTTTTAGCTCGTTTGGCGGCAATCCGGTTTCGTGTGCCATTGGTAAAGCGGTGCTCGAAGTTATTGAAGAAGAACAGTTACAGCAAAATGCAAAACAGGTTGGCGATTATTACATTCAGGAGTTAAACAAACTTCAACAACAATACGAGTGTATTGGTGATGTTCGTGGATCGGGACTTTTTATTGGTTTTGAATTTGTTAAAAACCGACTGACTTTAGAGCCTGATACAAAACTTGCTCAGAAAATCAAGAATGAAATGAGGAACCAATATATTCTGCTAAGCACCGACGGACCTTACGATAACGTTATAAAATCGAAACCGCCGCTCTGTTTTTCGAAAGAAAATGTGGATGAGGTTATCACTAAACTCGACGAAATTTTAAGAGATTAACGGCTAAAAGCTTCACCAATCCGAAAGGTTAAACTCCAGTCGTTTTTACCGACGCCAACATCCATCCCGATATTAATCTTTTCCTTTGCAATCATGAGGTAACGCACTCCGAATCCAATACTCGGCAAAAGGCCATTGTCCTTGATTTCAGAAAACTCATCAACTGCTGACCCCACTCCTACAAAGCCGACGACACCAATTTTCTTGTAAACGTTCTGACGCAACTCCGACTGAATGGCGTATACCTGGTTTCCCCGGAATTCGCCCTTGGAGTAACCTCTTAAATCGTCGCTGCCAATAGTATTTTGCCCCTGAAAAGGAACATCTCCGGAGGCAATATTGGCATACAACCTGGAAACTAAAACGGTTTTACTGTTCTTCTTAATATCCCAAAAATAATTGGCCGCAATTTCATAATTATCGTAGTTATCGCTTGCTCCTACCCAATCGCGTACAAACCTGTTTTTGAAATTGATAAAAAAACCATTTACCGGAAAATTTACGTTATCGCGATTATCAAAAGCCAATGTATATCCCAGGCTATTCAAATCGGATATTATTTTGGGTTTTAAGTCTCCAACCGGAAGTTCAAATGTGGTTTCAGCATGCATAAGCATCGCTTCCAGCCCAACATAGAAGTGCGGAAAAACAAGCCGCTGAATTTCAGCTAAAACAAAGCGGGCATCCGTATCAAAATCGATCCAAATTCCATTGTTTTGTAATTTTCCTGAACTACCTCCGGGCAAACCCTGTAAGTATTGAAAATAGAAAGAACCGGTTCCGGCGATTCCTTTAAAACGCCAGCGATCTTCGTTAAAATACAGATTTTGTATAATGGCACCCATGTATGATTTATTGGTGGTATATAATCCGGCAAGCATGCTAAATGAAGAAGGCGAGATAGTATCCTTTTTATTTAACTTGTAATAACCTGAGGTCATTCCGCCCATCATTAATCCCAGGGAATTGTTATAATTTACAACAGGCACTGCTGCAAATAAAACAGTTTTAGAACTATCCTTTTCAGCCTTTCCCACTTGTGCAAAAAGAATTACAGGGCTAAGTAAAATTGCGAGTAATAAAATGAAAGTTTTTTTGGTTCTGATCATGATATTTGGCTTAAACATGAAATGTTCGAAAAAGATAAAGATTTTTATCTAATTATTCATTCGTATTTAAGTTTGAATAATCAGAATTGGTATCAATGTCGAATCCTGCTTTTGGATTGTCGTAAGCTGTTATCCGTTCTTTGTATTTTTTCAAAAGTGGTTTTGCCCCTTTTTCTCCACTAATCTGCATCAATTCGGAAAAATAATCGCTGCCAAAAAGTGCCGGAACACCAAACGAATCATTCACTGAAGTGGCAACAATATCGCGTGAAGAGTGAAAAAGAGCAATCATTTCCCGATAATCTGCCTGGCTTATCTTAGGTAAATCGCCAAGTGTTATTAAAATTCCATCATAGTCTGATTCAGAAAAAAGTTGTTTACAAGCATAGGCAAGCGAACTGCCCATCCCCTCTTTCCATCCATCAAATTCAATAACTTCAGTGTTGTTTAAAGCCGATTTTAACCTCACCTCTTTGGCAAAAGCACCAAGCACCACAAACGGCCCTTCAACCGAATCAGCCGGAAATTGTTTTTTTACATGGTTCAACAAGGTGGTATTATTGTAACTCAACAATTGTTTGGGTTTTCCCAAACGACGCGACTCGCCTGCAGCAAGAATTAAAGCAACTATTTTAAGTGGTTTTTCAGACAAAACAATAAAAGTTTTAACAAATATAACCAACAAATGATTGTGTCGGGAGTTTATCTTCTCTTAAAATTTTGCGCCCATAAACCGCTCAAAAAGTTGTCGATTTTTAAATGTGCTTTGCAGAATAGGTTTAACTTTACGATGAACAATTTACCAAAACCTATGAAAGCAGCAGTTCTTACCGAATACAATAAAATTGAGTGGAAAGATGTACCAAAACCCAGGTGTGAAAAAGGAGAAGTTCTGATAAAAGTAAATTACGGATGTATTTGTGGTAGCGACCAGCACATTTTTACCGGCGAGTTTCATCCACGCACAAAAGTACCAATGGTAATGGGGCACGAGTTTGGAGGTACCATCGAGGAAGTGGGAGAAGGTGTTTCGGGATGGGCAAAAGGCGACAAAGTTGCTCCCGATCCGATCATTTGGTGCGGCAAATGCCCGGCATGTAAAAAAGGCCACTACCCTGCCTGCACTTCCTTAAAACTTATTGGAATTGATTCAGATGGTGGTTTTCAGGAATTTGTTTCATTGCCTCCTTCTATGTTGTACAAAGTGCCTGCAAATATTCCCGACAAACATGTTGCACTTATCGAGGTGCTGGCCATTGGCTGCCATGCAAAAAACCGTGCAGGAGTTAAACCCAACGACACTGTTGTTATTTGGGGCTCCGGAAAAGTTGGCTTGTGTATTTTAGAAGCCGTTAGAACAGTTACCAGTAATACTGTTTTTATGGTTGACATATTGGATGAAAGACTGGCAATCGGCCCTAAGTATTACGAGAATGTAATACCAATTAATGCCAAACAGGTTGATCCGGTGGAAAAAATAAAAGAATTAAGCAATGGGAATGGTGTTGATATTGCATTTGAAGCTGTGGGACATGCACATGAAATAGAAGGTGGCGTAAATCCTGTTACCGGGTGTATACGAGCCATTACGGGAGGGGGTAAAGTATGTGTACTTGGATTGGGAGCAGAACCAACACCCGTTGTTTTTCGGGAACTGATCTGGAAAGAAGGAATCCTACTTACTTCGCGGGTTAGCCATGGAGAATTTGCAGAAGCAATTGAACATTTAACAAACGGCAGATTAAAACCGGAAGCATTGATTTCAAAAACTTTACACGGATCAGAAACACAAAAAGGATTCGAAATACTGGATCAAAATCCTGCTGAAAACATTAAAATACTGCTCGATTTTACAACTGCATAAACAACTACTGTACAAACACTTGTGATTTTCAAAAGAAGCTCTCCTAAAATTTGTATGACAAATTCCGGAGTATTGTTAAATTTGTACCCTTTCAACTTTTTATGGAAACTACAGAAAAATTCAGTCAACTAAAAGAGCAACTCGAGGGCGACTTGTTTATTGACAATGTTCAGCGTGTATTGTATTCAACCGATGCATCGCAGTACAAAGAATTGCCTTTGGCTGTTACAAAGCCTAAAAACAAAGAAGACATAAAAAAAATCATTCGTTTTGCGCATGAGAACAATACTTCAGTAATACCAAGAGGAGCCGGAACTTCGCTGGCCGGCCAGGTAGTTGGATCCGGAATTGTTGTGGATATTTCAAAATACATGAACAAAATCCTCGAATTTAACAAAGAGGAAAAATTTGTAATTGTACAGCCCGGTGTTAACCTGGCAGAATTAAACCTGTTTCTTGCGGAACATGGAATGCAGTTCGGACCAGAAACATCAACTGCTAACCGCTGTGTTATTGGCGGAATGCTCGGAAACAATTCATGTGGTTTGCATTCGCTGGTTTATGGCAGTGTGCGCGAACATATTTTAGAAGTGGAAGCCATTTTAGCCGACGGTTCCGAAACTCTTTTCGGCGCCCTTTCGAAAACCGAATTTGAGGCAAAAAGAACAGCCAACCCAAATAAGCTGGAACAAGCCATTTATGAGAATATAAATACAATTCTTTCGTCGGGGGAAAATCAAAAAGAAATACGCACTCATTTTCCCGATCCAAAATTAACCCGAAGAAATATGGGTTATGCCATTGATGTTTTAATGGAATCGGAAGTTTTTACTGAAAGCGGAGAAACATTCAATTTTTGTAAACTCCTGGCAGGCTCGGAAGGAACGCTGGCCTTTTCCACAAAAATAAAGTTGAATGTAATACCATTGCCGCCGAAATACAAGGGTTTGGTTTGTGCCCATTTTAACAGTTTGGAGGAATCGCTGGAAGGCAATTTAATTGCGCTAAAACACAAACCAACTGCCATTGAGTTAATGGACGATCCGGTAATGCAGGCTGCAAAACAAAACATCGAGCAGAACAAAAACCGTTTCTTTGTTCAGGGCGATCCGGCAGCCATGTTAATGATCGAGTTTTCGTTTGAAACTGAAAAAGAATTAGGTGATACAGCTGCTGCCCTGGAAAAAGATTTTCGCGATGCCGGTTTAGGATACCATTTCCCGCTGGTTACCGGAGCCGATAAAATTAAACGTGTTTGGGCTTTACGAACTGCAGGACTGGGTTTGCTCTCCAACATTCCGGGCGACCGAAAAGGTGTGCCCGGCATTGAAGACACTGCGGTTCATCCTGAATATTTGCCCGCTTATGTGGCAGACATTAAAAAAGTACTAAAAAAATTAGGCCTCGACAGCGTTTTTTATGCCCACATTGCTACCGGGGAAATTCATTTCCGTCCACTCATAAATTTTAAAGATCCGGCCGATGTTGTGCTGTTCGACACACTGATGAACGAAGTGGCTGCGCTGGTAAAAAAATACCGCGGTTCAATGAGCGGTGAGCATGGAGATGGGCGCGTACGTGGAAAATTTATTCCGTTTATGCTGGGCGAAAAAAGTTTTGAATTTGTAAAATCGGTTAAAAAAGCCTGGGATCCAACAAACGTTTTTAATCCCGGAAAAATTGTTGATTCGCCACCAATTACTGAAAACCTGCGTGTAATACCGGGGAAACCAATTCCTGATTTTCAAACCAATTTCAGTTTTGATAAAAACAAAGGTTATTTCAGAAGTATTGAAAAATGCAACGGTTCGGGCGATTGCCGCAAAAGCGAAAAAATTGGCGGGACACTCTGCCCCACTTTTATGGCTACCCGCGACGAGGATAAAAGTACGCGTGGCCGTGCAAATATATTGCGCGAGTTCCTTTACAACAACGAAAAAGAACATTCTTTCGACCACAAAGAGATTTACGATATTCTCGACCTTTGTATTTCGTGTAAAGCCTGCAAAAGTGAATGCCCGTCGAATGTCGACATGGCCAAATTAAAGGCAGAATTTCTTCAAAATTATTACGATATACATGGTATTCCTTTGCGCTCGAGGTTGATTGCATATTTACCTCGACTAAACAGACTGGCCATGATATTTCGTCCCATTTCTAATTTTGTAATGAATACCTCGCTGCTGAAAAGCGCCATTGGTTTTTCTACCTTACGTATTGTTCCTCCCTTATCAAAAATAACCTTAAATCGCTGGATCGAGAATGGAGTACCAAAACCTGAGCTTGAGCCAAAGGGAAAAATCTTTCTTTTTAACGACGAGTTTACCAACTACAACGAAAGTGACATTGGTATTAAAGCCATTTTGCTCTTAACCAAACTGGGCTACGAAGTAACCATTCCTCAGACCAAAGAAAGTGGCCGAACATTTTTATCAAAAGGACTGGTTAAAGTTTCGAAAAAAATTGCCACCGAAAATGTAAATCTATTGAAGGACATCATTTCAGAAAAAACACCCTTGGTTGGAATTGAACCATCCGCCATTCTGGCTTTCCGCGACGAATATCCGGAGCTGGTTGATAAAGACATTCAACCGGCTGCCGAAAAACTGGCGCAAAATGCACTCCTTTTTGAGGAATTTATAGCTGCTGAAATTGAGAAGGGCAACATAAAAGAATCCGATTTCACTACTCAAGAAAGGCACATTTTATTGCACGGACATTGCCAGCAGAAAGCTGTGGCATCAACCGAACCAAGTAAAAAAATGTTGTCGTTACCCCTTAACTATTTTGTAAAAGAAATACCTTCCGGTTGTTGTGGTATGGCTGGTTCGTTTGGTTACGAAAAAGAACATTACGAACTCTCGATGCAAATCGGTGAATTGGTACTTTTTCCTGCCGTGCGCGAAGCTAAAGCAGAATACACCATTTCTGCTCCGGGAACCTCGTGCCGCCACCATATAAAAGACGGAACCGGAAAAACGGCCATGCACCCTGTGGAGGTGTTGTATGAAGCATTAAATTATTGATTATTGGATGCTGAATATTGATTATTGTGAATTCGGAAAAATGTAGAATATCCTATTTTCAATATAGAATATCTAAAATACGAGCGGCCGGACATTGATTATTGATTATTAACTAGTGAGTACTTTTGTTGCGCTTATTATCTGCTTCAGTTGCAGAGAGTGGTTTTGATATGAGGTTGAATTAGCTTTACGCTTGTCTGAAAGTGTGCTGTTTAAAAGTACATTTACCAACAGACAATCCATTGATATCGTTTTAAAATTCATTTCAGAATTTCGTGTAAATCAATTTATCAATTTAAATTTTTGCACTACTTTTAATAAAAAATTTTAATCCAATTCACAAAACCAACAAAAACCTAAAAACCATGATTAACCGTCTTTTTTCACAAACAATTATTTTTTTCTGTTTTTTAATTGCAAGCAATGTTCATGCTCAGGATCGAAGCATTCAGGGTAAAGTAACAACATTCGAAAGCATCCCGCTATTTGGGGTTGAGGTTCAGGTAAAAAGCACAAAACAATTAGTAAAAACAGATTCGCTTGGCAGATTTGTGGTTAATTGTAACAACAAAGACAGATTAAGTTTTTTCGCCCACGGATTTAATAAACAGAATGTTACACTAAAAGAAAAAACAAAATTTGTTGCAGTAAATCTTCACCTTAAACCGGGAGAAAAAGGAAAGGCATACGCAATTGGTTATGGGCATGTTTTGGAAGAAGATAAACTGAGTGCGATTACGAGCTTAAGAGATGACCACGACAATTTTTCGAAATATGTTGATATGTACGATTTAATTGAAGGAAGATTTTCAGGAGTACAAGTGGATGGTACACAGATAATAATACGTGGAAGAAACAACATGGGTAGCACAAGTAGCAACGCTGCATTGATTGTTATTGATGGAATTGTGAGGGATGAAAGAACATTAAGTAGTTTGCCGCCAAGTACAGTAAAAAGTATTGATATTTTAAAAGACGGTGGTTCTGCCATTTATGGTGCCAGTGGTGCAAATGGGGTTGTCCTTATCGAAACAAAAAAAGGTGGCGAAGAATAAAAGCCTTCCTATTATCGAACAATAATACCCAGCTATAAAATTCATATCTTTTTCTTAGCAAATCGGAGCAACAACTGATGAAGGGATTCTTCAGTTAAATACTTAAGTTGCTAATCAGAGTATTGTTTCTCTTGTCTCGGGATAATCATAAATAGAAATGTATGTTTATCACTAAAAATCGTTCTTCAGCTTTTTGAATAAACCTCTGTTAATATAAATTGTTTACTTAGTTTCAAAAACAAAAACAATGAACGATTTCTGGAACGAACGATACAGCACAGCAGAATTTGCTTACGGCGAAGCACCTAATAAATTTTTGGTTGATGAACTAAAAACACGAAAACCCGGAACAATTCTTTTTCCGGCTGAAGGAGAAGGCAGAAACGCTGTATATGCAGCAACACAAGGTTGGAATGTTACCGCATTTGACCCCAGTATTGAAGGACAAAGAAAAGCAAAACTTCTGGCTGATAAATACAACACAACAATAGAATATCTGTTAAACGGTTATGAGGATATTGAATTCTCACCCGATTCTTTTGACTGTATTGTGCTGATTTTTGCACACATGCCTCCACTGAAAAGAAATAGCTGGCATCGGAAACTAACAAAATACTTAAAACCCGGTGGTACACTTCTGCTGGAAGGATTCTCGAAAAAACAGATAGAAAACGAGAGTGGTGGGCCTAAAAACATCGACATGCTTTTTTCTAAGGAGGAACTCGAAAGCGACTTTAAACATTTAGCTGAACTGAAAATAACAAAAACAGAATACGATCTGAACGAAGGACCATTTCACCAGGGAAATGCATCTGTAATTCGGGTTATTGGAACAAAATAAGGGTTCTGTTTTTTCCTTTTTGAAATCATACCGGGATCAGATATTTATTGTAAAACATTGGCCAGGTAGAAATCAGGCAACCTTCTCATTTAATGCTTTTTAACATATTCTTTAAGTAGTTGGTAAACATTTTGGGCTTTCAAACGTATATCTTTTTGTATCAAGCCATTCAGAGGCATTTATATTCACATTTACGATAAAAAATAAATTTTGTATAAAAGGAGCAAAACACTAAATTAGTGTTGGAAAAAGGGAGTGCTTTAAAAAATAGCTCAGTATTCTTGTTTAGTAGGCAGTATTTATTTATACTTGCATCCGATTTCAAACGAAATCACTCCCCTCGTCAATTGTTCCAAAAAAAATTTCAACAATTATTAATCGAGAATTAGTTATAATATTACCATAATGTACGATATTTTAGAATTGAATAAAAAGCTCGTAGCTGAACTAAAAGACATAGCTAAAGAACTTAAAATCAAGCGGGTTGAATCATTCAAGAAACAAGATTTGATTTATAAGATTTTAGATACACAGGCAATTTTAGAAGCAGAAAAGAAAGAGCGTAAAAGCGCTCCCAAAGAGCAAAAAGAAGAAAAAGGAGGCATTCTTGGTCTTCTAAAAAAATCACCGGAGAAAGAAGAAGATGCTCAACGCCGGGAAAAACGTCCTCGCCAAAGAGTAGAAACGGTAAAACGCGAAAAAGTTGGCGCCGGACCAAAAAAGAAAGCTGATCATCACCAAAATAAAGATCAGGGTGTTCAATCACGTCAGGATCAGATTAAAGCTATTATTAAAGGTTTTAATCGTGAAAAACCGGAAGATGAAGTTGTAAAAGGAGAACCTGCACAACCTGTTAAAACTGAGCAAAAAAAATCGAATCAGTTTAAACCGATTAAACAGAATCAGCAAGCGCAGCCAAAAGAACAGCCAGCACCTGAGCAGGAACAAGAACGTCAGAAGCCAATTGTTCAGAAAGCACAGCAGCATAAAAAGCAGCCGGTTCAGGCAGAAGCTCAACCAAAATCTCAGCAAAAAACAGAAGTACGTAAAAACGAGGATAGACCAAAGCAACCAAATCAGAATAGTGGTAACCGTCAAAAACAACGTCAGTTTGAATTTGAAGGAATTATTACCAACACAGGTGTTTTGGAAATATTGCAGGATGGATATGGATTTTTACGTTCATCGGATTTCAACTATTTGAATTCGCCGGATGATATTTATGTATCACAGTCGCAAATCAAATTATTTGGATTAAAAACCGGTGATACGGTAACAGGAACTGTTCGTCCGCCGAAAGAAGGTGAGAAATACTTCCCGCTGATAAAAGTAAACGAGATAAACGGAAGAAGTCCGGAATACATTCGCGACCGCGTACCTTTTGATCATTTAACGCCACTTTTCCCGGATGAAAAATTCCAGTTAACAGGAAATGGTTACGATAATATTTCGACGCGTGTAGTTGATTTGTTTGCGCCAATTGGGAAAGGACAGCGTGGTTTAATTGTTGCGCAGCCCAAAACAGGAAAAACCGTTCTGTTAAAATCAATTGCCAACGCGATTGCAGCCAATCATCCCGAAGTTTATATGATTGTTCTATTGATCGATGAACGTCCGGAAGAGGTTACAGATATGGCACGAAGCGTAAATGCAGAAGTAATTTCATCAACATTTGATGAACCTGCAGACAAACACGTTCGTGTGGCAAATATTGTACTCGAAAAAGCCAAAAGACTTACTGAGTGTGGACACGATGTAGTTATTCTGCTCGACTCAATTACACGTTTGGCACGTGCTTACAATACTGTTCAGCCGGCATCGGGTAAAGTACTTTCGGGTGGTGTTGATGCAAACGCACTGCACAAACCAAAACGCTTTTTTGGAGCGGCACGTAACATCGAAGAAGGTGGTTCGTTAACCATTCTGGCAACAGCACTTACCGAAACCGGATCGAAAATGGACGAAGTAATTTTCGAAGAATTTAAAGGAACAGGTAACATGGAATTACAACTCGACAGGAAACTTTCGAACAAACGAATTTTCCCTGCTGTGGATATTCCTTCATCAAGTACACGCCGCGAAGACTTACTATTTTCGAAAGAAGTGCTTGATAAACTTTGGATCTTACGCAACTACCTTGGCGATATGAATTCGTTGGAAGCAATGGAATTTATTAAAACAAGATTGATGCGTGCAAACAGCACCGAAGAGTTTTTAGCTTCGATGAACGACGGATAATCAAACTAAAATCATATATTTTAAAAGACAGGTTCGGTTTCGGACTTGTCTTTTTTTTGGGTAAAAGTCAGAACCTGAAAATAAAAAAGCTCCGATCCGTATTTAATTCAGGATCACCCGTAAAGTCCGGTGGATTTAATTTTTTCAAGCAAATATTTTCGCTACTCTTCTGGCAAGGAAATATAGATTCATCATCGAATATATTGTTTAAAACAGTACGTTCTTTCCTGCCGGAAGCATTCATCTTTGGTTTCCTGCCCGTTCGGTCAGACGGGGATCCAAAGACGAATCAGAAAGATCAAGGCTTCTTTTGTCCTTCACGCATCATCTTTACAAAACCTAACTTCGGACGGGTGATCTTCTCACACATTCGAAGCTTCCCGCTCTACGTAAGGCTTTGTTTTGATTCAGCACTCGACCAAAAGAGGCCGACTCACGATCGGATGGTATAAAATATTGCATGGTTTGTAGCCCGCAAGTCCGCCTTCAGGAAAATGCGTTAAGAAATTTTGGGAATGCAGCGTTAAGAAAGAAAAGCTGTTTGACACTGACCGGAAGAATGAAGTGTCAGTGGAGTTCTTTTCTTTTAGCGGAGTTCCTAAAATTTTAGCAATTTTCATGTCAGCGGTGGCATTTTTGCTGACTTTTTTTGCTGTAGAAAAAAGTCAGTCGCAGCGAAGCGAGAAAAATGGTTTAGTTAGTGAATTGATAATTCGTCCACCAGAATTTCAATGTGATCCTTAATTCATAAATACGGATCGGATCTTTAACAGAAATATAGTTGCCAAGAGATCTTTCTTTTTACACCAGATTTCAAATCGGCATTCGAAAAACTTCGTCAGAAAACTAACTTTACTTAAGTCCTTTATTAAAATTGAAAGTATTTGATGGTTGAATTTGTTCTGAACGAACAATTCGGCTTTTAATCGTTTTTGCCCTGTTTTTTGAAACCGGTTCATAACTCAAATCAATCAGGTAACGGAAAAAACCTTTGCTCTTTAATTTGTTTTTCGATTGCGAAATGGACACGGGAATCGTTGGTACAATTGATGTAACGCCATTTCTACGATAACGGTGCAAACGAAGATTCATGTCATCGGTAAGTTCGTTGTTCTCATTATGCATGTCAATTGGCATGCGCGAATAAAACAGCTCCGGATGAAAATAAACCGGTACAATACCATCTTTGTGCGATAAAGAGAACAAGGTTTCGAAATCAATTTCCTGGGGATAAGAAAACACAGAAATCCCTTCGCCTTTGTAACATTGTGCAGCTGCATCATTAAAAGCATACACATTTTCGTTGCTGATTATTTTACATTTTGGTGGGATTAAATCTTTCTGCGACAAATGACTGATCACAAAATTTCGAATTCCACTTCTCACCAACTTTTCAGCAAGATCGCGGTAAAACGGAATGGCATCTTCCTGAATAAATTTTGGAAATTCGATGTATACCTTGTGTTTAAATTTTTGAATAAATGGCAGTTCAGGATCAAAACGGCTCCAGCTAATTTTCGAAAAAGCCAGAAACAAACCTTCCATTTCATTAAAATTCATTTTTCGAAGCCATTCCATCGAATTAATCCTGAAATAAAACTCTTCCTTCCCTGACTGATTTTTACCTTTTAGTTCATTAATAATTTTGCGTTTAAAACCATTGTTTATCGGGTTGTTTGGCTGGCGGACTTCATCAAGCTTCGATGGGAATTTCACATCACTTATTCCCGACAAATATACTTCACTCTTGCTTTTCACATTTTTACCGCCCGAATGGATTTTGTACAGTCCATTTTCAAATTCAACTTCGCGAACTTTTACCGATTCCTGCTTTTCGGTATTTGGAATGTGAAACCGCAAGCGAAAGCCCGGTTCTATTTTCATTTTAGAGGAAAGAAAAATAAAGGCTCCCTGAATTTTAACCACCTTGCCCAATAACACACCGGCTACGGTTTTATCCGATACGGCAGTGCGGACATCTTTTCCCATAAAATAGGATGTTTTTTCGCGTCCAAAGTCAAGTGCCAGCAACTCCTTTGCGTTCTGGCCCTGGTTTTTATCGTCCAGTGTCATTCTATAGGCCTGCGCAACCCGGTAAGTGTATTCGCCCGATTTCATTCGGCCTTCAATTTTTAAGCTGGAAACACCCATTTTTTCGAAGTCAGAAACCAAATCAATCAACTGGTTATCTTTTAAATTAAACAGGTACTCACTTTTTTTAACAGCCGAATAAGTGCGTCGGCAAGGTTGTGTACAAAGTCCGCGATTTGCTCCTCGCCCACCCGCATAACTGCTGTACAAACACATTCCGGAAAAAGAGTAACAAAGTGCACCGTGAATAAAAACTTCCGTTTCGACCTTACTTTTTTTACAAATTTCACCAAGTTCGTGTAAGGTAAGTTCGCGGGCAAGAACCACACGTTGCAAGCCCTTTTTTCCACCAAAATTTGCACCCAGCGAATTATGAATTCCCATTTGAGTACTGGCGTGAAGCACCAAATTTGGAAAATACTTTTTGGCGATAAAATAAACTCCCCAGTCCTGAATAATTACCCCATCTATTTTGGTTTGGTTCAAAAAATGCAGGTAATCAATCAATTCCGGAATTTCGTGGTTTTTAATCACCGTGTTTAAAGTAAGGTAAACCAGAACCCGGTTCTTTTTTGCTTCTTTTAATATCGTAAACAATTGCCCGTTTGTGAAATTTTTGGCACGTCCGCGTGCATTAAATTGTTTTAATCCCAAATAAATGGCATCGGCACCACCCTGCAGTGCAGCATAAAACGATTCAGGATTTCCAACGGGTAAAAGAAGTTCCGGCTTTTGCATAAAAATAATTTCGTGCAAAATTACAAATAATAAATTTTAGCTATCAGATAATATTTGCCACATTTGTTATGCGTGTTCAAATTGTAATAAGTTAATTGATTCAAAACAAAAAAAGCAGAATGAAAACAATTGGTTTAGTTGGAGGTACAGGCTGGGTTTCAAGTCTTGAATATTATAAGATTATAAACGAAACCGTTAACAAAAAATGTGGCGGTTTGCAGTTTCCCAAAATAATTTTGTATTCGGTTAACTATGGCGAAATTTACGAATGCAACCAAAACGAAGATCGTGAAGGAGTTTATCAGATTGTAAAAAAGGGAGCCGATACTTTGGCAAAAGCTGAGGTAGATTTTATTGCCCTTTGTGCAAATACCATTCATTTTACCTACGACAGGCTTTCTTCAGAAATAAAGTTACCCTTTGTACACATTGCCGATGCTACTGCAAATGCAATCCAAGAAAAAGGCATTCGCAAAGTAGGATTATTGGGAACACGCGAAACCATGGATATGGAATTTTATAAAGATCGTTTGGCACAAAAGGGTATTGAAGTAATTACGCCGGCCAAACCGGAACGTGAATTCATCCATTATTCCATTATGCACGAGCTACTTAAAGAAGTATTTCTTCCGGAAACAAAAACCGGTTTTATTTCAATAATGAAAAAACTAAAAGACCAGGGCGCCGAAGGAATAATTTTGGGTTGTACCGAAATTCCTCTTTTAATTAAAGCGGAAGATTTCTCGCTGCCACTTTTTAGCACACTGGAAATACATGCCGAAACAATTGCAAATTTTGCCTTATCGCTTTAAGCCAAAGAATTATTAAATTTATACAATGTAATACAAAGAGATTGTTACATACTTATACAGGCACAACTCGCCAATACAAGTTGAATGTTTTTCTGAAAAATTAAACACATTATTCCGATGAAGAAAATAGCTATCACTTTTACCTGTCTTGTAGTTTTCACCTTGCTTGCATCTGCCCAGGCTACTTATCAAATTGGCGAATCACTCGATTTTTTCAGATCGTATAAAATGCAACAGGGTGAATATTCGTTGCTTTTAAATGAAAGTGATATCGAGGGTTCGCCCTATTTAAACGATGAATTTATAAACGGTACCATCTACACCACGTCAAAAACTCAATATCAGAATATTCCGCTGCGGTTTAACATTTTCAACGACAACCTCGAATTCAAAACTCCGGATGACGCAGTAATGTCGATCGCTGTACCCGAAATTGTTGAAAGTGCCGAATTTGGCGAATACAAAATGTGTTATATTCCGTACACCATTTCTAAAAAAATAAAACGCGGATTTTTAATAGAACTGGTAAGTGACCATGTTTCGTTGTATGCGAAACCCGAAGTATTGTATAAAAAACCGCAGGAACCGGCACCTTATAAAGAAGCTGAACCTGCCAAATTCCTTCCCAAAGCCGATTCGTATTATCTGAGAGCGGGAAAAGAAGAGGCCCAAAAGATAACGGGTAAAAAAGATCTGATTCAAAGTTTTCCGGATCACCAAAAAGAAGTAACGGATTTTATAAAAAAGAATAAAATAAATCCAACCAAAGAAAGTGACCTAATCAAACTGGTAAACTTTTACAATTCACTGTAGAACAAACTACTAAACTAGTCAACAATCAGCAGGACAATTCTTTTTCAGAGTTCTGTCTTTTCCTTTTAATTCTAAAATCAAAAATTTATTTGAAACGTATGCAACATTGAAATATTGTATTCGTCCTTCAATCAGAAAATAAATAGTTTGAATACACTTTATAAAAATATTCATCAGGAGATTATCGACCAGTGCAGGGAAGGCAGCCAAAAGGCGCAATTTCAACTGTACAAGTTATACTACAAATCGATGTATAGTGTAAGCTTGCGAATAATCAACGATGAAATGGAAGCTGAAGATGTAATGCAGGAAGCGTTTTTAAGTGCATTCAATAAAATGGATACGTACAAGGGAGAAGTTAGTTTTGGCGCCTGGTTAAAGCGAATTGTTGTAAATCGTTCATTGGATTGTTTAAAAAAGAGGAAGGTACATTTTGAAGAGCTGAATGAGAGGACAGATCAGACGGCCGATTATCAAATGTCGACAAAAGAAGTGGACATGAACGTTTTAAAAGCAGCGATACAAGACCTTCCCGATGGATACAGAGTAGTTTTAAGCCTTTACCTGATTGAGGGATACGACCATGAAGAGATTAGCCAGATTTTAGATATTTCGAACTCTTCATCGCGAACTCAACTGTTGCGGGCTAAAAACAAATTAAAGGAGTTATTAAAGGGAAAAGAAATTTTTTCATACAATTAAAAGTCATGAAAGAGAAAGATTACATAGAGGACATTATTTTAAAAAACATTGAGGAGTTAAACGACAACGAACCAATGGAAGGACATTTTGCCCGTTTTGAAGCAAAACTTAATGCCCAAAACAAAAAAACTAAAAGAATTACGTTTAGCATAGTTTGGAAAGTTGCAGCAGCTGTTGTTTTTGTACTTTTGGCCGGCAATCAGGCTTTTATGTATTTGTCACCCAACAACCAGGGAATATTCTCTGCTGCCAATAAAACTCAGGAAGTTACTTTGGCTTCTATTTCAAACGAATACCAGGAAGTTGAGTTTTATTACACCAGCTCGATTAACTCGGGTATAGACCAATGGAATAAACTTAATGATGCGGGCTTAATCTCTGAAGACGAACAATTAATGATGAACGAAGAACTGGCCGAGTTTGAAACACTCTATAAAAACCTGCAGGAAGATTTACAATCGAATCCAAATGACGACAGAGTAATAAATGCCATGCTGGAATATTACCAGGCAAAACTTAGTGTTATAAATATAATTGTAGATAAACTGGAAGAAGTAAAACAACGAAACGAAATTGAATACGAAAGCTTGTAGTACCAATGTATTACAGCCAGCAAATCACATTAAATAAAAAATTAAAAAATAATATCATGAAATCAATCAAATTTATTGCAGCCTTGTTTTTAGTCAGCCTTTTGGCAGCCGGAACAAATGCAAGAGCTGAAGAAAAAACAAAAGAATACCACGAGACATGGCCTGTTGAGAGTGTTACCGGACTTGACATTTCGAACCGTTTTGGAGAAATTCGTGTAAACAATGAAGGTGGCAGCGAAGTTACCATCGACGTAGTTATTACCGTTGAAGCTGCCAACGAAAAAAGAGTAAATGACTTGCTCGATAAAATTGATGTGGAATTCAGAAAAAGCGGAGGTACTGTTTTTGCTCAAACTAAAATTGAAAACGATTTTAAAAGCCAAAAAAGTTTTAGTATCGATTACATTGTAAATGTACCTGCTGATAAAAACCTGAAAATTTCGAACAAATACGGCAACACAATTGTAGGCCAGCTTACAGCAAATGGTAATTTCGATGTGAAATATGGTAATTTTACAGCGTACGATTTAAGTACACCTGCTGACGGCGACCTTTCGTTATACCTTGCATATGGCAACGGAAACATTGGGCAAGCTTCGCACATGGACCTGGAAGTAAGCTACTCTCCCATCACAATTGAAGAAATAAAAAGTATAAAAGTGGAATCGAAATATTCAACACTGAATATCGAAGAAGGAGGTAACATTGTACTCAACTCGAAATACGACAAATTTAATTTCGAGGAAGTTGAGACCGTATCGGCAACCACAAAATACACGCAAATCAGCATTGACGAATTGGCGAAAAGCCTAAAAGTAGATGCCGGTTATGGAGGTATAAAAGTGGGGCAAGTTGCACCAGACTTTGAATTTATTGATATCTCGAACAGCTACGGGCAAATTTCGCTGGGACTTGATGATGCAGGATATACTTTGGACGCCAGTTGCGATTATTGTGGAATTTCGTATCCCGAAGATGAATTTACCGGCGACCGCATTAAAGAAAACAATTCGAGAATTGTAAAAGGAAAAGTTGGAAAAGCTAACGGTGGAAAAGTAACTGTAAGAAGCCGTTACGGAGAAATAAAACTGAAAGATTAATATAAATACTTAAGTTTTAAAAAACCGCTGGCAACTATTTGTCAGCGGTTTTTTATTGCCTTAAATTACTGAGGAAGGCCCTTTAATGAAATCCCGCCATCCGTTCAACAACAGGTTTTTGCTTTTTCGATGCTGAAACAAATTCAGTAAAACAACAGAAAATTAATCGTAATTTTTCCAGATGCGTCATCCTGAACCCGATTCGGTATCCGACATTATTATGAAGTAAACACTTACTTCAAATTTCTTTACAAGGTTGAGAAATAGCTGAGTTTATACAAATCGAATAAAAACAAATTAGGATGGCGTCCTTTCAAATTTCTCTCCATTTTCGCTTCATAGCGTGCATAAATCCATTGAAAGAGTGGAACCGGAAACAAGCGTGTTATCATTTTATACTTGTGCGTAAAATTTACCTGATTTATAAAGTCGTTCTCATTGCCGGGCAGCATGTCGCAAATAAGTTTTAGGTTTTTAAGTGCTGTTTTGGTTTTACTAAGAAACAGTTGTGCACTTTCCAGTCCGGTGTGTTCAACCGGATTTTGAATGTGAAAGATCTCAAAATTATTCTTGAAAAGATCGTAGCCCAGCAAGGTGTCTTCGTGCCCGTATTTTTTAATATTCTCGCGAAAATGTACCTGCTGAAACACAGCCTTTGGAATTAAAAAATTATTGGATGTAATTATAAATCCTTTGTTCTGGTTTCTCACTTTTGCCGAAACTGCTTCGCGTTTGTGTCCGTAAGTCCAGCGTAAAAGTTTTTCGTTGTCTCCCGGTCTGGCACTTGCATAAGCAGTACCTCCGCATAAAATACGCCCGGATTTTGCGTTTGAAATAAACGTTTGCAAATAATCGGACTTCACAACAGCCGAATCAGCATCGATAAAAAGCAGGTACTCAAATTTCGATTCCAGTCCCATTTTGTTACGAATGGCCGAGCGCCCCAAATTTGTTTCCAACTCAACATAAACCACATTCGAAATATTTCGCACATTCCGGTTTATCGATTTGAATATTTCATCGGAGCCATCGTCGTATACCCGAATCTCGTAACGGTTCTGAAGTGCATCGGCTTGCAAAACAAGTTGCTTTACCAAACTCACAATTTCAAAATTATAAACAGGAATATTTATCGATAACATAATAATCTTTTCTGGGGCATGAAATTATAAAAGTCTGCGAACATTTACCATTCAAAAACATTTATTAGTAAAAACTATAGTTTCATCGAAATATTATATTTTTGAAAGCATTGTAAAAACGACATGACAAAACAACTTATTTTCCTTCTATTATTTATTTCCTCCCAGGTTTTTGGACAAGGTTATAAGATTAAAATTAAGCTGCCCCAGGCTGCCAATAAAAAAGTTTCGCTGGCGTACAATTACATAAGCAGTGTGTACATACAGGATACTACTTTGTTGGACGAAAACGGATTTGGTGTGTGGCAAGGCGATTCAATTATACCACAAGGTTTGTACAAAGTATATCTTGACAAAGACAATCATTTCGATTTTTTATTGGGTGCCGATCAGCAATTTACGATCTCAAACAACTCATTTAAAGCCGATCAGATGCAGATTGAAGGTTCGGAGGAAACTGCTGAATTTGTAAAATACCTTTTGTTTTTTGAAGATCTGAAAAAACAAAGTGCCGAACTAAATGCAAAATTAAAAGCAAGCAGCGCTGAAAAAGAAAAGAGTGAGCTCACCGAAGATCTGAAAGAACTGACAACTTCATTGCATGCTTACTGGGAAACTATTGGCGAAAAGCTCCCTAATTCATTCTTGTATTTATTTGTAAAGGCGAATTATGTTCCTTCGCTCGATATTTCGGAATTACCCATTGAAATACAGGAAGACGACTCTTTACTGTTTCAGGCGCGTTTTTCTTTTCAACGCCAGCATTATTGGGATAACTTTGATTACACCGATGAACGTTTTTTGTTTACTCCATTTTACAAAAACAAGTTGGAAACCTGGTATACAAATGTTTTGTATCCGGCTTATGATTCGGTAAAACCTTATGTTTATAAGTTTTTGGAAGACGTTAAACCGAACAAACGTATTTTTCAGTATGCTACTTCATTTTTTCTAAACAGCAGTATAAACAGCAACATTATGGGCATGGACGCTTTGTTTGTTGATTTGGCCAACGACTTCTATTTTTCGGGCGAAGCGTTTTGGGCTACCGAAGAATCGATGAAAAAGATCAGGGAAAATGTGCTGTTTAAAAAAGACAACCTGATTGGCAACATTGCACCCGACCTTACTTTAGAGTCGTTTGATGGTGAATTTGTCAACCTTCACCAGATAGATGCAGAACTTACCATATTGTTGATATACGAACCCAATTGCTCGCACTGTAAAGTGTTCGTCCCTGAGTTTTACAAGGAAGTTTATTTGCCCAACAAAGACAAAGGATTGGAAGTGTACGCGATTTATTCGATGGACAACAAAGAAGAATGGGAAGAATTTCTTAATAAACACAATCTGTTCGACTGGATAAATGTGTGGGACGAGCACCACGATTCGAGATTTAAAATAACTTACGATGCCCGCGAAACCCCCGGAGTTTTTGTGTTGGATAAGGACAAAAAAATTATTGCCAAGAAGATGACAGTTGAGCAATTACAAGAGATTGTAAAAGAAAAATTGAACTAAGTGCCCCACTTCTTGTTAAAACCTTGAAAATTACAATTAAAGTAAGTTGATGCGTAAAACAAACGGTTTCGCACAACATATTTATTATCAGTGTTTTTACGCTGATTTTATGTAATTTCAAAAACTAAAGAGAACAAAAGAATGTTAGAAGCAATATCAAAAGACGAATTTTTAGAGTTTCAAAATGTATGGGGAAATAACGTGGTAAAAGTTGGAAAACTGTACCTCGAAAAACGCGATCACAAACAAGCTGCCGTGGATTTAGTTGAAAATTTATACGGTTATAACGAAGGCACTGTACTTTTTAAACCCACACGGGCACAACACAACGAATTCAGGTTAACAGCTAAAAGTGCTGTTTCGTATTTTATTGGTGACGATCCCGAGTTTGCAGAGGACACCGGATTTGCTCTTCAACCCTGGACAAAAGTACGTTTTGCAAACAGCGGATTTATTTTTCATGAAGATTATGCCATTTCGATGGGAAACTATTTTTTCACCGATTTGCAAAACAAGGAAAAGAAAGTTGAGTTTACTTTTGGTGTTTTCAGAGCAGATAACGGAAAACTAAAAATAAACCTGCACCATTCTTCCATTCCATATTTGCATCCGAAACACAATTCGTAAATTTACCGGACAAGCCTGGAATCAGTGTGGAACATACGATATTTTTCGGGTAACAAACGAATCTTCGTACCCAAAGCGCACGAAATAAACACCTGCTTTGTTCCCTGCCAAACTCAAATGAATTCGATTGGGCTCGGCATCCACGATCAGCACATTCATTTTCTGGCCGATCATGTTATACACCGAAACACTTTCAGGCAAAATTTCATCATCAGATTCAATTGTAAGCTCCGACTGTGTTGGATTTGGATAAACAAGAACATTAACCGGTAAATCCACAACCGGTGTATCAGTAATCTCATCAATGTTGCAAGCAAGCAGTTCAATAACATTCACCATGGAATAGTTGCTGGTATTGGCATCTTTAAAACTTAGCCACTGCCCGTTTTGGTTAAAATAAAAATGATTGGCAGAATTTGTATCGTAACGCAACGACTGGTACACAACAAAGGTATCCTGCGCATTTACGTTTGATAATTCAAAACCTACAAAAAAGGTATCGGCAGGTTCAACAATCTCATCAAAAGCAATAAAATTCATTGCATCTTCAGCAAAATTGCCAATGCTCACCAGCTTACTGTAAATCAAAGTTTCAGGTGCACTGTTTCCGTTGTATACTTTAACTTTAATTTGATTATTACTTCCCACCGAATTTATATCCAGTTTGCCTACACCAAACGAAATGCCTTCCAGAATTTCATTTCCGGGAATAGAAAAACGCTCAACAAATTCAGTTATCCCAACACTATTCGTACCTCCCCAATACCCCTTATTACTATTCGAAATTACCAATCCAATGTTGGCATGTTCATCGGCGTCGTTCAGGTTGGTAAATGCGTTGCAATACTGCTCCTCGGTATTAAAGTTTTTTCCGTTTAAATAGGTTACGCCCGAATTGGTTGGATCGAGCCAGTGTTTTAATTGTTTGGTTGGATCCGATTTATAATCCCACTGCATATCAAAACGTGCGAAAAAATCGTTCACCGGATTTCCGCAAAGTGCCGCTCCCCCAGACAAGGTTCCAATTAAATTCTGGTATTTATTAAATAACGCTCCACCCGACGAACCAACTTCGGTAACACCTTCGTCCCAACGTTTAATATTTATTGATCCGTTGGTTGGATTTTTTATCGAAGTGGAGGTAAACGTTGCAAAAGCTGCCTGATCGTAATCGAAAGCTATTTTTTTGATATCGCCTACCGGATGATGAATACTTACAGTAGAATCGGGCAAGGTACCCGACCGATCCCATCCGGCGTAGTAAGGACGAAAATCATACGGAGGAATCTCGTCCAATTCAGCCAGGGCAAAATCCAGGCTATCGAAATGTGCTTTCATTATTGCTCCCGATAACGAATGTAAAGGATCGCCATCCAGTGGTGCACAATACGGACTTTCGTAACTAAAAGTATAAACCGTTGTTTCAGCCAAATCCCATGCATCGTAACAATGCGAAGCCGAAAGCACATAAGGTTTCTGATCTTCGGCTGTATTATTGATAAGTGTTCCGCTACAAATTTCATCACCATCAACAATTAAGCGACACACCGAATTTTTAACCTGATTCCAGGGATCACCAATTTCACAGTTAACATCAATATTACAAGATCCTGCAATCGGTTGCCGATCAAAAGGCCGTCGGTCGAATTTTAAGATGCCAATAAAATCATGATTCACTTTTGCAATTTCAAAATCAACCGGAGTGCCTTGTTCTTCGGGCACCTCGTACTGAACGGTTATAACTTCGCCTGCCACTGGTGCTACTGCAAATTTCGCCGAAACTTTATTGTTGTTTTCAGTAAATGCCCCCAAATATTGATTTTCCTTTTCGTTATAAATAAATAAACGAGCACCCTCTGCCAGTTTAAATTTATCGAATATTAAATTGATTGATTTTGCATTCTCTGACTGAATTTCCAGTTTCCACACATTGTATTTTGCATTGGTTGAATACCATTGTCCCGAGTTTGCCGGATTTAAATTAACCTCAAACGAATGTGCAAATTTTAATGGTTTTAATCGGTTACCATTTAACTCATTTCCTTCAATTGCTTTGTCGATAACACTCTGCTGAAGCTTTGGCATCCGCACAATTTTATTCTCGGCACTTTTTAAAACGTTTACCTCTAAAGGAAATCCGCCACTTGAAAGTTGCCCGAAAGCAAGGCTTGAAACAAACACTAGAACAACAAGTAAATTAAATCTGAAATGCATTTTATAAAGCTTTCGTAGGGTGAATTTATAAATCGGTTGTAAATTACATAAATTTTATGCAAACAATATCCATCGATTTGAATTTTCAACAAAATCGCGATTTTTATGTTTAGCTAATAATAGTTCTATTTAAACTGAATTTGAAACGATGAACCGTGTTGAAATTATTCCGAAAAAAAAGAATAGTTAACAGCTGAGTTTAACAAATTCCATTAATAACCTAAATAATAGTGAAATGAAAAAGAAAAGTATTCTATCCGTTTTGTTTGTTGGATTATTTATGATTGTGTTGGTTGCCAAAGGTGATAACGAACCAACAAAAACGGCAACCATGCCCGATGATGTTAAAGCGGTAATCGAAAAATCGTGTTTCGGCTGCCACAATACCGACTCGCGTAATGAAGATGCAAAGAAAGAACTCGACTTTAAAAAGCTGGATGAATTGTCGACCATAAAAAAAATTGGTACATACAAAGAAATTGGTGAGACACTTGAAAAAGGAGAAATGCCACCTAAAAAATTTCTTGAAAGATTTCCGGACAAACAAATCTCCGATGACGAGAAAAAACTTTTAATGGATTGGTCGAAAAAAGAAGCGGAAGCCTTGGTTAAAACGAAATAAAATGCGCAAAACACTTCGTTTAGTGGGCATTATTTTGGTGCTGGGACTTGTAATACTTCAGTTTTTTCAGCCGGAGAAAAACCAGGAAGAAAGAACAAACAAACATATTTTTGAAGTGGAACAGGTCCCGGCAAACATACAAACTGTATTAAGTAATGCCTGCCTCGACTGCCACTCAAATACGACTCATTATACCTGGTACAACAAAATTGCTCCCGTTTCGTGGATGGTAAACGAGCACATCGTTGAAGGAAAAGATGAGCTTAATTTATCAGAATGGGGCGACATGGACGTATTCGAAAAGATTACAAAACTGGAGGAAGTGTGTCAGGAAGCTGAACGAAAAACAATGCCTCTAAAATCGTATCGTTTTATACATCCAAAAGCAAAACTTAACGAAGAACAGATCTCGGAGCTTTGCGACTGGACTACAAAATTGAGCGAAGAGTTGTTGGCAAAAGCCATTGCTGACCAATAAGCGACACTTTCCTTTTAGTAATTCTCCTATCTTTATACATCCATTTTTTATAAAATCTCATTTTGTTACAAATGGATTTGAGATCAGACAACAATAATAAGTATGAAGGTTTTGGTAATGTATGTGGATGAGTTTAGATATACACCGGCTCAAAAAAATCTGGAAACAGTAGAAGATATTAACGAAGGCGCCCGTTATACGGATTCGATACTGGCTTTTATTCAGGTGGAAGAAAGCGACGAAGAAAAAGATGTAAAAAGCCGCGAAAAAAAGCTGGTGAATCACTTGAAATGGACTGCCCGAAAAAACAATTGTAAAAGTGTCATCCTCCACTCGTTTGCTCATTTATCCGAATCAAAAGCCTCGGTCGGTTTTACCCAGCAACTTTTCGATTTAGCCGAGCAAAGACTCCGGAACGCCGATTTTACAACGGCACAAACTCCATTTGGCTATTTTCTCGACCTGGAAATTAAAGCCCCGGGATTTTCTCTGGCACGTATCTGGGCAACACTGTAGAAGCGTACTGGTCAATATCATTAGTCATTGGTAATTAGTCATTATTCATTGGACATTGGAAAGAGTAACGAGCAGCGGGCTAAGATTTACAAATAACAGCTTATTGATTATAGGAAATTAAATAGCTCTGAACCTTGAACACTGACTACTGACTACTGACTACTGACTAATAACATCTAACTTCCGCCTTTTCTTCCAACTTCCTGCTTCGTGCTATTAACTTTAAACTATCTTTGCACTCTAATAAGATTTTAAATGAAGTTTGAGGATTATTCCATTTCGTACGAGATTAAAAAAAACCTTGCCAGACAGGATTTTCGCAGGCCAACCGATATTCAATTCAAGGCCATTCCGCCAATTTTAAAAGGGGAAGATGTTTTGGCCATTGCACAAACCGGCACCGGAAAAACAGCTGCGTTTGCAATACCTGTAATTCATAAAATTCAGCAGGCAAAAAAACTGCGCAGGGCCGATGGAATAAAATGTTTGGTAATGGCTCCAACCCATGAGCTGGCTCAGCAAATTACCGAAGTATTTAAATCGATTGCGAAAAATACGGGAGTGAAAGCTACCTACATTATTGGCGGGGTTGAACAAGCTCCGCAAATTGAAGAGTTACAGGGAGGTATCGATATATTGGTGGCCACTCCGGGCCGGATGTTTGATTTGGTAAGCCAGGGCTACCTGATGTTACACCGCGTTGAGACCTTGATTTTGGATGAAGCCGACCACATGCTCGATTTGGGTTTTATTAAAGACATAAACGATTTAATGCGTTTCCTTCCGAAAAAAAGACAAACCCTGTTCTTTTCGGCTACCATTAATCCTAAAATTAAAAAACTGGCTTATTCGCTGGTTAGTAAACCCATACGAATTCAGATTTCGCCCAAAAATCCGGTGGCTAAAAACATTGAGCACCAGGTAGCTTTTATTGAGATGGACGACAAACGTGCCTTTCTTGAAAGAATGGTGGATGAAAATCCGGAAGCAAAAATTGTAGTTTTTGTACGAACAAAAGTGCGTGCCGAGCGGGTTAAAAAAGCCATGGCTCGTGTTGAAATAGAAAGTGACACCATTCACAGCGACAAAGACCAGAATGAACGAAGTACAACACTTGACCGGTTTAAAAAAGGTTTTGTAAAACTACTGATCACTACCGATGTGAGCGCACGTGGAATTGACATTCCGAATGTTGACTTTGTGGTTAACTATGACTTGCCGGAGGTGGCCGAAAATTACGTGCACCGGGTAGGAAGAACAGGGCGTGGGACAAAGAAAGGCCGTGCAGTTTCGTTTTGCAGCAGCGAAGAAAAAGAGATACTGGAAGAGATTGAAGGATTTTTGGATAAAGAAATCGCTGTTCTGGAAATTGACAAGCAAGATTATATTGAAACCCTCGATTTTACAAAAGATACCGACTACAACTGGAAAAAATTAATTCGTGAAAACGAAAAAGAGCTTCAAGATTTCAAAAAGAAAAAGAAGAAGAAAAAGTGAATGAGGAAAGTGATCAGTCTCAGTTGCAGTTTTCAGTAACAAAGAATTCGTCCTCCTTGGTGAAGGAGGTGGTCGAAGAATGAGAATGGAGGATTGCCATATAAAACAGAAGATATTAGGAAGTAAACAGTCGCAGTCTCAGTCGCAGTCTCAAGGAACAAAGAATTCGTCCTCCTTGGTGAAGTAGGTGGTCGAAGAATGAGACTGGAGGATTGCCATATAAAACAGAAGATATTAGGAAGTAAACAGTCGTAGTCTCAGTCGCAGTATTAAGGAACAAAGAATTCGTCCTCCTTGGTGAAGGAGGTGGTCGAAGAATAAGACCGGAGGATTGCCCAAAAAAACAGCAGATATTAGGAAGTAAACAGTCGTAGTCTCAGAAGCAGTTTTCAGTAACAAAGAATTCGTCCTCCTTGGTGAAGGAGGTGGTCAAAGAATGAGACCGGAGGATTGCCATATAAAACAGAAGATATTAGGAAGTAAACAGTTACAGTCACATCCGCAGTATCATTTGTAATTTGGAGAACCCGAAACCCGAAACCTGAAACTTGTAACATAGTCCCAATCTTCAACCCATAACCTGTTTCATCGACCACTAAACTCTGAACACTGAACTCTGCACTCTGCACTCTGAACACTGAACACTGAACACTAACTACTCCCCCAACTCCCGCATCCAGATGTTTCGCAGTTCAGCGGTAGTAATCCAGGTACAAATTCCAAAGGGTTTTGAAAGATCAACTTCCGGACGGGTACTTAGCTTGCTTCCGGTGTACGTAAAATCAACCAGCTTTTCCTCATCTACCCAGGCCCGAATGCTATTATCGTCCACCTCTAATTTTATTTTGTACCAAACATCCTTATCAAAACGTTTCAGAATATGCGTTTCATTTTCCGATGCATCCAAGCCGTCGATGCAACTTAGGCCCACAACGGGTCCGCCCCAGCCACCAACAATTAAGGAGCAGTATTCGTCGTTTACCGGAAATGTCATTCCGCAGAAGAAATCGTTACCACTTGTTTTACGCGCTTCCAGCTGCACTTCATAATTAACTTTTGGAAAATCTTTTTGCCAGGTGATCCCGCTGGCTCCATCGCCCATGTTCACGATTAGTTTGCCTTCGTTAATACGAACAGGACCTTCCGTGCCGAATTTAGTAATCTCCCATCCATCCATGGTTTTGCCATCGAATAACAGCGCAGCCCATTCAGGAACCTGGAACGTTGAGACCGGTGCTTCTACTTCCGATTTTTGTTTGTTACTCTGTTGCGAACAGGAAATAAGTAGCAGGTATACGATCAATACGAGAAAAGCAGATTTATAATTCATTCGATTCTTGATTTTACCAATTCTCAACCAAAGTTAGTAATAATCAAGCTTGTATTGAACGATTAAAACATGCGTATATCAAAACAAGGGAATTTAGAAAAAAATGATTGTATGTAATTCATTAATCGGCATCAGTTGTTCGCAACCTGTAACCTGTAACCTGTAACCTGTAACCTGTAACCTGTAACCTGTAACCTGCAACCTGTAACCTGCAACTTGCAACCCCTAAACAACCCCTCCTATTCAACAAACTTGTAGCCCAATCCGTTAACCGTTTCTTTTACTTTCTCCATTTTATAACCGGAGCCCGTAATTTTCACTTCGTTTGTTTGATTGTTGGCAACTACCATCGTAATACCTTGAATCGCTTCAAGGTTTCTTTTTACATTGGCTTCGCAATGCGAGCAAGTCATTCCTTCCACCTGGATACTTATACCTTTACTCCGGGTCATTTTTTGTTTTTTTCGAACAATTTGCCAGAAATAACCTCCAACGATCAATCCAATAAGTAAAATGGCAGATCCAAGTCCCATCCATTTTGGCAGCATTTCATGTTCGCTTCCATCGCCATGAATGTGCATTATTTTACTCAGAATAAAATCCGCAGGAATAAAATAGTTGGTCAGTAAACCAAAAACAATAGCCCCACCAATTATAGTTGCCAGATAAATAGTAAGTGATTTTCGCCCCATAGTTTTTCCAAGAACTGTCATGGTTGCCACATTTGTAGCCGGTCCCGCCATAAGGAAAACCAGTGCCGCACCCGGAGAAACGCCTTTCATTAAAAGAACAGCTGCAATTGGAATTGAGCCTGTTGCACAAATATAAATGGGCACCGACGCCAGCAAAACAACCAGTATTTCAAGCAGTCCCAAACCCTGAAAGCGGGTAAAAAAATCATCGGGCAAAACCACCGAAATCAATGCAGCGGCTAAAAATCCGATTACCAGCCATTTGGCAATATCCTGTAAAAGTTCGACAAAAGCATAGTCTGCAGCGCGTACCAGCGAATGACGTGTATCATCCACTTTGGGGGTATGACAACCACAACTGTCGTCTTCGCAACTTTCGGTACCTGCCACAGCAGCAACGTCGAGTTTAAACGATGCAAAAGGAGATGCAGGTTTTGGAGCCTCCTTTACAAATAAATTGGTAAATACTCCTCCCAAAACTCCGGTAAGAAAAGCCACAAAAGGACGCAACAATGCAAATGGCCAGCCTAACATAGAATAGGTGGCAAAAATGGAATCAACGCCGGTTTGCGGAGTTGAAATTAAAAACGAATTAGTAGCTCCTTTTGAAGCTCCGTTTTTAAAAAAAGAGATCCCGGTTGGAATAACTCCACACGAACACAGTGGCATTGGTATTCCGAGCAGTGAGGCATTTAATGCCGATTTAAAATTGGATTTACCCAGGTATTTATCGATGTGCTTTTGCGGAAAGTACACTTTTAACAAGCCTGCAAAAACAAGTCCCAGCAACAGCCAGGGTGCCATTTCCAATAGCAAAAACCAAAGTTCTCCTATGTATTTCTGAACGTATTCCATTTCTTCCCTTTTTTAGTTAGAACAATCTAAAATCAGCCTTGTTCTTGGCTGGCCAAATTTAAAGATTGATTATTCCCGAAACGTGTTTTGGGCTATGATAAAAAACAGCTGATAATGTAAAGTTTACGCTCAATTGCATCGAATCAAAAAAAGTCCATGGAATCATACGGCACAACCAATCATCAGCTGATACAAAAAACAAGTGGCCCTGTCAACTGACAGAGCCACTTTTGTGAAATATAATAATCGTCTGTTTAATAAGTCACAATCACTTAGATAATCGCTTCCATTGCTTCCATTGCCTCACGCAACTCAGCACCGATAATCTCTACATCGCTGTAACGTATTTCGTCGTTAATTTGAATCAACTCTTTGTTATCTACGTGTCCGTCAATACCTTCGTTAAAATTGTTACCGATCACATTGGTTTCGATATTTTTCATAAAGTCGGCCAATAGAGGCTTACAAGCATGATCGAACAAATAACATCCGTACTCTGCAGTATCAGAAATTACGCGGTTCATTTCGAATAATTTTTTACGTGCAATCGTATTGGCAATCAGTGGAGTTTCGTGCAACGATTCGTAATAAGCCGACTCTGCTTTGATACCGGCTTCACCCATTACATCAAATGCCAGTTCAACACCTGCTTTTACAAAGGCAACCATTAAAGTTCCGTTGTCGAAATATTCCTGCTCGCTGATTTCAACAGCACCTGCCGGAGTTTTTTCGAAGGCAGTTTCGCCGGTAGCAGCACGCCACTTTAATAAGTTGGCATCTCCGTTTGCCCAATCTTCCATCATAGTCGAAGAGAAAGTTCCATCCATAATGTCATCCATGTGTTTCTCGAACAAAGGACGCATGATTGACTTTAACTCTTCAGCCAATTTAAAAGCTTCAATTTTTGCAGGATTCGATAAACGATCCATCATGTGTGTAATACCTCCTAATTTTAAAGCCTCAGTAACAGTTTCCCAACCATACTGAACCAATTTTGAAGCGTAACCTGCATCAATTCCCTTCTCAATCATTTTATCGAAACACAAAATAGAACCGGTTTGTAGTACACCACAAAGAATGGTTTGCTCACCCATTAAATCCGATTTTACCTCAGCAACAAACGATGAGTGAAGTACACCGGCTTTGTGACCACCTGTTCCAACACAATAAGCTTTTGCAATCTCTAAACCATCGCCATTCGGATCGTTCTCGCGGTGAACAGCAATAAGAGTTGGTACACCAAAACCACGTAAAAATTCAGCACGAACTTCTGACGCCGGAGATTTTGGAGCAACCATAATTACAGTAATATCTTCGCGAATCTGATTTCCTTCTTCCACAATATTAAAACCATGAGAGTAAGAAAGATAAGCGCCTTTTTTCATCAATGGAACAGTAGCATTAACTACCGGAGTATGGTATTTATCAGGTGTAAGGTTTAAAACCAAATCAGCCTGTGGAATCATTTCCTCGAAAGTACCAACGGCAAAATTATTCTCTACTGCGTTTTGGTAAGAAATCTGCTTTTCATCAATTTCTACCTGGCGAATAGCATATGAAATATCCAAACCGCTGTCGCGCATATTTAATCCCTGTGCCAAACCTTGAGCACCACAACCCAGTACAACAATCTTTTTACCTTCTAATTTTTTTACGCCATCAGAAAATTCTGATTCATCCATAAAATCACATTTTCCTAACTGCTCTAACTGAATTCGCAATGGAATTGAATTGAAATAATTTGCCATCTTTTTTATTTTTAATAATTAATTTTCTGTTTCCGTCATGTTGAACTTGATTCAGCATCTTTCTACACAGATCCTGAAATAAATTCAGGATGACGATATTTATTTTTTACAAAGCAACAAAATATTCAGGAAACACAAATGTAAAAACACAGGAATTTTAGGTAATTTTCATGGATTAGCAAAAACAGCTTATTTACCATAAAGCAAATAGCCGATTAATTTTCAATGTTTTAAGAAAATAAAACACTTGCATATTTGTAAGAGTCGTTATAATTCAAATCGTTTAAGGCCTTAACGGGCTGTCCGTTAAAGTTTCCTTATTTTGCCGGTGTTCACAGGTAATTGTTCGGGCTTTCTCCGGCAGCCCGCCAATTACCGTTCACCCAACAGCACAATTTCGGCAAGCTGCCACTCCCATCCCTGGCCCCGGATGCAGTGGTCTGCATTTTGTTTTGCACAGTCCTTTAGGGCGGTGACAAAAAGCAAATATATTAAAAGGTTTTAGCCTTTAATGGTTTGAGAATTAAAGCTAAAGCCAGCCTGATTGTGTTCTAATTTTATACACCGGGCTAAAGCCACGGTGTAAAAGTCCAGCAAAAAATACCACCGCTCACTTCCTCTCACAACCTTCCCAATAGCACAACTACCATCATTCTATCCCTTCAATGCGATTGAATTAGCCTAATCGGTGTAATTCGTAGACAAAACCAATCCATAAAAGTCCGTGCAATCTGTGTTGATTTAAAAAAATTAAGCTGTGTCAGTCCGAGTAATCTGTGGTGAATCAAAAATATCCAAACTGTGCTTATCGGTGTAATCTGCGGGGAAAAACTACCCATTCAACGACCTGTTACGGTAATGCAAAGGCGAAACACCCACTTCGCGTTTAAAAAATTTGGCAAAATAACTTTGATCGGTGAAGTTTAAGCGAAGTGCAATTTCGGTAACACTTAAATTACTGTGCACCAAAAGTCGTTTTATCTCCAGAATTTGTTTCGACTTGATGATTTCGGACGACGTTTTACCCGTGAGCTGGGTAACCGTTTGTGTAAGATGGTTGGGCGTAAGCGCTATTTTATTTGCATATTCGGCCACCGACAAATTTAAATTGTAATTTTCTTCCACCAACTGAAGAAACTTTTTCACCACAATATGTCCCTTACCTTTTAAAAGTTTCTCATCGCTGCGGTACAACAAAGCGCTGCTGGTTAATATCAGATCGAGCAACGAACGAAGCAGTTCAACCGTATCGATGTTTACTTTCTCCATTTCTTTGATCCCCTTTTTAAAAAGGGTTTCCAGGAATAGAATGTCCTGTTCGTTTTCGAATATCAATGGCGGATTATCCTGCTGAACGGTAAAAAAGAATGGGAATTCGATCAAACGGTTTTGGTTGCTTTTGTTGATCAGGTAAAACTCGGCCGTAAAAATAAAAATGTAGCCTTCAATATCGTGCGAAACTTCAATTTTGTGCGCCTGCCCGGGCGACATAAAAAAAACACAGGGAGGTTTTATTTCGTATTTGTTCCCGTCGATAACATGAAAGCCCGTTCCTTTTGCAAGATAAAGTACCTCGTAAAAATCGTGCCGGTGCGGGTATTTTACAGCAAAATGGCGGTTGGCGTCAAACACCTCCACCTGGAATTGCTGATTCTCTCCTTCTGTCTTGCTAAAGTTGTGCAGACTGTAAACCGGTATATTTTCTGCCTTTTCTTTCATTGCTATTCATTCAACTCAAATGAATCGAGAAAATAATTGATCGATTTATTAAAGGTATTACTTGATGGTGAAATTACCTGCACAATATACATGTGGTTGCGAATTAAATAACTTCTCATTTTTATAACCGCAAGCCCGTCGCGCACATCCACTTTAATTTCGCGGCCGGGAAATCCCTTGTAATTTATGATGTGTGTGGACAAAAGCCGGCCTTGCACGTTCTGAACAGTCCCGTTTATTGAATTCTCAAAAAACTCAGCCAGCTGTTCTTCATCCATCTGTTCGCCGTCAATGTATTCTGCCGGATAAGTTGTAAATCCTGCCCCGTACAAAATGTTCGGATCCTTCCCCAATTCAGGTTCAAAAATGTATTGTTTTACTTCCAGATTGCCAATTTCGGTTTCAACAACCTGGGCACTTTCCGTTGGTTCCTTTGGAAAATTCATGCTAAAACTGGCTTCCGTGCATTGAAAAGCATTCCAGTTCGTAGTATCCGACGGGGCAAAATCCATCCCCCGCATTTTACTTATCTGATAATATTCTTTAACAGCTACCGCAGCTTTTTTTCCCAGAAAACTAAAAATGCCGGCAAATAGTGCACCTGTAACAAGACCGATCCACTGGGCTCTTGTCAGCCTTTTCTTTTGTTTTTGCTGCGGAGGAGCTATTTCTTCTTCTTTTACCTGAGGTTTTTTATCGATTAATGTGGACGCTTGTTTCGGAACTTCCGATTCTGTTACACACATCATGCGTTTATAATCATCAAAATTTTTATCGGAATATTTCCCCACCCAGTCGATGTAATTATCGGGCAAATGTGTTTTACACTTCCCGCAATACACCAAATACTCCGAATCTACCGGATTAAAGTGACCGCATCTGTCGCATTTCAAAAAATACATATTCTGCTTGGTTTAAGGGCAAACGTTTAATCTTCGAATTTTATAGTATAACCCAGTGACAGACGGATAACGCGGTGTTTGTATTCTTCAATTTCATCTAGATATGCCACATTGGGAAGACCGTAATCGTAGGAAAGTGCAATATTAAAACCGCCGTCCATTAAAAAACCAATCTTTCCGGTCACTCCATAATCCAAACGTTTAAAGTCGTCTTCGGCTTCATCGCTACCCCAAACCGGCTCGCTGTTTGATGACTGTTCTGCACTGCCCGATTGAAACGTAATATTTGAATTCCCGAATAAACCCAGTCCGACATAAGGACCGGCGCCAAAATAAATTTTATTTAAGGAACGGAAACGATAAATGTATTTCAGGTAAAGCGGAACGTCCATGTAATACATAGTGGTAGTATTTTTCAAAGTCAGAACATCGGTTTGCACATCCAGGTTAAATCCCTTTGAATCAAAAATAATTCCCGACTCTACTGAAAGTTCCTGCGACCGGTCCTTTTTTAACACATAATCGTAAAGAACACCGATATTCATACCAAACAACGTTTTATACGAGTCTTCTATTTCGGTATAGGCATCTCCCTGCCTGAATGACATACTTGCTGCGTTGGCTCCTCCAAAGAAAGTTACCGAAGGATATTGTGCATAGGCCATTTGCGTAAAAAACAGAACAAAAAGAATGGTTACAAATCGTGTTGGTTTCATGATGTGTTTAATTAAATTTGCTTGTCGAAGATAAGCATAATTTAACAAAAAGAAATCACCCCTGTGCCTGCAATACAGATCTTTTCCCAACTCCAAATTATCAGTGTCTGGTAAAAATATGCAGTTTGCTCACGTTGTCACAAATGACTGATTTGAGTACAGACCTTGAAACAAGTTCAAGGTGACGCCCTAAACTTTATCTGAAAACCGTTTGAAACGTCATGCTGAACTTGTTTCAGCAACTCTGCCATCGTCTCATTATGTCCGACTAAAATTGGGTGAACTCCCGGGATGACAGACTTCAAGGGTCGTTTTGACGTTGAGAGCTTTGGTTTTTCTTCGTGAGCATAGTAGATTGAAGCGAAAGAATCTTTTAGGTACAAATATTTAAATCGGACAAAATTGATTCTGAATGTTATTATTTTTGTAGCATGAAAAAACAATCCTGTGTTTTAAAAATAGTTACCGGCCTGCTTTTCCTTCTATCCTGTGCCTCTGTTTTTGCAGCAGATCCGGCCAAAAAACCGGATTGGAACAACCGATATACAAACTCAGCGTATTCTTTTCATGTAGATTCCACACACCAGCTCAACTTCCGCTATGCCGATAAAAAACGTGGTTTCAAACCCTACATAGCCCCAACCGTTTTAATTGCCACCGGAACTGCTCTCCATTTCTCCGACATAAAATACAACTTTCACGACTGGGTGCAGGAAAACCATTCCTACTCGGGGAAAGCCGATGACTATTTGCGCTACGCCCCCCTGGTTGCCGTGTATTCGTTAAATGCTTTTGGCGTAAAAGGAAAAAACAATTTTGGAAACCGAAGCGCCCTCTTTCTAAAAGGATTTTTGCTGAACGATCTTATTGTGTACAATTTAAAATCGTGGACAGGTGTAGACCGGCCAAACGGAGGTGAACATTCCTTCCCCTCTGGTCACACTTCGGTAGCTTTTAACCTGGCTCATTTTATGCACAAAGAATACGGTGAACTAAGTCCGTGGTACAGCATTGGAGCCTATTCGTGTGCCACTGCAGTGGGAGTAATGCGGATTGCAAAAGGAGCGCACTGGTTGTCGGATGTAGTTGCAGGTGCCGGCATAGGAATGTTATCTTCCGAGCTGGTTTACCTCACCCACTTGTACAAATGGGACAAAGCCCACATAAAAAACCTCGACATTTTTCCGTTTCAAACAGGAAAGCAGAAAGGTTTGGCTTTGGTGTATACGTTCTAGTACCTCACAACCCAAACTCTGAACTCTGAACTCACCCTTACCTTATTCAACAATAAATTTTCAGAACAGGCTAGATACCTTTGGGACGTATAAAAATTACGTGATTTCTATATGGCTAACAATCCATCGGTCTTATTCTTCGACCTCCTCCTTTACAATGGAGGACATTCAGCTTTGTATTGGAGAAATGGTTGCTAGTTGCTGGTTGGTTGTTTATCGTGAAAAGTGATACAGTATAAATAGTTTTATACTTTGAACTTTTTACTTAGTACTAACTAACTCATTACTTATCTCTAAACTCTATACTAAAAAACAACTTCTTCTCTATTTTTAATACGCTTTGTCGGATAATCGTAATTATTTTGTCCACGGCAAATATGACTTCCGTGATCTTGCTTTTTCTTCCCTTTTTATAAAGGAGTAACACAACCCCATTTCCAATCCCATTCTATTCTCATCTGTATTTAACAAATCTCCCGTATATGCGACATGAATATCCAGAGCCACTTTTTTAGGAACGTATTTTAAATAAAGTAAAAATGAAGTCTGTCGATGTTCCGGATCAAAAGGTTGCATTCTATCGCCCTTGTGCTCTATATAACTCAACTTTCCTGTCCAGTAAACTTGAGGAGACAATTGGCCCTTTACTCCGATATGATGTGCTATAAAACGGTTTGAGGCGGGCCCCAGACTGTAAGCATCCTTAACATTTAGTGGAGAAAAGAAAGGTGAGGCCATCATCATTTGTTGATAAGTTGCTCCTGAACGATAAATTCCATGCGAATAATAATGATCAGTATGATATGCTCTCCAACGTCCTAAATTTTCGTCATAAACGTGGGTGGTATCCTGCCATAAACTTTGCTGAGTGGTGTGTGTATATTCATACAAAATATGCGATATTACCTGATCTTTCTTTTTAAATTTTAGGTCAATCCCGATCAGATTATCAGGATAGTTTTCAAATCGCAAACCAGACATATCTTCAAAAGGATGACTAATATTGAGAGAAAGAGTAAAAGATGAAAAATCTCTAGTTAGTAAAAACTGATACGTACCATATTGGTTACCGGCCACATTTACCTGATCTGTTTCCAGGAAATTTTCATCCCCATGAGTTCCGGTTATGTAACGCAAATAATCACTGAAATCGTGAGGCAGCTCACCAATCTTTTCAGATTTTGACGTGCCACCCCACATGACAAAATGTTCCAGACCAGTATGTATTGCCAGGTTATCCGATAATTTTAAGCGAAAGTACAGCGATTTATGATGAAGGCGGGTTTTATCAACATAACGTTCGTCATTTAGAATGCCCTCTTCATATTCAGCTTTAAAAAAAATAAAATTGCCTAAAAAAGGAACCGGTTTATAATCGGCTATACGAAAACCTATGTTGGGATGTGGTCGTGCATTGCGACTACTTGCAAGATTTCCATTTGTTGAAGAAAGACCATCAAACTCCAGATCATCGGCATATAATCCGGCATTAAGCTCCCAATTTCTAATATTCAACTTAGCAAATAATTCATTGGCCTGATAATATGTTTCCTCATTACCAATACCACTAAGTAAATTGGCACCCAGAGCCACAAATGTAACTGATTCGGTAAATTCGTGTTTCCCCCAAAAACCAGCCTGTGTAAGATTTAAAATGGAGTTAGATTCTATCACCTTGCCATCCTGATTGGCCCACATCCAAAATGGCAACTGTTCTTCGGAAGATAAATAAGTTGTATTGGAAAGCGAAAGAGTAAGTCCAGCATTTGGATTTTGGCCTCCGACTTTCCTTGCAAAGAGAAAAACAAGAATTATGTAAAGAAGTGTTTTGTGCACAGGTAAATCATTTGAATGTAAAATAAGTACATTTATGTGTAAGCGCCAAGTTTCAATCCCTAACTTTAGATCGTAACAGTAAAGAAGACCGGACTTATTTATGTTTAGAAATCTTCAGCCAATGAAAACAAGTTGAATTAATTTAAACAACATCCACTCAAAAATTATTTCACCAAAACATTGCACTTAATTTGGGGCTATTTTATATCAAACAATCTCTCTAGTTTTACGATATCGTTTAAACAGATACAAAACAGCTACTCCGAGCGCAAATCCTGTTATATTATAGACAATATCAATCAGTTCAAAACTACGTTTCCCCTCGGTGATAAGGTGTTGTGCAAGCTCAAAAAGAACACTTAAAATACTCCAGACAATAAGTGTAATTTTAAACGAAGGCAGGCGGAATGCATTGTACGCCAGAATTGCCAGCACAAAGGCTCCAATAAAATGTTTGTGGTCGTTGTGGCAACAGGTAACAATTATATTCCCTCGCAGCATTGAATGCGATGCCAGGGCTAAAAAGGCCAAGCCTGCTACCCACAACACCAAAACGATTTGATAAATTAGTCGACTGATATTCAAAATTCTGGTTCTATTATCGTATTAACGGTTAAAATCCTGCGCTTCCATTACAGTTACTTTAGTTTCTATAAACTTTGAAATTTTAAAAGACCGGAGTCAGAAGTTTGGAGACCGAAGAAAGAATTAGGTTAAGGCTTTTTCTTCCGTCTTCGGGCTTCGGTCTTCTGGGCAACACCGTTCTTTTTAACGAATTTCATTTGAATCCGAAACTTTCTATTTTTAATGCATAGTGGTTTATTTGTTCGCTTTTATTTCAGAGTTCATCCCAGTCGCAAAGTTCGTTGATGTAATCGGCAGAACCGTCACGCAGCCATCCGTCGAGCTGCGATACTTCTTTTAATTGTTGCCCTCGTCGCCGGGGTACATGTATGTATTCAGCATTTAATCCCGGCAAAGTGGTCATATCGCCCCACAATTTTTCGAATTGGGTAATTGGGTAGATATCCTCCTGACCTTTGCCCCAGCGTTTTTTTACTTCTTTCAGAGTAATATATGTTGGCATTTGCTGCGCAATTTTCATAATGTTTGAGCGCACTTTTTCCGTGTTTTGCAAATCGTCCCGGTTAAGATTGAACGATTTTAACAAAGGATCAATTGAAATCCAAAATGTCCCGGAATTGTAATAACTCAGGTTAAATTCAATTTTTTCGTTGGGCAGACTCAGGCCTTCCACCAACTGCAATTTGTTGTTTATGGCAGCCAGTCCACCACCGCGATCGTCGAGCCAGCGCGAAATGACTTCCACAGATAGCGCATTATTGTTGTGAATGTGATTTCCCAACAGCATTGGATCGGCATTGGCCCCCAGGGTGTCGATATTGTGCAATAGCAAATATTTCAGATTTGGATTTTTTTCCAGCAATTGCTTCAATGTTCCGTTCAACATCAAATTCGGAATTTCGAACCAGTGTCCTACCGGATGAATACATTGTTGTGGCAAATTGTCGGTATAATCTTCGCCTTCGCCATTACTTTTTGCCCAGCCAATCAACGCACTGTGTAAACTTTCTTTCATTTTCTGAGCCTGCTCATCCAGTATCTGTTGCGAAAGCTCTTCCCAGTAAAAGCGCAAATCACGCTCAGTAGGATAAAGACGCAGCCCGATAAATTGCCCGGAAGAAAGATAAACAGGCACTTTTTCGCTCTTTACATTGCTTTTCAGGTACGAACTAATCGGTTCGTGGGTGAGGTAGCTGGTTGTAAAAATATGAGGAATTGTGGCGGAATTGTTTTTGGCAATTTTGTTGTTTTTGGCCAGATGAATTTCGAGAAAATTGCGGTGAATGCCTGAAAATTTGGAGAATGGATGCAGCGATTTTACTACACCTGCACCTTTGGTCCATCGGCTTCCAACTCCACCAGCCATGGTAACAATAGCCAGTTCGCCATTTTGCAACGCTTTTTGTCCGGTAGCAAGCAGCTGTTCTTTATGCTCAAGCTCCGTTTCTTCTATATTTTTTGCCTTCGAGTCATCTATCTTAACATCGGCGCGCAGGCGGTTGTGCGCCAGTCCGATTTTACCCGATTTTAAAGCTCCCTTTATTTCTTCGTGAAAAACAGAATTAAAACCATTGCTATCGAGCAACTCCTTTAAATTTTGATGTTGTTGCGTTGTGCTGCTCGAATCTGGTATCATCCGATCGAATAAACCCGAAACGAATAAGCCATACGATCCATTCATTTTATGAGAATGCGATAATACCTCCAGTTCATTTCGCTGGCATCTGGACAGCTGATTCATTTCTTTTTTCAAAATGGAAGGCAGCAGCAACGTGTAGTATTTTATGGGGAATAATGCTTTTTCTCCGGTTTTTAACTGGGCAAATGTTCCGTTCTCGTTGATTTTAAAATCATAAACCACCGGATTCATAGCAAAAGGAACAGCATATTCCATTTCTTTTTTAATGCCAAGCATGGTTTTTAAAAGCCAGTTTTGGGCTTCCTGTTTTACTTCCGGAGCAAACATAAATCCCATACCTCCGCCCGACATACCGCCCATCATCCAAAATCCCCAAAACTTATTGCCATAGGCGGCTTTGGTTTTTTGAATGATTTTTTCGGTATACGCCGTGGTCGCCCAGGGAATTATATCCTGAATTGGGCCATCAAAATTTTTCTGAGTTAACTCTCCTAACTTTTGGATGTCTCCCTTTTCCAGCTGTGCTACAATCTGGTCAAAAAGTTCCAGGGCTTCCTTTCGGGCTTTCCACTCTTTTTCAGAACGCAGAAGGTATTTTTCGGTTACCATTTCCAGAATTGGCCCAACGTCCTGCGCCATTCCTCCATGAACCATTACCAGAGAATCCTGCAATTTTTTACGGGTTTCCATACTCACCGAATCATGTGTTAGGATGGTATGTTGCGGTAAAAGTTTCCCTTTGCTCACCTTAAATTCAGGATCGCCGTTTTGTGCCTTGCTTCCCTTAATGGTTTTTATGCCGGGCCAAACTCCTCCCGAATCCTGCCAGCCACCACCTGAGCCGCCAATCCATTCACCTAAAATGGCTTTTGCCGCCACCAGACGACGTTCGTCTTCTTCAAGACTTCCCTCGAGTTTTTCGGTTTGGCCGGTTGCCCGCATACAGAGTGAAATCAAAGAGGCAAGTAAATTGGTAGAAACCGCCAGTCGCGAGCCCTTTGGAATGTTATTTACCTGGCTCACAAGTTCGAGTCCAAGCCCGGGGCCAACAAGCCGGTCGAGTAAAACCGATACCGGTAAATCCACGCCTTCCATTGCCGGCGGTACAATACCTGAAGCAATTAGAGCTGCTTTTAGCAATCCCAGATAATCTTTTGCAAAATCGAATATTTCAGGAAGATAACGAATGTCAGCACTGGCTTCCAAATCGGTACTCACCAGTCGGATTACGGGCTGGTCGATTACACGAAGCCCTGTTTGTATAGGTGGAACAGGTGTTTCCGACGATCCGGACACACATAAGTCAACTGAAATGTTTAATACTTTTGCCCCCTCGGGATAATCCATTCCCAGGAAGAAGATATCACTCCAGCAACTGTGCGACAAATCCATTCGCACGGGTGTTTTTTCGGATAACAAAGGGTAAAGGCCTGTTTTTTTATCCGGAGTTAAAAGTGCTTTCTGAAATTTTAGCGGATGATCTTCGGGGTGGCCGATACGAAACATCCAGCTGTTTCCGGGTGTGGTACGAACACTCTTTTTAACCTGATCGGCCAGTGTTTGAAAAGCGAGCTTATGGTATGCATCGGATAAGGCACTGGATAATCCTTCGTTTACTCCTTTATTTTGCTGAACCGCCAGTAAAGCTTCAATTGCCTCTTCAAACCTGCGATTCAGAATGTGTTCGTAGGCCGAAAACGGAATAATGGCATCGCGGTTTATGTCGGAATAAGAAGGAATGTAAAAACGATGTATGGCATAAAGGAAAAATAAGGCCCGAACCTTGTGGTATAAATTTTGGCTATCGTTACGAAACATTTCCAGGGCAGCACATTCATCCAATAAAAATTCGATGCTCTTCCCTTCACATACCGATTCCAACGATTGGTTTTTTATTTCTGCCTGCTCCGATGTTATGATATCGATTAAAGTACTTCCCATTAGCTTACTCCTTTATTTTTCAGATCTTTTTCAACAAAAAACTGCAGTAATTCCGACATCAGATAGTCACGGTCCTGCCCCGAAAGAGACAGAGCCAGTTGCGCTTTTAACAGTCCGTAATCCAGACCAATATCGTAGCGAATGTTGTTTTGTTCAATGGCGAGGTATTTGCTTTTCTGCGCCAAATCATTTAAGGATTCACTTAATCCGAGTTTTTCATCGGGAAATTCTTTTGCCCTTTTTTCGAGTAGCTCGAGTAATACCGGGGTAAAAACATGCATACCGTAAAAACACAAATAGTAACCGGCACGTAAACCCGACACCATTAAGTTCTGCTCTGCATAGGTAGGTGTTGGTTTTTCTTTTACTTTTTTTATCTGAAAAATATTGGTGTCGCCTTGTATTCGTTCTGCTTTAATTGTACCGTAGTTCCCAATGGCATTTTCGCGCGTGGGTTGCACGGTAGAAATGGAGCAGTTTTGTTTTTCTGCCATTTCAACCAATTGTTTGGTTACATTATCGCCTGACCGGTTCACGTATAAATGGTCGCCTACCAAATGCAAAAAAGGCTGATTGTTTATAAATTCAGCACCCGACAAAAGTGCATGCCCGTATCCCTTTTTTTCGCTTTGTGGGATAAACTGAACGCCGGAAATGCTACTTGCCTCAATCACTTCTTCAAAACGATTTACATCGGCTTTTTGCACAACGATTCCAATTTCTTCAATGCCTGCCGACTGTATTTCGTTGACAAGGATTTCCAGAACTGTTCTTTTTTTTCTGTCTTTATCGATTAAGGTTTGCAGAGGAAGTTCACGTTGGCTGGGACCAGCAGCGGTAATCAGGGCTTTTTTTATTTTCATATTTCGCGATAGGTTTATTGAATGTTTGCCCTAAAAATAGGCATAAATTTGGTGTTGTAGCAAAGTGTAGGGATGAAATTGCTTGCTCAAAAGGATGATTGTTTGGGGTGAAATTGCTGAATACGGGATTGTGGGTTAGTAGTTAGTGGGGTAGTAGTCAGTGGTCAGTGGTTATTAGTTAGTAGTTATTGGTCATTGGTCATTGGTCATTGGACATTGGTCATTAGTAAGTAGTTGGTGGTTGGTAGTCAGTAGTCAGTAGTCAGTAGTCAATGGTCAGTAGGAAGTCTTGTGGCAAATACAGGTTACTTGATTCTTGTTACTCGATACTTGATGCTCTCTACTCACTCACTCACTCACTCACTCACTCATTCACAACTTTCCACACTCTCTCATTTGCTCAACCAATTTTGTCATCTCGACGAAAAATGAGGAGAGATCTGTTCTTGAGTTCACGGATTTCATGGATAATTTACCCCTAAATTCCCTAAAGGGAGCTTAATCTTGTGCGAGGAATAGTTACCGGTTGCATGATGATGATCGTCATGGGTCATTAGTCATTTGTCATTGGATATTGGTTGTTGGACATAGGTCATCGGAGAAAACAAATTGGTGAAATATGTGAAATTAGTGGACAATAATAGTCAATAGTCATTAGTTGTTGGATATTGGTTACTGGTGCTTTTTAATTCGTTTTGCTACTCGATACTTGTAGCTTGAAGCTTGCCCCCTCACTCCTCATTTCTCATTTCTCACTCACTCACTCACTCACTCACTTCTCTGGGCTCTGAACTCTAAACTTCAAGCTCCAAGAATAATTTCGGGAACATTACAAGCATTCCCAAAGAGAACCTTACTTACTTTTTTTGTACTTTTGCGTGGTCAAAAAACGAGAACACAAAAACAAACATGAATATGCCTCAAGAAAATAAACAATGGTTTGTTATTTATACCCGATCCAGAGCTGAGAAAAAGGTTAAAGAAGAACTTATTGCCAAACATATCGATTGTTTTCTGCCGATGCAAAAACAACTCCGACAGTGGAAGGACCGCAAAAAATGGGTGGAGACACCACTTATTTCAGGCTATTGTTTTGTGCATATTACACGGAAAGATTACGATAGTGTTCTGCAATCACCCAATGTGGTTTGTTATATTACATTCGAAGGTCGGGCAGCGGTAATTCCTGAACAACAAATCTTGTTTTTAAAACAATTGTTAAAACAATACGACTTTGATGTTCAGGTTTCTCATGACAATTTTATTCAAGGTGAAAAAGTAGAAATCGTTGAAGGTCCTCTAGTGGGCATGCGTGGAGAGTTGATCGACAACAGGGGAAAGAATAAATTTCTATTACGAATTGAACAACTGGAAACCTCATTTTTGGTAGAGATACCGGCAGTTTTTCTAAGCGCACTCCCCAAAAATTCAGTTTAACAGCATACTTTTTTCCAATTTCTTCGTTTTAAAATTAACTTTAACGCATTATCTCAAACAAAATAAAAAGCTTTCAAAAACCTGAAAATTATCCTTTCTTTCATAAACCTATTCATTCATACATGTCAAAACAATTCCATTTACTTATTATTTTGCTACTACTTAACATTGTAAGCTTTGCGCAGCATCCTAATGCGGGGATGATTATTGGAACCAGGCTTGGTATTGCCAAAGTAAATACCGAGATCACATCCGGATTCAAATCCACTCCCAATGAATTTATGCATAAAGTAGCCCCTGCTTTTGATTTGGAACTTTCTAAACTACTATTTGATCATTGGGAACTGGGAACAGATTTTAGCATTACTTTTTTAAGAGGCGACACCGATAATCCCAATTTTTCGGCCGAAGGCATTCACCCTTCCATGTTATCTCCCGTAACTGAACCCGTGGAATATAAAAACCAACTTCTGGGACAAAAGGTATTTGTTGGCTACTATTTTAAAAGCATTGAAAGGTATGAGTACCCCTTTAAATTAGAGCCTTTTATTCGTCTGGGAATTGGTTATGATGCATTTACCTCACAATTTAAGTACATTGAAGCCCCGGATAACGAACTCATTTTCGGGAAAAATACAGGAAAATACAAAGCAGCTAAACTATTCTCAAACAATCTGTTTATTACAATGGGAATAAAATCATACACATCCAATCATTTGTTTTTTACCACTACCTTTTCCTTAATATATTCTGATTATGATTTTTTAGATGTAGTACACAATTACAATGCTGACGGAACTCATGCTAATTTACGTGGAATCTATTCTGAAATTAAGCTCGGTATTTTTTATCATTCCAATGAATTAGGTAAACACAAAAGCAGAAAAGGTCATTATTCCAAAGAAGTTCTTCCATTTTCAGGAAAATAATTCGTCGCTTACCAGGCACACTCAACTTACAACCTACACTTCTGTGTTAAGTCTTTAAAAAAAAGATGACCAAGGTAAACGCACAATCAGTTTTTGAGTATATTTGTTACTCAATTTACTACATGTGCAACCTACTCATACAATAATATGTAACTGAGGAGGCGAAGCAGTATTTCAACCCAACATTTCAATATCCCAATTTTATCTTTATTGTACTATTCCCAAACAACTGCAGTGACTAATGCTTGATTCACTCATTACCAACAAAACCCGATTAAAACTTTTGCTCAAATTTTTCCTAAACAGCGAAACAACCAGCTACTTACGTAACCTGGAAGGAGAATTTGGGGAGTCGACTAATTCCATTCGTCTGGAGTTAAATCGTTTTGAAAAAGCAGGATTATTAAACTCAAACTTTGCAGGCAATAAAAAATACTTTAAAGCCAATGCCAATCATCCGCTTTACGAAGAGATAAACAGCATACTAAAAAAAACCATCGGTATCGATAAGATTGTTGAACAAGTTACGTCCAAAGTCGGCGATTTACAGGAGGCTTACCTGATTGGCGACTTAGCAAAAGGAACAGATTCTGAAATAATTGATTTACTGTTGATTGGAAATAACATAGACAAAGTTTATGTAAGCCAGTTGAGCATTAAGGTTGAAACACACATTAACCGAAAAATCAGATTTCTGATTGTACAATTTGAAGAGAAAGACAAGTATCTGACAAACAACAATGCATTATGCATATGGAAAGGCTGAATTGTAAGTACGGCTCAAAATCTCTTGCTTTACAGCAACTCGCTAAGCTAATATATCAACCCTGATATACCAAATAACCAATTTTTGTTCGCAATAAAAACTCACAAAATATGAAACGCTTCCATCAAAAATCCTTAATTCTACTCTTCTGCGCCCTATTCGCCCTTGTTGCTCAGGCACAGGACGTAAAAAATGTTGATGTAAAATCATTGCCTCAATCCGACATACAAAAAGCACAAAAGGCCATGCAGGATGCAGGCCTGTCAACGCAGGATGCTGCAAACCTGGCACGCCAGAAAGGAGCAAGTGAACAACAAATTCAGGATTTTGAAAACAGACTAAATAATGGCAACAACGATGGTCAGACAATTGCCGATCCGGTGAAAGAAGCTACCGAAATGGTGGAAGAGCAGCAGGATGTTGAAAAATCAACCCGCCAATCGGGATTTGCGGTGAACGGACGTATTTTTGGTTCGTACCTGTTTAACAGTAAAAACCTCACGTTTGAACCTTCTTTAAATATTCAAACACCAAAAAACTATGAAATAAGTATTGGCGATCAGCTTTTAATTTCCATCTGGGGAAACTCCCAAAACAACTACCAGCTTACAGTAAACAAAAATGGCCAGTTAATGATTCCTGATGTGGGTCCATTGTACATTGCCGGTTTAACCTTTGACAATGCCGAGAAAAAAATAATACAGCGCTTAACAGAAATTTATGCTGACATGGGGGGAAATAATCCCGGTACATTTGCACAGATCAATATGGGGCAATTGCGTTCTATTCAAGTGAATATGGTTGGAGAAATCGGCACTCCCGGTACGTATACTTTGCCTGTAACAGCAACTGTTTTTAATGCCTTGTATCTTTCTGGCGGTCCCAATCCCATCGGTTCTTTTCGAAATATTAAAATCATTCGAAACAACCAAACGATTAAAACAGTTGATGTATATAAGTTTCTGGTAGATGCCGATCCTACAGACAATGTGCTCTTAAAAGACAACGATATTGTGTTCATTCCTCCTGCCGAAAAAAGAGTTGAAGTAAATGGTCAGTTTAAACGTAACGGGGTATTTGAATTAAAAGAAGGTGAAATGTTAAACGAGTTAATTCGCTTTACCGGAGGTTTTACAGTGGATGCATACCTGTCGAAATCACAAATCAAACGCAAAACACAGCAAGGCCTGCAGATCATCGACATACCTTTTGATAAGATCGCTTCTACACCTCTTGTAAATGGCGATCAGATCAGTAACGCCACCATAACCGAAAGTTTTGAAAACAGGGTAACTATTTCGGGTGCAGTATACCGCCCCGGCGAGTACGAATGGACTGCAGGAATGACGCTACTCGATCTCATTAAAAAAGCCGATAACCTCACACCCGATGTATTTCAAAACCGGGGAATTATTACACGTTTTAATCCCGATTTAAGCACGAGTACCATTGCTTTCGATGTAAATAAAGTAACAAATGGCGAAATAAGTGTCGAATTACAGCAAGAAGATATTGTAAACATTAAATCGCATTTTGCCATCGGTGAAAATGCCACCATTCACATTAGTGGAGAGGTAATGTCGCCCGGAGAACTTCCCTGGTCGGAAAAAACAACATTAAGCGATGTATTATTTATGGCCGGAGGTTTTACCGAAGCAGCAGACAGTACCTACATCGAAATTGCACGTCGCTTAAACTATTCCGAAGCTGCTGAATTAACAGATACTCTGGTACATATTTTTTCCATAAAACATTCGAGAAGCCTTAAACCCGGCAACGATCTGGCATTCCGCCTGGAACCTTACGATCGTATTTCAATAAAACGGGCACCGGGCTATCGCCGGCAGGCAAGTGCAACCATTACCGGAGAAGTAGTTTACGCAGGGGTGTACGCTTTACGTTTTAAAAACCAGCGCATTTCTGACCTGGTACAACTGGCAAAGGGAATTACTCCGCAGGCTTTTGTTGATGGTGCTACGCTGCGCCGCTCAACGGAAGAACTTGGAACCGAAAACATCGCTATCGACTTAAGAGCCATTCTGGCTAATCCCGGAAGTGAAAAGGATCTTTTGTTACGTGATGGTGATCTGCTTTATATCCCTGAATATATGCAAACCGTTAAAATTTCGGGAACGGTGTTAAATCCTTACTCGGTAACCTATCAACCCGGACGAAATGCAAAATTTTACATCAATCAAACCGGAGGATTTGCCCACCGGGCGCACAAAAGTAAAGTATATGTGCAATACGCCAACGGTTATGCGGCACCTACCAAAAGTTTTCTGGGTATAAAAAGTTATCCCGAGGTCTTGCCTGGCAGCCAGGTAATTATACCTCAAAAACCGGAAAAACAGCCAGGTAACGGGCAATGGATTGCCGTAGTTAGTGTTCTGTCATCACTGGCTCTGTCAGCAGCAACCATTGTTAATTTAACCAAGTAGAGAAAGAGCTAAAAAAGAGCTGAAAGCTGAAAGCTAGAGAACACTAAACTCTGAAATTTGAACCACTAGAAAGCGTCAAGCTTCAAGCATCGAGTATCAAGTATCGAGTATCAAGCATCAAGTATCTAGCAGCGGGCATCAAGGCAAAAGGCAAAAGTTTAAAATATCAAGATTAACTTAACACTACTTACTGCGAAACAAATAACTCTGGACCAGCTTCAAGCATCGAGTATCGAGTATCAAGGCAAAAGTTTAAAGTTTAAAGTTTAAAATATCAAGATTAACTTAACACTACTTACTGCGAAACAAATAACTCTGGACCAGCTTCAAGCAACAAGCATCAAGCATCGAGTATCAAGTATCGAGTATCAAGTATCTAGCAGCGGGCATCAAGGCAAAAGGCAAAAGTTTAAAATATCAAGAGAACTTAACACTACTTACTGCGAAACAAATAACTCTCTATTACAAAACGGAACGTCCTCCTTTGTAAAGGAGGTGGTCGAAGAATGAGACCGGAGGATTGTGAGCAAGGGAGAATTCGCGTAATTAATAGCCAAATAAGATGAAAGATATACTCTGAACTTTGAACCAGTATCAAGCAGCAAGCTTCAAGCTTCAAGCATCAAGCATCAAGTATCAAGTATCAAGCATCAAGTATCAAGTATCAAGCATCAAGTATCTAGCATCAAGTATCTAGCAGCGGGCATCAAGGCAAAAGGCATAAGTTTAAAATATCAAGATTAACTTAACACTACTTACTGCGAAACAAATAACTCTGGACCAACTTCAAGCATCGAGTATCAAGTATCGAGTATCGAGTATCAAGCATCAAGTATCTAGCAGCGGGCATCAAGGCAAAAGGCAAAAGTTTAAAATATCAAGATAACTTAACACTACTTACTGCGAAACAAATAACTCTGGACCAGCTTCAAGTATCGAGTATCGAGTATCAAGGCAAAAGGCAAAAGTTTAAAGTTTAAAATATCAAGAGAACTTAACACTACTTACTACTTACTGCGAAACAAATAACTCTGGACCAGCTTCAAGCTTCAAGCATCAAGCATCGAGTATCAAGCATCAAGTATCTAGCAGCGGGCATCAAGGCAAAAGGCATAAGTTTAAAATATCAAGATTAACTTAACACTACTTACTGCGAAACAAATAACTCTCTATTACAAAACGGAACGTCCTCCTTTGTAAAGGAGGTGGTCGAAGAATGAGACCGGAGGATTGTGAGCAAGAGAGAATTCGCGTAATTAACAGCCAAATAAGTTAAGAAATATAACTCTGAACTCTGAGCATTAATAAATCTAACCTTATTAAATATCTCATAATGACCAACGAAATAAATAACAATCAGGTTTCTGAGGATGAAATAGACCTGATCGCACTGGCGAAGACCATCTGGAAGGGTAGAAAATTAATCATAATAACCGTACTTATTTTTATGGCAATCGGTGTGGCTGTTGCCCTCCTATCGCCAAAAGAATATAGTTCCTCCACCACCATGGTTCCACAACTTTCAAATAATTCTTCAAAAATGGGAGGACTCTCCTCTCTGGCGGCCATGGCAGGTTTTAACCTTGGTGACCTGAACAAAAGCAGCGGCGAACTTTCGCCATATATTTATCCGCAAATCGTTCAGAGCGTGCCCTTTCAGCTGGAACTGATGAATGCTTCCTATACCTTTAGTGCTGTGGATCATCCGGTTTCTTTTTACGAATACTACACCCAACATTACACTCCGGGGTTCCTGGCATCTTTAAAAAAATACACCATTGGGTTACCGTTTGTTATCTTAAGTGCAATTAAAGGCGAAGATCAAACATCAGGTAAAACGCTCGAAACCAACGACTATATTTACCTCACAAAAGAACAGGAAGAGGTGCGGAAGATTTTAGCAAACGGAGTAACGCTGGAAACCAACGACAAGGATGGATATGTTACACTTAGTGTTCGTTCCAACGAAGCAAAACTCTCGGCGCAAATCGCTCAAAAGGCTCAAATGTTACTGCAAAAATACATTACCACCTTTAAAATAGAAAAGGCATCGGCTCAATTGAAATTTATCGAGGAACGTTACGCCGACAACAAAAAAGAATTTGAAGCCGCTCAGGCCGCTTTGGCTGATTTCCGCGACAAAAACAAAAATGTTACATCGGCGCGTGCACGTACGCAGGAAGAACGTTTACAAAGCGACTACCAACTGGCTTTTGATGTGTATTCGCAATTGGCTCAACAATTGGAGCAGGCCCGTATTCAGGTAAAAGAAGACACACCTGTATTTTCAATTATTAAACCGGTTACTGTTCCCCTTGAAGACAATGGAAGTGGATTAATGACTTTACTGATTTGGACATTTCTGGGAGGAGTAATCGCCATTGGATGGATCTTTGGGAAAGAATTTCTGACTAGTATTAAGGAGAAATGGAACAGTGAAGAGGCAAGATGAAAGCAAGAAAGAACTTTGAACTCTGAACCAGTAGCAAGCTTCAAGTAACAAGGCAAAAGTTTAAAACATCAAGATCATCTTAACAATATTTACAACTAAACAAATAACTCTCCATTACAAAACGAAACGTCCTCCTTTGTAAAGGAGGTGGTCGAAGAATGAGACCGGAGGATTGCGAGCAAGAGAGAATTCGCGTAATTAATAGCCCAATAAGATGAAAGATATACTCTGAACTTTGAACCAGTAGCAAGCTTCTAGCTTCAAGCTTCAAGCATCGAGCATCGAGCATCGAGTATCGAGTATAGAGGCAAAAGGCAAAAGTTTAAAACATCAAGATCATCTTAATAATATTTACAACTATACAAATAACTCTCCACTACAAAACGGAACGTCCTCCTTTGTAAAGGAGGTGGTCGAAGAATGAGACCGGAGGATTGCGAGCAAGAGAGAATTCGCGTAATTCATTGCCGAATAAGAAAAGACAGATACTCTGAACCAGCAGCAAGCTTCTAGCTTCAAGCTTCAAGCATCGAGCATCGAGCATCGAGTATCGAGTATGGAGGCAAAAGGCAAAAGTTTAAAACATCAAGATCATCTTAACAATATTTACAACTATACAAATAACTCTCCATTCCAAAACGGAACGTCCTCCTTTGTAAAGGAGGTGGTCGAAGAATGAGACCGGAGGATTGCGAGCAAGAGAGAATTCGCGTAATTCATTGCCGAATAAGAAAAGACAGATACTCTGAACCAGCAGCAAGCTTCAAGCTTCAAGCATCGAGCATCGAGCATCGAGCATCGAGCATCGAGTATCGAGTATGGAGGCAAAAGTTGAAAGTTGAAAATATCAAGATTAACTTAACAATACTTACTACTTAGCACTAAACAAATAACTCTCCATTACAAAACGAAACGTCCTCCTTTGTAAAGGAGGTGGTCGAAGAATGAGACCGGAGGATTGCGAGCAAGAGAGAATTCGCGTAATTAATAGCCCAATAAGATGAAAGATATACTCTGAACTTTGAACCAGTAGCAAGCTTCTAGCTTCAAGCTTCAAGCATCGAGCATCGAGCATCGAGTATCGAGCATCGAGTATAGAGGCAAAAGGCAAAAGTTTAAAACATCAAGATCATCTTAATAATATTTACAACTATACAAATAACTCTCCACTACAAAACGGAACGTCCTCCTTTGTAAAGGAGGTGGTCGAAGAATGAGACCGGAGGATTGCGAGCAAGAGAGAATTCGCGTAATTCATTGCCGAATAAGAAAAGACAGATACTCTGAACCAGCAGCAAGCTTCTAGCTTCAAGCTTCAAGCATCGAGCATCGAGCATCGAGTATCGAGTATGGAGGCAAAAGGCAAAAGTTTAAAACATCAAGATCATCCTAACAATATTTACAACTATACAAATAACTCTCCATTACAAAACAGAACGTCCTCCTTTGTAAAGGAGGTGGTCGAAGAATGAGACCGGAGGATTGCGAGCAAGAGAGAATTCGCGTAATTCATAGCCTAATAAGATGAAAGATATACTCTGAACTTTGAACCAGTAGCAAGCTTCAAGTAACAAGCATCAAGTATCCAGCATCCAGTCCCAAGTATCACGCAACCAACAACTATTTTTCAAACTATTTTTCACACCCTATTTCATGATCGACACTGCACTAAATGCCGCCATAGAAGCGGGACACGAAATACTCAAAATTTACAACGATCCAAAAGCCGATTTTTCGGTTGAAAAAAAAGCAGATCATTCCCCCTTAACAATTGCAGATAAAGCAAGTCACCTTGTAATCGTAAGCCATTTGGAAAAAACAGGCATCCCAATTCTAAGTGAAGAGGGAAAAACAACTGACTATTCCGAAAGAAAAAAGTGGGAAACCTTTTGGCTGATTGATCCATTGGATGGCACCAAAGAATTTATCAAAAAAAACGGGGAATTTACCGTAAACATTGCATTCATCAAAAAAGGTAAGCCAGTAATGGGCGTTATTTATGTTCCTGTAAGCGGCACTCTTTATTTCGGATCAGCAAAACATGGAGCCTGGAAACTGCAACAAACGCCTAAAACCATAACGCTGGAGCAGGTATTGGCGCAAGGCAAGAAACTACCTGCACCTATGAATTCCAATGTGTATAAAGTAGTAGGAAGCCGATCGCACATGAGCGAAGAAACCATAACGTATATAAAGGAATTAAAATCCGTTCATTCCAATTTAGAAATTGTTTCAAAAGGAAGTTCCTTAAAAATATGTATGGTTGCCGAAGGATCTGCACATCAGTATCCGCGTTTTGGACCAACCATGGAATGGGACACGGCAGCAGGACACGCCATTGCCAATGCCGCAGGAAAGAAACTCTGGTTAACAGACATGAGCGGAGAATTACAGTACAATAAAGAAAACCTTTTAAACCCTTATTTTATCGTAAAGTAAGAAGAAGTTGTCAACTCGTTGCACTCGCGGATTCAAAGTTGTCCGGTTGTCAAAGTAGCCATGTCAACCAACACACCACAACCGACAACAACCGACACCAACGACAACCAACAACCAACATCCAATAACAACTCAACATCATCATCACCATGAATAATAATAACATTTATACAACATTCGACAAAATAAAGGACCGCTACGCCAAAGAAATCTACCTGAAACAACAAGGAAAAGTAATCTGGTTTACCGGTTTGTCCGGATCAGGAAAAACCACTTTGGCCAGTCAACTGGAAAAACGACTTTTTGAACTCAACTACTTTTGCCAGATACTGGATGGCGACAATGTGCGTTCCGGGATCAATAAAAACCTGCGTTTTACCGAAGAGGACCGCATGGAAAACATTCGCAGGATTGCCGAAGTTTCCAAATTGTTTATGAACTGCGGTATCATTCTCATCTGTTCATTTATCAGTCCAACAAACGAAATGCGTGACTTGGCCCGAAGCATCATTGGCGATGATGATTTTCTGGAAGTATTTGTAAATACTCCTCTGGAGGTTTGTGAGCAACGTGACCCCAAAGGCTTGTACAAAAAGGCCCGTGCCGGCGAAATACCAAACTTTACGGGGATCTCTTCTCCCTTCGAACATCCGGAACATCCGTTTATCGAAGTTGATAACTCCAATAAGGATGTGGATGAAAACGTACGGGAAATGTTGCTTAAAATTGTTCCCGAAATCAGATGGGATCCCAGTGGAATTATTTAAGCTGAAAGCAACAGAACTCTGAACCGGTAGCAAGCTTCAAGCATCGAGTATCAAGCATCAAGCATCATGTATCCAGCATCGAGCAGCAAGTATCAAGGCAAAAGGCAAAAGTTTAGAATATCAAGATTTACTTAACAATACTTACCACTAATAACTAACAACTAACCATGTCTGTACTACCAAGAAGACACCTGGCAAAAGCCATTACCTGGAGAATTGTTGCCTCACTCACTACATTTCTGATTGGATGGATTGTTACCGGTGACCTGAATTTTGGGATGGCCATTGGAGCTGCCGATGTACTCATTAAAATAGCGCTTTACTATTTTCACGAACGACTGTGGTACCACTCCAATTTTGGTGTGGTGGAAGATGGCAAACACATTTATAAACCCATATTCCGTTTTCGAAAGAAAAAAGTTCGGGAAGCAGCTGTCCCCGTAAAAAGCAATGAGAATAAAAGCTGAAAGAACTTTGAACTCTGAACTCTGAACTCTGGACCAGCACAAGCTTCAAGTAACAAGGCAAAAGGAAGAAGGCAAAAGTTTAAAACATCAAGATCATCTTAACAATACTTACTACTTAGCACTAAACAAATAACTCTCCATTACAAAACGAAACGTCCTCCTTTGAAAAGGAGGTGGTCGAAGAATGAGACCGGAGGATTGTGAGCAAGGGAGAATTCGCGTAATTCATTGCTGAATATGATAAGAAATATAACTCTGAACTTTGAACCAGTAGTAAGCATCAAGCTTCTAGCTTCTAGCTTCTAGCTTCAAGTATCGAGTATCAAGCATCCAGCAGCAAGCTTCTAGCATCAAGTATCCAGTATCAAGTATCCAGTATCGGGCATCAAGGCAAAAGGCAAAAGTTTAAAATATCAAGATTTACTTTTCAATGCATACTTCTAACTAACATACAAATAACTCTCCATTATAAAACGGAACGTCCTCCTTTGAAAAGGAGGTGGTCGAAGAATGAGACCGGAGGATTGTGAGCAAGGGAGAATTCGCGTAATTAATAGCCAAATAAGATGAAAGATATACTCTGAACTTTGAACCAGTATCAAGCAGCAAGCTTCAAGCTTCTAGCTTCAAGTATCGAGTATCAAGCATCAAGCATCCAGCAGCAAGCATCAAGTATCCAGTATCAAGTATCCAGTATCGGGCATCCAGTATCGGGCATCAAGGCAAAAGTTAAAAGTTGAAAATATCAAGATTAACTTAACAATACTTACTACTTAGCACTAAACAAATAACTCTCCATTATAAAACGGAACGTCCTCCTTTGTAAAGGAGGTGGTCGAAGAATGAGACCGGAGGATTGTGAGCAAGGGAGAATTCGCGTAATTAATAGCCGAATAAGATGAAAGATATACTCTGAACTTTGAACCAGTAGCAAGCATCAAGCTTCAAGCTTCTAGCTTCAAGTATCGAGTATCAAGCATCAAGCATCCAGCAGCAAGCTTCTAGCATCAAGTATCCAGTATCAAGTATCCAGTATCGGGCATCAAGGCAAAAGTTAAAAGTTGAAAATATCAAGATCATCTTAACAATACTTACTACTTAGCACTAAACAAATAACTCTCCATTATAAAACGGAACGTCCTCCTTTGTAAAGGAGGTGGTCGAAGAATGAGACCGGAGGATTGTGAGCAGAAGAGAATTCGCGTAATTAATAGCCCAATAAGATGAAAGATATACTCTGAACCAGCAGCAAGCTTCTAGCTTCAAGCTTCTAGCTTCAAGTATCGAGTATCAAGCATCCAGCAGCAAGCTTCTAGCATCAAGTATCCAGTATCAAGTATCCAGTATCGGGCATCAAGGCAAAAGGCAAAAGGCAAAAGGCAAAAGTTTAAAACATCAAGATTAACTTAACAATACTTACTACTTAGCACTAAACAAATAACTCTCCATTATAAAACGGAACGTCCTCCTTTGTATAGGAGGTGGTCGAAGAATGAGACCGGAGGATTGTGAGCAAGAGAGAATTCGCGTAATTAATAGCCCAATAAGATGAAAGATATACTCTGAACCAGCAGCAAGCTTCTAGCTTCAAGCTTCTAGCTTCAAGTATCGAGTATCAAGCATCCAGCAGCAAGCTTCTAGCTTCAAGTATCGAGTAGCAAGCATCCAGCAGCAAGCTTCTAGCATCAAGCTTCTAGCTTCAAGTATCTAGCATCGAGCATCGAGTATCGAGTATGGAGGCAAAAGTTGAAAGTTGAAAATATCAAGATCATCTTAACAATATTTATTACTATACAAATAACTCTGAACTCTAAAAAAGAAGGACATAAAATAAAAAGAGTTTTAAAAATTAATCCGTCAACAAGTTGTAAAACACCTCAATGCTATTGTTTGAAAACGATTATTGGTGTATATTGAAATCAATCATTTACCCAAATAACAAATTCCAAATTAGTAACGATCACCCTCATTAAAGGAAAACATTGAAAAATTACAACAAAAAAACCGGTGAGTTCTGAATCAACCCACCGGCAGTGTTAATAAACGTCCTGAAAAGGACACATTTAAAACTTTTTAAATTTAATATTTTATGGCGAATAGTGAAGATTATTTAGCAAAACTGGAAACCATTAAGGCCATTCCTGACGAAGAAACTTTAGTTCCGAATCTTCCCATGGACAACTATTTACAAAGTTGTGAGAATTTATACCATTGGGCTTTGGACGATCTCCCAAAGCTAACGGTAGTGGGATTAAAAAAGAGTATGATTGATGATCTGCCTGTTAGAACCGGTGCTGCCCGTTATGCACAGAGTGTTTGGAACAAGGACTACAACTCGCAGCAGGAAGCACAAAAACGCTGGACAGAAGAAGCACCCGCCGCTTACGAGCTACGCGATATGCTGCTCCGTACCTTTCGGTATGCTTACCGTAAAGACGAAGCCCTTTTAAACCGCGTAAGGGCCATTGCCGAGGGAGAAGGTAACGATGATCTGGTGCAGGACTTAAGCGATTTAAGTGTATTGGGAAAAGAAAATCCTGATCCACTTACTGCGATGGGTTTTGATTTAGCCCTACTCGATACCGCCGAAAGTGAATCGGATGCCAAAGCCACCCTGCTGGCGGAAGCCAATGGCGACAAAGCCATTCAAAATGAATCGAAAGTAATACGCGACAAAGCCTATACGCATTTAAAAGAACTGGCCGATGAAATTCGGGAAGCCGGAAAGTATCTTTTTTTTAAAGATAAAACACGCTACAAAGGCTACACTTTGTCGTACTGGTCGCACCGAAAACGAAAAAGTAGCCCGGATGAGACTACTGTAACCAACGAAACAGATGAATAATAGTTTGCAGGCGGCTCCTGTCAATCCGGGAGCCGTCCTGCAACCCATATACCCTTCCTGCCACAGGGGCACAGCTTCCTGCCCGGCAGAAAAGGGAACAACAACAACAGGAAGGATTTTCACCCCGACAGGAAGCCCAAAAACAAACAACAGAACCACTCTCCCCTTAACAGGACGGGTAAACCAATGACAGGAAGTGCTGCCGGAACAGCAGGAGAAGATCAAAAGCAATAAAAAAAGACTCCATAATAAAGGTAAGCCCTCCAATTGGGAATGAGATCACTTTTTCATCAGCTGGCGTACATTTGCAATGTGAGTTTCCCTGTTGGTGCGGATTTGTAATCCGTACCCCGGCATAAAAGACAGGAATATACCTTTGATAAGTTTAAAGTGAAGAGCACCAAAAACTGCACAACAGTCACTAACGTTACTAATTCGTTGCCCTGCACGCAATGACACAAATTGCATTTGCCTGCGGCAGGCAGGAATCTGCGCCAACGAGAGGAATAACACATGGATTTCAAACGACGCGGGCGGGATTATTTGAATGAATCAATTTTTGCACTCTTTTCGTATATTTGACAAAGTAAAAAGCTAAAAGGAAAACAATGGAAGCGATATTTAAAATAGAACCCAAAGAATTTAACGAAGAGCTGTTTCAACGCTTAAAAAAGTTGTTTGAAGGAAAAACCGTGACCATCGCTATTTCAACCGAAATGGATGAAACTGATTATTTAATGGCCAGTTCTGCAAACAGAAAACATCTGCTTGAAAATATGGTTCAGGAGTCGACTGTCAGATTCACACCCGAAAAATTCGACAAACACTTTGAAAAGCTAGTGAAAGATTCATAAGTATTTTTCCCAAATGAGAAATATCACGTTCACACCCGGAGCATACAAGGATTATATCGAATGGCTGAAAACAGACAAAAAGCTTTTCGTAAAAATAAGCGGTTTAATCAGTGAAATAGCCAAAACACCCTTTGAAGGTACGGGCAAACCGGAAGCCTTAAAACACCAGTTAACCGGAACCTGGTCGAGAAGAATAAACAATGAACACCGTTTAGTATATTCCGTTTCCGATCTGGAGATAAAAATAATTGCCTGCAAATACCATTACAAATAAAACCGTTTAGAGCAAGCCCCGTGAAATGTAAAGTATATTTCAGCAATGGCACAACCTGTCCCGCATTTCAATCGGGAGATTGCAAATCTGCGCCAGCGACAATACTAGCGGACCACAACTGCTGGTGCGGATTTGTAATCCGTACCTTAGCCAAAAGACTTAAGAATATTGCAGATTGACACACCGATTTCAAATTGGCGCGAGTGGAGTCTCCACACAAAAAAACTGAAATGAGAATAAAAAATACCCTCAATAAATACTTAAACAAACTCGACATTCATACACTGGAGGTGGTGAAAAAGTCTTCAGCCTCTACAGTGGTGAAAGTGGCAGGTATGGCCATTGGCCTGGGGGTAAGTATTTTTTTGGGAAGAACTATTGGCGCTGATGGCTTGGGAATAATTAATTTAAGCCATAGAATTGTTAATATTCTTATTGTTGTAGGCTTATTAGGCATGCAACAGGTAATTGTAAAAGAAGTGGCCATAGCTCATGGAAAAAAGGATTACGAACACATTGGCAATGTAATGTATTCTGCTTACTGGTTAAATGTAGGAATTACACTTAGCATATCCATCATTCTGATTCTGTTTGCTCCCTGGGTGGCTGAAAATGTTTTTCATGAACCACGTCTCACTTATCCACTGATTATCGCAATTATTGTGTTGACTCCACAAGTCTTCTCCCGAATATTTGCTTCAGGATTGAATGGATACAGAAAAATTTGGCAAAGCAATTTAGTTGATAAAACCTTAAGCATATTTGCAACAGGTATTTTTTTGTTATTATGCACGTGGTTAAACATTAAGATTGATATAATCAATGTTGCTGTTTGCTATGGTTTAGGAAGATTAGTCGTAACAGTAAGTATTGGTTTATACTGGCGTTCACTCAATAAGCTAAAATTTAAGAGAAAATATATTGGGAAGCAATTATGGAACACGTCACGGCATCTTTTCATAGCTGCTTTTGCAAATATTTTTTCGACGAATATTGATGTTTTAATGCTTGGCAATTTAGCCAGTTCAAGTGAGGTTGGCACCTATACAGTTGCATCGAGACTTGCCTTGTTGATAAGCTTTTTTCTTCAAGTTACCAACTCGTCTATATCGCCCAAAATAGCTGCATTGTATGAAAAAGGCAGCATGAAAGAATTGGAACTCATGATACAAAAGGTAACCCGTGGATTGGGATTAATTGCTCTTATTCCATTGATAACATTTATCATTGCTGGTAAATTTATTTTAGGAATTTGGGGAAACGAGTTTATAGATGCATATCTTATTTTAATCATTCTTGCAGTTGGTCAATTTTTTAATATATCTACAGGTGCGGCAGGGCTTATGCTAACAATGACTGGCCATGAAAAGACAATTAAAAATATTTCTCTTGCATTTGTAATTATAAACATTTTCCTTAATTATTTTCTAATAAGATTCTGGGGAGCATTGGGTGCCGCACTTTCTATGGCGATAGTTGTTAGTTCTCAGAATTTAATCAAGGTTATATATGTAAAAAGATTTACAAAAATCACCACTGTTAGACTAATTTAGATAAAGAAAAAATTGAAAATCATGCATATAATAGGAAATGACCATATAACACGTTTAAAAATTTTCCTCAACCCAAAGAAATATTCTCCTGTTAGAAGGATCGGAAATGAAAAAATTATATTTATTCATATCAACAAAACCGCAGGAACAAGCATAGCTAAGTCAATTGGGTTACCTTTTAAAATGCACTATACATGCAAAGAAATAATTGATATTGTCAATAAGAAAGATTGGGATGAAGCTTATAAATTTACTGTAGTCAGAAATCCATGGGACAGAGTTGTTTCACATTATAAATACAGATTAAAAACAAATCAAACAGGATTGGGTGCCCAACCAATATCTTTTAAAGATTGGATTAGACATACCTATTCTGAAGAAAAAAATCCAAAATATTATAATAATCCAAAAATGTTTCAGCAACAAATTGAATGGATAAAAGATTATAATAACAATGTGTGTGTAAATAAAATCATACGATTTGAGAATATTGAGAATGAATATAATTTTTTTGCAGAACAAATTGGAATTTCAAATAGATTACCACATTTGAACAAGACAAAACATGAAGATTATAAAAAATATTATGACGACGAGACTATTTCAATAATACAAAACTGGTTTAGAGACGATATAGAACTTTGGGGATACACATTTGAGTAATTTCCTTTATTATAAATCATAAAAAATATTACTTGCGAATGAGATTAAAACTTCAATTTGTTAGAAAAAAACTTGATGTGCCAATATATATATTTAGTTATCACAAATCTGGAACTAAATTCATAAGTAGAATATTTAGAGAAATATGCTCTGAATTCAATTGGAAATTCAAAGTAGTAACTGGGAAGCCCACTAAAATCCCAAATGCGGATATTATATTTTTTATCCACGGCTTGGCTGATCCAAAATCAATTAAACACGATTTTATTGGTATACATATTATTCGAGATCCCAGAGACATAATTATTTCAGGGTATTTATACCACAAAAGAACATCCGAATTGTGGTGTAACAATAAAAATTTCCAAATAAACAAAAAGATAAAATTTCCTCAGGTTCCATACTCGCAGGAACATAAATCAGAGGAATGGAAAAAAAGCTATATAGAAAGTCTTCAAAATAGATCATATCAGGATATTATGAACACTTTATCTGAAGAGGAGGGTATATTGTTTGAAATGAATCATTATGGACAATGGACAATTTCAGAAATGATTAAATGGAATTATAATCATCCGGCATTCCTTGAACTGAAGTTCGAAAATATTATGGATAATTATGAACAAGAATTTTTAAAGATATTTGAACATTGTAAATTCAATGAAAAGGTAAAAAAATACTCAATGAACATTGCCCAAAAAGAAAATATCCATACCATGTTGTAAGCTTCCCCAAAAACAGGACAGTTTAAAAGTAGACAAATAAACGTTAATTTTGAACTGTTAGAAGATGAAGAAGAAAAGATTTACACCACAGCAAATCTCCTCGATTTTGAAGGAGTACGAAAACGGCAAAAGCGTAGAAGAAATTGTTCGTGACCATAGCGTTAGCCGAGCTACATTTTACAAATGGCGGCAACGATATGGCGGCATGGAAGCCTCAGAGTTGAAAAGGCTCAAGGAACTCGAAGAGGAGAATCGCAAGTTAAAAATGATGTATGCCGAACAAGCTCTTGATTTAAAACTTGCCAAAGAGATTATCGAAAAAAAGCTTTAAAGCCTTGTGAGAAAAGAGAGATTGCAGAAGAAGTTTGCATCAATCCAACAGTTGGCATCCGCAGGGCGTGCCGTGTGTTAAATATGAGTCGTTCCGTTTACTACTACGAGTCGATAAAAGACGATGCTGAGGTAATTGATGCACTTACCATAAAAGCGAAAGACCACCCTACAGAAGGTTTTTGGAAGGCATATGGCCGATTGCGCCTGGAAGGCAATGAGTGGAACCACAAGCGGGTGTATCGGGTTTATTGCATGATGAAACTGAATATGCGAAGGAAAGTAAAGAAAAGGCTCCCTGCCAGGGTAAAAGTTCCTTTGGTAATCCCCGAAAACATCAATAATTGCTGGTCAATTGATTTTATGCACGATGCTCTGGAGAATGGACGGAAGATAAAAAGTTTCAATATTATGGATGACTTTAACCGAGAAGCGCTCCATGTTGAACTTGACCATTCCATCCGAAGCAATAAAGTAGTTTATGTTCTGAATCACTTGATAAAACGCAGGGGCAAACCATCACAAATAAGGATGGATAACGGCCCCGAGTTTATTGCTGAGTTGTTAAAAGAATGGAGCAAATTTCAAGGAATTGAACTTTTATATACCCAGCCAGGAAAACCAACACAAAATGCTTTTGTAGAGCGTTTAAACGGAACCTACCGCAGGGCAGTACTGGATGCTTACCTGTTTCAGTCATTGGATGAAGCCAGGGATGAAACTGAAAGATGGATATTTGATTACAACAATAGAAGACCGCATGATTCATTGGGAGGAATGACTCCGATAGGTTATGCCAATAAAATGAAAAACCAAAAGCTGAAAAGCAAAGAAAATGTGATTTATGAACCTGTCAAGGGTATATAAACGACTTCGCTAACTCAGTCGCCCTTGACAGAACCCAAAATCACCTTAATAAAGCTTTCAGAATTTGGTTATGAAAAAGAAAATAATCTATTTTTAAGTAGTCCTAAAAAGGGGAAGCTTAAAATGTCATCTGAATTAATAAATAAAAATCCACATGTGTCTTCCACAAAGACTTCGAAATGGAAAGATTTTTTTACTCCAAGAATAGATGACGAGTTTAATAAGTTATTTGGATCGACATTAGAGATATTAGGATATAGTGATAAAAATGGCAAGTAGTATGGTTTTAAGATTTATCAAGCATTTGATTTATTACAATAAACATTCTTATAAATTTTATAAGACCTTGCGTTCCTTATTGACGCAAAAAAGCAAAAACGCTACTCATCCTCAAGACATTATAGTTTGCGGGATGTTCAGATCAGGATCAACACTCGTTTATAATCTTGTGTCAGAAATATTAAAAAGTTCCTATAATCCATCAGCAGGATTTTTTCATAATTACAAGGAATATGTTGAACTATCAGCACAGCCAAATTTCTTTATCGTGAGAAAAACTCATTATTTTTCAATTAAATTAAAAAATAGGATTTCGAGAAAAAAAACATTGGGATTGTTTACACATCGAAATCTTTTGGATGTAATTGCTTCAATGGTTCAAAAAAATATGATTACAAATCTTCAAAATTTTATTGATGATTTTGGAGTTGAGAGGCTTGCATATGATGCTATTGCGATTGCAGAAACGCAGAATATTATAAATATTCCGTACTCTGATCTTCTAAATAATAAATCAATTATTATTAATCAGTTATGTGATAAACTTGAAGTATCGTTGAATCCTGAAGAGATGGATAAAATCATAGACAATACTTCAATCGCAAAAACGAAAAAGCAAATTGAGGTACTAAAAATAGATGATAAAAAGATTGACTCGATCTCTGGCCTACATTTTAATCACATCAACGATCCATCAATTGGAAAATGGAATAAAGTCTTATCGAATAAAGAAGTAGAATTAATTTCAAACAAAAGAGCCTTTAAGGAATATAATAAATTCTTCAATTACAAAATCTCATAAGGTGAAACTCTATATTGGCTACATAATAACTCCAAATACGTTTGTATCGGGTCTTTCAAACGGAGTTCGATCGCAGGCTTTGCAATATAAAAAAGCACTGGAAAAATTGGGTCATAAAGTTGAACTAATCAATTCATGGGATATTTATGATTTAAATTCATTTGATATAGTACACATTTTTGGTTCAGGATCTTTTTTAAGCCAACTCATTCCGGATCTATTTCGGAAAAAAATCAAAATTGTACTTTCACCCATTTTAGATACAAACGAATCCAGCATTCTTATTAGGTTAAAATCGTATTTAGGAATAAAAAAAATAAACCTACACAACAACTTCTCCAGTTTAAGAAGTCTGGATTCGTTGATTACAGGCTATATGTGCAGGTCTGAATATGAATTTAATATAGTCAAGAAAGGTTTTGCTGTCAAAAAAAATAAAATTGGAATAGTACCTGTAGGACACGAAAAAACGACAAGTGAAATAGACCTTTCACAAAAAGAACCGTTTTGTTTGCATGTTAGTTCTCTATATCAGGAAAGAAAAAATGTAATCCGTTTGATAAGAGCAGCCTCTACATCTAAAATTAAACTAAAACTAGTTGGATCAACTGGCAATAAAGCCCAGCAAGCGAAGTTAAAACAAGTAGTTGAGCAAAACCCTAATGTTGAACTGATCGGTTTTGTATCAGAAGAAGAACTCATATCTTTATACAAAAGAGCAAAATGCTTTGCTCTCCCAAGCTTAATGGAAGGTGTTGGCATTGTAGCACTTGACGCTGCTTCATACGGATGTGAAGTAGTTCTAACAAAAAGAGGCGGACCAAAGGAATATTTTCGAGACTTGGCACATTTTGTTGATCCATTAAGCATTAAAAGCATTAAAAAAGGTCTTGAGGCAGGGATGAAAAGTAACTTTCAACCAGGGTTAAAAGATTATATTTATACACAATACTCTGAAACAATGGTTGTGGAAAAATTATTATCGTATTATTTCGAAATAATTAACAGATGAAAATAAGTATTACCAAATATTTTCAGAAGATTCATCTACCGCTTATTTTAATAATTGGATCCTTATACATTTCTTTAATATCAAATTATTTAGGACCTCCAAACATGGTCCTTACTGCTCCTGTTCTTTTTGTAGGATTTGCAATGAGTATTTATCTTATTCACAAAACAAAATTCTTTTCTCAACATTTTAATTTAACCGAACAAATCTTCTTCCTGTTTACACTTATCTATTTTTCTAATCTTTTTATTGATACTATTCTTCTACCGCAAAAGAAGATACTTACAAGTTATGCAACCAGTGGCATGCTTCTCTTATATATAACTTGTTTCGGATTCATAACTAGCCTATCTGTAAAAAACAAAAACAATTTTGACGAAAAAACTATCCTAAGAATATTCTTTTTTCTTGGAACATTAGGAATGCTGATTGCTCTTCCTGCAATGAAAAACGTAGTTCGTGGAGTATCTCAATATGATACTGGAAGAGCCGATGTAGGAGAAGGCCTAAACGCCATTACAATGGGAAGGTTTTCAATTTCGATTTTTATTATTGCATTTTATGTATTTCTTAAAGAAAAAAAGGTCTCATATAGAATTCTATCTGTATTTTCGATGCTACTGTGCTTATTGGTTGCAGCATTAACCGGTTCAAGAGGACCATTCGTAACATTGGCTCTTGTTATTCTATTCTTTTTTTTAGTACAAAAGAACACAAAAAATGTATTGCGTTTTATGGTGGTTTCACTTTTATTGTTTGTGTTGCTAAAAGGAACAATTTTGAATTTTCTTGAAAGTAGAGGGGCTTCTATTTTCATTCGTATGGAACAAGCAATTTATGAACAAAATTTTAGCGGACGAACTCAAAAATACCTGGATGCCCTGCACTCATTTCAGGAAAATCCAATTTTCGGACACTACTTTGTCTTGGATAAAGGAGAGAATGCCGGAGGTCATCCGCATAACCTTTTGCTTGAAGTACTTATTACAACCGGACTTTTGGGAATAATTCCATTCCTGTATATTCTATTAAGTAACTTAAAAAAGTCAGTTTGGGTCATAAGTAAAGATGCGCCATGGGCATGGATACATTTGCTTTCAATACAATATATACTTGCAAGTATGTTTTCTTTCTCCTTAACAAAATCACCTGGAGTTTGGATTCTAATTTATTTTGTTGCGTCTTATAATAAAAATATATTGAAACAAGCTGATTCAAAAAATGAATAAATATCACCCGAATATGAATGAATTATATGTTTTCTATGCCATTCCCAAAACTGGCGGTACTACAATAAATAAAGCATTAATAAATAAGTTGAATTCAGATGAATCCTTTATGCTCGTTAATGATAAATATTCTGAATATAAACTATTGTCAAATGAAGATAAGGGCAAAATAAAGTTTATTGCCGGACATCGTTCATCTTACCAGTTAATAAATGACAATCCAGGTAGAGAAATTAAATTCATAACCTTTTTCAGAGAACCTGCTAAACAAATTATATCACATTATAATTTTCAAATGAATTCAAAATTTGAAAAACCAATTAGTTTTAAAAGATGGTACTACCTCCATAATCTCAGAAATCCGCAAGCCTCTCACTTAATGCGTAGATTTAGGGGCGATTTTTTAAAGAGCTTTTTGGTCACAAAAAAGGATACAGATGCGATTAAAGAACTGCTACAAAGTTTTTATTTTGTGGGCGTTACAGAGCATATCGATATGGATGCGCCGCTGATATTTAAAACATTTAATATACAAAAAGCTGATCTAATTAGAAAAAAAGTTGCAGGGCAACATTATACAATCTTTGAAGAGTTAAACAATGATCTGCGAATGAAACTCAATAAGGAAAACAAATACGACTTTGATTTATATACATTCGCTCAAAAGTTAAGGGAAGACTTTTATAAATCAAATAGCGACATGCCATAGCACATTTTATTTTACTTAATCTTTATAATCGAGTACCATCATTAGATAAATTCAATAGTATGACATTTCTATTTCTAAAAAGAAAATTACATACTTATATAAATATCAAAAAAATCATTGATTCACATAAATTAGTCAATGAGCATAAACCGTTTAATAGCTACGCCAGGGTTTATCACCATCACTTAATGAAAACGGGAGGAACTTCTCTAAACCATATGTTTCTCAATCTTTCTTCAACAAACAATGAAAACCTTTACAATAAATTGATGGCAAGCTCGGATCTTCGGATTATTAATAATCGCTGGGTATTCTCTGCCTGGAATCAATCAGTAATAAGATCGGGATTGTTCCATTATGCATGGTCTCATAGGCCTTTTGACAAATTACATATGCCAGAAAAAACATTTATTTTTTCATGTTTTCGAGATCCACAGGAACGCATATTTTCGAGATACAATCATTTAAAAAAGGAATACAACTCTACAAATCCAAGGAAGGATATTAATAAAGAATATCAATTATTAGGAAATTGTTTTGAAGATTATTTAAAAAATATTCCAAAGCAAGAAATCTGTCATCAACTATATATGTTTTCAACCAAACTTGACTTAAACGAAGCTTTAGCAAGACTTTTCATATTAAATTATATTGTCACGTTAAATACTTTTGAATCTGATATTGATAACCTTAACTCCATCTTAAACATTAATTTGCATCCGATTCATATCCGCCGATCAAATAACAAAGAAAATAACTTATCTCAAACATCTATTAACTGTATAAAGAATCATTTACAATCAGAAAATGATTTCTTTAAGTATGTTATTGAATTAAAGCAATTAATAAACGATCTCTCTAAATAATAAATCTAGTAAAATCCAATTGCACATGACTAAATTTTTATCATACTTGAAACATATTATAAAAGTAATTCTAAGAAAAGATATTCATGTAAAAAAAGAAATCAACCTAAGAACCAATTGGTACGGGCAGAAATACCTAGGCTTTTTTGTCTATGATAAATATATAAATTCAAGTAGTATTGTATATTCATTCGGAGTCGGTGAAGATATTTCATTTGATATAGCACTTATTAATAAATTTAATTGTACGGTTTTTGGTTTTGACCCAACCCCAAAATCAATTGAATTTATAAAAAGAATAAAACCTTCACCCAATTTTGTTTTTTCGCCCATAGGCATTTATAAATTTGATGGGATTGTAAAGTTCTATTTACCTTCTAATCCTGAACATGTTAGCTGTTCTACGAGTAATGTATGGAATAATAAATCCTCCAAGGCAAATTCTATTGATGTACCTGTCAAAATGTTTTCCACCATATTAAAAGAACTGCAACACAAAGAAATTGATATTTTAAAACTCGACATAGAAGGTTCTGAATATCAGGCTCTGAATGATATTCTGAATTCAAAGTGCATTATAAAACAAATTTTAATTGAATTTCATCATAGATTTCCTACCATAGGAATAAAACAAACAAAAAAAGCTATTAATAAACTTACCGAAGCTGGATATAAATTAGCTGCTGTCTCCGTGAATTATGAAGAATTCACTTTTGTGAATTCAAAATTAATAAATAGCTAAGTTTTATCCTCTTCATAGATAAATTAATAACTATTGCTTCATCATAATATGAAACAAAATGAATTAGCCCCAATTGCTCTATTTGTATACAACCGTTTGGAACAATGTATACACACCATCAGGAAATTACAGAACAATTATCTTGCTAATAAAACTGCTTTATACGTTTTTTCCGATGGAGCAAGAACTAAAATAGATGAGAGCAAAATCAGCCAAATTAGATGTTTTTTAAAAACTATTGAAGGATTCAAAGAAATATCAATAATTGAGTCTCCGGTAAATAAAGGTTTAGCAAATTCGATTATTTCAGGAGTTTCTGAAATAATGAACAGGTATGGAAAAGTAATCGTTCTTGAAGATGATCTGATCACATCTCCGAATTTCCTAAATTTCATGAATCAGGCCTTGGACTATTATAAAGATAACGAAAAGATTCATTCAATTTCCGGCTACAGCATGGATCTGTCATCCTTAAAAACAAATCCATTAGATTATTATGTTGGACTTAGGGCAACTTCATGGGGATGGGCGACATGGGATAAAGTTTGGCAGGAAGTTGATTGGGAAGTTAATACCTACCCGGAATTTAAAGCCAGTATTAAAAGTCAGTTCAAGTTATTTCAAATTGGAAGTGATATGCCAAGGATGCTAAGACATCAGATGAACGGAAAAATTGATTCATGGGCAATAAGATGGTGTTATCATCAATTCTTAAATAAGTCCTACACAATATTTCCTACAATATCAAAAGTGCAAAATATTGGATTTGGAGGACAAGCCACTCACACAATTAAAGGATCCCGATTTAAGACCACTCTTGATAAAGGAGAGCAAACTAACTTCGATTTCAATCAGAATTGTATTCCAGATAGTCAAATAATAAAAGAATTTCGTAGGAAGTATTCAATTTCGGCAAGAGCTAAAGAAAGGTTTTTATAGAATGCATAGTAGACCCAAAATTCTTTTTGTATTACAAACTCCTCCACCATATCACGGATCATCTATCATGGGCCAGATTATTAAAGAAAGCCCAAAAATAAACAATTCTTTTGAATGCAAATTTATTAACTCTCTCACTTCAAGAGAAATTGATCAGGTTGGGAAAGCACAAATTAGAAAATTTTTTTTGTATCTCAGAATTGCATGGTCCCTGTTAAACCATCTTTTATCTTTTAAACCTCAAATTTGTTATTATTCTATAACAGCATCAGGCATTGGATTTTATAAGGATGCCTTTCTTATTACGATCATCAAGCTTTTTCGACTTCCAATTGTTTTCCATTTCCATAATAAAGGCATTCGAAATAAACAGGATAATCTTGTTGATAATTTTTTGTACAAGTTTGTTCTCAAAAATTCTCAGGTCATTTTATTGTCCGAGAATTTATACTCAGATATTGAGAAATATGTATCTATAAAATTGGTCCACTTATGTCCGAATGGTATACCGAACAATAATATACCTTTAAAATTAAAAACTGGGAAAACGGAGAAGGTAACTGTTCTGTTTCTGTCTAACCTCATTAAGTCAAAAGGTGTGTTTATCTTATTGGAAGCATGCAAAATGCTTAAAAATAGGAAAGTAGATTTCAAGTGTAATTTCATCGGTGGTTTTGGAGATATAACCGAAGAACAGTTTAACAAGAAAATTGATGAACTGGGGATCCTTGATATTGCTACCTATGGTGGCAAAAAATACAATCAAGAGAAAGAAGAAGCTTACACATCTTCAGATATTTTTGCCTTTCCAACCTATTACCACAATGAGTGCTTTCCTCTTGTTATTTTAGAAGCAATGCAACACAGTCTTCCTGTAATTTCTACGTTTGAAGGAGGAATACCAAGTATGGTTGATGATGGAGTTACAGGATTTCTAACAATGCAGCAAGATGTTAACGCCTTTGCTGATAAACTTGAAGTTTTAATTAATAACAAGAAACTTAGAGATGAGATGGGAAAGGCTGCACGTATAAAATTTGAAAAAAATTATACAATTGAGATATTTGAAAATAATCTTTCTCAAATACTAAGTAAGATCTTAAAAATCACTTCATCTCAGAAATAATTTCAAAAATGATAAGAATTGTAAATGTTTTGGGATTAAACGTATTTTCCGATGATCTTATGTCTATAAGTCTCGATAAAAAAAATCTTCTTCTGAATACAATTAGCCCTAATTCTTATGGTATTTCAACCAAAGATCTGAAATTCCAAAAATCATTAAAAAACTCAGATTATTTAGTACTTGATGGCACATACTTTGCGTTAGCCTCAATTCTTCTAAACAGAACAAATATTAAAAAGAATCAGGGGCCAGATGTTTTCTATCATTTCATGGAGAGGATTAATTCCCAAAATGGTAAAGTATTTTTTCTTGGATCGTCTGAAAAGACTCTTAATAAAATAAAAGAAAAAGCTGCTATCGATTATCCATTTTTAGAGACAGGCTTCTTCTCACCTCCTTACAAAGCAGAATTTTCTTCAGAAGATACCCAAAGAATGATTAATGCAGTTAACGAATTTAAACCTGACGTATTATTCATTGGAATGACCTGTCCAAAACAGGAAAAGTGGGCTTATGAAAACAAAAATGAAATGGAATCAAATTTAATTTGCTGTATCGGAGCAGTTTTTGACTGGTACGCAGGAAATGAAAAACGAATTTCTCCTATTTGGTGGAAATTACGGCTAGCCTGGCTTATTAGAACGATACATCGTCCAGAAATTTTAAAAAGATATCCAAATATAGGTATCTTTTTCTGGCATTTACTTTTAGCATTACTTGGTTTTAAAAAATATAAAAATGGAAAAATCTAAAATAAAACTTGCAATAATAGGTGCAGGCCGAATGGGGATCACACACTATTCCATCATAAACAGTCATCCAAATGCAGAAGTGGTTGCGGTTGCAGATCCATCTACCATTGTGCTTACCATGATGAAGAAATACCTGACCGTTAAAACCTTTAAAGATTATAATGAACTTTTTGAAACAACGTATTTGGATGGAGTATTAGTATGTACCCCACCCAATCTGCATTACCCAATTATTAAGAAAGCGGCTGAGAAAGACGTCCATGTATTTGTGGAAAAACCTTTTACAACAAAAAGAAATGAAGCTTTAAAACTGGCTGAATTATTCAATAAAAAGAACCTGATTAATCAGGTAGGTTATGTGCTCCGGTTCAACGATTGTTTTGTAAAAAGCAAACAGTTGATCGATGATGGAGTACTCGGAAAAATAAAACGCTTCAAGATAGAAAAATACAGTGCCACCATTACTTCAGGTGATGATAGTTCAGGATGGAGGGCTACGCGTGAAAATGGAGGCGGGGCAGTATTTGAAATGGCCTCCCACGCCATTGATCTGGTCAATTATTTAATTGGAACACCGGACAAGGTAATTGGATCAAGTTTAACAAAAATCTTTTCAAAAAACGTTGAAGATGCCGTTAGTTCAACCTTCTTATACACGAATGGGAAATCGGGATATATTGACATTAACTGGAGTGATACCAGTTACCGCAAGCCTGCCAGTAAAATTGAAGTTTTTGGAGCAAATGGTAAATTGATTGTGAATGAACATAGTATCAAGGTGTTTTTGAACGAGGCAAACGAAGAAGAGAAATTGCAAAAAGGGTGGAATACTTTGTACATAACCGATGTCTTCAGAAATGTTCCATTCTATGTTCGTGGAAATGAGTTTACGCGTCAGTTATATGAGTTTGCAAACAGTATTCTAGAAAACAAATTTGATACATTGTGTACCTTCGATGACGGAGTAAAAACACTGGATATTATTGAAAAAATATTCGTTGATTACGAACAGAATGAAATGCGTTAAATACAGCCAATATATTATTAGCTCAGTTGAAATTATTTCAGTATCCTAAAAAATACAAAAATTAAATATGCAACAGATAGATAAGATCATATTCGGAGACAATCAGTTTTTTGGAATTAACCACATGTCGCAGGATAAGGCCCAGCAACTTGCGGAAAAATTTTATGATATTCAGAATATTTACAGAATCTACGACATGGCAATTGATGCCGGAATAAAAGGCATTATGCTTAACTCAAACGATCGGGCTAAAGATATTTGTAATCATTTTAGGGAACATAAAGACAAATACGCCGATATCAACTGGTATCCTTCTATTCCTTATCCACATAAATATGCTAATCTGGTAGCCGAAAAAGGAATTATGCCGGCTATTAATGAAGTTTTGTTCAAAGATAATTCAGCAGGAGGTGTATTGGGAATGATGGCTCAAGGAGGAATGGCCTTGCTTGGGAAAGATGCAATTAAAATGATGCAGATGCTCATTGATGTTGAAATGAAAATGTTCAAAGGCCTCAATGTCAAAGTGGTATTTCTACAGAATGTAATCACTGACTTGATACTCGGCTATGATATAAAAGAGGTATTTAAAGAATACTGTGACCACATTCATAAAAAGTACAACGCTCTGCCAGGACTAATTACCCAGAATATGCCCTACCTGAAAAATAAATTAGAACAATGGGGTATTAACGAAGTCGTTATCTGCAGTTCTTTCAATAAAATTGGCTATTTAATGTCTCCTGGTGTTGATGAATACATAGAGGTTGCTACAAATAATAATCCTGAAAAATACCAATTGATGGCAATGTCAACGATGGCATCCGGAGCCATACCTGCCAAAGATGCTTATGAGTTTATTAATCGCCAAAATATTCAATCAGTTGTTTTTGGGGCTTCGTCACAAATTCATATTAATGAAACCTTTAAACTTCTCAATATTTAGATAACATTATTTTATTGCAATTTTGACTATCGCCTTCAACTCAAACAAATAAAAACCACCTCAACTTAGATTTGAAGTGGTTTTTTACTATCTAAAAAGAACTCTTTCTTATTCTCCCTGAAAAACTACTTTAAAGTTTTCTCTTCGCAAATCGGATTGTAACTGAATCAGATACATTCCCGATTGCACCTTTCTACCATTTCCATCTTTGGCGTCCCATAATATACTATTTAATCCTTCACTTAGCTCAATATCCATATTGCGAATTATTCTCCCCTGTATATCATAGATTCTTAGACTCACCTTCTCTCCTTTATACTTATTTAAGTCAATTTTTAACTCCCTGCTAAATGGATTAGGATACATTTTGCTTTTGATTAGCTGATTATCAAAAGAAATTAATTCTTGAGACGTTACAACCTGAGTACTTTTTGCGTCAATACCCAATTGATTAATTGTCAAAGAAACTGTAGCATCATCACATGTAGAAAACGTAACTACTCCACTGCGGTATACTCCGCTATTTACACCCAAAGTGACTCTTATCCACATGGTGTCTACTCCACTCTCCTTATTTAAAGTTACCCAATCCGGATAATCAGTTACAACCCATTCAGAATTGCAGTATACCTTTACCAATCCAGTGCAACCTTCCGATGGCAAATCCAAAACACTTTTGTTTAAGGATATTTCACACGGAATTAATCCAGACTGATTGATTATCAAAACAGCAGTTGCATTTTCACACGTAGTAAACGTTACTTCTCCACTAATATTCCCTCCAGTATTCTCTCCAATACTTACCTGAATCCACATAGTATCTACTCCACTCTCCTTATTTAATGTAACCCAGTCAGGGTAATCTGTTACAACCCATTCTGAATTACAATAAACTTTAACCAATCCCGTATATCCTTCCGATGGTAAATCCAAAACACTCTTGTTTAAAGAAATCTCGCATGGAATTAATCCTTGTTGATTAATTATTAAGGTATCAGTTACTGCATCACATGCCCCAACTATAATAAATCCACTTCTACTTACGCCTGTATTCTCATCTATCGTAATATTAAGTAATGCGTCACCCGTACCTTCTTCTTTATCCAAGGTTAACCAGGATGAATATTCTAATACCTGCCAAGTAGAATTTGAAAGAACGTCTACGCTTGCAACCGTACCCTCATAACTTTCATCAATACTAATCGGTGAAAATGAAACTTCACATGCTTGTTGTCCGACCTGATTCACAAGCAAGGTCGCTGCGGCATCATCACATGTTGATACAGTAATTGTGCCGCTACGATAAACCCCGGCATTCGCTCCTATGGATACCTGAAGCCACATCGTACCTTCCCCACTTTCTTTATTCAATGTTACCCAGTCCGGATAATCGGTTACAACCCATTCTGAATTACAATAAACTTTAACCAATCCCGTATATCCTTCCGATGGTAAATCCAAAACACTCTTGTTTAAAGAAATCTCGCATGGAATTAATCCTTGTTGATTAATTATTAAGGTATCAGTTACTGCATCACATGCCCCAACTATAATAAATCCACTTCTACTTACGCCTGTATTCTCATCTATCGTAATATTAAGTAATGCGTCACCCGTACCTTCTTCTTTATCCAAGGTTAACCAGGATGAATATTCTAATACCTGCCAAGTAGAATTTGAAAGAACGTCTACGCTTGCAACCGTACCCTCATAACTTTCATCAATACTAATCGGTGAAAATGAAACTTCACATGCTTGTTGTCCGACCTGATTCACAAGCAAGGTCGCTGCGGCATCATCACATGTTGATACAGTAATTGTGCCGCTACGATAAACCCCGGCATTCGCTCCTATGGATACCTGAAGCCACATCGTACCTTCCCCACTTTCTTTATTCAATGTTACCCAGTCCGGATAATCGGTTACAACCCATTCTGAATTACAATATACTTTAACCAAACCGGTATACCCGTCTTGAGGAATATCCAAAACACTCTTGTTTAAAGAAATCTCGCATGGAATTAATCCTTGTTGATTAATTATTAAGGTATCAGTTACTGCATCACATGCCCCAACTATAATAAATCCACTTCTACTTACGCCTGTATTCTCATCTATCGTAATATTAAGTAATGCGTCACCCGTACCTTCTTCTTTATCCAAGGTTAACCAGGATGAATATTCTAATACCTGCCAAGTAGAATTTGAAAGAACGTCTACGCTTGCAACCGTACCCTCATAACTTTCATCAATACTAATCGGTGAAAATGAAACTTCACATGCTTGTTGTCCGACCTGATTCACAAGCAAGGTCGCTGCGGCATCATCACATGTTGATACAGTAATTGTGCCGCTACGATAAACCCCGGCATTCGCTCCTATGGATACCTGAAGCCACATCGTACCTTCCCCACTTTCTTTATTCAATGTTACCCAGTCCGGATAATCGGTTACAACCCATTCTGAATTACAATAAACTTTAACCAATCCCGTATATCCTTCCGATGGTAAATCCAAAACACTCTTGTTTAAAGAAATCTCGCATGGAATTAATCCTTGTTGATTAATTATTAAGGTATCAGTTACTGCATCACATGCCCCAACTATAATAAATCCACTTCTACTTACGCCTGTATTCTCATCTATCGTAATATTAAGTAATGCGTCACCCGTACCTTCTTCTTTATCCAAGGTTAACCAGGATGAATATTCTAATACCTGCCAAGTAGAATTTGAAAGAACGTCTACGCTTGCAACCGTACCCTCATAACTTTCATCAATACTAATCGGTGAAAATGAAACTTCACATGCTTGTTGTCCGACCTGATTCACAAGCAAGGTCGCTGCGGCATCATCACATGTTGATACAGTAATTGTGCCGCTACGATAAACCCCGGCATTCGCTCCTATGGATACCTGAAGCCACATCGTACCTTCCCCACTTTCTTTATTCAATGTTACCCAGTCCGGATAATCGGTTACAACCCATTCTGAATTACAATATACTTTAACCAAACCGGTATACCCGTCTTGAGGAATATCCAAAACACTCTTGTTTAAAGAAATCTCGCATGCCTCAGGCCCATCCTGCACCACCTCAATATTCGCCGTTATACCATCGCAACCTTCCAATTCAACAACACCCGAGCGATCAGTGCCGTGGTTGGCACTTACCAGAAAACCTAAGGAATCGGTACCTGAACCGGAAGTGCGGTAAGGTGTAATCCAGTCGGGAGAAGACAACACGCTCCAGTCGTTGTAGGAAGTAATACCAACCGCAATACTTGTCTGTACAGAATCCAGAAGAAATGTAGTAGGATCCACCTCAAAAACACAAGGCAGGTCAACTTCCAGTTCCACAAAAGCCGTCCCACTTTCGGTATAAGGCACAGGATCGAGGGTACTTCCGCTGTCATTATCCACAAAGGTGCTCAGCACATCGCTGTATTCGGTTTGTTCGCTGGCGTCCCAGAATTTAAAGCTAATGGTGTTGCCTACCTCGTAGCCGTTACCGGCTCCAATAGAATCGGCTTTGGAAGCTACAATCATGCCCAGCGTACTGTCAATCAGCGGCTCTGTTAACACAAAAACTCCGGTACAGATATCGCCGTCGAATGCGGCAATTTCATCACCTGCTTCCAGTGGCACGCCTTCAACAATAGCGGCCGTTATGTAAATGTTCATGTGGTCCTGGCCGTTGCCGTCCCAGGCAGGCTGAAAATGCGTCTGTGCTCCGGCTGTCACAAAGCAGATCACAGCTGTCAGTAGGATGTAAAATTTTTTCATAGTCGTATATTTTTTCAGTTTGTTATTATTTTCTTTTTACTCTCCCTCACTCTCCCGATAAATCGGGACAAGCTCTCTCTATCCGTCAGTTGACGGAGTGGACGATTGTGTCCGTCGGCTGACGGATCGCAATCAGGGTGAGTCAGTTATATTTTATCTTTAATTCTTAACATTTCTTTTTTCATTTTCTCCTACCCTCAATATTCCTTCTTTCTCCCCATCCTTTCACTGCCTAAAAGTCCCCTCTAGGGGATTTAGGGGTGACAAAGAGGTCCAATCTCATTTTTTATTTTTAGATCCTGAATCGAGTTCAGGATGACGTTCTTTTGTTCATCTTTCTTCTTATTAAGGGCTAAAGCCCGTTCATCTTTTCTGCTTCTTTACCCGGGGATGAATCCCCGGGCTATTGATAAATTCTTTTTCCATCATGGCCTTCCTGCTCTTCTCCCTTTTCACTGCCTCAAGTCCCCCTTGGGGGATTTAGGGGTAAAAACCCACACTTTAATATTTATTTATACGTCATGCTGAACTTGATTCAGCATCTTATTTTATTGTCTTTATACAGACCCTGAATCGAGTTCAGGGTGACGTCACTCATTATTTATCTATTTATAAATTCACTTTTTCAATCCTACAAAATTTCCTTCTTTCTCCCCATCCTTTCACTGTCTAAAAGTCCCCTCCAGGGGATTTAGGGGTGACAGAGAGGTCCAATCTCATTTTTATATTTTTAGACCCTGAATCTAGTTCAGGGTGACGTTCTTTTATTTATTCTCTTTTCCATTCTTACAACTTCCAACTTCTTTCTCTTATTGAGTAAGAACCACTTTCCGAACCGACTGAATTCCGTTTAAATCAATACTGATGTAATAAATTCCGGGATTCACTTTTTGCCCACCGGCATTTGTTCCCTCCCAAATCAACTGATGATTTCCTGAATTTAACGCTTGCCGGTGCAGAACAGAACTAACTTCTTGTCCAAACTGATTAACAACCTTTATCTCTGTTGTGGCATTTTCGGAGAGTTTCAGTTGAATGGTGAGTTCGTTGTTAAATGGATTGGGATAACATCGTATTTCCATGTTTCCAAACAAGGCCTCGCCGGCATTGCTTATTCCATATTTAAACAAACTTAAAACAACAGATTCGTTTTTGGTAAATACCATCTCACCTTTTATTAACTCAGTTGCAAGCAGCTCTTCCCTGTTCTTGTTTGGGCTCCACCATACCAATTCGTAGGTATTCCCTTCGTAAAATCCGGGTGTGCCCAAACGATCGTTTGCCGAAGCAGGTACAGATACAATCCCTTTTGCCAAATGTTCGGGCAGTAAGCATACAGCTCCAACGCAAACCGTTCCATCGAAAACGGCCAGTTCGTCGCCGGCAGAGAACAAACCTGCAGGCAAGTCCACCAGGTTAAAGTTCATATGGTCAACTCCATTCCCTGTATACGCTGTTTTAAAATGAACAAGAGCTGCTTCCGGAGTATATGTCAAGCCCGATTTTGCAAAACTTTCATAGATCCACAAAGTATCGCGGGCACTCACTTTTACTTTGTATCCTTTACCTGTATTGCAGGTACCCATAAAGTTTGTCCATCCTCCAAATACGCCCAGATCTTCAATCGATTTCCCGGTTTCATCCTGTACTTTAAGCAAAGTTCCCCGATCGATCAACTGCTGCACCACTTCCATGGCATCGGCGGATTGCATGTGGGGATAACCCATGATATTCCATCCTGCGTACAAATAAATCGGATAAGGGTAGGTCACCGGAGTTCCACATACCTGAATACTGTCATCGGTATTCACATTTATTTTATACCCGTCGTAGGGGTAAATTCCTTTGATTTCGGAATCGTCCCAGCCTCCGAATATTCCTCTGTCTTCAAACGAGTTCCCTAACTCATCCTGAATTTTCACCAGCGTTCCATTGTCGATAAGCGTCTGGAAATTGTAGCCCATTCGTGTAGAATCGAGCTGAACCGGTGAGGAGAAAATATTCCAACCGTTTTGGAAATGTAGTGTATGGCAAATTTCGTCGGTAGGAATGGTAAATTTACTGATGCCTCCATTATAGGTTCCGATCCATACATTTCCTTTGGTATCGGCATACACAGCATAAATATCAGCTATCTGAGCAGCAGCCAAACCTTCGTTTGCAGTATATAAGGTCCAGTCGGAACCATCGAACATCGCCAACTCCCGGCCTCCTCCAAACCATATATTTCCGTAAATATCTTCGCTGATGTCATCACACCAACCGGGAACATCATTATCGTTCGCATAAAAGGTCCAATTCACTCCATCGTACCGGGTAATTAAACCGGAAGAAGCAAACCATGTATTTTTGTTGGAATCATAATAAATTTCGGAGACATATACGCCATCTGCTTCGCCGGGCAATGCCATTTGTTGCCAACTGGCTCCATCGAATCGGAACACAAAGTTGGAAGTACCGTTACAGGCTACCCAAATATTACCGTTTACATCTTCGCCAATACTGGTAATATTACCATTAAAGCCCACCTCTTCACTCATAAAATAAGTCCAGGTTTGTCCATCAAAACGAGCGACACCGTTACCATCCCATGCTCCGAACCAAACATTACCCTGTGAATCAGTATAAATACATTCTTCAAATACTGCAGGCAAATTATAAACCGTAAAATCGGTTCCATCGTATTTGGTTACGGTTGGATTTCCGGAACCCGAAAACCACAAGTTTCCATCTTTATCTTTGTCAATAGCCCAGTTGAAATTTTCGGCAAGGCCATCCTCTGCTGTAAATGGAGTCCATTCATCTCCGTTAAAACGGTCGGCTCCATAAAAAGCAGTTGACCAAATGTTTCCGTCACTGTCTTCAGTGATGGAAAATGAGATATCTGAAATTAATCCATCGCAGGAATTGTATGTTGTCCAGCCAGGAGCATCTTCAAAATCGCCATCCACTCTCAAACTTCCACTGATGGAGTTATCGGAAGCATCACCAAACTCTTCTTCAACAAATATTTTTAGCAGGTACGTTCTCATTAAATCGGTGTGGTAAAAGTCTGCACCGGTAGTAAAAGTATAATCTACTGTATCACCGGGTTGAAGTACAAAATCGAGGGTATCTATTGCAATTGTCACATCGTCAAGCGAATAGCCCAATCGTGCATTTTCGATGGGGGAATCACCGTTGTTAAATACCCGCACGTTGATGGGTTCGTTATTGCTTAATCCACAGTACAAATAGTAGGGATATTTATTTCGCGTTGGACTTACCAAACCTGCTATTCCTAAATTTTCGTACGGCTGGTCAAAACGGGAAAGTCCTCCTCCCTGTGTTCCAATCCATATATCGCCTTTAATAACGGCCAATGAATTAATACCTCCACCCAAAGCAGCTGTCATTCCATCTTCGGGGCCATATTTGGTCCAGCTTGTGCCATCGTATTTTACAAGCTCGTCACCACCGCCAAACCAGATATTTCCGTACAAATCTTCGACAATATCGGCACAATTCATAATTATCTGTTCCGGATCTGAAATCTCTTCGTAGAGCGATCCGTCAAAGCGATAAAACTTATTCCAGGTTGTAAACCATGTAAAGCCTTTTGAATCCAGAAAAATCTTAATAATAATATCATCGTTCCCGGGAATTTGAATCGGAACCCAGTTGTAACCATCAAACACCGACAAACCGTCTATGGATGAAAAGTACAGGATGCCATTTACATCCTCACCTATACTTAATACATTATTCCCAAGATTGGCTTGAGCTGCATCGTAATAATTCCAGCTAAACGAAGTATTCAAGCGGGCTACGCCAGAACCATACCGTGAGCCAAACCAGATGTTTCCATTGCTGTCTTCGTAAATACAAGAAGAATAGCTACCATCGGTTGTCATAGTATAAAAGCTACTTCCTGTGTACCTGGTAACCGCACTGGATCCACTTCCTGAAAACCAGGTCCATCCGCGACTATCGGTAAGGATAGCCTGATTGGCTGCATCAGCAAGTCCATCGAGATTTGTATATTTTTCCCATTCGAAACCGTTAAATTTATAGGCGCCATCGTTAGCTACACTCCACACCTGATCGTTTTTATCTTCTGCTATTCCATAGGAGATATTTCCTGGTAAGCCGGTGCAGGTGTTGTAAGTCGTCCATTCGGGAGTATCAGGAATGTATTTAATGGCGTCAAAAGTCTGTGTTCTTCTCCAGCCACCTATCATACCTCCCTCCCAGCGCAGGTATACATTCAATGTATAATGATCCATGTATATTTCGGGTTGTAAGTCGGCACTCACCATAAACTGATAATCAATGGTATCGCCAGGATATACAATTTCAGGATATGATTCCAGATCAATACTGTCTCCATTGAGTACATAAAATAATTGTACTCCCTCCACCGGTTCAATTCCATCGTTGCAGAACCGCAATATAAGCGGATCATTTGGTTCCGGATAACAAAGGACACCATTGGCAAGTTCGGGTGCAATTATATTGATTGTTTTTAAACTTGGCAACATACATTCCTGTGTCAATTCTATTCCATTCAATTGCGTTTGTAAGGTGTCGCCCGCAAATACAACATCATTTTCTTTCAAACAACGGATAACGTTACAACTGTATATGTGGAAGTAGTTTTGCTCCAGGTTGATTTCACCCAATGGCAAAGCACAAAAACCTTCCGGAATAGTTCCGGAGAGTTCATTGTGGTTTAAATACAAAACATTTAAGTTTTCCAAAGCGTCAAAGGAAGACGGAATGACACCGGAGAGCCTGTTGCTCTGAAGAAATAGATAATTCAGCTGTGTCAACAAGCCCAATTCACCGGGGATGGAACCACTAAACTGGTTTCCATCGAGTGCCAGTGTATGTAAATTGCTAAGTTGTCCCAGAGACGACGGGATCGAACCAGTTAACTGGGATCCACTTCCCAGAAACAGCGTTTCAAGCCTGCTTAAATTTCCGAAGGAAGAAGGTAACTCACCAAAGAATTGGTTCACGCCCAGATCCAGCGTAACCAGATTGATCATATCGCCAATTTCGGCAGGTAGTTCTCCTGTTAACCCATTGCCCCATACCACAAAACTTTCCATGGCAGTTAGTTTTCCAATTCGTGAAGGAAGCGTGCCCACCAGGTTATTGTTGTTCAGATCTAGCGAAACCACTCTTCCATTAGCAATGCCAACTCCATACCAGGTATCCAGCGGACTTGTCAGCCAGTTTGTATTGTTCGTCCAGTTGGGGCCGTCACTGGCATTGTATAGTGCAACCAATGCCAGCGAATCCATTTCAATGCTGTTATTGGGTGCAAGAGTAAAGGATGAAGTTTGAGAAGCGATACATCCGTTGGCATCCTTTATTTCAATAGTTGCCTCGTACTTCATCAGTTGAGCCAGGTTACCAATATTGAAATAATTTTCGGTTTGCCAGCTGTATTCCCAACACAAGCTATCTTCGCGACATAGTGTGATTTGATACGCATAAGGAGGAATACCTCCGAATCCAAAGATGGAATACATTACAGATGTTTCATCCAACTCTTCTTCGACATCCAGTTCCAAAAGATCGGGTTGTGCAATGTAAAACTGCTCCACGTCGCTGTAACTTGTTCCATATTCATTTTCAGCATAGGCGCAGAGGTAATATGTTCCGGCCTCCAGACCACCAATAGTTGTTGGGATAGTTCCGGCCCCGCTTCCTTCGCTTAATACGGTTGAACTGTATAAGAGATTGGGATGAGAACCGATTAAAATTCCTTTGTCCTGAATTGTACCTACACCACTAACGGTATACTGTACAAAAACTTCACCGGTAGCTCCATAACAATTGGCAATTGTCTCTTGCAATTCATCTATTCCGGCCAAAGGTAAATTCGGATTTACAGAATCGCAAGCTATACATTTAGCAAAACATACCGGATCGAGAATAACTGTACCTCCAGGCGTTGTCAAGGATCGATCAGCATTTTCTCCCACAACACAATCCCCTAAAACAATCTCCCAATAAGGTCCGTTTTTAAACTTGTAACTAATGGTTTGCCAACTTGGAATATTAATGGTTGCCGCGTATATATCTCCACTTGCTGTTAGTTGCACAGGATCGTTCCACGACATCCACGAATTCCAATCGCCTCCCACAAAAACACCGGTTTCATCAACCAATTCGTTTTGCATGTCAACCTGAAATGTAACCAAGGTTGCTTCAAGACTCGTTATCCGCGCTTTCCAACCCGATGAGGTAACTGATCCGTCGGAGTAAAAATGAAAAGTAAGTGCTCCCTCCGGATTACTTGCGGTAATTGGTTCGTTAATGGCATCAGTCCCCCAATACTTACCAATCAGATGACTTTCTGTTCCAACTCCATCGAACACTTCCAGGTAGTCGTAACCAAATTCAGTGTCGAATTCCAGAAAATCAAACCGAAGAATATTCCCTTCCGTTAGCGGATAAAAAATTATTGTTTCATCTTCATTATCTAAATAATTTGAATCGAATTGGGAATCGTAAAACAGACCGTTGTCAGTTCGAACTGTATCGGTAGTATTGTTGGCAAATCCATACACTGCAATTATACCGGCTTGTGCCCTTGGATTTACCCGGTATGCTCCATATTGATAATCGACAATACCGTAAATATTGTATCTGGTTCCAATCTCCATTTCCGGCTGAATAAGATAATTGTCAATAATGGTAGTGTCTCCCTGATCTGAAACAACAATGTATTCGAGGTAGTCGTTTTGTGCAATTACACGCACGTTCGATAAAGCAATAAACACACCTTCATAATCTTCATTTATTTCGGCAACATCGATATAGGCGAGAGAAACACCAATGTACTCGTCGGTATAATCGAGCCACTGTGTATTTAATAATTCTGTTTTGCCATTGTATTCCATCACTTCGGCAATCATCTCTATATTATCTCCCTGGTTCAGTTGAGCTGCCAAATCCGGGTCATAAATAAATATTCCGTTTCTTGCCCCCGTTGCATCCTGCATAAAAAATCCGTACTCATTTATTCCGGTGATTCGTCCTTTAGTTCGTACCACTTGTCCCGCCAGTGGCGAAATATCCCCATCTCCCTGTATTTCGGAAATGGAATAATAGGGAACCGAATTGTCGGGACAGTTCTCACAGGCAGCAAAACAAACCACGTCGAGTACAGTATTTTCCGGAGCTACAATAATTTCACGGTCATGAGTATCTCCGGTGGTACAATTTGAAGGAGGTATCTCATAAAAATCCCATTCAAATGTCCCTCCATTCACAAATTTATAGGTATATGTTTCTCCAACTGCCAACGGAATGGTAACCGTATAAATTTCAGCAGAATCTAAAATCATCGGGATTGCCTCTGCCCAGCTAAAAAAGCTTCCATTTAGGTGAATACCATTGGAAGAAACCACTTCATTTTGCATGTTTACCTGAAATGTAACCAATACAGTGTCAGGCGAACTCATACAATCCAAAATTGTTAATCCATTTTTTTGAGTCTGAACTGAGTCACCGCTAAAAACAACTCCGTTTGCCGCCAAACAATTAATTGCATCACAACTCTGAGCATCAAAATAGTTGGCAGTAAAATTAACAGAATTCAAATACTGAAGGTTACAGAGCTCAACAGGAATGCCGCCTTCCAGGTTGTTCCAATCGAGGTTGATTTCGTTCAAATTTGAACACAAAGCAATTTCAGACGGTATGTTCCCTGTCAGCTCATTTCCATTTAAACTCAAAGTATTCAGTAGAGTGAGTTGACCAAAAGAAGTTGGTATACGACCTGTCAGCTGGTTTCCCCATAAAAACATGGCGCCTAGATTTGTAAGATTCCCAAACTCATCGGGAAGAGTCCCTGTTAATCCATTACCACCCAGGGCCATAATTTCCAGCTTGTCGAGCTGCCCGAGAGTAGCCGGCAAACTACCATTTAGATTATTCAAATCGAGCCAGATTTGAGTGACTCTATTGTTGTTCACAATAACACCATTCCACGAAGATACTGGTCCGGTTAACCAATTATCGTTATTTGTCCAGCCAGATCCGTTGGTGGCATTATACAAAGCCACAAGGGCCAACGAATCGGTATATCTTGAAGGTCCTTCCAGGGATAATTGAACATTCTGATAGATTGAAGAATCGGTAATATTCACGACTCCCTCAGTATTGTCATAACCTGTTGCAGAGACTGAAAACGCGATGTTTGATCCAGCCCAAACACTATCATAAACGACGATTCCTGCTCCATTGGTTAATTTGGTTCCGTATTCGTAAAAGTTAACTTCGGCACCTTCAATCGGAGATAAACCCGCATCGTTTACAGAAAAAGTAGCGTAATAAGAAAATACTGCATTGCAAGTAGCGTTGGTCGTTACACTACCTGCCGGATAATTTGTTCCATTTACATTCCAGTAATTAAATATTTTACCGGCAATATCCGGTCTGGGTAAAATAATTTCTCCTGGAGAATTATAAAAGGCGTAAACACCAATATCAGTAAGCTGAGAGCAATCACTCAAATCAACAATTCTTAGATTGTTATCCCAAAATGCATTTTGTTCAATGTATTGTAATGTCGTGGGGAAAACTACATTTGAAAGGTTCCGGGTTAAAAAAGCCTGCTGACCAATACCTACAACAGTCTGTCCGTCGAGTGTATCAGGAATATCTATATATAAAAAAGGAAAATGTTCAACACTGCTAACTATTTTTCCATTTTCCACGACTACATCATCATCGGTTAATGTGTAATAAATAATAGCGCTGTATTGTGTTCGCTCTGTGGTTACGGTGTCTCCAGCTTGCCACACTGTCCCGTTTTTATCTTCCCAGCCTTGAAAACCTCCGTAATTTGAAACAGGTAGTTCAAATTCTTTAACTGTAGACATTGCTCCACTAAATGCATCGCTACCGATGTAGGTTAGTTTTTGGATATGACCAAGATTTAATGCAGATATTCCACTTCCATTATTATAGAATGCACCATCTCCAATTGTGATTAGTGCAGTGCAATTACTTAAGTCCAGATTCCCAACTTTTGTATATTTGAAGGCTCCCAAACCAATTTCCAGTAATGATGAGCAGTCATTAAAATTTACTGTTTGAAGACTAGAACAGTTACTAAAGGCACTGGTTCCAATATATTTTAAAGACGAACATCCTGTAAAATCAACTTCGGTCAATAAATTATGATAGAATGCATTTTCGCCTATTGATTCCAATGAACTACAGCCACTAAAATCGATCGATGTTATACCTGCGTAATAAAAAGCACTTTGTTCAATTTGTATTAGAGAGGGACAATTACTAAGACTTAACACCCCTATCTGGCTACCACTAAAAGCCTGTTCTTCAATAAATTCGAGAGAAGATGAATTTAGATTAAGAGACCGAATGGAATTCCCTTTGAATGCATTACTACCGATAACGATTAAAGCTGAACAAGAGCTTACATCCAGTGTGTCGATATTATTTTGTGAAAATGCATAACCTCCAATTTTCGATAATAAAGAGCAACCTTCCAAATTTAATTCAACCAAATTATTGTTGTAAAAGGCATAATCTCCAATAGAATCCAACATGGCACACGAACTTATATCTAAAGTGTCAAGCCCAATGTTATTAAATGCATGTGCATCAATATAAACGACAGAAGAAGGAAGCTCCAACTTAGTTATGGCAGTCATTTTACCATTAAAAACTGCCGTTCCGATTCCAGTCACCAATTGCCCGTCCAAAAAATCAGGAATTATTATTGCCTCACCTGAGAAATAATTAGAACAATTAGTAATAACTCCATTCTCCACAACCACATCAGCATCAGTCAGAGTATAGCTTTGCGCGGAACTGATTCGTGCACCGCCTAAAATGAAATAAATAATCAATAAAAGTCCAAAAATAAATTTTGGAAAGAAAGTATGTCTTATTAAACCTGGCAAATTCAGTATTTTCACACGGCCTGTTCTAACAAAATCACGATTAATGCATAATAAATACGGTAATACATGCAAATATAAAACAATTAAAGCGTACAGTTTTTTCATTATTAGTTGATTTTGTTTGGTAACTATTATTTTGAATATATTTTTTGTGATGATTCGTTTTTAAATCATGACTCGAAAGAAGGTCATTCTTCGGAGCTACTCATTTTGTATTTTCGATTAAGCCGTGTTCTGACTAGTCGAAAAACCAACAATCATTTCACTGAAAATCAATATCTATTCTCATAACGCAGAGTAATTTTGAGTGATGTTTGAGCGTACATATTTATCCCAATTGCAGGGGATATTGGAAGGGGATACATCCTTTAAATATCCTTCATAACATTGTATGGAGAAAAGGATCGGAGTTACGATAAGCAAACAGATGTGAGTTGATGAGTCGACAGTCATTATTTTTACACGTTTTAGGTTAGTAACTAATGGCTCAATAAAAATTCAGACCTGTTTAATAGCAATCGGACAAACCCATCCTACTATTCAGTTCTGAACCGGCAATTGTTTGGCTAAAAAATGATGGATTGTTTAATCTTCCCTATTCTTTTTCAATCCGTTATATAAAGTAAAAAAAGACTGATGACAAAAACCAGTAGAATTATTCTAAATTGCATGAAATGTTAAACTTTTGCTCATTTTCTTAACCAAAATAAAATCGTTATGTTTTATACAAATACAAATTAAGTTTTTGGCACACCTGCTTTAAAAACCAGAAAATAAAACAGGAAAAGCAGCCCGGTTGAGCTGCTTTCTGTTTTTTACTTGTTATATACTATTTTTCTATTGTAAATCTGGTCGTTTATTGTTATTCGCAGATAATATATTCCGGTACTAACAGGCTGTCCTCCTTCATTCCTTCCTGTCCAAATCAAGTTTTGTGTTCCCTGCTTGAAATTGTGTCTTTCGACTAACCGTTTTATACACTGACCGGTTTGATTCATTACCAGTACTTCCACCATTGCATCGGTTGCCAGGTGAATATCAACCGTTATTTCTTGATTAAACGGATTCGGATAACAATCTACTGCATTTGTATTAAAAACATCGTTAAGCCCGGTAAATGAAACAGTCTTAAAATTTAAAATTACCGACTCATGTTTTACAAAAACATGATCGCCTTTAACTACTTCCGGAATTATTTCCAACTCCGCCTGTTGGGCCGATTGCCACAATCTGAAAGAATAAGTATTTCCTTCTAAAAATCCCGACATACCCTTATTATCGGCAGCCGATGCCGGTATTGAAACTACATTTGTTTTAATATGCCCGGGTAATAGTGTTAGTACTCCTACACAATTGTCGCCGTCGAATACGGCTAACTCGTCGCCAACCCGAACAATTCCAGACTGTAGATTTACAAAATTAAAGTTCATGTGATCTACTCCATTCCCTTCGAATACAGGTTTAAAGTGAACAGGGGCAGTTGTCCCGGGTAAAAGAACAGCCGATTTGGAATAAGTCTCAGATACCCACAAGGTGTCGTATGTGCTTACTTTTACTTTATATCCTTTCCCCGGATAGAAGTTTCCAATGTAGTTCTGCCAACCACCAAAAATACCAAGATTTTCAATCGAACGTCCTTGTTCATCCTGAACTTTAAGCAAAGTTCCGTTTTCAATAAGCGAAGCTACAACCTCCATCCCATCAGCAGACTGCAACGCTGGATAACCAACAATGTTCCAGCCGGTATTCAGGTGAATCGCATACGGGTAACCAACCTTCCTGCCACAAATTTGAATACTATCGTTGCTGTTTAATTTTATTTTATAACCTTCATCCGGAAGTATATCTCCGATATCATTCTGCCAGCCTCCAAATATTCCCCTATCTTCCAGTGAAGCACCAGTTTCATCCTGAACTTTTAACAGTATATTGGTATTGATTAATTCCTGAAAATTAAATTTCATATCAGCTGAATCTAACAACAACGGTGATGAAAATATATTCCAGCCGGTTTGGAAGTCAATTCCCCAACAAACCTCGGTTGAAACTCCCAGTTGAACATATGAGCTGGCACCAGACTGAAACGCAATACAATTCACTCCGTTTAACTGGTTGTCGAAACAGTTTACTTCATCAACATAATATTCCAATTCTTTGCTGCAACTCCACACTCTGTATGAAACTTCATGTCCGGGAGTAAACCCATTACCTGTTCCATCGTCGGTACTTACCACAATACTCAGAATGTTTTGATGATTGATCGTATGGAGTATTTTTCCATATCCAACGCACAAATCACCATCAAATACACCCAGTTCGTCACCCTCTTCCAAATCAATTCCATCCACTTTGGCTTCAATAATAAAAATATTCATCGCATCGTTCGGATTTCCTTCCCAAACCGGATAAAAATGTTGCGGACAGGCAATATTCGGTTCAATAAAAATGGTTTCATCAAGCACACACATATGCGCGTCAATAAGTTGAATGGAATGGTAACCCGTACTTACCGTTTGTTGCAAATTCTGTATTTCCATACCATCAAGGAAAACCTGGTAGGGAGCAACTCCACCTTGAATAGCAATCTGAATATCAGCATCCAACTCACGTACTTCAAGTACCTCATAACTAAACACAAGCTCTTCACCTACAGGTTCAAAAATTTTGACAAATTCATCAATTAAACAACCTGCGGAATTTGATATTGTAAAAACATACATAATATCGTAATTCGGATTGATGTCAAACTCCAAACCTGTAATAAGAATTTCTGATTCAAAAAACGCAGTTGATCTCCTATCAATCAATGAATCATTACTATACTGAGCGTAAGAAACCTGGTAAGAATCTCCGGGTTCTCCTTCCATTCGTATCAATACAGTTCCCGATTGTTCTCCATAACAGGTTACGTTTGATAAACTAAAGTTTACCGGAGGAGCAAGTTCTAAAACAAAGGTTTCCTCAGCCATACATCCATTAGCGTCAACAACAACCAAATTGTATACGCCCTCACCAATTAAGGATTGTTCTGAATTTTCCGTAAAGTCGGCATATAAAACTCCATTTTTATTGATGATGTATTGATAGGGTTCTGTTCCTCCAAAAGCTAACAGTTCAAGGTTCATAACAGTATCGCCGGGGCAAAGAAACGAAAAGAGATCAACAATTAGTTCAAGCGGCTCGGGTTCCATTATCACCGCCAAATTTTCGATTTCATTTCCAGCAGCATCTTCGACTAATACAGTATAGGAACCGGCTTCAACCATTATTGATGTTTCATTCTGATTATCGTCTAAAACTATTGAATTTGCAGCACTTCCTCCTTCGGGAATAAGTACAACAACATAAGAATTGGAGTCATTCTCGGCTTCGGGGATGTTACCTCCAATGCCGTAGGTACCTCCCAGGCCTCCCTCAATTTGAATGCTGAGTATACCATGATCACCGTAACAATATGCATCAGTAGTTGTTAAGGTCAATTCCAAAGGTAAAAGCTCACTTTGATTAAAATTAGCCTGGTACCAAACATCAAGAGCAGTAGTTAATGCCCCTCCCTGATAGATATTTTGATTCCCATCGGTCCAGTTTTCAAATTCCATACCATTCAATTCGGGCGTTGGCAAATAAAAACTGGAAAAATTATTTGAAGAAAAGGCAGCGCCTCCAATAAAAGTAAGTTTTTTACACATATTTAAGTCGATGGTATCTAAACCGGAGTACAAAAATCCGCTGTTGCCAATGGTTTGCAACGAGCTGCACGTGCTTAAATCAATAGATGGAATTTCATTTGCAAAGAAAGTCCTGAATCCGATTTCGGTCAATCCGATACATAAACTCAAATCAACTCTTGTTAAACCACAGGTATTTAATGCATGATCGCCAAGCTTTTGAACATGAGCCGGAATTGTAACATTTGTCGTATTCATGGTATAAGAAATAAGCTCGGTGCCATCGGTTAAAGCATACATAAAACCGTCAAACAGCTGCCCGTTTAATTGGGTAATATTATTTCCATTAAATACACCACCTCCTAAATATGTTAGATTTTCGGGAAGATTTATGCTTGTTAAATTGTTTGCCATAAATGCCAAAGGCCCAATATATGTGAGGTTTGTACACCTGCTAAAATCAACACTGCTTAAGTTATTGTGTTCAAAAACAGATTCAGCAATGGTTTGCAAAGTGGCAGGTAATTGTACCGAAGTCATAACATTTTTAAAACGAAATAAATGATAACCAAGTCCAATAACCGGTTGATCGCAGAGCGTATCAGGAATTATTATATCCGTATTTGAGAAATCGTAGGAACAGGATGTAATTACTCCATCTACAATTGTAACATCGTTACAAGTTAGCGTATAACCCGATTCCGGACTTCCCACCTTAAACTCGATGGAATCACCGACAAATCCAATATCATAAATGCTTAAAGAGGTATTTGATCCATCAGAAAGCAGGGCCACAGGATCGGAATCTGCGTTGATTAAAATTCGACCTTGATCGGCAGAGAATGCTGCATCAGTCCAACTTCCATTTGGAGATTCGTCAGTTACTCCAGGCCGCAAAACATATAACTCGTCAGGTGGTCCGTTTCGGTTACCAGAGGTAACAGATGTATTCACGCGATACACCAGGAGACCTTCATCGTATGAGGCAGATAAATGGGTATCATACCCAACCTTTTTTCGGTACTCAACCATAAAAAACTCAGTTGTTGATTCCTGTACAGGAATTTTATAACAAGCAAAGGAACTGTTACCAACAGCAGGAAGTTTATATGTTCCTCCCTCTGTTATTTCCGGAATTTCATTAAACCAGTTGCCATACTGGTATTTCATCCAGGTTAGCATGTGTTGAGCATAGTCCCAGGCCATTAAATCCCAACCAGCAACAGGATACAGATTGGAGGATTCATCGCTATAATGGTAAAGATCAGGTGCACCCAATGTATGAAACATCTCATGGCACAATACAGACACATCAGTTACTGCACTCAGCTGAAAATTATATTCCCATACCCGGGCTCCGGAAATAGTCACTGTTTTTGAATATAGCGCCCATTTATGCGGCCACAACAGTTCACTCCAGCCTTCAGTTGTTCCCTGAACAATAAAACAAATATTATCTACATAGCCATCGGCATCAGAGTCAAAATTTATTCCACTTGTCTCAAGATCTGGCTTAACAGAATTTATTGCACTCTCCAGCAAAGTATGCTCTCTCTCTGTTCGCTCAGCATCATCGACATATCCGATAGGATTGGTGACATAATCATAAGGAACATAATAATTACGAGGCTGTGCATCTTGATAGGAAACAATTGAACTGCTTTCCGAAATAGGATAAAAAGTTGAATAAACATCCAATTGACTCCCTGACACTTCAGAAAAGTATCCTCGCAACGAATAGTTCTGTCCGTTGAATTGCTCTTCATAGACTGATAGCTCCTCGGTAAATTCGGCCTGATCTGCAAAACGTATAAAGAGTACGATATTATTGTAATCACCCGTTTTGGGAGCATATGAAACATCATCAATCATTCCTGATTTTAGTGAAAAACGATCCGGGATTATCTTTAAACCAGGATCTATCCCTACGGATTCCGGATTTACACTCCCAACCAAATGCTCCGATGCTATTAATTGCCCATCTTTAATTATCGCGTAGGCATAATATCCTGTAGTTTTGTCCTTAATGATGGTAAAATTATTTGCATCGTGAAGCCAGTTAAAATATTCGTCACCACTGGCAAAACAATGAATAATCTCACCAGAAGGTTGCTTTACTGAAACAGGAACATTATTCAGGTAAGCTGCAAAAGCATTAAAGAACAAACTAAAAATAAAAACGACAATAAGGGGTATAACTTTTTTCATATATTTTGACTTTAATTATTTCTAACAAAGAAAATTAATTACACTATTTATATTCATACAATATACATTTCCAAAATATTATAAGTCGACTTCGGCATAAATCTAATCACTATTTTGAGGAATAACGTTTTGTATAACTGTTACCGAAAAATAACCTATTGACATAATCCAATGCGCAGTATTACGAATAATAGGGGATATAAAAAATAGTGAAATTGAGAGTCTTTTCATAAGGTTTGGATTTCGAATCAGGATACACGTATTTCTATTTCAGTTTAAAAATAAGTAATATATGTTCAAAAAAAAGAAGGTATTATAATTTATACAGATTCTAATTTATAAGTAATTTTAATGTTTTCAGTTTTGTATTTTCGGTAATCAATTCAAGCAAATAAACTCCTCTACTAAATTCGCTCACATCATAATTCAATATTTTATCTACTATTAACTCTTCGCGTACTAAAACGCCTGAGGCAGTATAAAATCGCAATATAGATCCCTTATTTAATGGTTTATCAAACTGAATAGTTATCCATTCGTTTGATGGATTTGGAAATATCATAAAAGAAGGAAGCTCGATTTTATTTGAAAAAGTTACAACACCTACATGCAGCGTAAAGCTGGTATCTACAGAAATATAACCATCACTTATTTGAAGTACTATATCCCAATCTCCTTTTATACCATCGACGCCTGGTATGGAATCGGCATATAGTTCAGCTGTTCCATCTCCGTGATCTGTCATGGTTAACCAACCTGGCATTCCATAAGCCGTAATTTTTAATGCATCCAAAAGGTCTGGATCATATGCTTCTATAAATCCCATATATGCTCTTTCTAAAAAGGCAGAGTCGGCAGGTAACGCTAACCAAACGGGTACCTTATTTACTTGCCTGATATGAACCTCCAGAGTATCGGGAACTGACCACAACTCACCATCATTTACTTTTAAGCTGAGAAATACCGTTGTATCCTTTTCCTGTTCCGGTGCTATAAACTGAGGGAATGGGCTAGTAAAATCATTCAGATCCAAACAATCCGAGTTCCATTCATAAATAAGTTCTTTCCCTTCGGGATCGAAAGATGAACTACTATTTAGTACAACTTCGCCACCCTCATCAACAATAATGTCGAACCCTGCATTTGCAGTAGGCGACAAATTTGTATGTAATACTTTTACTGCAATTGTATCCGGAGGTGAGTCTATATCCCCATCATTAACCACAAGCGTGAACAAAAAAGTTGAATCTAACAACAAAAATGGTGCAGAAAATACCGCATATATCTCATTGCGATTATTAAGTTCTCCTCCATTTAAGCTGTTCCAATTATATCTTAAATGTGACGGACCACTGTCCTGATCATGAGAATGACTGCCATCGAGCACAACCTCCTCTCCTTCTTTAACAACATTGGAACCAACAACAATTACAGCCATAGGTGCAATATTTACATTATGAATAGTTATTTCAACCGTATCACTTGCAGTTAATCCAGCAGAATTTATTATTGTAAGATAGGCGTAAATAGTTGTATCATTCCGAACTTCGGGAGCATAAAAAGATGCTACTGCAGAATTGTTATTTACCAATTCAATGGTATTTTCAGAGAGCTCCCAGTGCCACGTAATCGGCATATCTTCAGGATCATAGGATTTACTTCCGTTAAGAATTATTTTTTTTAGTTCGTTTACTTCAATTGATTTGACGCCAGCATTGGCAACAGGTTCAGATACAACATTTAATACTGTCACACCAGTCGTATCAGGCTCCGAATACTTCGATCCGTCATTCACAATTAAAACCAATCGAAAATGTTTGTCTGAATCAACTTTTGGGGCAGAAAATGTTGGCTTCACTACATTAAAATCCTTTAATCCAATGGAATCCAAATCGTACCACACATAAGACAAATCATCTTCATTTAGGTCGAAAGATCCTGTTCCATCAAGCATTCCTGATTCTCCTTCGCGCAAAACCTGATCAGTACCTGCATTCGACTTTGGAGCATAATTAAATGTTGTATTTAAAGAGACATATCTAGTTGCACCAACAGCAAAATGTTGCTCTTCAATTTCACTCCCATCAATAGGGTTGTAGTACTTAACCGTTTCTATTTCGATTAACTGATTTTCTGACTTATCCCATATTTTGAAGGATATTGTATTTTCTGTAATGAAACCATCTTTCTCGTATGTTTCGGAATCATCGCCTCCAGCAACAAGCGACTTAATAACATTATCAAATATTTCTTCCAGACTTTTTTCCAGTACCACAGCCCCCACACAAAGCTCCCCATCAAAAACGCCTATTTCATCGCCTTCTCGCAGATTTACTCCATTAATTTTTGCTTCAAGCAAGTTTACATTCATGGCATTGGTAAGATTTCCAACAGGATAAAAATGAGTTTGAGCAAAGGAATTATTTACAAAAATAAAAAGAGAAAGCAGGATTGGAAGTAAATATAATCTCACAATTTTACATTTTTAGAAATGAATCAACTTTACAAAACTATAGTAAAAAATAATATCATCCTCCAGTTTTTCATCACTTTCATTCCTAAAAACACAACAAGATGCCACACTCCCCACCAAATTTCACTAAAGCCAATCTATATTTCAATATTAATAAAAATTAAAAAAAGCCAAATTATCTAACATAAGTCCAATAATTCCAACAAATATTTTATATTTTTGAAATGCCTCAATGTGATTCATAAATCAGAAATACTGTTATACCCAAATTACTATTATGGAAATATTATTAATCCTCGCAGCATTCATTCTTGGTTTTACAATCGTAATTATTACCGTGCCTCCTATATTAAGGGTTGCAAAGGCTAAACGCTTATACGACTCTTTTGATGAGCGGAAAATACATACACAAGTAGTCCCTCCCCTAGGTGGAATTGCCATTTTTATTGCTTTCATAATTAGTACAATTGTGGCTTCTGATGGCTTAACTTTTTTTTCTCTAAAATACATTATAGCTGCCGTTATGATTATGTTTTTTATAGGATTAAAAGATGACCTGCTTGTTATTTCCGCACGTAAAAAACTGATGATACAAATTATTGCAGCCATACTTTTAATCACTCTGGGAGATATTCGGTTTACTAATTTGCATGGAATATTAGGCACCTATCAAATTCATTTTTTTGAGAGTTTTACAATAACATTATTTGCAATAGTGGGTATTATAAACGCGTTTAATCTGATTGATGGGATTGATGGTCTGGCATCGGGTCTTTCAATGCTGGCTGCTACTGTTTTTGGCACCTGGTTTTATATCAGTGGCAACTATCAACTATCGATAATGTCTTTTGCTCTTGTGGGCAGTGTATCCGCGTTTTTCCTTTACAATGTATTTGGCAATACCAATAAACTATTTATGGGAGATACAGGTTCATTGATTATTGGCACTATCATTTCAATATTAGTCATAAAATTTAATGAGCTTAATATTAGCCAACAAACATTATTTTACATTGGTGCTGCACCGTCTGTTTCGTTTGCTATCATTATTGTTCCGCTGATCGATACGCTACGGGTGATGTCGATCCGAATCAGACAAAAACGTTCACCGTTTTCTCCGGACAACAATCATATCCATCATCGGTTGCTGACTCTGATCCCCAATCACCTAAAAGTTACTTTAATAATCGTTACAGTAAATGTAATGTTAATTGCAGTAGCACTTCTTTTTAACCATATTGGACTTAATGTCAACATTCAAATGGTTTGTATTTTCTTATTGGGAGTCGCTTTATCGTTTGTTCCTTCCATACTGATTAAGCACAAATCAATTAAGAAAACGACCAAAGCAAAGATCGAGTACTCGAAGTTGTAAAGCATTCACATGGGGTAACATTCATTTGTCGATTCAGATTTCTTTCATAAAATCTTACTTCAGGCAATAACGTCCGGATTTTAAAAGGACGGTGAATTAGGGATTACCCTTAAAATCCGATGGATTTCAATTTTTTATGCAATTATTTTCGCTACTATTCTGGCCCGAAATATAAATTAATCATCGAATAGATTGTTTAAAAGTGGTGCTTTCTTTCCTGCCGGAGGCCATACTATTTGGCTTCCTGCCCGTTCGGTCAGACGGGGATCCCAATAGTATGCACAAAGATCAAGGCTTCTTTTGTCCTTCACACATCATCTTTACAAAACCTAACTTCGGACGGGTGATCTTCTCACACGTTCGAAGCTTCCCGCTCTCAGTAAGGCTTTGTTTTGATTCAGCGCTTGATCAAAAGAGGCCAACTCACGACCGGATGTTATAAAATATTGCATGGTTTGTAGCCCGCAAGTCCGCCTTCAGGAAAATGCGTTAAGAAATTTTGGGAATGCAGCGTTAAAAAAGAAAAGCTGTTTGACACTGACCGGAAGAATGGAGTGTCAGTGGAGTTCTTTTCTTTTAGCGGAGTTCGCTAAATTTTAGCAATTTTCATGTCAGCGGTGGCATTTTTGCTGACTTTTTTTGCTGAAGAAAAAAGTTAGTCGCAGCGTAGCGAGAAAAATGTTTTATCCAGGTGAATTAATAATTCCTCCACCGGCGTTTAAATGTGATCCTGAATTAGAAGGAGAATTCCGTATAAAATAAAATAAAAAAAAAGCCCTTCATCATTTGATGAAAGGCTTTCGGGATTGTGGGAAGAGCAGGATTCGAACCTACGAAGGCTGAGCCAACAGATTTACAGTCTGCCCCGTTTGACCGCTTCGGTATCTTCCCAATATTTTTATAGAGCCGAATCCCAGATTCGAACTGGGGACCCCGAGATTACAAATCACGTGCTCTGGCCAACTGAGCTAATTCGGCTTAATATTGTTATCAGTTTTTTTTTAGAACGTTTGCTTTTTTCATTTCAGCGGCTGCAAAGGAAATAATTATTTCTAATTCTGCAAAACTTTTATTCAACTTTTTTACCACTTTTTTTTAGAACGTTTTCTTTTCGAAAAAAGTGGGTAAGCTACCTGTGTCGCACCGCTCAACCACCTACCCTTGCTGCCTTCCGACCCTGGGGGGATTCAGCAGGAGCTGGTCGCACAGGACTTACCCGGCGACAAAAGTAGATATTTTTTCTTTCCCTCCAAATAAAAAATTCAGATCGCGTAATTTTAATACATCCATCCCTACTTATAAGTCTGAAAATGTGAATCTAATATGTGGTATTTTTTTTTATATTTTTATAATATTGTACTCGTTCAACAACACCAATTATGAATTTTGAGAAAAAGCAAATACGTACTTTAGTATTCATATTATTCGCATACAAGAAAGCATTCAGAACTAAGCGCCAAAAGAGGCACGCAATAAAAAAATAGAATTATATTTGTCCAACCTTTTTCTAAAAAACAAACTATTATGGAAGAAAAACCTGTTTCATTAATGAAATCATCCCTTATGTACGGGATTTATTTAGGTATTGTATCAATATTACTATCTGTTATACTCTATGTATTCGGATTTACTTTTGAAAAATGGGTTCAATACACCTCATATCCTATTCTTATCGGAGGTATCGTTTTGGCTCAGCTTGCATACCGAAAACTACTGGGTGGAGAAATGACCTATGGTCAGGCAATTGGCGTAGGTACTATGACTGTTATTTTCTCCGGAGTATTATCTGCTGTTTATACTTTCCTTTTATATACTGTTATCGATCCTTCCTTGCTGGATCAAATGAAGTTGTTCACAGAGCAACAAATAGTTGAGCAGGGTAAAGTTCCTGAAGAACAACTTGATATGGTGGTTGAAATGATGACAAAATTTCAAAAACCATGGATTCTAACCGTCTCTGTAATATTTATGAGTGGGTTAATGGGATTGATATTTAGTTTGATTACCGGCATTTTTACAAAAAAGAACCCAAGTGACGAAGTACCTGCATAGGCGCTTCACAAAATATTTTAAACACGTTTATGGATATTTCCGTAGTTGTACCTCTATTTAACGAGGAGGAGTCGATTCCTGAATTGACTGCCTGGATAAAAAAAGTAATGGAGAAAAATAATTTCAGCTATGAAATTATGATGATCGATGATGGAAGTCGCGATAGTTCGTGGGAAATCATCGAAAAATTACAAAACGACAATCCACTAATAAAAGGAATAAAATTCAGGCGCAATTACGGAAAATCAGCTGCTCTTTTTTGTGGTTTCGAAGCCGCCAAAGGTGATGTTGTAATTACCATGGATGCCGACCTGCAGGACAGTCCCGATGAAATTCCGGAATTGTACAGAATGATTAAAGAGGATGGTTTCGACCTGGTTTCGGGGTGGAAGAAAAAACGATTCGATCCTGTTTTCACGAAAAACATACCCAGTAAACTTTACAACTGGACTGTTCGCCGGATGACGGGCATTAAACTGCACGATATGAACTGCGGGTTAAAAGCCTATCGGAAAAATGTGATAAAAAGCATTGAAGTTTATGGCGAAATGCACCGCTATATTCCGGTGCTTGCCAAATGGGCCGGTTACAAAAACATTGGAGAAAAAGTAGTTGTACATGCCGAGCGTAAATACGGTGTTACCAAATTTGGCCTCGAACGTTTTGTGCGCGGCCCGCTCGATTTAATGTCGGTTACTTTTATTTCGCGCTTTGTAAAACGCCCAATGCACTTTTTTGGAATTTTAGGTGCCCTCATCTTTTTTGTAGGGCTTTTGGCTGCAGCTTATCTGGGAGTACAAAAAATAATTCAGCTTAATCATGGAATTACAGGGCATCTGATTACAGACAGTCCCTACTTTTACATTGCGCTCACTTCAATGATTATTGGAGCACAATTTTTTATGGGAGGCTTCCTTGGAGAATTGGTTTCGCGCAGTTCGAGCGAACGTAACAAATACCAAATTGAAGTAAAAACTTTCAAATAGTACCAGAACTTCCATGGAGCAAAAGGAAATCCATTTTCGTAAAAAAAGAGAACTAGGCGTAATTATCTCAGATTCTTTTCAATTTTTAAAACAGGAAATCAAACCCATATCAAAACTGATTTTGGTTTACGTTTTACCATTTGTAATTCTTTACGCTTTCGGACAAGTCTATTTTCAAAAAAATGTGCTGAGTGCAATTGACCTTACAAATCAGGAAAAACTAATGGAAAATATTGGGCCTTTTTACCGCAATGTTTTTTTGTTTTTGTTTTTCGGACTATTTATCCAATCCTTACTGGCAGGTACATTTTACACGTATATTGAAGCTTATGTAAAAAATGGAAAACAAAATATCGTTTTAACCGATATCAGTTCTAAATTTTTCTCAAATAGCTTACTCGCGCTTGGAGCCAACTTTGTTTTTTTTACAATTGGTTTTTTGGGAGTTATGATGTGTGTTCTACCTGGAATTTATTTTGCAAATACTTTTTCGCTTCTGCTCTTTATTTTCATTTTCGAGAAAAAAGGGCTGGGCGATGCTTTGTCAAAATCGTGGAAACTGGTAAACACACAATGGTGGAACACTTTTGTATTAAATCTTTTAGCCATTATTTTACTTTGGGTTGTAAGTATGGTTATGTCTGTTCCGACAATGATTCTGGGCATTTCGAACAGTATGTTTTCAAGCAATCCATTGTCACCGGCAAACTATCCCGATTGGTACTGGATTTTAACCGGCGTTTCGGCTATTATCAGCACTTTGCTAATGATTGTTCCCTTTACATTTCAGGCTTTCCAGTATTTCAATCTCGAAGAACGCGAAAATCCTTCCATTGATTTCAGTAATCCAAACAGCATAGAATAAACGCTGTATTTATTGTTCTCATCAGGTGCAGATGAACAAATTTGATATATCCATACAAAAGTTTGATCAGTTTGCCTCTGAATATGCCACAAGATTCAAGAACATTGACGCTTATTCTAAACATTTCGAAAAGTTTTGTGAATTAACAAACCAACAAAACCCGGCTGTCCTGGAACTGGCTTGCGGGCCGGGAAATGTAACTAGGTATTTAAAACAGACATTCCATTCTCCACAAATTATTGCGATCGACCTGGCCCCTGCCATGATTAAAATTGCACGAGAAAATGTAGAAGATGTGGATTTCAGAATAATGGATGTCAGGAATATACTGACTCTCGACCAACAATTTGATTGTATAATGTGTTCGTTTTGTTTGCCCTTTTTATCAAAGAACGATTCATTTAAATTAATTGCTGACTGTTCAAAAAAGCTAAAAAGTAACGGCGTTTTGTACATCAGTACAATGGAGGGAGACGAATCGAAAGCAGGTTTTGAATCAACCCGTTTTTCAGGTAACTCAAAAGTGTATTTCAATTACCACAAAAAAACAGATTTACAAAATGCACTTTTGCAAAATGGTTTTAAAACTGAATATACGATTGAGCAGGATTACGCAGAACAGGATGGCAGACTTACCACCGATTTGATTTTTATCGCAAAAAAAGTTTAAGCCTTTCCTTCCCTCATCTCCTTCTTCCTGCTGTCTTCTTTCTCACTCATTTCGTCGTTACTTTTAAATTATTCTTTTCAAACTGTAACGAACGAAAGTTTCTTACGTCTTTACTTCAAACAATCGAATAATCATTTTTAGAGCCAGAAACATGATAAAAACAACCGACCTCACAAAAGTATTCCGTACCGATGAAATTGAAACCAGTGCTTTAAACAAGGTAAACCTGCATGTAAAAAAAGGTGAATTTGTGGCAATCATGGGTCCCTCGGGATGCGGAAAATCAACTCTTCTAAACATTATCGGGCTTCTTGACAATCCATCGGGAGGAGAATATTATTTCGACGGGAAAAAAGTTGGGCAGCTAAAAGAGCGCAACCGCACAATATTGCGAAAAGGAAACATTGGTTTTGTTTTCCAGAGTTTTAACCTGATTGATGAACTTAGTGTTTATGAAAACGTGGAACTCCCCTTAATTTATTTAAAGCTGAAAGCCCGCGAACGGAAGGAAATGGTTGAAAAAGTGCTGGACCGAATGAAAATCGGGCACCGCAAAAAACATTTCCCGCAGCAACTTTCAGGAGGACAGCAACAACGTGTAGCCATTGCACGCGCAGTTGTGGCAAATCCAAAACTAATTTTAGCCGATGAGCCAACCGGAAATCTCGATTCAAAAAATGGCCTGGAGGTAATGAACCTTTTAACCGAACTTAACCAGGAAGGAACAACCATAGTAATGGTAACGCACTCCTTACGCGATTCGGAATATGCACACCGCATAATCAACCTTTTCGACGGAATGGTGATTACCCAGGAAGTTAAAAAAGAACTCCGGGAAATACTTTTATAGTAAAACAAAACTCAGAATTCAGCACTTTCCTCACTGAGCTCTGAACTTTAAACGCTGAACTCTATACTCTGAACTCTATACTTTAAACTCATAACATTCAGTCATGTCAACATTTAAACGGAACCTAAAACTGGGTTGGAGAAATATTCTCAAAAATAAATTCTTTTCCTTTCTGAATATTGGAGGAGTTGCAATTGGAATGGCAGTCACCACGCTAATTCTGTTTTGGGTAGTCGACGAACTCAACTACGACAAATACCACAAAAACCTGAGCCAGATTTACCAGGTGTACGAACACCAGATTTATTCCGACGGTCAGGATCTGCATACCGGCTGTACTCCATTTCCTTTGTCATCCGAATTAAAATCGACGTATCCCGAAATTTTGAATGCGAGTACTTATACAAATTTAGGTGGTCAGCCGGTTAAATACGAAAACAAGGAGTACAAGGATATTGGTTTAATGCTTGCCGACAAGGAATTTACAAACCTGTTTTCGTTCGAAATTACCGAAGGAGATGCAAATACACTTGAATCACCCGATCAAATAATGATAACCCAAAAAGTTGTCGACCTTTTTTTTGACGGGAAATCACCAATTGGGAAAGTGTTAACCGTTTATGGCAATTATAAATTTACAGTAGGTGCTGTAATTAACTGCCCCGAAAAAAACTCGTCGATTAATTTCGACATACTTGCGTCGATTAAAGTAGCCGAAGCTTTGGGAGCCGATCTTACACGCTGGGGCAACAACTGGCCTTTCACAAGTTTGCTGCTTGCCGAAGGTACAAATACCGACAATCTGGAAAGCAAAATAACCGGTCTATTAAAAGAAAAAGGACAGGAAAATACATCACTTTATCTTTTCCCCTACTCCAAAATGCATTTGTATAACTTCTCCGATAAAAACAATCGGATTCAATACATCTACCAGTTTTTAGCCATTGCATTAATCATTGTATTAATTGCTTCCATCAACTTTGTAAACTCCTCTACAGCAAGTTCCGAAACACGGCGTCCCGAAGTTGGAATACGAAAGGTTTTGGGTGCAACAAAAGCCAATCTCACCAATCAATTTTTTTACGAGAAGGGACTGATGATTGCAATAAGTCTTGTGCTTGGTATAATTCTGGTTCTTGCCTTTACACCGTTGTTCAGTCAACTGGCCGATAAAAAAATTAGTCTGAGTTTACTCGGGAACAAATACCTGTTACTAATGCTATTTGTAATGGTAGCAAGCATTTTAGTATTATCGGTGGCTTATCCGTCTATTTATATTTCGTCGTTTGCACCGGCACGTGTCTTAAAAAAGGCACCAAAAGGAAACGGAAGTCGCCTGAGTTTTCGAAGCATGTTGGTTGTTCTTCAATTTACTCTTTCAATTGTTTTGGTAATTTGCACCATTGCCGTTACCACACAACTCAATTTTATAAACAATTACGACCTTGGCTACAACCAGGACAATCTGATATACATCAACCTGGACGAAGCAACGCAAACCAAACACGAAGCACTTTCAGCTGAATTTAAAAACATAAGTGGAGTAGTAAATTTAACCAAAGCCGACAAACTTCCGTTTTATGGAGGGAACTCATCGTGGGGTTACGACTGGCAAGGCAAAGATCCGGAAAACAAAGTGTTGATTTGTATTATGCGAGTGGATCGGAATTATTTTGAAACACTGGGAATTCAATTGGCCGAAGGAAGAAGCTTTTCATCGATTTATGATAACATGAAAACCGAAAACGGCAATATGACCGGCGAAGTAATTTTAAATCAGGAAGCACTGAGACGAATGAAAATGCTGGAACCGATAGGAAAAACGTTTGGAAGAAACGGACAGGAGAAACTACCTATTGTTGGAGTTGCAAAAGACTTTCATTTCGAAAGCCTTAAAAATGGCATCGAACCAATGTTAATGGTGCCTTTAACTCAGGATCCCGACGTACTGATTTTACGAGTACAACCTGAGAATTTCACAAAAACACTGGCTTCCATAACTTCAAAATGGAATGAAATAATACCAGATACCAATTGTGAAATTGGCTTTTTCGACCAACGACTGGAAAGAATGTACAATTCTGAAAAGCGGATATCCGGACTGTTTAGCTACTTTTCGTTTGTGGCTATTTTTATTGCCTGTATTGGTTTGTTCGGGCTATCGGTTTTTGCCATCGAACGCAAACGCAAAGAAATTGGAATACGGAAAGTAAATGGATCGAAGGTAACCCAGATTTTAGCCATGCTTAACAAAGACTTTATTAAATGGGTAGTAATATCGTTTGTTTTGGCAACTCCAATTGCCTGGTATACCATGAACCGCTGGCTTCAGAATTTTGCCTACAAAACCACACTCGACTGGTGGATTTTTGCACTGGCCGGAGTGCTTGCCACACTTATTGCCATACTTACGGTTTCATTTCAATCGTACAAAGCAGCTGTTCGCAATCCTGTCGAAGCACTTCGATACGAGTAGTGAGAAATCTGTTTAACAAATACCGGACACCAATTTTCCAAAACAGAGAAATACAGTAATCCTGTAATTCTCTGTTCTTTTATTCACCGATTGAAACCAGCACCTGTTTTTCATTTTCAGATTTAAATAAGCATATAATTTCTTTTATATTTACTCAGGAAAAACTCTTATCAACTTATTATGAAAATAATCCTGAGAATACTATTTTTTAGCATCTGCACTGTACTTCTGTGGAGTTGCGGATCAAAACAAAAACCTCAGATAGCCCAAGCTGAAAAGCGTACCGTTATTGAGATGCTGACTAATTTTGGTCCCATTTATCTGGAACTTTACAACGAAACACCGCAACACCGTGACAACTTTATTAAAATTATTGAAGATGGTGTTTTAGACAGCGTTTTATTTCACCGTGTTATTCAGGATTTTATGATACAGGGTGGCGATCCGGACAGCAAACAAGCACCCGACAGCGTTTCACTTGGAGAAGGTGGTTTAAACTACCGCGTATTCCCTGAATTTCATCCCAACCTTTTTCATAAAAAAGGGGCTTTGGCAGCTGCTCGCGATAACAATCCGGACCGGGCTTCAAGCAGTACGCAGTTTTACATTGTACAAGGAAAGGTATTTACCGACAGCATGTTAACACTTGCCGAACAAAGAATTAATGATTGGCTGGCACAGGATTTGGTTAAAAAAGATTCGGTAAATCATGAACTTTCAGAGGCTTTTTATCTCGCCATGAGAAACAATGACATTGAAAATTACACACGCTTAAACGATAGTATTGTTGCTTTGGCAAAAAACTACGAATTCGAACATTATACCATTCCTGACGAACAACGGCAAGTATATAAAACGCTGGGAGGCACTCCTCATCTCGATCAAAATTATACCGTTTTTGGCGAAGTAATTCAAGGATTAAATGTGGTTGATTCGATTGCTGCTGTTGAAACGGGGGATTTTGACCGGCCTGTAAAAAATGTCAGGATTTTACACATTCGGGTTTTGGAATAATACAAATCAAATGCAACCTGCCAGCCATACTAAATAGCCGATCACTTTTGTATTTCAAAAACCGGATATCTATTTTTGTTAAAAAAAATCCTGCCGGCAAAATAAGCGCGAAAAACTTAAACAAATTTCCGGCAACAGCTTTGCACTTATTCCAGTAAAATATGAAACAACTGGCTGATTATATTGAGCAAATAATTAAACTTGACGACAAAGCTGTTCAGGCTTTGTACCAATTGGCTGAAACGGAACATTATTCAAAAAACCAGCACATTCTGGAACAAGGCGAACGCTGCACTAAAATCTGGTTTCTGAAAACAGGTATGGTACGTAAATATTATCTCAGCGACGGTAAAGAAATAACCTCCTGGATTCATACTGAAAATGAAACCTTTACCTCTTTGCAAAGCTATGCTCTATCACTTCCGTCAACCGAATATTTGCAGGCGTGCGAAGACACCGTTGCCATAAGTATCACCCGCCAAAACAGCGAGAAACTCATTCAGTTTCCACAATTTGTAACATTCACCAACACTTTAATGGAACGCGAATTTGTAAATATTGATGTGCATACCAAAGCATTGCACGCTGCCGATGCCAAAGGAAAATACGAGTATTTAAGAAAAATTGCACCTGAAACTGTGAAACGGGCAAAACTCGGGCACATTGCCTCCTTGCTTGGCATTTCGCAGGAAACATTAAGCCGGATAAGAAAAGGATAAATACTATTTTTTATGCCTGAACAACTGAAATACCTGATACAAAAACACACCGAGCTTCCTGACAAAGATTGGGATGCAATAAAATCGGAGTTCGTTCAACAGAATTTCAGAAAAGAAGAGGCAATTCTGGAAGAAGGAAAAACTTGCAGGTACTTCTATTTTTTTGAAAGCGGACTTATTCGTTTTTATTGCAACATTGACGGTGCTGATATTACCAAAACATTTGCAATTGCCCCTTACTGTTTTACCTCACGAGTAAGCTTTCGGGATCAAACACCTGCCAATGAAGCCATTAAGGCACTGGAAGACACCGTGGTATGGAAAATCACCTTCGAGCAATACAAAAAACTTGAGCAAGTGGAATCGTGGAATCGTTTTATGCGAAAATTAATCGCTGAAATACAGGACTTCACAGAGAATCGTATGCTTGTATCAAAAATATATACTGCAGAAGAAAACTACCAACAGCTTTTAAAAGACTACCCTGCAGAATTAATGCAAAAAATTCCGCTCAAACACATGGCTTCGTTTTTGGGTGTTGCGCCTCAATCGCTTAGCCGCATTCGAAAAAAATTACACAACAACGGCAGAAGTTAACATAGGTGAATTCAGGAAAGCACAGAAATGGCAATTTTTGTGCGCGAATTAAATAAATGGTTATGGCAAGTATTAAAAGCAGAGTTTTAATTGGGTTAATGCGCAACCGACACCTTTTTAAAGGCCGGCTCAGAAAAGAAACAATGGGGCCCGATGTAGCGTCTGTTTTAAAGTTTAGAGAAGAATGTGAAAAAGGAGCAAAACGTTTTGGGAAAGTACCAAACACAGTAAGGCTAAAACAAGAGCGAATTAATCACATCTTATCGGAATGGATTATTCCCGAAAATGCGCCGGAAGATAAACTGTTGTTTTATGTTCATGGCGGTGGATATGTTTCCGGATCGTGTAACGATCATCGGGCAATAGTTGCAAAAATTACAGTAAAAACCGGGCTCACTACTTTGTTATACGAATACGGACTGGCTCCCGAAAATCCCTTTCCGGCTGCCATAAACGACTCGGTAACCGTGTATCAGGCAGTTCTAGCAAAAGGCTACAAACCCGAAAATACAATCATGATGGGCGAATCAGCCGGAGGAGGCCTTTGTCTGGCTTTGCTTCTCGCACTCAAAGACAAAAACATACCGTTGCCAAAAGCTGCCGTTGCCATTTCTCCCTGGACCGACCTGAGTTGCTCCGGCGAATCGTACCACAGCAAAAACAAAGTTTCGTTGGCGCCATTAAACAGCTGGACGGTTTTTAGCCGGTATTACGCCGGAAACGAGGATGTTAAAAACCCATACATCTCTCCTTTATTTGGCGACCTGGCAGGTTTACCTCCTATTTTCATCGATGCAGGCGAAGACGATGAGCTTTTTGACGATGCAAAAATGTACTACGAAAAAGCCAATTCAAGCGGTGTTGACATTACTTTTCAGAAAGGGAAAAAGATGATTCACTGTTATCCTCTGCTCGCTCCATTGTTTCCCGAAGCAACCGGGGCTTTGAACAACATCCTGTATTTTATTCAATCAAAACTTGCGGAATGACAATTGGCGAATTATACAATAAACTATGCGCTTCTTATTCGCCCGAGAATTTAAATGAAATTTCCGGCAAACTGATTCTACTTTACAAAACCAAAAATTACACAGCAATTCGGGGACTGGTCAATAAAATTTCGAAATACGTTAACATCGACGAAGAAAACGATGCAAAATGTTTCTCGAAACTCATAATGCTGTATCATCCCGATAAAGGCAGCTCCATTCACAACCAGTTGCAGAAACTATTTGAGCTTAACGATTATGAAAAGCTTCAAAACTATTCTCACATTTTTTTACTGGCAGACTTTGATGTAAGAGCAGCGAGCATTACCATCCAATCAATGGAGTTTGATGCTGAATACATTTGGGATACCGACACCGAAGAGGGTTATTCTTTTACAGATGAATACGGAGAAGAATCGTTTGAAGAACCCGAAGACAATGCATTTGAACGCTCATTTTTTAACCTTCTGAAAATAAGAGAATACGGGCGAACCAATATTGAACTGCCCACTTATTACCTACAAGATTTTGAGGACTTTGAAATGGCCGAATCGGGTCTTGAATCGCTGGATGGAATTGAATATTGTATTCACACAAAGATTCTCGATGTATCGAATAATTTACTCACCGACATCAGCAATTTATGGGAACTGCAGCTACTGGAAGAATTATATCTGGCAAACAACCAGATCGGATACATCGATACGCTAAGCAATCTTTCAAATCTTAGAATCATCGATTTATCGGGAAACCAAATTGATGACATTAGTGCCTTATACGAATTAGAACAACTGGAATATGTTAACCTACTTGGCAACCCGGTGCCTTTAAATCAAATTCGCATGTTGGAAAAAAAAGCTTGTGTCGTGTGTTTTGAATCGAAAGCCAGATACCATTTTTAGCCAAAATTTCCTTTTTGATTTATGTCAAAAAAATACCCTCATCAATTGCTGTTCTTTACAGAAAAATTGAAAAACACAATAGGAATATTTTACCCGGATGAAGACGAACAACACAATTTATAAATCGGCCAATGGAAAAATCAAAGTACTTGAGTTTTACAATTCTATTCTGAAAGACTGGACTACTCCATGTCGTGAACACCAGATCATTACAACTTATGGCAGTACTTTTGTATTGGAAAGCGGAAATAAATCGCTTCCGAAAATTGTCTTGCTTCATGGTTCTGGTTCGAACTCAGCAATGTGGAAAGCCGATGTGGCAGAATATTCCAAAAACTTTCATGTATTTGCGGTTGATGTTATTGGTGAATGCGGGAACAGTGCTGAAAACCGCCCCCATTTTAAAGACAAACATTATTCCGATTGGCTAAATGAAGTTTTTGAAAAGTTGAAAATTAATCAAGCATCCATCATTGGTTGTTCGTTGGGAGCCTGGATAGCCACAGAATTTGCCGTGTATTTTCCTCAAAAAACAGAAAAACTGGTATTGATTGCTGCGGCCGGAATTACACAGCTTAAACTTCCAAGTGTGCTGCTAATTACCGTCACATCAGCATTTGGAGAATGGGGATTTAATAAAATAAACAAAATGATCTACGGAGATCTGGATATTGACAAAACAGCACTACAATTTGTTTCATTGGTGCAAAAGCATTTTATTCCCAGAACTGAACTACTCCCCCTGTTCAGTGCAACTGAGCTGGAGAATATCGCTTGTCCTGTTTTATTTATTGGTGGCGAAACAGATTGTTTTTACAATACGACAAAAACAGCAAAACGACTTAAAAAAACAGTTGCTAATGTTCAGAATATGATTTTAAAAAACACCGGTCACGTTGTGGTTAATCAATCCAAAACCATCCAACAATTTATCAAGCAATAAAATGGAGAAAAAGGAGATTCAACATTTTTCAGGGATTCTGGGAGGACTTATTGCCAAGGCACAAAACGGAGAAAGCAAGGACATCGATTTTATTATGAGCAATTTAAGCAGCGATTCTAATCTTGCCATGACCCGCTTTGTAGATTTTGTCTTAAGTTTGGTGAACACCCCGGCAGGTTTTAAACGTATTTTTTATTATCTTTTTTCAGGTACAAGTATCCAGCGTAATTACGCCAGTCTTTACCTGAACCGGTTGGGAGAATTGGAATACGTTAAACAAGCATACGAAAAAGGACTGATTGACGAAATACAGGCATTTGCCAGATAATTTTAAAGACGCTAATTCTCAAAACCAATTTTCAGAAAATTCAAAATAGATTTTGAGTTTTACCGCCTGCTTTCAAAAGGTAAATAGTAGAATTAAAAAGTAAATTTATCTTTCTGAACCTTTAGTTTAGCTGCCTGATATTCAGAAAGAAGTTCACTCATAATTTCTTTTACCGGCCTGATATTTTTGATCTGTGCCGACACTTGTCCGATCTCAAGTTCACCTTCGTTTAAGTCACCTTCAAACATCCCTTTTTTTGCACGTCCCCGCCCCAAAAGTTCACGCATCTCATCCGGTGATTTACCTGCCTTTTCAGTTTCATCTACCTGTTCGAAAAAACTATTTTTTACCAAACGTGTGGGAGCCAGTTTCTTTAAAGCCAGCTTTGTACCGCCTTCTCCCAACGCAATAACCAGCTTTTTAAATTCAGGATGTGCTGAAGATTCTTCGGCAACAGCAAAAGCCGAACCGATTTGAACGCCATCGGCTCCAAGTACCATGGCTGCCAGCATGGCATCGCCCGAGCCAATTCCGCCCGCTGCCAATAAAGGTAAAGTAGTGGCTTTGCGCACCGAAGGAATTAACGACATTGTTGTGGTTTCCTCTCTCCCATTGTGACCGCCTGCTTCAAAACCTTCAGCAACAATAGCATCCACTCCGGCTTCTTCGCACTTGGCTGCAAAAATCGAACTTGAAACCACATGTGCCACAGTAATTCCTTTTTCTTTTAACCAGGCGGTCCATTTTTTGGGGCTGCCCGCCGAAGTAAAAACAACCGGTACTTTGTGTTTGGCAATAATATCCATAATACGTTCGGTTTCGGGATAAAGCAAGGGCACATTTACACCAAAAGGTTTATCGGTGGCAGCTTTGCACTTAATTATGTGCTCTTCCAGCGTTTCCGGATGCATCGATCCGGCACCGATTAAACCCAGTCCGCCACAATTGCTAACCGCCGAAGCCAGTTTCCAACCGGAGCACCAAACCATCCCTCCCTGAATTATTGGATATTTTATATTGAATACTTCACAAATTCTGTTCATACTACGAATTTTTAGAATCGTTAAAATTTTACGACTACAAAGTAGTTAATTCTAAGTTTTGGATTTGAGAAACAGAGTGATCAGAAATGACAGTTAACTATTATTTCTCGCCTGCCTCGTTTTCTTCATACAGGTTCTTTTCAAGAATCTCAGTGAGCGTTTCTTTTGAAATGCGTCGTTTAATTTCACCATGTTGCGACACCGAAATAGAACCACGCTCTTCGGAAACTACAATACACAACGAATCTGAATTTTCAGTCATTCCAACTGCAGCCCTGTGGCGCAATCCCAAAGCCTGATCGAGTGCTTTTTTGGTAAGTGGTAAAATACATCCGGCGGCAATAATTTTATTTCCTTTTACAATTATTGCACCGTCGTGAAGGGGGGAGTTTTTAAAAAAAATGGTGCGAATTAACGCTGATGAAATTCGTGCATTTATTTTTTCTCCAGAGCTTATCTGCTCATTCAAATCCGATTCTCCTGCAATCACAATCAGAGCTCCCGTTTTTGTTTTTCCCATTGCAACGCAAGAATCTACAAGACTATCGATTTGTTGCTGATTTATGGTTTTAACTTTATTGGTACCAAACAATTTATCGAGCGACAACACCTTGTTGACATTGTAATTTGTTCCGATAAATACCAAAAACTTCCGTATTTCGGGATGAAAAACAACAATAAGCGCCAAAACTCCAACACCAATAAACTGCCCCATAATTGAGCCCAGCAGTTCCATATTTAAAGCCCTAACGACCAGCCAAAACAAGTACAAAGAGAATAAGCCGATTACAATATTAAAAGCTACGGTTCCTTTTATAAGACGATACAACTGAAAGAGCAAAAATGCCACCAGCAATATGTCTAGAATATCAAGAAAACGTATGGTAATAAATGTAAGCATTAGATTAAAGTAGCTTTTATTTCACAAAAAATCTTTACGGCCTCAACCGCTTCTTTTACATCGTGTACGCGCAATATATCAGCTCCGCCCATTAATGCAAGCGTGTTGGCAACCGTAGTTCCGTTCAATGCCGTTTCTGGTTCTATATCCAAAGCTTTCCAAATCATCGATTTACGGCTTAATCCAACCATTACAGGCAATTGAAAAACTTTAAACGAATCCAACCGGTTGAGCAAATCATAATTATGATCGAGATTCTTCCCAAATCCAAATCCCGGATCAAGGATAACATCTTTTACTCCCAGTTTTGTAAGGCGTTTCACTTTTTCGGCAAAATACGATGAAATATCTTTGATCAGATCATCGTATTGCGGATCGTCCTGCATGTCGCGTGGAGTACCCTGAATATGCGATAGAATGTAAGGCATTTGTAATTTGCCAATGGTTTCAAACATTTTCGAATCGAGTGCACCCCCCGAAATATCATTCACGATAACCGGTCCAATTTCATCAATTACACGTACCGCAACCCACGACCGAAACGTGTCAATTGATATCGGAATTTCAGGAAACTCTTTCCGAATGGACTGAACTGCAGGCAACAAGCGCCCCAGCTCCATTTTAGTTGATATCGGATCAGCTCCTGGCCGTGTGGAAACCGCTCCCACATCGATTACTGAAACGCCCGCTGAAATCATTTGTTCAACAGCTGTTAACATGGTTTTTTCGTCTTCCATTTTTCCTCCATCGTAGAAGGAATCGGGCGTAATATTTACAATTCCCATAACAATTGGAATGGATAGATCTATTGTACTGTCCCCCAAATGAATCGTACTATTACGTTTTAGGAATTTGCCCGCCGACTGTGTAATCAACATCAGGTCAAAGCTTTTATGTTTAACAATTTATTTACAACTCGTAACAAGTCGTTAACTACAAATGTAAAATAAAACAGCTCAATTTTCTCATTTTTTAATACTTTTATCCGGCATTTTAAACAGTATGGAAAAGACAAACAAACAATACGACCAGGTAATTTCTATTTGCCGAAATATATTCTCAAAAAAAATGACCGATTACGGAACAGCGTGGAGAATACTGCGCCCGAAATCCTTAACCGATCAGATTTACATTAAGGCACAACGCATTAGAAGCATCGAAGAAAAGGGTGTTACCAAAGTAGATGAAGGTGTAAAACCCGAATTTATCGGAATTATTAATTACTGCATTATGGGTTTAATTCAGTTGGAATTGGGCCCGGCCGATGAAGAATTACCCAACGACAAAACCCAGGCACTTTACGATACTTATTTTGATCAGGCTAAAAAGTTGATGATGGACAAAAACCACGACTATGGCGAAGCCTGGAGAAATATGCGCATTAGTTCGTACACCGATTTAATTTTAATGAAAATTAAGCGCACCAAACAAATTGAAGACAATCAGGGTAAAACAATTATTTCGGAAGGAATTGATGCCAATTATATGGACATGATCAATTACGCCGTTTTTGCCCTAATTAAAATTGAATTTGAAAACGAAGATTAATTCTTTAATATGAAAATAGTCAAGCACATTGCCCGTATACTTTTTGGTATCATTTTTATTTTCTCCGGATTTGTAAAAGGAATCGATCCGCTGGGATCGACTTACAAGTTCACCGATTATTTTAATGCATTGGGAATGGAATGGTTGATTTGGGCTGCTTTCCCACTTGGAATTCTGCTTGCCTTTGGCGAATTTGCCATTGGTATTGCTTTCCTATTTAACTGGTGGATGCGCTTATTTTCGTGGCTGGGACTTTTATTCATGGCCTTTTTTACCCCGTTAACCTTATGGATTGCACTTAAAAATCCGGTTACCGACTGCGGTTGTTTTGGCGATGCGCTGGTAATTTCAAACTGGGAGACCTTTTATAAAAACCTGGTAATAATAGTTATTGCAATAGTTGCAGTAGTTAACCGCGACTGGTTTGCCAAACAGGTAAAAACCAAGGCTCCGGCCATTTTAAGCCTTTTATCGTTTATCGTTTATTTTGGAATCGTATTTTACTCGTACAACCACTTGCCCGTTTTTGATTTCAGACCTTATAAAACAGGAACAAATATTCCGGAAGCGATGAGCACACCGGAAGGAGCGCCGCAAGAGGTATACGAAAACATCTTTTATTACAAGAACAAAAATACGGGTGAGGTAAAAAAATTCACTGAACAAAATTATCCGTGGAAGGACACCCTAAACTGGGAATATGATAACCTGGAATCGAAACTGATACAGGAAGGTTACGAACCTCCTATTCACGATTTCAGAATTGAAACACCGGATGGAGAGAACATAATCGACTTTTTTATTTACGACGAAAATTATGTTTTTATGCTGGTGGCTTACGATTTATCCAAAACATCAACCAAGTCGCAGGATGAAATAAATACATTGGCAAACTGGGCAATGGCGCAAGACTTATCATTTATTTGCCTTACATCGAGTGTATACGAAGAGTCAATGGCTTTTGCTGAAGCGAACAATGCACCCTATGAATTTTTCAATTGCGACGAAGTTACCTTAAAAACAATCATCCGTTCGAATCCGGGATTAGTGGTCCTAAAAGATGGGAATGTAGTTGGGAAATGGCATTACAACGATATTCCTACACCCGAAGAATTTCAGAAAAAGTTTATGACGGAATAGAAGAACCGGGAATTGACAAATTATAAACCTGTCAAATTGTGAAATTGATAAATTGTGAATTTATTAAATGGAAAAATGCCATTTTATATTGGGTAATGGTTGTTGGTTATTCACACCTTTACTTTTATCTTCTGACTTTGAGCTTTTGATTTTTGACTTTTGACTTCTAACTTCAGGCTTCTGACTCCCGGTTTTTGAATGAACAAATAGTTAATTGTAAAAAAACTTGATTTTATGGTACCCTAAAATTCAACAATTCGGCTAATTTTGTGTGCGATTTTGAAATATCTAATAAACTAAAATTCAATAATATGAGACAAAAGATAGTTGCAGGAAACTGGAAACTAAACACCACAGTTCAGGAAGGTGTTGAATTGGCAAAAGCAGTTGATACAATTGTTGCAGAACAAGGTGCTGAAGATGTAGTTGTAGTATTAGGAGTTCCTTTTACTCACCTTACAAAAGTTGCAGAAACTGTTAACACTGAACGTATTGGTGTTGCATCTCAAAACTGTGCTGCTGAAGCAAAAGGTGCTTACACCGGTGAAGTATCAGTAAGCATGATCAAATCTACAGGTGCTAAATATGTGATTTTAGGTCACTCAGAGCGTCGTGAATATTATGGTGAAACAAGCGAGACTTTAAACAAAAAATTAGCATTGGCACTGGAAGCCGGATTGACTCCAATTTACTGTTGTGGTGAAGCGTTAGATATTCGCGAAGCCGGTACTCACAACGAATTTGTAGTAAATCAATTGGAAGAAACAGTATTCCAACTGTCTGCCGAAGATTTCAAAAAAATCGTTATTGCTTACGAACCAATCTGGGCAATCGGTACAGGAGTAACTGCAAGTTCGGCTCAGGCTCAAGACATGCATGCAAATCTTCGTGCTGCAATTACTGCTAAATTTGGTGAAGAAGTTGCTGAAGGAACTTCAATCCTTTACGGAGGAAGCTGTAATCCCAAAAATGCTAACGAACTATTTTCGAACAAAGATGTTGATGGTGGTTTAATTGGAGGCGCATCACTTAAAGCTGAAGATTTTATCGGAATCATTAATGCCTACTAAGAAGTAAGCAACACGCTTAAAGACATACTTTTAAAGCCACCTTTTTGTCGAACGACAAAAAGGTGGCTTTATTTTTTATTTAAACATTTTGCTCTTAACCGAATATATTTTGAAGTAATTATTACTTTTATACCCATAATTTCTGACAATTTAACGCAATCGACAAAAACCGGATCATCCGGTAAGCGCTAATTTACAGAGATTTATTAACCAACTTCAAAAAAAACTGTACAATGAAAAACCAATTTTTAATAGTATCATTTGTTTTAGCCCTCTTTATCTCAAGTTGTAATTCTTCTAAAAAGTCGGATGAAGTTGCATCCTATTCCTACCAGGAAGAAAAAGTTGAAATGAGTGCGGAATTAAAGGCCAAAATGCCGGAATGGGTAGAAGAAGGCAAAATTTGTTACGGTTTGGTAGTTCAGATAACGGAAGATAATGTTCCGGTAAAAGGGAAAGCCATTAAAGCCAAAGTGGTACAAATAGGTAAAGATGCCGTAAAAATGAAAGCTTTGGAAACGGTAAGTCTTGCTGAAGTAGAAGGATGCAGCAAAATGGGAATTTCGAAAGGTGAAACCTGGGATGAAAATGACGGAGACTTCTATCTAACCCGGGAAGAAGCTATTAACCGCTTAAAAGAAATGAAAGTGTATAAAAATTCGGGGAAAGTTACCGTTGACTAATTATCTATTCCATTTCCAATGACTGACAGTCAGATAATAAAGGAAATACAAAAAGACAATAACCTCGCTTTTCGGACATTAATTGAAAAATACAAAAAACTTGTTTTTAATACGGCATTCCGACTTGTAAAAAACACGTCGGATGCCGAAGATATTTTTCAGGATGTGTTCCTGGAAATTTATAAATCGTGTGCGTATATTCAAAACGACGACGATCTTACCATGTGGATTTATAAAATTTCGTACAATAAATCCATTAGCTTTTTACGGAAAAAAAATCCGGCAAAAGCCAACAATTCCCCCGACGAAAAAAACACGACAGAACCAAGCAATAAACGATTCATTGAAAATGCCACTCCGGTAAAAAAGCTGGAAGAAAAAGAAAACATTGCCCACTTATATCGTTTAATCGATCAACTTCCCGACAAACAGAAAACTGTTTTACTCTTACATAAATTTGAAGGATTCACACAAAAAGAGATTTGTGAAAAACTAGACATGTCCATCGACTCGGTTGAATCGCTTATTTACAGAGCTAAAAAGAACCTACGACAGAAGCTTACAGAATATTTAAAACTTAATTCCTGAAAAAATGGAAAAGAAACAACAAACCATAAAATGGCTGAATATTTTTTTGCTGATAATCAACATATCGGCATTCGCCACTTTTTTGTATATGAACCAAATCCAAAAATCAGAAACTTCCGATGCTTTTAACTCGGATGAATATTTAAAAGAAGTTTTACAATTAACCGATAAACAATTCGAGGAGATTATGGAACTAGATCAAAAAGTATTTCGCAACTACCAGGTACTCATCGATATTCAATGCGAAACAAACTTTGAATTGGTTAAAGAGCTTTCGTCCGAAAATCCTTCCGAAGATGAATTAAAAAGACTGACTGATAAAATTGGAAAATACCATACTGCGGTAAAACGACAAACTGTAACTCATTTTCAAAACATAAAAAGTGTTTGCGATGAAGATCAAAAACTTTTACTCGATAAACTATTGCTTGAAATGATGGAGGCGGGAGACCAGTGTGAATACTGCAACAAAGCGTCTTGCTCTCGAAGAAATCAGCTGGATAAAAAATAATTTTTAAAATAGTTTCTTTTTCGCGCCGGATTTAAATTTCATTTTCGTCTTATAAAATAAGAATGAATTACAATAAGTTAGAAAATAATAGCTCGTCACAACAATCTGACAACTTATCAGATAATAACATTTCAATGCAGGTTGAAGAAATTATGGATGTTTTGGATGTTGATTCTGTTATTCCTGATGGATTAGTTGACCGGGTTATTGATCGCAAAGAGTCCTTTGCTGTAAAAAACCATTTCAATTTCGATTTTTCCAAGTACCTTCAAATTGCTGTTGTATTTGCAGCTGCAATTTCTATTGGAATTCTGATGGGAAAGAATGCCGATATCGCGTCATTTCGCAAAAATCAGGATAAAAAAGAGAAGGCTTTGATCGAATTACGGGAAAGGTATCATCTAACTAATAACGACTCATTCGGAAGATTATAATATACAAACCGATTGAACTCAACGTTCGATCCTATATTATTAAATACAAAATGAAATTAAAAACCAAAGGTACCAACTGGCCGCGCCTTACTGTGCAGTGGGGAGTTATTCTGTTTATTCTGATTTTGGCTTTTATGCCGCAATTAACCAAAATTACTGCTCCCGATTTCGAGGCATATTGTCCTTTCGGGGGATTGCAGGCCCTGGGAAGTTATCTTTTAAGTCAGGCACTTTCGTGCACCATGACAAGTGCACAAATAGTAATGGGCATTTTACTTTTTGCAGGAGTGCTTTTGTTTAGCAAATTGTTCTGTTCATACATCTGTCCGATCGGAACTGTTAGTGAGTGGCTTGGACGATTAGGTGACAAATTAAAAATCAGGTTTACAATCTCAGGTATTTTCGATAAAATTTTACGTTCGTTAAAATACATTTTACTGTTTATAACGCTTTTTTACACGCTGCAATCAAACGAATTGTTTTGTAAAAAATTCGACCCGTATTTTGCTCTTGCATCGGGTTTTAATTCCGATGTTGTTGTGCTTTATGCCATTATTACAATTGTTCTGGTAGTTTTTGGATCGGTATTTATTCGCTTGTTCTGGTGTAAATATCTTTGCCCGCTTGGAGCTATCTCAAATATTTTCAAGTTCTCGCTGTTTTTTGTTGCAACACTTGCCATTTACCTCATTTTATTAAAATTTGGTGTTGAAATAAGTTATGTATGGCCTTTGGCTATTGCTTGTGCCGGAGGATATGCCATCGAACTGTTTGGACAAAAAAGTAAGTTTTTTCCACTGGCTAAAATTACCCGAAACACATCAAGTTGTATCGACTGCCAGTTGTGTTCAAAAAAATGCCCTCAGGCAATTGACGTAGCTTCGTTAAAAGTAGTAAAACACGTTGATTGTAATTTATGCGGCGATTGTTTGTTGGTTTGTCCTGAAAAAAATACGCTTACCATTAATAAACGTAAAGAATTGAAATGGCTTCCGATTGTTGCAACAGTTGTATTGGTTACCTTGGGTGTATTTGTAGGAAAATTGTGGGAAGTACCAACCATCGACCTGAAATGGGGAGAACCGGAAGAAATTGAAAGCGCTGAAATTTTCACCCAGTCGGGACTAAAAAACATAAAATGTTACGGCAGCTCAATGGCTTTTGCCAATAAGATGAAAACCGTTGATGGCGTTTATGGAGTTGCAACCTATGTAAAACATAATCGCGTAAAAATGTATTACGATTCGGACCGGTTGAATGAAGAAAAGATACAGGAATTACTTTTTACACCTCAAAAGAAAGCTCTTAAAGTATTAGATAAGAATGTTGAAACGGTATACGGTATAAGTTTAAAGCTCAACAACTTTTTTGACAGTTACGATTTTAACTACTTAAGCGCAATGATCGCTTCCGAAACCAATGCGGTAGGGTTGATTTCTGAATTTGATTGTCCGGTTGTGGTAAAAATATATTTCCCTGAACCAATTGAAAATACCGAAGAATTATTCAACATAATCGAATCGAAGGAATATACATTTGAAACAACTCAGGGTCCACGCACACTGGAACTGGAATATGAAATATCGGGCAAACCGGAACTCTTTACCATTCCAAAAGCCGAATATGTAAACTCGTTGTTTACCGCTTTCGAACGAACTTTTAATTACCGCGATGATTATACCGACGATGTGGTAAAAAGCTACACCCTACCATTGGGGAACAACAGTAAATTAAGAAACCGGCTTTCTTATCTGGTGAGTCACCTTTCGAATGACGATGGGGTGGTTGAGTTTAAAACAGAACTTGATTCAACTTATGAGGAAGTGGCTGATATTGTATATGTGGATACAATGACCAGTGTTTCTAAAATTGAAGAGGCTTTATTAAGCGATACGCTTGTGATTTCGTATTCGAACGGTAGAAAGGGAAAAGTGGAGAACATGTTCGATTTTTCGGAAGAAATAAAAACGAAGAACTCAAAAGAAAACTAAAAATTGAAGTTTAAATAACCTATAAAAAGTGCGTATGAAAAATTTTACTTTATTACTTATTCTATGCTTAATGGCGTTTCTGGGGAACGCTCAAGAAGCTACATTTAACTGGGAACAAAAAACTTTATGCGATGGAAACAAGCTCCAAAAGATGACAATCAACGAAGACTATGCTGCCATTGCAGGAAATGGAAATACATTTGTTACTTCGAGTAACGGAGGTGAAACATGGAACAGCCTAAACCTGATGAAGCCTTATTATAGTTTAACCGACATTAGCATAAAAAACAGCGTTGGTTATGTTGTTACTACCAGGGAAAAGCTTTATGATGCAGACCAAGATCCGCTGGTTAACGGAGTTTTATTAAAAACTACCAACGAAGGTGCAACATGGTCGGTTATCGATACAATTGTTTTTGAACCATCTGGCGATCCAAGCCTTAGTCCAAGTGCTGAAAAATGTTTCGGTCTCGATTACACCGCTGTTGCAACCGTTAACGATACTGTTGCCTACTGTGCTGCCCGCTGGTACGAATACGAACAGGGAGGGAAAGAAGATTACTCCGGTATTTTTAAAACATCGGATGGTGGTTCAACCTGGAATAACATTAGTGGCGACTTAGGTGGCACATCGATGAGTTGTATTGTTTTTAATGGAGAAACAGGTTTTACCGGTGGGAGTAAACAACTTTACAGAATTTCAACCGCCACCGATTCATTAGTAGATATTTATTCCCAACTTCCGTATACAACATCCTCAACATTTATATACGATATTGATTTTGTAAGTGAATCTGAAGTTCTATTTACTACAACCAGAGATAGTATATTCACATCAAGTGATCTTGGTGAATCTTTCGATATAATAAAAGGAGCGAAAGGAGCAACCGATATTGCAAAAATCAATGATTCTACCATTGTATTAACTAGTTCAAAATACCTATATGTTTCAACCGATAACGGAAATAATTGGAATAGTACATCATTACCTCTTACTCTTTGGGAAATTGGATGTGTAGCTAATGATTCTCTTTTTCTACTTGCAAAAGCCGCAATATATAAATTTGCAGTTTCTGATGTATTGAGTGGAAACTACGTTTACTCCACACAAAATGTGGGTGACAACAATCTTCAAAAAACATATGTTAACGGAGATAAAATAATAATTATTGGTAACGATTTAAATTTTCTTGCCAGTGATGATGCAGGAATATCGTGGAATCCACTATCAATCCCTGAAATTCCGTCATTGAATGAAATATATGATAACATAGATTTTTATGGATTAAGCTCAGTAGGAGATGAAGCCTATGCCAGTGTTAATCGTCATTATCTCGTTGATTATCCATCTAGTTCAGACAAGAACGATATCTATTGGTCAGGAGGAGTCTTTTATACGGATGATAATTGGGCGACTTATAAATCAGTTGATATTGCAAAACTTGGAAAGGCAAATGAAGACGATCCCTCTGCGAATCCTTATCATGAATTTTGTAACGGAGTAAATACCTCCGTTATTCATTACGTAGGGAATAACGTAGTGTTATTATGGGTAGATTGGTTCGACTATACCACTGCCCCCAAAACGGAACACTCGAGGGTTTTTAAATCAGTTGACGCGGGTAAAAACTGGACACCTGTTACCGATGATTTAGGGACAAAATATGTAAAAGAAATTCAATCAAAAGGCGATACTGTTTACATAGTTGGCAAAGAAACATTATTGGTCTCCTACACTGCGGGAGTAGATAGTATTGAAAACACAACAGAATTTACAAATCTTTATCCTAATCTGGATAAAGATGATAATGAAATGTACCTCTATACAATTACATTAGGTTCCGACAATGAGTTTTTCATTACAACATCTAATGACAGCTGTTGGGTTACAAAAGATGGTGGTATAACTTTCGAAACGATTGGAAATATGGTTGGTGCTTATGATTTTTATAAATTCGATCATAATTCTTATATAATGATGGGCACAAAAGGTTCAATTTTCACAAATGACGGTGGCGAAACATGGACCAGTTGCGATCCAGGAAAAGTAATATATGAAATTGGAGGAGTATATAATGATAAATTTTATGCTCTTGCAACTGGTGATATCTTCACTAACGACATAGATAATTTTGAGCTAACAACAGCAATACCAACACTTTTATCCAAGGCCGAATTAAATGTTTTTTACGAGCCAACTGCTGTAAAACTTGTTTCAACTGAAGGTGACATTGAGCGCTGTGCAATGTATTCCATTACAGGAAAACTGGTTTCTTTAACAGAGCCAAATAGCCAAACTAAAAAGTTTAACACCAGCGAATTTCCAACCGGAATTTATATTGTAAACACCATTGTAAAAGGCAAACGTTATATAAACAAAATATCAATCAAATAATTTGGGTATCTTAAATGCGTCATCCCGGTCGTTGAAAAACCATTAGGGATGACGCATTAAAAATCAAAACAGAAGTTTACCTAAAAATCTCAGGTTGGAGTAGCCAACACCCTATTTTCTTTTTTTAGTGAAGTGAATCGACACACTTGTGTAACCATTTAACTGATTAAATCGAGTCGATATTTTTTCAGTACACAAGAGACGTGTAAAAACTTAACGATAATAACAGTCCAAAATCGATTTACTGAATATGAAAATTGGTGTACGATTTTTATTGGTTGTAACAAAATGGGAAAAGGGAATACACAAATAAATACTACTACAACTAAGTGAACTATTTTTGCTTTACACATAGGAATAAATTTGATAAACACTATGACTAACAATGCAATAGAATGCAACAACCTCACCCATTACTATGGGAAAAAGCTGGTGTACGAAAACCTTAACATTCACGTTAAGGAAGGTAGTATACTGGGTTTGCTGGGAAAAAACGGAGCCGGTAAAACAACTACCATAAACATCCTGAACGGATTTTTGCAACCACGCAGTGGCGAGTGTTTAATTTATGGCGAAAATACCCAGCATTTAACACCTCAAAATAAAGCGCGTATTGGATTTCTTATTGAAGGCCACGTTCAATATGCTTTTATGAATATTCACCAAATCGAGAAGTTTTACTCTGGCTTTTACGAAAGGTGGAACAATGAACCCTACTGGGAACTCATGTCGAAATTAAAAGTAACACCCACACAAAAAATATCAACCATGTCGTGCGGTCAGCGATCGCAAGTGGCGCTTGGTTTAATACTGGCCCAGGATCCTGACTTGCTGATCCTCGACGATTTTTCGATGGGACTCGACCCTGGTTACCGCCGCTTGTTTATCGACTATTTGCGCGAATATGCCAAGGCTAAAAATAAAACCATTTTTACCACGTCCCATATCATCCAGGATATGGAACGCCTGATAGACGATGTACTGATTATGGATTACAACCGGGTGCTTACTCAACGCAATGTGCACGAGTTTATGCGCGAGTTCAAACAATTTTATCTCGAGGTTGAAAATCCAGCCATTGATCTGTCGAAAGAAGACTTTGTTGCCAACTTCGAAAAAGTAAACAACAAAGTTGAAATCTATACCTACGAATCAGACGAGATGGTTTTAAGTTTTCTCAACAATAATGGAATTGCTTTTAAAAATTTCCAAAAAGTTGAGATGGGATTAGAAGATGCTTTTATTGGCTTAACAGGAAAATATTAAAAAAGTCGGAAGTCGTGAGACGGAAAACAGAAGCAAAACTTCTTTCTCCCATCTTCGGGCTTCGGTCTTACAACAATAAAAAATTATGTGGAAATCAGTTATATACAAAGAATGGATAAAAACCAGATGGTTTATTATTCTTTATGCCGTTTTAGGATTGGCTGTTGTTGGTTATATATTTTTAAATGTGCAACGCGATTTTAAATTTAACGAAGCCAACAATTATTGGTACACCATACTATTTATGGGTGTACGGTATTTTGGATCACTTAAATTTGTTCCCTTATTTGGAGCTCTGGCAATTTCGGTTGCACAGTATTTTCCCGAAACTGTGAGCAAAAGAATAAAATTAACATTTCATCTACCGTTAAACGAAAACCGTGTTTTGTTGATGATGATGTTGTATGGAACAGTTGGTCTTGTGGTCAGTTATTTTATTCAGTTGGCCCTGTTTTATGCTTTGAGTGTCGTTTTCTTTCCAGCGGACATTATTTTTCCCGCGCTGGCATCAATAACTCCCTGGTTTTTATCGGGTTTAGCGTGTTATTACCTGGCTGCGTTAATCGTTTTAGAACCCGTTTGGAAATATCGTGTGGCCTACCTTGTGGTGGCAAGTACATTCGTGCCGCTCTACCTTGAATCGGCCCCAACAGGAGCTTATGCTCCGGCTAATTTAGCTCTGGCTTTATTGGTCATCATCATCAGTATTTCATTGTTATTTTCAGGATATCGATTTAGAAAAGGAGAAATGTAAAATGGTAAAACTTAGCAGATATTTTTTAGTAATTATAGCGATCATTGGATTTGGTATTGCACTTCCGAAAATCTATTGGGTAGCTTTTGCAGAACCTATTCGTGCTCCTTATGTTCAATACAGTTGTGTCGACCACGATTTTATGTTAATACGTTCAGGGGATGAAGTAATTCGTACCAATCCAAAAGGCGATACTTTTACACGCGAAGAGTACGAAAACAAACTTCCGTTGATGTTCACCCGCCAGTTACTTATGAACAACACAATGCCCGATTCAATCGATGGCGTAGAAATGGACATGCACGATATTAGCAACAACCGGTCAACTTTCAGAGTTCGGCCGAGAGAGATTCATGCACCACTGCCTACCCTATATCCTCTATTCGAATCGCAATCGGGACGCGCTAACCTGGAAATGCCAAAAGACTTTTTCAGAATCACGTGGCGCATGGAATTCATCGATGCCGAATCAAATAAAGTGGATGAAGAAAAAAGCCGGATGTTTTCGGCCGTACTTTACAAACGAGGATTTAAATTTCCTGCCAAATCGATAAACGGGCTACCAACTACCCGCAAATCATGCGACGAAGGTTATTTGGTGGTTGACTCAGCAGATCAGTTGTTTCACATAAAACTTGTAAAAGGCTTACCTTATGTCGAAAAAACAGAACTTCCTGAAGGGTTAAAATTCAGAAGCATCAATTGTGTCGACTTTAAAGATAAATTTTACTATGCTTATTTATTTTCGACCGATAATAATGTGTATGTTTTAACACAATACGATTATCAATTGGTGAAGTTAGATGTGGAAAATATCAATCCAGAAGAAAACGAAATAAAAATCTATGGCGATCTTTTTAACTATCTAATAACCAGCACAGGTGACGGTGAAATTACTTCCCAGGTTCTGGACAAGGATTACAATAAGGTAAATGAATACAAAGAAACCTGGCCGGTTCGCGACGAACGCACCGAAGGAAAAGTGGCGCAGTTTCTGTTTCCCGCACAACTAAAAATGACAAATTCCAATTCCAGTTTTATTCGTTTCTTTTTTGAAGGCAATAAATCGTATAACTGGATTGTTTTGAGCCTGCTACTAATGGCTATTCAGTTTTTAATCATAAGAAAAAGAAAAGAAAATATTAAAAATCAACTTGTTGATTTAGGGATTATAGCAATAACAGGTATATTTGGGTTTATTGCGGTCAATTTTTTCCCCAATAAATTCTTTAAATAAACGAACAAAGGTCAAATCAACTGCCCAATGGTAAAAACAGTACTATTATTTTTTGTATTGCTCTCAACTTTTAGTGCGGCTTACAGTCAATATTCTGTAACAGGAAAAGTGCTGAATGCCGATAAAAAAACTCCGGTTGAATTCGCAACCATTGTAACTTCGGATAATAACACCTGGGCAATAACCGATTATAACGGCGATTTTACCATTAAGTTGCCGGCAGGCGAAAATTCTATGTTTATTTCGTGCTTGGGCTATGTTAAAACACCCATTACCGTAAACATTAAAAACCAATCTCTGTCGAACCAGATTTTTTACATTAAAGAAAATAACTTGTCGTTGGATGAAGTGGTGGTTACCGCACAGAAAAAAGATGAAATGGCCACCTCCTACTCCATCGATAGAAATGCTTTAACGCATGCTCAAACAAAAGACATTTCTGATTTAATGTCGCAGCTGCCGGGTGGACAAACAAGCTACGAATCGAGTGCGACACAAGAAAAATACATTGTTTTGCGTTCAGACTCCAGATCGGAAATGGATAATCCATCTTTTGGAACTGCCATTGAGGTGGATGGAGTTCGTTTAACTTCCAATTCGAATTTTAGCAGTTCTGCAATAGATGGAATTGATGGCGTTGATATCCGTAACATTGCGGTAAATAATATCGAGTCGGTTGAAATTGTAACCGGTTTGCCTTCGGTTGAAAATGGCGACCTTACAGCAGGTTTGATGAAAATCCACACCCGCAAAGGAAAGTCTCCTCTCGAAATTGAAGTGAGTACCAAACCCAATACAAAAAGTTATTCGGCTACCAAAGGTTTTGACTTAGGTGGCAAAAAAGGACTAATTAACACCAGTCTGGAACACACCCAATCGATTAAAGACCGTGTTTCGCCTTACACAACTTACACCCGAAATAATTTGTCGTTAACCTACCGGAATACCTTTGGGCCTAAAAGCAAACCCATCGATTTAACCTATGGAATAACCGGCAACCTGGGAGGTTTTAATTCTGAAAATGATCCCGACAGATTTGTTGGAACTTATGAAAAACAGAAAGATTACGCTGTACGTTCCAATCTGAATATAAAATGGCTACTAAATGAACCTTATTTAAACGGACTCGATTTTACCGCATCGGTAAATTATGCCGATAAAAAAAGCGAAGAAAAAAAGAACGAAGACAGTTCTGCCTCATTATCAGCCAAACATTCAACCGATGAAGGGTACTTTATTGCCCAGGATTACGACGAAAATCCGGATGCTGAAATTATTCTCATTCCTCCCGGAAAGTGGTATGAAATTATGTACGATGATGATAAACCGGTGACCTACTCGGCCAACCTAAAAGCCAACTGGATGCAGAAAAAGGGAGAATTCATAAACCGAATCAAGGCTGGTGGCGAAGTTTCATTCGCTGGAAACTATGGTAAAGGGATTTACTATGACGACATGAGATATGCTCCCGACTGGAGAGAATACCGCTACGACGAACAACCTTTTATTAATACCTACTCGTTTTATGCCGAAGATAAAGTAATATTTCCGGTGTTTGGGAACCAGATGGATATACAGGCCGGTATTCGATCTGATATCACCTCGATTAAAGGCAACGAATACGGAGTTGTTCAGGGCTGGTCGCCGCGTATTAATGCGCAATACATGTTATACGCCAACAAAAGCACATTGCTAAAATATGCCAAAGTTCATGCCGGTTGGGGCGATGCGGTTAAACTTCCTTCTGCTAATATTTTATATCCGCGTCCGAGATACAGTGACCAGTTAGCTTTTGCTTCAGTGTCGGATGACGCAGGTAAAGCTTTTTATGCTTATTACACTGTGCCGATTACAACTGTTTACAATACCGATTTAATGTGGCAACGAAGAAGGAAACTGGAAGTAGGTACTGATTTCAGGATTGGTAACACACGGGTTTCTTTAACGGCATTCAGAGATAAAACCTTCCATCCTTATCGTCAAGCAGGAAATTATGTTCCAATAGAATACAAATTAACGAATCAAAGCGATTTGGAAGAGTGTCAAATTCCATTGGAAAACCAGGTTTATGCAATTGACCAGACAACAGGTATTGTAACTGTTTCAGATGCCACAGGAAGCTATGAAAGTGAGTCACTGAGTTATACGGATAAAAATAAATTTCACCAAAACTATTATTACGCGAATGGCTCATCTGTAACGAGAAAAGGTTTGGAGTGGATTGTTGATTTCGGAAAAATAAAAGCTCTAAAAACATCGGTAAGATTCGACGGGAGCTATTATTCTTACAAAGGAATAAATGAAGTTATTGAAGAGGGAATGTCTACTTCTGCAAATTCGTCAGACGGCACCCCATATAAATATGTTGGATTTTACGTTGGTAACGATGCGGTAAGTAACGGTTCCGAAACCCAGAAGCTACGGGCAAATGTAATGGTTACTACGCACATTCCGGCAATACGTATGATTGTATCCTGCCGTTTCGAAAGTTGTTTGTATGATTATTCGCGTCAGTTAAGTGAATATTCAAATGGAATCCGGAGCTATGTACTGGATGACAAAGATTCCTATATTCCATCTTCATCGGGCCAAGGTATTTACGATGGGAATAATTATGTAGCAACCTATCCAGAATATTATAAGTCCATACACGATATGGAAACTGAAATTCCGTTTTTAGAGAAATTTTTATGGGCCAAAGAGAATGATCCGGAATTATATAACGACCTTTCGAAACTGGTAAAAAAGTCGAATCGAGATTATTATTTTCAACCTGAAAAATACAGCCCCTATTTCGCGGCAAACTTAAATGTCACCAAAGAAATTGGCGATCGACTATCCCTTACTTTTAAAGCTACAAATTTCTTTAACAACACCGGAATAATAACGAACAGTAAAACCGGTAACGAGGAATCGTTGTATATGAATGGCTCAGGTAAAATTGCTAAGTTTTACTATGGACTATCGATGCGGGTTAAATTATAAAAAATTAGGCTATGAGTATAAAAATTAAATTTTACCTGTTAGTGTTAATCGGATTTGTGATTGTGGGATTACAATCATGCAAAAACGACTTTGATAATTTATACCAAACACATACAGTCACCATCCAATTAAACTATCCTGATGATTTTGAGGTAGCAGAAAATGCAACCATTACTCTGATTAACTATAACAGCAACATTACATATACAGACATTACCAATGCCAACGGAATAGCTACTTTTGAAATTCCTTATGGCATTTACAATGCAGCCGTTTCTGAGCTACGAACAGTATCGGGAACTGCCTATATTTTTACTGGAAATACAAGCCTTACAGTAACTGAGACTGATAAAAATTCGGATGTTACAATAATAAATCTATCTGCTTCAAAAGCCAACAATATTATTATTAAAGAATTGTACAATGGAGGTTGTCAAAAGGACGATGGCTCAGGAACTTTTTATCGCGGACAATATGTTATACTTTATAATAATTCAGTAGTAACTACCTCTTTAGATAATTTCTGCTTTGGGGCAGCATATCCTTATAATTCGCAAGGATCCAATTATTTTTATTCAAATGGTTCTCTTTCATACGAAACAGAGGGCTGGATTCCGGCAGCACAGGGAATTTGGTATTTTCCGGAAGGCATAAGTTTAGAGCCTGGCGAACAGATTGTTATAGCTTTAAACTGCGCAATTAACAACACGTTAACGTATAGCCAGTCCATCAACTTTGCCAATGCCAATTATTATACGCTTTACGATATTGATGTATATTCTAACGAAAGTCACTACCCAGCACCATCATCCTTAATACCAACATCTCACTATCTTTCAGCTGTAAAATACGGAATTGGTAATGCATGGTCTTGTAGTTATACATCACCGGCATTCTACATTTTTGCGACACAAGAAGTAACTCCTTCTGAGTTTGCCACTAATGTTGAAAACTATGGGAATTATGGTGGATCTGCAACGCAGGTTTACGCTAAGGTTCCCATCGACTGGGTTATTGACGGTATTGAAGTCTTTAAGCAAGGAGATGATAATCAACAAAGATTGACCTCAGCCATTGACGCTGGATATGTTTATTTAAACAATAAAAATGGTTATACATTGTACAGGAACGTAAACCAGGAAGCCACCGAAGCACTGGCTGAAAATGCAGGAAAATTGATTTACAATTATTCAGGCGGCACAACTGATTTAGTTGATGGCAGCACCGATCCTTCGGGCATTGATGCAGAAGCTTCAATTGTCAACGGAGCACGAATTATTTACAGCGACACCAACAGTTCGACAAACGATTTCCACCAACGAAAAAAAGCTTCTTTACGCGATTAAACTGTAAGCACTACGAAACTATGATTAGAAAGATATATATAACGTGGGTTTTATTAATTGGAGGAGTTTTATTCGCGCCCGGACTGATGGCTCAGGAACAAATTAACTGGACTGATTTCGACTATGTAAAAAACTCAAACAATTGGCTAAGCAGTGAAAATGCCGCCGGACTCGATAAATTAAGTACCGAAAAAATTTCGTTTATTTCGGCATATTTCAACAAAGAAAATGGTGATTTTATTAACTACTACCAGTCGGATAACAGCTACTCTTTTGGTGGATTAACTGAATCGTTTTATCGCTTAAATAAAGTTGTTTTTTACGGCAAAATGGAATACTCCAATTTCTCGGGTGAAAACATGGGCGGATCAACTGTTCTCGATCCTTATTTTACTCCCTTCGACATAGTAGAATTTGCCGATAGTACTGCCGGAAAGAAAAAAATGGAAACCTATCATTTAACGGGTGCATTGAGTTTTCCATTGTCGGAGAAACTAATAATGGGTATAAAAACAAACTACAAAACCATTAGCTATTACAAAATAAAAGACCTCAGGCATACAAACGATATTATGAACCTGGAAACCACTGCAGGTTTAACTTATTCTCTTAACAGGATTGCCGATTTTGGAGTAAACTATTATTTCAGAAAAAGTACTGAAAATACCAGATACCAGGCAGAAGGAAATACCGATCAGCAATTCAATTCTCTAATTAGCTATGGTTCGTTTTTCGGCACACAGGAAAATTTTGGAACGGAAGGGATTACCGGAGATGAAGGGAATAATCCTTTTGTTGATTTTATACACGGAGCAACGTTGCAAATTGATTTATTCCCTGAAAGTAACTTTCACTTTTTTAACGAACTGGGGATAAAATGGAGAAACGGGTATTTCGGGCAAAAATCGTCGGTTGATATTCAGTACACCGAACACGAAGCAAAAAGTTTTCACTACAAAGGAACTTTGTCCATAGAAAGGCTTCAATCCGTGCATCAATTTTCAGTTTGTTTCGACAGGGAAGATTTACTCAACTACGAGAATGCATATAAAGAATCGACCACTGAAGGAGGAAATACCACCGTGGTTTATTATGGCAAAAACCAGGTATTAGACCGCGTTTTATCCAAAGCCTCATTCCAATATACAGGATACATTAATGTTACCGATAACAATCCGGAATGGGTGGCTAATGCCGGCGTATCTGTTTGGCGTAGAGATCAAATGGCTACATTTTATCCCTATTACCGGAAACAGGATGTAAAACAGGTACTGGCAACTGCCTCGATCAAAAAAAATATAATACGAAAAAATAATATGTACAGCCTTTCTTTTGGAGGCTCGTATGGCTCAGGTAGCGGAATTGAGAAAGAAGATGGCCAGTTTGCTTCGACATCAGAAAACTTTGCAACACTTGACCAATATTTATTTCGGGAATATGAATTCTTAACTGCGGCCCGTGCCAGCGGAAATATACAATTCCGTTATACCAAGGCATTTGCGGGAAACTACAGAATTTATGGTGGAGTACGGTACAGTTATACCAAAGCTTTTGATGTTTCGTACAACGGCGACTCTTTAGGGAATATCGCACTAAATGTGGGATATATCTTCTAATCTTTTCCCAAAGAAATTTTTTAAGTAATTAAGAAGTAACACTGCACAAACAGCTGCTCATCAATTTGGGTGGCTGTTTTTTTTTACCTTCGCACAAAAATTCACAAATGGAATACCGCAAAATTAGCATACAAATCGATCCTTTTCAAGAATGGTTCCGCGATGTACTGACTTCGCAACTGGCAGAAATTGGCTTCGATAGTTTTGTTGAAATCGAAGAGGGATTTGAAGCATATATTCCTTCGCAACAATTTAGCTTACGCGATTTTGACAAAGTTGTGAGTGCCTACGATGATGATTACGACTTTCTGATAAATTCGGAAATTATTGAAGACCAGAACTGGAACGAAGAGTGGGAAAAGAACTACTTTAAACCGCTTGTGATTGGTGGTGAGTGTATGATTCGGGCACCATTCCATACGGAATATCCAAATGCCAAATACGAAATTATTATTGAGCCAAACATGGCATTTGGAACCGGAAACCACGAAACTACGGCAACCATTGTAGAATCTATTTTGCAAAACGACCTGAGTGATAAAACGATTCTCGACATGGGCTGCGGAACCGGAATTCTTAGCATTCTGGCATCAATGAAAGGAGCAAAACACATAACTGCCATCGATATTGATAATTGGTCGTACGAGGGAACCCTTGAAAATGCAAGCTTAAATAACATTCAGAATATCACAGTAAAATTGGGTGACGCTGCTCTGCTTGGCGATGAAAAATTTGATTTGATTTTTGCCAACATTCATAAAAATGTTTTACTGAATGACATGGAAGCATACTACAATGTACTAAACGCCGGCGGCACTTTAATAATGAGCGGATTTTACACCGAAGACATTCCTGATATTAAAAATAAGGCCGAAAGTTTGGGAATGCAAGATGCCGGTTTTGTGGAAAAAAATAACTGGACAGCGCATTCGTTTACAAAATAGATTGATGAAGATTGAAAACAGCTTTATTTAAGATTGACAGATTCATCTTTACGATCTTTAATCAATCCGCTCAATCTCTTTCAATCTAATATCAATCAAAAAAAACTAAACCATGAAGGATATTCTCAATTATTTTGTAAATCACCGTCATAATCTGAATGAAAAATTTGTTCCGAAGTCGGTTACAGGAAGAATTCACAAACTAAACCGAAACGATCGCGATAAACTTAAATCGGCACTTTTTACAAAAGCAAAAGAGTTTGAAGCCAATACTGACTTCTCTGCAATTGATTGGATACAAACCTGTTTAACGGTAATCGATAAAAATGCATTCCACTTTAACCAGGTATTTTTTAGCCCGGGCCACGAAATTAAAGATGAAATACGAAACCTGCTGAGAAGAGCCGAATCGAGTGTTGATTTGTGCATATTTACAATTACCGACAACGAATTAGCCGGTGAAATTATCTCGTGCTACAAACGCGGTGTAAACGTGCGAATAATCACCGACGATGAAAAAACGGAAGACAATGGCTCTGAAATTTACCGTTTAAGCACAACCGGAATTCCGGTTAAAATTGATCATTCGCATTATCACATGCACAATAAGTTTGGGATAATTGATAACAAATTTGCCATTACCGGAAGTTTTAACTGGACCTATACAGCCACCAAACACAACCAGGAAAATTTGCTGGCCACCTCGAAATTTGAAATTGTAAAACAGTACAGCGAAGAATTTGAACAGCTATGGCAAAAACTATTTGATCTGTAAAATTGACTCCGATCTCGGAATTTCCCAGATTTCCAAATCACGAATGTCTTTCCCATCTATCACAAAACGAAGGGCAGTGCATACTTTATGAAATCCGTGTATACCGGCAGCTCCCGGATTCATATGTAAAAAATCCAGCTTTTTATCGTAAATCACTTTTAAAATGTGCGAGTGCCCGCTTATAAATAAATTCGGCGAATTTGAATAGATATCGGGTTTTACATAGCGCTCGTATCGTCCGGGATAACCACCGATATGCGTCATCCAAACATCAACCTCCTCACATTTAAACCGTTGATGCATGGGATGCACAACACGAACATCTTGTCCGTCAATGTTTCCGTACACTCCTCTAAGTGCTTTGAATTCAGCTAGCTTGTCGGCTGTTTCAATGTTTCCAAAATCGCCGGCATGCCATATCTCATCAACGTTCTCAAAAAATGAAAACAAACGCTCGTGCAAAAAACCGTGTGTATCCGATAAAAGTCCTATTCGTTTCATTAACAAAGAAAGTCGGAAGAACAAAGTCGGAAGACGGAAGATTATAACTTGCCATCACAGTCGAAGTTGCATTCCGGATTATTTAAACGACCAATAATATTCCCAATTATGGAATCATGAATTACAATTGTAAGAACAAATTAAGTTAAATTTGTTTGTAGATAAAACATAAAATTCAAAATAAAAGATGATTTCGATAATAGCAAAATTTACAGTAAACGAAGGCGAAGAGCAAAATTTTCTGGCACTTACCAAAGATCTGATTCAGGCATCGCAAGCCGAAGCCGGTTGTATTGAATACGACCTTCATAAAAATATAAAAGAAGCAAGAACTTACTGTATGATTGAAAAATGGAAAGACCAGGATGCTGTTGATTTCCACAACAACACCCCGCATTTTACAAGTGCAGTTCCTAAAATTGTAGAAATTGCGCAAGCTGAAATCGACGTTTACGAAACACTATAAAAACAATATAGGCCGTTGTCTCAGAACTTCGGTCTTTAAACTTTTTTAAAATGAAAAGAGTAGTTATAGTTCGCCACGGCAAAGCAGTTCCCTACGGTTACGAAAACGATTTTAAACGCGACCTTCGCGAAAGAGGTGAAGACGATGCAAACCGGATTGGACAGGAATTAAAAACGCGCGAAGTTTTTCCCGACGTAATTATTTCGAGTCCTGCAAAACGAGCATTAAAAACGGCCCAGATTTTTGCTGAAAACCTCGATTATAATCCCAAAAAGATTAAAAAAGTAAAGGAAATATACGACGGGCTTACTACCAGCGAATTTGCAGAAATGATCAGACAATTGCCGGCTGAGTCGAATACAGCTTTCTTCTTTGGGCACAATCCGGGGTTCTATTATTACGTCAGCAATCTCTTAAAAGAGTTTCATGGCGATATGCCAACGTCATCAACAGTGGTAATCGATTTTGATGTAAATACCTGGCCCGAAGTAGATACACGATCGGGTGATCTGGTTTTTCAGCTCGTCCCGCGCATGTTTAAATAGTACTTTATTGATCCCCTCTCATTAGCACTATTTTAAACTTAAGATTATTTAAAACATCCTTTTTTCTTATTATTCTTCATTTTCATTTTCTAAATTAGCAGGAAAATAAACCGCTACTTGTGTTCTATAAAGCAATCAATCAGATGGTTCATACCATAAGCTTATATAGAATATCAGAATCTTAAAATTCTTTTAAAACCACATTGCGAAAATGTTGTTAAGAGATTGTACAGAACAATGAAAAACAGAATTAATTAGAAAGAAAAGATGGATGAATTTATGGCTGCCCGAATGCAAATGGGCGTTTCATTAGGTTTTCATATTGTATTTGCATGTATTGGAATGGTTATGCCCTGGTTTATGTTTGTGGCTGAATGGAAATGGCAACGTACTAATAACCCGGTATATCTTGAATTGGCAAAAGCCTGGTCGAAGGGGGTTGCAATATTTTTTGCAGTTGGCGCTGTTTCGGGTACCGTTTTATCATTCGAGTTGGGTATGCTTTGGCCAACTTTTATGAAACACGCAGGCCCTATTTTCGGGATGCCGTTTTCGTGGGAAGGAACTGCTTTTTTTGTTGAAGCGATTGCACTTGGACTCTTTCTTTACGGATGGAAACGCCTGAATAAAAAAGTGCATTTATACATTGGAATGATCGTGGGAATTTCGGGTGTTTTGTCGGGTATTTTTGTGGTTTCGGCCAACGCTTGGATGAATGCGCCTGCAGGATTTGACTGGATAAATGGTCAGGCCGAGAACATCGATCCTGTTGCGGCAATGTTTAACAAAGCCTGGTTTTCGCAAGCCCACCACATGACCATTGCTGCATTTTCGGCAACCGGTTTTGCCGTCGCCGGTGTGCATGCATTTTTATACCTCCGTAACAAACTCGAAATTCATTTTAAAGCAATAACAATTGCACTTGCATTTGCTTCAGTAGCTGCCATTTTACAGCCCATTAGTGGCGATTTGGCTGCCAAAAATGTTGCGAAACTGCAACCTGCCAAACTCGCCGCTTTCGAATCGCATTTCGAGACGCAGGAAAAAGCGCCACTTGTAATTGGCGGAATTCCTGACGTTGAGAACAGGGATATTAAATATGCCATTAAAATCCCTGGGATGTTAAGTTTTCTGGCGCATGGCAATTTTAATGCTGAAGTAAAGGGACTTGAAGAATTTCCGAAAGAAGAATGGCCACCGGTGCCCATTACACACTATTCTTTTCAGTTGATGGTGGCACTGGGTTCGTTTTTAATGCTGCTGGCGGTAATTTTTTGGGCAGGTACTTTTAAATGGAAAAACTGGCTCACTAAAAAATGGTGGTTAAAATTATTAATACTTGCCACTCCGCTTGGATTTATTGCCATTGAAGCCGGCTGGATTGTAACTGAAGTGGGACGTCAACCCTGGATTATTTATGGGATTATGAAAACCAAAGATTCGCTGACACCTATGCCGGGAATTCAATATACTTTTTATACCATTTCGGCAGTTTACCTGCTGCTTACTTTTGTTGTTACCTGGTTATTGAGCCGTCAGATTAAAGTTTTACACAAAAAATATTTATAAAATGGCTGAAGCAAATTTATTAATTCTGGTTGTTTGCCTCTTACTTTATGTTGTTTTAGGAGGGGCCGACTTTGGAGGTGGTATTCTCGAATTACTCACAAAAGGGAAAGCTTCAGGCGTTGTATCGCGTGCCATAGCTCCTGTTTGGGAAGCAAATCATGTTTGGTTGATTCTGGTTGTTGTAATTTTGTTTGTTGGATTTCCATCGGTGTATTCTACCGTTCTAACCACATTGCATATTCCTGTATTACTGGTTCTTATCGGCATTATCTTCCGGGGATCGGCATTTACGTTCAGGCATTACGACATTGATGAAGTTCGCCCCAAAGCCATTTACTCGGCTATCTTTCAGTATTCAAGTTTATTTACCACTTTCTTTTTGGGAGTAACACTCGGTGGTATTATTCTTGGAGAAATTTCGACCAATTACCAGCTTGGTTTTTATCAGATTTACATTCACCCCTGGTTTAATTGGTTTTCGTTTACCATGGGAATATTTATGGTTTTACTGTTTGCTTTTTTAGCAGCCATTTTTTCAATTGGAGAACTAAAAGACGACAAACAGGTGGCCTACTTTTCGCGCATTTCGAAACGATTAATAATCGCTTTGGTTTTACTTGGATCACTTGTGTTCTTGTCGGCACAGATTAGCGGACATTCTTTGTTTTCCGATTTTCTACATTCGCCGGCAAGTAACGTAAGTATTGTTTTGGCAACATTGGCATTACCCATACTTTGGGTACTTCTGAATAAAAACAAAGGAAACTTACTGCGACTGGTGGCCGGTTTCCAAACCACAATGATTGTAAGCGGCTGGTTTGCCATTCAATCTCCAATTTTGGTGAAAATAAAAGACGATGCAGACATTACCGTACAAAATTCGAGTGCTCCTCATCAAACGCAGTTTTACTTACTTATTGCACTTGTGGTTGGCGTGCTTATTATATTACCATCGATGGTGTATTTATACAAAACGTTCCATTTTGAAAATAAGGATACTGAACCGTATTAAACATAAAAGCTTACTCACTTCCTGTTGATTGGAAGCCTGATAATTAACAATCTGGTTTGTATTAGATAATTTGCTATCTCAAAAATCAGAATAACATTTTTTATAACTTTGGCACCTGATCAATAATTTGTGAATATGCAATTGTTTTATGTCCCAAATATTTCGGGTACCGAAGTTTTTTTAGATGAAATTGAATCGAAACACGCCATAAAAGTTTTGCGCCTTTCGGAGGGTAGCACCGTGCAGTTAATTGATGGTGCAGGTGGTTTTTATGAAGCAGAAATAACAGCTGCCAATCCGAAAAAGTGCAAGCTGAAAATTAACAAAACAATAGCCGGTTTTGGGAAAAAAGACTTTTACCTGCACATGGCCATTGCCCCCACAAAAAACATCGATCGCATGGAATGGTTTCTTGAAAAATGCACCGAAATTGGAGTTGATGAGATAACTCCAATTGTTTCGGAGCACTCCGAAAGAAAAGTAATTAAACCCGAACGACTGGAACGGATCCTGGTTTCGGCCATGAAACAATCGGTTAAAGCCTATTTGCCAAAGCTAAATGAACTCACCACTTTTAAAAATCTGGTTGCCAATTCCGAAGCTAAAAACAAATACATTGCCCATTGTAACGATGGCGAAAAAGAACACCTGAAAAATCGGGTTCCAGAAAACAAAGATGTACTTATTTTAATTGGCCCCGAAGGGGATTTTAGCCCCGAAGAAGTGGAGCTTGCAAAAGAGCACCGATTTACAGAAATTTCTTTGGGAACAGCTCGTTTACGCACTGAAACAGCCGGAATTGTAGCCTGTCATATTGTAAATCTTGCAAACGACTAGCAAATTTATAGTTTAACACTACAGATTTTTTCTTTACAATCGTTAATCGTATTTTTCGGAAAATTTAAAACATGCGCATTCGCCTTCTATTTTTATTGCTTTTTATAGCTTTTGCCGGAATTGCTCAAAACAATGGAGTTAAAATTGCCCTGTTAAAATACAACGGTGGCGGCGACTGGTATTCCGATCCAACTGCCCTGCCCAACCTCATCGAATTTTGCAACCAGAATTTAAAAACCAATATTTACGAAGAACCATCAACCATAGAAGTTGGCAGTCCTGAAATTTTCAATTTCCCATTTGTACATTTAACAGGCCATGGCAACATAATTTTTTCGGAGAGCGATGCCATGAACCTGCGTGCATATTTGGAAGGAGGTGGCTTTTTACACGTCGACGATAATTATGGTTTAGATGAATACATTCGCCGCGAAATGAAAAAAGTATTTCCGAATAAGGAAATGATTGAGTTACCACCTTCCCACCCCATTTTTCATCAGAAATACGAATTTAAGGAAGGTATTCCGAAAATACACGAGCACGATAACAAGCCACCACAGGCCTTTGGTATTTTTATCGACAACAGAATGGTTTTTCTTTATACTTACGAAACCGATTTGGGTGATGGTTGGGAAGATACTGATGTGCACAACGATCCGGAAGATCTTCGTGAAAAAGCATTAAAAATGGGCGCCAATATTATCTCGTTCGTTTTTAACCAATAGATGGAAGAATCAAGAAAGTGTTCAGTCTCTGTCTACAGTTTGGCAATCTGACAATATTTTAATTTAACAATTTTCCAATTTACACCATGAAAGTAGTAGCATTTAACGGAAGTCCCCGCAGAGAAGGAAACACAGCCATTTTAATTGACGAAATGTTTAAAATTCTAAATGCCAAAGGAATTGAAACAGAAAAAATACAACTGGGAAACAAGCCGGTTCATGGGTGCACGGCATGCGGAAAATGCCGGGAAATTCAGGATGGTAAGTGCCACATTAAAAATGACCATCTGAATTATTGCATTGAAAAAATGATAGAGGCTGATGGAATTATACTTGGATCGCCGGTGTATTTTGCCGATGTAACTTCTGAAATTAAAGCATTGATTGATGTTGCCGGATACGTAACCCGCGGCAATGGTCATCTTCTAAAACGAAAAGTGGGTGTTGGTATAATGGCTATCCGCAGAGGAGGAGCTTTACACACTTTTGAAACAATGAATAACTTTTTTCTGATTAACCAAATGATTGTGCCCGGTTCGAGTTACTGGAACTTTGCTGTTGGTGGTAAACCCGGAGATGTGCGGAATGACGAAGAAGGCATACAAACAATCAGAACGCTGGCTGAAAACATGGCGTGGACAATGAAAAAATTGTATTAACCAATATTATAAGCTTCAGGTAGAAGTTTCTCCGGAGATAGATTACTCCACATTCTGCATCGGAATTAACGAGTAACAAAAAGCCTCTCCAAAAAATATGAAGAGGCTTTTAAACCTAATCAAAACACCCATTAGTTACTTAGTTACAATAACCAGAAACTTAGATGCTTTCCAAAATTCTGTTTTGTTATCGATAAACAAAGTATCGGCAGTTTTTTCGCCCGAAATATGAAATGAACCGGCGGAGTGTACCGAAACAACATCGGCCTTTTTTACCATCAGCGGAATTAAATCGAACTCGCGGATATCCACTTCAGTGAAATAATCGCGGTTAAAATCTTCTTTCATTGTTACCGATTTACCAATTCCCAAAACTCCACCTTTTCGTTCTATTACATTGTTTTCGCTTAATTCGGCAAACGAACCATACGCGTAATAGGCT